>NZ_CM176934.1:0-3469578 GCF_058140415.1 Microbacterium sp. C-MGS6
ATGTCCTCACCAGCCCAGCCCGAAGTCCCGATCTGGACCACGGTGCAGGAGCTGCTGGAAGCCGACGATCGGGTCACGCCGCAGCTCCAGGGCTTCCTGAGCCTCGCGGTGCCCGCCGGGGTGATGTCGGCGACCCTGTACCTCGAGGTGCCGAACGACCTCACCGCCGCGCAGATCAACAAGCGTCTCCGCCTGCCCATCATGGAGGCGCTCGCTCACGTCGGCGAAGAGGTCACGTCCTACCGGGTGGTCGTGAACCACGAACTCGCGGACCAGCCCACGGCCCCCATCGCGGTCGCCGACTTCGGTCGCCAGGAGCCGGTACGCGCCGAGTCGCCGATGGAGCAGCCGACGGCGCTGCGCCACGAATCCCGCCTCAACCCGAAGTACACCTTCGACAACTTCGTGATCGGCCAGTCCAACCGGTTCGCACACGCGGCCGCCGTGGCCGTGGCCGAGGCTCCGGCCAAGGCCTACAACCCGCTCTTCATCTACGGCGACTCCGGACTGGGCAAGACACACCTCCTCCACGCCATCGGTGACTACGCGCAGTCCCTCTACGCCGGGGTGAAGGTGCGGTACGTATCGAGCGAGGAGTTCACGAACGACTTCATCAACTCCATCGCCAACAACCGCGGCGCCGCGTTCCAAGCGCGGTACCGCGACGTGGACATCCTCCTCATCGACGACATCCAGTTCCTCCAGGGACGGGCGGAGACGCAGGAGGCGTTCTTCCACACGTTCAACACGCTGCACGACCACAACAAGCAGGTCGTCATCACCAGCGATGTCGCACCGAAGCACCTGACCGGCTTCGAGGACCGCATGCGCAGCCGGTTCGAGTGGGGCCTCATCACCGACGTGCAGGCGCCCGACCTCGAGACCCGTATCGCCATCCTGCGGAAGAAGGCGCAGAGCGAGGCCCTCCACATCCCGGACGAGGTGCTCGAGTACATCGCCACGGTCGTGTCCTCGAACATCCGCGAGCTGGAGGGTGCACTCATCCGCGTCTCCGCGTTCGCGAGCCTGAACCGCTCTGCCCTCGACATCTCCCTGGCTCAGACCGTGCTGCGGGACATCATCGACACGGCCGAGGACAACATCATCTCGCCGACCGACATCATCACCGCGACCGCGCAGTACTTCAAGCTCACCGTCGACGACCTCTACGGTTCCAGCCGTTCGCAGCAGATCGCCACCGCACGGCAGATCGCCATGTACCTCTGCCGTGAGCGCACCAGCCTCTCCCTCCCGAAGATCGGTCAGCTCTTCGGCAACCGGGACCACACGACGGTCATGTACGCCTACAAGAAGATCAGCGAACTCATGAAGGAGCGTCGCTCGATCTACAACCAGGTGACCGAGATCACCACGCAGCTCGGTCGTCGCTGACGACCTGCATCCACGAGAGGGACGCCGCAACCGACATCGGACGGCGTCCCTCTCGGCGTTTCGGCGACATGCACCCGCCGGATAGATGCGTCTATGCACATGTGGATAACTTGTGGATGAACGTGGAACGCGCCGTCTCGAATGTGGGGCGATCGGGGAAACCTGTGGATAACCCCGGGACGGCGAAACGACGACCGACCCCTGTCCACCCGCGGATTCCTCAGGGTCTCCACAAGTGACACGTGTGTAGTTCCCTACTCGCGCCTGCTTTCCACCGACTTATCCACAGTATCCACAGGTGTTAACACCGTTAAGGAGTTAAGTCATTCAGGGTGCGATCCGATCACCAGACGGTGGGGAGAACCGGCGGCGGCATGACAAGTCCTCCGGCGTAGGGAACCGCAGGACTGTGGGGCTAGCATGGGATTCCCTGCAGTGGCAGGACCCGACGACGACCCGTCATGTTCGACGACAAGGGAGCACCCGTGAGGTTTCAGGTCAACCGCGATGTCTTCAGCGAGGCTGTGTCCTTCGTCGTCAAGCTGCTGCCCCAGCGCAATCCACAGCCGATCCTCGCCGGTGTCCTGATCGAGGCGGACGGCTCCGGACTCACCCTCTCGGCCTTCGACTACGAAGCATCCGCACGGACGACCATCGAGGCGACGGTCGAGACACCGGGCACGATCCTCGTCCACGGGCGGCTGCTCTCCGACATCGCGAGCCGCCTCCCGAACGCTCCCATCGAGATCGCCGTCGAGGATGACGGCGGAATCGCCGTGACCTGTGGCTCGGCTCGCTTCACCCTCGCGGCCATGCCGGTCGAGGAATACCCGTCCATTCCCGAGGTGTCCGGATCCTCCGGCGTCGTCCCGGCCGACGATTTCGGCACGGCGATCGCGCAGGTCGGCTTCGCCGCGTCCCGTGACGATGTGACTCCCGTGCTGACGGGTGTCCAGCTCGAGGTCTCCGGACAGACGCTCAGCCTCGTCGCCACCGACCGCTACCGGGTCTCGCTCCGCGACGTGCCCTGGGACGGCGAGGCCGTCGAGGCCACCGCACTCGTTCCCGCCCGCACCCTCGTCGAGGTCGGCAAGACGTTCGGACACGCCGGCACGATCCAGATCGCCTTCTCGGGTGCCGGGGATCGCGAGATCATCGCGTTCACCGCCGGCAACAAGACCGTGACGTCGCTGCTCATCAAGGGCAACTTCCCCCCGGTCCGCCGCCTCTTCCCCGAGCAGACCGACCACTACGCCGTCGTCAACACGGCCGATCTCATCGAGGCCGTCCGCCGTGTCTCCCTCGTGCTCGACCGCGCGGCGCCACTGCGTTTCACGTTCTCGACCGACAGCGTCACGATGGATGCATCGGGCAGCGAGCACGCCCGCGCGTCCGAGTCGGTCGACGCGATCCTCTCCGGCGGCGACGAGGTGACGCTGGGTCTCAACCCGCAGTACCTCATCGAAGCCCTCGGTGCGGTCAAGAGCGAGTTCGTGCGGGTGACCTTCACCTCCAGCGACAACGCCAACAAGCTGAGCCCGGTCCTCATCACCAGTCAGACGTCGGTCGACCAGGCCGGTCTGGACTCGTTCAAGTACCTCCTCCAGCCCAACCTCCTCCTGCGCTGAGCACCCCCGGCCCCGAGGGAGTGTCCGACCCGGAAGGTAGGCTGGCTCCGTGATTGTGGAGCATCTCAGCCTGGTCGATTTCCGCAATTACGCGACCGCGGAACTCGCCTTGCACCGCGGGCCGAACGTCCTCGTCGGGCGGAACGGCCAAGGCAAGACGAACCTCGCGGAGGCGGTGGTGTTCCTCGCGACGCTGGGATCGCATCGGGTGTCCTCGGACGCGCCGATGGTGCGGGACGGGCAGGAGTTCGCCGTCATCCGGGCCCGGCTCGCGCACGGTGAGCGACGCGTGCTCGTCGAGGTGCAGCTCAATCGCCAGGGGTCGAACAAGGCGCGGATCAACGGCTCCCCGTCGAAGACGAACGAGCTCCCCCGCTACGCACATGTCGTGCTGTTCGCGCCGGAGGATCTCCAGATCGTGCGGGGCGACCCCTCGGCCCGCCGCCGGTTCGCCGACCAGCTCCTCATCCAGCGCACCCCGCGACTCGCCGCCGTGCTGGGTGACTACGACCGCGTGCTCAAGCAGCGCAACGCCCTGCTCAAGTCGGCGCGGGCGCGGGGCATCCGCGGTGAAGCGCTGAGCACCCTCGACGTCTGGGACGACAAGCTCGTCTCCCTCGGATCCGAGATCATCACGGCACGGCAGCGGCTGGCGTCCGATCTGCAGCAGCCCGTCGCCGATGCATACGCGGCGATCGCCGGCGCGGACCACCGTCCCCGGCTCGACTGGGCGCTGTCGGTCGCCGGCAGCGATCCCGAGGATGACGACGACCGCGATGACGCGGACGGTGCCGCTCCCGTCGACGACGTGCGCGGGGACGCCCGTCGCATCGCCGAGATGTTCCGCGCCTCTCTCGCGGCGAAACGCTCGAACGAACTCGACCGCGGCCTCACCCTCACCGGACCCCATCGGGACGACCTGGTGCTGCGGGTCCGGGACCTGCCGGTGAAGGGGTACGCCTCCCACGGCGAGTCCTGGTCGGTCGCACTCGCCCTGCGACTGGCATCCGCCGAGCTGCTCCGCAGCGAGTCCCCGGCCGGCGACCCGGTACTGATCCTCGACGACGTCTTCGCGGAGCTGGACGCCGATCGGCGGCAGCGGCTCGCCGCGCTCACCGCGGGCTACGAGCAGGTGGTGGTCACGGCCGCGGTGGAGGAGGATATCCCCGACGTGCTCCATGCTCACGTCGTCCGCATCACGGCGGGGACCATCACCGATGAGCGGGACCGGCTGCAGGGAGAGGGCGGTGCGCCGAATGACTGACGTGGTCACCGACAGCCCGGCCTCGGCGGAGGCTCCCGAGACCGTCGCCACCTACCTGCGACTGCGGGGACTCAAGCCGAGCGCCAAGAACTGGAAGCGCAAAAGGCGGATCTCCGTCGACGACGACAACGCGCCGTTCACCCCCGGCCGTGATCCGGGAAGCCTCGGCGCCGTCCTCGACACGCTCAGCCGCGAATCCGGCTGGGAGACGACGCTCGCCCGGGAGGACCTCGTCCGCCAGTGGGCTGACCTCGCGGGGGCGGACACCGCGAAGCACTCGGAGCCGGTGTCTCTCGAGCGCGGACTGCTCACCGTCAAGTGCGATTCCACCGCGTGGGCGAAGAACCTCCAGTTCATGCGCGCGACGATCCTCACGGAGATCGGACGACGGTACCCGGAGGCGGGAGTGGAGAACCTCCGCTTCATCGGACCGGACGTCCCCTCGTGGAAATGGGGTCCCAGAGCCGTTCCAGGGCGGGGCCCGCGCGATACCTACGGGTAGGGCACCATGCAAGGGGTCCGAAACGCTCAGAGGGCCACACGCGGCCGTTGAGCGGCATTTCGACTCGAAACCCGGCTAGAATGGGAGTTCGAGATATCGATCTGGAGAATGCCCTCTGATGACGCCTGAATCCCCTGCTGACGAGACGGAACCGAACAACGACGCTTCGTCGGGCTCACAGGCCGGAGGATCGGCGGCACCCGCACCGAAGAAGCAGCAGCCCGGTGAGTACGGCGCCGACTCGATCCAGATCCTCGAAGGACTCGAAGCGGTCCGCAAGCGACCCGGCATGTACATCGGCTCGACCGGTCCCCGCGGACTGCACCACCTCGTCTACGAGATCGTCGACAACTCGGTGGACGAAGCGCTGGCCGGGTATGCCGACACGATCTTCGTCACCCTCCTCGCCGACGGCGGCGTGCGCGTGGTCGACAACGGTCGCGGTATCCCCGTCGACCCGCACTCGTCGGACCCCTCGAAGTCGACCGTCGAGGTCGTGCTCACGATCCTGCACGCGGGCGGCAAGTTCGGTGGCGGCGCCTACGCCGTCTCCGGCGGTCTGCACGGCGTCGGATCCTCGGTGGTGAACGCCCTGTCGACCCGCTTCGACGTGGAGGTCAAGCAGAAGGGCTTCGTCTGGCGGCACAGCTTCGCCGACGGCGGCGTCCCGCAGCAGAAGCTGGAAAAGGGCGAGGCCACCGAGGAGACCGGGACCAGCATCACGTTCTGGCCGGACGCGGAGATCTTCCAGGAGACCGTCGAGTTCGACTACGACACGCTCCGCACCCGGTTCCAGCAGATGGCGTTCCTCAACAAGGGACTGCGCATCGAGCTCTCCGACGAGCGGCCGGAGTCGGCGTACGAGACCGAGGAAGACGGCCAGGCGGTCACGAAGCAGCCGGGCGACGTCTTCTTCTACGAGCGCGGTCTCGTCGACTACGTCGAGTACCTGAACAAGGTGCGCCACGCCGAGGTCGTCAACGAGGAGATCATCGCCTTCGAGTCCGAGGACACGGCGCGCAAGATCTCGCTCGAGGTCGCGATGCAGTGGACGACGTCGTACACGGAGAACGTGTTCACCTACGCCAACACCATCAACACGCACGAGGGTGGCACGCACGAGGAGGGCTTCCGGGCGGCGCTCACCACGCTCGTCAACCGCTATGCCCGTGCGAACAACCTCCTCAAGGAGAAGGACGACAACCTCTCCGGAGACGACGTGCGCGAGGGGCTGACCGCCGTCATCTCGATCAAGCTCGGCGAGCCCCAGTTCGAGGGTCAGACCAAGACGAAGCTCGGCAACACCGAGGCGAAGGCCTTCGTGCAGAAGGTCGTCGGCGATCAGCTCGGCGACTGGTTCGAGCGCAACCCGAACCAGGCGAAGAACGTCATCCGCAAGGCCATCGACGCGGCGACGGCACGCCTCGCCGCGCGCAAGGCGCGCGAGACCGCGCGTCGCAAGAGCGTGTTCGAGTCCGCGGCGATGCCCGACAAGCTCAAGGACTGCACGAGCAAGGACCCGTCGATCAGCGAGATCTTCCTCGTGGAGGGCGACTCGGCCGGCGGTTCGGCGGTGCAGGGTCGGGACCCGCACACGCAGGCGATCCTGGCGCTGCGCGGCAAGATCCTCAACGTCGAGCGCGCGCGTCTCGACAAGGCGCTCGGCAACAAGGAAGTCCAGGCGATGATCCAGGCCTTCGGCACGGGCATCGGCGAGGAGTTCGACATCGAGAAGGCGCGGTATCACAAGATCGTGCTGATGGCCGATGCCGACGTCGACGGTCAGCACATCACCACCCTGCTGCTCACCCTGCTGTTCCGTTACATGCGCGGACTCATCGAGGCCGGCTTCGTGTACCTCGCGATGCCGCCGCTCTACCGCCTCAAGTGGTCGAACGCGGCACACGAGTACGTGTTCAGCGACGCCGAGCGCGATGCGCTGCTGGCCTACGGCCTGGAGAACGGCAAGCGCATCCCCAAGGACGCGGGCATCCAGCGCTACAAGGGTCTCGGCGAGATGAACGCCAAGGAACTGTGGGAGACCACGATGGACCACACCACCCGGACGCTTCGTCAGGTGACCATCGAGGACGCCGCCGCCGCGGACGAGATCTTCAGCGTGCTGATGGGCGAGGACGTGGAATCGCGTCGGAGCTTCATCCAGCGCAACGCCAAGGACGTCCGGTTCCTCGACATCTGATCACCGCGGGGTCCCTGAGTCCGTCGAACGGGACCCGCTGCTCCGACCAGCTCAGCCCACCAGGAAAGACACATGACTGACGAAGAACGCCCCGACATCACCGAGGGTCACGAGCACGGCAAGATCGACCAGGTCGATCTGCAGTCGGAGATGCAGCGCAGCTATCTCGACTACGCCATGGCGGTCATCGTCGGCCGCGCCCTCCCCGACGTCCGCGATGGCCTCAAGCCGGTGCACCGCCGTGTCATCTACGGCATGTACGACGGTGGGTTCCGCCCCGACAAGTCGTTCTCCAAGTGCGCCCGCGTCGTCGGCGAGGTCATGGGTCAGTACCACCCGCACGGCGACTCGGCGATCTACGACGCCCTCGTCCGTCTGGTGCAGCCCTGGTCGCTCCGGTACCCGCTCGCCCTCGGCCAGGGGAACTTCGGCTCCCCGGGCAACATGGGTGCCGCAGCCCCGCGATACACCGAGACGAAGATGGCTCAGCTCGCGCTCGAGATGGTGCGCGACATCGAGGAAGACACCGTCGACTTCACCGACAACTACGACGGTCAGACGCAGGAGCCCACAGTCCTGCCCGCCCGCTTCCCGAACCTGCTCGTCAACGGCTCGGTCGGCATCGCGGTCGGGATGGCGACCAACATCCCGCCGCACAATCTGCGCGAGGTGTCCGACGCGGCGCTCTGGGCTCTCGACAACCCCGGGGTCTCGCGCGAGGAACTGCTCGAGGGTCTGATCCAGCGCATTCCGGGCCCGGACTTCCCGACCGGCGCGCAGATCCTCGGCACCAAGGGCATCCATGAGGCGTACCGCACGGGTCGCGGCTCGATCACGATGCGCGCAGTCGTCAACGTGGAGGAGATCCAGGGTCGCACCTGCCTCGTCATCACCGAGCTGCCCTACCAGGTCAACCCCGACAACGTGGCGGTGAAGATCGGCGACCTCGCCCGTGACGGCAAGATCACCGGCATCGCCGACATCCGTGACGAGTCGTCGGACCGCACCGGTCAGCGCCTGGTCGTGGTGCTCAAGCGCGATGCGGTCGCGAAGGTCGTGCTGAACAACCTGTACAAGCACACGCAGCTGCAGGAGAACTTCGGCGCGAACATGCTCGCGATCGTCGACGGTGTCCCCCGGACGCTCGCGATCGACGGCTTCATCTCGCACTGGATCGCTCACCAGATCGATGTGATCGTCCGACGCACGGAGTTCCGCCTCCGCGAAGCCGAGAAGCGCATGCACATCCTGCGCGGCTACCTGAAGGCGCTCGACGCGCTCGACGAGGTCATCGCCCTGATCCGTCGTTCGCAGACCACCGCGGATGCGAACGAGGGACTGCAGAAGCTCCTCGACATCGACGAGATCCAGGCCGACGCGATCCTGCAGATGCAGCTGCGTCGACTCGCCGCTCTCGAGCGTCAGAAGATCATCGATCAGGCCAACGAGCTCGAGGCTCAGATCACCGACTACAAGGCGATCCTGGCCGACGAGGGCCGCCAGCGCTCGATCATCCGCGAGGAGTTGACGGGCATCGTCGAGCGGTTCGGCGACGAGCGGCGGACGCACATCCTGCACGGCTTCGACGGCGACGTGTCGATGGAAGACCTCATCGCCGAGGAGGAGATGGTCGTCACCGTCACGCGCGAGGGCTACATCAAGCGCACGCGCAGCGACAACTACCGCTCGCAGCACCGCGGCGGCAAGGGTGTCAAGGGCGCCCAGCTGCGCGCGGACGACATCGTCGAGCACTTCTTCGTCACGACGACGCATCACTGGCTGCTGTTCTTCACCGACAAGGGCCGGGTCTACCGCGCGAAGACGTACGAGGTGCCGGAAGCAGGGCGCGACGCGAAGGGCACCCATGTCGCGAACCTCCTCGCGCTGCAGCCGGACGAGAGCATCGCGCAGGTCCTCGACATCCGCGACTACGCGGTGGCGGACTACCTCGTCCTCGCCACGCGCGAGGGCCTGGTCAAGAAGACCCGTCTGGACAACTACGACACGAACCGCCAGGGCGGCGTGATCGCGATCCGTCTGAACGACGAGGACGAGCTGGTCAGCGCCCTCCTCGTCAACGCCGAGGACGACATCCTGCTCATCAGCCGCCGGGGCATGTCGGTGCGATTCCAGGCGACCGACGAGGCGTTGCGCCCCATGGGCCGTGCCACCGCCGGGGTGAAGGGCATGAAGTTCCGTGAGGGTGACAGCCTGCTGTCCGCCTCCGTCGCCGCACCCGGGAAGTACGTCTTCGTGGTCACCGACGGGGGCTATGCGAAGCGCACCGCCGTCGAGGAATACCGCGTCCAGGGGCGTGGCGGATACGGCATCAAGGTCGCCAAGTTGAACGACGATCGGGGCACTCTCGCGGGTGGTCTGATCGTGTCCGAGGACGACGAGGTCTTGGTGGTTCTGTCCAGCGGCAAGGTGGTACGCTCTGCCGTGGCCGAGGTCCCCGCCAAGGGTCGCGACACCATGGGAGTGGTGTTCGCCCGCACGACGGAGGCCGACCGCATCCTCGCCATCGCCCGGAACGGCGAACGTGGTCTCACCGAAGAGGAGACCGAGCCGGATGCCGACGCCGAGGCCCCCCAGACGACTGAGACACCCGAGGATACAGACGCATGAGCACAGTGGCTGACAAGCTGGCGAAGAAGTCGACACGCAAGACCGGTGGCAAGCAGGTCCGGCTGCGGCTCGTCTACGTCGACTTCTGGTCCGCGGTGAAGCTCTCGTTCCTGGGAGCGGTCGCTCTGGCCGTCGTCACGATGGTGTCGTTCTTCCTGATCTTCCTCGTGCTGCAGGCGACCGGCATCATGTCCACGGCCGACGAGTTCGTGCGGAGCTTCACCGACGGCGCGATCCCGCTGTCCGAGCTCGTGGGGCTGCCGCAGGTCATGGCGTTCGCGGCGGTTGTCGCGATCCTCAACCTCATCGTGTTCACGGTGCTCGGCGCCGTCGTCGCGGGCATCTACAACCTGGCCGTGAAGGTCACGGGCGGGTTGCTCGTCGGCTTCATGTCGAACTGACCCGAAACCCCGTCTTTCCGCCGAAACCCCGGCCTGCGCACCGATGCAGGCCGGGGTTTCGGCGATAGCGCGGGGTCTCGGCGGGTGGGGGTAGGGAAAACCCGAACGTGAGTGTCCGGTTGACTCGGTGGGCGAGGTCCGGCGGCGGCCCTACCGTGGAAGCATGACCACACAGACTGCGACCCCGGGCACCGCGCCAGCGGTGAAGCCGCCGTTGCGCATCCCGCTCACGATCCTGCATCTCGCCGGTGTCGGGGTGATCGGGGGCGCCATCTTCGGCATGCTCGGCGGGCTCCTCGGCACCGGACTCGGCCTCCTCTTCGTCTTCGGCGTCGGCATCGTGGTGCTCGTGGGCCTCGTATATGTGCTCTTCGGCGTCGGCTGGTTCGAGATCGCTCGCGTCGCCGCCCTGTACCGGGTACCGAACGCCCCGCTGCGGCTCCAGCCGCGGGACCGTCCCGGCTTCGGCGGCTGGCTCCGCGCGCTCGGGAGGCAGGCGATCGATGGGCGGATGTGGCGTGCGGTGGCGAACTTCGCCATCACCGCGGTCCTCGGCTTCGTGGTGCTCCGACTGTTCTGGGCACTCCTCTGGTCGATGATCATCGCCTTCGCACCGCTGACCTCGGCCGAGACCATCGTCGGCCCCTTCGGTGGCGGGCAGATCCCGGTGTCCTGGGCGCCCGTGATCGGCATCCTCGGCGCACTCGCCTCCGCCGCCGGGATCATCGGCCTCGCGCTCCTGGCCCGGACACTCGCGCTGGCGATCGTCGCCCGGGCTCGTGAGGTCGAGCTCACCGAGCGTGTCCGCGCATCCACCGCCCAGCGTGAGGGTGCCGTCCGTGCGGCCGATGTGGAACGGACGCGGATCGAGCGCGATCTGCACGACGGCGTCCAGCCGCGGCTCGTCTCCGTCGGGATGACCCTCGGGCTCGCCCAGCAGAAGATCGACACCGACCCCGACGCCGCGAAAGAGCTCATCTCCGAGGCCCACACGTCGACGAAGGCCGCCATCACCGAACTGCGGCAGCTCGCCCGCGGGATCCACGCCTCCGTGCTCGACGACCGCGGACTCGACGCCGCGTTGTCCGCGCTCGCCAGCCGCTCCCCCATCCCCGTGCAGTTGGACGTGCGGATGGACCCTTCGACAAGCTCAGGGACCCAGGGTGGCGGGGCAGGGACCCAGGGGTACGGCTCAGGGACCCAGAGTGGCGGCGCCGGGGCAAGCCGGCCCGGACGCGATGCGGAGGCGGCGGTGTACTTCTCCATCGCCGAATCGCTGACCAACGCGGCGAAGCACTCCCGAGCGAGCGAAGCGCGGGTCACCGTCCGGCTCCGCGAGGGAAACGTCCTCTGGGCGCGGGTCGAGGACAACGGCATGGGCGGCGCCCAGGTCATCCCGGGCGGGGGCCTCGACGGCATCGCGAACCGGATCCTCGCCGCGGGCGGGACCTTCCGTCTCGACAGTCCGCAGGGCGGCCCGACCAGCCTGGAGGTGAACGTGCCATGCGCATCCTGATCTGCGAGGATTCCGTCCTCCTGCGCGAGGGGCTCGTGCGTCTGCTCGAGGACGCCGGCCACGAGGTGGTCGCGGCCCTCACCGACACGACCGGTCTCCGCGAGGCCGTGACGTCGACGACGCCGGACCTCTGCATCCTCGATGTGCGGCTGCCGCCGACCTTCACGGACGAGGGCATCCGCGCGGCGCTCGATCTGCGGGCGGTGCATCCGTCGCTCGCCATCCTCGTGCTGTCCCAGTATGTGGAGGAGCGCTACGCGTCCGATCTCATCGCCGCGCAGGGCGGTCCGCTCGGCTACCTCCTGAAGGACCGGGTGGCGGATGTCGCGGAGTTCATCGATTCGGTGCAGCGGATCGCCGACGGCGCCACGGTGCTGGACCCGGAGGTCGTGGCCCAGCTCCTGACCCGCCGGAACCGCGACGATCGCATGATGCGGCTCACCGAGCGGGAGCGCACCGTGCTGGCGCTGCTCGCCGAGGGCAAGTCGAACCAGGCGATCGCTGCCCTCCTCTTCCTCTCGGGAGCGAGCGTCGAGAAGCACATCACCTCCATCTTCCAGAAGCTGGGCTTCGAACAGGACGAGGCGGGCAACCGCCGCGTGCTCGCCGCGCTGGCCCACCTCGAGAACACGGGCGGCACGACGCCGTCGAACGGCCAGACAGGAGTCTCACGATGACCACCGAGAACACCGGAGCACAGGGCGGGCACACCCCGATCACTCCCCCGCCGCCGTCCGCGGCTTCCCCCACGCCGTCGCCGAGCGCGCCCGGACCGCGGCGTTCATCCGGAGCGACCGCCGTCATGATCGTCACCGCCGTGGTCGGTGGGATCGCCCTGCTCGGAGCCGGAGGCACGGCGGCCGTCGCGGCGACCGGCACCCTTCTGTCCTCCAGCCGACCGGATTCGGTGCAGACGGTGGACGTCGACGGCGTCACTGCGATCGATCTCGACGCCGATGCGAGCATGGTCCGCATCGACTTCGGAGATGTGGACGCGGCGGAGCTCTCCGTGACCAACGGTCGAGGTTCGTGGACGTTCGAGCGCGAAGCGGACGAGCTCGTCGTCCGGAGCCCTCGGCCCGCCTTCGGCTGGTGGTTCGGCAACTGGTTCGGTGACGACGAGCGCGCCGTGCTCACCCTTCCGAAGGAGCTCAGCAGCTCGGACCTCGACGCGAGCCTCACGCTCGATGCCGGCGCTCTCGACGTCTCCGGCGAGTTCGGCACCCTCGAGGTGCAGATCAACGCCGGATCCCTCGATGTCTCCGGAGCGGCCTCGGCCGTCGATGTGCAGATGAACGCGGGGCGGGCGGACGTCCTCCTCGACGGCGTCGACCAGGCGGATCTCGGCATCGCAGCAGGCGACCTGACGGTCGAACTCACCGGCGACGCGCCGACGGCGACCACCATCGATGTGAGCGCCGGATCCCTGAACCTGACGCTTCCGGATGTGGAGTACCGGATCACGCAGGACATCAACGCGGGATCGTTCGATGCCCGTGTCGACGAGTCGCCCAGCGCCCGTCGCACGATCGATGTGTCCGTGTCGGCCGGCAGTGTGAACGTCGACCCCGGACGATGAACCGGGCGAGGGCGGGGCTCCGGTGCGGGGCCCCCGCCCTCGATTCGGATTTTCGGCGAAACTCCGGTAAAGTTCTGGAGGTTGACGGGGCTATAGCTCAGGCGGTTAGAGCGCTTCACTGATAATGAAGAGGTCCCAGGTTCAAGTCCTGGTAGCCCCACCCTTTCAATTCAAGAATTCCCTCACGGGGCCTTAGCTCAGTTGGTAGAGCGCCTGCTTTGCAAGCAGGATGTCAGGAGTTCGAATCTCCTAGGCTCCACCATCCTCCCCCCGACTCACTTCACCCGTCGGTTGCCGTGAGTCCGTGCGGTGCCGTGTTCAGGCGTTCGACTCCGTCCGCCGTCACGACCACGATGTCCTCGATGCGGGCGCCCCACTCTCGCGGGAAGTAGATGCCAGGCTCGATGCTGAAGGCCATGCCCTCTCGGATCACGAGGTCGTTGCCGGGGGCGATGTAGGGCTCCTCGTGCACCGAGACGCCGATCCCGTGACCCGTGCGGTGCAGGAACGCCTCCCCCAGCCCGGCCTCCGCGAGCACCGAACGGGCGGCCGCGTCGACCTCCGCCGCCGTGACTCCAGGGCGCACCGCATCCACCGCCGCCTGCTGCGCGCGGACGAGGGTGGCGATGCGGTCCGCAGCATCCGGATCAGGCGTTCCGACGACATAGGTCCTCGTGCTGTCCGAGTTGTAACCGCTCGGCACGGCGCCGCCGATGTCGACGACCACCACGTCGCCCTCCTCGATGACCCGGTCGGAGACCTCGTGGTGCGGATCCGCGCCGTTGGGCCCAGAGCCGACGATGACGAACTCGACCGTCCGATGGCCTTCCTCGACGATCGCGGCGGCGATGTCGGCGGCGACCTCTCGCTCGGTGCGCCCCGCGCGCAACCAGGCGGGTACGCGGCGGTGCACGGCATCGATCGCCGCGCCGGCGCGACGCAGCTCGGCGATCTCCTCGTCATCCTTGATCATCCGACCCTCCCGGAGGACGGGCGTGGCGAGTTCGAGCCGCGCCTGCAGCCGTTCCCCGATCGGCACGACGTGCAGCGCGGGAAGCGCATCCGAGACGCCGACGCGGGAGACGGAACCCGTCGCCGCAGCCACGAGGGCGTACGGGTCCTCGCCGTCCACCCAGTCGGCGACCGTCAGTCCCAGCTCGCCGATGGCCGTACTGCGCACCTTGGCGAGCTCCATGCGTGGGACGACCACCGTAGCCGCGCCGCGGGGAGTAAGGACCAGCGCGGTCAGCCGCTCGATGGTGTCGCCCTCGACGCCGAGGAGGTACTGGAGGTCGGGGCCGGGGCCGACGACGATCGCGTCGAAACCGGCAGCATGCGCGAGGTCCTGCGCGCGCTCCAGGCGGCGGGCGTAGACGGCGGCGGAGAAGGGGAGGGTGCTCACAGCCACCACGCTAACGCGAGCGACACCGCTGCGTCAGGCCTTCACCGCGAATCAGCTGATCGCCTGGCGGATGCGCGCGGCGAGGAACTCGAGATCCTTCTCCGTGAGCGCGGTCACCGCGTACGCGGTCGGCCAGACGGTGCCGTCGTCGAGGTGGGAGATCGGCTCGAAGCCGAAGGTTCCGTAGCGGACCTTGAACTTGCTCGCCGGCTGGAAGAAGCACAGCACCTTGCCGTCTCGGCCCCACGCCGGCATGCCGTAGTACGTGCGGGGCACGAGCTCCGGCGCCACCTCGGACACCAGCGCGTGAAGCTTCTCGGCGAGCCGCCTGTCCTCGTCGGTGAGCTTCGCGACGGCTTCCTTGAGATCGGCCTCGCCGGCGGCGCGCAGTTCCTCGGGCGACTTCTTGGCTCGGGAGCGTCGGGTGCGCGCCTCCTTCGCGGCGGCCTGCATGGCCTCGCGCTCCTCGGGGGTGAAGTTCTTCTCGGTGTCGGCCATGATGGTCCTCTCGTGCGGCCTCGATGATGGTCCCAGCGTAGGGACGCCGACCGCTCCCGTGCTTCTCGATTCGTGATCGATCCGCCGGTCCCGTCACGCGGCGGGCGATGGCACGATACCCGGATAGGGTGTCTCCATGGACCTGCGCGTCGCCGCATACGGGGTCGTCACCGATGAGGGTGGGCGCCTCCTCCTGGCGCGATGGACCGAGGGCCGGCGGGTGGCCTGGACCCTTCCCGGCGGCGGGCTGGAGCCGGGCGAGGCGCCCGAGGATGCCGTGCGCCGGGAGATCCGCGAGGAGACGGGCTACACGGTGAGGGTCGGGTCGCTGCTCGGTATCCATTCCCGTGTCATCCCCGCCGGGCGGCGCGTGCAGAAGTCGTCGGATCCGCTGCACACCTTGCGCATCGTCTACCGGGCGGAGGTATCCGGCGGGAAGCTCCGTTGGGAGACGGAGGGCTCCACCGATCGCGCGGAATGGTTCCCGCTCCCCGCGGTCGCGGGTTTGCAGCGCGTTCGCCTGGTCGACATCGCGTTGCGGATGGCCGGCATCCTCTAGGAGTCGACCGTCAGCGTTCGTCGGGAACCGAGATGTCGGCGACGGTGGCGTCGTACGCGGCGATGAGGTCGTCGGCGTCGACGAAGAGGCTGTAGCCGTGCGTGCCGGCGCCCATCGCCACCCGCTGACCGACGATCGATGCGTCGGCGTAGACCGGCCAGTCGGTGGTGCTGCCGATCGGCACGATGGTCCCGCGCTCGTAGCCAGTCGCCGCGAGGGCCAGCTCGGGCTCCGGGAGGCGCAGCTTGTTGACGCCCACGAGGGCGCGCAGCTTGGGCCAGGAGATGGATCGTCCGCCGGGGACGAGAGCGAACAGATACGTGTCGT
Organism: Microbacterium sp. C-MGS6; assembly: GCF_058140415.1. Lineage (NCBI taxonomy): Bacteria > Bacillati > Actinomycetota > Actinomycetes > Micrococcales > Microbacteriaceae > Microbacterium > Microbacterium sp. C-MGS6. The sequence continues at coordinate 15,897 of NZ_CM176934.1, forward strand.
CCGAGCGTTTCACCACGAGGGTCTTCACGATGCCCGACGGCGGGATGCCGAGGATCTCGGCGGCCTCGACGAGGCTACGCGCCTGCGGCCGCTCGCGGATCTCGATGTCGAGTCCACGGGCGGCCGCAGCATCCCGCACCCGCGCGTGCGGGTCGGGAGTGGTCACGCGTCGGGAGCCGACAGCGGGTCGTCGGCCACCCACAGCTCATCGTCGGCCCGCAGCGCCTGCCAGGCGGCGTAGAGCACGCCGACCGCGGCTGCGGCACCCAGGACGATGGCGATGACGGATCCGAGACCAGGACCCTTCTTCTGCGAGACGGCCTTGCGCGCCTTGTACTCGACGCCGTGACGCTTGGCGTTCGCGACGTCCCAGGCGGTCAGTGCCGTACCCACGACACCGCCGACGATCGGGACGACCTTGTCGTCCACGACGTGCTTGCCGGCCTTCACCGAACGGTCGACGACCGGGGCGACGCGGCGGTTGTAGGTGTCCTGGACGACCGGGACGATCTGCTCGCGATTGAAGTTGCCGAGCTGGCGACCTGCCTCACGAGCGACGTCGGCAGCGTGGCCGACGAGCACCTGCTGGTCTTCCCACAGCTGGTTCGCGTCCTTCTGAAGACGACGAAGCTGCTTCTTCCGCTTGCGGCTGAGGCTCACGATGCTCTCCTGTCCATTGGAGTACGGGTTCCCCATCTTGCCACGAGAGGCTGGATGCGGCGAGGGAATCGCCCGCCCCTTGCATCATCGGCGCCGTGCCTGTACGCACCCGGCCCGCTCACCGGAAGCTCTGCGAGAATGAACGCATGGTTCACGCTTCCCACGTCGCAACTCTGCACACCAACCACGGTGACATCGTCATCAACCTCTTCGGCGACCACGCCCCGAAGACGGTCAAGAACTTCGTCGGCCTCGCCGACGGCTCCCAGGAGTGGACGCACCCCGCCACCGGCAAGCCGGGCGAGGGCCCCCTCTACAAGGACGTCGTCTTCCACCGCATCATCCCGAACTTCATGATCCAGGGCGGCGACCCGCTCGGTCAGGGCGTCGGCGGTCCGGGGTACAACTTCGACGACGAGATCAACAACGAGCTCAACTTCAACGAGCCCTACATCCTCGCGATGGCCAACGCGGGTCTTCGCCGCAACGCCATCACCGGCAAGGTCGAGGGCACGAACGGCTCGCAGTTCTTCATCACGACCGACCCGACGCCGTGGCTGCAGGGCAAGCACACGATCTTCGGCGAGGTCGCCGACGACGCGTCGCGCAAGGTCGTCGACGCGATCTCCGCCGTTCCGACCGCGGCGGGCGATCGCCCGATCGAGCCGGTCGTGCTGCAGTCGATCGACATCGTCGCCGCCTGACGACAGCGACGGCCGATCCGGATGACGACGCCCGAGTTCACGAACAACCGTGAGAACTTCTGCTACCGGCATCCGGATCGGCAGAGCTTCGTGCTCTGCCAGCGGTGCCTTCGGACGATCTGCCCGGAGTGCCAGACGCCTGCCCCGGTCGGCGTCATCTGCCCGGAGTGCATGAACGCGGAGCGCAAGAACCGCACCCCTGGGCAGAAGAAGGCCGCGCGTCGGTGGCGCGGCGGTGGGGCAGCCACCATGGGTGCCGTGCGCAGCGGCAAGCCCGTGGTCACGTACGCGCTGCTCGCGGTGACGTCGTTCATCGGCCTCGTGCAGCTCATCCCCGGGCTCAACGCCCCGATCATCCAGGCCCTCGGCTTCTACGCGCCGTTCCTGTACCCGAACCTCTCCCTCCTGCCGTTCGAGCCGTGGCGGTTGCTGACGGCGCTTTTCGTGCACGGCGGCTTCGTGCATCTCGCCCTGAACATGCTCGCGCTGTGGATGCTCGGACAGAATCTCGAACCGATGCTCGGTCGCGTCCGCTACCTCGCGCTGTATCTCATCAGCGGTCTCGGCGGTTCGGTCATGGTGGCCGTTCTCGCGCCGGAGACGTGGACGGTCGGCGCCTCGGGGGCGATCTTCGGACTCCTGGCGTCGCTCCTGATCATCGGACGGCACATCGGGGCGAACGTCACCGGCATCCTCGTCATCCTCGGCATCAACTTCGCCTTCGGATTCTTCGCGGGCGGCATCTCCTGGCAGGCGCACCTCGGCGGCGCGATCACGGGCGCTCTCGTGGCGCTGATCTACGTCCGCACGAAGCGCCGCGATCAGCGGACCTGGCAGATCGTGTCGCTCGCAGCCCTGGTGGTGCTGTTGATCGTCGTGGTCGCCGTGGTACCGCCGCTGATCCTTTTGGCCTGATCCCGAGTTGTTAACAGGGTTGTTAACCCCTGTGAATAACATCGGTGTAATTCTCCCCAGTGTGGGGATAACCTGTGGATAACTTCCGCTTCGCTCCACAGACGAAAACCCCCCGCCGAAGAGGCGAGGGGTTTTCCGTCGTTCTGCGCGGTCAGCGCCAGCGTGTCGTCATGAGGAATCCGATGAGGGCGATGCCCAGGCCGATGGCCAGATTCCAGTTGTCGAGCCCGGGGATGGGGAACTGCATGCCCGAGATGTAGAAGACGAGGATCCACGCGAGGCCGAGGAGCATGAAGCCGATCATCACCGGCTTGAACCAGACGGCGTTGGGAGCGGCGTCGCCTTCGGCGCGCTCGACGGCGGGTTCTTCGGTCTTGCGGTCACGTGCCATGCCGTCATTGTACCCGGGAGACCTCGGCGCCGACGAGCCGTCAGGGCGCGGATCGGCGATGCCCCAGCTCCTGCTGCACAGGTCGGACGGATATGATCACGCCCATGACTGCATCTGTCGCGCCTGGGGGGCGGCGCGAACGGCGGCAGCGACCACGGTCGCGAGCCACGTTCGCGAGCGTGCTCGGCGAACTGCTCCTGACCGCGGGCGTCGTCGTCCTCCTCTTCGTCGCCTGGCAGATGTGGATCGGCGACATCATCATCGCGGCCCAGAAGAACGAGGAAGGTGCCGCGATCTCGCAGCAGCTCGCCGCGGGGGAGGCACCGGAACTGCCGCCGCTGGTCGAGACGGACGACGGCGAGACCGTGTACGAGGCGCCCGTCCCCACGGCGCCGGCCGACGGGGAGTGGTTCGGTCAGATGCACATCCCCCGATTCGGGGCCGACTACAACTTCGGCATCTACGGGGGCACGAGTCGCGCGCGCACCCTCGACCAGAAGGGCATCGGCGTCTACACGCAGTCGAAGATGCCCGGAGAGGTGGGGAACTTCTCGCTCGCCGGCCACCGGACGACCTGGGGGAAGCCGTTCAACCAGCTCGACAAGCTGCACGTGGGCGACGCGATCGTGGTGGAGACGCCCGACGGCTGGTACACCTACCGGTTCCGCACCCTGGAGTATGTGAAGCCGACGCAGACCGACGTGCTCGCCGACGTGCCGCAGATGCCGGAGCAGCAGACCGGCGAGCAGTACATCACACTGACGGCGTGCTCGCCGCTGTACTCGCTCGCCGAGCGCATCGTCGCCTACGGGGTGTTCGAGAGCTTCCAGCCTCGGGCCGAGGGGCCTCCGTCCGCCCTCACCGACCCACCGCCCCCGCCGGCCGCGCCGTCCGTCTGACCCGCCACCAGGAGAGAGAAGACCCATGTACGCCGCACTCTGGCGCCTGCTGCCCGGCCCGTGGTGGCTGCGCGTCCTCATCCTGCTCGTGGTGATCGCCGCGGTGCTCTACGCGTTGTTCTGGTACGTGTTCCCGTGGGTCAGCCCGCTCATCGCGCCGGGCGAAGTCGACGTCGAATGACCAAGGTGCTCGTGGTCGACAACCACGACAGCTTCGTGCACACCCTCGTGGGCTACCTCCGGGAACTCGGCGCCGACACCACGCTGGTGGAGTCGGACGCGACCGACCCGGCCGGGATCGACGCGCTTCTCGGCGCGCATGACGCCCTCCTGCTCTCTCCGGGGCCGGGGGCGCCCGCCGATGCCGGCGTCTCGGTCGACGCGGCACGCATCGCGATGCGGCGGGGAGTGCCCACCCTCGGAGTATGTCTCGGGCACCAGGTCATCGGGGCCGCATTCGGCACGGCCGTCGGTTCCGCCCCCGAGGTGATGCACGGCATGGTCTCGGCCGTCCGGCATGACGGCTCCGAGCTGTTCGCGGGTCTGCCCTCACCCTTCGACGTCGGGCGCTACCACTCGCTCGCTCTCGCGGCGGGTGACCTTCCCGCCGACCTCATCGTGACCGCGACCGCCCCCGACGGCACCGTCATGGCGCTCGCGCACCGGACACTGCCGGTGCACGGGGTGCAGTTCCACCCGGAGAGCGTCCTCACCCCAGGGGGCTACCGGCTCCTCGCCAACTGGCTCCGGCTGTGCGGCGACGAGGAGGCCGTCACCCGCTCCGTCCGCCTCGACCCGCTCGCACGCTGAACCGCCGCGGAGTGTCGCGTCAGGATCCGGTGCAGTAGCGGAGTTCGACCGACGACCCGACGGGGACGTCGCCCGGCGCGACGGACATCGAGTGCACGGTCTCCGGGTCCGTCGCCGGGCACTCCGGCGCCTCGGTCGGCACCGGGGTGAGCCCCAGGTCCTCGAGCGCCTGCGTGGCCGAGTCCAGGGACCAGCCGACGACGTTGTTCAGGGTGACCTTCCCGCTGGCGACCTCGAGGTTCACGACGGTGCCGGGAGCGACCTCGGCATCCGCCTCCTCGCTCGCCGTCATGACGGTGTTGGCGGCGAGGCCCTTGTCGTTGCGCTGCGTCACGGTGCCGAGTTCGAGGCCGGCGGCCTTCAACGCCTTCGTCGCGGCATCGAGGGACATCCCCTCGAGCTTCGGCACGACCACTGTCTCTTCGCCGGAGGACACGTAGAGGGTGACGGTCGAACCCTGCTCCACGGAGACGCCGCCCTCGGGGTCGGTGCGGATCACGTTGCCCTCGGCGATCGACGGGCTCGACTCGATGACGATCTTGGAGGAGAGATCCAGCTCAGCGAGATCGTCCTGTGCGCGCTCGGAGGCGACGTTCGTCAGGTCGGGGACGACTCGCGAGGTGCTGGGCACGTCGGCGGGACGCATGCTGATGGTCCAGACCCAGAACAGCACCGAGGCCAGGAGCACCGCCAGCAGGGCGACTCCCGCCCAGATCCAGGCGACGGGCGGTCCCGACTGCGTGCGTGCCATCGTGGTGTCGGTGCTGAGCTGACGCAGCGACCGCGCCGTCTCCTGCGCCTGTCGGGGGCTCGGGCCGTAGAGCTCGCTGGTCAGCGCGCCGATCTGCTTGCGGGTGGGTGCGGCGCCCGTCACCGCGGCATCCAGAGCGGCGCGGAAGTGCGCGGCATCCGGGTACCGCTGGTACGGGTCCTTGGCGAGGGCACGCAGCACGATCGGGTCGAGGGCGGCGGGCGACTCCTCGTTGACCTCGGAGGGCGGGACCGGCGTCTCGCTGACGTGCTGGTAGGCCACGGCGACCGGCGACTCGCCACGGAACGGCTGTCGCCCCGTCAGCAGTTCGTAGAGCACGACCCCGGTGGAGTAGAGGTCGGCACGGGCGTCGACAGGTTCGCCCTTGGCCTGCTCGGGGGAGAAGTACGCGGCGGTGCCGATGATCTGAGTGGTCTCGGCCACCGTCGAGGACGAGTCGGACACCGCGCGCGCGATGCCGAAGTCCATGACCTTCACCTGGCCCTTGTCGGTGACCATGACGTTGCCGGGCTTGATGTCGCGGTGCACGACGCCCGCGCGATGCGAGTAGTCCAGCGCTTCGAGGATGCCGTCGACGTAGCGCACCGCGTCCTCGACGGGAACCGGACCGTCGGCGATGATCTTCTTGAGCAGGGTGCCCTTGACCAGCTCCATCACGATGTACGGCGGCTCGTCCGAGGAACTGTCGACCGTCGACGGATCACCGGCGTCGTACACACGGACGATCGACGGGTGCGACATGCGCGACGCCGACTGCGCCTCCAGGCGGAACCGCGTGCGGAAACTGGTGTCGCGGGCGAGATCGGGATCGAGGATCTTGATCGCGATCTCGCGGCCGAGGGTCAGGTCGTACCCGCGGTACACCTTCGCCATCCCGCCGTGTCCGATGAGCTCGTCGACGCGGTACCGGCCCGCGATGACTTGTGGCTCTGTGGACACGGATGACCCCCTGGAAACGACTGCGGCTGGACTGGATACTCAGGCTACCCTTGGGCGCCGTCGCCGCCGTCACCCTCGCCGTCCTCCGGTGCCACGATCGTGACGGAGAGCGGGGGAGAGGCGTTCGACGTGCGCTGGTCGCCACCGGAGCACAGGCCCTGATACGTCGCGATGAGCTGCTGTCCCACGGCGTCGCCGACGGTCACCTGAGCGTTGCGCTGCGTCGGCTGGAAGTTCGGGCCGCCGGAGGCGAAGGTGCCGTTCTGCAGCGAGACGACGTAGCCGGACAGCGTCGTGCCGCTGGGGCAGGTGAAACCGGTGCCCCAGGAGATCGTCACGGTGCTGCCCGCGACCGGGTCGCCGGTGATCGTCGGCTGGTCGGTCGGCGTCGGCAGCGGCGTGCGGCCGGCGTAGACCGTGAGCGCGATCGGGGTCGTCGTGGCGACGTTCCCCTCCGGCTGCACCCGGTAGACCTTGCCGACGTCGCCGTCGCTCGGGGCGGGGTCGCCCTCGCCGCAGGCGATGTCGGAGAACCCGGCCTCCTTGAGCGTCGCGGTCGCGGTGCCGCAGTCCATGCCGTTGAGACCGAGTGCGGTCACGTCGACCCGGGTCTCGTCGGGCGTGGGCTCCTGCGAGGGCGTCTGCGTCTGTGTCTGCGTGGGGGTGCGGCTCGCGGACCCGGTGGGGTCGGGGTCGGCATCCTTGCCCTGGTTGCCGAACAGCGCCCACAGCGTGCCGGCGACGACGATGAGCAGCAGGACCAGCAGCGCGATGAGCGGCCAGGTCCAGGCGCTCTTCTTCTTCTTTTTCTTCTCCTGCTCCTCCGCGGCGGCCTCGTCGGTGGGAAGCTGCGCGGTGGTGGGGAGGATGCGTGTCGTGCCGTCGTCACCGGTCGCGGTGAGCATGCGCGTGGCGTCGTCGTCGCCGGCGATGCCGCCCGTCGCGATGGCGGGCACGGCGATGGCCGCGGAGTTCAGGTCTCCGCGACGCAGGGCCTGGGCCGCACGAGCGACCGTGGCCGAGGAGGAGGGGCGATCCGCCGGCTTCTTGGCGATCATCGCCATGACCAGGTTCTGCACGGGGATCGGGACCGTCGGCGGCAGCGGCGGCGGCTGCTCGTTGATCTGCGCCATGGCGATCGCGACCTGCGACTCGCCCGTGAAGGGGCGCTTGCCGGCGAGGCACTCGTACGCGACGATGCCGAGCGAGTACGTGTCGGTCGCGGGGGAGGCAGGGTGACCCGACGCCTGCTCCGGCGACAGGTACTGCACCGTGCCCATGACCTGACCGGTCGCGGTGAGCGGTACCTGATCGGCGATCCGGGCGATGCCGAAGTCGGTGATCTTCACACGGCCGTCGGGCGTGATGAGGAGGTTCCCGGGCTTGATGTCGCGGTGCACGAGACCCGCGGCGTGCGCGGCCTGGAGGGCCGAAGCGGTCTGCGCGACGATGTCGAGCGTCTTGTCGGCACTCAGTGCGCCGTCCCGCTCCAGGATCGTCGACAGGGCCTCACCCGGCACGAGCTCCATGACGAGGTAGGCGCTGCCGTTCTCCTCGCCGTAATCGAACACGCTGGCGATGCCCTCGTGGTTGACGAGCGCAGCATGACGCGCTTCCGCGCGGAACCGCTCGAGGAACCCGGGGTCCCCCATGTACTCGTCCTTGAGGATCTTGATGGCGACGGTGCGTCCGATGACGTGATCCGTCGCCTCCCACACCTCGCCCATGCCGCCGATCGCAATCCGCGACTGCAGCTCGTAGCGACCACCGAACGACACACCCTGCGTCGGCCTCATCTGCCCAGCACCGCCTCTATGACCTTCTTCGCAATCGGAGCGGCGATGGTGTCCCCGCTTCCTGATTGACCCTGTCCGCCGCCGTTCTCGACGACGACCGCTACCGCGACCGCGGGGTCGTCCGCGGGGGCGAACCCCGTGAACCACAGCGTGTGCGGCCTGTTTCCGTTCTCCGCCGTTCCGGTCTTACCGGCCACGTCGACCCCGTCTATTCTTGCACCCTGCGCCGCGCCGTTTGAGACGCTCGCGACCATGGCGGAGGTCACCTCGTCGGCGACGTCCGGCTCCATCGCGCGACCGAACTCGGTGCTGTCGAACGACCGGATCACCGAGAGGTCGTTGCCGATCACGGCGTCGACCATCTGCGGGTTCATGACGACGCCGTCGTTGGCGATGCCCGCGGAGACCATGGCGATCTGCAATGGCGTCGCGGTCACCTGCCCCTGCCCGAATCCGGTGAGGGCGGTCTGCGCGTCGTCGAGCCCCTGGGGGTAGCTCGAGGGCGTCGAGGTGAGCGGGATGTCGAAGCTGCGGTTGAACCCGAACTTCTCCGCCATCTCCCGGATCGTGTCATCGCCGAGCTCGACCGCGAGCTCGGCCATGGGGATGTTGCAGCTGAGACGGATCGCCTCGGCGATCGTGACCGTCGCGCCGGAGCCGCAGGTGCCGCCCCACGCGTTGGAGACGCGACTGTTCGAGCCCGGCAGCGTGTACGAGGCGGGGTTGGGGAGGGTCGACTCCGGCGTCCACTCTCCGCTGGCGTAGGCGGCCGCCGCCACGACGATCTTGAAGGTCGACCCCGGGGGATTGAGGTCGCCGGCGATCGCCCGGTTCGACAGTGGTTTGCCGGGGTCGGCCACGAGCTGGTCGTAGGTCGCGTTGGCGGCGTTCGCGTCGTGGGTCGCCATGCTGTTCGTGTCGAAGCCGGGGGTGGACGCCAGCGCGAGGATGCGTCCGGTCTTCGGGTCCATCGCCACGACGGCGCCCTGCAGGCCGTCCAGTGCCTCGGTGGCGGCGCGCTGCGCAGCCGTGTTCAACGACAGCTCGACGCTGAACCCGCGCTGGGGCTGACCGGAGAGGATCCGCTCGATCTCCGCGAAGAACGCGTTCGAGCCCGTGCCCGAGAGATCGGCGTTCATCGCCTCCTCGATGCCGGTGCTGGAGCCGAGCGCGGGGTTGAAGTAGCCGGTGACGGGCTCCCACATCTCGGCGTCGGTGTAGACGCGCTGGAACCGGTACGTGTCGTCGCTGGGGACCGAGTTGGCGATCGCGGTGCCGTCGACGATGATCGCGCCGCGCTGGATCTCGTAGCTGTCCAGCCGGGTGCGCTTGTTGTGCGGGTTCTGCGACAGCCCGTCGGTCTCGACGACCTGGATCCAGCTCGTCGCGGCGAACAGCGCGATGAACATGAACAGCATGACGATGCTGAGTCTGCGGAGTTCTCGTGTCATGTCAGCCGATCACCACCCGGGGCTGACGGCGGACGCCGTCGGAGATGCGGAGGAGGAGTGCCACGATGAGCCAGTTCGCGACGAGCGACGAGCCACCGGCGGCGAGGAACGGGGTGGTCAGACCGGTCAGCGGGATGACCCGGGTGACACCGCCGACCATGATGAACACCTGCAGCGCGATGGTGAACGACAGGCCCGTGGCGAGCAGCTTGCCGAAATCGTCCTGACCGGCGAGACCGATGCGGACGCCGCGGCTGACGAACACCATGTAAAGGCAGAGGATCGCGAAGAGCCCGATGAGGCCGAGCTCCTCGCCCAGGCTCGTGATGATGTAGTCGCTGTGCGCGAGCGGCGTGATCTCCGGGCGGCCCTGCCCCCAGCCGGTGCCGATGAGGCCGCCGCGGGCGAGCCCGAACAAGCCCTGCATGGGCTGGTATCCGGCGCCGTCGGGGTCGACCTTCGAGGAGTCGAACAGGAAGAGCCAGTTGACGAAGCGGCCCTGCACGTAGCTGAGGATCTGGGAGGCGACGGCGACGCCGGCGACCACGAGGCCGAGACCGATGAGCACCCAGCTCGTCTTGCCTGTCGCGACGTAGAGCATGGCAACGAACATGCCGAAGATGAGCGTTCCGGTACCGAGGTCGCGCTGGACGACGATGATGCCGAGCGAGACGAGCCAGACGACGAGCACGGGTCCGAGCTCGCGCATGCGCGGCCAGGTGATCCCGAGCACTCGCTTGCCCACGGACGTGAGGCTCTCCCGCGTGCGTACCAGGTAGCCGGCGAAGAAGATCGCGAGACAGATCTTGGCGAGCTCTCCGGGCTGGAAGGCGAACATGCCGCCGAGCGACACCCACACCTGTGCGTTCGCGTCGGGGATCCGCAGACCGGGGACGAACGGCAGGAGCAGGAGGAGGATTCCGGCGAGTCCGAAGATGTAGGTGTATCGGAACAGGATCCGGTAGTTGCGCAGCAGGATGACCACCGTGATCGCCCCGGCCAGGGAGATGGCGGTCCAGGCGAGCTGTTTGGTCGAGTAGGCGTTCCACCCGGTGTTCGCGAAGGCGATGTCGATCCGGTAGATCATCGCGACGCCGAGTCCGGTGAGCAGCGTCGCGATGGGGACGACGAAGGGATCGGCGTCGGCGGCGACGAAGCGGAGCACGATGTGCAGCGCGAACGCCAGAGCTGCCAGGCCGCCGCCGATCGCCAGGATCATCGGGTCGATGGTGCCGAGGGCGCCGAGCTGGACGAGGGTGAGGGCGGCGCCGCTGATCGCACAGGCGAAGAGGAGCAGCCAGAACTCGCGGTTGCGCTGCGTCTGCGGCATGCGCAGCCGGCGCAGCGCCTTGATGACCGTGGTGTCGGCCTGGACGTCGGTGCTCACCCGGCACCTCCCGACGGTGTGGCGCTCGGGGAGGGGAGCGGTGTGGGCAGCGGGGTCTGCTCGATGATGTTCGCCTCGGCGCCCGTGCGGAGACGGTCGACGATGGCCATCGCGTCGGAGAGCGAGCGTGCGCTGATCGTGCGCTCGACCGAGGCCCGCTGATACGGGGGCAGGTCGGCGAGGAGGATCTCGGTGTCCTCCACCGGCGTCGACAGCGTGATCGGACCGATGTTCTGCTGCACACCTTGGAAGATCACGACACTGTCCTCATCGGCGCCGATGAAGTAGCGCGTCTGCGTCCAGCTGTAGGCGGCGAACGCGGCGAAGCCCAGCATCGCGAGGACGACGAGGGTGCCGGCGATCCAGCCCAGCCGGCGGCGCTTGGCGCGACGGCGGTCCTCCTCGATCAGCTCCTCGAGGTACTCGGGCGCCGGCTCGAAGTGGCTCGGCTCGTTCGCGGCCTGGCGGACCGGATGCAGCCAGTTGCTCCGCGGGGCCCGCACCGGCGGCACGTAGACACCCGACGGGTTCGATGCCGCGCCGACGATCGTGGCGGTGCCGGAGTGGACGGGATGCTGACCGCCGACGTCGACGATGACGATCGTGACGTTGTCGGGGGCGCCGCCGTCGAGGGCCTGCTTGAGGAGGTTGTCCGCCGTGCGGCCGGGGGCGAGCCCGAGCTGCATGGCCTTGAGGATGCGGGCCTCGTCCACGACACCGGAGAGGCCGTCGGAGCAGAGCAGCCAGCGGTCGCCGGGCTGCGCGTGCATGACGAACATGTCCAGCTCGGGGTCGGCGTCCATGTCGCTGAGCACGCGCATGAGCACGGAGCGCCGCGGGTGGTACCTGGCCTCTTCCGGCGTGATGCGGCCGGAGTCGACCAGGCGCTGCACGAAGGTGTGGTCGGCCGTGATCTGCGTCAGCGCGTCGTCGCGGTAGAGGTAGATGCGGGAGTCGCCGATGTGACCGATGACGGCATACTCGTCCACCATGATGATGGCGCTGAGCGTGGTGCCGAGCCCGGCGAGCTCCGGACGATCCTTGGCGGCGCGGATGAGGTCGCCCGCGGCGGTCGTGGCGGCGGCCTGGAGGGCGGCCTGCGCATCCTCCGTGGAGGAGTACGGCTGGTCCAGCGGCTCCATGCGCTGGATGGCGATGCTGGAGGCGACGTCGCCGCCCGCGTGTCCGCCCATGCCGTCGGCGACGACGAACAGGTTCGCCCCGGAGTACCCGGAGTCCTGGTTGTTGGAGCGGACCTTCCCGGTGTGGGAGATCGCGGCGCTCGAGCCTTCGAAGACCATGCCGGCGTCAGGCCCTCAACTCGAACGTCGTCGCGCCGACCTTGACCGGGGTGCCGAGGCTCAAGGAGACGGGGCCGCCCGTCACCCGCTGGCCGGCCACGAACGTGCCGTTCGTCGAGTCGAGGTCCTGGATCGCCCAGGTGTCACCACGGAGTATGAGTCGGGCGTGATGGCTGGACGTGTAGTCGTCGCGGATCACGAGGGCGGATTCGCTGGAGCGGCCGATCGTCATCGCGTCGGAGCCGAGGGGGAGCTCGAGACCGGCCTTCGGCCCGGACGTGATCACGAGGCGCTTCGCCGTCGCCACGGTCGCGGGGCCGGTCGAGGGTCGCGCCGACGAGGGACGGGGCGGAGCGGTCGGTGCCGGAGCGGCAGCAGCGGGTGCTCCCGCGGTGGCCTCGGCGGGGAGCTTGCGAGCACGCACCCCGAACAGGTCGGCGCGCAGGGAGTAGACGACCCCGAACACGAAGAACCACATCAGCACGAGGAAGCCGATGCGGAGCAGGAGCAGGACCAGTTCGCTCATCCGAGGGCTCCGAACACGCGGGTCGCGTCATCGTCGGGGCGGGACGACCGTGACGGGGTGGCGACGGGGACGATGCGGAACACGAGGTCGGTGCGACCGATCGTGATCGTGGTGTCGGAGGGGAGGGCGGCTTCGCGGAGCTTCTGCCCGTCGACCTTCGTGCCGTTCGTGGACCCCATGTCGCGGAGCATGGCGCGCTCGCCGTCCCAGAGGATCTCGGCGTGACGACGGCTCGATCCCGCATCGGCGATGGTGATGTCGGCGTCGGAGCCGCGGCCGATCACGGTGCGGGCGCGCGTGAGGGTGTGCCGGCGCCCGTCGACGTCGACCACGGCCTGCCAGCTCACGCGTCCTTCGACGGTGCCCGAGGTGACGCGCACGGTGCCGGTGGCGACCTTGTCGTCCGCGTCGAGTGTGAGGGACAGCGGGCCGGCGAAGCTGTAGCCCTGCGACTTCGCGTGCTTCGTGAGGAGGGCGTGCAGCTCGTCCGTCAGCGCGCCGCCGAGCCCGCGCATGCGCTCCGCGTCGTCGGGGCTCAGACGCACGACGTAGTTGTTGGGCGCGATGATGCGGTCACGGCTCACCACGGCCGCAGTGGTATCCGCCTCGCGTCGCAGCGCCGAAGCGATCTCCACGGGCTGGATGCCGCTGCGGAAGGTCTTCGCGAACGCGCTGTTCACTGCGCGCTCGAGACCCTTCTCAAAGCTGTCAAGTAGTCCCACTGGGCTCCTCTGGCATGCCGACCGGTAGGGACATCGTAGCCAGGTGACCTGGGGGAACGCCGCCGACGCCCCTCCGGGGGTGTGCAACGAGGCCGAAAACGCGTGATATCCTCGGAAAGTTGAGTTCTTCGGAACGAGACGCTCGCGCGAGTGGCGGAATGGTAGACGCGCTGGCTTCAGGTGCCAGTGTCCTTATGGACGTGGGGGTTCAAGTCCCCCCTCGCGCACAGGGCAGGTTCATGAAAATCCATGAACCAGTTCATGAAATGCGGGTTCGGCGGTTGCCTCGGTGAAAATCGGGGCAGCCGCCGCTTCATTTTCCGGCCTCGACACAGCCCCTGGTTCCGCATCCGCGCTCGCTGCAGTTTCGCCCCACGACGAATAGCCCCTGAGGGGCTGGCGGTCTTGCTATTCGATTGCGAGCGATTCGTCCTGACTATGCGGGCGGGGCAAGCGCTCCGACTGTCGCTGGACGGGCGTTCGGTACGTCCGCGATGGTGAACTTCTTGGTCGACTTGCGCTTCTTCTCTGCCGGTGTGCATTCCTCGCGGATTGCTCGCACCAGGACACGGATGTTGTAGGCGACAGCCATCAGCGCTGTGGCGATGGAGTGATAGGCCTCGCCTCGTCCGGGGCGCTTCGCGGCCGATTCCAAGTCCGTGAATCGAGTGTGCTTGATGGACTTGTTGACCGACTCGACCTGGTTGCGTTGACCGTATACAGCTTTCCACTCTGCGGTTCCCCACGGGTAGCGCTGCAGGTGACGTACGACTTCGGGGTAGGGGTGAATGGTGACCGAGCCGCGGAGGGCGTTCTTGGATGGCCTCATCGGCTTGTTGGTAGCGGGGTCGAAGGCCCTGTACGTCCGGCGGTCGGGGTAGGTGAACCGCTGGTCGCCGCGGTTGTGCTCCTTGTTGGAGATGTCTCCGTGGCGCTTCATGGCGTAGGGCTTGCGGGCTTCGATGGTCCGCTCGACGTCTGCCCAGGTGACGGGCAGACCCGTGACTTGGTTGACCTTCTTGTATTTCTTGTCGTGGAACCACATCGTCATGTACTTGAGTTCCGCGGGCATGTATTCGACGTACAGCGCTCCATCGACGACGATGATGGGGAGTCCCGGCACGGTTGCCTGGATACCGAACTGCTTCTTGCCGTAGTCGTACGCGAACTCGAAACCGTCGACGCGGCATGCCTGTGAGAAGTTCTCCGACATCATCCCGTTGAAGGCGCGGTCGGCGGCCGCGATGCCGCGCTGTTCGAAGCTGCGGGAATGCTGGAACATTGCCTCGCGGGGCTCGTCGGTGATGTTCCCCGGTCGATGGAAGCCGATGCCGGTGATGATGCGGGCGAAGGCGGGATGATGGTCGTAGCCCTTCGTGTCCATCATCGTGACGATATCCATCTCGAACGCGGGCCGGGGAGGCTCGCTCCCCTTGTCTTCTCGGTGGGAGCGGTCATAGGTGCCGGCGGAGAAGTCGACGTTTGTCAGGAGGCCGCCTGAGCGCAGGGACTTGCTAGCCTCGCGCACATCTGGGTGGTCGAGAGCGAGGCCGTTTCTCACCAACGTTGTGGCCCTGCTGTGGGCCTGCCCGAGGATGGGCACCTCGGTGGAGTCGATAGCGACATCGCCTGAGTACCGCTCGCGGTACCGCTGGGGGAGTTTGCAGACAGACGAATCAAGGAGTGACTGTCGCATCCACCGAAGCCGGTCGGCGCGCTGTTCGTCGCGGGCGGCGTCTGCGATGACCTGCTCTGCGATGGAGAGCCGACGACGCTTCTGCGTCCGGTAGTACGGGTCGACCAGCTTGGTGAGACGGTTCTTCGCACGCCAGTGCCGGTGCAGCCACCTGTTCCCGTCGACGTCCTCCCACTCGATACCGAGCGCTTCGAACTGGGCGACGGTCAGGCGATGGGCGTAGGTCTCGGCGAACTCCGTGTACTGCGCGCCTTTGCTCCACACCGCGCTGATGAGCTCGATGACGAGAACAGCACGGAACGAGATAAGTGCCTTGCGTCCTGACTTCTTCTTTCGTTCGAGAGCAGCCCATTCCTCAAGCTGCTGCGGGACGCCGGACTTGTCGATGATGTTCACGTAGTTGTTGAACATAGCCATCGGCATCGGGCCCGTGACGGCCATTGCGCGCTGGTACTCGAAGTTGCCGACACCGACGATGTCCCGCAGCTCCGCGTCGAGGTCTAGGTGCGCGCTCACAGCTCGACCTCCCCGCGCAGAAAGTCGATGTAGTCGTCATCGGGGACATCCGCGACGTAGTGCAGGAGTCGGCCCAGGTGCTCGAACTTCTCGAAGCCCCCAGCGATGAACAGGGACTTGATGCCGGCGATGGCGCGCAGATGAGTGACCAGCCAGGTTGCACGCAGACGCGCACCAGTGGGTGCATCGCCGTCGGTGAGCTGGGTGAACGCCGAGAGCACGGCCGTGGGCCGAGTGCGGTTCGGGGTCCCCCACAGTGTCTCGTGTCCGGCCGGAATCTGCTCGAGGATGGCGGTCATCCATTCGTCCCATTCGCGCAGCAGCGGGACGCTGCGTTCCAGGTCTCCGAGGACCCGGATGACGAAGCCCCCATCGTTCTTGGCCTCGACGTCCTGCGTTCGGACACTGACGAGCTCTCCTGGGCGTACGCCTGCGCCGGCGCACAGAGTGAGCATGAGCATGCACCGGTACACCTTGAGCGGGGTGCGCTGCGCGACGGCCCAGTGACGGAACTCCGCCATCTCAGCGGCGGTGTACGGGGCCGCCGTCGTCTTCCGGCTCAGGGCTGTCATCTTCTCGCCATGCTCTTCCGGAAGGAGAATCTCGGAGATGCGCATGAGGTAGCCGCGGTAGTTGCGGCGTGTGCCGTCGGCGAGGCGGAGCCGCTTGTCATTGACGTATAGGTCAATGGACTGCCGAGCCCAGATGGTCTCCGCGTCCAGCGGCCAGCCTTGGCGCAAGCACCAGGAAACGAAATGCGATGCCGCCCGGATGAGGACTTCCGCGGAATAGGGAGTCACTGGTGCGGCGACAGACACGGCATCGCGGACGAACGGGCCGATGCGCTCCCAGACGGCCTTGTCGATGTTTGGTACGTACTCCGTCATGAACGCGACCACCGAGACGGCGAGGATGGTCCACGACGCGCGCCGGAGCGCTTCCTCGATGCTGGACTCGATATCAATGAGTTCGCGGAGGGAACCGAGGTTCTCGCGAAGCACGCGGCTGTGACGTCGCGCCCATGAGGTGTCGTCGAAGTGGAGTTGCTTGGACTGTCTGATGAGGTTCTTCTGAGTGATTGACACAGGGGCCTATGCAGCCCGTGCGTCCGGTGCGCACGGTCGAGTGGGCAGTGTCGCTGTGTATATTGGTCGAAGCGGAAGTGAAGAACAGCAGCCTCTGTGAATTGACACGATCCGCAGTGCATTTTCAGCAGAAGGGTCGTGCCATGGTGCGTCCAATTGACGGACAGGGATTCGCTTTCGTTCCCAGAACGCTCGTTGCGCAACCAAAAGCGTTTGGTCAAGTCTTGGGTCTTCTGGGCCCCGCTCATGACGTCGCCGAAACAGGGGAACGGTATCGAGCTGCGATGGTGCAGCACCTCATGGCAGCTGCCGTGCGCGGCGAGCTCCTCGCCACTGAGGGAATCTCGCCCAGTGCATTCGCCGGTCGGTTCGCATCTCGGGGAATGGGTGCCGACCGGATTCGCCGGATTTTCCGGGGTGAGACCATGGCGCAGCTCACGGATCTTGTGTTCTGGTCAACCCAGTTCCCCGCCGTAGGAGCTGTCATTGTGGAGCACACATCGGGCTGGACCCTCACTGAGTCCTCCGAAGAGGAGGTGCTCGCGGAGAGTCCGTCAATGGACGTGAAGCCTACGTCGCTGGCGACTCCTGTTCTCGGCGAACATCTAGGCGCCCGGACATCACGCGAACAACTCGAGGCGCAACGAAGAGAGTCTGCCGCGCCGGGGCTGCGGCGAACTCCACAAAACCCGTACTCGTCGACTCCTCGTCGCATTCGATGATCCTTGGATAGATCACAGCAGGATAGGCCCACTCTGCGGGGTCCGACAAGTAAGGCCTGGTCTGTAGGGTGTATCACTCGGGGCCTTATCGTTCAATATCGGAATGGTGTGGGGTTCTGAGGACGCAGTACGGTTCGGCAAGGCGTTGAAGTCGCTGAGGACGGCGAACCACTTCACGCAGGAACAACTCGCATATGCGGCCGGTCTCACTAAGAACCAGATCCAGCTGTTTGAAGCGGGTCGAGGGTCCGGAAAGGCTGGAAGCACCAATCCGGCAAACCCCACGATGGCGACTATTGCTGGACTCGCGTCAGCATTCGACATGACAGTCTCGGAGTTGTTCGCAGCACTCGACATGTGAAGCGTCCATGCCACTGCGGTGCACCGCGCATGGCATGGACGTGACGAATTACTGGACTCCTACCGCGATGCTTCTGCTTCGACCGGATGATGCATTGACTGCGGACGAGCGCGCCTCGGTCGAGACGTACCTCGCGTTCATCGACGAGATGGACGGGATCGGACGATCCACACCGCTGGGGCGGTGGTGCGCGGCCGCATGGCGCATCGAGCGGCCAGCTCGTGCCTTGGGCCGCATCGCCGGTCCTGGTGAAGGAGCGACTCAGAAGGAGCTCGACTGGATTAAAGAGCAGAGGTGCAAGGAGCTGAACTCCTTCCAACGCGCCCGCCTCGTGGCGATCCCCGGATGGACATGGTGACGTGATCTGACCGGTGCGGGCGATGCCGATGTTCTCAGCTGCGCCGGGATGCCGCGGCGCGACGGACGTCTGCGGGCAACGGAGTCGTCGTGTAACGAGGCCCGGTGATCTGCGCCCTCAAAAATGGCACCTCATCACCCGTAGCGACACTTCTCAGTTCCCTGCTCGTGACGAGCGCGCGGGAGTCGTCGGTCCCCGAGCGTCTGGCCTTTCGCATCGTGCGCGTCCAAAGCCATCCCGGGGCGAACCTTGTGATGTCCGAGCCTTCTCGTACGCTGGCGGCGTCGATGACCATACACCTGGGGAGGTACAACGATGTTGCATGTCAATGGGGCGTGGAAGGGGTGGGATGGCCATACCGTGGTGAAGCTAACCGACGGCAGCGTGCGGGAACAGGCGGAGTACCGATACGAGTACCACCACGCCTACCGGCCCGAAGTGGTGATCTCCAACGGGCGCATGCTCGTGGCTGGCATGAGTCAGTCGGTCCGCGTTCGTCGCGCGTGAGGTGCAGCGATCCCGAGCGCCGGAATAGTGGGTAGTTCATTCATAGTGGCTGCGAAGGAGGCCATCAGCGATCCGGTTGACGACCCGCAGAGGCACTCGCGTGCTGATGTTCTGCGCAGCCCATGCGCCGTGCCTTAAGGAACCGGGATCGGCTCTGGGGTGATGTCTGTGCTCGCTACTACTGTGAAGGTGTGACGGAGATGGAGAAGCCCGCGCCCGTCGAGCGCCCGGCTGAGGACGAGGTGCAGCGCGCCCGGTTCGCGCGCGTGCGACTTCTGAATGATGAGTTGGACAAACTCACCACGGACGCGTCAGAGCGGACCGCCAGCGTGACGAACAAGGCGTCGTTCCTTGCGGTTTCCGCCGGGGTCCTCGTCGCGGCGTCCACCGTTCAACTGTGGACACACGCACCGTGGCTCGGCGTTGTGGCCCTCGCCCTCTCGTGCATCGCTCTCGCGTGCGCGGCCGTCGCCATGAGACCTGGAAGCCGCCTCGGCATCCAGGCACGGCGCCTCGTCGACCGTTACGCCGACTCGGCGATGAGCGCGCTCGCGGTCGAAGCCCAGCTCATCGAGGACAAAGCCGCCGCGATTACCCAGCGCGAAAGCGACCTTCGCGCCCGCGCGGCGTGGGTCTGGATCGGCTTCGCGGCACTCGCGGTCGCCGCGGCAGCATTGGCAGTAGTTTTCGGATTTGAAGTCCTAGGAGCGTAGAAGATGGCAAGACCCGGCTACGAAGACAGTGTCGCCAGTGGTGACGGTTCAGCACCCGCATCAGGAGGGCTGCACATTGGCGGCGACAACCTCGGCACCTTGACTGCAAGTGGTGGCAGCACCCTTAGTCGCGTGCTCGGAACCCTCCAGGAGAGCGACAATGGGACGCCCTGAGTACGACGACGCCACCGCCGGCGATAGCGGCCCGACGAACACTTCGGGTGACACGACCGGGTGGCTGCAGCACGGCCAGAGCACGGACGACTTCGAGACGCGATGAGCATGGACCTCATGGGCGACATCGAGGCGCAGCTGCGTCGCCGTGGGCACATGCAGGTCAACGTCGCCACCGACGACGAGGCCGACCAGTGGAAAAACGCGGCACGAGCTGCTGCCCGACGCCTTTCACGCCCGGTGGAGACTATCCAACACCGCCACATCGTTGTCGCGGCGCTCAAAGACTGGCCGGGGAACGCGCTCGAACAGCAGGTCCAGGATGCGGGACTGCGCAACGTCATAAACAGGATCCCGAACCCGCTGGGCTGAGCGATTTGCTCAATCGTGTCGCTCCTGAGGGGCGGTATCGAATACGGAAGGCTCTCATCGTGGAGAATGCTGTTATCGCCGTGGTGGGCTCGTTGGCCGGTGTGAGTCTTGGAATGCTTGGAAACTGGGGGCTCGCGGTTCGTCAGGAACGGGTCCAGAAGCGACGGGACGCAGCCGCCGCAGAACACGAGCGTGCCGATGAACGTCGCCGCGTTGCCGGACGGATCGCTGACGGATTTCTCGCTCCGCTCCGTACTCTTCGTTCGCTGGATGAACTGCACTTCCAGGACCTCGTTGTAGAGGTGTTTCTGCCCCAAAACTGGTATGAGCACTATGAGCCGGCGCTGCTGCGCGTCATCGGTGACCTTGACGACGAGGACGCACGTAGCGCTCTCTTGGACGTCGTAACGCTCCTCGGGGAACGCAACCTCTTTCCGGACTATCGTGCGGGCTACCACTACGTCGAGGCGCAGCTACGACTTGGACTGGAGATCGCACAGGCCCTGGCCCGCGGCGAATCGTTGACCGAGAAGGCACGCGCGGAGGTCGCGGCGTTGAGGGAGCGCAAGGCCGAGCTCGACGAACACGGGCCACGACCGCGACGTCGTATGTGACAGGGCGGCACGACCAGCTCTGGCCGACATGGCCGGGAGACGATGTCACGGGACTGGCGAGGAGGAGGCTTGGGCTGCGCATAGATGTGGCCAGAACAACCTCACTCGCCGCAGGGTGTTAGGTGATGGTGCTCACGACGACGATAGGTTAAGGGGAACTGGGAGAGGAGGCTGTGGTGACCCGCGAGATTCGTGCTGAGGCCGAAGAGGAAGCCGAACGCATCCTTTCCGACTATTGGGACGTGAACGAGGTTCCGGTCAACCCAGTCGTCATCGCCAGGCGGCTCGGTGCAGAGGTGTTCACGGCGCAGTTGCCGTCGGATGTGTCGGGAATCTTTCAGCGCGATGCTGACGGTAACGACAAGATCTACATGGACTCGGACGACAGCGTCAGCCGACAGCGCTTCACCGCTGCTCATGAGATTGGCCATCTGGTGCGGATCCCCAAGGGAGACACCGCTATCCGAGTGGAGCGTCGCGACACCCGTGCGACGACGGGACGCGACCCGGAGGAGGTCTTCGCCAACTCGTTCAGCGCCGCTCTTCTGATGCCTCGCAGCGTCATTCGTCGTCTCCTGGCTGCGGACGTCAGTCGGGCCGTTGTCGCCAAGAGCCTGCGCGTGTCCCAGGAAGCGTTGAACAACCGCATCGACAACCTGTCCCGTGACGGCAAGCTGTAGATGCCGACGAACGACGACGCCGCGGCGCAAGCTGCAAAGATTCAGCGGCTCATCGAAGGCAGCAGCCCGACGCCGGCGGAACCCGACGACTACTCGTTGCCGACCGCGACGGGGGCGGTCCGATGGTACGACCCCCGCACCTGGAAGCGGCGGCAGAGGAGCAGCCTGACGGTCGATGAGATCGTGCTCGACGGTGCTCGATTCGACCACTCGCTCAAGAAGACATTCGGCCGCGTCATCCTGTGGCTCGTCATCATCCAGATCGCCTTGCCGAATGTGATGATCCTGTGCCACTTCTTCCTCGGCGCTGGTGCAAACGTGGAGAGCACGGTCATCATCGCGTGGATCACGGGAACTGTCGTCGAATCGGTGGGCCTGATGGCAGTGGTCACCAGATACCTCTTCAACTCGGACAAGCGCCCAACGGACCCGACCGCAGCACCGTCCTAACCGCGCATCGCTCAGTTGACGCTTCAACAGTTGCCGCGTCCTCATCGACCGGATCGCCGGGAACCGTCTATCGGATCATCGCCGAGCACAGCCGGTACGCGCTCGCCTGCCCGCGACTTGCGAAAACGTCGCTAAGGCGTACTCGAGCACCGAGCCAACGGCGGACCCCTACATATCTGCCAGGATTCGGCTGATCACCAATAAAGAGAAGTATCAGACATCGCCGTTCGCGCTAGGTTTGTCCCACCCGCGGCCGCGGGTATCGAACGCTGGGGAGAAAACGTGGCAGTGCACTGGGTGAACTATGACCTGAACAAGACCGGGCAGAACTATGACGCTCTCATCACCTACTTGAAGTCACACCAGACGTGGGCGAAGCCTCTGAAGAGCAGCTTCTTCGTGAAGACGACGTTGACTGCGGGTGCACTTCGTGAGGGCGCTCAGAAGTACATCGACTCCAATGACGACCTGATTGTCGTGGATGTCACGGGCCGGTCGTGGTCATCCTGGGGGCTTCCGAAAGAGGTCACGGACTGGCTTTACACGAACCTCTAGCATGACTGACGCTCTTGTCCGTGTTCGGTACATGCTGCCGGAACTTTGGATCGCTGTCGAGCTCATCGGTGCGTCATTCGAGATGGTCCGGAATGGGCGGCGGGTCGAAGTGCGCCTCCCTGGGACGGAAGGTGACTTCTCCGCGCTCCCGGAGTCGATCTCGCACCAGGCGTTGCCGTCTCTGGTCAAGGCGGGCCCTGTCTTTCAAGAGCCGGGCAGGGACAGCCGTACGGCAGGGGTGCTGATTGTCGAAGTGGCGGTAGAAACCGAAACAGACGTGTCGTCCCCGAAGCCGATGGTACTTACAGACGAGCTTCGGTCGATTGTCGAGGGAGATCTGCGTGCCGGCCGGGCCATCGCCGATGAGGTGGCCCACGAACTCACTCGCCACTTCCGTGCCGCCGCACCCCGACAAACGTGGCTTGGGCTCGCCGCACACCAGCCGCAACAGTACGGTGTCGCGGCGCTTGAGAACCGCGACACCGGAGAGTTCATCTTTGGGCTCGGAGCGGCGCAGACCACGACGGTCCGTTCGTCCCACTTGCGCCTGGAAGACACTGACTTCGCCCGGATCGCCGCCGCGGTGTCGGCGGGAACAGGTCCGAGTATTGCCGAATCGCTGTTGGCGGACGCGTTCCACCTATCCGATGCGGATGCAATGAACGACCGAGACCGCGCCTGGATTGTGGCGGCCACAGCATGCGAGGTTCGAGCGAAAGAGGTCCTGCGCTCCGTGACGTCACAGGGGGATCGTGACGAGCTGGACTCCGTTCTTAGGCGCCGATCCAATGTCACCGACCTGGTCGACTCTGTTTGGGCTAACTTCGCGGGTACGTCGCTCCGGAGAGATGACCCGGAACTGTTCCGGAAGACCAAGATCCTCACCAGTCAGCGGAACCGCCTCGTGCACGCAGGCAAACACACAGAGAACGTGCCGCCGGCGATGGACCCGGCGGTGACAGCACAGTTGCTGTTCGCATGGATGGCGGTCGCGGAGTCTAATGCTCGTGGCGAGGGTCCTTCGTAGCTGACTCTTCGTGCCAGAGACTGCCTTGATGAGTAAGTGGGTGGTGCCGCTGAACAGCGGCACCACCCGCATGCGGTGGCAGTACGAGGAGTAGACGGTCACCTCATCGACGCTCCACCAGTTGGTGGCGGTTCCGGTCTGCGTAATTCGGATGTAGCGAGCGGTCTGCGGCGTGACCGAGATCGGCCGCTTCCAGCCGAAGCCGATCCCGGTGCCCACGGTCGTCCAGGTGGTGCCGTTCGTCGACAGCTGGAGCACGTACGCGCGGGGGTAGTCATCGCGCTGACCGTTCGGCGTCTGCACCGTCACCATCGCGACGGTGCGGTTCGCCCCCATGTCGACCTGGTACCAATGGCCGTTGGCCTGGTCGGCGCCCGTGTTCCACTGCGTCGAGTTGTTTCCGTCGATGCCGCCGGCGAGCGACGCGCCAGCGCCCACCGAGGATGCCGTTGCCGTCCAGCCGGACTTGCTGACCGTGACGGGGTTGAACGTGCTCGAACCGCCGGAGTACTTCTTCACGGTCGCCGCCATGCGGTCGTTCGCGGTGAAGTTCGCGGTGCCGAAGCGCTGCAGCTTCTGGATGAACGTTGCCGAACTGTCAGTGTTGATCACGGGCACGGGGCTCGGGTTGTTCGAGTAGAAGCCCCAGTATCCCTGACCGTCGGCGTCGCCGCCCTTGACCTTATACGTCCAGTTCGACCACGACTGGTTCTGGGCGTTGAGGCCTGCCAAGGTAGCGACGCCAGATGTGGTCAAGCGTTTCGTTGATGCCGTCCTCCGCCTGCGTCACGCGGACAGCGCGCCCGCTGGTCTCCACGTCAGCTGCTGTCTCAAGAACGGTAGCCCCGAAACTCACGGCGACGTCTTCTCGACCGTCCGGCGCTTCGTCCTCCCGCGGGCCCGCCCATCATGGCTCCTCCTTGGGATGGCGGGTGTGGCGGCGACGAACATCATCGATGATCTCGTCAAGGGTGCGATGCCCGTCGATGTAGGCCCAGGCGTCTCGGATCGCATCGGGTGTCGGCGCCTTCCCATCCAAGGTCGCATCGTGAAGTGCGGCGGCAACGCTATTCATCCGCCACTCGCGCTCGACGTCGCGGTCTTCGTATCGCTGGGCCGTCGCCCGGATCACCCGCAGGCTCGGCGCTGACATCTTCAACGTGTCCATGTCGAGGATCGCGATGTTCCCCTCATGGGTGTCGCGCCCAAGGCTCGCGACGCGGCGGCCGTCGTCGGTTCGGCCGCCACCTGCTGCATGAAGGTGCCCGTGGATGAGGAGTTCGGGTCGCACCGCATTCCAGACCTCACTCACTCGCGCGCGAGACGCCGAGGACGCTTCGAGTGCCGACTTCGGAAACCTGTGGGGATTCGTGCGAAGGATCTCACGCACAACACGAACAGGAGTGCCGGCCGGGGACTCATGGGTGAGCATCAGGTCCACGGGACCTCCGGCGATGGCGGCCGCGACGTGGGCGTCTGTGATGGCTTCATCGGGCCACCAAGTAAGGCCTTCAATCCTCGACTCACGGTCGACGGACGCAGCGCCCCCGAGTGAGAGGACCCTTCGGCCCGCAACGGACATCCACGCCGGACGAGGCAGCATCCACGTGATGTCTGAGACGCGTACTGCGGTGCCGGGATGCTTGTCGAGCAGTGGGGTGATCTCGTCCCACTGTTCGTGGTTGCCGGCAGTGACGTAGATACGGTCAATGTTGGTGCCGGCGAAGATATCGTCTACAGCCGCTGCGGCCATTTGCCAGTCGCCGAGGTGCAGCATCGTTGTGACGTCGGGTGCGACATGCGGCAAGGCCCGTGCAATCGTACGCGCCCAGCCGATGTTGCCGTGCCAGTCGCCGCAGACAACTACTTGCCGGTCTGGCAGGGAGATCTGTCGAGCGTAAGACAATGGCGCAAGTCGAAGCATAAGGCCTTTCTTAGCAGGCCTGTTACTTGTCCTCTACCCCGTCATCTACCCGAGAGAGGGTGCCAGGTCCGCGTCATCGCGATGCTCGAAGCAGCGGGAGGTCGCTCGCTGCACCGTGCACCTCCAGCACGGGGTCCTTCGAGCAGCCCGCTCCGGACCACACGGGGTTGGTTCGGTAGAACACCCGGCGTACGGAAGGGACGTGATCATCGCGCGAACTTATACTCGCCGGAAGTATAAGAACGCGCCACGGCGTTCCCGGAACCTGGGGAGCGGACGTCGACACGGTCGCCAGCGATGTCCTCGAAGTGCGGGTGGACATCAAGGAGGGTCCCGCGTGGTGAAGGCAGACGCTGAACATTCACGCTCGTGCCGGCCGTGGCCTTCTTGAGCAATCGTGAGCAGGCTCGCCGCCAGCCGGGGTCGCCGGAGGCCACCCCTCTCGTCGCGAAGCAGCACGCAGCTGCGCATCGGGATGCGCTTCGCGTTCCTCGACGAGTACACGATGGACGCATCCAGCCGACGTTGTGCCATGCACATCGCGGAGAAGGGCGACTCTCTGATCCGGCAACGTGATGTTTCGAGCGTGCAGCACGACCCTCAGCCTGGTCATAAGCCCTTTTGCACCAGGCTTTTGGCTCGCCTTTCAGGACCTTCGATGCGGTCCGCCACTGGTGACGCGCTGATGTGGAGGCAAGCGGGCGCGCGACCGAGCGCTGCGCTCAGAGCGCGGTGAGGCACCGGCGAGCTGTCGAAGGTGGACCCACCGGTGGAAGCGGTCAGCGCTTCCGGCGAGGCAGTAGCGGCCGCCAGTTGTTGCCGCCTGCTGTCCCCTCGGACCACATGACGGTCAGGCCGACGGTCGGAGTGTTGTACGAGCTGACAATGAGGAGCCCGAAGTTGCCGTAACCGAACTCGCGTTGTGCACGCCACTCCGCGTCGTGGCGTTCCTCGCCATCGTCGAGAAGCTGCTCACCGATCCGCCGGCACTCGTCGATGAACTCCTTCTGCTGCTCCGCGGAGATCCCTGCGGAGGTGAGAACACTCTCGACGGTCGGAAGCTCGGTTGCGTCGAGCATGGGATATACGGTGGCATCGATCCCGAGTTCAACGAGTCGTGCACTCAGCCCCGCCTTACCTGTCGGGAAACCTGCGGTCGTGACGACCGCGATGCGGCCCTCGAGGATGGCGCTCTGCAACTTCGGTCCGAGCGCAGGGCCGCGCTCTTCGTCGAGGTCTTCCGTGGGTTCCACGCCCAGCCAAGCCTCGAAGATACTGATGGCGGACGACCCTCGGCCGATGATGTCGTCGACGAAGATGACGGGCTTGCCCGATCCGAGGGCGGCCTCGATGGTGGAGACGGTGTAGCCCAGATCTTCCGCGGAGTCGCCGAGATGGTAGGTGTGGATGGCCGAGCCGTCTTTGGGCTCGCCCAGCGGGGCGACGTGTGCTTCAGCGAACTCCGGATGCTCCGCTGCGAAGGTCCTCAGTGCCTCGTTCGCGTCGGACCGGGAGAGCATCTCGTTGAGGATGGACGTCGCTGCGCCATTGTCCGGCCCCATGTATCCGAAGAGGTTCTTGGTGACCTCTTTCAGCTTGGCCCTCGCGTCGTTCTGGCTGAGGAACGCAGGCTGAGGGCGCAGGTCGCCGGGCAGCGCGTCGTAGAAGCCTGCATCCCCCAGGTCACGACGTGTCGTATCCATCGACTTGCCGCCCACCTTGGCGTACGAGCGCATTTCCTGCGGAATGCGGACGTCGTACATCGTGCGGGCGCTGACCTCAGCGGCGATGTGAACCATGTCCATGATCTCGCGAGGGGCGAAGACGAACCCGACGTCCTTGGTGTTGACGTAGGCATCCGCCCAGCCTCGATTCTCCGCCCGCACCTTCTCGACCTTGAACACTCGCTGGTCCTCGATGAGGAACGCGCGACTTTGGTCCGACTCGGAGCCGCGACCGGAGCTGGTGGGTGGGTCGACTCGAATGTAGTCGTGCAGGTTCCCCGGGAGTTCCGTCAGCTGCCCAGCCCTACCGAGGTGCGCGGCGATGGTCTCGATGTGAGTCACCAGCTGTAAGACGAACGCGTCGCGTCGCTCGGGTTGACCGGACAGTTCGCGGATAAACCGCTCGTTCGCTTCCCGGGCCGCGGGATCCGTGCTGTAGGCGTCGAACGGCATCTTCTGAGCGAAGGCGAACGCTCGCACGAACAGGTTCCTGTCCCGCAGGCGTTCCAGGATTTCCGCGGCTGACGCGAGCTTCTCCTCGGGCAGCGGCTCGGTCTCAACGAAACCGAAGGACGTCCGTCGTATCTACCGGGCGGCTTTGGAACTCGAGCAGGAGACGCGGGGCGGCCACATCCTGCACGGAAGCGCTCGCGACATCGCGTCCCATGTTCTCGGGGCGCTCGGCGTTCCCGCGATGCTTGAGGTCATTGGCCGCGGTGTCACCATCATGGGCGAGCGCGCGGCGACCCGCGCGAGTGAGAAGGCAGCGCGGATCGCGAATCGGTTCGCCGCCGTCAGCCTGCTTGTTGCGTTCATCGCGGCCGTGCCGGCGGTTCCCAGCATCCTTGATTTCGTCACTGAGCAACAAGCGACGAATCCGGACGTCACCGCCTGGGGTGTGGTGAGCGAGCTTTTAAGATCGCCCCTTCAGCTCTCCGTCGTGCTGCTCGCGGTGTTCGCGGGAGTGATTCTCCTGAACCTCGGCATCCTTGCCATCAAGGTCGTGCGCATCCTGTGGTCGTTGCGTAAACGCGGCCGCGCATCACAGGTTCGCGGGTGGAGGATCTTTGCGTCCGACGAAGATGATGACCATGTTCTCGCCGACGATCCGAGTCCGAACACTCGTCTTCCGGCGAGCTCGCGCTGAATCAGTCGCCCGAGCGTTTGTACTCGATCTCCTGGCGTCGGCGGACGGACGAGTCGTGTAAGCCTGCGACGCAGGTAGATAGAACGAAAGAGGCGGCGCTCGTCACAGAACGAGCGTCGCCTCTCTTCGTGGTCACCGTCAGCGACGGTGGAACATCACAACCCACTCACCCTCTTGCACCGTCTCGCCGCGCTGGTTCACGACCTTGACGTCGAAATTCACGATGCCACGGTCCGGCTTTGAAGCGGACGGTCGCACCGATGCGACGGTGAAGTCCTCGTCGTCAGACGGATCCGCCAGGTTTCGGGCGCCTGACACGGGGTTCGTCCTCGTAGCCAGCGCTCTTCAACTGCGCGGCACCGCACTCCACGTCCCGGCGATACGACACGATGCCCGCCGCGGGGTAGCCGGGGTCGATGCGCCAGAGTCGGAAGCGTTGTTCGGGGAGTTCTTCGACAATCCATTCTCGATAGTGCTCGCCGTCGAACGGCACGTACGTTTCGAAGTACTCGTAGTCGTTGCCCGCATCATCGGTGGCGATGAGCTGAGTTCGCTGCCGGTGTTCAGCCATGGCGAGAGCGTAGCGTCTTGCGTCTAGCTGCTCCAAGATGCTGCGTCATGACGGGCTTCCAGGAGGACGTCCTCTAGGTGACCTGCACGTATCTGCTCGATGGCGTTGGGTTCTTCATTTCCCTTTCTGTCGGTGAGTCGGGTGTTGAGCCATTGCGCCCATGTCCATCTCGACCCGGTACCGGTGGCCAACACTCGGAGGACCTCTTGCAGTCCATCGACGACGCGACCGTCATGGACTTGGAATGCGGGGTACAGTAGCGTTCCCTCGACTGTCTCGAGCTCAAGGATCATCAGGGCGTTCGCGGCGGTCGCGATCTCCGCCTCAGCCCATCCGAGAGCGCGCGCGAGCGAGGCAACGGTGTAGCAGGGCCCGATGACCTTCGCCCAAGGGTTCACCGCTTCGTCGGTCACGATTGTGCCGCCGCGGTGCGGATGTCTCGGAGTGAGGGTGTCTGCATCCTGAGAGTTCGCATGTCGAGGATCCCGAGACTGCCCTGCTGAGTGTCCCGGCCCATGCTCGCCACCCGTCGGCCGTCCTTCGTGGCGCCACCTCCCGGAACATGCATGTGTCCGTGCACGAGCAGTTCCGGATGGACAGCGTTCCACACCGTGGTATTCGTGCTGCTCGCTGGCGTGGTCGCGAACACGTTTGACGTAGCGACCGCGTTCCTGTTCGTCGGAGCGGTTGTCGCAGCGGGATCGCTGCTCAGCACTAGCTTTGCCGGAGCTGCTCAAAGTGAGTCGAGCTCAGCAAGACACGTGGGTTGAACGTGCTCGAAGGGCATCACCACTCGCACGGCTACGCTTCTCCCATGAAGGAGAACCCAGAAGGAATGAAGGCGTTGTACGCGCAGGCGCGAGCGAACCTGGATGCTGCGGATGCAGAGTTCCGTCGCACTCATGCGGGGCTTCCGCTGGACGTTGTCATCGCTGACTTCGCGTCCCACGGACCGCCGCTGCAGTTAACCGAACAGCAACTGCACGACTACGCAGCTGCGGTATCGAACGGCGAACCGTTCGAGTTTCGCCTCACCTAGGGCAGCAACGCGAGGAGCGGCGGAACCTGGGTGGCGAGCAGATTCGCGAGCGTTCCAGAGGTCAGATCACCCAGGAAGCCGGCGATGGCTCCGAACGCCCGTCGCACTCTTGACGCGTCCTGCTCCTGCACACCCTGACGAGCGCTCTCCATCTCCGGGGCGAGCGCCTGTTGAACCTCTGCGGGCATGGTCGGCGATGCTTGGCTGAGAGCGTCCAGGAACCGGGTGATGTCTTCGGTCCAACCGTTGTTCACGGTCAGGTTCTGGTTGGCGTAGTCACCCATGGCGACGTTGGCGTTACCGCTGACGTTCGTCGTGAAGTTCTGCACAGGGCGGCCGGCTGGCGGAGCGTCGTGCACTGAGCGGCCTGATTCGATGGTGTACCGACCCTTCGCCGTCAGCCGGGGGCGTAGGGGTGCGCTGTACTGCCACGCTGTTTGGCCCTCGATGTAGGCCGCGTCGAGGAGACGTGCGCCGGCCTTCTCGAGCTCCTTCGCTGTAAACGGATTGCCGAGAAATGCCGGGTTCGTTGCGAGGAAGTCATCCGGGATTGGAGAGCGGTCCTCATGCTCGATCTGGATGTAGAGCCAATTCAGGTAGTCATCCTGCAATTGCTTGACCCGGAGTACCGGATTGTCACGGTCCCGCGCGAACGCCGCTGCCTCTTCGCGTCCTTCTGGGGTGAGGCTCACAAGCCAGGGCATGTCGCCCGCAGTCCAGGAGGCGTCAACGAGCCCGCGGTGCTGCAGGTACTTCACGTGCAGGCCGAACGTGTGCTCTGTCAGCTCGGGGTGCGTGTGCTGCAACGCACTGAGCAACGCGCTGGGTCCGACTGCGGGCGCGCTCGCGCCCTCTGCGAGGGTGAGCACGTGATGAAGGAGGAGACCCCGGATGGCTTCGTCGGGTGACTGTGCGGACATGTGGTGAGAATATCGCCAACCTCCGACTGCTTGCGCTGATCCACCCCACGGAGTGCGTCGGGCTACTTTCGCACGGATGTCGAGGCATCGTGGAGTCGAGGGAGCGACAACCGCTGTGATTCACCTCCCCGCCCGCACCGAGTCCTCAGCGTTTGCGAGCTGGTCCGCGTCGCTTGTTCACAGCCCTGACCTGGGCGAGGAGTTCCGCGTCAGATCTGTCGTACAGGCGACGTAGCGCAAGACCGAGATATCCAGCGCCGCTGAGCACATCAGCGGTGGTGAGTTCGTTGTTATGGGACCCGCTGTTGCCTATCCACTTGACGGCTTCCAGAACGTCGGCGACCTCAGGGTGGATCGCCCGAAAAAGCTCAAGACGCTGGTGCGTTGTCAACCGCTCCTTCTTGCTCCTCTTGGTGAGCGTCCACCGCTTCACCTTCTTCGCAGTCAGGAGTTCTTCGACAGCCTGGCGGAGCTGGTTCGCGGCCGCGTTCGGGTTCAACCAGATGATCGCGCTGGCGGCGCGCACCGCGTCCTGGACGGTGTTCGGCGTGCGCGTTGGCAAGTCGATCAGCACTGGGGCGGGGTTCAAGTAGCGCACGAGGTACTCGTCGGAGAACGTCTCGCGGTAGTTCTGTTCATCGAAGTCAAGAACGTATCTCCAGTCGCCCGCGACCGAGACAGCCTGCCCGCAGGATGCACGAGTGCATGACAGGTGACCATCGAATGTGCCGGAGAGCTCGCCAGGAGGTTCCAAGTTTCGATGCACGAGTTCGACGAGCTCATCCGAGACCTGATCCTTGTGCGTATCGAGGTTCCCGGGCTCGAGCGTGGGATGCCCGCACCGGGGGCATGGGTGGTGGGGCCAGTCCGCCTCACGGAGCCAGGTGCCGAGCGGTTCGAGAGCATGATGCACCTATCGAACGTACCGCCCGGTGCGGGCGTTCGACCGTCCTGCTGGCTCGTCGCAGTCGCCGCGATCTACAACCCGACGACGACGCCTTCGACGGATCCGCCGGTCGGATCCGGAACGTTCACGTACACCTGCGGTGGCGTCCAGGCTGCCCTGAGCCAACGGCGGCCCTGATGGCTAGGGCCTAGCGCGAAAGCGTCGACTCTTGAGGCCACTCCATCAGCGAGCAGTCGCTGGGTGAAGAGCAGACGAGCCACCGGGCGCAGGATGGAGTCGTCGAGGTTTGCGCTCCGGATTTCTTCGAAGGGGTCAATTGGCTGTGCGAAGTGACCTGCCCGCGTGCCGAGCTCGTTCGTTCCGAATAGTCCGTCGGACAGTGACCGCCGGAGTATCTCGTCGGCGCTGATCCCGTTGACGCTCATCGGCATCCGATGCGAGCTTCGCTCGCCGGCTGCCAGGGTCAGCTTCTCCTCGTGGCGCGCATTCGACACGGTGCGCGTCGTGAGGTCGGTGAACTGTACGGAGCGCGCGTCATGCGGAGCGGCGAACGCCACCGTCGAGCGGCTGTCTCGCAGCCTCACCAGCTCGGAGTGGACGGCCGGGCTCAGGATGTCCGCGGTGACAGTGATGGTCTTTCCATCGCTAGTGAGCTCTTTAGCTCGGAAGATCGTCCGCCCGACGCGTACCCACGGCGCGAGTTCTTCCGACGCGAGGTCCCTCAAGCGTCGCTCCACCCGTCGACCCAGGTCCTCAGCGTTGTGCCAAGGACTTGTCGTGTAGAGGTTCCGGAGGCCGTTGATGACATCGCGCTGGGTGCCGTCCATGTCGCCCGATGTGTCACCGTTCACGAACAAGCAGAGTCTGAGGCCGTCACGCTCTGCCTCGAGCAGTTCAGTGTGAGTGGCTGAGTTGCCGTCGGCCATGCGCATGCCGTACCTCGGACCGAACAACCCCACGTAGATCTCCGAGGAGCGCACACCGGAGAGATATGCCTGTTCGGCAGAGACGTCCTGGGCCCCAAGATCCTCTTCGAACATCACCGGAACGGCTCCGACCGCCTCGATGGCCGCCCGAACCGCTGCGCGCTCTGCGGTCATCCCTCCAATTAGGCTCGAGACGAAGATGCGCCGCCCACGAGCCCACACGCGGATGTCATCATCGGAGGCGACCATCGAAGCGGAACGCTGGTCAACGATGAGAGAAGCCTGGGTCATAGCAACAGTTCACCACGAGAGTCGGACGCCGTCCACGCCCGGTCGACGACGTCCGAGCTGAGAGGCGACGCGGTGGCTACATCGCGCATAGACAAGAAACTGCCGCGAAAATCGCGGAAGACTCGGGAGTAGTCGTCGGGAAAATCTTCACGAGAAGTCGGAAGACAACCACGAGAAGAAATCGTTATACCACGCACACAGCTTTCGTGAATAAAATTCCGCTACTCTAATTCAAGACAGGGGGCAACATGACACTGATTGGTGACCGCATCGCGCGGCTCCGCGATGACATCGGACTGACGCAGGCCGATGCATCGGCGCGCTCTCCGATCTCTCAAGCGACGTGGAGTCGCATCGAGTCAGGGGGCAAAGAGCCGCACCTGGGTGAAGTTGTCGGTATCGCAGCAGCGCTCGGCTGCTTCGTGTCCACCGTGCTCGGTCACGGCGACACCCTGGATCAGTTGCAGACTGCAGCTCGCACTACCGGTACACCAGCGGACGATGCGAAAAGCGTCGTCGAAGAGCTTGGCTTCTACCTTGAAGCGAAAGCTCAGCTGCGCAACGCCGGCTACATCGGGTGACAGCTGAAGCAGACGGCCAGCACCTCGCAGAGAGGGCCCGTCATGACTGGAGCCTGGGGCTCGCGCCCATCGCCGACGTCGCTGCACTTCTCGAAGAGACAGTGGGCGCTGACGTCCTCATCATCCGGATGCCAGACCACCACGACGGCTTCACTCGACGGAACCCGCAGACGGGGGACATCATCGTCGCCGCGGCGGCAACCGATTCTCCAGAGCGGCAACGGTTCACGCTCGCGCATGAGCTGGGACACATCCTTGCGGATGATCTGCACGACACCCTCGAGACCGTGCACACGGCAGGTGCGTCCGAGACTCGTGCGCACGCGTTCGCTCGACACTTCCTCGCACCTCTCGACGGCGTTCGACGCCTGAAGGAGAAGCACACCGGCGCCGAGCTGGTTTCCGAAGTCATCCGTCACTTCGGCGTTTCGCCCAAGGTGGCCGGTATCCAGCTGGGGCGTCTTGGCCTTGATCCCGCCGGCAAAGAGGCGGCCATGTCGAAAAGTGCCGCGTGGTACGCAACTCGCTATGGATGGGACTCGGAACGTGCGGGTGAGGTGGCCGCCGCGCGGATGGAACGCCCCCCGCGGTCCATCGTCGCCGCCGCGACCGCTGCGTTCGAGGACGGTCATGTCGACGACGTCATGCTCGCCAGACTTCGAATGAACGCAGTCTCGGTCACCGACGAGCTGCTGAAGGATGCTGGCATCGAAGTCGTTCAGCCAAGAGTGGAAGAAAGATCCTTCGACGCGGGCGACGATGACTGGTAATCCCCTCATCATCGACGCGGGCCCTGCTCTGAATTTTCTTGCGGCAGGCGAGCAGGACCTGCTTTGCGATGTCATCGACCTGCGCGAGCGCACGCTTCTCATGCCTCAGACCGTGCACGATGAGATCCACAACAAAGCCGAACGTGCGAACGGAGCAAGGTTTTCAGCATGCCCCGGACGGCTCACCTCGCTGCTAGAGGCTCAGCGCATCCAGATGCTTTCCGACGACCCTGAAGACAAGAACCTCGTTCGTCAGGTGGAGCGAGTCGCGGGCATCCCTATGATCCGTCGCGTGAAGGAACCGAAGGATCTCGGAGAAACCCTCGTCCTCGCTCATGCGCTACGGATGACCGCGGACGGACAGTCAGTGGTAGTGCTCATCGACGAGAGCGAAGGGACGAAGAAGGCACGAATGTACGGGTTGAAGGTCCTGACCACCGTCGGCGTGCTCGTCGCCGCTGCCGGCTACGGGCTCGTTCAAGACCGTGGCGAGATGCAGAGCAGATACGAGTCCATCGCGCAGTACGATGACGGTCTCCCGGGATGGGACCGCGACGCCAACCGTAACCAGCTCGCAGACAAGCGGATCTATCTCGCGCATCAACAGAAGTACGCGACGAAGAAGTAACTCCGCGCAGTAGCTCTACTGCAATCGCCGCCCGCCGCGTACATGGTCATCATGGCCCAGAAGACCGCGCATGGAAGTGCTGTGAACACTTCAACGCTGCCTCCGGGCTACGAGCACGGCACCACGCGGGCCTACGCTCACTGCCGTCCGAAGTGCGCCGAGTGCCGGGCCGCGAACACCGCCGCCGCGGCAACACGCCGAGCAAAGCGACTGGCGGAGGGCATGCCCGACGCAGCCCACGGGACGCCCAGCGGCTACACGTTCTGGAACTGTCGCTGCAAACGCTGCAACAAGGTCGCGCGGACGTCATCGAAGACTCGCACCCGCAAGCCCCGCGTGAAGCCCGAGCTCGCCGCGATGCCGACCAACGAACACGGCACCACGCGAGGCTACAACCACTGGGGATGCCGATGCGTCCTCTGCGGATCCGCCGCGTCGGAAGCTCGTGCGACGTTGAAGGCCCGCAAGCGCGCCGCCCACGAGGGCCCCGTTCGCGTCAAACGCTTCAGCTACCGCATCCACCCGGAGCCCAGCGCGGTCGATGAGCTCCGGCGCGTCTTCGGATCGTGCCGCTTCGTCTACAACTCGTACATCGCCCTCGCACGCGACCGGTACGCCGCCGGTGAGCCGCACCCATCGGGCTACGACGCATCGAAGACGCTCGTGACCGAGGCTCGGAAGAACCCCGACACTGCGTGGCTCGGCGATATCTCTCACTCGGCACTAAGCGCGGCCGTGCACGATGCCGCCGCTGCCTATCAGCGGTTCTTCGACTCCGCTGGCGGCAAGATCCGCGGTCGCCGGATCGGACGCCCGCGCTTCAAGTCTCGTCGCAGCGCCCGCAAGTCTGCTCGATTCGCCGAGGACTCGTTCACCATCCGTGGTGGGTGGCAGAACACAGGGCAAGGTGGGGGTCGCCTGCACCTTGCGAACATCAGTCAGGACATTCACGTCAATTGGCACCGACCCCTCCTCGGATACCCGAGTGCTGCGACCGTGCGAGAAGATCCCGATGGAACGTTCTGGGTGTCCTTCGTCGTCCGCGTCCCCATGGAGAAGCCGAAGCAGCCGACGCGGCAACCACGCGCCGCCGGCATAGACGTCGGCCTCAACGACTACGCCGCCATCACATACTCCGACGGCAAGCGCGAGAAGATCGTCAACCCCCGTCACTACCGCCAGGCCGAGGACCGTCTCCGCCGCGCCGACAAGAACCTCTCCCGGAAGACTCCCGGGAGCACCAACTACGCGAAGGCGAAGCGAGCGCGAGCTCGTGCACATCGTCGCGTGGCAAACCTCCGTGAGAACCATGCCCGTCAGCTCGCCTCGAAGCTCAGCCGTGAGAACCAAACGGTCGTCATCGAGACCCTGAACATCGCTGGCATGGCAAGCACGAACATGGCCAAGAGCATCAACGATGCTGGCTGGGGACAGTTCCTCTCGTTCCTCGAGGAGGCGTGCGCCCGGAAGGGAGTCGACCTCGTCAAGGCGCCGAGGTTCTTTGCCTCTACACAGATCTGCTCGGTCTGCGGTGAGAGCGGCGGTAAGAAGCCGCTCGACGTCCGCGCCTGGCAGTGCGACTCCTGTGGAGTCAGCCTGGACCGCGACTATAACGCCGCGACCAATATCCTTGCCGCGGGGCCCGCGGTCTACGCCTGTGGACGGGACGTCAGACTTCAGCTTGCTGGAGCCGTCCCGCATGAAGCAGGAAGCCACCGATCCGAGGCGTCCACGGGCGTATCTCGCAGGCGGAAGCGTGCCGTTGGGCGGAGCGTGCAGGCAAGTTCAGATCCGCGGAAACTCAAGGGTTTCCGGGGTGCCGTGGAAAATCGGGGAGCTTAGCGTGGAAAGCGCCGAGAACCCCGTTTCACGAGCCCTACTCCCGATTGGGATCGCGGATTTCATGAACCACCCCACAGCGGGTGAATTCATGAAAGAGTCGGTCAGAGTCTGACCGACTCTTTCGTTTTCCCCCGCGAACGTCGACAGAACGGTCTCAGCGCATGAGCCCTTGGATGCACACCGCCGGACTGATCGTCGTCCGGATCGTCCTTCCCGTCGCACTCGTCCTCGTGGGGCTGCTGCTTCTCTGGTACGGCGTCGGCATCGCGGACAGCGATCCGGGAATCGCCTGGGTGATGATGGCGGTCGGGGGAGCGGGCGCCTTGTTGTCCCTCTTTCTGCTCTGGCGACTCAACAACGCCCGCGGGCGCGAGGATTTCCGGTGGTACGTGGTCCCCGAGAACGAGGAGATGGACGAGGACGCCGCCCCGCCGGAGCTGCTCTCGGACGAGGACAGGGAGCGCCTCACCCGTGAACTGGCCGAGGTGAACCGCCGGTGGCGAGAGGCACTGGAGGCGGGTTTCCTCTCCGGCGGCTCGCTCGCCGCCCACGAGATCCGTGCGGAACTCGAGGAGCGCGCCGCGGCTCTGCGCCACCGACTCGGCCTGTCCGCCGAGCAGGAGAACTGACTCACGTCCTCATCCTGGAGGGACGAAAGTCACCCTGGAGTTCCCTGATCGCTCCCCCTACTCTCAGCCGTATCCCAGTTCGGAGGGGTGGGTGAACTGGGCACGGAACAGGGGAGTGTCCATGCAGTTCTCTCTGCATACGAATTCCGAACGCGAACAGAAGAACAAGGACCGGAGAACGCGACGACGCCTGCTGTCGCCGCGACGACCGTGGGCGGTGGCGACGATGCTGGCCCTCGTGCTCGGGTCGCTCGTCGCGCCCGTGCTGCCCGCGACGGCAGCCCCTGGTGACCCGGCGCAGCTGTACCTCGGCGTCTCGTACGAAGGTCCGATCGTCGGCTCCGACAAGGACCTCACGGCACCCACGGAGTGTCCGGCGAACTCGGTCCTCACCGCGGTGCAGACGGAGAACCGGACGGCGGATGCCCCGGGCGCCACCGGCAACTCGATCCTCACGCGCTTCAGCCTGCAGTGCTCCACGATCACCGTGAGCAACGCGGGCGTCATCACCGCGACGGTGAACCCCACCTGGATCACCGGACCGGTCTACGACCAGAGTCGCGGCAACGTGCAGACGGCGACGTGTCCGGCGAACACCTTCGTGCACCGGATCACCGGTACGACCTTCGTCGGCGACAACGGCGCCCGCTGGCCCTCCTCGGTGCAGATCACGTGTCGTCCGATGACCTTCACGGCGGCCGGCGAGCTGCGGGTCAACCTCGCGGCGACTCCCACCGTGCTCACCGCAGGCCAGAACTTCAACACCAACGGCGGCCTCGACACGCCCACACCGCGATGCGGGCTGGCCGGGACGACCGGAACGAGCGACATCGTCGTGCGCGGTTATCGGGCGCAGAGCGGTGGCGAGGGCATCGACGGCTTCAATCCTTCCTGTACGACCATCCCCGACGACTTCGGCGATGCGCCGGCCAGCTACGGTTCGGTCTCCCAGGAGCTGAACGCGGCGACGTATCTGGGGTGGTCTGCGGATGCCGAGAGCGCGATGCAGTACAGCGCGAACGCGACGGGTGACAACGTGGTCGGCGGTACGGCCCCGAACCAGACCATCAACGACGAGACGGGGGTGGCGTCGTTCGGGCCGATCATGGCGAGCGTGACCAACACGTATTCGGTGTCGGTGCTGGCGTCGAACAAGGTGCCAGGGGTGCCGGCGACCTTGGTCGGCTGGATCGACTTCAACCGCAACGGCGTGTTCGATGCGAATGAGGGTGCCACCGCGGCGGTGCCCGCAGGGACGGCGGACGGCTCGTCGGTGACGCTGAACTGGTCCGGCATCGCCTCCCAGACGGTGGGCGGGCAGACGTTCGCGCGGTTCCGCATCCAGAGCGGGACGGGTCTGACCACGGCGACCCCGACGGGGACCGGCGGCCCGGGTGAGGTGGAGGACTATGCCCTCGCGATCACGGCTCCGGCGCCGTCTCTGGCGTTGACGAAGACGGTCACGCCGACCACCGCCTCCGCGGCGGGGGACACGGTGACCTACTCGTTCGCGGTCTCCAACACCGGCAACGTCGCCGTATCGGGTCTCGGCATCCGCGAGTCCGCGTTCAGCGGCACCGGGACGCTCGGGGCGGTGAGCTGCGCGGCGACGACGCTCGCCGTGGGGCAGAACACCACCTGTACGGCGGCATACACGCTGACGCAGGCGGACATCGATGCGGGCACGGTGACGAACACCGCGCTCGCGACCGGTACCTCTGAAGCGAACACCGGTGTGGAGAGCAACCCGAGCACCGCGACGGTCACCACGACCCGCACCCCGGCGCTCACGGTCGTGAAGTCGGCGACCCCGTCCGGACCGGACGACTTCACGGTCGGACAGGTGATCGACTACTCGTTCATCGTCACCAACACGGGCAACGTGACCGTCTCGAACATCGCGGTGAACGAGACGGCGTTCACGGGTTCCGGCTCCCTGTCGACGATCGAGTGCCCGGTCGCCCCCCTCGCCCCGGGTGCGCAGACGACCTGTAGCGCGAGGTACACCCTGACGCAGACGGACGTGGACGGGGGATCGGTCAGCAACACCGCGACCGCCACCGGCGTGCCGCCGGGGTCGCTGACGCCACCGGTGTCGCCGCCGTCGACCGTGCGCGTGCCGGTGGACCCGGCTCCGGCTATCTCGCTGGAGAAGAGCTCCGAGACGACCGCGATCACGGCCGCCGGACAGACGATCGACTACTCCTTCCTCGTCACCAACACCGGGAACGTGACCCTGACCGACGTGGGTATCGATGAGGAGGCCTTCTCGGGCACCGGGGCGCTGGACGTGAGCTGCCCGGCCGGCGCCGGATCCCTCGCCCCGGGAGCCGAGGTCACCTGCACCGCGAGCTACACCGTGACCGCCGCGGACTACAACACGTCCGCGCTCACGAACACGGCCACCGCGACGGGCACGCCGCCGACCGGCACGGCACCGGTGTCCTCGCCGTCCACCGTCGAGATCCCCGTCACCTCCGCTCCGGCGCTCACGGTGACGAAGTCGGCGGACCGCACGGAGATCACCGCCGCGGGTCAGACCATCACCTACTCCTTCCTCATCACCAACACCGGAAACGTGCCGATCGCCGACGTCGGGGTGACGGAGACCGCCTTCACCGGCACGGGTACGGCTCCTGTCATCACCTGCCCCGCGGCCGCCGCATCGCTGGCTCCGGGTGCGCAGGTGACGTGCACCGCTCCCTACGTGGTGACCCAGGCCGACATCGACGCGGGCGGGGTGACCAACACCGCGACCGTGACCGGGGAGCCGCCCACGGGCGAACCGCCGGTGTCACCGCCCTCGACCGTGGTGGTCCCTGCGGACGAGTCGCCCGCGATCAGCCTCGTCAAGACCGCCGACCCGACGTCGATCACCGCCGCCGGGGCGACCGTCGACTACGCCTTCCTCGTCACGAACACCGGCAATGTGACCCTCACCGACATCACCGTGACCGAGACCGCCTTCTCCG
This sequence comes from Microbacterium sp. C-MGS6, assembly GCF_058140415.1. NCBI lineage: Bacteria > Bacillati > Actinomycetota > Actinomycetes > Micrococcales > Microbacteriaceae > Microbacterium > Microbacterium sp. C-MGS6. Next base: position 55,871 of record NZ_CM176934.1, read on the forward strand.
GCACGGGCACGGCCCCTGTCATCACCTGCCCCGCCGCCGCCGCCACACTCGCTCCGGCCGCCCAGGTCACCTGCACCGCGTCCTACGAGGCGACGCAGGCGGACGTCGACGCGGGTCAGGTGACCAACACCGCCACGGCGACGGGCACGCCGCCCCGCGACCTCGAACCGCCGGTCTCCACCCCCTCCACCGCGATCGTCACCGTGCCGAGCAGCCCCGCCCTCACGGTCGCGAAGTCGGCCGACCGGACGGAGATCACGGCCGCGGGCCAGACCATCACCTACGCCTTCCTCGTCACCAACACCGGCAACGTGACCATCGCGGACGTGACCGTCGACGAGGTGTCGTTCACCGGGACCGGCGCGGCTCCGGTCGTCACCTGCCCCGCGGGCGCGGCATCGCTCGCGCCCGGGGCCCAGGTCACCTGCACTGCGACCTATGAGGTGACACAGGCCGACATCGACGCGGGCGGCGTGACGAACACCGCCACCGTGACCGGTGACCCGCCCGGAACCCTCGAGCCGCCGGTGTCGCCGCCCTCCGAGGTCGAGGTCCCGTCGATCGAGACGCCCGGGATCACCGTCGTGAAGTCGGCCGATCCTTCGACCGCCGCCGGCTACACGGTCGGAACGGAGATCACCTACACCTTCGTCGTCACGAACACCGGCAACGTGACCCTCACCGACGTGACGGTGGATGAGACGGCCTTCACGGGCTCGGGCGAGCTGTCGGCGATCACCTGTCCGGCGGGGGCCGCGGCGCTCGCGCCGGGGGCGCAGATCGCCTGCACCGCCACGTACACGCTGACGCAGACCGACGTCGACTCGGGGCAGCTGTCGAACACGGCGACGGCGACCGGAACGCCGCCTTCCGGCACGCCGCCGGTGTCGCCGCCGTCGACGGTGGAGATCCCGGGTGACCCGGCGCCGGCGCTGACCGTGGCGAAGACCGCGGATCGAACCGAGATCACGGCGGCGGGGCAGACGATCACCTATTCGTTCCTGGTGACCAACACCGGTAACGTCACGGTGCGCGACATGACCGTGGACGAGGGCACCTTCACGGGCACAGGGACGGCTCCCGTCGTGACCTGTCCGGCGGGTGCGGCCACCATGGCACCCGGGGCCCAGGTCACGTGCACCGCCGAGTACGTCGTCACGCAGGCGGACATCGATGCGGGCGGGGTGACGAACACCGCGACCGTGACGGGCACGCCGCCGTCGGGGGAGCCGCCGGTGTCGCCGCCGTCCGAGGTCGAGGTGCCGTCGGAGCCGTCGCCCGGCCTGTCGGTCTCGAAGACGGCGGACCGGACGGAGATCACGGCCGCCGGGCAGACGATCACCTATTCCTTCCTCGTCGTGAACACCGGCAACGTGACGCTGACGGATGTCGAGGTGACGGAGGCCTCGTTCACCGGCACAGGGACGGCACCCGTCATCGAGTGCCCGGCCGCGGTGGCGTCGCTCGCTCCGGGAGCCGAGGCGACCTGTACGGCGGAATACGTCGTCACGCAGGCTGACGTGGATGCGGGTGGTGTGACGAACACCGCGACCGTGACGGGAACGCCGCCGTCGGGGGAGCCGCCGGTGTCGCCGCCGTCCGAGGTCGAGGTGCCGTCGACGCCGGCACCGGGACTGTCGGTGGTGAAGTCGTCCGACCGCACCACGATCACCGCAGCGGGCCAGACGATCATCTACTCCTTCCTCGTGACCAACACGGGGAACATGACGATCGCCGACGTGACGGTGGACGAGACGACCTTCACCGGAACCGGCACGGCTCCGGTCGTGACGTGTCCCGCCGCAGCCGCATCGCTCTCGCCGGGAGCCCAGGTCACCTGTACCGCGCCCTACGTGGTCACCCAGGCCGACCTGGATGGCGGCGGGGTGACGAACACCGCGACCGTGACCGGTACGCCGCCCACGGGCGAACCCCCGGTCTCACCGCCGTCGACCGTGCTGGTCCCCGGCGACCCGGCACCCGCGCTGACCGTGGCGAAGACGGCCGACCGGACGGAGATCACCGCCGCCGGGCAGACGATCACCTATTCGTTCCTCGTCACCAACACCGGAAACGTCACGCTCACGGAGGTGGGCGTGGACGAGGTCTCGTTCACCGGTACCGGGACCGCGCCGGTGGTGACCTGCCCCGCGGGAGCAGAATCGCTCGCCCCGGGGGCGGAGGTGACGTGCACCGCACCGTACGTCGTGACGCAGGCCGACATCGATGCGGGCGGCGTGACCAACACGGCCACCGGTACGGGAACGCCGCCGTCCGGGGAGCCGCCGGTGTCGCCGCCGTCGACGGTCAGGGTGCCGTCAGACGGGTCGCCGGCCCTCACGGTCGCCAAGACGGCGGACCTCACCGAGATCTCGGCCGCAGGGCAGACGATCACGTACTCGTTCCTCATCACCAACACGGGCAATCTGACGATGACGGACGTCGGTGTCGAGGAGGTGTCGTTCTCGGGGACGGGAACCGCGCCGGTGGTCACGTGTCCTGCCGAGGCGGCATCGCTGGCCCCGGGAGCGACGGTGACCTGCGCCGCGCCGTACGTGGTCACCCAGGCCGATGTGGACGCCGGGCGACTGACGAACACGGCTGTCGCGACGGGGGAGCCCCCGACGGGACCGCCGACCAGCGAGCCGCCGGTCACGCCGCCGTCGACGGTCGAGGTCCCCGGCGACCGGAACCCGGCGATCACGGTCGTGAAGTCGGCCACCCCGAATGCTCCGGACTCCTATGTGGTGGGCCAGGAGGTCACGTACTCGTTCGTCGTGACCAACAGCGGCAACGTCACGCTGACGGATGTCGTGGTGAACGAGGGGGCGTTCTCGGGGACGGGGACGCTGTCGGCGATCGACTGCCCGGCAGGCACCGCATCGATGGCCCCCGGGGCGCAGCTCGTCTGCACCGCGTCGTACGTGCTGACGCAGGCGGACATCGACGCCGGTCAGGTGACGAACTCCGCCACGGCGACCGGCGACCCGCCCGGGGATCTGCAGCCTCCCGTGTCGCCGCCGTCGGAGACGCGCGTCCCGGCGCTTCCCGCCCCCGGCCTGAACATCGTGAAGTCCGCGACCCCGGCCGTGATGACCACCGTGGGGGAGACTCTGGAGTACTCCTTCGTCGTGACCAACACGGGCAACGTCACGCTGGCGGACGTGGTGGTGGACGACACGGACTTCTCCGGAGAGGGCGAGCTGTCGGCGGTCACATGCCCGGATGAAGCGGCCCGCATCATCCCGGGGCAGACGGTGACCTGCACGGCGACGTACACGACCACTCAGGCCGACGTGGACTCCGGACGGCTGACGAACACCGCGACGGCCACGGCGACACCGCCCACGGGCACGCCGCCGGTGTCACCGCCGTCGACCGTGGAGGTGCCGTTCGACGGGACCAACTCCCTCGCGATCGAGAAGCGGGCGACGACCGTCGACGTCAACGCCAACCGGATCATCGACCTCGGCGATCGCGTGGAGTGGACGATCATCGTCACCAACACCGGGGCACAGACGGTTTCCGACATCGCCGTGTCAGACCCGACGGCCGGTGCGGTCACCTGCCCGGCGACGAGCCTCGCCTCCGGGGAGCAGATGACATGCACAGTGCCCCCGCACACCATCGACGCCGCGGACGTGCGTCGCGGCGAGGTACGAAACGTCGCGACGGTGACGGGGAACACGCCGGACGGGCCCATCGATCCGCCGACCTCGCAGACGATCACCCGAGTGGTCCCCACCCCGCCGACCGGTCTCGCGGTCACGGGCGGCACGCTGATGGCCGGAGGGCTGCTCCTCGGGGGAGTGATGGTCCTCGCCGGGCTGGGTCTCGGCCTCACCCGGGTGCGCCGGCGAGAGGAAGAGCAGGAGCAGCGCTGACCGAGAAGTGGTCCGTGGCGGGTGCGAATCACCCGCCACGGACGGTCGGGTCGAAGGAGGAGCCCATGATGTCCGCACGCCACCGCAGGATCGCCCGTCTCACGGCGCCGCTCCTGATCTCCGTGTTGCTGCTCAGCGCCTGCACCGCGGCCGAGGAGGAGCCGACCCCCACCCCGACCGCCGCGGACGGAGCGCCGCAGATCCCCGGTGAAGAAGAAGGGGTCGTCGGAGCGACGAGCGTACCGGAGGACGTGCCGGACGCTCCGGAGGTGCGCGCCGGCACTCAGATCACGACGTGCACCACCGAGGACGACGGCGGGACGGCGGAAGGCGTGGTCGGCAATCCCACGGACGAGGATGCGACGTACGTCGTGACCGTGTTCTTCACCACCGACGCGGCCACGGTCGTCGGGTCCGGTCAGGCGACGGTGGAGGTCCCCGCCGGCGAGGAAGCCGACTGGTCCCTCACGGCGGACTTCGTGCCGCCGAGCGATCTTCGCTGCGCGCTGCGCGGGGCCGGCGCCGCGTCCTGAACCGACCGCCATCGACGGGCGCCGCTACGGCGCGGGGACGTAGTGCGCGAGCGGGTCGAAGGGAGGCTGCGAGGAGAGGTGCGCGACGGCGGCAGCGCCCACCGCGCAGGCCGTCTGCAGGGCCGACTGCGGCGGCAGTCCGCTCTGCAGGGCGAGCACGAGCGCGGCGCAGAAGGCGTCTCCCGCCCCCACGGTGTTGAGCGCGCGGGTGGGCACGCCGTCCGCCCGTGCGATCTCCTCGCCGCCGCGGAACAGGGCAGCCCCCGCGGCGCCGTAGGTCACGGCGACGAGGGCGGCATCGGCCAGCTCCGGCATCAGCTCGCGCTCGGTCTCGTTCACGATGAACAGATCCACCCGCTGGAGCAGCGCGTCGGGAAGGGGCTGTGCGGGGGCGGCGTTGACGGCGACGAACCCCTCGGCGCGGGCGACGACGCTCTCGACGACGGACATCGCGATCTCCAGTTGCAGCAGGACGGCCTCGTCCGGCCCGACCGCGACGCCCTCGAGGGAGACGAGCTCGTTCGCGCCGGGGCACACCGCGATCTGGTTCTCGGCGTCGGCACCCACGACGATGAGGGCCGTCCCGGTGGGCGCGGCGACCGTGCGCAGGTCCGCGGTGTCGACGCCGGCGTGGCCGAGCTCATCGCGCATCCAGGCGCCGTCGGCGTCGGCCCCGACGGCCCCCACCATCCGGACCCGGCCGCCCAGCTTGGCCGCCGCGACGGCCTGGTTGGCACCCTTGCCGCCGAGATCGCGCGAGAGCCGGCCCCCGGCGACGGTCTCGCCGGCGGTCGGCAGCCGATCGACGAAGGCGGTGAGGTCGACATTGGCGCTCCCGACGACGACGAGGGAAGGGGCGAGGACAGCGTCCGGCTTGACGTTCATGAGAAAGAGTGTAAACGTTTACGCACACCCGATTGCAAAGGAGCACCCCATGCCCGTCCCCGTCCTCCTCGACTGCGACCCCGGCCACGACGACGTCTTCGCCATCTGGCTGGCGGCGGGAGACGAGCGCATCGACCTCCGCGGCGTCACGACCGTCGGCGGCAACGGCTACCTGGAACACACCACCAGGAACGCGCAGATCGCCCTCACGGTCGCGGGCGTGACCGGCGTCCCCGTAGCTGCGGGAGCCGACAAGCCGCTCCGCCGCGAGCTCACCCCGGGGGCCTGGATCCACGGGGACAACGCCCTCGGTGGACCCGTCCTCCCCGAGCCCACGGTCCCGCTCGACCCGCGGCACGCCGTCGACTTCCTCGCGGAGACCCTGAAGGCCTCCGCGGAGCCGATCACGGTGATCCCCACGGGCCCGCTGACGAACATCGCCCTGCTCCTCCAGCAGCACCCGGAGGCGGCCCGCAACATCAAGGAGATCATCTGGATGGGCGGATCGACCGGACGCGGCAACGTCGGCGCCTATCCCGAGTTCAACGCCTGGGCCGACCCCGAGGCCGCGGCGGTCGTGTTCGCCTCCGGTCTGCCGCTCACCATGGTCGGCCTCAACATCTCCCACCAGGCGCTCATCACCGAAGAGGTCGTGCAGCGGATCGCGGCGGTCGGCAACCGCACGGCGGCGTTCGGCGTGGAACTGCTGCGCTTCTTCTCCGCGTCGTACGACAAGGCCGAGGGGATGCCGGAGGGACCGCTGCACGACCCCATCACCGTCGCCATCGCGATCGATCGCGCCGTCGCCACGGTGCAGCGCTGCCATGTCGACATCGAGACGGCCGGCGAGTTCACGGCAGGGGCGACGTGTGTCGACCTCCACGACATGCTCGGCAAGGAGCCGAACGCCGACGTCGCGCTGACCCTCGACGTGCCGGCCTTCTGGAACCTGGTGACGGATGCCGTCGCAGCACTCGCCTGAGGGTCACGCGCCCGGCGCGGGAGACGTCGACTCGGCCACGCGCAGGGTCGGGGCCACGCGGCGCAGGGCGTACGGGGCGTCCGGATCCTCCCTCCGCTGCACGAGAGCCTCCACCGCCTCCGCGGCGAGCTCGTCGAACGGCTGGACCACGGTCGTCAGACGCGGCTCGCACACGTCCGCCAGCATGGTGCCGTCGAATCCCGTGATGAGGATGTCGTCGGGGACGCGGAGGCCGGCGCGCTTCAGCGCGGCGACGGCACCGGCGGCGACGAGGTCGTCGCCCGCGACGATGGCGTCCGGGAGCGGACCGCGCGCTCGCAGCTCCGTGACGGCGGACTCGCCGAAGGCGAGCAGGTATTCGCCGAACACGTTCTCCTCGACCGGCAGCGACCGCGCGCGGACGATCGCCTCGAACGCGGCGCGGCGCTCGCGGCCGACCGACGTGACGTCGTTGCCCGACACGAGGACGATGCGAGAGGCGCCGCGGGAGACCAGATGGTCGACGGCGAGCCCGATGCCATGATCGTTGTCCACCCCCACGAAGTCGGCATCCAGGTCCAGCACCCTCCGGTCCACCTGGACCAGGGGAAGGCGCTGGGCGGTATCGGCGACGGCGTCGAACGACAGCTCCGCATCGGACGGGACCACGAAGACCCCCTCGACGCGGCGCTCGACGAGCATGCGCAGGCGCGCGCGCTCGCGGTCGACCTCGCCGTGCGAGTCCGCGATGACGAGGTCGAATCCCCGCCGCTGCAGATGGTCCTCGAGGCGATGGACGAGCTCACCGTAGAACGGGTTGCTGATCACCGGGACGACCACGCCGATGGTCGCGCCGGTGCCTTCGCGCAGACCGCGGCCGATGAGGTTGACCCGATACCCGAGCTGCTCGGCCACCCGGGCCACATGCTCGGCGGTGGCTCCGGAGACGCGCTCCTTGCCGTTCAGCGCGCGGGACACCGTGGCGATCGACACCCCGGCCGCGGCTGCCACATCGTGCAGCGTCACCGACGGCTTCCTCATCCGCACCTCGACTCCCGTCGGGCGCCGACACCGGCGCCTCGACTCCCAAGATAAGCCGCGCGTAAAGGATTACGCATTCCGGCGCCCCCGCACCGACACGAAGAAGTGAGAACGACATGCACACCACCGCCCTCCGGCCCCGGACGGCCGTCGCCCCGCTGATGGTCGCCCTCCTCGCGGCCTGCCTCGCGTTCCAGCTCAACGCGAGCATGCTCAGCCCCGCTCTGGTCACGATGGAGCGCGAGCTCGACGCGACGGCATCGGAGATCGCGGCGACCCAGACGGTGTTCTTCACCGCCGCCGCCCTCTTCACCCTGTTCCTCCCGCGGCTGGGCGACCTCATCGGACGGCGGCGCGTGCTCGTCGGCATGCTCGTGGTGATGGCGGTCGGCTGCGTGGTCGCGGCGCTCGCGACGAACGTCCCGATGCTCTTCGTCGGCCGCCTCATCCAGGGCGTCTCCGGTCCCGTCGTACCGCTGTGCCTGATCATGCTGCGCGCGGCCGTCGCGGACCCGAAGATGTACGGCACGCTGCTCGGCGTCGTCACGGCCGTCAACGGCGGGATCGCGGGCGGCGACGCGCTGCTCGGCGGCTACCTCGCCACGAACCACGGGTTCGCCTCGATCTTCTGGACCATGGCCGGTGTCGCGGTGGCTGCGGCGCTCGTCGTGCGCCTTCTCGCCCCGGAGACGATGGCGGAGGACCGTCCGCGCATGGACTGGTGGGGGTCGCTGCTCCTGGTCGTCTCCGTCGGGTCGATGCTCGTCGCCCTGAACGAGCTCGGGAAGCTCGCCGAGGCGGACGTGCTCCTGGTGATCGTGCTGGCTGTCTTGGCCGTGGTGTCGTTCCTCGCCTTCTGGAAGCTGGAGGGCGCGCTGCGGGACCCGCTGGTCTCGCCCGCTCAGCTGAAGCAGCGCTCCACCTGGGCGCTCTGCGCGACCTCGTTGCTGACCCTCTCCGGCATCTTCGCGGTGATGAACGGCGTGGTCCCCGCTCTGGCGCAGGACACCGGCATGGGTCTGTCCATGAGCGCCGAGGAGGTGTCGTTCTGGATCCTGATGCCGTACGCGCTCGCCGGCCTGCTGATGGGACCGCTGACCGGACGGCTCGCGGCGACCGTGGGCTACCGCGCGATGCTCCGGGTGGGACTGATCGGCACGATCGTCGTGCTCGTGCTGATGGTGGCGAACGTCGGGACGTCCTCCCGGGTCACCCTGCTGCTGCTCTCGGTCGCGGCCGGCGTCACGTACGCCGGCATCGGCAACATCATGCTGAACGGCCTCGGCGTCGTGCTGTCGCCGAAGGAGCGGCCGGGATCGCTCCCCGGGTTGAACACCGGCGCGATCAACCTCGGGGCGGGACTGAGCTTCGTCGTGATCTACGCGGCCCAGACCTCGTTCGGCGGCAGCGGGGATGCGGCGGGCGGCTACGTCGCCGCGCTCCTCACCGGCGCCGTCGTGCTCGCAGGCGCGCTGACCTTCTCCCTCTTCATCCCGAAGCCCGTCCACGCCGAGCTGACCCGCTGAGGCGGCTCAGCTGAAGAGGATGAGCACGTAGACGGCGAAGGTCGCCAGGTGCGCGGCCCCGTGCATCGCGGTGACCCGCTTCGCCGCGAACGTCGTCACCGACAGCAGCAGGGTGACGGCGAGCATGAGGAGGTTGGCCGGCGACTCGGCGAGCACCACCTGCTGCCCGGTGAGCATGCCGATCAGGAGGACCGCCGGAATGGTCAGGCCGACCGTCGACACGAGCGCCCCGTGGCAGAGGTTGTTCACGCGCTGGGCCTCGCCGTTCAGGGCCGCGCGGATCGAGGTGATCGACTCCGGGAGGAACACGATGCCGGCGATCAGCAGCCCCGCCAGGGCGACGGGAGCGCCGAGCCGGCCGAGACCGTCGTCGAGCAGGGCCGCCATGTCGTGCGAGAGCAGCACGATGGGGACGACGGTGATGACGAGGAGGACGAGGCGGGTCAGCACCTCGACGCGGTGGGCCGCGAGCACCGCGCGGATGGGGGTCCGCGGTGCCGCGTTCGCCGCCGTGTGGGCTGGCCGCAGCCTCTCGTCCACCTCGGTGAAGTCATCGGCCTGCGCACCCATCTGCCGGAACAGGAAGAACGCGTACAGGACGAGTGTGAGCACGATGATCGGGATCTCCTGGCCGACCGTGTACGCACCGCCGTGGCCGATGAGCCCCGGAAGTCCGAACGCCAGAGCGACGAGGACCACGAGCATCGACAGGTACGCGGATGTGCCGGTGCGGTTGTGCGCCATACCCCGATGGCGGAGTCCGCCGAGGAGGAGGGCCAGGCCGATGACGAGGTTGAGGATGATCATGGAGACGGCCATGACCGAGTCGCGCGCGATGGTGGCGTGCTCGCCCGGCCCGAGCATGACCGCCGAGATGAGGATCACCTCGATGAGCACGATCGACAGGGTCAGCACCAGGGATCCGTAGGGATCGCCCAGCCGGTGGGCGAGGGCCTCGGCCTGCTTCACGACGCCGAACGCGCACACGAGGATCACGGCGACGATCGCGAGGAGGGCGACGACCAGGAGTGGTCCCGGCACGGGAGGCGCGAGCAACGGGTGCAGGGCGAGCAGGGCGACGACCGCGCCCCAGCCCAGGGCCACACGCAGCAGGTCGGTGCGGGTGATGAACGACCGGATCATGACGGACTCCTTCATGAGTCAGTCGTCGTGTGCGGGTACTGCTCCCTCGTCCGCTGCTCCGGGTGCCGGAGACACCCTCAGGATACCCGCGCTCCCGGAACAGCGGCTGAGCAGTGCAGGTCTCAGCTCTGGGGGGCGTCGTTCCAGGACCAGATGTCGTCGCCGCGCAGGACGGCGTCGGCTCCGCCGTCGCAGTAGATCGTCTGACCCGCCATGTGGGTGTTGACCGGGCTGGTGAGCCAGACGAGGAGCTCGGCGATGGAGGACGCCGGCTGGTGGTAGTTCAGGGGCATCGGCACGGCGGCGTCCACCATGGCCAGACCTTCGGGCGAGTCGAGCAGGCCCGCGGTCATCGCCGTGATGACGGTGCCGGGGGCGACGGCGGTCAGCGGGATGCCCGCTCCCGCCCACGCCGGGGTGATGCTCTCGCGACGGACCCACCGCGACAGGGCGCGCTTGCTGGACGAGTAGTTGAGGAACCCGGCCTCGGGCGTCGCGGCCAGGCGGTCGCCGATCTCGATCGCGCGCGCCTCGTCGCCGGCGAGGGCCGCGTCGACGAGCTCGGGCGACACCGGCTGCAGCGAGGCCATCGACGACACCACGGCGGCGCGCGGCGCATCGGCCAGGCTCAGCGTGGGCTGCAGCGCGGTCAGGAACTCGGTCACGCCGAAGAAATTGATGGACATCGTCTTCGAGATCGGAGCCGAGATGCCGGCGCAGGCGATGACGGCGTCGATCCCGTCGTCGGCCGCCTCGACCACGGCGCTCGCCGCGGCCAGACGCCCCTCGTGGGTGGACAGATCTCCGTCGACCTCGACGCCGGCGAGGTCGACGCCGATGACGGTGTGGCCCTGAGAGCGGAGCAGCTCGGCGGTGGCGGCGCCGATGCCGGATGCGGATCCGGTGACGATATAGGTGCGGGTCATGGGGTTTCCTCCTTGATGGACACGACCGGCGGCGTGCCGGACAGTGCGGTGACGAAGCGGCCGAGCTGGCGGCGGAATCCGTCGATCTCGTCCGGTGACCAGCCTGCGACCGCATCGCCGACCATGCGATGGCCGGCCTCGACCAGGCGCGTATAGGCCGTCCGGCCCGCGTCCGTCAGGCGCACCTCGACCGTGCGTCCCGAGCGCACGGGGTCGACGACGCCCTGCGTCGCCATGCGGGCGACGAGCTTCGACGTGGTCGGCCGCGACAGTGTCGCGTGCGCGGCCAGGTCGCCGAAGCCCATCGCACCGCCGTTCATCCCGAGCAGGTAGAGCGCGCGGATGGCGGACGGATCGAGGGCGACGTCGACGGCCTCGGCGACCTGGCGTTGCAGATCGCTCTCACTCCATTCCGACACCACGCGGACGAGGGCCAGGTGGATGCCGGCGACGTCTTCGCCGGTGGTCATGTGTCCAGGGTACGCCTCAAAGTTGCCTCAGGCAACAGTTGTGATGTATCCCGCGCTCGCGGTGTCCTCCGCGAGGGTGAAGAAATGCCGATCGCCTGCCCGCCGCGCACGCCGCCACCGGCGCTGCTGCCCGTCGGCATAATCGAGCACGATCCACGCGGGTGGAGGTGTGCCCTGCGGACCGAGGACGAATGAGCACGCCCCGAGGCCGGGGGAGGCGAGTTCGGCGACGAAGCGGTCGTCGCCGGGTGCGAAGGGTGCGGTCTCGTGGAGCTCTGCCGGCTGCAGGCGGAGGACGGTGTCGGAGTGCTCCCGGACGTCGGAGCGGAGTCGACGCCTCATGCGACACCGCCTCGGCGTGCCGCCCACTCGCGGGTGTCGCGGACGCCCTGCGCATCGAGGTAGGCGCGGATCACGTCCTGGGTCAGGCGGATCTGCGCCTCCGTGCCCATCGCCGCCTGCATGACGCCGATCGCGGGCGCGGGCTTCCCATCCACCCGCTCGAGCGCCTCCCAGACGATGTCCTCGCGGCCGCCGCGACCCAAGGAATGCGGCATCGAGGTGAACCCCGTGCGGCGATGGTCGGTGGGTCGTGTCTCTGGCATGGGGATTCCTCTCTCGGGGCGGATGGGCAGGCTCGCGCCGAGGGACGTGTGTCCCTCGCGCTGCGCACGTCGGACCGCGGGGGGTGCTCTCCCCGACTCCGGCGCACGGGCTGCGGCGGCGCGCCTCCGCAGGCGGCCCTCTGAGTGGCGTGCGGAGCGGTCTGCCTGACCGGTTGCTGTCCTCCGACCGTACCACGTTATTTTGAGTCATTCAAAAGAAGTGAGAGACGATCACGGTTCCGTACAGGGTTGCAGAGCGATTCGCTCAGGCGTTTTTCTCCCGTTCAGCGGGAAATTTGACTTCCCTGTGCTTCCGGGTATGGTCGGGGGTTACGCCAGCCAGTCACAAAGGGGAAGCGCCATGTCAGGAAAGTCCACACCGGGTCGCGCCGGAAAGAAGGCGCCGCAGCTCTCTCTCAAGGAGAAGCGGGCGGCGAAGCGCGCGAAGAACGCCCCGGACGAGTTCCTCAAGCCTCGCAAGGGCGCGAAGAGCTGAGGACTCCGGCCCGGCGGGTGCGGCGCTCGATCGTGGCACCCGCCGGTACCCGGGCGATGGGCTACCGGGGTGCCACCGTTGTGTCAACGGGCCTGTCCTGAGCGCCGATCCGACGCACGCTGGAGTCTCCGTCACGAGAGGAGCGCGTCATGTCGAACCCGGAGGCCTTCATGTACCCGGATGAGCCGCTGCAGCCGGAGGAGCCTCTGCGACCCGAGGAGGAGGACGTCGTCGAGTCCGATGAGGAGCCTTCGCGAGAAGGCATCGCGGCACACCTCGCCGAGCGCGGAGGCGACGATCCGGACGCTCTTCAGGACGTGCCGGCCGGCGGGGCCGGAGCCGACGCCGGCGCGGGGAACGCGGCCCGCGTGGACCCTGCGTCGAAGAATCCACCGGAGCCCGCCTACGAGTCGACCCACAGCAAGGAGCCCGGCGTCGGTCCGCGGCATGAAGAGGGCTGAGCGACCGATCAGCGGAAGACCCGACTGATTCCGCTCTCGACCTGCACGAGTTGGATGAACACCAGCCCGCGCAGGAGGGGCGCGAAGGGCGACCGCAGCGCTCGTCGGATCGGCCCGCGTGGCCTGGTCTCCCATGTCAGCGTCGCCCGGAGCTGTGTGCCGCCCGCCGCCGGTTCGAGCGCGAGGGCGAGGAGGCGCGGGTTCGCGTTCGGGGCGTCGGGATGCTCGAAGCGCCAGGCCACGTGTGTGGGATCCTGCGGCGCCGAACGGGTCACCCGGAGGCGATGGAATGCCGGCTTGCGCCGGAGTGGTCGTCCGTCGGGGGCCGTCGTGGGGGCGAACGCCTCCCAGGGACCGTCCTCGGGTCCCGGGAGGATGGTGGCGACGCTCTGATCCCAATCCGGGAGACGGTCGGCGGTCGAGAGCAGTGTCCAGACATCCGTCATGGCGGCCGGGATGAACATCGAGCGTGACCCGGAGATCCCGGAGATCTCCCGCCGTCGCTGCAGCGGGCGCGCTGCGGCTTCGACCTCATCCAGTTGCACCGTGATGTCGTCCGCCGTCACGGCGAGCCGGTCGAGGATGGCGGTGATCAGGCCGCTGGGCTCCTCGAGAAGGGCGCGGAGCACGGCGGCCGAGTCGCCCTGTCGGCCGCCCCCTGTGGCGGCGCGGAGCACCGCGAGGGCGCGGTCCGTCCAGTCGTAGCCCTCGGTCTCGTGGAAGACGATGCGACCGGGGCCGATCGAAGGGGCGTCCACGCCCACGGCCTGGAGCTGTCCGGCGTGCTGCGCCTCGACCGCCGTCCGGGTGGCGTCGAGATCGACGCCCGCACGCCGCAGGACCTGTCCGCCGGTGTCGGCATCGAGCGTGAGCGCGAGCAGCAGGTGATCGATGTCGGCATCGCGGACACCCAGGCGTGACGCCTCCTCCATCGCCGCGAGCGAGAGGGTGTGCATGGTCGCAGCGGCCTGCGTGAACCGGCTCATGCGTTCCGCCGCGGAACCGGGATCGTCGGATCGATGCGACGACTGTGCTTCTTGTGCACGGCCTGCCGCGTGACCCCGAGGGCGTCGGCGACGGCCTGCCAGCTCATCCCGGCGCGGAGCCCGGCCTCCACCTGGCGCAGTTCGAGAGCGTCGGCGAGCGTCCGCAACGAGGCCACCGCGCGCAGCCCGGCACGGGGATCGGTCGTGTCCGCGGCGGCGCGGGCGATGTCGAGGGACTCCATGATGTCAACCTAGGTTGCTGGCAGCGATGCTGTCAACCCGGGTTGCTTCTGGAGCCCCTCGACGATCCGTCAGGCGGCGGAGGGGTGCAGCACGACCTTGATGCAGCCGTCCTTCTTCTCCTGGAACGTCCGGTACAGGTCCGGGGCGTCCTCCAGGGCCGCGTGGTGCGTCGTCAGATCCATCACGCCGAGCGGGTCGGACGGGTCCTCCACGAGCGGGAGGATGTCGTCGATCCAGTTCTTCACGTTGCACTGTCCCATGCGCATGCTGATCTGCTTGTCGAACAGGGTCTTCATGGGCAGGATGTCGGCGTCGCCCGCGTACACACCGCTCAGCGAGACCGTGCCCCCACGACGGACGGCATCGATCGAGGCGTACACGGCGGCGAGACGATCGATCCCGGCCTTGTCGAGCATCTGCCGTGCCGCGGGATCGGGCAACAGTCCGACCGCCTTCTGCAGGAACTCCACGCCGCTGTTGCCGTGTGCCTCCAGGCCCACCGCATCCACGACCGCGTCGGCGCCACGACCCTCGGTGGCATCGCGGATCTCCTCGATGGCCGTGTCCGTGAGGTCGAGCGTCTCGATGCCGTGCCGCTCCGCCATCGCGCGCCGCTCCGCCACCGGCTCGACCGCGATGACGCGGTGGCCGCGGTGCCGGGCGATCCGGCTGACGAACTGCCCGACGGGGCCGAGTCCCATCACCGCGAGCGTCCCGCCTTCGGGAAGCTGCGCGTACTCCACGCCCTGCCATGCCGTCGGCAGGATGTCGCTGAGGAAGAGGTAGCGCTCATCGGGCAGGTCCGGCCCGACCGGGATGTGGTTGTAGTCGGCCAGCGGCACGCGGAGGTACTCGGCCTGCCCGCCGGGGACCTGGCCGTAGAGCTTGGTGTAGCCGAAGAGTGCCGCGCCGCTGCCGTACTTGCGCACCTGGGTCGTCTCGCACTGGGACTGCAGCCCGCGGAGGCAGAAGAAGCACACCCCGCACGAGATGTTGAACGGGATCACGACGCGGTCGCCGGGCTTCAGCTTCGTGACGTTCGCGCCGACCTCCACCACGACGCCCATGGGCTCGTGCCCGAGGATGTCCCCGCGGTCGAGGAACGGGCCCAGCAGTTCGTAGAGGTGCAGGTCGGATCCGCAGATGGCCGACGAGGTGATCCGGACGATGGCGTCCGCCGGCTGCTGGATGACCGGGTCGGCGACCTCCTCCACCGTCACGTTCCGCTTGCCCTGCCAGGTGAGTGCCTTCATCATGTCCTCCACGTCTCGATGTCCGTCGTCCCTCCACGCTCTCGGGCGAGCGGCAGCATGGCCACCCGGTTGACAGGTCGTGGACGACGTGCGATCCCAGGACTCAGTGGAACGGGCAGCCGCGCCCGGAACCGGCGGCACGCACCCGCCCACCCGAGGAGGGCCTGGTGGGAAGGCGGCGACGGTTCACGTCGAGTCCCTCGTCGAGCACCGTCAGCTCCGGGTCGCTCAGCACCGCGACGGCGGCGGAGAGGCCGGCGATGACGAGCTTTTCCCCAGGGCAGCGGTGTCCGGTGGCGACGTCGCCCCCGCCCTGCGGGACGAAGGTCACGAGGTCCTCGTAGTCGTCCACGTCGGTGAAGCGCTCGGGGGCGAAGCGCTCGGGGTGGGACCACGACCGCCCATCCGTGTTCGTGCCGAGGATGTCGAGCACGACCCGGCCGCCCTCCGGGACGGTCACCCCCTCGATCTCGACCTCGGTGGTGGTGCGACCAGGCAGCATCGGCACGAACAGCCCCGTCCGCCGCACCTCCTGCGCGAACATCGTCGCCAGGGTCCCCCCGACCAGGGCCCCGCGCTCGGAGGTCTCGGCGGCGATCCGAGTGCGCCATTCGGGGTGATCGTGCAACTGCTTCGCGGCGAAAGCCACGAACCGCGCGGCGGCGATCATCGGGCGGATGCTGTTCTGCAGCTCCACGCCGGCGACCTGGGTGGGCAGGAGCGCCCCGGTCTCGTCGCGGTGCGCGGCCCACAGGGCGAGTGCCGTGCCCTCGGGGGCCGACAGATCGCCGGCGCGGACGGCTTCGATGAGGCGTCGCGCATGGCGGTCGGAGAAGATGCGGTTCGCGAAGGCCTCGACATAGGCGGGGGAGTAGGGAGCACCGAATCCGTCGACGATCTGGGCGAGTCGGGCTGCCCATCGGGTGTGCGCCGCGGCCGTGCCGGGCAATCCCGCCCACCGCATCATGGCGCGACCGAACGCACCGACGGCGGCGTCGTACGCGGTCCGGGTGCCGCCGGCGCGCCAGTCCTCGAGCTCCGCCGCCCACTCCCGTTCGAGGAAGGGCGTGAGCCGCTCGACCTGGGCATCCTCGTACGCGGCCTCCACGAAGGTGGCTTTGCGGTGGCGGTGCGCCGCGCCGTCGAGCGCGTGCACCGAGCCGTGCCCGAAGAGCGGTTCGCGGATGACCCCCGGCATGGCGCCGGCGCGGGCGATGCGGCTCTCGTCGTAGAACAGCTCCACCCCCTCGGCTCCGCGGACGAAGGCGGCGGGGTGCCCGAGGAGGCGCATCGGGGCGGAGCGGGCGCCGGGGCGGGCTCGGCGCCAGATGCGCTCGCCGAAGTCGTAGCCCCGGGTGAGCAGCGACGGCGAGTCCTCGTGCAGGACCGCGTCGAGGCCGTTGGACAGTCGGGAAGTCAGTCGCTGAAGCATGATCCGACCCTGTCACGTGGCCGCGAGGGGGCCCAAGGGGGAGGCGACTTCGGATCGATTGTGCTAGCCGGGCTGCCGGTGCCGCCGATGTCAAGCACCTGTCCGACCGACGCTCGGAGCACCCAGGATGGGCAGGGAACGGAGGAACCATGGCCACCAACACCCGCGACCTGACGTGCAGCACTCATGACGTGTTCCGCGTGCTGGCGAACGGCTGGCTCTACCCCGCGTGGGTGGTCGGCGCGTCCCGCATGCGTGACGTGGACGACTCCTGGCCGGCGGCCGGGGCCCAGCTGCACCATTCGGTCGGCACGTGGCCCGCGCTCCTCGACGACACGACGGAGCTGGTCGAGTGGCACCCCCCGCACCGCGCCGTGATGCGGGCACGCGGCTGGCCGGTCGGCGAGGCGCAGGTGACGATCCGCGCGCGGTCGACTCCGACCGGATGCCAGGTGCGCATCGATGAGGAGCCGGTGAAGGGCCCGGCGACGATGGTGCCCCGGTTCCTGACGACGCCGATGCTCCGCTGGCGGAACGCCGAGACGCTGCACCGCCTGGGCTACCTGGCCGAGGGTCGCGCGTCCTGACCCGGGCTCATCGCCTCACGCTCCCGCCCGCATGAACTCCTCGGCGGCGCGCACCTGCTCTGCGGACGGACGGATCCCGGTGTAGAGGACGAACTGCTCGAGCGCCTGTCGCGTCGCGACCTCGGCGCCCGTGATCACCGTCTTGCCCGCGGCTCGACCGGCGGCGATGAGCGGGGTCTCGGCGGGCAGGGCGACGACGTCGAACACGACTCCAGCGGCGTCCACCGTGGACTCGGGGAAGGCGAGTGCGTCCGCCTCCGCACCCCCGGCCATGCCGATCGGGGTGACGTTCACGATCACGTCGGCGGTGGTGTCTCCGGCCTCCGCGCGCCAGGCGAAGCCGTACAGCTCGGCGAGGGCCCGGCCGGCCGTCTCGTTCCGGGCGACGATCGTCACGTCCGAGAAGCCGGCGTCGCGGAACGCGGCTGCCGTGGCCTTCGCCATGCCGCCCGAACCGCGGAGGAGGACCGAGGACGCGGGGTCGAGGTCGTTCTCCGCGATCAGCTGCGCGATCGCCGAGTAGTCGGTGTTGTGGGCCGTGAGCACGCCGTCATCGTTCACGATCGTGTTGACGGAATCGATGGCCTGCGCTGAGGGGTCCATGCGGTCGACGAGGGCGATGACGTCCTCTTTGTAGGGCATCGAGATGGCGCACCCGCGTATGCCGAGGCCGCGCACCCCCTCGATCGCCTGCCTCAGATCGGTCGGAGCGAAGGCCTTGTAGATCCAGTTCAGACCAAGGGCTTCGTACAGATGGTTGTGGAAGCGCGTGCCGTTGTTGCTCGGCCGTGCCGACAGCGAGATGCAGAGCGTCATGTCCTTGTTCAGCATGGTCACCGATTCAGGCTACCCCTGCGTCTGTCAAGGTCCATGGCGGGAGATCGCGTCCTCCCCTAGGGTGAAAGTGCATGCAAGGGGATCGATCGTCTACGCCTCTCCCCAGGAGGCGGAGGCCCTCCCCACGGGCCGGACGATCCGTGCATGCGATTGGGCCCTCTCGAGTAGTTCAGTCCCCAATGAACTCCTCGAGAGGGCCGCTCTCCGGCCGGTCGCCACGAAGATTTTTCAGATTTGTCCCCCAAAAGGGGGACAAGAAGCGGGTGGAGGGGTTAGGCTGTTTCTGACGCACCCTCCGGTCGTCTTCGGCCCTCATCGCTCCCCCCGCGGTGAGGGCCACACCATTTTCCGGGCGCGTCCGCTCATGCAACATTTGGATTACCTTCTCGCAACGACTATTCCGCTGGGGGTCCCCTCCACTAGCGTTAGCGATGTCGGTGCACCCCTGCGTCGGCTTCTACATCAGCAGAACAGGCAGTACATGAGCACCCAGGGCACGGTCAAGTGGTTCAACTCGGAGAAGGGCTTCGGCTTCATCTCCCCCGACGACGGAGGCGCTGACGTCTTCGCGCACTACTCCGCCATCCAGTCATCCGGCTACCGCTCTCTCGAAGAGAACCAGCGGGTCGAGTTCGATGTGGCGCAGGGCCCCAAGGGCCTGCAGGCAGAGAACATCCGCCCCGTCTGAGGCGGAAGCAACACCGGGAACTCCCCGTCGGAATCACGCGCAGGCGCTGACCCGGCGGGGAGTTTCGTCTTCCCTGGCGGCCTCGGGCGGGTCAGGGCAGGAGGAGTGCGCGCAGCTCGTCGACGGTCGCGACGCGGAACGCCGCGTCGTCGCCCTCGTGCGGGTCGCTGAATCCCCAGCCCACGAAGATCACGGGCACGCCGTTGGCGAGACCGCCCTCGACGTCATGATGCCGGTCGCCGACGAGGACAGGGCGGGAGGTGTCGGCGCCGAGTTCGCGCAGCCGTCGCAGCGCCTCGGCGACGATGTCGGTCTTGGAGGCGAGCGTGGCCTCGTCCGGCGTGGCGCCCACGGTCGTGAGGAACGACGGCCGGAGTCCGAAGTGATCGACCAGGGCGTCGACCTGGTTCTCGGGCTTCGAGCTCGCCGTCGCCTGGGGGACACCCGCCGCGTGCAGGTCGTGGATCAGCTCGGCGACGCCCGGATACGTCTGCACGTCGGTCGTGTACCCGTCGGCCTTGCCGAGGGTGCGGTAGAACGCCACGGCCTCGGCCGACTGCTCCGGCGTCATCCCCGCCTGGTCCTGGAAGGACTGGAACATGGGAGGGCCGATCCAATGCACGAGCTCTTCCCGCGTCGGCGCCGGATGGCCGAAGTGCGTCAGGGCGATGTTCAGGCGACGCAGGATCCCGACCGAGGCGTCGACGATGGTCCCGTCGACGTCCCAGAGCACACACGAGTAAGGCGAAGAGGGCATGCCTTCAGCCTAGGGTCCCGCGAACGGGTGCCCGCCCGTCCTGCACAGGTGTGCACGAAACGGATTTATCCACCGAACACGTGAACACCCTTCACGTCGACCTAGAGTCGTGACAGCGGCGGGATCACGGGTGAGAATGGGGGCATGTACGTGTCGGTGGAAGTCATCACGATGCTGGCGACGGCCGCGACGACTCTCGTCGCGATCATCAGCGGGTTCGGCTGGATGATCGGTCGGATGGACACGCGGTTCGCCGCGATTGACGCGAGGTTCGCGATCCAGGACGCGAAGTTCGACCGGATCGAGCACGAGCTCACCGAGGTGAAGATCGCGATCGCGCGGCTCGAGGGTCCGCAGCCGCGCCTGGTCTCGACGCGCTGAGGATCAGAAGAGGCGGGGGATGCCCGACTCGATGCCCTTCATGTCGTCGTAGTCGAGCACGAGGCAGCGGATTCCGCGATCCTCGGCGAGGACGCGGGCCTGCGGCTTGATCTCCTGGGCGGCGAACACGCCCTGCACCGGAGCGAGGTGGGGGTCGCGACCCAGGAGCTCGAGGTAGCGGGTGAGCTGCTCGACGCCGTCGATGTCGCCGCGGCGCTTGACCTCGACCGCGATCGCCACGCCGTCGGCGTCGCGCACCAGCAGGTCGACCGGGCCGATGGCCGTGGGGTACTCGCGACGCACCAGGGTGGCACCCTCGGCGACGCGGTCCACCTGCTCCGCGAGCAGGCGCTGCAGGTCCGCCTCGACGCCGTCCTTCTGCAGCCCGGGGTCGATCCCGAGCTCGTGGCTGGAGTCGTGGATGACCTCGTAGATCTGCACGCGGAGGGCATCGCCGGTCTTCTTGTGAGTCACGCGCCACACTTCGACGACGCCGGCGCCGGCTTCTTCCTCGCCCGGGTCCTCGGTGGCGAGCACGCACGGCGGGCTCATCCAGTTCAACGGCTTGTAGCTGCCGCCGTCGGAGTGCACGAGCAGACTCCCGTCACCCTTGTGCACGAGCAGGCGGGTGGCGAGCGGAAGATGGGCGTTGAGCCGACCGGTGTAGTCGACCGAGCAGCGGGCGATGACGAGACGCACCCGACGAGCCTACTTCGTCGTCGCCGTGGTCGCGGTCAGAAGATCGCGCCGAAGAGCCCGAGCTCGGTGGCGGCCGACCGGGCGATGAGGAAGCCGATGATGCCGATGATCCAGGCGGTGTTCTCCGCGCCCGTCCGCTCCATCCAGGCGGCGAAGCGCTCCAGCGGCCGCTGCACGAGCGGGGCCGCCACCAGTCGCAGCACGAGGAGCACGACGGCCGGGGCGATCATGAGCGCACAGTATCCGGCCAGGGACAGGATCCGCAGCGAGGTGTCGACGCCGGCGTCCGCCAGCATCGTCATCGCCACGATGTAGGGCAGCATCGTCGCGACCTCCACGAGGCCGGCGGCGATGGCGACGGCCATGACCGCGAACCCGCGCGTCTTCGGGTCGAGCAGTCGTTCCCGCCAGCGGGTGATCCGTCCGGGCCGGGGCGCGGCCGTCGCGGTGGCGGCGGACGGAGCGGGAGGTTGCATCTGCGCGCCCGATGCCGACACGGGGTCTCTGCCCGGCATGCCGGGATCCGGCGGCGCGACGGTGGCCGTGGGCTCCCCGCCCGGCGCTGCTTCGGCGGGCTTCGTCGGCATCACGAACGCCGTGACGAGGAGGGCGGCGCCGACGACGAGGCGGGTGATCATTCCCGCCGGGGAGCTCAGGAAGTCGGAGGCGACGTCGACGAGGTTCACCAGCCCCCACAGGAAGAGGAGTCCGACCACGAGATAGAACACGGCGATCGTCGCGAGATAGAGGAGGATCCGCCCGGCGCGCACACGCCCGGGGTGCAGCAGCAGGAAGACCGGGATGAGCAGTGTCCCGACGCTCAGACCGTCGATGAGCGCGAGCACGGCGAGGGAGAGGGGCAGCGGCAGCCCACCGAAGAGTTCCATGCCTTTACGATCCCGACCCCTGGGCGAACGCGGATCGGGCGAAAGTCGGGGTCGTTCAGACCCCCTCATCCTTTGGTCGGATGCGACGGAGTGCGGGCCGTGGTTGCATGAGGGCATGCACGATCCGGCCGACGGAGGGCCCGCCGCCTGGTACCGGCGGCACCGATGGTGGGTGGACCCCGTCGGCATGGCCGTCCTCGCGACGATCATGGCTGCTCTCGGGTTCCACGGGATCTGGGGCCCCTTCTCGCTGCTGCCCGAGGACGTCTCGCCGTGGTGGGCGCTGGTGCTCGCCATCCCGGCCTGCGCTCTGGCCCTCGGCAAGCGTCGGCACCCGTGGACCGTGCTGGCCCTCGTCACCATGCTCTTCGTCGCCGACCTTGTCACCGTCGGCGGCGTCGGGACGCTGGTGGTGCTGCTGGACGTGCTGTGGACGGCGGCCTTCCTCGCCGGCCCGCGTGGGCGCCGCGTGCTGCTGGTGCTGCTGGGCACGGCGACCATCGCGCTCTTCCTCGCCGCCCTGCTCTTCTCGGGGGCAGAACCACCGGTCGCGCTGCTGTTCGGCGTGCAGTTCGGAGCGATCTTCGGCACCGACTACTGGTGGGCGGTGGCGGTGTCGCAGGCGCATGAGCTGGCCGAGCTGCACCGTCAGCGGGCGGAAGACGCCGCGGCGACCGCCGCCAGAGACCGGGTGCAGGCGGTGCAGCGCGAGCGGGAGACCATGGCCAGGGAGTTGCACGACGTGGTGGCGGGGCACGTGATGGCGATGGCCATCCGGGCCGAGGCGGCGCTCGCTGCTCCGCCGGACCGGTCGGACGACCGTGCCGCGCTGCAGGCCGTGCGGGATGCCGGGCTGGACGCGCACGGAGCCCTGCGCACGATGATCGGGGTGCTGCGCCGCGGCGACGGCGCGCTCGCTCCGACGCCGGGGTGGGCCGACCTCGACCGCCTCGCCGCCGAGGCCCGGCGCTCGGGGCTGGACGTGCGGCTCGCCGTCGACGATCCGGGCGCGCTCGGCGGGGGCGGGGAGCAGGCGGTGGTGCGGGTGGTGCGCGAGGCGCTGGGAAACTGCGTCCGCCATGCCAACGGGGCGGTGGTCGAGGTCACGATCGGCCCGGCCGACGGGACGGCCAGCGTCGCGGTGCGGTCGCGAGGCGGGGCGCCGACCGCGACCGCCGGGCAGGGCGGCGACGGGTGGGGGCTGCAGATGCTGCGGGAGCGCATCACCGCCCTGGGCGGGACGTTCCGGGCCGGACCGGAGCCCGACGGCTGGCTGGTCGAGGCACGACTGCCGGTGGAGGTGCGGGCATGACCGCGCCGACCGTGCTGCTCGCCGACGACCACGGCGCGATCAGGGCGGGCCTGCGCATCATGCTGGAGACGCACGACATCGCCGTGGTGGGCGAGGCGGCCGACGGGGAGGTCGCGGTCCGCAACGCGGCGGCGCTCCGGCCGGACGTGGTCCTCATGGACCTGCGCATGCCGGGACGTGACGGGGTCTCGGCCACCCGCGAGATCGTGGAGCGCGCACTGGGAGATGTCCTCGTGCTGACGAGCTTCGACGAGGATGAGCTCGTGCTCGCGGCGATCCGCGCCGGGGCCGTCGGCTTCCTTCTGAAGACCGTCGACGCGCCGACCCTCGTCCAGGCCGTGCGTGCTGTCGCTGCCGGAGAGGGGGCGCTGGACCCGCGGGTCACCCGGCGTGCGCTCGCCGCGGTGGCGGCGTCCGCCTCGGAGCCGCCGCCGATGACGACGTTCGTGCTCCCGGAACTGACGCCGCGGGAGCGGGACGTCCTCGACGGGATTCTGCAGGGGTGGTCGAACGCCCAGCTCGCCGCGCGCCTGAAGATCTCGGTGCCGACCGTGAAGACCCACGTGTCGAACGTGCTCACCAAGCTCGGGGCGCGTAGCCGGTCACACGCGGCCGCGTTGGTGCGCGGTGTCGAGGACTGAGGTCAGCGCTCGGTGGTCGGAACCGCCGGAGCCTTCTCCTCCGTGCGGAGCGGCCGGGCGGCGCCGGAGAACAGGCCGGAGAGCACCACGAGCGCGACGAGGATGAAGAGCGTGTTGAGCAGCCCGATGTGCTCGCTGATGACGCCGAGCACGGGAGGGCCGCCGAGGAACGCCACGTAGCCGATCGTCGCCGCCGCACTCACCCGTGCGGCGGCCTTGGCCGGGTCGTCCGCCGCCGCCGACATGCCGAGGGGGAAGCCGAGCGACGCGCCGATGCCCCACAGGGCTGCGCCGACGAGGACCAGCGGCAGTGTGGGCGCGAGGATGAACAGCAGGATTCCGGTGGCGGCCGTCGCGGCCAGGATGCGCAGCACCAGCACCCGGCCGAACCGGTCGACCAGCGGTCCACCGAAGAGGCGCACCACCGTCATCCCGACGGAGAACACCGCCAGGGCGACGGCCCCCGTTCCCTCCGCGAACCCGTGCCCCTGCTCGGTGCCCAGGGCGATCCAGTCGTTGGCCCCGCCCTCCGCGAAGGACATGCCGAGCATGACGGTTCCCAGCAGGTAGGTGCGCGGTTCGCGCCAGGCCTCGAGGGCGGTGTGCATCCGCTGACGGAACGGGGGCTTCTCGTGGTCCTCGGGGTCGAGCGCGGCCTCGCGCACCGGCACCTGGAAGAAGCAGACGACGGCGATCGCGGCGATGAGGACGCCCATCGAGACGGCGTGCGTGCCGACGTCGACCTTGAGCGCCGCGGCGAGGGCGCCGATGCCGGCGCCGAGCACGGTGCCGAAGCTGAAGAACGCGTGGAAGACCGGCAGGATGGTGCGGCCCATCTGCTGTTCGATGGCGGTGGCCTCGACGTTCATCATCACGTCGACGCAGCCGTTGCCGAAACCGAAGAGCACCATGCCGATGAGCACGACAGGCACCGACCCGAAGACGGTGGCGCCGAGGCCGACGAGCGCGATGCCGGTCGCGAACGTGAGCATCGCCAGGAGCATGCCGCGTCGCGCGCCGGTCCGCGCCATCACCGCGGGGCTGGTGGAGATGCCGAGGATGGACGCGACGCCCATGCCGAGCAGGATGAGGCCGACCTGCGCGTTGTCGAGGTCGAGCGCCTCCTTGATCCCCGGCACGCGGGAGGCCCAGGTCGCGATCGAGAGGCCGCTGGCGAGGAAGATGGCGAAGATCGCGGTGCGCCAGCGCACGAACTGCGAGCGGGTGAGGGCGGTGTCCATGGCGGACAGCCTATCGAATCGATTCGACCTTCGGTGACGGAACCGGGCTATCCTCGGAGTATGACCAGGGAGACGCCGCGACGGCCCACGATCGCCGATGTGGCTCGCGAGGCGGGGGTCGCCACCTCGACCGCGTCCGTCGTCTTCAGCGGCAAGGCCAAGGTCGCACCCGCCACCCGGGACCGGGTGCTCGCCGCCGCGACCGACCTCGGCTACACCGGCCCCGATCCCCGCGCCGCCTCCCTCCGGCGCGGGCGCAGCGGCATCGTGGCGGTGGTCCTGGAGGGACATCTGCGCGCGGCGTTCCTCGATCCGGTCACGACCGCGATGATGGACGGCCTCACCGACGGCCTGGCCGACCTCAGCGCCGGGATCCTCCTCATGCGCGACGAGCCGGGCGAGGACGGCTCTGCCATCGCGAGCGCTCCCGTCGACGCCGTGGTGCTCATCGGATGCTCCGGGCGCACCCGCGCGTCCCTGGAGATCGTGCTCGGACGCGGTCTCCCGGTCGTCGTCATCGAGGGCGATGCGGGGCTCGATGTGCCGCGCATCACGCTGGACAACGTCGCCGCCTCCGCGGACATCGCCCGTCACGTGCGCGACCTCGGTCATCAGGACGTCGCGCTCGTCACCCTCTCGCTGGACGCGGAGCGCGAGCGCACCCTCATCACTCCGGAGCGGTTGGCGAACGCGACCGTCGACGTGACGGTCGACCGTCTCGCCGGGATGCGTGAGATCTTCCCCGACGCCCCGGCGATCTCGGCCTCCGGAAGCCTCATCGACGAGGGCATCCTCGTCGGGCGGATGCTGCTGGCCGATCCCGCCACCCGGCCGACCGCCGTGCTCGCGCAGAGCGACCTGCTCGCCGTCGGTGTGATCCGTGCCGCGGAGGAACTCGGACTCCGTGTCCCCGAAGACCTCTCGGTGGCCGGCTTCGACGGGATCCCGCTCGACGGCCTCGGCGATCTCACCCTCACCACGAGCGTGCAGCCCGCGGTGGAGAAGGGCAGGGCCGCCGGGGAGCAGGTCGCCCGGATGCTGCGCGGGGAGCCGGGCGTGACCCAGGACCTGCACTGCGTGTTCCGCGCCGGCACGACGACCGCACCGCCCCCCTCGCGCTGACAGCGCGCACCGGTCACGAACGCGCGGGCCCGAGGGGAAGCGTCGCCGGCGCGTAGTCGAGGATGCGGTACCGCCCGCACTCGACGAGGGCGGTGGGCTCCGCGGTGGTCCGCAGGTTCCACGGCACGGTCTGCGTGTCCTCGACGAGGAACGACACCGCACCCACGGCGAAGTCCCGACGATCGACGAGCCAGGCGTAGCCGTGCAGCTCGTGGTCGACCTGCACGAGCCGGGCGGGATCCGACGCGTGCAGCTTGGGCAGTCGGATCGTCCAGAACTGTCCCGCACCGGTGCGCCCCGACGCGTCCACCCAGTCGGTCACGCAGGCGAGATCGCGGTCGGGCGCGCTCGCCGCCTGCACGATGCGCGGCACGGCCGCCGCGCTGCCGACGAGGAGGGCGATGGCGACGACGGTGGGGACGACGCGAGTCACCGCGGCTCGCGGCATCCGGACGCGCGGGAGTGCGACGAGGGCGAGGATCGGGGCGAACACGAGCGGCTGCAGGTACCGGGCCGCGTGGGTTCCCGCCGCGATGCCGCCGACGATCACGAAGAGCGGGAGGACCCAGGCTGCCATCGCCACGAGGCGGATGCCGCTGTCCGACGCGTGCGCCGTCCGCACGACCGCGAGCACCGTCAGCGTCAGGATGACGACCGCGGCCAGCACGCCGCCGGGGGTGGACAGGCGCTCGATCGCGAGTCCCGCGTAGTACTCGACGGCGTGGGCCCACTCCGAGGGCTGCACGTAGCCCGCGCCGGAGTTCGCGATCCATGCCGAGAACGGAATGCGACCGAGGAAGCCCAGAGCGCTGCCCCCGACCAGGGCCCCGATCAGGGCCGGCGCGTGACGCCGGACCGGGGGCGCAGCGAGGG
The DNA here is from genome assembly GCF_058140415.1 of Microbacterium sp. C-MGS6. NCBI lineage: Bacteria > Bacillati > Actinomycetota > Actinomycetes > Micrococcales > Microbacteriaceae > Microbacterium > Microbacterium sp. C-MGS6. The sequence goes on from NZ_CM176934.1 coordinate 82,741, forward strand.
AGACAGCGCCGAGGATCAGGGAGAGCGGCACCGTGGCCCATGCGGCGAACAGCGGATTGCTCATGGTCGCGACCGCCGCGACCGCACCGAGGGCGATCACCGGCGTCACGCCTCCAGAGGTGTCGTCGACGACGCGCCGACACAGAGCCACGGCGAGGAGCACGCCCACGACCGTGGCCGAGTAGTACGTGGTCGTCAGCATCAGCGACGCGAGCTCGAGCGCGTCGCGCGACGTCGACGACTCGGTGAGGATGAGGAGACAGAACGTCGCGAGGGCCGCGACCGACCAGGCGACCGGTGCCCGACCCTCGACGCGCCGACCGGCGGCGAGGCGGATCGCCCCGTAGAGCGCGAGCACGTTCACCACCGCGTTGGCCGCCAGCACGCCGTCCACGTCGAAGGGCAGCACGGCGTCGAGGGCCGTGAACACCGCGATCTCAGGAAGGAAGAGCACACTGGACATCGCCCAGTCGCCCCCGCCGCCGTCCAGGATCGATCGGGCGACCAGAGCCACGATCAGCGAGTCCCCGTCGTCGAACATCAGCGTCGACCGGGGTGACGACGCCAGGTATCCGACGACGATCAGCGCGAGTTCCAGCGCGGCCGCCCACCCCGCCAGCTCCCGCCCCCGGACCCGCCGCATACGACCACTCTGACACGCGATCTCGAAGCTCGCGGAGCCGACAGGCGCCTCGGCCCGGTAAACTAGACGGACACCGCCCGCCTGAGCCGTACGGCCGACGAGCCCCGAGGAGCCGCGTATATGCTGATGCTCCTCGCAGTGTTCCTTCTCGGGTCGCTCTTGATGCCCGTTCTGGTGCGCTGGTTGGGAGCTCAGGCTTTCGCCGTCGCCGCCCTCGTCCCGGCCGCCGCGTTCGTGCATGCCCTCGTGCTCACGCCGCAGGTGCTCGACGGCCCGGTCCCGTTCGTCTCGGTGCCGTGGATCCCGCAGCTCGGGCTGAACCTGTCCATGAACATGGACGTCCTCGGGTGGGTGCTCACGCTCATCGTCACCGGCGTCGGCGCGCTCGTGCTGCTCTACTGCCGCTGGTACTTCCACGACGAGGCGGCCGGCATCGGGCAGTTCGCGGGCGTGCTCCTCGCCTTCGCCGGCGCGATGTACGGTCTCGTCCTCACCGACGACCTCGTGATGCTCGTGATGTTCTGGGAGGCCACGAGCATCCTCTCCTACCTCCTCATCGGCCACTACCGACGCCGCGCCGCCAGCCGACGTGCCGCGCTCCAGGCGCTCCTGGTGACCACGCTCGGCGGACTCGTCATGTTCGTCGGCGTCGTGCTCCTCGTCGTCGACGCGGGGACATCGAGCATCCGGGAGATCCTCGCGATCGCGCCGACCGGTCCGATCGTCGATGCGGCGATCGTCATGCTCCTGATCGGCGCCATCAGCAAATCGGCGCTCTTCCCCTTCCACTTCTGGCTCCCGGGCGCCATGGCGGCCCCGACGCCGGTCAGCGCCTACCTGCACGCCGCGGCCATGGTGAAGGCCGGCATCTACCTCATCGCCCGCTTCGCACCCATCTTCGCGTTCAGCCCGACGTGGCGGCCGATCGTGCTCACACTCGGCATCCTCACGATGCTCCTCGGGGGCATCCAGGCGCTGCGGGAGACCGACCTCAAGCGTGTGCTCGCGTTCGGCACGGTGAGCCAGCTCGGTTTCTTCGCGGTCGTCGTCGGCTACGGCACGCAGGCGGCCGCCCTCGCCGGCATCGCGCTGGTGATCGGGCACGCGCTGTTCAAGTCGGCGCTGTTCCTCATCGTCGGCGTCATCGACCGCCAGCTCTCCACCCGTGACGTGACCGAACTCTCCGGCGTCGGCCGGCAGGCGCCGGTCATGGCCACGGCCGCGTTCATCGCCGTGGCCTCGATGGCCGGGGTGGCTCCGACCATCGGATTCGTGGCGAAGGAGTCGACGCTCACGGCGCTGCTGGATGATGCGCTGGGCGGCTCCGTGTGGGGCCTGGTCGCCCTGATCGGCGTCGCGCTCGGATCCATGCTCACCGCGGCATATGGTGTGCGCTTCCTCTGGGGCGCGTTCTGGACCAAGCGCGACGCCGACGGACAGCGGCAGCCCGACACGGTCTGGCCCGATCCGCCGGTCGGCTTCCTCTCGGCACCGATCATCCTCGCCGGGGTGACGCTCGCCGCGGGGATCGGCGCCCCCGCGCTCGACGTCGCCCTGCAGCCCTATGCGCTGACCGCCACCCCCGGACTCGACCACGAGGGCGCGGCCGTCGAGGGTCCGGGACACCTCGCGCTCTGGCACGGCCTCGAACCCGCTCTCGGCATCTCGATCCTGTCGATCCTGCTCGGCATCGGCCTCTTCCTCCTCACCCGCCGGACCGGGTGGGACCGTCGTCCGCGACTGCTGCCGTTCACGGCCGCCGACGCCTACTACGTGGTGATGCGCGGCATCGACCGGCTCTCGGTGCTGAGCACCACGCTCACCCAGCGGGGTTCGCTGCCCGTCTACGTGGGGACGATCTTCGTCGTCTTCGTCGCCGCCGAGGTCACCGCGCTGGTGGCGAGCGACATCGACCGCTATCAGCTCTCGCTCTGGCACACGCCGGCTCAGCTCGCCGTGGCCCCGATCATGGCCGTCGCCGGCGTCGTGGCCGTGCGTGCCCGCAAGCGCTACACCGGCGTCGTGCTCGCCTCCGTCACGGGCCTGGGCATGGTCGTCCTCTTCGCGACCAGCGGAGCACCGGACCTCGCGCTCACCCAGATCCTCGTCGAGACGGTGACGATGGTGACCTTCGCCCTGGTGCTGCGCCGCCTTCCTGCGCGGATGGGCGAGCACAACGCCTCCGTCAGCCGCATCCCGCGCGCCCTGCTCGGGATCGGCGTCGGCCTGACCATGGCCTTCGTCGCCGTCGTCGCGACCCAGTCCCGCGTGGCCGACCCCATCTCGGCGATCTTCCCGGAGATCGCGTACGAGATCGGCCACGGCAAGAACGTCGTGAACGTGGCGCTGGTCGACCTCCGCGGTTGGGACACGATGGGCGAGCTGTCCGTGCTCGTGCTCGCCGCGACCGGTGTCGCCTCTCTCGTGTTCGTGACCCACCGCGCCGACCTGCTCGCCGCCACGAAGACCCTGCCCCGCTCGGTGCGGAAGTCGGCACGGAGCCGGCCGCTCGTGGAGACCACGGACGGCGTGCGCTTCCAGACCGCGGAGAACCGCTCGGCACCGCGCGCCTGGCTCGTCGGCGGCCAGAAGATGAAGCCGGAGAACCGGTCGATCCTGCTCGAGGTGATCGTCCGGATCCTGTTCCACACGATCATCGTGGTGTCGATCTTCCTGCTCTTCGCCGGGCACAACCTCCCCGGCGGCGGCTTCGCGGGCGGGCTCGTCGCGGGCATGGCCCTCGTGATGCGCTACATCGCGGGAGGCCGCTGGGAGCTGGGTGCCGCCGCGCCGACCGATGCCGGAAGACTCCTCGGCGCGGGCCTCATCCTCGCCGTGGGCACCGCCGTCGTGCCGCTGTTCTTCGGCATGGCGCCGCTCACCAGCACCTTCTGGGAGTGGGAGATCCCCGGTATCGGACACATGGAGTTCGTCACCTCGACCATCTTCGACATCGGCGTCTACCTCGTCGTGATCGGACTCGTCCTCGACGTGCTCCGCAGCCTCGGCGCCGAGGTCGACCGGCAGGCGGCGCTCCGCCCCGGTGAGAGCACCGCCGTCGACTTCTCCTCGAGGACCGGGGGGAACGGCTGATGGACGTCTCGCTCGCCCTCATCGCGATCATGGCCGTGCTCTTCGCCTGCGGCGTCTACGCGATGCTGGAGCGCAGCCTCACCCGCGTCCTCATCGGCTTCCTCCTGCTCGGGAACGCCACGAACCTGCTCCTGCTCATCGTCATGGGCGTACCGGGGAACGCACCGTTCTTCGGCACGGAGGGCGACCTGAGCGACCCGCTGCCCCAGGCGCTGACGCTCACCGCGATCGTCATCACGTTCGCCGTCTCGGCCTTCCTGCTGGCGCTCATCTACCGCTCCTGGCAGCTCGGTCAGGCGGACACGGTCGAGGACGACGAGGCCGACATCGCGCTGCGGGAGCGCACCGACGAAGACGAAGACCTCATGGACGACGAGTCCGAGACGGACGACGACGACGCCACGACCGACTTCGTGGGCGTGCAGACCGCGCCCATCACCGTCCTGCACATGCGCGACAACCCGGCGATCCACGATGACGCGCCGTACGACGCGCCGTACGTGCCCGAGCCGGAGCCGGAACCCGACGGCGCGGACGAGGCCGACGCGGACCGGGACGACGACACGACAGACGGGGAGGGCAGGCCATGACCACGCTCGTCCCCCTCCTCGTCGCCCTGCCGCTCCTCGGTGCCGCGATCACCCTCGTCTTCGGTCGCAACGCGCGCCTGCAGGTGTTCGTCACGGTCGCCACGCTCGCGGTCGTGTCCGTCATCGCGGCCGTGCTGCTCGTCGTCGTCGACGCAGGCTCCCCGCTCGCGGTCTCCGTGGGCGGGTGGCCGGTGCCCTTCGGCATCGTCCTCTACGTCGACCGCCTCGCCGCCCTGCTGGTGCTCGTCTCCAGCATCGTGCTGCTCGCGGTCCTCCTCTTCTCCATCGGCCAGGGTGTGGCCGACGGGGCGGACGAGACCCCGATCTCGATCTTCAACCCCTCGTACCTGATCCTCGCCGCCGGCATCTTCAACGCCTTCATCGCCGGCGACCTGTTCAACCTGTACGTCGGGTTCGAGATCCTCCTGGTCGCCTCGTACGTGCTCATCACCCTGGGGGGCACCGAGTCCCGCATCCGCACCGGGGCGGTCTACATCGTCGTCTCGCTCGTGTCGTCGATCCTGTTCCTCGCGTCGATCGCGATGATCTACGGTGCCCTCGGCACGGTGAACATGGCCCAGATCGCCGAGCGCATGTCGGAGCTCCCACAGGACACGCAGCTCGTCCTGCACCTCATGCTCGTGGTCGCCTTCGGGATCAAGGCCGCGATCTTCCCCGTGTCGTTCTGGCTGCCCGACTCCTACCCGACGGCCCCCGCGCCGGTCACCGCCGTGTTCGCCGGCCTGCTGACCAAGGTCGGCGTGTACGCGCTGATCCGGACCGAGACGCAGCTGTTCGCCTCGAACAGCATCGACACCCTGCTGCTCATCATCGCGCTGGCGACCATGGTCGTCGGTGTCCTCGGCGCCGTCGCGCAGGCCGAGCTCAAGCGGATCCTGTCGTTCACGCTCGTCAGCCACGTCGGCTACATGATCTTCGGTCTGGCGATCGCGACCCCGGCAGCCATCGGCGCGACCGTGTACTACATCGTCCACCACATCGTCGTGCAGACCACCCTGTTCCTCGCGGTGGGACTCATCGAACGTCGGGCGGGCAGCACGTCGATCCTGCGGGTCAAGGGCCTGCTGAAGATCGCCCCCGTCATCGCGCTGCTGTACTTCATCCCCGCCATCAACCTGGGCGGTCTACCCCCGTTCTCCGGGTTCATCGGCAAGTTCGCCCTGTTCGAGGCCGCGGCCTCCGTGGGCACGCCGCTGATGATCGTGCTCATCTTCGGCGGCATCATCACCTCGCTGCTCACCCTGTATGCGCTCATGCGCGCCTGGAACCTCGCCTTCTGGCGCGAGGAGGAGGACTCGACCGAGACCGAGGGCCGCATCTCCTACCTCACCGGAGCCCCCGCCGCGGATGAGCAGCAGGAGCGCCGACACATTCCGAGGATCATGACCATGGCCACCGCCGGCATGGTCACCGTCACACTGGCCCTGACGATCTTCGCCGGACCGCTGTACGCTCTGTGCGACCGTATCGGGGCGGGCCTGCTGCAGCCGGTCAACCTCGTACAGCTGGAAGACGAGGTGGAGGGATGAGGCCCGAGACCAAGCGCGTCTGGCGGGACATCGGCATGCAGCTGCCGTTCCTCGCCTGGCTGATCGTGCTGTGGATGCTGCTGTGGGCCCAGTTCACGGTGCTGTCCTTCCTCACGGGACTCGTGGTGGCGATCTTCGTGACGCGGGTGTTCCGCCTCCCCACGGTCGAGCTCTCGGGGCGCGTCAACCTCTGGTACGGGGCCCTGTTCGTCGTGCAGTTCCTGTTCGCGATCCTCCGCGGCGCGCTCTCCGTGACGGCGCAGGTGTTCGACTTCCGCCGCCAGCCGGGTACCGCCATCGTCGCGGTACCCCTCCGCTACGCCGACGACCTCGTCATGACCCACGTCGCCGTCGTGTCGTCGCTCATCCCGGGCTCCCTCGTCGTCGAGGCCGACCGCGACCGCGGGATCCTCTATCTGCACGTGATCGGCGTGCGCAGCAAGGAGGACGTCGAGACGCAGCGGCAGGGCGTCCTCGGCTGGGAGAAGCGCATCGTCCGGGCGCTCGGCAACCCGACCCAGTACCGTGCGCTCAAGGCCGACGAGCGCGCCGGCCGCATCGACCCCGCGACGATCGGCGGTGCCCGATGAACACCCTGCTCCTCATCATCCTCGCCGTGTTCGCCGTGGCTGCGATCCTCGCCGTGATTCGCATCGTCCGCGGCCCCTCGATCCTCGACCGCGCCGTCGCTGCCGACGTGCTGCTGACCGAGGTCATGTGCGTGCTCGGCGCCGAGATGGCCATCAACGGCCACACCCGCAATATCCCCGTGCTCCTCATCATCGCGGCGGTCGGCGTGTTCGGGTCGATCGCGGTCGCCCGGTTCGTCGCGAGAAGGGACAACACGACACCATGAACGTGTTCGGTCTGATGATCCCGGATGCCGTCGTCGATGTGGCGGTGCTCGTCCTCATCCTGCTCGGGGCGATCCTCTGCCTCTCCGCCTCCGTGGGGCTCCTGCACTTCCGCGATGTGCCGACGCGACTGCACGCCGCAACGAAGCCCCAGGTGCTCGGGCTGCTGCTGATCTGCGTCGCGATCGCTCTGTCGCAGCGGTCGATCGGCGGCGTGCTGTTCGGTCTCGTGCTCGTGGCGCCCGTGGTACTCATGCAGTTCGCGACCGCCCCCCTGTCCGCGCACATGGTCGGTCGCCAGGCCTACCGCAACGGCACCATCGAGCAGCGGGGGCTCGTCGTCGACGAGCTCGCCGAGTCGAAGCAGACCCCTCCCGCCGCCGGCTGACCGCCTCGCCGCCGACGTAGCCGGTTCCGCCCGCTGTCGGTTCACAACTCAGGAGATCCGCGGCGTCATCGTGCCGCGCGTGCGCTCAGGTCGGATGGGGGACGGATTCTCCTGAATTGTGAACGCCGTGCGCGGCCCCCACTTCTCCTCCACCGCCTCGCGATCCGGAGCGGCCACTCCACATTCGGTCTCATTCCCCGTCCCGCCGTGTCGCGCCGGGCATCCTCCGGGATGTGATCGCCCACTCCGGACCCCAGCGCGCAGCAGAGGTCTTCGACTCCACGGTGTTCAGTCGAGCGGATCTTCGCTCCGCCGGGCTGAGGGGGCGCGAGCTGACCGCCCTGGTGCGGAGCGGGCGGCTTCTGCGACTGCGCCGGGACCGATACGCCCGCCCGGATGTGGATCCTGTCGTCGCGGAGGCCGTGCGCATCGGAGGTCGCGTCACCTGCGTCTCCCTTCTTCAGCTGCTAGGGGTGTTCGTGCTCGCGGCCCACGGTGTGCACGTGCAGGTCGATCCCCATCGCTCGCGGTTGGGGCGTCGAGACGCGGAGGCTCACAGGGTGCACTGGGCAGAGGACGGCGCAGCGAGTACGCTGCACGTCACGTCCCTGGATGCGGCCGTACGGCATGCCGTCCGATGCCAGTCGCCTCGGGCGTCGGTGGCCACCCTGGACAGCCTCCTTCATCAGCGCCTCATCACGATGGACGAACTGCGCGCGATCTTCGCTCGGCTGCCGCCGCGGTTCGGCGCGGTGCTCGCCCTGGCCGACGCGTCATCCGAGTCGGGGCCGGAGACCTTCGTGCGGCTCCTCCTCCGGTCGCTCGGTGCCTCATTCGAGACACAGGTCCACATCCCCGGCGTGGGTCGAGTCGACTTCGTCGTCGATGGATGGCTGATCGTCGAGTGCGACAGCCGCGCTTTTCACGAGGGTTGGGCGAAGCAGCAACGGGATCGTGCGCGGGACATGGCGGCCGCTCGTCTCGGCTATGTCACAATCCGGCCGCTCGCCGCTGACATCTTCTCCGACCCCGCAGGCACGCGAGAGGCGCTGCGGGAGGTTTTGGAGGCGCTCGGGCCCCGGCTCGTCGGCGCTCGCCGTTCACAACTCAGGAGAAAGGGCAACCGCAGCCTGCCTCAGCCGCCGAACCGCCCCAACGCGCCGCGATCTCCTGAGTTATGAACGGTCGACCCGAGGGGCGCGGGCAGCGATTCGAAGGGTCAGGTGCGGGCGGCGAAGGCCTCGATCAGGCGGGCGGCGGGCTCCGAGTCGCTGATGAGGGTGCCGTGGCCGTGGTCGGGGATGACGGCGAGCTCCGCGCCGGGGATCGCGTCGAGGATGACCTGGCACCAGCTCATCGGCGCCAGCGGGTCGTCCTCCCCGCGCAGCACCAGCACCGGGCGCTGGATGCGCACGAAGGCCTTCTCGGGCTTGTGCACGATGGTCGCGCGCATCTTGCGGATCAGATGCGGGCCGCCGCGAAGGTACTCCCGGGCACCGCGCCAGATGACGAGCGGTCGTTCGCCCACGAGGTCCTGCAGCAGGTATCGCGCCTGGGCGCCCACGTTCCGGGCGGCCTTGTCGACGGTCGGACCCGCCAGCACGACTCCGGCGACGAGGGTGGGATGCCGGGCGGCGAGCTCCGCGGCGATCTGACTCCCCATCGAGTGCCCGATCACCACCACCGGGTCCGCGTCGACGTACCGGAGGTAGGCGGCCACCAGGTCGGCGTGCCGCTGCATGGTCAGGGTGCGTGTGGGCTCGGGCGCCTCGCCGAAGCCGGGGAGGTCGAGCGCGATCACCCGCCCCTGCAGTCGCTGGGTGAGGTCGAGGTAGACGCTGCGCCCCATGCCGATGCCGTGCAGCAGGAGGTAGGTGGGCGGTCCGTCGCCGAAGGTCTCGGCGATCAGGGTCGCGCCTCCGTGCTCGAACTCCAGGAGGGTGGCCGGCGTCCCCTTCGGGGCGAGGTAGCTGGTGGGCACCTGTCCACGCTAGCCGAGCACCCTCCACGCTCCTCTCAGCCGGCGGGCGCGAGCGTCAGGGTGTCGACCGCTGCCGCCTTGACGGCCTTCGGTGTGAACGCCCACGACCGCTGCACCCCCGTCGACCAGTCCGTGGTCTGATCGACGTAGTGCTCGTGGAAGGCGTGCCCTGAGGCTCCGGTGAGGTGGATCCACGTCGAGTCGTCGAAGTCGGCGAGATCGACGACCATCCGCATGGAGGGCACGGTGGTTGTGGCGTACGAGACGCCGAGCTGCCACCCGGTCGCATCGACCACGGAGGCGCCGCCGCCGACCGGATACGGACCACGGTTGAAGAGGGCCTCGATCGGGCCGATGCCTGACGAGCCGAACGTGTCGCTCGTGAGGGTGAGGGCATGCAGATCGCCCCAGTTCCACCGCGCGACGTCCGTGCCCTGAAGCGCGGACAGCTCGTCGTACGCCTCTTCGGCCGACAGTGCGAGCATCTCGTCCCGGCCCTCGACATCGAGCTGGGGGTTGCTCCACAGCGGGTCCGCCGGGTTCTCCAGCATCGCTCCGACGACGGTGAACAGCCGGCCCTGACCGTCGATCGGCAGCGGCTGCTCGCGCTCGGCGAAGATGTTCTGCACGAGGTTCGACCAGAGCACGTTCGCGTACGCGGCGCCCGCCGACGAGGCGCTGTTCTGCGCGTCCCAGCCGCGGAGCAGCTCGACGGCCTGCTGCGGACCCGCTCCCTCGACCTCGATGTCCTTCATCGCGGCGACGAGCTGCGTGCCGATCCACATCTCGCCGTCCATCTGGATGTCCCGCATGTCGTCGGCCGTCAGGGGCCCGGCCGCGGCCCGGCGCTCGATAAGGTGGGCGATGCGGGCGGCGCGGTATCCCTGGTCCCAGTCTCGGGAGAGGAAGTGCTCGTAGTCGTCGGTCACGATGGCGTTGTTGGCCGTGACGATGTATCCGGAGCTGGGGTTGTACGACACCGGCAGCTCCTCGAACGGGATGTACCCGGTCCAGTCGTAGCTGCTGTCCCACCCGGGCTGCGGCATCCAGCCGTCGCCGGCACCGCGGATCGGGAGCCGGCCGGGGGTCTGGTAGCCGATGTTGCCGTCGACGTCGGCGTAGATGAGGTTCTGCGCCGGGACGTCGAACAGGGAGGCCGCGCGGCGGAAGTCCTCGAAGTCCTGGGCGGTCGACAGCGCGAAGATCGCCGTCGCGGTGGTGCCGGGGTCGAGCGCAGTCCACCGCAGGCTCACCGCGTACTCGGCGGCATCCGAGCCGGGAGCGGCCGGAACGGCGCCCTCCGCGGTGAGCCCTGGCGTTGGGTCGTCCGCGATGCCGGTGAAGTCATCCGTGAGGCCGGAGATGATCGGTCCGTGCACGGTGGAGCGGATGGTGAGCTCGATGTCGTCCCCGCCGGCGACCTCGATGGTCTCCGTGCTCTCCTCCAGCGGCACGAGCTCGCCGTCGCGCCAGTAGGAGTCGCCCTCGATGCGCTCGACGTACAGGTCGGTGACGTCGGTGGTGAGGTTCGTGAAGCCCCACGCCACGCGCTGGTTGTGTCCGATGACGATGCCCGGAAGCCCCGAGAAGGAGAACCCGCCGACGTCGAACGGGCAGTCCTCGTCCACCGTCGCGCACTTCAGCTGCACCTGGTACCAGACCGACGGGAGCGAGGCGCCGAGGTGCGGGTCGTTGGCCAGCAGCGGCATCCCGGATGCGGTGAGGTCGCCGGAGACGACCCAGGAGTTGGAGCCGATCCCCTCGCCGACGTCGCCGACGAGCACGCTCGCCGCCTCGATGACGGACGAGGTCTCCTCCCACTCCACTGTCGTGAGCGCCTGCTGTGCCTCGCCGTCGCCCTCGGGCACGGTGAAGGCGGCGGGCTCGGCGCCGGTCTCCAGCGGCGGGACCGTGGAGATGGTGGGCACGATCACGGGGTTCCGGTCGAACGGGTAGTCCGGATAGAGCGTGCCGAGCAGAGCCTCCACATCGACCTGCGGGTCCTCGGCGAGCTGCCCCGCGAGGAGTGCCCGCTCGGTCTCGTCCTCGACGTTGGTGCGGAGGTCCCAGGCCATCGCCTTCAGCCACGCCACCGAGTCCGCGGGTTCCCACGGCTCCGGCTCGTAGTCGGGGTTCTGCAGTCCGAGGACCGCGTACTCGAGGGAGAGCTCTGCGCCCGAGCGGGAGGACAGGTAGGCGTTGACGCCGTCCGCGTAGGCCTCGTAGTAGCCGCGGGTGACGTCGTCCATCGCCTCGACCTCGGCCTCGGCGGTCGTGCGCCAGCCCAGCGTGCGCAGGAACGCGTCGGTGCCGGCCTGGGAGGCGCCGAACAGCTCGGCGACTCGGCCGGAGGTGACGTGCCGGCGGAAGTCCATCTCGAAGAACCGGTCCTGCGCGTGCACGAAGCCTTCGGCGAAGAAGAGGTCGTCCGAGGAGTCGGCGGTGATCGTGGGCACCCCGCTGGCGTCGCGCTGCACGGTGACCTCCGCTTTCAGCCCCTCGAGCGTCGTCGAGCCGGAGGTCTGCGGGAAGGAGCGCTGGATCGTCCAGGTCACGAAGAACGCGCCCGCGACGGCCACCACCACGAGGGCGGCGACCACGAGGAACGCGATGCGTCCGATGCGAGCGCCGAGAGAGGGGCGCGGGGAAACGGCGGACGCCGTCGAATCGGTCATCATCGTCGAGAACTCTTTCGGGTAGCCAGGTGAGACTCAGTCCCACCGAGCCCCAGTGCGCGTTTCACGGGTACGCGCTCTCGCATCATAGCCGCCCCGCGCTCGCCGCGGGATGGTCCGCGGCGAGCGGGAGGGTCAGCCGATGAGGCTGGGCTGCAGATCGCGCAGCGTGCGGCGGTGCGTCATGCGGGTGACACCGATCATCGCCAGCAGCAGGGCCCCGACGAGCCAGGCGCCCAGCACAGCCAGGTCCCAGCCGGCTCTCGCGTAGTCCCCGCCGTACATGAGCTGGCGCATGGCATCGACGACGTAGCCGAGGGGCAGCACGTGGTGCAGCGCGGCGAGGGGAGCGGGCAGTGTCTGCCAGGGGAACGTCCCGCCCGCTGTGACGAGCTGGAGCACCATGAGCACGAGGCCGAGGAACTGCCCCACGGACCCGAGCCAGACGTTGAGGGCGAGGATGATCGCGGCGAACGTGGCCGAGGCGAACATCATCACCCCGAGCGTGCCGAGCGGATGATCGAACGTGAAGCCGAGCGTGAGTGCCAGGATCCCCATGAGGCCGAGCATCTGCACCGCACCGAGCATCGCCGGCGTCAGCCAGCCCGCGAGCGTGATCCGGATCGGGGAGTGCAGCGCCGTGACGGCCCGGCGGGAGATCGGCTTCACGATGAGGAACAGCGCGTAGATGCCGATCCACGCGGAGAGGGCGGCGAAGAACGGGGCGAGGCCGGCGCCGTAGTCCTCCGCGGAGGCGACCTTGTCGCTGGAGACCTTCACCGGGTCCGCGATCGTGTCGGCCTGCAGGGAGCGCAGGTCGGGGGTGGAGGCGGGGATCGCCTGCACACCGTCGGCGAGCCCGTCCCGCAGCTCCGCGGTCCCGGAGGACAGTGTCTTCAGGCCATCGCGGAGCTGGGCCGCGCCCGAGTTCGCCGCGGCCGCGCCCGTCGCGAGGGTGCCGGCGCCGCCGGCGAGCTCGCTCGCCCCCGATGCCAGTGAGGCGGAACCGGCGGCGAGCTGGTCGACCTTGCCGACGGCGTTCTGCACCTGCGCGTTGCCCTCCTCGATCCGGGTTCCGAGCGGATCCAGGCGGGCGAGCACCTCGTCGATCTCCTCGGGCGCGAGTCCCTGCTCCGTCAGGAGGTCGGCGATGTCCGAGCGCACCTGCGGCAGCGCGTCCGTCGCCTCCTGTACCGCGGCTCCGGCCCGGTCGGCGACGTCGGCGAGCTGGCGGTTGCCCGCGCTCACCTGCTGCGCGCCGTCGGCGAGCGTCCGGGCCCCGGAGGCGAGCTGCGCGGAGCCGTCGGCGAGCTTCGCCGTCCCGTCGGCGAGCGTCGTACTCCCGGAGGCGGCGCTGCGCGCGCCGTCGACGAGCTGCGTGGCGCCGTCGGTCGCGGAGACCAGGTTGTCGCGCACGTCGCTGAGGCCGGTCAGCAGTCGCTCCGCGGCCTCGCTGCCGACCATCTCGGCGACGGAGCTGCGGATCTTCTCGACGGCCTGCGATCCCATCGACGACGCGAGGTAGTTGTTCGCGTCGTTGGTCTCCAGCTCGATCCTGGCCTGGTGCGGGTCGTCGCCCGCCGCGGAGGTGAGGGCGGTGGAGAAGTCGGCCGGGATCGTCACGGTGAAGTCGACCGCGCCGTGGCGCAGGGCGTCGGCGGCTTCGTCCTCGGTCATGCGCTGCCAGTCGAACGCGTTCCCCTCGATCAGGTTCTCCGCCACGTCCTCCCCGTAGTTGACCGTCTCGTCGCTCGCCGGTTCGGTGCCGGTCGTGGGGGCGGGAGCGCCCTCGTCGTCGACCACCAGGGCCACGGGGACCTCGGAGAACTTCGCGTACGGATCCTGGTTCGCCCAGAGGTAGAGGCCGCCGTAGAGGATCGGCACGCAGATGAGGGCCACGAGGGCGAGGATGCCCATCCGGCTCGCGGTCAGGCGGCGGAGTTCGGCGGCGATCATGGCGGGGACCTTCATCGCGCTTCTCCTTCCTCGTCGGACGGGGCGTCGTCCTCGGACGGTACTTCGTCCTCGGACGGTACTTCGTCTTCGGTCAGCGGTTCGTCTTCGGTCAGCGGTTCGTCGTCGGTCACGGCCTCGTCGTCGGTCACGGCCTCGTCGTCGGGACGCTCGAGGACCAGCGGCTCGACGGGACCGGACGCGTTGATCGCGTCGAACTCGTGCATGCGCTCGAGGGCGACGGCGGCGGAACCGCCGACGATCACGAGCATCGCGTACCCGCGGTCCGCGAACTCGGCCGCGATGCGCCACCATCCGTCCGGGCTGCCGCCGTGGCGATCCGGGGCGACGAGGACGATGCCCTCGACGCCCTCGCGGAGCACGGCGAGCTCGCACAGGATGCGCACGCGGGCGGCCGGGTCGACCGAGCCGATGGGGACGGAGGCGAGCTCCTGGTATCCCACCCGGCCGAGCCAGCGTCGGGCGTGGAGCGGGGTCGCACCGCGCCCGGCAAACATCAGCTCCTCACCGACCACCCCGGCGACGGTGATGTCCGGATGCGGGTCGCTGACGTCCGGCGCGTCCACGAGCGCGACCCGGCGACGCAGTTCCTTCGGGCTCGCCGCCGCATCGATGGTGACGCGGCCGGTGTCCGGGCGCATCCGCCCGCTCGCGATGAGGCCGAGCACGGTCGGCCGCTGCTCGGTCTCCGCGAGCGCGTAGCGGACCGCGCCCGAGTGGAACTCGAGGCTCATGGAGGGAAGAGCCTGTCCGGCGCGACCCTTGCTGACATCGTGCAGTGTGATCCTCATGCGCGGACCTCCTGATCGTCGGCGGTGATGTCCGGGTGAGAGGAGAGCAGCTCGTCCGCCTCGCGCCAGGAGAGTCCCGCGATGCTGAGCACGGCCCGGACGGCGACGTCTCCGGCGCCACTGCTCTGCGCGTCGGTGCGGGAGACGACCGTGCGCGCCATCTCCTCGATCAGTCGGGCGAGCGTGGGGGCAGCGAGATCCGTGCGGAAGCTGCCGTCCTCCTGTCCCCTCCGCACGAGGGCGGCGACGCTCCGGCGCAACGGCGCGAGGGCGGCGGCGGTGTGCTCGACGTGCGCCTCGTCGAGGGCGAGCGCGGCGGCGACCTGGATGTGCGCCGCCTCCTCCCAGAGCCGGGCGGCCAGTCGGGCGAGGGCGAGGCGGGCGTCGGGGTCGTCGATGGAGGCGGCGATGGCATTGAAGCGCTGGGCGCCGGTGGAGACGAGTTCGCGGATCAGGGTGTCCCGGTCCTCGAAGTGTCCGTAGAGGGTGCGGCGCGACAGGCCGGCGGTCCGGGCGATCGCGTCGAGGGAGGCGTGCGGGTCGGAGGCAAGGGCGCTGCGAGCCGCGGACAGGATGCCGGCGCGGTTCTCTGCAGCGTCGCGACGGAGGGCGCGAGTGGTCATCCCTTCATGGTAATAACATGCACAGCCCTGTGCAAGATAACTCAGCAACCTCGCAGCGTACCGACTGGGAGGCAGGGCGCCGAGGCTCCTCCGGGGCAGGCCGTGTTATGTTACGCGTCGCGCTTCGGCGCATTCTCAGTGGAGAGACCGGTCCGGACCGGGGCTCCGGCGGGATCGGTCCATGGAACGGCGGGGGACGCCATGATCGAGAAGAAGGATGATGCACGCGCGGTGAGCGGGACATCGGCGGGAGGGGATGGGCACGGCGGCCTGCAGGGCAGGCTGACGGATGCGATCGTCTCGGGGGCGCTCGCGCCGGGCACGCGGGTGGACGAGCGGGGGCTCGCAGCCGCCCTCGGCGCCGCGCCGGCGGATGTCCTCCGTGCCCTGGACGGCCTCGCCGCTGTCGGACTCATCGCGGTGCGCCGCGACGGCACCCGGTGGGTGACCGCCTTCGACGGCGACCGCGCGCGCGATGTGGTGGCCCTGTTCGGCGACGTCTGGATCGGCTCCGTCCGACGCACGATGGCAGTGCTCCACGCGGACGACCTCGACTACCTGGACGAGCTCGTCGAGGACGTGGCACTGGCGGTGAGGTGGCGGGACGGCTCCGCGTTCGGCGACGGCCTGCGCGCTCTCGCGGTCGCCTTCGCGCGGATCGAGGGCAACGCGGAGCGGGCCGAGCTCGTCGGGAGCCTGGGGACTCTTCTCGCGTGCGTCGCCCGTCGCGCGGGGAGTGTCTTCGACTGGTCGGACGTGCGCGCCGCGGTCGTACGGATCGCCGTCGTACTGCCGGGACGCGACGCGGCGGCGATGCGCACCGCCCTCATCGCGCTGTTCGACGACGTGCTGCCGGGGATCGTCGACCGCGCCGTGGCGCCGGCGCATCCGCTCGCCGCGGCGTCCTGATCACGGGGGCGGGTGCACGGTCGCCCGCGGCGCCCCGTGCTCTCAGTCGGTGCCGGAGTCGAAGGCCGCGCGCTCGGAGGCCGTGTCGACCGCGTCGGCGAGGTTCTCGTCAGCCTCCGAGATCGAACCGTGCACGGACTCGGTGATCTCGGCGGACTCGCCGGCGGTCACACGGCCGACGAGCTCGCCGGTCGCGCCGCCGACGAGGCCGAGGCCCGCGTACTGCTCCAGGCGCGCGCGGGAGTCGGCGATGTCGAGGTTGCGCATCGTGAGCTGGCCGATCCGGTCCACCGGGCCGAACGCGGCGTCGCCGACGCGCTCCATCGACAGCTTCTCCGGCCCGTATGACAGGTTCGGGGAGACCGTGTCGAGGATCGTCCAGTCGTCGCCGCGGCGCAGGCGGATCGTCACGGTGCCCGAGATCGTCGAGCCGACCCAGCGCTGGATGGACTCGCGGAGCATGAGCGACTGCGGCTCGAGCCAGCGTCCCTCGTACATGAGGCGACCGAGGCGCCGGCCCTGCTCGTGGTAGGTCGCGAGGGTGTCCTCGTTGAGGATGCCGTTGACGAGGCGCTCGTACGCGATGAAGAGCAGCGCCATGGCCGGGGCCTCGTAGATGCCGCGGGACTTCGCCTCGATGATGCGGTTCTCGATCTGGTCGCTCATGCCGAGGCCGTGGCGACCGCCGATCGCGTTCGCCTCCTGCACCAGGGCCACCGGGTCGCTGAACTCGACGCCGTTGATCGCGACCGGACGGCCGCCCTCGAACGTCACCGAGACGTCCTCCGCCTCGATGGCGACGGACGGGTCCCAGAACTTCACGCCCATGATCGGGTCGACGGTCTCCAGCGAGACGTCGAGGTGCTCGAGCGTCTTCGCCTCGTGGGTCGCGCCCCAGATGTTGGCGTCCGTCGAGTACGCCTTCTCGGCCGAGTCGCGGTACGGGAAGCCGTGCGCGACGAGCCACTCGCTCATCTCCTGGCGACCGCCGAGCTCGGTGACGAAGTCCGCGTCGAGCCAGGGCTTGTAGATGCGCAGGCGGGGGTTGGCGAGCAGGCCGTAGCGGTAGAAGCGCTCGATGTCGTTGCCCTTGTAGGTCGAGCCGTCGCCCCAGATGTCGACGCCGTCCTCGCGCATCGCACGCACGAGCAGCGTGCCGGTGACCGCGCGGCCGAGGGGAGTGGTGTTGAAGTAGGTCTTGCCGCCGGATCGGATGTGGAAGGCGCCGCAGGAGAGCGCGACGAAGCCCTCTTCGACGAGCGCCGTCTTGCAGTCGATGAGACGAGAGGCCTCGGCGCCGTACTCCAGCGCGCGGCCGGGGATGGAGGCGATGTCGTCCTCGTCGTACTGGCCGAGGTCGCCCGTGTAGGTGAAGGGGACAGCGCCCTTGTCGCGCATCCAGGCGACGGCGACGGAGGTGTCGAGTCCTCCGGAGAAGGCGATGCCGACGCGCTCGCCGACGGGCAGGGACTGGAGGACCTTGGACATGGCTCCCAGTCTATCGGCGCGCGACCCACCCCCTTTCGTGTGTTCCGGCCCCTTTCGGACGCACGCAGAGGGGTGGCTCGCGCAGAAAGGGGTGGGTCGGCGGGAAGATGGGCGCATGGGTGGAGCGATTCTGTGGGGAGCCGTCGCGGCGGCTCCGCTGTTCGTCGGCGCGGTGCTCGCGATGCTGCGCACGTGGCCGCCGCGGTGGCTGGGCATCGTGCTGGGCTTCGGCGCCGGAGCCCTGATGGCCTCCATCGCCTTCGAGCTCTGGGAGGAGGGGCTCGACCGCGGTGGTCCGATCCCCCTCGTCACCGGCGTCGCGCTCGGAGCCCTCAGCTATTACATCGCCGCCCGCATCCTCGACGCCAGAGCCGCCAGGAAGAAGGGCGAGGCCGGGGGAGGCCAGCTCGCAGTGGGGGCGCTCCTCGACGGGATCCCGGAGCAGCTCGTGCTCGGCATCGGTCTCGCCTCGGGGGAGCCGGTGAGCATCGCGCTCGTCGTCGCCATCCTCGTCTCGAACCTCCCGGAGTCCATCGGCTCCGCCGCCGACCTGCTCGACGGCGGCATGCGACGGAGCAGGGTGCTGCTGCTGTGGGCCGGGGTCGCCGTGCTGTGCGCGGCGGCCACCGTCGCCGGATTCGCCCTGGCGAGCGTGACCGGCGAGGTCTTCCGCTCCGGGGCGAGCGGTTTCGCCGCGGGCGCCCTGCTCGTCATGCTGGTGGATTCGATGGTCCCGGAGGCGCAGTCGAAGGCGAAGGAGTCCACGGGGTTGGCGACCGTCCTCGGATTCGCGCTCGCCGCGGGTCTCGCCTTCGCCTCCTGAACGGGACGGCGGGCGCGTTCAGACCCCGCTGGTGCGGGGGTCGCGGCGGACGCTGCGTCCGGTGATGCGCTCGATGCGGAACGACAGCGGGAGATCACGGTCGTCTCCGGCCCACGGGTGCACCCGCGCCGCCGCCCCGGCCGCCTGATCCTCCGGAACCGGCGACAGGACCCCGTGCATCAGCACACTCCACCCCAGGCCGCCGATCGGATCGTGGTAGTCGACCTCGAAGGAGACCGTGGCCGCCTCGCGGGACAGCGCCGCCAGGTGGCCGTCCGGTGAGGTGCGCAGGAGCAGCTCGTGCCCCGAGACGACGAAGTTCACCGGATGGATCTGCACCAGGCCGTCGTCGACGAATCCGATCCGGCCCACCGTGGTGGTCGCCAGCAACTCGTAGGACTGCTGCTCATCGAGTTCGTTGATCATGCGGACACTCCCTCCCCCTGTGCGGCCAGTGTAGCCACGCCGCTGCCGATCATCGAGGGGATGGACCGGGAATCACCGGGTGAGGTGTCAGGCCGACCACCTCTCCAGGTCCGCGGTGAGCGCGGCGAGGTACTCCGGAGGGCCGGCTTCCGCGAACCACAGCCACAACTCGGCGGCGTGCACGGGGTACCACGCACGGACGCGGGCGGGATCCGCACCGTACCCGTCGATGAGCGCCCGCTCCGAGCGCGGATCCTTCCGCGCGGCTCCCCACGCGGCTCGCGCCAGCTCCCGCAGCGGATCGCCGCGGTGTGCGGCCTCCCAGTCCACGATCCCGGAGATGCGTCCGTGCTGCGCGAGCAGGTTGCCGTCCGTCCAGTCGCCGTGACAGAAGACGCTTCCGGACGAGGGTGGGATGAGCAGGGGGAGGCGTGGCGCCTCGGCGGCGCGATACCGCTCGATGATGGCCGCGTCGTCCGGCGCGGGAAGCAGATCGTCCGGCGGGTCGAGCCGGTGCAGGGCGCGGAGCAGGGGTGCCGACGCCCGGAGATCCGCGATCCGGACGTCGGCGTCGGCGTCGTCGAGACGGCCACCGGGGAGTGCGGTCATGAGGATCACGCCCTGCCGCTCCTCGACCACCTCGGGCACCGGGAGCCCGGAGCCGACGAGCCCGCGAAGGGCCCGCACTTCGTTGAGGTGCCGCGCCGGATCGGAGAGGCGCTTCTCGACCAGCCGCCGCCCGCCGTGCTCGACGAGCCGCACCGTGCCGACCGCTCCCTGCCTCATCCCGTCATCCTCGCACCGGGCCGGTCACTCGAAGCCGGGGTAGTCCTGCAGCCGCTCCTCGAACTCCGCGCGGTCGTCCTCGCTCAGCACCTTGCCGGCGATCACGACGAGCTGGAGCCCCTCGATCGGTTCGCCGGTGCGCGCGCTCTGCGCCTCCCGCGAGCTGCGGAAGCCGCCGTCGGCATCGTTCGACAAATCGTAGATGTTCGCGTAGAAGCGCAGCGGGTCGGGGTAGTTCTCCGTGTAGTACTCCCACGTCGTCTGCGTGCGAGGGTCATCGCTGCCGTAGAGCTTGGCGATCATGGACGGGTCGATGCCGGAGTTCGTCGGATCGTTGAACGAGTACAGGTTCCACAGTCCGTGGGACGCCACGACCTCATCGATCGCCGCCATCACGTCGAGCTTGCGCGCGTAGCCCTGCACGGGCTGCTCGGTCGCCCAGGCCGCCGACGTGTACTCCGACAGCATCGACTCGCCGCCGTAGCCGTTCCGCTCCGGCCGGACATCCTCGTCGCCGACCTGGACCCACGTGAACCCGAAGTCCGCGGTGAGCCGTTCACGGATGTCGGTGAAGAGGGAATCAGCCTCCGCGCGCACCTCCTCCATGGACTGCTGGGTGAGCGCCTCCTGCGGGGAGGTGCCCTTGATCCCGGGGTAGGCCTCCGCGTGCCGCTGTTCCGCGGTCTTCACGCCTTCGTAGTTCCCGGATGCCGAGGTGCGCAGAGCGCTGAGTGCCCCCACGGTCGCGACGTTGAACAGGACGGTGAGGACGAGCGCGATGACACCGAGCCGTCGTCCGCCGGGGGTGAAGAGCGCGGCCACGATCACTCCGAGCACCACGAGCTGCAGCGTGATCATCGTCACTCCGTACAGCAGGTCGGTGCCGCCGACCACGAGCGTGCCGAACAGGATCAGGGTGAAGAGGATCGCGGCGACCAGAGCGATCCAGCCGAGCGCAGTCGTGGAGGTCTTCTTCTCCTCCGTGGGCAGCTGTGGATCGACCGGTGGCGTGAGGCCGATCGGCTGCTGCCGCCGGGCACCGCGGTAGCCCCCGGGCGGCGGGACGGGCGGGGCGCCCTCGGTACCGCCGACGTAGCGGGCGCGCTGCCGCTCGTGATCACTCACCATGGCCTGTCCGTCCCGGTGCCGCCGGGGTCGTCACCCTGTTGCTGGTCGCGCTCCTGCGTCCCCTGCTCGAGCTTGTCCTGGAGGTCCTGCAGCTTGTCCTCGGACGGCTGCGGTTCCTCCTGATCCTCTTGCGGCTCCTGCGGCTGCTGTTCCTGCTCCTGCTCCTGTTGCTTCTGCTTGAGGCGGTCCTCGGTGTTGTCCAGGGTGTCCGACATGTCGCGCTCGGGGTCGGGGGACTGCTGCTGCGCCTCGTCGCTGCGGCACTCCTCCGGGGTCTCGACCGTGACGGTCAGCGCCTCGCCGTAGAGGGCGGTCGCCCCGGCGCCATCGCCATCGGCCCTGGCGGCGTCGCCCATCCGCTCGATGACGAGAGCGAGGTTGATCCGGACCGGGCAGACCTCCAGGCCGGTCGCGAGGTCGAGGGAGCGCTCCAGCTCCGCACGGGAGGCGGGGAGCTCGTCGGCACCGGCCAGTGCGGTGCCGATGTTGTAGGGGGCTTTGTACGGCTCGAACCAGTTCAGGACGTCCTGTCCACGCGCCGAGGCTTCGGAACCCGCGAAGTCGTCGACGACGTAGGCGGTGATGGCCTGGTGGGCGAACGCGTACATGCTCAGCAGTTTGCCCACGAAGAGGAGGGCGGCGAGGGTGAGCGGGATCGTCCCGATCGCGACCCACCGGCGGATGAGCCGGCGACGGCGGTTCGAGCGGAGGAGGGCTGCGGCGGGGTCGTCCTGCGCAGGCATCACGACCCACCTCCTCCCCTGTCGTCGGCGTCTGAACATCCTATCCGCGACGATCAGGCGGGACCCGCGTTCGCGACGAACGCCGGCCTCGTTCGAGGCCGGCGTTCATACGGTGGACCGATCCGATTACTGCGCAGCCTTGACGCGGAACGTGTCGAAGGACACGCCGAGCGGCGCGGTCGCGCTCGCGGAGCGGCTGCCGCTCAGGCCCACACCACCCGCCGGCAGCGGGGTGGGGTCGCTCGCCCGCAGCTGCCAATCGGCGGGCTCCGCGGCGTCTGTGACCCAGAGCTTCGCGACGAGCGACGTCTTGTCCGTTCCGGTCACGGACGCCTTCAGCGTGTACGTGGTGCCAGGGGTGACCGTGACGCCGTTCAGTGCCCGGGTCGCGAGGGCGGTGCCGTCGCGGTGCGCCACGAGCCAGACCGTGCCGTCAGGGCGAAGCCAGGCGCGGACGAGATACCGACCAGCGGACGAGTCGCGGGCGATGACCCCGATGTAGGAGCCTCCTGTGCTTGACGGCTGATCGATGCGGAAGGTCGTCTCCAGCGCCGGGTCCGGAACCGACGGGGCGTTCAGCGTCGCGTGGCGGGTGTCTCCCGCGGCCAGCTTCAGCTGCCCGGAGCCGTCGGCGACGCTGGCCGCGGCCGCGGACCCGCCGGCGATCTTCCAGGCGCCGCCGGCGAGGGCTTCGCCCCAGCCGGGGCCGGCGGTCCGGTCGAACTCGTCGCTCGCGAGCGGCGCGGGCTCCGCCACAACGGCCTCCCGGGTGGTGGTCGCCGCGCCCCCGACGTCGTCCGTCACCGTGAGGGTGACCGTCCGCGTCCCGGCCGTCGGGTACGTGTGCGTCGCCGTCGCGCCTTCACCCGTCGTGCCGTCACCCCAGTCCCAGCGGTAGCTGCGGATGCTGCCGTCGGCATCGGTCGATGCCGACGCGTCCGCCGTCACCGTCAACCCCGAGGCGGAGAGGGTGAACGAGGCCGTGGGCGGCGTGTCGGCGCCCTGGACGACGACCGATTTCGTGACCGAGCCCACGAGATTCTGGCTGTCGGTGACCGTGAGCTTGACCGCGTACGTGCCGGGCTTCCCGTAGGCATGCGACGGCGTCTTGCCCGTACCGGTCGTACCGTCCCCGAAGTCCCAGCGATAGTCCGAGATCGTGGTCGTCCCCGGCGGCACGGAGGTGCTCGCGTCGAAGGCCGCGGTGAGGCCGCTTGCCGTGGCCGTATAAGCGGCGACGGGGGCTGTGGAGCCATTCCCCACGCTGTAGTGGGTCTTGATCTGTCCCGCGGTCAGGCCATACGGGTAGACCGCGAACTCATCGACAGTGCCGACGAGGTGGGCATCGCCGGCGAGGTTGGCAGGGGCGGCAAGAGTCTTGGTCGGCTCATCCGCCCAACCCTTCAGCCTGCCACCGCCAATCTTCCAGAACCCGTTGAAGTCCTGCGCTGTGGTGACGTTAGGGAGCTGGCCGTCGAGCTTTCCGTCGATGAAGAGCTTCATTCCCTCGGGGCTCACCGACGCGACGACATGATGCCAGCGGTTGTCGTTGTATGCCGTCGCGGTCGTGAGCACTTTGGTGCCGTCGTTGTATACCCCGAAGTTCAGGCGGCCATTGTCTGACATGTAGACGGTTCGGTCGTAGTTCTTCGAGTAGAAGCCAGCGGCCGAACTCTCGAAGTCGAACAACACGCCGCCCGCGGTCGTCGAGGTCTGGAACCACATCTCGGCCGAGAACGATGACGGCGCCGCGGCCTTCGTGGTCGTGTCGACTCGTCCGGTCTCTGTCCCGTCGAGGGCTGTCGCCCCGGCCACGCCCTTCGGCACGCCTGATGACCGAGGCGTCGCTCCTGAGCGGATGAGCGGGCTGTTCGTACCTGCCACATCCTGCGCGACGGTTCCCAACGGGTAGTACAACTGGGGGCCGTCAGCGAGCACGGCGTTGGAGTACGCAGGTGTGGACGCGGCCGCCGTGGCGGTCGTCGTCTTGCTCGAAACCGTGTGGCCGTCGCTGTCCGTGGCCGTGAAGGTGTACTGCTGCTGTGCGCCGACCGGAGCCGTCGTGTCCTCGAAGCTGACTGCGGGCAGGTTCCACCACGTGGAGTCCACCTTCGTGGTGAACAAAGGGGTGGTCGAGTCGGCGCGGCGCAACTCGTATGTGAGCGTGAGATCGTCACGGTCCCAGTTGGCGGGAATGGTGACCTTCACGCGCCCGGGGGTGAGCGAAGTCGCGGTCGGCACCCACTTGTCGCCGGAGAGGCGGGGGCCGTCCTTCGGGCCCTCTGGAGGGGTGGTCGAGAAGCGGACGAGTCCTTCGAACCGTCCGTTGTTGACGGAGCGGAACTCGCCGCCGATGGAGATCATGGTGCCGGTGCCGGTGATCGACAACCCGGCCTGACCGAGTCCTGTGGTGGTCCCGACCGCCCAATCGGGTGACCACGCGTACGGCGACGGGGCGGGCGTGCCGCCCCAGTCCTTGCGACCGGGCGCGGTCGGCGCGGGTGCCAGCGTTCCGCGAGCATCCGCCGTGTATGCCTCGGAATAGCGGTGTACGCGCGGAGCCTGCTCCGGGTGGAGTCCCAGAGTTTCGCATGAATGCGTGTGACTGGTGGTGTAGACGACCTTGCCGGTCGAGTACACGCCGTAGTGGTCGCCGAGGCAATCCGCGATCCAGCGCACCTTGCCTGTGCCGGCCTCGGCGGCGAAGGTACCTTCGAGGCTGCCGGTCGCGGCGTCGGCGAAGCCCCAGCCGGTGCCGTAGACACCCGTCGCGTCGGTGGCGAGACCGAACGTCCCGGCCTTGCCGGCGTAGATGCCGGATCCGGCGCCGTTCTTGACGGTCTTGGCCAGCCCCCAGTCCGTGTTCAGTGCTCCGGTGGTCTTGTCCACGGAGGCGCTGCCGCGCATCTCGGTGTTGCCGTTGACCTGGGAGAAGCGTCCGCCGACGATCGTGTCCGCGCCGGCCGGGTCCATGACCATGGCATCGACCTGGAGGTCGGTCTGCGGAGCCCACGGTCGGAGGGCACCGTTGGTGGTGTCGAAGGCGGCCAGGTTCTTCCGCGGCGTGCCGTTGGCCTGGGTGAAGAGGCCGCCGGCGTAGACGGTCGTCCCCGACGTCGCCAGCGCGTAGACGCCGGATCCGCCGATGGAAGGCACGAATCCGGGGACGAGCTCGCCGCTCTTGGCGTCGATCGCGGCGATGTTCCAGCGGTCCTTGCCGTTGACCTTGTTGAACGAGCCGCCGATGTAGATCCGGGTGCCGTCGGGCGAGGCGGCGACGGCCTTGATCACGCCGTTGACCTTCGGCGCGAACGGCAGGAGCGCGCCCGTGTCGATGTTGTAGGCGAGCACGTTGGAGCGCGCCGTCAGCGCCGTCCCCGGAGCGGCCTTCGGCTCGCGCGCGTTGTCGAACTTGCCGACCGCGTACACGATCGAGCCGATCGTCGTCTGCGCCCAGACATACCCGTCGTCGATCTGCACGGTCGGGATCGGATCGGACGTGACCACGTTCTGATCCCGCTGCAACAGCGGAGGCAGGCCGCCCGGGGCTTCGGCGGCCACGGCAGCACCCCCACCGAGGGCGACCAGCCCCGCGGCGACCATCACCCCCGCGATCGCTCCGGCCACGCCGGTGCGCGCGCGCTTCCAGACAGCACTGTTCCCCATGTGTGTTCCCCAGTCTTCTGATGGCCGACCCCACGTCGGCACGACATCGCCGGACGACCGGCCGCGAGAGCTTCCCCCAGAGATGCTCGTATCGCAGTCGTCCGCCTCGGCGAACCCCCGTCGAAGGCATAAGAGCCTGCGACGGGTAACACAATACCATCGAAAGGCGCGGCACACACGCCGTATCTGCAGGGAAGCCCGGGGCCTCGGGCGCCGTCAGGGGGTGTGGGGTGGAACCGACCGTCCGGCGCGAGGGACGCGGAGACCGCGGAGCCGGGCGACCAGGATCGTCGCGCGGGTGAGCTCCACCGCGAGCGCGGCGAGGATGACCAGTGCGGCGACCCAGTACAGCTCGATCACGTTCCCCACCTCGCCGGCGTCGGAATAGGCGGTGGTACTCGACGGTGCGGCGGGGAGCGACGGGGCGACGCCCGCCTCCCGGTGCTCGTACTCGACGCCGAGCTGTCCGGCGATCGTCTCGAGGTTCCCCTCGTCGATGACGGAGAGTGCATCGGCACCCTGGTACTGGATGTACTCGGAGCCGATCTGATCGAGGCCGCCCGTCGTCACGCGCATCGGACCGCCCTCGGCCGTCCCGTACCCGAAGACGGCTCCGGCGTCGGTGTAGCGCGCGCTGTCGGCGAAGGACTCCGGCGCGGAACCCGTCGTCTGCTCGCCGTCGCCGAAGTAGAAGACCATGCGCGAACGGTCCGGCGACGACTCCGCCGCGGCGGCGAGGGTCTCGCTCAACAGCGGTGCGGCCACGCCGATCGAGCTGCCGCGCGACTGGCTCGTGACCTCGGGGCGCAGCACGTCCAGCGATCCGAGGAGGGCGGTGGTGTCGGTGGTCAGCGGAATCCGCAGCTCGGCCGCCGCATCCGAGGTGACCAGGGCGAAACGGGCTCCGGGGTACTCCTCCACGAGGGCCCGCACGTCCGCGCGGACGCCATCGAGCCGGGGAGAGCCGTCGTCCCAGTCCTCGGCGACGATGCTCGCGGTGGTGTCGACGACCAGCACGATGTCGGTGTCGGTCGCCAGCGTCTGCGTGGATCCTCCGGGGAGCCCCGGCCGCAGCAGCATCACGGCGCAGGCGAGGACCATCACGAGCCGCAGGGCCCACAGCGACCGGTGCACGGCGAGAGCGCGTCGATCGGTCACGACCTCGCCGCCGACCCGCGGGGCGCGGACGAGCATCCAGACGCCCACCGCGGCGACGCCGGCGCACAGCAGCAGGATGAGGAACACGGGGAGGACGGGCTGGAAGATCACAGGCGCACCCTCCACACCAGGACGACGAAGCCGAGCGCGAGGACCGAGAGAACGGCGATCCACAGGTTCGGGGTGTCCGTCCAGACCACCTGCGCCTCGCCGCGCAGCGCCGTGGCCTCCTGCTTCTGCACCTCGTCGATGATGTCGCCGACCGTGGTCGTGTCACGGAGTCCGTACGCGGCGCCTCCCGTGGCCTCGGCGGCGGCCGCGAGCTCGGCGCTGACGTCGGCGTCCTTGCCCTCGACCGGGTTGATCGCGAACACCCGCACATCCTTCGAGGCCGCATACGCCGCGGCCTCGTCGAGCGTCACGATCGAGGCGCCGTTGATCTCGTTGTCCGTCGCGAAGATCACCGACCGCGACCGGTCGTCGTCCGGGTGGTCGAAGCCCATGGTGCACGCCGCGAGCCCGTCGCCGATGAGGGAGGCGCCGTCGCCGTTGAGGGTGCCGAGCCAGTGCTCCGGGATCTCGTCCACGTAGTCGAAGCTCGACATCATGCTCGCGAGGTGCTCGCGGATGAAGTCGTAGTCGTCGGTGAGGGGGAAGATCTGCACGGGCGAGCTGTTGAAGATCGTCAGGCCGATGCGCTCCCCCTCGAAGCCGTCGAGCAGCTCGTCGAACACGGAGAGCACCTCGACGTCGACCTCGGACATCGAGCCCGACACGTCCAGACACAGCATGATGTCTCGGCTGGTGTCGACGGGCTGCACCGTCTGGGCGGACATCGGCCGTGCGGCCACGACGCCGGCGGCCAGTGCCGCTCCCGCGCCGAGAGCGAGCAGGCCGGTCAGGGCGACGGCGCGACGGGACAGCGCCTGACGGAAGGACGGGAGCGCCCGCAGCCGCTCCGCCCTGGCCACGCGGGCCGTGTCCGCCGCACGCCGGTCCCGATGGCGGCGCAGCCCCACCACGAGACCGATCACCACCGCGGCGACGACGACAGCGGCGGCGAGGACCAGCATCCAGACGTTCGCTAGTGCCATGCGCGCACCACCGTCCTGGCGGCTTCGGCTCCGGCGACCGGGTCGATCGCGGGCCCCTGCCGGAAGATGCTCGGATAGTAGTGACGACCCATCGCGTCGATGAGCGCCGGGTGGACGCCGCGGGACACGAGGTCGTCGAGGGCGAGCACCGGTGCCTCCAGACCGCTGTACTCGTTGACGAACGTGCGTACGACGCGGCTCAGCTCCAGGTTCGCCTGCCGTGCGGAGAGCCGGCGGTCCCGGTAGTCGTGCTCGACGCGGTCGATGCGGTCGAGGTACTCCGAGCGCAGAGCGGACAGCACATCGAGCGTGGACGGCTGCCCGGCATCCGCGGCCCCTCCGGAGGCGGCGGTGCGGGGGCGGGTGAGCCGGAACAGCAGCCAGGCGCCCACGATCAGCAGCGCCAGGACGCCGAGAGCGAGCAGCATCCATCCCCACCCATACTGCGCCGGGGGGTAGAGCTCGTCAGAACCGGGCATCGGACCTCCGGTTCAACAGGTGCAGCAGCTGCGGAACGGCGTGGTCCTGACCGTCGAGCGCGGCGTGGCTGATCTCCATCCGTGTGAGCAGGTCGGCGAGCCGGGCGGCATCCGCCGCCCGCTGCGCGCTGAGCTCGTTCACGATCGTGCGGTCGCCCTGGATGAAATCGGGAACCTGCCAGAGGCTGTCGACGTCGGCGCGCAGCCGCGCGGACCGGTGATCGAGCACCGGTTCGGCGTCGCGCAGGGTGATCCAGAGCACGTCGTGCTGCACGCGCAGTCGGCGCAGCAGCCGCTCGGTCTCCGTCGTCACCGGGGCCTCGTCGGTGACGACGACGACGATCATGCGCCGCGCGATCGTCCGCGTGACGAAGGAGAGCAGGGCGTCGCGATCGCTGGGGGCGGCCGCGTCGTCGACCGCGCGGTCGATCGTCCGCAGCGCGTGTTCCAGGGCACCTTCGCTGCGCCCCGGTGCCAGGCGACGGACGCGGGAGGCGTCGCCGTAGACGACCGTGAAGTCGTCGCCGTGCCGGAGCGTCAGCACGCCGAGGGCTCCGGTCGCCAGGATCGCCAGGTCCTTCTTCGAGCGCTCGTCCGCGGCGAGAGCGGTCATCGAGCGTCCCGTGTCGACGACGAACATCACCGTGTGCATGCGCGTGGCCCGTGACCGCTTGACCAACGGGGTGCCGAGGCGGGCGGTCGCGCGCCAGTCGATGTCGCGCACCTGGTCGCCGTACTCGTACTTGCGCAGGTCCTCGAAGTCGAGGCTCCGCCCGTGCAGCAACGACGCGTAGGCGCCGTCGAGCGCGTGCAGCGACTTGCGGTTCGAGTGGATGAAGAGCTTGCTCTTCACCTGCGTGATGAGGCTGGGCATCTGGCGCGGGATCCGTGAACGTGTCGACGGGTCAGGGGGTGGGCACGGCGGCGAAGATCTGGTCGATGATCTCCTCGCTGCGGATGCCCTCGGCGTCAGCCTCGAACGTCAGCAGCACGCGGTGCCGCAGCACGAGGTGTCGCAGGGCGCGGATGTCCTCGGGAAGGACGTGGGTCCGGCCGCTGAGGAGGGCGAGGGCGCGCGAGGCCTGGAGGAAGGCGATGCTGGCCCGCGGGCTCGCGCCGTACTTGATGAAGCGGGCGCGCTCGTCCCCGATGTACGGCGCGGGATTCCGGGTCACGTACGCGATCGACACGATGTAGTTGCGGATCGCGGGGTCGACGTAGATGCGGCTCGCGACGTCCTGCAGCAGGTGCACGTCGTCCAGCGTGACGGCGCTGTGCACGTGCCGGTCGGGGTCGAGCACGCCCGAGTCGATGCGGCTGAGGATCTCGAACTCCTCCGCCGGGCTCGGGTACTCCACGATCTCCTTGAGGAGGAACCGGTCCATCTGCGCTTCGGGCAGCTCGTACGTGCCCTCCTGCTCGATGGGGTTCTGCGTCGCGATCACGAGGAACGGCTTCGGCAGCGGGTGGATCTCGCCGCCGACGGTGGTCTGGTGCTCCTGCATCGCCTCGAGCATGGCGCTCTGGGTCTTGGCGCTGGAGCGGTTGATCTCGTCGAGCAGCACGAAGTTCGCGTGCACGGGGCCGAGCACCGTCCGGAAGCTGCCCGTCGCGGCGTCGTAGATCTGGTTGCCCGTGATGTCGCTCGGCAGGAGGTCGGGCGTGCACTGGATGCGCTTGAACTTCGCCTTCACGGTGTCCGCGAGCGTGCTGGCGGCAGTGGTCTTGGCGAGGCCGGGCACGCTCTCGAGGAGGATGTGACCGCCGGCGATGAGCGCCACGAGCAGGCTGGTGCGCAGGCGCTCCTGGCCCACCATCTTCGCGGAGTACGCGTCGGAGATCGTCTGCAGCACGGAACCGGCGCGCGCCATCTCGGCGTCGGTCGGAGCGGCGGAAGCAGCGGCGGGTGCCGGGGCGGCGGTTGGCGCGGCGGACGCGGGGGGCGGCGGGGGTGCGGAGATCGTCGGCGGGGTCGGCGCGTCGGCGTCGGTCATCGGTCTTCGTCTCCCTCGGTCACACGCGGGCCCGCACGGCGCGCCCCTCCGCCGACCAGCGTAATCGCAACCTGCGCGGAGGTCGCCGCTAAGCGGCCGGATGAGTCTGCTCCAACGCCTCCATTGACATGCAACGTTTTACCCGCTGATACTTGGCTCGTTCGATACCGACCCGACTATGCGAGAGGAGGAGCTATGTCGTTCACAGTTCGGGCAACCAAGGAACGTGACATCAGCTGGGGTGTTCTCTGAGAACGCGCACGCCACCCCGTATCGCTCGGCCTCCTCGGTCGAGCGATACGGGGCCGGAAGGAACTTCATGCGACCGCAGATCAAAAGAGCGCTACCCATCTATTGGCTCGCTGACGATGTCGTCCGCATCGGCGCGCAGCAGGGGATCACGAAGGAGCTCACCGACCCGCAGGGCCAATTGCGCGTCCTGTTACCGCTGCTCGACGGCAGGCGTGAGTACCGCGACGTCCTTCGAGAGGCGTGCCAAGCCCTCGGCGACCTGTCTGAAGACGACGTGCGCGAGGGGATCCAGTATCTCGACGCAAGCGGCCTCATCGAGGACGCGTGCTCTTACGACAGCCTGCCCGTTCGGCTGGAGGCCAATCAGACGTTCTTTGCGGCCGCCGCCGAGAATACGCAGGCAGCGGCGAATCGTGCCCAGCACGTTCTCCGCGAGTCTCATGTCGTTCTGCTCGGGCTCGGAGGGGGCGGAAGCGCAAGCCTCCCGCAGCTTCTGGCGTGCGGCCTCCGTAAGCTCACCATCCTGGACTACGACGTCGTAGATGAGAGCAACCTCAACCGGCAGACTCTGTTCCGGACGAGTGATATCGGGCGGAAGAAGACCGACGTAAGCGCAGAGTATTGTCGAGCGTTCGCTCCGGACGTCGATGTCGAGGTGTTCGATCTGAAGGTCGCCTCGGTGGACGACATCGTTCGGGTCGCGCGGGGAGCCGACGTCATCATCTGCGCCATCGATGAGCCTCGGTTCATTGCCCAACGCCGTGCGAACGCCGCGGCGGTGCGACTCGGAATCCCCGTCGTCATCATGCTCACTCAGCACACCAGCGGCCGCTTCTTCTCGGTGGTTCCGCGAGAGTCCGGCTGCCTCGATTGCTTGCACATCTTCGACGAACTCAACACGGATGGCTTCCTGCGGCAGTTCCATGCACTGATGTCGCCGGCGAGAGACGCGGCGACCGCGGCGATTGCGCCGCACATTCAGAGGCTCACGTCCTTCGGCGTGGACGAGGCGATGCGCCTGATCACCGGATACGCGGCCCCTTTGGGTCTCGGCCGACAGGTCGAGGTGAACTACATCTCAGGAGCGCTCCGCATCATCATGAACTGGGATCGACACCCGGGCTGCCCGACGTGCGGATCGGGCGACTCCCAGTTCGACTACATCTTCGATGCCGACCCGCTGTGAATCCGCCTCGGCTGGGTCTCTGGCGCGTCCGCGACTATCGGGCGTGGTTCGCCGGTGACACGCTCACCCAAGTCGGCCTGAGCATCGGGGCCTTCGCCTTCACTCTTCTCGGCTACTACGTCACATCCGACGCCTTTCTCGCAGGGCTGATCGGCACTGTCTCGGCCGTCGCGCGGGCGGTGTCGACCCTTCCTGGTGGCGTTCTCGCCGACAGGTTCGACGCCCGAAGGCTGATGATCTGGTCGGGCGCGTCCGCGTTCGCAATCTACGGAGGGCTGTCGGCGATGTACGTCACGGGCACGCTGACGACAGCTGCGCTCATCGTGATCGCGGCAGGAGAGGGGCTCGTCGTGGGGCTCTTCTTCACGGTCACGGACGTCGCGCTCCCGCGCATCGTCGGGAAGCGATTCCTGGCCGAGGCATCCGCAGCCAACCAGTCTCGCGACGCAGCCATCCGGCTTGCGGCGGCACCGGTATCGGGGCTGCTCTTCGGTGTGCACCCTTCGTTGCCGCTGATCGTCTCGGCGGTCGCTCGGCTCGGAGAAGTCGGATCCGCCCTCGCGATACGCAAGGACCTCAGCCCCGAGGGCCTCGGTGACGAAGCGGGGGTGCGATCGCTCGCCGCAGGTCGTCGTTGGCTGGCGGTGTGGCGTCAACCGCGAACCCTCATCGGTCTGATCGTGCTGGTCAACTTCTGCCTTGGTGCCTGTGGAATGACCATCGTGCTCAGCCAGCAACAGACAGGCACCCCCGCGTGGCAGATCGGAACCATCCAGACCATGCAGGGCGCAGGCGTGCTCGCAGGTGGAGCCGTCGCGGGATGGATACTCCGCCGATACAGCGGGCGCGCGATCGTGCGCCTATCGATCTGCATGATCACTCTGGCGTTCACCGCTCTTCTCGTTACTCAGAGCGTTCCCGCTGTGGCGGTCATCGGCTTCGTCGCCTCGATGCCGTTGATACCTCTCAACGCCGTGCAGGGGTCGTACCTCGCGTTGATCATCCCCGACCAGATCCGCGGTCGCGTGCTGTCGCTTTCGTCCTTGCTCGGAGCGCTCGCCGGCGGTGCGGCGCCTCTGCTGGCCGGAGCGCTTCTGGAGTACGCCGGTTACTACCTTGCGGTCGGGGTGCCTCTCGCCATCCTCGCGGGGACGGCGGTGGCCGCTGCGCTCTCCAGGGCGGTCGGAGCTATTCCCCGGAGGAGCGAGTTCGACCAGGTCGAACCGCTTCCCCTGTCCGCGGGTGCCATCGCAGACGCGTGATGAGCACGCCGAGCAGGCACAGCGCGCCGCCCACGAACATGAGCGGGGTGGGCACCTCCCCGAGGATCAGCCAGGACAGCAGGATCGCGAGGGCCGGGACCACGTACGTCGTCGCGGAGGTCTTCCCCGCGGTGCTGCGCTGCAGCACGTACGCCCAGGTGGTGAAGGCGATCGCGGTGGGGAAGATACCGAGGTAGACCACCCATAGCGTTGCGTCGAGGGGCGCCGTCTGCACGTCGGCGATCAGGGCGCCGAGCCAGGGAAGCAGGGCGATCGTGCCGGCGGCCGCCCCGAGCCAGGTCAGCGTGGTGGCGTCGACCCCTGAGGTGAGCAGGTTTTTCTGCAGCAGGGTGCACCCCGCGTACATGACCGCGGCGAGAAGGGCCAGCAGGAGGCCCGTGAGGTCGGGGCCGGTGCTGCTGGTGGAGTTCATGCCGATGAGGACCACCCCGAGGAAGGCGATGGGAGCGCCGATCACGAGGGGTCGGGGGAATCCCTCCCGGAGGAAGAGACCGCTGAAGACGACGACCATGAGCGGCGCCAGGTTCACGACCATCGCGGCGGTCCCGGCGTCGAGGGTGCGTTCGGCGCTGTTGAGGGCAAGGTTGTAGATGCAGAACCATCCGACGCCCCACACGGCGATCAGCAGCCAGTGGCGGCGCTCCGGGAGACGGATGCCGTGCCGGAGCGCGATGATCGTCAGCACGAGGGTGCCCACGGCCATGCGCAGCAGCGCCAAGGCCCCGGGGTCGTAGTGCGGCCCCGCGCCACGGATCCCGATGAAAGCCGACGCCCAGAGTACGACGGTCACGCCGGCTGCGAGCAGCACGAGGGCGCCGCGCGATCGCGCCGGCGAGCCCTGCGGGTCGAGCCGCTCCGATGCCCTGATGTCCTGTCGCACCGTCCGATCCTGGCACCGGCCGCCGACATCGGCGATGCGCGGAAGCGACAGCCGTCGTCGCATTCCCGCCAGCGTCGCCGCGGGGCACTGCTAACGTCGAAGAGCAGCCACTGTCCGGGCGGGTCGAGCGTTCCGCTCCCACCGGGGAAGAACTGTCCTCCTCTCCCGGATACGGCTGCGCCCGATACATGACGGAAGAGTTTGAGGACGATACGTGACGAACAGTGAACGAGTAGCGATCATCGGCGCCGGCCCCTCGGGGATGGCGCAGCTGCGGGCCTTCGAGTCCGCGGCCCGTGCGGGGGCGGAGATCCCCGAACTGGTCTGCTTCGAGAAGCAGGCCGACTGGGGCGGCCAGTGGAACTACACCTGGCGCACCGGGCTGGACGAGTACGGCGAGCCCGTGCACTCCAGCATGTACCGCAACCTGTGGTCGAACGGCCCGAAGGAGGCCCTGGAGTTCGCCGACTACACCTTCGACGAGCACTTCGGACGGCCGATCTCGTCGTACCCGCCGCGTCCGGTGCTGTGGGACTACATCGCCGGGCGTCTCGCGAAGACGCAGGTGCGCGACCTCATCCGTTTCGAGACCGCGGTGCGCTGGGTGGAGTTCGACGAGGAGCGTGAGGTGTTCCGCCTCACCAGCGAGCACCTGCCCACCGGGCGCACCACCACGGAGGAGTTCGACCGGGTCGTCGTGGCCAGCGGTCACTTCTCCTTCCCGAACGTGCCGCACTTCGACGGCATCGAGACCTTCCCCGGATCCGTCGCCCACGCGCACGACTTCCGGGGCGCGGAGGCCCTCGCCGGGCGGGACGTGCTCGTGATCGGGTCGAGCTACTCGGCGGAGGACATCGGCAGCCAGGCGTTCAAGATGGGCGCCCGCTCGGTCACCGCGAGCTACCGGACCGCGCCGATGGGCTATGACTGGCCGGAGGGCTTCGAGGAGCGTCCGTGCGTCGAGCGCTTCGAGGGCCGTACCGTGCACTTCGCCGACGGCACCTCGAAGGAGGTGGACGCGGTCATCCTCTGCACCGGCTACCTGCACAAGTACCCGTTCCTGCCCGCGGAGCTCGCCCTGTCCTCGCCGAACAACGTCTACCCCGACGGGCTGTACCGGGGGGTGCTCTGGCAGGGCAACCCGCGCCTCGCCTACCTCGGCGCGCAGGACCAGTGGTTCACGTTCAACATGTTCGACGCGCAGGCCTGGTTCGTGCGCGACGTCATCCTCGGCCGGATCGCCCTCCCCGACGAGGCCGAGCGTGCCGCGTCCATCGCCGCGTGGCGGAAGCGGTTCGCCGAGATCGACTCGGCGGCGACGGAGATCCGCTTCCAGGCCGACTACATCCGCGACCTGCTGGAGTGCACCGACTATCCGGCGTTCGACCTCGATCGCGTCGTGGAGATCTTCCTCGCCTGGAAGCACGACAAGAAGGCCGACATCATGGGCTACCGCGACCGCGTGTACCCCTCGGTCATGACCGGGACGCTCGCCGCCGCACACCACACCCCGTGGCTGGACGAGCTCGACGACTCCCTCGAGCGCTATCTCGAGGCCGACGCGCTCCTCGTCTGATCGCCGACCCACCCCCTTCCGGCCGTCCCACCCCTTTTCGCACGTTCGCAAGGGGGTGGGGCGCACGGGAAGGGGTGGGTCACCGCCTGGCCCGACGCCGCCCGATCCCCACGACGACCGTGGCAGTGGCGAGGATGATCGCGGCGATGAGGAGCACCCAGAGTGCGACACCGCCGTAGCCGCCGTTCAACGAGGGATCGAGGAAGGGGTACGGGTACCACCACGGGTTCCCGGTCGCGGGTGCGGTCACGAGGTTCGCGCGGAGCAGTGTGTATATCACCCACACGATCGGGAAGATCGCGGCGATCCCCACGGCGCCCCAGCCGAGCGCACGACGACGCGGCGCGAACAGCACGTCGGCGAGCAGGACGAGCGGGATGACGACGTGCAGCACCTCGTTCGACCAGGCGACCGTGGCTCCCTGCGGCAGCGCGATCCCCCGGAGCAGCGTGTTGTAGACGACGCCCGTGACGATCATGTAGGTGCTCGCGCACACGAGCAGCGTCGCCAGCCACGTCGGCTCGACCCGGGCATCTCGGTGGATCAGCCCCCAGATCCCGCCGACGGCCAGCACCACCGCTGCAAGCACGTTGGAGAGGATCGTGAAGAAGCTGAAGAAGTTCGCGAACACGGTGGGCAGATGCGCGCCCCACGCGGTGTCTGCGGTGAGGGCGATCTCCAGGGTGCGCACGAGCTGCGCGACGATCGCCGCCACCGCGAGCGCCGCCGCCGCGAGTCGGATGTAAGGCCACCACCGCGTCATCGCCACCTCCGTCGCCACTGTAGCGGGATCGAAACCGTGCCTCCGCCCCGGGTGTGGGATCGAAACCGTGCCTCCGGCGACTCGGGGAGGAGCGTATCCCGTCCCGTATCGCGCTTCCCCGGCGGACAAGCTTCGGGAATGATGGTCGAGATGGCGTCACGAAGGCCACGGACCCGCCGGAGGTAGTCATGTCGTACGACATCGAAGTGTATGGAAAGCTCCGGCTCGCATCGTCCGTGGTGCAGACCGGGGCGGGTCCAGTCACAGCGAGCGAGATCCCTGGCGATGGACTCGTCCAGGTCTGCACTCATGATTCAGGGGAGTACTGCTTCATCGTCGACGGGCCCCACGACGTCGGCGGCGAGGACATGGACAGTGTTCCCACCGGTCTCCCCGGCAACGTGCGCTTCCGGTACAGAGTCGTCGTCGAAGGTTCTGCGCAGCCGCATATCGGACACGCGCTGCGTTTC
The DNA here is from genome assembly GCF_058140415.1 of Microbacterium sp. C-MGS6. Lineage (NCBI taxonomy): Bacteria > Bacillati > Actinomycetota > Actinomycetes > Micrococcales > Microbacteriaceae > Microbacterium > Microbacterium sp. C-MGS6. Next base: position 119,007 of record NZ_CM176934.1, read on the forward strand.
GCGGATGAGCTTGCCGGGGCGGTGGGAGGGGTCGTGCACGATCCACAGGTCGTCGTGGAGGAGACGTCCGACCCTCGATACGTGTCACGGAGGACCGGGCCCAGCCGCGAGAAGTTCCTGCACGTCGAGTGGTTCCGGTGCTTCGACGAGGAAAGCCCTTCGCTTGCTCAGATGTATCTCGAGTCAGCGAAGGAGCATCTTCCGGCCGCACTGCCCACCGTGTTCGGGGTCAGCGAGCCACTACGAGGAAAGCTCGCCGAGGACGGGGTGGAAGGGGCCGACCGCATCTACCGCGAAGATAGTCACCAAAGCAGACTGGTCCTCCGGGGGCGAAAGCCCCTCATCTCGGGATTCCTGGATTCGTGGTCCGATCAGTTCGTCGCTGAACACCAGTCCGCACACCTACTCTTCGACGCGGCGGCGCTCTCCAAGCCTCGATTCGTCAGCGCCTTCGAGAGCTTCTTCGTCGATTTCGCACAGCGTTCGAGCAGCTTCTTCTCGTACGCCGAGGTCACGCAGTCCCGCTTCTCACCGACGATGGCGCTGCCGCAATGGGGTGAGTGGCCGGGGCTGCCGCAGAGCCCTCCGTGGCTGAGCTGGTTCTCCACGGAGTACGCCGACCTCGTCCGCCCGCATCTGACCGCGGGTGCGCATCGCGAGCTGAGCGGCGGCATGGTCTATCGCTCGAACATGCCCGCGACGAGCGTCAGCGCTTCATGGACGGAGCCGGGGGCCTGGGTCCCCTTCGAGTTCGTTCCTGTTCAGGCGGATCCTGACAATCACCGCAAATCGACGGCTCGCGCGAGCGAGATGCCCATCGCGCTCCTGTCATCGGACTACTTCGTCAAGGTCCGGTGACTGCGATTACTCGCACGATAGCGTCGGTGGGGCCGCTCGGAGGGCAAGCTTCCTGGCCAGTGCGAGGGGAGAAGACAGGTGTCATACGATCTTGACGTTTTCGGGAGCGTGAGATTGAGCCCTCGTGAGTTGGCGAAGATCGCCGCGCCACCGGGAATGCGCCTGAAGCGCGCCCTCGGCTGGGGGGCGAAAGACGTCAGGGCCCTCGATTCCTCGGGCGAAGTGGCGTTTTCTGTGGAAGGCCCGATGCGCGTGGAGCGTGACGACCTTCCTCTGGTCGTGGCCCGCACCCTCCCCGGATCGACGTGCGTCTATCACGTTCGCGTGCCGTACGACGTGAAGTCCGTGGGCGACGAGTTCCGTGCCGAGCCCAACGATCACCATCTTGGCGCGGCGAAGGAGTATGCGGAGGATCTCGCCACCGCGGTCGGCGGGCAGGTGGTCGATCCTCAGGTGATCTCCTCACCTGAGGACGAGGAAGCCGACCCTTCACAGCGGACGGCGGAGAAGCTCTACGTTCACCTCCGGTGGTTCCGAAGGTTTGGCGAACTCGCGGACGCCACTGCGCTTGCCGAACGGTACCTCCAAGCGGTCCGGGAGAGCTTCCCGCTCGCTGTGCCTGTTCGCTTCGGGTCGCATGAACCCTTTCAAGGACGCCTTCCCCGCGACGGTGGCGCCGCCTTCGATGCCCTGTACCGGGCGGAATGTCGCGCCGACAGCCTTGCCATGACGAGCAAGGACTTCATCTCGGCGAGCATCTCTCCATGGACCCCGATCGGTGGCGACTATCAGACGATCTCGATCGATTTCGAGCTCGACCACTTGGTGGAGTCGGACGCGTTAGGCGCAGTCGCGGGGTTCCTCGTGGATGTGGCACGTCGCGTCGGCAGCTTCTTCGCCTTCGCCGAGCTCAACGACACTCGGTTCGCGACGGCGCGTCCGCGCGGTTTCGACGGAGCGTGGGGAGGGCTGCCGGTCGACCCTCAGTGGGCCACCTGGTACGACGCGGAGTACTCCACGCTGGTCCGGCCCCGTCTCCGAGGTGGCGAGATCCAGGAGTTCCCGGAGGGGCTCATGCACCGATGGTCCACCACACCGGCAAGGGCAGACGCGATACGCCGGGGGCTCAGCACCACATGGCCGCCACCCGATCTCGTGGGCTCGGTCCACACCACACCAGGCGGTCCCCGTGGGATCGCACAGGCGAAGGTCGTGCCGGAATCGCTACGAGTCCCTTCCTCGTGAGCGGAAGTGCTGGTCCTCGGTGAGCCTTCGTCGACGAACGCGCGCCGCCGCCCGGTGCGGGATCGAAACTGCGCCTCCAGGGCCTCGGGCCGGTGTGTATTCCGTCCCGTATCGCGCTTCCGAGGGCTGTCGGAGGCCTGCCGATAGGATGGGAGAGCCCGATCGGGCCAGCTCATCCGCCGGTGGAATCCCGGCGAGAGGCATCATCCAGGGGGTTACCCATGCCAGGAATCGTGATCGTCGGCGTGCAGTGGGGCGACGAAGGAAAGGGCAAGGCCACCGATCTGCTCGGTGAGCGCACCGACTGGGTGGTGAAGTTCAACGGCGGCAACAACGCCGGGCACACCGTCGTCGTCGGCGACGAGAAGTACGCCCTCCACCTGCTGCCCTCCGGCATCCTGTCGCCCGGCGTGAACCCGGTCATCGGCAACGGCGTGGTCATCGACCTCGAAGTCCTCTTCTCCGAGCTGGAGGCCCTGTCCGCCCGAGGCATCGACGTTTCGCGGCTCAAGGTCAGCGCCAACGCGCACATCATCACGCAGTACCACCGCACGCTCGACAAGGTCACGGAGCGCTTCCTCGGCAAGCGCAACATCGGCACCACGGGCCGCGGCATCGGCCCGGCCTACGCCGACAAGATCAACCGCGTCGGCATCCGCGTTCAGGACCTCTTCGACGAGAACATCCTGCGCCAGAAGGTCGAGGGCGCCCTCGACCAGAAGAACCACCTCCTGGTGAAGGTCTTCAACCGCCGCGCCGTCACCTGCGACGAGATCGTCGACGACCTGCTCTCCTACGCCGAGCGTCTGCGTCCGATGGTCGCCGACACCGGCTACCTCATCGACCAGGCACTGAGCCGCGGCGAGGTCGTCGTGTTCGAGGGTGGCCAGGCCACGATGCTCGACATCGACCACGGCACCTACCCGTTCGTCACGTCGTCCTCGGCCACGGCCGGCGGCGCCTCGACCGGGTCCGGCGTCGGTCCCGGCGCACTCGACCGCATCGTCGGCATCGTCAAGGCCTACACGACCCGCGTCGGCTCCGGCCCGTTCCCGACCGAGCTGTTCGACGAGCAGGGCGACTGGCTGCGCAAGCAGGGCTTCGAGTTCGGCACCACGACCGGGCGCCCGCGCCGCGTCGGCTGGTACGACGCCCCCATCACCCGCTACGCCACGCGCATCAACGGCATCACCGACCTCGTGCTGACCAAGCTCGACATCCTCACCGGGCTCGAGAAGATCCCCGTGTGCGTGGCCTACGACGTCGACGGGGAGCGCTTCGACGAGGTGCCGGTGAACCAGACCGACTTCCACCACGCGAAGCCGATCCTGGAGTACTTCCCCGGGTGGAGCGAGGACATCTCGACCGCGCGCACCTTCGAGGATCTTCCGCAGACGGCGCAGGACTACGTGCTCGCGCTGGAGGAGATGAGCAACACCCGCATCTCGGTGATCGGCGTCGGCCCGGAGCGCGATCAGGTGATCGTGCGTCACGACCTGCTCGACTGATCGGCATGACACGGTTCTGGCTCGGGGGCTACGGCCCGGCGATGGAAGGCTCCGCCGAGGGGATCGGCGTGCTGGCCGGTGACGAGGGCCGTGAGGCCACGACGCTCGCCTACCGCGGACCCGTGACGCAGACGCCGTCGCCGTCGTGGTTGGCGGCGCATCCGTCCCTCGACGTCGTGTACGCGGCGCTGGAGGGCGATGCCGCCGTGCAGGCGTTCGTGCGCACGGGCGATATGGCGCTGTCCCCGCTGGGCGATCCGGTGCCGACGGGGGACGGCGTCTGCCATCTCGCGGTGTCGCCGAACGGCCAGACGCTCGTCGCCAGCTGTTACGGCGACGGGCGGGTCGTCCGCTTCGGGCTCGCCGCCGATGGCCAGCTTGTCCCGGCGAAGGAGGATGCAGCCGCGGCCCTGCGTGCCGCCCTGTTCGGCGACGGCGATCCGGACGCGGCTCCCGTCACTCCCGCCGGCGATGGCATCGCCGCGGTCGATCCGTACGGCGCCGCGGACCGCGCATCCCACGCGCACGCCGCCGCCTTCCTCCCGGACGGCCGCGTGGTGACGACCGATCTCGGGTTCGATCTCGTCCGGTTCTGGCGCCTGCAGGGTGGTGGGCTCGCCCTCGATCAGGAGGTCGTGCTCCCGCGCGGCACCGGCCCGCGGCACATGGTCGTGCATCCGAGTGGCCACCTGCACATCGTGACGGAGTACTCGTGCGAGGTCTTCACGCTCGCAGCGGCCGCCGACGGCACCTGGAGCGTCGTCTCCTCGGCTCCGGCGAGCCCCATCGCACAGGTCGGCGTGGACTTCCCCGCCGAGCTCGCCCGCACCAAGGACGGTCAGTTCCTCTACACCGCTCTGCGCGGCAGCAACACCATCGCGGCACTGCGGGTGCGTGGCAGCGGCGAGGCTCTGGAGCCCGTCGCGCTCGCCGATTCCGGTGTCGACTGGCCGCGGCATCACCTCGTCTACCAGGGCAAGCTCCTCGTCGCAGGGCAACGTTCCGACACCGTGACGCTGCTCGACCTCGATGACCGCACGGGAGCCCCGCTCGGAGTTCGGCACGAGGCGCAGGCTCCCGCACCGACGAGCATCCTCCCGCTCCGCTGAGCCTGTGCGGGGCTGCGCGTACCCCGGGCTTGACCTCAACCATTCTTGAGGTTCTAGCGTCGTCCTCATGACGACCGAGACCGGGCGCGCTGCGCCGTCCACGCCCGCCCCGCCCCGCATCCTCGGTGGCGAGTACGTCTGGATCACGATCGGCGCCTGCGCCCTCGTGTTCCTCGGCGCCTTCGAATCACTGGCGGTCACCACGGTGATGCCCGCGGTCAGCGCCGACCTCGACGGAGAGCGGCTGTACGCGCTCGCCTTCGCCGGGCCGCTCGCGACGAGCGTGATCGGCATGGTCGCGGCCGGAAACTGGTCGGACCGGCGGGGTCCCGTGGTGCCGTTGTATGCGTCCGTCGTCCTGTTCACGGTAGGGCTGCTCGTCGCGGGGCTCGCGTCGAGCATGGAGGTGCTCGTCGCCGGGCGCTTCGCCCAGGGGCTCGGCAACGGCGGGCTCATGGTGGCGCTCTACGTCGTGGTCGCCCGGGTGTATCCGACGTCGCTGCACCCGGCGATCTTCGCGGGGTTCGCCGCCGCGTGGGTCATCCCCTCCCTCATCGGTCCGACGATCGCAGGAGCGGTCACGGAGGTGTGGAGCTGGCACTGGGTCTTCCTCGGGGTCGTGGTCCTCGTCGTGCTCGCACTGCTGATGGTCGTCCCGGCTCTCCGGGGACTCGCCCGCAGCAGGGACGCGAACACGCCCTGGGCGCTCGGACGGCTGGGATGGTCGGTGCTCGCCGCCGTCGCGGTGCTCGCCCTCGACCTCGTGGGAGAGGTCCCGGTCGCCGGTCCGTTCCTTTCGGCGGTGGCGGTGGTGGTCGCGGTCGCGGCGGTGCGCCCACTCGTTCCTCGGGGCACCCTCGTCGCCCATAGGGGGCTGCCGTCGGTGATCCTGGTCCGCGGTCTGGGGGCGGCGGCGTTCTTCGGGACGCAGATCTACCTGCCGTACCTGCTCACGGATCGATACCTGCTGTCGCCGACCCTCGCCGGGCTCGCGCTGACCGGGGGTGCGCTCGCCTGGTCGGCGGCGGCGACCGTCCAAGGGCGGATGGGCGAGCGCCTGTCGAGCGTGACGGCCGTGCGGGTGGGGACGATCCTCGTGGTCGTCGGGATCGCGCTCGTCCTGGTGATCACCGTGATGCAGGCGCCCGCGCTGCTCGCCGCGTTCGCCTGGATCGTCGCCGGCGCCGGGATGGGGTTGATGAGCCCGCGCACGAGCGCTCTCGTCCTGGCGATGTCGTCCCCCGCGGAACAGGGGTTCAACAGTGGCGCCATGACCGTGGCTGACTCGTTCGGCAGTGCGCTCGCCCTCGCCGTCACGGGCTCGCTCTTCGTCGCCCTCGGGGCTGCGGCAGGGGTGGATCCGTTCGCCGGGGTGTTCGCCCTCGCCGCCGTGGTCGGGGCGGGAGCGGCCGTCCTCGCTCCGCGGACGAGGGGTGTCGACCCGGCCGCCGCGGGGTGATTTGCGCCCCGCGTGGCCCGCCCTCTAGCCTGATGAACGGTGTTCAGGTGAACACCGTTCAGGAAGGATTGACCGATGACCCCCACGACCCGCGACACCTCGGCGACCCTCGGCCGCGTCGCCGTCTTCGCCGCGCTCATCATCGTGCTCGGCACGGTCGTCGTCCCGCTGCCCGGCGGGGTGCCCATCACCGGACAGACACTCGCCGTCATGCTGGCGGGTCTCGTCCTCGGACCGCGTGTCGCGCCATGGTCGGTCGCACTCGTCCTCGTGCTCGCGGCGATCGGTCTCCCGGTGCTCGCGGGCGGGCGTGGCGGACTCGGGGTCTTCGTCGGCCCCACGGCGGGATATCTGCTCGGGTGGGTCGCCGGTGTCGTCGTCATCGGACTCCTGATGCGCACCGGCCGCCCGACCTGGTGGCGCGCCGCGATCGCGGCGTTCGTCGGCGGCGTCCTCGTCGTCTACGCCTTCGGCATCCCCGTGCAGGCCCTCGTCACCGGCGTCCCGCTCGACCTCACGGCCCTCTCGACCCTGGCCTTCCTTCCCGGCGACCTCATCAAGGTGACCGCGGCCACCCTCATCGTCATGGCCCTCCGTCGCGCCTATCCCCGGGCCTTCGCCGACCCCCGCCGCGTCCCCTCCGTCGTCGCCTGACTCTCGGGCCGCCCTTTCCGGTCCCGTCGACTCCGTCCGTTCCGTCGACTCCGTCCGTCCCGTCGACTCCGTCCGTCCTGTTCCAGATGCACGACCGTGGCACGTCTGCCGGAGGATCGCCCCGTCCGGATCGAGCGACCGTCCCCACGTCGTGCATCCGGAACCTCGGACCCGGCTCGCCGACCGGAATCCGGACCCGTACCCCGCCGGGACGAGTCCCTGGTTCCTGGTCCGGATGCACGACCAGGTCACGTCTGCCGGCGGATCGGTCCCGTCCGAGTCGCGCAGCCGCACTCGGATCGTGCACCCGGAACGTCGTCGGAAGGAACGTCGTGCATCCGGGACGGGGACCCCCGGGGAAGACGGGCATATCGGCCGACGGGAACAACTCACCCGTGACTCGACGTTCCTCATGAGCGAGACTGGGCCACGGACCGATGCGGCCACGAGAGGGGCGAGCATGACTGCTGCCGAGAAGACCGACGAATACGACCTCATCGTGCTGGGCGGTGGTCCGGTCGGGGAGAACGTGGCGGACCGTGCCGTGCAGGGCGGTCTCAGTGCGATCATCGTGGAGAGCGAGCTCGTCGGCGGGGAGTGCTCGTACTGGGCCTGCATGCCGTCGAAGGCCCTGCTCCGTTCGGCCCAGGCGCTCCGTGCCGCGCAGCACGTCGCCGGCGCCGCGCAGGCCGTCACCGGCACCCTCGACGTGCGGGCGGTGTTCGAGCGCCGCGACTCCTTCACGAGCAACTGGTCCGACGACGGACAGGTGAAGTGGCTCGAGTCCGCCCACATCGACCTCGCCCGAGGCCACGGCCGGCTGACCGGGGAGCGCGAGGTGACCGTGACCGGCCAGGACGGCGGCACCCGCGTGCTGCGCGCCCGTCACGCGGTCGCCATCAGCACCGGCTCGGACGCGGTCATCCCGCCGATCGAGGGTCTGCGGGAGGCTTCGCCGTGGACGAGTCGCGAGGCGACCAGTGCCGAGGAGCTGCCCGAGAGCCTCGCCGTGATCGGCGGCGGCGTGGTCGCGGTCGAGATGGCCACCGCGTACGCCGCGCTCGGCTCGTCGGTGACGCTCCTCGCGCGCAGCGGGCTGCTGGGCGGGATGGAGCCCTTCGCCGGGGAGCGGGTGGCCGACGGCCTGCGTGAGCTCGGCGTCGACGTCCGCACCGACACCGGCACGACCGCAGTGCACCGCGACGGCGACCGGGTGACGATCACGCTCGACGGCGGGGAGACCGTGACCGCCGCCGAGGTGCTCGTGGCGACCGGACGCTCTCCGCGCAGCGCCGACATCGGCCTCGACGTTGTCGGACTCGAACCGGGCCGCTGGATCGAGACCGACGACACCCTCCGCGTCCCCGGACACGACTGGCTCTACGCCGTGGGCGACGTCAACGGCCGTGTGCTGCTGACCCACCAGGGCAAGTACCAGGCGCGCGCGGCGGGCGACGTCATCGCCGCCCGCGCGAAGGGCGACGGCGTCGACGACGCCCCCTGGGGGCGTCACGCCGCCACGGCCGATCACGCCGCGGTGCCCCAGGTCACCTTCTCGATCCCGGAGGTCGGATCGGTCGGACTCACCGAGGCGGCGGCCCGCGAGGCCGGCACCGCCGTCCGGGCCGTCGACTACGACCTCGGCTGGGTGGCGGGCGCGAGCCTGTACGAGGACGGCTTCGCCGGGCAGGCGCGCCTGGTCGTCGACACCGACCGCGACGTCGTGATCGGGGCGACCTTCGTCGGCCCGGAGGTCGCCGAGCTCGTCCACGCCGCGACCATCGCGATCGTCGGGGAGGTCCCGATCGCCCGACTCTGGCACGCGGTGCCCTCCTACCCCACGATCAGCGAGATCTGGCTGCGGCTGCTGGAGGGCTACGGCCGCGACTCGGCCTGAGCCGGGCAATCCGATTCCGGACGCGTGACGAACAGAACGCGCAATATGTCCCAGATTGACGACCCCGCGCACAACCCGGTGCCGGATGTCGCACCCGTCTTATACGCTCGAACCCACATCCGAGGAGGCAGGACCATGAAGGCTGTACTCGCAGGAAACGTCATCGCCGAGGCCGACCAGGACGACCTCATCCGCATCGAGGGGAACTGGTACTTCCCGCCGGCATCCGTCGCGCCGGACGCCCTCGTCGAGAGCCCCACCCCGTACACGTGTCCGTGGAAGGGCGAGTGCCAGTACTACTCCGTCCAGGTCGACGGAGAGCTGCACAAGGATCTCGCGTGGTCGTACCCGCATCCGTACCCGTCGGCGTTCGACCGGGTCGGCAAGGACTTCTCCGGCTACGTCGCCTTCGCCCCGGGCGTCGAGGTCTCGGCCTAGTCCCGCACGACGCACGACCGCACGTCCGAACGACCGTCGGAGAGACACCTCATGATCGAGTTCCGCAACGTCACGAAGCGCTTCCCCGACGGGACGCTCGCCGTGGACGACTTCAGCCTCGTGCTGCCCTCCCGCAAGACCACCGTGTTCGTCGGATCCTCCGGCTGCGGGAAGACCACCCTGCTGCGGATGATCAACCGCATGGTCGAGCCGACGTCGGGGGAGGTCGAGATCGACGGGGAGAGCGTGCTCTCGGGCGACCCGGTCGCCCTGCGCCGGCGCATCGGCTATGTGATGCAGAACTCCGGGCTCATGCCGCACTTCACCGTCATCGACAACGTGGCCACCGTGCTGCGGTTGAACGGGGTGAAGCGCACACAGGCGCATGAGCGTGCTCGCGAGCTGCTCACGACCGTCGGCCTCGACCAGGCGCTCGCCGAGCGGTACCCGAGCCAGTTGTCAGGCGGTCAGCAGCAGCGCGTCGGGGTGGCCCGCGGGCTCGCCGCCGATCCGAACATCCTCCTCATGGACGAGCCGTTCGGAGCGGTCGACCCCATCGTGCGCGCCGACCTCCAGCAGGAGACCCTGCGGCTGCAGCACGAGCTCGACAAGACGGTCGTGTTCGTCACGCACGACATCGACGAGGCGTTCCTCCTCGGCGACCAGGTCGTCATCCTCGACAAGGGCGCCCGGATCGTGCAGGTCGGCAGCCCGAGCGAGATCATCGAGAACCCGGCCGACGACTTCGTCTCCTCGTTCATCGGAGCCGACCGCGGCCGCCGCGCGCTGCATCTCAAGCAGACCCCGCGCGGGACCGTGGTCGTCGACTCCGAGGGCCGCACGCAGGGAGCGATCGTCGATGCGCCGGAGGGCGTGGTCGACGGAGCAGATGCGATGAAGGCGGCCCCGTGAACTGGGTCGGCGACAACCTCGGGCTGATCCTCGAGCTCACCGCGGTGCACCTGCAGCAGAGCGCGATCGCGATCGTGCTCGGTTTCGTGCTGGCGCTCCCACTGGGGTGGGTGGCCTGGCGATATCAGCTCGTGAAGGGTCCGGTCATCGTCCTGACAGGGCTGCTCTACACGATCCCCTCCCTCGCCCTCCTGATCTTGCTGCCGTCCGTGGCGGGCTACCCGGCGCGCAGCCCGGCCAACCTCGTCATCGGCCTGACGATCTACGCGATCGCGATCCTCGTCCGCGCGGTGTCCGACGGCCTGGACTCGGTCGACCCCGCGATCCGGCAGTCCGCGGTCGCGATGGGCTACGGCGGGTTCCGCCGCTTCTGGACGGTCGACTTCCCGCTCGCAGGGCCGGTCATCCTCGCGGGCCTCCGCGTGGCGGCGGTGAGCACCATCTCGCTCGCGACGGTCGGCATCCTCGTCGGCGTCACGAACCTCGGCTACCTGTTCACGAACGGCCTCCAGCGCCGCATCCTCGCCGAGGTCTTCACCGGCATCGTCGCCGTCGTCGTCATCGCTCTGGTCATCGACCTCCTGCTCGTGCTCCTCGGGCGTGCACTCATGCCGTGGACGCGGGCGGCGGCCACCCCCGCCGCCGCGCGTCGGACGATCACGTTGAGGACGGCCGCATGAACGTGTTCACCGAGGCCTTCGCCTGGCTGTTCTCCCCCGACCGCTGGGTCGGGACGTACTCCCTCCCCGTCCTGTTCGGCCAGCATGTCTTCTACACGGTGGTCTCCGTGCTGATCGCCGCGGTGATCGCCGTACCGCTCGGCTGGCTCATCGGGCACACCGGGAAGGGGCGGGAGATCGCGGTCGCCGTCTCCGGAGCGGCCCGCGCCATCCCGTCCTTCGGACTCATGGTCCTCCTGGTGCTTCTGCTGGGCGTGCTGCGCACGCCGCTGGCGGCGATCATCACCTTCGTCGTCCTGGCGATCCCGTCCCTGCTGGCCGGCGCCTACACGGGCCTGGAGGCAGTCGATCGCCGAACCATCGATGCGGCGCGGGCGATGGGGATGACCGGCTGGCAGGTGTTCTGGAAGGTCGAGGTGCCGCTCGGCATGCCGCTGCTGGTCGGCGGCCTCCGTTCGGCGCTGCTGCAGGTGATCGCCACGGTGACGATCGCGGCCTACGTGAACCTCGGCGGCCTCGGCTGGCCGATCATCCAGGGCATCCCGCTCCGCCGTTTCGACCAGGTGCTCGGCGGCGCGATCCTCGTCGCGGTGCTCGCGCTCCTCGTCGACCTCCTGCTCGCGCTCGCCCAGCACGCCGCGGTGCCCCGCGGTGTGCGCACCCGTCCGCAACGCCGCCGCGCCCGGGCGACCGCCCCCGCGGCCGCACCCGCCTGACCCACAGCATCGTCCCCCAGAGAAGAGGAAGTCCATGTTCACCGCACGAAAGTCCCGCCTCGCCCTTGCCGGCGGCGTCGCGCTCGCCGCCGCCCTCGCCCTCTCCGGCTGCGCCAACAGCAACCCCCTGGACGCGCCCACCGACGACTCCGGCGACGGTGGGGGCAGCGACACCATCGTCATCGGCTCGCAGGCCTACTACTCGAACGAGATCATCGCCGAGATCTACGCGCAGGCGCTCGAGGCCGCCGACTTCGACGTCGACCGTCAGTTCAGCATCGGCCAGCGCGACGCCTACATGCCGGACGTCGAGTCCGGGGCGATCGACCTGTTCCCGGAGTACACGGGCAACCTGCTCGAGTACCTGGACAAGGATGCGACCGCCACGAGCCCGGACGACGTCTACGCCGCGCTGAAGGACGCGCTCCCGGACGGCCTCACCGCGCTCGACTACGCCGAGGCGTCCGACCAGGACACCTACACGGTGCTCAAGAGCTTCGCCGAGGAGAACGACCTCACCTCGATCGCCGACCTCGCGGACGTGACCACCCCGGTCACGATCGGTGCGGCACCCGAGTTCGAGCAGCGCCCGTACGGTCCGGCTGCGGCCAAGAAGGTCTACGGCGTCGACCTGGCGTTCTCGGCCACCGGTCCCACGACGCTGGAGTCGCTGCTCGCCGGCGAGATCCAGGTGGCGGACATCTACTCCGCCGACCCCGCATTCCAGACCGAGGACATCGTGGCGCTGGAGGACCCGGAGAACATCATCCTGGCCTCCAACGTCGTGCCGATCGCGTCCAGCGACGTGGCCGACGAGATCGCCGACGTCATCAACGGCATCAGCGCCAAGCTGACCGCCGAGGAGCTCGTCGCCCTCAACGTGCAGAGCACGGTCGACCAGAAGTCGGCGGAGGACATCGCGAAGCAGTGGCTCACGGACAACGACCTCATCTGAGTCGTTCCCGCGAAGCGCCCGGCCCTCAGGGCCCGGGCGCTTCGTCGTTCTCGCCCGCCGGCGTGCACAACTCCGGAGATCTCGCCCGACACGCCGCGGAGGACCCCCGGCCGACGGCGTGTCGCCCCGAATCTCCGGAGTTGTGCACGGGGCGGGGTCAGGTCCGAGCGTCCTGCTTCGGCACGACCACCTGCTTGACGATGATGAGGATCGAGGCGGTGACGGGCACGGCCACCAGAGCGCCGAGCAGGCCGAGGAGCGTGCCGCCGGCGAGAGCGCCGATGACGACGAGCGAGCCCGGCACCGCGACGGCCTTGTTCATGACCCGCGGCGTGAGCACATACGCCTCGATCTGCATGTAGACGAGGTAGATCGCGGCGAAGATCAGGGCGGCGATCGGGTTCGTGAACAGCGCGAGGATGGTGCCGATCATCCAGAACAGCACCGAGCCGACCAGCGGGATGAGCGTGACGCAGAAGGCGATGGCGGCCATGAGCGGCGGGAACGGCAGACCGAGGACGGTGTAGAGGATGAGGGCGAGGGTCGCGTTGCAGAAGGCGAGGACCACCATCCCCATCACGTAACCACCCACGGAGTCGGTGATCTGCTGGGAGATGTCGTCCGCGCGGCCGCGGTCGCGGGCCGGGACGAGGCGCAGCAGCCCCTGGCGCATGGCCGGGAGCGTCGCGACGAAGTACAGGGTCAGTACGAGCACGACGATCGCGCCCGAGATGCCGCTCGCGATGGACGCACCGACCTGCAGCGCGCCTCCGCCGATCGTCGCGAGGTTGCCGAAGTCCGACAGGAACTTCTCCACCTCCGATACGAGGTCCTGGAACTGGTCGCCGAACTGGTCGTTGAGGGTGGCGTAGATGTCGGACTTCGTGAAGTCCCGGATCATGCCGGGGACCGACTTCACGAAGCCCGCGATCTGCTCGACGACGATGGGAACGATCATCCAGAGGACGAGGCCGACGACGACGATGAGGGCGAGGATCGTCACCACGACGGAGAGCGCGCGGGACAGCCCGCGGCGTTCCAGGAAGCGGACGGCCGGGTCGAGGCCGAGCGCGGCGAACAGCGCGAGCGCGATGTAGATGAGCACGGTGGAGAGGTTGTAGAGCGCGCTGCCGATCACGAGCGCCCCGAGGCCGCCGAGCGTCACGAGGAACCCGAAGACGAACGGCCGATCGATCCGCGTCCAGAACGAGCGGCTCGGCGTGGTCGGCTCGATCACCACGGGCCGGGGCGGGCTGGGCGCCATCGGCGTGTTTCCCGGCGCCTCCACCGCGGCGCCGACGAGCGCGGCATCGACGGGGGAGGGGGCGGATTCCGGGGCGCGGCTGCCCTGGTCATCCTGCGGAGCGGAGGCCGGCGACTGGTCGTTGCTCATGAGCACACGATAGCGGTGCCCCTCGTCGGGGGCAGGGTGATCTGCGGCTCTAGAGTAGGGGCATGACTGCCGCTGAGGATCCGAAGGCCGAACTGCTCCGGCTGCGTGCGAGCATCGACAACATCGACGCGGCCCTGATCTTCCTGCTCGCGGAGCGGTTCCGCGCCACACAGCAGGTGGGACACCTGAAGGCCGAGCACGCGATGCCGCCGTCCGACCCGAACCGCGAGGAGCAGCAGGTCGCCCGGCTCCGGGCGCTCGCCGAAGACGCCCACCTCGACCCGGAGTTCGCGGAGAAGTGGTTCAACTTCGTCGTCGCCGAGGTCATCCGGCACCACACCGAGGCCGCCGAGGGACGCTGACTCCGCTCGTCAGGCCCCGCGCGCCGCGAGCAGCCGATCGCGCACCTCGCGCCGCAGCACCTTGCCGATGAGCGACCGCGGGAGGTCGTCGACGGCGGTGATGCGCCGCGGCACCTTGTAGGCGGTCAGCCGCGTACGGCAGAAGTCGCGGAGCCCCTCCATGTCCTCGGCGGCACCCTCACGGAGTACCACGGCCGCCGCGACCTCTTCGCCGCCGCTCGACCGGGGCAGCCCGACGACGGCCGCCGCCACGACGTCCGGGTGGGCTTCGAGCGCGTTCTCCACCTCGCTGGGCGCGACGTTGAAGCCGCCGGTGATGATGAGCTCCTTCCGGCGTTCGACGATGGTGACGAATCCGTCCGGTGAGACCTCCGCGATGTCGCCGGTACGGAGCCAGCCGTCCGGCAACAGGGCCTCGGCGGTCTCCCCCGGCCGACCCCAGTAGCCCTGGAAAACCTGCGGTCCGCGCAGCAGCAGCTCGCCGGGCTCGCCCGTGGGCACGTCGGCGTCGGGGTCGTCGGGATCGACGACGCGGATCTCGGTGCTCGGGAACGGCACTCCCACCGTGCCGGGCCGCCGGGTCGGACCCATCGGGTTGCCGAGCGCGACGGGGGAGGCCTCGGTCATCCCATAGCCTTCGACGAGCAGCCCCCCGGTCGCCTCCTCCCAGCGCCGCACGGTCTCGACGGGGAGGCTCATGGCCCCGGAGATCGCGAACCGGACGCTCGCCAGGTCGACGGTGCCGCGTCCCGCCGCCCGTGCCAGCTGATCGTAGATCGGCGGGACGGCGGGGAGGAAGGTCGGCGGGCTCGTGCGGGCGGCGTCGGTCACGAGGCCCAGGTCGAACGTCGGGAACAGCACGACCTTGGCCCCGATGCTCAGGGCGAACGTGAGGCACAGGGTGAGGCCGTACGCGTGGAAGAGCGGAAGCACGGCGTAGAAGGTCTCCTCGCCGTCGCGGAGCCCGGGCACCCAGGCCCGCCCCTGCATCGCGTTGGCCCGCAGGTTCGCATGGGTGAGGATGGCCCCCTTGGGAATCCCTGTCGTGCCGCTCGTGTACTGCAGGACGGCGGTGTCGCCGAGCGACGGCGCGGGCGTCCGTCGGGGAAGCCGCCGGTGGGACACGAGCTTCTTCCACGGCGTCAGGTGCCGCGCGCGCGGCGTGCCGGTCAGCTTCGCCCGGGACGCCCGGGCCTTCGGGACCGGGAGTCGCAGCAGGAGGCGCTTCGACAGGGGCATCGCCGCCGTGAGGTCGACGCTCACGATGTGGTCGACCCGGAGATCGTCCGGGAATCCCGCCACGGTGTCGGCGACCTTGTCCCACACGATCGCGACCCGGGCCCCGTGGTCCTCGAACTGGTGGCGCAGCTCTCGCGCCGTGTAGAGCGGGTTGTGCTCGACGACGATCGCGCCGAGACGCAGGACCGCGTAGAAGGCGACGACATGCTGCGGGCAGTTCGGCAGCACCAGCGCCACCCGGTCGCCCTTCGTGACCCCGAGGTGGCGGAGTCCTTCCGCAGCGCGGTCGATCTGCTCACCGAGGTCCCGGTAGCTCGTGACGGCGCCGAAGAACTCGAGGGCGGGCCGCCGCGCGTACTGCCGGATGCCGGCGGCCAGCATCTCCGGCAGCGTCTGCGTCGGCTCCTCGATGTCGGCCGGCACGCCCTCGGCATAGGAGCGGAGCCAGGGACGGGAGGACAGCGGCGCGTCGGTCATACCCTCATCCTCCGACACGGACCTGTGCTCCGCCTCCCCCTTGCGCTCACCGCCGTTCGGCGGCAGTCACCCGTCCGCGAGCATGCCCATGACGATCGCGTCGACCCATTCGCCGTCCCAGCGCAGCGCCTCCCGGCGCCGGCCTTCGACGACGAACCCGGCCTTCTCGTAGGCGCGCTGTGCCCGCGGGTTGAACGCGTACACCTCGAGCTCCACACGATGCAGCCCCACCGCGTCGAAGGCGTGACGGAGCACCGCGCGCGTGGCCTCCGTCCCGTATCCGGCGCCGAACCACCGCGGACCCGCGAGCGCGATGCGGAACCCTGCGGAGAGGTTCTCCTCGTCCAGGTCGCTGAGGACCACCTCGCCGATGTGCGCGCCGTCGTCGCGACGGAGGATCGCCCAATCCGCCCGGTCCTCCCGGTCGGCGAGCGACCGGAGCCAGGTCTCCACGCCCTCGCGCGTGAAGCGCGCGTGGGTGCCGGTCAACCGCAGCACCTCGGGCTCCTGCAGCGCCGCCCAGGTGCCGTCGAGATGCTCGGGTCCGAGCGGCACGAGGTCCAGTCGCTCGGTGGACAGCGCGGGGACGGGAGTGAGAGAGAGCGCCATCAGACGGTGAGCACCCGCCCCGTGACGATGCCCTCGACCGCGCGCACGTACGCCTGGCCGACCTCGTCGTCGGTGACCGGGCGGTGGCCGGGGAAGGTCGAGAAGTACCCGGGGGAGTTCGCCAGCACGTCGGGGGAGACCGCGTTGATGCGGATCCCCCGCGGGGCCTCGGCTGCCGCCGTGATCACGAACGACTCCAGGGCGCCGTTGGCCATCGCCGCCGCCGCTCCCGACGCGATCGGCTCTCGCGCGAGCACGCCGCTGGTGAGGGTGATCGAGCCGCCGTCGGTCACGTGGTCGAGGGCGATCCGCACGACGTCGAGCTGCGCGAGGGTCTTCCCGGTGAAGGCGGACAGGTAGTCGTCGCGGTCGAGATCGGTGAGCGGCTTGAAGGGCACGGAACCCACGGCGACCACGACGGCATCGACCGGGCCGACCCGCTCGAAGAGGCTGCGGATGGAGGCGGGATCGGTCACGTCCACGCTCTGCTCGCCGGAGCGGGACGCCCGCACGACCTCGTGTCCGCGGACGTCGAGGGTGGCGGCGACGACCCCGCCGATGCTGCCGGTCGCGCCGATCACGAGTGCCTTCATGCGGATTCCTCTCCCAGGACGGATCGAGGCGACGGACCGGCCGCCCCGCGGGATCGAGTCTCCCATCCCTTCCGGGCGGGAGGGGACGGATGACGGGCGCGTCCGTCAGCGAGGGCTGAACTCGGCGGCCACCACGCGGGTCGCCGCACCCAGCAGGACGGCGTCTTCGACCGCGCTCGGCACCACGGTGGGCCCGAGAGAGGGGTGCGAGGCGGCTCGGACCGCGGTGGCCGTCGCGTCGACCAGTGCGGCTCCGACGATCTCGTCGGGACCGCTCAGCACGATCGTCGGCAGGTCGACGGCGGCGGCGATGACCGAGAGCGACGTGCCGAGCCGCGCACCCGCGGCGGCGAGCACCTGCGTGCGGTCCGCTCCCGAGGCGTCCAGGCGCCGGGCGATGGCGGGAGCCGCGGCCCACGCGTGGACGCAGCCGTCGCGTCCGCACAGGCAGACCTCGCCGGGGTCGCCGCCCGCACCGACGTGCGCGAGCTCACGGGCCCCGATGGATCGTTCGACCGGGGCGCCGTCGTCGCCGACGACGCGGATCGCGGTGCCGATGCGGGTGCCGAGGCGGACGAGGAGGAAGTCGGTGCCGACGGAGCCGAACCGCTGCTCGGCGTCGGCCACGAGATCGGCGTCGTCGAAGAGGTGCACGGGGGCGTCGAGGATCTCCGCGAGTCGTGGCCCGAGACCGAGCAGCGCGGAGGAGCCGGTGGGCACACCGATGCCGATGCCGAGCGCGGGACCGTCGGCGAGGCTCCGCAGCTCCGCGACGAGACCGGCGACGGCTTCCGCGGCGTCCGGGGTGCGCGGCCGGTGGAGGCGGTGCGAGAGGCGACCGTCGGGCGAGGCCAGCGCCCCGATGACCTCACCGGGCACGGAGAGGTCGAGCGCGATGACCTGCACGACGCGCTGGTCGAACTCGAGCATCACGGCGGGCTTTCCCGGCCGGGACTCCTGACTGGGTCCGCTCTCCCGGATCACGCCGTCGGCGAGCAGGTCGCGCACGACGTCCGACACGGTGGGGCGGGCGAGACCGGTGAGCCGGGAGAGATCCGCGCGGCTGAGAGCCGACTGCTCCATGAGCGTGCGCAGGACGAGCGCGCGGTTGCGTTCCCGGATGCCGCGAGCGTGGCCGTTGGACGACGTCTGCGCGTCTCGTGTCCGATCGGCGGCGCGCTCTAGGATCTGGGGGTAGCGCATGATGCTCCTCCCGATCGACGCTCGGGCTGACTAAGTTCAATGAATAAACTAACGGACCGAGCGTACGGAGCGGTACGCGCGCTGTCAATCGACGGACCTCGGCCCCGAGAAGGAACTCGCAGATGTTCACCCACGACGACGCGCTGGACACCCAGGCGGCGGTTCGGCGAGCGAACCTGCGGCGGGCGCTCCAACTCGTCTTCCAGGCGTCCGGTTCGCAGACGCGCGCGGGGATCGCGCGGGCGACCGGCCTCACAGCGGCGACCGCGTCGTCCCTCGTCGCGGAACTCATCGATCACCGGCTCATCGCGGAGGGCGAGCAGGCGGTGAGCACGGGGGGCAAACGCGCGACCACGCTCAGCATCGACGCGGAGCATCATCTGATCCTCGTGCTCGTCGTGCAGCCGACCAGTGCGTACCTGGCGCTCGTCGCCCTCGACGGCTCCGAGGTCGCCCGCCGCAGCGTCTCCTACACGACGCAGACCCGCGACCGGGTGCTGGACGAGACCGTCGCCGAGGTGGTGGCCGCCTACGGCGCGCGGCTGCTCGCGATCGGCGTGCAGGTCCCGGGAACGACCGACGGGCGCACGGTGCTGGAGAGCGTGCAGCTGGAGTGGCACGAGGTGCCGCTGGCCGAGCGCTTCGAGACCATTGCGGGCGTCCCGGTCCTCCTCGTCAACGACGTGGACGCCGAGGCCATCGCGGAGGCCGGTCTCGACGCCGCCCCGTCGGGATACCGGCTGTTCATCCACAGCGGCGGCGGCATCGGCGCCGCGGTCACCCTCGACGGAGAGCTCGCGCCGGGGCCTCGCGACCGTGCGGGGGAGATCGGGCATGTGCAGGTAGTGTTCGGCGAGGCCGCGCGTCCGTGCCGCTGCGGACGCCGCGGCTGTCTGGAGTCGGCGGCCGCGATGGGACCGATGCTGGGGGAGGAGTTCTCGGACGCGCTGGACGTGCCGGCCGTCCGCACCCTCGTCTCCCGTGCGGATCAGACGCTGATCGACGACGGCGCGCGGGCCCTGGCCCGTGCCATCAAGCTCATCGGGGCGCTGCTCGATCCGATCGAGGTCGTCATCGGCGGTCCCGCGACGGAGCTCGGTCCCCGGTTCCTGGAGCGTGTCCGCGCCGAGAGCGGATATCCCGCCCGCGGCACCGCTGACGTGCCGATCCGGTATGCCGATCCCCGCGTCGCTCCTTCCGCCGGGGCCGCGCAGGCCGCCCTCACCGCGGTCCTCGGCGTGCGATGGAGCCCCGAGCAGCTCCGCGCCGGCGGCCCCCGCCCCTGACCTCTGCCGACGGATGTTCCGGCTGCACGACCCGGGTACGTTCGCACGACCGGATCCGTCCGGAACCCCTGCACGCGCGCCGCGGTCGTGCAGGTGTGCCGGACGGGAACCCGGGGGGTGGACCGGAAGCCGGGTGGTCTACTTCACGCTGCCGGCGGTGAGGCCGCCGACGAGACGCTTCTCGATGAGCATGAACAGGATGATGACGGGCAGGATCGCGACGATCGAGACGCCGAACACGTACTGCCAGCTCGTCTCGTACTGACCGACGAACTTCGTGAGCGCGACCGACAGCGGCTGGTTCTTGTCCGTCGACAGGATCACCAGCGAGGCGGCGAACTCGTTCCAGCAGGCCACGAACGTGAACACGATCGCGGTGACGATGCCCGGCCAGACGAGCGGGAGGTTGATCCGGAACAGGACCGTGAGGCGCCCGGCGCCGTCGATCTGCGCGGCCTCGTCGACCTCCTTCGGGATGCCGGCGAAGAACGAGTGCATGATCCACACCGCGAACGAGAGGTTGAAGGCCGCGTTGATGAAGATCATCGCGGTCCAGGTGTCGCCGAGGCCGAGGACGGTGAACTGCCGGAACAGGCCCGAGGTGAGCACGGCCGGCTGCAGCATCTGCGTCACGATCACGAGGAACAGGAACACCATGCGGCCGGGGAAGCGGAACCGGGCCGTGTAATACGCCGCCGGGAGCGACACGAGCAGCACCAGGAGCGTCGCGAACACGGAGATGACGATGGTCGAGACGAGGTTGTACGGCAGTGGCGTCTCGGGCGTCGACCACATCGTGAGGTAGTTCTCCCAGTGCCACTCCACCGGGAGGTAGGTCGGGTCGACCGAGCGGATCTGCGCCTTCGTCTTCACCGAACCGAAGAACATGATGAGGTACGGCAGCACGAAGATCGCGAGCACGAGGAACCCGGCGGCGGTGCGCAGGATCACCCGGGGCAGAGTCACCTGGTCGGCGGTGTAGCGGCGCCGACGGCCGGGGATCGGCGGGGTGCGTCGTCCGCGGGAGTCGGCGGTGGTCACGAGGGCGGTCTCGGTCACGGTCATGATCAGACCTCCTTCATGGGCTTGACGATCTTGACGTAGGCCGCGACGATCGCGATCACGATGAGGAAGGCGACGACCGACAGCGCGCTCGCGACGTCGACCTTCTTCTGCAGCTCGATGTACTTGAAGATCAGGGTCATGATCGTGTCGGCGCCGTAGCCCGGGATGGACCCGGTCATCACCTTGAGGATCGGCAGCGAGTTGAAGACGTTGATGATGTTGATGAGGATCGCCACGGCGAGGGCGCTGCGCAGCTGCGGCAGGATGATCGACCAGTAGGTCCTGGCGGCGCCGGCGCCGTCCATCTTCGCGGCCTCGATCGCGTCGGCGGGGACCGCCTGAAGCCCCGCGAGGATCGTGTAGGTCGTGAAGGGCAGCGACACGAACACCGCGATGACGATGGACCAGGCGAACGCCGTCGTCGGGTTCTTCGTCCAGCCGTAGCCCACCGCGTCGTGGGAGAGCCCGATGTCGTAGAGGAACTTGTTGAACACCCCGAAGTACGGTTCGAGGCTGTAGTAGAAGACCATCGTGGTCATCACCACCGACGCGGCCCACGGCACGATGACCGCCATCCGCACGAGCTGGCGACCCGGGAACGCCTTGTTGAGGATCTGTGCGAGGCCGAGCGAGATGACGACCGTGAACAGCACCACCGACACGACCCAGACGATCGTGCGGACGAAGATCGGCCAGAACTCCGGGAACGTGAAGACGGTCACGAAGTTGTCGAAGCCGACCGAGCCCTTGTCCAGACCCGAGAGCGAGATGTCCCGCGTGGAGTTGAAGAACATGACGCCGGCGGGGAACAGCACCACGCCGATGATGAGCACCAGTGCGGGGGCGATCCAGGGCAGCGCCTGGAGGAGGTCCCGGCCGCCGGGGCGACCGCGCACGGCCGTCCCGGCGTCCGGGGTGCGGGGGCGGCCGGTGGCCGCCCCCGCGAGGTTCGAGGATTCTGTCGTCTGGCTCATGGGGATTCCCGAACCTCTCCGTTCCGCGGGTCAGCCCGCGTCCACCTGGTCCTGGATCTGCTTCAGCACATCGGCCGCCGGCTGGTCCTGGATCTGTCCGAACAGCGACTTGAAGGCGCCGTCCGCGGCCGACCACTTCGGGTTGGTCGACGGGTAGAACTGCGCGTCGGGCAGCACGTCGAGGAACGGCTTGAGGGCCTCCTCGCCGGACAGCTCCTCGGCGCCGGACTTCGTGACGGGGAGGAAGCCCTCCGCCTGCACCCACGGCACGTAGACCTCGGGCGAGTAGAAGTAGTCGAGGAACTTCGTGACCGCCTCCTGCTTGTCGCCGTCGTTCTCGAACGCCATCAGCTGGTCCATGACGCCGAGGGTGAACGGCGAGCCGTCCTTCGTCGGGATCGGGACGATGGAGTAGTCGAGCTCCGGGTTGTTCTCGGCGATCTGACCGACCGTCGGCGGCAGGCCGACCTGCATGCCGATCTTGCCCTGGATGAAGATGTCCATCAGCGGGGAGCGCTGCGTGGAGCCGGGGTCGGCCTGGGTCGCCCCGGCGTCGATCATCTTCTTGATCTGCTCGGCGCCGACGAGGTTCTCCGGGGTGTCGATGGTGATCTCCGATGCGTCGCCGAAGGATCCGCCGCCGCCCCAGAGCCACACGGCGGCCTCGGCCTGTGCCTCCTCCGAGCCGAGCGGCATGCCGTAGCCCGCGACGCCGCCGCCGAGCCCGGACACCTTGGTCGCCGCGTCGAGCAGGGAGTCCCAGTCGGTCGGCGCCTCGACGCCCGCCTGGGAGAGGAGGTCGTTGTTGACGAACAGGGCGCGCGCGGAGGCGATCATCGGCAGCGCGTAGGCGGTGCCGTCGACCTCGGCGTTGGCGAGGAAGGAGTCCTGGAAGTCGGAGTAGACGTCGTCGGACACGACCTCCTCGACGGGGTAGAGCAGCTCGTCCTCGACGAAGCCCGCGAAGGGGCCGCCGTTGTAGATGTCGGGCGCCTCGCCGGCCTGGACCTTCGTGGAAATGACCTTCTCGAGGTTGTCCCACGACTGCACCTCGAGGTTGACCTTGATGTCGGGGTTCTCTGAGGTGAACCCGTCGATGACGTCTTCCCAGAGACCCTTCGTGGCGTCGGAGTAGCTGGGGACGAGCAGGTCGAGCGTACTGGCGTCGTCGCCGCCGCCGCTGTCTCCTCCCGATCCACCGAAACCGCAGGATGCGAGCGACAGCGTGGCGACGGCCGCGACCGCTGCGGCCCCGTATCGCCGTGACTTGTTCATGGGCATTGCATTCCTCACTGTGGGTGCTGCTCCAGCGGGCGGGATCCGCTCTCCGGAGAGGGGGGTGGTGCACAGTCGCAGAACACTCCACGCGACGGTGCGTGATGATCGCGCCGCCTGCGCGGTCGTGATCGTCCGAGCGGGGGCTCGGGGGAACTCGTCCTGATTATTTGTCAGGCAAACAAACAAATCAAGATGTTGCTCTCCTGGGACGAAATACTATGATCGGATAACGCCCGAAACAATCACAAGTACGCAACATCTCGTCCGAAAGGCCTCTTCATGACCGCTTCGCTGCCCGGCGCACACATGCGCGCAGAGCTCCGCTCCCAGCCGGAGATGTGGGCCACCGCCGCCGAACTCACCGCCGAGCAGGCTCTGCTGCCGGCCCGGGGTGCACGGGTCGCGGTCGTCGGCTGCGGCACCTCGTGGTTCATGGCGCAGTCCTACGCCGCGCTGCGCGAGTCGTCCGGCCACGGCGAGACCGACGCGTTCGCGGCCTCCGAGGCCTTCGTCGACCGCGGCTACGACGCCGTCGTCGCCCTCACCCGCTCCGGCACCACCACCGAGGTGCTGGAGCTCGTCGACCGCATCAAGGGGCGCACCCGCACGATCGGCGTGATCGGCGACCCCGACTCCCCGCTCGTCTCCCTCGTCGACGATGCCGTGCTGCTGCCGTTCGCCGACGAGCAGTCGGTGGTGCAGACGCGCTTCGCCACGACCGCGCTCGCCCTCTTCCGGGCGTCGCTGGGTGAGGACCTCTCCGGAGCCATCGCCGACGCGTCGGCCGTGCTCGCCGAAGACGGGGACGACATCGAGCTGCGCGATGCCGAGCAGTACACGTTCCTCGGGCGGGGCTGGACGATCGGCCTGGCCCACGAGGCCGCGCTGAAGCTGCGCGAGTCGTCGCAGTCGTGGACCGAGGCGTATCCGTCGATGGACTACCGTCACGGTCCGATCGCCATCGCCGCCCCGGGCCGGGTGACGTGGCAGTTCGGAGAGGCACCGGAAGGACTGGCCGCGGAGGTGCGCGGCACGGGCGCCCGTTTCGAGCACCGCGCGATCGACCCGCTCGCCGATCTCGTGCGCCTGCACCGGACAGCCCTCGACCGTGCCGTGGCCCGCGGGCTCGACCCCGACCAGCCGCGCAACCTCACGCGATCCGTCATCCTGGATGCATGACGCCAGCGATCCCCGGAGCCGAGCGATGACCCCGAACGACGCCGCGGACGCGATCCCCGACGTCGCGAGGGACGAGGCCGGCGAGAAGCTCGCCGCGGTGCGCACGCTCGGCGCCGGGTCGCCCGTCCTGGCCTTCGACGTCGGAGGGACGGACATCAAGTCGGCGCTGTTCGATGCGGACGGGCGGGCGCTCGGTCTCCGCCGCACGCCCACCCCCACGGCCGACGGCGACCGCACCCCCGCGCTGCTCGACCGGCTGCAGGTGCTCGCCGCGCAGCTCCGCGATGAGCATCCCGACGTGACGCCGCGCGCCGCCGGGCTCGTGGTGCCGGGGATCGTCGACGCGGCCGCCGGGATCGGAGTGTTCGCGAGCAACATGGGCTGGCGGGACGCACCGCTGCGCGCGCTCGCCGCCGAGCGACTCGGCCTCCCCGTCGCGTTCGACCACGACGTGCGCGCCGCGAGTTGGGCCGAGCACGAGCTGGGCGGCGCGCGGGCCTACGACGACGCGGTGATCCTCGTGATCGGCACCGGCATCGCCGGGGCCCTGCTCGTCGGCGGCCACCCCTACACGGCCGGAGGCTACGCCGGCGAGATCGGGCACTCCCCGATCGCCGACGGACCGGTGTGCCCGTGCGGTGCCCGTGGCTGTCTGGAGGCCGTGGCCTCAGCGGGCGCCATCGCGCGCCGCTACCGGGAGGCCACGGGGACGACCCCGGACGGTGCCAAGGACGTCATCGCCCGCGCGGCCGCCGGGGACCGGGTCGCCGCCGACATCTGGGACTCGGCGCTGGACGCGCTCACCCTGTCGCTCGCGCAGCTGACCGCCGTGGTCGCCCCCGAGGCCGTGGTGATCGGCGGCGGACTGTCGCGGGCGGGCGGCGCGCTCTTCGACGAGTTGCGGTCCCGTCTCGCCGCCCGCCTCAGCTTCCACCGCCTCCCCGCGCTCGTCCCCGCCGAGCTGTCCGGCAACGCGGGCCTGATCGGCGCCGCCCTCCGTGCCAGGGAGCTCGCATGATCCTCACCGTCACCCCGAACCCGGCCCTGGACCTCACCTGGCGGGTCGATCGCCTCGTCGCAGGCGGGACGCACCGTGCCGAGACCGGGGCGTCCCGCGCCGGCGGCAAGGGCCTCAACGTCGCCAGGGTCGCGCACGCCGAGGGGGCGTCCGTCCTCGCGCTGACCACGGCCGGCGGTCCGGTCGGCGCGGAGTTCGCCGCGGAGCTCACGGCCAGCGGCGTGCCCCATGTGCTCGTGCCCGTCGCGGCCGACACCCGTCGCAGCATCGCCCTCGTCGACGAGGCCGCGGGCGACACCACGATCGTCAACGAACGAGGGGTGAACCCCACCGATGCCGAGTGGGGCGGGCTTCTCGCGGAGATCGTCGACCGGCTTCCCGGCGCGGTCCTCGTCGTCTCCGGGAGCCTCCCCCCGGGAGCGCCGGAATCGCTCGTGCCGATGCTCGTCGCGGTGGGCGCCGACGCCCGGGTCCCGGTGATCGTGGACACCTCGGGCCCGGCCCTCCTGCGCGCCGCCGACGCCGGAGCCACCGTGCTCAAACCCAATGCCGCGGAGCTCGCCGAAGCCACCGGCATCGACGACCCCGTCGAGGGGGCTCGGTCGCTGCTGGCCCGGGGCGCCGAGCTCGTGCTCCTGTCGCTCGGGGCCGACGGCATGCTCGCGGTGACCGCGACCGATCTCCTGCACGCCCGACTCGACGAGCCGCTCTCCGGCAACCCGACCGGTGCGGGAGACGCCGCGGTCGCGGCCTGCGCCGTGCTCTCCGCGGAGGGCGAGCGTGATCCCGAGGTCATCCTCCGTCGCGCGACCGCGTGGTCGGCGGCCGCCGTGCTCATGCCGCTCGCCGGCGACATCTCTCCCCGCTGGCGCGCGCTCGAGGAGCAGCTCCGCGTGTCCCGCCCCGCCCCCGCCTCCTTCCGGAAGGACCCTTCGTGACCCTCGTCTCCGCCCGGGAGCTCGTCTCCGCGGCTGCCACCGCCGGCACCGGCATCGGTGCCTTCAACGTCATCCACCTGGAGACCGCGGAGGGCCTCGTGCGGGCCTCCGCACTCGCACAGCTCCCCGTGATCCTGCAGATCTCGCAGAACTGCGCCGACTATCACGGCGGTCTGGAGCCGATCGCCCTCGCGACGCTCGCCGCGGCACGACGCGCGGAGACCCCGGTGGCAGTGCACCTCGACCACGCGGAGCGACCGGAGCTCGTCGACGAGGCGGTGGCCCTCGGCTTCGGCTCGGTCATGTTCGACGGCGGCGCGCTGCCCTACGACGAGAACGTGGCGGTGACCGCCGAGGTCGCCGCCCGGGCGCGCGCGGCAGGGGTCTACGTGGAGGGCGAGCTCGGCGAGGTGGCCGGGAAGGACGGCGCCCATGCCCCCGGCGTGCGCACCGATCCGGACGAGGCGCGGGCGTTCGTCGCCGCGACCGGCGTGGACGCGCTCGCCGTGGCCGTGGGGTCGTCGCACGCCATGACCGACCGCACCGCCTCCCTCGACCTCGACCTCATCGCCCGGCTGCGGGGGGCCCTGCGCGGTGCCGCCTCCGACGGGACCGATGTGCCTCTCGTGCTGCACGGCTCCTCCGGGGTTGCCGACGCCGTGATCGCCGACGCCGTGCGCGCCGGGATGACGAAGGTCAACGTCTCCACCCACCTCAACGGCTTCTTCACGCGGGCGGTCCGCGAGGTGCTCGCCGCCGACGAGCGTCTCGTCGACTCCCGCAAGTACCTCGCTCCCGCCCGCGCCGCCCTCGCGGACGAAGCCGCCCGGATGCTGCGACTGTTCGCCCTGCTGCCGTCGCAGAATCCCGCTCCGGTCGCAGAGGTTCCCGGCATGGCTGCGACCTCGACGCGAAACGACGACCGGTGAAGCGCGCGGCCCGACTGCACGCGATCCTCGACCTCCTCGCGGCGGACGGGGAGGTGACGGTGGAGGAGCTGGTGGAGCGGTTCGGAGCCTCTCCGGCCACCACCCGCCGCGACCTCGACTCCCTCGCCGAGCAGCGGCTGCTCACCCGCACGCACGGCGGCGCCGTGGCGCAGACCGTCGCCTACGAGCTGCCCCTCCGCTACAAGAGCCATCTCCGCACCCACGAGAAGGAGAGCATCGCACAGACCGCGGCGGCGCTCGTGACCCCCGGTATGGTGGTCGGCCTCTCCGGCGGCACGACGACCACGGCCATCGCGGCCGCGCTCGCCGCCCGCGAGGGTCTGGCGGCGGAGGGCGGGATCACGGTGGTCACGAACGCGGTGAACATCGCCGCACAGCTCGCCACCCGGCCGGAGATCAAGGTGGTCGTCACGGGCGGTGTCATCCACTCGCGCACGTACGAGCTCGTGGGCCCGTTCGTCGAGCAGCTTCTCCGCGGGGTGCGGCTGGACCTCGCCTTCATCGGTGTGAACGGGATGGACGCGGCAGCCGGGGCGACCACGCAGGACGAGCGCGAGGCGGCGGTGAACCGGATGATGGCGGAGCGTGCGCGGCGCGCCGTCGTCGTGACCGACGGCAGCAAGCTCGGGGTCGAGGCGTTCTCCACGGTCGGCGGGCCGGAGCTCTTCGCCACCGTCATCACGGATCGAGGAGCCGACGGCGCCGCGGTCGATGCGCTGCGCGCCGCGGGGTACAGCGTCCTCCTCGCCTGAGGCGCTCCGGCCGCCCGCGGACACCCCGAGGGCCTCGGCGTCCCCAGATCGCCGAGGCCCTGCGAGAGCGTCGCGGCTGCATACCGCGACGCTCCCGAGCAGATGGTGTCCGTCTCGTCTTCCCGCTCCCCAGCGGCGTTTCCCCAGAACCGACGGCGCCTCCCTCGGGCCTCTCCCTTCGAGGCCTGTCGCTCGACACCTTCCGAAGAACAGGAGAGGGTGGGTGCGATTCTGATACCTCGGTCCGGCAAAAAAGTCAGAATCCGTTGCCGTGACACTGGAATGGGGCGGAAACCCCCGTCGTCAGCGCGGCGCTCGCCAGGGCGTCGGCGGGAGAAGCGCCGGTCGAGAGGCCGTCGTGGACCGCGGTGAGGAGCTCGCAGGCGTCGTCGTCCGGCACCGTGACCGGGGCCGCGATCACCGAGTCCGCGCCCGCGTGCAGCCAGACCCGCGTCATGCCCAGGGCCTCCTCTCCCCAGCGCACGGAGGAGCGCCCCAGCTCGCACGCCGAGAGGATCACGGTCCGCGGCACCCGGGGGATGAGGTCGACGTCGTAGCCGAAGAGCACCCCGTCGGCGAGCTCGAAGCCGGAGAACAGAGGATTGTCGACCGCATGGCGTCCGTGCGCGGCGATGTGGAGCACATCGACGGAAGCGGCCAGTGCCGTGGCGGCGGTCACGGTCGCCTCGGTGCCCTGCAGCAGGCGGGTCGCCCCCCGCGTCGTCCATGAATCCGCCGCGCGCCGGACCTCTTCCGCCGCCCGCGGTACCCGTGGTCCCGCCGCGAAGCCCACGCTCGGGGTCGAGGCGGCGGCCGTCGTGCCGTGAAACCAGCGCGAGACCGAGGTCGCGAGGGTGAACGGCACGCCGTGCATGCTGGGGAGCATGGCCCACGGCACCCCGCCGAGGATCCCGGGAACGGTGACGACGAACCGCTCGGCGCCCGCGGCGGCCCGGCGCATCGGCCCGAGCAGCTCGTCGTCCAGGACTGCGAGGCGTGCCGTCAGAGCGCGCGCGGTCACCGGCCCCATCGCGCCGCCCCGCGTGAGCGCGGCCATGTCGAGGTCGGCGCGCAGGCCGTCGAGAGCGGTCCGTACCCGCGACCACGACAGGTCGACGACGGTCGCGCCGTCCGGCCGCACCACTACCCCGTGCAGGCCGGTGCCGGTGTAGACGTAGGCCAGCACCGCCGTATCGGACGGCAGGAGCGCGGAGGTCTCGGCGAGCGTCCGGCGCTCCCTCGTCGCTCCCGAGCCGGTGGCGGACCACTGCCGCTCCCGCACCCGGTCGCGGAGCGCGCGGACGGTGGGGTCGGTCGTCCAGTCCGCCCCCGCGAGGTCGGCGCGCAGCATCCGCAGTTCTGCGAGGTCGGCGGCGAGGGCGTCGTCGTGCGGGGGGCGGACGGGGGCGACCTGCTGGCTGAGGTGCCGGGCGCGCTCGGACCACTCGAAGAGCGTCGCAGGGTCGCGGCGGCGGACCGCGGCGGCGAGCCCGGTGAACACGAGGTCGCTGGCGTGCATGGCGACGGAGGCCTGCAGGTCGAGGGCGCCGAACGACCGCTGCCACACCGACAGCAGGTCGAGCCCGGCGGCCGCGGCGCGCAGCGCCTCCCCGTCACGGCCGCGTCCGGCGGCGCGGGCCGCACGGACCTCCTGCGCACGGAGCCGCAGCGGCGTCGGGGCCGAGGCGGGGACGCGGGGGAGGCGGCCGGTGCCGTCGCGGCGGGCGCTCAGCCGCAGGGCCGTGGCCTCGGTGCGGAAGCCGCTCCGGTCGAGCTCC
This sequence comes from Microbacterium sp. C-MGS6, assembly GCF_058140415.1. Lineage (NCBI taxonomy): Bacteria > Bacillati > Actinomycetota > Actinomycetes > Micrococcales > Microbacteriaceae > Microbacterium > Microbacterium sp. C-MGS6. The sequence continues at coordinate 148,532 of NZ_CM176934.1, forward strand.
TGCGCCACGCGTTCCCACGCGTCCGCATCGAGGGGGCGGTCGGGCCGGATCCGCTGCCGCGCCTCCAGCTGCACCGCGGCGGCTCTGGCCGCCCAGCCGCTGCTGCCGAGGGCGGTGAAGCGTCGGGCGGCGGTGCGGGCGGCGCGCTCGGCCGCCCGAGGGTCGTGCCGGACGAGCGAGCGGGCGAGGTGGAACTCGGCCTCACCACGGGCCTGGCGCATCCGCTGTGCACCGAACTGCACGGCCACGCGGCCGAGCAGCGCCTCCGCCTCGGTGGTCAGGCCCGCGTCGCGGAGCACCTCGGCGCGGTCGAGGTCGCTGATGGCGGTGGCCAGGGCGCTGGTGGCCGCGAACGTCGACCGGGACGCGGCCATCAGGCGCAGCGCCGACACGAGGTCCCCGCCGAGCAGCGCGGCATAGCCGAGGTTGTGCGTGGCCTCGGCGAGGGAGTCCCGTTCCTCGTGCGCCTCGTAGATCGCGATCGCGCGCCGGAGGTCGGCCATGCAGGTGTCCAGACGATGGCGCTGCATCCGCACCACCGACCGGTTCATCAGACAGTTCGCGAGCGCGGTGGTCTCGGCACCGGCAGCGGTGAGGGCGTCGATCGCGGCGGTCAGGCTCGCCTCGGCCTCCTCCATCCGTCCGCCGTGCATGAGGAGGGCGCCGAGCTGCCCGCCGAGGAGGGCGACCGTCTCGGCCTGCAGTCCGTCCCTGGCCAGGGCCTCCCGGCACAGCGCCTCCGCCGCCGCGGGCTCGCCGGTCTGCGCGAGCACGTAGGCGGCCGTCCCGTCGATGCGGGCGCGGAGGTCGGCGTCGTCGGTGCGGGCGGCGGCCTTCTCCAGTTCCCGCCGGGCGCGGGTGAACTGCCGGGCGTTGGCCGCCTCGACGCCGCGTCGGTGCAGCGCGCTCGCGGACAGGGGCATCCGTCCAGGATGCCGTGCCGGAGCGGTCGTGCGGAAGGGTGAGAGGCGTCAGGACCTCTCGTGCGGCGTCGGCAGCGACGTCAGGACGGCGGCGACGGCCTTCGCGGCGACGGCGGGCTTCACACCCTGGGTCGGGACGGCGCCGAGCTGGGCGGCGACCCGTCCGGCGATGTACGGAGCCGCGAAGGAGGTGCCGCTCCACACCGCGAAGCCGCCTCGGTAGTCGTCCGGGTCGAGCGTCTCGCGCGGCAGCCCGTCGACGTCTGCGCGGGTCGCGGCCTGCGCGCCGCCGACGAAGGCCGGCGAGGTGCTGACCACCGCGGCGCCCGGGGCGTACACCTGCACCCACGGGCCGACGTTCGAGAACAGGGCCACGGAGTGCGCCGACGGGTTCAGGGCGCCGACGGAGACGTGCGGAGCCCCGTCGTCGGACCGCAGCCCGTTGTCGGCGCCGGGCCACGGCCACAGCGACGCGGGGAAGGAGGGGCGGTCGATCGCGTCGTTGCCGGCCGAGCAGACGACCACGCAGCCGAGTTCCCTGGCCTTCGCGAGCAGCTCGTACAGCGTCGTGCTGAAGAGCCCGTCGGTCGGGGTCTCGTGGTAGTAGCTGAGGGAGAGGTTCAGCACGTCGATCGGGAAGCCCGTCGTCGGATCCTCCCGATGCCGCCGGAGCAGCTCCACGACCTGCGCCACGGTCTCGAGGAGCGTGCTCTCGTCCACCACCCCGAGCGCGCCGGCGACACGGATCGACAGGATGTCGGCGTCCGGAGCGGCCTGACGCACGAGGCCCGCGATGAAGGTGCCGTGCCCGGCCACCGCGTCGATCTCGCCGTCGAGCTGCCCGTAGAGGTCGGGGTAGCGCTCCGGGTCGGCGTCGTCCGTGAAGCCCACGGGGACGCCGTCGAGCTCCACGTGCCGGGTGACGATGTCGGACGGCAGCCAGGCGTGCTCGCCGCACCCGGTGTCGAGGACCGCCACGACCGGTCGTCGTCCGCGCTTCGGAGCGGCGGCGCGGGCCGGGGCGGGACCGAGCCAGGTGACCGGCTGCCGCGCCCCGCGTCCGGGCTCCAGGTAGTCGTCGCTGCCGCCTCCGCCGGGTGCCGCACCGCGGACGGGGTTCGTCCGGGTGAACGGGTTGGTCCGGGTGAACGGGTTCGTCCGGGTGAACGGGTTGAGTCCGACCGGATCGATCGAGAGCACGTGCTCGAGGCTGGTCCGCGGCATCGTCGAGCGCGACAGACGACGCGCGCGTTGCAGCACCCGCCAGGCATCGGGTGCCACGGGGGACTCGCCCCTGGTCGGCTCATCCGGCGTGGTCAAGCGCGCCCGCAGGAACCCCGCGACACCCGGCACGAGCTCGCCGTTCCCGATCTCCCGCTCCGGCGACTCCAGCTCCAGCCGCCAGCCGAAGGAGTCGGCGGCATCCCTCAGGGCGCGCAGCTCGCGGTCGTACGCCTCCTGCTCGTCGAGGGCACGCGTGATCAGCAGGCGCTCCGGCAGGTACGCGGTGGGGAACGCTCGGATCCCGTCCACCGGTTCGGTGCTGGGGTCGAGGGCGGTCCCGCGGCGGATCGATCCCTCCGCGCGGTCCTGCCAGGTCCATCCCTGGGGCTGCTCCATCGGTCATCCTCTCCGTGGGCATCGACGGCGACGGTGCCGGCGATGCGGGGTCACAACTCGAACTGCGGGGTCTCCAGGGTGCGGGTCTCGTCGCCGACCGTCGCGGTCAGGCGCACGCGGCTGAGCCCCGACGGCACCTCGTCGAACATGAATCGGCCGGTCTCCGCCGGGGTCGTGCGGCGTTCGCGCTCGCCCTGCAGCAACACGATCTCCGCAGCGGCGGTGTCCACCCAGCCGTCGATCCGTCGTCGTCCGGACGCGGTCGTCGTGACGTGGAGGAGGATGCTCGTGCTGCCGTCGCTGAACTGGAGGGTGAGGGCGTCGGTCTCGCCGCGGACCGTGCCGAGCTGGCCCTCCACGAGGGTGAGCAGCGCGTACTCGCGGTTGAGTCCGTCCGCCGCGACCGCGGCGACCATCCGGTCGATCAGCCCGGCAGGGACCGGATCGACCTCTCCCCAGAGGCTGCGCAGGCGGGCGAAGAGCCGGGCGTCGTCCTCATCGCTCATGATCGTCCGTCCGTCCGTCCGACGGGCCGGGGCGTCGAGGAGGTCGCGGAGCTTCGCGAGGCAGCGGTTGCGGGTCGGCCCGATGCTGCCGACCGGCATGGACAGGTCGCGGGCGAGGCGCGCGTAGTCAGGGCGGTCCTCGAAGGCGATCACCCGGAGGAGACGCTGGCAGCGCTCGGCGAGGCGGCGGACCGCGGCCCAGAGCCGTCGGTTCTCGTCGTCCAGCGTGGCGTGCTCCTCGGCGGACGCCTGCTCCGGAAGGAGGGCGTCCAGGTCGTCGGCTTCCGCGGTGTCGACGCGACCGTTCGCCTTGCCGACCTTCCAGGCCTCGCGGCGGGCGGTGGTCGTGAGCCACGCGGAGACGGCCCGCGGGTCGGCGATGGCACCGTGGCCGCGCACGAGCTGGAGCCAGGTCGTCTGCACGACGTCTTCCGCGAGGGTGCGTTCGAGGCCGTAGGCGCGCACGACGTGCCACAGCACCGGCGTCATCAGCCGCACCAGGTCGTCCATCGAGCGGCCGTCGCCATCGCGCCACGCATCGAACAGGTCCGCGGCACGTTCCCAGCGTGCGCGCCCGTCGTCGGATGCCGGATCGAAGGCGGCGCCGGGGGCACCGTCGATCATGAAGCCCATTGTGATCACACCTACCAGGAGCACGGCAAGGGCTCGGTGATACATGTCGCGGTCCAAGAATTCCGACGCCCGAATCCGTGGGGCGACGACACCCTCGATAGCGTGGAGGGGTGATCGCTCTCGTCGTCGTGCTGTTCCTCAATGCCGGCTTCAACGTGCTCGTCTGGCCGCGGTTCTACAGGCGGGTCGCGAACGATCCGCGCGCCAGGGACGAGAACGGCAAGGCCGCCCCGTTCCTCCGCGTGCACGTCATCCTCATCGCGATCGCGCTGGCGCTCGCCGTAGCCTCCGCGGCGGCGGGGATCACCGTGCTCGCGGTCGCGCTCTAGCGCCCGATCCTCCGCCTCAGTCCGCCTCGTACTGGGCGGCGTGCGCGGCCCACCGAGACTCGACGGGGAGGCTGCGGAGGGCGCGATTCCCGATCGCGAGGGCGGCGGCCAGCACGCACAGGGCTGCGCAGATCAGGATGGTGCCCTGGCGTCCCGCCCACGCGAGGCCGAAGCCGGCGATGAGGGGGGCGAGCGGCATGGCTCCCATCGCAAGCACGCCGATGGCGCTGTTCGCGCGCCCCAGCAGTCGGGAGGGCGTGGCCACCATGAAGTAGCCCATCATCCCCGCGTTCAGGGCGGGGAGAAGGAGCACCGAGGCACCGAGGACGACCGCGACGGCCCACGGCGCGGACACGAACGACAGCACCACGGCGCAGAGGGCGACGACCGTGAGTCCGCCGATCGTCAGCACCCCCGCCGGGATCCGGGGCACGAGGAACGGGGCGACGACCGCGCCGACGAGCATCACGGCGCCGACCGCCGCGCTGACCGTGCCGATGAGCAGTTCGGAGTGCCCCGCCTGCTGCAGGGCGTAGACGACGGTGGTGATCGCGGCGTTGAAGCCGAGGTTGATGATCGTCATGATGAGCATGACGCCGCCGAGGTCGGGGCGGGACAGCAGCCAGCCGAATCCCTCCCGGAACTCCCGCCAGGCGTTCGGGCGGGTGGTGGGCGCGTCGAGGTCCGCGTCCTCCTCGGCACCGGTGTCGGCGATGCCCGCTCGCCTGGTCTGACGGCCGAGCGACCCGGCGGTCACGGCCGCGACGAGGTGGCAGAGGGTCATGACGGCACCGACGAGCCAGCCGCCCACGCCGAGCAACAGCCCGCCCAGGGGCCCGCCCGCGAGCTGGAGGGCGGCGTCGCGCCCCTGGTTCGCGGCCTGCGCCCGCCCCATCGCGTCATCCGGGACGATCTCCTTCAATGCGCTCTCGCCGGCGACGTCGAAGAGGCCGCTCCGTGCGGCCAACAGCACGTCGATCACGAGGAGGGTCGCGAAGGTGAGAGCGCCGCCGAGGGCGAGGAGCGTGAAGGCTCCGGCGAGCACGATCCCCAGGATCGAGCCGACGAGCATGAGCACGATGCGCCGGTGCCGGTCCGCCAGGATGCCGCCGACCAGCGTGAGCAGCAGGCGGGCCACCATGCCCGCACCTGCGATGACGCCGGCCTGCGCGGGGTCGTTCGTGATGATCAGCGCGAGCAGCGGCACGGCGAATCCGAACAGGGCAGACGCCAGGCCTTTGCTCGTGTCGCTGATGAGCCAGGTGAGGTAACGCGTGTTCCGCGACAGGCGGTGGGGGGTGGGCGTCATCGTCATGGCTCGACGATAGTTGCGCAAGACTAATTGCGCAACTATTCGTGCGGAAATGCGTGACTAGGATCGGGGAATGGCCGACGACGCGGAAACGACCTCCCGGGAGGACGCCGCCTTCATGACGTCGGCCATGCTCAAGGCCTACTCGCACCCGTTGCGCCGGCAGATCCTGCGTCTCATCGCCCGGCGGGGATTCCTGCGCGCGGCGGACATCGCGGGCGAGCTCGATGTGCCCGCCAACAGCGCCAGCTTCCACCTGCGAGTGCTCGCCGAGGCGGGGCTCATCGAGGAGGCGCCGGAGCAGGCCAGAGACCGCCGCGACCGCGTGTGGACGGGCCGCAAAGGGGCCCTCAACGTCGGCGGTCCGGAGAACCCCGTGCCCGACGAGGCGCTCGGCGGGGCCGTCGTGGCGGCGCTCGCCGAAGACCACCAGGACCTCGTGCGGCGGGTGATGGCCTGGACGCCGGAGTACGTTTCCGGCCGCACGGCCGAGGTGCACGCGTCATTCGTGCAGCGCACCATCCGCCTCACGGAGGCCGAGTTCGACGACGTGATGCACAACATCAACGACGTGCTCTCCGCCGCCGACGCCGCGCACGACGACACCGACCCGACCGGCCGGTACTGGCAGATGGACATCGTCGTCGCCGACGACACCATCTGAGTCACTCGTCGTCGTCGTCGGGGCGCTCGCCGCTGAGGATGAGGATGCGGCGGAGGTGCATCGCCGTCAGCACGCCCGGTCCCATCGAACTGCGGACGTCGAACGTGCGGTCGTCGACGCGCTCCAGCAGGAGCCGGATCGCCCGCGCCGCCTCGCCGCGACGGCGGTGCGCCGCGCTCGAGGCGGGGTCGTCCTCGGCGATGACGTCGGCGACGGCGTGGCAGGCCGCGGACAACGGCTCGGGCAGCGCGGGGTCGAGGGGCATGCCGGCGGGGCGCTCCCAGATCGTGTCGGCCGTCGCGTCGGCGATGTCGCGGATGAGGTGCGCGATCCGGTCCAGGGTGGAGAGCTGCTCGTGGATGTGGGCGGTTCCCGCGTGCCGACGGCGCGCTCGGGGGTTGTAGCGCACGCTCTCGTCGGCTTCGGCCAGGGCCGCACGGAGGTCGGCAGTGGTCTCGGCGAGCGCGGCGGCGTCGTCCGCCCACTGCGCGGTCTCCGGCGGCCAGGATTCGGAGACCGCGGAGCCGATGTCGTGCAGGTGTCCCGCGAGCTGTCGTCGGAACTGCTCCACCCGCGCCTCCGCCGATCCGATGAGCGGTGCGGGTGCGAAGAGAAGGTTCACCACCAGGCCGATCACGACTCCGACCCCCATCTGGGCCAGGTAGCCGACGGAGTAGTCGTCCGCGTTCTGACCGCCGATGATGAGCACGAACAGCGCCGCCATCGGGACGTACTCCTTCCCGACGCCGAACCAGCCGGTGCCGGAGACGAGGACGCCGAGGCCGACGACGAGGGGGATCGTCCACCACGTCGGTCCGACGGTGAGCACGATCACCGCGGCCAGACCGATACCGGTGGCCAGGCCGAACAGGGTCTGCAGGCTCGACCGCATGGACCCCATGAGCGTCGGATACATGCTCACGAGCGCGCCGAGGGGTGCGTAGTACGGATACTCGTCGGTGACTCCCGGCATGTGCGGCGCGATGGTCCACGCGAGCCCCACGGCGAGCGCCGTCTTGACGACGAGGAGCAGGCGGGCGGGTCGGACCGCCTCGCGAATGGTGCGGGCGAGGTACGAGCGGCGCTCGCGGACGCGCAGGCGGGAAAGGTCAGGCGTCACGTCATCCTCTCCTCGCGGCGGTCGGGTGGTCCTCTCTGGCGAGGATAGGGCCGAGGGCCGCCTGCGGCCACCGGGTTGCCCCGGCTCGGGCCGCCGGGTAGAGGCGGTAGGACGCGGATGCCGCGACCGCGCGGGGTGCGCAGCCGCGGCATCCGCGGATTCGGATCCTTGCGTCAGGGCGTGGCCCGACGGAACGCGAGGAACGAGATGACGCTGAGGACGGCCACGACCACGAGCCCCCAGAGCGCGAGGCCCACGGCGCCGAGGTCGAGGATGCCGAGCCACACGTCGCCCCACAGCTCGAGCCGTGTCACCAGGTACACGACCCCCACGAGGAGGAGCGCCAGGGCGACGCCGACGATGGTGAGGACCATCGGACCCCAGCTCTTGTAGATGGTCGCGCCGGTGAACCCGACCACGAAGAAGAACAGGGCGAGGGTGAAGTAGACGACGAAGGCGCCGAGCGGGCCGGCCTCCCACAGCCACGGCAGGTGGAACACCCAGCCGTTCACGCCGTAGCCGTTGGTGGCGAGCTCGATCGCACCGCCCAGGAGGAACAGCACCCCGAGCAGTGCGCTCCCGAGGATCGCGGTCAGCAGCGTCCCGATGAAGAACTCGCGCCGGGTGACGCTCATGGCCTGCGAGAACGGGAAGGTCAGCGTCATGGCCGACAGGCCGATCGCGAAGAAGTACCACAGCGGCGCCTGGCCGCCTCCGCCGTATTTGGGGGCATCGCCCGGGATCATCGCGTAGATGAGGACCGAGATCACGACGGCGGAGCCGAGGATGATCAGGGGGACCCAGACGAAGGTCTGCCGGTTGATGAGCTGCAGCCGGATGACGTTGAGTGTGCGTCGCATCAGCGGACTCCTTCCGTGGTGGCATCGGCTCTCGTGGCGCCGCGGCTCTCGGCCTTCTGGGTGAGGCGGACGATGAGCTGCTGCAGCGAGACGGGGGCGAGGTCGAGACCCGCGGCCCGCACGTCGGCGCGGTCGTCGGCGGTGAGGGTGCCGAGCACGGTGACCGAGGCGACGCGGCCGAGCTCATCCCGGTGCAGCACCTCGCGGCCGGCGGTCCAGGCGTCGACCTTGGCGGCGTCGCCGACGACGGTCACGGCGCGGTCGCGGACGGCATCGGTGTCCTCGTTCAGGAGGATCTGGCCGTTGTCGATCACGATGACCTTCTCGATGAGGTTCGCGACCTCGTCGATCAGGTGCGAGGAGAGGATGATCGTGCGCGGGTGCTCCGCGTAGTCCTCGACGAGCCGGTCGTAGAAGATCTGTCGGGCGACGGCGTCGAGCCCCAGGTAGGGCTCGTCGAAGAACGTGATCTCGGCGCGGGAGGCCAGGCCGATGATGACGCCGACCGCGGAGAGCTGCCCGCGGGAGAGCTTCTTGATGGTCTGCTTCATCGGCAGCTGGAACTCCGCGATGAGCTCGTCCGCGAGGTCCTGGTCCCAGTGCGGGAAGAACAGGCGCGCGGCGGCGAACGCGTGCCGCGGGGTCGCGTCGTCCGGGTACTTCTGGCTCTCCCGGACGAAGCAGATCCGGCCGAGCACGTGGGCGTTCTCGTACGGGTGCTCGCCGAACACCTTCACAGTGCCGGAGGACTCGAAGTTCTGCGCCGTGAGGATCGACATGAGTGTCGTCTTCCCGGCACCGTTGCGGCCGAGGAGCCCGTAGATTGAGCCTCCCTCGAGCGAGAGCGACACGTTGTCGAGCGCCCTCTTCTCCTTGTAGCGCTTGGTGAGGTTCTGCACCTCGATGACGGCGGTCATGCGGGGTTCTTCCCTTCTGGGGTGGGGGCGGATGCGGCGCGCTGCCGGAGCAGGTCCGCGAGGTCTTCCGCGCCGAGACCCAGCGTGCGGGCCTCCGCGAGGAGCGGGTCGATGTAGCGGTCGGCGAAGGCCGCGCGGCGCTCGCCGAGGAGCAGTTCCCTGGCGCCTTCCGAGACGAACATGCCGATGCCTCGGCGCTTGTGGAGCACTCCCTTGTCGGTGAGCATGGCGACTCCCTTCGCAGCGGTGGCGGGGTTGATGCGGTAGAACGCGGCGAGCTCGTTCGTCGAAGGGGCCTGCGCCTCCTCGGCCAGCGAGCCGTCGAGGATGGAGTCCTCGATCTGCTCGGCGATCTGGAGGAAGAGCGGCTTGCCTTCTTCGATCACGAGTCCTCCGTGGTTGCTGGGTTACTTACTTGACTAAGTAACCATGGGACCCGGTTCCGTGTCAACCCTCTCCTTCGCGGGCAGGCACAGCTTCGGAGATCTCGGTCGACACGCCGCCAGACGGGCGGTCCGGGCGGCGTGCCGGCCGTCAGCTCCGAAGTTGTGCACGGGGGGGCGAGGCGGGCCGCGTACAGTGGGCTGGTGCCGGAGTTCCCCTACAGTCGTCTGCGTCGCTGGCCCGACGTCGAGGCGGACAACCTCCAGGCCCACGATGCGACCGATCTGCTGCTCGTGGAGCGGACGCTCGCCCTCGACGTGCCAGGGTCCGAGACGGTCGTGATCGGAGACGAGTACGGCGCGATCTCGCTCGCTCTCACGGCGGCCGGGAGGCGCGGGATCCGTGTGCACCAGGACCTCGCGACCGGACGCCGCGCGCTCGCCCGCAATGCGGAGGAGCTCAGGATCGGTGGGTTCACCCCGCACGAACTCGACGAGAGCCTGCTCGCCGGTGCGCAACTGGTGCTGCTGCAGCTCCCGAAGGCCCTCGCCGAACTGGAGGAGATCGCGGATGCGGTCGCCCGGTGGGCTGCGCCTGACGTGGTGCTCGTCGCAGGCGGTCGGGTGAAGCACATGACTCTGGCGCAGAACGAGGTGCTGGGGCGGAGCTTCGCCCGGGTACAGGCGCAGCGCGCCGAGCGGAAGTCGCGGCTGCTCGTCGCCTCCGAGCCGCTCCCGGTGCCCGAGTCGCCGCCGTTCCCGGTCACCGCGCGGCACGGCGACCTCGTCCTCGTGGCCCACGGCGGCGCCTTCGCCGGGTCCCGCCTCGATATCGGCACCCGGGTCCTGCTCGAGGTGCTCGACCTCGACGGTTCACAACTCAGGAGAACAGAGGTGACACGCGCCGAGAACGAGCGGAACGGCGGCGAGAGCGGCCGTTCTTCCGGAGTTGTGAACGGCGGACGCCGCGTGCTCGACCTCGGCTGCGGGACCGGAGCGCTCGCCGTGTCCTGGGCGCTCGCCCACCCGCAGGACCGCGTCGTCGCCACAGACCGTTCGGCCGCCGCCGTCGCCTCCGCCCGTGCCACCGCGTCGGCGAACGGCGTGGCCTACCGGGTCGAGGTCACGCACGACGACGCGGGTTCGGCGCTCGCCGCGGGGAGCTTCGACACGGCGCTCTTGAATCCGCCGTTCCACCTCGGCGCCAGCGTGCACACCGGCGCCGCGACCCGCCTGTTCGAGGCCACCGCGCGTCTGCTCCGACCGGACGGGGAGCTGTTCACGGTGTACAACTCGAGCCTCGGCCACCGGGCCGAGATGAGCCGTCTGATCGGCCCCACCGATCAGCTCCGGCGCACCCCGAAGTTCACCGTGACGCGCACCGTCCGGCGCCCGTGAGTACGCCGCCCCGAGATTGCTAGACGCTCGTACTATCCCCCGGTCAGCGGCGGAAACCCGGGTACGTCCGTGGAGCAGGATTTGCCGCTGACCGGCCATTTCGTTACGTTGGTCTGCGGGCCTGACGGCCCATAGACCAGTCCGCGGTCACGTCCTTCCTTCGATGAGCTGTGCGGCGAAGAGGCGTGGGCGTACGGTCGATCCCCTCTGCGGCGGATCCGAAATCCGCCGCCTGTGCCGCCACAGCGAAGACGTCGAACGGCCTCGTGAGGATCACCCGGGCGTAACCGAAGCAGGCTCAGCCACCCGAAGGCCGAGCCGCAGGGGAAACGTGTCCGAAACAGCACTCGAAGCGCGCCATCTGTACAAGGTGTTCGGGAGGAATCCGAGCGCCGCCGTCCGCCGACTGAAGGCCGGGGAGAGCCGCACGGCCGTCGCCGACGCGGGGACCGCCGCGGTCATCGACGCCAGCTTCACCGTCAACCGCGGTGAGATCTTCGTCATCATGGGCCTGTCCGGATCGGGCAAGTCGACCATCATCCGCATGCTCAACGGCCTGCACGACATCACCGCCGGCACCGTCACCGTGGGCGGCGACCCGATCACGGGGATCCCGGCCGCGCGCCTGCGCGAGATCCGCCGCGACCGCATCTCGATGGTGTTCCAGCACTTCGCGCTGCTGCCGCACCGCACGGTCGCCGCGAACGTCGCCTACCCGCTCGAGCTCAAGGGGGTCGGCAAGGCCGAGCGCCAGGCCAAGGCCGAGGAGATCCTCGCCCTCGTCGGACTCGAGGGCCAGGGAGACAAGCTGCCCTCCGAGCTCTCCGGCGGCATGCAGCAGCGCGTCGGCATCGCCCGCGCCCTCGCCGCCGACAGCGACATCCTGCTCATGGACGAGGCCTTCAGCGCGCTCGACCCGCTGATCCGCCGCGAGATGCAGGAGCAGCTTCTGGAGCTGCAGCAGAAGCTCCAGAAGACCATCGTCTTCATCACGCACGACCTCAACGAGGCCATGTTCCTCGGCGACCGCATCGCCGTCATGCGCGACGGGCGCATCGTGCAGATCGGCACGCCGGAGGACATCCTCATGGACCCGGCGAACGACTACGTCGAGCAGTTCGTGCAGGACGTCGACCGCGCGCGCGTGCTCACCGCCGCGAACGTCATGGAGCGTCCGCGCCCCGTCGTCGCCGAGTCGGCCGGTCCCCGCACCGCGCTCCGCCAGATGCGGGACGCCTACATGTCGGCGACCTACGTGGTCGGCAAGGATCGCCAGCTGGTCGGCGTCGTCACCGACCGCGACGCCGTGAAGCTCGTCCGTCAGGGCGCCACGCGCCTCGACTCGATCATCAAGCCGGTGCTGCAGAGCGTCCGCGAGGACGACGTCCTCATGAACCTGTTCGTCCCCGCCGTCGAGTCGCCGCTGCCCCTCGCGGTGACGGATGCCGACGGCCGCCTCGCGGGCGTGATCCCGCGCGTCACCCTGCTCGCGGCGCTCGGTCCCGGGCCCGGAGCGACCGAGGAGATCCTGCTGCCGATGACCCCCATGCCCCAGGCTGAGATCGACGCCGTGCTCGACGACGGATGGACGGCCGAGCCCGGCCCTTCGACGAGCTCAGGGACCCAGGGTGGGTTCGGCTCAGAGGCCCAGGTCGACACGGAGGAGGTGCGCTGATGGACGGTTTCCGCATTCCTGTGGGCGACTGGGTCGCCGCCGGCGTCGACTGGATCACCGCCAACCTCGACGGCCTGCTCGACGCGGTCTCGTTCGTGGTGAGCTTCCTCGTCGACGGCCTGACCCGCCTGCTCCTCACCCCGCACTTCGCGGTCATCATCGTGATCGCCGCGCTGATCGCCTGGGTCGTGCGGTCGTGGCAGCTCGCGATCGGCACGATCCTGTCGTTCGGGCTCATCGTCGCCATGGACCTCTGGGTCCCGGCGATGCAGACGCTCGCGCTGGTCCTCGTCGCCGCCGTCGTGGCCGTGCTGATCGCGGTGCCACTGGGCATCTGGTCGGCGCGCAATGCGACGGTGCGCGCGACGTTGAAGCCGGTGCTCGACTTCATGCAGACCATGCCGGCCTTCGTGTACCTGATCCCGGCGATCGTGTTCTTCGGCATCGGTGTGGTGCCCGGACTCGTCGCCACCGTGATCTTCGCGCTGCCTCCCGGCGTGCGCCTGACCGAGCTGGGCATCCGCGGTGTCGACGCCGAGACCGTCGAGGCCGGACACGCCTTCGGAGCGACGCCGAGTCAGATCCTCCGCGGGATCCAGCTGCCGCTCGCGATGCCGACCATCATGGCCGGCGTGAACCAGGTCATCATGCTCGCGCTGTCGATGGCGGTCATCGCCGGTATGGCCGGAGCCGACGGGCTCGGGAAGATGGTCGTCGAGGCGATCTCGACGATCAACATCCCCAAGGGTGTCGAGGCGGGACTGGGCGTCGTGCTCATCGCCGTGTTCCTCGACCGGGTGACCGCCGCTCTGGGCGCGCCCGGCGAGAACCGCTCCTCGCTCCTCGGCATGCTGAAGCGTCGCGGTTCGTCCCGGCCTTCCGCTCCCGTGGCGTCGGAGCCCGCAGCCTCCGCGCCCGCCGACTCCGCCCCGACCGAGTCCGAGCTCGCCCGCGCCTGAGCGCCCCGCCCCGCGCCCCCGTCTCCGTCCCCCACCCCCTTTCGTCCGGTGCGGGATGGAAAACGGGCGCCGGGGCGCGGCTCCCGGCACGGTTTCGATCCCGGCACAGCTGTCCCGCGGCCTCGTCCGCACCTCCTGAATCACATACGGAACGCAAGAGAGAGAGTCACATGAAGAAGAAGATCCTGACCATCACCGCCCTCGGTGCAGCCGCAGCGCTCACCCTCGCCGGATGCAGCGGCGACGGCGCCGGCGGCACGAGCGGCGGCGGCGACGGTGCCGAGGACAAGGGCACCATCACCCTCGGGTTCCTGCCCTCCTGGACCGACGGCCTCAGCACCGCCTACCTCCTGCAGGACCAGCTCGAGAAGATCGGCTACACGGTCGAGATGAAGACGCTCACCGAGGCCGGCCCGCTCTACACCGGACTCGCGCAGGGCGACGTCGACATGTACCCGTCGGCGTGGCCGGAACTCACCCACGCCTCCTACATGGACACCTACGGCGACGACATCGAAGACCTCGGCACGTACTACAAGAACGCGAAGCTGACCCTCGCGGTGCCGGAGTACTCCGAGCTCACCTCGATCGAGGACCTCGCGGGCAAGGGCGCCGACTTCGACGGCAAGATCTACGGCATCGAGCCGGGTGCGGGCCTGACCGCCCAGACCCAGAAGATGATGCCCGAGTACGGCCTCGACGGCGAGTACGAGCTCGTCACCTCGTCGACCGCGGCGATGCTCACCGAGCTGAAGACCGCGACCGACAAGAAGGAGGACATCGTCGTCACGCTGTGGCGTCCGTTCTGGGCGAACGACGCCTTCCCCGTGAAGGACCTCGAGGACCCGAAGGGTGCCATGGGCGAGGCCGAGGGCCTGCACTTCCTGGGCACCACGGGCTTCGCGGACGAGTTCCCCGAGGCGGCCGAGCTGATCAAGAAGATCAAGCTGGACGACGAGCAGTACGGCGCGCTCGAAGACCTCGTGGTCAACGAGTACGGCGAGGGCAAGGAAGCCGACGCGGTCGACGCGTGGCTCGAGGAGTACGGCGACCAGTTCGACTGGACCGTCACCAGCTGACACCCGTCGCACGTCTCGAAGGAGGGTCTCCCACAGCGGGAGGCCCTCCTTCGTCGTGGGCGACCCTTTTCGCTCGCGGTCACGGTCATGGTCGCGCTCAGCTATTCCGATCGTCCGGTCTGATCGCGCTGTCCCCCGAAGGGGGGACAGCGCGCCTACGACAGCCCGGGTACTGTCCTGTACAGGCGGGATGTTGAACTCGATACAAGAAGAGGTATCTGATGAATCGACAGAACCGATTCCCGCGCGTCGGTATCGCGAGCGTCGTGATAGTCGCCATGCTCGCTTCCTCCGGGGGTGTGGCAGCGAACGCGTTTGAAATCGACGGTACGGAGGAAGCCGTGGATGTCGTCTCGTCCGCCGCGGAGATCCATCCGCAGGCAGATGAAGTGACGCAGGTGCCGTTGCAGCCTCTGAACGGAGCGCTCGTCTCAGCCGGGGAGGACGCAACCGTATCCGTGCCTCGCGCCTTCTCGGACCCGATTGAAATCTCGCCGGCCGGTACGTGGGGAGGGGAGCTGACGGGCCTCACGATCGGTCTGCCTGAGCAGGTTCAAAGCGCTGAGGTGTCCGTTGCACAGGACGGGAGCGCGGTGGGCGAGGGGTCAGAGGTGACCGGGGTGATTCAGGCACTTGAGGGTGGTTTGCGCATTAGCACGGTCATCACCGGCCCGGATGCGCCCGGACGCTTGTCGTATGCGCTGCCCGACGATGTGGATATCGCGATCAACGAGGACGGCTCGGCTTCATTGAGCAGAACTGCCGTGGACGACGGCACTGGGGTACTCACCGCAATGATCGGAAGGATTGGCACACCGTGGGCTACGGATGCGAGAGGCCAGCGCATCGCGACGCACTACGAAGTCTCCGGCAGCAAGCTCGTCCAGGTTGTCGATCACCATCAGGGTGGCGGTTAACGTCACATCCTTGGCAGGCGCGCTCCTTGGCTTCGGTGCGGCACTCCTTAATGTCTGCAACATCAAGAGCCGTGGTGTTTGGGTAGGGCACACCTGGGTGACTGGAGTTCTGCCCTTCGCCCCTACGGTGATGCGGTCCGGCTACTTCTGCGTGCCCAATTAGCGTGAAAGGGTCTCCTGCGGTGGAGAAAACCATGACCAATATGTTGTTAGCGGCGCTGATGGTTTTGTCCACGGGCGCCTTGATGTCGACCGACCTTCGCCATATACGAGTGGTGCACGTAACGCTGTGGGGGCTCATGCTCTCAGAAGTCGCCCTCCTCGCTCTGCTGGTCTTCGTCGATGGAGCGAGTGCTGCGGGGTGGGTGCCGCTGATCCTCTGCATCGTCGCGGGAGTGAACGTCACATTGTGGATCGGAGCTATCGTCCGGTCGTCGGGAGGAGCCGGTAGCGAGATCTGACACCCGTCGCACGTCTCGAAGGAGGGTCTCCCGCAGCGGGAGGCCCTCCTTCGTCGTGGGTGAGCCCCCTTATGCTCACGCCCGGAAGGTGGAAGCATGGCCCGCACTCGCCGACCCGCCCGGGTCGCGGAGGGGGGAAGAGACCGATGTGCACAGGACTGAGCTTCACGACCGCCGACCACTACTTCGGGAGGAACCTCGATCTGGAGTTCTCCTACAACGAGACGGTGACCGTCACGCCGCGGAACTTCCCGTTCCCGTTCCACCGGCTGCCGTCGTTGCCGACGCATCACGCGATCATCGGGATCGCCACGATCGCCGACGGCTACCCGCTCTACTACGACGCCGTCAACGAGAAGGGGCTCGGCATGGCCGGGCTCAACTTCCCGGACAACGCGCACTATCCGGCACCGGGGTCGGGGGACACCGAGGTCACGCCGTTCGAGTTCATCCCCTGGGTTCTCGGACAGTTCGAGACCGTGGCCGAGGTGAAAGAGGCCCTGCGGTCGGTGAGTCTCGTGGACATCAACTTCAGCCCGGAGTTCCCGCTGTCGCCGCTGCACTGGATCATCGCTGACAAGAGCGCGTCGATCACGGTCGAGAGCGTGCGCGACGGCCTCAGGGTGTATGACAACCCGTGGGGCGTGCTCACGAACAATCCCACGTTCGACATCCAGAGCTTCCGGCTCAACGACTATCAGCACCTCTCGAAGCGGCAGCCGGAGAACACGTTCGCCTCGGACGTGCCGATGGACCTCTACAGTCGCGGCATGGGAGGGATCGGGCTGCCGGGCGACCTGTCGTCGTCGTCGCGGTTCGTGAAGGCGGTGTTCACGCGGATGAACTCGGTGTGCGGGACGTCGGAGTCGGAGTCGATCAGCCAGTTCTTCCAGATCCTCGGCTCTGTCGCCCAGCAGCGTGGGTGCGTGCAGGTCGGCGACGAGGAGAAGTACGAGATCACCATCTACTCGTCGTGCGTCAACACCGCGACGGGCGTGTACTACTACACGACCTACGAGAACAGCCAGATCACGGGTGTGGACATGCACAAGGAGGATCTCGACGGCTCCGAGCTCGCGGCGTATCCGCTCGTGAAGGGCCAGCAGATCGCGATGCAGAACTGATCTCCGGAACGCGCAACCCCCTCATCGGCCGGCGGGTCGCGGCGTAGCCTGTGGCCGTGGACGGGTTCGCGGCGGTCGACTTCGGGTTCGCCCGCGAGGTCCTGCAGCGGGGCATCGCGGCGCTGTACCTCGTCGCGTTCGTCTCGACGCTGAACCAGTTCCGTCCGCTCCTCGGCGAGCATGGGCTCCTGCCCGCGCCCGTGCTGCTCGACTGGGTGACGCAGAAGCGCGAGCGCCGGAAGCTGCTGCACCCCACGCTCTTCACCCGCGTCCGCTACACCGACCGGCGCCTGGTGGCCCTGTCCTGGGCGGGGATCGTCGTCGCCGCGCTGCTCGTCGTCGGGGTTCCCCAGCTCGGACCGCCGTGGGTGCCGATGCTCGCGTTCCTCGCCCTGTGGTTCGGCTACATGTCGGTGGTGAGCGTGGGGCAGACGTTCTACTCGTTCGGGTGGGAGATGCTGCTGCTGGAGGCGGGGTTCCTCGCGGCGTTCCTCGGCTCGAACGACCAGCCGCCGCCGACTGTGGTGATCGTGCTGTTCTGGTGGCTGCTGTTCCGGCTGGAGTTCGGCGCCGGGATGATCAAGATCCGCGGCGGACGCGAGTGGCGCGACCTCACCGCGATGACCTTCCACCACGAGACCCAGCCGATGCCCGGGCCGCTGAGCCGCCAGGCGCATCTGCTGCCGCGGTGGTTCCACAAGCTCGAGGTGGTCGGCAACCACGTCGCGCAGCTCGTCGTGCCGTTCTCCCTCTTCGCGCCGATCCTGTCCCTCTGGCTCCCCGACAGCGCTGGCTGGGTCCCTGAGCCTGTCGAAGGGGCCGCGTGGGTCGGTGCCGTCGCCGGGGGGATCGTGATCGCGACGCAGCTGTGGCTCGTGCTCACCGGGAACTTCGCGTGGCTGAACTGGGCCACGATCGTGCTCGGGTTCTCCGCGATCGGCCTCCCCGGCATCGGGACTCCGGAGCGGACGCCGGAGACCTCGCTGCCGTGGACGGTGTCGGGCATGCCGCTGTGGTGGGTCGTGGCGACCTCGGCGGTCGGGGTGCTCTTCGTCGTGCTGAGCGTGCCCGCGGTGCGCAACCTCTTCGCGCGACGGCAGCTCATGAACGCGAGCTTCAACCGCTGGCAGCTCGCCAACGCCTACGGAGCCTTCGGCACGGTCACGCGGGAGCGGGTCGAGATCGTCGTCGAGGGGGCGGACGACGAGGAGGGCCGGCACTGGCGCGAGTACGAGTTCCGGGGGAAGCCGGGGGACGTGCGGCGGATCCCGCGGCAGTTCGCTCCGTATCATCTGCGGCTGGACTGGCTGATGTGGTTCCTGCCGCTCGGGCACTCGCTGGACGACTGGTTCTCCGTGTTCCTCGTGCGGCTGCTGGAGGCTGATGCCCCGACGCTGCGGATGCTGCGCGTCGACCCCTTCCACGGCGAGCGGCCGCGGTGGGTGCGAGCCGTGTCCTACCGCTACCGCTTCACGACCCGCGCCGAGCACCGTGCCGACGGCGCGATCTGGGTCCGGACGGGTCGCCGTGTGGTGCTCGGTCCGGTCGGCCTCCGCTGAGGTCGCAGATCCGCACGAGGTCGCACGGATTCCGGGCGAAGCTGCGACCTCAGCGAGAATCTGCGACCTTACGCAACCCGACGCGACGGAACGCGGCCGGGAGAACACGCGCCGAGCGCGGCGAAACGCCCCGGCCGGGGAGAGTCCCCGGTCGGAGCGTTCCGTCTCGCTGGACGTCGATCAGCTGACCTTCTTCCGGTAGGAGATGATCGCGAAGACGTAGGCGACCGCGAGGATCCCGACGCACCAGGCGAGCGCGACCCAGATGTCGGACCCGACCGGCTCCCCCGCGAACAACGCCTGGATGGAGTTGACGATCGAGGTCACCGGCTGGTTCTCCGCGAACCACTGCACCGGAGCCGGCATGGTGTCGGTCGGCACGAACGCCGAGCTGATGAACGGGAGGAAGATCAGCGGATACGAGAAGGCGCTCGCCCCGTCGACGGTCTTGGCGTTCAGGCCCGCGATGATCGCCAGCCAGGTGAGCGCCAGGGTGAACAGCATCAGGATGCCGATCACTCCGAGCCAGGCCCAGACGCTCGCCCCGGTGCGGAAGCCCATCAGGAACCCGACGCCGAAGATGATCGCGAGGGTGATCGCGTTCGCCGTGAGGGACGTGAGCACGTGGGCCCACAAGACGCTCGACCGGGCGATCGGCATGGAGTGGAACCGCTCGAAGATGCCGCTCTGCATATCGGTGAACAGCCGGAACGCCGTGTAGGCGATGCCCGACGCGATCGCGATGAGCAGGATGCCCGGCAGCAGGTAGTTCACGTAGTTCTCGGCGCCGGTGCTCTGCTGGAGCGCGCCGCCGAAGACGTACACGAACAGGAGCATCAGGGCGATCGGGGTGACCGCGGTGGTGATGATCGTGTCGGGGCTGCGGAAGATGTGCCGCATCGAGCGGCCGGTGAGCGTCGCCGTGTCGGCGGCGAAGTGCGTGGTCATGCTGCATCTCCTCTCTGGACTCGGGTCCCTGAGCCCGTCGAAGGGTGGGTCCCCGAGCCCGTCGAAGGGTGGGTCCCTGAGCCCGTCGAAGGGCCGATGAGGGTGAGGAAGATCTCCTCGAGGGTGGGCTGCTTCTCGACGTACTCGACCTTCGCGGGCGGAAGGAGCCGCTTCAGTCCGGCGAGGGTGTCGTTCGCGATGATGCGGCCCTCGTGCAGGATCGCGATGCGGTCGGCGAGCTGCTCCGCCTCATCGAGGTACTGCGTGGTGAGCAGCACGGTCGTGCCGCCGCTCGCGAGTTCCTTCACGACGTCCCACACCTCGATGCGCGACTCGGGGTCGAGGCCCGTGGTCGGCTCGTCGAGGTAGATGACCTCGGGGTCGCCGACCAGGCTCATCGCGATGTCGAGCCGGCGTCGCATCCCGCCGGAGTACGTGCCGACCTTGCGGCCCCCGGCCTCGGTGAGCCGGAAGCGTGCGAGGAGCCGGTCGGCCACCGCACCCGGGTCGGGCAGGTGCCGCAGCTTCGCGACGAGCACGAGGTTCTCGCGTCCGGTGAGGATCTCGTCGACCGCGGCGAACTGCCCGGTGAGGCTGATCCTCTCCCGCACGCCGAGCGGGTCCGCCGCGACGTCGATGCCCTGCACCGACGCGGCGCCGGCATCCGCCTTCAGCAGCGTGGAGAGGATCCGGACCATCGTGGTCTTGCCCGCGCCGTTCGACCCGAGGAGGGCGAAGATCGATCCCCGCTCCGCCTCGAAGTCGACGCCGCGCAGCACGTGCAGGTCCTTGTACGACTTCTCGATGCCGCGGACGGAGATCGCAGGCGTCGTCATGATTCCTCCTCCTTCTTCTTCGCGTCGTCGAACGCCTTGATGAGGCGTGCGCGCTCCTTGTCGATCCACTGGCGACCGCCGTACGCCGCGGCGTAGTTCTCGGCGAACTCGACCGGGTCGTCGCCGACGATCGCGCTGACCGGGGTGCCGTCGATCGCGGCGCGCTCCCACATGTCGGCGATGTCGAGGAACATCTTCACGATGGTGTCGCCGTCGGTGAGGCCCCCGTAGTAAAGGTTGTAGCGCTGCTGGGCCTTCGCCATCTCCCGGTACGGTTCGGGGAGGGCGTTGATGCGGGCCTGCGCCTGCTTGTACAGCTTCTTCTCTTCGAGTGATCCGGTGATCGCTTCGATCCACTTCGCGGCCATGCTCAGTTCTCCTTGTTCTCGGTGTCGCGCTTTTCCAGCTGTTCGATGTGCGTCTTGAGGAAGCTCCAGGTGGTCCAGAACTCCTCGAGCTCCTGTCGGCCCTGGGCGTTCAGGGTGTACACCTTCCGGGGTGGGCCCTTCTCGCTCGGCACCTTCTCGACGTCGACGAGGTTCTTCTGCTCGATGCGCACCAGGAGTGCGTAGATCGTGCCCTCGGCGATGTCGGTGAACCCGTGGTCTCGGATCCGTGCGGTGATCTCGTATCCGTAGGCAGGCTGCTCGGCGAGGAGGGCCAGCACGATGCCCTCCAGGGTGCCCTTGAGCATCTCGGTCATCTGCTTGCCCATCGGTACCCTCCTCTCGTTCCTGTGTCTTCTGTTCGGTACTCAGTGTTGCTGGGTACCGGTACAAAGTAACACTGAGTACTGGTACTTAGCATCACCGAATACTGAACTTTCTCCTCCCTCTTTTCGCCGAGACCCCGGGTACGCGGCGAGACCCCCGCGTGGCGACGCGAAGACCCCGGGGTCTCGACGACAACCCGGGGTCTCAGCGGGACGGGGGGAGCGGGACGGGGAGGGGGACGGGGGGAGGGGGCTAGGGGAAGAGGCGGCGGAGGAGGGGGAGGTCGTCGTCGTGGAGCGCTTGCGAGATCACGGCGGCCGTCTCGGGAGGCATGTCCTTCTCCAGGCGCTGCCACAGCCACCTCGCGGCGCCCAGGTCGGCGGTGGCGACGGCGGTCGAGAACGCCGCCACTCCGTCGTAGTACGCGATCGTGGAGGAGCCGGGCGCGGCGTTGTACGGCCCGTAGATGTCGACGAACGGAAGAGTCGGGTCCGGACGGAGGTAGAGGACGTCGCCGGGTGCGATCGGCTCGAAGCCGCGCACATGGTTGAAGCTGCCGACAGTGACGTAGTCGACGCAGAAGCGCTCGCCGATCGCGATCAGACTGTCGCCGGACTGCACCTCGTACGAGAAGATCCGCCCGTCCGCATCCAGGGTGACGGGTCCGCCCGCGAGCTCCGACGCGCCCATGTCCACGAGCTCGCCGAGGAGCTTCGCGTGCATCGGGGAGCCGTCGTCGCTGCCGATGGTGATGAACGCGTTGGTGGTGCAGTCCCCCGGTCCGCCGGCGGGAACGCTGATGCCGTCACCCAGGTCGACGAGTTCGTCCTCGGCCGTGTCCTCGGCTTTCAGGGCCGCCGGGCTGGGGGTCGGCGACGGTTCGACGGCGAAGCGCTCCGACGCCCACGAGGTGACGTCGAACACGGCGGACGCGGCGCTGACCACGACAGGAGCGGCCGCGACGATCAAGCCGGCGACGGCGACGGCGACGACGGCGGCGGTGATCGTGGTGGAGCGCTTCATCCCGGTCAGCATGGCATCGAAGCGCGCCGAGCACCAGGGCGGAAGCGTCAGCCGCGGAGATAGGCGAGGACGGCGAGGACGCGGCGGTGGCCGCTGTCACTGGCGGCCAGCCCGAGCTTGGCGAAGATGTTGCCGATGTGCTTGCTCACTGCGGTCTCCGTTACGAACAGGCGTGCGGCGATGGTGGTGTTGTCGAGGCCCTCGGCCATGAGCCCGAGCACCTCACGCTCCCGCGGAGTGAGGGTCTGCACGGGGTCGTCGGCGCGACGCCGGCTCATGAGCTGCGAGATGACCTCGGGGTCCATCACGGTCCCCCCGGCGGCCACCCGGCGCAGGGCGTCGACGAACGCGGCGACCTTGCCCACGCGCTCCTTCAACAGGTAGCCGAGGCCGTCCGCCCCCGCCGCGAGGAGCTCCCCCGCGTAACGGTCCTCCACATACGCCGAGAGCACGAGCACCGGGAAGCCCGGGCGGCGGGCTCTCGCCTCGGCCGCGGCCTTGAGCCCCTCGCTGGTGAAGGTCGGCGGCATCCGCACGTCGACCACCGCCGCATCGGCCTCGTCGAGGAGGGCGAGGAAGCCCTCCGCGTCCGGCACGGCGCCGATCACGTCGAAGCCCTCACTGCGCAACAGGAGCGCGAGGCCCTCCCGCAGCAGGGTGTCGTCCTCCGCGATCACGATCCGCATGGCAGCTCCGTTCGCAGGATGGTGGGTCCCCCGGCGGGACTCGACAGGTCCATCGTGCCCTCGAACGCCTCCACCCGGCGTCGGATCCCTGCGAAACCTCCGCCCGGACGCTCGACCGCGCCGCCGACCCCGTCGTCCTCCACCGCGATGAGGAGCAGCTCGCCCTCTCGCTCGACCCGCACCGTGGCGCGGGTCGCGGCGCTGTACTTGTTCACGTTGGTCAGCGCCTCCGCGACCACGAAGTACGAGGCCGACTCGACCGCTGCCGGCACCCGACCGACGTCCGCGGCGTCGAGCGTGCACGGGACGACGCTGCGCCCGGCGAGCGAGGCGAGCGCCCCCTCGAGACCCAGTTCGTCGAGGATCGGCGGACAGATGTCGTGCACCGTGCGGCGGAGGCCGGCGAGGGCATCGGTCGCCGCGTCCTGCGCGCGCCGCAACGGCTCGAGCACGTCGCCACCCGTCTCCTGGGCGCGCTCCGCGATCCCCAGCATCATCACGACGTTCACCAGGCGGTTCTGGGCGCCGTCGTGCAGGTCGCGCTCGATGCGACGGAGCTCGGCGGCATGGGCGTCGAGGGCGGCCGCGCGGCTGAGAGTCAGCGCGTCGACGCGGGCGGCGAGGCGCGACTTCTGCGGCGTCGCGAGGAGCTTCGCCGAGACGAACGCCACCAGCCGGGCGACCACCGGCACGAGGAACAGCGCGGCCACCGCATAGGCGAGGGCGACGAGCGGCATGGTCCACGCCAGCTCCCACGACGTGACCGGGTACGGTGAGCCCACCGGGTCGTCGGCCGGGGCGAACTGCCAGTACCAGGTGACGGCGAGGCTGTTGACGGCGGACAGGGGCAGCGCGAGCGTCAGCAGCGACAGCCACATCACCGGGAAGGCGTGCACCGTGAGCCACAGCGCGTCTCGGGCGGTGGCGCGGGAGAAGGCGTAGCGGAGCCGTTCGTCGATCGTCGCGCCGCGCGGCAGCGTGCGCGTGAGCGGGGGGAGGTCCTCCCCGCGCCGGCGTCCGATCCGGCGGCGCGCCCGGTCGCTCCAGGCATGCAGCACCTGCACGACCTGCGGGAGCAGCAGCACCCCGCCCGTGATGAGCATGAGCGGCAGCAGCACGAGGATGACGCAGAACAGCGCGAGGGACACGACGGAGGCCCCGAGTTCGACGGCGAGGAACCGCGCATCGGGCAGCCATCCACGCAGCCAGCGGCGCATCCATCCGTCGTTCACCCTGCAAGTCTGCCCGAGCGCCCCGCGGCCCGCGGTAGAGCCAGCTCCACCATCGATGCGGCACCGTGCGGGATGGGAGCCGTCGCGCGGCTTTCCTACCGTCGAAGCATGACCTCCCTCTCCTCTGCGCCGCTCGTCGAAGCGGCCCCCGCCGAGGCCCTGCGCCTCAGCGGCCTCGTCAAGACTTACGGTTCCGGCAGCACCCGGGTGACCGCACTCCGAGGCATCGACCTCGCCATCGCGCGGGGCTCGTTCACCGCGATCATGGGGCCGTCCGGTTCCGGCAAGAGCACACTGCTGCACAGTGCCGCTGGTCTCGACCGCCCGACCAGTGGCACGGTGCACCTGGGCGGCACCGAGATCTCCGCGCTCACGCCCCGGCAGCTCACGGCCTTCCGCCGCGACCATGTGGGCTTCGTCTTCCAGGCCTACAACCTGCTGCCGGCGCTGAGCGTGGAGGACAACATCACCCTCCCGCTGCGCCTCGGCCGCCGCCCCCTCGATCACGGCCGGCTCGAGACGCTGCTCGACGCGGTGGGGCTCACCGACCGTCGCCACCGTCGCCCTGCCGAGCTCTCCGGCGGACAGCAGCAGCGCGTCGCGATCGCCCGAGCCCTCATCACCCGCCCGCACGTCGTGTTCGGCGACGAGCCCACCGGGGCTCTGGACTCCCGCACCGGGAAGCAGGTGCTCGACCTCCTCGCGCACACCGCGAAGGAGCTGCATCAGACCGTGATCGTCGTCACCCACGATCCCGTGGTGGCGTCCCACGCCGACCGGGTGATCTTCCTCGCCGACGGGGCGTTCGCCGGACATCTCGACGGCGGCACCCCGCAGCAGATCACGGATCGCATGAGCACGCTGGGGGAGTGGTGATGTCGGCCGCGCCGCTCGGGCTCGGACGGATCGTCCGCGCCGACCTCCGTCATCATCGCCGCAGTCTGGCCGGGGTCTTCGTCGCCATCTTCGTCGCGAGTGCGCTCGTCACCGGACTCGGCGTGCTCGTCGAGTCCGGCATCCGCGGCGGCCTCGCCCCGCAGCGCTACACGGCGGCCGAGGTGGTCGTCGGGGCGGTGCAGCAGGTCGACGTGCCGGAGGACCTGCCGGTGCCGCTGCGTGAGCGCGCTTCCGTCCCCGCCGACGCCGCGCGCGAGATCGCTGCGCTTCCGGGCGTCGAGGCCGTGGTCGCCGACGTGACCGTGCCTCTGTCGGTGCCCGGCGGGACGGCCCCTGCCGTGGTCGAGGCGCACCCCTGGTCCGCGACGGCACTCACCGGCTTCACGCCCGCGGAGGGGCGGGAGCCCGCCGCCGACGACGAGGTCGTGGTGGTCTCCGGAGCCGGGCACGCCGTGGGCGACTCCCTTGCGCTCGCCCACGGCGGCATCGCGGCGACGTACACGGTCGTCGGTGTGGTCTCGGCGGAGAGCCTGCCGGAGCGCGCGGTGTCGGTGTTCCTGACGGACGAGCGCATCCGCGACCTCGACCCGCACGACGGGGCCCCGCAGGCGCTCGGCGTGTTCGTCGACGGGGACCCCGAGCGCACGGCGGTCGCGATCCGCGAGGCGTTCCCGGATCTGGTCGCCCGGACCGGAGACGCCAGAGGAGACGTGGAGTTCCTCGACTCGGCGGCGGCGCGCACCCTGCTCATCGCTATCGGCAGCGCGTTCGTCGGCACCTGCATCCTCGTCGCCCTCTTCATCGTCGCCGGCACGCTGTCGCTGTCGGTCCAGGCGCGTCGCCGCGAGTATGCCCTGCTCCGCGCGGTGGGGGCGACCCCGTCGCAGGTGCACGCCCTCATCGCGCGGGAGACGCTCGCGGTCGCCGTCGTCGCCGCGCTGCTCGGGATCGCCCCGGGGTGCCTGCTGTCCTCCGCACTGCAGGCGGCGTTCGTGGCCGGAGGAGTCATCCCCGGCGACTTCGCCCTCGCGCTGAGCCCGTTCCCGGCGCTGAGCGCACTGGTGCTGGTGCTCGGAGCGGCCTGGGGAGCGGCGCGCATCGCGGCCCGGCGGCCCGCCCGCCTCGATCCGATCGAGGCGCTGCGCGAGTCCTCGACGGGCCAGGGCCCGATCGGCCTGCCCCGCATCATCACCGGCATCGTGTTCGCCGCCGCCGGCGTCTCGGTCTCGACCGTCCCGCTGATGCTCCGCGGCGACGCAGCGGTCGGCGCCTCCGCCGGTGCCGCGATCATGCTCATCGTGGCGCTCGCGCTCCTGGGACCGTGGCTCGTCGCCCTGTGCGTGCGCCTCGTCGGGCCGGTGCTGCGTCGTTCGTCGGCCGCGGGCTTCCTCGCCGCCGCCCACACCACCGCGGGCAGTCGGCGGATGGCGGCCGCGATCCTCCCGATCGCCCTCGGCATCGGGTTGGGTCTCGTGCAGATCGGCGGGCCGGCGATCGTCGCGGACGAGGCCGCGACCCAGGCCCGGGCCGGGGTCACCGCCGACCTGCGTGTGGCCGCTCCGGCCGGGCTCTCCCCCGACGCCGTCGGCGCGCTGCGCGACGAGCCGGGGGTGACGGCAGCGACCGGCGTGGTCGTCAGCACCGCGGTGCTCGACTCGCTCGACATCGAAGGTCAGATCGAGCGCACGGAGTACGTGCTCCAGGGCGTGGACCCGACGACCGCGGACGGCCTGCTCGACCTGCGGGTGCAGGAGGGGTCCCTCACCGCCCTCGACGGCGGTGCGACCATCGCGGTGAGCGCCGATGCGGCGCACACGCTCGGCCTCGACGTCGGAGACCCGGTGACGGGCGTCCTCGGCGACGGGGCGCCGCTGGAGGCGACCGTGGTCGGCATCTACGAGCGCGGTCTCGGGTTCGGCGATCTCACCATGGCGGTCGACCACGTCCGCGCGCACACCTCCGCAGCGCTCGACTCGTTCGCCCTCGTGTCGGTGGACGGTGACGCGCCGGCCGACGTCTTCGCCGCCGACGGTCTGCAGGTGGCCCCCGGCTCGGGTCAGAAGCCCAGCATGACCGGGGCCGTGTCGCAGCAGGGCTGGGTGAGCCTCATCGGTCTGCTGGTCATCCTCGGGTACATCGCGATCGCCGTCGTGAACACGCTCGTCATGGCGACGGGGGAGCGGTCCCGGGAGTTCGCCCTGCTGCAGCTCATCGGCGCCTCCCGGGGACAGGTGCGCGCCACGATGCGCACCGAGGCGATCCTGATCGCCGCCCTCGCGATGGTCTTCGGCGTGCTGGTGGCGATCCCGCCGCTGATGGGGATGAGCTACGGCATCTCCGGGCAGCCGCTCCCGGCGATGCCCGTGCTCGGCTCCCTCGCGATCGTCGGCGGCATGGGCGCACTCGCCCTCGTCGCGCTGCGGGTCGCGACAGGGGCCGCGCTGCGCCGCCGCCCGATCGAGGAGATCGGCTCTCGCGAGTAGGCCCGCGACCACCGGAGGGCGCATCGGGACCCCGGTGCGCCCTCCGGCGTGCGCCCGGGGTGAAAAGGAGGGGTGAATTCCCCCGGTTCGGTCGGGGGCCTCCGCGGCAGCCGGGCAGGCTGGCGGAGGCCCGGACCGAGTCCACCCTGCCCGAAAGGGTGCTCGGCGGTCGCCTGAGGGGGCGGGGGCTTCCGTGTGCGCGGATGCGTGCCGGAACGCGATGAATGGGGAGAGCAGTCATGGGATTCCGTGTTGCCCGCAAGGACCGCACGTCCGATGGCCTTCCGCCGGAGCGGCGCAGCCGCTGGCGGGGCCGGACGAAGAGGCTGATCGGCGGTGCCGTGAGCACGGCGCTCGTCGCGTCGTCGATGATCGTCGTCGGCGGGACGCTGACCGCCGCGCCTGCCGCCGCGGCAGAGCCGTTCCTCTGCACGCCGGGAGCGGTGTACGTGCAGAGCGCCACCGAGGTGCGCGAGTTCGCCGTGAACGAGCAGGGCGGAGCGCCAGGCGACGGCGGCACGCTCAGCTCCATCAACCTCGGCGCGAACCACTCCAACAACGCCCTCGGCCTCTCGTCGACCGGACGGTACGCCTACACGGTCACCAACGCCGCCGGTACCAAGACGCTGGCCAAGCACGACCGCGTCACCGACACGACGGCGCAGACGACGTTCACGCTGAACTCCTCGGTGCTGCGCGGCGCCGTGCACCCCGTGACGGGCGTCTACTACTTCGCCAGCGGCACGGTGAACGGCGCCATCAACCTCTACGCGTGGAACGAGAACGTCACGCCGCAGAACTACGTGCAGGTCGGAACCCTCCGTCCGACCGCGGGCAGCAGCGCGTTCGGCGCCAACGGCGACATGGCCTTCAGCGCCTCCGGCCAGCTCGTGCTCGTCGCCGACAACTTCATCTACTCCTCCGACCTCCCGGCCACGCTCGAACCGAGTACCGCGACGATCGATGCCAAGCAGGTGCACGACATGGGTGCCGGCGTGCAGGGCAACGGCATCGCGTTCGGCAACCTCGGCCACATCTTCGTCTCGGTCTCCGGTGGTGGCAACCGCATCATCGAGGTCGACCTGCCCCGCGGGCAGACGGTCAACACGACCCAGCTCGGCACCTTCTCGCCCACCGACATGGCGAGCTGCACGTTCCCGAACACGCTGACCCTGAAGAAGGATCTCCCCGAAGGCCGTCACGCCGGGACCGACCAGTTCGGGCTCCGCGTGCAGTCGCCGGTCGGCTACCAGGTCGCCCAGACCGACGCCGTCACCCGTGGCGACCGCTCCGGTCTGCAGCCGGACTACGTCGGCCCCGTGTTCACCAACCAGGGGGACACCTTCCGGCTGTCCGAGTCGGCGGCGGGCTCGACCGACCTCACGAAGTACGACGCCTCCCTCGTCTGCCTGCAGGTGAACGCCGACGGCTCGACCACCCCGGTGGCCGTCACCGCCGACGGACAGGTCACCCAGCCGTCCGGCCCGCTCGGCACCGACGTCACGTGCACCTACACGAACGTCCGCCTCGCGCCGGACCTCGCTCTCCGCAAGACCTCCGACCCCGCCGACGGCACCGCCGTGCAGCCCGGCCAGCGACTGACCTACACGGTGCAGGCCGAGAACACCGGCAACACCCGCCTCGACCCGGTCACCGTGACCGACGACCTGTCGGGTGTGCTCGCCAACGCCGAGTACCAGGGCGACGTGGCCACGGCGATCGACGGCGACCCGGTGTCGTCCGGCGCCGCCACCGTCACGGGCGACGACCTCGCCTGGACCGGTGCCCTCGAGCCCGGGCAGGTGCTCACGATCACGTACTCCGTCGTCGTCGACGAGGGCGTGGAGGGCGAGCGCATCGCCAACCGCGTCACCGCATCCGGCACCCCGCCCGGGGGGCTGCCTCCGATCACCCCTCCGGCCGTCACCACCGAGCACCCCGTCGCCGGCTTCGAGGTCGCGAAGACCTCCGATCCCGCCGCGGGCACCGTGGTGGAGCCGGGCCAGACCATCGAGTACACCGTCACGGGCACGAACACCGGGGCGACCGTCCTGAACCCGGCGACCGTCACCGACGATCTCTCCGGCGTGCTCGCGAGCGCCGCCTTCAACGACGACATCACGACCACGGTCGGCGGCACCACCGTCACCACGGGCGGCGCGACCCTGACCGGGAGCGCCCTCGCCTGGACCGGAACGCTTCAGCCCGGACAGACCGTGACGATCACGTATTCGGTGACCGTGGGCGACGACACCTCCGGCGAGATCCTGCGCAACAGCGTGACCGGATCGGGCACTCCCACCACCCCGAACCCGGGCGACCCGACCGGGCCGCAGGTTCCGGGTGACCCCATCGTCCCGCCGACGGTCACCACCGAGCACCCCGTGATCGGCTCCGGCTTCACGATCTCGAAGTCGGCCGACCCCGCCTCCGGCACGGCCGTGTCCGCCGGTGACACGATCACCTACACGATTACCGGCACCAACACGGGCGACACCGACCTCGATCCCGCGGAGATCGTCGACGACCTGTCGGGCGTGCTCGGCTCCGCCGGCTACAACGACGACGTCACGGCCGACCGCGGCTCCGTGCGGGTCGCCGACGCCACCCTCACCTGGACCGGCGCTATCCCGCGCGGGGAATCGGTCACGATCCGCTACACCGTGACGGTGGACGCGGGTGTCGAGAAGGCCCTGCTGCACAACG
Source organism: Microbacterium sp. C-MGS6 (assembly GCF_058140415.1). Lineage (NCBI taxonomy): Bacteria > Bacillati > Actinomycetota > Actinomycetes > Micrococcales > Microbacteriaceae > Microbacterium > Microbacterium sp. C-MGS6. Next base: position 178,495 of record NZ_CM176934.1, read on the forward strand.
TCGTCACCGGATCGGCCACGCCGCAGATCCCGACCGACCCCGCCGACCCCTCCGGGGCGAAGACCCCGGGGACCCCGATCGTCCCGCCGGCGGCGGAGACGGAGCACCCCGTCGTCGACACGGGCTTCGAGGTCACGAAGTCGGCTGACCCGGCCTCCGGCACCGCCGTCCGCGCGGGTGACACGATCACCTACACGGTCTCGGGCGTCAACACCGGCAACACGGTCCTCGACCCCGCGACGATCGTCGACGACCTCTCGGCCGTCCTCGCGAACGCGGAGTACGGCGGCGACGCGAAGGCCTCGTCCGGATCCGTCACGCTCTCCGGCACCACCCTCACCTGGACCGGGACGCTCGCTCCCGGCGACCGCGTCGACATCACCTACACGGTGACCGTGGACGAGGATGCGACGGGCGTGCTGCTCCGCAACACGGTGTCCGGTGAGGGCACCCCGCTGATCCCGACCGACCCGACCGACCCGGAGAGTCCGACGACGCCGGGCACCCCGGTCGAGACCCCGCCGGCGACGACGGAGCACCCCGTCGCGACCCCCGGGTTCACCGTCACCAAGACGGCGGACCCGGCGACGGGCACGCGCGTCGACCCCGGCACCGTGATCACCTATACCGTGACCGGCCGCAACACGGGCGACACCGTCCTCGACCCCGTCGAGATCGGCGACGACCTGCGCGCGGCGCTGGCCCACGCGTCGTACAACGACGACGTGTCCGCCACCCGCGGCGATGTCCGCGTGGCCGACGGCGCCCTGTCGTGGAACGGCGTGCTGCGCCCCGGCCAGGACGTCGTGATCACCTACTCGGTGACCGTCGACTCCACCGCCGGCGGCGAGACCATCGCGAACACGGCGACCGGAGAGGCGACCCCGCTGATCCCCGCCGACCCGAGCGACCCGGAGAGCCCCACGACTCCCGGCACGCCGATCACGCCGCCGCCGTCGAGCACGGAGCACCCCGTGAACGAGCCCGGCTTCGCGTTCGCCAAGACCGTTGACCCCGCCGCCGGTACCGCTGTCGATCCCGGTGACGTGCTCACCTACACGCTGACGGCCGCCAACACGGGCCAGACGTCGCTCGACCCGGTGACGATCACCGACGACCTGTCCGGCGTGCTGCCGTACGCGACGTTCAATGCGGACGCCGTGGCGAGCATCGCGGGTGCCGCTGCGGCTCCCGCGACCCTGGACGGCACCGAGCTGTCGTGGACGGGGGCGCTCGCGGTCGGCCAGACCGTGACCGTCACCTACTCCGTGACCGTGAGCGCCGACGGCGTCGGCACCGTGATCGAGAACGCGGCGTCCGCGACGGCGACCCCGCCGGGAGGATCCACGATCACGCCGCCGCCCGGTGTCACGACCAACCCGGTCAACGAGCCCGGATTCTCGGTCTCGAAGAGCGTCGACCCGGCTGCGGGCACGGCGGTCGACCCGGGCAGTGTCCTCACCTACACGGTGACCGGCGTGAACACGGGGGAGACGGCTCTCGACCCTGTCACCGTCACCGATGACCTCTCCGGTGTCCTGGCGCACGCCGAGTACAACGACGATGCGACCGCGACGATCGGCGGCACGGTGACCACCGCGCCGACGGTGGCCGAGGAGGGGCTGTCGTGGACGGGTGCGCTGCAGGTCGGCGAGACCGTCACGATCACCTACTCGGTGACTGTGCGGGCGGATGCCGGCGGGTCCGTGATCGAGAACTCGGCCTCCGGCTCGGCGACCCCGCCCGGTGGCGTGCCGCCCATCGAGACGCCGCCGGCGACGACCGAGAACCCCGTGAACGAGCCGGGCTTCGAGCTGCACAAGTTCGCCGACCCCGCCTCCGGCACGCGTGTCGACCCGGGCAGCGTCGTCACCTACACGGTGACCGGCGTGAACACGGGGGAGACGGCGCTGGCTCCGGTCCGCATCGTCGACGACCTTTCGGGTGTGCTCGCCCACGCCGCCTACAACGGCGACGCGACGGCGACCCTGAGCGACGGCACCGCCGCGACACCCGTCGTCGCGGGAGATGAGCTCACCTGGACCGGTGACCTCGCGGTCGGCGAGCGCGTCACGATCACCTACTCGGTGACCGTGCACGGCGACGCCGGCGGCGTGATCATCGCGAACACCGTCGAGGGCACGGCGACGCCTCCGGGTGGCGCCGAGCTGACCCCGCCGCCGGTGACGACGGAGAACCCCGTCGGCACCCCGGGCTTCGCGTTCGTCAAGACGTCCGACCCCGCATCCGGCTCCGCCGTCGCGACGGGCAGCGTCGTGACCTACACCCTCACCGGCACCAACACCGGCGAGACGGGTCTGGACGAGGTCGTCGTCACGGACGACCTGGCCGGAGTGCTGCGGCACGCCGACCTCCGCGGCTCGGCGACCGCCACGGTGGGTGACCGTGCGGTGGCCGCGCCGACGATCGACGGCACGACGCTGCGCTGGACCGGCAGCCTCGCGGAAGGGGAGCGCGTCGTGATCACCTATGCGGTGACCGTGCACGCCGACGCGGCGGGAGCGACGCTGCGGAACGCGGCCACGGCGTCGGCCACGCCTCCCGGCGGGGAGACGATCACGCCCCCGACGAGCACGACCGAGAACCCGGTGCTGACGCCGCTCGCCCTCACGGGTGGACAGCTGGCGCCGTGGGTCCTCGGGCTCGCGATCGCCCTCCTGATCGGCGGTGCCGTGCTGCTGCTGGTGCGCCGACGCCGCCTGCAGAGCTAGCGGTTCCGCCGGAGAGCCCCGCCCGTCGTCTGCGACGGGCGGGGCTCTCGTCATCCGCGGAGGAGGCCGTGCCGGGCGGCCTGTTCGAGCGCCTCCGTACGGTTGGCCGCGTCGAGCTTGCGGTAGATGCTGCGGAGCTGCGTCTTCAGGGTGTTCGGCGAGACCTGGAGCTCCGCGGCGATCTCGGGCAGCGGCGCCCCGGTGGTGAGCGCGTGCAGCACCACCTGCTCCCGCGAGGACAGCCTCGGGCGGGCGGCGAACGACGGCAACGCGGATCGGGCGGGCAGCGGCGCGCCGCCGATCGGAGCGAGGTCGGCGCGGACGGCGGCGAAATCCTCGGCGCTGAGCAGCGCCAGCGGGGTGCGCAGTCCGCGGTCGGCGAGCTGGGCGTTCAGCGCCTCGGTCACGGCCTGCGCGGCGGCGGGACTGACCCGGTGGAGGGCGGCACTCTGCACCGCCGCGGCCTCCGCGCGCTCGCGTGAGGTCGTCGGCTCGAGGCGCGTGTGAGAGAGGAGCCGCGCCGCCTCGGGCGCGCGACCGTCGATCAGGGCGACCCTGGCCCGTTCCAGAAGGGTGCCGAAGCGGTCCGCCCCGGCGTCGCGCTGCTTGATGCCGCGCGCGGCGCGGATGTCGCCGAGGGCGAGGTGGAGCAGGATCCGCGGGCGGCTCAGCGCCTGGCGGGCCGGCGGAGAGCCGGCCTCGCGTCCGCGCAGTCGGGCGAACGACTCCAGTCGCTCCAGTCCGCCCGCGGCATCGCCCTCATGCAGCGCGATCCAGGCTTCGACCGTCGCCATCGTCGTCCAGTGCTCGCTCGTCGCCCGGTGCGGGAGGAAGGCGCGCGCGTGGTGCTTGGCTGCGGCGAGGTCGCCGTCCTCGACCGCCAGCATCGCCTCGGCGACGCGGTAGAACGTGCCGCGGTAGCCGTCCAGCTGCGCGGGATCCCACGAGCCGTCGCGGATGATCTCGACATAGTGCCGGGCCTCCGGCAGATCGCCGTTGAGGGCGTGGATCCCGCCGAGGAGGCTGACGGCGTGGAACGCCTTCCCGCTGCCCTGCGACGCCGCGAGGGCGGCGGCCTCGTCGAACAGGCGCACGGCCTGTTCCCGACGGCCGCCGTAGTAGAGCGAGATGCCGAGGTGCGTGCAGAGCAGCGGCATCTCCATCGCGTACTGCTCCCACTGGGACTCGGGTGTCTCGGTGAACAGAGCCAGCGCGCGGGCGGCCACCTGCCCCGCCCTGTCGGGCATCCCGATCACGCGCAGCGCCGCACTCTCGGCAGTCCAGATGAACAGGCGCTCCGTCGGAGAGAGCGTGTTCCGACGGGCGTTCGCGGCGGAGATCGCCATCCGCAGCAGCTGCAGTCCGCGCACCCGCCGGAGCCGGTTGGCATTGAGGCAGATGCCCAGGAGCATGGCCACCAGCGGCTCCTGCTTCAGCCGGGCGAGAGGCAGGTCGCCCAGCAGCGCCACGACCCGGCGACCGTCGTGGTCCAGGAGGTGGCTCCACCCGGACATGATGACGTGGGCCGCGAGGTGGAGGTCGTCCTCCTCCATCGCGAGGCGCAGTCCTTCGAAGGGGGCGCCGCGGCGCAGGGCGCCCTCGATCGCGAGGCGTCGGAGCACGCGGATCTCGGCGGGGAACCGCCGCAGGAGGTCGTGACGCAGCAGGGTGCGGGCCGGCGCGGCGATCGTGAAGGTCCGGCGCCCGGAGTCCGTCGACCATCGGCCGAAGCCGAACGCCTCGGCCTCGTCGAGGGCCGTGCCGATGTCCGGATCGCTGCTGAGGGCCTGCGCCAACGGCAGGTCGACCGTGTCCGTGATGCTGATCCGGATAAGACCCTCCAGGACGCCGGCGCCGAACGTGCCCTCCTCCATGCGGCTGCGGAGGTAGTCGTCGACCGCCGCCGTCGCGACCTCCACGATCGTCGTGCCGTCGGGGGCACGGCCGCGGAGAGCGACGGCACGCACGACCGCCGCGAATCCCTCGGTGGCCGCCCGCACGGCGACGGCGATGTCCTCGTCCACGTCGAGAGCGCGGCGGATCTCGTCGGTGTCGAACGCGAGGTCTTCCGGAGAGATCAGCGCGGTGTCGATCACGAGGCCGATGCCGTCGCTGTCGAAGGGACTGGGGCGATTCGTGGCGACGATCAGGCGGACGTGCGACGGGACGGCGACCGTGCGGCAGAGGTCGAAGACCGCATCCCGGTCGAGCGCGGCGGCGTCGTCCAGGACGATGACGACAGGCTCCTCGTGATCGCACAGGTAGTGCCCGACGGCGGGCCAGCCGTCCCCGGTGGCCGGATCGGTGCTGCCTGCGCCCGTGTCCGTGTCCGTGCCGCGCAGCACCCGCAGCAGCGCAGATGCCAGTGCCGGGCTCGTCGCCAGGGCCGGTGTGACCGTGAGCCACACGACCCGGGCGGAGCAGGTGAAGGCCCAGCCGACCAGGGCGGTGGTCTTCCCGGAGCCCGCGGCGCCGCGCAGCAGCGTGAGCGGAGCCCCGGCATCCAGCACCGCGTTCAGCCGCGGACGCCCGATCACGTGCGCGGAAACCCGCGGAAACCTCGTGTCCCCTTGCGCGCCGAAAGTCGGCATCGTCCCTCCCCAGGTACGCATCCCCACCCCTACGATATCCAAACCCGCACGGTGCAGGACGCTGCGGAGCGAGGGGCGCCGGGAGTTCTAGGCTCGGAGGAGTGAGTGGTCCGATATCGCCCGTGTCCCGCCGTGTGCCGACCAGCGCCCTGCTCGTGAGCGCAGCCCTCGGCGCGGTTCAGGCCCTCGTCTTCCTGGCTGTCGTCCCGGTCACGAGCGTGCTGGCCGCCGCCTCCCCTCCCGCGTATGCCCTGGTCGCGGCCGTGCACACCGCACTGCCCTTCCTCGCCCGCGTCGTCACCCGGGTCCCTGGCATGGCGACGCTGGCCGCCTTCGTGACCGGGGTGCTGACGCTCGCGGTGTCCCCCATCGGGCTGCTCGGGGTGGTGCCGCTCGTCCTCGGCGGCGCGGTCCTCGACCTCGCGCTGCCGTTCCGGCGCGACGCCGCGGTCCGCCCGGGTCGTGTCCTGCTCGCCGGCGCCGTGACCGGGGTGGTGCTCTTCCTCGTGGCCCTCCCGGTGTTCTCCCCGGAGCACCTCGTCCCGCCGGTGCTCATCGCCACGCTGCTCGGCCGGGTGCTCGGGGAGCTCGCGGTGGCGGGAGTCGTCCTCGCCGTCCGCCGGCTGCTGCGTCGCGCCGGCGTCGCCCGCTGACTGCGGTCCACTATACCCCCACCGGGTATAGTGGACCCATGGCCGGTCGTCGCGTGCTCCAGAGGGCGCTGCTCGTCGTCCTCCTCGTGGGCGGCATCGTGCTCGGGCTCCTCGGCATGCACGCGCTCGACACGCACGGCACCCCCGGAGCGCACGCGATGGCGGGCCACGCGGCACCGGTGCCCGCGCACCCCTCGGCGTCGGCGGCGCATGCGGTGTCCGTCGCCGAGGCGGCCGTCGCCCCCGACGACTCCGCGGGGGATGGCGGCGCGGCCTGCGTCCTCGCGCTCCTCGGCGGACTGCTCCTGGTGCTGCGCCCCATTCGCGCGGCCGTGATCGCTCCCCTGCTGCGCGCCCTCCGCGTGCGCGCGGGAACCGCCGCCGCCCCTCTCCGTCCCCCCTCACTCCACGTCCTCTGCATCAGTCGGACCTGATCGGCGCTGGTGAGCGCCCGGGCTCCGCGACCGCGGACGCCCTTCCGACAGACAGAGATGAGAGAGAAATGAAGAATCGAACCGCTGCCGCCGCCGCCCTCGTGCTGGTCGGAACCCTCGCCCTCGCGGGATGCGCCTCGGCCGCACCTGCGGGACCGGCTGACCACTCCGGTATGGATCACTCCACCTCGGACGCCCCGCTGGCCGGAGCGAATGAGGCCGATGCGATGTTCGCGTCCATGATGATCGTCCATCACGAGCAGGCCGTCGAGATGTCGGACATCGTGCTCGCGAAGGATGACGTCGACCCACGGGTGACCGACCTCGCCGAACGCATCACGGCCGCTCAGGGCCCGGAGATCGAGCAGCTGCAGGGATGGCTCGACGACTGGGGTGCCGAGGCGGGTGACCCCGCCGAGATGGACCACGGTGACGGCATGATGAGCGACGACGACCTCGCCGCGCTCGAAGCCGCCGCGGGCCCGGAGGCGTCCCGGCTGTTCCTGGAGCAGATGATCGCCCACCACGAGGGCGCGGCCGAGATGGCCGAGACGGAGGTCGCGGACGGCGAGAACGCCGACGCGGTCGCCCTTGCGCAGGACATCGTCGACGCGCAGACCGCGGAGATCGCGGAGATGAAGGAGATCCTCGCCACGCTCTGATCGGCACCGGGTCCCGACGTATCCAGGCCGTCATCGAGCTCCTCTCCGAAGACCCGCGGCCCCCCGCAGCACGCAAGCTCACCGGCCGACCGGAGTGGCGGGTGCGGACGGGGGACTACGGGGTGCTCTACCGGATCGAGGACGGGATCCTGACGGTCGTCGTCGTGCACGCCGGCCACCGTCGCGAGGTGTACCGCTAGCGATCGCGGCGGCGCAGGCGGCGCAGCGGGGCAGACAGGCGGTGCCAGAGCGTCGGCGCGGGCTCTTCGTCCTCCGCGGGCGGCGGGGCGACGGCGAACTGGACGAACTCCTCCGCGCCGTGGTGCACGACGCGGTAGAGCGCCGTGCCGATGAGCACACCCAGGGCGATCGACATGACGGAGACGAGGGCGGCGGTGAAGTCGGCGAGACCGTTGTCGGTCGCCACCGCCTCGGTGAGTCCCACCAGCCCGGCCGCTCCCGGCACCAGCAGCCAGAACGCGGGGAGGAACGTGAGCTGCGACGGGGCCCCGTGGCGCAGCCCGGCGATCCAGAACACGACCGGCGTGACGGCGACCGCGCCGACGAAGCCGCCGACCGCCGGGTCGATGAACTCCGTTCCCGCCCATTGGCCGAGGTAGGCGACGACCAGGGCGAGCAGCACCCACCCGAATGTGGACGGCGGGGAGGAGAAGTGCAGGTAGTTGCCGAGTGCGAACACGAGGATGCCCAGCAGCGGCACCCACCAGGGCAGGTAGGACGAGGAGGCGTCGAGCGCCTCGTACGAGTCGCTCGAGACGCCCACCACCGCGCCCGCGGCGAGGATGCCGAAGGCGAGGAGGGCGAGCTGCACGAACCCGTAGATGAGGCGGGACGCACCGGAGATCATCTGCCCGGCTGCGAGCTCGACCGTCGCCGTGGTGAGCACGCCGCCGGGGAGGAAGGTCACCAGCGGCGCGATCAGCAGCCGGATCGGGTCGCCGATCTCGATCACCTCCGCGAGCAGGAACACCGCGGCCGCGCACACGAAGGCCGCGGCGATGGGCATGACCAGCTGCAGCGTGGGGGAGCGCACGAGCTTGAGCAGGCCGATCCCGAACCCGAGCACGAAGGCGACGAGCGCGCCCTGCCAGGTCGGCGCGAGCAGGAGCGCGAGGCCGGTCGTGAGGATGGCATGCCCGAGCGTGCGGGTGAACCAGCCGAGCCGCGGGCGCATCGCGCCGATCTCGTTGAGCCGCCGGATGCCGTCCAGCGGGTCCACGGCGCCGGTCTTCGCCTGCGCGATGAGGTCGTACAGCGCGGCGATCTGGTCGAAGCGGAACGAGGCGTTCGTGGCCGACCGGAACGCGACCCGCTGCTCCTCCGCGTCCCCCGTCTCCACGATGATGATCGTCGGCAGGACGACGAAGTCGGCGCCGTCTCCCCCCGATGCCGTGGCCACCTCGGCGATCGTGTCCCGGATGCGGTCGACGGACTCCGCCGATGCATTCATGCCCTGAGCCAGTCCCAGGAGGAACTGCCGCAGCGCCGACCGGTCGACGACGTCGGTCATGTCACGTGAACAGGAACGACAGCGCCACCCCGACGACGATCGCCGTGCCGACGTAGACGAGGTTCGGCAGCTGGAACGAGTGGTCGATGACGAACTTGCCCATCTTCGTCGTTCCGGTCTGGTCGAACGCGACCGTCGCCACCTGGCTGCCGTTGGCGGGCAGCGTGTAGATGCCCATCGCCGCCGGCCACAGCCCCACCAGCAGGGAGGCGGGCAGACCGATCGTGATGCCGATCGGGACGATCGCGTTCGTGGCGCTCGATTGGCTGGTCGTGAGCATGGCGACAGCGAAGAGCGCCAGCGCGAACAGCAGAGCGCCGAGGAAGGCGGACGATCCGGAGACGACCGAGCCCAGCCCGTCGACGATGAGGGTCTGGTTCGCGGCGACGAACGTGTTGGCGAGCCAGGCGATGCCGAACAGGGCGATGGCCCCGACGATGCCCGCGGGGAACGTGGACTGCTTCGGCACGTCGGCGGCCTTGACCTTGCAGAACACGAAGATCAGCGCGGCGATGATGCCCATGACGACCTCGATGATCACCGTGACGCTCAGGCGGAGCGGGTCGCCGTCGTCATCGGTGCCGATGACCGGACGGAGGTTCTCGAACAGGCCGAAGAAGACGATCACCGCGACGCCCGCGAGGAACAGCGAGGCCGAGAGCACGGCGGTCGGCGGGAGCTTGTTCTCGTGCGCGTCGACGGTGGGCGGCTTGATCTGCCCCTCCGCCAGGCGCTTCTGGTACTCCGGGTCGTCCTCGAGGTCCTTGCCGTGACGCATCATGACCAGGGCGGCGACGAGCAGGCCCGCGATCGAGGCCGGCCACATGATGAGGAGCAGGCCGCCGAGGTCGACGCCCTGCGGCGCGAGCAGCACGACCATCGATGCGGTGGCCGCGGAGACCGGCGAGCACAGGATGCCGACCTGCGAGGCGACGGCCGAGACCGACAGCGCCCGCTCCGGCCGGATCTTCTGCTGGTAGGAGACGTCGTAGATCACGGGCAGCAGCGGGTAGAAGATGTTGCCGGTCCCCGCGCCGACCGTGAAGAGGAACGACATGGCCGGCGCGAGGAAGACGACGGACTTCGGGCGTTTGCGGATGACCTTCGCGGCCACCGACACCATCCAGTCGATGCCGCCGGCGGCCTGCATGGTCGAGGCCGCGGTGATGACCGTGATGACGATGAACACCGCGTCGACGGGGGCGTTGCCGGGGGCCTCCCCGAACACGAACACGAGCACCGCGACGCCGACGAGGCCCCACACGCCCAGGCCGATCCCGCTCGTGCGGGTGCCCATGAAGATCGCCAGGACGACGACGATGAGCTCGGCGACGAGGATCCAGACGCTGTCGTTCACGACGACGGCCCCTTCACGATCGGCGCCGCCCCGGTGAGGACCTGCACCGGCAGCTCGGTCTCGACGATATTCCCGTCGGCCGCCTCGACCTTCAGCGCCAACGCGTTCTCGACCGGGCTGACCGCCGTGACGAACTCGCTGTTCTCGAAGTGCAACGACTGCAGGTTGCCCACCGCATACCCGGTGGAGAGCTCGCCGCTGAGCAGGGAGGCGTGGAAGAGCGGCCGTCGCTGGTCCTCGGCGTCGTAGTGCGGACAGAAGCTGCCGTGCAGGAACCCGAGACCCTCGGGGAGCACCTGCAGCGTGGGCCCGTAGCTGTCGGTCGTGCCGCCCTCGAACCAGCAGATGCCGCCCGCGCTGCCTCCCGTGAACACGACGTTCGACGAGGGGTCCTCCCACATCTCGCGCATGATCTCGTCGAGGCCCTGACGCTTCCAGACGTCGAGCATGTTGGCGGTGTTCCCGCCGCCGACGTGGATGACGTCGAAGCCCTTCACGAACCCGGCCAGGTCGTCGACGGCGCGATGGAACAGCGGCAGGTGGTGCGGCGCGCATCTGTCGGAGTCGTACGTGGAGTAGAAGCTCACGATGTAGGCGGTGTCATCGCCGGTCGCGGTGCCGACGAAGAGGACCCGAGGCCGCTCCTTGCCGGTGAGCTTCAGGATGTACTCGTGCGTCGGATCGTTCCGACGTTCCATCATGGCCTTGCCGGCCCCGGTTGCGACGACGTGCGACATGCCCCCACCTCACTGTCGAGTGTGAATGCGCTCAACCTAGCGTCGCGCCGTCACCGCCGTCCAGAGCGGTCACCCTGGCCGGGTGAATCCGCGCCTCTCAGCCGAAGACGCGAGCCGTGCCGACCATGCCTTCCAGGAGGGCGGCTGTGCGGGCGCGCGGTCCCTCCGGCGCGATGCCGAGGACGCGGGCGAGCTCCAGGGCGAGAGCGGCGTGTCCGGCGGCGCTGGGGTGGAAGGGGTCGTTCATGAGGCCCCACGGCATCCCGCCACCGCCCAGCTCTGCGAAGTGCGCGTACTGGTCGACGAGGATCACGTCCTCCGCGGACGCGACCCGACGGACGGCCTCGGCGAAGTCGGCGATCCGCGCCCGCTCCGGCGCGTTGCGGACGTCGATGGCGGGCGGCGTCTGGAGCACCGGGATGGCGCCGATTTCGCGCACCCGGCTCACGAAGTCATGCAGGGAGGCGGCGTAGTCGTCCGGCGAGATCACCGGTCGGGGCCCGCCGTCCGAGGCGTCGTTGGTGCCGACCATGAGGGTGACGACATCCGGCTGCCAGCCCGCGACCCGACGCTCCCAGTCGTCGAGGATGTCGACGATCCGGTTGCCGCTGATCGCGGTGTTGAGCACGATGTCGCGGACGCGCTCGAGCTCGCCCCTGATCAGCTCGTGGAGGTGCTCCTGGTAGCTGCGCCCGCCCTGGGTGTGCACCAGGCCGTGGGTGATCGAGTCGCCGGTGATGACCCAGTTCAGCGGTGCCGGGTCGCGGAGCGCGTCGGCGAGGCGGCGGAGGTCGTCGTCGGCGGTGGCAGGGGAGGCGGAGGGGGCGATCGGCACGTTTCCGAGCTTATCCGGCGTAATGCTCAGGGGCCGTTCCCGTCCTGTTTGCCGAGGGGCGAGGCTGGGCATGTGAGCGCGGACGGGATCCGTGGCCCAGGACGTCGTCGAATCCCCAACCCGACGACGTGGAGAAATCGAGTCCCTCGTGCGGCGGGCTGCTCCCCCGGCCCGCCGCACAGCCCCGGTCTCGGGGCGTTCCGTCGGCCCATTCCGGAACGCCGATATACGCGCGGCTGCGAACACCTGCGATGCGCCGCATGAGGGGTACCGTCGTTGGCGGCCTGTGCGAGGGAGGGGAACCTTGCGGGCCGGGGGAGAGCTCCGCGGCATCGCCGCGGGCGGAGAGAGTGCGACGCCGCGCGGCGTGGAGACACGTGCGGCGTGCATCGTCGCGTTCCGCAATCCTGCGGAACGCGCGTAGTACGTCGGGCCCCGCCGTGTCTCATCTTCGACCGTGCCCACGTCGCGTGTGCGCGGCTGTCACCGGAGGAACACATGCTGACCCATTCGCCACCCGTCCGACCCCGCTCGGGACGGAGCCGCATCGCCCGCCGCGTCGCCGCCGTCGCCATGATCGTCGGCGGATTCGTCGGAGCCCTGCTCGTCCCCGTCGCGGCGACCGCGGCCCCGCCGTACACGACCGGCGCGACGGTCGAGTCCCTGGCCTTCACGGAGACGGCCGTCGCCAGCGGCACGAAGGCCGAGCTGACCGGCACCTGGTCCCTGCCGGACAACCCGGTCGCACCTGCCGGCTTCGTCGTCGAGCTCCCCGAGGGCCTCCGTGGGCTGCCGGACACCTTCCCGTTGCTCGACGCGACGGGAGCTGAGGCGGGACGCTGCGTGACGACCGCCGCGCAGCTCGTCTGCGACATCGACAGCGCTTACCTCGAGGAGCACCCCGTCGGTCTCTCCGGAGGCTTCTCCTTCTGGGCGACGGTGACCACCGAGGTGAGCGAGACCACCACGGTCACCTACGACTTCGGTGACGTCACCGCTTCCGTCGATGTGAAGCCGGACCCTTTCATCTGCACGACCGACTGTGACTTCCGAGGCCGCGCGGACTTCAAGAGCGGGGAGTACCAGAACACCTCGGACACCATCGCGTGGGACGTCGCCGTCGGGGCGGGAGCGAAGGGCATGGCCGCGGGTCAGGAAGTCGTCGTCACCGACGTCATCGGCTCCGACCAGGAGCTCCTGCGCGAATCCGCCGCCGGGGAACGCTACCCGTCGCTGTGGGTCGCCACCGGTCTGCAGACCCTCCCCAGCGGTCTCGTCGTCCCGGGGCCGGTCACCGAGGTCGCTGCCGCCGACTACACCGTCTCCGCCGACGGGACCACCGTCACCTTCACCGCCGTCGAGGGCGGCTTCTACAACGTGCACTACCTCTCGCGGGTGACCGACGACGGTGCGGCCGGCACCTACCGCAACGCCGCCGAGATCCGGGTCGGCACCGAGACATCGTCGACGGTCACGTCGGAGGTCACCCGCCACGGCGGCTCGGGGACGGGGAACGGTACGCGCGTCGGGCGCTTCACGGCGCTGAAGACCCTCAGCGGTCCGGCGGCCGCGACCGAGCGGATCCCCGCCGGGACCCGGTACGTGCTGGAGTACACGTACCCGGCGGGGCCGGGCTTCCCGGCGGGCTCGGGGGTGCTCGATCTCGAGGCCGGATCGCCGGTGACGAGCCCGGCGCTGCCTGCCGGCGCGGAGGTCAGGGTCCGCGAGCGGGCGCCGGAGCCCGTGGCCGGCACCGCCTGGGGCACGCCGGTGATCAGCCCGGAGCGGTTCACGGTGGGGGACGAGACCGTCACCGTGAGCGTGCAGAACCCGGTGGCCGTCGTGCCCCCGCCGCCCGTTCCAGCCACGCCGAGCACGCCGGCGACGCCGAGCACGCCGGCCACGCCGAGCACGCCGAGCACGCCGGCGGGCACTCCCGGGGGCTCGCTGGCCACGACCGGCGGGGGGATCGCGACAGCGGGTCTGCTCGCCGGGGTGCTGCTTCTGGGGATGGGAGGCGCGCTGGCGGCCGCGCGACGCGCACGCCGCGGGAACCGCTGATCGCACGCGCCGGGCGGGGTGCGGCCGACATCCGCCGGGCCGTGCCCCGCGTCGGCGTGAGAACGCACGGGTGAGGTCTGTCACCTCACCGACACAGGCCCTCGGGGGAAGGGAACACCATGAGCGACGAACGCAGAGACGAGGAAAGGGAACGCGACGCGGACCTGCTGGACCGGGTCCGCGGGGGTGACGAGCAGGCCTATGCGGAGCTGTGGGAGCGCTACGCACCCGCGGCGGCGGCCGTGGCCCGCAGCTACTGGTGGTCAGCCGATGCCGACGACCTCGTCGCAGAGTCCTTCACCCGCATCTATCAGGCGATCCAGGCCGGGAAGGGGCCGACGGCCGCGTTCAAGCCGTACCTGTTCGCCACGATGCGCAATCTCGCCATCAGCTGGGGCCGCGCCCGTCGCGAGGTGCCCATCGAGTACATCGAGGCGGTGGAGGACCCGAACAGCACGGATGCCGCGGCCGACGCCGATTTCGACGCCTCGCTCGTCTCGCAGGCCATCCTGGCCCTGCCGGAGCGCTGGCAGGATGTGCTGTGGTTCGGCGAGGTCGAGCACCTCTCCATGCACGAGATCGGCAAGCGCCTCGACATCAGCGAGCGCGCGGCCGCGGTCCTCGCCTTCCGTGCCAGGGAGGGGCTCCGGCAGGCCTGGATCACCGCGCACGTCGCGGCCCGCCCGCCGGCCTCCCGGGAGTGTCAGTGGACGATGGGGAAGCTGGGCGCACACGCCCGCCAGCGCCTCACGCCCCGGGACACGGCCCGTGTGCACGCCCACCTCGACGAGTGCGCCGACTGCCGCGCCAAGGCCGAGGAGGCGCGTCACGCCAGCTCGCGCATGCTGTCCGTCCTCTTCCCCGCCGGCATCACGGTGGGGGCCGGTGCGCAGATCTGGCAGTCGCTGACATCTGCCGGACTGTCCGCCAGCGCCGCCCCGCTGCCGCCCGCGATCGCCGCTCCGGTCGCGGGTATCGCTGCGGCGAAGGCCACCATCGGTATCGTGGCCGCGGTCGCCGCGAGGACCCTCGCGGCGACCGTCGCCGCCACGGTGGTCGGGGGCACCGCCGTGGTCGCGGCGCCCGCCGCCACGGAGGTCGTGACGTGGAGCGTACCCACCCCGGCCCCATCCCCGGAGGCGACATCCGCCCCGGCGGCGACGCCGGTCGCGAGCCCTCCGCCGTCGGCCGCGCCGGAGCCGTCCGCTCCGGCAGCGCCGCCGCCGGAGCCGGAGCCGGAACCCGTCCCCGAGGCGAGCGTGCCGAGCGCTCCTGTCCTCATCGACGTGCCAGGACAGGTCTCACGCACCGAGCTGCTGTCCGTGACCGTGGCGTGCGAGGTCGGTGCCGACCTTACGGTGTCCGCCTACGGCGCCACCCTGGCGGCGGGGACGTGCGCGGCGAACGAGCGATGGCAGGCGAGCTTCCGCGTCGACGCCTATCCGGTGCCCGCCGGGACCGCAGTGACCCTGAGTTTCGCGCAGTCCAACATCGCCGGGATCTCCGGCGCGGCGAGCGCGGAGGTGGTCATCGTGGATTGATTTCGGAACCGCGCGTAATCACCCCCGCGGATCGCTGTCCTGTAGGAGTCCGCCATCTCCGGATACCAGCGGATGAAGAGATCGAGATTGGAACCACATCGCCATGAGGAAACGATCGGGCGCCTTCGTGCTCGGATTGCTGCTCGCCCTGGGCGCCGTCGCTGCCGCGGCACCCGCTGACGCCGCGACGGGAGCCGCGACCATCGTCGACGCGAACACCGGCCGGTTCACGCTGCCGGACGGCACGATCGCCACCGCCACACTCGCCGGCGGCTCCCGCATCTTCGGCGGCGAGGGTAAGACGCTGAGCTCCTGGAGCGGCACGGACGCCATGTACGCGGCCGGTGTCTCGGCGAAGGACCTCGCGACGCTCGACGTCCACTCGAACGCGAACTGCGGGACGTCGTCGCGCTGCGGCGAGGGGCAGCTCACGATCACGTTCGATCGCCCGGTCGACGATCCCGCGATCCACATCGCCGAGTTCGGCGCCGGGACCGGCGGTACCGTGCTCGGCGGGATCTCGGTCGCAGACGGCATCCGTTTCGCCTCCGCCGACGGCGGCGCCACCCGTGCGGTCGTCTCCGACGGCGCCACTTTCGTGGACGGAGGCGACGGCTACTCCCGCGGCGACATGAGGATCTCCTGCACCGCGGCCTCGCGCCCCGGCGGCTGCGGAAGCTTCACCGTCCCGGGCACCAAGATCACCCGGATCGTCTTCGATGTCGCCCGCTTCGCCCTCGGCGGCACGCAGACCGCAGCGCTGGACGGCTACGCCCTCGGGGTGACCGCCACCGCCACGCCGGACCCGAAGGTCGCCGGACTCTCGATCGCCAAGGTCGTCGACAAGGCCGCGGCCGCACCGGGCGACGTCCTCGACTACACCATCACCGTCCGGAACACCGGCGAGGCGGAGGCCCGACAGGTGCCCGTGACCGACACGCTCCCTGCCGGACTGCGCGATGCGACGGCCGATCAGGGCGGCGTGGTCGCCGACGGCGCGGTCGCCTGGACGATCGACGCCCTTCCCGCCGGCGGCACGAGCACCCTGCACGTCTCCGGGACCGTCGACCGCGCAGGCGCGGGCACCACCCTCGTCAACCGCGCCGTGGTGGAGAACCCCGCCGGTGTCCCGGCCGAGACGCCGGCGCCCACGTCCTCCACGCCGTGTGCGGACGACGCGAGTGTCGCCTGCGCCTCCACGGTCGTCGCCGCCCTGCCGGCGTTGTCGCTCGCGAAGACCGTCGACAAGCAGGTCGCCGGCCATGACGAAGCGCTGTCGTACACCCTGGTCGTCGGCAACGCCGGGACCGCCCCGGCGACCGATGTCCCCGTGACCGATGTCCTTCCGCCCGCCTTGACCGCGGTCTCTGCCGATCAGGGCGGCGTGGTCGCCGACGGCGCCGTCCACTGGACGCTCCCCGAGGTCCCGGCCGGCGGCGAGGTCGTGCTGCACGTGACCGGCACGACGCCGGGAGGGCTCGACGAGGCCCAGCTCGTGAACCGCGCCACCGTGCAGAACTCCGCCGCTGCGCCGAACGGGACGCCCGCGCCGACGGTGACCACCCCGTGTCCTGACGACCCGCAGCAGGCATGCGCCCTGACCGCGGTGGCCCCGCTCGCCTCGTTGGAGATCGACAAGACCGTGGCGCAGTCCGCCGCGCCGGCCGGGTCCATCCTCGACTACACGATCACCGTGTCGAACGTCGGCCCCGGTGCCGCGACGCAGATCCCCGTCGTCGACGACCTGCCCGACGGTGCGCGGTTCATCGCCGCCTCGACCGGGGGCGTCGCCGTGCAGGACAGGGTGGGCTGGGTGGTGCCGGAGCTCGGCCCCGGGGAGTCGGCCACGATGACCCTCCGCGCGCAGCTGCCGCGGGACGCCGAGGGCACCGTCGTCAACCGCGCCACCGTCGCCTATGACGAGTCGATGATCGCCGGCCTGCGGGCAGCGGCTGTCCAGGCCGGGATCGCCGTTCCGGACGACCTGTCCGGCCTGCCCGCGCTGCCGCCGCTGTCGGCGACGCACGCCTGCGCGGACGACGCGCAGTGGTCGTGCGCGGCGACCGTCGTCCGTGCCCCTGCCGCTGCAGGGCTCGCGCAGACGGGCGGCACGCCGCTCTCCGTCCTCCCCGCGATCGCGCTGCTGGCGGGTGGAGCTCTGCTCCTCATCGTCTCCGCGCGTCGCGCGACCCACCGATAACCACTGATCGCGTCAGCCACGGGGGACCTGCCTCCGGGGGCTGATCGAGGTACCCAGAAATGCACTTCTCACAGTCCACTTCGTCCGTTCCGCTGCCGAAAGGCTCCGTCATGATCGTCTTCGGGACCCGTCCCGAGATCATCAAGCTCGCTCCGCTCGTCCGCGAACTGGGAGATGCCGCCTTCGTCGTCCATACCGGGCAGCACTACGACCCGGGGATGTCCCGGGTGTTCCTCCGGTCCTGCGGGATCGAGCGCGTCGATCTCCAGCTGCATGTCGGCGGTCTCCCGCGCGCGGCGCAGATCGGGCGCGCCGCCGAGCAGATCGCCGAGGCCATCACCCGCTTCGAGCCGCGGTACGTCGTGGTCCAGGGCGACACGAACGCGACGTTCGCCGCCGCTCTCGCCGCGAATGCCGCAGGGGTGCGCCTCGGGCACGTCGAGGCGGGACTGCGGGCGCACGATCGCCGGATGCCCGAGGAGCACAACCGGGTGATGGTCGACCACATCGCCGACGACCTGTTCGCGGCGACGGCGGCGAACCGTGCCAACCTCCTCGCCGAGGGCATCGACGAGGAGCGCATCCGCGTCACCGGCAATCCGGTGGTGGAGGCGGTGCGCGCCCAGCGTGCGGGCGCGGCCGGCGATGCGGACGAGCTCGCGCGGCTCGGATTGACGCCTGCCGGCTTCGTCCTCGCCACCCTGCACCGTCAGGAGAACGTGGACACTCCGGAGAACCTCCTGGCCACCCTCCGCGCGTTCAACGCGATCGCGGCGTCGGGGTGGCCCGTCGTGTTCCCCGTGCACCCGCGCACCAGGGCGATGCTCACCACGTTGGACGCCACGCACCTCCTGGACGCGCTGATCGCCGAGGAACCGCTTCCCTACGAGCGGTTCCTGGCGCTCGCCGCCCACGCCGCTCTGCTGGTCTCCGACTCCGGCGGCATCCAGGAGGAGGCGACGGTGATCGGCCGCCCCGTCCTCGTCGTGCGGGACTCGACCGAGCGCCCCGAGGCGCTGGGCGCCTTCACCCGGCTCGTCACCCCGCAGGAGCTCGCTCCGGCCGCCTCCGCTCTGCTCGGCGCGGTGGAGCCGACCCTCGCCCGACTCGCCACCCTGCCGTCCCCCTTCGGCGACGGGCAGGCCACCGCGCGCATCGCGGCGCACATCCGCAGCACCGTCGCCTCGACCCGCACTGAGGAGTCCTGATGTACAGCAACGCCCTGACCACCCCGCTTGCCACGGTCGGCGCCCTCGCCGTCACAGGTCCGGAATCGATGACCACCTGGGTCATGGCGGCGGGCATCGCGGTCACCGTGGGGGCGGGGCTGCTCCTGCGCACCCGCCTGCTGCGGCGGTCGGCACCGGCTCCCCGCCCGATCCGTCGGTCCGTCGCGCCGGAAGAGGACCCCGCGCCGGAGAGGACACCCTGATGTTCCCGGTGCTCAACGCGTTCACGGTCCTGCTCGGCGTCGCGTTCGTCACGTACGTCCTGTTCATCCTCATCCCCTATCTCCGTTATCCGAAGACCACCCCGGGCGATCCGGCGAGCTTCGAATGGCACTTCTTCATCCCGTGCCGGGACGAGGAGGCGGTGATCGATACGACCGTGTCGCGGGCGCGGCGGGATTTCCCCGGCGCCCACGTCTGGGTGATCGACGACGACAGCGAGGACGCCACGGCGTCGATCGTCACCCGATGGGCCGAGGCCGACGGGCACGTGCATCTCGTTCAGCGCCGTCGCCCCGAGGCGCGGACCGGCAAGGGCGACGCACTCAATGCCGCCCATCATCAGCTCCTGGCTTGGCTCCCCGCAGACGCCGACCACGATCGGATCGTCGTCGTCGTCATCGACGCGGACGGCGAGATGGAGCCCAACGCCCTCGAGATCTGCGCCGCCGACGACATCTTCGGCGACGAGAGCGTGGGGGCAGCGCAGATCGCGGTCTGGATGAAGAACCGCGACGACCCGAAGCCCTACCCGCACGGCGGGCGGTTCGCCAACACGTTCGCGCGGTTCTTGCTGCGGATGCAGGATCTCGAGTTCCGCACCACCATCGCCGCGATGCAGTCGCTCCGGGCGAAGACCGGGACCGTGGGGCTGGGCGGCAACGGCCAGTTCACCCGGCTCTCCGTGCTCGATGCGATCGGCGACACCTTCGGCGAACCGTGGCACGGCGCCCTGCTCGAGGACTACGAGCTGGGCGTCCATGTCGTGCTGGCGGGCTACCAGGTCCGCCACGTCTACGACACGCACGTGAACCAGGAGGCGCTGCCCTCGATCCGCCGTCTGCTCACGCAGCGCACCCGGTGGGCGCAGGGGAACATCCAGTGCGTCAAGTACATCCGCGAAGTGGTGAAGTCGCCGTACGTCGACAACGCCGGGGTCATCGAGACCGTGTACTACCTCGTGCTGCCCTTCCTCCAGATGCTCGGAGGGCTCTCGTTCCTCATCCTGTTCGGCGCCCAGGTCGGGTACTGGGTGCAGCAGCCGGAGCTCTTCCAGGTCGCGCTCGGCGACACCCTCGGCGTCCTCGGGCTGCTGTTCGCCTTCTCCGTCGCCCCGTTCGCCGTCTGGGGGTTCGTCTACAAGATCCGCTGCGAACCCCAGGCGAGCTGGCTGACGGCGCTGGGGTGGGGGCTCGGGGTGTGGCTCTACGTCTATTACATGTACATCTGCATCGCGCGGGCGTTCCTGCGCATCGTCCGGGGCAAGAACGGATGGGCCAAGACACGCCGCAATGCGGAGGCCCACGTCGTCGTCAACGGATCCGTCGCCGTGGAGGCCTGATGACCACCGTCACCGAAACCCTGCCCGCCCTCCGCGCCCGTCGACTGGATCGGGTGTCGCCGCCGAACCGTGCCGCGCGGGTGGTCGTGGCCCTGCTGATGCTCGCCGCGGGCGGAGCGCTCCTGGCGGTCAACACCTCCTTCCGCGCCGTCGAGGCGGTCGTCGCGACGTGGCTGCTCTCGCCGTTCGTCGAGGGCCAGCGCGCGGCGATCGGCGAGCACTATCTCGTCTGGACCCCGACCGGAGACCTGATCGCTCTGCAGATCACGGTCGAGTGCACAGCACTCCTGATCGGGCTCCCGCTCACCGTGGTCGCCGCGGTGATCCTCGCCTTCACCCGCGTGCGGTGGAGCCGGCTGTTCGGCGGGCTCGCAGCCATGTGGGGCATCGTCTTCGCGGTCAACATGCTGCGGCTCGTCCTGATCGGCTGGGCCACCCAGACCTGGGGTCTCGATCCGGGCTACAAGGTGAGCCACGTGTTCGTGGGTTCCCTCGTCGGCGTCCTGGGGTACGTCGTCGGACTCGTCGTGATGCTCCTGATCATCGGCGTCCGTGCCCCGCAGCGCCGGAATACTCGCCGTCCGCGGGCGTAATCGACCCCCGTCCCCACCGTCTCATTCGCGGCGAAGCACTCTGCTCGTCGTGTCCACATCAAGAAAGAGGCTCATCATGAAGAGCATCCTCAAGACCGCGTGCAGCGCCGGTGTCGGCCTGCTGATCGTCGGGGGCTCGCTCCTCGGCGCGCAGGGGGCCATGGCCGCCGACCAGCCCGACTCCACCGACGGCGCATCGAGCGGCGGCATCTCCTCGGTCCGCAGCACGGAAGACGTCGACGGTCAGGCCTCGACCCGCGGCTACCTGGGTCGAGCCACCCAGACGGCCGCGACGGGCGTGACGCCGGGGTCGGAGATCAAGGAGGGCGCGATCGTGCAGCTCGTCAACGACGAGCAGATCGACGGCGTCTACAAGGTGATCCTGCCCGTGCCGGCGCACACGACCTTCGCGTCGGCGACCAGCGGCGGTCAGCTCGTCGGCGGGAACGTCGTCTGGACGTTCAACGTCACGCACGACGGCGGCACCAGCATCGTCACCCCGATGGCGACGTTCACCGTCGACGCCGACTACTGGGGTCCGCAGATCACCAACAGCGCCAAGGTGCTCTACACCGGCGGCGTCTTCACCGACGACCACCGCTTCACCTACAACTACAGCCACACCTTCGCCGAGCGTCCGCCGGTGCCGGTGGCCGATCCTGCCGTCGGACTCGCGGGTGCCGGTGTGATCGCCGTCGGTGCTGCCGGCGCGTTCGCGCTGCGTCGTCGTCCCTCGGCGACCCGGTGACGGGCGCCGGACAGACACGGAGGAACAGAGACCTGTGAAGAAGACATCCTTTCTTCGGGGTGCGCTGACCGTGGGGGTGCTCACCGCTCTGGCGGCGGGCGCCCTCGCGGGTGCCCCCGCCGCCTCGGCGGCCGACGTCAACGGCTGGAGCGGATCGGGAGACACCCGCACCGCGTCGGCCGCCGGAGCGACGGCCCGCATCACCACCACCGACAAGGTGCAGATCAAGAGCTCCGGTGACGTCGTCAATCTCGCCACCGTGCGCGACGGCGGGGAGCTCGGGCTCAACGTGATCGGCCTCAACGAGGGCTACCCCTGCAAGAACGGCATCGAGTGCGTCCGCGGGAACGTCGTGGTCGACTTCGGCCAGCAGGTGACGAACCCGAAGATCACCCTCGCCAACCTCGGCGGTGACGTGTACTCCATCGGCGGCGTCGTGCAGTCCTCGGCGAAGTACACGCTGAAGACCTCCGGGGTGAGCCTCAGCGCCGTGAGCGGCAACCTGGACGTGACGTCGAACACGATCACCTCGACCTCCTTCGCCGCCAAGACCGGCACGGTGCAGGTCAACGGCACCGTCTCGAAGGTGGAGTTCCAGCTCAGCATGCGCTCGAAGGGCGCGTTCCTCGGGCTCGTGCCGACCTGGACGAAGGTGCCGAGCGACCTGCACAGCATCGACATCGACGTGGACACGCCGACGGCGCCCGCGCTGACGGTGGACAAGAACGATCACCGCGACAGCGCCGTGATCGGCGACCAGCTCTCGTACGACATCGTGGTGCGCAACACCGGCACCGCTGCGGCGAGCAACGTCGTCGTCAGCGACGACCTGCCGGCCGGGCTCACCGGTATCACCGCCTCGTACACCGCTGGCACGACCGGTCAGGTGTCGGTCACCGGGCAGCGCGCCCAGGGCACGATCCCATCGCTCGCTCCTGGCGCGTCCTCGACGATCACCGTGAAGGCGACCGTCGGGGCATCCACGCCGATCGGGAACCTGCGCAACAACGCCTGCGCCGTGGGAACCGCCACGAACCAGGCCTGCGACTGGGACGACACCACCATCACCAAGAAGACCACGCCCGTGCTGACGATCAGCAAGGACGACGGTCAGGGTGATGTGAAGCTCGGACAGGACCTGACGTACGACATCGTCGTGCGGAACACCGGCGACGGTGCGGCCACGAACGTCGTGGTCAGCGACCGGCTCCCGGCCGGTCTCGACTTCGTCTCGGGCAGCGGCCCGTCGGGTGTGACGGTGAGCGCCTCCGGGCGCACCGTGACCGCCAACCTCGGCACACTCGAGGCAGGGCAGTCGGTCACGCTGAAGGTGAACGCCAAGGTCAACCAGTCGGCTCCTCCCGGGGCGCTGACCAACCAGGCCTGCGCGGTCGCCGGTAACGCGGCGAACGTCTGCGCGACCGACACCGACACCGTCAAGCGTGAGTTCTTCCAGTACACGTTCAACTCGAACCCGACCGACCCGACGCCGGGCCAGGCCGTGACGTACCGGATGGAGTTCGGCAACAACGGCAACGTCGACTCGGCGAACGCGGAGATCGCATACACGCTGGCGGGCATCCTCGACGATTCCAGCTGGAACCCGTCGAGCGTGACGGCCAACCGCGGCACCGTCACCGTGAGCGGCGACAGCATCGACTGGAAGGGACCCCTCGCCTCGGGTGAGACGGTCGTGATCACCTTCACCGGTGTCTGGAACGGGAACGGCGACGGTTTCGCCTTCCCCAACGTCACCTACTACGGCAGCGCGCGCTAGCCGGAACTCAGGCGAACGCGCGGGTGCAGGCCCATTCCTCTGGGGTGGCCTGTGCTCGCGTGTTCGCCTGTTTCCGCGCGTCGGCGGGGTCAGTCGCGGTCGGCGCGGCTGATGAGGTCCATCAGCTCGTCGAGCGTGTCGACGTCGATGACCTCGGTGCCGTCGGGCTCGCGCACCTCGATGCCGTCGACCTCCAGCTCCTCATCGAGCTGCACGAGGATGCGCGACTCCGGGAACTGCCGGGGGGCGACGAACGCGAGCAGCACGGCGTCCGCGAACACCACGACCGACGTGGCCTCGAGGTCGTCCCGCAGGTCGACCTGCTCGACCACCGGCTCCTCGTCCACCGCATCCTCGATGTCGAGCGCGACCTCCTCGACGATCGCCCGCCACCGCTTCTCGCTCATCGAGAGCACGCGCGCGATGGCCGCCACGAGCTCGTCCGGATCCATGTCCTCCGCGCTCTCGTCGCCGTCGAGCTCGGGGTCCACGTTCACGTTCACGACGGTGCCGGCGGCGTCCAGGCTCGCCCGTCCGTAGACGAGACCGTTCTCGGAGACGGGGTCTTCGAGCAGACCGCTCTCGACGATGCGGGACAGGAGGATTTCGAGCGCCATGCTTCCAGTCTCGCGCATCCTGCCTTCCGCGGCCCCTGGTTCTTCCGCGACCTCGGCCCAGGGTCGCGCGTAATCGAACACCCCTTCGCGCCTCTTGTTCACTGGACCATCCCGACTCGACGGCCCAGGGCCGCGTTCGAAAGGCAGGCTGCTGTGATCCGTCCCCTCTCCCGCGGCATCGGCGTGGCGCTCGCCGTCGGTGTCGCTCTCGCCCTCGCGATCCCGTCATCCCCGCTCCCGGCGGCTGCGGAGGTCGCCCCCGACACCCCGCCCTGAACTGGGTCGTGAACACCGCCCCCGGCGGTCCGAGCGAGGAGACGCTGCGTGCGGCCATCGCCGACGCGGGAGGGACGTTCCTGATCTCGTACCCGGAGATCGGGGTCACCGTCGTCCGGGCGCCCGAGGGCGGGTTCGCCGCGCAGCTCCGCGACCTCCCGTGGGTGCAGTCCGTCGGTCCCACCCGCACGTCGACCACGCCCGACCGCCTCCCCGACCCCGCCGAGTCCGCGGCAGGCGTCACGGAGGAACCCGAGGCGATGCCTGCCGAGGGCACCGCGTGGGACACGGTCGCCGTCGGCGCGACGACCCCGGGCGGCGCAGGTGTGGTCGTCGGGGTCGCGGACAACGGCATCGATGCGGGGCACCCCGACCTCGCCGACCGCATCGACCCCGCTCTCTCGGTCGGCTGTGGCATCAACGGCGTCCCGGACACCCGACCGGCGGCGTGGGCTCCGGAAGCGGGACTCTCCGGGGCCCACGGAACCCACGTGGCAGGCAGCATCGCGGGCGCTGCCGACGGCGCCGGCATCCGGGGGATCGCCCCGGACGCGCGCGTCGCGGCCATCAAGGTCGACAACCAGACAGGGCACATCTACCCGGAGGCCAGCATCTGCGCCACGATGTGGGCGGTCCGGCACGACATCCCGGTCGTGAACCACAGCTACTACGTCGACCCCTGGTACGTCTGGTGCGCCGGCGACGAGACGCAGTCCGCCGCGCTCGAAGCCCTTCGGCGCACGTATGCGTACGCGCATGAGCAGGGCGTCGTCAGCGTCGCCGCCGTGGGCAACGAGGCGCAGGACCTCGCCACCATGACCACCGACGTCGTCAGCCCCAATGACGGTGCACCCGAGCCGCGGCCGGTCGACGCCTCCTGCCTGAAGGCCCCGGCCGGGCTGCCCGACGTGATCTCGGTCGCCGCCGCCGACCAGGACGAGACCAGCGGCGCCGTCGTCATGGCCCGATTCTCCAACTACGGAGCGGGCACGGTCACCGTCACCGCGCCCGGCGTCGTCTGGTCTGCGGTGACCCGTCAGGACGACGGCTCGATCTACGCGCTGTTCCCCGGCACCTCCATGGCCTCTCCGCACGTCGCGGGGCTCGCTGCGCGGCTGCTCGCGGCCGACCCGACGCTCACCCCGGACGAGGTCACGCGCCGTATCACGGAAACGGCCGACGGGGTCGCGGACGAAGGGCCGGACCGGATGGGCGCAGGCCTCATGGACGCCGACATCGGCGCCTCCGTCCCCGCTGTCGGCGTCTACTCCCGTGTCGCCCTCACCGGCCAGCCGTTCCGGGTGACGGGCAGCGGGTATCCGCCGCGGAGCCGTGTGGAGCTTCGCGTGGGCACGGCCACCATGCCGGTGCAGACCGACGGGCAGGGACGGTTCGCGACCGTGTTCCCCATCCCGGCGGATGCCCCTGCGGGCGTGAGCACTCTGACCGCCGGCGCGGCCCGTGCGCCCATCGTCATCCGCACTTCTCCGGCTGCGCCGACCATCCTCACCCCGAAGGCCGGAGCCACGGTCGCGGCGACCACCACGACGATCTCGGGTACCGGCGTCCCGGGCTCGCGCGTCCGCGTGCACGTGCGCGACGGGGAGCTCACGCCGTTCCTGCGGTTCGTGACCGTGCGCGACGACGGCACCTGGACGGTGGACGCGCCGCTGACGCAGGGGACCTACGAGGTCGTGGCGAGGACGATCATGGGTACCGACACCTCGGCCACCACCGCGCCGATCCGGTTCTCGGTGCACACGAAGTCGGCGATCGGCTACTCGGTCGAGCTGTCCCCGCAGCCGGGAGCCGCGCAGGACACGCTGATCGTCCTGGACCTCGCCAACGCCGGGGCGGTGGGAGGACGGGCTGTCGTGGACATCGATCTGACGGCGTTCGCGGATGTCGAGGTCCCCGTGCCGCCGGTGGGCGAGGTCGAGCGGACGGCTCGGGGGCTGCGGTGGACCCTCACGCTGGACTCGGCGCAGAAGGCCCAGCTGCAGATCTCCGCGACCTCCGGCGACGACCCGGCGTTCCCCGTGATCGCTGTTCGATGAGACAGGCGGTCACGCCGGTTCAGGCGCTTTCCGGAAGCGATGGCCTGAATCGGCGTGACAGCCTGCGCGTCACAACCACTTCTTGTACTTGAACACCCCGAACAGGCCGACGGCGAAGGCAAGCATCGCCCCGATCGCCATCGGATAGCCGAACGCCCAGTGCAGCTCGGGCATCACGTCGAAGTTCATGCCGTAGACGGTGCCGACGAGCGTGGGTGCGAAGATGATGGCCGCCCACGAGGAGATCTTCTTGATCTCATCGTTCTGGGCCAAACCCGCCTCCGAATGCCGCCGGGCGACGAGGGCCGACTGCACCGTGAGGGCGTTCTCCAGGATCGCCCGGAACGAGTCCACGCGCTCGTTGACGCGGATCGTGTGGTCGAGCACGTCGCGGAGCGAGCGCTGCAGCTCCTCGTCGATCCGGTACTTCTCCGACCCGCGGCGCAGCCACTCCAGCATGCCGCTCAGGGGGTGCACGGCGCGCTGGAAGTTGATGACCTCCCGGGAGAGCTCGTAGATGCGGCGGGAGAGGGCGTCGTCGTCGCTGTCGCCGAAGAGCTGGTCCTCGATCTCGTCGATGTCGTTCTCGAGGCCGGCGACGACGGGCTCGTACTCGTCCACGACCTCGTCGAGGATCGCGTAGAACACCGCCTCCGGTCCCATCGCGAGCAGCTCCGGGTTCGCCTCCATCCGGCGGCGGACCGCGGCGAGGTTCGGCGACTCGGCGTGGCGGATCGTCACCACGAAGTCGGGGCCGATGAACAGGTGCAGCTCCCCGAACTCGATCGACTCCTCCTTGTCGCGGTACCGGGCGGGGCGCAGCACGGCGAAGAGGGTGTCGCCGTAGCGCTCCACCTTCGAGCGCTGATGCCCCGAGAGCGCGTCCTCGACGGCGAGCGGATGCAGATCGAACTCCCTGGCGACCGAGGCGACCTCCTCGGGACTCGGTCGATACAGACCGATCCACGCGATCCCGCCGGCGGCATCCAGCATCCGGTAGGTCTCGTCCAGGTTCTTCGGGGTCTCCACGCGACGTCCGTGGACGTACACGCCGTTGTCGATGAGCGCCATGATGCGGCTCCGTTCTCGCGGGTGCACGCAGACCAGGGTCTGCGTGCGGATTCGTCAGGGGGCGGGAGACGCCGCCGATGACTGCGAGGCGAGAGGCACGGACGCGGAGCGGGAGCTCAACGCGCAGATGCAGGGAAGCGCGACGCAGCGAGGGCGGCGTCGTTACTATCGTCGGACATCGCCATCACCGCCTCTCCGTGCTTCTCCGGGGGCCAGCTTACCCCTCCGTTTCGAATCGCCCGAATGGCCCATTCCGACCGGAGATGCCGCCACGTGCGCGATTCGAAGGATCAGGGGATGATGGCGTCGATGTAACCGCCGTCGACGCGGACCGCGGCGCCCGTCGTCGCCGAGGCGAGCGGGGACGCGAGGTACGCGACCATGTTCGCGATCTCCTCCGGCTCGATGAGCCGCTGCAGCAGGGACTGGGGGCGGTGCACGCGCATGAACTCACGCTGCGCCTCCTCCCACGGCAGCTGCGGATCCACGAGCGAGTACACGAAGTCCTCCACGCCGCCGGTGTGGGTCGGGCCCGCGAGCACCGAGTTCACTGTCACGCCCGTGCCGGCCGCCTCCTTCGCGAAACCCCGGGACACCGCGAGCAGCGCGGTCTTCGACATCCCGTAGTGGATCATCTCGGCGGGGATCACGACCGCGGAGTCGCTGGCGATGTCGAGCACCCGACCCCAGCCGCGCTCGGTCATGCCGGGCAGGGTCGCGCGGATGAGCCGGACGGCGGCGAGCACGTTCACCTCGAAATACCGCCGCCACTCGTCGTCGGAGATGTCGAGCGCGGGGGTCGCTCCGAAGATGCCGAGGTTGTTGACGAGGATGTCCACGTCTCCGGTGGCGGCGAGGACCGCAGCGGCCCCGTCCTCCGTGGTGACGTCGCCCGGCGCTGGGACGAGGTTCCGGTCCGGATCCTCCTCCTGCAGCGTGGCGATGACCGACGACACGGTCTCGGGGTTCCGGCCGTTGACCGCGACCCGCGCTCCCGTGTCGGCGAGGGTCGTGGCGATGGCGAGTCCGATGCCCTGAGTGGAACCCGTGACGAGGGCGGTTCTCCCGGCGAGGTCGATGCGCATGATGTCTCCTTCGTGTCGCTGCGGCCTCCGGTGCAACACCCGCGGTGCCGGATACATGCCCCTCCGCCGGCACCCCGGTCCGGGAGAGGCGGTACTCGACCATGCGCGCACCGTCTCCGTGCGGGACGAGAAGCGCACCCGCGGGTCCCGAGTCAGGTGCGGGACGGGAAACGGGCCGGGGACGAGAGCGGGAGGCGCGGGTTTGATCTCGCACGGGGGACTCGGGGGGGGGTGCGGGATGGGAACCGTGCCGGGGGCGCGTGCGGGAGGGGCGTTTTCGATCCCGCACGTGCGCACGCCCCGGGGCTAGAGGGGGATGGGGGTGCCGGCGCGGGACGCGGACTCCTGGGCGGCCTTCACGATCTCGACGGTGCGGATGCCGACACCGGCGTCGGGCTGAGGCTGACGGCCCCCGCGGACGGCCTGCACGAACTCCTCGAGCAGCAGGGCGTCGAGGTCGGCCCCGACCGGGGTCCAGGTCTCTCCGTGGGCATCGTGCCCGGCCACGCCCTTCGCGAAGGGGCTCACGGTCACGGTCCCGCGCTCTGCCACGACCTCGAGGGTGAGGCCGCCCCAGGTCGCCGAGCTCATCGGCCAGCTCCACGAGCAGTCGATCGTGGCGACCACGCCGCTCGGATACTGGATCGTCACGAGGCCCCCCGTCTCGACCGCGAGGTCGCGCTCCCCGTGCAGGATGCTGTTCGACACCGCGCGGACGGTCTGCGCGCGCTCTCCCAAGAGCTCGTCGAGGAGGTCGGCGCAGTGCACGACGTGGTCGACCAGGGCACCGCCGCCGGCGAGCTCGGGGTCGGTGAACCAGGTCCGGTCCTGCGGCAGCTTGCCGTTGTTGATGCCGGTGACGCCGAGGATCGCCCCGAGGCGTCCGCTGCGCAGCTCGGCGACCGCATCACGCACCGCGGGGGAGAAGCGCACCGGGTACGCCACCATGAGCAGCACGCCCGCCCGGTTGCAGGCGTCGCGCATCGCGATCGCGTCCTCGACGGTCGTCGCGAGCGGCTTCTCGCACAGCACGTGCACGCCGGCCGCGGCGGCCTGCTCGACGAGGGCGCGGTGACGGGAGTTCTCGGCGGCCACCACGACCGCGTCGGGGCCCCACGCGAAGGCGTCCTCGTAGGTCTCGACGTAGGCGACCCCGAGCTCCGCGGCCAGAGCGGCGCCGCGCGGAGCGTCGTCCGGGGCGGAGGCGCCGTCGGGGTCGGCGGCGATCAGCTCGACGTCGGGCATCTGCTGCAGCGCGTGCACGTAGCTGAGGGCGTGCGTGTGCGCGAAGGACAGCACGGCGATCCGCAGCGGGCGGGGAGCGGTCATCGGGTGGCCTCCTCGGCGACGGCGACGGCGGGGGACGAAGCGGGGAGGGCGACCGGGGCTCTTGAGGCGATCGAGGCGTAGGCGGCCTCGGCGACCGCGACCGCCCGGATCCCGTCCTCCGGGGTGACGGCGGCGTCGCGTCCCTCCGCGATCGCGGCCACGAAGTCGGCGATCTCCGCGTAGTACGGGCTCTCCTCCGGTGACATCGGCGGCAGGTAGTCGGTCGCGCCCTCGACGAGCACGGCGTCGGTGCGCAGCGTGTGGTCCTCGGCGCTGTCGTAGCGCAGGCGCCCCTCGGATCCGGCGACCTCGACGCTCGTGCGGAAGGGCATGCCGGGCTGCACCCAGCTCGCGTGCACGTGGCTGATGACCCCGTTGCGATGGGTCAGCACGACGTGCGCCGTGACCGGGGCCGGCACACGGTCGTCGACCGTCGGCGGGTTCTGCACGGCGTAGACGCTGTCGACCGGGCCGGCGAACCACAGCGCCTGATCGATGTCGTGGATCATGAGGTCGCGGATGACGCCGCCCCCGGCGCGCTCCGAGAAGAACCACGGGGCCTGGGGCGCGGCGCCGAGGCGACGGAAGCGCTGCACGGCAGGGGTGCCGATCTGCCCGGCGTCGATGCCGGCCTTGATCCGGGCGTACTCCCCCATGTAGCGCACGACGTGGGCGGGGAACAGCCGCACTCCCGCGGCGGCTGCGGCGGCGGTCACCTCGGCGGCGGCCTCCGCGGTCGCGGCGAGCGGCTTCTCGCAGATCACGTCGAGCTTGCGGGCGATCGCGCGCAGGGCGAAGTCGGCGTGGGTGCTGCTGGGGGTGACGATGTCGACGACGTCGACCTTCTCGAGGAGCGCGTCGACGTCGGCCACGACCTCGAAGCCGTACTCGGCGGCGATCTCCTCGGCGCCCTCCTTCGAGGTGACGAAGCCCTGCACGCCGAGCGCCCGCCAGGCGTCGGCGTGCACGCGGGAGATCCCGCCCGCGCCGATGAGTCCGACCTTCAACGTGCTCACTGCTTCTCCTCGGGGTCGTCGCCGGCCGCGGGGTCGTGCGGCAGGGGGGTGATCGGTGGGGCGGGCATGTCCTCGATGCCGTAGATGTCGCCCGGATGCCGCTGGAACGCGTGCACGACGGCGCCGTGGGCGGCGGCTTCCGCTCCCAGCCGTGCCTCCGCGACGGGCACCTGGAACGGCAGTCCGAGGTGGCCGGGCAGAGCGGCGCGCAGGGGGTCGAGCAGCTGTTCGTGCGCGGCCGAGAGTCCGCCGCCGATCACGACCATGGCGGGGTCGACCGTCATGATCAGGGTCGCGATCCCATGGGCGAGTTCATCGATGAAGCCGTCGAGCTCCTCCTGGGCGGCCTGCTCTCCGGTGCGCGCCAGGGCGAACACCTCGGCGGCCGTCGGGGCGGTGCGCCACGAGATCTGCCCGGTCTCGGTGTTCAGGCCACGGAACGCCAGGCGGCCGATGTCTCCCGCCGCGTTGTGGATGCCGCGTCGGGGACGGCCCCCGAGGATGAGGCCCATGGCGATGCGGTTGCCGACGGACAGGTAGATGACGTCGTCGACGAGCTGCGCGACGCCGAGGTGGTGCTCCGCGACGGCCGCGAGTCGCACGCCGTTGTCGACGGCCACGGGGCAGCCGAACGCCTGACGCAGCTGCGAGCCGATGTCGATGCCGGACCACTCCGGGATGACGACCGAGGTGGTGACCCGTCCGTCGTCGTCGACGATGCCGGGCAGGGAGACGCCGATCGCCCGCAGACCGGTCCGCGGCAGCGAGAGCGGGGCGAGAGTGCCGCGGACGTCGTCGATCACCGCGGCGAGCTTGGCCGGGCCGTCCGGCTGCTCCGCGACGCCGGGGAACGCCCGCTGGGCGATGACCACGCCCGCGAGATCCGCGACGACGACCCGCACGCTCGCGACCCCGATGTCCACGCCCACCACCACACCGGCCGCGGCGTGGAAGGAGTAGCGGCGGGCCGGGCGCCCCGCGCCGCCGCCGTTCTGCGCGGGAGCGTCGACGAGGAGTCCGGAGTCGGAGAGCACCGCCACGGCGTTCTCCACGGAGGTGCGAGAGACCTCGAGCGAGCGGGAGAGGTCGCTGACGGTCGCCGGCCCGGCGTCCCGCAGCCGGAGTGCGGACCGCGCCACGATCGAGAGCGGACTGGTCGCGCCCATCGGGTCCCTCCTTCGTCTCCGCCGTTGGTGCGATCAAATTAGCACACCCGATTCTCAGATCGGGGATTGTTGTTCACGGCCGAGAAACACGGCCGAAACAAGGCTCTGAGAACTTGTGCTTGACGAATTATCCAAAGCCAATGTCATAATGAACCGTACTCAGCACGGTTTACGCAAAGGAGCACCATGCGCGTCAGCAAGATCACCGGCGTCGTCGCGGGAGTCGCGGCCGCCACCCTGTTGGCCGGATGTTCGGCCGGCGGAGGCAACACCGCAGAGGGCGAGCAGGACATCACGGTCTGGCTCTACCCCGTCATCGCCGACGAGGCGATGCACAAGGACTTCTGGGACTCGACCATCGAGGCGTTCGAGAAGGAGAACGAGAACGTCAACGTGAAGTACGAGATCTTCCCGTGGGCGAACCGCGACGAGGCCCTGCAGACGGCGATCGCCGCCGGGAAGGGACCGGACGTCGTCTACCTCATCCCCGACCAGCTCGCGGCGTACCAGAAGTCGATCGCGCCGCTGAACGACCTGCTCAGCGAGGAGCGCCAGGGCGACCTGCTCCCCAACGTCAAGGAGTCGGTCACGCTCGGCGGCGACATCCTCGGCGCCCCGATCCTCACCAGCGCGCAGCCCCTCATCTGCAACGCGGCCGCGTTCGAGGCCGCCGGCGTGACCGAGTACCCGGAGACCTGGGACGACATCGCCGAGATGGCCCCGGCCTTCGTCGACAAGGGCATGTACGCCCTCAACTACCCGGCGTCGGCCGAGAACACCCTCAACCTCACCTACTACCCGCTGCTCTGGCAGGCCGGCGGGGAGGTCTACACCGAGGACGGCGAGGTCGGCTTCGACAGCAAGGCCGGCGAAGAGGCGCTCACCTTCCTGACCGACCTGGCCGAGGAGGGCGCGCTCGACCCGGAGGCACTCACGACCAACGTCCCGCTGGAGCAGACCGCCATCGCCCAGGGCAAGGTCGCCTGCACCTGGAACAACGCCGTGACCGAGGTCGCGCCGTTCTGGGGCGAGGAGAACGTCAAGGTCCTCGCGCCGCTGACCGATGAGGAGTCCGTCGCCTACGGCACCGTCGGCTCGCTGTCCGTGCTCAAGGGCTCGAAGGCCCCCGAGGCCGCAGCCGCGTTCGCCGAGTTCGCGACCGGCGCCGACGTCGTCGAGCCGTACCTCAAGGCCGCCGGCTACTTCTCGGCCCTCAGCACCACCGAGCCGCTGTACGCCGACGACCCGCTCCTCGGCGAGGTCGAGAAGTACGTCCCCGACACCACGGTGGGCGAGCTCGACGCCAGCTCCCGTGCGCTCATGGGCGTGCTCTCGCCGGAGATCCAGGCCGCCCTGCTCGGCCAGAAGTCCCCGGCCGACGCCCTGAAGGACGCCGCGGCCGCCGCAGCCCCGCTGCTGCAGAAGTGACACCCCGGGGGCGTGCGGGTACCCGCCGCACGCCCCCTCTCTCCGCCCCCCACGTGAGGAATCGACAATGACGACGGCCACCACGGCGCCGAAGCCCGCAGGACGGGTCGCCCGGGTGCTCGCCCGACGGGAAGCGCGCGTCGCATTCCTGTTCGTGCTCCCCGCCTTCCTGCTGTTCATCGCCTTCCGCTTCGGCCCGAGCATCGCGGGTGTGGCGCTGAGCTTCTTCGACTACGACATCTCCGGCGAGATCGCCTGGCGCGGCCTCGACCACTTCCAGCGCCTCGTCGCCGACCCGCTGTTCTGGCGGGCGCTGGGGACCACCCTCATCTACACGGTCTTCGCCGTGCCGATCGCGCTCGTGCTGTCGACGATCATGGCCCTCGGCGTGCGCCGCGCCTTCCGCGGCGCCCGGTTCTTCCGCTCGATCTTCTTCCTCCCCGTCATCACCTCGCTCGTGCTGGCCGGCTCGATCTTCGTCTGGATCTTCTCCGCCAACGGTCCGTGGTCCGCCCTGATGACCCCGCTCGGCCTCGGCGGCTCCTGGCTCGGCAGCACCGTGCTCGTGATCCCCGCGATCGTCGTCGTCGGCGTCTGGTCCCGGTTCGGCTACGGGATGATGATCCTCATCGCCGCCCTGCAGGACGTGCCGCGCGAGCTGGAGGAGGCGGCGCTGGTCGACGGCGCGAACGCCTGGCAGCGCTTCCGGTGGATCATCCTCCCGCACCTGCGCCCGACGTTCTTCTTCCTCGCGGTGATCGAGACGACCGCCGCCTTCCAGGTCTTCGACGTCATCTACGTGATGACCCAGGGCGGCCCGGCGAACGCCAGCTACTCGCTCGTCTACATGCTCTACGACCAGGGCTTCCGCTACTTCGACTACGGCTACGCGGCCGCGGTGGGCGTGGCCCTGTTCATCATGACCCTCGTGGTCGCCCTCATCCAGCGCCTCGTGATCGGAAAGCAGAAATGACCGCCCTCCTGCAGCCGCCGACGCAGACGACGCCACCCGCGACGCGTCCCGCCGCGCGCAAGCGCCGCTCGTTCCGCGCGCTCGAGCCGACCGGCTGGGGCATCGCCGTCCGCTGGATCTGGCTGAGTCTCGCCGGCATCCTCAGCTTCTTCCCCTTCTATGCGATGGTCGTGCTGAGCCTGAAGCCGGGCATGGTCGTCGAGCTGCCCGGCTCGCTGATCCCCTGGAACGACATCTCCTTCGAGGCGTACGAGCAGGTGCTCGGCGGACAGAACATCCTCGTCTGGCTCTTCAACACGCTCGTCTACTCGCTCGTGTCGGTCGTGGCGGTGCTGTTCCTCTCCGCGCTCGCCGGCTATGCCTTCGCCAAGAAGCGCTTCCGCGGCAAGGAGGTCATGTTCTGGTCGTTCCTGGCGATGGTCATGGTGCCGTTCCACGTGACGCTGATCCCGACGTTCATCCTCATGGCGAACCTCGGCGGCATCGACACCTACTGGGGCCTCATCCTGCCGACGCTCGCGAACGCGCAGGCCGTGTTTTTGATGCGCCAGTTCATCCAGGGCCTGCCGGACGAGCTGTTCGAGGCCGCCCGCATCGACGGCGCCGGCGAGTTCCGCATCTTCCTGCGGATCGTGCTGCCGCTGTGCAAGCCGATCCTCGCGACGCTCGGGATCTTCGTCTTCCTCTGGCACTGGAACGACTTCCTCTGGCCGCTCATCATCGCCAAGTCCAACTCGATGTTCACGCTCACCGTGGGCATCTCGTCGCTGCAGCAGCAGGATGTGCCGCTCAGCACCATGCTCGCCGGCTCCGTCGTGGCGCTGCTGCCGATCTTCCTCGCGTACCTCATCGCTCAGCGGTACGTGCAGGAGGGCGTCACCGGCACCGGGATCAAGGGCTGAGAAGAAGGGAACCGCACCACCATGACGCAGTACGCATTCGCCTCCGAGGCCGAGCTCGAGGAGGCGCTCGCCACCCCGAGCGAGGGGCTCGTGGCCGACCTCGCTAAGGGCTCCGGAGACCTCGTGATCCTCGGCGCCGGCGGCAAGATGGGCCCGACCCTGGCGATGCTCGCCCGGCGCGGCCTGGACGCCGCCGGCCGCACCGACGACGCGGTGTACGCGGTCTCCCGCTTCGGCGACGCCGCCATCCGCGAGCGCCTGGAGGCCGCGGGGGTGCGCGTCGTGCCGTTCGACCTCATCGAGAACGACGACCTCTCCGGTCTCCCCGATGCCCCGAACGTGGTGTTCATGGTGGGCGCGAAGTTCGGCGCCGCGACCAACGCCTCCTGGGCCTGGGAGGTCAACGCGGCTCTGCCCGACCGCATCGCCCGCCGCTACCGCGACAGCGCGATCTCCGTGCTCTCCACCGGGAACGTGTACCCGTTCGTCCCCGCCTCCTCCGGCGGCGCCGACGAGGAGACCACGCCCGCGCCGATCGGCGAGTACGCGCAGTCCTGCCTCGGACGGGAGCGCGTGTTCGAGTTCGGGGCGCAGGAGCGCGGCACCAAGGTCGCGATCATCCGCCTGAACTACGCCGTCGACCTCCGCTACGGGGTGCTCGCCGACATCGGCAGCGCCGTGCACGCGGGGGAGCCGGTCTCGGTCGCCACCGCCAACGTCAACGTGATCTGGCAGGGCTACGCGAACGAGGTCGTGCTGCGGAGCCTCGTGCACGCCTCCACCGGCCCCTTCGTGATCAACCTCACGGGACCGGAGCTGCTCAGCGTCTCCTCGATCGCCCACCGTTTCGGCGCCCTGTTCGAGCGGGAGGTCGAGATCGTGGACGAGCCGATGCCGACCGCGCTGCTCAGCGACGCCCGGCGCTGCATGGCCCTGTTCGGCTACCCGTCCGTCTCCGCCGAGGAGCTCATCCGCATGCAGGCCGGCTGGATCCGCGACGGACTGCCGATGATCGCCAAGCCCACCAAGTGGGCCGTGCGGGACGGGAAGTTCTGATGACCGACGCCGCTGCGCACACGGCGACCGTGCCGTCGCTGCGCCCTGAGGCCGCTGCGACCCTGGCCCGCGGCGCCGTGATCCCGGCCCATCCGCTCGCCCTCACCGCCGAGCGCACGCTCGACGAGCGGCGGCAGCGGGCGCTGTCCCGCTACTACCTCGACGCCGGGGCCGGCGGCCTCGCCGTCGGCGTGCACACGACGCAGTTCGAGATCCGCGACCCGGAGCACGCGCTCTTCGAGCCGGTGCTCGCACTGGCCGCGCAGGAGATGGACGCCCGCGGCGACGCGACCCTCGTGCGCATCGCCGGAGTGGCGGGCGACACCGCGCAGGCGGTCGCCGAGGCGGAGCTCGCCCGCTCCCTCGGCTACGACGCCGTGCTGGTGAGTCCCCGCGTCGCGGGTGCGGACGAGCGTGCCCTGCTCGACCGCGCCCGCGCCGTCGGCGAGGTGCTGCCGCTGGTCGGCTTCTATCTGCAGACCGCGATCGGCGGGCCCGTGCTCGACCGCGAGTTCTGGCGGGAGTTCGCCGCGATCCCGTCCGTCGTCGCCGTGAAGGCGGCGCCCTTCGACCGCTATCGCACGCTGGAGCTCGTGCGCGGCGTGGCCGCCTCGGGACGCGCCGACGAGATCGCGCTGTACACCGGCAACGACGACGCGATCGTCGCCGACCTGCTCTCCGAGTTCCATGTCGACTCCCCGTCCGGGCGGCGCACCCTCCGGTTCGTCGGCGGGCTGCTGGGCCAGTGGGCCGTCGGCACGCATGCGGCCGTCGCGCTGCTGGAGCGTGTGCACCGAGCCCTCGCGGGAGACGCGGAGGCCTACCGGGAGGTGGGACGCCGTGCCTCGGACATGGTGGACGTGAATCAGGCCGTTTTCGATCCGGGCAACGACTTCCACGGGGTCATCGCCGGGGTGCACGAGATGCTCCGCCAGCAGGGCCTCCTCGAGGGCATCTGGTGCCTCGACCCGGCCGAGGGCCTCTCCCCGGGGCAGGCGGAGGAGATCGCCCGTGTCCGGCAGGCGTACCCGGAGCTCAACGACGACGCGTTCATCGCCGAGAACCTCGAGGCCTGGCTGCGATGACCGCCGCCACGAGCGCTCCGACCGTGGTCGCGGTCGTCTCCGCGGAGCTGTTCGCCGAGTTCTTCTCGCCCGAGGACGCGGCCCGGCTGGAGACTGTCGCGGCGCGGCTCGGCGGGACGTTCGCGCGGGTGGACCGGCTCGCGGATGCGGTGCTCGACGAGGCGCGCGTCGTGGTGACGAGCTGGGGCGTGAGTCCTTTCGACCACGCGGTGCTCGCCACGCTCCCGAAGCTCGAGCTCATCGCGCACACTGGGGCCACGATCAAGCCCTTCGCGACCGACGCGCTGTTCGACCGCGGCGTGCGGGTGACGCAGGCCGGGGCGGGGATGGCCCGGTCGGTGGCGGAGGTCTCGCTGACCTTCACGCTCGCCCTGCTGCACCGGGTGCCGGAGATGCACGACGCGCTGCGCGCCGGCGACGGCTGGTGGGACGCGGAGGCCGTCGGGGTGCAGCACGAGATCCTCGGCGCGCCCATCGCGGTCATCGGCGCCTCCCGGACCGGGCGGGCGTACCTCGACCTGCTCCGTGCCCTGGGCGCCGAACCGCTGCTCGTCGACCCCACGCTCGACGCGGCCGAGGCGTCGTCCCTCGGGGCGGAGCTCGTGACGCTCGACGAGGCGCTCCGCCGTGCGCAGATCGTCGCCGTGCACGCCCCGACTTTGCCGGAGACGCATCACCTCCTCGGAGCGCGTGAGCTCGCGCTGATGCCGGACGGTGCGGGCCTGGTCAACACGGCGCGTTCCTGGCTGGTCGACGAGGCCGCCCTGCTCGCCGAACTGCGCCGTGGCCGGTTGAGTGCCGCGATCGACGTGTTCGACGAGGAGCCGCTGTCCGCGGAGAGTCCCTTCCGCTCGGCGCCGCGCGTGCTGCTCACCCCGCACCGCGCGGCCGGGACCAGGGAGGGCCGGCTGCGGCAGGGACGGATCGTCGCCGACGAGCTCGACGCCTTCGCCGCGGGGCGGCCGCTCGAACACGCCGTCGACCGCGCCCAGCTCTCCTCGATGGCATGAGCGCCGTGGTCGTGCGGTCGGCGCGTGCGGAGGACCAGCCCGCCCTCGCGGCACTGTGGGCGGCCGCCTTCACGCCGCCCCTCGCGCCGGACCAGTGGCTCGTGGACGACGAGAGGCTGAGCCACACGCTCGTCGCGGAAGACGACGAGGGCGTGTGCGGGTCGATCTACGGACTGCCGAAGCGCCTGCGGGAGTCGGACGGCGGGGTGGCGCGGGTGCACGCGATCGGCAGCGTCGCGGTCGCCGAGCGGGCTCGCGGTCGGGGACTGGCCCGCCGGCTCGTGGCCGCCACCCTCGACGCCGCCGGCGACGCCGACTGGGCCCTGCTGTTCACCGGAACCCCCGAGGTGTACCGGTCGAGCGGCTTCACGACCTTCTCGATGCCCCGCACGATGTCCGGGCCGTGGGCGGCGTCGGCGACGGCCGTGGAGCCCGCCTCGGTCGCGCAAGGGTCCGTGGGACTCGGTGTCCTCGGCCCGCTGCGCGAGGTCTACGAGCGCTCCCGCACCGGTGGGGTCGTGCTCGCCCCGGTGCGCGGCGACCGCGACTGGACGATGGCGGAGGTGCGGCTGCGGGGCGCGACGCTGTACCGGCTTGCGGAGGCGGAGGCGACGGTCGGCTACGCGGTGGCGGAGGTGCGCGACGGCGTCGGGCTGCTGCACGAGAGCGCGACCGATCCCGCCGTGGCCGATCCGGACGCGGGGCGTCGCGCGGTGCTGGAGGCCGTGGCCGCGGACTGGGCCGCGGCGGGCGTCCGCACCTGCGAGCTGGCCGTCCCCGCGCTCGCCGCAGAGGAGCGCGCCGTCCGCGCGTTCGCTCCGGCGGCCGTGTGGCAGGACGACCGCACCGGGATGATCCGCCCGCTGCGCCGCGAGGCCCGGGTGGACGGCATCCGCCACTTCACGGCGGGCGACTACTTCTGAGCATCCGCTCGGAGAGCGCTGGGGATCGGGGACTGATCGGTGACCGCGATCCGGCCGAGGGCCGGACGCCTGACCGCGGCGAGGACGCCGCAAGGAGGATGAGCATGACCCAGCTGGACACCACCACCGAGACCGCGGCGATGCGCAGTCGACGGATGCTGCTCGCCGGTTTCGGCGCCGCCGCCCTGGGCGGGGTCGCCGCGATCGGCGCGCCCGCCGCCGCCCAGGCCGCGGGACCCGCCGTGCCGCAGGAGTCGTCGGGCTCGAAGAACGTCGCGCATGGAGGCGTCGCCACCGCCCTCGCGACGCGCAAGGGCAAGGACGGCGACCTCGTGCGCACGAGCGGCTACGCGACCCCCGGAGACGGCGGCGACGGGCTCTACCGCTTCGTGAAGAAGGACGCCCCCGCGGCCAACGGCGGCACGGTGCTCGCGGGTCCCAAGGGCGGCGCCTGGGTGCTCGTGCACGACGGCACGGTCGACTTCCGGAAGTTCGGCATCATGGACGCCTCGGCGCCCGCGGACGACGCGCTCGACGCGATGGTGGGCGACGCCCGGGTGCGGCGCGTGGAGGCGCACACCGACCTCAACTTCGTGCGTCGTCATAAGTTCTCCCGGTCGAACATCGCCTTCGACTTCGGGCACCACCTCATGACGACCGAGGGCATCGAGAACGCCGGGAAGGACGACCCCTTCGCGGCCGTCATGTTCTTCCGCGGCGAGGTGACCGACGCGGTGCAGGAGGCGAAGCTCGGTGAGGACGTGCCCGACCTCGCCGACATCTTCCCCGTCGCCGACTCGTCGTTCTTCGCGGTCGGGGAGTGGTACGCCGCCGAGGTCAACGCGCTGTCTGGTCGCTGGGAGCGCGAGCTGCAGCGGCTGGTCCAGGTGACCCAGATCGTCGACGGTCGGCACATCCGCGTGAACTACAAGAACGGCTGGCCGCTCGGCAAGGACCGCACGATGACGTGGCGGCACGTGAAGCCGGTGCAGGACGTGACGGTGTCCAACCTGAAGTTCCTCGGCAAGGGGACGGACGAGTACACGGGGTCGCACCCGCTGGCCTTCGAGTACGCGGTGCGCTGCGACGTGGACCACATCGACGGCACGGCGACCTTCTGGCCGCTGATCCAGCGCCGGTGGAACACGTACTTCACCACGGAGAGCTGCACCCTGAAGAACCCGACCTCCGTCACGTGGGGTGGCGCCGGCTACCTGACGCAGCAGATCTACTGCCTGTACGGATACGTCGCCAACTGCCACACCGCCAACGCCCGGCACCTCAACGACTTCACCGCGAGCGCCTACTGCCTCGTGGAGAACTGCCACGGCGACGGCGACGACCAGGGTCCGTTCGTCACGCACGGCCAGTACGAGCACGACCTCACCTACACGGGCAACTCCGGTCTCATGACGTTCGCGAACTCCGGGGCGGCGTGGGGATCGGCGGCCAAGCGCATCACCGTCCGCAAGCACGTGTGCTCGTGGTTCGTCGCGCGGGTGCGCATCACCGACCTGACGCTGGAGGACGTGCAGGTGATCGGCAAGCCCTCGCTCTCGGGCTCCGGGATGCTGTGGATCAACGCGGACGGTGCGCAGCTGCGCGGCTGCACCGCCTCGGACACGCTCATCATCACCCAGGCCTCCGACAACTCCGCCCGGCCGACCGTGATCGCCGACTCGCACTTCACGTTCGTCGCTCCCGGCGAGCTCACCAACGCGACGGTGAAGACGCCCGTGACCTTCGTCGATACCGTGCTCGACCGGGTGGGCGGCATGAAGATCAACGGGCCGGGTGCGGTCACCTTCCGTGGCTCGACCCTCACCGCGCCGGACGACGCCGCCCCCATCTCCTCGGCGACGGCGAAGCTGCGCATCGAAGGCTCGACGCTCCGCAACGCCCGCATCGCGGCGACCTCGAAGGACCGTCAGGCCGTCGAGATCGCGGGATCCGAGGTGTCGGCGAAGGGCGGGACGACGGTATCGCGGTCGGGTGCGGGCGAGCTGCACCTGACGCTCGCCGACAGCACGTTCCGGGCCGAGGGGTCGACCACGCACGTCGCCGTGACGAGCGGCGCGACCCATTACCGCGCGGTCGGCAACCGGTTCGAGGGCGGCGCCCTGGAGCTCCGCGACGACGCGTTCGGGGCCGGCTCGACGCTGCTGCACACCGGCAACGTGGAGGCCGGCGTCACCCGCACGGCGTTCCCCGGCGAGGGCGACCGCGTCGTCGACACCGCCAACCTCGTCGTCGGCTGACCCGCCGGGCACGACTTCGGAGCTGCGGCGCGACCCGCCGCCTCCCCGGCCCCGCCTACGGCGTGTCGTCGGGGATCTCCGAAGTCG
Organism: Microbacterium sp. C-MGS6; assembly: GCF_058140415.1. Lineage (NCBI taxonomy): Bacteria > Bacillati > Actinomycetota > Actinomycetes > Micrococcales > Microbacteriaceae > Microbacterium > Microbacterium sp. C-MGS6. Next base: position 220,076 of record NZ_CM176934.1, read on the forward strand.
TGCCCGGGCGGTGCCGGGGGCTGTCCGGGTTCAGCGGGACTGACCTCCTCAGGCCTCGGACACACCCACGAGCTCGGCGCTGCGCTGCCAGAGGGCCTCGGCGAGAGCGGGATTGTTCACCTGCGGGTTCACGCGGGTGCTGAGGACGCGCTCGTCGTAGTAGCCGCCGGAGATCCAGGTCTCGCCGGGCGTGCCCTCCAGGAACCAGCGCAGCGTCGCGCCGCCGCGGTCGCTGCCGATGAGGACGAGGCGGCGCAGCGGGGTGCGGTAGACGAGGCGCATGATGCTCGACGACTCGGCGGCGAAGTTCGTCGCCACGGTGCCGGGGTGGAAGGCCACGGCGCTGAGCCTCTGCGCATGGAACTTCCCGTGCAGGCTCTTCGCCATCAGGACGTTGGCGAGCTTGGCGTCGCCATACGCCTTGTTCGGGGAGTACCGGCGGGTGTTGTCGAGATCGTCGACGTCGAGATGCCCGAAGAGGCGATGGGCGACGCTGGAGGTGTTCACGACCGCGCCGCGGGCGGCGAGGAGCTGCGGGAGCAGGAGGTTCGTCAGCAGGAACGGGGCGAGGTGGTTCACCTGCATGGTCTTCTCGTGCCCGTCGACCGTGGGGGTGCGGTCGCCGAAGATGCCGCCGGCGTTGTTGGCCAGCATATCGATGCCCGCCGCTCCCACGGCCTCCGCGAGCTGCGCGGCGAGCGCACGCACGTCGTCGAGGCGCGCGAAGTCCGCGGTGAACCACTCCGCGCCGGTCTCCTCCGCCACGGCCCGCATCTTGTCGGGCGAGCGGCCCACGAGGAGCAGGCGGTGCGGGGACCCGGCGAGCTGGCGGGCGGCGGCGGCGCCGATCCCGTCCGACGCTCCGGTCAGCACGATGGTGCGTGCGGCCACGGCGGCGCTCACTCGGCCGACGGCGTGATGCGGCGGACGGCCCTGGTCACGTGCTCGGCGATCACCGCGCGCGCCTGCTCCGGATCGCCGGTCGCGATGGCGTCGACGATCTGCTGGTGGCTGCGCACGTGCTCCTCCTGCTCGGCGGGGTCGAGGGCGGAGTTGGCCGCCTGGATGAACCCGGCGATGCGGCCGCGGAGCTGGGCGCTGAGCTCGTCGAGGAACCGGTGCTCGGCGAGGTCGGCGAGGGTCTCGTGGAAGAGGCGGTCCTGGCGCAGGACCTCGGCCACATCGCCCGGAGCCGCAGCCGCCATCGCCTGGATGATGGCTTCCAGCCGCGCCGCCGACTCGTCGTTCCACCGCTCCTGCACCCGGATCGCCATGAACTGCTCCAACACGATCCGCAGGCTCGAGATCTCCTCCAGGTCCTGCGCGCTGAGCTGGGCGACGCGGGCGCCGCGGCGGGGCTCGCGGGTGATGAGGCGCTCCTCGGCGAGCCGGGTCAGGGCCTCGCGCACGGGGATGTGGCTGACGCCGAGACGGTCGGCGAGCTTGCGCTCCACGAGGCGCTCGCCCGGGGCGAGCTCTCCGGAGTGGATCGCCGCCCGGAGCTCGTCCGTGACCTGCTCGGCGATGTTCTGATCCGACACGCTGCGCATCCGGGGCCCTTCTCGATCTCGCGCGGCCCGGTGCTCGTCGAGCGGGGCTCCTTCGCTCGGTCGATGCTATGGCATGAGTCCGGGACTGGACAGGAGCCGCGCGGTGCTAGATGCTATAGCAAAACCCGAAAACGATGACGAAGGAGTTGTCATGTCCGGCAGAGAGACGCTCGCGCAGGCGCGCGCCGCGGAGGACGCGGTGGGAGCCGCCGCCATGAAGAAGGCGATCTGGAGGCTGGGTCCGTTCCTCGGACTGCTCTACCTCGTCGCCTACATCGACCGGAACAACGCGGGCTTCGCGAAGCTGGAGATGACCGCCGCCCTCCAGATCACTGAGGCCGCCTTCGGCTTCGCGGCGGGCATCTTCTTCATCGGCTACCTGCTGTTCGAGGTGCCGAGCAACCTGCTGCTGGAGAAGTTCGGCGCCCGCAAGTGGATCGCGCGCATCATGATCTCGTGGGGCATCGTCGCCGCGCTGACCGCCTTCGTGCAGGACGCGACGCAGTTCGCGATCGCGCGCTTCATCCTCGGGATCGCGGAGGCCGGATTCTTCCCCGGCGTGCTGCTCTACCTCACGCTGTGGTTCCCGCGGCAGTACCGCACGCAGGTGCTCGCCGTCTTCGTGCTCTCGAACCCGATCGCCAACGCGGTCGCCGCGCCGCTGTCCGGCTGGATGCTGGAGCTGCACGGGCTGTGGGGGCTCGAGGGCTGGCAGCTCGTCTTCCTGCTGCAGGGCGTCCCGGCCGTGCTCCTCGCGTTCGTCGTGTTCTTCTGGCTCCCCGACCGCCCCCAGGACGCGCGCTGGCTGAACCCCGCCGAGCAGCGCTGGATCACCGACACGCTCGCCGCCGAGACCCAGGCGACCGAGCAGCGGCACGGACGTCTTCGTCTCGGCGAGGTCTTCCGCAACGGGCGCCTCTGGACGCTCATCGTGCTCTTCTTCGGTGTCGTGTTCGGTGCGTACGGGCTGGGGATGTGGCTGCCGACCATCGTGAAGAGCATGGGCGACTTCTCGAACTCCACCACGGGGTGGCTCGTGGCGCTGCCGAACCTGTGCGCGGCCCTCGTGATGCTGCCGTGGGAGCGCGCCGCCCGGAAGCAGGGCAACATCCCGCTGCAGATCGGCATCACGCTCAGCATCACCGCCCTCTCGCTCATCGCAGCGGTCGCGGCGCAGGGCACGCCGGTGCTCGCGCTCGCAGCGCTGTGCGTCGGGATGTCGGCGCTCTTCTCGACCACCCCGCTGTTCTGGAGCCTGCCGCCCATGGTGCTCACCGGCACGGCGGCCGCGGCCGGCCTCGCCTTCATCAACTCGGTCGGCAACCTCGCCGGCTTCGCGGGACCCTACGCGATCGGCTGGATCAGCGAGACCACGGGGTCGGCGGTGTGGGGCCTGCTCCTCATCTCGGGGCTCACGCTGCTCGGGGCGACGATCGCCTTCGTGCTCAGCCGCCGCACGGACTTCACGACGGCGCCCGACCTCGCCGTCGAGGCGTCCACGGCCCGGCGATGACCGGGCCGGGTCGGCGGTCGTGACGAGAACGTGACCCCGCCGGCCCGGTTCGCTCTAGACGCCTCTCCGCTTTTGCTACATGCTATAGCGCAACACCCTTACCCGAAGCACCACCCGACCTTGGAGGCACCCATGTCGCGTCGTCGTGTTCGGCTCGGCGGAGCAGCAGTGCTGCTGACCGCCGCGCTCATCACCGCTGGTTGCAGCACCTCATCCACCCCCGACGGCCAGGCGCAGGAGGGCGGCACGCTCACCGTCGCCGCCGCGCAGGGCATCCCGCAGCTCAATCCCGCCATCCGTACGTTCGCGTGGGAGGAGGTGCTGTTCCCGCTGCTGTGGAACGGCCTCACCACGACCGACGAGTCCGGCGAGGTCGTCGGCGATCTCGCCGAGAGCTGGGAGGCCTCCGATGACCAGAAGACCTGGACGTTCACCCTCCGCGACGGCGTGACGTTCTCGAACGGTGAGGACTTCACCGCCGACGACGCCGTGGCCGCCTTCGACTACTACCTCGACCCGGAGACGGCGACGCAGGAGAAGAACAAGATCTCGATGGTCACCGACGTCGCCGCGCCGGACGAGAAGACCGTCGTGGTGACGCTGTCCGAGCCCATCGCGACCTTCCCCGCGGGCATCGTCTGGGTGAAGATGATCGACGTCGACGCGCTCGACACGATCGACAAGGAGCCCATCGGCACCGGGCCGTACGTCGTGGACGCCTTCACGCCCGACGACAGCCTCACCCTCGTCCCCAACCCGGAGTACTTCGGCGAGGCGCCGGCGCTCGACGAGATCACGATCGTGAAGGCCGCCGAGTCCACCGCCGCCGTCACCGGCCTCCGCTCCGGCGACATCGACGTGCTGTGGTCGGTGCCGCAGGGGGATGTGGCGGGTCTGGAGGGCGGCGACATCGCCCTGGTGAAGCCCGAGAACCCGAGCCAGTGGCCCTCGTGGGAGATCGACACGACCTCGCCGCCCTTCGACGACGTGCGCGCCCGGCAGGCCCTGGCCTACGCGATCGACCGCGAGGCCATCCTCGACGCCGCCTACTACGGCCAGGGCACGGTCTCGCCGACGAACAACGCGCTCGGCGAGGTGAACCCGTGGTTCGGGGGCGAGCTGACCGACTACTCCTACGACCTGGACAAGGCGAAGGAGCTGTTCGCCGAGGCCGGGGTGACCGAGGGCAGCACGCTCACCTGGTGGGGCGTGGCCGGACAGTACCCGGAGTGGAACACGAGCGGCGAGATCCTGCAGGCGAGCCTCAAGGAGATCGGCATCACGCTGAAGATCGACAACAACGACATCGGCACCTGGGTCGACGCGTTCTACCCCGCGGGCAAGAGCTATCCCGGGTACATCGTGCCGAACTTCCAGTCCACCCCGCCCGAGCCGGCCTACTCGCTGAACTTCTACCTGGAGGGGCGGTGCGAGTGCAACTGGGTCGACCCCGACTTCCAGACGGCGTTCGCCGACGCCGTCGCCGAGCCGGACGAGACCGCGCGGGCCGAGAAGTGGGGCACGGTGCAGACCATCATCAACGAGCAGGTGCCGCTCATCGTGCCGCTGCAGTCGACGGTCGTCACCGCCACCAGCACGGCGGTCGACGGTGTGTGGGTCGAGGGCGGCGGACAGCTGCACCTCGAGGGCGCGCAGCTGAAGGGCTGACGTGGTCCTCTCCGTCCTCCGGCGGGTGGCGATCAGCATCGCGATGCTGATCGCCACCTCGCTCCTCGTCTTCGTCGTGCTCCGGCTGCTGCCGGGCGACCCCGTCATCACCCGCCTCGGCTCGACGCCGGGCGTGGATGCCGAGACCATCGCCCGGCTCCGGGAGGAGGCCGGCCTCGACGCCCCCGTCATCGAGCAGTACCTGCGGTGGATCGGCGGCGTCTTCACGGGCGACTTCGGTCAGTCCTACTTCAACCAGTACTCGGTGACGGAGCTCATCGCGCAGCGCCTGCCCGCGACGCTGGAGCTCACGCTCATCGGGGTGCTGCTGGCCGTGCTCATCGCCACCCCGGCTGCCGTGTTCGCCTCACTGCGTCCGCTCGGCGTGGTCGACAGGGTGCTCACCGCGATCTCGACCGCGGGCATGGCCCTTCCGCAGTTCCTCATCGGCATCGTGCTCATCGTCGTGTTCGCCGTGCAGCTCAAGGTGCTGCCGGCCCGCGGCTACACGCCGTTCGCGGAGGACCCAGCCGAGAACCTCGTGCGCATGATCCTCCCCGGCCTCACCCTCGCCTTCGCGGCGGCGCCGCTGCTCATGCGGTTCCTCCGGGCCTCGATGGTCGAGGTGCTGGACGCCCCCTACATCCGCACCGCGAAGGGCAAGGGACAGTCGGCGAGTGGCGTGGTGCTCGGCCACGCGCTCCGCAACGCCCTGATCCCCGGACTCACCATGCTCGGCCTGATCGTCGGCTACACCCTGGGCGGCGTGGTGATCGTGGAGTACGTGTTCGGCGTCCCCGGACTCGGCTCGCTCGCGATCGACGCGGTCTTCAAGCGGGACTACGCGGTGCTGCAGTCGGTCGTGCTGCTGATCTCCGCGATGTTCATCCTCACCACGCTCATCGTCGACCTCCTCTACGGGGTGCTCGATCCGCGTCTTCGTGCAAGGAGCAGCCGTGGCTGACACCCTCACCCTCGCGCTGCGCTCCGCGCGTCCCCGCCGACGGGTCGCCGTCGCCTCCTGGATCCCGCTGGGGCTGCTGGCGATCATCGTCCTCGCCTGCGTGCTCGCCCCGCTCCTGGCCCCGTACGACCCCGCGGCCCAGTCGTCCGACCGGTTCGCCGGTCCCTCGGCCGCGCACCTCTTCGGGACCGACGAGCTGGGCCGCGACCTCTTCAGCCGCGTGCTCTACGGCGGCCAGCTCACCGTGTTCATCGCCGGGGGCGCGACGCTCGTGGCCATGGTCCTCGGGATCGCCTGGGGTATGGCGGCGGCGTTCGGACGCGGCTGGGTCGATGAGATCCTCATGCGTCTCGCCGACACGGTCATGGCGATCCCGCAGATCCTGTTCGCGCTCGTCTTCATCTCCGCGTTCGGCGCCGACCCCGTCAAGCTCGCCGTCATCATCGGGGTGCTCCTCACGCCGACCACCGCGCGGCTCGTGCGGTCGTCGGTGCTCAGCGAACTGCAGGAGGACTACTTCACGGCCGCTGTGGCGTTCGGCTCGACCCGGCGCCGTCTGCTCTTCGCCGAGGTGCTGCCGAACGCCAAGGGGCCGATCGTCGTGCAGGCGGCCATCAACGCCGCCAACGCGATCCTCCTGGAGGCGTCGATGAGCTTCGTCGGGCTCGGCATCGCGCCGCCCGAGGCCACCTGGGGCACGCTCGTGCAGCAGGGCTACCAGAAGATGTACCAGTCCATCGGGTACGTGCTGTTCCCCGCCCTGTTCATCTTCGTCACCATCTGGCTGCTCAACGTGCTCGCCGACCAGTTCGGCGGCGATCGGAAGGGGAGGGGCCGATGACCGACCTCACGCCCGTCCTGCAGGTGCAGGATCTCACCGTCTCCTACGGCGACGTCATGCCCGTCCAGGGCATCACGTTCGCGGTGCGGCCCGGTGAGCGCATCGGCCTCGTCGGCGAATCCGGCTCCGGCAAGTCGCTCACGGCGCTGTCGATCATGCGGCTGAACGACGGGGCGACCCTCGGCGGCAGCATCCGGCTGCGCGACCGCGAACTGCTCACGCTGAGCCCGCGGGAGATGACCCGCGTGCGCGGAGGCGAGATCGCGATGGTCTATCAGGACCCGATGTCGTCGCTGAACCCGGTCCGCACGATCGGGCACCAGCTCGTGGAGGCGATCCGGCTGCACGACCGGGTCTCGGCGGCGGCCGCCCGCGCGCGGGCCGTCGAGCTGCTGACCGAGGTCGGGGTGCCGCTGCCCGAGGAGCGTCTGGGCCAGTACCCGCACGAGTTCTCCGGCGGGATGCGGCAGCGCGTCATGATCGCGATGGCCATGTCCTCCCGGCCCGCCGTGCTCATCGCGGACGAGCCGACCACGGCCCTCGACGTGACGACGCAGTCCCGGATCATCGACCTCCTCGATCGGCTCGCGGAGGACCACGGGACCGCGGTCGTGCTCATCACGCACGACCTCGGCGTCGCCGCTGGGTTCTGCGAGCGCATCCACGTGATGCGGCACGGGCGCGTGGTCGAGGAGGGGCCGGTCGACCGCATCTACACGGCCCCGGAGCATCCGTACACGCAGGCGCTGCTCGGCGCGGTCGTCGACCTCACGGTGGACGTGCAGCAGCCCATCCGCACCGCCGCGGAGGTGCTCGAACGCGGGACGGAGCCGCTCGCCGAGGCCGGGTCGATCAGCGCCGTGGATCGGGCGCGGGAGTCCAGCGACGTGCTGGTGGACGTGCAGGGCGTCTCGAAGGTGTTCACGCTCGGCTCCGGGCGTCGGGTGACCGCGGTCGACGACGTGTCGTTCCAGATCCGGCGCGGCGAGACGGTCGGGCTCGTCGGCGAGTCGGGCTCCGGCAAGTCGACCGTGTCGAAGGCCGTGCTCGCGCTCGGCGGCATCGACGGAGGCACGGTCGTCTTCGACGGGCAGCGCCCGCACGACCTCCGCGGCGAGGAGCTGCGGCGGCTGCGCAAGCGCATGCAGATGGTGTTCCAGGACCCGTTCTCGGCCCTGAACCGGCGGCAGACCGTCGCGCAGATCATCGAGGCGCCACTGCGCGCCCACGGCATCGGCACCCGGGCCTCCCGCGCCGAGAAGGTGCGCGAGACCATGCACCGCGTGCGTCTGGACGAGGAGTTCGCGCACCGGCTGCCGCGCTCGATGTCCGGCGGGCAGTGCCAGCGCGTGTCCATCGCCCGGTCGCTCGTGCTGGAGCCGGAGTTCCTCGTGCTCGACGAATCGGTGTCGGCGCTCGACGTGTCGATCCAGGCGCAGGTGCTCAACCTGCTCCGGGAGCTGCAGACGGAGCTCGGCCTCACCTACCTCTTCATCAGCCACGACCTGGCGGTGATCCGGTACATGTCCTCGACGGTCGCCGTGATGCAGCAGGGCCGCATCGTCGAGATCGGGGCGCGCGACGCGCTCTTCGCGAACCCGCAGCACGAGTACACGCGCGGGCTCATGGCGGCGATCCCCATCGCCGACCCGGTCCTCGAGCGCCGACGGCGCGCGGAGGCCGCGGCGCTCTGGCAGGCCCAGGGCGGGCAGACGGGCGCGGTCCCTGCCGCGCTCGCAGGACGAGGAGGACGACGATGATCACCATGGATCAGGAGACGGGGCCCTCGACGGACGCCGCGGGCGCCGGCGCGGCGGTGCGGTCGACCGGCCGCCGCGCGCTCATGGCCGGGCTCGGCGCGGTCGCGCTCGGCACGGCGGGCGTTCTCGCGAGCACCGCACCGGCGCAGGCCGCGCCGGTCGCCGCCGGCGCCAAGGACGTCACGCGAGCGGAGTCCGTCGCCGACCTGGCCCGTCTCCGCGCCCGCGACGGCGAGGTGGCGGTCGTCGCCGGGTACCGGAAGCCCGGCGACGCCGGACTGCTCGTGTACGTGGGCAGCGAGAACGCGAAGACCAAGGTCAACGGCGGCACCGTGATCGCGGGGAAGCACGACACCCGGTGGGTGCTGCAGCACGACGGCACCGTCGACTTCCGGGTCTTCGGTATTACAGGACCGGAGAAGCCGGCCGACGATGCGCTCGCGGCGATGGTGAACGATCCCCGCATCCGCCGGATCGAGGCGAGCACCGACCTCCTGTTCCGGCGTCGGCATCGCTTCACCCGGTCGTACGTCGAGATCGACTTCGGCGGACACGTCATCACGACGGACGGCATCGAGAAGAACACCCACGACAACCCGTTCGGTGCCGTGATGTTCTTCACCGGAGTGCCGAAGGACGTCACGGTCGAGCACGCGCTGGCCGAGGCCTGGCCGGAGTTGACCGACGCGGTCGCCGTGCCGGACGCGTCCCGGTTCCCCGTGGACTCGTGGTGGGCGGTGCAGTGCGACCCCGTCGCCGGAGGAGGGGCTGATGAGCGCGAGCTGCAGCGGTTCGTGCAGGTGACGCAGCAGATCGACGGCACCCACATCCGCATCGATTACCTCAACGGCTGGCCGCTCGACACGGGGCGGAAGCTCATCTGGCGGCAGATGGCACCGGTCGCGGGCGTGCGGATCGCGAACATGCGGTTCCTCGGTGCCGGTCCCTTCGACGGTCCCACCGACGGCTCCTTCCCCGACTCTCGCGAGCTCACCGGCTCCCACCCGATCGCCTTCGAGTACGCGATCCACTGCGACGTCGCCGACGTGCACGCGAGCCGCACCTGGTGGCCCGTGATCATGCGGCGCTGGAACACGCACTTCACGACGGAGCGCTGCTCGGTCGAGAACCCGCCGACCGTGTTCTACGGCGGTGCGGGGTACCTGACGCAGCAGATCTACAGCCTCTACGGCCGGGTGAGCGACTGCACGTCGTCGAACGCCCGGCACCTGAACGACCTCACCGCCAGCGCCTACTGCCTCGTCGAGAACTGTCATGGCGACGGCGACGACCAGGGCGGCAATCCCTTCACCACGCACGGCCAGTACGAGCACGACCTCACCTTCATCGGCAACTCGGGGCTGATGGACATCGCCAACTCCGGCGCGCAGTGGGGCACGGCCGCCAAGCGCGTCACGGTGCGCGATCACGTCTGCTCCTGGTTCGTCGCCGGGACGAAGATCAGCGATCTGACGCTGGAGAACGTGCGCGTCATCGGCCGCTCGACCTTCGATCCGCAGGCGACCATGACCATCAACGCCGACGGTGCGCAGGTGCGCGGGTGCACCGCGGGACTTCTGGCGATCGGACAGCGGTCGCAGCGCTCATCGCGGCCGACCGTCATCCAGGACTCCACCTTTGCGCTGCCCAAGGATCAGGTGCTCGTGCAGACCCCGGTCACGGCTCCCGTCCGCTTCGTGGACTGCACGATCACCGGGATCGACGGGGTCAAGGCGCGCGGGTCTGGGCCGGTCGAGTTCGTGGACTGTCGTCTCAGCGGCCCGGCGGCCGGCGCCCCGTTCGAGGTCGGCGCATCGAAGGTGACGATCCGCGGCGGATCCGTGCGCGACGTGCGCCTGACCGCGACAGCGGTGCGGGATCAGCTCATCGCTCTGGACGGGGTAGAGCTGTCCACGGAGCGCGCGGACGGCGCTCTGCTCAGCAGGGCCGCAGGCGCCGGCGTCGTCACCTGGCGGGTGAGCGGGGTGACCTCGACGGTGCCGAAGGGCGCTGCCCACCTCGACATCGGCGCGGGCGTCAATCACGCCCGCGTCACCGGCAGCCAGTTCGTCGGCGGACGACTGCGGCTGGCGAACGGTTTCGCCGAGCCGTCGACGCTGCTCTACAGCGACACCGTCGAGCGCGGCGTCGAGACCGCACTGCCGGAGGCCGGACCGCGCGTCGTCATCGCCGACGTGCTGACGAGCGCGTGACGGACGGCATCATGGACATCAGGGAGGACCACGCGTGAACGACACGGCAGCGGCGACGCACCTCGGAGACCGCATCCGCATCCCCCGCACGCAGGCGCGCATCGGCGTCGCCCGGCGCGACATCACGCCGCCCGTCGGCATCCGCGCCAAGAACTGGGGACCGGCCGACTGGGAGCGCTCCGAGGGGGCGCACCGGCCGTTCGAGCTGACCGCGCTCGCCGTGGTCGCCTCGGACGAGCGGCCGCGGGTGCTGCTCGCGGTGGACGGCACGTGGTGGCGCCGGGTCGCCGATGAGCAGGGCGTGCGCGGGGCGATCCTCGACGGTCTGGGCCTCGAGCCCGATCAGCTGATGCTCTCCCTCTCGCACACCCACGCGGGGGCCGTGCTGTGCGCCGCGGACGCGCATCTGCCGGGCGGCGAGCTCATCCCCGGGTACCTGGAGGCGCTGTCCGCCGCGGGAATCGCGGCAGGGCGGGAAGCGCTGGAGACCGCGCGACCGGGACTGATCGAGTGGACCACGGGCACCTGCACCCTCGCGGCGGAGCGGGAGCTCGACCTCGACGGCCGCGCTCTCGTCGGCTACAACCCTCAGGGCACCGCCGACGACACCGTGACGATCGGCCGGATCAGCATCGACGGGGAGGTGCGGGCGACGCTGGTGAACTACGCCTGCCATCCGACGACCCTGGCCTGGCAGAACCGCGAGGTGTCGCCGGACTACGTCGGCGCGATGCGCGAGGTCGTGGAGGCGGCCACCGGTGCACCGTGCCTGTTCGTGCAGGGAGCCTCGGGCGAGCTGGCCCCGCGGGAGCAGTACACCGGCGACGCCGCGGTGGCCGACCGGCACGGACGTTCGCTCGGGCACGCGGTGCTCGCGGCGCTGGACGGCTTGCCTGTGCCCGGTGAGGAGCTGACGCTGGACGGGGTCGTGGAGTCGGGTGCTCCGCTCGCGATCTGGACCGGGACTCCGGCGGACGGCGGCGAGGAGGCGGCGGGAGTCGTCTCGGCGGTCGAGCTGCCGCTGCGCGACCTGCCCACCCTGGACGAGCTCGCCGAGGAGTGGAAGGACATCGACCCCCGGTCGCGGGAGGAGCGTCTCGGACGGGCCCGGAACCTCCGCGACGGCTACATCGAGGGGCCGACGGTGTCGCATCCGGTGTGGGCCTGGCGGCTCGGTGACGCCGTGATCCTGGGGCATCCGGGCGAGGCGTATTCCCGGCTGCAGACGACACTGCGGGAGCGGTTCCCGGAGACGCCGATCGTGGTCATGAACCTCACGAACGGTCCGGGCTTCGTGTACCTCCCGACCCGCGAGGCCTACGACCGCGGTGCCTATCAGTCGTGGCAGACGCCCCTGGCCCCCGGTGCCCTGGAGCTCCTGGAGTCCCACGCCGTGTCGTTGGTGGCCGGACTGCGGGGGTAGCCCCTTTCGAATCGCCCACTTTGCTCCATTTCCGGCCGAAATCGAACCAGTTGCGCGATTCGAACCGGATAGAGTTGCTATAGCAAATCCCCGAGGTAGAGGAGAGACATGACCGCGCGCCCCGTCGCCATCGTCACCGGAGGCTCGGCCGGCATCGGCTGGGAGATCGGACAGCGACTCTCCGCGGACGGCTACCTCGTCGTCGCGACCGACCGCGTCCCCGGGCTCACCGCGGGTGAGAACCCCGCCGAGATCCTGTGGCGGGAGCTCGACGTCACCGACCACGCCGCCGTCGACCGGGTCTTCGGCGAGATCGAGGCGGAGCTCGGGCCCATCGAGGTGCTCGTGAACAACGCCGGGATCCAGCGTCATCGCGGGATCGAAGACCTCACGTGGGATGAGTGGTCCGCGGTCGTGGACGTGAACCTGCACGGGGTGTTCTCCGCGCTCCAAGCTGCAGGGAAGCGGATGCTCGACCGGGGTGAAGGCCGCATCGTCAACATCTCCTCCATCTCCTCGCGGGGCTCCGCGGGGCGGGCGCCGTATGCCACGACCAAGGCCGCCGTCATCGGCCTCACCTCCACGGCCGGAGCGGAGTGGGCGTCGCGGGGTGTGCGCGTCAACGCGGTGGCCCCGGGCTATGTCGACACCGGGGTGTTCCGGCAGGGCGTCGAACAGGGGACGCTGAGCCTCGACACGATCCTGTCCCGCATCCCCGCGAAGCGCCTGGCCGACGCGAGTGAGATCGCCGCGGCCGTGAGCTTCCTCGTGTCGGACCAGTCGCGCTACATGAACGGTCAGACGCTGTACGTCGACGGCGGCTTCATGGTGGACTACGGCGTGCCCCTCGCGAAGAAGCCCGAATGACCACCGTCGCCCGGATCGACACGGCCACGGCGGTCCTCCCCCTTCCGGCACCGCTGCAGCTCGGTGCGATGACGGTCACGCGACGGGAGTATTCCGCGGTGCAGGTGACGGCGGACGACGGCACCACCGGGGTCTCCTACTGCCTATCGCGCGAGGCCCCGATGGCGGAGATCCTCGAGCGCCTGGTGGCTCCGCACGCAGTGGGGCTCGACGCCGACGACCCGGCGGCCGCGTGGGACCGGATGCTCCGCGGCAGTGCGATCGTCGGACGGGTGGGGCTCGTGCGGCGGGCGATCGGTCTCGTCGACATCGCCCTGTGGGACATCGCGGCCCGTCGTGCCGGCGTGCCGCTGTGGACCCTGCTCGGCACCGGTGACGCCCCGCGGGAGGGGATGCTCGTCGCCGCGTATCCCTCTCCGCAGCGGACGCCGCGGGAGGTCGCCGATGAGGTGCTCGCGCAGGCGGACGGCTGGGCGCAGGTGAAGATCTCCCGCATTCCCGATCCGGCATACATGCGCGAACTGCTCGCGATCCTCGGCGCCGAGCTGCCGTCCGCGACCGGTCTCGTCGTGGACGTGGGCTTCGGCTGGCCCGATGCGGAGGCTGCCGTGGCGGAGGTCGCGCAGTGGGGCGACCCGCGCCTGGCCTGGCTGGAGGACCCGCTGCTCCCCGAGGACGCGGCCGGCGTGGCCCGGATCCGCCGGGAGACCGGATTGCCGGTGGCGGTGGGCGACGAGGTGACGGACCCCGCCGTGCTCCGGGCTCTCGTGGAGGTCGGCGAGGTCGATGCCCTCCGCCTCGACGTCGTCGCGATCGGCGGCATCACGCCCGCCAGGGAACTCATCTCCTGGGCGGCAGAGCGCGGCGTCCCGGTGTCCGGACACGTATACCCCGAGGTCACGGCGCACCTCGGCATCCAGGTGGAGACCTTCGCCCGCGGGGTGAACCCCTACGACCCCGCGCCCTCGTTCGTGACGGGCGGTCCGGAGTTCGCCGGGACCGTGACGCCGCCTGCAGCTCCCGGGCTCGGCTTCGGCCTCGATCCTGCCGTCTTCCGATTCGAGAGGGACTGACATGACACCTTCCCCGCGTAGCGTCGTGGTGACCGGCAGCGGCAAGGGCATCGGGCGCGCGGTCGCCGAGCGGCTCACCGCCGACGGCTGGATCGTGGTCGGGCTCGAACGCTCGCCCGGCTCCGGCACCGTCGAGGACGGCATCGTCGCCGAGGTGGTGCTCGGCGACGCCTCCGACCGCACGGCTCATCAGCAGGCGGCCGCCGCGGCGCGCGCCAGGGCTCCGCTGGCCGGCTGGGTCAACAACGCCGGCATCACGAAGCGCACGCCGCTGCACGAGCTCGACGAGACGGTCGTGCGCGAGATCGTCGACATCAACGGCTTCGGCTACCTCTGGGGCTGCTCGACGGCCGTGTCCGCGTTCCTCGATCAGGGCGTGGCGGGCGCGATCGTGAACATCGGGTCGATCCACGGTCGATCGAGCTTCGTGGACCACGCGGCCTACGAGTTCACGAAGGGTGGCATCGACGCCCTGAGCCGCAGCGTCGCGGTGACATATGGCGGATTGGGCATACGGGCGAACACCGTCGCGCCGGGCGGCGTGCGCACTCCGCATCTGGAGGCACAGATCGCCAGGGCCGCCGACCCCGAGGCGGAGGAGCGGCTGCTCGCGGAGGGCCCGCCGATGGGACGCATCGCCCGCGCGGAGGAGGTCGCCGCGGTGACGGCGTTCCTCCTCTCCGACGAGGCCCCCTACCTCTCCGGCCAGTCCATCGCCGTCGACGGAGCCTGGACCGCGTCGTTCGGGGACATCGCGCTCGACCCCGCGCTGCGGGAGCGGTTCAAGGCGCCGCCGGCTTCCTGAGCGCGCCCACGCCGATGTCCCCGGTCCGTGCGACGATCCGCTCGTCGACGGGAGAACGGGATGCGCGGGGAAGCGACGGTTCTGCACGCCGATCTCGATGCGTTCTACGCCTCGGTCGAGCAGCGTGATGCGCCGGAGCTCCGCGGGCGCCCGGTGATCGTCGGCGGCGGGGTCGTGCTGGCCGCGAGCTATGAGGCGAAGGCACGCGGCGTCCGCACGGCGATGGGCGGACGGCAGGCACGAGAGCTGTGCCCCGACGCCGTCGTCGTGCCGCCGCGGATGGAGGCCTACTCCGCCGCCAGCAAGGACGTCTTCCGCATCTTCCGCGACACCACCCCGCTCGTGGAGGGTCTCTCGATCGACGAGGCGTTCCTCGAGGTCGGCGGTCTGCGTCGCATCGCCGGCACTCCCGAGGCCATCGCCGTCCGGCTGCGGGAGCGGGTGCGCGCCGAGGCGGGCCTGGCCATCTCGGTCGGCGTCGCCCGCACGAAGTTCCTCGCCAAGGTCGCGAGTGCGGTCAGCAAGCCCGACGGACTCCTCATCGTCGAGCCCGACCGGGAGGAGGAGTTCCTGCTGCCGCTTCCCGTCGAGCGGCTGTGGGGCGTCGGCGCCGTGACGGCGGAGAAGCTGCACCGGTACGGCATCCGCACGGTCGGCCAGCTCGCGGAGCTCGAGGCGGCGACGGCGGAGCGGATGCTCGGGAAGGCGACCGGAGCGCACGTCCATGCTCTCGCCCGCCTGCGGGATCCGCGCCCCGTGGACACGACGCGGCGCCGCGGGTCGATCGGGTCGCAGCGCGCGCTCGGGACCCGTCCCCGGTCGGCCGACGAGCTCGACGTCATCCTCACCCAGATCGTCGACCGGCTCGCGCGGCGTCTCCGCGACGGCGGCCGCGTGTGCCGGACGGTCGTGCTGCGGCTGCGCTTCGGCGACTTCACGAAGGCCACCCGCTCGCGGTCGCTTCGGGCGCCGACCGACCGCACCGCCCTGCTGCTCGCCGTCGCCCGCACGCTCCTCGCCGCGGCGCAGCCCGAGATCAGCGGTCGCGGGCTCACCCTGCTCGGCCTCTCGTTCACCCAGCTCGATGCCGCGGACAGCGTCCCGCCCGAGCTGCCGATCGACTGGGGCGACGAGTCCCGTCTGGACACCGTGCTCGACACGCTCCGTGACCGCTACGGCTCCGCCTCGGTCTCCCGCGCCGCCCACCTCGGCCGCGACCCCGGTTGGTCGTCCCCGGTGCTCCCGGAGCACCACTGACCCCTTTCGAATCGCCTGAATGGTCCCATTTCGGCCGGAGATACAGCCGATCGGGCGATTCGAAGCGGGTCAGGCCTTGAGCATCGACGCCCGCGAGATCACGCCGTCGACCACGTCGAAGGTCGCGATGGTCTCCGTGGCGACGCCGGCGTTGATGACCTGCTCCTGCGCGACGACCCAGCGGGAGCCGAACAGGACGCTCGTGTCGATCACGCAGGAGAGCTCCGGGTTCTGCAGCCGCGGCTCATAGAAGGCGCGGATGGCGGCCGATCCGACGAGAGGCTCCGGCGCCACCCCGGTGACCACGGCATCGTCGGCATATGTCGCGACGAAGGCGTCGAGGTCGTGCGCGTTGAAGGCGTCCAGCTGCGCCTGCACGGTGTCGAGAGCGGAACGGTCGAGGGTGGTGCGGTCAGTCAATGCGAACTCCTCCGTTGACGTCGTAGGTGGCTCCGGTGATGAAGCGGGCGCGCTCCGAGGCGAGCGAGGCGATGATCCAGGCGACGTCCTCCGGCTGACCGAAGGCGCCGAGGGGGATGCCCGACTCGAGCTTCGCGCGGCCTTCACCCTGGAGCTGATCGGTGATCGCGCTGGCGACCGGTCCGGGGGTGACGGCGTTGACGCGGATGCCCTCGGCGGCGAGGTGCCGGGCGAAGCTGCGGGTGATCGCGAGGATCGCCCCCTTGCTGGCCGCGTAGTGGATGCCCGTCTGGAGTGCGCCGACCTGCCCGGCGATCGAGGCGATGTTGATGACCGAGCGGTCGCCGTCGGCAGCCCGGAGCAGGGGGAGCGCCGCGCGGGTGAGCAGGAAGGTCCCGCGGGCGTTCGTCTCCAGGACGAAGTCCCACTCCTCGATGTCGATCTCGGGATACGGCGTGTACGGGCACACGCCGCCGTTGTTGACGAGGACGTGCAGGTCGCCCCAGGCGTCCGTGATCTCGGCGATGAGCGCGGCGATGGAGTCCGGTTCGCGGAGGTCGAGGCGCGACACGTGGACGTCCGGGGAGCCCGCCGCGCGGCACTCCTCCGCCACGCGGACGGCTTCGGCCTCGCGTCCGGCGTAGGTGATCCAGAGGGCGACGCCCTCGCGGGCGAGTTCGAGGGCGGCGGCGGTTCCGATGCCGGAACTGGCGCCCGTGACGAGTGCGCGGCGAACAGTCATGCCTAAACGCTATAGCAAGAAGCGGTCTCGCGACAGCGGCTGTACGCGAGCTTGCTAGATGCTATAGCATCGCATCCATGACCGCGCCGCTCATCCTCGTCACCGACTGCGACCTCCCGGGAATCGTCATCGAAGACACCCTCCGCGCCGCTGGCCTCCGTGCCGAACGGGCCGCCTCCGGGAGCCCGGACGACATCGCCGCCGCCGGAGCCGACGCCGAGGCGCTGGTCGTGCAGTGGGCGCGCATCGACGGCCCCCTCATGGACCGCCTGCCGAACCTCCGTTTCATCAGCCGGGTCGGCATCGGCTACGACATGATCGACGTCGAGGCCGCCACGGCCCGCGGCATCGCCGTCGCGAACACGCCGAGCTACTGCATCGAAGAGGTCGCCGCGCACACCGTCGCGATGATCATGACCCAGGCCCGCGGCCTCTCCGCCTACGACCGGGCCGTGCGCGACGGCGTCTGGAAGGCCGTCGACGCCCGGCCGCTCGCCGTGAGGCCGTCCTCCACCACTGTGTCGGTGCTCGGGTTCGGGCGCATCGGATCGATCGTCGCCCGCGGATGCCGGGCGCTCGGCTTCCGCGTGCTCGTCGCCGACCCGTACGCTCCCGACGACGCCGTGCGCGACGCTGGCTGCGAGCCCGTCGACATCCCCTCGGCGATCGCCCGCGCCGACATCCTCACGCTGCACGTGCCGCTGACGGACGAGACCCGCCACCTGATCGACGCCGCGGCCCTGGCGACGATGAAGCGCGACGCCGTGATCGTGAACACCTGCCGCGGCCCGCTCATCGACGAGGACGCCCTGGCCGCGGCGCTCCGCGACGGGCGGCTCGCCGGTGCCGCCCTCGACGTCTTCGCGGAGGAGCCCCTCCCCGCGACCTCCCCGCTGCGGGCGCTCGACACCGTGCTCCTCACGCCGCACGCCGCCTGGTACTCCCCGGAGGCCCTGGCGGATCTTCCCGTGCACGCCGCCGAGAACGTGATCCGCTCGCTCGCCGGCGAGGCCGTGCCCATCGTCAACCCGGCCTTCGCCGCCGCGCGCTGAGAGGACTCCCATGGAACTGCTGCGACTCGGCGAGATCGGCCACGAGCGCCCCTACGTCCGCGATGACGAGGGCGTGGTGCGCGATCTCGGATCCCTGACCCGCGACATCGACGGCGCCTTCCTCGCCGCGGACGGCATCGCCCGCGTGCGGGCGGCGCTCGCGGACGGCTCGCTGCCGCAAGCGGAGACGACGGGACTGCGCGTCGGCGCCCCCGTGGCGCGGCCGACCGCCGTGATCTGCATCGGACAGAACTACGCGGCGCACGCGGCGGAGTCCGGCGCCGAGCCGCCCGCGCACCCGGTGGTGTTCTTCAAGCACCCGAACACGGTCGTGGGGCCGGACGACGTCGTGCTCCTGCCGCCGGGCGCCGAGAAGGTCGACTGGGAGGTCGAGCTCGCGGTCGTCATCGGCCGCACGGCGCGGTATCTGCCCTCCGTCGAGGCCGCGCGCGACGTGATCGCCGGCTACACCATCTCGAACGACGTGTCCGAGCGCGCGTATCAGCTCGAGGTCTCCGGCGGACAGTGGTCGAAGGGGAAGTGCTCCGAGACGTTCAACCCCCTCGGCCCCGCGCTGGTGCCCACCGACGAGGTCGACCCCCAGGCGCTGCGCCTGCGGTCCTTCGTGAACGGCGAGCCGCGGCAGGACTCCTCCACCGCCGACATGATCTTCCCCGTGCTGCAGCTCGTGCACGAGCTCAGCCACTACCTCGTGCTCGAACCAGGAGACGTCATCAACACCGGCACCCCGCAGGGCGTCGCGCTGTCCGGGCGCTTCCCCTATCTGCAGGACGGCGACGAGATGACCATCGAGATCGAGCGGCTCGGCCGTCAGCACCAGCGCACGGAGCGGGTCCGGCTCGGGTGAGGCCTGTGCCCGGGGCACGGTTCCTTTCGCTGAGTGCAACCGTGTCCCGGGTAGAGGCCTCTCCCGGGCACCCCGCGGCCACAGGCATCCGCGCCGGCTCAGGCGGGTGGAGGGGAAAGGCGCCTGATCTCGCGCGAGCGCCTGTTGCCGCGAGCGCCCGCGGGCTCAGGCGTACGCGTGGGCTCAGGCATCCGCGCCGGCTCAGGCGGGTGGAGGGGAAAGGTGCCTGATGTCGCGCGAGCGCCTGTTGCCGCGAGCGGGTCAGCCGGCGAAGGGGAGGACCGGGAGGCCGTGCACCCCGGGACGCACCGCGAAGACCGACCCCGCGGCAGTGCCGTGATCGGGCAGCAGGCCCTGCGCGGAGGTCGTGATGAAGAGCGTGCCGAGGTCGTCGCCGCCGAACGTGCAGGCACTGACCTGGGGCACCGGCAGCACGATGTCCTCGCGCACGGCCCCGGACGGCTCGAACCCGCGCACACGGCTCCCGCCCCACAGCGCGACCCAGACACTGCCGTCCGCGGCGACCGTGAGGCCGTCGGGCACGCCGTCGTCTTCGGGGATGTGCGCGAACACCCGGCGTCCGCGGAGGTCGCCCTCGGCCACGTCGAACACGTCGATCCGGCCGGTGTCGGTGTCCACGTAGTAGACGCGGCGGCCGTCCGGGGAGTAGCTGACCCCGTTGGACGAGGTCACGCGGGGGAGCACCGTGGTCACGTCGAGCGCGGCGTCGATGCGCAGCACGGTCCCTGCACCTTCGGTGGAGTCCGTGGACATCGATCCGGCCAGGAGTCGTCCTCGCGGGTCGCAGCAGCCGTCGTTCATGCGCACCGCGCCGTCGTCGAGGAGGGTCGCGGCGGGACGGGCCTCCGCGTCGGGGCCGTCGGCGAGGTACAGGGTACGCGCGCCCACCGCCACGAAGCCGCCGGACGTCCGCGGACGGAAGAACGCGAGGTACTCGTCGTCGACGTGCTGGCGGACGATGTCGTCGCCGCGGAGGGTGAGCAGGTCGCCCGCGTCTCCGTCGACCCAGCGCAGCCCGCCCCACCCGGGCCACCAGACCGGGGCTTCCGCGTGGACGGCGACCGGGCCGGTCACGTTCTCGGGAGTCATGCGCCCTCCGCCGTCCGCCGCGGGTCGGTCACGGGCAGCGGCTCCGGAACGGGGCCGTCATGATCTGCCGCTGCGGCACGGGCGGACGGAAGCTCCTTCGCGACCTGCTTCTCGAGCACGGTCACGGCCTCGTCGGAGAGCAGGATGAGGCCGTCGAGCTCCTCGCGCACCCGCTTGTACGCGATGTTCCGCTCGGACTGCGTCGCCGACTCGTCCACGGCGACCTTGAGGAGCTGCTGCGCACGGTCGAGGCGCTTGCGCTCGGCCTCGGTGAACGTCGAGTCGCGCAGCCGACGGGCGTCCTTCTCCGCGATCTCGAACGCGACGGCGTAGTCGCCGACGGCCTGCAGGTACTCCGCGATCTGCTGCTCCGAGAGCGTCGCGTCGGCGGAGGCCGGACGCAGCGCGTCCGCGGTCTTCTTCGCGCGGAGGAAGGCGGCCGTCAGCGGCTGGCGGCCGTCGCTCATCGCGGGGAAGGCGATCAACTTGGCGACGTCGAGCTCGTAGTCGAGCCAGCGCGCGGTGATCTCGTCATGCTCGGCGAAGAGGCGGGCGAGCAGGTCGTCGGGCGCCACCGACGCGGTCGTGTCGACCACGGTAGGACCCTGGCGCTTCGCCTGCCGTCCGGCCGCGCGCGCCTCGATCTCGGCCGTCTTCAGCTGCGCCTTCATACGCAGCGTCTCCAGCCGGCGCTCGTGCCGACGCTTGGAGCTGCGCTCCCAGGCCTTGGCGGCGCCGCCGGCCATGCCCATGATCGGGAAGATGAGCCACCAGTAGTCACCCGCGAAGTTCCAGAAGCCCCGGATGAACTCGTCCATGATGGGTTCAGCCTACTGCGCGACGGCGGGTCGCCGGGGGCCCGCACGAGAGGGAGGGCGGCCGCATGAAGAGCGTCGGCATCGTCGGGATCGAGAACAGCCACGCCGCGGAGATCGTCCGCTTCCTCAACGTCGAGGCCCCGGACGTGCCCGTGCGGATCACGGCCCTCGTGGCCGGGGAGCCGGAGCGCACGCGGGAACTGGCCGCGCTCGGCGGCATCGAACGCGTCGTCGACGAGGCGGGCGCGCTCCTCGGCACGGTGGATGCGCTCATCGTGACCGCCCGCGACGGTGTCGATCATCGCGCCATCGCCGTCCCCTTCCTGGAAGCCGGGGTGCCGGTCTGGGTCGACAAGCCCCTCGCAGCAGCGGTCGCCGATGCCGACGCGATCCTCGCCGCCGCGCAGGGTGGGCAGGCGCCCGTCACCTCATCGTCCACGCTCCGCTGGCTCGCCGACACCGCGGAGCTCGTGGCGGAGGCCGGCCGCATCGGGGAGGTCCAGGCGGTCACCGTCACAGGGCCTGCCGATCCGGACAGCCCGTACAGCGGCATCTTCTTCTACGGCATCCACATCGCCGATCTCGCCCAGGTTCTGCGGCGCGGCATCGCGGAGGACGTCGAGGTGCAGTTCCTGCCCGCGGGTGTCGTCGCCCGCTACCGGGTCGACGGGGTGCCCGTCACGCTGGAGTTCGTGCGGCCGGACGGCGATCGCCAGGTGCCGTTCCGGGCGACCGTCGTCGGCCGACGGGGCATCGCCAGCCGGGAGATCCCGATCGGTCCCGGGTACGTGCAGCCCGGCGTCCGTGCCTTCGCCCGGATGCTCGAGACCGGTGAGCCGCCGGTTCCCGCGTCCGAGATGCGCGCTCCGATCGCCGTGCTCGACCAGATCGCCGAGGTCCTCGCCTCCCGCTGACCCGGGCGGCGACACCATCCGTTCACGAAGCGTTCGGATACGGGTACGGCGGTCTCGTAATTCCCCGTCACCTTCGGGAGTTGGAATACCGATGGTCTCGGAATCCCGGGGCCTCACCTCCCGAAAGGTCATCATGCGCCGCTTCACCCTGCCCGCCGTCGGCCTCCTGGGCGTGGCCGCCCTCGCCCTCACCGGATGCCAGACCCCCACCGCCGATGCGGCCCCCGCCGACCCGGACGCCCCGATCACGATCGCGACCATCCCCGTCGGCGACGACCCTACGGCCGAGAACCCCATCGAGGTGTTTGGCGCGCTGCTGGAGGAGGCCACGGGCCGCGAGGTCGAGATCACCGACGTGCCCGACTACCTCAGCGTGGTGGAGGCCATCCGCGCCGACCACGTCGACATCGGGATCATGAGTGGATTCCCGTCCGCGCTCGCCGTGAACACCGGCGAGGTCGATGCCCTCGTCGCGTTCGAGGGCGACGGCAAGCCCGTATCCACCTGCGTCGTGCTCGCGGACTCGCCCGTGCAGACGCTCGAGGACCTCGCGGGGAAGACCGTCGCGTTCGCGGATCAGGCCTCCAGCTCCGGATACTTCATGCCGGTCTACATGCTGCACGAGGCCGGGTTGGAGCAGGGCGACGACTACGAGGCCATCTTCGCGGGCGGCCATGAGGGCAGCTTCGCGGCCCTGGAGCAGGGGCAGGTGGATGCCGCGTGCACCGCCGTCATGCTCACCGAGCTCGGCGCGCCGATGTTCCCCTTCGCGGACGGCGAGTGGCGCGCGGTCGGCGAGAGCCCGGCCATGGACGTCGCTGGCGCCGTCCTCGGTCGTCCCTCGCTCGACGCCGCGACACGCAAGGCCATCCAGGACGGTATCGCCGCCGTGTTCACCCCCGAGAACGCTGAGAAGCTGGGCGCCTTCGGGTCGTTCGCAGCCGCCCCGCAGACGGTCGACCCGGACGACAGCGCGTTCGAGTCCTTCGCCGAGATCGCGGCCGTCGCGGGCGTCGAGCTGAAGGACCTCCAGTGACGGGCATGAGCGTCGCCGTGGCTGCCCGGCACCAGGACGACGGGCGCACGCCGACGGCCGAGGTGCGCCAGGCGCTGCCGCTCGTCAGCGTCCGCGGTCTGCGCGTCGCCTACGACACCACGACGGTGCTCGACCGCGTCGATCTCGACCTCTTCCCCGGCGAGATGGTCGCGCTGCTGGGAGCGTCGGGCTCAGGGAAGTCGACGCTGATGAGGAGCCTCACCGGATTCGCGCCCATCGCCGCGGCCTCCGCGCGGGTCGCCGGACACGACGTCACGAATCTGGCGCGCGGCGAGCTGCGCACGCTGCGGTCCGAGGTGGGGCAGGTCTTCCAGCAGTTCAACCTCATCCCGCGCCTCAGCGTCCTCACCAACGTGCTGACCGGGGCGCTGCACACCGCGGGACCGCTCAATCTCGTCGGCGGATTCACGAGCGCGGATCGCCGCCGGGCCCTCGACCTGCTCGACCGTGTCGGGATCGCGCACAAGGCGGCGGCGCCGGCGCGGTCGCTGTCCGGCGGCCAGCAGCAGCGCGTGGCGATCGCCCGCGCGCTCATGCAGCGCCCGAAGCTGATCCTCGCCGACGAGCCGGTCGCCTCGCTCGACCCGAAGCTCGCCGACTCCGTGCTCGGACTGCTCCGCGAGATCGCGGTGCAGGACGGGATCCCGGTGCTCGTGAGCCTGCACGTGCTGCCGCTCGCCCTCGCGCACAGCGACCGCATCGTCGGTCTGCGGCACGGAGAGATGCTCGTCTCCGGCGTCACGTCGCAGCTGGACGTGGCCGCACTGGAGGCCCTGTACGACGACGAGGAGCACGCCGATGACCACGACCGTTGAGCGCCAGGACCGGACCGTACGCCCCCAGCTCGAACCGGCGGAGCGCGCCCGGCTCGAGAGCGCCTTCCGCGTCCCCCGCGCCCGCTTCCTTCTCGGCATCCCGGTCGCGGCCCTTCTGCTGATCTGGTCCTTCGCCGGGGCGGGTTTCGACTTCGTGAAGCTCGGCGACGGGGCCGTCAACATGGGGGAGTTCCTGTCCCGGCTGTTCCCGCCAGACTTCTCGAAGATCGGCACCATCCTCGCGCTGCTGCTGGAGACGTTCCAGATGGCCGTCGTCGGCACGGTCCTCGGTGCGGTGCTGTCCCTGATCGTCGCGTTCGGGGCGACGTCCACCCTCGCACCACGGTGGCTGTACTACCCGACGCGCTGGATCATGAACATCATCCGCTCCGTGCCCGACCTCGTCTTCGCCCTGATGTTCGTCTCGGCGGTCGGACTGGGGCCCTTCGCCGGCATCCTCGCCATGACGCTCGGCTCCATCGGGTCGATCGGCAAGATCTTCGCGGAGGCCATGGAACAGGTCGACCGCGGTCCCGTCGTCGCGATGGAGGCGGTCGGCGCCTCGAAGCGTCAGGTGATCCAATACGCGGTGCTCCCCCAGGCCGCACCCCTGCTCACCTCGTACACGCTGCTGCTGTTCGAGGGGAACGTCCGCGGCGCGACGATCCTCGGTCTCGTCGGCGCCGGCGGCATCGGCCTGGAGCTGACGACCGCCATGCGCATGTACGACTACGGCCACCTCAGCGCCATCATCCTCTGCATCATCGTGCTCGTCACGCTGATCGACCAGGGCAGTGCCCTCATCCGAAGGAGAATCACATGACCACGATCGACACCGGTCTCATCCTCAGCGCGCCGGTCAACCTGCGCGACCTCGGCGGCATCGCCATCGACGGCGGGGTGCTCCGTCCGGGTCTGGCCATCCGTACCGACGACCTCGCCTATGTGACCGCGGAGGTCGCGGACGAGCTCCTCGCAGGCGGGCTGACGGCCATCATCGACCTGCGCTCGCCGCTCGAGGTCGCGGTCACCGGCCGCGGTCCGCTCGGCGAGCACCCGGTCGCGTACCACCACCTCCCGCTGATCGCCGATGTCGGCGCATCGATGGACCGGGAGCAGCCCGCGCTGACGCACGAGGCCATGGGGCTGATGTACCTGCGCATGGTGGAGGGCGCCGCGCCGCAGCTCGTGACCGCGCTCAACGTCATCGCGCACACCCCGGGAGCGACGGCGTTCCACTGTGCGGCGGGGCGCGACCGCACGGGAGTCCTCGCAGCGATGCTGCTGCTCGCCCTCGGGGCTGGGGACGACGACATCGTGGCCGACTACGCGCGCACCGGCGACAACATGGTCGCGATCATGGCCCGCACCGCTCCGGTCATGGGGGCGATGTGGAAAGCGCTCGGCTTCGACCTCGACGCGCGGGACGCGTCGTCGGCGCTGCTGGAGGGATCGATGGACGTGTCCATGCGCAGCCTCCTCGACACGCTCCGGGCTCAGCACGGCGACCCGCTGGCCCCGCTCCGCGCGGCCGGGCTGTCCGACGCGACCATCGTCCGGTTGCGCGAGCGGGCGCTCGGGGCATGACCGTCGTGACGCCTTCGGGCGTGGGGCGCCGCCGCCCCGGACGTCCGCGCGACGAGGACATCGATGCACAGATCGTCGCTGCCACGCTGGACATCATCGATGCGGGCGAGGATGTGACGGTCGCGCGGGTCGTCGCCCGGAGCGGCGTGAGCCGGGCGGCGCTGTACCGGCGCTGGCCGTCACTCACGACGCTGATCGCTGCGGCGCTCGACGTGGGCCGGGAGGTTCCGCCGGAGTACCCGATCGATGCCGACCTGCGCGAGATCCTCCTCACCGGCCTCGGGCTCGGCGCGGAGGGCGTGGCCCCGTCCGCGCCCGGCTATTCCGAGGAGCGGTTCCGTCAGCGCATCCGTCTCGTCATGTCCGATCGGGGTCTGCAGAAGGCCTACTGGGAGTCGCACGTCTCCCGCCGTCGGGTTCCGCTGCAGAACGCGCTGCGCGCCGGTGTTGTGCGCGGCGAGCTCCGGGCGGATCTCGACGTCGAGGCCTGCTTCGACGCGGTGGCCGGTGTCGCGTACTACCAGCTGGTCGTCCGCGGCGACCGCATCAGCGACCCGGCCGTCGTGGCTCGCCTGCGCGCCGCCATCGAGGTGATCTGGCGCGGCATGGTGGCCTGACGGCGACCCACGCGCGGTCCCGAGAGGCACAGCTTCGGAGATCCGGGCCGACACGCCGTCGACAGGTTCCGTTCGACGGCGTGTCGCCTGCGGTCTCCGAAGCTGTGCCCGGCCGACGCGGGTTCAGGCCTGCGTGAGGTCCTGCGCGAGCATGAGGATGATGCCGCTGGGGCCGCGGAGGTAGGTCAGTCGGTAGATGTCCCGGTAGTTCGCGACGCCGCGCAGGGGATGGAACCCGTGCCGCGCGGCGATGGCGAGGGAGGCGTCGATGTCGTCGACGGAGAAGGCGATCCGGTGCATGCCGATCTCGTTCGGCCTCGTCGGCTCCGTCTCGATCGCGTCCGGATGGATGTACTCGAAGAGCTCGATCTGCCCGCGCCCGTCCGGGGTCTGCAGCACGGCGATCCGCGCGTGGTTCCCGTCGAGTCCGACCGCGGTGGACGCCCACTCGCCGCTGACCTCGTCCCGTCCGACCACGGACAGCCCCAGGTCGGTGAAGAAGGCGATGGTGGCGTCGAGGTCGCGCACGGCGATCCCGATGTTCTCGAGGGCGATGGCCATGCCCGCGATGCTACTCCGGCGTCAGCGACCGAGCTTCTCGGCGCAGGCCACGCAGTATTCCGCGAACGGCCGTACCTCCAGGCGCTCCGGCGGGATGGGCTTGCCGCAGTGCGCGCAGATGCCGTAGATCCCGGCGTCCATCCGCATCAGCGCCTCGTCCACCTGGCGGAGCTCCGCCTGCGCCGCCTCGGCGAGCCCCGACAGCCGGGACCACTCCGACGAGAGCGTCACCCCCTCCGGGTCGTGCTCGTCGTCGTCGTTCGAGCCCTCGCGATCGTGCATGAGCTCCGCGAGGGTGGCCGCCGTCGCCGTGACGCGAGCCGCGGCCTCGGCGCGACGCTCTTCCAACAGCGCTCGCAGATCCATCCGCCCACTCTAGGCCCGGCGACGCTCGCGTCGTCGCGGGTCCAGGCGTCCGCGCCGATTCAGGCGCCACCGGCAGCAGGCGCCTGAACTCCCGCGCCTGCCTGTCCTCTCCTGAACGCCTGCGCCCGCGACGGCGCGCGCAGGGTCAGGCATCCGCGCGGCATCAGGCGACACCAACAGCAGGTGCCTGAATCCGCGCGAACGCCTGAACCCGCGCGTGACCGCGATTCAGCCGCGGGTGCGCGGAGCCTCCACGGTGGGCACGGAGTCGGTGCGCACGCTGGGGTGATCCCGCTCCAGCGCCGCGCCCTCCATGTCGACGTTCGGGATGATGCGGTCGAGCCACTTCGGCAGCCACCAGGCCGAGCGTCCGAGCAGGTGCATGAGCGCGGGCATCAGCAGCATCCGCACGACAAACGCGTCGAGCAGCACGCCGAACGCGAGGCCGAACCCGATGGACCGGATGATGGTCGACTCCGAGAACACGAACCCGCCGAACACCGACACCATGATGAGCGCGGCCGCGATGACCACCGAGCGCCCGGCCCGGAACCCCTGCGCCACGGCATCGCGCGCGGAGGCACCGTGCACATAGGCCTCGCGCATCCCCGACGCGAGGAAGAGCTGGTAGTCCATCGCCAACCCGAACAGGATGCCGACGAGGATCACCGGCAGGAAGCTCAGGATCGGACCGGTGCTGTGCAACCCGATGAGGTCGGCGCCCCACCCCCACTGGAACACCGCGACGATGAGCCCGTACGTCGCGAACAGCGACAGCACGAACCCTCCCGTGGCGATGAGCGGCACGAGCAGTGAGCGGAACACGACGATCATGATGAGCAGCGACAGTCCCACGACGACCACGAGGTACAGCGGGAGCACGCTCGCCAGGGCCTCGGAGATGTCGATGTTCGTGGCAGCCTGCCCGGCGACGCCGAGGGTGATGCCGCCGTCGATCTCGGGGAGACCTCGCAGATCCTGCACCAGTTTCTCGGTGGAGGCGCTGTTCGGGCCCTCGGCAGGAAGCACCTGGAAGGCGAGGAGCGTGTTGTCGTCGGAGGTGGCGATGGGGGCGACCGCCACCACGTCGTCCTGCTCCGCGATCTTCTCGGCCACGGTCACCTGGGTGGCCAGCAGGTCGTCGTCGCTCACGGCGTCGTCGAGGGTCGCGGTCACCAGCAGCGGCCCGTTCGCGCCCTCGCCGAACTGCTCGTCGACGGTCTGGAACGCGCGGTAGCTGGTGGAGTCGGCGGGTTCGCTCGACCCGTCCGGGAGGCCGAGGCGCATCGACATCGCGGGGATCGCGATCACGAGCAGCGCGACGACGCTGACGAGCGCGGTGACGACGGCGCGCAGCGTCGACATCCGGCGCACGGGCTTCCCGGCCGCGTGCTCCTGGCCGATGGTTGCCCGCGCCTTGCGACCGAGCAGGCGGGTGCCGACGAGGCCGAGGATCGCCGGGGCGAGGGTCACGGCCACGAGCACGGCGACGGCGACGCAGACGGCGCCCACCGTGCCCATGAGGCCGAGGAACGGCACGCCCGTCACGTTGAGGGCGAGGAGCGCGACGATGACGGTTGTCCCCGCGAACACCACCGCGGTCCCGGAGGTGCCGGTGGCCAGACCGATGGACTCGCGCACGGGCGACCCGGCCAGCAGCTGCTTGCGGTGCCGGTTCACGATGAAGAGGGAGTAGTCGATGCCGACCGCGAGCCCCAGCATCACGCCGAGGACGGGAGTGACCGAGGCCATGTCGACGACGCCGGAGAACGCCAGGGACGCCGTGACGCCCACCCCGACGCCGACCACGGCGGTGACGATGGGCAGGGCCGCACCGATCAGCGAACCCAGCATCACGATGAGCACGACGGCGGCGAACGCGAGACCGATGGCCTCGCCGACGCCGAAGATCTCCGGCACGCCCTGGGCGATGTCGGTGCCGAAGTCGACCGTGACGCCGTCGATCTCCTCGTCCTGGAAGTGGGCGATGGTGCTCTGCTTGGTCTCTTCGGCGAGCTCCAGGCGCGGGTCGACGAAGGAGACGTTGACGATGGCCGTGGAGCCGTCCTCCGAGACGACGCCGATGCCGTCCGCGAGGTCGAGGAGGGTTGTACCGAGCTCCAGCTGCTCCGCGTTGTCGGCGAGCTCGTCGCGGTTCGCGTCGATGGTGGCCTGCTGGGCCTCGAGCTGCGCGAGCTGGGCGTTCAGCTCCGCGAGCTGCGCGTCGAGCGCGGCGGTCTGCTCGGGCGGCGCGCCGGCGGCCTCGGCCTGAGCCCGCGCGCCTTCGAGCTGGGTGATCCCGGCGTCGAGTTGTGCCCGGCCATCGTCGAGCTGGGCCTGGCCGGCGTCGAGCTGGGCCTGCCCGTTCTCGAGCTGGGTCCGGCCGTCGGTCAGCTCCTTCGCCTGCTCATCCTGCTGCCGCTGGGCGTCGAACGGGTCGACGACGGAGGCGACGCCGTCGAGGTCTTCCGCGCTCGCGGCGAGGTCGGAGATCGCCTGCTTCTGCTCGTCGGTGAAGGGCTCGCCGTCGTCCGTCCGATAGACGACCGTCCCGGTGCCGCCGGCGGTGTCCGGCAGCTTGTCGGCGAGCTGATCGGTGACCTCGCCGGAGGCGGTGCCGGGGATGTCGAAGCTGTTGCTCAGCGTGCCGCCGAAGGTGAGGAAGGCGCCGACGCCGAGCCCGAGGATGACCACCCAGGAGACGATCACCGTCCACGCCCTGCGCGCAGCGAAAGAACCCAGACGGAACAGCAGTGAGGCCACGTGATCTCCTTCAGACGAAAAGAGCATACGGCACGTCTCGTCTAGGGATCTGTGGCTATCCTGAACGCATGGTGAACGAGCATCGCAGCGGCCCTGTGCGCAGCACCGCGGCCCGCGAGGCGATCCTCGACGCGACGGCCCGGCTCTTCCACAATCAGGGGTACGACCGGCTCACGATCGAGGGCATCGCCAAGGAGGCCAAGGTCGGCAAGCAGACCATCTACCGCTGGTGGCCGTCGCGCGGTGCCCTCATCGGGGAGTGCCTGGCCGAGGGACGCCTCATCCCCGTGGACTTCGTCGTGCCCGACACCGGAGACCTCTCCGCCGACGTGGAGACCTGGCTGCGGAGCGTGCTCTCCATTCTCGAGAAGCCGCAGGGCGGGGTGCTGCTGCGATCACTCGTGGCCGCGGCGACCGAGGACGCCTCGGTCGGCGCGCACCTCGGGGAGAGCCTCGGGGTGGAGAAGTACCTGTCGGAGCGCCTCCGCGGGGGCATCCGCGACGGTCAGCTGCCGGAGGACGCCCCAGTCGAGCAGCTCGGTCGCGCGATCCTCGGGGCCATCATCGTGGAGTCCCTCGGCCGCGAGGCCCACGATCCGGGTTCCGTCGTCGCCCTGACCCGCTACCTCTTCGCCCGCTGAGGTCGCGGATCCGCACGAGGTCGCATGGGTTCCTGGAATCTCTGCGACCCGGGTGCGAATCTGCGACGTAACGCCCGGATCAGCCGAGGAGGATGGTGAGCACGGTCGCGCCGCCGCCACCGAGGATCAGTGCCACGATGACGGTCCACGCGATGATGCGGATGCGCCGGTTGCGCTTCTCGCCGAGGTCGCCGTAGTCCTCGCTGAGGCCGTCGCCGCTCATCAGGCCACCGGCTCCGTGACGGTCGGACCGAAGTACGACGGCAGCGTGGCCTGCGAGCGCTCGCGGAGCTCGGCGGCCGAGACGGTGAAGACATCCTGCACCTCGAGCTGTGGCTCACTGTCCGTGACGCCGATGCGGGCGACCGGGTAGCCGCGGCCCTCGCAGAGACCGCGGAACTTCACGTCGTCCTCGCGGGGGACGGTCACGAGCACGCGGCCGGTCGACTCGGAGAACAGGGCGGTCGCGGCGTCCACGCCGTCGCGCTCGATGATCTCGTTCAGCCAGACGCGGGCACCGACGCCGAAGCGCATGACACCCTCGGCCAGGGCCTGCGCGAGACCACCCTCCGAGAGGTCGTGCGCCGAGGAGATGAGCCACTCGTCACGGGCCGCAGCGAGCAGGCCGGCCAGGCGCTTCTCGCCCGCGAGGTCGACCTTCGGCGGGCGGCCGCCGAGGTGCTGGTGCACGACGTCGGCCCACGCGGAGCCGGAGAGCTCGGTCGAAGTCGTGCCGAGCAGGTAGATGTTCTGCCCCTCGTCCTGCCAGCCGGACGGGATGCGGCGGGAGACGTCGTCGATGATGCCCAGCACGCCGACGAGCGGCGTCGGGTGGATCGGCACGTCGCCGGTCTGGTTGTAGAACGAGACGTTACCGCCCGTGACCGGGGTGCCCAGCTCGTAGCAGCCGTCCGCGAGGCCGTCGACGGTCTGCCCGAACTGCCACATGACCTCGGGGTTCTCGGGGGAGCCGAAGTTCAGGCAGTCGGTGATCGCGGTCGGCACGGCGCCGGTGACGGCGACGTTCCGGTAGGCCTCGGCGAGCGCGAGCTGCGCGCCCGCATAGGGGTCGAGCTGGCAGTAGCGGCCATTGGCGTCCGTCGAGACCGCGAAGCCCAGGCCGGATTCCTCGTCCACGCGGATCATGCCGGCGTCGTCGGGGAAGCTCAGGGCCGTGTTGCCGAGCACGTAGTAGTCGTACTGGTTCGTGATCCAGCTCGTGTCCGCGAGGTTCGGGGAGGCGACGAGGGCGAGGAACTGTTCGCGGAGCGTCTCCGGGTCGTTCGCGCGCGGCAGGTTCTCGGCGGCGTCCGCCTGCAGGGCGTCGATCCACGTCGGGTAGGCGACGGGACGGTCGTAGACGGGGCCGTCGACCGCGACGGTCGAGGGGTCGACGTCGACGATGCGCTCGCCCTGCCAGTCGATGATGAGGCGTCCGTCGCCGGTGACCTCGCCGAGCACGGAGGTCTCGACCTCCCACTTGTTCACGACGGCCAGGAAGGCGTCGAGCTTCTCGGGGGCGACGATCGCCATCATGCGCTCCTGCGACTCCGACATGAGGATCTCCTCGGCCGTGAGCGTGGGGTCGCGCAGCAGCACGTTGTCGAGGGAGACCTTCATACCGCTGTTGCCGTTGGCCGCGAGCTCGCTCGTCGCGCACGAGATGCCGGCGGCGCCGAGGTCCTGGATCGCCTCGACGAGCTCGCCGCGGTACAGCTCCAGGCAGCACTCGATGAGCACCTTCTCGGCGAACGGGTCTCCCACCTGCACCGCGGGGCGCTTCGTGGGGCCGCCGTCGGCGAACGTGTCGGAGGCCAGGATGCTCGCGCCGCCGATGCCGTCGCCGCCGGTGCGGGCACCGAACAGGACGACCTTGTTGCCGACGCCGGTGGCGTTCGCGAGCTTGAGGTCTTCGTGGCGCAGCACGCCCACCGCGAGCGCGTTCACGAGCGGGTTGGCCTGGTAGACGCTGTCGAAGACGGTCTCGCCGCCGATGTTCGGAAGGCCCAGGCAGTTGCCGTAGAAGCTGATGCCGCTGGTCACGCCGTGCACGACGCGGGCGGTGTCCGGGTGGTCGATCGCGCCGAAGCGCAGGGCGTCCATGACCGCGACGGGGCGGGCGCCCATCGAGATGATGTCGCGGACGATGCCGCCGACACCGGTCGCCGCGCCCTGGAAGGGCTCGATGAACGACGGGTGGTTGTGCGACTCGGCCTTGAAGGTGACGGCCCAGCCCTCGCCGACGTCGACGACGCCCGCGTTCTGGCCCATGCCGACCATCAGGCGTTCCTTCATCTCGTCGGAGACCTTCTGGCCGAAGCGGCGCAGGTAGTTCTTGCTCGACTTGTAGGAGCAGTGCTCCGACCACATCACCGAGTACATCGCCAGCTCGCCCGAGGTGGGGCGGCGGCCGAGGATCTCCTTGATGCGCGCGTACTCGTCGTCCTTGAGCCCGAGGGCGCCGTACGGCTGCTCCTTCTCGGGCGTCGCGATCGCGTTCTCGACGGAGTCGGGGACGTGCTGGGGGGAAGGTGCAGGGGCGGTGGTCACGCGCACTCCAAAGGAAGGGGCCGGCGGGGCGTGTTCAGTCTACCGGCGCGGTCGGGGCCGTTCTCTCGTGCGCGCAGTCGCACGGCGTCGGGGTGGGAAGGCGGCGGCGTCATGGCAGCTCGGCGAGGCTCAGGCCCTGTGCGCGTGCGGCGGCCGCCAGCTCACGGTCGAAGGTGAGGAGCGCAGTGACCACGTCGCCGAGTTCGAGCGCGGCGGCGAGGTGGAGAGCATCCAGAGTGCGGAGCCCTGAGCCTGCCTGGATGGCCGCGGTCAGCGTTTCGTCGTCGACGGAGACGAGCGCGACGCGGTCGAGGAGATCGACGACGGCTGCGCGGTCGAGGGAACGGCGGTCGGCGATCGCGTGCAGCTCCACGGCGAGGAGGCGCGAGGAGACGAACTCGCTGCCGTCCGCGAAGGCGCGGACGACCGCTTCCGACCCCTCTTCCTCGATGAGTGCCTTCGCGGCCGCTGAGGTGTCGAGGTAGATCACGACCGGTCGGCCCGAAGCTCGCCGAGGATCTCCGTCACGGACAGCGAGTCCGGCATGGGGGCGTGGCGGAGCGGACCGTTCGCGCGGGGCAGCGTCACCCGCCCGTTGGCGATCATGCGCGTCCAGGCCGTCTCGGCGGGCGGCGACAACTCGGCGATCGGGCGCCCGCGGTCTGTCACCGTCAGGTGCTCTCCGGCGGTGACGCGCGCCAGCACCCGCGCGGTCTGCTGATTCAGTTCGGTCTTCGACACGGTGCCCATCTCCTCAGGGTAGATCCAAAGTAGTAGAACTACTAGTTCTTGGATTCGTGGGTCCAGTGAACCAGCGCTCGGCGACATTGCGAGGCCGGGCGGACGGAGCTCCCCGAACGTTCTGGATAACTCCCCCACAGGGCAGCGTCAGGAGGAGGAGTGCGCTGCCGCGAACCGCTGCGCCAGCATCCCTGCCCGCCTCGCGCAGCGCCTCGGGCCCGACCACCGTGAACGGTGCGTCGAACCGGGCCACCGCGGCGAGCACACCCGTCCACGACCAGGAGCCGACCATAAGGCGGCACGAGCCGTCCGACAGGGGCACCACCTCGCCGTCGCCGACCCACGGCATCACCTCCCGCGCGGGCAGGTCGAGGTCCACCTCGCCCGTGCACGGCCAGCGGTCCTCGGTCGTCGAGCCCTTGGCGCGGGCGGCGAGGAAGGTCTGGGCGTCCGCGGCGGGCAGAGGTCGCGGCGTGAAGGTGGGCCCGGTCGGCGTCCGGGGCCGCAGTCGATCGAGGCGGTACGTGCGCCAGTCGGCCGCGTCGAGGTCCCAGGCCAGCAGGTACCAGCGGCCTTCCCGCGCCACGACGGCATGGGGCTCCGTGCGCCGGGGCGGGCGGTCCCGTGCGGAGCCGTAGTCGAATCGGAGCACCTGTCGGTCGCGCACGGCCGCGCTCGCCGCCTCCAGCACGGCCGGGTCCACGCGGATCTCGGCCGGTGCGCCGGTGAAGCGGATCCCGTCGATGCGGTGGCGCAGGCGTGAGGGCATCACCTGGCGCACGGTCGCGAGTGCACGCTGTGCGGCCTCGGTGACTTCGACCCCGGTCGCGCTCGCACTCTGCAGGGCCACGGCGATCGCCACGGCCTGATCGTCGTCGAACAGCAGCGGCGGCATATCCGATCCCGCTTCGAGGCGGTAGCCGCCGTACGGGCCCTTGCTGGATCCGATGCGGTAGCCGAGCGCGCGCAGTCGATCGACGTCGCGGCGCACCGTCCTGGGTGTGACGCCGAGACGGTCGGCGAGTTCCCCGCCCGGCCAGTCCCGTGTCGCCTGCAGCAGGGACAGCAATGCGAGCATGCGCGAGGAGCTTCCGGTCATGGCTCCATTCTGTGTGGAGAAGCGGACAGAAACAGACCTCTACTGCTGTGAAGGTGGGGTCACACGGCACGATCGGCGGGCCGGGACACGGAGGACACCATGACTCTCACGACCACCACCCACCTCAACTTCCGCGGCACGGCTCGGGAGGCGCTCGACTTCTACGGGTCGGTCTTCGGCGGCGAGGTCACCGCGGCGACCTACGGCCAGTTCGGGATGCCGGAGGGGGTTCCCGGGTTCGACAAGGTCGTGTTCGGGCAGCTCGACGGACCCGTGCGGCTGATGGCGTACGACATCCCGGGTGCGGACGACACCGCTACGCCCTCGGGAGCCACCCGCCGCGAGAACGGGATGACGATCACCGACCGCTCCTTCTTCCAGTCGCTGCGGGCGGATTCCCTCGCGGAGCTTCAGCCCGTGTGGGATGCCCTCGCCGACGGCGCGACGGTGGTCGAGCCCCTCGCCGCCTCCGCGTGGTCGGCCGGCTTCGGCATGCTCACCGACCGCTTCGGCGTGACCTGGGTCCTCGACGTCGCCTGATCCCGTCGGACACTCGACCCGGCCCTGTGCGGTCGACCCGGCCCCTTGCGGTCGTCCGCAAGGGGCCGGAACGCACCGAACGGGGTGGGTCAACGAGCGTGGTCGACCCGGCCCCTTGCGGTCTACCCGGCCCTCTGCGGTCGTCCGCAACGGGCCGGGATGCGCGGAAGGGGGTGGGTCGGCGCCTGCGGGCGACACGACATGTCAAGGGCCTCTTCGCTGTCGGTCGCCTCACGTAGAAAGGAGGGAGACGAAAGGCAGGGCATGGCCGCAGGAGACATCGAGACGTTCTCGCGCAACGGCATCTGGTTCAACCGGATCCAGGGCGAGTCGCACACGCTGGGCAGCAGCTTCGAGTCGATGGAGGAGGCGGTGAAGGTCGGCCGCGGGGCGGCGACCGCGCGCCAGGTGCAGCACTTCGTCCGCACGGAGGAGGGGCCGTCGGAGGACGTGGCCCCGAACGAAGCGCACCCGCGCGACCTCATGTGGTGAGGCGCGGATGATCCTGCAGGCCTGTGTGAACGGCGCCAGAGACGTCGCGGAGCACCCCTGGCTGAGCGCCGACGAGACTGTGGTCGCCCAAGACGCCGCGGCGGCCGTCGATGCCGGGGCTGCGGAGATCCACGTGCACCCGAAGGACGCCGCCGGCCGCGACTCCCTCGCGCCCGAGGATGTGCAGCGGTGGCTCGGGGCCGTCCGCGCCGCGGCGCCGGGAGTGCCCGTGGGCGTGACGACCGGGGCCTGGGCCGAGCCCGACGTGTCGCGAAGGCTCGAGGCCATCGGAGGCTGGACGGAGCTCCCCGACTATGCCTCCGTGAACTGGCACGAAGACGGGGCCGACGATGTGGCCGTGGCGCTGGGTCGACGGGGCATCGGCGTGGAGGCGGGTATCTGGGACGCGGCGGGACTCGAGGCGTGGCGGGTCTCCCCGGTCCGCGGCGACTGCCTGCGCGTGCTCGTGGAGCTTCCGGCGGAGGCGGCCGACGTCGTCCGTTCGCACGCTGAAGGTCTGATCGCGCACGTGGCTCGCGAGGAGCCCGACCTGCCGATCCTGCTGCACGGGGAGGAGCTGTCGACCTGGCCCGCCCTCGACCTGGCCGCGGAGTTCGGCCTCGACACGCGGATCGGCCTGGAGGACACACTCCTCCTCCCAGACGGCTCCGAGGCTCCGAGCAATGCCGCCCTCGTCCGCGCCGCCCGCGCCCGCCTCCCGCGCCCCTAGCCACGCCGCGTCCCTCCTTTCGCGTGAGAGTGCAGGAACGTCCCTTCGGCCACCGGATTCGGGGCGTTCTTGCACTTCTGACCGCAGCGAGGTGGCGATCCTCTGCTACATACCGTCGCTGGAGCACGACCGCCCCTACGCTGGAGCGATGTTCGCCGGTACCTCCGTCCTCTTCCTCCTCGTCTACCTGGTCGTCCCGCTTCTCGCGCTGCTGCTCCTGTGGCTGATCATCTACTCGGCGGTCCGGGCGGCGCTGACCGCGCATCGCCGCGCGCTTGCCGCCGAGCGCACCACCGCGCCGGATACTCTCTGACCCTTCGCCTCCAGCGACCTCGACGGCCTCATGCGTCGTCGCTGAAGTCCCGGTGCAGGCGCAGAACCGTTCCTCCCGTCGCCGGCTCGGGCACGTTTCTGCCCTTCTCTGCACGGGTTCCCGTCCGGGACCCCGGTGCGAGCGCAGAAGCATCCCTGATCCTGATCTCGCCTCGACCGGAACGGTTTCGCACTCCCCACCGGGTGCGCCCCGTTGGGCGCCGATACGGGATCAGAAACGGCCTCGACACCGCCCGCCCCGGAACGTCTTCGCACTCTGCACCCGCGGGAGACCGCACGAACGGGCCGCACGAACACCCCGGACTCACGCGGTGCTCCACCCACGCCAGTCGGGACGGTCGACGACGCAGAAGCGGTTCCCCTCGGGGTCTTCCATGATGATGTAGTCCGCGTCGTCGGGGCGGCCGTCCCAGTGCACCTCCCGCGCTCCCAGTCCGGCGAGGCGCTCCACCTCCGCGGACTGGTCCTCCGCGTAGATGTCGAGGTGGATGCGCGGCGGAAGCACACGCTCCGAGTGGTGCGCGTCGAGCGCGATGCACGGTGCGTCGGCGTCGCGAGGTGTGAGCACGACCCAGTCGTCCTCCGCGGGGTCTCGCTCGACGTAGTCGAGGGCGGCCTTCCAGAACGCGGTCTGGGCCGGGAGGTCGTCCACGCGGATCACGATCGACACGATCTTCAACATGCGGCGAGGGTACGGCGAGCGAAGGCGTCCGCGGAGGGGCTTGCGCCGCCGTGTGCGATCAGCTTCCGGAACGGCCGAAGTCGCTCGTGAGCCACTCCTCGACCGAAGCGAACGGGAACTCCCGGGGCGCGAACACCCCCGGCAGCGCCCGCACCTCCCGCATCCGGTCGAGCCGGAACAGCCGCCAGTCGTCGCGGTCGATGTCGAAGCCGACCACATACCACCGCCCTCCGCGGAAGATATGGCGATGCGGCGCGATCACCCGCTCTGAAGCGCGATCGTGCTGGTCGGTATAGGTGAAGGCGACGCGAGCATCCTGAGC
Organism: Microbacterium sp. C-MGS6; assembly: GCF_058140415.1. Classification (NCBI taxonomy): domain Bacteria; kingdom Bacillati; phylum Actinomycetota; class Actinomycetes; order Micrococcales; family Microbacteriaceae; genus Microbacterium; species Microbacterium sp. C-MGS6. The sequence continues at coordinate 257,830 of NZ_CM176934.1, forward strand.
GACCGCGTCGGCGAGCGTCCCGACCGCACCCCACTCTGCGGGCACTGACTCCGCGCGCAGGATCTGCGTGGACAGCGCCGTCGCCGCGGCCCGTCGCCGGAGGCCAGGCGGGAGGACCTGTTCGATCTTCCCGCGGGCGACGGCGGCGGCCGGGTCCTCCGGGCTCCACGCTTCGAGGACGAGCAACCCGGTGATGATCGTGGTGACGTCGTCGGCGTCCAGGAGCAACGGCGGAATGCGCGTCCCCGGTCGCAGGCGGTAGGCCGCGCCGGGACCGGGGCGGGAGAGCACGTCGTAGCCGAGGTCGCGCAGGCGCTGCGCATCACGGCGGACCGTCCGCGGGCTCACCGCGAGGCGGGCGGCGAGGTCGGGCACGCTCCACTCGCCGCCGGTCTGCAGGAGGGACAGCAGATGGAGGGTGCGGTGCGAGGGGGCGTCCACGGCTCCATCATCGCGCGAGATGCGGCCGGAATCAGGCCGTATCCGTCCGTAGCGTGGAGCGACACCGACCGAGAGGACCCTCATGCGCATCGCTGTCACCACCCCGAACGGCCACGTCGGGCACCACCTCACCCGGATGCTGATCCGCGCCGGTGTCCGTCCCCTCCTGCTCACCAGGGACCCCGATCGCATCGCCGCCGACCTGCGCGCGTACGTCGACATCGCGCAGGCCGACTCGCAGGATCCCGAGGCGATCGTCGCCGCGACACGAGACGTCGATGCCCTGTACTGGGTGGATCCGTCGGCGTTCTCCGACGACCCGCTCGCCGACTACGCGCGTGCGACCGAGGCCCTGGTGCAGGCCGTCCGGGCGAACGGCGTCCGGCGGGTGGTGTTCCAGAGCAGCGTCGGGGCGGAGAAGCGGCACGGCGTCGGCGAGATCGACGGCCTGGCCGGCACGGAGGTCGCGCTCGACGCCCTCGACATCGACGTGACGCATCTGCGCTGCGGCTACTTCTTCACCAACCTGCTGCTCGACGTCGAGTCACTGCGGGCAGGGACGCTCGCCACCGTGCTGCCGCTGGACTTCCGGATGCCGTGGGTGGCGCCGCGCGACATCGCGGAGGTCGCCGCCCTCACGCTGCTGAACGGGGAGTGGAGGGGGCGGCGGGTGCAGGCCGTGCATGGACCCGCGGACCTGGGCTGGAGCGAGGTCGCCGCGATCCTGACGCGCGAGCTCGGGCGAGAGGTGACCGTGCAGCGCATCGACGACGAGGAGATGCGCCAGGGGCTCCGCGCCGCCGGGATGCCGGAGGCGATGGCCGAGGCCGTGCTCGGGATGTCGACCGGGCTCCGCGACGGCTTCGTGGCGGAGCAGCCGCGGTCCGTCCTCTCGACGACGCCGACGACTCTCGAAGCGTGGGCGCGCGAGGAGCTCGTCGGAGTGGTGTGACCGGCATCCTGCCGGAACCGGTCCCGTCCGATATGGTGCGGCCATGGAGACCACATCCGAGGTGACGCACGAGACCGATGACGGGGCGCGGTCGGGGACCGCGCCCGAGACCGATGAGGTCGACCTCGCGGAGCGGCGACGGCTGGCCGTGAACAGCTTCGGATGGATCGCCGCGTGGGGTGTGTCGGTCGTGGCCCTGATCGTCGGCATCAGTCTCACGGGAGTCGGGACGGTCGAGCACATCGTCGAGTACGACGACAGCTACGACGTCTTCACGCGAGAGGTCTGGCCCGCGGGTCTCGTGCTCCTCGGCGTGGGCGCGCTCGGCATCATCGCCACCGCCCTCGCCACCACGGTCCTCACGCAGAGGCGCTGACCCCGGACGGAGAACGCCCCCGCCGTTCGGGTCGGCGGGGGCGTCGGTTCCATGGAGTCGCGTTACTGCACGGACCAGCCTCCGTCGGAGGCGAGGATGGCGCCGTTGATGTTCACGGCGTCGTCCGAGAGCAGGAAGGTGATCGACGCGGCCAGGTGCTCGGCGGTCGCGACGGTCGGGATGGCCTGCTGGAACGGGGCGAGGCGGCCGGAGCCGTACTCGGACATGTTCGGCGGCATCGGGATACCCGTGGCGACGCCGCCCGGGGCGACGGAGTTCACGCGGATGCCCTTCGTCCCGTACATGAAGGCGGCGGACTTGGTGACCCCGATGATGCCGTGCTTGCTGGCCGTGTAGGCGTTGCCAGAGGCGTTGCCGCGCAGACCCGCCTCGCTCGACACGTTGAGGATCGCGCCGCGACCGGCCTTCTCCATGACGGGGATGACCGCGCGCATGAGCTTGAACGGCGCGGTGAGGTTGATCGCGATGACGCGGTCCCACACGGCATCCGGGGTCTCGCCTGCGGGTGAGAAGTCGTCGTTGATGCCGGCGACGTTCGCGAGCCCGTCGATGCGGTCGCCCGCGGCGGCGAGGACGGCGTCGATCGCGTCCTGCTTCGTGAGGTCGCCCGCGACCGTGACGATGTCGGCGTCCGGCAGCTCGGCCTTGAAGGCGTCGAGCTTCTCGGCGGCGATGTCGCTGGCGATCACGCGACCGCCTTCCCGGGCGATGCGCGAGGCGGTGGCCTTGCCGATGCCGGAGGCGGCGCCCGTGACGATGACGGTCTTGCCGGCGAAGCGGCCCGCCGTGACCTTCTCGGTCCAGCCCTCGGAGGCGTCGTCCTCGGGAATCTCGCCGTTGTTCGCGGCGCGCACGAGGTCGTCGACGACCGACTGCGGGAGCTGGCCCTGGCTCATGGCGACGAGCTGCTGCAGGGGGAGTCCGAGCACGGGGGTGAGGAGTTCGGGGTCGGCACCCGTCTGCTCGAAGAGGCCCCGGATGAGCGGGCCGCCGGTGGGGTCGTTCATCCAGTCGCCGATGGTGGAGTGTGCGGTGAGGGCCATGCTCTTTCTCCTTGCTCGGGTTTCGCAACGGTGCGTCTACTTATGTTCCAGTGTACGCCTGAGTACGCTCGAATGGTGCCCCGTCCTCGCAGTGAGAAGGCCCGCCAGTCCGTGCTGGAGGCGATGCGTCGTGCGCTCGCCGCAGACGGGTACGAGGCCGTGACGATCGAGGGTCTCGCGGCTGAGGCGGAGGTGTCGAAGCAGACCATCTACCGCTGGTGGCCGTCGAAGGCCGCGATCCTCGGCGAGGCGCTGCTCGAAGGGGCGGTCCCTGGTTCGGATGTCGTCGTACCGATGACGGATGACCTCGGCGCGGACCTGCGCGCATGGTTCACAGCGGTGTCCGCGGGGCTCGCCCGGCCTGAGGGTGTGTCGCTGGCGCGGGCGCTCATCGAGGTGACGGCGGCCGACCCGGAGCTGGGTCTCGTCTTGAACGAGCGGCTGGCGGCGCCGATTCGGGAATGGGTCTCGGAGCGGGTCTCTCGCGGGCGCGCGGACGGCGACGTGCGGGCCGACGTGGATGCCGCCGCGGTCGCGGACGAGTTCATCGCGATCGCCTCGTACTCCGCCCTGATCGGGCAGCCGTTGAGTGCGGAGCGCGTGGAGGAGACGGTGGTGCGGTTGCTGCGGGGGATCGCGGCGAGCTGAGTCTCTCGCTGGATTGTTGTGCGGCGCGACGGTCGCGGTTCTCGATGCTGCACTCGTCGGATGCCCTAAGTCGAGAATATCGGTTGTGACCTCATATGTATGCTTTCATGTGTCGCATGACACAGCAAATCCGATCCAGTGGCGTTCTCCTCGCGGCTGGACTCAGTCTTCTTCTCGCTCTTCTTCCGGCGACTGCGCAGGCGGCCGTCCCGGGTGAGTCGAGCGACGTGGCGGATGTTCTCGAGGACGCTGAGACGGCTGCGGTAGGAACTCCGACGCCGTCGGACGTCGAGTTGCCGATGCTGCAGGCGGATGGCGCTGAAGCATCGGTCATTCTGAATGGAATCGACTCGGAAGTCACTTTGGGTGGCTCTGAGCGGGCAGAGATATCCGTAGCGGACCAATACGCCATCGCCGAAGGCGACTCCGTCACCTACGCAGTCAGCTTCCCTGAGGAAGGGGCAACGAGATTCTCCGCAATCCTGTCTGCTCCGCCGGCGAAGTCTCCGGAGTGGACCTTCGAGAGTGGCACTCAGCTGCTGCTCCTCGACGACGGATCGGTGTCGGTTTCGGATGCTGATGGCTTCTTGGGCGGTATCGAAGCTCCTTGGGCCATCGATGCAGCGGGTCGGTCGCTACCTACGCACTATGAGATCTCAGGTTCAACCCTCATGCAGATCGTCGACACCACTGGAGCGAGCTTCCCCGTCGTCGCGGATCCGACGGTGCAGTTCTTCGGACCGTACATTCAGGTCCACCTGAACAAAGCTGAGAGTCGCACAGCGATCGGCGGCTACGCAGCGTGTGCCGGAGTGTTGAGCAAGTCTCCTGTGCCGTTCGCAAAGCTCCTCCAGGTCTCCTGTACGACAGTCGCCGCGATCGGGGCGTCGCAGCTGGTGGGCAATCGATGCATCTCGATCCACTACGTCGTCGGTGTCGGTGGGCCGGCGGGTGTGTGGTGGCCGTGGGTGAGGAACTGCTAGAGGTGGACATCATGCTTTTTGTCGCGGTGGGCGTAGCTCTTCTCCTCTGGGGGACGTTGGTGGGGCGGGTCGGCAGGAAGCTCGGCACTCTTCTCGCCATCGTTCCCGTTCTGGTGTGGTTCGGGGTCCTTGCGTGGTTCGGCTCGTCGGGCAACCTCGACAGCCCGGCCGGAGATGCGCTACCGGTGTACCTCGTGATCGGGCTCCTTGCCTTTACGATCGGCGTCAACCTCACCGATCGCTCCGTGTCCGGTAGCGGGGCCGAGTGAGCAGAGCTGTAGACCCTTGGTCACTCTTTTCGGAGGAGGGTGCTTCCGAAGCCGAGGAGCATGGGGCATGCGCCGAGCAGGCCGGTCAGAGCAGCAGGTGCGAGGTTGCCGGTCGTGTGCTCCGCGTCTGAGATGTAGCCCTCAGCAATCGCCATGACGATGGCGAGGGCGATGACGCCGGCACCGACGCATCCAACGCTGACCATTGCTCGTCTCGTTCGTTGCTTCACAATCGCTCCTACGGGTTGCATCCTGCGGCCAAGACGTCGCTGTACCTTACGTCAGGCCGCCACGCGTCGAGGTTCCATGGCGACTTGAACGGGGCGATGCCGACGTGGGACCGAAGCTGGGTATAGAACTCGTTGCCCTCGTACCAGGAAGGGGCGCGGGTCACGTCGACGCCGAGGCGATGTCGTCCGCGTGCTGGGAGTAAGACCGTCGCTCGCGTTCCGTCGGAGCGGCACGCGCGGCAGCGCGAAACGCGGAGCTCGCTTCTTCGACGCGCTTGAGGCGTTGCAGGAGGTCTCCCCGAACCGCTGAGTAGAGGTGGTGTCCTCCCAGCGAGCTCTCGAGCGCCTCCGTCAGCGCGAGGGCTTCGGCCGGTCGTCCCGCGTTCGCGACGGCGACCGCACGGTTCAGGCGGACGAACGGTGATGCATCCACCTGCTCCAGCACCCCGTACATGTCGGCGATGCGGGCGTGGTCGATCTCCATGCCCGGGTCGGGGCGGACGTACTCGGCCGCGACGGTGGCGCGGATGAGGTGCCGTCCGCCGTGGATGCCCGCCCGTGCTGCCTCCTCGACGGCGTCATCGAGAAGCCGCAGCCCCTCCTCGATCTCGGAGACATCCCACAGTTCGCGATCCTGTTCGTCGAACGGCACGGACAGGCCGTCGGGCGTCGTGCGTGCTGCGCGGCGGGAGTGCTGAAGAAGAAGGAGGGCGAGAAGCCCCGTGAACTCGAGTCGAGCCGGGGAGTCCGCGGGGAGCAGCTGCCGGCAGAGCCGAGCAAGGCGGATGGCCTCGGCGCTCGGATCAGTCTGGAGCGTCGGATCGGAGTAGCCGATGGTGAACAGGGCGGACAGGACCTCGCAGACGCTCGCGCTTCGACTGTCGAGCTGCGCGGCATCCGGAACGCGGTACGGGATGTTCGCGTGCGCGATCTTGGCCCGCGCCCGCACGAGTCTCTTCTCCATCGTCGCGGGTGCGACCGCGAAGATCCCGGCGAGCTGTTCGATCGACACGTTCAGGACAGTGCGGAGTGTCAGCGCCGCGCGGGCTTCCAAGGTCAACGCGGGGTGGCAGGCGGTGAAGATCAGCTTCAGCCGCTCGTCCCCGTGCGGGAACGCGTCCTCGTGGTCGTCGGTTTCCGGGGTGTTGTCGACGCCACCGTGCGGCTCGTGCTCCAGTCGAGCCACCGCCCGGCGCTCGGCGTCCGCGTGCCGGACGAGGTCGATCGCGCGTCGGCGCGCGACGGTCGTGACCCAGGCGGCGGGGTTCGCCGGAACCCCGTCGCCTGGCCACCGCTCGACCGCTCGAGCCAGAGCGTCCTGCACGGCGTCTTCGGCGAGAGTCCAGTCGTGGACGGTGCCGATCACGCTCGCGACCACGCGGCCGTACTCGATCGATGCCACGTGCCGCACGGCGGCCATGGCATCCGGAAGCGCGCCCGGCGGCTCCTCCGGTGTGGTCACATCGTCGACCCGAGCGGCCAGACGGGACGCACTTCCACCAGGCCGAACCGGGCCATCGGGTGTGCGGCGGCGATCTCGATCGCGGCGTCGAGGTCGTCGGCGTCGATCACGTCGAACCCGGCGATCCATTCGCGGCTCTCGGTGAACGGTCCGTCGGCCACGATCCGCTCGCCGGCTCGCACGCGCACGGTGTGGCGTCTTCGACAGGCCGCAGACGGTCGCCCAAGACGTAGGAGCCGCTGTCCTGCAGCGACGCCACCCACTCCCCGGCGTTGTCCTCGGCCTCGACATAGGGCTCAGCGGTCGGGTCTGTGCAGATGAAAAGTACATAGCGCATGTGTTCTCCTCAAGGTCTTTCTACATCTACTTACCCAGACGACGGATGACCACCAGCCCGCAGGACACCGGTCCGGAAAATGGCGGATCGCGCCCAAGGCACTGAAATCCGGCTCCGGGGCGGGGCTGAACAGCCTGGTTCCCTCCTCGTGATGCGTCAACGACTCCGAATGCGCTGCAGGTCCGCATCGGTGACATCCTGAAAGCCGATCGACACGGGCGCGAGGCGAGTGGTGCGTGCCTTGCCACTGTCGTCCGTGTAGTCGATGGACGGGCTCATGACGCGGAAGTCGAAGTCCCCTTCACACGCAAGTTCCGCTGTGACGGTGCGTGACCGGGTGTCCAATGCGACCTCGTCTGTGTGGACGTCTGGTGAGCCCGGGTCGAAGCGCTGGACCGACGCCACCGCATCAGGAACGGGGAAGTCGGCCGCGGTGCACCTGGGCATCCCGACCACGTCCGCACCGGCATCTTCGGAAGCGAAATCGTCGGGCGGCGCGCCCCTCAGCGCCCAGCTGCCAACGGGAACCTGAGTGATCGTCGACGAGCCCGCGAAGACGAGGCCGACCGTACGGAACGACAGCCCGGCGGCGGGAACGTCGACAGTGAAGGTGACGTTCCCGAGTGTGTCCCCGTTGGCACCGTCTCCGCGGATGACGGTGAAGCCGCCCGGCGCGATCGACAACTCGTCCGAGAGCACGATGCCGGTGAGACCCGTCCAGATAGCGTCGTCGGGCGCGGCCACGAAGATCAGGTTGACTGGATACGTCGCGTGGGTCGGCTGGACGATCGTCGCGGATGTCCGTGCGAAGGAGGCAGTCGACGGTGTCGTTTCCTCGGGAGAGCAGGATGCCAGGACCGCGAGGAGGCTCAGTGTGAAGATGCTCCACAGGCTGAGCGTGGCGACGAGGTTCTGACGGCGTTGCGAGACCATCGAGAACCTCAAGCGGTCGACTCCGGGCGGCTCATCAACGAAGATCCGGGCGCCCACGTCGCTCCTGCTCGACATCGTGACGAGAGTTGTGTCGAAGTTGGCGGTAGGCCGCTCTTCCCATGAAGTACATGGCGTACCCTACGCCGCCGACGACGACGAACCAGAAAAGGATAACGGTGACCGCGAAGACGTTTCCGAACATTGAGGTTCCTTCGTGCCGCAGCGCTGGCGGCGCTCGATAGGTGGAGACGGATGTGCCACTTACGCGGATCCCGGTAGATCCCCTTGTGGCTGCCCAGGCCAAGTTGACGGTGCGGCGGCAGCGTCGCGCTCTCGTACAGCAGCCCGGCCGTGGCTCACGGCGCGGGGCCGGGCGGCGTGCCATCCTGGCGCGCGTTGCGATATCGCTTCATCATCGCGCCGAACCACACAGCGGCGCCCGCCGCCGCAGTCGCTTCAAGCGCCGGAGCGAGCTGCGGCACGGAGTTCGCTCCCACGAGCACCGCGAGGAACCAGCCCCATACGCACAAGGTCGCGATGAGATGGCTTCGCGGTCGTGTGATGGTTGAGAACCACGTGACGGGCTTCATCGGCTGTTCCTCATCGGCAGGGTCCGCCGCGGTAGGTATCGACCCACCAGACGAGACCGGGGACGACATAGGGTTGGGTCGCCGTCACCTGCACACACTTCTTCGGGCGGGACTTCTCAGCGATGCCGGCGTTCCACACCAGTGATCCCGCGGCGAGGAGGCAGACGGGTGCCATGGTCCCGCACGCGAGTCCTCCGAGTGCGCCAAGGCCTTTGTCATAGATGATGGCCGTCTCCGCTCGGTTGAATCGCATGCGGTATTGGAAGAAGTTGGGGCGGTCGAATGTCGGGTCCGCGATGATCGGATACGCGTAGTCGCCGCTGCCGTGTTCGACCACCTGGACCAGAGCCGATCCGGATGACTCGTATCGTGTCGGCACGTCGATACCGTCCGCATCCCGTGCCCAGGGCGGCGCGACATCGGCGACGATCTTCTCGACCGGGGTGGTCACGCCAGTGTCTGGGTCGGCGATCTCTTCCGTCGTATACGCGATCGCACTCCCGTCCTGCTGGATCTCGACTGACACCCCTCCGCCGAAGTCGTACTCGAAGCGCTCGGTCTGCGAGGCATCGCTGATAATCGCGCTCGCGCGAATCTCCTCCTCGCCAGCGATGACGTTGATCGATGGCGTGTTCGCGTCGCCGAGATAGGTCACTGACCCGTCCTCTCCGACGCTCGCGTCATCAAGGTGGTCAGCGCCGGGAAGCGACACGGACATCGTTTCCTCGCCGTCGGGCAAGAGGACGGAGATCCCGTCGTCCGGTACCGCGGCAATCGTGGCCTTTCCGCCGCCGTCGAGGGTGGCCACGATTTGCCCGGAACTCTCGGTCGTTTGGGCAGCGGCGATGGGCACGGGCGCGACCTCCGTGACCAGCGCGACGATCTCCTCGGTCGTGAGGTCAGTTGCGTCCGCACCGGTATCCGCGGAGGCCGCCGGGACGGCTGCGAGGGATGATGAGCCGACGATCGCAGTGGTGAGCAGGCTGGCGAGCATGAGGTGTTTGCGCACGTTCTCTCCGATCAGATCAATTGCCCGCCTGTGACCAATTGAAGACCTCATACGACGGCGTATGCAATATATTCGAGGGACCCGCTCGGGAGCATGCAGAGCGCTAGGATCCAGGCATGGATGCGTCGTTCTTCAGCTGGACCGGGTTCGCCATCACCGCAGCGGTCGCGGTCGTGATCCTCGTGCTCGCGTTCGTGCTCGTGCGCGGGGCGGCGCGAATGATCGCGCGTCGCCGGAGCCGTGGACGGGGGCGCATGCCATCCGCACCTCGCCGTCCGTCCGGACGTTGAGCGCGACCTGCCTCACGCCGTTGGCTTGTGCGCGGGCGCTGCCGCGGGGGCCCCTGTCTTTCCGTCCGTGAATCGCGCCTGCGCACGGTCGTGGCGTCGCGGTACGGGAACGTGCTCCGTCGCGGCTGCGAGGCCCATGCGCTTCGTCGAGACGTACACGCTCTCGGCGGTGTCGACGAGAAACGTCTCGTGCCACACGCCGACCGCTCCCGGAGCCTTGCGAGCAGCGCGGTTGAAGGCGGTCCAGGCCGGACGGTGCTGCTGTTCCGGGTTCGAGGCATAGGCGTAGAGCTTGTCGACGGACGACCAGAACTGCACGACGTAGGGCCCGCCCGATCCGAGGAGGAGCTGGTAGCCGAGCAGGCCGGAGTCTGGCTCGGTGCTGAGCTCGCGGAGCATGCGCGGCATGGCGACGAACGCCGGCAGCCACAGGTCGGGTCGCCACCAGCGGTTGATCTGCATCCCGATGTGGAACACGACGAGCTCGCCCTCCTGGCGGTGGGTCATGCGGCCCGTGACGACTTTCGGCATGGCGACTCCTCGATTGGATAGCGATGCTATCCATAATGGATAGCGCTACTATCGAAGTCAAGAGGTGGCCATGAGAATCTCCGAACTGTCGGCCCAGACCAGCGTGACCGTGCCGACGATCAAGTACTACCTGCGCGAGGGGCTGCTGCCCGAGGGCGAGCGCACCTCCGCGACGCAGGCCGCGTACGGCGAGAAGCACGTGGAGCGGCTACGCGTCATCCGGGCGCTGCTCGACGCCGGCGTGAGTATCGCCGAGACGCGACGGGTGGTCGCGGCGCTGGATGATCCGCCCGCGAGCCCGCACGAGCTGCTGGGGACCGCGCACGCCGCGATCACCCCGCCGGCCGATGACTCATTGGACCTCGCCGGCGCCGAGGCGCTCGCTGCCCGGCTCGGGTGGAAGCCCGGGATGTGCGACCCCGCGGTGCTGCATGCCGTCGCGCGAGCGTTACAGGGGCTGGAGCGCGTCGGGTTCACCGTGCCGGAGGCGGTGATGGCGGAGTACCTCGCGAGTGCGCGGCGGATAGCGGATGCGGAGATCGCGGGGGTGCCGGGGGAGTCTGCGGAGGCTGCGGTCCGCTACGTGGTGCTGGGGTCGGTGCTGGTGGAGCCGTTGTTGTTGGCGTTGCGGCGGGTGGCGCAGCAGGTGAGCTCGGGCGAGCGGTTTGGCGAAGGCCCATGAACCGAAAACTCGGCCTCCCTGAGCGCATCTCTCGGAGAGAGGTTCCTGCATTCAAAAAGCTCCTGCCCCTGGCTCAAGGGCTACGACTCCCCTGCGCTCAGTCGCGAGCCGCTCAATAAGGGGCCTGAGCTCTCGCCTGAGGTCCCCCAGATACACCGCATAGAAATCGGGGGACGCGGCGCTCAGTTCGAGATACCTGTTGCACGCCCGCGTCATCTGGGACAGCGGAACCTGGGGGGACTCCACCTGTCGGACTCGATCGCGGGTTGCGCGTATTTCCGATCGCATTGACGAAACGCTGGCGTTGGCTCTAGCGAAATCGGCCAACTGCTCAGCGCCAGGGATCACCGGCTCGGGGCCTTCTGCGATTGCTCGCCGGCGATGAAGCTCACCTATGAGCGATTGAATCGCGCGTTTCTCATCTAGCCGAATCTTCAGCAAGTAGGTGGCCAGGGCTATGAATACGGTCAGCAGAGCCCCGATGCAGGCAACAAGGACGTCAGGAATGAACGAATCCCACATGCCGATACAGTGTCAGACGCGGCCACCTATGTCACTAAGCCGACCGAGTCAGTTACCCAGAGCGACGCGTACGTAAGCTCGCAGCGCCGGATCACACACATAGATGTACGTTCCACGCATGCCGCGCGTGAGCAGTACCCCATATACGTTTCGGATGAACGTCAGCAGGTCATCGTCCCCAAACGAATCCTTCAGATGGCCGGTGTTCTCCTTGCCCTTCTTGTCGCGATAGCTCTCGCGACAGGCGACGATCCGACCCGTTGCAGGGTCCAGGCGTAGGTCTGGCCCAATGATGACGCCGGCGTAGTTGAGGTCGTACCCCTGAACGGTGTGGATGGAGCCAACCTCTTCGAGCGCTCCCTTTGAGTTGATCCAGTCCTTGTCGGTTCCGTTCCACCGCAATCGCTCACCATCGAGTTCAATGTCGAAGGAATCCGGATCCTTCCGCGACACCCATTCCCACGCGTAGCCGGCGACAAGTCGGGAAAGACCGACCTCAGCATCCTTCTGGCGGATGGCTTCGCGCATCTCTCCGAGGTCGTCGAAGAGGCGGAGTTCGTACTCGCCGAGATCCGGTAGCGACGGCGCTTCGCTCCGAAGAAGGGCCCGGACAAATTCCACATAATCTGCGCCAGCCTGGACCCGCATCTGGGTGGTCAGACGGAAGAAGCGGTGCTCGTCCTTCGCTCGGGACACCTCCGCGCTGAGCGTTGTCGGGGAAAGGTCATGAGGCCGCACGCTCTGCTCGCCGTCGACGAGCAGGAGCTGATGCTTGCTCCGGGCCTTGATCCAGTCGAGCTGGGTGTATCGAGGATCGTCGCTCCCGAACAGCGCCTTGTTGATTTCGCGGAACTTCTTGTTTTGCACGCCCGATGCTTGGTTGGCCCGCTGCCCGAGACGATGGGTCTCATCGACAAGCACGAGGTCGTATGGCTGATCCGATTCACCCAGCTGGAACGGCGACATCACCATCGAAGCGTCGAGCTTGGGCGTCCTCTTGAAGACCTTCTTCACCGACATCCGCAGAGACTGTTGAGGAATCACGAGGGCCATTCGAAGTGTCCTCAGCAGATCGCGATTCTCCGGGACGAAGAACTCCGAGAACATCGAGTCCGGCTCGATGCCGTCCTGGTCTCGGTAGTCACGGATATCGGCGAGCAGCTTCATGAGAAAGATCGCGATGATCGTCTTTCCCGTTCCGGGGTTGCCCTGCACAACGAGGGTCGATCGAGCGCCCGGGTCCTGGAGATCTTCGAGAAGCCCCTCCAGGATGTCCATGATCGCGATGCCCTGGTCCTCGGTGAGAGCTTTGAACGGCGACAGCTTGAAGAGGTCCGAGTTCTCGATCTGCGGGATGCTCCGAGAGAAAAGTCCCTCTGCTCGCAATGCCTCAAACACGTCACGGAAGGACTCGCGGTAGATATCGCGGTCGTAGTACTGCGCGTCAGTCAGGCCGTCGTTGCCATTGAGGAGGCGATAACGTCCGTCGCCCGAGAACCACCGAATGAGATGCGATTCAAGGTCGAGGCACACTGACTTGTTGAACCTGTGGTTTACGACGACGCGAATCGACTTGAGGGACTCGTTCCGTTTTGACCCAGAGAGATGTTGACGCATCCGCGTGGCCGCACTCACGGTCTCGCCGACGTAGAGTCCGGGCGAACTGCGGCGGGCGTCCCCCTCGATCACGTACACCACCGGCCAGTTTGTGTGCCGGGCGTCGTCACGCGCCCACGTATCAACAGCGTCACGACGGAACGGGAGGCGCTGGATGCTGAACTCCGTCACTCCGCCGCCTCGGAGAGCTTGGTGTACTTCGTCATGCGGCCCTTGGCGAGCTCGACGGGGTACTTCGCCTTCGTAGACTCCAGCTTCTTCAGGACGATCTCATCGAGGTCGACGCCGATCTTGTTCGCGAGATGGATGCAGTACGTGATGACATCCGCGAGCTCTTCTTCGACGTGTTCTTGGTCGAAGTCAGGAGACCATTGGAAGCACTCGAGAAGCTCACCGGCCTCGATCGCGATGCTCTTGGCGAGGTTCTCTGGCGAGTGGAACTGGTCCCAGTCTCGTTCCGCGACGAAAGCACGAAGGGCGGCGAGAGTCTGCGGCGACGGCATGATGCGACGCTAGCAGGGTCACAGTAGGTACCCCGAGGACACTCCCTGTTAGCTTGCTCTCGGAGGCATGGTGAGCGAGAGCCGCGTTATCGAGGTCGTTGCAGCTGTCATCGAGCGTGATGGCCTGATCCTTGCGTGCCGCCGTCGACCTGAGAAGGCGGCAGGGGGAAAGTGGGAGTTCCCTGGGGGCAAACTCGAAAAGGGTGAGACACACAGCGAGGCTCTGGTACGAGAGATACGCGAAGAGCTCAGCACCTCCGTAGAGGTCACCGCCCCGCTTCGAACGGATGACACAGTGGTTGGCGAAAGCACAATCCGCCTCATTTGTCTTCACGCAAGGTTGCTCGGAGAGCCACCGACCCAGAGCCTCGATCACGATGAACTGCGCTGGGTTCGTCGTAGCGATCTGCCGGGTCTCGACTGGGCCGCCCCGGACCTGCCATCTGTCGCGGAACTGGCGGCCGGGTCGCCTACTCGATGACCAAGAACCCCTCGTCGTCGCGGACGATCAGGACGATTCCCAACTCGGACAATAAAGTCTCGAGATGTGAGATCGGTCGGCTGGGAAGCAAGATGACCGGAACTGCAGGCCTGCCGGACTCCCGAGCCAGGCGCGAATAGTCGAGGACTTGCCCTATCGCGGTGCGAACGTATTCACGGGCAGGCGATTTTTTCGCTTCGACGACCCAGCCTGACTCCGAGACATAGAGATCGGGCTCGATCGTGGCTCCGGCGGAGCTCAGGCGAAGGCGCTGAGGAGTTTCACCACGGGACTTAATCCACTGCCCGAAGTCGTTCTGCAGCTCGAACTCGATTCGGGAGACGACGCGCTCACCAGGAATCACGGGTGCGCCCATGAGATACGACGATGACGCGGGAGGCGTCCATGACGAGGTCTGTGCACTCTCCGTGAGGGGCGTGGATGGCGCGTCGAGTGCTTCCACATCAGCGTCAACTGGCACGAGCTTGAAGATGATTCCTTCGCGAAGATTCCCGTCAGAGTCGGGGATCGTCTCGATACTGAACGCTGGCTCGCCTGTTGTGAACTCGCCGACGTAGGTGACGTAGGTGCCCTGTTTCGTGAGTAGGCGGATAGGGCGTTCGTTCTCGGCCGCGTCCCGAAGTGCGGCGTTGCCACGCACGAACACTTGAGGACCCCGCTGGCCTTCGCCCGTGTAGAGAAACGAGCCATCCTCCTGCAATCCTTCACGCGCGTTGTATCCGTGCCTCGCACCGCTCTCCGGGCTGGTGATGAGGAGGATGTCAGGCATCGACCGCGGCGTGATGATTCCGCCCTGTTCCTGGCCTCCGTAAGCGGCATGAATCTCTCGTCGCAGCACTTTGTCGCCGATCTCGAGTGTCCAGAGCGCCGGATCGGAGGGTCGGAGCCGCCGCCCGAATCGAGCCCGCACAGCGTCAGCCTGACTGTCCTCGAGTTCCCATCGAGCGAGGCCTTCGGGGAGCCTGCCGTATCGCTCACGAAGGAAGCCGCGGATGCGCTTCTGGCTGATGTTCAGTTCGAGCGAGAGTCGGGCCGGCGTCGTGGTGCTCACGCGAGGCAGCATATCGATATGCTGCACTGCTCATGCGTCGCAGCAGCGTCCGCGATTATCCGCGACTTCGGAGTGCTTGGCGGTCAGCGGTGGCTGCGAAGGTGGGCGTGCACCTCGGAGGGCGCGGGCAGAGTCGTGCGCTTCGTCGTCCCGTCGAATTGCCGCGTCGATGGTAGTCGTGCGTATTGCGCGCGAGTGCCGCGCCCTGGCGTAGAACTCCGGTAATTCTCCTGCGCGGAACTTCAGGGGTAGGACCTCGTGCACCTGCAATAGTGGCTGTGCTGTTTCGGATTAGCATGCGTTGCCATGCGGCGTTTCATCGCGCGCCCGCCTGGCGTCAATGGTCGGCCAAACAGCTAATCAGCACCCGCTATTGCAGCGACGCCTCCGGCAAGGCCGATGACATCACGGATGTCCATGCCACGAGCCGAAGTGCAATCGTTCTATCTCCCGAGTCGGAGCTACAAGCGTCGCGTCGTAGTTCGTGTGTCCGCTTGCGGCTAGTGGAACCCGCCCGTCAACCGCCCCCGCATCCGCGAACTGCTCTCGTTCATCCCAACGATCTCCAGCGTCTTCCCCAGCGCCTGATATTTCGTCTCGATCGCATCCAACGCCGCAACGGTCGACGCATCCCACACATGCGACCCGGACAGATCCACGACCACCCGCTCCGGATCCTCCGTATAGGAGAACAACGTCGTCAGATCATTGCTCGACGCGAAGAACAGCTCCCCCTCCACGACATACGTCACCACATCGCCCGCGGGTCCCAGAACCCGACGAACCGAAACGAAGTGCGCCACCCGTCGCACGAACAGCACCGACGCGACCAGCACCCCACCGACGACCCCCACCGCCAGGTTGTGCGTGATCAGCACCAGCACCACCGTCGCCACCATCACGAACGTCTCGCTCTTCGGCATCCGCTTCAGCGTCGACGGCCGCACGCTGTGCCAGTCGAACGCGCCGATCGCGACCATGATCATCACGGCCACGAGCGCCGCCATCGGGATCGTCCCGACGAAGTCGCCGAACACCACGACCAGCAGGAACAGGAAGATCCCGGCACAGAAGGTCGAGATGCGGGTTCGCGCGCCCGACGCCTTCACGTTGATCATCGTCTGACCGATCACCGCGCACCCGCCCATGCCGCCGAACATCCCGGAGAGCACGTTCGCGACGCCCTGCCCCCACGACTCGCGCGTCTTGTTCGAGTGGGTGTCGGTGATCTCGTCGACGAGCTTCGCGGTGAGCAGCGACTCCATCAGCCCGACGAGCGCGACCCCGAGCGCGAACGGCGCGATGATCGTGAACGTCTCCCACGTCATCGGGACGTTCGGGATGAACAGCGACGGCAGGCTGCGAGGTAGCTCGCCCTGATCGCCGACCGTCGGCACCGAGATCCCGAAGGCGAGCACGACGCCCGTCACGATGATCACAGACACGAGCGGCGCCGGCACGATCTTGGTGAGCTTCGGCATCACGAGCATCACGACGATCCCGAGCGCCACCAGCGGATACACCAGCCACGGCACGTCGATGAGCTGCGGGAACTGCGAACTGAACACGAAGATCGCGAGCGCGTTCACGAACCCGACCATGACGCTGCGAGGGATGAACCGCATGAGCTTCGCGACGCCGAGCACCCCGAGGACCACCTGGAAGATCCCGGCGAGGATGACCGTCGCGATGAAGTAGTCGAGCCCGTACGTCGGCGCGACGGGAGCGATCACGAGCGCCACGGCTCCGGTCGCCGCGGTCACCATCGCCGGTCGCCCGCCGAGGAATGCGATCGACACCGCCATGATGAACGACGAGAACAGCCCCACCTTCGGGTCCACCCCGGCGATCACCGAGAACGCGATGGCCTCGGGGATGAGTGCGAGGCCGACGACGAGCCCGGCCAGCACCTCGCGGGTCAGCAGTCGCGGGTTCTTCAGCGCATCGAGCACGGAGGGGTGGGCGCGATAGCGGGCGCGGTCGTCGACCGTCGTTGCAGACATGGAGCTCCAGGGGAAGGCGCCTCAGAGAAGAGGCAGACGTTTCAGCCTAAGGCGGACGCTGGACGGCCAGATGCGCGAGTGCGAAGCTCACCGGCATCGGCAGTGCGAAGCCGAACCTGATGTCAGGGGCAGCAAGAAGTTGAGCAGCGATTGCGAGCGTTCTTGTCAGCGTACGGAACGAGGCCAGCAGCAAGAGCACCGCGCTCCGCGCCAGACAGGCAATCGTCCAAGGAATCTGAAGCCACCGCAGACAACCGCCGGCGGACCGGGGGCGGTCGTACGTGCTCTCCGCTGCGACCATGCACAGCAGCTTCAAGATATCCAGGCCGACGGAGCTCCACGCCTCTGGCGTGCGCCCCGACGGTGAGGCGAGTTCAAGGAGCCCCATGCTGATATCGAACAACGACTCGAGATGAGACTCGATCCAAGGGACGATGCCAAGGAAGCGAACGACGACGCGGACGAGAGGCGAATAGGTGAATTTCACACCTACATGTGCGCGGCAAAGACCCGCTGGTGTGCAGCGCCGCCTGAAGATGCTCACTCTCCCCGTCGAGAACTCAGCACCCCGTGCGAGATATCGCTCTGATGCAAGCCCTCCGCGCCACCGTCGCTAGCCTCGAAACGGGCGGCTACGAAATCGGAGGAGCGTTCAGCATGCAGTGGGGTTGGAATCCGGACTCGGTCGCGGCGATGACGACGATGCTCGCGGCCGCCGCCGCAGTCTTCGCGGGCGTGTATGCCTGGCGCGCGCACAGGCTCGAGCGGGCCCGCGAGGATCGCGCGTCGGCGGCGATGAAACGTCAGCAGGCCGAGATGGTCTCCGCGTGGACTGTGATCCAGCAAGGGGAGAACGGCGAGAACTACGTCGAACTGCGGGTTCAGAATCTCGGGTCCGCGCCGGTGTACGAGGTGACGCTCGGCATACAGCTCGGGAGCGTCTGCTCCTACGCGGCGAAGACGCGAGTGGTTCCGCCGAGCGGGCGGAATCCGATGGAGGTCCGGCTCACCGAGCGGGGGCTCGAGCGCTGGCTCACCTGGGCCAAGGGCCCCGCGCGGAAGCTCGCGCCGTATGTGGAGTTCACGTTCTGCGACTCGGCGGGAGCGTGGTGGTTCCGCGATACGCGAGGCGCCCTGGTCGAGATCGAATCAGATAAGAACTATCTCTACGACGAGTCGAAGACGAGAGTGCTCACGCCGTAGGCGTCGTCACCCCGTGCCCCTTCCGCCCACCCCACACATCCGCCAGGATGAACACGACCGCCCCGAAAGGAGCCGCCGCATGTCGTCGCTCGCCCCGTCCACCTCCCCGGACACGGCATCCGCCGCACTCCCCGGCGCCGTGGTCATCGCCGCGATCCGCCGCGTCCTCCTCTGGTCGCTGATCACCGCGTTCCTCTACCCCGTGTTCATGACCGCGAGCAAGGGCATCTGCCCCGGCGGCGTCGACGCGAACGGCGGATTCATCGATTCCGCGGGCCAGCCGGTGGACGAGGCGCCGCAGTGCATCCAGCTGACGCTCGCGCCGAGCCCCCTCGTCTACGTCGCCATCGCCGTCATCGTGCTGCTCGCGCTCGGTCGCGTGATGAAGGCGGCCGATGAGCGCGCGGCGCTGCGAACCCTGGAGTGGACCCTACGAGGAGTCGGACTGTTCGTGGTGGTCGCGATCGTCGTCTCGCACGTCTGGTTCGCGCTGATCCCGATCGAGCAGTTCACCGGCGACTCCTGGAGCGTGTTCAGCCCGTTCCCGTTCGGCTCGATCGACGTCGAGGTGACGCCGATGACCACCTCGTGACGGCTTAGCCCCGCCAGTCGATCCCGACGCCGGCGATCCGTCGCCCGGCCTCGTCCGCGGCGACGGGCTCTCCGACGTCCGCCCCGCGCTCGAGCGAGACGGCGGAGTGCACGATGGTGTCCGCATACACGTGCACGAGGTTGTAGCCCTGCGCGGCGTCCTGTCCGCGCGTGGCACCCACGGGCTGCGCGAGGTCCTGACCGTACGCGCTCGACGAGGCGACGGCCACGGGGATCCCGGCGAAGGTACCGAACGACGGATGGTGCACATGCCCCGACAGGATGCCCCGCACGTCCGACCCCCGCAGCACCGCGGCCAGCGCGTCCTGATCCCGCAGCTCGACCGTCACGGCGAGGTCGAGCACCGTCGGCAGGGGCGGATGGTGCAGGAGCAGCAGCGTGCCCTGTGGTGCCGCCGTCGACAGCTCTCCCTCCAGCCACTCCAGCTGCGACGACGGCACCTCCCCCCAATGCGCGCCGGGCACCGTCGAATCGACGACGATGACGCGCATCCCCCCGAACCACCGCACCTCGACGATCGGCTCGTCACCCGCCCCCGCGAGTCCGAGCTCCGATCGCATGGCACGGCGGTCGTCATGGTTGCCGGACGCCCACACGACCTCGCAGCCGAGCGCGTCGGCAGCGGGCGTCACGAGCTCGCGCAGTCGCTTGTAGGCAGCGGCATCGCCCCGGTCCGTCAGGTCGCCTGTGAACAGCAGCGCGTCGGGACGGAGCCCCGAGGAGACGAGCCGGTCGAGCATCTCCGCCAGGTTCGCATCGGCGTCGGCCCCGCTGCCGTATAGCGGCGACCGCTCACCGGGCAGGTGCGTGTCGGAGATGTGCACGAAGGTGTGCGACGGGCGGGGGTGTTCGGTGAGGATCATGTCTCTTCCTGGTCGGCGGACGAAGGCAGGTCGGGGCAGATGTCAGACGGCGGCGGCCGTGGAGCCGGGGACGAGCGTTCCCGTGAACGAGCGGCGCACGAGCGTCTCCGGCTCGTCCGCGGTGAGCAGCTGCTGCATGGTCTCGACGGCGGCCGCGGCCACCGCCTCCACGGGGATCCGCAGGGTGGTGAGCCCGAGCAGATCGGCGCCGGGCAGGATGCCGTCGCACCCGGTCACGCTCACGTCCTCCGGCACGCGGAGCCCGGCCGCGCGGGCGGCGCGCATGACGGCGAGCTGCCGGTAGTCCGAGGCGCACATGACGGTGGTCGCCCCGGCGCGCACGGCGGCGAGGGCTTCGTCGACGCCGTCCTCGGGACGCGCGCCGGCGGAGATCATCGTCACGGCGACGCCCGCCGTGGTCAGGACCTCCTGCATCGCGAGCGCGCGCAGGTGCTCGGGGTACGACGCGTCGGGACTTCCGGCGAGCACGACGACGCTCCGATGCCCGAGCGCGACGATGTGCTCCGCGAGCAGACGTCCGTGGCCCTCGTCGTCGTAGTGGGCGGTGTGGATGCGGCCCGCTGACTCCACGCGCCCGGCACGGAGGATCGGCACCTGGTCGGCGAAGGGCTCGAGCTGCGCCGCGGAGATGCCGCCGGTGGCGACGATGAGTCCCGCGACCCGCATGCCGAGCAGCCGGTGCAGCGCATTCACCTGCTTGGCGCCCTGCTCGTCGGCGCCGATCGTGACGGTCACGAGGTCGAGGCCGCGCTGATGCGCCTCCTCCTGCAACCGGGAGAAGAGGAGGCCGTACGCGGGGTTGCTCGCGTCGCGCAGCATGAGGCCGACGGTGCCGGTGCGTCCGGCGGCGAGCTCAGCGGCCATCGTGTTGCGCACGTATCCGAGCCGCTCGGCGGCTTCCAGGATGCGCTCCTGCGTCTCCGGCGCGAACCGGCCCTCGCCCTTCAAGGCTCTGGTCGCCGTGGCTCGCGACACCCCGGCCGCCGCGGCGACGTCGCTGATCGTGACCCGCAGGGCGGGCGTCCCGGCATCCGCCCCGCTCATGCGCGCCG
The DNA here is from genome assembly GCF_058140415.1 of Microbacterium sp. C-MGS6. Taxonomy (NCBI): domain Bacteria; kingdom Bacillati; phylum Actinomycetota; class Actinomycetes; order Micrococcales; family Microbacteriaceae; genus Microbacterium; species Microbacterium sp. C-MGS6. The sequence continues at coordinate 278,576 of NZ_CM176934.1, forward strand.
CTTCCGTCGGCGGGGCGCTCCGGCGCGTGAACCTCGTCCATACACGAGATACATGGTGACACCCATGATGATCATGAGCAGCACGGTGTAGACGAACGTGATGGGCATCGCGTCGAGGTTGTTCTCCCCGCGCGTGCTCTCCTGGATCGCGACGCCGAGCGGCTTGTACAGCGGGTGGTAGAGGAAGATCGCGGCGTCGTAATCGTCGAGCAGGCTGTTGAAGTTCAGCGCCGTGATCGCGGCCGCGGTCGGCAGCACGAGCGGGATGAGCACGCGCCGGAACGTGGTCAGCGAGCGGGCTCCGAGGATGCGCGAGGCGTCTTCTAGCGAGTCCGGCACGGACGCGAACCCGGCCTTGAGCAGCCGCAGCGCGAACGGGATCTTCACGCAGATGTACGCGACGAGCAGCAGCACCGGCGTCCCCGTGAGCACGATGTTGCCGACGAGCGGCTGCGGGGCGTCGAACGCCATCACGAAGGCCAGTGCGATCAGCACGATCGGCAGGATCCACGGGATGTGCAGCACGTATTCGATGGCCGTGGTCAGCAGGTTGCGGTGCTTCTGCATCATCCGCGCCACGAACAGCAGCCCGCCCACCACGATGACCGCGGCGAGGGCGCTGTAGACGACGCTCACGATGAACGGCCGGAGGGCCGCCGCGCTGGAGAACACGGTGATGTAGTTGTCGAGCGTGAAGCTGTCGATCGTGATCGACCCGGCGAGGATGCTCCGCGCGTCCACGAACGAGAAGATCACGATGAGCACGACCGGGATGAGGTAGATCACCCAGAGCAGGTAGGCGACCACGTGCACGACAACGTTCGCGAACGGGTTGCGGATCCGCTGCTTCTGGATCGGCGTCGCCACCTTCGCCACCGAGAAGTACACACCCGACTTCTCGGCGCGGTTCATGATCGCGAGCAGGATGATCGTCGCGACACCGAGCACGATCGCCAGCAGCGCCGCGATGTCGCGGGTGATCGGGCTTCGTGACAGGTCGATGATGAGGGGTGCGACGGTCTGGAAGTCCGGACCGCCGAGCACGAGCGGCGCGGTCAGGGCCCCGAGACCGATGAGGAACGTCAGCACCGTGACCGCGAAGAGCATCGGCTTCATGACCGGCAGCACGATGCGGCGCAGGATCGTCCATGTCGAGGCGCCCATGAGCTTCGCGGCCTCGATCGACGCGTAGTCCACCTTGCCGAGCGACGAGGACAGGAACAGCATGTGGTTCGTCGTCGTCGCGAACGTCATCACGAACACGACCGCGAAGTAGCCGGAGAACCAGTCCCGGTTCATGTCCGGCCAGATGTTCACCATCAGATTCGTGATGAAGCCGAACTTGCCGTAGATGAAGTTGTAGCCGGCCGCGAGCACGATGCCGCCGTAGATCAGGGTGGTGGCGTAGCCGAGCCAGAGGAGCTTCGCGCCGCGCACCTGGAAGTACTGCGTCACCAGCACGATGAACACCCCGACGACGTTCACCGTGACCGACAGCGTGATCGCGAGGAGGAAGCTGTTGCCGAGCGTCTTCAGCGCGCGCTCGCTGCCGAGCAGCTTCTCGACGGCACGGATGCTGAACTGCCCGTCCGGGAAGAAGGTCGCGGCGAGCAGCTCGGCGTTCGGCAGCACGAGGAAGGCGGCGGCGAACCAGATCACGACGATGCCGGTCACCCAGGCGAGCGGCGAGCGGAGCATCGCGCGCACGCTGCCCGGCCGTCCGCGGCGGAGGCGGGGCTTCGTCGCGGTGCCCGCCTCGGCCGCCTCGGTCGTCAGCGCGCCGGGGGTGTCGGTCATCGCCGCGGACGGCGGAGGCACCGGGCGGGAGTCGTTCTGCGGAGCGCTCATGTCACGCCGCCGGGTACTGCAGGATCCACCGCGGATCGACGTCGATGCGCACGGCATCACCGACGTCCCAGCGGTGCGCGCTCGCCGCGGCCGGCACGCTCACCCGGAGCGTCGCGTCGGCAGCCGACACCGTATAGACGCTGTGACTGCCGTGGTACGTGCGCTCGGCGACGGTGCCGTCGAGTGACGCCGTGCCGCCGGCGGTGGCCTCGGACGGCGCCAGGTGCAGCTTCTCCGGCCGCACGTAGCTCTCGGCCGTAGCATCGAGGCCAGCGCCGATCGCGATGAGCTGCGCGGGCGTGAGGCGGTTGTTCTCGCCGATGAACCGGCAGACGAACGGCGTCGCGCTGCGGTCGTAGATCTCCTCCGGCGTGCCCACCTGCTGCAGGGTCCCGGCGTCGAGCACGGCGATCCGGTCGCTGAGGGTGAGCGCCTCCTCCTGGTCGTGCGTGACGTACACGGTGGTCACGCCGACCTCGTGCTGCAGCTCCTTGAGCTGTTCGCGCAGCTGCACGCGGAGCTTGGCGTCGAGGTTCGACAGCGGCTCGTCGAGCAGCAGGATGCTGGGGGTGAGCGCGAGCGCCCGGGCGATGGCGACGCGCTGCTGCTGACCGCCGGACAGTTCCGCCACGTTCTTCTCGAGCTGCGACGCGGCGAGCCCGGTGCGGTCGGCGACCTCGTCCACGCGCCGCCGCTGCTCGGCCTTCGACACCTTCTGCACCGAGAGGCCGAACGCGATGTTCTCCCGTACGTTCATGCTCGGGAACAGCGCGTAGTTCTGGAACACCATGCCCACGCCGCGCTTCTCGCTCGGCACCCGGGTCACGTCGCGACCGGCGATGTGGATGCGGCCGCCGGTGGGCTCGATGAACCCCGCGAGCGTGCGCAGGGCGGTGGTCTTGCCGCATCCGGACGGACCCAGGAGGGTGAAGAACTCACCCTCCTGGATCTCCAGATCGAGGTGCGAGACCGCACGGTGGTCGCCGAACACGACCTCGACGTCGTCGAAACGGATCATCGTCTTCTCTCTCTGCCGGAGCGGCGGGACGGCTCGGCTCAGCCGATGTACTCGAGCGTGACCTTCTCGACCCAGGCGCCGAGGTTCTCGCTCACGAAGCCGAAGTCGATGTCCTGACGGTCGAGCGTGCCCATGAGCTCGACGACCTCGGGGTTGGCCTTCTCGACCGCGCCCTCGTTCACCGGCATGGCATTGAACTCCGCGGCGAACTCGCCCTGGACCTCGGCGCTGCCGAACCAGTCGATGAACTCCTGCGCCTTCTCCTCGTTGTCCGTGCCGTTGATCTGCGCGATCTGCTCGGTCACGTAGGGGACGCCGTACGCGGGAACGATCATGCCCGTGCTGGTGCCGTACTCCTCGTCGCGGGCGGAGATGCCGCTCGACGGCAGCACGCCGTAGTCCACCTCGTCGCGGGTGATGCGGGCGTAGAGGTCGGTGCCCTCCACAGCGGGGGAGCCGTTGGCGTAGTACGACTTCACCAGGTCCCAGCCCTCGTCGCTCACGCCGAGGTCGCCGTCCTCGTCGAGGTGACGGGTGAGCATGCTGGCGAGCACGAGCTGCGGGGTGGCCTGGCCGAGCGCGGGGTTGACCTCGTAACGGCCGGCGAACTCCTCGTCGGTGTACAGGTCGTCCGGGTCCGCCGGAGCGTCGCTGATGCGGTTCTCGTCGTAGACCGTGACGATCGCCTGCTCCACGAGCGGCCAGAACGCGCCGTCCTTCGGGTCGCCGGCGTCTGCGGGGACCTCGCCGCTCCAGCTCGGTTCGTAGGCCGTGATGGCCTCTTCCGTCTTGAGCTGCTCGAAGAACATGTTGTTCAGGCCGAAGACCACGTCGCCGACGGGGTTGTTCTTCTCCGCGATGATGCGGTTCGTCAGGTCGGCGCCGCCGAGGCCCACGATCTCGATGTCGATGCCCGCGTCCGCCGCCTTCTCGGTGATCCACTCACCGCGGCCGTCGCTGTTCGAGTTCGTGTAGACGATGAGGGTGTCGCCGTCGCTGCCGCCGCCGTCGCCCGCGTCTCCGTCGCCGCCCGCTGTGCATCCGGTGAGCGCGATCGCCGCCGCGGCCGTCAATCCGATGAGCGCCCAGCGCCTCTGCTGCCTGTCGGCCATGTTCGTCCCTTTCTCGCCTTCGAGGTGTGTCGATGCGACACTACCGGTTCTTGTGGTGAAGGCACAAAGATTGTCTGGTTTCGTGAGCGCGGTCGCGCGTCCGCATTCAAGGTAGGCGCGCGGCGTGAACGCGAGGATGCGACGAGGTGAACAGGTGCGATTCGTGAATGTCATCCATTAGTTGACGCTCACGAGCTCGGCCCATAGGCTCGCTTCATGGATGGATCATCGACCAGCGGCTTGTCGCTCGCCGACCTCGCCTCCCTCGTCGACGCTGGCGGACGAGAAGCGCCGTCTCGCTCGGATGACGAGGTTCTGATGATCCGTCAGGCCGACGAGTTGGTCCGGCGTTCGCGTGAGCGCTTGCAGGAGTCGGTCTCCACCGCGCGCTCGCATGGCGTCTCGTGGCAAGAGATCGGCGCCACGCTCGGCGTGAGCCGACAAGCAGCGTTCAAGCGATTCGGCACCAAGGGTGAGGCAGGGATGATGGCATCGCCCGTGACAGACCTCTCGGATCGCACGAGCGCGGTATTCGCACACCTGGATGCCGGCGACTACGAGGCTGTGCGAGCACACATGACGTACGCCTGCGGTCGCGCGCTGACCAAGCGCAAACTGATGAGCGTGTGGGACCAGATCCGGAGTGACACCGGCCGCCTCGAAGCCTGCGTCGATTCGACGGTACAGACGGCGGACGGCAGCACGCCGCTGAGCACGCTCGCCAACCGACACCTGAGTAACGGAGCGATCGTGCAGGTGACCCTGCACCACGAGGCCGGAGAGTGGATCGGCCGCGTTGCCTACAACGGCTTCGGCAAGATCACGGGCATCCTCATCGCCCCACCGGGGTCTCGCGACCTGCCGTTCTAGACTCGTTCCACACCTGCGGCGACCTCGTCTCGCTTGTCGCGGATTCCAACCCTCCTGTTCCTGCGACGCAGTTCGCTGCGGACGACGCCGGTCGCGTAGCGCGGTCAGCCCGCAGCGCGAGGGACCGATGCCATGACCGGGCGGCTCCACCTCCTGCCAGGGCAGGTTCTCGTGGTGCGACCCCACCCCCTCTGTCCTGCTCGGGATGCGTGATGTTCGTCGCGTGCTGATGCCCACGCGCGATCGTCGCACCGATCGACACGGCCCAGGCAATCTTTACCGCCGCGACTGCCGCCCGGCCCCGCTCTTCGACGTGTAGGGGCGGGCAGGAGGAGCGGCAGACCGCGGCAGAATGCCGGCATGCATTCGAACATAACTTCGAAAGTTGAGGCCTGCCGAGATAGAATGAAGCATGTCGAAAACGTCCGGACTGCGCGAGGCGATGGATCGCCTCGACGAGGCGTGGGGCGCCGCGGGCGATGTCGCCGAACTCTCCCGCGTGCAGCTCGTCGAGGTGGCCGACGCGATCGGACTTCTGCAGCGCCGGCTCGATGCGATCCACGTCGACGTGGCCGCCGGCATCGCCCGGGAGTCGCGCGCGGAGCTCGGGGCCGACAGCTTGGCGAAGCAACGCGGGTACCGCACGGCGGCGAAGCTCATCGCCGCGACGACGGGCATCTCGACGGCGGGGGCGCAGCGCCTGGTGAAGGTCGGAGAGGCGACCGCGCCGCGGAGCGATCTGCTCGGCGCACCGCTGCCCGCGCGGTATCCGCTCCTCCGGGAAGCACTCGCGTCGGGTGTGCTCGGAGCGCCGGCGATCGGTCTCCTCGTCGCTCTCCTCGATCGCTGCCGCGTGGCGGCCGGTGTGGAGCGCATCGCCGAGGCGGAACGCGTGCTGACCGCCGCAGCCGAAGGGCTCGAGCTTGATGCGGTGCGCAAGCTCGTCCTCCGCGCCGAAGCGTGGCTCGACCCCGACGGCGTAGCGCCGCGGGCGGAGGAACAGCGCGGTCGGCGCGGACTGCGCATCTTCGAACGTGACGGCATGGTGCATCTGCACGCGCAGCTCGATGCCGAGTCCGCTGCGCCGGTCGTCACCGCGATCCGCGGGCACGTGTCTGCCGTGTTCGCCGCCCGCCTCGAAGCCCCCGATGCGGAGTCGCCCGACGCGGATCGGCGCTCCGTCGCGATGATCCAGGCCGATGCGCTGTCCCTCTTCTGCGCGCACGCGCTCGGGTGCGAGGGCGATCGGGTGCCGCTCGCCGGGGCGACGGTGATCGTTCGGGTATCGCTGGACGATCTGCAGGCGGGAACCGGGTCGGCGACGGTCGACGGGCTCGACCAGGTGATCGACATCGGCGCCGCGCGGCGGATGGCGGCCAGCGGGGGCGTCCTCCCCTGCGTCCTCGGCGGTGCGAGCGAGGTTCTGGACTGGGGCCGCGAGAAGCGCCTCTTCACCCGAGCCCAGCGGCTGGCCCTCGCCGAGCGGGATGGCGGGTGCGCCATGTGCGGGCTCCCGCCCGGGATGACGAAGGCTCACCACCTCCGCTGGTGGCAGCGAGATCGAGGTCCGACCGATCTCTCGAACGGGATCCTGCTCTGCGAGACCTGCCACCACCGTATCCACGACAACGGGTGGGAGATCGTGATCGAGGGTTCCGGCGTGACCGGCCGACCGTGGTTCCTTCCGCCGCGGTGGGTCGACCCTCAGCGCACACCGCGGCTGGGCGGACGGGCGCGCTTCGATGTCGCAGCGTGACTGGGATCGCGCGGGCGTCAGCGCGTGTGGAGGGATCTGCTGCGTGGACGGATCTGTCGGTGGGGGATCAGCGGCGAAGTCGGGAGCGGACGCGGCGGGCGGCTCGTGCGAGGGCGTCGCGCCAGGCGCCGCCCGGCCACTCGCGGCGCAGCCGCAGGCTGCCGTCCTCGTTCCGTACGAGCTCGACCCGACGGCCCGCGAGAAGCGGGGACCTGCCGAGGTGTGCCGTCACGTCGGGCGCCGCTGTCAGCGGGGCGGTGAACATCCACCCGGCGTAGCGGACGGCGACGGTGAGGTCGGCGTCGCGAGCGCCGTCCTCGCGGAACGCCTTCATCGGGTCCAGGGCGATGGGCACCGCGTCGAGGCGCTTCGGGCGTCGGCCGCCGATCTTGCGCTCCGAGCCTGCCGTCGACTCCGGCGCCTGTCCGGGGGTCGGCGTATCCCGCGCGACGAGGTCGACGCGGTCAGCGCGACGCTCCTTGCGAGCGTTGAGCAGCCCGGAGGGGAGGTCTTCGGTCGCCGACGGGGGCAGGGAGACCAGCCGGTCGGCGGAACCGACGGTCTCGAACACGAACGCCTCCTCGCCGTCCCGGAGCAGACGGACGCGCACGGTGAGCTGCAACCCGCCGCGCGACCAGCGCGCCGCGGTCACGGTGGCCGTGCAGGTCGTGTCCGCCTCGAACGCGGCGAAGGCGAGCAGGTCATCCCGGCGGTCGGCGCGCAGCAGAGCCGCCCGGATGCGCTGCGGGAACGACAGCCCCGCATCCACGCCGGGGCCGAATCGACGCTGCGCGAGCGGCACCACCACGTCCAGCAGGCGGTCGCGGTACTCCGTCGGGTACTTCACCATCCGTCGTCCGGCGATCCGGTTGAGGATCTTGCCGCGGAACCAGTGCCGCAGCAGCCGGTCGCGCACCTTCCCGGGCTCCGTGTTCGCCTCGACGACATCGAGCACGGTCTCCAGGTGCGGGAAGTACGACTCGGGGTCGATGCGCGACGAGCTCGCACTCCCCGGCTCCTTCACCCACGCGTAGCAGGGCTCGCTCGCGAGCACCGAGATCGTGTCGGCGGCGAAGTACGCCTGCATCACGAAAAGGTGGTCCTCGAGTCGCACCTTGCCATCCGGGAAGCGGATGCTGTGCTCGCGGAGGAACGCCGTCCGGAACATCTTGTGCGGCGTCAGCATCTCCAGGATCGGGTCCTCGCCGAGCACCGCGTGCGGGATGTCGCGCTGGAAGATCTTGGCGGGCAGCTTCCGTCCGATGCCCACCTCCTTGCCGACCACGACGTCCGACCCGTGCTCATCGGCGTAGTCGCACAGCCGCTCGAGTGCGCGCGGGTACAGCCAGTCGTCCTGGTCCACGAACTGCACGTACGTCCCTCTGGCCTCCTCGACGCCGCGGTTGCGCGGAGTACCGGGCCAGCCGGAGTGCGGCAGCGACAGCACGCGTACATGAGGGCGATCCTTCGCGATGCTCTCCAGCCGCGCGGCCGTCTCCTCCCCGGAGCCGTCGTCGCAGAGCAGGACCTCGAAGGCCTCCCGGTCCAGCGTCTGGGCGTCGAGCGAGGCGATGAGGTCGTCGAACGACGCCTTCGGCCGGAACACCGGCACCACCACACTCACCCGCACTCGGCTGCCCGCCGCCTCGTGCCCGGTCGTACTGCTCATGGACGCCGTCCCCCCTGTGGTCGTACCCGGCTCGAATCTCCCCCGCCGGAGGTTCCAGCCAACCATCCCTTCCTGTGGAGCGCGCCAGGCTCGCGGCGGTCGCGGGTGTATGCCGGTGCCGCGGAGGAGTCAGCGCAGGGTGAGACCGATCTCGAACGAGCGCCGCCAGGGGAGGGTCAGCTCCTCGATCCGCACGTCGTCGGCGGGCAGCATCGACTCCAGCAAGCCCGTCAGCTCGGCGCGGATGACGCGCTCCGCCGTCGCGACCTGCGCATCGTCGGCCATCGGATAGATGTCAGGGAAGAGGGACGGCCCCGCATCCGTGCGCACCACGGCCTGGTAGGCGAAGTCGTCGAGCAGGCGTGTCAGCAGGGCGATCCGCGCGGCGCGGTCGTCGAAGGAACCCGAGGCCCGACCGACGACGCCGGCGGCGGCCACCGCGACGACGCTGCCGAGCGTGTTCCCGGCGGTGTTCCACCCGCCGAAAGCCTCCAGGCGGCCGAGCAGTCCGGCCTCGGCGAGCGCGCGCACGAGCGCCTCGTCCGCGCCGTTCGGGTACCGCACATCCGCCAGGGCGACGTGCTCCCCGGCGTCCAGACGCTCCCGCACGAGAGCGACCGTCCCCGCGACGGCGTCCGCATCGACGACCTCGGGCCGCCCGCGGAACATGTCGTGCCGGTCGGGATCGGGGGCGTGCAGCACGAGGGTGACGTCGCCTCCGGTGGCGACCTCCTCGGCGCCGGCCGCGCGGATCTGCCGGCTCGCCGACGCTGCGAGCGACATGTTCTCGTACGGCGGGACGCGCTCCATGCCGTCGGCGTCCGCGCACGCCACCGAGAACGAGGCGATCACCCCGGCGTTCGCCGCCAGGGCCCGGGCGACGAGCGCGGCGCCCACCTCGTCGGCACCGGGGTACATCAGCACGCGACGGCCCGACGGCAGCATCCGCATCCAGTGCCGGAGCCACACCTGCTCCGCGCTGCCCGCCGCGAAGGGGGCGGTGTCGTCGGCGGTGATCGCCAGGAAGTCCAGGGTCTCGTCCTCCACGAGGCCCAGTGTGGAGAGGTTCACGATGTGGTTGCGCAGCCGTCGAGACGAGTAGTCGGAGACGACCTCGGCGGGCACCGGAGTCAGGTCGTCCAGCGGCAGCACCTCGGTCTCGCCGAGCAGTCGGTGCGCGTCGCCGCCGAGTGCGTGGATCTCCTTGCCGTGCTCCGTCCAGTAGGTCGGCTCCTCGGCGGCGGAGTAGGAGTTGCTCGCGCGGGTCACCAGCGACACCGCCGAGATGGGCAGATCGGGCCGCATCCGCCGCACCTCGCGCAGCACGTCGAGGCGCGCCAGCACGTCGCGGGTGGTGTCGTCGCTCGTGCGGCTCGCGATGAGCCCGCCGTAGAGGAGCATGTCCACCGAGACGACCAGGTGCACCGTCGCGGGGTCGGCCGCCCGCTCCCGCAGCCACCCGCCCAACGCGTCGGCGTCGCCCGCGGTCCGGTACGAGGGGAGGATCTCGGCGGGCGGGACGTCGAGGGTCACTCCGGCGACGGCCGCGACGTCACCCGGGAGCTTGACGTTCACCGGCCGATCGTCGAGGGGGAGCAGCGCGATGCGCGGGCGGAGGGTCGGGTCGGACACGAGGAGCCTTTCGTCGGTGAAGGGGATCGCAGGTCGGGAGTCGTCGGGGATCAGGGACGGGCGATGGAGACGAGGTACGAGTAGCGGTCGCCGCGGTACACCGACTCGGCGTACTCGATCGGGCGGCTGCGGGCGTCATAGGTCGTGCGCTTCACGAGGAAGGCGGGGGAGAACGGCGGCGTCTGCAGCGCGGCGGCCTGCTCCTCGTCGAGCACGACCGCGTGGATCTCCTGGTCGGCGCGCACGGCGGTGATGCCGAACCGGGTGCGCAGGTCGTCGTAGAGCGAGTCGCCCACGATGCCGTCCTCCAGGCCCGGCACGGCGTCGGCCGCGATCGAGCAGACCTCCAGGCAGATCGGGATGTCGTCGGCGGTCCGGACGCGGCGGATCCGCACGACGGGGGACTGCGGGCTGAGGTTCAGGGCGTACCCTGCGGTCTGCCCGGCCGCCGCGGTGCCGACGTCGACGGAGAGGGAGCCCGGTCGCATGTTCCGGGCGAGCATGTCCTCCGAGAACGAGGTCAGCTCGAAGGCCTTGCTGATCCGCGAGGCGCTCACGAACGTGCCCGCCCCCTGCAGCCGATACACCAGTCCGTCCCGTTCGAGCTCGTCGAGGGCGCGACGCACGGTCTGCCGGTTCACCTCGAGCGACTCCGCGAGCTCGCGCTCCGTGGGCAGCTTCTCGTGGGGTGCGAGGCCCTGGTCGATGACCTGCTCCAGATGCCGCCGCACGCGTTCGTGCTTCGTGACGCCCTCGATCGCCGACATGATTCCCCCTCGTTTGGACTAACCCAATCTTGACGATCACCCCGGTTTGTGTCAATGTCTCCTCTCAGCGGTTCTTAATTGGTCTATTCCAATCCTTTGCACGGTCAACGATGAGCGGAGAATCCCCATGCACGTGAAGCACAACATGCGCCGACGCGTCCTGGTCGCCGGGGCGCTGGGCACGGCGACGGTCGTCGCCCTGAGCGGCTGCGCCGGCGGCGGCGGCGACGCGGACCGCCCCACCGAGATCACGTTCTCGTACCTGTGGGGAGGAGAGGAGGCGAAGGCGCTGGAGGCGATCATCGCCGACTTCAACGCCAGTCAGGACGACATCGTCGTCAAGGGCGTCTCCAGCCCCGACACCCAGAAGCAGCTCACGTCGATGTCGTCGTCGAACGGCTCCTTCGACATCTCCGACAACTTCGGCAACACCGTCGGGGCCTGGGCCTCGAAGGGCATCCTCGCGCCGCTCGACGACGCGATCGCCGCCGAGGACATCGACGTCGACGACTTCGTCCCGAGCGCCATGGAGCAGATGACCTACGACGGCACGATCTACTCGCTGCCGATCGCGATCCACAGCTTCCAGCTCCTCTACAACCCGCAGCTGCTGGAGGAGGCCGGGGTCACCCCGCCGACGACGATGGACGAGCTCGCCGCCGCCATCCCGAAGCTCACCAAGAAGGACGCCTCGGGCAAGATCACGCAGCTCGGTCTCGGCTCGGCGAACGACAGCACCACCCTCACGACCCTCGGCTACGCGTTCGGCGGCAGCTGGGACGGCGAGGACGGCCCGACCCCCGCGGAAGGCGGCAACCTCGAGGCCCTGCAGTGGTACCAGGACAACGTGATCGAGCCGGTCGGCGCCGATGCCATGGCCACCTTCGTGTCCGGACAGGGCGAGTACCTCTCCGCACAGGACCCGTTCTTCAGCGGCCAGGTCGCCATGATCATCGACGGCGAGTGGCGGTCGGCCAGCGCCGCCAAGATCGCCCCCGACTTCGAGTGGGGCGTGACCGCGATCCCCGCCGCCTCGCCGGACCTGGAGAACAGCACGCAGGTCACCGCGAGCACCCTGTTCATCCCCGCGAACTCGAAGCACAAGGAGGAGGCGGCCACCTTCCTCGCCTACCTCGTGAGCGACGAGCCCATGGAGAAGTTCGCCGTCGCCCTCGGCAACCTCCCGGGCCGCTCCTCCCTCGCCGGCAGCGCCGCGTTCGACGAGCTGCAGGACTTCGGTGTCTGGGCGGAGGCCGCGTCCTCCCCGAACGCGAAGTCCCTGGCCAGCCGTCCGTACAGCGCCGAGTACGCGACGGACCTCGCGACCGCGTTCGACGAGGTCGTGCGGCTGACCGCCACCCCGGAGGAGGCGATCGCGACCGTCGAGGAGCGCATGGCCTCCTACACCTCGAAGTGAGCCGGTCCTCGTGACCACGGCAACAGCACCCCGGGTCCGGCAGGAGAACGCTCCTGCCGGACCCGGCGCTCCCGTCCGGCGGCGCCGCAGCCGCCGGACCACGATGATCGGCCTGGCTTTCGCGTCGCCGTTCATCGTCGGCTTCCTGTTCCTGTTCGCCTATCCGATCGCGGCGTCGGCGTACTACAGCTTCACCGACTTCAACCTGTTCCAGGCGCCCGAGTGGGTGGGACTGGACAACTACACCCAGCTGTTCGCCGACGGGGTGTTCTGGAAGTCCCTCGCCAACACGGCCGTGCTCACAGTGTTCGGCGTACCGCTCGCGATCGGCATCGCCCTGGCCGGTGCGCACCTGCTGAACACCCCGGTGCGGGGCCAGCCGCTGTATCGCGCGCTCGTGTATCTCCCGTCGATCGTGCCGGTCGTCGTCGGCGGCTACCTGTGGCGCTGGCTCCTGAACGCCCAGTACGGCTTCATCAACCACTTCCTCTCGTGGTTCGGCATCGAGGGACCGGCCTGGCTGCAGCAGCCGGAGTGGACGAAGCCCGCCATCATCCTCATGTCGCTGTGGACCGTGGGCGGCACCATGATCATCTACCTCGCCGCCCTGCAGGAGGTGCCGAAGGAGCTGTACGAGGCGGCCGAGCTCGACGGCGCGGGGGCGTGGCGTCGCTTCACGAACGTCACCTGGCCCACGGTCTCCCCGGTCACCCTGTTCCAGGTGATCGTGAGCATCATCGGGTTCCTGCAGATCTTCACGCAGCCCTACATCCTGTCGCAGGAGCGCCTGAATCAGGCGGGGTCGGGCCCGGGGCAGTCGATGCTCTCGTACGCGATGTACCTGTACCAGAACGCCTTCGTGTTCCTGAAGATGGGCTACGCCTCCGCCATGGCGTGGACGCTGTTCATCGTCACGCTCGTCGTGAGCCTCATCGTGCTCGCGACCTCGAGGAAGTGGGTCCACGATGGCGCACGCTGACATCTCCGCTCCGGTACGCCGCCCCCGTCGCACCCGCCGCACGCTCCGCCGCGTCCGGCAGCAGATCGCGGTGACGCTGCTCGCGCTGCTGTTCCTGTTCCCGTTGCTGGTGATGCTGTCGACGGCGTTCAAGACGCCCGGCGACGTGTTCTCCTCGCCGCCCACCCTGCTGCCCGCCGAGTGGACCACGGCCAACTTCGCCGAGGCGTTCGCGCAGATCCCGGTGTGGCGCTACCTCGCCAACACGCTCTTCGTCTCGGGCATGAGCATCCTCGGCACGGTCATCTCGTGTCCGCTCGTCGCCTACGCCCTCGCGAAGGTGAAGTGGCGCGGTGCCCGGCCGCTCCTGATCCTCGTGCTCGCCACGATGATGCTGCCGCCGCAGGTCACGCTGATCCCGCTGTTCCTCGTGTGGAACGGGCTGGAGGCGACGAACACCTACCTCCCGCTCATCGTCCCCGCGTTCCTGGGCACGCCGTTCTTCATCTTCATGATCCGGCAGTTCCTCCTCGCGGTACCGGACGAGCTCATCGAGGCCGCCCGTCTCGACGGCGCCTCGGAGTTCCGCACCTACGCGACGATCGTCCTTCCCCTGGCGCGTCCGGCCATCGTGACCGCCGCGATCTTCCAGTTCGTCTGGGCGTGGACCGACTTCCTAAATCCCCTCATCTACCTCAACGACCAGTCGACGTACACGCTGTCGATCGGTCTGTACGCCTTCTTCGGGGAGAACGACGTGGCCTGGGGGCCGCTCATGGCCGCGTGCGTGATGTTCACGCTCCCGGCCGTGGCGATCTTCCTCCTCGGTCAGAAGTTCTTCATCGGCGGCGCCAGTGCAGGAGCCCTCAAGTGACCCACGATTCCCTCGCTCTCCTCCGCGGCCGGCTCGTCGCCTCGGTCCAGGCGTCCACGGGCGCCCCCGCCAGGGACACCCACGTCATCGGTGCGCTCGCCGAGTCTGCGCTCCTCGGCGGCGCGAGCGGTCTGCGGCTCAACGGGCCGGAGGACATCCGCCGGGTGCGTCCGGTCACCGACGTGCCGATCATCGGACTCCACAAGATCTGGAACGGCGTCCGCAACGTCATCACCCCGGAGCTCGCGCTCGCCACGGGACTCGCAGAAGCTGGAGCCGACATCATCGCGGTGGACGCCACGACGGAGCAGCTCGGCACGGACTTCCGGCTCATCGGGGAGATCGCCGCGGCGACGGGGCGACCGGTGATGGCCGACGTGTCGACGGTCGCGGAGGGCGAGCGCGCATGGGCGGCGGGGGCAGCGGTCGTCGGCACGACCCTGTCCGGCTACACCCCGCACTCGCCGCGCCAGGACGAACCGGACCTCGACCTCGTGGCCGCGCTCGCCGCCGCGGGGATCCCGGCCATCGCCGAGGGGCGCTACCAGACCCCTGCGCAGGTACGAGCGGCCTTCGATGCCGGAGCCTTCGCCGTCGTCGTGGGTGGGGCGATCACCGATCCCATCGCCCTCACCCGCCGCTTCGTCGCCGCGACGCCGGCCGCCACGGAGCGGGCGTGATCGTCGGGGTCGACATCGGCGGCACGAAGATCGCCGTCGCCGGGTTCCGGCAGGAGCCGGACGGCGGGCGCCGTCGCGTCACCGCCGTGCGCACCCTGTCCACTCCGGCCAGGGAGGGCGGCGAGGCCATCGTGCGGGCGGTCGTCGATGCGATCGACATGGTCCGCGGTGCGGAGCGGGTCGCGGCGGTCGGTGTGGGCACCGCCGGGGTCGTCGATCAGGACGGCGGCATCACCTCGGCGACCGATGCGATCAGCGGCTGGGCGGGCTTCCCGCTGCGCGCGGCGCTCATCCACGCCCTCGATGTGCCGGTGGCGGTCGTGAACGACGTGCACGCGGCGGCGGTCGCGGAGGCCGCGGCAGGGGCGGGTCGGGGAGCGTGCGGGCTGTTGATGGTCACCGTCGGCACCGGCATCGGCGGAGCCGTCGTGCTCCCGGACGGTCTCCGCGCGGGCGTGACCGGCACGGCGGGGTCGGTCGGGCACACCGAACTGGTCCTCCCTCCGGAGCTGGCCGGGCGTCGCTGCGGCTGCGGAGGAGTCGGACACGTCGAAGCCGTCGCCTCCGGCCCCGGGCTGGAGCAGACGTACCGGGAGCGCACGGGCACGGCGCTCACGCTGCGGGAGGTGGACGCGGCCGCTCGCGCCGGTGACGCGGTCGCCGAGGAGGTGATCGCGGAGGGGGCGCGGTTCCTCGGTCGCGCGCTGGCCGGGGCGCAGGCGCTTCTCGACGTCGAGGTGATCGCGGTCGGCGGCGGTGTGGCGGCCATCGGGGAGCGCTATCTCGCCGAGGTCGCCCGCGCGTACCGGGCGGCGGCGATGCCGGGGCCGACGGCAGCCCGCGTGCGACCCGCGGAGCTCGGGATCGATGCGACCGTCACCGGGGCTGCGCTGCTCGCGCCGGTCTGAGTCCGGATTCCCACCCCGCGCTCAGCGTTAACGATATATCGTTGAGTATCGTTCACGACTGGGAGGTCATCATGAACAACGCATTCCCCTCCACCCCGTTCGGCGGGAACAGCAACGGCAGCAACAGCGGCGATTTCGTCGGCGGCCTCGGCAATCTCTTCGGCGGCTCGCAGGGTCCGGCCGGAGCGCTGTTCGAGGCGATGGACCAGCTGCGCAAGTCGTTCGAGTCGCGCCCCTCCGGCGGATCCCGCATGGCCCGCGGTGACGTGCGCGCCGCCGTCCTCTCGCTTCTCGTCGAGCGACCGATGCACGGCTACCAGATCATCAACGAGATCGCCGAGCGCAGCGGCGGCACCTGGAAGCCGAGCGCCGGTTCCGTCTACCCGACGCTCCAGCTCCTCGCCGACGAGGGCCTGATCGAGGCCGAGGAGCAGAACGGCCGCAAGACCTACGCTCTCACCGAGGCCGGCCGTGCCGTCGCCGCGGAGAGCACCGAGACCCCGCCGTGGGTGCCGTCCTCCGACAAGGACCGCAGCCGCGACGCCCGCTACAGCGCCCTGCCCAAGGCCGGGGTCGACCTCGCCGCCGCGGCCGCGCAGGTCGGGCGCAGCGGCTCGCCGGAGCAGGTGCAGCAGGCCATCGAGGTGCTCGACGAGGCCCGCCGTAGGCTGTACACGATCCTCGCCCAGGACTGACCGCGTCGTGCGGCGTCCGGCGCGGAACGGCGGAAGGATGACGCGATGACGGCAGCGGCGGCACAGGGTCCTCACCGAGCCCGGTACCGCCGCATCCTGTCCTTCGCGAGCCGTGAGTTCGTGGCGATCTGGTGGTTCGAGCTCGTCCTTCCGCGGTTCGGGCTGCGTGGTGTCGCCGAGCGTACCCGCGCCCGCCGCATGCAGCGGTTCGCGCGGCGGTTCCATGCGCTCGCCGTCGATCTCGGCGGCCTCATGATCAAGGTCGGGCAGTTCATGTCCTCGCGCCTCGACGTGCTGCCGCCCGAGATCACGGCGGAGCTGGAGGGGCTGCAGGACGAGGTCCCGGCCGTGCCCACGCCGCAGATCCGGGCGCTCGCGGAGGCCGAGCTGGGCATGCCGCTCGAGCGTGTGTACACCTGGTTCGACGACACCCCGGTTGCGGCCGCATCCCTCGGCCAGGTGCACCGCGCCCGCCTCTCGTCGCTCGATGCCGAGGACACCGGGCTCGACGAGGTCGTGGTCAAGGTGCAGCGCCCTGGCATCGACGAGATCGTCGCCGTCGACCTCGCCGCCCTCCGCCGGGTCGCGCGGTGGTTGACCCGGGTCCGGATCGTCGCCGACCGGGTGGACACCCCCGCCCTCGTCGAGGAGTTCGCCGTGACGAGCCTCGAGGAGATCGACTACCTCCACGAGGCCCGCAGCGCCGAGCGGTTCCGCGAGAACTTCGCCGACGACCCGCGTGTGGCCGCCCCCGAGATCGTCTGGGAGCGTACGACCCGCCGGGTGCTCACGCTGTCCGACGTGACCGCGATCAAGATCAACGACACCGCGGCTCTCCGAGCGGCAGGCATCGACCCCTCCGCGGTCGCGGATGCCTTCGCCGAGGTCATGTTCGACCAGGTCTTCACGCACCGGTTCGTGCATGCCGACCCGCACCCCGGCAACATCTTCGTCACGCCGGTCCCTTCGACGAGCTCAGGGACCCAGGGCGGCTCAGGAGCCCAGAGCGGCTCAGGAGCCCAGGGCGGCTCAGGGGCCCAGGGCGGCTCAGGAGCTCAGGGGGGCTTCCGGCTCACGTTCATCGACTTCGGCATGATGGCCGAGGTCTCCGACAACCTCCGGCAGGGACTGCGGACGCTGCTCATCGCGGTGACCGCGCGGGACAGCCGGGGCCTGGTCCGCGCCGCGAAGGAGATCGGCGTGCTCCTGCCGACCGCCGACACCGGCGAGCTGGAGCGGGCGCTGACGGCCCTCTTCGCGCGCTTCGGGGGGATGGGCTTCGCGGAACTGAGCCGCGTGGACCCGCGGGAGTTCACCGACTTCGCCGAGGAGTTCGGCGACATGGTGCGCCGGCTCCCGCTGCAGCTCCCCGAGGACATGCTGCTCCTCATCCGGGCCGTGTCCCTCACCTCCGGCATGTGCAGCGCCCTGAACCCGGCGTTCAACGTGTGGGACGCGGCCGAGCCGTATGCCGCGCGGCTGCTCCGGGACGAGTCCGGCACCCTCATGCAGGACATGGCGGAACAGGCGATGGCGAACGCGGCCACGACCTGGCGGCTCCCGAAGCGCATCGACGACATCATCACCCGCGTCGACGACGGCAATGTGTCCTTCGACACCTCCCGCCTGGAGCGGCGGCTCGACCGGCTGGAGGGCATCGCGCGACGGATCGCCTCCGGGGTCCTGTTCGCGGCGATGCTCGTGGGCGGGGCGCTGCTCGTCGATCCGCTCCCACCGTTGGGCATCACGCTGCTGTGGGTGTCGGTGCTGCCGCTGCTCGGCGCCCTCTTCCTGGGTCGCCGCCGCCCCCGCTGACCCCGCGCTGACCCCGCGCTGACCCGCCCGACGGCCCCGCGAGAACAGGCGCTCGCGCGGGATCAGGCGCTCTCGTGCGGGAGCGCCTGATCTCCCGCGTTCGCCTGAGCCCGCGCAGGTGGAAAGATGGTCTCTCATGGACATGCCTGACGAGAAGCCCGCCGAACGCTCCGCAGGATCGACCCGTCCGCGCACCGACGCCGTCGTGACCGGGACGCACCGCCAGGCCGCGAAGGCCTCCGAGACCGCGCGCAAGATCGTCCGCGACATCACGACGGTCCCGCCGCGCAGCGTGCACCCGGCGCTCGTCCCCGGGGTCTCGGTCGAGGAGACGGGGCGCACCTACCGCACGGACCCGCTGGTCTTCGGCGTCGCCGCCGCGTTCGCCCTCGCCTTCATCGCCTGGGGCGTGTTCGCGGGGGACAACCTCGCCGGCACGACCAGCACGGTGCTGGCCTGGGTGGTCGAGTACTTCGGCTTCTTCTTCACGACGATCGCCACGATCATCCTCGTCTTCATGCTGTTCGTCGGGTTCAGCAAGTACGGGCGCATCCCCCTCGGCCGCGACGACGAGGAGCCCGAGTTCTCGATGTTCTCGTGGATCTCGATGCTCTTCGCGGCGGGCATGGGCATCGGCCTGGTGTTCTGGGGCGCCGCCGAGCCGCTGACGTTCTTCGAGAACCCGCCGCCCGGCACCGTCGAGGCGAACACCCTCGAGGCCATGCACACCGCGCAGACCCAGGTGCTGTACCACTGGGGCCCGCAGGCCTGGGCGTTCTACGCGCTCGTCGGTGGAGCCATCGCCTACGGCGCCTACCGCCGCGGTCGTACGCCGCTGATCTCGTCGATCTTCGCCCCGCTGCTGGGCGAGAACCGCACGACGGGTCCGGTCGGCCGCACGATCGACATCTTCTCCATCATCGTGACGCTGTTCGGCACGGCCGCCTCGCTCGGCCTCGGGGCGCTGCAGATCGGCCACGGCGTCGAGATCATCAGCGGAGCCGGACCCCTCGGCAACGGCATCCTCATCGCGGTCATCGCCGTGCTCACGGCGTGCTTCATCGCCTCCGCCGTGTCGGGCGTCTCCAAGGGCATCCGCGCGCTGTCGAACATCAACGCCGTCGTCGCCATCCTGCTGGCGTTCTTCGTCTTCTTCGTCGGTCCGACGCTGCTGATCCTCAATGTCATCCCGTCGGTCGCGGTCCAGTTCCTCGGTGACCTGCCGACCATGATCGGCCGCTCCGCCTCGCAGGGTGAGGCCGCGCAGGCCTTCCTGTCGAGCTGGACGATCTTCTACTGGGCGTGGTGGATCTCGTGGTCGCCCTTCGTCGGGATGTTCATCGCGAAGATCTCGCGCGGCCGCACGCTCCGTCAGTTCGTGTCGGTCGTCATCGTGGTGCCCTCCGCGATCTCGCTCGTGTGGTTCGCGATCTTCGGCACCACGGCCATCCAGCAGCAGATGGACGGCGCGGGCCTCGTGGTCGACCCGCCGGAGGAAGTGCTGTTCGGGGTACTGGAGAACCTCCCGTTCCCGCTCGTGACCAGCATCGTCCTGATCATCCTCATCGCGATCTTCTTCATCACCGGCGCCGACTCCGCCTCGCTCGTCATGGGCACGCTGTCGCAGCAGGGCCGCCCGGAGCCGTCGCGCTGGGTCGCCGTCGTCTGGGGTGTGCTCGTGGGCGTCATCGCGGCGGTGCTGCTCGTCAGCGGGGCCGAGGGCAGCGGACTGCAGTCGCTGCAGAACGCGACGATCATCGCGGCGCTGCCGTTCGCGATCATCATGGCGTTCATGATGATCGCGTTCATGAAGGATCTCCGGCGCGATCCGCTGATCCTGCGCGACCGGTATGCTCGCGCCGCCGTCCGGCACAGCGTCATGGCCGGGCTCGAGGAGTACGGCGACGACTTCGCCCTCGTGCCCGTCGAGTACGACCACTCGGAGGACGACCTCGCCTGGATCGACGAGGACACCGTCGACGACACGCTCGCCGAGGTCTACGAAGCGGCGACCGAGGCGATCGACATCATCCCGCCGGCCGAGGTGGACGCCGCCGTCGAGGCCGCGATGGACGCCCCCGCCGACAAGGACTGAGCGCGAGAGCTCAGGCGCTCACGCCGGGTCAGGCACTTCCGCGCGGAAGGCGCCTGAACCGGCGTGATCGCCTGACTCGGCGGCCGCGGTGATCCGTGCGGCCATGCCGGAGAAGATGAGTCCGTGGAAGGGCAGCACGGCGAGCCAGTACAGCCGGCCGAGGAGGCCGCGGGGGAAGAACACGGCGCGCTGTTCGTAGCGGGCGCCCTCGCCGTCGGGCACCGCGCGCAGTTCGAGCCAGGCCTCGCCCGGCACCTTCATCTCCGCGCGGAGCCGCAGCAGATGGCCTTCCTCGGTCTGCTCCACCGCCTCCACGCGCCAGAAGTCGATCGCATCCCCGACCCGGGCGGCGGTACGGCTGCGGCGTCCGCGGCTGAGGCCCACGCCGCCGACCACGCGGTCCATGAGCCCCCGCACCGCCCAGAGCAGTGGCGACGAGTACCAACCGTTCTCCCCGCCGATCCCGAGGATGACGCGCCACAGCTCCGCGACGGATGCGCGCGTCGCGACCGACCGCTTATCCGTGAAGACGGTCCGTCCCGCCCAGTCGGGGTCGCTCGGCAGCGGGTCGCTCGGCGCTCCGGACACCTCGGCGTCCTGCCAGCTCGTCTCCACGGCGTCCGCGTCCACCCGACCGAGGGCCAGCGCCACAGACCGGCGATACGGCGTGAGGCCGCCCTCGGGCCGCGGGATGAGTGCGTCGACGGCATGATCCTTCATGATGCACTCGTTCTGCAGCGAGGCCACCAGGGGCCGGGCGATGGAGCGCGGCACCGGCGTGACGAGGTTCACCCAGTGCGACGCGAGCTCCGGCGTCAGCACAGGAAGGGCCGCGATGGCGCGCTGCCGCAGTCCGGCCTCCACCGCGTACCCGTTCATCATCTGGCCGTAGCGCAGCACATCCGGTCCGCCGATGTCGACGGCGCGATTGACACCCGCGTCGACCCGCGCCGCGCCGAGCAGATAGTGCAGCACGTCGCGGACGGCGATCGGCTGGATCCGGTTGCGCACCCACTTCGGCGCCGGCATGTACGGCAGCACGTCGGTGAGGTGCCGGATCATCTCGAAGGACGCCGAGCCGGAGCCGATCACCACGCCCGCCTGCAGGACGAGGGTGGGCACCCCGGACTCCAGGAAGATCTCCCCGACGTGGACCCGGGAGCGGAGGTGCGGGGAGAGCTTCACGTCGTCCGGGTGCAGGCCGCCGAGGTAGACGATCCGCCGGACCCCGGCTCGGGCAGCCGCCGTGGCGACGGTGGTCGCCGCGCGCTCGTCGCTCTCCTCGAAGCCCGTGCCGGCCGACATGGAGTGGATGAGGTAGTACACGACGTCGACGTCGTCCATCGCGGAGGCCACGGCGTGCTCGTCGTCGGCGGACCCCTCGAAGATCTCGCACTCCTCGCCCCAGCCGAAGGAGGCCGCACGAGCGGCATCTCGCGCGAGGACCCGGACCCGGTAGCCGGCGTTCAGCAGGCGCGGTGTCAGGCGGCCGCCGATGTAGCCGGTGGCGCCGAGCACGAGCGCGCGCGGCGCGGAGCCGTCGCCGCGCGGGATCGCCCGCAGGGCGTCCTCGCGACCGGTGGGCTGGGTGAGCTCGCTCATGCTCCGAGCGTAGATCCCGGGGCCGACACGCGGAACGGGCTTGCGCCCCCAGCATCGCGCCGTCACGACATGCTCGCGAGCACCCCGGAGACACGGTACGGTCGTATCCGTGACTTCAATCGAATCGATTCGACGAGCACCCGCGGACGTCGCCACCCGTCGGGCGCGCATCGCCGTCTCGGCGCT
Source organism: Microbacterium sp. C-MGS6 (assembly GCF_058140415.1). Classification (NCBI taxonomy): domain Bacteria; kingdom Bacillati; phylum Actinomycetota; class Actinomycetes; order Micrococcales; family Microbacteriaceae; genus Microbacterium; species Microbacterium sp. C-MGS6. The sequence continues at coordinate 300,478 of NZ_CM176934.1, forward strand.
GTTCCTCACGAACGGCGCCCTGTTCGCGAACATCCTGCCGCGGTACCCCGAGATCAAGGCCGCCCTCGGCCTCGACAACCTCGGCTACGGTCTCGCGCTCGCCGCCTTCCCCGCCGGCGCGATCGCGGCCGGACTTCTGGCGGCCACGCTGATCCGTCGCTTCGGGTCGGCGCGCATCGCGGTCATCGGCACCGTCCTCACGAGCCTCGGTCTGCTGTCGGCGGCGCTGTCTCCGACCGGCGTCCTCTTCGCGATCGCGCTCTTCGTCGGCGGAGCCTCCGACGCCATCACCGATGTCGCGCAGAACGCCCACGGCCTGCGCGTGCAACGGCGGTACGGGCGCTCCATCATCAACTCCTTCCACGCCATCTGGTCCATCGGCGCGGTGCTCGGCGGAGTGATGGCGGCGGGCGCGATCGCGCTGCAGCTCCCGCTCGCCGTCCACCTGGGGATCTCGACCGCGGTGTTCGCCACGGTCGCCCTCGTCGCCCTCCGCTTCTGCCTTCCGGGCCGCGACGACGAGACGGAGGAGGACGCCGTGGCGGAACCGGTGGAGATCTCCGGCGCTGTCCGTCGCGGCATCCCGGCGCGGACGGTGGTGGCCGTGATCGCCCTGACCCTCATCGCGATGGCCGGCGCCATCGCCGAAGACGCCGGCAACTCGTGGGCCACGCTCTACCTCGGCGACTCCCTGGGGGCGGCAGCCGCGGTCGCGCCGCTCGGGTTCATCGCTCTCGTCGGCGCGCAGTTCGTCGGGCGTCTGCTCGGCGATCCGATGACCGACCGCTTCGGACAGCGCTGGGTGGCGCGGGTCGGCGGCCTCATCGCCGCCCTCGGGATGACCCTCGCTCTGCTGTTCCCGAGCGTGCCCGGCACGATCCTCGGGTTCGCGGCTGTCGGCTTCGGCATCGCCACCCTCATCCCCGCCGCGATGCATGCCGCCGATGAGCTCCCGGGGCTGCGGCCCGGTGTCGGGCTCACCGTGGTGTCCTGGCTGCTCCGGCTCGGCTTCCTGCTGTCGCCGCCGTTCGTCGGATGGCTGGCGGAGACGCAGAGCCTTCGCGCAGGGCTCGTGGTGGCGCCGGTCGCGGCGCTCGTGGCGGTGCTGCTCGCAGGCTTCCTGGACAAGCGGCGCCCGCGGAACGCGTCGGACTAGGCCGGCTCGTCCACGAGGTCGGCGCCGCTGTGCACGGCGTCCGCCTCGGCGGCCTCCTGGATCGCGGCGGTCATCCCGACGAGGAACCGCATCACGACCACGCGCTCGTCGTCGGAGAGGTCGTCCACGAGGGAGAGCATCCGGCGGTGCATCGCCCCGAGCGTCGCCCGCACCTCGTCGTCGCTGCTCACGGTCGGCACGACGATGCCGGCGCGACGGTCGGTGGGGTGGGGTTCGCGGCGCGCGTGCCCGCCCTTCTCCAGCCGGTCGATGAGTGTGGTCGTCGACGCCGTGGAGATGTCCAGCGTGCGGGCCAGGTCGATCGGGCGCACGATGCGTCCCGCCTTCTGCTCGCGCAGCAGGAACCGGAGGGCGACGAGGTCGGTCTCGTTCATCCCCATGGACGCGCGCGTGCGGGCGCGCATCGCCGTCTCGGCGCTGCGGTAGCGCCGCAGCATGTTGAGCACATCGACCGTGGTGGCGCGCTCGCTGTCGGGGTACCAGTACCCGGAGGCGTGGAACTCGCCGGTGCTGTCGGTCACGCGACCTCTCCTTCGTCGCTGGAACCGGCCTCCCGCTCGAGCATCTCCATCGCGCCGGTCTCGACCTCTGCGGGGACGATGCGCAGGAGCCCGCCCGTGATCGCGTCGGTCTCGGCGCTGATGATCTGCTCGATCCGGCGTCGCGAGACGGAGGGGAAGAGTTCCTCCAGACGGGCGAGCAGATCGGCGTAGCGGATGTACGACGCCTCCTCGAGACTCAGTCGCTCCGGCATGGCATCCTTTCGGGGGCAGACTTCCATCTTCGCATCTCCGGAAGTCCTGGTCGCCCCCGAATATCGCTAGTCAGCCTTACTGTCAGTCAGTCGAGGTACCATGGGAAGCGGGGAAGGAGGATCTCTGCATGGGGAACATCAGTACCGACGTCACGACCTCGGCGCTCGCGCGCGATGTCGACGATTTCCGTCGCGCCGACGCGCAGTTGAACCGCCGTCTCGCCGCCCGCCGCGAGCCCAACGATACCGACCGCGCGGCGATGCACTTCATCAGCACGGCGCCCGTCGAGAAGCCGGTCACTCCCCGCGATCTCGCCACGTACCTCGGCATCAGCACCGCCGCCGTCACGAGTGTCGTGCGACGGATGTCCGAGCGGGGGCAGATCGTCGTCGCCCCGCACCCCCTGGATGCCCGGTCCAAAGTTCTCCGTCCTTCGCTCCGTGATCTGCACGGTCACGGGGATGAGCTCACCCAGCGGGTCGCCGCCCTGGAGGAGGAGTTCTCCCCGGAGGAGGCCGCGGTGATCTCCCGCTTCCTGCGTCGACTCACCGACGAGCTCGGCGACCTTCCCTGATGGATTTGATTTAACTAGTTAAACTAGTAAACTATCCTCGTCCAGGTTTTCTGCCACGAGGAGAAGAACATGGGAACCCTCACCTACGCGAACCTCGCCGACCCGATCGAGATCGACGACGAGCTGCTCGCCCACCTTCGCGCCGCCACCGTGACCAAGCTGCGGCGCAACGAGCCGTTCGCGCTCACGGTGCAGACCGGCGCCGACCGCACCGAGACGCTGTGGATCCACGCGTCCATTCCGATCCGCTTCGTCGTCGAGACGTCGGTCACGCTCCAGCGGCCGCTGTTGGCCCGCCTCATGCAGGCCGCGGGCTCGACCGGCGGACTCGACCTCACCGACCCCGAGCTCTCGCTCGATGCGATGTCGCGCGAACTGCACGCGATGTCCGCCTGATAACGGAGGGGTGCACAACCTGCCTCATCGCCTCGGGATCCTCCTCAAGGGCTCTCGGATTCCCGGACGGTGACGGCTACGGCGAGAACGGAGCGGGGGCTCTGGATCGCCGACCGCGGCATCCGGCCGCCGGGATTCGGGTTCCCGGCAGCCGGATGCCGTTTCTTCGTCAGAGGGCGGTGTAGCCGCCGTCGACCAGGTGGTAGCTGCCGGTGATGAAGCTGGCCGCGTCGCTCGCGAGGAACACCACGAGGTTCGCCACCTCGTCCGCCTGGCCGAGGCGACCGATCGGGTGCTTCGACACGAGGAAGTCCTTCGCCTCGTCGCCCATGTTCGCCAGGAGCGGGGTGTCGATGAAGCCGGGGCCGACCGAGTTCACGCGGACGCCCTGCGCCGAGTACTCCAGAGCGGCGGTCTTCGTCATTCCGACGACGCCGTGCTTGGCGGTGACGTAGGCGGGGGAGCCTGCGAAGCCGACGCTGCCGAGGATCGAGGCGATGTTCACGACCGAGCCGCCGCCGTTGGCGAGGATCGACGGGATCTGCGCCTTCATGTTGCGGAAGACCGCGTTGAGGTTGATGGCGATCACCTTGTCCCACGCGTCTTCCTCATAGTCCGCGGTGGGCGCGGTGGCGCCGCCGATGCCGGCGTTGTTGACGCCGATGCGGAGCGGGGCGAGCGAGTTGGCGAGCTCGACCGACGAGGCGATCCAGGCCGGGTCCGTCGCGTCGCCGACCGACGCCTCCGCGGTGCCTCCGGCGGCGCGGATCTCCTCGACGACCGCGTTCGCGTTCTCCGCGTTCAGATCGTTCACGACCACCGCCGCGCCGTTCTGCGCCAGCAGCAGGGCGACCGAGCGGCCGATGCCGCTGCCCGCTCCTGTCACGATCGCCGAGCGGTTCGAGACGTCGTACTGAGCCACTTTCGGGCTCCTTCCCGGGCGGGCGCGGTGCCGGGAGATCTTCTCGGACGGTCCGTCCTTCCCTCCAGCCTACGCCGGGAATACCGGTGTGGATTCATGTGAATGGAAATGCTCGGCCGCCTGGCTACGCTGTGGGGACCGTCTGCCGCGGGAGTGCCGACTCCGGCGGGACGAATCCGGAGGAGGCGACCAGTGGATCCGCTCGCAGATGAGTCCGAAGGCTCTCCGGGGGCGGACGCGTTCTCGCCCCTCGCCCTGGTCGTCGTCGGGGAGGATGACGGCGTGGTCGTGCGCCGTCTGCGTGCGGCGCGGCCGGATGCGGTCGTGACGGGTCTCGGGCCCGTCGATGCGGCCACCGTGGCGCACGCCTCCGCGACGGCGCATCTCGTGCTCGGCATCGGCGAAGTGTCCGCCGGCGCGTGGTGCGACGCGGTTATCGCGGAGGGCGACGAGGACGGCCTGTCCCGCTTCTTCGCCCGAGCGGCGGAGGTCGAGGAGCGCCGGAGGGCTCGGCGACTCCCTCCGGACACGCCGCCGATCCTCGAGTCCTGGTCGCCGCGCTGGGCGGCGGATGCGGCCCGCCTCGGCGCTCGGATCGCCGCGGCATTCGACGGTGTCCTGGTGCGCGTCGATCACATCGGCTCGACGGCCGTGCCCGGGCTGCGCGCCAAGCCGATCATCGACCTCCAGGTGGGGGGGCGCGACCTCGCGGACGCGGATGCCGCGGAGCAGCGCCTCGGGGACGCCGGCTTCGTGAACGTGCAGCGCATCGTGCCGGACGCGCCGGGCGTCTCCCGGGACAACGCGCGGACGGGCGGCGATCCGGACGAGTGGTCGAAACGCCTGTTCGCGAGCGTGGACGCCAGGGCCCGGGCGATCGTGCACGTGCGACGCGTCGGGGCGTCGAACTGGCGATACGCCCTCCTGTTCCGAGACTGGCTGCGGGCGGACCCGGAGGCGCGCGACGAGTACGCGGCGCTCAAGACCGCTCTGGCCTCCGCGCACCGGGGCGACTGTGACTTCGACGGCTACGCGCGGGCGAAGGACCACTGGTTCGACCGGGCGCAGGGGGAGATGGAGGCCTGGGCGCGGGTGACCGGGTGGGTGCCGGGCGGCCGTGGGGCGTGAGTGCCGCGAAGCACTCTTGACACGCTCGCGACGCGGGTCTAACGTACAACCAAATGGTTGCACAAACGGAGTTGAGCGAAGCGGAGGTCGACCGTGTGTTCCACGCACTGGCGACGTCGACCCGGCGGGACATCCTGCGCCGGACGATCGAGCGGGAGCAGTCCGTCTCGACCCTCGCCTCCGAGTACGAGATGTCGTTCGCCGCGGTCCAGAAGCATGTGGCCGTGCTCGAGGCGGCGAACCTCATCGTCAAGCGCGCCGAGGGACGCGAGCGGCTCGTCCGCGCGAACCCCGAGATGATCGCCCGCGCCAGGGCGCTCCTCGCCCGATACGAAGAGCTGTGGCGGTCGCGCATCGCCCGGCTCGACGATCTCCTGGCCGAGCCGTCCCCGCCCGCGGGGAAGCCGGCCCCCAACGACCCCACCAGCAGTCAACGCACCGAATCGCAAGGAGACTGACATGCCTGTCACGGACATCATCACGGATGCCGAGAACCTCACCATGACCGTCGTCGCCGACCTCGCCGCGCCCGTCGAGCGCGTCTGGGCCGCCTACACCGACCCGCAGCAGCTCGAGCGGTTCTGGGGTCCTCCCGGCTGGCCGGCCACCTTCACCCGGTGGGACCACACCGTCGGAGGCCGAGCCGTCTACACGATGAACGGTCCCCGCGGGGAGAAGGCCTCCGGCACGTGGGAGTTCCTGGAGATCGACGCGCCGCGCAGCTTCACGGTGCTCGACTCGTTCGCCGACGAGGACGGCACGCCGGACGCGAACCTCCCCTCCATGCGCATGACGTTCACGTTCGAGCCGACGGCCGAGGGCACGCGCATGGTCAACACGAGCCACTTCACGTCCGCCGAGGCGCTCGAGCAGGTCGTCGCGATGGGCGCCGTGGAGGGCACCCGGATGGCCATGGCCCAGCTCGACGCCGTGTTGCAGGACCTCCGCGACTACGCCCAGGGCAAGGGCACGCGGGTGGAGCTGCTGGACGACACGCACGTGCGCATCACCCGCCTCGTCGAGGGTCCGCGCGAGCTGGTGTGGCGCGCCCACTTCGAGCCCGAGCTCATCCGGCAGTGGATGCTCGGCCCGGACGGGTGGGAGATGACCGAGTGCGTGTCGGCGACCGAGGTCGGCCAGTCGTACCGGAACTCCTGGGCGCCCGTGGGCGACACGGAGGGTGAGCCGTTCGGATTCGAGGGGGAGGCGCTGCTGATCGACGCCCCGAAGCGCGCCGTCACCACCGAGCGGATGCAGGGCATGCCGACCGAGACGCTCAACGACCTCAACCTCTACGAGGAGGACGGCGCGACCCTCGTGACGGTGCTCATCGAGTACCCCGACAAGGAGACGCGGGACATGATCCTCGCCACCGGCATGGCCGACGGCATGGAGGCCTCGTTCGCGCGGCTGGAGCGGGAGCTGCTGTCCGTCTGACGCCCCGGCACTCGCGCCGGAACAGGCGGTTCTCATGGAGAGCCGCCTGTTCCGGCGCTTCTGCCTGTGCGAAAGCGGGATAAAGTGGCGGCACGATGAGGATCACGCGCCGTACCCTGCTCCTCGGCGCCGGAGCCGGTGCCGTCTCGGTGCTTCTCGCCTCCTGCACCCCGGAGCCGGAACCGACGCCGACCCCCACTCGCACGCGCGAACCGGAGCCGCCGCCCGGTGTCCCCGCCCCGAGCGGCAGTATCCGCAGCACCTGGACCACCGACCCCTTCGCCCGGGGTGCCGCGAGCTTCACTCCCGTGGGGGTGCTCGTCGCGACCCGCACGGCGCTCGCGCAGCCCGTCGACGACCGGCTCTTCTTCGCGGGCGAGGCGACCGACGACGAGGCGCCGGGTACCGTCCGCGGCGCCCTGCGGTCGGGCCGCCGTGCCGCTCGGGAGCTCACCGTCGCTGCGGAGGACGGCGAGCGGGTGGCCGTGATCGGCGCCGGGATCGCCGGGGCGACCGCCGCCGCGCAGCTCGCGGAGGACGGCCTGCAGGTGACGGTGTTCGAAGCGCGCGACCGCGTCGGCGGCCGGATCCTCTCCCGCACGGGCGACGACTGGCCGGTTCCGGTGCAGCTCGGCGCGTGGCTGTTCGGCGACGCCGACGCGGAGCTTCTCGATGCGATCGACGAGGGGGACATGGACCTCGTCGACCTCGACGGGGCGCGGTGGCGCTCGGCCGAGGGCGATGTCGACCCCGTGGATCCGCAGCCGGTGGAGACCGCGGTGACCACGGCACAGGCCGCCCCGCAGGACTCCTCGGTGGCGGACGCCCTGGTGGCGGCCGGCATCGACCCGGAGGATCCCGCGACCGCCGCCCTCCTCGCGCTCCTCGCCGCACGCACGGGCGCCGACGCCGCCGACCTGTCGAGCTGGTTCGCCCCGCCGCTCCCCGACGCAGCGCTGCAGGGCGTCGGCGACGATCTGACCCCGTTCATCGAGAGCACCTTGGACGGGGTGAAGGTCGGGCTGAGCTCCCCGGTCACCCGTCTCGCGTGGGACGACACCGGCGTGAGCGTGCGCCTCGGCACCGGCGAGGCCCTCTCCTTCGACCGGGTGCTGCTGACGGTGCCGCTCGGGGTGCTGCAGGAGCAGGGCATCGAGTTCGATCCGCCGCTGCCGTTCGACAACCGCGGCGCCGTGTCCGCGCTCGGCATGGGCGCGATCGAGACGGTGTGGCTGCGATGGGACGAGCCGTTCTGGGACGGCGACGAGGCGATCTGGCACGCGGTCGGCGAGGACATCGCGATCCCCACGTGGATCAACCTCCGCCCCTCGACCGGCGAGAACGTGCTCGTCGGGATCGTTGGAGGCGCGGCGGCGCGGGAGTTCGCGGAGCTCGGGGAGGCCGAGGCCGTCGAGGCGGCGCTCGGGTCGCTGGCGCTCTACGCCTGAACCGTCTCACGTGCGGCCTCGGCCGGGGCGCTGTCCTCGGGCGGCGGCTCCGTACGAGCGCGGTCCCACGGGTCCGGCAGGCGGCTGATGAGCACGAGCGCGGTCGCCACCGTGGCGAAGACGGCCAGCGCGATCGCGCAGGAGAGCGTGAACTCGACCGGACCGCTGACCTGCCGCGGGTCGAGGAAGTAGTACGGATACCAGCCGATCAGCGGTCCGCGGATGAGTGTCGCGACGCCCCACAGCACCGGGTACGCCAGGGTCACCGGGATCACCCGCCACGGCACCGCCCGATGCCCGGGGGCCAGGGCCCAGGCCGCGACGGTCACCGCGGGCAGCCAGAAGTGCAGCACCTGATCCGACCACGGCACGTCGATGCGGATCCCCCGGACTCCGGCCTGCCAGACCAGGATCGCGAACACGAGTCCGGCGGTGATGGTCCAGGTGAGCACGAGCGCGAGCGCCACGGTGAGCCACCGCGGATCGCGGGCTCTCCGCAGCGCGAGGACTCCGGCGATGGTCAGGAGGACGACGAAGGCGATGTTCGACTGATTGGTCAGATACGCGAAGAAGTTCTGGCTCGCGATGGTGTTCGACGCGAGTCCCCACGCGAGGCGGTGGATCAGCGCGATGAGGCAGACGGCGGCGGCGGTGAGCCGGAGCAGGCCGAAGACGGTGCGCTTGTTCACCGTCGCCTCGTCCTTTCCGCCATCCGCCGAGTCTACGGAGCCGACCCGGGGTGACGCCGCATCAGGCCGTCGCGCGGGTTCAGGCGCGGGCGGGCGTGGGGGCCTGTTCTCGCGGGAATGCCTGTTCTCGCGGGGTCGGTCAGCGCCGCGGGGCGCGCGTGGACCACAGAGTCAGCGCGATGAGGGCCGGCTGGAAGAACAGACGCACGAAGCGCTTCATATCGGTGTCGAGGCCGAAGCCGTCGCGATGATGCATCCACTGGGCCACGTTGCCGGGGAACACCGCGGCGAAGAAGAGAGCGGCGACGGTGCCGACCGAGCGACGGCGGCGACGGGCGAGAAGGAGAGCGGAGCCGAGTGCGACCTCGGCGACGCCGGACGCGAGCACCGTGGTGTCGGGATCGAGCGGCAGCGATTCCGGCACCTGCGCCTGGAATTCCTCGCGGGCGAACGTGAGGTGGGAGACGCCGGCGAACACGAGCGAGGCGCCGAGGAAGATCCGGCCGATGGTGCGGGGAGTCGACATGGTGCGAGTGTACGCCTCGGGGTCTCCGTCAGATCAGGCGGCGAAGTGCTTCTTCGAGGGTGATGCCCTGCGCTTCGGCGCGGTCCCGGAGGCGCGCGTGCTCGTCGGGGGACAGCGGTAGCTGGAGCACGATGGGGTCGTCCTGCGCGAGGTCGAGTCCGTCGAGGAGGTCGGAGGTCTCGGCCCACAGCGGCTGGGCGAAGTCCGCCTCCGCGACGGGCGCCGAGGTGCGGGACGGGGCCGCGGAAGTGGGCGACGGTGCAGCGGCTGCAGCGGCGACCGGGGCGGAGGCCGCGACGGCGGCTCCGGCGTCGGTCGCGCGGGTGAACCCGGGGCCTCGCCGCGGCTCCTGCTTCTGCTGATAGGCCTTGGCGGCGGCGTTCGCGCGCTCGTCGGCGGCCTCGTTCAGGGGGTGACCGGCGTGGCCCTTGACCCAGGAGAACTCGACGTCGCGACCGCGCATGGCCTCGTCGATCCCCTCGAGGAGGTCGCGGTTCAGCACGGGCCCGCCATCGGACTTCCGCCAGCCGCGACGCTTCCAGCCGGGCATCCACTTCGTCACGGAGTCGATCACGTAGCGGCTGTCGCACTCGATGAGCAGCTTCTCGTCGGTGCCGGCCGTCGCCTGGAGCAGCTCGAGGACAGCACGGAGCTCGCCCTGGTTGTTCGTGCCGTGCGGGGAGCCGCCGGCGGCCCAGTTCGCGTCGTCGATGTACCAGGCCCAGCCGTTCGGGCCGGGGTTGCCCAGGGCGGAGCCGTCTGCGGCGGCGGTGATGGTCATCCGTCCACCGTATCGCTGGCCGCGGACGGACTTTCGCGCCGAGGTCGCACGGAACCTCCGGGAACCTGCGACGGGAGTGGGAGAGTGCGACGCCGTGCGGGGTCAGTCCTCGGGGTCGGCGTTCTCGGTGCTCTCGGCCTCGGGAGCGGGTGGGGCGACGGGGAACACGATGGAGCTCACCGAGGAGGGGGTGTCGAGGCCGAGGGTCAGCGGGTCGAGCGCCGGCGCGGTGTCGAGCGTGTCTGCGGCCGAGGTCTCGAGAGGCTCAGAGGGGAGTCCCCACTGCTTCTCTTCTTCCTCGGGTCGCTGCTGGAAGAGTCCCATGCGTCCATTGTGACCCCCGGTCGGCCCGAGGTCGCCGTTTCCCACCGAGGTCGCAGGGATCCGGCGGGCTCCTGCGACGGGAGTGCGAATCTGCGACCGCGGGCTCACGCGTCGCGAGCGGCCTCCCGCACGGCATCGACGAGGGCGCGCCACGGACCGTCCACGGCGGAGTCGGGCAGCTCCCGCTCCCGGCGCTCGGACGGGGTGCGGGCGCGGATGCTCCACACGAAGCGGTCCGCCCCGGGTTCCGTGTCGACGTCGTCATCCCAGGGGCAGCTGTCGATGAGGCCGATCCATTCCTCGGCGTCCGGCGGCTCGGCCTCCACACGCCACTGGCGACGGATGCCGGCGAGACCTCCCGAGCGCACGACGGCGATGACGACGGGGGCGTCAGGCGGAGTCGGGTCCTCGGTCATCCTCATAGACTCCCACGGTCGTCCACGCGCGTCGAGCGGCGGCGACCGTCTCCTGATCGACCGTGGCCGCTGCGGCGACCGTGGCGTCGGCGAACTCGGTGAAGTTCGCGGTGCTCGACAGCCCGCCGGTGAGTGCCCGGTACCAGACTGTCCCGGCGCGCTCCCAGGCGTTGCCGCCGAGGTCGAGGGCGAAGAGGGCGAAGGCGCGGTTCGGGATGCCGGAGTTGATGTGCACGCCCCCGTTGTCCTCGGTGGTGCGCACGAATCCGCTCATGTGGTCGGGCTGCGGGTCTTTCCCGAGTTCATCGTCGTCGTAGGCCGTGCCCGGCGCGATCATGGAGCGCAGGGCTGACCCTTCCACCGCATCGGTGAAGATCTCCGCTCCGATGAGCCAGCTCGCCTGGTCGGCGGACTGCCCCAGGGCGTATTGCTCGGTGAGGGCGCCGAACACGTCGGCCACGGACTCGTTGAGTGCGCCCGGCTGCCCCTGATACTCCAGGTTCGCCGTGTGCTGCACGACACCGTGGGCGAGCTCATGTCCGATCACGGTGAGCGAGCCCGTGAAGTGCTGGAACACCTCGCCGTCGCCGTCGCCGAACACCATGCGCTCGCCGTCCCAGAAGGCGTTGTCGTAGTCGACGCCGTAGTGGACGGTCGCGTCGAGAGGAGCGCCGGCGTCGTCGAGCGAGTTGCGGCCGAACGCGGAGAGCAGCATCTCGAACGTCGCGCCCAGGCCGTCGAAGGCCTCGTTGACCGCGGTGTCGACGACGGGCTCATCGTCTTCCGTGCGGACCACGGCCCCCGGGAGCTGCTGCGTGTTGCCGGCGTCGCTGATCGTGCGGTTCGGCGCATCGGAGAGCTGCGCGACGAGGTCGCCGTTCTCGTCGATGGAGAGGTCGATGCGGGCGCGGAAGGGCGGGCGCCCGGCGGTGAGCGTCTGCCGGGCGGCGGCGGCGGCCTTGGGGAAACGACCCGACTCGGCCAGGCGCGCGAGCAGGTAGGAGGGGACGACGCCGGGGTGCGGGAAGGATTCTGCGCTGCTCATGCGTCGACCCTACGCCGGGGATCGGACAGAGCAGGAGACCCGCTGCCGTTCCGCGAGGACGGCGGGAGCCATGGCAGCGGTGGTCGCGCGAGTGCTAGTCGCCGGATTCCCCACGAGGCGCACCGGGTCCTCGACGTGCCCCGATGAGGAGTAGCACGATTCCCAGCACCGCCAGCAGGATGTTCACGCCGAGGTACACGGCGCCGTCGGCGCCGCCCGCCCGGACGACCGAGAAGGATGCGACCGTCCCGATGACGGCGAGAGCGAGGCACACGAAAGCGACGATCCTCAGCGTGCCGGCCTTCCTCATCTCATCCCTTCCGTCCGGACCCAGCGTAGCCGCGCGGCGCCCGGCACCCCACACGGCAGGAGACCCCCAGGACTGTCGCGTAAAATCGGCCTAATGACCGACGCGCCCGACGCCACTCCCGACCTGGGCCCCGGCATCGACCCCGACGACCTCGCCACCACGCTGCGCGTCCTCGCCGAGCTGCACACGATCGACAACGAGCACCCCGACTTCGTGGCCGTGCGCCACGCGACCGCGGCGATGTTCAAGGCGGTCAAGCGCGTGCGGCGCAAGGAGATCCGGGACGCGATCGCCGAGGCGGACAAGGCCGTCGTCGCTCGCACCGCCACCGGCGCTCCCGACCGCATCGACGACGAGACGCGCGGCAACGATCTCGCCACGAGCGTGGTGGACGCGCCCATCGCCGGCGAGCTCCTCAAACCCCGCAACTGCTACATCTGCAAGCAGCCGTACACGCTCGTCGACGCGTTCTACCACCAGCTCTGCCCTGACTGCGCGCGCTTCAGCCACGGCAAGCGCACCGCCCGCACGGACCTCACCGGCAAGCGCGCTCTGCTCACCGGCGGCCGCGCGAAGATCGGCATGCACATCGCGCTGCGCCTCCTCCGCGACGGCGCGCACACCACGATCACCACCCGGTTCCCGCGCGACGCGGTGCGCCGGTTCTCGGCCCTGCCGGATGCGGGCGACTGGCTGCACCGGCTGCGCGTGGTCGGCATCGACCTCCGCGACCCGGCCCAGGTGATCGGGCTCGCCGACTCGGTCGCCGCGCAGGGGCCCCTCGACATCCTCATCAACAACGCCGCCCAGACGGTCCGCCGCTCGCCGGGAGCCTATTCGCTGCTCGCCGACGCGGAGCTCCAGCCGCTGCCGGACGGGCCGCTGCCAGAGATGGAGACCTTCGGGCACACCGTCGACCCGCACCCGCAGGCGCTGCAGGCCTCGGTCGATTCGCACCCGCTGCTGTCGGTGGCCGCGCTCGGGGGCACGGTCGCAGAGCAGGGGGGACAGGCGCTCACCGCGGAAGACCTCGCACGGCTCGCGATGGCACCGGGCTCGTCCTCGCTGGAGAAGCACGCGGACGGCACGGCGATCGACGCGGGCGGACTCGTGCCGGACGTGAACCGCGTCAACAGCTGGGTGCAGTCCGTGGATCAGGTCGATCCGCTGGAGATGCTCGAGGTGCAGCTCGCCAACACGACCGCGCCGTTCCTGCTCATCAGCCGGCTGCGGGCGTCGATGGCCGCGTCGCCGTCGCGCCGGAAGTACGTCGTGAACGTCTCCGCGATGGAGGGACAGTTCTCCCGGCGCTACAAGGGTCCAGGCCACCCGCACACGAACATGGCGAAGGCCGCGCTGAACATGCTGACCCGTACGAGCGCGGGGGAGATGCTGGAGACGGACGGCATCCTCATGACCGCCGTCGACACCGGCTGGATCACCGACGAGCGCCCGCACTACACGAAGGTCCGGCTCGCAGAGGAGGGCTTCCACGCCCCGCTCGACCTGGTCGACGGCGCCGCCCGCGTGTACGACCCGATCGTGCGCGGCGAGGCCGGCGAGGACATCCACGGCGTCTTCCTCAAGGACTACGAGCCCAGCCCCTGGTGACGCCCGTTCGACTCCGTTCGAATCGCCTGAATGGTTCTATCCGGAGCCGAAACAGGGCGAATCGCGCGATTCGAAAGCCGGGTCAGCCGGGATAGGGGTGCGGGAACCAGACGGTCACGATGAGGCCTCCGCCGGTGCGGGGGGTCAGCACGAGGGTTCCGCCGTGTGTCTGGGTGATGCGCTGGACGATCGCGAGGCCGAGGCCCACCCCGGCGTGCTCCGCTCCCCGCGTGCGCTCGGTGCCGCGCTGGAAGGGTTCGACGAGCGTGGCGACCTGGGAGGCGGGGAGCTCCGCACCGGTGTTCTCCACGACGAGGGCCACCGCGTCCGGGAGGGAGTGCGTGCGCACCGCGACGGAGCCGCCGCCGTCGCCCCGGTTGTGGACGATCGCGTTGGCGACGAGGTTCATGACGAGTTGCGGCAGCAGGGCGGAGGAGCCGAGCACGGTCGCCGGGACGCCGGAGACCTCGACCTCGACCCCGCGGCGGTCGGCGAGCGGGAGGAGGGCCTCGACGGACTCCTCGGCCAGCAGCGACAGGTCGACGAGGGTCCGCGGGAAAGTGCGCTGATCCGCCCTGCTCAGCAGCAGCAGCGCCTCGGTGAGGTCGATCGCCCGCGTGTTCACCTCGCGGAGCCGGTCGATGAGGGCGTCGACGTCCCGGTCGGGATCGGTGCGGGCCACGTCGAGGAGCGTCTGCGAGATGGCCAAGGGGGTCCGCAGCTCGTGCGAGGCGTTCGCGGCGAAGCGCTGCTGCTCGGAGACGTGCGCCTCCAGCTGCTCCAGCATGGTGTCGAAGACGTCGGCGAGGTCGCGGAACTCGTCGCTCGGGCCCTCCATGCGGATCCGGTGCGACAGCGAGCCCTGGGCCGCGAGCCGGGCCGCGTCGCCGATGCGGTCGAGCGGGGCCAGCATCCGGCCGGCGAGCAGCCACCCGCCGCCGAGACCGATCGCGAGCAGGGCGACCATCACCATCGCGGCGACGGGCACGAACGCCCGGATCAGATCCGAACGGTTGGGGACGAAGAACTCGACGACGGGGATCTGCACATCCGGGACGTACCGCAGGAGGTAGAGCGCCACGGCGCCGAGCAGCAGGAGGCCGGAGACGACGACGATGCCCGCGTAGCTCAGCGTCAGCTTGAGGCGGACGCTCATCCCCCGCCGCCTACGCATCCGGGTCGGCCCCGATCCGGTAGCCGACGCCGGGCACCGTGAGGATCAGCCACGGCTCGCCGAGGCGCTTGCGCAGCGAGGAGACGGTGATGCGGACGGCGTTCGTGAACGGGTCGGCGTTCTCGTCCCACGCCCGTTCCAGCAGCTCCTCGGCGCTGACCACACCGCCCTCGGCGTCGACGAGCACCTCCAGCACGGCGAACTGCTTGCGGGTGAGGGCGACGTACCGGCCGTCGCGGTAGACCTCGCGGCGGAACGGGTCGAGACGAAGACCGGCGATCTCCAGCACCGGCGGTCGCGCGCGCTGGCGGCGGCGATCGAGGGCGCGCAGCCGCAGCACCAGCTCCCGCAGCTCGAACGGCTTGGTGAGGTAGTCGTCGGCGCCGAGCTCGAACCCGGAGGCCTTGTCGTCCAGCCGGTCGGCGGCCGTGAGCATGAGGATCGGGATGCCGCTGCCCGAGGCGACGATCCAGCGCGCGATGTCATCGCCGGACGGCCCCGGCACGTCGCGGTCGAGGATCGCGATGTCGTACGCGTTGATGCTCAGGAGCTCGAGCGCGGTGTCGCCGTCGCCGGCGATGTCGGCCGCGATCGCCTCGAGCCGCAGCCCGTCGCGGACCGCCTCGGCGAGGTAGGGCTCGTCCTCGACGATCAGCACACGCATGGCAGCGATCCTACGCAGTGCGGCATATCGGCGGTGTATGGAAAACGCCATACGCCCTGGCAACCGCGTCCTCTCTTCACTGGAAGCATGAACGACCTCCACACCCCCCGAGCCGTCCGGGCACGGCGCCGTCGGCGGATCGCCACCACGGCCTCTGTGCTGGCACTCGCCGTGGTCGCCGCCGTCGCCGTGCAGCAGTCGCTCTCGGCCGCGTTCGCCGAGACCGCCCCGATCGTCACGCCCGCCACCACCGGCTCCTCCGGCTCCGACACCGATCCGCATCCGCCGACCACCGGATCGGTGCTCGCCCCGAGCGAGGCGGACGGCGTGATCCGCGACGGCGATCAGCCGACGGTCTTCGACGTCGACAGGATCGCCGTCGGCAACCTCGACCCCGCGCTGCTCGACGCCCTCCAGCGTGCCGCCTTCGATGCCGAGGCCGACGGGGTCACCTTCGTCGTGAACAGCGGATGGCGGTCGGCCACGCTGCAGGAGCAGCTGCTCCGCGACGCCATCGACGACTACGGCTCGGAGGAGGAGGCGCGCCGCTGGGTGGCGACCGCCGAGACCTCGGCGCACGTCTCCGGCGACGCGGTCGACCTCGGTCCGCTCCCCACCCTCGACTGGCTCGCCCAGCGCGGCTGGCGCTACGGGCTCTGCCAGACCTACGCCAACGAGTCCTGGCACTACGAGCTGCGACCGGAGGCTGTCGAGGACGGCTGCCCCGCACAGTACGCCGATGCCACCGAAGACCCGAGGATGCAGCGATGACCGCGGTGCTCGCGGAGGGGGCGACCCTGTCCCGCCTGCACGCACCGACCCTGTCCACCCTTCCGGGCGCCGTCGCCGAGAACCTCCGCCGCGTGCGGGCCGCCGCTGCGGTTCCCGTCATGGCCGTGGTCAAGGCCGACGCCTACGGTCACGGCATGGTGGCGGTGGCGACCGCCGCCGTGGCCGCGGGAGCTGAGTGGCTCGGGGTCACCGACGTCGCCGAGGGGGTCGCGCTGCGCGAGGCCGGCCTGCGGGTGCCGATCCTCGCCTGGCTGCATCCGGCGGGCATCGACGCGCCGCTCGCGGCCGCTGCGGGGGTCGACGTGGCCGTGGGCTCCGTCGAGGAGCTGCGCCAGCTCGCGGCCGATGCCACAGCTTCCGTGCGGGTGCACCTGCACCTCGACACCGGGATGGCGCGCGGAGGGTGCCCCGTGGAGGACTGGGACACTCTGCTGCGCACGGCGAGGGCGGCCCGTGGACGGATCGATGTCGTCGGGGTGATGGGGCACCTCCCCTGCGCGGACGCCGCGGATCCGCGGGCGAACGCGGCCGCGGTGCTGCGAATGCGCCAGGGGAGGGACGCGGTCCTGCGCGCCGGGTTCGGACCGCTGCTCGTGCACCTCGCGGCGACGTCGGGGGCTCTCACGGACCCCGCCACGCACTTCGACATGGTGCGGGTGGGGGCCGCCCTCGTGGGGATCGACCCGTCCGAGACGGTGTCGTTGGTCGGGGCCTCCCGGTTCACCGCGCCCGTGGTGCACAGCGCCGCCGTGCCGGCCGGAACCGTCGTGGGCTACGGGGGCACGCACACCACGGCGACGGCCACGCACCTGAGCGTCGTGGGCGTCGGGTACGCGGACGGCATCCCGCGGGAGGTCGGGCCGGGTGCAGGGGTGGAGATCGGAGGGGAACGGCACCTGATGGTCGGGAGGGTGTCGATGGATCAGATCGTCGTCGACACCGGGGGGAGGGCGTTCCCGCGGGGAGCGGTCGCGACGGTGTTCGGGCCGGACGGCGGCGCAGTGCCGTCGGTGCAGGAGTGGGCGCGGTGGGCGGGCACCATCCCGCACACCATCGTCACGGGCATCGGCCCGCGAGTGAGAAGGAGCGTGGCATGACGATGAAGGTCCTGGTCATCGGAGGGGGACAGAACCCGGAGCACGAGGTGTCGCTCGCGTCGGCGGCGGCGGTCGCCGCGGCGCTGCGGTTGGGGGGACACGCCGTCACGACCGTGACGATCGACCGCGACGGCGTGTGGCGCGCGGACGGCATCCCGCCCGGCGTGAGTCCGGCGGCATCGTTGCAGCAGGCCCTGCCGCTGCTCGCGGCGAGCGACGTCGTGTTCCCGGCCGTGCACGGGGCGCTCGGGGAGGACGGCGCCCTCGCGGCGCTGTGCGCGCTCGCCGGGGTCCCCGTGGTCGGCTCCGCGCTGGGGGCGGGGGCGATCGGCATGGACAAATGGGCCACGAAGCTGGTGGCCCAGGCCGTGGGGCTGCGGACCGCCAGGGGGCGACTGGTCGCCGCGGAGGACATCGGCGATGTGGAGTTCGACGGCGCGGTCGTGGTCAAGCCGGTCACGGCCGGCTCGAGCCACGGCGTGAGCCTGGTGACGGAGGAGGGCGACCTGCTCACGGCGCTGCGGGGGGCAGCGCGGTTCGACCGGCGGATCCTGGTCGAGGAGGTCGTGCACGCACGGGAGATCGACGTCGCCGTGCTGCGGGAGAAGGGCGGGGTGCGGTGGGCCGCCCCGCCCCTGGAGATCCACGCGCCCGGGCTCTTCGACACCGCGACGAAGTACGACGGCACGGCCCGCTTCACGGTTCCCGCGCAGCTCGATACAGCCGCCACGACGGCGCTCAAGCGCGCGGCGATCGCGATGTTCGATGCCCTGGGGTGCGACGGCGTCGCCCGGATGGACTTCTTCCTCACGGACGAGGGCCCTGTGCTCAACGAGGTGAATACGATGCCGGGGCTGACCGCCGCCTCCCAGGTGCCGCGGATATTCGCGGCGGCCGGGGTGGACTACGTCGACCTCGTGGGCAGGCTCGTCCGAGCGGCCGTGTGAGAGGGGCTCGACACGGCGCGTGCGGAGGCGGATGCTGGGGGCATGGCAGCCTTCACAGCGGAGAACGCGTTCAGCGGTTTCAGCGTCGACGACATCGACGCGGCGAAAGAGTTCTACGGCACGACCCTCGGGCTCGACGTCGAGGTCAACGCGATGGGGTTCCTCGATCTGCGCCTGCCCCGCGGCGGGTCGATCCTCGTCTACGCGAAACCGAACCACACCCCGGCGAGCTTCACGATCCTGAACTTCCCGGTGGCGGACGTCGACGCCGCGGTCGAGGAGCTCAACGAGCGCGGCGTGCAGACGAAGATCTACGGCGACGACGAGTTCCCGTCGGACTCCCGCGGCATCGTCCGCGGGAACGGGCAGGGGCCGGACATCGCGTGGTTCCGCGACCCGGCGGGGAACGTGCTCGCTGTCATGCAGGCCTGACGGGGCCCGCCTCGCTCACAGCCGGTCGACCGCCGTCACCGTCACGACCGCCTCGCCGGCCTCGTCCGACGCGGCGAGGTCGACGGTGGCGCTGATGCCCCAGTCGTGGTCGCCGACCGGGTCGTCGATGATCTGCCGCGCCGTCCAGGCGGTCGGACCCTCGGTGAGCAGCAGCATGCGGGAGCTGCGGGCGTCCGGTCCGGTGCCGATGTCGTCGTGCTCGGCGAAGTACGCATCCAGCGCGTCCGACCAGGCGGCGGCGCCGAACGACGGGTCGAGCTCGGCCAGCGCATCCACGTCCTCACGCGCGGCGAGCTGCACGCGCCGGAAGAGTTCGTTGCGGACGAGCGTGCGGAAGGCGCGGGTGTTGCTCGTGAGGCGCTTCGGTGCGGGCGGGACGATCGGCTCGTCGGTCTCGCCGCGGGCGGCGGTCCCTGCGGTCAGCTCGCTCCACTCGTCGAGCAGGCTGGAGTCGATCTGGCGCACGAGCTCGCCGAGCCAGGCGATGAGGTCGTGGAGGTCCTCGTCCTTCCGCTCCTCGGGGATCGTCTGGGAGGCGGCGCGGTACGCGTCCGACAGATACCGCAGGACGACGCCCTCGGAGCGGGCGATCTTGTAGAACGCGACGTACTCGCCGAACGACATGGCCCGCTCGTACATGTCACGGACGACGGACTTCGGGTG
Organism: Microbacterium sp. C-MGS6; assembly: GCF_058140415.1. Classification (NCBI taxonomy): domain Bacteria; kingdom Bacillati; phylum Actinomycetota; class Actinomycetes; order Micrococcales; family Microbacteriaceae; genus Microbacterium; species Microbacterium sp. C-MGS6. Next base: position 319,807 of record NZ_CM176934.1, read on the forward strand.
CAGGGCGAAGTCACGGATCCACGGTTGCGCCGCGCTGAAGGTCTCGAAGGCCGCGTCGAGGAGCTCCTCCAGGGGCTTCGGGTGGCTGATCGCCTCGAGGAGCTCCATGCGCTCGTCGTACTCGATGCCCTCGCGCTTCATCGCGGCGACCGCCTCGCCCCGCGCGAGGAACTCCTGCTGGCTGAGTACGGCGCGCGGATCGTCCAGCGTCGCCTCGACGATCGAGATCATGTCCAGCGCGTACGACCCCGTCCCCACCTGGGTCCCTGAGCCCGTCGAAGGGTGGGTCCCTGAGCCTTCCTGGGTCCCTGAGCCTGTCGAAGGGTGGGTCCCTGAGCCTTCCTGGGTCCCTGAGCCCGTCGAAGGGTCCAGCAGATCGAACGCCGCGAGGGCGAAGGGGGACAGCGGCTGGTTGAGCGCGAAGTTGGGCTGCAGGTCGACCGTGAGCCTGACCCCCTTCGGTGCTCCGGGCACGCCCGTGTCGAACGTCTCCACGACGCCCGATTCCCGGAGCGTCCGGAAGATCGCGAGGGCGCGGAGGGCGAGCGCACGCTGCCGGGCGCGCGGCTCATGGTTGTCGAAGACGAGCCGGCGGACGTTCCCGAACACATCGCCGCCCCGGGCGATGACGTTGAGCAGCATCGCGCTGGTGATCTGCATGTGCGAGGTCAGGGTCTCGGGCGTCGCATCGATGAGCTTCCGGAACGACGGCTCTCCCCACGACACGAACCCGTCCGGGGCCTTCTTGCGGATGATCTTCCGCTTCTTCTTCGGGTCGTCGCCGGCCTTGCGGATCGCGGCGAGGTTCTCGGTCTCGTGCTCCGGGGCCTGGGCGACGACGGTACCAGCGGTGTCGTAGCCCGCGCGTCCGGCCCGGCCCGCGATCTGGTGGAACTCCCGCGCGTTGAGCTGGCGCATCCGCGTGCCGTCGAACTTCGTCAGCGCGGTGAGCAGCACGGTCCGGATGGGGACGTTGATGCCCACGCCCAGGGTGTCGGTGCCGCAGATGACCCGGAGGAGACCGCGCTGGGCGAGCTGTTCCACGAGTCGGCGGTACTTGGGCAGCATGCCGGCGTGGTGCACGCCGATGCCGGCCCGGAGGAAGCGGGAGAGCGTCTTGCCGAACGCCGTCGTGAAGCGGAAGCCGCCGATGAGGGCGGCGATCTCGTCCCGCTGCTCACGCGTCGCGACCTTCGTGCTCGACAGGGCCTGGGCCCGCTCCATGGCGGCCGCCTGCGAGAAGTGCACGATGTAGACCGGGGCCTGTCCCGTGTTCAGCAGGTCGTCGATGGTCTCGTGGATGGGCGTCGTCTCGTAGAAGAAGTGCAGCGGGACCGGGCGCTCCACTCCGGTGACCGAGGCGGTCTCCCGTCCTGTGCGACGCGTCAGGTCGGCGGCGAGGGTGGTGACGTCGCCGAGGGTGGCGGACATCAGCACGAACTGGGCCTGTGGGAGCTCGAGGAGCGGCACCTGCCAGGCCCACCCGCGGTCCGGGTCGCCGTAGAAGTGGAACTCGTCCATGACGACGAGGCCCACGTCGGCGGCATCACCCTGCCGCAGGGCCAGGTTCGCGAGGATCTCGGCGGTGCAGCAGATGATGGGGGCGTCCGCGTTCACGGCGGAGTCTCCCGTCACCATCCCCACGTTCTCGGCGCCGAACACCTCTGCCAGCGCGAAGAACTTCTCGCTGACGAGGGCCTTGATCGGCGCCGTGTAGTAGCTGCGGCGGCCGCCGACCATCGCCGCGAAGTGGGCTCCGACCGCGACGAGCGACTTTCCGGTGCCCGTCGGCGTGGACAGGACGACGTTCGCGCCGGAGACGATCTCGATGAGCGCCTCGTCCTGCGCGGGGTAGAGGCGGATGCCGGTCGACTCCGCCCATTCCACGAACGTCAGGTAGACCGCGTCGGGGTCCGCCGCGTCGGGAACGAGAGAGGGTTCGAGCCGCGGCGTGGGATTCATGGTGCTTCGATCATCCCATCTGCGTCATGTCGCCGATCCCGTGACCCCGAGCGCGGTGAGCAGCTCGTACGCCGTGGAGCGCGCGTGCACGATCACGGTCCCGAGCTGCGACGACGAGGCCGACACCGAGAGCAGGAGCTGGCCATACGGCGCGAGGATGAAGCTCAGCAGGGCCATCTGGTTCTCTCCGATGGACAGCGACACGATGGCCGACAGGGTCGGCTCCGTCCCGCCGGCGATGATCTCGGCTTCGGCTCGCGCGACCCCGAACAGGGAGCCGTTCATCGCCGCGAGCTGCTCGCCGCCGTCCTGGTCGACGCCGAGCGAGGCGATGTGGAGGCCGTCGGCCGTGCCGAGGACCGCGGTCGTCAGCTCCGGGAAGCGCTCCTCCAACTGCTGCAGACGGGTCTGCGCCGACGGGCCGACGATGCGCGACCACAGGGCCCAGTTGCCGGCGACGTCGGGGTGCATGCGGGACGGATCGGGCGTCGCGGCGGCGTCGTGCCGCCGGGCGGGTCCGGTCATGGCTTCTCCTCCGGAAGATCGAGAGCGGCGCCGGCGACACGCATCACGCTGTCGCGGTCGCGCGCGTCGGCCGCGAGGACGCGCGAGGCGGGGATGCCGTGTCGCGCGAGGGGGGCGGCGAGCGCGCGCCGGATATCGCCGATCGCTCGTCCGGCGGTGTGGCTGACGGCGATCACGACGCGATGCTCCTCGCCCGCGAGAACGTCCAGCCACTCGTCGGCGTCGGCGACGAGGGTGTCGCGGTCGCCGCGCAGCCAGAGCAGCACCCGGGTGCCCGGGATCGAGACGCGCTGCCGTGCCGACGCGAAGCGCTGCTGCCCCGGGATGCCGATGAGCGCGATGGAGACCTCGGGCGTCGGCCGCCAGGTCCCGTAGTCGAGCCCGACCGTCGTGGTGGTCTTGCCGTCACCGCTCGCGAACGACATCGGCACGTCGGTGTCCACCGGCGCGACGTCGCTCAGAGCGCGGACCGCGGTCGTCTTGCCCGCGCCCACCGGACCGGCGAAGATCACCCGGTACCGCTGAGGCAGGTCGGTCCGTCGGCGCCGGGGGCGCCTCATCGTCCGCTCCCCGGGACCGGTCTTTCGCTGTCGCCCTCTCCCGAGGCCGCTCCCCACGGCCTCATGGATCACGCGCCGAGGGCGGCGACCCGGCGGTTCACCGAGGAGCGCAGCAGGGCGAGGTTCGTGGCCTGCCGATCGGCGGCCAGGTAGATGAACAGATCGTCGTCGAGCATCTTGAGCAGGTGCAGCTGCGTGTTCAGCGTCAGCAGCATGTCCTCGAGCTCGCCATCGATGCCGAGGGCATCGATCGTGCGCTTCTTGTTCTTCACGATCTCGCTGTTGAACGCGCTCGCGACCTCGAGGTCGAAGTCCGGACGGACGGAGCTCGAGGCGAGCGGCAGTCCTGATTCGAGGTCGACGATCGACGCCCCGATGAATCCGTTGATGTCGCGCTCGATGTCCGCCAGAAGCGTGTTGAGCTGATCTTGCGTGGCCATGGTTCTCCCCAGTCGTCTTCATCGCGCGCAGCAGCGACCGCCCTGTGCGGTCGTCCCCGGCGCCGCGCGACCTGTGAAGTGTATAACGTTACTCGACGAGGGGGCCAGTCTCAGACCGAGGTCGCTGCGCGGAGGGCGATGCGGACCATGTCGCCGAACGTCTGCTCGCGCTCCTGGGCCGTGGTCTCCTCGCCGGTGACGATGTGGTCGCTGACCGTGCAGATCGCGAGGGCGCGGCGCCCGTGGAACGCGGCGAGCGTGTAGAGCCCTGCCGCCTCCATCTCGACGCCGAGGATGCCGTGCCGCACGAAGGGCTCCGTGAGCTCCGGCCGGGTGCTGTAGAACTGGTCGCTCGAGAACAGCGGCCCCACGTGCACCGTGGACGACACCGGCTCCGACTCGCTCGCCTCCACCGCCGCGCGCAGCAGGGCGAAGTCGGCGAGCGGGGCGTAGTCGAGGCCGTGGAAGCGCACGCGGTTGATCCCGGAGTCGGTGCTCGCGCCGTTGGCGATGATGATGTCGCGGACCGCGAGCTTCTCGGTCAGCGCGCCGCAGGATCCGACCCGGACGATCGTCTGCACGTCGTACTCCGTGAACAGTTCCGTCGCGTAGATCGCCATCGACGGCTGCCCCATCCCCGAGCCCTGGACGGAGACCCGATGCCCCTCCCAGGTGCCGGTGAAGCCCAGCATGCCGCGCGTCTCCGAGTACAGCTCGGCGTCGTCGAGGAAGGTCTCGGTGATCCACTTCGCCCGCAGCGGATCGCCGGGGAACAGGACGACGGGGGCGATCTGACCGGGTTCCGCGGCGATGTGGGTGCTCATCCGCTCAGCGTACTCAGCCCTCGCGACGCCGGACGATCTCCCCGATCCAGAGGGGCGCGAAGGGCGAGGTGCAGCCGGGGGCGGTGGGGTAGTCGGCCAGCACCTGGAGCCGTTCTCCGATCTCCACCGCCCGTCCCCGCAGGTCCGGATGGAAGATGCCGATGTTCGCGAGGGTCTCGTTCATGGCCCACTGCAGGCGCGGCGGGGCCTGCTGCAGGTCGCGGTCGATCAGGTCGAGCAGGTGCGGCAGGTCGAGACCGTCGGCGTCCTTCGTCACGCGGACCGTCGTGAGCGACCACGCGGCGGCGGCGACGGTGGGATCCGCGTCGTCGAACCAGCGCCGGCGCAGCTCCTCGGCGAGGGGCGACTTCTTGAGCACGTAGTTCACGAACCAGTCGTTCACCTTGGGGGGCCGCGTCTCGCGCAGCATCGTGTCGAGCTCGTCGGCGGTGAAGTCGGCCGGACGGCACACGAGCAGGGCCAGAAGCCGGGCGGACGTCTCGCCGGTCGCCCACAGCTCCCGCGCCAGGGCCTGGTCCGTCTTGATGCGCTTCGCGAGGGCGCGCATGCGGCTCAGGTTGATGCCGTGGTCGTCGCCGCGCTTCTCGTTCGCCGCGCGCTGCTTCGGGTCCTCCAGCGCCGCGAGCTCCGCCAGCGCCTCTTCGACTGTCATCCCGCCAGGGTAACCCCCGCCGACCCACCCCTTTCGGTGCGTCCCGGCCCGTTGCGGACGCACAGAGGGGGCCGGGAGGTGCGAAAGGGGGCGGGTCGGTACTCAGTCTTCGTCGAGGAGCTCGCCGCGGATGCGACGGAGGTCTTCCATGAGGGAGCCGATGAGGATCCAGTGCTGCGAGGAGGGCGGACGGATCACGAGCGGAGCGGTCAGCGCGGGGATGGCGGAGGTCAGCGGTTCGGGCTCCGGAGAGGGCGCTGTGGTCTGCACCGCGAGACGCACGTCGTGCCCGGCCCGGCGGAGCTGCTCGGCGATCGCGGCCACCGCGGGCTCCTCGCCGAGCCGGTCGTCGTAGTGGTCGAAGTAGGCGCGGGTCATGCCGATGGTCTGCGTGACGATGGGGGAGAGCCGGTCGAGCAGCGCCCTCAGCTCCTGCAGGTCGGCGCGATGGGTCGAGCGCCGGGGGTTCAGCGTGAGCGACTCCTCCCCGGCGGCGATCGCGGCTTCGGCGGCGTCCTTCATGGGTCGCAGCAGCCGCACCTCGAGCATGAGCTCCTGCAGCCGCGCCGGAGTCTGCGGGGCGGGCAGGGCGTCCGCGAGGCGGTCGAGGCTCGCGGCGAGCTCCCGTCCGAGCAGCCCCACATCCCGCCGCGCCGGCTCGACGAGCACCGGCGGCACGATCAGCGCATTCACGACGATGCCGATCACCACCCCGATGAGGGTCTCCCCGATCCGGGCGATCGCGTACTCCGGACTCGACGACCCGAGCGCCAGCACGAGCATCGCCGAGATCGCGACCTGGTTGCCGGTGCCGGGGGACGCCCGGAAGATCCATGCCACGAGCATCGCGACGACGATCGCGAGCAGCACGATCCAGCTCGGCGAGCCGAGGAGCAGGCCGAGGCCGACGGCGATCACCACGCCGACGATCACGCCGATGCTGCGCTCCAGCGCCTTCGACAGCGACTGGTTGACGCTGGGCTGCACGACCAGCAGCGCGGCGATCGCGGCGAACACCGGCAGCTGCCCGGGGAAGACCAAGCCCGCGATCAGCCACGCGGCGATGGTCGCCGCGGCCGACTTCACCACCTGCAGCAGGGGGGAGCGCTGGGAGGCGCGGATCGCGGCGGGGATGCGCATGACCTCCACGGTAGTCGCGCCGATGTCAACCCCATCGCCGATCTCGCCCGCAGCGGGCTGAATGGAAGCACACGAACGACGAACAAGTGAGGAGCATCCCCATGGTGCAGATCATCGAGACCATCGACGTCGACGTTCCCGTCCGCACGGCGTACAACCAGTGGACGCAGTTCGAGAGCTTCCCGAAGTTCCTCGACGAGGTCGTCTCCATCACGCAGATCGACGCGACCCACACGCACTGGAAGGTGAACGTGGGGGGCGCGGAGCGTGAGTTCGACGCCGAGATCACCGAGCAGCACCCGGATGAGCGCGTCGCGTGGAACAGCGTCGGCGGCGAGACCGAGCACGCGGGCGTCGTGACGTTCCACAAGATCGACGAGAACACCACGCGTGTGACCGTCCAGCTCGACTGGGCGCCGGAGGGACTCCTGGAGAAGGTCGGTGCCCTGGTCGGCGCCGGATCCCACGCGGTGAAGAAGGACCTGAAGAACTTCAAGGAGTTCATCGAGGGCCGTGGCGTCGAGACCGGCGCCTGGCGCGGTGACGTGGACGCCTGACGCATCCTCTTCGAGGCCCGGATCGCTGCGCGCGGCCCGGGCCTCGTCGCGTGTGAGGGCTGCGGGCGTCGGAGGGGCGTGCTTGCATGGGCGCATGGACACGAGGGAGCGTCTGCGCGGCGAGGGGCGTGCCGTGCTCGCGACCGTGGTCTGCTTCGTCGGGGGAGCTCTCGCTGGGGCGCTGCTCCTCGCCGGCCCGCCGCGGCCGCTGACGGGTGAGGGAGGACTGGCGCTGCCCGCTGCGGGGGTCGCCGGCGGTGTCGCGGCCCTGGCCTTCGTCGTCAGCACTCTCCTGCACCGTCGCGATGAGGCAGCCGCGATGCCGCGCTGGCAACGGGTCGTGTCGCGCCTCTCGGCCGCCGCCCTCACCGTCGCGTTCGGGGCGGTGACGGCGATGGGTGTGCTGCTCACGGCCGAGGTGCTCGCGGCGGGCCTGCGCGGCCTCGCGCTCGGAGCCATCGGCGGCGGGCTGCTCACGGGGGTCGCGGCCGCGGTCGGCGGACGACTCGCCTTCGGTGCGGGAATCGGGCTCCGGACCGCGGACCTCGCCGGGCTCCTGTTCGGGTTCCTCGTGATCGGCACGCTGTTCGCGATGGTGACCGCCGTCGACCCCCGGTGGTGGGAGGAGAACTTCTCTCAGCTCGGGGTGGGGTGGGCGTTCAACGGCACCCTCGTCGTCGCCGGGCTGCTGATCGCCACCGTCGGCTCGTACATCGGTCGCGATCTGCATCGGCTGCTCGGGGACCACGCGCTGTCCCGGATCGCGACCGTGGTCGTGCTGTGGGCGGCGGCCGGGCTCGCTCTCGCCGCGGTCGGGCTCCTGCCGCTGTATCGAGCCCCCGTGCCGCACGACATCGCAGCCGTCGCGGCACTGCTCCTCTTCCTCGGGGCTGCCGCGGCGACGACTTTGATCGTCCCCGGTCGGCCCCTGGCCCTCGTGGTGACCTCCGTCGCCGTCGGGGTGCTCGTGGTCGGGGCCGTGGTGCTGTGGTGGCCGCTCGGCTTCTTCCCGGTGACCGCGGTGGAGGCGGTCGTCGTCGGGCTCGGACTGCTGTGGATGACGACGCTCGTGCGGGTGCTCGCGATCCTCGTGCCGGAGGGGGCTCGTCCGTCCGCGCGGCGCTCGCTCTGGGAGGGCAGGCGTTCGCGCGGGCTCAGGCGGGTGGGTGGGCCAGGAGCCTGATGCGGCGCGGGGGCCTGCGTCGGCGTAGGGAGGTGGGCGGGAAGAGGGCGCGGAAGATAGGGCATCCGTCCGATGTCGAGGGGGCACCTCAGAGCGGAGTGTAGGGATACACCGAACCGTCGAGGAGACATCATGTTCGAGCACCCCTCCCTCATCCATCAGGTCACCGTCTTCGAGCAGGAGCAGATCGAGCGCGCGGTCGCCCGGCGCCGGATGCTCATCGAGCACGCGGACCAGATCGTGCCGCGTCCTGCGGGTCCGCTGCGCCGGCTGCTGCGCCTCGGACGCGGGCGAGCGTCGGCGCCGCAGGCTCCGCGCACAGCGGCGTGCGATCCGGCCGTCGCCCGATGACGGACGGCGTCGTCCTGTCCTTCCCCGGCCCTCCGGATGTCCGCGGGCAGTGGCACGATGGGTCCATGGCCCCAGCCCCCACCGCCGCGATGGTCGGGCGTGATGCCGAGCTCGCCGGGATGCGCCGCCTGTTCGACGGCGTGCGCCAGGGTGTGCCCGCCGCGCTGCTCGTGGAGGGCGAGGCGGGTATCGGCAAGTCCCGGCTGGTGCGGGAGTTCAGCGCCGAGATCGCGACCGCGGCCGACGTGCACGGGGGCTGGTGTCTCGACCTCGGCACCTCGCGCGCCCCGTTCGGCCCGCTCGCCGGCATCCTCCGCTCGCTCGTGGAGCGGCTGGGCGCGGAGCGTGTGCGCGAGGCGGTCGGCGTGGGCGTCGAGGCGCTCGGCATGCTGCTGCCCGAGCTCGTCGACGCCCCCGCCGCTCGCGACCACACCAGCCCCGAACGCCTGCGCGACGCGATCGCCTCCCTCATCGAGGCCGCCACGGAGCTGGCGCCGCAGGTCATCGTCGTCGAAGACCTGCACTGGGCCGACGACTCGACCCTCGCGATCCTCTCCTTCCTGCTGCGCACGCTCGACCGCGGCCGCCTCCTGCTGCTCATCACCTGCCGCACCGACGATGTGCGCCGAGGCGACGCGGTGAGCCGGTTCATCGGCGAGGCCACGAGGGCGCGACTGCTCGAACGGATGACCGTGCCGCGACTCGACGACCAGGCGGTCGGCGAGCTGGTCGCACAGATCACGGGACGCGCGCCGACCGCGACGGCGCTGGAGCGGCTGCAGGTGCGCGCGGAGGGCGTCCCCTTCTTCGTCGAGGAGATCGCCGGGTGCGCCCAGGGCCCCCTGCCGGAGAGCCTGCGCGACCTGCTGCTCGCCCGCTTCGACCGCCTCGGTGACGACGCGCGCCGTGTGGTGCAGGTGATGTCCGGCGCCGAGCGGCCGCTCACGGATCCGCTGCTGCTGCGCCTCGTCGACCTTCCGGAGGATCGTGTCGAAGACGCCGTCCGTGAGGCCGTGCGCAGCGGCATCATCGTCGTGGGCGAAGACGACTACCGGTTCCGCCACGCACTGCTGCGGGAGGCCGTGCACGGCGATCTGCTCCCCGGCGAGAGGGCGCGGTTGCACCGGGCCTACGCCGAGGCGTTGGAGGAGGGCGGGGGCGACGACGCGGCGGCGTCGGCCTACCACTGGCAGCTCGCGCAGGACGATCGTCGTGCGATCGCGGCCGCCGCCGACGCCATGCGGCAGGCGAAGGCCCAGTACGCCTTCGCCAGCGCGGCGCGGTTCGGCGAGCTCGTCCTCGAGCTCTGGCCGCTCGTGCCGGACGCGGCGGAGGCGACGGGCTTCGCGCGTCTCGACCTCCTCCACGTGCTCGGGTCGGTCCTGCGCAACGCCGGCGACGGGGAGCGCGCGCTCGCGGTCGCCAACGTCGCGCTGAGCGAGGTCGACGCGGCGACGGTCGACCCGCGACTGCACGCCCGGCTGCTGCGCAACAAGGCGCTGTACCTCGTCAACCTCGGGCGTCTCGGAGCCGTCCCGTTGCTTCAGGAGGCGCTGGCGCTCGCCGAGCGGGTCGACGACGACGTGTTCCGTGCGGAACTGCTGAATCAGCTCGCGAGTCGTCGCATGATCGCGGGTGACCGGGAGGAGGCCATCCGCCTCGCCGACGAGGCGGAGCGCCGGGCGGCGGGCGCCGCGACGACGGACCAGCTCTCGATCGCCGCGAACGTCCGTGGCGGGTCGCTGGCGCACCTCGGACGGGTCGCGGAGGGGGTGCGCGAGTACCGACGGGCACGCGACCTCGCCGCCGGATCGACGGCCGAGATGCGTTACCGCGTCAACTACTCCGACCTGCTGACGCTGCTGGGCCGCTATCGGGAGGCGGTCGCCGTCGCGGAGGAGGGTCTGCGGCGAGCCCGTGAGCTCCGCGTCGAGCGCACCTCGGGCTCGATCATGGCGCAGAACATGATCGTGCCGCTGCTGGAGCTCGGGGAGATCGACCAGGTCGAGGACATGCTGGCCCGCGATTTCCTGCAGGGCACGCTGCGCGTGTTCCGGATGTACGTGAGCATGACCCGGGTGCGGGTGCTCGCCTGGCGGGGCCGGGCCGCGGAGGCCGCCGAGACCCTGCAGGAGTGGCTGCCGGCGTTCGAGGAGACCGGAGTCTCGGAGCGGCAAATCTGGTACGACCGGATCACGATGCAGGTCGCCGTCGCCGAGAGTCAGGGCGACCTCCGCGGAGCGCTCGACGTGATCCTGGCGATGCTGGAGGACGAGCGTCCGGCGTTGCTGCATCAGCGGCGGCTGCTCCTGGAGGCGGGGGCCCTCGTGACGGCGCTGCGTGCGGGCGGCGCGGACGTCGAGGCGGCGGTCGCGGCGGTGCGGACGGCGTGGGAGGTACAGCCGCCGGAACTCCAGGACGACGCGTGGTCGACGGTGCTGCACGCCCTTCTCGAACCGGAGCCGGCGGTGGTCGACGAGGCGCTGGTGTGTGCGGACGGGGACGACGTTCCCGTGACGTTCCGGGTGGTGCTCCGGCTCAAGCGGGCCCGGCTGCACGTCGCCGCCGGGGAGCGCGCCGAGGCGGCTGCCGTGCTGGCAGCGGCGACGGCGATCGCCGAGCGACTCGGCCACGTGCCGCTGCAGAAGGCACTGACACGGTTCGGCGATGCGTCCGGGGTACGTCCGACCGCACCCCGCGAGGCTGACGCGGAGCAGCTGACGGCCAGGGAGCGGCAGGTACTCGCCCTGATCGCTGAGGGCCTGAGCAACCGCCAGATCGGGGAGCGCCTGTTCATCAGTGTGAAGACCGTCAGCGTGCACGTCTCGGCGGTGCTGCGCAAACTCGGTGTCAGCACGCGCACCGAGGCGGCACTCGCCCATCGCACGGCCGAAGAGGCGGCATCCGGTCAGTCGGCCGTGGTAGCGTGACCGAGCATGCATGTCGGATCATCGGCATGATGCAGGCCGCGCGAGCGGCCGGTCAACAGAAAGTAGAAAACACATGGCCACTGGCACTGTGAAATGGTTCAACGCAGAGAAGGGCTTCGGCTTCATCGCTCCCGATGACGGCACCGAAGACCTCTTCGCCCACTACTCGGCTATCGCCGGCTCCGGTTTCAAGGAGCTCCGCGAGAACCAGAAGGTCGAATTCGACGCTGAGCGTGGCCCCAAGGGCATGCAGGCGGCGAACATCCGCGCTCTCTGAGCGTGCGCTGACTTCCTGAAGCCGGCCGGATCCGTACGGGTCCGGCCGGCTTTTTCGTTGCCCCGACACCTTCGAATCGCCCACTTTGCGGCATCCGGGCGCCGGATGGGACAAGGTGAGCGATTCGAAACGGGAGTGAGGCAGTCCTAACCTCCGTGTTAGATTAGGCGAGGCTTACCAAAGGCCGGACGCTCTCGCGTCGACACCCCATCTCCCATCCCGAAGGGAACGCCTGTGCGCACCTCTCGACTTCTCGCCCTCGGCGCGGCCGCCGCGCTCGCCGTGACGCTCTCCGCCTGCTCGTCCTCCGCGCCGGAGTCGACCGCGTCCGCCGGGAGCAACCCGGCCTCTGACGACGCGTTCCCCGTCACCATCGAGCACGTCTACGGCGAGACGACCATCGACGAGAAGCCCGAGCGCGTGGCGACCATCGCGTGGGCGAACCACGAGGTGCCGCTGGCCCTCGGCATCGTCCCGGTCGGCATGAGCAAGGCCACCTGGGGCGACGACGACGACAACGGCATCCTCCCCTGGGTCGAGGAGAAGCTCGACGAGCTCGGTGGCGAGACCCCGGTGCTCTTCGACGAGACCGACGGCATCGACTACGAGGCCGTGGCCGACACCGAGCCCGACGTCATCCTCGCCGCCTACTCCGGCCTCACGCAGGAGGAGTACGACACGCTCTCCAAGATCGCCCCGGTCGTCGCCTACCCCGACGTCGCGTGGGGCACGTCCGTCGACGACATGGTCGAGATGAACTCCAAGGCCCTGGGGCTCGAGGCTGAGGGCGAGGCCCTGATCGAGGACCTGCACGCCGACGCCGACGCGGCCCTCGCGGCCAACAGCGCGCTCGAGGGCAAGAAGGTGCTGTTCGCCTACTTCGACCCGAGCGACCTGAGCCAGATCGGCTACTACACCGCGGCCGACACGCGCCCCGGCTACCTGCACGACCTCGGCCTGCCGCTCCCCGCGATCGTGGAGGAGAACGAGGACAGCGACCAGTTCTACCTGCAGGTGAGCGCCGAGGAGGCGCAGAAGTTCGACGACGTCGACGCGCTCGTGACCTACGGCGACGACTCCACCCTCGCCACGCTGCAGGCCGACCCGCTGCTGTCGAAGATCCCGGCCATCGCGGAGGGCCGCGTCGCGATCCTCCCGGACGCCACCCCCATCGCCGCATCGGCGAACCCGTCGGCGCTGTCGATCCCGTGGGGTCTCGAGGACTACCTGGCCATCCTCGCCGCGCCGCTCGCGAAGTAAGCTCCGCGTCCGCCCCCCAGCGGAGAGTCGTCGTGATCTCAGCACCCGTCCTCGCGCCGGACGCCGCCACCCTGCGGCGTCCGGCGGTGGTACGCACCCTCTGGCTGCTCGCCGGGGTCGGTGTGATCCTCGTGCTCGTCGTGCTCTCGGTGTCGTTCGGGGTGCGGGCGGTCACCCTCGACGACATCCTCGCGGCGCTCTCCGGGCAGTCGGACACGATCGCTCAGGCCGCGGTCGTCAAGCGCATCCCCCGCACGGTGCTCGCGCTCCTCGTGGGGGCGGCCCTCGCCCTCGCGGGAGCGACGATGCAGGCCGTCACCCGCAACCCCGTCGCCGACCCCGGCCTCCTGGGGGTCTCGAACGGCGCCTCGTTCGCGGTCGTCCTCGGCATCGCGTTCTTCGGACTCAGCAATCCCTACGGGCAGATGGCCTTCGCGATCGTCGGCGCCGCGGCGGCCGCCGTGTTCGTCTACACCGTCGGCTCCCTCGGCCGTGGCGGGGCCACCCCGCTCAAGCTGGCCCTCGCGGGGGCGGCGACCTCCGCCGCGTTCGCCTCGCTCATCAGCGCGGTCATGCTGCCGCGGGTCGACCTGCTGCAGACGTTCCAGTCGTGGCAGATCGGCGGCGTCGGCGGGGCGGAGTGGCCGCGGATCGCGATCACCGCGCCGGTCCTCGCGGTCGGCGCCCTCATCTGCTTCCTGTGCGCACGGGGCATGAACTCCCTCGCCCTCGGCGACGACATGGCCAAGGGGCTCGGCGAGCACGTGCTGCGCACCCGGATGCTGTCGGCCCTCGGTGCGGTCATCCTGGCCGGCGCGGCGACGGCGATCGCGGGGCCGATCGGGTTCGTCGGGCTCATCGTCCCCCACATGTGCCGGATGCTCGTGGGCACAGACCACCGCTGGCTGCTGCCGTTCTCGGCCCTCGCCGGCGCCGCGCTGCTCACCGCGAGCGACATCGTCGGACGCGTGATCTCGCCGTCCTCCGAGGAGATCCAGGTGGGTATCATCACGGCGATCATCGGGGCGCCGTTCTTCATCTGGATCGTCCGCCGACAGAAGGTGCGGGAGCTGTGAGCACGACCGAGCACACCCTCGTCCGCGGCGACGAGTCCGCCGCCGCCCGCACCGCGCGTGTCATCGCCGGCCGCCGGGCACGCCACCGCCGTCATGCCGTGGTCACCGTCGCGCTCGGGGCCGTCGTGGTCGTGCTCTTCACGGTGGCGCTCATGGTCGGCAACACGTTCTACCCGCTCGACGAGGTCGTCCGCGTGATCCTCGGCGAGACGGTGCCCGGCGCCTCGTTCACGGTCGGCGACCTGCGCCTGCCGCGCGCCGTCCTCGCCGTCCTCACCGGCCTCGCGTTCGGTATGGCGGGCGTGACGTTCCAGACCATGCTGCGCAACCCGCTCGCCTCGCCGGACATCATCGGCATCTCGAACGGGGCCGGCGCCGCCGCGGTGTTCGGCATCGTCGTGCTCTCGCTCAACGGCCCCGCCGTCTCACTGCTCGCGCTCGTCGGTGCCCTCGTCACCGCGCTGGCGATCTACCTCCTCGCCATCAAGGCCGGCTTCGCGGGCACCCGCCTCATCCTCATCGGGATCGGCGTCGCGGCGATGCTGCAGAGCGTCATCTCCTACCTGCTGTCCCGGGCCGCGAACTGGGACATCCAGACCGCGATGCAGTGGCTCACCGGCAGCCTCAACAACGCGTCGTGGGAGCGGGTGCTGCCGATGGCGATCGCCGCCGCGATCCTCGTGCCGCTGCTGCTCTCGCAGGGCCGGGCGCTGGGCACGCTCCAGCTCGGGGACGAGTCCGCCGCGGGGCTCGGCGTGCGGGTCACCGCCACGCGCCTCGTCTTCATCCTCGGCGCCGTGGCCCTCCTCGCCTTCGCGACCGCTGCCACCGGGCCGATCGCGTTCGTCGCGTTCATGGCGGGACCCATCGCCGCGCGGCTCACCGGTCCCGGTGCCACGCTGCTGCTGCCCAGCGGCCTCGTCGGCGCGGTGCTCGTGCTCGGCGGCGACCTCATCGCCCAGTTCGCGCTCGGCGCGCGGTACCCGGTCGGCGTGGTCACCGGCGTCGTCGGCGCGCCGTACCTCATCTACCTGCTCATCCGCACCAACCGCACCGGAGGCTCGCTGTGACCGCCGCCCACCGCCTGTCCGCCGAGGGGGTCACCCTCTCCTACGGCGACCGCACCGTGGTCGAGGGCCTCGACCTGCAGATCGCGCCGGGGAAGATCACCACGATCGTCGGCGCCAACGGCTGCGGCAAGTCGACGCTGCTGCGCGCCCTCGCCCGCCTGTTGTCGCCGGGGGACGGGGAGGTCGTGCTCGACGGGAAGTCCATCCACGCCCGCCCCACGAAGGAGGTCGCGCGCATCCTCGGCCTGCTGCCGCAGTCGCCCGTGGCCCCCGAGGGCATCGCCGTCGCCGACCTCGTCGGTCGCGGACGTCATCCCCACCAGCGGGCGCTGTCGCGGTGGAGCGCGCACGACTACGAGGTCGTCGCCGACGCCCTGGACGCGACCGGGATCAGCGACCTCGCCGACCGCAGCGTGGACGAGCTCTCCGGCGGTCAGAGGCAGCGCGTCTGGATCGCGATGGCCCTCGCGCAGGAGACCGACATCCTGCTGCTGGACGAGCCGACGACGTTCCTCGACGTCGCCCACCAGGTCGAGGTGCTCGACCTGCTCACCGACCTCAGCGTCGCGCGCGGCACCACGATCGTCATGGTGCTGCACGACCTCAACCTCGCGGCGCGCTACGCCGACGAGCTGGTCGCCATGAAGGACGGTCGCGTGCACGCGATCGGCGCCCCGCAGGAGATCGTCACCGCCGAACTCGTGCAGGAGGTCTTCGGCCTCCCCAACCAGATCACCATCGACCCGGTCTCCGGCAAGCCGATGGTCACCCCCATCGGAAGGCATCATGTCCGCTGAATCCACCACGACCGAGCGCCCGACCTACATCCTCACCCGCGCCGAGGTGCGCGGCGTCGACCGCGTCTCCCCGTCGTTCGTGCGGGTGACGCTCGGCGGCGAGGAGCTCAGCGAGCTGGGGACGCCGGGGGAGGTGTACGACAGCCGGGTCAAGCTCGTCTTCCCGCCCGCGTCCGGCGTGCTCGCGGAGATCGACCGGTCGACGTACGACTGGTGGGGCTCGTACCTCGCCGTCCCGGAGGAGGAGCGCGGCTCGATGCGCACCTACTCCGTGCGCGAGCTGCGGGTCGCCGACGACGGCCGCACCGAGGTCGACATCGACTTCGTGCTGCACCTCGAGCCCGGACTCACCGGTCCGGCCTCGCGGTGGGCGAGCACCGCCGCGGTGGGTCAGGAGCTGTGGCTGGTCGGCCCGCGCCGCGGCGTCGTCGCGCACGGCGGGGCGGAGTACGCGCCGGGGGCGGCGACCTCGGTGGTTCTCGTCGGGGATGAGACCGCGGCCCCCGCCATCGCCCGCATCCTGGAGGACGCCCCGCGCGACCTCCGCGGCGTCGCCTTCATCGAGGTGCCGTCGCCCGCCGACGTGCTCGCGATCGACGTGCCGGCCGGGGTCGACGTGCACTGGCTCCCGCGCGACATCGGCGAGCCGCACGGCCTTCGCCTCATCCCCGCGGTGCTCGAGTATCTGGGGGATGACGACGCCGGGGACGAGATCCGGGTCACCGACATCGAGGGGGAGGACCTCCTGTGGGAGACCCCCGAGTACTCGAGCCTGGGGGAGGAGATCCCCCGTGAGGACGACCGCGCCGGCCGCTACTTCTGGATCGCGGGCGAGAGCGGTGTCGTGACGACGCTGCGACGGCACCTCGTGAAGGACCTCGGCGTCGATCGCACGCAGGTCGCCTTCATGGGCTACTGGCGCCGCGGCGTCGCGATGCGGGGCTGAGATGACCGAGGCCATCGATCGCCACAGCCTGGAGGGGGAGTCCCTCGTCCTCGGCTACGGCCGCACCCGGGTCGTGCACGACGTATCCCTGCGCCTCGCGCCGGGCCGGGTGACCACGCTGATCGGACCGAACGGCAGCGGCAAGTCGACCGTCCTCCGCGCTCTCGCGCGGCTGCACCGCATCGAGGCGGGGACCGTGCGCGTCGGCGGCGCGGAGTCGCGCGACGCCGCCGCCCTCTCCGCCAAGGAGTTCGCGAAGACCGTCGCGATGCTGTCGCAGTCCCGGCCGCACCCGTCCGGGATCGAGGTCTCCGACGTCGTCGCCTACGGCCGCCACCCGCACCGCGGACGGTTCTCCGGCGTGAGCGACGCCGACCGAGCGGCCGTGGCGCGCGCCCTCGCCCTCACCGGCCTCTCCGCCATGGCCGCCCGTCCGGTCGACCAGCTCTCCGGAGGCGAGCTGCAGCGCGTCTGGCTGGCGACCGCACTCGCCCAGGACACCGGGGTGCTGCTGCTCGACGAGCCGACCAACCACCTCGACCTGCGCTACCAGGTGGAGACCCTCGACCTGGTGCGGGAGCTCGCCGACGACCACGGCACCGCGCTCGGCGTCGTGCTGCACGACCTCGACCACGCCGCCTCGGTCGCCGACGACGTCGTGCTGATGCACCGCGGCCGGGTCCACGCGGCGGGGGCGCCCGCCGAAGTGCTCACCGGCGAGAACCTCTCGCACGTGTACGGCCTGCGCATCGACACCGCCCTCGACGAGGAGACCGGGCTGGTGCGGGTGCGTCCGCGCGGTCGCCACCACGGTCGCCTCCGCGCCCCCTCCGCCTCCTGATCCCGACCCCTGAAGGAACCACCGATGAAGAAGACCTCCCTCGCCGTGCTCGCCCTCGGCGGCGCCCTCACCCTCGCGCTCGCCGGCTGCGGCACCACGCAAACGCCGTCCGCCGAGGGATCGGACGCCCCGACCTCGACGAGCGCGGGCTGCACGGACGACACCACGAGCACCTCGACCGGGGCGGTCTCCGTCACCGACGACCTCGGCCGCACGGTCGAGCTCGACACGCCGGCCGAGCGGATCGCGGTGCTCGAGTGGCAGCAGATCGAGGACGCCCTGTCGCTGTGCGTGACGCCGGTCGCGGTGGCCGACGCCGAGGGGTACAGCACCTGGGTCACCGCGGAGGAGCTGCCGGAGGGCGTCGTCGACGTGGGCACCCGCCAGGAGCCGAACCTGGAGACGCTGTTCGGCACCGACCCCGACCTCGTGATCGTCGAGGTCAGTGCCGCGGACGACCCCATCGTCGCGCAGCTCGAGGCCTACGACGTGCCCGTGCTCGCGACGATCGGCGCCGATGCGAAGGACCCGATCGCCAAGATGCTGAACACCTTCGACCTCATCGCCCAGGTCACCGGCCGCGGGGAGCGGGCCGACGTCGTCACCGAGGAGTTCCAGGAGCACCTCGACACCGCGAAGGCCGAGCTCGCCGACCGCGACCTCGCCACCACCGACTTCGTGTTCTTCGACGGCTGGGTCGACGGCGGCAACGTGGCGCTGCGTCCGTTCGGCCAGGGTTCGCTCGTCGGCGAGGTGGGCGAGGAGCTCGGGCTGACGAACGCCTGGACCGGCGAGGTCGACCCCGTGTACGGCCTCGGGCAGACCGATGTCGAGGGCATGACGACGGTCGGCGACGCGAACCTGTTCTACACCGGCACCGCGGACCCGGATTCCGAGAGCTTCGTCGACGCCCTCGCGGACAACCCCGCGTGGACCTCGCTCCCCGCGGTGGCGGAGGACCGCCTGACCGCGTTCCCGGCAGGTATCTGGACCTTCGGCGGCCCGCGCTCGACCGCGCAGATCATCGACGGCTACCTCGAGGTGCTCTCGAAGTGACGGAGACCCTCCGCCTCGACGACGCGACGGCGACCGCGGAGCCTGACGCCCCGGCGTCCGCCGTCCGCGTGGGGGCGGAGGGTCGGAAGCCCGCGGTGTGGACGGGCGTCGGCGTGCTCGTCGCTCTCGCCGTCGTGCTGGTGGCGGTCGCCTGCTGGCACCTCACGCAGGGCACGAGCGGCGCGGTGTTCGCCGACGCCGACGTCCTCTGGGGATCGCGGGTGCCGCGGCTCGCCGCCGGCGTCGCGGTGGGCGTGGCCCTCGGCGTCGCCGGCATCCTGCTGCAGTCCCTCGCCCGCAATGCCCTCGCGTCACCCGACACGCTCGGCGTGACCGCCGGGGCCTACCTCGCCGTCACGGCGCTCGCCGCGTTCGGGATCGCCGTGCCGGTGTGGGCCTCCGGGGCGGTGGCGTTCGCGGGCGGCATCGTCGCCGCGGGCATCGTGCTCGGACTCGCCGGAGGGGCGGGGTCGTCCACGACCCGCCTCATCCTCGCGGGCTCTGCGCTGGCGCTCGCCTTCCAGGCCGCGACCTCGACCCTGCTCATCCTGTTCGACGAGGAGACCAAGGGACTGCTCGCCTGGGGGAGCGGGAGCCTGTCGCAGCTCGGACTCACCGCGTTCCTGCAGGCGGCTCCGGTCGTCGTGGTCGTCACGGTGCTGGCCCTCGTGCTCGCGCGGCGCCTCGACATCCTGTCCCTGGGCGACGACACCGCCTCGTCGCTCGGCGTGCCGATCCGGTCGACCAGGACCATCGGGATCCTCCTCGCGGTCACCCTCACGGCGGTCGCGGTGACGCTCGCCGGGCCGATGGGCTTCGTCGGGCTGTGTGCGCCGGTGCTCGCGCGGCTGCTGACGCGGGTGGTGCCGAGCCTGAACCGCCATCTGCTGCTGATCCCCGCGTCGGGGCTCCTCGGCGCCCTCGTCGTCATCCTCTCCGACGCCCTCCTGCGCGCGCTGATCGGCGCGGAGGCCGCGATCCTCATCCCGACCGGCGTCGCGACGACGCTGCTCGGCGCGATCGTGCTCGTGCTCATGGCCCGACGCCTCCGCGACGCCGGTCCCACGCGCGAGCCTCCGCGGGTGCGCTTCGGGGTGCGCAGCCGCCTGCGCTTCCGGATCACCCTCGCCCTCGTCGCCCTCGGCGTGGTCGGGGTGCTGCTGCTCGGACTGCTCGCCGGGCACACCTGGCTGCTCACCGGCGACATCGCGCTATGGCTGCAGGGGCAGGCTCCCGCGCCCATCGCCTTCGCCCTCGACGAGCGCGCGCCGCGGATCGTGGCCGCCGTGGTCGCCGGCGCGGCGCTCGCGCTCTCCGGCGCCGTGATCCAGGGGGTGAGCCGCAACCCGCTCGCCGACCCGGGCATCCTCGGCGTCACCGGCGGCGGCGGGCTCGGCGCGGTGCTGGTGATCACGAGCATCACGTCGTCGACGGGCGGGATGATCGCGGGAGCCGTCACCGGCTCGCTGCTCGCCTTCGCCCTCGTCTACCTGCTGTCGTGGCGGGGCGGCCTGAACGCGGACCGTTTCCTGCTCATCGGCATCGGGGTCTC
This sequence comes from Microbacterium sp. C-MGS6, assembly GCF_058140415.1. Lineage (NCBI taxonomy): Bacteria > Bacillati > Actinomycetota > Actinomycetes > Micrococcales > Microbacteriaceae > Microbacterium > Microbacterium sp. C-MGS6. The sequence continues at coordinate 339,827 of NZ_CM176934.1, forward strand.
GTACTTCACGGTCTCCCTCACGACCTTCTTCCTACTGCGCTCGAACCCGTGGGACACCCCGAAGATCTACACCTGGCTCTCCGGGACGACGTACGGGCGGGTGTGGGAGCAGGTCATCCCGCTGGCGATCGTCCTCGTGATCGCGGTGCCGTTCGTGGTGATGAGTCGCCGGGAGCTCGACGTGCTGTCGCTCGATGAGGACACCCCGCGACTGGTCGGCATCCGGCTGGAGCCCGTCCGGTTGACGCTGCTGCTGGTGGCGGCCGTCCTCGCGGCGCTGAGCGTGACGGCGATCGGGGTCATCGGCTTCGTGGGGCTCGTGGCGCCGCACGCGGCGCGGGCCCTGGTGGGCGCGCGGCACTCGCGAGTGATCCCGACGGCGGTGCTCCTCGGCGGGCTGCTCGTGGGCATCGCGGACACGATCGGCCGGACGGTGATCGCCCCCGCGCAGCTTCCGGCGGGTCTCGTGGTCGCGCTGATCGGTGCCCCGTACTTCGTCTGGCTGCTCTGGCGCTCCCGCTGACCCGCTTCGAATCGCCCGAATGGCCCCATCTCCGGAGGAAATGGGGCCATTCGGGCGATTCGAACGAGGGTTACCGGGCCAGGAACTGCGTCAGGGCGGCGTTGACCTCGTCGGCGTGGGTCCAGAGGAGGCCGTGCGGGGCGCCCTCGACCTCGACGTACTCGGCCTCGGGCACGGCCTGGCGGAAGCGGCGGGCGGTCGCGTCGATCGGCAGGATGTTGTCCTTCGTGCCGTGCAGGATCAGCGTGGGCTTGGCAGCGGCGGCCACGGCCTTCACGTCGTCGCGGAAGTCCTCGATCCAGGTCGGGACCACGGCGTAGGCGGCGACCGGGGCGCTGGTGACGGACAGGTTCCAGTTCGCGTCGACGACCTGCTGGCTGATGCGCGTGCCGAGGTTCTCGTCGAGGTTGTAGAAGTCCTTGTAGAACTGGGTGAACCAGGAGTAGCGGTCGTCCTTGGCGGCGGTCTCGATCCCGTCGAAGACCTCCTGCGGCACGCCCTCGGGGTTGTCGTCGCGCTGCACGAGGAAGGGCTCGAGCGACGCGAGGAAGGCGAGCTTCGCGACGCGCTCGTGGCCGTAGCGGCCGACGTAGCGGGCGAGCTCGCCGGTGCCCATGGAGAAGCCGACGAGCACGACGTCGCGGAGGTCGAGGGTTTCGAGCACGGTGTTCAGATCGGCGGCGAAGGTGTCGTAGTCGTAGCCGGAGCCGACCTTGGAGGACTGTCCGAAGCCGCGGCGGTCGTAGGTGATGACGCGGTACCCCTGGGCGAGGAGCTCGCGGGTCTGGCGCTCCCAGCTGTGCCCGTTGAGCGGGTAGCCGTGGATCAGCACGACGGGCTGACCGCTGCCCTGGTCTTCGTAGTAGAGCTCGATCGGGGTGGTGTTCTCGGTGCCGACGGTGATGTAACCCATGATGTGTTCCTTCCGATGCCGGTGAGAACGATCGTTCTCGCCTGATGTGATCAATCTAGAGAACGTTCGTTCTCATGTCAAGTAGACTTCTGGACATGACCGAAGACGAGGCGCGCGAACGCATCCTCTCCGCCGCGGAGGAGCTCTACTATCGCAAGGGCTATGCGGCGGTCGGCATGGACGAGCTCCGGTCCGCCGCCGGGGTGTCGCTGCGGCGCCTCTATTCGCTGTTTCCGGCGAAGACGGACATCGTCGCGGCGGTGCTGACGCGGAAGCACGCCGAGTGGGAGCAGGGGCTCACCGCCGCCGTGGCGCAGAGCGGCGACGACCCGCGCGCCCGCCTCCTCGCGGTCTACGGCTACCTGGAGGACTGGTTCTGCAGCGACGGGTTCCGGGGCTGCGCCTTCATCAACGCATTCGGAGAGCTCGGGGGCACGAGCCCCGAGGTCGCCGGCATCGTCCGCGCGCACAAGGCGTCGTTCCAGCAGTACATGGCGGAGCTCGTCGCGGCGACCGGCGCCCCGGTGGGCCTGGCCGCCCAGCTCTCGCTCCTCGCCGAGGGGGCGCAGAGCACGGCGGCGATCGGTGCGGACCCGGAGGCCGCCGTGCACGCGCGCCGCGCCGCCGAGGTCCTGATCGACGCCGCCCTCGCTCCGGCCTGACGCCTCCACTCGCTAACCTGGTTAGCGAAACGAAGGGGCACTGTCAAGGCCACTCCCTTCCGTCCCCGTCCGGCGTAGGGTGCGGGCATGGAGACCTCGACGAAGGGCATCGCCCGCCAGAGCCTCGTGATCGCCGCCGCCGTGTTCATGCTGATCGCCGCGGCCATCGGCGCCGGCGCCTTCGGCGGTGACTCCGTCGATGAGCTGCAGAACGGCGCGCTCTCGGCCCAAGGCTCGTACCTCGCCCCCGCCGGACCGGCCTTCTCGATCTGGTCGCTCATCTATGTGGGACTCCTCGCCTACACCGTGTGGCAGGCGCTCCCCGCGCAGCGCCGCGACGAGCGACAGCAGGCGGTCGGCGGCTGGATCGCCCTCTCGATGGTGCTCAACGGCCTCTGGCTCGTGACCGCGCGCTACCTGACGCTGTGGCTGACCGTGCTCGTGATCGCGCTCCTGCTCGCGACGCTCGCCCGCGTCATCGTGCTCCTCGGCCGGTTCCCCGCCCGCAATCTCGCTGATCGCCTCCTCACCGACGGGGCCAACGGCCTGCACTTCGGCTGGGTCACCATCGCGACGGTCGCCAACACCGCCGCCTGGCTCACCCAGACGGTCCCGGAGATCGGAGCGGGTGCCCCCGACGCCTGGGCCGTCGCCGTGCTCGTGGTCGTGCTGGTGATCGGCGCCGCATCGGCCTGGTTCACCGGACGCCTCGCGCCGGCGCTCGCGACCGCCTGGGGTCTGAGCTGGCTCGCGGTCGGGCGTCTCACGGGCGAGCCGGAGAGCACGCCCACCGCCGTCACCGCGATCATCGTGGCCGTCCTCCTCGTCGTCGTCGGCGTCGTGGCGGTCCTCCGTCGGCGTCGCATCGCGGGCACGCACGACCGCGCGCCGCTCGGTCGCTAGAGGACCAGCCGGTAGCCCATTCCCGACTCCGTCAGCAGGTGGACGGGCGTCGAAGGCTCGCGCTCCAGCTTCTTGCGGAGCTGGGACATGTACAGCCGCAGGTAGCCGGAGTCGGACACCTGGGCACTGCCCCAGATCTCCTTGAGGAGATCCTGCCGGGTCACCAGCGCGCCCGGATGCCGCGCGAGGTGCTCGAGCATCCGCCACTCGGTCGGCGTGAGGTGCACCCGGGTGCCGGCGCGGGTCACGGTCTTCGTGGCGAGGTCGACGACGACGTCCCCGAACGCGACCACGGACTCCCCGTTCGCGGCGACCGCGCGGCGGGAGAGCGCCCGCAGCCGGGCCAGCAGCTCGTCGACCTGGAAGGGCTTCGTGACGAAGTCGTCCGCCCCGGCGTCCAGCGCCTCCACCTTGTCGGCGGAGCCCGTCCGCCCCGACACCACGATGATGGGCACGCTCGTCCAGCCGCGGAGGGCCTGGATCACCTCGATGCCGTCGAGGCGGGGCATGCCGAGGTCGAGCATGATGAGGTCGGGATGGCTCTGCGCTGCGGCGGCGATCGCGGCGGCGCCATCGGCGGCCACGACGACCTCGTAGCCGTGCGCCGCGAGGGTGATCCGCAGCGCCCGCACCATCTGCGGGTCGTCGTCGGCGATGAGGAGCTTCACTCCGTCCCCTCCGTGTCGGAAGACCCTGCGGCGAGCGGCAGGGAGATGACCATGGTGAGTCCGCCCCCTGGGGTGTCCTCCGGAGTCAGGCTACCGCCCATGCCCTCCGTGAAACCGCGCGACAGGGCGAGCCCGAGCCCGAGCCCCGCTGTGTTGTCGGTGTCGCCGAAACGCTGGAACGGCTGGAAGACGGCATCGCGGCGTTCCGGCGCGATGCCCTCGCCGCGGTCGATGATCCGGAGCTCTGCCCGATCCCCCAGCCGGCTGCTCGACACGAGCACGCGACTGCCGTCGGGAGCGTGACGGTGGGCGTTGGCGAGCACGTTCACGAGTACCCGCTGCAAGAGCACGGGGTCCGCGTGCAGCGGCGGCAGGTCGGGGTCCAGGGCGAGCTCGACGTCGGCGGGGCCGAGACCGAGCTCGTCCACCGCGGCGAGCACGGGGCCGGCCGCGTCGATCCGCTGGGCCGAGACCGCGAGCACTCCCGCCTCCACGCGGCTCACGTCGAGGAGATCGGTGACGAGGGCGGAGAGGGTCGCGAGGCTCTCGTCCGCGGTCTCCAGCAGCTCCGCGCGGTCCTCCGCGGACAGGCCGTGCGCGCCGCGGAGCCCGCCGATCGCGGCGACCGCCGAGGCCAGCGGCCGGCGCAGGTCGTGACTGACGGCGGAGAGCAGGGCGCTGCGGACCTGGTCGGTCTCGGCGAGGGCTTCCGCCTCCCGCGCGGTCGCGCGGAGATCGGTGTGCTCGATGGCGGCGGAGAGCTGGGCGACGATCGCGTCGAGCAGTCGGCGCTCCGGACCGGCGATCGGCTCCCCGTTGAGCTCCAGCACGGCGCGCGGGCCGCCACCGGACGCGACCCCGACCGGGATGGTGGTGGCGCGGCCGTCCGGTACCGGCTCGCCGTCGCTGGCCAGCACCTCGCCGGAGGGGGTGAGCAGCCGCACCCCGCTCAGCCCGAACGCCTCCCGCGTGCGGCTGACGAGGGCGAGCACGGCGTTGTCGCCGCGGAGCACGTTCCCGGCGACGGCCGCGAGGAGCTCCGCCTCGGCGGTCGCCCGCTGCGCGGTCCGCGCCCGGCGGGCGGCCTGGTCGACGATGAGGCTCACGAGGATCGCGATGATGACATAGAGGGTGAGCGCGAGCACGTGCAGCGGGTGCGCGATCGTGATCGTGAACAGCGGGGCGACGAAGAGGAAGTCGAGGGTGATGCCGGAGAGCACCGCCGCGAACACGGCGGGACGGATGCCGCCGATGAGGGCGACCACCACGACGAGCAGCTGGTAGGCGAGCACCTCCGCCGTGATCGACTCGGGGCTGCGGACGGTGAACATCAGCCAGGACAGCAGCGGGCCGAACACGAGGGCCACGCCGAAGCCCAGCGCCTGCCGACGCCAGCCGAGCGCACCGCCGGTGATGCGGGGGAGGGCGAGCCGGCCGCCCGCCGCGGCGTGGGTCACGATGTGCACGTCGATGTCGCCCGAGCGGCGGATGACCTCGGCGCCGATCCCCGGCCCGGTTAGGGCGGCGGCGAGGCGGCCGCGCCGGCTCACCCCGATCACGAGCTGCGTGGCGTCGGCACTCTGCGCGAACTCGACGAGCGTCGCCGGGATGTCGTCCCCGACCACCTGGTGGTACGTGCCGCCGAGGGACTCGACGAGGGAGCGCTGCGCGGCGAGAGCGCCGGGGGTCTCGTCGCGCAGTCCGTCCTGGGCGGTCACGTGCACGGCGAGCAGCTCCCCGCCGGCGGAGCGTGCGGCGATGCGGGCCCCGCGGCGCAGCAGCGTCTCGCCCTCCGGGCCGCCGGTGAGGGCGACGACCACCCGCTCGCGCGCCTGCCAGGCTCCCGCGATGCCCTGTTCCGCGCGATAGCTGCGGAGCGCGCTGTCGACCTCGTCGGCGAGCCACAGCAGGGCGAGCTCCCGGAGGGCGGTGAGGTTGCCGAGCCGGAAGTAGTGCGAGAGGGCGGCGTCGACCCGCTCCGCGGGGTAGACGAGACCTGCGGCGAGCCGGTCGCGGAGCGTCTGCGGTGCGAGGTCGACGACCTCGATCTCGTCGGCGGCGCGGACGACCGCGTCCGGGATGGTCTCGCGCTGGGCGATCCCGGTGATCTTCTCCACGACCGCGTTCAGCGACTCGATGTGCTGCACGTTCACGGTGGTGACGACGTCGATCCCCGCGTCCAGCAGCTCCTCGACGTCCTGCCAGCGCTTGGGGTTCCGCGAGCCGGGGGCGTTCGTGTGCGCGAACTCGTCCACCAGAGCGATCTCCGGGGCGAGGGAGAGCACCGCATCGAGGTCGAGCTCGGAGAGGGTGACCCCGCGATGGGCGTCCTCGCGCCGCGGCACCTCGGGAAGCCCGGAGGTGAGGGCGGTCGTGGCCGCACGGCCGTGGGTCTCCACGATCGCGATGACCACGTCGCGGCCTTCGTCGCGGAGCCGCCGACCCTCGGCGAGCATCTCGAAGGTCTTCCCGACGCCCGGCGCGGCGCCGAGGAGGACGCGCAGTCGTCCGCGGCGGTTCCGGTCCGTCGCGGGGCGCGGCGGCCGCTCTGCGCTCATGCACCCTCCCGGTCGTCGAGTGCGAGATTCAGCTCCGCGACGTTGATGCGCTCCTCGCCGAGGAACCCCAGGTCCCGCCCTTGAATCCTAGACTCCACGAGGGCCCGCACCTCGTCTTCGGACAGGTCGCGGGCGGCGGCCACCCGCGGCACCTGGAGCAGGGCGTACGCGACGCTGATGTGCGGGTCGAGGCCGGAGCCGGACGCGGTCACGGCATCCGCGGGGACCGCGGACGGATCGACGCCCTCCCTCGCGGCGATCTCGGCCTTCCGTGCGGCGATGGCGGCGACGAGGTCGGGGTTCTCCGGCCCGAGGTTGCTGCCGCCGGACGACGCCCCGTCGTACCCGTCGCCGGCCGCCGAGGGGCGGGACTGGAAGTACTCGGGCAGGGCTTCACCGTCGGCATCCGTGAAGGACTGGCCGAGGAGCGCGCTGCCCCGGTCGGCGGGGAGTATCGAGCCGTTCGCCTGCGCGGGGAGGAGGAGCTGGCCGATGCCGGTGACCAGCAGCGTGTACCCGACGCCGAGGACGAGGGTGAGGACGAGCATCGCGCGGACGGCGACACCGGCGGTGCGCATCGTGGTGCGGGTGGTGGACGACATGGCGTTCCTTTCGGGCCCGGTCAGAAGCCGGGGAGGAGGCTGACGAGAAGGTCGATGAGCTTGATGCCGACGAACGGGGCGATGACGCCGCCGAGGCCGTAGACGAGCAGGTTCCGCTGCAGGATCTGCGAGGCGCTCGCCGGCCGGTACTTCACGCCGCGCAGCGCGAGCGGGATGAGGAACACGATCACGATGGCGTTGAAGATGATCGCGCTCGTGACCGCGGAGGCCGGGGAATGCAGCTGCATGATGTTCAGCGCCGCGAGTCCGGGGAACACCCCCATGAACATCGCCGGGATGATGGCGAAGTACTTCGCGATGTCGTTCGCGAGCGAGAACGTCGTCAGCGCGCCGCGGGTGATGAGCAGCTGCTTCCCGATGCGGACGATGTCGATGAGCTTGGTCGGGTCGGAGTCGAGGTCGACCATGTTGCCGGCCTCCTTGGCCGCCGAGGTGCCCGTGTTCATCGCGACGCCGACGTCGGCCTGGGCGAGCGCGGGAGCGTCGTTCGTGCCGTCCCCGGTCATCGCGACGAGACGTCCGCCCTCCTGTTCCCGGCGGATGAGGTCGAGCTTGTCCTCCGGGGTGGCCTCGGCGAGGTAGTCGTCGACGCCGGCCTCGGCCGCGATGGCCTTCGCGGTGAGGGGGTTGTCTCCGGTGATCATGACCGTGCGGATGCCCATGCTGCGCAGCTCGTCGAACCGCTCTCGGAGGCCGTCCTTGACGATGTCCTTGAGGTGCACGACCCCGAGGATCCGCGCGTCCACAGCCTGGGTCCCGGAATCGGAGTGGGTCCCTGAGCCTGTCGAAGGGCCTGAGTCCGGCTGGGTCCCTGAGCCTGTCGAAGGGCCTGAGTCCGGCTGGGTCCCTGAGCCTGTCGAAGGGCCCTGCACCGCGACGACGAGGGGCGTGCCGCCGCCCGAGGCGACGTCGTCGGTGAGGGTCGCGAGCTCGGGGCCGGGGGTCTGCCCCAGCCAGGCCGCCACGGCCGAGGCGGCACCCTTGCGGATCTGCGTGCCGTCGGCGAGGTCGAGACCGCTCATGCGCGTCTGCGCCGTAAACGGGACGACGACGGCGTCCGCCGGGGCCTCCACCCGGATCCCGCGGGCGGCGGCGAGTTCGACGATCGATGCGCCCTCCGGCGTCGGGTCGGCGAGCGAGGAGAGGGCGGCGGTGCGCAGCAGCTCCTCGGCGTCCACCCCGGTGAGCGGCAGCACGGCGTGGGCGCGGCGGTTGCCGTGGGTGATCGTGCCGGTCTTGTCGAGGAGCAGCGTGGTGACGTCGCCCGCGGCCTCCACCGCCCGCCCCGACATCGCCAGCACGTTCCGCTGCACGAGCCGGTCCATGCCCGCGATGCCGATGGCGGAGAGGAGCGCGCCGATGGTGGTCGGGATGAGGCAGACGAGCAGGGCGATGAGGACGGGGATGCTCACCGGCGACGCGGCGTACGACGCGATCGGGTTCAGCGCGAGGACCACGACGACGAAGACGATCGACAGGCTCGCGAGGAGGATGTTCAGCGCGATCTCGTTCGGGGTGCGCTGTCGGCTCGCCCCCTCGACGAGGGCGATCATGCGGTCGACGAACGTCTCGCCGGGCTTCGACGTGATGCGCACGACGATCCGGTCCGACAGCACCCGGGTGCCGCCGGTGACAGCACTGCGGTCGCCGCCGGACTCGCGGACGACGGGGGCGCTCTCGCCGGTGATGGCCGACTCGTCGACCGTCGCGATGCCCGCGACGATGTCGCCGTCGCCCGGGATCAGTTCGCCCGCGGAGACGATCACGAGGTCGTCGCGCTGCAGCTCCGCCGACGACACCGTCTCCGTCTCGGGCTCCTGGGTCCCTGAGCCTGTCGAAGGGCCCACCACCCGCCGCGCCATCGTCTGGGTGCGGGTGTTCCGCAGGCTCGCGGCCTGGGCCTTGCCGCGCCCCTCGGCGACCGACTCCGCGACGTTCGCGAAGAACACGGTCAGCCAGAGCCAGAGCGCGATGCCCCAGGTGAACGCCGCCGGGACGGGGGTGCCGCCGGAGGAGGCGGGCCCGCCGAGGAAGGGCTCCGCGATCGCGAGGACGGTCGTGAACGCGGCGCCGACCCAGACGAGGAGCATCACGGGGTTGCGGACGAGCGTCGCGGGGTTGAGCTTCCGGACGGCACCGGGGAGCGCCTGCACGAGCTGGGCGCCGCCGAAGGAGCGCGGCGGACGGGCGGGGACGGCAGGGGCGTCCTGCTGTTCGGGAGGGGTGGTGAGGAGGGTCATGGTCACAGTCCTTCGGCGAGCGGTCCCAGTGCGAGCACGGGGAAGTAGGTGAGGGCCGTCACGACGACGGTCACGGTGAGGAGCAGGCCGACGAACTGCGTCCGGTGGGTGGGGAGCGTGCCGGTCGTGGCCGGCACCCGCTCCTGCGCGGCGAACGACCCGGCGAGAGCCAGCACGAGCACGATCGGGAGGAATCGCCCGAGCAGCATCGCGACGCCCAGGGCGGTGTTGAACCACGGAGTGTTCGCGGTGAGCCCCGCGAACGCGGAGCCGTTGTTGTTCGCGGCGGAGGTGAACGCGTAGAGCACCTCGCTCATGCCGTGCACGCCCGGGTTGAGGATGCTCGTGGACTCCACGTCCTCGCGGATCCCGGGGATCGCGAAGCTCAGGGCCGTGCCGCCGAGGACGAGCGCCGGGACCACGAGGATGTAGAGGCTCGCGAGGGTCATCTCCCGCGGTCCGATGCGCTTCCCGAGCCACTCCGGGGTGCGGCCGACGAGCAGCCCGCCGACGAAGACCGCGACGATCGCGAGCACGAGCATCCCGTACAGACCGGAGCCGACGCCGCCCGGAGCGACCTCGCCGAGCATCATGTTCAGCATCGGCATCATGCCGCCGAGCGCGGTGTACGAGTCGTGCATCGAGTTCACGGCCCCGGTCGAGGTGAGCGTGCTCGCGCTGCCGAAGAGGGTCGAGCCGAGGATGCCGAAGCGCTGCTCCTTGCCCTCCATCGCCGCGCCGGCGAGCTCGGGGGCGGAACCGCGTCCCGCCAGCTCCAGGGCCGAGAGCGCGGCGAGCGAGGCGAGGAACAGGGTGCCCATGACCGCGACGATCGCGTAGCCCTGCCGGTGGTCGCCGACCAGTCGGCCGAACGCGCGGGGGAGGGCGAACGGGATCACCAGGATCAGCAGCACCTCGAGGAGGTTCGTCCACCCGGTCGGGTTCTCGAAGGGGTGGGCGGAGTTCGCGTTGAAGAAGCCGCCGCCGTTGGTGCCGAGCAGCTTGATGGCCTCCTGCGACGCGACCGGACCGCCGGGGATCGTCTGCGTGCCGCCGGAGACCGTGGCGACGTCGGTGAAGCCGTTCACGTTCTGGATCACGCCGCCCGCGAGCAGGGCCACCGCGCCGATCAGGGCGAGCGGGAGGAGCAGCCGCCCCAGACCGCGGGTGAGGTCGACCCAGAAATTGCCGATCGTCGCGGAGCCGCGGCGTGCGAGACCGCGGATGAGGGCGATGGCGATGGTGAGGCCGACCGCGGCGGAGACGAAGTTCTGCACGGTGAGGCCCGCGAGCTGCACCGTGTAGCCCATGGTCTGCTCGGGCGAGTAGGACTGCCAGTTGGTGTTCGCGACGAAGGAGGCGGCGGTGTTGAACGCGAGTCCCTCCGGCACGGCGGGCAGGCCCAGCGAGGCGGGGAGGAAGGCCTGGAGCCGCTGCAGCCCGTACACGAGCAGGAGCCCGACGAGGGAGAACAGCAGCACGCTGCGGGCGTAGGCTCGCCAGGTCTGCTCGGAGCGGGGGTCGACCCCGATCACCCGGTACAGCCCGCGCTCGACGCGGAGGTCGCGCCCGGAGGTGTAGACGTGCGCGATGTAGTCGCCGAGGGGGCGGTAGAGGAGCACGAGCACGACCACGACGGCCGTGATCTGGAGGACGCCGAAGAGGACCGTCGCGTCCATCAGAAGCGCTCCGGGGCGACGAGCGCCACGACCAGGTAGACGACCGCGGCGACGGCGAGGACGGCGGCGAGGATCTCGAAGACGATCATGCGCGGTCCACCGCCTTGGCGATGAGGGACACGAGGGCGAACAGCGCCAGGGTCAGCGCGAGGTAGATGATGTCGAGCACGTCCTCGATCCAACTGCGCCGCCCGGCCGCATCCGTCGATCCTCACGGTTCCCCTACGCCCGTCCCCCGGATGCATGCGGGTTGCTCACACCTCCTGCCTTCGAATCGCGCACCTGGTCCCCAACCCGCCGCCGATGCAGCCAGGTGCGCGATTCGAAAGGGTGGCGCCGGCCCTATGCTCACGAGGTGGGGATCGGACGGATGCGGATCGGCGTCGGCGCGGGGATCGTCGCCGGGCTCGTCGTGATCGCGCTCGTGTGCGTGCTCACGGGCTTCCTGCCGCGCACGGATGCCGGTGCGCTCGGGGCGCGGATCGCGCCCGTGCTGGGGTTCGTCGTCGCGATCACGATCGTCGCCGAGCTCGCCCGTGATGCGGCGGTGTTCGACGTCGTCTCGCAGCGCCTCGCGCGCTGGGGTCGCGGCCGCGTGGTGGTGCTGTGGGCGCTGGTGGTCGTGCTCGCCGTGGTGAGCACCGTGTTCCTCTCGCTCGACACGACCGCCGTGATCGTCACCCCGGTCGTGGTGGTCCTGGCGCAGAGCATCGGCGTCTCCCCGCTGCCGTTCGCCCTGGCCACCGTCTGGCTCGCCAACACCGCGTCCCTCGCGCTGCCGGTCTCGAACCTCACCAACCTGCTCGCCGCGCCCGCGATGGGGGACGGCCCCGGGGCGTTCATCGCGCTGAGCTGGGCGCCCACGCTCGTGGGGATCCTGGTGCCCGTCGCGATCCTCACGGTCCTGCATCGGCGCACGGTCTTCGGCGCGTACGAGACGCCCGTGGCGCGGCGCCCCGCCGACCCCCTGCTGTTCTGGAGCGCGACCGGCATCCTCGTGGTGCTGATGCCGCTGCTCGCGCTGACCCCCGACGTGTGGATCCCCGCCTCGGTCGCGGCTCTCGCCTTGATCGCGCTCTTCGCCGTCCGTCGTCGCCGGGCCCTGCGGCTCTCGCTCGTCCCGTGGCAGGCGCTCGCGCTCGCCGCGTCGCTGTTCGTGCTGGTCGAGACCGCGCACGCACAGGGGCTGCTCGACTTCCTGACCTCGGCGACCGCGAACGGCGACTCTCCCGGCGACCTGTTCCGGCTCGCCGCGCTCGGGGCCGTGAGCGCGAACGCGATCAACAACCTCCCCGCCTACCTCGTGCTCGAACCCGCGGCAGGGGACCCGGTCGCCCTGATGGCCCTGCTGATCGGCGTGAACCTCGGTCCGCTCGTCACGCCGTGGGCCTCGCTCGCGACGCTCCTCTGGCACCATCGCGTGACGGCGCTCGGGGTCGAGATCCGCTGGGGCCGCTTCGCCCTCTGGGGGGTCGTCGCCGCGGTGCCCACCGTCGTCCTGGCCACGCTCGTCCTCTGACCCCGTTTCGAATCGCGCGCTGTGCTGCACATCCGCCCGAGATGGAGCACAGTGCGCGATTCGAACGGGGGTCACACGCGACGCATCTCGGCGGCCAGCGCGGGGTGGGCGGCGTCGAAGCGGGCGGCGATGCGCTCGCGCACCTCGGGGGCCTTGTTCTGGCTGAGCTTGGCGCGGGCGTCGAACCGGGTGACCCGGAGCCGCAAGCCGACCGTGCCCTTCGCGGCCCTCCGGGTGCCCGGTTCGTCCTCCGCGAGGCTCCGCCCGTGGGGCTGCCCACCCTCGAAGTGGTCGGTGAGCCGGGTGAGCATGGCGTAGTTCTCCTCCGCGGTCAGGATCTCGGGGGTGCCGGAGAGGTGCGCGGTGACATGGTTCCAGGTCGGGACGAGGTCTCCCGGCGCGTACAGGCTCGAGGACACGTAGTCGTGCGGCCCCTGGATGATCACCAGGACCTCGTGTCGTCCGAGCTCGTGGAGCTCGTCGTCCGGGCGTCCGAAGTGGCTCACGAGCACGATGCCGTCCTCGTCCTCGTCGAGCAGAACGGGGTAGTGCGAGGCGACGAGACCGGTGGAGGTCGGCGAGACGAACGTCGCCCACGGGTGCGCGCGGATGAGGCGCTTGACCTCCTCCGGGGCGGTCATGAGGTAGCGGGGGGTGTGACGCATGGCGCCTCCTGTCGGGTGGGGGTGGGGGTGGGGGCGGGAGGAGAACTGCGGGTGCGGACGGCGAGTCCGGCGCACACGACGACCGCGAGTCCGCCGAGCACCGTGGCCAGGCCGACGTCCTCGTGGAAGAGGAAGGCTGCCCAGGTGATGCCCATGACGGGCTGCACGAGCTGGATCTGGCTCACCTGTGCCATGGGGCCGATCGCGAGGCCGCGGTACCAGGCGACGAATCCGAGGAACATGCTGACCGCGGCCAGGTAGGCGAACGCGAGCCAGGCGGTGGGGGTGGCGACGGGCGGTGCGGCGACCCCGGCGGCGATGGCCACCGCGAGCATGACGGGAGCGGCGAGCACGAGTGCCCAGGAGATCGTCTGCCAGGCACCGAGCTCGCGCGCGAGCAGGCCGCCCTCCGCGTAGCCGACGGCCGCGGCGATCACGGCCCCGAACAGCTGGAGGTCGGCGGGGCGGAGCGCGCCGGGCGTGCCGTTCTGCAGCGTCGCGAAGACGAGGGCCGCGGCGGCGCCGAGGAGTGCGAAGACCCAGAACGAGGGGGACGGGCGCTCCCGGGTGCGCAGCACGACGGCGACCGCGGTCGCGGCCGGCAGGAGACCGATCACGACCGCGCCGTGACTCGCGGGCGTGGTGATCATGGCGAACGAGGTCAGCAGGGGGAAGCCGGCGACCACTCCGAGGGCGACGACCGCGAGTCGCGCCCACTGGACCGGGCTCGGCGGCTGCTGGCGTGTGACGAGGAGGACGAGCGCGGCGAGCACAGCGGCGACGACCGCGCGGGCGGAGCCGATGAACAGCGGCGAGAGTCCGCCGCCGAGCGCGATCCGGGTGAACGGGAGCGTGAACGAGAAGGCGACGACGCCCAGGAGGCCCCAGGCAGGACCGGCGGCGCGGGATAGCAGTGTTCCGTTCGGACGGATAACGCTACTGTGTTCTTTCATGAGTCAGGATAGCACCGCACGTATCGTGGCCGGCCTCCGGACGTGGATCGCCGCCGCCGCACCCGGCGCCCGCCTCCCCTCGAACCGCGCGCTGACGGCCGAGTACGCGGCGAGCCCCGTGACCGTGCAGAAGGCGGTGCAGCAGCTCGTCCGCCTCGGGCTCGTCGAGGCGCGGCCCGGCGTCGGCACCTTCGTGCGCGCGGCGCGCACGGTCCTGCCGGCCGACTACGGTTGGCAGGCCGGGGCTCTTGGCGCGGCCGCCGTGCGCCTGGACGGTCTCTCCTCGGCGCAGCGCCCGACCTCGCCGGACGCGATCGGGTTGCACTCCGGGTATCCCGCTCCGGATCTCCTCCCCGAGCGGCTGGTACGACAGGCCCTGGTGCGCGCCTCCCGGACCGCGTCCGCTCTCACCCGCTCGCCCGCGGCCGGCGAGCCCGGACTGCAGGAGTGGTTCGCGGCGGAGCTGGCCGCGGCGGCCCCGGCCGGGATCACGGTGCCGACCGCCCGCGACGCCGTCATCATCTCCGGGAGTCAGAGCGGACTGAGTTCCATCTTCCGGGCGGTCGTCGGCGTCGGCCGGCCGCTGCTCATCGAGTCGCCGACGTACTGGGGTGCCCTGCTCGCGGCGGAGCAGGCGGGGGTCGTGCTCGTTCCCGTCCCCTCCGGTCCGCAGGGTCCGGATCCGGACGCGGTCGACAGAGCGCTCGCCGAGACCGGAGCCCGGGCGTTCTACGCGCAGCCCACGTTCGCGAACCCCACCGGTGCGCAGTGGCCGGCGGCGACCGGGGAGGCCGTCCTCGACGCGGTCCGTCGCCGCGGGGCCTTCCTCATCGAGGACGATTGGGCGCACGACCTGGGCATCGACGCCGAGCCCCGTCCCGTGGCGGCCTCCGACCACGACGGTCACGTGGTCTACCTGCGCTCGCTGACGAAGAGCGTGTCGCCGTCCCTGCGGGTGGCGGCGGTGATCGCGCGCGGTCCCGCCAGGGACCGCATCCTCGCCGATCGCGCGGCGGAGTCGATGTATGTCAGCGGCCTCCTGCAGGCGGCCGCGCTCGACGTGGTGACCCAGCCGGCCTGGCGCACGCACCTCCGCGGCTTCCGCGAGCAGCTGCGTTCGCGGCGCGATCTCCTGCTGTCGTGCCTGGCCGCGCAGGCGCCGACCGCGCTGGTGGAGGCCGTGCCGGTCGGCGGGCTGAACCTCTGGCTGCGGCTGCCGGACGGCACCGACGCCGCCGCGGTCGTCCGCGAGTGCGCGGCGCGCGGCCTGGTCATCGCGCCGGGGAGTGAGTGGTTCCCCGCCGAGCCGTCGGGGGCGTACGTACGGCTCAACTACGCGAGCGCCGACCCGTCCCGCTTCCCCGAGGCTGCGGCGATCCTCGGCGCGATCCTCGCCGGAACCTGACCGTCGCCGTCAGGACTCGGACGGCGGCCCGGCAGGGCGGTGCGCCCGGCGCCCGGCCACCACGACGGGCCGCCCCGCCCTCTCCTGGCCGGGCAGTGGACGCGAGCGCCGGCCGTAGATGAGTTCGGACGAGTCGAGCAGCCACGGCACCAGGGTGATCGACACCCCGTGCACGAGCATGAGCTGGTTCGCGAGGCGACGGGCGCGCCGGTTGTGCAGGAAGTTCTCCCACCAGTGCCCCACGATGTACTGCGGCAGGTAGACCGTGACGACGGAGGATCCGTGCTTCTCGCGGTACTGCCGGATGAACTGCGTCACCGGCTGCGCGAACGAGCGGTACGGCGACTCGACGATCACGAGCGGCACCGGCACGAGGTGGTCCGCCCACTCCTGCTGCAGACGCGCGGCGTCCTCCTGGGAGACGGCCACGTGCACCGCGAGGGTCTTGTCGTGCTTGGCGGCGATCGCGTAGTCGATGGCCTTCATGACCGGCTTCTGCAGATGGTTCACGAGGACGATGGCGACGTCGCCCGAGGCGCCGAACCGGGTGGTGTCGTCGATCGCGATCTCGTGCTCGACATCCCGGTAGTAGCGCTTGACGCCGATCATCAGGAACGCCAGCACCGGGATGGCGAAGAACACGAGATAGGCGCCGTGCGTGAACTTCGTGATCGTGACGATGACGAGCACGAGCACCGTCAGCGTCGCCCCGGCGGAGTTGATGAGCAGCCCCACCCGCGCGGAACGCCGGTCCGCGGCGCCGTCGCCGCTCGGGGGGACGGGTGCGCGCAGCAGCCGTCGCCAGTGCCGCACCATGCCGATCTGGCCCAGGGAGAAGGAGACGAAGACGCCGATGATGTACAGCTGGATCAGCGTCGTCAGCCGCGCCTGGAACACCACGAGCACGGCGATCGCGGCGATCCCGAGGAGGATCATGCCGTTGGAGAACACGAGCCGGTCGCCGCGGGTGTTCAGCGACTTCGGGGCGTAGCCGTCGCGGGCGAGCACGGCGCCGAGCAGGGGGAAGCCGTTGAAGGCGGTGTTCGCCGCGAGGAGCAGCACGCAGGCCGTGGCCGCCTGCACGATGAAGAACGGGATGCTGCCGCCGCCGAACGTCGCCGCCGCGATCTGCGCCATCAGGCTCGGCTGCGGGGTCGTGCAGTCGAAGCCGATGAGGTCGCAGGGGTTCTCGGCGTAGTGCACGCCGGCGATGAGGGCGAGGGCGGTGAGGCCGGAGAACAGGCAGATCGCGATGGTCCCCATGAGCACGAGGGTCGACTGGGCGTTGCGCACCTTCGGCGCCCGGAACGCCGGGACGCCGTTCGACACGGCCTCGACTCCGGTCAACGCGGAGCAGCCGCTGGAGAACGCCCGGAGGATGAGCAGCAGCACGGCCGCCTGGCTGAGGCTCTCGGCCTGCACGGCGAACTCCGCGCTGGACGCGATCGGGGCGTCGCCGAGCGCCGTCCGGACGAGCCCGGTGACGATCATGACGCCGACCGAGCCGATGAACACGTACGTGGGGATGGCGAACACGAGCGAGGCCTCGCGCACCCCGCGGAGGTTCACGATGATGATGAGCACGACGAAGCCGACGGCGAGCTCCACGCGAAGAGGATCGAGATCCGGCACCGCCGAGATGATGTTGTCCACCCCGGAGGCGACCGACACCGCCACCGTCAGCACGTAGTCGACGAGGAGCGCTGCGGCCACGATCACCCCGGGGACCTCGCCGAGGTTCTTCGACGCGACCTCGTAGTCGCCTCCGCCGGAGGGGTACGCCTTGATGAGCTGCCGGTAGCTCAGCACCACCACGAGCAGCAGCACGACGACCGCCGCCGCGACGAGCGGGGTGAACGACAGGAACGTGAGACCGCCGATGAGCAGGATCATCACGAGCTCCTGCGGGGCGTAGGCCACCGAGCTCAGCGCGTCCGAGGCGAAGATCGGCAGCGCCATGCGCTTGGGGAGGAGCTGCTCGTCGACCTGGGCGCTCGTGAGCGGGTCGCCGAGCAGGATGCGCTTGGCGCGCGGCGGCGCGTCCGGGGTCGGCCTCGTTTGTTCTGACACGTCCGGCGACACTACGCCGACCGCAGCCGCCCTCACGCGATCCTCACGGAATCCCTACGGCGCGGTGGCGCTCCCTCACGGAATCCTCACGGCCTCCCGGTATCCTTGCGTCGGTGGGGGATCAGGTGGTTCTGGGGGTCATCGCCGTGGCGATCGGCCTCGCTGCGGGCGTCGTGCTCTTCGTGCCCTTCGTCGCGATCAGCTACCGCCGCCGCGGACGCCTCTCGCTCGGACGCACGCTGCTCTGGCTCGCGGCGCTCGTCTACTTCTGGGCCATCTGGACGTACACGCTGCTGCCGCTTCCCGACCCGGACACCATCCGCTGCGTGGGGGCGATCACCGACCCGATGTCCGTCGTGCGCGACGTGCAGAAGGCGTTCGCCGCTCCGGGCAACCCGCTGCGCCAGCCCGCCCTGCTCCAACTCGTGTTCAACGTGCTGCTGTTCGTCCCGCTCGGAGCGTTCCTCCGCGTGCTGGGCGGCCGCGGCCTCCCCACCGCCCTCGTGGTCGGGTTCGGTCTGTCGCTGCTGGTGGAGACCACCCAGCTCACCGGGGTCTGGGGGCTGTACCCGTGTGCCTACCGCTTCTTCGACGTGGGCGACCTGATGACGAACACGACCGGAGCGGTCGTCGGCTCCGTCCTCGCGCTCGTGGTGCCACGGTCGCTGCGCGGAGTTCAGGCCCGTGCCGACGCCGATGAGCCCCGTCCCGTCACGCGCGGTCGTCGCGCGCTGGCGATGCTCTGCGACGGGCTCGCGAACGGCTTCGTCGTCCTCGCCGGGGGCGTCGCGGTGCAGCTGTGGCTCGAGTACGTCGTGCAGGACCGCCAGGCCGTGCTCGACGGCACCCTCGCCGGCACGGTGAGCACAGCGACCGCCTGTGCCCTGTGGCTCGTGATCATCCTCGTCACCGGCCGCTCGGTGGGAGACCTCGCCGTGCAGCTGCGCTACACCGGGTCGCGACTGCCGGCGGCGCTCGCCCGGCTGCTGCGCTGGGCGGGCGGCATCGGCGGACTCACGGCTCTCGGGATGCTCGGCGGGGTGTTCGACGCGCTGTCCTCGCTGCTGATCCTCGTCGCGATCGTGCTGCTGTTCACCACCCGCCAGGGTCGTGGGCTTCCCGGCCTGCTCTCCGGCCAGCACCTCGAGGACGCCCGCGTCGCCGCGAAGAGTTGAGCCCATTATGTACATAAGAGGTATTCTGTACACATGAACACTCTCAGCCGCAGCGTGCCGTCGAAGGACCTGCGCGATCAGCTCGCCGACGTTCTCGGCGGTGTCGCGTACGGGGCGGAGCGGGTGGGGGTGACGCGTCACGGCAAGCTCACCGCGGTCGTGATCGGCGTCGACGACCTCGAGCTCCTGGAAGAGCTCGAGGCTGCGCGAGATGCGGCGGAGTTCGGAGCGGCGAAGGCGGCGGACGACGGGGGTCGAGTCTCGCTCGATGACCTCCGTGCGGAACTCCCGTGACGCGGTACCGCGTCGAGTTCACCACCGCAGCGGCGAAGGAGGTCCGCAAGCTGGATCCTCCGCTCCGTCGGCGCATCCTCGCCGGGATCTCCGACCTCGAACGGGAGCCTCGTCCGCACGGCGTCCGCAAGCTCGCCGGGTTCGACAACGCCTGGCGCGTGCGGATCGGCGACTACCGTGTGCTCTACGAGGTTGTGGACGAGCGGGTGCTCGTCACCGTGGTCCGCGTCGCCCACCGGCGGGACGTCTACGACCTCTGACGGCATCTCGAATCCACAGGGGTTTCCGATCACGGATCGATAACGTCGTCCTCATGAGCGTGATCCCGGTCGACGAGCACCTGATCTCCGAGGCGAAGGAGCTCCGCGACCAGCTGCAGCGTTTCCTCCGCGAGTACGAGTTCGGGATGCGCGAGGTGGAGACGAAGATCTCGATCCTCCGCGACGAGTTCACCCACGACCACGCGTACAACCCCATCGAGCACGTCAAGAGCCGACTGAAGTCGCCGGACAGCATCGTCGAGAAGATCGCCAGGAAGGGCATCGACGACCCGGACTTCGATCGCATCCGCACGGAGATCACCGACATTGCCGGCGTGCGGGTGACGTGCAGCTTCGTCGCCGACGTCTACCGCCTGTTCGATCTGCTGACCGCGCAGGACGACGTGACCGTCCGCACGGTCAAGGACTACATCGCGAATCCGAAGCCGAACGGGTACAAGAGCCTGCACGCCATCATCGAGGTCCCCGTCTTCCTCTCGACCGGGGCGCTGGCCGTACCGGTCGAGGTGCAGTTCCGCACCATCGCGATGGACTTCTGGGCGAGCCTGGAGCACAAGATCTACTACAAGTTCTCCAACCAGGTGCCCGCGCACCTCGTCGACAGCCTCAGCGATGCCGCCGATGCCGCCGCCGAGCTCGACACCCGCATGGAGCGGCTGCACCGCGAGGCGCACGGCGTGCCGCAGCGACAGCTCGCCCCGCCTCCTCCGCCTGCGCCGCGCGTCGTCGAGGTCTGAGCGCCCCGCCTCAGGCGAGGAACTCGCGGCCGGCCGCGGACATCGCGGTGACCCCGACCTCGATCGTCGGATGGATCTCCGGCGCGAAGAAGGGTGAATGGTTGGTGGGGATGTCCTTCTCCACGGTCCCCGCCGCAAGAGCCTCGGCGAATCGGGCGGGGTCGACGCCGCCCCAGAACCAGAACACGAGCGGGACCTCGGCGTCGCGCGCGAACCAGGAGACGTCCTCGCTGCCCGTGAACATGCCGGGGTCGACGACGGCCGAGTCCCCGAGCGCGCGACGCAGCGCCGAGGAGACCCGCGCCGTCGCCTCCTCGTCGTTGATCGTGGCGGGCAGCGTGTGCTGCGTGTGGATCTCGGGCTCGCGCTCGGCACCGGACGCCATGGCCTCGGCGCGCACGATCCGTTCGACGCTCTTCAGCACCTTCTCGCGCGCGTCCTCGTTCGGATAGCGGAGGCTGAGCTCCAGCTTCGCCTCGGCCGGGATGATGTTGTTCTTGAGTCCGGCGTGGATCGATCCGACGGTCACCACGGCCACGCCCTGCGGGTCGATCTCGCGGGAGGCGATCGTCTGCAGACGCATCACGGTCGCGGCCGCCATCACGACAGGGTCGATCGTGGCGTGCGGGCGGGAGCCGTGGCCGCCGCGGCCGTGCAGGGTGACGGTGAGGCCGTCGGAGGCGGCCATCTGGGTGCCGCTGCGCACGCCGATGATGCCCGCCGGGAGCGGGGTGACGTGCTGACCGAGCACCACGTCGGGCTTCGGGTAGCGGGCGAGCAGGCCGTCGTCGAGCATGGCCCTGGCGCCGGCGCCGTACTCCTCCGCGGGCTGGATGAGCACGACGAGGGTGCCCGACCACTCCGCGCGGGTGTCTACCAGCTTCTCCACGGCGCCGATCATCGCGGTGACGTGCATGTCGTGGCCGCAGGCGTGCATCACGGGCACGGTCGTGCCGGCCGGATCGACGCCCTTCGCGGTG
This sequence comes from Microbacterium sp. C-MGS6, assembly GCF_058140415.1. NCBI lineage: Bacteria > Bacillati > Actinomycetota > Actinomycetes > Micrococcales > Microbacteriaceae > Microbacterium > Microbacterium sp. C-MGS6. Next base: position 360,675 of record NZ_CM176934.1, read on the forward strand.
CTCGCGTACGCCAGACCCGTCTGCTCCTCGACCGGCAGCGCGTCCATGTCGGCGCGTACCCACACGACCGGCCGCGGGAAGTCCTCCTCATGGGTCCCTGAGCTCGTCGAAGGGCCATCCTGGGTCCCTGAGCTCGTCGAAGGGCCTGAGCCCTGGCTCCCTGAGCTCGTCGAAGGGCCTGAGCCCTGGGCCCCTGAGCTTGTCGAAGGGTTGCGCAGCACGCCGACCACGCCGGTCACGCCGACCCCCTCCTCGACCTCGAGCCCCAGGTCGCGCAGGTGCTGGGCGGCGATGCCCGCAGTCCTGGTCTCCTGGAACGACAGCTCCGGATGCTGGTGCAGATCGATGTAGAGCGCTTCGAGGTCGATGGCCATGCGCCCGAGCCTAGCCGGGAGGTCAGGGCCGCGCGTAGGACTCCAGGGCCGGTCCCGGATGCAGCACGCCGTTCACGATCGCGCGGATCGCGAACTCGCTCGCGGCGCCGAGGGGGACCACTCCGGGGTGCAGGAGCCACTGGAGCTGCAGCCCGTCCATCACGGCGAGGATGGCGGCCGAGGCGGCGGCGATGGTCGCGGGTTCGGTCACGCCCTCCTGCGCGCAGAGCTCGCCGAACGCCGCCGTCACCTCCCGGCGCAGGGTCGTGTAGCGATCCTCGAAGTACTCGCGGCCGGGGTGGTCGTCGGTCACCGACTCGGAGGACAGGACCGTGTAGGCCTGCACGATGCCCGGCCGCTTCTCGTTGGCGAACGCCGTGCGGACGAGGTGGAGGAAGAGCTCCGGCCCGTCGGGGATGTGCTTCTCGGCGAGGTCGGCCACGTCGGCCTGATCCCGGTAGGCGAGCACCTCGAGGAGGAGCTTCTGCTTCGAGCCGAAGTGGTGCAGGACGCCCGCGTGGGTGATGCCGACCTGTTCGGCGACATCGGCGAGGGTGCCGTTCGTGGAGCCCTTGTTGCCGAAGATCTCCACCGCCGCCTTGAGGATCTGCTCGCGCTTCTCCCGCGTGGCCGGGCGCACCCGGACCGTGTGCACATCGTCCGTCATGAGCCCACCTCCCCTCGTCGCACTCTGCTTGCCAACCAACTTACTCCTCGGTAACCTCTCCACAGCTTACTTTCTCGACAGTAAGCAAAGCGCGGTCGGAGGCGATCCGTCGGCCGCGTCGCCGCACAAGGACCCGTGCCCAAGGAGAAGCAATGAAGCTCACGAAAACCCTGATCGCCGCCAGCGCGGTCGCCGTCCTCGGCGTCTCCGCGCTCGCCGGATGCTCGTCCGGAGGGGGCGACGACGCCGCCACGGGCGAGGCCGTCGCCCTCACCATCGCCAAGCCGGACGGCGCCATCACCACCGAGTCGAACAACCCGTACGTCGGAGACTCGTCCGCCTCGAAGTACGGCTACGGAAAGGTCATCTTCGAGACCCTCGGCCTCGTCAACCAGACCGGAGACCGCGGGGTCACCCCCTGGCTCGCGGAGAGCATCGAGTGGAACGACGACTACACCGCCGTGACCGTCGTGCCCCGCCCCGACGTCACCTGGAGCGACGGGGAGCCGTTCACCGCCGACGACATCGTCTACTCGTACGAGCTCGTCTCCACGCCCGCGCTGGACACGGCCGGTCTGAAGTTCGAGGGCGCCACCGTCGACGGCGACGCGGTCACCCTGACGTTCGGCGAGTCGAAGTACGTCAACCAGGCGCGCGTCCTGCACGTGCCGATCGTTCCGAAGCACATCTGGGAGAACCTCGACGACCCCGCCACCGATCCCGTCAAGGGCGACGACCTCGTCGGCACCGGCCCCTACGCCCTCTCCAACTGGTCCACCGAGTCGGTCACGCTCACCGCGCGCGACGACTACTGGGGCGGCGACCTCGCCGTGCCCGAGCTGCACTACGTCTCCTACGGCGACAACACCGCGCTGACCACGGCCCTCGCCCAGGGCGAGGCGGACTGGGCGCAGGCGTTCATCCCGCAGATCCAGGAGCAGTTCCTCGACGCCGACCCCGAGCACAACAAGTTCTGGGCCGCCCCGACCACCGGCTCGGCGACGCTCTTCATGAACCTGCAGCAGAAGCCGTTCGACGACCCGACGTTCCGCCAGGCCCTCGCCTGGGTCATCGATCGCGACGCCTACGTGGACATCGCCCGGGAGGGCGCCAGCGAGCCGGTCTGGTCGGTGACCGGACTGTCGTCCATCCTGGACGACGAGATCCAGCCCGAGTTCGAGGGCCAGGAGTACGCCGTCGACGCCGAGAAGGCGCGGGATCTGCTGGAGTCAGCCGGGTACACCTGGAAGGACGACGCGCTGATCGATCCGGACGGCACCCCCGTCTCGTTCACGCTGTCGGTGCCCTCGGGCTGGAGCGACTGGAACACGGCACAGGAGCTCATCGCGGAGGATGTGACCGAGGCCATCGGTGCCGAGGTGAAGATCGACATGCCCGACTGGGGCGGCTGGCAGGTCCCGCGTGACGAGGGCACGTTCTCCGCGATCATCCACTGGCTGGAGGACAGCGGCACCGCTTACGGCCTCTACACCTCGACCATGGACCCCCGCTGGATCTCCTCGGAGGGTATCGCCGGGTTCAACTTCGGCCGCTTCGAGGACCCGGAGGCCACGGCGGCGCTGAACAGCTACGCCAACGCATCGTCGGACGAGGAGCGCACCACCGCCCTCACCACGCTGCAGGAGATCTTCGTCGAGCAGGTGCCCGCCATCCCGCTCGGCGCGCACCCGCTGCTGGGGGAGTTCAACACCCGGAACTACGTGGGCTGGCCCTCCGAGGAGGACCCGTACGCCTCGGCCGATCCGACCCAGCAGAACATCGCGCAGATCCTCACCAAGCTGGAACTCGCCGACTAGGGCTTCGACAGGCTCAGCCACCCACGGCGGGGCTTCGACAGGCTCAGCCACCCACGGCGGGGCTTCGACAGGCTCAGCCACCCACGGCGGGGCTTCGACAGGCTCAGCCACCCACGGCGGGGCTTCGACAGGCTCAGCCACCCATCTGGGTCCCTGAGCCTGTCGAAGGGCCCGCCCCCCACGAAGGACACCCCCATGTCAGATCCCCTGCTCACCGTGCGCGACTTCTCCGTCGTGTACGACGTCGACCCGCCCGTCGCGGCGGTGAAGAACGTCACCCTCCAGCTGCAGCGCGGCGAGATCCTCGGCCTCGCCGGCGAGAGCGGCTGCGGCAAGACGACGCTCGCGTACGGCGTCCAGCGGCTGCTGCGCGCGCCCGCCGTGATCACGAGCGGCAGCGTCACCTTCCACGACGTGACCGGTGTCGACATCGACATCAACGCGCTGGACGTCGACGCGATGCAGCGATTCCGCTGGGACAAGGTGTCGATGGTGTTCCAGGGGGCGATGAACGCCCTCAATCCGGTGGCGACGGTCGGATCGCAGCTGGAGGACGTGTTCGAGATCCACCGACCCGACATGACCCGGAAGCAGCGCCGAGCCGAGGCGGAGGAGCTGCTCGAGATCGTGAAGGTCGGGCGTGAGCGTGCTCGCTCCTTCCCGCACGAGCTGTCCGGAGGCATGCGGCAGCGCGTCATGATCGCGATGGCCCTGGCGCTGCGGCCGCAGCTCATGGTGATGGACGAGCCCACCACGGCGCTCGACGTCCTCGTGCAGCGGGAGATCCTCACGCAGATCTCGCAGCTGCGGCACGAGTTCGGGTTCTCGGTCGTCTTCATCACGCACGACCTCCCCCTCCTGCTGGAGATCAGCGACCGGATCGCGATCATGCGCGAGGGAGAGATCATCGAGCTCGATACGGCAGAGCGCATCTGGACGCAGCCCGAGCACGAGTACACGAAGACCCTGCTGTCGTCGTTCCCCCGGCTGACCGGGGAGAGAGGAGTGCTGGTGCGATGACCACCCTCGAATTCCGTCACGTCACGAAGGCGTACAACGTCCGAGGCGCCGGCCAGATCAAAGCCCTCGACGACGTGAGTTTCACGCTCACCTCCGGGCAGACGATCGGCCTGGTCGGACAGTCTGGCAGCGGCAAGTCCACGATCGCGAAGATCCTCACCCAGCTCGAGACCCCGACCAGCGGTGAGGTGCTGCTCGACGGCACGCCCATCCCGCGCCGCGGCAGAGGCCTGCGGAAGTACCGTCAGCAACTGCGCATGGTGTTCCAGGACCCGTTCGCCTCGCTCAACCCGTACCACTCGATCCGCTACCACCTGGAGCGGCCGATCCGCCTCGACGACGTGGTGCCCAGAGCGGAGACGGAGGCCGAGGTGCGCCGGCTCCTGGAGCGCGTGCGCCTCGACCCGGATGCGGTGATCGACCGCCGACCGCACGAGCTCTCCGGCGGGCAGCGCCAGCGTGTCGCCATCGCGCGGGCGCTCGCCTCCCGGCCGTCGCTCCTCGTCGCCGACGAGCCCGTCTCCATGCTGGACGTCTCCATCCGGCTCGGGGTGCTCACCCTCCTCGCCGATCTGCAGCGTGAGGAAGGGCTCGGCGTGCTCTATATCACCCACGACCTCGCCACCGCACGCCACTTCAGCGACGAGATCATGGTCCTCAACCAGGGCCGGGTCGTCGAGTACGGCACGGCGGACGACGTGATCCTCGATCCACAGGACCCCTACACCCGCGCTCTGCGCGCCGCATCGCCCGACCCGGAGAAGCACTTCGCGTCGGCGGCATCGAACGGAGGTGCGCGGTGAGCACGGCTTTTCCGCAGCTCGACGACAACGACCTCATCGCGCAGGGCGCACGGGAGGCGGGGACGACCGCGACGACGGTGGACCGCGGGACCCGGCGCGTGCCCTGGCGCTTCTTCGCCGGACGCGCCGCGTTCTACCTCTTCACGCTCTGGGCCGCGATCACCATCAACTTCTTCCTGCCGCGGCTGATGAAGGGCGACGCGGTGACGTCCTACCTCGCCCGCAACCGCACGGTGAGCCCGGAGGCCGCCGACGCCCTGCGCATCCTGCTGGGGATCGACACCGACAAGAGCCTCTGGCAGCAGTACCTCGAGTACTGGGGCATGCTGCTCCGCGGCGACCTCGGCATCTCGACCCTGCACGGGCTGCGGCCGGTGGCCGAGGTGCTGGGGGCGGCGTTGCCCTGGACACTGGGGCTGGTGGGCATCGCGACGATCATCTCGTTCGCGCTCGGCACCGTCGCCGGCGCCATCGTCGGCTGGAAGCGCGGGAGCAAGCTCGACGCGATCATCCCGGTGACGACGTTCTTCAACACCATCCCGTACTTCTGGCTCGGCCTCATCGCGATCGCCATCTTCTCCTCGACGCTGAAGTGGTTCCCCTCCTCGCATGCCTACGACAAGGGGCAGTCGCCGGAATGGAGTCTCGACTTCATCGGGCAGGTGATCGCGCACGGCACCCTCCCGGCGCTGACGATCGTGGTCGCATCGCTCGGCGGTTGGGTGCTGGGGATGCGCAACATGATGCTGACCGTGCTCGACGACGACTACATCACCGTCGCCCAGGCCAAGGGCATGCCCAACCGACGCGTGCTCTGGGCGTACGCGGCCCGCAACGCCGTGCTCCCGCAGATCCAGAGCTTCGCGCTGTCGATCGGCTTCATCGTCGGCGGCACGATCGTCATGGAGATGGTGTTCAGCTATCCGGGTGTCGGCAAGCTGCTGCTCGACGCGACCAACGCGAAGGACTTCGCGCTCATGCAGGGCGTGTTCCTCGTCATCACGCTGTCGGTGCTCGTGGCCAACATCCTCGCCGATGTCGTCTACGCCTACCTCGACCCGCGCACGCGCCAGATGGAGTCCTGACATGACCGTTCCCACCACCGCAGCCCCCGACGGCTCGCGCGTCCCCTCCGGCATGCCGGAGACCGCCACCCTGCGCACGCCCGCCGACCGCGCGCCGGCGCGCCGGACGTTCCGATCGCAGCTCGCCCAGGCGTTCGCGATGTTCCGCAACCCGAAGTCCATCGCGGGGCTGATCATCCTCGGGGCGTTCGTGCTCATCGCCGTCCTCGCTCCGTGGATCGCCCCGTACGGGCCGACCCAGAAGGACCGCTCCGCGCTCCGGCAGCCGCCGTCCTGGGAGCACTGGCTCGGCACCACGCACATGGGCGAGGACGTCCTGAGCCAGATCATCTACGGCACGCGCGGGGTCATCGTCGTCGGCTTCCTCGCCGCCTTCATCGCCACGGCGATCGCGATCACGATCGGCGTCATCGCGGGCTATGTGCGCGGGTGGCGGAGCGAGTCGCTGTCGGCGCTGACGAACGTGTTCCTCGTCATCCCCGGCATCCCGCTCATCATCATCATCGCCTCCCAGTTCGACAACCCGCCGCTCATCGTGATCGCCGCCGTGCTCGGGCTGACCGGGTGGGCGTGGGGAGCCCGCGTGCTGCGCGCCCAGACCATGTCGCTGCGCAACCGCGACTTCATCCAGGCGGCGCGCGCCAACGGCGAGCCGCTGCGTCGCATCATCACGGTGGAGATGCTGCCGAACCTCCTCGCGCTCATCGCCTCGAGCTTCGTCGGTACCGTGACCGCCGCGATCCTCGGGCTCACGACCCTGGCGTTCATCGGCGTGATCCCGGTGAGCAACCTGAACTGGGGGACGATCCTGTTCTGGGCCCAGCAGAACGGCGCGTTCCCGCGGCTGTGGTGGTGGTATGTGCCGGCCGGGCTCTGCATCGCGATCATCGGCGTCGCGCTCTCGCTCATCAACTTCGGCATCGACGAGTACGTCAACCCGCGCCTGCGCTCGGCGGGAGAGCGGGCCAGGGCGATGAAGAAGAAGGGGCTCAACGTGAACGACGCCGTCACGGCCGTCCGCAGCGTGCCCCTGCCGGAGAAGAGTCCCGATCCCGTATCGTCGGCGACTTCGCCGGGCGCTTCCGGCACCACCGACTCCTCGAACACCGCGACACCGCACACGAACCAGAACACGAAGTGATGACCTCTCAGACTCTGACCACGCAGCTCCCGTACCAGGACCCCGCTCTCTCCATCCCCGAGCGCGTGGCCGACCTCCTCAGTCGCATGACGCTCGAGGAGAAGGTCGGGCAGATGCTCCAGCTCGACGCTCGCGATGACATCGACGACCACGTGCTCCGGCGGCACGCGGGCTCGATCCTGCACGCCTCGGACGAGCGTCTGCGGCGGGCTGCCGTCCTGGTCGCGCAGACCCGACTCGGCATCCCGCTGCTCGTGGGCGAGGACTGCATCCACGGTCACTCCTTCTTCCCCGGGGGCACGATCTACCCGACGCAGCTCGGTATGGCGGCCTCGTGGGACCCGGCGCTTGTCGAGCGCGTGGCGCGGGCGACGGCCGAGGAGGTCGCCGTCACCGGCATCCACTGGACGTTCTCGCCGGTACTCTGCATCGCCCGCGACCTGCGCTGGGGGCGGGTGGGGGAGACCTTCGGGGAGGACCCGTTCCTCATCGGGGAGCTGGCTTCGGCCATGGTGCGCGGCTATCAGGGTGACGGGCTCGACGACCCCACCGCGATCCTCGCCACGGCCAAGCACTTCGCCGGCTACTCGGAGACGCAGGGTGGACGCGACGCGAGCGAGGCGGACATCTCCCCGCGCAAGCTGCGCTCCTGGTTCCTGCCGCCGTTCGAGCGGGTCGCCCGCGAGGGCTGCCGGACGTTCATGCTCGGCTACCAGACGACGGACGGGGTGCCCATCACGCTGAACGAGTGGCTGCTCAGCGACGTGCTCCGCGGCGAGTGGGGCTACACCGGCACGCTCATCACCGACTGGGACAACGTGGGCCGGATGGTGTGGGAGCAGCGGGTGCAGCCCGACCTCACGCATGCGGCGGCCGCCGCGGTGCGCGCAGGGAACGACATGGTGATGACCACGCCCGGGTTCTTCGAGGGGGCGCTGGACGCGGTCGCCAGGGGGCTGCTGCCGGAGGACGCGTTCGACGACGCGGTCTCCCGCATCCTTACGCTGAAGTTCGAGCTCGGACTCTTCGAAGACCCCCGGCTGCCCCGCGACGACGTGTCCGCCGTGGTCGGCAGCGCCGCGCATGCGGAGCTCAACCTCGAGATCGCGCGCCGCTCGCTCGTGCTCCTCGAGAACGACGGCCTGCTGCCGCTGGACTCCGCGGAGCCGCTGCGGGTGGCGGTGACCGGGCCGCTCGCGGACGACGCGCAGACGCAGCTCGGCGACTGGGCGGGCGGCTCGGGTCAGGCGGGCTGGCTCGACGGACAGCCCCGCGAGATGATCACGACCGTGCTCGACGGCCTCCGCGCGGTGGACGCGTGGACGGTCACGCACACGCGCGGCGCCGACATCCTCACGCTCGCCGACGACCCCCGCGGCACGCACTTCCCGGACAACCAGCCGCGTCCTCCCGTGGTGCAGCCGTGCCCGCCGGATCCCGCGCTGATCGCGGAGGCGGTGGCCGCCGCCGAGGCCGCGGACGTCGTGGTCGCGGTGGTGGGCGATCGCATCGAGCTCGTGGGTGAGGGACGGTCCACGGCCACGCTGGAGCTCATCGGCGGTCAGAACGCCCTGCTCGATGCGCTCATCGAGACCGGGAAGCCCGTCGTCGTGGTGCTGCTGGCGTCCAAGCCTCTCGTGCTCCCGTCTTCGGTGCAGCGCGCGGCGGCCCTCGTGTGGGCGGCCAACCCGGGCATGCAGGGCGGACGGGCGTTCGCCGACATCGTCACGGGTGCCGTGGAGCCCTCGGGGCGGCTGCCGATCTCGTTCGCGCGGCACGTCGGACAGCAGCCGACCTACTACAACCAGATCCGCGGCCAGCACGGCGACCGCTACGCCGACCTCACCCAGGCGCCCGCGTGGGCCTTCGGCGAGGGCCGGTCGTACACGACCGTGGCGTACGCGGACCTGGAGCTGGAGCAGACGGAGCTGCGCCTCGGCGACACCGTGGTGGGGCACGTGACCGTGACGAACACGGGGGACCGGCCCGTCCGCGAGACCGTGCAGGCCTACGTGCGGGACGAGGTGACGAGCGTGAGCTGGACCGACCGTGAACTGAAGTCCTTCCGGCAGGTCGAGCTCGCGCCGGGGGAGAGCGCCCGCGTGCGGATCGAGGTCCCCGTCGCGGACTGCACGATCGTGACCGCCGCCGGCGTCCGCACCGTGGAGCCCGGTGCCTTCACGCTCCTCGTCGGCCCCAGCTCCCGCGAGGAGCACCTCCTCCCCGCCCCCTTCGAGATCTCCCCGTCCTGATCCCGAGACCCCGCTTCCCCGCCGAGACCCCGTCGTATCCGCGCGGCGGAGGCGGGGTCTCGGCGCGAGGCCGGGGTCTCGGCGCCTCGATTTGACCTCAAGTGCACTTGAGGTTTTACGGTGGAGGGCGTGAGTGGGACAGAGAAGAAGTCGCGATGACGTACGTGATCGCGCTGCCGTGCGTCGACCTCAAGGACAAGGCCTGCATCGACGAATGCCCCGTCGACTGCATCTACGAGGGCGAACGGTCGCTCTACATCCACCCGGATGAGTGCGTGGATTGCGGGGCGTGCGAGCCGGTGTGCCCCGTCGAGGCGATCTACTACGAGGACGACCTCCCCGACGAGTGGCAGGACTACTACAAGGCCAACGTCGAGTTCTTCGACGAGATCGGCTCGCCCGGCGGCGCCGCCCGCACCGGGCTCATCCGGCACGACCACCCCCTCATCGCCGCGCTCCCACCGCAGGAGGTGCACGAGTGACCCCGCGCATCGCCATCGTCGGCGCGGGCCCCGCGGGCATCTACGCCGCCGACCTCATCCGGGCGCAGGTGCCGGAGGCGGCCATCGACCTGTACGAGAAGCTTCCCGCCCCGTACGGGCTCGTCCGCTACGGCGTCGCCCCCGACCATCCGCGCATCCGCAAGATCATCGATGCGCTGCACGACGTGCTCCTCCAGCCCGGCATCCGGCTGCGCGGCAACGTCGAGGTCGGCGTCGATGTGACGGTCGACGAGCTCCGCCGGGCGTACGACGGCGTCGTCATCGCGACCGGAGCCGACCGTGACGTGACGTTCGACGTGCCGGGAGCCGACCTTCCCGGATCGTACGGAGCCGCGGAGTTCGTGGCCTGGTACGACGCGCACCCCGACGTCGCCCAGGGCTGGGGTCTGGAGGCGGAGTCCGTGGCCGTGCTCGGCGCAGGCAACGTCGCGCTCGACGTCACACGCATCCTCGCGAAGCACGCCGCCGCGCTGCAGTCGACCGACACCCCCGACCACATCCTCGACGCGCTCGCCGCGAGTCGGATCCGCGACGTGCACCTCTTCGCCCGCCGTGGCCCGGCCGATGTGCGCTTCTCGGCCCTGGAGCTGCGCGAGCTGGGCGAGCAGCACGACGTGGAGGTGATCGTCGATCCCGCCGATCTCGAGCTCGACGACCACGCCGCCCGCATGCTGGAGCAGTTCTCCCAGCGCCGCATCATCGTGCGCACCCTCACGGACTGGGCGGAGCGTCCGTCCGCCGGGGCCTCCCGGCGCATCCACCTGCACTTCCGGCATCGACCCGTCCGCGTCCTCGGTGCGGACCGCGTGGAGGGCATCGAGTTCGAGCGCACCGCGTCCGATCCGCTCGGCCGCATGGTCGGCACCGGCGAGCTCGTGCGCTACGAGGTCGGCGCCGTCTACCGGGCGATCGGCTACCTCTCCTCGCCCGTGCCCGGTGTGCCGTTCGACGCGGCACGGGGCATCGTGCCGAACGCGGAGGGGCGGGTGCTCGATGCCGACGGCACGCCCGTCCCCGGCCTCTACGCCACCGGCTGGATCAAGCGCGGGCCGATCGGACTCATCGGCTCGACCAAGTCCGACGCCGCACAGACCGTGCAGCATCTCGTCGAGGACCTCGCTGCCACTCCGTCCGCCCGCATCGACCGGGACCCGCCCCTGGACCTCCCCGGCGTGGTGGACTGGGAGGGTTGGTTGCGCATCGACGAGGCCGAGCGCCGCGCCGGAGCCGTCCGCGGCCGGGAGCGCACGAAGCTCGTCGACCGCGCAGCCATGCGCGCCCACGCGACCCCCACCCCCATCCCTCTCGAGGAGAGCACCCGATGACCCGCGACCCGCACACCACCCCGCACCCCGCCGCTCCGGTGCCCACGCCGGTCGGAGAGGGGCTCAAGGCGGCGTTCCGCACCCACCCCGCCGGTGTCGCCATCATCACGGCGCAGGGTCCGGACGGCCCCGTGGGCCTCACCGCGTCGAGCGTGTCGTCGGTCGCCGTCGATCCGGCGGCCATCGTGTTCTCGGTGACCAGGGCGACCGGAAGCGCCGGGGCCATCCTCGGCGCGGAGACCTTCGTCGTGCATCTCATCGACGACGAGCACTCCGCGCTCGCCCAGAGCTTCGCGGTGAGCGGTTCCGAGCGCTTCACGCCCGAGCAGGGCTGGACGACGCTGCCGACCGGGGAGCCGCACCTGGCGGAGGCCAGGGTCGCGTTGCGCTGCCGAGCGATCCAGACCGTGCCCGTCGGCTCGTCGACCGTGGTGATCGCCGAGGTGCTCGAGGTGCTCGCGGGCCGCCCCGCCCGCCCGCTCGTCTACATCGACCGCCGATTCCACGCCCTGTCCCACGACACCGCCCTCTGACCCCGTCACGAAAGGAACAACCATGTCCACTCCGTACACGCTCCCCGAACTGCCCTACGACTACTCCGCGCTGGAGCCGCACATCTCCGGCAAGATCATGGAGCTGCACCACTCCAAGCACCACCAGGCCTACGTGACCGGCGCGAACACGGCGCTGGAGCAGCTCGCGGCGGCCCGGGACAGCGGCGACCTCGGAGCGGTGAACAAGCTCGAGAAGGATCTCGCGTTCAACCTCGGCGGCCACATCAACCACTCCGTGTTCTGGCAGAACCTCTCGCCGGAGGGCGGCGGGGCTCCGGAGGGCGAGCTCTCGGCGGCCCTGGTGGACTCCTTCGGGTCGATCGACGGCTTCCGCGCGCACTTCACCGCGACGGCGCTCGGCGTGCAGGGCTCCGGGTGGGCCGTGCTCGCCTGGGACTCGGTGGGGGCCCGCCCCGTGATCTTCCAGCTCTTCGACCAGCAGGGCAACGCGCCGCTCGGCGTCATCCCGCTGCTGCAGCTCGACGTGTGGGAGCACGCCTACTACCTCGACTACCTCAACGTGCGGGCGGACTACGTCAAGGCGTTCTGGAACCTCGTGAACTGGCCCGACGTGCAGCGCCGCTTCGAGACGGCGCGCACCGCGACCGCGGGTCTCCTCGTCCCCTGACCCCCTCTTCGCCGACCCGGCCCCTTGCGTGCGCCCCGGCCCGTTGCGATCGTCCGCACCGGGCCGGGGTGGCCGCAAGGGGCCGGGTCGTGTTCAGGCGAGGGTGAGGAAGAGCTTCTCCAGGTCGGGGAGCGGGACGGCGTCGTCCTGCGCGGGGTCCTCGAGGCAGGTCTTCATGGCGGAGGCGATGATCTGGAACCCCGCCTTGTCAAGGGCGGAGGTCACGGCGGCGAGCTGCGTGACGACGGCCCGGCAGTCACCGCCGCTCTCGACCGCGGCGATCACGGCGCCGAGCTGTCCCTGTGCGCGCTTGAGGCGGTTGGCGATCTTGCGCTGCGTGTCGATGTCGACGGTGGTCATGGTCACTCCCTGAAGGCCGGCTGTGCGCTCCACTATACCCCCGGGGGTATAGTGTCTGCATACCCACCGGGGTATCGAGTGAGGAGAGAACACATGTGTCGAGCAGTCCGTTGCCGTACCTGCGGGAAGACCACCTGGGCGGGGTGCGGTCAGCACGTCGACGCCGTCCGCCGCACCGTGCCGGCGTCGGACTGGTGCACGGGCCATCCGAAGGACGAGGCCAAGGGCGGTCTCCTGGCCCGGCTGTTCGGCCGATGAGCGCGCCACTCCGCGTCGTCATCGTCGGCGGGGTCGCCGGCGGCATGTCGGCGGCGACCCGGCTCCGACGCCTCGACGAGTCCGCGGACATCGTCGTCTTCGAGCGCGGTCCCGAGGTCTCCTACGCCAACTGCGGTCTGCCCTACTACGTGGGCGGCGTGATCGAGGAGCGCGGCGCCCTCCTGCTGCAGACCCCGGAGTCGCTGCACCGCCGCTTCCGGCTGGACGTCCGCGTCCGTCACGACGTCGTCGGCATCGACACCGCGCGCAAGACGGTCGAGGTCGTCGATCTCGACAGCGGCCACCGGAGCACCCACCCGTACGACCGCCTCGTGCTCGCCACCGGTGCCCGGCCCCGCGGCGACGAGCCGACCGGAGCCCTCCCCGCGCGGAGCCTGCGGACCGTGGCGGATGCGGATGCGATCGAGGCCGCCCTCCGCCCCGGACTGCCGGTGGTCGTCGTCGGCGGCGGATACACGGGACTCGAGGCCGTCGAGAACCTCGTCGCCCGGGGCGCCGCGGTGGCCCTGGTGCAGCGCGGTGCCCAACTGCTCGGGCCGCTGGATCCGGAGATGGCCGCCCCCTCGCGGCCGAGGTCCGGCGCCGCGGGGTTGACGTGCGACTCGGCGTCGAGGTCGTGGCCACGGCCGCGGATTCCGTGACCCTGAGCGACGGTGCCACCCTCCCTGCGGAGTTCCTCGTCGACGCCTCCGGGGTCGTGCCCGAGGTCGGACTCGCCCGCGCCGCCGGGATCCGTCTTGGCGAGACCGGCGGCATCGCGGTCGACGAGGCCTGCCGCACCAGTGCCCCGGACGTCTTCGCGGTCGGCGACGGCGTCGAGAAGGCCGACCTCATCGGCGGTGGTGCGGCACTCGTGACCATGGCCGGTCTCGCCAACCGCCACGGCCGGATGGTCGCTGACGTCATCGCGGGGCGGGAGGAGTCAGCGCGCCCCGCGCTCGGCACCGGCATCGTGCAGGTGTTCGGCCTGGCCGCCGCGAAGACCGGATGGAGCGAGAAGCAGCTCCGTGCCGCGGGCCGCGACTTCTACGCCGTGCATGTGCATCCGGCGTCGCACGCCGGCTACTACCCGGGCGCGGAGACCCTCTCGATGAAGCTCCTTGCCGACCCCGCCACCGACCGCATCCTCGGGGCGCAGATCGTGGGTCGTGACGGCGTGGACAAGCGGATCGACGTCATCGCGACGGCGCTGCACGCGGGCGTCACCGCCTCCGGGCTCGCGCACCTCGAGCTCGCGTATGCCCCGCAGTTCGGCTCGGCGAAGGACGCCGTGAACATCCTCGGATACGTGGCCGAGAACACCCGCAGCGGCACCACGCCGACCCTCCAGTGGCACGAGCTCGACGACGCCCTGCAGGCGGGCGCAGCCCTCATCGACGTCCGCTCCGCGGGCGAGTATGCGAACGGCGCCATCCCCGGCGCGCGGAACATCCCGCTCGACGAGCTGCGCGACCGCCTCGACGAGCTGCCGGACGGGCACCTCGTGGTTCACTGCCAGGTCGGTCTCCGGGGGCACATCGCCACCCGGCTGCTGCGGCACCACGGGCGCGAGGTGCGCAATCTCGACGGCGGCTACCGCACCTGGCGGGACGCGACCGCAGGCTCCTGAGCTCGACGCGTTCACAACTCAGGAGAACCGGCGCACCTGCGCCCGTCAGGGCCGGAACCGCGGTCTCTGCGCGCCGTACTCCTGAGTTGTGAACGCCACCCGGCTCAGACGAGCCGGGCGGTCGTGCCGCGGACGTTGAGCTCGTACGGCAGGGCGGCGGGCGGGCGCACGGCTTCCGGGTCGGTGAGCTTCGCGAGGACCGCGTCGGCCGCCCGTTCGCCCTGTCCGAGCGGGAACTGGTCGACCGTGGTGAGGCGAAAGAACTCGCCGAGCTCATGGCCGTCGATGCCCACGATGGACAGGTCCCCCGGCACCGCGAAGCCGAGGTCGCGCGCGGCGAGGAGCGCCCCGATCGCCATCTCGTCCGACGCGGCGAACACCGCGGTGGGACGCGGCCCCGGACGCCCGAGGAGCTGCTTCGCGGCGCGGTAGCCGCCCTCCACCGTGAAGTCCGCGGGCTCCAGGAACGCGGGGTTCAGGGGGATGCCGGCCGTGGCCAGTGCCCGCTCGAACCCGAGTCGTCGGTTCGTGGGGATGTGGAAGTCGATGTCGAACTCGGGGTTCGCGCCGATGTGGGCGATCTCGGTGTGGCCGAGGCCGAGCAGGTGCTCCGTCGCGAGCTGCGCCACGGCGACGTCGTCGACCGTGAGCGTGTCGAGCTTCGGATTGGGGCCGCCGATCGCGATGACGGGTAGGCCGAGGTCGAGGAGCTGCTGGGTCTCGTCCTCGTCCAGCTCGATGGACACGGCGATCACGGCGTCGACCCGCTGGCGGCGCAGGAACGTGTCGAACACGTGGCGGCGCACGTCCTTGTCGGCGGTGATGTTGTAGAGCGTGATGTCGTAGCCGGCCCGCATCAGGGCCGCGGAGACCCCGGACAGCACGGTGCTGAAGAACCAGCGGTCGAGGAACGGCACCACGACTCCGATGTTGCGGGTGCGCCCCGACGCGAGGCTCGAGGCGCGGGAGGAGACCACGTATCCGAGCGAGGCAGCGGCGGCCTGCACGCGCTCGCGCGCGGACTCCGACACGTGCCCGCGGCCGCTCAGCGCGCGGGAGACCGTCGCGGTGGAGACGCCGGCGAGCCGGGCGACCTCGTCGATGCTCGCCATCGTCGTTCCTTCGGATCGGAGACGCCCGTGCCGCGCCCCGGGTGGAGCGCGCCACGGGCGCCGCGGTGTCAGGCCGTGGTGTACCAGACGGCGGTGTCGACCGGGACCTGGGCGCCGTCGAAAGGCTGGCTGCGGAGCAGGACGACCGCGCCTTCCGGAAGGTCGAGCGGAGCCGTGCCGAGGTTCGCCAGCACGTGGACCTCACCGCGACGGAAGGCCACGGCGTCGGGGCCGGCGTCCTCCCACACCAGCGACCCGGTGCCGAATCCGAACTCGCGACGACCGGCGAGCAGGCGCTTGTACAGGGCCAGGGTCGACGCCGGGTCGACCTCCTCGACGTCCCGGGCGTAGGCCGCCCAGTCCGCGGGCTGCGGGAGCCACGAGAGTCCGGTGTCGTTGAAGCCGAACGCCGGGGCCTCCGCCTCCCACGGCAGCGGCACACGGCAGCCGTCGCGGCCGTAGCGCTCGCCGTTCGTGCGGAACCAGGTCGGGTCCTGACGGTACTCGTCCGGGATCTCCATGGCCTCGGGCAATCCGAGCTCTTCACCCTGGTAGAGGTAGGCGGAGCCGGGGAGCGCGAGCATCAGCGTGGTGGCCGCGCGGGCGCGGGCGAGGCCGATGGCCGTGTCCGGCTTGTCCGGGGTGTTCGGGCCGATGCCCTCGCCCTGCGGGTTGTCGATCGTGAGCGCCAGGCGCGTGGCGTGCCGCACGACGTCGTGGTTCGACAGCACCCAGGTGCTCGGTGCACCGACCGCGCCGAAGGCGTCCAGCGACTCACGGATCACGTCGCCGAGCGCCTTCGCGTCCCACGCCGTCATCAGGTACGGGAAGTTGAAGGTCTGGTGCATCTCGTCCGGACGCACCCAGAGCGCGGTCTCCTTCAGCGTCGGCATCCAGGCCTCGCCGCAGAGCGCGCGGTCGCCGTCGTACTCCGCGAGCACCTTGTGCCAGTCGCGGTAGATCTCGTGCACGCCGTCCTGGCCCCAGTACGGCACGTTCGACTCGCCGCCGCCCATGGAGTCCGCGTCGGTGGGCGGTGTGTAGTCGGGGAGGCCCTCGGTCTTGATCATGCCGTGGGCCACATCGACCCGGAAGCCGTCGACACCGCGGTCGAGCCAGAAGCGCAGGATCGAGCGGAACTCCTCCTGCACCTCCTCGTTGTTCCAGTCGAAGTCGGGCTGCGTGGCGTCGAAGATGTGCAGGTACCACTGACCCGGCGTGCCGTCGGCCTCGGTGACGCGCTGCCACATGCCGCCGCCGAACACCGACTCCCAGTTGTTCGGGGGCAGTTCGCCGTTCTCACCGCGGCCATCGCGGAAGATGTAGCGTGCGCGCTCCGGGCTCCCCGGCGCGGCCTTGAGCGCCTCCTGGAACCAGGGGTGCTGGTCGGACGAGTGGTTCGGGACGAGGTCGACGATCACGCGGATGTCGCGGGCGTGGGCCTCGGCGAGCATGAGGTCGAAGTCGGCGAGCGTGCCGAACAGCGGGTCGACGTCGCGGTAGTCGGCCACGTCATAGCCGGCGTCGCGCTGCGGGCTCGTCATGAACGGGCTGAGCCAGATCGCGTCGACGCCGAGCTCCTGCAGCGAGTCGAGGCGACTCGTGATGCCGGGGAGGTCGCCGATGCCGTCGCCCGACGCGTCCGCGAAGGAGCGGGGGTAGATCTGGTAGATGACGGCGCTGCGCCACCACTCGGAACCGGGGGCTGCGATCTGTTCGAGCTGTGCCATGCGATCAGGCTACTGCAAACGCTTACAGTCCCGCCACCACAGGTATCGAAACGGTTCGGCGATCCCTTTCGCCCTCTCCGCCGACCCACCCCTTTCCGTCCGACCCACCCCCTTGCGGACGGCCGGAAGGGGCCGGGAGGAACGGAAGGGGGTGGGTCGACAGGGGATGAGAGTCAGGGGGTCGGCATGCCGCCGTTGACGTTCAGGGTCTCGCCGAGGACGTAGCTCGACTCCGGGGAGGCGAGGAAGACGTACGCGGGGGCGAGCTCCGCGGGCTGACCCATCCGGCCGAGCGGAGTGTCCTGGCCGAACTGCGCGATCTTCTCCTGCGGCTGCCCGTCACTCGGCTGCAGCGGGGTCCAGATCGGTCCGGGAGCCACGGCGTTCACGCGGATGCCCTTGGGTGCGAGCTGCTGGGCGAGGCCCTTCGTGAACGCGTTGATGGTCGACTTGGTCGACGCGTAGTCGACGAGGATGTCCGACGGCGAGTAGGCCTGGATCGAGGTCGTGTTGATGATCGTCGACCCCGCGGGGAGGTGCGGCAGGGCGGCCTTCGTGATCCAGAACATCGCGTACACGTTGGTCTTGAACGTGTCGTCGAACTGCTCGTCCGTCACGTCGGTGAGGGACTCCTGGAAGACCTGCTTGCCGCCGTTGTTGACGAGGATGTCGAGTCCGCCGAGCGCCGCGACGGCCTCGGCCACCAGGGTCCGGCAGTACTCCGGGTCGCGCAGGTCACCGGGGATGGTGGCCACGGTGGCACCCGCCTCGCGGAGGATCCCGGCGATGCGGCTGGCGTCCTCCTCCTCTTCGGGGAGGTACGAGATCGCGACGTCGGCCCCCTCGCGAGCGAACGCGATGGCGGTGGCCGCGCCGATGCCGGAGTCGCCGCCTGTGATGAGCGCCTTGCGTCCGGTCAGTCGTCCGGTGCCGCGGTACGACTCCTCGCCGAGGTCGGCCTTCGGGGTGAGGTCCGCGTCGAGACCGGGCTCGCGCATGTGCTGCTTCTGCGGCTGGATGTCGGCGTAGAGCTCGACCGGGTTGGTGAAGGTGTACTGGTCGCGGGACATGGGGTGTCCTTTCCGGGAGGTCGGGGACGGGAGGACCATCGTGCGCCTCGCGCTCCGGGTCCGGCAAACGCCTTGCACGCGTCCGGTCGCTTTGGTACACGCGCATGTGGCCGAAAGACACTTCCCCTCGAGCCTCCTGTCATGACAGGGTGGCGAACATCCCCCCGTGTCGCTCGCGGCATGTCCCCCGGGGGTCCTGCCGTCGAGAGGTCGTGATGTCCGCTTCCGCCCGCCGATCCGCGCCCTGGGCGGTCGTCGCCGCCCTCGTCGTCGGCGCCGTGCTCGTCGGTGCCGCCCCCGCCGTGTCCGATGCGTTCGGCACGCGCGTGCAGCCTCCCGCGGACCCGGTGAACGACCCCGCCGCTTCGGTCGCGCTCGCCTACGAGTTCCTCGACGCCCGGGTCGACGAGTTCTGCGACGGCGAGGGCCGGTGCCTGCCGCGCAGCTACGAGGGCGGATTCTTCACCACGCCGTCCTGGGACTTCACGCCCTCCTTCGTCTACGACGACGCCCTTGTCGTCATCGCCTACACCGCCCGCGGTCTGCCGGACGACCTGCGCCGCGCGCAAGCTGTCGCGGACACCCTCCTCTTCGTGCAGGAGAACGACCCGGTCGCCGACGGCCGCGTCCGCACCTCGTACGAGCCGCACGGCATCCGCCAGGGGCGCATGGAGATCACGGGGCCGGGCACCTTCACCGGCAATCAGGCCTGGGTGGGCATGGCGCTCGCCCGCCTCTTCCACGCCACCGGCGAGACGCGGTATCTCGACGGCGCGGTGCGCATCGCGGAGTGGATCCAGGACAACACCGCCGACATGACCCGCGCGCCCCACGGCTACACCGGTGGACAGACCGATGCCGGGGTGCCGCTGGAGTGGAAGTCCACCGAGCACAACAGCGACATCGCCGGGTTCTTCACGCAGCTCGCCCAGCTCACGGGCGACGCGGTGTGGGCGGAGCGGGCGGCGGTGGCCGCAGGCTTCGTCGCGGCGATGCAGAGCGCCGACGGGCACGTGGACACCGGGACGCTGCTGGACGGCAGCACGATCAACACCCGCCCGATCCCGCTCGACGCGCAGACGTGGAGCCTCCTCGGCACCGGGGACGCCCGGTACGGAGCGGCCGTCGACTGGACGCTCGCGCACCTCGTGGCCCAGGACGGTCCCTACCGAGGCCCGTCGATCAGTGACGTGGACGTGTCCAAGGTCTGGTTCGAGGGCAGCGGACACCTCGCCCTCGCGCTGCAGGAACGCGGGGCCCCTGGTGACCAGGCGCGCGCGGAGGAGCTGCTGGCCGACATCCGACTGGTGCAGCGCGACGCGGCGAACGGCGACGGCAAGGGCATCGTGGCGACTTCGACCGACGGACTCGACTCCGGCTTCGGCGACCTCTACTACGCGAGCCTGCACACCGGCACGACGGCCTGGTACCTGCTCGCGGCCGTGGGCGACAACCCCTTCCGTCTCCCCTAACCTCGTCCGTCGACCCGGCCCCTTGCGGTCGACCCGGCCTCGTCAGTGCGCCCGCAAAGGGGTGGGACGCTCGCAGAGGGGTGGGTCGACGGAGAGGTCAGGCGGCGACGCGGGCGACGGCGGCGATCGCGCTCGTGAAGAAGTCGAGACCGTCCACCCCGCTGCGCATCGCGACGGCGGTGTCCGGACCGAAACCGGGCTCCGTGGCGTGCTCGGGGTGCGGCATCAGTCCCACGACGTTGCCGGCCTCGTTCGTCAGCCCCGCGATGTCGCGCAGCGAGCCGTTCGGGTTCACGCCGGCATAGCGGAACGCCACGAGACCCTCGCCCTCGATGCGGTCGAGCGTCTGCTCGTCGGCGATGTAGCCGCCGTCCGCGTTCTTCAGCGGGATGATGATCTCCTGGCCGGTGCGGAAGGCGTTGGTCCACGCGGTGTCGGCGTTCTCGACCGTGAGCTTCTGGTCGCGGCGGACGAAGTGCTGGTGCCCGTTGCGGATCAGGCCGCCGGGGAGCAGGTGCGCCTCGACGAGCATCTGGAAGCCGTTGCAGATGCCGAGAACGGGCATGCCCTTCGCGGCAGCGTCCTTGACCTCGCTCATGATGGGCGAGAGCGCGGCGATGGCGCCGGCGCGCAGGTAGTCGCCGTAGCTGAAGCCGCCGGGGAGGACGAGGGCGTCGACGCCCTCGAGGTCGTGCGAGCCGTGCCACAGGGCGACCGGCTCGGCTCCCGCGATGCGGACGGCGCGCTGCGCGTCGACGTCGTCCAGCGAGCCGGGGAAGGTGACGACGCCGATGCGGACGGTCACTCCGCCACCTCGACGCCCACGACGTCTTCGATCACGGAGTTCGACAGGACCTCGTCGGCGAGGCGACGGGCCTCGGCGAGGACCTCGTCGGTGACCTCGCCCTCGACCGTGAGCTCGAAGCGCTTGCCGATACGGACGTCGGTGAAGCCCTCGACGCCGAGGCGGGCGAAGGCGCCGGAGACGGCCTTGCCCTGCGGGTCGAGCAGTTCGGGCTTGGGCATGACGTCGACGACGATGGTGGGCATGACGGCTCCAAGAGTCGCGGGCGGACGGGCGGTTTCAGTCTACCGGCTCGCCGATGCTCCGCCGAGACCCCGGGCTCCCGTCCGGACCCCGCCCTGCGCCCGCCGCTACACCGGGGTGTCGGCGGGAAACCGGGGTCTCGGCGTCAGAGGGGGTCAGGAGTGGAAGACGGTGTGGAGGTCGCCGATCGCCTCGCGGCCGCCGAGGCCGTCGATCTCGAAGAGCACCGAGATGCCGGCGACGTGGCTGCCGAGGCGCTCGACGAGCTCGCGACCGGCGGCCAGGGTGCCCCCGGTCGCGAGCACGTCGTCGATGAGGAGGACGCGGGAGCCCGCGGGCAGATCGTCGTGCATCTCGATGGTCGCGGTGCCGTATTCGAGGGCGTAGTCGACGGACGCCGCGGGCCGGGGGAGTTTGCCGGCCTTGCGGATCGGGATCAGTCCGACGCCTGCGGCGATGGCGGCCCCCCCGGCGAGGATGAAGCCGCGAGCCTCGATGCCGGCCACCACGTCGAACCGTCCCGCGAAGGGCTCGATGATCGCCTCGGTCGTCACGCGGAGGGCCTCGGCGTCGGCGAGGAGCGGCGTGATGTCGCGGAAGATGATGCCGGGCTCCGGGTAGTCCGGGATGCTGCGGATCAGGGATTCGGCGCGGGTGAGGGCGGGGGAGAGGGTGGCTTCGGGCACCGGACAAGGGTACGCCGCGTTCACAACTCCGGAGAATCCGTGGGCTCCGGGCCGACAGCGGTCGAACGGCGGCATCGGATCCCGATTCTCCTGAGTTGTGAACGGGGACCGGCGGGCACCCGGCACCCTTGACATCGTGGGAGCGCTCCCATAGAGTTCACGGAAGTCTGTGGGAGCGCTCCCACGACTCACCCACGCACCACCACCCGCACGAACCCACAAAGGAGTGAACCGTGAACTCACGTGCCCGCACCCGGATCCTGGCGACAGCCGCCGTGGCATCCGTCTCCGCTCTCGCCCTGGCCGGCTGCTCCGGCAGCACCGGCGGCGACGGCGACACCGGCGGCAGCGCCGACGAGAAGGTCACACTGACCGTCACCACCTTCGGCACCTTCGGCTACGACGACCTCTACGAGGAGTACGAGAAGGCGCACCCGAACGTGACGATCGAGGCCACCAACATCGACACCGGCGGCAACGCCCGCACCGACGCCTTCACCAAGATCGCCGCCGGCTCCGGCCTCAGCGATATCGTCGCGATCGAGGAGGGCTGGCTCGGCGCCATCATGGACGTCTCCGACACCTTCGTCGACCTGCGCGACTACGGCATCGAGGACCGCAAGGACGACTGGGTCGACTGGAAGTACGGTCAGGCCACCGACGCCGAGGGCCGCGTCATCGGCTACGGCACCGACATCGGCCCGAGCGGCATCTGCTACAACGGCGCCGCCTTCGAGGCCGCCGGCCTGCCCAGCGACCGCGAGTCCGTCGCCGAACTGCTCAACGGCGACTGGGAGAACTACTTCCAGGTCGGTGCCGACTACACCGAGAAGACCGGCAAGGCCTGGTACGACCACTCCGGCTTCGTCTGGAACGCCATGGTCAACCAGCTCGACGAGGGCTACTACACCGCCGACGGTGAGCTGAACGTCGAGGGCAACGACGAGCTCCAGGAGCGCTTCGAGCTCCTCGGCGCCGCGACCGAGGGCGGTCAGTCCGCAGCGCAGACCGCGTGGGACTGGAACGGCGGCAAGTCGTTCGTCGACGGCACCTTCGCCACCTTCGTCTGCCCCGGCTGGATGCTCGGCGTCGTGCAGGGTCAGGTCGAGGCCGGCGGCGGCGACGCGTCGACCGGCTGGGACTTCGCGGACGTGTTCCCCGGCGGCGCGGCCAACTGGGGCGGCGCGTTCCTGTCGATCCCGGAGTCCTCGGAGCACAAGGAGGCCGCGGCCGAGCTCGCCGACTGGCTGACGCAGCCCGAGCAGCAGGTGAAGCAGTCCGCCGCCGCGGGCAACTTCCCCTCGACCATCAAGGCGCAGGAGTCCCTCGCCGACGAAGCCACGCCCAACGCGTTCTTCAACGACGCGCCGACCGGCGCCATCCTCGCCGAGCGTGCCAAGGGCGTCGTCGCGCAGTTCAAGGGCGCCGACGACTCGGTGATCCAGGAGAACGTCTTCGGCCCGGCGCTGAGCGCACTCGACCGCGGTGAGACCGACACGCAGGGGGCCTGGGACCAGGCGATCGGCCTGCTGAACGACCTCGTCGGCTGATCATCTCGCTTCGACAGGCTCAGCGACCCAGAGTGGACGCCCAGCGCCCCGAGTGGACGCCCAGCGCCCCGAGTGGACGCCCAGCGACCCAGAGTGGACGCCCAGCGCCCCGAGTGGACGCCCAGCGCCCCGAGTGGACGCCCAGCGCCCCGAGTGGGTGGCTGAGCCTGTCGAAGCCCGGCAAAGGACACGCCCATGACCCTCACCGCCCCGCCGGCGGAGCCGCAGGCCGCCGCCCCCGTGGCGGCGGACGCTCCGCCGCGACGCTCCTGGCGCACCCGCGTCTCCCGTTTCGACCACCGCGCCTCGCCGTACTTCTACATCTCCCCGTTCTTCCTCCTCTTCGGGCTCATCGGCCTCTTCCCGCTGCTGTACACGGTGTGGGTCGCGGTGCACGAGTGGGATCTGTTGAAGGGGGAGGGGCCGTTCGTCGGCTTCGGCAACTTCGCGGCGATCCTCGGCGACGGCATGTTCTGGAACTCCATCCGGAACACGCTGAGCATCTTCCTGCTCTCCGCCATCCCGCAGCTCGCCGTCGCCCTGGTGATCGCGTACCTGCTGGACCGCGGACTGCGGACGCCGACGTTCTGGCGGATGAGCGTCCTCATCCCCTTCGTGGTGACGCCGGTCGCCGTGGCGATCATCTTCTCGAGCATCTTCAACGAGGCGGACGGGCTGGCCAACAACCTCCTCAACCTCGTCGGCATCGCCGATCAGCAGTGGAAGCACGACACGTTCCTGTCGCACATCGCGATCGCGGTCATGGTGAACTTCCGCTGGACCGGCTACAACGCCCTCATCCTCCTCGCCGCGATGCAGGCCGTGCCGCGCGACCTCTACGAATCGGCCGCCCTGGACGGTGCCGGGGCCGTGCGGCGGTTCTTCGCCATCACGATCCCCACCATCCGTCCGACGCTGATCTTCGTCATCATCACGGCGACCATCGGCGGCCTGCAGATCTTCGCCGAACCGCGTCTGTTCGACGTCTCCACCGCGGGCGGCATCGGCGGCAGCGATCGGCAGTTCCAGACCACGGTGCTGTTCCTCTGGGAGCTGGCGTTCTTCCGCCGGAACCTCGGCGAGGCCTCGGCCGTCGCGATCCTGCTGTTCCTCCTCATCGTCGCGATCGGCCTCATCAACTTCCTGATCTCCCGGCGCATCGCCACCGGAGACGCCCCGAAGAACCGCGCGGCCCGACGCCGCATCCGCCCGACCGGAAAGGAGGAGGCGCGATGACCGCCACCCAGGCCCTCAGCGTGCCGGAGCGGATCCGTCGCCGGCGCGGCGCCGCGAGCGGGAGCGCCGGCCTCGGCAGCCGCCCCGGCTTCCTCACCTACGGGCTCCTCGCCGCCTTCGTCATCGGCGGCGCCTACCCGCTGTGGTGGTCGTTCGTCGTGGCGAGCGGGACCAACGCGACCCGCGGTGAGACCCTGCCCCTCATCCCCGGCGGCAACTTCCTCGCGAACGCGGCGAAGGTGTTCGATGCGATCCCGTTCTGGCTCGCGCTCGGCAACTCGTTCCTCATCTCGACGATCATCACGATCTCCGTCGTCACGTTCTCGACCCTCGCCGGCTATGCGTTCGCGAAGCTGCGCTTCCGCGGGCGGGACGGCCTCATGGTGTTCGTGATCGCGACCATGGCCATCCCCACGCAGCTCGGCATCATCCCGCTGTTCATGCTCATGCGCGAGCTCGGCTGGACGGGGACGATCGGCGCGGTGATCGTGCCGACCCTCGTGACGGCGTTCGGGGTGTTCTTCATGCGGCAGTACCTCGTGGACGTCATCCCGGACGAGCTCATCGAGGCCGCCAGGGTCGACGGCGCGAACCAGTTCCGCACGTTCCTCACCGTCGGGGTGCCCGCGGCGCGGCCGGCCATGGCGATCCTCGGACTGTTCACGTTCATGACCGCCTGGACCGACTACCTCTGGCCCCTGATCGTGCTCTCCCCCCAGAACCCGACGCTGCAGACGGCGCTCAGCCAGCTGCAGTCCGGCTATTACATCGACTACTCGATCGTGCTCACCGGCGCGGTGCTCGCGACCCTTCCGCTCCTCGTGCTCTTCGTGATCGCGGGGCGGCAGCTGGTCAGTGGCATCATGGCGGGCGCGGTGAAAGGATGACCCCTATGACGCGTGCCTTCCCCTCGGACTTCCTCTTCGGCGCGGCGACCGCGGCCTACCAGATCGAGGGTGCCGCCTTCGAGGACGGACGGACGGCATCCATCTGGGACGCCTTCTGCCGGGTGCCCGGGGCCGTGGTCGGCGGCGACGACGGGGATGTGGCGTGCGACCACTACCACCGGTATCCGCAGGACGTCGCGCTGATGAAGCAGCTCGGGCTGCAGACGTACCGCTTCTCCACCTCGTGGTCGCGGGTGCGCCCGGACGGCGGCGCGGTCAACCAGGCGGGGGTCGACTTCTACAGCCGTCTGGTCGACGAGCTCCTCGCGGCCGACATCCTGCCCTGGCTCACGCTGTACCACTGGGACATGCCGCAGGCCCTGCAGGAGGTCGGCGGCTGGACGAACCGCGACACCGTCGACCGCTTCCTGGAGTACGCGGGCACCATGCACGACGCCCTCGGCGACCGCGTGAACGTGTGGACGACCCTCAACGAGCCGTGGTGCTCGTCCTTCCTCTCCTACACCGGGGGCGAGCACGCCCCGGGGCACACGAGCATCGCCGAGGGACTGCTGGCCTCGCACCACCTGCTCCTCGCGCACGGTGCGACGGTGCGCGAGCTCCGCGGTCGCGATGCCTCCCTCAACCTCGGCATCACGCTGAACCACACGGTCGCCGATCCCGCCGACCCGCAGAACCCCGCGGACGTGGACGCCGCCCGGCGGCTGGACGGCCAGTTCAACCGCTGGTTCCTCGACCCCATCTACCGCGGCGCGTATCCCGCCGACACCGTGGAGGACATCCGCGCGGTGGACCCCGACGCGGTCGCGCGGTTCGAGGCGGCCGTGCACGAGGGCGACCTCGACACGATCGCGCAGCCCATCGACACGCAGGGCGTGAACTACTACCACGGCGACCTCGTGTCCGGCACGGGGCCCGACGACGCCCCGGTCTCCAGCGGCCCGGAGACGGCGCACGTGACGCGGAGCCCGTACCCCTCGCACGAGGGCATCCACGCGGTCGAGCGCGGGCTGCCCCGCACCGCCCAGGGCTGGGAGGTCCAGCCGGAGGGACTCACGCGACTGCTGCAGCGGTTGTGGACCGAGTACGCCGAGCCCGCGGGGGTCGTGCTCTCGGTGACGGAGAACGGCGCGGCCTATGACGACACGGTCGTGGTGGCGGACGGGGAGACCCGGGTGTCCGATGCCGACCGCACCGCGTTCCTGCGCGCGCACCTCGACGCCGTGCTGGACGCCAGGGACAGCGGTGTGGACGTGCGCGGCTACTTCTACTGGTCCCTGTTCGACAACTTCGAGTGGGCGTGGGGGTACGACAAGCGCTTCGGGATCGTCCGCGTGGACTACGACACCCAGGAGCGGACGGTCAAGGATTCCGGCCGCGAGTACGCCCGGATCATCGCCGCGCGCTCCCTCTGATCCGTTCGAATCGCCCGATTGGCTCCATCCGCGGCCGAGATGGGACCAATCGGGCGATTCGAAGCGGGGATTTTCACGGGCGGGGGTCCGCGTGGATGAGAATGGGGCGATGGAAGAGAGCAAGCGATGATGTCGCCCCGGGCGACCATCGAGGAGGTCGCGACGGCCGCCGGCGTGTCCCGGTCGACCGTGTCGCGGGTCGTCAACGGGTCGACGGCGGTCAGCCCGGAAGCGCTCGCCGCCGTGCGCGCCGCGATCGACGAGCTCAACTACGTGCCGAACCGGGCCGCGCGCTCCCTCGCCTCCCGGCAGACGCACGCGATCGCCCTCATCGTCCCCGAGGACACGTCGCGCTTCTTCGGCGACCCGTTCTTCGCAGCGATCGTGGCCGGCATCACCGGCGCCCTCCGCAGCTCCGACTACCTCCTGAACCTGCTGATCGCGAGCGACGACCCCGGCGACAAGATGACCAGCTTCGTGCGCAACGGTGGCGTCGACGGTGCTCTCATCGTGTCGCACCACACGAGTGACGCTTTCGTCGACCGGATCGCCGACGCGGTCCCCGTCGTCTACGGCGGCCGCCCGGTGCGCCGCGCCGAGGGGGACTACGTGGTCGACGTCGACAACGTCGCGGGAGCGCGCGAAGCCACGCGGCGCCTCGTCGACATCGGACGCACCCGCATCGCCACGATCTCCGGCCCGCTCACGATGCCCTCGTCGACCGACCGCGTGCAGGGGTTCCGCGCCGCGCTCGCCGCCGCCGGTCTCACCCCCTTCGCGGAGGAGGAGGGCGACTACAGCGAGGCGAGCGGAGCCGACGCCGCCCGCCGGCTGCTCGCGGAAGGGCGGCCGGACGCGATCTTCGTCGCCAGCGACCTCATGGCCCGAGGGGCGCTGACGGCGCTGCGGGGCGCCGGGGTGCGGGTTCCCGAGGACATCGCGCTCGTCGGCTTCGACGACTCGTCGGTGGCGCTGACCACCGATCCGCCGCTGACGACCATGCGCCAGCCCATGTACGCCCAGGGCGAGGCGATGACGCAGGTGCTGCTCTCCCGGCTCGCGGGGGAGGATCCGCCGCGCACCACGATCCTGCCGACGGAGCTCGTCGTCCGCGGTTCCGCCTGAGCCGCGTCGACCCCGGACACGGGTGAGGCCCGATCGCGGACGACCGGGCCTCGGTGGTGCCGGAGCGAGTCCGACGAGAGGGTCAGTTCCCGTAGAGGGAGACGACCCCGGTGCGGTCGGCGGTGGTCATCGAGAGGTCGTCCGAGCTGCCGTTGCACTGCGGGTAGTGCATGATCGACGACGAGTCGTACGGGGTGAGCGGACGCCAGTTGTTGTCCTCGAAGCAGGTGCCGGCCTCCGGACGGGTGTGCTCGTGGCGGAAGCCGAGCACGTGGCCGAGCTCATGGCCGAGCACGTTCGTCGGCGTCCACGCTCCGGCGCTCCAGATCGAGTCGTCGATGAGCACGTTCTGCTGCCGGGCCGGCGTGCTGGGGAAGAACGCACGGGCGATGTACTGCGTCGTGGCCACCGGCTCGACGGAGAAGACGACGGCGTTGTTCCGCGTGGTGCAGTTGGCGTCCGCGCTGCTCACGTACCGGAAGTCGATCTTCGAGGACGCGGACTCCCAGAGCGCGGCGCCGCCCTCCATCGCCCGGACGACGTCGGCGTGACGGCTGCCGAACTTCGTGCTCACGCAGTAGGTGAGGTTGGCCACCTGCGACGCCGACCACTTGTCGTCGATGTTGTTGACCGTGTTGACGATGAGGCCGTCGTTGCGGGTCTCGGGGCCGATCAGCCGGTCGTAGAAGGCGCGCAGCTCCTTCTTTCCGGAGATCACCTCGTCGCCGTTGACGACGTAGGCACCGTCCACGTCCCGATAGGTGGACGACGCGAACTCCTGGTACGAGGGCGCGGAGTCGTCGGGCGACGCGGCCGTGGCGGGGATGACCGCGCTGAGGCTGAGCGCGGCCGCCGCGGTGGCGGCGAGCGCGAGTTTTCTGGTGAATCGCATGGAAGATCCTCTTCGATCTGAGCGGTGCCGCGCGCCCGGTGGGCGAGCGGTCTCCGGTCCGGACGGTGAGCATCGCTGCCACCGAGGGGCCGAAGCCCGCTCACGCTAACCGCGCCGTTTCGACGGGGTCAAGGCGCGACACGGCCCGTCGTGCGCTTTCTGCACTCAGGTCAGGAATCCGCCCGAGGGGTCACCGCCGAAGGTCCCGTCGGCGCTCGGCCGGACGTCGGCACCGGTGGTCGACGACCGGGCCTGGTCCTCGGTCCGTCGTCGTATGCCGGAGGTCGAGGAGGGCCACGGACGCATCTCCGCCTCCCCCTCCATCGGCTGGAGACGCGTCCGTGGCTGCTGCGGCGAACCCCCGCGCCGCGAGTGCTCGCACCCTCCATAGGTTGAACGAGCATTCAGTGATTAATCTATCCCGAGACGGCCCGTGAGGGAATTCCGCCGGACCCGAAAGGTGGATGCCGTATGGCGCGATCGGATGAGCAGAATCGTCTGGCCCGCGAACGCGCCAGGGAGAACATCCTCCAGGCGGCGATCGAGGTCTTCAGCGAACGTGGCGTCGCCGGGGCGGGCATCGCCGAGATCACCCGTCGCGCCGGAGTGGCGCAGGGGCTGGTGAACTATCACTTCGGCGGCAAGGACCAGCTCGTCGCCGCGGTGATCGACCGCTGGTTCGAGACGGTCCTGGCCTTCGCGCAGGTCGAGGGCACGCCCGACGAGATGCTCGCCGCCATCATCGACGGGGCGATCGGTGCGACGGCCTTCGCGATGCCCTTGCAGCGCGCGGTGCTCGCCATGCAGCAGCAGCCACTGACGCATCGCCTGTTCGCGGAATCGGAGCAGCGCTATGCCGAAGGCGCGACGGCCGCGGAGGACGCCGTGCGCGCCGTCTTCCGCGCCCGAGGTGCCGAGGACCCGGCCCTGGAGGAGGTCATGCTCCGCAGCACCCTGGAGGGGGTGTTCGTGAAGTACTGCGTCTTCGGCGACACGTATCCGCTCGAGGACGCGCGGCGCTGGCTGCACCGCCGGTACGGGCTGCCGGAGCCGACCGCCGCGCTGCCGGGCGTGCCGGCGTCATACCGGGGGGAGGAGCCCCGCCCCCGCGCGACCGCGGCGCTCCGGACCGACACCACCTGAGCCGCGGACCCCGCTCAGCCGAGCTGCATCCGCGCGAAGGCGCCGAGCACGACCCGCTCCGACTGCACGAGGTACCGCTCCAGCTCCGCCGCTCCGGCCTCGGCACCGCGGGTCAGGAAGGTGTCGAGCACGGCGCGGTTCTTCCGGACGAACGGCTCGTGCAGGGCGCGGGGGTCGTCGATCTTGAGGAACGCGAGGCGCAGCTCCGCCGCGACGTTCCGGTAGGTGCGGGCGAGGCGCGGGCTGTCGGCGAGGTCGACCAGCGCGACGTGGAACGCCATGTTGGCACTGCCGACCGCGCGCCAGGCGGACGTGTCGTCGGGGGGGACCCCGGCCACGGCGGCCTCGGCCGCGGCGACCGCATCGGTCATGCGCTGGACGGCGGGATGCTCCGGTTCGGACTGCCGGAGAGCCGTGCACTCGATGACCCGGCGAGCCCGGTAGATGTCGATGACGTCGGCGATCGAGGGTGAGGCCACGGAGACGCCGCGGTGCGGGATGTGCTCGACGAGTCCCTGTTCCGCGAGCACTCGGAACGCCTCGCGCAGGGTGTTGCGGGACACGTCGAAGCTCTCCGACAGCGCCGACTCGGACAGCCGGGAGCCCGGGGCGACGTCGCCGTCGATGATGCGCTGACGGAGCACGTCGGCGAGCGGGCCCTGCTGGTTCATGCCTTCATCGTAGGGGCCCGTCTCCGAGCGATGATCACACGAAAGCAACCGCGCTGTAGCACGACGGAAACATGATTGTTGAACAATCTGGTTCTGTCCGTTCTACACTGGGGGTCACCCGACACCCACCAACGACGATGGGACCCCCCTATGTCCGAGCAGTCCGCCCCCGCCCTCACCCCCGAGGACGAAGCCCGCGCCGCCCACGCGAAGAAGCGCGCCGGCCGCAGTGCCGTCATCGGCGCCATCTTCCTCATGGCCACGAGCGCCATCGGTCCGGGGTTCATCACCCAGACCGCGACGTTCACCGCCCAGATGGGAGCCGCCTTCGCGTTCGCCATCCTCGTGTCGATCCTCGTCGACATCGCGGTGCAGCTGAACATCTGGCGCATGATCACCTCGTCCGGCAAGCGCGCCGGCGAGCTCGCCAACAGCGCCATCCCCTTCTCCGGCCATGTGATCGCCGTGCTCGTCGTCATCGGCGGGCTCGCGTTCAACATCGGCAACATCGCCGGTGGCGGCCTCGGCCTCAACGCGCTGCTCGGGATCGACCCGAAGATCGGCGGCGCGCTCACCGCGGCCCTCGCCATCATCATCTTCCTCGTGAAGAAGGCCGGGAAGGTGATGGACATCGTGCTCATCGTCCTCGGCATCGCGATGATCGTGATGACGCTCGTCGTCGCGTTCATCGCCCAACCGCCGGTCGGCGACGCCCTGCGCCAGACCTTCGTGCCCGACCAGCTCAACTTCGCCACCATCACCACGATCGTCGGCGGCACGGTCGGCGGCTACATCACCTACTCCGGTGCGCACCGCTACCTCGACTCCGGCCACGTGGGCCCGCAGTACGCGAAGCCCGTCATGCGGGCCGCCGCCAACGGCATCATCGTGACCGGCATCATGCGCTACGTGCTGTTCCTCGCGATCCTCGGCGTGGTCGCCTCCGGCGTGGCGCTCGACCTCTCCTCGCAGGCCGCCAACCCGGCCGGCCAGGCGTTCGGCGCGGTGCTCGGCGACGCGGGTCTGCGGATCTTCGGCGCGATCTTCTGGGCCGCCGCGATCAGCTCGGTCATCGGGGCCGCCTACACCTCGGCGACCTTCCTCTCGACGTTCACCGCCAAGCTCCGCGGCGGCTGGCCGCTGCAGCTCGCCACGGTCGCGTTCATCGTCGTCTCCCTCGGCGTCTACCTCGCGATCGGCACGGCCCCGGCCGCGATCCTCGTGTTCGTCGGCGGCTTCAACGGCCTGATCCTGCCCATCGGCCTGACGGTGTTCATGTACATCGGCTGGTTCCGCCGCGACCTCCTCGGCGACCGGAAGTACCCGATGTGGCTGCTCATCGCGGGCACCGTCGTGACCGCGCTCACCTGGTACATGGGCGCCGTCTCGATCGGCCCCATCTTCGCCTTCCTCGGAATCGGAGCATGACATGGCGACCATCGACCTGAACTCGGACCTCGGCGAGAACGTCCCCGACCGGATCGTCAGCGACGACGCGAGCATGCTCGAGATCGTCACGAGTGCGAACGTGTCGTGCGGATTCCACGCCGGGAGCCCGGAGGGCATCCGCGAGACCCTCGCGGCGGCGGTCGCCGGCGGCGTCGTGATCGGTGCGCACCCCGGGTACCGCGACTACGAGAACTTCGGGCGCACGAAGGTCGACATCGACTCGGCCACGCTGCAGGCACATGTCGAGTACCAGCTCGGTGCCCTCCTCGGGCTCACCGCGGCGGTCGGCGGGCGGGTCTCCTACGTCAAGCCGCACGGGGCGCTCTACAACACCATCGCCCGCGACGAGCGGCAGTCGAAGGACGTGGTGGCGGCCATCACGGCGATCGACCCCTCGCTCGTGCTGCTCGGCCTCGCCGGCGGCGTCGTGCTCGACGTCGCCGAACGGGCGGGGCTCGCAGTCGCGGCGGAGGCCTTCGCCGATCGCGCCTATCAGCCGGACGGTCAGCTCGTCTCGCGCACCGAGGAGGGGGCCGTGCTGCACGACCCCACCGCGGTGGCGGAGCGGATGGTGCGCCTGGCCGCGGAGGGTATGATCCGGGCGATCGACGGCACCGACGTCGCCGTGTCCGCGCAGTCGATCTGCGTGCACGGCGACAGCCCGGGATCCGTCGCGATGGCCGCGGAGACGAAGCGGCTGCTGCAGGCGGAGGGCATCACCATCGCCCCGTTCGCCGGAGTCTGACATGGCGGTGCTCGCGACTCCCGCCCAGCTCGCCGACGCCCGGGCCGCCCGTGCGGCGCACCGCGCCGGTCACTCCGCGCCTACCAGCGGCGTCGCCCCGGGGCTGACCCAGGCGAACCTCATCGCCGTGCCCGCGGACTGGGCCTTCGAGACCCTCCTCTATGCGCAGCGCAACCCGAAGCCCTGCCCCGTCCTCGAGGTGATCGAGCAGGGCGAGGTGGAGTCGCGGCTCGCGCCGGGCAGCGACATCCGCACCGACATCGGGCGCTACCGCATCTGGCGGGACGGCGAGCTCGTCGAGGAGGTGTCCGACGCGACGGCGGCGTGGGCCGAGCATCCCGACCTCGTCGCGTTCCTCATCGGCTGCAGCTTCACGTTCGAGACGGGCCTCGTCGAGGCCGGGATCCCGATCCGTCATCAGGAGCTCGGACGCAACGTGCCGATGTACCGCACGGCGGTGGACTGCACGCCAGCCGGGCGCCTCCGCGGCGAGATGGTGGTCTCGATGCGTCCGATCCCCGCGGACCGCGTGGCCGACGCCGTGCAGATCTCCGGGCGCACCCCGGCTGTGCACGGCGCGCCGGTGCACATCGGCGATCCGGCGTCGCTCGGCATCGCCGATGTGATGGCGCCCGACTTCGGCGACGCCCCCGAGATCCGCCCCGGCGAGATCCCCGTGTTCTGGGCGTGCGGTGTGACCCCGCAGGCGGCGATCATGGCGTCGAAGCCGCCGTTCGCCGTCACCCACGCCCCGGGGTACATGTTCGTCACCGATGTTCCGGATGCGGAGTACCGGGTCTGATGCGCATCCTCACGGCCTCCGACAGCGCGCTGCTCGTCGAGGCGGACGACCTCGAGCAGGCCATGCGGCTGAATCTGGCGTGGAGCGACATGCCCGGTGTGCTCGAGCGCATCCCCGGCGCCCGCACCGTGCTCGTGCGGTTCGATCCGCACCGCACCTCGGCTGCCGCGCTCGCGGAGGCGCTCGCCGCGACCGAGGTCGACGCGGCGGCCCTGCCCGATGCGGGGGAGGTCAGCATCCCGGTCCGCTACGACGGGGAGGATCTCGACGAGGCCGCGGCGCTCCTCGACGTCTCGGCGGAGGAGCTGGTGGCTCGTCACCTCGCCGCGGACTGGCGCGTGGCCTTCTCGGGTTTCGCTCCCGGCTTCGGCTACGCCGTGAGCGGCGACCCCCTCTTCGACGTGCCGCGGCGGTCGTCGCCGCGCACCCGGGTGCCCGCCGGCTCCGTCGCGCTCGCCGGGGCGTTCAGTGGCGTGTATCCGCGGGAGAGCCCGGGCGGCTGGCAGCTCATCGGCCGGACCGCCCTGGAGATGTGGGACATCGACCGCGACCCGCCGGCCCTGCTCGCGCCGGGTCGACGCGTGCGCTTCGTGCGTGCGGAGCGGGAGACCGTGGCGGCGTCGCCTATGGGGGTGGCCGACGCGACGCGTGTCGACCGCCGTGCGGGCGGTCCGGCGGTCGAGGTCGTGCGATCCTCGCTGCAGCTCCTCGTGCAGGACGCGGGTCGCCCCGGCTTCGCGGCCCTGGGCGTCTCGGCCTCCGGCGTCGCCGATCGTGTCGCGATGCACGCGGCGAACCGGGCGGTGGGCAACACCCCCGCCGCGGCCGTGCTGGAGAGTGTCGGCGGAGCCGTGCTGCGCTTCCACGGTGCGGGAGTGGCCGCGGTCACCGGCGCCACGGGCCCGCTCACGCTCACCGACGCCGATGGCACCGAGCGCACGCTCCTCCCCGGGGTGCCCTTCGCGACCGTCGACGGCGATGAGCTCACGCTGGGCCACCCCGACCGCGGACTCCGGTCCGTGATCGCGGTCCGCGGAGGGCTCGCTCCGGCCGCGGCGCTCGACAGTCGCGCGACCGACACGCTCGCCGGGCTGGGCCCCGCGCCGCTGTCCGTCGGCGACCTCCTCCCGATCGGAGATGCCGCCGTGGCCGCCGTCGAGCCGGATCCGGTGCCGCGCGCGCTTCCCGCGGCCGGAGAGCTGGTCGCGCTCGAGATCACCCTCGGGCCGCGCGACGACTGGTTCACCGCCGCCGGCGTCGACGCGCTCACCGCGCAGGAGTGGACGGTCACGCCGCGCTCGGACCGCGTGGGCATCCGACTGCAGGGCGACGTGCCCCTGGAACGGGCGGTCGGCGGCGAGCTGCCGAGCGAAGGCGCCGTGACCGGGGCCATCCAGGTGCCGCCGGACGGGCAGCCCGTGCTCTTCCTCCCCGATCATCCGCTCACCGGCGGCTACCCCATCATCGGTGCCCTCACCGATCGCAGCCTCGACCTCGCCGCCCAGCTCCCGCCGGGTGTGCGGGTGCGCTTCACCGTCAAGGAGACCTCATGACCACTGTGCTGATCGCCAACCGCGGCGAGATCGCGGTCCGCGTGATCCGCGCGTGCGCCGAGGCCGGCTACACGTCGGTCGCCGTCTACGCCGACCAGGACGCCGACGCCCTGCACGTGCGGCTCGCGGACGAGGCGATCGGCCTGGGCGGCGACACCGCGGCGACGACGTACCTGTCGGTCGAGGCGCTGATCGACGCGGCCCGCCGCAGCGGTGTCGATGCCGTGCACCCCGGCTACGGCTTCCTCTCCGAGAGTGCCGCGTTCGCGCGAGCCGTCGAGGACGCCGGACTCGTCTGGATCGGACCCTCGCCGGAGAGCATCGACGCACTCGGTGACAAGATGACCGCGCGTCGGATCGCCCAGCGTGTGGGCGCCCCGCTCGCCGCCGGCACGGATCAGCCGTTGTCCGGACCGCAGGAGGCGGTGGCGTTCGCCGAGGAGCACGGCCTCCCGATCGCGATCAAGGCCGCGTTCGGTGGCGGCGGCCGAGGGCTCAAGGTCGTCCGCGAGCTGTCCGAGGTCGCCGACGCGTTCGACGCGGCCACCCGTGAGGCGACGGCGGCATTCGGCCGCGGGGAGTGCTTCGTGGAGCGCTTCCTGGAGAGCCCGCGACACATCGAGGTGCAGGTGCTCGGCGACGGGCGCGGCGGCGTCGTCGTCGTGGGCGACCGCGACTGCTCCATGCAGCGGCGCAACCAGAAGCTCATCGAAGAGGCTCCCGCGCCCGGCCTGACGGAGGCGCAGCGGGCGGCGTTCCATGACGCGGCGCGGGCGATCTGCGCCGAGGTGCAGTACCGCGGCGCCGGCACGGTCGAGTTCCTCCTCGCCGCGGACGGCACGATCTCGTTCCTCGAGGTGAACACCCGGCTGCAGGTCGAGCACCCCGTGACCGAGGAGGTCACCGGGACCGACCTCGTCCGCGAGCAGTTCCGGATCGCGTTCGGCGAGGGACCGTCCTTCACCGACACCCCGGCTCCGACCGGGCATGCGTTCGAGTTCCGCATCAACGCCGAAGACCCCGGCCGCGGATTCCTGCCCAGCCCCGGACGGGTGGATGCCCTGCGCATCCCCGGCGGACCCGGCGTGCGGTGGGACAGCGGCATCGAGGCCGGCGACACCGTGCAGCCCGCGTTCGACTCGATGATCGCGAAGCTCATCGTGCACGCGGAGACCCGGGACGCGGCGCTCGTGCGGGCGCGTCGAGCGCTGCGGGAGCTCGCCGTCGAGGGTCCGGCGACCGTGATCCCGTTCGACCTCCGCGCCATCGACGACCCCGCGTTCGGAACCGCGACCTTCGCCGTGCACACCCAGTGGATCGAGACCGTGCTGCTCCCGGCGCTGGAGTCGCAGCCGCGCCCCGCGGTCGCCCCGGTCTCCGGGCTGCAGCGCTTCCCGGTGGAGATCGACGGCCGCCGAGTGATGCTCGGTCTGCCCGCGGAGCTGCTGGCCGGCATCGGCCGTCCGGCGGGAGAGGCCGCTGCACCCGTGTCTGCGGCGGACCCCTCCGAGCTCCGGGCTCCCGCGCCGGGCACGCTCGTGCGGTGGCTCGTCGACGACGGGGCCGAGGTGGCCGAGGGAGACCCGGTGGCCGTGCTCGACGCGATGAAGATGGAGACGACGGTCACCGCGCACCGCGCCGGCACCCTCACCCCTCGCGCGGACACCGGCGCGACCCTCTCCGCCGACGCCCTCCTCGCCACGATCGCCTGACCCCGGTCCCGTCCCGTCCCGTCCCGTCCCGTCCGGCATGCGGAGTGCGAATACGTCCCTCCCGCGCCCTTCGGACGACCCTTTTCGATCCCGCGTCCTCTGCTCCGGGAGCGTCTCCCACATGCAGGTGCGATAACGTCCCTTCCGCGTCCCTCCGACGCCCGTTTTCGATCCCGCAGCCGCTGACCCGCACCGCGTGGGCCGGACGTGCGCGCACCGCGGCGAGCCGGCACGTTCCCGTCGGGGGAGTGCGAAAGTGCACCTCCCCCCGCCGCGGAACGCCCCATTTCGATCCCGCACTCGAGGCGGGCGAGCAAGTCCCATGAGAGTGCGAAAACGCCCCCTCCTCGTGAGAGGAAGGGGCGTTTTCCATCCGGACCGCGAGGTCCCGGGGTCGCGTCCCTGCCGGCGAACCGGTGCGAGTGCGAAATCGGGCTTTCGAGGGGTGCGGGAGGAACGAAACCCGTCCCGCACGCACCCCGGGGCGGGACGTTACGCGGGGTCGCCGCCGAGGGGGCCGACGGGCTCGAGGGGCTTCGGGTCGTCGGCACCGGTCTTGCGTGCCCGGGCGATGAGGTTGCCCAGGTGGTAGATGAGCAGCGCCGCGACCGTACCCAGCACGATCCCGCCGAAGGCGAAGTCACCGAGCTGCATCGTGAACCCGGCGATGCCGATCACGAGGGACACCGCGGCGGTGTACTGGTTGACCGGCCGGGAGAAGTCGACGCGGCTGTCCACCCAGATCTTGATGCCGATGATGCCGATGAGGCCGTAGAGCGCGGTCGTCGCCCCGCCGAGCACGCCCGCGGGGATCGAGTTGAACACCTCGCCGACCTTCGGGGAGAAGGCGAGGAGGATCGCGAACAGACCCGCCACCCAGTACACGGCGGTGGAGTACACGCGGGTCGCGGCCATGACGCCGATGTTCTCGCCGTAGGTCGTGGTGCCCGAGCCGCCGAAGCCACCCGCGATGGTCGTGGCGACGCCGTCGGCGATGAGCGCGCGGCCGGTGTGGCGGTTGATGGCGGGGTCCTCGGTCATGGTCGCGACACCGCGCACGTGGCCGACGTTCTCCGCGATGAGCACGAGCACGACGGGCAGGAACATCGCGATGGTCGACCAGGTGCCCGGCTCGACGAAGTCCGGGAACTGGAAGTGCGGGAGGCCGATCCAGGGGGCGTCCGCGATGAGCTCGGCGGGGGTCTTGTCGCCGCGGAGCGGGTTGGGCACCTCGAACGAGCCGTTGAACGCGGCCCAGATGAAGCCGACGGCGACGCCGAGGAAGATCGAGATCCGTCCGAGGAAGCCCCGGAAGAGCACGGCGAAGAGGATGATCGCGACGAGGGTGATCGTGGCGGTCACCGGGTCGAGCGCGAAGTTGCTCCAGGCGGTGGGGGCGAGGTTGAAGCCGATGAGCGCGACGATGGCGCCGGCGACGACCGGGGGCATCAGGGCGTCGACCCAGCGCAGGCCGACGAACTGCACGACGAGGCCGACGACCGCGAGGAGCACGCCCACCGCGACCACGCCCGCGAGGGCCGAGCCGGTGCCGCCCGCCGCGACGGCCGCGGTGATGGGGGCGATGAAGGCGAACGAGGAGCCGAGGTAGCTGGGCAGCTGGTTCTTCGTGATGAGGAGGAAGAGCAGCGTGCCGATGCCGCTGAAGAGCAGGGTCGTCGACACCGGGAAGCCGGTGAGCGTCGGCACGAGGAACGTGGCGCCGAACATCGCGACGACGTGCTGCGCGCCGATGGCGATGGTCGCGGGCCAGGACAGACGTTCCTCGGGGGTGACGACGGCGCCGGGCTCGACGGTGCGGCCGTTTCCGTGCAGCTTCCACAAAGCCATGCGGGCTCCTCAGGGTTCGGGATCGGGGGCGGAGTGCTGGAGCAACACTACCGATTCCTGAGTTTTCCCTGTGCGCCTCGCGGTCGCGGGGAGCGCGGTGTCAGGCGCCGAGGCGGTCGATGAGCTCGCGGTACCGGGCGGCCGTCCGGGCGACGACCTCGTCGGGCAGCACGGGGGGCTCGCCCTGCCTGTCCCAGTTCGCCGCGAGCCAGTCGCGCACGATCTGCTTGTCGAAGCTCGCCATCCGCTCGGCAGGCGTCGACCCCGTGCGCCAGGCCTCAGCGTCCCAGTACCGGGAGGAGTCGCTCGTGAGGACCTCGTCCGCGAGGCGGAGGGTGCCGTCGGCGTCGGTCCCGAACTCGAACTTCGTGTCGGCGAGGATGAGGCCCTTCTCCTCGGCGATGGCCGCGGCCCGACGGTAGATCGCGAGCGAGGCGTCGCGGAGCTCGGCCGCCCGGTCCGCCCCGACGAGCTCGACGACGCGGTCGAACGTGATGTTCTCGTCGTGCTCACCCATCGGCGCCTTGTAGGCCGGGGTGAACAGTGGCTCGGGCAGACGGTCGCCGTTCTGCAGCCCTGCCGGCAGGGCGATGCCGCACACGGTGCCGTGCTCCTGGTACTCGGCCCAGCCGGAGCCGGTGATGTACCCGCGCACCACGCACTCGATCGGCAGCATCTCGAGCGACTGGGCGAGCATGGCGCGATCGGCCACCTCCTCCGGCAGGTCGCCGTCCGTGAGGTGATTCGGCACGTCCAGCTGGGCGAACCACCAGCGGCTAAGGCGCGTCAGCAGGGCGCCCTTGTCGGTGATGCCCGGGGAGAGCACGACGTCGAACGCGCTGACGCGGTCGGACGCGACGACGAGGATGCGGGTGTCTTCCGGGTCCTCGGAGGCGTAGAGGTCGCGGACCTTCCCGGAGTAGAGGTGTCGCCACCCGGGGATGGCCTGCGCGTTTCCTGCGGACGGTGTGCTCACCCGCCCATTATCCCGGTGATGCGTGCTCTTCCGCGCCGAGACCCCGCGTTCGCGTCGAGACCCCGGGGTGAGCGCGCCGGGACCCCGGGGTCTCGCCGGAAAGACGGGGTCTCGGCGGAGGAGGGGCGGGTGTATAGTCCATGTGGACTATTCGTGCGGGGCAGGGGACAGGGCATGAGGGGGAGAGGCGTGGGGAAGAGCAGGGATGTGGTGGCGGGACTCACGCCGCTCGGCGTCATGGTGCTGGCACTGCTCCGCGAGAGCGACATGCACCCGTACGAGATGGTGCGCCTGCTCCGCGCGCGTCACGACGACCGGCTCATCACCGTCACCAACGGCACGCTCTATCACACCGTCGCCCGACTCCAGCGGGCGGGGCTGCTCGACGAGGTCGGCACGGACCGCGAAGGCAACCGGCCGGAACGCACGACCTACACCCTCACCGACGCCGGACGGGAGGCGGTGGTCGCCTGGGTGCGGCGCTCCCTTCCCCGCATCGACCGCGAGACCGACGCCCGCGTCGCGCTCGCCGAGTCGCACAACCTCGACCGGGACGACGCCGTCGCGCTGCTGCAGGAACGGCGTGAGGCCCTCGTCGCCTCGTACGCTCTCCACCACGACGGCCTCGCCGCCGCCCGCGCCAAGGGCGTCCCGCCGCAGGTCCTCGTCGAGATCGAACGGCAGGAGGCGCTGCTCGACGCCGAGCTCCGCTGGCTCGACTCCCTCCTCACCCGCCTCGACGGCGACGAGCTCCGCTGGGGCCCCGACGCCTTCGACGACACCGACCGCTACCGCGCCCAGCGAAAGGCTGCACAGCAATGACCGATTCCCGTCAGACCTCGGGACCCGAGACCGGGCCCTTCGCCGCCGGTCACGCACCGAAGAGTCCGTGGCCGGCGCTCTGGGCGCTCGTCATCGGGTTCTTCATGATCCTCGTCGACACCACGATCGTCTCCGTCGCGAACCCGGCGATCAAGGCCGCCCTCGACCCCGACACGAACAACCTCGACAACGTCGTGTGGGTCACCAGCGCCTACCTGCTCGCCTACGCCGTCCCGCTGCTGATCACCGGACGACTCGGCGACCGCTTCGGGCCGAAGAACATCTACCTCATCGGGCTCGCGGTCTTCACCCTCGCCTCGCTCTGGTGCGGACTGTCCACCACGCTCGAGGGCCTGATCGCTGCCCGCGCGGTCCAGGGGCTCGGCGCCGCATTCATGACGCCGCAGACCATGGCCGTGATCACCCGCACGTTCCCGCCCAACCGCCGCGGCGCGGCGATGGGCCTCTGGGGCGCCACGGCCGGCGTCGCCACTCTGGTCGGCCCCCTCGCCGGCGGTCTGCTCGTCGACGGCTTCGGGTGGGAGTGGATCTTCTTCGTCAACCTCCCCGTCGGCGTCATCGCCTTCGTGCTCGCCTGGATTCTCGTGCCGAAGCTGAAGACGCACCCGCACCGGTTCGACCTCGTCGGCGTCGTGCTCAGCGCTGTCGCGCTCTTCCTCATCGTCTTCGGGCTGCAGGAGGGCGAGAAGTACGACTGGGGGACCATCGTGGGGCCGATCTCGGTCTGGGGGCTCATCATCGCGGGCGTCGTGGTGCTCGCGCTCTTCATCGTGCAGCAGGCGCGCACCCGCAGCGAACCCCTCGTGCCGCTCGCGCTCTTCCGTGACCGCAACTTCTCCGGCGCGAACGTGGCGATCGCCGCGGTCGGCTTCACCGTCACGAGCATGTCGCTGCCGATGATGTTCTTCCTGCAGACGGCGCGCGGCCTCACCCCCACCGAGGCGGCGATGCTGCTGATCCCGATGGCCGTGCTGTCGGGCGTGCTCGCCCCGGTCGCCGGGAAGATCCTCGACCGTGTCGACCCGCGCCTCATCCTCGTCCCCGGCCTGATCTGCGTCGCGGCTGCCCTGGTCTGGTACTCCGCCCTGACCACGATGGACACCCCCATCCTGATGTTCCTGCTGCCGTCCGCCCTGATGGGCATCGGCAACGCGGGCATGTGGGGGCCGCTGGCGACCACGGCCACGCGCAAGCTGCCGCCGCGGCAGGCCGGTGCCGGCGCGGGCATCTACAACACCACGCGCACCATCGGGTCGGTCATCGGCTCCGCGTCGATCGCCGCGTTCATGCAGTCGCGGCTGGAGGCGAACCTCCCCGGTCTGGCCGACGCTCCGGCCGGCACGGGCAGCGGCGCGCTGCCCCCGCAGGTCGCGGAGGGCTTCGCGGCCGGCATGTCCGAGACGCTGCTGCTCCCCGCCGGTGTGATCGTCATGGCGCTGGTCGCCTCGCTGTTCCTCCGTGGGCAGGATCGGAAGGACGAGGCCGTCGCCGCGACCCCTCCGGCGTGACCGCGATGACCCCGACACGCCGGTATCCACGCGGCTTCCGGCAGTGTCGGGCGTCTCTCCGAGATTCCGGTGCGCGGGAGGTGCAGGGTTAGGGTGGATGGTCGGCGGCCGCCGGGCCGCCCTTCCGAACCCCCGAGGAGCACTCGACGTGAGCCGCCATCCATCCTCTCCGCCGAGCCGTCTGCGGCGGTTCGGCCGCACCGCCGGCGCGACCGCTCTCGCCGCGCTCGTCGCCGCCGGGGCGCTGCTCGCCGGAGCCGCGCCCGCCACCGCGGCCGACGACGGCGAGACCTACGTCATCGGCACCGACACGACCTTCGCGCCGTTCGAGTTCACGAACGAGTCCGGCGACCTTGTCGGCATCGACATGGATCTCCTGCGCGCGATCGCGGAGGACCAGGGCTTCGACGTGGAGATCCGCCAGCTCGGTTTCGACGCCGCGGTGCAGGCGCTGCAGTCGAACCAGGTCGACGCCGTCATGGCCGGGATGTCGATCACCGAGGAGCGCCAGCAGACCTTCGACTTCAGCGACCCGT
Source organism: Microbacterium sp. C-MGS6 (assembly GCF_058140415.1). Lineage (NCBI taxonomy): Bacteria > Bacillati > Actinomycetota > Actinomycetes > Micrococcales > Microbacteriaceae > Microbacterium > Microbacterium sp. C-MGS6. Next base: position 403,122 of record NZ_CM176934.1, read on the forward strand.
ACTTCACGAGCGGCGTGCAGCTGGGCGTGCTCGAGTCCAGCGACATCGAGTCCCTCGACGACCTCGACGGCAAGACCGTCGCGGTCAAGACCGGTACCCAGGGGCAGACCTTCGCCGAGGAGAACGCCGACGAGTACGGCTTCCGCATCACGCCGTACCAGGACACGACCGACATGGTCGACGCGGTCAAGGCGGGTCAGGCCGTCGGCTACTTCGAGGACTTCCCCGTGCTCGCCTACGGCATCCAGCAGGGGTCCGGCTTCCGCCTCGTCGGCGAGCCGGCGCTCGGTGGCGAGTACGGCTTCGCGGTGAACAAGGGCGAGAACGCCGAGCTCCTGGAGATGTTCAACGCCGGCCTCGCCAACCTGCAGGACTCCGGCGCGTACGACGAGATCGTGGACACCTACCTCGCGACGGGTGACGACGCGCAGGAGGCGCAACCCACCGACATCATCTCGGTCGCGGTGAAGTACTGGCCGGCCCTGATGCAGGGTCTGTGGCTCACCATCCTCGCCACGATCGTCGCGGTGATCGCGGCCTTCATCCTCGGGATCATCTTCGGCTTCGGGCGCCTGTCGAAGTTCGCGCCGTTCCGCTGGATCGCGACCGCGTACGTCTACGTCTTCCGCGGGACCCCGATCCTGATCCAGGCGTTCTTCGTGTTCTTCGCCATCCCGCAGCTGATCCCCGACCTGAAGTTCGACCCGTTCGTGGCCGGTGCGATCACCCTGTCGCTGAACACCGGTGCGTACATGACCGAGATCATCCGCGGCGGGATCCAGGCGGTCGACCCCGGTCAGGCGGAGGCGTCGCGCTCGCTCGGTCTCAGCCACTGGAAGACGATGCGGAAGGTCGTGCTGCCGCAGGCGTTCCGGATCATGATCCCGTCGTTCGTGAACCAGGGCATCATCACGCTGAAGGACACCTCGCTCATCAGCGTCATCGGTCTCGCCGAGCTGACCTTCGTCTCGCGTCAGATCATCGCCTCGACGTATCTCTCGGCGCAGGTGCTGACGATCGTCGCCATCATCTACTTCGTCGTGATCACGCTGCTGACGCTGCTCGCGAACCGCCTGGAGAGGAAGGCCAACGCATGAGCAAGATCGAGGTCAGGGACCTGCACAAGTCCTTCGGCGACAACGAGGTGCTCAAAGGCATCGATCTCACCGTCGAGGACGGCGAGGTCATCGCGGTGATCGGCCCGTCCGGGTCGGGCAAGTCCACGCTGCTGCGCTGCCTGAACAAGCTCGAGGAGCCGACGTCGGGGCACGTGATCATCGACGGGGTCGACCTCACCGACAAGAGCGTGAAGCTGGACGAAGTGCGCCAGCGCATCGGCATGGTGTTCCAGCACTTCAACCTGTTCCCGCACATGACCGTGCTGGAGAACATCACGCTCGCCCCGGTCGAGCTCGGCCGCATGACGAAGGCCGAGGCCCGCGACCGCGCCCGCTCGCTGCTCGAGCGCGTCGGCCTGTCGGAGAAGGCGGACGCGAAGCCCGCGTCGCTCTCCGGCGGTCAGAAGCAGCGCGTGGCCATCGCCCGTGCACTCGCGATGGACCCGGAGATCATGCTGTTCGACGAGGCCACCAGTGCCCTCGACCCGGAGATGGTCGGCGAGGTGCTGCAGGTCATCCGCGATCTTGCCGAGGGCGGCATGACCATGGTGCTCGTGACCCACGAGATGGGCTTCGCGCGCGAGGTGTCCGACCGGACGGTCTTCATGGACGGCGGCGTCGTGGTCGAGGAGGGCACCCCCGCCGACCTGTTCGGCGCCCCGAAGAACGAGCGCCTCCAGGACTTCCTGTCCAAGGTTCTCTGACCCCGGCTTTCGATTCGCGTGAATGGCTGCATTCCCGGTCGGGATGCAGCCATTCGCTACGTGAAGCGGGTCAGCGGGCGACGCGGGCAGCGATGTCGGTGCGGTGGTGGGAGCCCTCGAGGCGGATGCGGCCGATGGCGTCGTAGGCGCGGGCGCGGGCGGTGCGGAAGTCCGGGGCCACAGCGACGACGTTCAGCACACGGCCGCCCGTCGCGATGAGCGAGCCCCCGGGTGCGTCGGGGCTGGCGGTCGCGGCGTGCACCAGACGGACGCCCTCGACCGCGGCGGCGTCGGTCAGGCCCTCGATCGGACGCCCGGTCTGCGGCGCCTCGGGATATCCCTCGCTCGCCAGGACCACGGTGATCGCGACCTCATCGCGGAACACGGGCTCCGGCTGGTCCTCGAGCGTGCCGGACGCGGCGGCGAAGAGGAGCTGGGACAGCGGGGTCTCCAGCCGCGGCAGCACGACCTGGGTCTCCGGGTCGCCGAAGCGCGCGTTGAACTCGATCACGCGCACGCCCTGCGGGGTGAGGATGAGGCCGGCGTAGAGGAGCCCGATGAACGGGGTCCCCTCGGCATCGAGCTGTCGGACGACCGGGAGCGCGACGTCGCGGGTGACCTCCTCGACGAACGCCTGCTCGCTGCCGAACTGCTCCGCGAGCCAGGGCAGCGGGGAGTACGCTCCCATGCCTCCGGTGTTGGGGCCGGCGTCGCCGTCGAGGGCACGCTTGAAGTCCTGTGCCGGGCTGAGGGCGCGCACCGTGTCGCCGTCGCTGAGGAAGAACAGCGAGACCTCGGGGCCGGACAGGAACTCCTCGACCAGGACGGGGCCGGCCGGGAGGTACTGCTCCGCGTGGGCCAGGGCCTCGGCGCGGTCGGAGGTGACGATGACCCCCTTGCCCGCGGCGAGTCCATCGGCCTTGACCACGTGCGGGGCGCCGAGCTCCTCGAACGCGGCTTCGACGTCGGCGACCGTGGCAGCGCGGACCGCGCGGCCGGTCGGCACACCGGCGGCGTCCATGACGCGCTTGGCGAAGGCCTTGGAGCCCTCGAGCTGCGCGGCGGCCTTGCCGGGGCCGAAGACGGGGATGCCGCGGCCGCGGAGCTCGTCCGCGACGCCTGCCACGAGCGGAGCCTCCGGGCCGATGACGACGAGGTCGATCGCGTGCTCGTTCGCGAAGGCCGTGACCGCGGCGCCGTCCAGCGGGTCGAGGGCGACGGGGGTCGCGTCCTGCGCGATGCCGGCGTTGCCGGGGGCGACGAGGATCTCGTGCGCGGTGGACTCGGCGCGCAGCGCCAGGATGATCGCGTGCTCACGGGCACCGGAACCGAGGACGAGGATCTTCACGCGTCCAGCCTATCGAGGCACGTGCGCGGGGTTTCGGCCGGTCCCGCGTTCACAACTCAGGACGATCGGCGCGGCAGCCGGGATCCGACGGCATATCCGGACCGATCCGCCGCGGTTCTCCTGAGTTGTGCACGGAGGTCGGGAGGGTCAGAGCGCGATCGGGCGCTCGTCCGCGGTGTCCCAGGGCACGGTCCAGCCGGTCGCGTCGAACAGCGCGTCGAGAACCATGGCGGTGAAGCCCCACACGATCGTGCCGTCCACGTCGAAGGCGGGTCCGCGGAAGGTGCGGCCGGCACGGGACAGGGTCGAGGTGAAACGGGTCGCCGGGTCGAGGAGCTGGGCGACGGGGACGCGGAACACCTCGACGGTCTCCGCGTGGTCGACGGCGACGACGCGGGACGGCGACTGCCACCAGGCGAGCACGGGGGTGACGAGGTGGTTGCTGGCAGCGAGGGGGATGACGGGGAGCGTCGCGAGCACCTCCACGCCGGCAGGGTCGAGGCCGGTCTCCTCCTCGGCCTCCCGCAGCGCCGTGGCGACCGCGTCGGCGTCGGCCGCTTCGGCGCGTCCGCCGGGGAAGGAGACCTGGCCCGGATGCGAGGAGAGCGTCGGAGCGCGACGCTGCAGCAGGACGTCGAGATCGCGTGCGACCGCCGCGTCCACGGTCGGTGCGGGGATGTGGTCGAGGACGCCGAAGAGGATGAGCACGGAGGCGTCGTGGGCGCCGCCCGGGTCCGCGAGCGGAGGGATCGGCACGCTCCAGGAGTGGTCGGCCGCGGCGGCGAGCAGCTCGGCCCGGGCGCCCTGCGGATGCATGCTCATGTCCTCGAGCTTATGACCCGGTCCGGGGCGGCGGATCTAGGGTGGGGGGATGGCCAGGAAGATCGACATCGTCGACGGGCGCGCGGCGCTCGGTGCCGTGCGCGACGCGGAAGCCGCGGGGACGAAGCCGGCGCGTGCGGAACTCGCGACCGCGGTGCGCTACCTGCTGCAGCTGCTCGACGAGAAGGCCCCTGGCAACAGCGTCGAGGTGCGGGTCCCGCCGTTCGGAGCCGTGCAGGTGATCCAGGGGCCGCGGCACACACGCGGCACGCCGCCGAACGTCGTGGAGATGGACGCGGCCACCTGGATCGCGGTCGCCACCGGCGCCGAACCGTGGGCGGACGCCGCGACGGCCGGGCGCATCCACGCCTCGGGCACGCGCGCTGACCTCACCGGCGTGCTCCCATTGCGTCCCTAGCGGCGGGCGACGACGAGCGGCACCCCGGTGCGCGGGTGCGGGAAGACGTCGACGGGCTGCCCGTAGACCTCCTCGATCCGCGCGGCCGTGAGGACCTCGTCCGGCGTGCCGGTGGCGGCGACCCGCCCGTCGGCGAGCAGGGTGACGCGGTCGGCATGCGCGAGCGCGGCGTTCAGATCGTGCAGCACGATCGCGACCGCGACCCCGGCCTCCGCCTGGGTGCGGACCACGCGCATCACGTCTTCGTGATGCTTGAGGTCCAGCGCCGCCGTGGGCTCGTCGAGCAGCAGGATCCCGGTGCTCTGGGCGAGCACGCGGGCGAGCGCCACCCGCGCGCGCTCACCGCCGGAGAGCGAGGGGACGGACCGCTCCCGCAGCGCCGCGACCTCGGTCGTCGCCATCGCCGTGGCCACGGCGCTGTCGTCCTCGGCGGCGGCCGGGGTCCGCGCCCACGGGGTGCGTCCCATCCGCACGACCTGCTCGACCGTGAAGGGGAAGGTGACGGTGTTCTCCTGCAGCAGCACGGCCCGGTGCCGGGCGAGGTCGCGGGGGCGGGTCGCCGCCACCGGACGGCCGTCGAGGAGGACGGTGCCCGAGACCGGAGCGATGTCGCCGGAGAGCACGCCGAACAGGGTGGACTTGCCCGCGCCGTTCGGCCCGACGAGGGCATGCACCTCCCAGGCGTGGATGTCGATGGCCGCGTCGGCGAGGATGGCGCGTCCGTCCCCGACGCGCACCGTGAGCCCGCGGCCCTGCAGCCGGAGGCTCACGCCCACCCTCCCGACCGCCGCCGCGTCCGCACGAGGAGCCAGAGGAAGAACGGGCCGCCCACGAGCGAGGTGATCATGCCGATCGGGAGGTCCGCGAGCGGCACCGCGGTGCGGGCCACGAGGTCGGCGACCGCGATGAGGAGGGCGCCGCCGAGGGCGGAGGCGATCACGAGCGGCAGGTGCGCCGGGCCGATCAGCATGCGCATGAGGTGGGGGACGACGAGTCCGGCGAAGCCGATGATCCCCGCGAAGGCCACCGCCGCGCAGACGAGCAGCGCCACGGTGACGATGACGACCATCCGCAGCAGCTCGACCGGGACGCCGAGATGCCGGGCGGTGCGCTCGCCGAGGGCGAAGAGGTCCAGGCCCGGCGCCACGATCAGGGCGACGACGATCCCGATCGCCACGAGCGGCGCGACGAGCTGGATGTTCGACCAGAGCGCGCCGTTCAGCGAGCCGAGCTGCCAGAACACGATCTGCTCGCGCGTCGAGGTCGTGCCGAGGAAGGTGAGGAAGGCCATGCCGGCGCCGGCGATGGCGTTGATCGCGATGCCGGTGAGCAGCAGGGTGACCACTTCGGTGCGGCCGCCGGAGCGGCTCAGCAGGTACACCGAGAAGACGGCCACGAGGCCGCCGAGGAAGGCGAAGGCGGGCGTGGTCCACATGCCGAAGGTGGCCAGGCCGAACGTGATGCTCGCCGCCGCTCCGAGCGCCGCGCCGGACGAGACGCCGACGACGCCCGCGTCGGCGAGCGGATTGCCGAAGATGGCCTGCATGAGCACACCGGAGACCGCGAGCGCGGCGCCGACGAGCAGGCCGAGGACCAGCCGCGGGAGGCGGAGGTTGAAGATCACGCCGTCGTCTGTCGCCGCAGCCGCAGCCCCCGTGGTGTCGATGCCGAGACCGCGCAGGAGCACGCCGACGAGCGCGGTCGGCGACAGGTCGTACTGCCCGCTCGTGATCGACGCCACGCAGGTGACGAGGAGGGCCACGACGAGGGCCACGACGACCGCCGCGAAGCGCAGTCCCCGATGCCGGGTCGGCGTCGGGGTGACGACCTCGCCGGTCACGAGGCGGGTTCCGGCGCGTACAGGGCGCGCGCGAGGGCGCTGATCACGTCGGCCGACCGGGGGCCGAAGCTGAGGATCTCGGCGTCCGCCATGTCGATCACCCGGCGATGTGCGCCCGCCGGGGTCTCGGCGATGGCGGGGATGCGTTCGATGAGTCCGTCGACGCCGCCGACCGATTCCAACCCGTCCGTCATCATCACGAGCACGTCGGGCTGCGCGGCGACGAGCGCTTCCGCGGTCATCGGCTTCATGCCCTCCCAGCCGATCTCCTCGGCGACGTCGACCCCGCCGACCGCGTCGATGAGGGAGTCCGCCCCCGAGTCCTCGCCGAAGATGTAGTACACGTTGGCGCTCCCGCGCACGTACAGGAACAGCATGCGGGCCCTGTCCGCCTCGGCGGGCGGGGTGACGGCGGCGATCTCCGCGATGGCGGCGTCGAGCTCGGCGTCGAGGCGGGCGATGAGCGCCGCACCGCGCGTCGGGACGCCGAGGGCCGTGGCGATCTCCGTCACGAGCGCGTCGGTGGTGTCGATCCGTCGGTCGCTGGAGATGACGACGACCGCGATTCCGGCGTCCCGCAGCTGCTGGCGGACCTCCTTCGGGCCGATCGTGGTGTCGGTGAGCACGACGGTCGGGGCCAGTTCGAGGATCGCCTCCGGGTTGAGCGTGTGCCCGGTCTTGGTGACGACCGGAAGGTCCTCGGTGCCGGGGAACTGCGTGGACGCGTCGCGCCCGACGACCTGATCGCCGAGCCCGAGCGCGAACACGGTGGCGGCGATCGTGCCGGAGATGTCGATCGGGAGGATGCGATCGACGTCCGTGATCTCGACCTCGTGGCCTTCGCTGTCGGTCGCGGTGACCGGGAGCGCCGGGGCGGTGTCGTCATCGACGGGGACGACCGCGTGACTCGCGAGGCACGCGGTCGAGGGACCCGTGGCCGCGCGCACATCGGCGACCAGGTCGAGATCGGCGAGAGGAGTCGACGCCTGCGGGCACGCCTCGTCGACGGGAGGTGTCGACGCGGGGTCGGAATCCGGTCCGGCACAGGCGGCCAGTCCGAGAGCCAGCGCGGCGGCGAGGAGCAGGGCAGAGGCGCGTCGCATTAGGCAAGGCTATCCTAAAACTTGACGTCCTCGCCGACGCCCCTCTACGCTCGGGATCGGCGGCTTGCTTAGCCAAGCCTAACCAAAGTCCACTTCGCCCGACTGCCGTGCGGTACCGCCGGGAGCGCACGATCGATCGCGCCCCGCGGGCCGCGGAGAACCGTGAACGCCACAGCACATACCCCCTCAGCGAGCACACGCCTGCGCGTCCTGCTCGCCGCCCTCGTCTCCTTCGTCCTCGTCGCCGCCGGGGCGATGGTCAGCCCGCCGGCGCACGCTGCCGCGGCGACCGTCACCGCGACGGTGTCGTCCGCCGACACCACCGGCCTCACCGTGCAGGTGCGGGCCGAGGGTCTGCCGGACGTGACGGGCGTCTATGCCGCACTGATCGTGTCGGGCACCGAGAGCGGCGTCTCCGCCGGTGGTGGCTACGCCGCGTTCGCGCTGCCCTTCCCGAGCGTGCAGCAGGGGGCCGCCTCCTTCACGCTGCAGGCGCCCGTCGCGTCCCTGGACCGCACGAAGACGTACGAGGTGCTCGTCTGGCAGCAGCACTCCGCGCCGACAGCCGCCACGATCTACGGCCGCGGCGACGTCACGGTGACGCCTGCGCAGTGGGACACGGTCTTCGGAACGACGCCCGTCGAGCCGGGCGAGACGGAGCCGGGCGAGACGACTCCGGGTGAGACGGATCCCGGTGAGACGGAGCCCGGGGAGACGGAGCCCGGGGAGACGGAGCCCGGGGAGACGGAGCCGGGCGAGACGGAGCCGGGGGAGACGGCTCCGGGCGAGACCGAGCCGGTGCCCGCCGAAGCCGCCATCGACGTGTTCCTCGCCGACGGCACCACGCCCGCTGCGGGTGCTCGCCTCCAGGCGGGTGACGAGATCGTCGTCAAGGGCACCGGATACGACCCGACCGCGAACGTCGGCGGGCGCGGCGTCCCGATCCCGTCGAACCTGCCCCAGGGCACCTATGTGGTCTTCGGCAACTTCGCCGCGACGTGGCAGCCCTCGCAGGGGGCGCCGTCCTCGGCGCGTTCGGTCGGTGCACAGGCCTGGGCGCTCGCCGAAGGCGTGCTGACCCAGGTCCCGGCGCAGTACCAGGGCGCGATCCGCGCACAGTGGGTGGACATCACCCCCGAGGGCTCGTTCCAGGTCACGCTCACGCTGAAGGACACTCCGGCGACGCCCGGCTCGTACGGCGTGTACACCTACCCGGCAGGCGGTGTCGTCAACGCCGACCAGGAGCGCCGCGTCGCTCTGGACTACCGCGTCGCCTCGGGGCTGACGACCACCGTGAAGGCGGCGACGGCCGATGACGGCCTCACGGTCACGGCAGCGGCGACGAAGCTCGGCGCCGTCTCGGGCGCCTACGCGGCACTGATCGAGAAGGGCACGGAGGCCGACGTCACGGCCGGAGGCGGCTTCCTCGCGATGCAGTACGTGCGCGGCATCACCGGTGGGGGCTTCAGCGTCGACCTGACCGCTGCGGCGACAGCGCTGGACCGGTCGAAGGCCTATGAGGTGATCGTCTGGCAGCAGCACACCATGCCGAATGCGAACACGATCTACGCGCGCTCCACCGTCACCGTCACCGACGCGCAGTGGAACGCCCTGCTGCCGTCCCCCGGGCCGTCGGTCACCGCCGCCGTCACGGGAGCCTCGGCCGCGGACGGGCTCACGGTGAAGGCCACCGCCGCCGACCTCGGCGCGGTCACCGGCGCCTACGTGGCGCTCATCGAGACGGGGACCGAGGCTGACGTGACGGCCGGCGGCGGCTTCCTCGCCATGCAGTACGTCCGGAACATCGGCTTCGGAGCCTTCGCGGTCGACCTGAACGCGGCGGCGAAGGATCTCGACCGGTCGAAGACGTACGAGGTGATCGTGTGGCAGCAGCACACGATGCCGACCGCCGACACCATCCACGCGCGGGGCGCGATCACGATCACCGATGCGCAGTGGCGCGCACTGCTCGGCGAGAAGCCGACCGAGCCGAAGCCCCCGGTCACGCCGAAGCCCCCGGTCACGCCGAAACCCCCGGTGACGCCGACGAAGCCGGCTGCGACCGTCCCCGGCGGGTCGCTGCGCTGGGCCATCTCGTCCTCGTTCACGAACTACATCACCGGCCCGATCGCCCAGGGTGCGATCGCCGTATCCGGTGGCGCCACCCGATCCGGCGGTCAGTTCCAGTTCGGGCAGACCGTCGGCGGCGATTTCGACGCGACGTCCGGGCGCGGCAGCGTGGTCTACCGCGGCGCGGTGCGCTTCACCGGCCACCACGGGGTGCTCGACGTCACCGTCGCCGATCCGATGATCCGGATCACCTCGGCGTCCTCCGCCACGCTGTTCGTGACGAGCGGGGGTGCGCAGGTGCCGTTCGCGACTCTCGACCTCTCCCGCGCGGTCCGCACCGCGGCCGGCGGCGCCGTCACCTACACGGCGGCACCCGCCGCCCTCACGGACGCCGGGCGCGACCGCGTCCTCTCGGGATACGGCACCACGCTCAACCCCGTCTCGTTCACGATCGGCTCCGTCGCCGCCGCGCCCTCGGGCACCACGGGAACGGTCGCGGCGGCAGCGGTCGCGCCGAAGGCCACGCTCCCGGCGACCGCGCCGACGGCCACCGGCATCGAGGTCGACGAGAAGAACCTCGCCGCGCTCGCCGCCGGGAAGCCGGCCACGGTCTCCGCCTCCGGGTTCCGTGCGAACGAAAAGGGCATCACGGTGGTCGTGTACTCGACCCCGGTGCTGCTCGGCACCGTGACGGCGGATGCGTCGGGTGTCGCGACGTGGTCGGGTTCCCTCCCGGCGACGCTCGCGGACGGCGACCACACGCTCACTTTCCAGGGCTCCGTCGATCGCGGCCTCTCGTTCACCCTCGCCAGAGCGACCACGGAACTCGGGGTGTGCACGGTGGAGGGAGCGACCCTGCACTGGGGCTACAAGGAGTCGTTCCGGACCTACATCGAGGGCATCGCACGGGGTGGCTGGACGCTGACCGACGTGACGTACGAGTACCCCGCCTTCGTGTGGTCGAACGGCACCGGGTCGCTGGACGACGAGGCGGGCGCGGGGCTGGTCACGTACGGCGGCAGCATCGCCTTCACGGGCCACGACGGGGCGCTGAACACGACGCTGGCGAACGCGCGGGTCGAGCTCGCGGGCGACACCGGCTACCTCGTGTTCGACGTGACCGGGACCACCCAGGACGGAGAGGCCGTGGCGCAGCAGGGGGTGCGTCTCGCGGAGTTCGCCCTCACGGACGCCGCCGTCACCGACGGTGCGCTGACCCTCGACGACGTACCCACGACACTGACCGCGGCCGGTGCCTCCGCGTTCGGCACGTATCAGGCGGGCGAGGGGCTCGACCCGGTCTCCGCCGTGATCCCGGTCGACGATGCGTGCGGCGCTCCTGCGGAGGAGGAGTCCGAGCCGGAGGCTGAAGCCGATGCGGCGGTGACCGCGATCAGCGCGCCGGTCGCCTCGGACGAGGCCCCGGTGTGGCCCTGGATCGTGGGCGGTCTGGTCGTCGTCGCGCTCGCCGCGACGGGCGGGGTGCTGATCGTGCGTCGCACCCGGAGGGGGGAGCCGGCCGAGACGACGACCGAGGTCTGAGACCGGCGGCTAGCGGAACCGCCCTCCCCGGTCATCCGGGGAGGGCGGTCTCGCATGCGGATGCGCACGGCTGCGGAGGGTGGGACAATGGAGGCATGCCCTCCCACGACACCCATCAGACCGTCGAAGCGACCGTGCGCCGCGTGCCGCGGTACGGCGTGCTCATGGGCATCGGGGTCGTGCTGGGCGTCATCGCCGCCGGCATCCTCACGATGGTCGGCAGCTTCGAGCAGTCGCAGGCGCTCGACGTCGTCTATCCGCCCGGTCAGGTCTTCGGCTTCCTCCTGCTCTGGACCGTGCCGATCGGTCTCGCGCTCGGCGGCGTGGCCGGTCTGGTGCTCGAGCGTCTCGCCCGCCGCCACGACCGCGTCGTGACCGTCGACCGGGAGACCGTCGTCGACGACGGCACCACGGACCGCGACTAGGCGAGCTCGGCGATCACGGGGCGGATCGCGGAGTCGAACGCCACGACGTCCCGGCGGAGCCCGTCCGTCACCGCGACCGTGAGGTCGCCGATCCACCAGATCCCGCGCTGCGACAGAGGCAGCACCTGCACGTTGAGCTCGAAGGAGTGCGCGCGGCGCCCGATGTCGCGCTCGAACTCCGCGATCGCGCTCGCGTACGCCCGGTAGGCGTCCCCGCCGGTGTGGCTCTTCATCGACCCCACGTACCGGTCGTGTGCGGCGGTGGCATAGCGGAGCGCGGTGCCGGCATGCGGTCGGATCGCCGACGAGAGCGCCTCGGCGCCGGTCGCCGGGAGGGCCACCAGCGTGTCGAAACCGTCGATCAACTCCAGCGGGACGCCCGAGTGATGAGCCCGCGGCTCCACGGTCATGTCCCAGTAGCCCTGCCACTGCGCCTCGACCTCGGGCGGGGCGTCCACCGCGTCGGGTGCGCGGACCGACAGGTCGCGGAGGGACGGCAGATCCAGGGGTGCCCGGATGCCCAGCAGCTGGCGCAGGGCGAGCGCGACGAGCACGGGGACGCTCGCGTCTTCGCGGATGAGCCACTGCGGCTTGTCGGCCATGGCCCCATCGTAGGCGGGTGCAGCAGCCGTGCGGAGCCCCGGCACGGTAATGCCCGCGGAGAGCCGCGTCAACCCTCGCTGTGATCGCCGGATCCAGGGGTAGACCTGCTGACACGTCGGCGGCCGTCGGCGGGAGTCGAGAGGAAGAACGATGTCGCAGAGCAATGCAGAAGGTGCCGCGGGCAGCGGTACGACCGAGTCTCCGGGCCCCGTCCGGACCGCCGCGCACGAGGCCGCAGGCGTCGCCGACGAGGCGAAGAGTCAGGCGGCGGGCGTCGTCGAGACCGCGAAGGCCGAGGCCGGTGCCGTCGCCCATGAGGCCAAGGACCAGGTTCGCGACCTGTACCACCAGACCAAGACCGAGCTGTCGGAGCAGGCGGCGGTGCAGCAGCGCCGTGTCGCGGACGGGCTCCGGTCCGTGGGCGGGGAGCTCGGCACGATGGCCGAGCGCTCGGACGGCGGTGTCGCCGCCGACCTCGTGCGCCAGGCGTCCACCCGGATCCAGGGCATCGCGGGCTGGATCGGCGACCGCGACCCCGGTTCGCTGCTCACGGAGGTGAAGTCGTACGCACGGGCGAAACCCGGCACGTTCATCGCCGTGGCGGCACTCGCCGGTCTCGTCGCCGGCCGGCTGACCAGAGCGCTCTCCGAGGGCGCTGCCGAGTCGGCCTCCTCGGGGTCTGGTTCCGCCGGGTCCGGCTCTTCGTCGGCCGCTGGGGCGACGGCAGCCGCCGTTCCACCGCGTCCCGTCGTCCCCGCGGCGACCACGCCCGGGGCGGTTCCCGGTGGTGCGGGCGCGGCCGGTGTCGCGGGAGGCGCGGGAGTCGCCGAGAACACCACCCTCGGTCAGCCGCCGCTGCCGACCGATGGCACGGTCCCCGGAGCGCCGGACGGGATGAGCGGTATCGACGCCGGCACCGCGCCGTGGGGCGTCACACCGCACGGCGAGACGGTGGATGACGGGGACACTCCGCTCTACGACCGGACGGATGCCGCCACCCGCGGCTCCGATGAAGAGGGACGACCATGACCGACCCCATCCCCACACCTTCGGAGCAGAAGGCCGAGACCACATCTCTCGGCGATCTGCTCAGCGAGGTCACCACTGATCTGTCGACCCTGATGCGGCAGGAGCTGGAGTTGGCGAAGGCTGAGCTCAAGCAATCGGCCACACGCGCCGGCCGGGGGGCGGGCATGCTCGGCGGGGCCGGATACGGCGCGCTCATGGCCGTGTTCTTCCTGTCGGTGGCCCTCTGGTGGGCCCTCGGCGCCTATGTCACCGGTCTCGGCTGGTCGGCCGTGATCGTCGCCGTCATCTGGGCGGTGATCGCCCTCGTCCTGTTCGTGATGGGACGCAAGCAGTTGAAGAGCATCGAAGGGGCTCCGCGCACCGTGGACACCCTCAAGCGCATCCCTGATGCGGTGAAGAGGAATGAGGAGAACAAATGAGCGATTCACCCGACGCGATCCGCGCCGACATCGAGCGGACCCGAGCGGAGTTCGGCAGGGACGTCGACGCTCTCGCCGACAAGGTCACCCCCTCGAAGGTCGTGCACCGGCAGACGCAGAAGATGAAGGGCGCTGTGCGCTCGGCCGTCGACCGGGTCATGGGCGCCGCCGATGACGCCGGGGACCGGCTGGGGGACGCCTCCTCCTCGGTCGCCGATGCCGGGCGGCACACCGTCGCCAAGGCGCAGGGGAATCCGCTGGCGGTGGGCCTCATGGCCTTCGCCGCCGGCCTCGTCGTGGCCGCCGTCATCCCCGCCTCCTCGAAGGAGAAGGAACTGGCCGAGGACATCAAGGAGAAGGCCCAGCCTCTCGTCGATGAGGCGACCGACGTCGCCAAGACGATCGGACAGGACCTCAAGGAGCCGGCGCAGGAAGCCTTCGCCGCCGTCAAGGATGAGGCCGCCGGCGCCGCAGCCCACGTCCGTGACGACGCGACCCACGCCGTCGACGAGGTGAAGGGCAGCGCTCAGGACGCTCGCGACAACGTCGCAGGCCAGAGCTGACCGCACGGAACCCCGTTGCACGAGGGCCCGGTCCGATCCGTCGGACCGGGCCCTTCGCGTCGCGGGCGAGCGTCAGTTCTCGATGCCGGTGCTTCCGGGTGCGGAGTCTGCGTGGGTGGCGGACCGACGGCTGAGCAGGATCCCCGCTGCGAGCGCCAGCACCGCCCCGGTGGCGAGTCCGATCAGACCGCCGGGGTCGCCGCCGGTGGCCGCGAGGCCCGTGGTCGGCGGCGAGGGCGGTGCCGGCGGCGTCGAGGGTGACGGCGGTTCCGTCGTGGTCGGCGGCGTGCTCGGGGACGGCGGGGAGAGCGTGGCCGGGTTGGTCAGCTCGACAGCCACGACCGACCCTGCGCCGATCGTGAGCTGTGCTCCTTCGTCCGTCGTGGTCACGCCGTCGCCGCGGAACTGCGGGATTCCCCACACGACGCCGGGGACGGCATCCGCGGTGTGCTCGGACAGCGTCACGACCGTGCCGACGGGAATCCGCCCGACGCTTCGGTCGGTGCCGTCCACGGGCAGCGTGAGGGTACCGGTGACGGGGCCGTCTGCTCCGGGGTACGAGTAGTCGACGGCGAATGTCGCGCCGGCCGGGACGAGGGGTGCGGCCGCGCCCGTGATCCGCTTCGCGACCGAGAAGCCGCCGAGACCGTCGCCTTCGCCGTCGCCTCCGGCCAGGCTCGCGGTGACGGACGCCGTGGTGGTCGTGAAACTCGACCCGGAGACGGTGTTGCTGAACACCTGTCCGGTGTGCGCGTCTGCGGGCAGGCGCGTCTGGTACGAGACGCGATAGAGGCGGTCAGGCTCCGCCGGCGCGGCGAAGACCACTGTGAACGAGGAGCTGTCAGTGTCCGGGGTGAAGGCATAGTCCGACCCGGCTGTGAGGGTGCGGAAGTCTGCGGCATCGAACAGGCCGCCGTTCCAGGCGTCCACGGCGACCGAACCGATCGCCACGGTGCTCGGCAACACGCTCAGCCCCGGGGTCGCGGTGTCGGTGAGGGTCGGGCGCTCGCCGCTGAGCAGGCGTCCCGGCACCCAGATGTACCACTCGATCGTCCCGTCGGCGGTCTGCACGCCCGACTTGGTCGCGTCCGTCGGGGCCGGCTCGGAGCGCTGCGGACCGACGCCGCCACCGGGGATCTCCACGGTGATCGGGCCTCCGTCACCGGTGGTGAAGGTCACGGTGTCGTCTTCCGTGGTCTCCTCCGCCTTCATCTGGAAGAACAGGGTGCCGCGGACGTTGTCGTGCGTGAGGACGTAGTCGCTCAGCGTGCACGTGATGGCGGTCGCCGCGACGGTGCACGTGCCGACGGTGGCGCCGTCCGGGGCTCGCAGCGGGAAGGACGAGGTGACACCGACGAAGCGGGGCGTCGTCGGAAAGGTGAGCGAGAAAGTGTCTCCGGGCTGCGCGCTGTCGGGGACGGCCCACGTGGCCTCGAGGCGGAGGGTGTCGTACAGGTGCACCTCACCTGTCGGCTCCACCACCGTCGCCGAGGTGATGGCGTCCCACTCCGCGGCGTGCGCCGTCGGCGGCACGGCGAGCCCGACCAGCGCAAGGAGGGCGATGGTGCTGCTCACGCCGACAACGCTCCTCCCCTGTCGTCGCTGCGTTCTCCTCTTCTGCGCGCGCACTGTCCACCTCTCCTGTTCTTTCCGGGAACCCCGGACACCGGACCCGCCTGCTTCGGCGATAGACTCTCACATGCGCAGATGATTACGCCACATATGAGGACTGATATGTGCAGATCGCGGCGGGTGAACCGGGAAGGAGGCGGCGAGCCGAGTGGTCGGCCGCGGGCGGTAGGCTGTTCGAGTGGCTGCCTCCCCCACCAACCCCTATTCCGAAGCCGGCGTCGACACCGCGGCGGGTGACCTCGCCGTCGAACTGATGAAGTCCTCCGTCCGTGCCACGCACGGCCCCGAGGTGCTCGGCGGTGTCGGCGGATTCGCCGGCCTGTTCGACGCCAGCGCGCTGCGGGACTTCCGTCGTCCGCTGCTCGCGACCAGCACCGACGGCGTCGGCACGAAGGTCGCCATCGCGCAGGCCGTCGACAAGCACGACACGATCGGCCAGGACCTCGTCGGCATGGTCGTCGACGACATCGTGGTGGTGGGCGCGAAGCCGCTCTTCATGACCGACTACATCGCCTGTGGCAAGGTCGTCCCCGAGCGGATCGCGGACATCGTGCGCGGCATCGCGGAGGCGTGCGCGGCGACGGGCACCGCCCTCGTCGGAGGTGAGACGGCGGAGCATCCCGGCCTCCTCGGTCCGCGCGACTACGACGTCGCCGGGGCGGCGACGGGCGTGGTCGAGGCCGACGCCATCCTCGGCGCCGAGCGCGTGCAGGACGGCGATGCGGTCATCGCGGTCGCCTCCAGCGGCCTGCACTCCAACGGCTACTCTCTCGTGCGTCACATCATCACCCGCGCCGGGATCTCCTACGGTGACAACGCCGCGGACTTCGGCTCGACCTGGGGCGAGGCCCTCCTCGAGCCGA
Organism: Microbacterium sp. C-MGS6; assembly: GCF_058140415.1. Taxonomy (NCBI): domain Bacteria; kingdom Bacillati; phylum Actinomycetota; class Actinomycetes; order Micrococcales; family Microbacteriaceae; genus Microbacterium; species Microbacterium sp. C-MGS6. Next base: position 419,621 of record NZ_CM176934.1, read on the forward strand.
CCCGGCTCTACACGCTTCCGCTGCTGCGCCTGATCGAGGCCTCCGGCGGAGTCCACGCCCTGAGCCACGTCACCGGCGGGGGTATCGCCGCCAACCTCGCCCGCGTGCTGCCGCAGGGAAGCTGGGTCGAGGTCGACCGCAGCACGTGGTCGCCGAGCCCGGTCTTCCGTGTGCTGAGCGACATCGCCGGTTCCACGCTCGAGTCCGCCGAGGGCACCTGGAACCTCGGCATCGGATTCCTCGCCGTGGTGGCGGCGGACAAGAAGGACGCCGCGATCGCGGCGCTGAACGCCGAGGGCATGCCCTCCTGGCAGGTCGGCACGGTGGGCTTCGGCCCGCGTCCGGCCGGCGAATTCGAACAGGGCGCCAAGGGCGTCGATGGTGGAGCGGTGCGCCTCGTCGGCGCCTACGCGGACGGAGCGAAGTAAGAGCCCATGTGCGGCATCGTCGGAATGGTGGGCTCTGCCCCGGTCAATCAGGACATCTACGACGCCCTCCTGCTGCTGCAGCATCGCGGGCAGGACGCGACGGGCATCGCGACTGCTGAGGCGAACGGCGTCATGCACAACGCCAAGGCTCAGGGGATGGTGCGCGAGGCGTTCCGCACCCGTGACATGCGCGGCCTGCTGGGCAACGTCGGCCTCGGCCACGTCCGCTACGCCACCAAGGGCACCGCGTCCAGCGAAGAGGAGATGCAGCCGTTCTACGTGAACGCGCCCTACGGCATCATCCTCATCCACAACGGCAACCTCACGAACACGCGCGAACTCGCCGCCGACATGGCACAGCGCGACCGTCGGCACCTGAACTCGTCGAGCGACACCGAGCTGCTGCTCAACGTGCTCGCCGGTGAGCTGCAGGCCACGACCTCCACGGTCGACCTCGACCCCGACCGGATCTTCGAGGCCGTCGCCCGCACGCATGACCGCATCGAGGGCGCGTACGCCGTGATCGCCGTGATCGCCAACTACGGCCTGCTCGCGTTCCGGGATCCGTTCGGCATCCGTCCGCTGATCCTGGGGCGTCGTCCTTCGACCGTCGTCGGCGCTGAGGGCAAGGACGAGTGGGTCGTGGCGAGCGAGTCGCTCGTGCTCGAGAACGGCGACTACGAGGTCGTGCGCGAGGTCGAGCCCGGAGAGGCCGTCTTCATCACGAACGACGGCGAGCTGTTCTCCCAGCAGTGCGCCACCGCCGCGACGCTCGCACCCTGTGCGTTCGAGTACGTCTACCTCGCCCGTCCGGACTCGGTCATGAACGGCATCTCGGTGTACGAGTCGCGCCTGCGGATGGGCGACAAGCTCGCCGACACGATCGCGAAGCACGTGCCGATGGACAAGATCGACGTGGTCATGCCGATCCCCGACTCGTCCCGTCCCGCGGCCATGGAGGTCGCCCGCAAGCTCGGCATCGAGTACCGCGAGGGCTTCTACAAGAACCGCTACGTCGGCCGCACCTTCATCATGCCGGGGCAGGCGGTGCGCAAGAAGAGCGTCCGCCAGAAGCTCAACGCCATGTCGACGGAGTTCCAGGGCAAGAACGTGCTCCTGATCGACGACTCCATCGTGCGCGGCACCACCTCGAAGGAGATCATCCAGATGGCCCGGGATGCCGGAGCCGCCTCGGTGACGTTCGCCTCCGCCGCCCCGCCGGTCCGGCACCCGCACGTGTACGGCATCAACATGCCGTCGCGGCACGAGCTCATCGCCCATGGCCGCACGATCCCGGAGATCGCGGAGGAGCTGGGCTGCGACCACCTCGTGTACCAGGAGGTCGACGACCTGAAGGCCGCGATCACCGAGGGCTCCGCGCTGGAGGACCTCGACATGAGCTGCTTCGACGGCCGCTACGTCACCGGCACCGTCACCGACGAGTACCTCGCCTGGGTGGAGGGGTCGCAGACCTCTTGATGTCCGGGTCCCTGAGCTCGCCGCAGGGCCGACCCCTCTGGCAGGGGCGCGCTCTCGCGTTGATCGGGATCGTGCTGGTCGCGTTCTCGCTGCGGTCGGCCGTCGCCTCGCTCTCTCCGGTCCTGGACCACGTCGCCGAGGACTTCCCGGTGGCCCCCGTGATCGTGGGGTTGATCGGAGCGGCTCCGCCCGTCTGCTTCGCGCTGTTCGGGCTGCTGACCCCGCTGTTCGAGCGCCGGTTCGGGCTGGAGCGGATGGCGGTCGCGGCGATCGTGCTGATGGCGGCGGGCATGCTGCTGCGCGGCCTCGCCCCCGACTCCTGGAGTCTGCTCGCGGCGACCGCGGTCGTGTTCGCCGGCGTGGGGTCGGGCAACGTCCTGCTGCCGCCGCTGGTCAAGAAGTACTTCGCCGACCGGCTCGGCGTCATGATGACGGCGTACTCCACGACGCTCGCGGTCTCGACCTTCCTGCCGCCGCTGGTCGCCGTCCCCGTCGCCGACTCGCTCGGGTGGCGGATCTCGCTGGGTATGTGGGGCGTGGTGGCCGCACTCGCCCTCGTGCCGTGGGTCACGCTGCTGGTGCGCTCCCGCGGCGACGACCGCCCGGTGCCGACGGAGCTCCTGGTCCCCGACCCCACCGACGGCGTGGACGATGTGCGCGACGCGGTCGCCGCCTCGACGGGGCCGATCACGACCCAGTCGGCGAGCCCCCGCGTCTTCGGCCGGCTCTGGCGACTGCCGCTGGCGTGGGCGCTCGCCCTCGTGTTCGGCACGTCGTCGACCATGGCCTACGTCGCCTTCGCCTGGCTGCCGACCATCCTCGTCGACCTCGGCGGCGTGACCCCGGCGACGGCCGGCTTCCTGCTCTCGCTCTTCGCGCTGGTCGGCCTGCCGTGCTCCATGCTCGTGCCGGTGCTGGTCGTGCGGTTCCAGGCCACCCGCCCGCTCTTCTTCGTTGCCGTGGTCGCCGGCCTTGTCGGGCTCGCCGGCCTGCTGCTCTTCCCGACCGTCGCGCTGCCGCTGTGGGTCGCGATCTTCGGGCTCACCGCGATCATGTTCCCGCTGAGCCTCGTGCTCCTGAGCATCCGCGCCCGTACGCCGGAGAGCGCCGTCGCCCTGAGCGGCTTCGTGCAGAGCATCGGCTACGCGATCGCGGCGGTGTTCCCGCTCCTCGTCGGCCTTCTCCACGACACCAGCGGCGGGTGGCAGGTGCCGCTTCTCGTGGTGGCGGGGGTGCTGGTCGTCTCGGTGCCGGCGGGGATCATCGCGGGTCGCCGCCGCACAATCGAGGACGAGTGGGAGCGCCGCCACGGCCGCTGGTGACGATCCCGGTCAGAGCGCTCGTCGGTGCGGCGCGGCTGCGCCAGTACGATCGGATGCGCTGTCCTCCGAAAAGCGGGCAGCCTGGCGTTCCTCTGCGCTGTATGGTGACATGTGAAATGTCAGTCGTTAGTGACGACGGAGGACTCATGACGCAATCGGTTCTCTCAACGCGCGAAGATGTGGGAGTCGCGCCAGCGAGGGTGCGGAGATGGGCGATGCTCGTGCTCGCACTGGCTTACATCGCGTTCGCAACGTACTACTATCTCGGACCGGCAAAACCGACAAACGAGGTCGTCGTCGTCGTGGGGCTCTCGGTCTTGTGGAGTGCATGGCTCGGCATGCTTTTGGTGACGCTGATCGCTCGGCCGCGGACACGTGCCGACCGACTGGCAGGTACTGCGGCACCGATGTTCATCGTTGTCGCAGGGGCTTTGAGCTTTCTGGCGTCGTGACGCGAGGTGGGGCGGTCGAGGAGCGCACGATGAGCTGCGGGTCGGTGGAGGGCATCTCGCCGACCGGGTCGTGGCCCTCGATCTGGGTGATGAGCCGCAGGGCGGCAGCGCGGCCCATGGCCTCGAACGGCTGACGGACGGTCGTCAGGGCGGGGGAGGCGTACGCGGCGAGGGCGATGTCGTCGACGCTCACGACGGAGATGTCCTCCGGCACGCTGCGCCCGGCCTCGTGCAGGGCGCGGATGAGGCCGAACGCCATCTCGTCGCTGCTGACGAAGACCGCGGTCGCCTCAGGGATCGCGGCGATGGTGCGCCCGGCCCGGTACCCGGACTCCGGGGTCCAGTCCGCCGGGATCACCGGCGGCGGGACGATGCCGCGCTCGCGGAGCGTCTGCTCCCAGGCCTCGCTGCGCTGCTGCGTCTCCGTCCAGTAGTCGTCGCCCGAGACGTGCCACACGGTCTCGTGGCCGAGGTCGAGGAGGTGCTCCACGGCGAGCCGGGCGATCGCGCGCTGGTCGACCGCGAGCGGGGCGTCCTCCTCCAGGGAGGTGCGCTCGCTGCGGGTGGCGGGCGTCCGTTCGGTGCGCGCCCGCATCGCCGGTGTGTCCAGGGCGATGGGCACGCCGAGGATGATGCCCTCCGCACCCTGCCGCTCCAGGCGGTCGAAGGCCTCGAGGAAGGCGTCGTCCGAGGCGTGGTCTGCCACCGCGGCGGTGGTCACGGTGTAGCCGTTCGCCGCCGCGGCCTGTTGGATGCCGACGCCGAGCGCGGCGGAGGAGTAGCGGTCCGTCGAGACGACGATCACGCCGAGCACGCGCGTGCGTCCCGATGCGAGCGACGCGGCTGCGGCGTGCACCCGGTAACCGAGTTCCTCGACGGCGGCCAGCACCCGTCGCGCGGTGTCGGGGCGGACGTTGTCCTGCCCGGACATGACGCGCGAGACGGTCTGCGTGGAGACACCGGCGAGGCGGGCGACGTCGACCTGGCTGGGGGCGCGGTCGTCTTTCGGGCGGCGAGGGGACATGCCCCAATGGTAGCGATCCATCGGCGGAAAACCAGGGAGCACGGACCTCGGCGATGCGATAATGTGAACGCAAACAATTCAGCTGGGAGTGCAATGTCCGACCTTCTCGCCGCGGCTTCCGACGGCTCGACCACCGCCGTCGCCGCGCCGGCAGACGCCGCTGCCTCCGGCGCTTCTGCCCTGTCCTGGCGCGAGGGGGAGATCCTCCGCGACGGTGTGCCCCACCGCATCCTGTCGGGCTCGATCCACTACTTCCGCGTCCACCCCGACCAGTGGGAGGACCGCCTGCGCCGGCTCGCCGCGATGGGCGCGAACACGGTCGACACCTACGTCGCCTGGAACTTCCACGAGCGGGTCGAGGGGGACATCCGCTTCGACGGCTGGCGCGACGTCGAGCGCTTCGTGCGGCTGGCCGGCGAGGTCGGCCTCGACGTCTTCCTCCGACCGAGCCCCTACATCTGCGCGGAGTGGTCCAACGGCGGGCTGCCCTTCTGGCTCACCGGCAGGGTCTCGGCGCTGCGGACGAGCGATCCCGCGTTCCTCGCCGCCGTCGACGCCTGGTACGACGCGCTGCTCCCGCGGCTCGTGCCCCTGCAGGCGGCCTACGGCGGGCCGATCGTGGCGATCCAGATCGAGAACGAGTATGGATCGTTCGGCAGCGATGCCGCCTACCTCGCCCACCTGCGTGACGGGCTCCGGCGACGGGGCATGGTGGAGATGCTGACGACGGCCGACGGGATCACTCCGGACATGATCGCGCACGGGAGCGTGCCGGGTGCGATGACGACGTTCACATTCGGCACCGGGGTGCCGGTGGCGGCCTCCCTGCGTCGGCACGGGGAGGCGCTCATGTGCAGCGAGCTCTGGGGCGGCTGGTTCGACCACTGGGGCGAGCGGCACCACGTGCGTTCGGCGGAGAGCATGGGCGGGACGATCCGGGAGCTCCTCGACGAGGGCGGCTCGGTCAGCCTCTACATGGCGCACGGGGGCACCAACTTCGGCCTGTGGAACGGTGCGAACCACGACCTCGTGCTGCAGCCCACGGTGACCAGCTACGATTCCGATGCCCCGATCGGCGAGGACGGCACGCTCGGGGAGAAGTTCCATGCGCTTCGCGCGCTCTTCGCCCCCTTCCACGCCGACGGACTGCCGCCCGTGCCCGACCAGCCGCGGCGGCAGTCCGCGACCTCCGCGCCTCTGGAGCGGCGAGCGAGCCTGCTCGACGTGGTCCGGGCGACCCCTGCCGCGGGCGGGCTCTCGCCGCGCCCGCTGACCTTCGAGCAGCTCGGAGCGGAGGACGGCCTCGTGGCCTACGAGGCCGACGTGTCGTTCCCGGACGAGGCGACACTGACCGTCGACGGCCTGCACGATCGTGCGGTCGTCTTCCTCGACGACCGCCGCCTCGGTGTGCTCGAGCGGGACGGCGAGACGTCCCTCGCTCTCCCGGTGGACGGCGGCTCCGGTCGGCTGGCGCTCGTCGTCGAGAGCCTCGGGCGCATCAACTACGGGCCGTACACCGGCGAGGGCAAGGGCATCATGCGCGGCGTGATGATCGGCCGCCGTCTCGTGAACGGCTGGACGCATCGCCTCCTGCCGCAGACGGCACCGGCGGTGGACGCCGCTGCCGTGGGCGGGGTGGACGGCCTCGCCGTCGCCGCGCTGGACGTCGCCGAACCCCTGGACGCGTGGCTCGCCTTCCCCGGTGGCGGCAAGGGCCTGGTGTGGCTGAACGGATTCCTGCTCGGACGCTACTGGAGCGTGGGCCCGCAGGAGACGCTCTACGCCCCCGCGCCGTTGTGGCGTACCGGGCGCAACGAGATCGTGGTGCTCGACACCGACGGCCTCGGTGCGACCGTGGAGATCCGGGAGGCGCCGTCCTTCGGGGAGACCGAGGAGTTCATCGGCTCCTGAGCCGCACTCGGGCCTCGGGTGGTGACCTTCGGCCGATGTTTGCGCATACTTGACGTTTGACTCTTGTCTTAAGCCACAAGCTCGCTCTACGGTGATAGCGCAAACATCGGTTTGGATCGATGATCCATCTGCGACGCACAGGGGCGTCCCTTCCTCCGGCCGTCGCACCGTTCGAGAGGCAAGACGTGTCGACACCTTCCCGACCGCCGCGCACCGCCGTCGCTGTCAGTTCCCTGCTGGCGACGGCTCTCGCGCTCGGCGGAGCGCTCCTCCCTGCGACCGCGGCGCAGGCCGCCGATCTCGTCCCCGTCCCGCACGCGGACTACCGGCTGCACGCGGTGTCCAGCGAAGCCGATCCGTATCCGGCGCCGCCTTCGCTCGACGGCACGGCTCTCGGCGCCTTCGACGGCGACTACTCGACCCAGTGGACGTCGCGGTACTCGGCCAACGCCCCCTTCCCGCACTGGATCGCGCTCGATCTGCAGCGGCCCCTCTCGGTGAAGGCGCTGGACTATTCGGTCAAGCGCGGGCAGAGCGTCGCGGCGAAGACCGTCGAGGTGTACGTCACGGATGACGCCGACGCCGCGCGCACCTCGCCCGCCGACGGGGGATGGGGCGCCGCCGCCGCGGCCGCGACGCTGCACGCGCCCACCGCGAACGACGAGAAGCAGCGCATCACGCTGGAGACCGCGAAGGACGGCCGGTACGTCGCCCTCCTCATCATCGACGCGCAGGGCACCACGGGCGGCGGCGCCGGCGAGATCCAGGTGCTCTCCGACGAGGAGCTCCCGCCGATCGTGACCGAGCCGGAGACGCCGGAGCAGCCGGAGCCCGGGGACACCGTCGAGATCGCCGCGGGCGGCACCACGGCTACCGTCTCCTCCGCGTTCCCGCAGATCCTCGGCTACCGCGTGGGCGATGAGCGCCTCGGCGGCCAGAAGGGCTCCCCGCGCACCTGGGCGGTCAACGGCACCGCCTATGCGTCGACCACCACCTCCACGGCGACGGCGACCGGCGTCGACTACGTCTCGACCCTGACCGGCATCGACGTCACGGTGCGCAGCAGCATCCGCGTCGCGGCGAACGGCACGGTCGAGTTCGCCGTGACCGGAGTCGACGGCTCCGCTGCGGTGAACACCCTGGCGCTCCCCGACAACGCCTTCCTCTCCGCGACGGCCGCGGACGGCGCCGTCCTCGACCGCACCGTGATCAGCCCGAACAGCACGACGAACGCCGATGAGCACATCGCTGTGGGGCCCGCGACCGCCACCGGGACGAAGGGCGCGGCCTTCGCCTTCCTCGGCGACGGGACCCTCGCCGGCAGCGTGATCACGAACGCGACGACGCAGGCCTCCGGCGGCACCGCCTCATGGAACACCCGGCTCACGACGCGGGTGACCGCGGCCGACGGCCGGACCGCGGAGATCGGCTCGAACACCTGGCTCATCCATCCGACCACCGCCGTCGACAGCCGGGTGACGACCTACGCCCTTCCGAAGGTCACGGTGCTCCTCACCGCCGATCGCAACGGCGACGAGACCGTGGACTGGCAGGACGCCGCGATCCGCTACCGGGAGGTCGACGCCCCGCGCCTCGGTGCCGACCGGGTCGCCGACCGCGTGATCAGCCGCATCCCGTTCAACTTCGCCTCGAGCGCCACGAACTACTTCGACCTCGTGCTCGACAACACCAAGCGCATCGCGAACCAGACCGACGGCCTCGGACAGTGGGTGCTCAACAAGGGCTTCGGCAGCGAAGGACACGACTCCGCGAACACCGACTACGGCGGGAACTACAACGAGCGCGCGGGCGGCCTCGCCGACCTCAACCGTCTCGTCGACGAGGGGGCGAAGCTCAACGCCGACATGAGCGTGCACGTCAACGCCACCGAGATCTATCCGCAGGCGGACGCGTTCGACGCGGCGATCCTCGACGGCACACCGCCGTACAAGCCCGGCTGGAACTGGCTCGACCAGTCGTACTACATCGATCAGCAGACCGATCTCGGCACCGGACGCGTGCTCGACCGCTTCCAGCAGCTGCGGGACGAGGTGCCGGGGCTCAGCGGCGTCTACATCGACGTGTACTACTCCAACGGCTGGGTGGCCGAGGAGCTCGCGGACGAGCTGAACGCCATGGACCTCGAGGTCGCGACCGAGTGGGGCGACAAGTTCGTCGACAGCACGGTCTGGTCGCACTGGCCGAACGACCTCGCCTACGGCGGCAAGGACAACAAGGGCATCAACTCCACCATGGTGCGGTTCATCCAGAACGCGCAGGCGGACGTCTGGAACGACGACGCCCTGCTGGGCCAGCAGCGTCTCGTCGATGCCGAGGGCTGGGTGGGCAACCGCAACTGGGACGGCTTCATCGGCAACATCTGGTCGCAGAGCCTGCCGACGAAGTTCCTGCAGCACTTCGACCTGCAGACGTACGCGGCGGGGGCCGAGGCGACCTTCACCGACGACGTGACGGTCCGGATCGACGGTGGTACCCGCGTCATCACGATGGACGGCGCGACCGTCCTGCGGGGCGACTCCTACCTGCTGCCGTGGCAGTCGCTGGAGTCGAGCGCCGAGTCGGGTTCGCCCGTCGACGCGGACAAGATGTACTTCTTCACGGCCTCCGGCGGTGAGAAGACATTCGGGCTCACGGATGCCTTCCGCGGCAACACGACCTTCGACGTGTTCGCACTCGGCGACCAGGGGCGCGAGAAGGTGGACACCGTCACCGCGGTCGACGGGAAGCTGACGCTCTCCGGCGAGAAGGGGGCGGCTTACGTCGTCGTGCCCCAGGGTGGGGCGCAGCGGGCGGCGATCGAGTACCGCGACGCGGGCCTGGCCGATCCCGGGTTCAACTCGGGGTCGCTGGACGGCTGGAACCCGCGGGGCGACGTGACCATCGAGCGCACGGACCTCGGCGCGGCGAAGAACGCCTCACGGGGCGACAACATCGCGGTGTTCGGCTCATCCGCGTCCGCGATCTCGCAGACCGTCACCGGCCTCACCCCCGGGAAGCGCTACGCGTTCTCCGCGCAGGTGCAGATCGATCCGACGGCCACGCGCGGCGTGAGCGTCGCGGTCGACACCGGCGCCGGCGTCGTCAGCCGCACCTGGAACCTCTCGCCGACATACAACTACATGCGCGCCGACTCCAAGGCCGGGCAGTACTACCAGCGCGGATCGGTGTCGTTCCTCGCCCCGGCCTCCGGAGAAGTGACCGTCTCGGTCTCGGCGGTCGCCGGTGACGCGGCGGTGCGAGTCGACAACGCCAGGGTGATGGCGGACACGACGGCGCCGACCGCCGCGGGCACCGTGTACTCGAACGACTTCGAGGGCAACCAGCCCGGGTGGGGCCCGTTCGTGAAGGGTGACGCCAACGGCATCGACGACCCGCGTACGAGCATCTCGCGTCGGCACGACCCGTACACGAGCAGCGACTGGCGCAACACGGCCAAGCCGTTCGACACCGGAGCCACCGCGGGCCTCGCGGTGGACTCCACCCTCACCGGTGAGCACTCGCTGATGTCGCACTCCGAGAACTCCGGCGTCGTCTACCGGACCGACCCCACGCTCGTCCCGCTGCAGGCCGGGCACACCTATCGCATCGGGTTCGACTACCAGGCCGGAGCGAGCGGAGCGTACCGCTGGCTGACCGGTACGGACGCCGTGATCGACGGGGAGATCTCCTCGACGACCCTGCGTCGCACCCCTGTCGTGCAGGCGCTGGAGACCACCGCGTTCCGCGAGGACGTGATCGTGGGTTGCGGCGACTACACCTGGGTCGGTCTGGAGCGCGTCGGCGGGCCGGACGTCGACTTCGTCCTCGACGACTTCACGGTGACGGACCTCGGCCCGACGGACGGAGGCACCCCGTGCGCCACCGTCGCCGGCGAGGCCGTGACCCTGAGCCCCGGGGCGCAGACACCCTTCACCACGACCTTCACCAACAGCGAGGACATCCTGGCGGAGAACGTCGGCGTGCAGCTCGACCTCCCGGAGGGCTACACCGTCGAGGTCGCGGACGGCTCCTCGAACCTGTTCACGAAGGTCGCCCCCGGCGAGAGCGTGACGACGGACTGGCTGCTGACGGCACCGGCGTCGGCCGCGGGCTCGCCGGTGAGTATCGGCATCGCCGCCACCTACCTCGTCGACTGCGACGTGCGGACCGTGCAGACCGTGCAGGAGGCCGCTGTCGCGTCCCGCGCCCGCATCCCGAACGCGCAGATCACCGCGACCGCGAGCTCCGAGGAGACCGCGGGTGAGGACGGCACGGCGGCGAACATGCTCGACGGCAACGCCGGGACGTTCTGGCACAGCCGCTGGAGCACTGACGCCGCCGCGTATCCGCACGTGCTGACGTTCGACCTCGGTTCCGAGGAGACGGTCGACGGCATCTCCTATCTGCGTCGCGGCGCGAACCAGAACGGCCCCATCAAGGGCTTCCAGGTCGCGGTCTCCACCGACGGGCAGACCTTCACCGACGTGGCCGCGGGGGAGTGGAAGAACGTCGCGGAGTGGCAGGACGTCGACTTCGCGGCGACGACCGCGCGATACGTTCGGGTGACGGCGACCTCGTCGATCTCGGGCACGCCGTTCGCGGCCGTGGCGGAGATGGCGGTGTACGGCACCACCGCCCCGCAGGCGGGGCACGCACCGGAGGCGCGACCCGAGGACGACCTCGGGGTCTGCGCTCCGGAGACCGATCCTGCGTTGACGCTCGGCGCGGATTCCGTGCGGGCAGGGGAGACGGTCGAGGCCGTGCTCTCGGGCTTCGCGCCCGACGCCGCCGTCTCGTTCTGGCTGGACGGCGTGCGGCTCGCGGACGCGACGGTCGATGCGCACGGCGCGCTGACCACCCGGGTCCTCATCCCCGCGGATGCGACGGTCGGGAAGCACCGCTTCCTCGTCAAGGACGCCTCCGGTGCGGAGGTGGCCGGTGCGGCCCTCAAGGTCAAGAAGGCGAAGCCGGCGAAGGTGCCGGTCCTCACCCCGTCGGTCGGCACCGCGGCGGCCGGAGACTCCCTCCGCGTGCAGCTCCGCGGCTTCGACTCCGAGTCCGTCGTGCAGCTCTGGCTCCACTCGGAACCGGTCAGGGTGGGCGAGGTGACGATCGCCGCCGACGGCAGTGCGGTCGCGACCGTCACCATCCCGGCGGCCACACCCGCGGGCGCCCATGCGCTCGTGGCGACGGACACCGAGGGCGCCGAGCTCGCTCGTGCGGATCTCGCGGTCACCGCCGCGGCGACGGCCGGTGGCGGGGCGCTGGCCACGACGGGTGCGGAGGGGATGACGTGGCTGGCGGTCACCGTCGGTGCGCTCGCCCTGAGCGCCCTCGGTGCGGGGCTCTGGCGACGGCGACGCAGCTGAGTACCTCTGCTGCACACGAGAGGCCCGGGGTTCGCCCCGGGCCTCTTCTGCACGCGGCGGGGAGTTTGCCGGTTCTCCACGGGTTGCGGTTCCGAGGCCGGAGAGCGTGCCTCCGGTCCCCGATACTCGAGGGGTAGCCACGAAAGGAGCCGCACATGCCGAACGTACTCATCCGCGATCTCGACCCCGGCGTGCATTCCGTGCTCACCGCGCGAGCGCAGGAGCCAGGACGCTCACCCCGGAGAGCATCGTCGCCGCCGTGCACGAGGGGTGCGCCGGGCGGTGATCGTCGTCGACGCCGCGATCGTCGTCGACCTGGTCTGCACCGGAATGTCGACCCGAGTCTTGCAGGCGCGGCTGGAGGACGAGTTCCTGCTGCCCCCTCCTCACGCACGACCGGAGGCTCGCGCGGGCGGCCTCCGGTCTGTGCGCGGTCGAGGTGCCTAGCCCTTGACGGCGCCGGCGGCGAGACCGGAGCGCCAGTACTTCTGCAGCGTGAAGAACAGGGCGATGAGCGGGATCACGCCGAGCAGCGCCCCGAGCATGACGGCGCCCTTGTCGGGGGAGAAGTAGCTCATCATGCCGTAGAGGCCGAGCGTGACCGGCTTGAGGTCGGGGCTGGAGATCATCATGAGCGGGAGGAGGAAGTTGTTCCACGTGGCCACGAAGATGAACAGGAAGATCGTCACCATCGCGGGGCCGAGCAGCCGCAGCACGATCGTGAAGAAGATCCGGGCCTCACCGGCGCCGTCGATGCGGGCGGCCTCCAGCAGCTCCGTCGGCACCGACGACTGCGCGTAGACCATGCCGAGGAAGACGCCGAACGGCGAGACCGCCGAGGGGATGATGATCGCCCACACCGTGTTCGTGAGGCCGAGCGCCTGGAACTCGATGTACAGCGGCACCGTGAGCAGGGCGACGGGCAGGAGGAGCCCCGCCATGATGATGCCGACCGCGAGCTTCTTCCCGGGGAAGGCGAACTTGGCGATCGCGTAGCCGGCCATCACGGCGAACAGCGTGCCGATGATCCCGGCGCTGAGCGAGTAGAACAGGGAGTTGCCGACCCAGCGCCAGAACAGCCCCTGGGTCCAGCCCATGAGGCTGTCGTAGTTGGCGGCGAGGTTCGGCTCGGCGAACCAGAATCCGAACGTCGAGGTGAGGTCGGTGTTGTTCTTCGTCGAGGCCACCACGAGCCAGAACACCGGCACGAGGAAGTACAGCGTCGCGACGACGAGGGCGATGATGCCGAACGTGCGGGCCGCGGGACCCGGGGCGATGGACGGAGGAGGGGCGTCCGCCGCCTGCGGCCTACGAGAGCGCCGCTTCGTCGGCGGAGCCACGGTGACGAGTCGTGTGGTGGTCATGCGTCGCCCTTCCGCCGCTGGAGCAGTGCGTACACGATCGCGAGCACGCCCGCGATCCCGGCCATGAGCAGCGAGTACGCCGACGCCGGACCGCTGCCCGACGGCGACAGCTCGCCCATCATCGTGTTGTAGGTGAGCATCATCGGCGTGAAGTCCTTGCCCATCCAGGAATTCGCGGCCTCCAGGATGACCGGCTCGTTGAACAGCTGGATCGTGCCGATGATCGACAGCAGCACCGCCAGCAGAGCGGCACCGCGCACGAGCGGCACCTTGATGCGGGTCGCGATCTGGAAGCCCGTCGCACCGTCCAGACGGGCGGCCTCATAGAGGTCGCGGGGGATGGCCTGCAGGGCGCTGAGGAAGATGAGCATGTTGTAGCCCGTGTAGGTCCACGTCGTCATGTTCGCCATCGAGAAGAGGATCGTCTGCGGCGACATGAGGTCGGTCCCCTCCGGCAGATACGGCAGGAAGGGCGACACCTCGGGCGTGTAGAGGTAGAGCCACATCATCGCCGCGATGATGCCGGGGACCGCGTACGGGAGGAAGAAGGCGAGGCGGAACAGGGCGGGGCGGCGCACGATGAACGAGTCCAGCAGCAGGGCCAGGGCGAGGGCCGCGATGATCATCACCGGGATCTGGAACGCCGCGTAGAGCACGACCCGTCCCATGCCGGCCCAGAAGGCGCCGTCGGTCGCCGCCGCCGCGAAGTTGTCGAGGCCGACGAAGGTGTCGACGAGCTCGCCCCCGCCGTACAGACCGCCGACGGCGGGCACCTGCGCGAAGAACGACGACCGGACCGACACGATGATGGGGATGAGGAAGACGACGGCGAACAGCAGCGCGAACGGCGCCATGAACAGCCACCCGGTCAGTCCCTCTCTTCGGATCCGCGATCGACGGGTCGACGGGGCGACGGGACGGCGCGCGGGAGGGAGCGGCGCCGCTGCCCTCGTCTCGGTCACTGTGGCCATGATGTGCCTCTCGCTCTCACGACGACGGCGGAGTGCACGATCGCCCGTGCACTCCGCCGTCGTTCATCCGATGATGCCGTCCGGTCCGCTCATTCCACGACCGGGAGGCCGAGGTCCTTCAGCGACGCCACGGCCGTGTCCTGCGCCGTCGTGAAGATGTCGGCGACCGTGGCGGTGCCGGCGGCAGCCGCGGCGGCCGTCTCGTTCATGTTCGCCAGGGTGGAGAATCCGGGGGCGTACGGGAAGTCGGGGTTGAGGTTCTCGGTGGCCGTGCCGAGTTCGGCCAGCACGTCCTGGCCGCCGAACTGACGCAGCATCTTCTCCGGGGTCTCCACCTCGCCCTTCGCGGCGACGACGAGGCCCTGGGAAGCGAGGTCGTCGACCTGCGTGTTGAACCAGTCGTTGAACTCCATGGCGGCCTCGGGGTTCTCGCAGCCCTTCATGACCGAGACGCCGGACCCGCCGTCGGGGCCGCTCATCGCCCCGGCGCCGAAGTCGGGGAGCTGGGCGACGCGCCACTGCCCCTCGGCCGGAGTGCCGTCCAGGGAGTCGAGGAGGAAGCCGGCCTCCCAGGCCGCGCCGACGTGGCCGATGAGGCTGCCGTTGTTCAGCGCCGCCGTGAACCCTTCACCCCAGCGCTCGGTCGCGAGTGTCTGCTTGCCGTCGAGCAGGCCCTGCCAGAAGGCGGCGACCCGCTCGGAGCCCGCACCCTCGGCATCCACCTTCCACTCCTCGCCCTCCGTGGAGAACCAGGTGTCACCGGCGGCGGCAGCCTGTCCGGAGAGCCAGTTCTGCGCCTCGTCCGGTGTGAACGCCGTGACGAACTTGCCGGCGGCGGCGGCCGTGGCGGAGGCGGCGGTCAGGTCGTCGAGCGTCGCCGGGGCGTCGAGGCCGAGCGCCTCGAACTCGGCGGTGTTGTAGAAGTAGACGAGGGGTCCGGTGTCCTGCGGGAGGCCCACGGTGGCGTCGCCCACCCGCATGCCGCTGAACGCTCCGGCCGAGTAGTGGTCCTCGTACTTCTCGGCCTCCGCGGCGACGTCCTCCAGCAGACCCTTCACGTAGAGCTGGGGCACCTCGGAGTATCCGGTCTGCGCGAGGCACGGGCCGTTCCCGGCCTTGATGTCGGTCTCGAGCTTGAGGATCATGTCGCTGGCCTTGCCGTCGAACTTCGTGGCCTTGACCTGGATGTCGGGGTGCTCCTCGTTCCAGCGGTCGACGATCTCGGCGACCGTGGTCATGCCCTCGCCGTCGGGGAGGCGGTGCATGTACTCGATGGTGACGGGCTCTCCGCCGGCGTCGCCGCCCCCGGAGGCGGCCGGGGCGCAGGCCGCGAGTCCGAACGCCGACACCGCGCCGAGGGCGACGACCGCGGCGACGCGGGGGGTGCGTGAGGTGGGTGCCATGCTGTTCTCCTCTTTGAGGTCATGTTCCTGCGGATCGCCCGAAGCCGGGACGCGGCGAGGGTGCGCCGTCGATCACATGCACATCAAATCAGAAAATGTTTGCGCTCACAAGACGCGGATCAGCGGAATTGCGTCGGATTACCCTGCCCTGGAGGGAGCGCTGACATCGCGAGAGCCTCCTCGTTCCGGCGGCAGGCCGCGCGGTCGGGACGAGCGATCGGGGCGTCGCATCGCCGCCCGGGAACGACGAAACACCCGCACGAGCCGTGCGGGTGTTTCGAACCGAGGGGCTAGGCCTTCTCTAGTTCGTCTTCGTCTTCGTCCGCGTACTCGTCGGCCCACTTGTCGACGTAGGCGTCTTCGTCGGAGTCGCTCGAGTGCGCGAGCTCGCGCTCCAGCGCCGAGTAGTTCACCGACGGACTGTACGCCTTGAGTTCGCGGGCGATCTTTGTGTGCTTCGCCTTCTGACGGCCACGGCCCATGCCTGAGACCCCCTCACGAGTTAAGCTGCGGGCAGACAGGCGCCCGAGTCATTCACGACACCGGCTCGAGGCCGGTAAGAGTAGCATTCAGGATAGCACGCGGGGAACAGACCCTGGCCGCGGCCAGGCCGGCGAAGGGAGCGATCTCCATGACCGACAGCACCTCCACTCCGTCCGACGAGGCCACGCAGAACGCCGCTCTGCAGAAGGCTGTCATCGTCGGGATGCAGCTCGACCAGGACCCGCACGTTCTCGATGAGGCCGTGCGGTTCGCCCGGCTGCTGAACGCTCCGCTCGTGGTCGCCCACGTCGACATCACGCGCTTCGTCACCTACGAGGATCCGGACGGCTACGTGCACTCCGCCCCCATCGACATCAACTTCGACGCGGGCGCCGCCGAGTTCGAGGCCGTCGAGGCCGCGGCTGCCACGATCCTCGCCGGGAAGGGGGTCACCTGGACGGCGCGACAGCTCGTCGGCGACCCGGCCCTGGCCATCAAGCAGCTCGCCAACAAGCTCGACGCCCAGCTCATCGTGGTCGGCACCCGCAAGCGCGGCATCGGCGAGTCGATCCGGGAGTTCTTCACCGGCTCTGTGGCCGCCCGGCTGGCTCATCGCCAGCACCGTCCGGTGCTCGTCGTGCCCCTGGGGGAGTCGGTACCGGACGAGCAAAAGGAGATCTGGCCGGAGTGACCCGGACGCGACGAGGCCCCGCCGATGGATGTCGGCGGGGCCTCGTGCTGTGTGATGGAGGCTCAGGAGTCCGGCTGGCTCAGCGCGACCGTCACGGTGCGGGCGGCCTGATCCAGCGCGTTCTCGAGGTCGGTGACCACCGACGCCGGGAGGACGCCGCCCTTCGCGACATGGGTGCGCAGGTCGGTGCGGACCCGTGCGCGGAAGGCGTTCACGACGGCGTCGGCGCGGTGCAGCTCCTCGCGGCTGGTCAGCCGCGCATCCTCGCTCGCGGTGCGGGGCCGCGACTTCGCCGCCGCCCGGTCATCCTTGGTGGCCGTCGCCAGATCGGCGCGGAGGCTCTTCATCGCCTCCTGTACGCTCTGGCGCACCTCGTTGGCGATGAGGCGGACGGTGTCGGTGATGCCCGCCTCGATGTCGGCGAGGTCGTTCTCGCGGGAGGCGAGCTCGGCGCGCCCGGCCTCGGTGATCGCGTAGATCGTGGTGCGTCCGTCGACCGTCTTGGTGACGAGTCCCTCCTCCTCGAGCTTCGCGAGGCGCGGGTAGATCGTGCCGGCGCTCGGGGTGTACGTCCCGCCGGTGCGGTCCGTGAGGGACTGGATGATGCCGTAGCCGTGCTGCGGGGACTCCGCGAGCAGCGACAGCAGGTACAGGCGCAGATCGCCGTGGGAGAAGACCGCGGGACTCATGCTTCCCACTCCGGGTCGTTCTCGATCGTCTGCGGAGCGCGGCGGAGGACCGTCACCCCTCCGGAGACGGAGTTGGCGCGGAGGTCCACGAAGCGCCCGGCGAGCTCGCCGGACGTGCCGTTGTAGGTGCTCGGGCCGGAGGTGCTGCGCTCGACGCCGTCGATGAGGAGACGACCGCTGAGCGAGCGGATCACGTAGTTCGCCGCGAGGGACTCGTCGAGCCGGACGGTCGTGCCGCCGGAGACCGAGTTCACGGTGATCGTGTTGACATCGCCTGCGGCGTCCACCAGCGTCGAGCCGGAGACGATGTCGACCGTCGCCTTGCGGATCGCTCCGGTGACGGCCACGTCGCCGGAGACGCTGTTGGCGTTGATCGAGCCGGTGAGGTTGCGCACCTGTACGTCGCCGGAGACGGAGTTCACGCTGAGGTCGCCGATGAGGGTGTCGACGATGATGTCGCCGGACACGGTGTTGAGCCGGGTGTCGTTGCGGATCCCCGACACGAGGGCGCCGGCGCTCACGACGCCCAGGGTCAGGGCGATGGAACGCGGGACGGCCACGCTCACCTCGGCGCGCGGGCCGCCGGAGCCGAAGTTCCGGAACACCTCGAGGAAGTTGTCCCAGCCCAGCTGCGGGTGGTCGATCTCGACCTCCCCGTCGCGGGATTCGATCCGGAGGTCCTTGGTGGTGACGCCGTGCACCTCGATCCGGATGCCGGGTTCGTCGTGGGCGATGACGTCGACCTGTCCGCCGACGAGGCCCACCTTGAGCCGGGTCGCGGAGGCGATGTCGATGACGCGTTCCTCGCCGGGGGCGATGAGCCACTTCTCGGTCATGTCTGCTTCTCCTGTGTCGAGGGATTCACGATATATCGTGTTGCCGTCACGATAACACGATATATCTCGATTCCGACACCCCCTCTCTTCTTCGAATCGCCTGATTGGCCCCATCTCCGCCGGAAATAGAGCCAATCACGCGATTCGGAGGCGGGGTTGACCTTGACGTAGCGGCAACTTCTACGGTGGGAGGAGACCTGACACGGAAGGGGAGGGCGGATGGAATCGCGGGACTGGTCGATCCAGGAGATCGCGCGGCTGACGGGCACGACGAGCCGGACGCTGCGGCACTACGACGACATCGGGCTGCTGCCGCCGTCGCGCATCGCGGCCAACGGCTACCGGCACTATGACGCGGCGGCGCTCGTGCGACTGCAGCGGATCCTCCTGCTGCGCGAGCTCGGGCTCGGGTTGCCGCAGATCGCGGAGGTGCTGGGCCCTTCGACAGGCTCAGGGACCCAGGGTGCGGGCTCAGGGACCCAGGGTGCGGGCTCAGGGACCCAGGGTGCGGGCTCAGGGACCCAGGGTGCGGGCTCAGGGAACCAGGGTGCGGGCTCAGGGAACCAGGCGGCGGCCGAGGCGTCGGCCCTGGAGACCCACCTCGCGCTGCTGCGCGAGGAGCAGACCCGGCTGGCGCGGCAGATCGCGTCGGTCGAATCCACCATCACGGCATTGAGAGGAGGTGAGAACCTCATGGCAGAGAACATGTTCGACGGCTTCGACCACACGCAGTACAAACAGGAGGTCGAGGACCGCTGGGGGACGAAGGCCTACGCCGACAACGACCGCTGGTGGCGCGGGATGAGCGACGCCGAGCGCGCCGACTGGCAGCAGCGCGTGTCCGATCTCGGACGCGACTGGATCGCCGCGGCGGAGAGCGGCATCGATCCCGCGTCCGCCGAGGCGCAGGAGCTCGCGCGTCGTCACGTCGCCTGGCTCACGGGCATCCCCGGCACTCCGGCCGCCGCCCTCCGGAAGGGGCCGGATGCCGCAGCCAAGGCGTACGTCATCGGACTCGGCGAGATGTACGTCGCGGACCCGCGCTTCGGTGCGAACTACGCGACGTCCGCGGGCGGCACGCAGGGTGCGGAGTTCGTCCGCGACGCGCTCCGCATCTACGCGGACGCCGCCCTCTGATCCGTCGAGCGGCCCCTTTGCGTGCGACCCACCCCGGTGCGGTCGTACTCAAGGGGGCCGCTCGTACGCAAGGGGGTGGATCGGGGGAGGAGGGGAGGGCGTAGGGTCGTGCCATGACGGGGCGACGGAAGCGCGAGCGCGACGACCGCCCCGCGTCCGGAGTCTTCGCGGCGGCGGCGACGGCCTATGCGGCGAACTGCGCCCTCGGGGCTGCGGTGGCGGGACGGCTCATCGACACGCGTCGTTTCCGCTGGGTGCACCACGCGCTCTACATCCTGACCTGCGCGACGACCGGACTCGCCGTCGTCGTCGGTCTGGCCACTCGCACGCCGCGCAGCCGCCGCGCCGCCCTGGCCCTCCTCCCCGCTGCCGTCCCGCTGGCCGCGATCCCCTACGCCGGGACGCACACCCGGCGGCACCCGCTCGTCGCCCTCACGGCAGCGCCCTTCGTCCTCGCGGGCCTCGTGGTCTCGCGCCTCCCCTCCGACCGGAAGTGACCGTATGGAACTCCTCGACGCCATCCGCCGCCGCAAGACCACGAACGGAGCGTTCCTCCCCGACCCGGTCTCCGAGGAGCACCAGCGCATCCTCCTGGAAGCCGCAGGTCGCGCACCGTCGCAGCTCAACAGTCAGCCGTGGCGCTTCGTCGTGATCGAGAACCGGGACACGATCGACGAGATCGCGCGCATCTCCGGCGAGAGCATGACCGAGGCGATGTCGAACGGCACGTTCTTCGAGCGGTACAAGCCCTACTTCCGCTTCAGCCAGGAGGAGATGGAGGAGAAGCGCAGCGGCATGCTGTTCGACAAGCTCCCCGCGCCGCTGCGCCCCTTCACGTCGCAGGTGTTCACGAAGCGCGGCCAGACGCTGATGAACACGTTCGGGGTGCCGAAGACGCTGGGCGCGGAGAACCGCAAGCTCGTGGCCGGGTCGCCCCTCCTGCTCGGCGTCATGCTCGACCGCAGCGAGTACCGGCCGGGGCAGCTGTCGTCGTTCTACTCCGTGTTCAGCATGGGCGCGGCCATGGAGAACGTCTGGCTGACCACGGTCGAGCTGGGCATGGGCATCCAGTTCATCTCGTTCCCGATGGAGGTGCCGGGGCGCTGGGACGAGATCGTGCGGCTGCTGCGGGTGCCCGACGACCTGGAGCTCATGGCCGTCTACCGGCTGGGCTACCTGCCGCCGGAGCAGCGCCGCCCGGCGATCGACTGGTCCAGCAGCCAGCGCAAGCTCGTGTCGCAGTACGTGTTCCGTGAGGACTGCGACAGCCCGCAGCAGGGTTGGGACGCCCCGCCGACCCGGTCCTGAGTCAGGAGCCGCCGGCCGTCCGCGGCATCTGCTCGAGGTCCTTCAGAGCAGGCCCCTCGATGCGGGTGCCGTCCGCGGCGAACCGCGACGCGTGCAGCGGGCAGTCCCATGTGCACTCGGCGTCGTTCCAGTCGAGGACGCCGCCGAGGTGCGGGCACACCGCGCTGACCGCACGGGTCACGCCGTCGACGGTGGAGATGGCGACCGGGCGGCCGCCGCGGTTCGCCACCACGCCCTCGCCCTCCGCGGGCTGCGGCACCGGGACCGGCGTGGTCTCGGCCTCGACCCAGCCCTTCGTGGCCGCGGCGGCCACCTTCGCTCCCTCGACGGCGCCGCGCGCGAGGTCGGCGGGGACGGTCAGACGGGTGCCGAGGCGCAGCATCCAGGACGGACGCTCGCTGCGCTTCGTCCCGATGATCTCCTCGGTGAGCCGCAGGGCTGCGGCGGGCGCGTTCGACAGCCCCCACTTCGCGTACCCGGTGGCGATGCGGATGCGACCGAGGCCGCGCGGCAGAGCACCGACGAAGGGGATGAGGTTGTGCGACTGGTAGTCCTGCGCGGACCAGCGGTGCGTCTCCTCCGCGTCCGGGAAGTGCAGCCGCGTCCAGGCGACGAGATCGTCGATCGCGGCGGTCTCGCCGTCGGAGCGGCCGACCGGATGCCCGTTGCCGCCGACGACGAGCTGTGCCGTGGCCGCCGGACCGTCGGCAGCCGAGACCGGGCGGATCGACCGCGTGGGGCTGTCGGCGGAGATGAACGTCCCCTCCGGCACCCCGCCGGAGACCCGGAACGAGACGCAGTACGACCGCATCCCGGCGACCTTGGAGAAGTACAGACCGCGGTCGAGGATCGGGGTCCCCGTCGCGAGGACGATGTGCTCGGCGAACATCGGGCCGGCCGTGGTCTCGACCCGAGGCTCCGGGAGGGCATGCGCCCCGGTCACGCGGACGTCGGTGTGCAGCGTGCCACCGCCCGCGAGGAACTCCTTCGCGAGCGCGTCGGCCACCGCGACCGGGTCGATCGTCACCTGGGAATCCAGTGCGACCGCGCCCGCGACGGGGAACGGCGTCGACAGCTCGCCCGCGGTGAGCAGACGCGTCGGCAGTCCCGCCTCCCGTGCGGCGGCGTGCTGGGCCCGCACCGATTCGTGCCCCTCAGGACCCTGGGCGTAGGTGTGGTCGGTGCGCTCGGTGTAGCTGAGGCCGGCGCTGTCCGCGAAACCCGTGAGCCACTCCATGCCGGCACGGTTGGCGTCGACGTACGCCTGGACGAGCGCGGCCGGATGGTGCCTGCGGATCGTGGCGAGCTGCTGCCCCTGGAGGAGGGAGAGCTTGCCCGTGTTGCCGCCCGTCGACAGCTCCGCCACATCGCCTGCATCGACGACGACGACGTCGAGTCCGGCGCGGGTCAGGAGCACCGCGGTCGAGAGTCCCGTGAGGCCTGCCCCCACGATGAGCACGTCGTGCTGCGCGCCGGGATCGAAGGGAGTGCCGTGGGGTGCGTCCTGGTCGACCTTCCAGAGTGGCTTCATGCCGACAGTCAACGCCTGTCCCCGTCCCCGCCCCAACGCCTTGACATCCGACGGTCGCGCTGTCATGCGCGACTACAGTGGCCAGCGTGAGTCTCCGTCGTGTCCTGCTCGTCGCGCTCGGCGGCACGCTGGGGACGGCGGCGCGTCTGGGCCTCGGGCTCCTCCTCCCCGACCTCGGCGGGTTCCCCCTCGCGGTGCTACTGGCCAACGTGCTGGGCGCCCTGCTCATCGGCGTCGTGGCGGCGCGGCTCCCGGCCTCAGCGGAGCTGCGGCTGCTCCTGGGCACCGGGGTCCTCGGGGGGTTCACGACCTACAGCGCCTTCATGACCGGGACGCTGGCCCTGTGGGCGTCGGCACCGCTCCTCGCCGCCGCGTATGCCGCGGTCAGCCTCGCCCTCGGCCTCCTCGCGGCGTCCGCGGGGCTCCGGCTGGGGCGCCCGCGCCGGGGAGGGGCGACGTGAGTCCACTGCTGTTCCTCGCCGCGGCGCTCGCCGGGGGCGTCGGCGCCGTCCTGCGCTATCTCCTCGACCTCGGTGTCGCCCGGCTCGTCGGCCGGCGGTTCCCGTGGGGGATCCTGGCCGTCAACCTCACCGGCTCCTTCGCGCTGGGGCTCGTGACGACGGCGCTGCCGGGGGCGGCGTTCGTGCTCGGCGCGGGCCTGCTCGGGGGCTACACGACCTTCAGCACCGCGATGCTCGATGCGGTCGCGCTGTGGCGGGACGGTGAGCGCGGCGCCGCGGTGTTCGACGCGTTCGGCATGCTCCTGCTCGGTCTCCTCGCCGCGGGGCTGGGGCTGGCGCTGGGATCCGCGCTCTAGATCGGTGCTTGCGAAGAACGGACGCGGCGCGCTACTCTCACTGCTAATCGTTTAACGCTAAACGGTTAACATCGCGCATCGCCTTCTCGTGCACCCGTCAAAGGAGACCTCGATGCCCCGCACCTCCCGCCGCGCCCTGGGCGCTCTCGCCGCCTCCGCGGCCGCCGTCCTGGCGCTCTCCGCCTGCTCCTCCTCCGCGACCGGGGAGTCCTCGGGCGGCGAGATCACCCTCAGCTACGCGATCTGGGACGAGAACCAGAAGCCCGCGATGGAGGACATCGCTGCCGCCTATACCGAGGAGCACCCGAACGTCACGATCGAGATCCAGGTCACGCCCTACAAGGAGTACTTCACCAAGCTCCAGACCGCGGTGACGGGAGGGTCGGCCGCCGACGTGTTCTGGATGAACGGGCCGAACTTCCAGCTCTACGCCTCGAACGGCCAGCTCGCGCCGCTCGACGACGTGGACGCCTCCGACTACCCCCAGGGCCTCGTCGACCTCTACACCTACGACGACGCGCTCTACGGCGCCCCCAAGGACTTCGACACCGTCGCGCTCTGGTACAACAAGACGCTGTTCGACGCCGCCGGAGTGGAGTACCCCAGCGCCGGCTGGACCTGGGACGACTTCACCACCGCGGCCGCGAAGCTGACCGACCCCGCGAGCGGCCGGTTCGGCGTCGCCGCGAGCCAGTACGGCCAGGAGAACTTCTACAACTCGATCGCACAGGCCGGCGGCGAGGTCATCTCCGCGGACGGCACTGAGAGCGGCTACGGCTCGCCCGAGGCTCTCGAGGGCGTCGAGCTGTGGACCGACCTCATCGCTGACGGCTCCTCGCCCACGGCGCAGCAGATGACGGACACGAACCCGGAGGACTTCTTCCTGTCGGGCAAGGTCGCCATGTTCCAGAACGGCTCCTGGGCCGCCATCGCCTACGCGGACAACGCCGACATCGGCGACAGCGTCGACGTGGCTCCGTTGCCCGCAGGCCCGGAGGGCAATCAGAGCGTGATCCACGGCGTCGGGAACGTCGCGAACGCCAAGAGCGCGCACGTGGAGGAGGCGAAGGACTTCGCCGCCTTCGCGAGCGGCGAGCAGGCGGCGAAGATCCAGGCCGAGACCGGGACCGTGATCCCGGCGTTCAACGGCACGCAGCAGGCCTGGGTGGATGCGCTCCCGCAGTACGACCTGCAGGTCTACATCGACGCGCTGGAGACGGCCGTCCCGTACCCGGTGTCGAAGAACACCTCCGCGTGGACGAGCATCGAGAGCGAGGTGCTGTCCCAGGTCTGGTCCGGAGCGGTCTCCCCGAAGGAAGGCCTGCAGGATCTCGCCGCGCAGATGCAGACCGCGCTGGACGCCGAGCAGGAGTGACCGGATGACCGTCCTCGCGCCTCGCGCGGTCGCCCCCGCCGCCGGGCGGGCACCGGAGGCCCCGTCCTCCGGTGTCCGGCGGCGGCGCCGGACACCCGGTGCCTCGCCGTGGTGGGCCCTCGTCTTCCTCGGGCCCACCGCCCTGGGGCTGGCCGTGTTCTACCTGTGGCCGACCGTGCGCACGCTCATCATCTCCTTCACGAAGTCCGGCCCGTTCGGCGGCTCCGAGTGGATCGGGTTCGAGAACTACGTGCGGCTGTTCCAGGACCCGGAGCTCCTCGGCGCTCTGCGCAACACCGCGGTCTACACGGTGATCGCGCTGATCGGCATCCCCCTCGCGGTCGGGATCGCCGCGCTGCTGAACACCACCGGCCTCACGGGCCGCAGCGCCTACCGCACCCTCTACTTCATCCCCGTCGTCACCATGCCCGCGGCGATCGCCCTCGTCTGGCGCATGATCTACAACGGCGACTACGGCGTCCTGAACGCCGCCCTCGGCACGGTGGGCATCGACGGGCGGAGCTGGCTGACCGACCCGAACACCGCGTTGATCGCGATCGCCGTCGTCGGCATCTGGGCGGGACTGGGGACCAACATCGTCATCTTCCTCGCCGGACTCCAGGGCATCCCGGACACGATCATGGAGGCGGCCGACCTCGACGGGGCGGGCCCCGTGCGGAAGTTCTTCTCCATCACGATCCCGCTGCTGTCGCCGTCGATCTTCTTCGTCAGCGTCATCAGCGTGATCGGGGCTCTGCAGGTGTTCGACCTCATCTACATGATGCTCGGCCGCAGCAACCCCGCGATGCCGAACACCCGCACGGTCGTCTACCTGTTCTACGAAGCGGGTTTCCTCGACAACGACCGCGGGTACGCCGCCGCCGTCGCCTTCCTCCTGCTGCTGATCATCCTCGTGCTGACGATCGTGCAGTTCCGGCTGCAGAAGAAGTGGGTGCACTATGAGTGACGTCTCCCTCGACACCCGCGCGGTCGTCGGCGCCGCCCCCGCACGATCGCGGACGGCCGGCACGCCCCGGAACCGCGGACTGTGGATCGTGCACGTCGTGCTCATCGCCGGCGCCGCACTCATGGTGTTCCCGTTCGTCTGGCAGCTGCTGACCTCGTTCAAGACGCTGTCCGACTCGGTGCAGGTGCCGCCGTCGTTCCTCCCGCGCGAATGGGTGTTCACGAACTTCGCCGAGGTCTTCGACTCGATGCCGTTCGGCCAGATGTTCCTGAACTCCGTGCTCCTCACCGTCGGCCGCACGGTCGGGCAGGTCGCCCTGTGCACCATGGCGGGCTACGCGTTCGCGCGCATCGCCTTCCCCGGCCGGAACGCCCTGTTCGTCGTGTTCCTCTCGGTGCTCATGGTGCCCTCGCAGCTCTACCTGCTGCCGCAGTACGAGATCATCCAGGCGCTCGGCTGGCTGAACACGTTGCAGGCGCTCATCGTGCCCGGCATCTTCAGCGCCTTCGGGACCTTCCTGATGCGCCAGTTCTTCCTCTCCATGCCGGCCGAGCTGGAGGAGGCGGCGCGGATCGACGGGGCGAATCCGTGGCAGACCTTCTGGCGGATCATGGTTCCACTGGCGAAGCCTGGCATCATCGCACTTGTGGTGTTCACCGTGCTGTGGTCCTGGAACGATCTGCTGTGGCCGCTGATCGTGACGACCGACCCGGCGAAGATGCCGCTGTCTGTCGGACTCTCGCAGCTCGTCGGCATCCACGGCACCGATTACCCGGTGCTCATGGCCGGCGCCCTGCTGGCGACCCTGCCCATGCTGGTGACGTTCATGATCCTGCAGCGGCAGTTCATCCAGGGCATCGCGTTCAGCGGGACGAAGGGATGAGACATGGCACAGCGTGAGCACGCCCCCAGTCGCCGACCGACGCTGCGGATGGTGGCCGAACGTGCCGGGGTGTCGACCGCGACCGTGTCGTACGTCTTCTCCGGCCGCGCCGGTGCCAGCGGGGCCGGCGTGGCCGAGGCGACCGCGGCCCGGGTGCTCGCGGCCGCGGACGAGCTCAACTACCGTCCGAACACGGCGGCCAGGGCGATCCGCACCGGTCGCAGCGGCATGGTACAGCTCTCCCTCCACATGCTGAGCGATCCGTGGTCGCTGGCGGTGGCCGACGCCGTGAACGCCGAGGCGAACAAACACGGGCTCACGACGCTGATCCTCGCCGACGGCGACTGGCACGCGGCGCTCGACCGCGTCGAGAGCGACGTGGCATACCTCGACGGCGTCGGGCTGGACGAGGAGGACGCCCGACGGCTGGGCGACCTCGTCAAGCGCGGCCAGCGGCTCGTGGTGTTCTCGGAGCATCTGGAGCCGGACGGGTTCGACGTCATCCGCTCGGACGCGATCCCGGGGTGCGAGCTCGCGATGGACCACCTGCTGGAGCGGCACGCGGCCATCGGCTGCATCGCCGCGGAGGGCGCCGTCCGCCTCGCGGCCACGCAGGTCACGCGGTACACGCCGTATGTCGAGAAGCTCGCGGCTGCCGGCATCTCCCCGGACCCGGCATGGACCGTGACCTATGCCGAGACGCAGGCCAGCGCGTTCACCGCCGCGATCGAGCTGCTGTCGCAGGAGAACCGCCCGGACGCCGTGTACGCGACGACCGACTTCGCTGCGATCGCCGCGATCAACGCCGCCCACATGCTCGGGCTCCGCGTGCCGCACGACGTCGCGGTGGTCGGCGTCGGGAACACCCCGGACGCCCGGCTCATCGCCCCCACCCTCACCACCGTCGGCCCGACGGACTTCTACGAGCGGCAGGCGCGGATCATCGTCGAGAAGGCGCTCGAGAGCGACCCCTCACCCGGTGCGCTGCACGAGTTCCCCTGGGCCCTCGTCCCCGGCGGCTCGACCGATCTCGACGCCCCGGCAGCCCGCGGCCGCTGAGCCGCCCCCTCTTCTTCCCCCCTTTCACGAAGGACTTCTGTTGGACCTCCACATCGGCATCATCGGCTTCGGCGCGCGCTCCACCCTTCAGGAGGAGGTGCATCGGCCGGGCCACGGCTCCCGTATCACCGCCGTCTGCGACCTCGCCCCGCGTGCCCGCGAAGACGCCAGGGCGCTCGTCCCCGACGCCCTCATTACCGACTCCCTCGACGAGCTGCTCGCGTCCGGGGTCGACGCGGTCATGGTGCTGACCCCGGACGACACGCACGCCGCGCTGACCATCCGGGCGCTGGAGGCCGGGGTGCCCGTCTTCTGCGAGAAGCCCCTCGCGATCGACCTCGCCGACGCCGACCGCATGCTGGAGACGGCGCGACGGACCGGGACCCGCCTCTACATCGGCCACAACATGCGGCACATGCCCGTGATCACGCTCATGCGCGGGCTCATCCAGGCCGGGCGCATCGGGCAGGTGAAGGCCGTGTGGGTGCGGCACTTCGTGGGGCACGGCGGCGACTTCTACTTCAAGGACTGGCACGCCGACCGGAGCCGCACCACCGGACTCCTCCTGCAGAAGGGAGCGCACGACCTCGACATCATCCACTGGCTGGCGGGGGCGTACACCGAGCAGGTGGCGGCGATGGGCGGCCTCAGCGTCTACGGCGACATCACCGACCGGCGGGACCGCACGGGGGAGCGGATGCCCGACTGGTTCAGCATGGACAACTGGCCGCCGACCGCGCTCACCGGACTCCACCCCGTGGTCGACGTCGAGGACATCTCGATGGTGAACCTGCGGCTCGAGGGCGGGATCTTCGCCTCGTACCAGCAGTGCCACTTCACCCCGGACTACTGGCGGAACTACACCGTGATCGGCACCGAGGGGCGCATCGAGAACTTCGGCGACGTGGCCGGCAGTGAGGTGAAGCTGTGGAACCGTCGGCATGCCGGGGCGGCCGACGCGGACGAGGTGTTCGTCGTGCCCGAGGTGCCCGACGCCGGACACGATGGAGCCGACGCGCTGCTCGTGGCCGAGTTCCTCCGGTTCGTGCGGCACGGGGGTCTCACGGCGACCTCTCCCGTCGCGGCGCGCGAGGCCGTGGCCGCCGGCATCCTCGCCACCGCGTCCCTCCGGGGTGACGGCTCCGCGATCGCCGTCCCCCCGCTCGACCCCGATCTCGTCGCCTACTTCGAGCGCGGCCAGACCCCCTCCTCCGCCCCGTCTTCCTCCGCCGCCTGACCCCGCCCCCGCCCCCACCCCGGTACGTTTTCGATCACGGGAGGAGGTTCCCGCCCGTGAGAGCGCGAAAAGGGACCGAGAACGGGGGTGCGGGGTGCGGAAGTGATCCGGCACGGCGGGGAGACAGGAAAGAAGCGGGCGGCCGTTCTCAGGGAGTTCACACCGGAGCGAATGTACAAACGTACATGTACGGGTGTCCAGGGGGTGAGCGATGGTGGAGAGCGCGCGTCGGCGGCGTGACCCCGAAGCGCGTCGTCGGGAGATCGTCACCGCGACGGCCGAGCTGATCGTCGAGGTCGGAGCCGACGCCATCACGCATCGGATGGTCGCCGCCAGAGCCGGAGTGCCGCTCGGGGCGACCACCCAGTACTTCGACACCCTCGACGACCTGCGCACCGCCGCCTTCCGAGCGCTCGCGGACGAGATCGAATGCCGACTCGACGGAGTGCGGCAGACCCTCGCCGAACGGGGAGCCGGGGCCGACGTCATCGCGGCGCTCGTGTACGACAGCATCCACGACGGCCACGCTGTGCAGGCGGATCGAGCCGTGGTCACGGCAGCCGTGCACGATCCGCGTCTGCGCCAGCTCGCGCGTCACCTGTCCGACCGCCTCGTCGACCTCCTGGAGCCGACCTATGGCGCCGACCGGGCCCGAGCGGCGATGATCTTCATCGACGGCGTCATGTGGAGCACGCAGATCCGCGACGTCGATCTCGAACAGTCCTTCCTCGAATCCGCACTGGCGCGGATCCTCGGAGAACCTCTCTCCCTCTCATCCGCAGCGACCGCCACCCCCTGACACCGAGGACCCCGCCTTGTCGAAACTCGCCATCCTCAGCCTGAAGAACCGCGCCCTCATCGCGCTCGTGACGATCGTCGCCGCGGTGTTCGGCGGGCTCGCGCTGACCAACCTCAAGCAGGAGCTCATCCCGTCGCTCGAGCTGCCGGCGCTCGTGGTCATGACCACCTACCCCGGCGCCTCGCCCGAGGTGGTCGAGAACGACGTCTCGACGCCGATCGAGTCCGCCATCCAGGGCGTGCCCGACCTGGAGTCGACGACCGCGACGAGCACGACCAACGCCTCGATCGTGCAGGCGATGTTCTCGTACGGCACCAACCTCGCGACCGCGGAGCAGAAGATCCAGCAGGCGATCAACCGCATCTCCTCGCAGCTCCCGGAGGACGTCACGCCGCAGGTGCTCTCGGTGTCGATCGACGACTTCCCGGTGATCCAGGTCGCGGTCACGGGCTTCGAGGACGCGGACAACGCCCAGGCGCAGCTGGAGAGCGTCGCGATCCCCGATCTGGAGGACGTCGACGGGGTGAACGCGGCGGAGATCGTCGGCGGCGTCGGGCAGCGCATCACCATCACCCCCGACCTCGCGAAGCTCGCCGCGGCCGGTCAGAGCAGCGAGGCGATCAGCACCGCGCTGCAGCAGAACGGCACCCTCTTCCCCGGCGGTGAGATCACCGAGGACGGCGAGACCCTCACGGTGCAGACCGGCGCCAAGATCACCTCGGTCGACGAGATCGCCGCCTTGCCTCTCGTCGGTACCGCGGTGACCATCGGCGACGTCGCGACGGTGGCCCAGGTGTCGGACCCGGTGACCTCGATCTCCCGGGTCGACGGCGAGGATGCCCTGTCGATCTCCATCACCAAGCTCCCCGCCGCCAACACGGTCGAGGTGTCGCAGGGGGTTCTGGCCGCGCTCGACGAGATCGGGGAAGCGCTCCCGGACGCCGAGTTCACCGTCGTGTTCGACCAGGCGCCGTTCATCGTGCAGTCGATCGACACCCTCGCCACGGAGGGTCTGCTCGGCCTCGTGATGGCCGTGCTCGTGATCCTCGTGTTCCTGATGTCGGTGCGCTCGACGCTCGTCACCGCGATCTCGATCCCGACGTCCGTCCTCATCACCTTCATCGGGCTGCAGGCATTCGGCTACTCGCTGAACGTGCTGACCCTCGGGGCGCTCACGATCGCGATCGGCCGCGTGGTCGACGACTCCATCGTGGTGATCGAGAACATCAAGCGCCACTACGTCGGCGACGCGGACAAGGGCGATGCGATCCGTCTCGCCGTGCGCGAGGTCGCCGCGGCCATCACCGCGTCGACCATCACGACCGTGGCAGTGTTCCTGCCGATCGTGTTCGTCGGCGACATGGTGGGCGAGCTGTTCCGTCCGTTCGCGATGACGGTCACGATCGCCATGGTCGCCTCGCTCTTCGTGGCTCTGACGATCGTGCCGGTGCTGGCGTACTGGTTCCTCAAGCCCGGCAAGCCGCTCCTCGACGAGAGCGGGAACGCGATCGACCCGGAGGACCCGGCGGCCCCGCCGACGCGGCTGCAGCGCGGCTACCGCCCCATCCTCGGCTGG
The DNA here is from genome assembly GCF_058140415.1 of Microbacterium sp. C-MGS6. NCBI lineage: Bacteria > Bacillati > Actinomycetota > Actinomycetes > Micrococcales > Microbacteriaceae > Microbacterium > Microbacterium sp. C-MGS6. The sequence goes on from NZ_CM176934.1 coordinate 450,732, forward strand.
ACGCTGAAGCACTCGGGCATCACGGTGGCGCTCGCGGTGGTGGTCCTCGCCGGGACGCTCGCCGCCGCCCCGCTGATGAAGGTGAACTTCCTCAGCGACTCCGGTCAGAACACCATGACCGTGACGCAGGACCTCGGGCCGACCGCGAGCCTGCAGGCGAAGTCCGATGCCGCTGCCCCCGTCGAGGAGGCCCTTCTCGACATCGACGGCATCGAGCATGTGCAGGCCTCCATCGGGTCGAGCGGGTCCGCGCTGCGCGACGCGTTCTCCGGCGGCGCGGGGATCACCTACTCGGTCCTCACCGACGGCGACGCCGACCAGGAGAAGCTGCGTGCCCAGGTGCAGGATGCCATCGACGGCCTCGGCGACGAGGTCGGCGAGGTCAACGTCGCGGCGTCCGCCGGTTTCGGCTCCAGCGACATCGAGATCACCGTGACGGCGGCGAACGGCGACGACCTCGCCACCGCGACCTCCGCCGTGGTGGAGGAGCTCGACGGCCGCGAGGGCATCGGGCAGGTCACGGACAACCTCGCCGAGGCCCTGCCGTACATCGCCGTGGTCGTGGACCGCGAGGCCGCCGCGCGGGTCGGGCTGTCCGAGGTCGCCGTCGGGTCGATCGTGTCCAACACGATGCGTCCGCAGCAGATCGGATCGGTCGAGATCGACGACACCGCGCTGACGGTGTACCTCGTCAACCCGGGGCCGCCGACGACCGCCGCCGCGCTCCAGCAGCTCGCGATCCCCACCGCGGCGGGCATCGTGCCGCTGCAGGACATCGCGACCGTCGAGCAGCGCAACGGCCCCACCTCGATCACCACCGAGCAGGGACGCCGCACCTCGACCGTCACCGTGCCGCCCGCATCGGACAACCTCGCGGTCGCCACGCAGTCGGTCACCGAGGCGCTCGCCGCGGCGGACCTCCCGGACGGCGCCTCGGCCGAGGTCGGCGGCGTCGCCTCGCAACAGGCCGACTCGTTCGCGCAGCTCGGCCTCGCGATGCTCGCCGCGATCCTCATCGTGTACGTGGTGATGGTGGCGACGTTCAAGTCGCTGCGGCAGCCGCTCCTGCTGCTGATCTCGGTGCCGTTCGCGGCGACCGGAGCCATCCTGCTGCAGATCGTCACGGGCGTGCCGCTGGGCGTGGCCTCGCTGATCGGTGTGCTGATGCTCATCGGCATCGTGGTGACGAACGCGATCGTGCTCGTCGACCTCGTGAACCAGTATCGGGAGAAGGGGCTGTCGACCGCGGATGCCGTGATGGCGGGTGGGGAGAAGCGTCTGCGCCCGATCCTCATGACAGCGCTCGCCACGATCCTCGCCCTCACCCCGATGGCGCTGGGGATCACGGGGCACGGCGGGTTCATCTCCCAGCCGCTGGCCATCGTGGTGATCGGCGGACTCGTCTCCTCCACGGTGCTGACGCTCATCGTGCTGCCGACGCTGTACAACCTCGTCGAGGGGGCGCGGGAGCGCCGCCGGGCCCGCAAGGGCGAGCACCACGAGGATGCCGCCCCGGTTCCGGTCCATGCGGACGGCACACCGGTCAGCCGCCGAGAGCTGCGCGAGAACCACGGCGAGTAGCCGAGCGTTCACAACTCAGGAGAAAGGCCCCGATTCCGTCGGTGAGACGAGGATCGGGGCCTTTCCGCGTGGGTTCTCCTGAGTTGTGAACCGCGGTCAAGCGAAGGAGAGGCCCCACTCCAGCGTCCAGGTCTCGCCAGAAGCCAGACGGCGCACCCCGAGGCCGCTGTTGAACGCGTCCGCCGGAGCGGTCATCGGCTCGATCGCGACGGCGAGCGGGGTTCCGGGGTAGTTCGTCGCGGTGTACACCTGCACGAAGTCGAAGCCCTCGCCCTGCCAGAGCGTGACGGTCCGGCCGTCGGGCGCGGTGAGGGTGTGCCGCACGCGGCCGTCGGGGTCGCGCACGAGGTCCGTGAACCCGGTGTCGAGCGAGACGTCGCCGACTCGGACGCCCTCGCGCAGGTCGGGGTCGGCGGGACGGGTGCCGGTCGGGAGCATGCGGTCATCCGTCTCGAACACGGTGTGGGCCGGGACGCGGAGGACGAGGTCGTGCGGGTCGACGTCGCCGATCGTCGGGAACGGGTGCGTGCCGAGCGCGACCGGAGCCGCCGATTCGGACCAGTTGGTGAGCGTGTGCGTGACCTCGATGCCGTCCGCGGTGAGGACGTAGGCGACGGACGTCTCGATCAGGTACGGGTAGCCGGTCTGCGGGAAGACGGTCGCGCGCAGGGTCGCGGCTCCCTCCGTCTGCTCGACCGCGTAGGCGGTGTAGCGCAGGAGCCCGTGGCTGGCGGTGGTGGTCTTCGGCTCGCTGATCGCGAGCTGACGGACGGTGCCCTCGTCGTCCCAGCGGCCATCTCGCACCCGATTGGGCCACGGTGTCAGCACGACTCCTGAGCACGACGGCGTCGGGACGTCGAGCGGGTAGGGCGAGACGAGGTCGACCTCGCCGATGCGCAGGCCACGGAGGGAGGCGCCGACCTGGGCGATCTGCGCGGTCACGTCGCCGAGGCGGAGGTGGACCTGGGTGCCGGTGGGAGAGACGGAGTTCACCTCGACATCGTAGTGCCGCAGGCCGCCGGAGTGCGGGGGTCTCCCAGGGTCGCCGGGTAGACTGGGGCGGTCGGCTTCGGACACCCGCGCAGGGCGCGGACGTTTTTCAGTGTGTGAAGTGTGAGTCCAGGGGCCGATGGTGCGCGTCGATCGACGCGAATCAACCATCACAGGAATGGCCCCGGCCGCAGATCGTCCGGACTCCGCTGGATCGGAGTGCTCGCGCGTGCGCGCAGCGCTGTTCTCGTGCGAGAACGCAAGAAGGACACCCGAATGCCCAAGAACAAGAAGCCCCGTGGCGGTCGCGCCGCCGCGAACTTCGAGCCGCGCTACGGCGCCAAGAAGACCTCGTTCCACGACCGCCACCGACCGACCGGTGGTCGGGACACGGCCCGCGACGAGCGTCCCGCTCGCGAGGACCGCGACTCCCGGGTGACCGGCGGGTACGACCGCCGCCCCGGCAGCCGCAGCCCCGGCCACCGCGGCTATCGCCCGGAGGAGACCGAGTCCGGTGCGCCGAAGCGTCGGTGGAGCTCTCAGGAGCGCGCCGGCCGCGACGAGGCCCGCAGCATCCGCAACCGTGCGGAGTCCGGACGCCGCGAGGCCCCGCACCGCCGCGACGACCGCGCAGGCGCCGGCCGGTTCGACGACCGCTCCGAGCGTCCGCGGTACAACGACCGCGCAGGGGCCGGCCGCTTCGACGACCGTCCGCGGCGCGACGACCGCGGCGGCTCGCAGCGACAGGGCTTCCGCGACGGCGACCACCGCGACGGGGGCCGCCCGCGCTTCGACGATCGCCGGAACGAGCGTCCGCGCTTCGACCGCGACGACCGTCCGCGGCGCGATGACCGCGGGGGCGACCGCGCCCGCGGCAACGACCAGGGGGCCGACCGCTCCTACGACGCCGCCCGTGCCCGCCGCGCCTTCGACCGCGACCGCACGCAGCGCTCCTTCGAGGGCGGGCGCGAGCGGCCGTCGACCGGCGGGGCCTACCGTACCGAGCGTCCGCGTCGGGACGAGCGCCCCCGCCGGGACGAGCGTCCGACCCGCAACGACTGGAACGCGAAGCCGAAGGCGGCGTTCGAGCAGGCCGACGACGTCGTCCACGAGCGCCTCGAGGCGCAGGCCGTGCAGGCCGTCGAGGTCGAGGGCATCACGTTCGCCGATCTCGGCCTCGGCTCGAACATCACCGAGACCCTGAACGGCATGGGGGCCGCGACGCCGTTCCCGATCCAGGCGGCGAGCATCCCCGCCGTCCTCGAGGGGCGCGACGTGCTCGCCCGCGGCCGCACGGGCTCCGGCAAGACCATCGCCTTCGGCGCGCCGCTCGTCGAGCGGGTGCTGAAGTCGCAGGCGGGCAAGCGTCGCGAGTTCGGCCGCTCGCCGCGCGCGATCATCCTCGCCCCGACGCGCGAGCTCGCGCTGCAGATCGACCGGACCATCCAGCCGATCGCCCGGAGCGTGGGCCTGTTCACGACGCAGATCTACGGCGGTGTGCCGCAGGGTCGTCAGGTGGGCGCGCTGAAGAAGGGCGTCGACATCGTCATCGGCACCCCCGGCCGCGTCGAGGACCTGATGAACCAGGGCAAGCTCGACCTGTCGGACTGCCGGATCGCGGTGCTCGACGAGGCCGACCACATGTGCGAGCTCGGGTTCGTCGAGCCCGTCCAGCGCATCCTCCGCCGCACGGCCGAGGGCAGCCAGAAGCTCCTGTTCTCCGCGACGCTCGACCGCGAGGTCGCGGCGCTCGTGGACGAGTTCCTCGTCGACCCCGCCGTGTTCGAGGTCGCGGGCGAAGACCAGGGCTCCAGCACGATCGAGCACCGGGTGCTCGTCATCGAGCACCGTGACAAGGCCGACATCCTCACCTCGCTCGTCGACCGCGAGGGCAAGACGCTCGTCTTCGCCCGCACCCGTGCCTACGCCGACATGCTGGCCGACCAGTTCGACGACGCGGGCATCCCCGCGGTCTCGCTGCACGGCGACCTCAACCAGGCCAAGCGCACGCGGAACCTGGAGAAGCTGACCTCGGGCCGGGTGAACGTCCTCGTGGCCACCGATGTGGCCGCGCGCGGCATCCACGTCGACGACATCGACCTCGTGGTCCAGGCCGACGCGCCGGACGAGTACAAGACGTACCTGCACCGCTCGGGTCGCACCGGTCGCGCGGGGCGCTCGGGCCGGGTCGTCACGCTCATCACGCGGCAGCGCCAGCGTCGGATGACCGAGCTGCTCGGCCGCGCCGAGATCGAGGCGCCGTTCGAGCAGGCGCGCGTGGACGACGACGTGATCGAGGAGATCGCGGGGCGCGTGCCGTCCGCCGCGGAACTCACCTCCTGACGCGTTCGGGATCAGAAAGGCCCCGGAGACTTCGGTCTCCGGGGCCTTTTCGCACTCCGCACCGGGAAGGTGCGCGGGCAGCCGGGGTGTCAGGGGAGGGTGTGCTCGTGGAGGGTGGTCGTCAGGGACGTGCCGTTGAGGTCGAGGTAGAGGACGCGCTCGGTGACCGTGAGGGTCAGGGTGTTCCGGCGGGCGAGGTGGGGCGTGGCGCTGTCGATGAAGCCGGGGTCGAAGCTGTACACCCGGATGTCCTCGGAACGATGGATGCGCTTGTCGGCCCACGGCGCCATGACCTTGGCCGGGTCGCGGTGCGTGTAGACCACTGTCCGGTCCGCGAGGCGGGAGGCGTGATGCAGCCGCGCGGCATCGGGAGCGCCCACCTCGATCCAGACGGTGACTCGGCCCGTGAGGTCGCGCACGAGCACCGCGGGCTCCTCCGTGTCGGAGACGCTGCCGCCGAACGCGATGCCCTCCGCGAACTCGAGCCCGTAGGCGAGGACCCGGGTGAGCATGTACGCGTCGGTCTCGGACGGATGCCGGGCGGCCCGGAGCGAGACGTCTTCGTAGACCCCGCGATCGGTGTCGGCGAGCTGCATCTCGAACGTGTGGACTGTCGAACCGATCGCCATGATCCTCGAGCCTACGCGGAGCCGCGCCCTCCGGCCGACCGGGTCAGAACAGCATCGGCTGCGGCGGGGCGGCGGCCGCGCGGCCGCTCGGCGTGAACATGACCGGCCCGGCCGGCGGCGTCTCCGTCTGGACATGCCCTTGGCCCGGGCGGGACCCGCGCCGCGGATAGTCGTCTTCGTGCCGGCCGTCGAGCCCGTGCATCCGGATGAGGGGGCGAGCGCGCTTGGCGAGCCACTGCCGGTACGGCTTCGGTGCCTCGACGGAGGCCCCGGGATAGAGCCCGCGATACGACGACACGAGATCGGGACGGTTCTCACCGAGCCACTGGAAGAACCACGGCTTGACCCCCGGACGCAGATGCAGGGCCCCGTAGATCACGCTCCGCGCTCCGGCGGCCTTGATACGGCGGAGGGCGTCGTCGATCGCGGGAAGGGAGTCGGTCAGATGCGGCATGATCGGCATGAGGAACACCGTGACGGGGAAGCCGGCGTCGGCGAGCGCGCGCACCGTGTCGAGGCGGGCCTGCGTGGTCGGGGCGCCCGGCTCGATCGCCTTCTGCAGCGCGTCGTCGTACATCGCGATCGACATCTGCACGTCGACCGGCACACGCTGCGCCGCCTTCTTCAGCAGCGGGATGTCCCGACGGATCAGCGTGCCCTTCGTCAGGATCGACATCGGGGTGCCCGACGCCGCCAGCGCCTCGATGATGCCGGGCATGAGGGCGTAGCGCCCCTCGGCCCGCTGGTACGGGTCGGTGTTCGTACCGAGGGCGACCGTCTCGTGCTGCCAGCTCCCGCGGCGCAGCTCCCGCTCGAGCACCTCGACGACATTGACCTTGACGACGATCTGGGTGTCGAAGTCCGCGCCGCCGTCGAGGTCGAGGTACTCGTGCGTGCCCCGGGCGAAGCAGTAGGTGCACGCATGGGAGCAGCCGCGATAGGGGTTGATGGTCCAGGCGAAGGGCATGCGCGACGCCCCGGGGACGTGGTTGAGCGCTGACTTCGACAGCACCTCGTGGAACGTCATGCCGGCGAACTCCGGTGTGGTCACCGTGCGGAGGACGCTCGAACGGTTCTCGAGGCCCGGCAATGCCGCCTCGTCGCTGTCCGCGAGTTTCTGTCCCTGCCACCGCATCCTCCCAGTCGAACAAAGAATCGAATCGAAGTCAAGTGAGTGTGGCACTGATGTTCGAATGGAAGAATGGGGGCATGCCCTCCTCGCCGTACGCTCAGCATGCGGCGCCGCGCTCCCCGATCTTCGGACCCGCCCTGCCGGTCGGGCTGGCGGTGACCGCGATCGGCGTGGTGCTCTCGCTCACCGGGGCGGCCGCGACCCCCGTGGCATCCCCACCGCTCCCGCGCCCCGTCGCGGTGATGCAGGTACCGACCGTGCAGAACACGGCGACCCCTGCGGCGGACCCCTGCGCCGACCCCGTGGTGCAGGCTGCGATCGCGGCCGGGGACGACGCCGCCACCGTCGCGGGGTTCGGCGGTGGAGCGCGCTTCCGTGAGGCGGTGATCGCCGGTAATGCACCCTGTGTCTCGCTCAGCGATCCCGCCCGGATCTGGGTCGTGATCAACAAGGGGCGTCCGCTCGAACCCGCCGCCTACGAACCCGAAGGACTGAGCCAGGTGCCGCTGCAGATGACGACCCCGTCGGGCCGGGTGCGCGCGGAGGTCTCCGACGCCGCCGGGCGCATGGCGGACGCCGCCGCGGCGGCCGGGGTCGGACGCATCGGAGCGAACAACGGCTACCGTTCCTACGGCCTCCAGGTCGCGACATACGGTGCGCACGTGCGGGACCAGGGGCAGGCGGACGCGGATGCGGGCTCGGCGCGACCGGGTCACAGCGAGCATCAGACCGGTCTCGCCCTCGACGTCGTGGCCTGTGATGACGGCTGCGGCGGTCTGGACGGCTTCGGCGCGACGCGTCAGAGCGAGTGGGTGGCGGCGCATGCCTGGGAGTACGGGTTCATCGTGCGCTACGAACAGGTCGGCACGCCCGTCACCGGGTACGCCCCGGAGCCCTGGCACCTGCGCTACGTCGGCACGGAGCTCGCGGCGGCGTATCACGAAGGCGGCTATCACACGCTGGAGGAGTTCTTCGGGCTCCCGGCGGCGCCCGATTACGACCACTGAGTCGGCGGGGCAGGGGTGTGATCCGCTCGCACTGAGGCATTCCACAAAGGCGATACCCAGTCCCACCCACGATGGGATGCATTCTCACAATCGCCTGCCCTGCCCCGTGTTCCCGCCGTAGACTCGCCGGAGCAACGACGCACGACACGTTCGGGAGGACGGCATGGAACGCGACATCTACGAAGAGGATCACGAGGCATTCCGCGACCTCGTCAAGGATTTCGTCAAGCGCCACGTCACGCACGAGGCGATCGAGAAGTGGGACGCCGCCGGCGAGGTGGACCGCGCAACGATGCGCGCCGCGGGTGAGGCCGGCATCATCGGGCTCTCCGTGCCGGAGGAGTTCGGCGGCGCCGGAATGCTGCAGGACTACCGCTTCCGCGCGATCGTGAACGAAGAGGTCATCGCGGCCGGAGCGGGATCGCTCGCCGGGGCCTTCGGCATCCAGGACGACCTGGCCGTGCCGTACCTCGTGCACATGGGCACGCAGGAGCAGAAGGAGAAGTGGCTGCCCCGCATGGCCACCGGTGAGGTCGTCGGCGCGCTCGCCATGACCGAGCCCGGCGCCGGCTCCGACCTCCGCGGCATCAAGACCACGGCGAAGAAGACGGACGGCGGCTACATCGTCAACGGCGCGAAGACGTTCATCTCATCGGGCGCGACCGCCGACCTCGTCGTCACGTTCGTGAAGACCGGCGAGGGCAACCGTCCCGACGCGTTCAGCCTCGTGCTCATCGAGAAGGGCATGGAGGGATTCGACAACGGCAAGAAGCTGTCCAAGATGGGCTTCCACGGCCATGACACCGCCGAGCTGTCGTTCAGCGACGTGTTCGTGCCGGAGGAGAACCTCATCGGCGGCGTCGAGGGCAAGGGCTTCATCCAGCTCATGATGAACCTGCCGCTCGAGCGCCTCTCGATCGGCGTGGCCGGAGCCGCCGCCGCGCAGGCCGCGTTCGACTGGACCGTCGCGTACACCAAGGACCGCGAGGCCTTCGGGGAGCGCATCATCGACTTCCAGAACAGCCGCTTCACCATCGCCGACATGTCCGCCACGGTCGACGCGCTGTGGGCCTTCATCGACCGCGCGCTGCTGGCCTACAAGGACGGCAGGCTCTCGGCGGAAGAAGCCGCGAAGGTCAAGTTCTGGGCGACCGAGCGTGAGTGGGAGGTGCTCGACGCCGGCGTCCAGCTCCACGGCGGCTACGGCTACATCACCGAGTACCCCATCGCCCGGGCCTTCCTCGACGCCCGTGTGCACCGCATCTACGGCGGCACGAACGAGATCATGCGCGAGATCGTCGGGCGTCAGATCGCCGGCAAGCGCTGACGCAGGGCCCGCGCGGCGGGCCGCAGGAGAAACGCACCCTCGGAACATCCCGAGGGTGCGTTTTCCGTCTGGGGGCGGATGAGTGCGGCCCCACTTGTATCGACGAGTGGCGTCGGCGGGGACGGCCGGCCGTGCGGTGCGCCGGTTCCGGGATCGACGCCCTGTGAAGAAAAGCCTGATGGTGAGCGGATAATCGGGATCCGGGCCAAGGGGCCGACTTTCTTCTGACTTGTCTCTTCAGGGGATACATGTGCTGGTCCATGATCGATACATGTCCGGACAGGCAACGTCCGGCTCGAGGACGCCGATGTCCTCGCACCCGCTCACCGAAGAGGCCGGAATGTCCACGCTCACCCTGCCGCAGCTCGACCGTACGTCGACGGCTCCGATCTGGTTCCAGATCATGCGCGCCGTTGAGGGGCAGATCGCCCAGGGCGCCTGGGCGCCCGGGGACCGCCTGCCGAGCGAGAGCGAACTGCGCGCGCACTTCGCCGCCTCCCGGACCTCGGTCCGCGATGCGCTGTCTCGTCTCGAGAGCGCCGGGATCATCTCCCGGCAGCAGGGCAAGGGCGCGTTCGTCGAGCGTGCCCAGGGGCCGTCCGCCTGGACGCTGCCCTCCGCGCCGAGCCTGCTCGGCGAGTACAGCGAGGACGGACGCAGCGCCCTGAGTTCCGAGATCCTCCGCGGAGGGATCGAACCGCTGCCGTCCTGGGCCGCCGCGGTGGTCGGTCGCGACTCGCCCGACGGCATGGGCTTCGTGCTGGAGCGCGTGCGCGCCGTCGGCGCCCGCACGGCCGTCCACGTGATCAACTACCTGCCCACGCGCTTCGTCGGTGTCCTTCCCGACCTCCGCGACCCCCGGGCCAGCCTTTACGCCGCGATCTCCCGCGTCACCGGCGTGCGGATCGCGCGCATGCACCGCACGATCGAGGCCGTCTCGGCCGACCGGATGCTCGCGGGACTGCTCGAGGTCGAGCCGGGGCATCCGATCGTCGTGGTCGAGGCCGTCGCCTACGACCAGAGCGGGCAGCCCATCGACATCTCCCGCGCCTCCGTGCGGACCGACCGTCTGCGCGTGAGCGTCGACACCGGCTTCGACGCGGCGGGCATCTCGAACGAGACCGCTTCCGGCCGATACCCGGCCGCGCTCCGCTGACCCCTTCCCCGTCCCTCGATCCCCCGGGAGCCCTGCATGACCGACCACCGCATCCTCGTCATCGGCGATAGCTACATGACCGCCGAGGTCTTCACCCGCGCCTTCCGGGAGCGGGGGATCGAGACCGACGCGGTCACGATGGCGATCGCGGAGCCCACCTGGGACACCGCCGCGATCCGCGAGTTCGAGGGCGATCCGGCCGAGGTCGCCCGGCTCGCCGCGGGGTACGACGTCGTCGCCTTCCACGCCGCCCCCGTCACCGCCGAGGTCATCGCGGCCCTGCCCGACCTCCGTCTCCTCGGCTGCGCGCGGGGCGGCCCCGTGAACGTCGACCTCGACGCGGCCCGCGGAGCCGGCGTCCGCGTGACGACCACGCCGGGCAAGAACGCCGACGCCGTCGCGGATCTCACCATCGGCTTTCTCATCTCTCTGGTGCGCAACGTGCCGGCCTCCCTTCAGGACGTGGACGACCGGGTGGCGGACGGGCGTCCGCTCGCCGAATCGACGTTCGAGGGCGCCCGGTGGTTCGGACGCGAGGTCAAGGGGCTGCGCCTCGGGCTCATCGGCTACGGCAACGTCGCCCGGCTGGTCGCGGCGCGAGCTCGCGCCCTCGGGGCCGTCATCACGGCGTACGACCCCTTCGTCGATCCCGAGACGGTGACCGATGCGACGATCGTGGGCGACCTCGACGCGCTGCTCTCCGCCAGCGACGTGGTCAGCGTGCACGCCAGGGCGACCGCCGAGAACCGGCACCTGATCGGCCGGGCGCAGATCGAGCGGATGCCGCGCGGCGCGTTCCTCATCAACACCGCCCGCGAGTCGCTCGTCGACGAGCACGCACTGCTGGACGGGCTGCGCTCCGGACAGCTCGCGGGCGTCGCCCTCGACGTCAACGAGCCCGACGGACCGTGGCGAGAGCTCGTCGCGGAGCCGAACCTGGTCCTCACCCCGCACCTGGCCGGAGCGACACACGAGACGCTCGCCCGCGGTGCGGACATGCTCGCCGCGGAAGTCGAGCGGTTCCTGGCAGGAGGTGATCTGCGATGGGAGCGCTGACCGACGTCTTCCTGGCGATCGACGCCGGGACCGGCTCCGCACGCGCCCTGGCCTTCGACATCGAGGGCCGGCTCGTGACCCACGCCGCCCGGGAGTGGACCCACCGCGCGATCCCGGGCCACCCCGGCGGCACGGCCTTCGACACCGCGAACGGCTGGGCGGCCATCGCCGGCGCAGTCGCCGAGGTCGTCGCGCGGCTGAACGGCCGCCGCGTCGCCGCCGTCGCCGCCTCCAGCATGCGTGAGGGCTTTGTGCTGTTCGACGAGGCCGGCACGGAGATCTGGGCCTGCCCGAACACGGACGGGCGGGCCCGCGCCGAGGCCGACGAGCTCGTGGCGGAGGGCGTCGCGGACGAGATCTACCGCACCGCCGGGGACTGGGTGTCGATCACGGCACCGGCTCGGCTGCGCTGGATCGCGCGCCACCAGCCGGAGGTCCTCTCCCGTGCGCGCCACCTCGGCATGCTGAGCGACTGGGTCACCACACGGCTCACCGGCGTCTTCGTCACCGAGCCGACCTGCGGGTCGAGTTCCGCCCTCTTCGACCTCCACGCGCGGGTATGGTCCGCCGACCTTGCGGATCTCGTCGGCATCGACCGGCGCATCCTGCCCCCGGTCGTCGCGGCCGGCGAGGTCGTCGGCGCTGTGACGCCCGCGGCGGCGGCCGCGACGGGGCTGCCCGTCGGCACCCCGGTCGTCGCCGGCGGGGCGGACACACAGCTCGCCCTCCACGGCATCGCGGCGCGAGAGGGGACTCCGACGATCGTCGCCGGGACGTTCTGGCAGACGACGGCCGTCGTCGCGGAGCCCCTCGTCGACCCGGATCGCCGTCTGCGCACCCTCTGCCACGTCGACCCCGGCACCTGGATGATCGAGGGCATCGGCTTCCTGTCGGGACTCGCCATGCGCTGGTTCCGGGACGCGATGTGCCCCGACGCGGCGGCGCTCGGACGCGCGGAGGGCCGCTCCGCCTTCCGCATCATGGAGGAGTGGGCCGCCGACGTCCCGGTCGGTGCGAACGGCGTGGTCGCCACGATGGCGAACGTCATGCAGGCCGACGCGTGGCACCACGCCGCGCCCGCGTTCGTCGGGTTCGACATCAACGACGCCGCCGGGTCGTCCCGCGGGGCGTTCATCCGGGCGATCGAGGAATCCGCGGCCATCGTCGCCGGCGCGCACCTCGAGATCCTCTCCGCCCTCACCGCGGGCCGCGCGGTCGCGGACGGCACCGTGACGTTCACCGGTGGGTCGAGTGCGGGAGCGCTGTGGCCGCGGATCATCGCCGGCGTCACCGGCCTGGACACGCGCGTCACCCCCGCCCCCGAGGCCACGTCATACGGTGCCGCCCGCCTGGCCGCTACCGGTGTCGGCGCCACGCTCCCGCCCATGGGCGACGCCGAGCGGGTCGAACGGGTCGATCCCGCCGAGCACGAGCAGTACCGCGCGGTCACCGAGCGCTGGCACCGCGTCTACCGCGACGTCCTGGCGATCTCGAGCCCCGACCTCCCTCCGCTCTTCACCCCGCCGGGGGCGGCCCGCGGCCCCCTCGACCCCTCCACCCCCCGCCTCTCGCCCGTCGGTCACGCCGGCTGACGACAACACGAAGGAGACCTCCATGGCAGACCTCGACGGCAACGCCGACGCCAAGCAGTTCCACGTCGGGACGCCCGGCGTCCGGTTCACGCAGAACATCCGTGGCGCCGCCAACCTCGATTGGGGCATGCAGAACCGCCTGTCACGAATCCTCGATCCGGAGACCGGGCGCACGGTCATGCTCGCCTTCGACCACGGCTACTTCCAGGGGCCGACATCGGGACTCGAGCGCATCGACCTGAACATCGCGCCGCTCGCCGCGCAGGCGGACGCGCTGATGGGCACCAGGGGCGCGCTGCGCACCTCTCTTCCGCCGGCGACGCGTGCCGGGCTCGTGCTCCGTGCCTCCGGGGGGCCGTCGATCCTCAAGGACCTCTCGGACGAGTACACGGCGATGGCGATGGAGGACGCCGTCCGTCTCAACGCCGATGCCGTGGCCGTGCAGGTCTTCGTCGGCGGGGAGCACGAGAGCCGCAGCATCCGCAACCTCACCACCCTCGTCGATCAGGGGTACGCGGCCGGTATCCCCGTGCTCGGCGTCACCGCGGTGGGCAAGGAACTGGTCCGCGACGCTCGCTACCTCGGACTCGCGACCCGCATCATCGCCGAGCTCGGCGCGCAGCTGGTCAAGACCTACTACTGCGAGAAGGGCTTCGAGGACGTGGTGGCCGGATGCCCGGTCCCGGTCATCATGGCGGGCGGCAAGAAGCTCCCGGAGCTCGACGCGCTCACCATGGCCTCCCGTGCCGTGCGGGCCGGGGCGGCCGGCGTCGACATGGGCCGCAACATCTTCCAGAGCGCCGCCCCCGCCGCGATGATGACCGCCGTCCGCGCCGTCGTGCATGACGACCTCGACCCCGCCGACGCCTACGAGCTGTTCCGCGCGGCGACCGAGGCCCCGGTGCCCGCATGAGCGCCGACGTGCTGCGGACCGCCGATGCCGCGCTGCGGTTCGGCGACTGGGGTCCGGGATACCTCGCCCAGGGGGAGGACGCGGCGTTCGGCGTCGTCGTGCTCCGCCCGGGGGACGAGTTCGCGAATCACCTCCACGAGCACCACACGGAGTCCTTCGTCGTGATCGAGGGCCGCGCGGAGATCTGGCTCGACCGCGACACGTGTCGGGTCGTCTCCGCCGGCGACGTGCTGCGGGCCGAGCCGCACGAGGAGCACTTCGTCCGCAACCCCTTCGACGAGACCTTCCGTGCGGTCTTCGTCAAGACCCCCTGGGTGGACGGCGACAAGGTCGACCGCCCCTGGACGCCGGGCCCCCGCTCCGGCGACTGATGTTCCCCCCTCACCCGAGAAGAACCACCGAAAGGACACCACCATGAGCAGGCAACGACGCCCCTCTCCGACCGCGCGCCTCGTGCGCCGTGCCCTTCCCGTCATCGCCCTGGCATCCACGGCGGGCCTCGTGCTCGCCGGCTGCGGCGGGGACGCGGGAGGCGCCTCCGGCGACGGAGGCGACAAGACCCTGAAGGTCCTCATCGCCGCACCCCAGGAGGGCGCGGGGGCCATCCTCGAGAAAGACTTCGAGGCCGCGACCGGCGTCGAGGTCGAGGTCGAGGTCGTCCCCTACGACCAGATCCAGACCAAGGCGATCCTCGACGCGCAGTCCGGCACCAACAACTACGACGTCATCCAGTACTGGTACACGTCGGTCGGTGCCCTTGCCGACGCCGGGGCGCTCGCCGACATCACCGACTGGGTCGAGTCCGACGAGGACATCGACTCCGGCGACTTCATCGAGGCGATCTTCGGACCGTACTCGCAGTACGAGGACGCCACCTACGGTCTGCCCATCGACGGCGACACGCACGTGCTCTTCTACAACAAGGCGATCTTCGAGCGGAACGGCGTCGAGGTCCCCACCACGTGGGATGAGTACGTCGAGGTCTCGAAGAAGATCACCGACGCCGAGAAGGCGAACGGCGTCTACGGCAACGCGCTGCTCGGCTCGAAGAGCGCGTTCAACATCGGGTCGACGTTCTTCAACCGGCTCGCGACGATGTCGCCCGACCCGATCGACCCGCAGATGCCGCAGCTCGACACCGAGTACGCGGTGGCCGCCGCGCAGTCGATGCTCGATGCTTCGCCGTCGGCCCTCCCCAGTCCGCTGGAGATCGGATTCGAGCAGGCGCTGCCACAGTTCCTGTCCGGGTCGGTCGGGATGATCGAGTTCTGGACCGACCTGGGCGTGTTCGCGCAGGACCCGGAGCAGTCGAAGATCGTCGACGGCTGGGGCGTCGCCCCGCTGCCGGTGGGCCCCGAGGGCAAGGTCTCCGGAGCGCTCAACGCGGGATGGGCGATGGGTATCAGCCCCAACGCGAGCGACGAGGACCTCGCGAAGCAGTTCGTCGCGTTCGCCTCGTCGAAGGAGACGAACGAGAAGCTCATCACGACGACCGGCTCCGGTGTCGACCCCACCCGCACCTCCACGCTGGAGAGTCCGGAGTACGTCGAGTTCGCCCCCGAGGTCTCGGCGGTCGCCGCCGAGGTGCTGCCCAACGCGCAGTCCTGGCCGACCTCGCCGCAGGCGCCGGAGATGATCCAGTCGCTCAGCGACAACCTGGCGCTGATGCTGCAGGGCGGTCTCACCGCCGAACAGGCGATGCAGAACACCTGGGACACCTGGCAGTCCCTGGCCGACTGACCCCGTCGTCGAACCCGAAAGGACCGCTCATGTCGCACCCCGTCGCCTCCCGGCGCCGCGCCCGACGCGCGTCGTGGACGGGACGCGCCCTGCTCGCGCCCGCCGTCATCGCGATCGCGATCATCGCGATCTATCCGCTCGGCTACATCATCGCCGCCTCCTTCTCGGAGTCGTCGCTGGGCCGGCCGTTCACCGAATGGGTCGGGTTCGACAACTTCGCGGCGCTGCTGGGGGACGGGGTCACCCTCCCGTCCCTCGGCAGGTCGCTGCTCTTCGCCATCCCCTCCGCCCTGATCGCGCTCGTGGCGGGGCTGGTCGTCGCCCTGTCGCTGGACGCCGCGGTCAAGGGCGGCCGCGTCATCCGGGTGCTGCTCCTGCTGCCGCTGATGACACCGCCGGTGATGGCCGGCGTCATCTGGAAGCTCATGCTGGCTCCCACTGGCGGACTGCTCAACAACATCGGGCAGTCGTTCGCGCCCGGGTCCGAGCCGTTCCTGTTCCTCGGCTCCAGCCCCGCGGCGATGATCTCCGTGATCATGGTGGACGCCTGGCAGTGGACGCCCTTCTGCGTGCTGCTCGTGTTCGCCGCTCTGCAGACCCTGCCGACCGAGGTGTACGAGGCCTCCCAGGTCGACGGTGCCGGGGTGTGGCAGACGTTCTGGCGCATCACGTTCCCGCTCGTGCTCCCGAGCCTCATCACCGTGCTGCTGCTCAAGCTCGTCGTCTCGTTCAAGGTCTTCGACCTCGTGTTCATCATGACCAGCGGCGGACCGGGCTTCGACACCACCGTCAGCAGCTTCCAGATCTATCGGACCGGGCTGCAGACGTTCGACGTCGGCGCCGCCGCCGCGCAGACCATCGCCTTCCTGGTGCTGGTCACCATCGTCATCCTGCCGCTCAACGCCGTGCGGCAGCGGCTGCACAGAGAGGGCTGACCATGTCGCTCACACTCCGCTCCACGGATCGGGTCGACGAGAGCGCGACCGTCACGCTCGTGGTTCCCGACGCCCGCCGTCGCCAGCGGCGCCGTCGGACCGCGAGCATCTCCCGGCCCGGCCGGCCGTCCGCCACCGTCACGGCGGCGAAGGCCGTCGTGATCGTCGTCGCGATCGCCCTCGCGCTGCTGCCCGTGCTGTACATGGTGAGCATGTCGTTCAAGAGCCCGGACGACATCCTGTCCACGCGCATCCTCCCGTCCCGCCTCGCGTTCGAGAACTGGGTGGCCGCATTTGAGAACTGGCCGATCCTCACCTACCTCCGCAATTCGATCGGGGCGGCGGTCGGGGCGGTGATCGTGTCGCTGCTCGTGGCGATCCCGGCGAACTACGCGATGGCCCGGTTGCGGGCCGGCGGGAAGCAGACCCTCGGGCTCATCGTCTCCGCATACGTCGCCCCGCCGATCGTGGCGATCATCCCGCTCTTCGTCCTGGTGCGCACCGCGGGGCTCATGGACTCGGTGATCGGGCTGGGCATCGTCGAGGGTCTGCTGCTCACGCCGGTGGCGGTGTGGCTGCTCGACGGGTTCTTCCGCTCGATCCCGTTCGAGGTCGACGAGGCGGCGCAGATCGACGGATGCGGTCCGCTGCGCACCCTCTGGGCGGTGATCCTGCCGCTCACGGCCCCGGGCATCGTGGCGGTGTCGATCATCGTCTTCATCCTCGCGTACAACGACTTCCTCATCCCGCTGCTGCTCACGCAGAGCGTGGACTCCCAGACGCTCCCCGTGGGTATCGCGCTCATGCAGGGCGGTCGAGAGGTGATGTTCGGGCAGATGGCCGCCGCGAGCCTCTCCGGGCTGATCCCGATCTACCTGCTGGCGCTGTTCCTGCAGAAGTGGCTCGTCGGCGGGCTCACGCAGGGCAGTGTGAAGTGAGCGGGTGCGGGGCGATGTTCCCGCATCCCGTGTCCGGTCTCCGAGCACGACTTCGGAGATTCCCGACGACGCGCCGGGGCGGCATCGTCCGCCCCGGCGTGTCGTGTCTTAGCTCCGAAGCTGTGCCCCGGGATTACGTGCGGGGCTCCGCGGCGGCCTCGCGGGCGGCCTTCGAGGCGGGGGAGGCGGCACCGATCTTCCAGTAGCCGCAGAAGCTGACGGCGTTCCTGTCGACGCCGCGCTCGCCGACGAGCTGCTTGCGGACGCCGGAGGCCAGCGCCTGCTCTCCCGCCGCGTAGGCATGGAACGGCGCGGCGGGCAGAGTGGTACGAGCGAGGGTGTCCAGAGCGAGGGCCCCGGGCGGAATCTCCTGAGGCCGCACGACCCACACCACCTCGAGCCCCGACGGGTGCGCGAACTCCAGGGCGTCCTCCGCGGACGGGACTTCGATGATCGCCGTGCCCGAGGAGTCGGTCGGCAGGGAGGCGCTGATCGACGCGATCGCGGGGAGGGCGGTCTCGTCGCCGACGAGCACCACCCGGTCGGTGCCCCGCTCGGGGTTGAACGTCAGGCCCTCGTCGATGATGAGGACGTGCTCGCCGGGGGTGCACGTCTCCGCCCATCGGGACGCCGGACCGGCGGTGCCGTCGGCCGCCGAGCCGTGCAGGACGAAGTCGACGTCGAGCTCGGCGCCGATCTCGGCCGTGGCCGGGCGGTAGGCGCGCACGGTGTAGTTGCGCATCACGGGGCGCTCGCCGTCGGGGATGCGGAGGAACTTCAGGTACCCGAACATCCGGTTCGCCTTCGCGGGCACCCGCTCCAGCCCCGCCTCGCCGCCGATCGGCAGGAACAGCCGGAACCACTGGTCGTAACCCATCGGGCGGAAGCGGTCGATCTCGCCGCCGCCGAGGGTCACCCGCACCCAGTGCGGCGCGAGCCGTTCGGTGCGGAGAACCGTGAGGTGCAGGAGCTCGGCCGTCTCCGGCTTGACCATCTTGCTGAATGCCATGGGGCACCTTTCAGGGGAGCTGCCAGGGGAAGAAGACGACGAAGATCGCGGTCGACACAGCGAGCGTGACCACGGTGAAGACGGTGTCCCTCGTGCGGAACGCCACGAGGTGCCGCTCGGTCCGCGTCGGATGCGCGCCGAACGCTCGGGAGTCCATCGCGAGGGCGACGCGCTCCGCATGCCGGATGGCGCCCGCGAGCAGCGGGACGATGTACCCCCAGCCGCGGGCGATCCGCGCGAAGGGGCCGCGGCCGCCGTGGTAACCGCGCACCCGGTGCGCGGCGCGGATGACGGCGAGCTCGTGCCCGAACCGGGGCACGAAGCGGAAGGCGGCCAGGGCCGTGTACCCGATGCGGTACGGCACGCGCAGCTGCTGCACGCTCGCACGCACGAGATCGGAGCCGCTGGTGGTGAGGCCGCCGACCAGCGCGAGCGCGACGATCGATCCGAGCCGGAGCGCCGTGGCGAAGCCGATGAGGAGGGCGCCTCCGTAGAGGGTCCAGTCGCCGATCGTCACGACGGGGGCTGTGTCGGCGACCAGGGCCGCGTCGACCCACAGCGAGAAGCCGACGCCGATCGCGAGCATGCCCGCGGGCAGACCGAGCAGGAGCAGCGCGAGGAGGCGGCCCGTCACCCGCGCCCCGACGAGGATGAGGACGTACGCGAGCACGAGGAAGGCGGCCGGGGTGGCCAGGTCGCGCACGAAGACGAGGAGCAGCATCGCGGGGGCGAAGCCGGCGACCTTCGCCAACGGATTGAGGCCGTAGAGGAACTGCCGCCGCGAGGTGGCCGCGAGCGGCGCATACGGATCGAGCGTGGACATCGTCACGGTGTCACCTCCCACCCGGCCTCGGCGAGCACCCGCTGCAGGGCGGGGACGTGCAACCCGGCGGAGGGGAGGATCGCGGGATCGGAGAACAGTGCCGCCGTGGGGCCCGCGGCCCGGACCCGCCCGTCGGCGAGGACGACCGTGTCGGTGGCGTGCTCCGCGACGAGCTGCAGATCGTGGGTGACGATGACGACGGTCGTGCCGTCCGCCCGGAGACTCTCCAGCAGGTCCAGGAGCTCGGCGGCCCTGGCGCGGTCCTGCCCGAAGGTGGGCTCGTCGAGGGCGAGGACGGGAGGACGGGTGATGAGGGCCGTGCCCACCGAGAGTCGTCGCTTCTCGCCGCCGGAGAGGAGGAACGGGTGCACGTCGGCCTTGTGCGTGAGCCCGAACCGCTCGAGCATCTCCGTCACGCGAGCGCTGACCTCGGCGTCCGGCACATGGCGCAGCCGGAGCCCGTGGGCGAGCTCGTCGAACACGGTGGCGGCGATGAACTGGTGCTCCGGGTTCTGGAACACGAAGCCGATCCGGGCCGCGAGATCCCGGGGGGAGGCGGTGCCCGGGTCGATGCCGTCGACGGAGACCCGGCCCTTCGGCGGGGGCACGACCCCCGCGAGGGCCTGGATCAGCGTGGTCTTGCCCGCGCCGTTCGCCCCGACGATCGCGGTGAGACTCCCCGCGGCGATGTCGAGGTCGACCCCGTGCAGGATCTCGGTGCGGCGCCGCGAGACGGTGAGGCCGCGCGCCCGGATGATCGGCTCCCGGTCGACGGCGGGAGGAGCGTCGGCGAGGATCGAGGACGCGCGGGCCGGACCGGCAGGCAGGGCCGCGGCCAGTGCCTCGGGCGTCAGCGGCAGCGGGTCGAGGACGATCCCCCGGTCGCGGAGGCGCAGCGCAGCGAGCGTCGCGGCGGGCAGCCAGACCCCCATCGCCACAAGCTCGTCGGCATGCGCCCGGATGGTCTCGGCGGCCGGACCGTCGAAGACCACCCGGCCCTCGCGGTCGAGCACGACGGTGCGCGTGACGAAGCGCATCGCCGCATCGAGGTTGTGCTCGACGAGGAGGATCGCCCGGTCGCCGGCGGCCACGACCTCGGTCAGCGCCGCATACACGTCGTCGATCCCCTGCGGGTCGAGGTTCGCGGTCGGCTCGTCCAGCACGATGAGAGGGGAGCCCATCGCGAGGGCGCAGGCGATGGCGAGACGCTGTCGGCCGCCGCCGGACAGGTGGTCCGGGTTGTCGTCCCGGCGCTCCCACAGGCCCACCCGCCGCAGCGCATCCTCGACGCGGGCCCGCACGGTGCCGAGCGGGAGCAGGAGGTTCTCGGGGCCGAAAGCCACCTCGTCGTACACCGTCCCCGTGACGATCTGGGCGTCAGGGTCCTGGAAGACCATGGCGACGTGCGTGCTGAGCGTCGCGGTGTGCGCGGTGGTCGTGTCGACACTGCCGGCCTCGACGGAGCCGGACATGGTCGCGGGGAGCGCGTGCGGGATGAGGCCGTTGAGGGCGAGCGTGAGCGTCGACTTCCCGGAGCCGGACGGGCCGAGCAGCAGCACGACCTCACCGGGGTCGATGTCGAAGGTCACGTCACGGGGCGACGGATGCGCGGCATCCGCGTGGGTGAGGGTGAGCTCGCGCACGCGGAGGAGAGGCGCGGATGGGCGCACGGCAGGTCCCGGGTTCGACGGAGGGTGTGCCTCTAACTTAGCTGAGCCTTACCTGTGTTGCCAGCAGGGCACGTGCGCGATCAGCGGCGTGCGACGCCGGCGGTGCGCAGCGCCGAACCGATGGCGAGGCCGATCGCCGTCCAGGCCACCGGGCCGAGCACGGAGATCGTCAGGTACAGCAGCTGGGCCCAGAGCGGCAGGACGGCGAGGTTCGCCGCGAAGAACACCGCCACCGCCACGACGACGCCGATCACGACCGCCGAGACGAAGAACCGCCAGGCGCCCCAGGAGCGATAGCGGGTGAGGGCGGCGACACCTTCCTGGATGAGGCCGAACAGCAGCGCCGTGCCGATGAACCGCAACGACCACGCCGGGTTGAAGGCGCTCGCGATGAGCGCGGCGAACACGTGCGTGATGAGTGCCACGAGCGGCAGCCGCAGCACCTCCTGCGCGATGATGCCCGGCAGCACGTGCGAGCCCAGCACGAGGCCGTAGAGGAACAGCAGCGGGCTGGCCAGGAGGAGGGGAGTGACCCATCCGGCGATGCCGCCGAGGATGCCCGTGGCGACACCGATCGCTGCGCAGATCAGCAGCACTCTGGTCGACAGGACGGAGGTACGGGCCACGTCTCCAGCCTACTGGCGACATTCGGAGACCCGGCCGTCGTCCACCCTGACCGATCGGCGCAATCGGGATTCGACCATCGTTCAGTTCTCGATCCGGCGCCGAGGAGCGGGTCTATCGTGAGCCGCGGTGCGGCAACGAGGCGGCATCGGGATCATCGGATCATCAGGAGCGAGATATGGGTCGAACACCCCTTCGGATCGCAGCAGCCACCACCCTGGCGACGCTGTTCATCGCATCGACGGCAACCGCAGGCTACGCAGCGACCGGGGAGGTGACGCACCCCGTTCCGGTCGCGGGGACCCCCGGGCACTACATCGTGATCATGAAGGCCGATCCCCTCGCCAGCTACGAAGGCGACGTCAAGGGACTCAAGGCGACGAAGCCCGACGAGGGCGAGCAGCTCGAGACGCAGTCGCAGGACGCGCGGCGGTACGTCAAGCACCTCGAGTCCGAGCAGAAGAGCCTCATCAACGACGTCGGCGTCACGCCGGACACGACCTACCAGGTCGTGCTCAACGGGTTCAGCGCCGACCTCTCGGGTGAGCAGGTGGACCAGCTCCGTGCCTCGAAGGACGTCCTGGGGGTGTATCCCGACGAGATCCGTCACCCCGATGCGCAGACCTCCACGGACTACCTCGGCCTCGGCGACGACCGCAAGGGCCGTGGCGGGGTGTGGCAGCAGACCGGAGGCGTGAAGAAGGCGGGCGAGGGTGTCGTGGTCGGCGTGATCGACACCGGCATCGCTCCCGAGCACCCCTCGTTCGAGGGCAAGAAGCTCAAGCAGCAGAAGAAGCAGAACAGCCGCCACAAGGGCACGGATCCCTACACCGACGGCACCTACGTGTACTTCGACAAGTCCGACGGCGGACAGTTCCGCGGCGCGATGGTCGACGGCCAGGACTGGGACGAGCGCGACTACTCCACGAAGCTCATCGGCGGGCAGTACTTCTTCGCGGGAGCGCAGGCCGCCGGGTTCGACTTCCAGTACGACTACCTCTCCCCACGCGACGGCGACGGCCACGGCTCGCACACCGCGAGCACCGCCGCGGGCGACTTCGGAGTGGAGGCCGCGGTCGAGGGCGTCGACTTCGGGACCATCTCGGGCGTCGCGCCCGCAGCGAAGGTCGCCGCGTACAAGGCCTGCTACGTCGGTCCGGACACGACCGTGACCACCGATGACATCTGCGCGCTGAGCGACCTCGTCGCCGCGATCGATCAGGCCGTCGCCGACGGTGTCGACGTGATCAACTACTCGATCGGCGGCGGCGCCGCGAGCACCGTGATGGCCCCGGAGGACCTCGCGTTCCTCAACGCCGCGGCCGCCGGCGTCTTCGTCGCGACCAGCGCCGGCAACGACGGTCCCGATCCGGTCACCGCCGACCACGCCTCGCCGTGGTACACGACGGTCGCCGCCTCCACCATCCCGACGTGGGAAGGCACGGTGCAGTTCGACGGCTTCGAGGAGGCCGGGGCATCGGTGAGCGTGCCGTTCGGGGAGAGCGTCTCCGGGCCCTCCATCGCCGCCGTGGATGCCGCGGCGCCCGGTGCGGTGGATGCGCAGCTGTGCCTGCCGGGCACCCTCGACCCGACGAAGGTCGCGGGGCACATCGTGGTCTGCGACCGCGGCGGCAACGCGCGCGCGGAGAAGTCCCAGGTCGTGAAGGACGCCGGAGGCATCGGCATGGTGCTGGTGAACGTGCCCGGTGGCGCGGACTCGCTGGACAACGACTTCCACGCGGTGCCGACGGTGCACCTGAACGCCGTGCACCGCGCAGCCGTGCTCGCCTACGTGCAGGGCGGTGTCGATCGGCCGATCACCCTCGTCGGTGAGAACACCACCGGGGTGACCACCCCGACCCCGCAGATCGCCGGCTTCTCGAGCCGTGGGCCGGTCCTGGCCGACGGCACGGACGTCCTCAAACCGGACATCGCCGCTCCCGGCGTCGCGATCCTCGCCGCCACGCACAATGCCCCGGGTGAGGACCCGACCTTCGGCATCCTCTCCGGGACCTCGATGGCCTCCCCGCACATCGCGGGCCTCGGGGCGCTGTACCTCGGGGAGCACCCGAGAGCGACTCCGGCGGAGATCCGTTCGGCCATGATGACCACCGCGTACGACACGGTGCTGCCCGACGGCTCGAAGAACACGGACCCCTTCGAGCAGGGTGCGGGGCAGATCGACGCGAAGCGCTACCTGAACCCGGGCCTGCTGTACCTCAACGGCTTCAAGGACTGGGCGGCCTTCCTCGACGGGAAGGGGCTGTCGGACTTCCCCGGCATCGACCCCATCGACGGCAGCGACCTGAACCAGGCATCGATCTCCATCGGCTCCCTGGCCAGCGCGCAGACCGTCACCCGCTCGGTCACCTCGACCGAGAAGGGCGTGTTCACCGCGAAGGCGTCGGTCCCGGGCGTGAAGGTCACCGTCACTCCCTCTCAGCTCGCCTTCGACAAGCCGGGACAGACGAAGACGTTCACGGTCACGTTCGACAGCACCACCGCTCCGGTCGAGCAGTGGGCCACCGGCTCCCTCACCTGGACGAGCAAGAAGAACACGGTGCGCTCGCCGATCGCGGTGTTCCCGGTCACGGCGGATGCCCCGGCCGAGGTCACCGGCAGCGGCGTCGACGGCAGCACGACGGTGGACATCATCCCCGGTCTCGACGGCGATCTGGCACTGGGCGTCTCGGGCCTCACCCCGTTCCAGCTGCTCAGCGACCCGGACAACCCCGTCGAGGGGCACTCGGGGAACGAGAACTCGGGGGACGCGAACAAGGATGTGTCCTGGATCGTCGACGTGCCAGAGGGGGCCACGCTCTCCCGGTTCGATCTCGACTCGTCCGACGACGAGGGCAGTGACCTGGACCTCACCGTCTACCGCTTGGTGAGCCCCGACGACCTGCGCTACTACGAGCGCTGGCAGTCGGCCACGGGCTCGGCCGACGAGCAGGTCACGATCCCCACGCCGACTGCGGGCACCTACCTGGTCGTGGCGAACGTGTACTCCACCACCGGGCCGATGACGTGGGACATGACCTACGCCAACGTGCTCCCGGACGGGGAGGGCTCGTTCACCGCGACGCCGAACCCGATCGCCGCGGTCCGCGGGCAGGAGACGAGCTACGAGCTGAGCTGGACCGGTCTGACCGCCGGGACCCGCTACCTCGGACTCGTCCAGTACGGGGACTCGGCCGTGCGCACCGTGGTGACGGTCACGACGCCCGCGGAGGTCGCGCCGACGCCGACCCCCGCTCCGAAGCCGACACCGACTCCGGATCCGTCGCCGACCCCGGATCCGACTCCCGCGCCGGAGCCGACCCCGGAGCCGACCCCGCCCCCGGAGACCGACGCCCCCGGGTGATCCGGGATCGTCTGCACGACTCAGGCACGGCCGCACGACGGAATCCGTCGGGCGGCCGTGCCGTCGTCTCCGGGTCGTGCGTCCGGTCGGAGCGGGGACTGCCGGGCATCCGTTCGTCGCATGGCCGCCGCCGCTCGTCGCAGCGTGCCCGGATCCGGGTGCGACGGCGGGACGCACTCCCTACCGTGGGGAGACGCAATGATGCGCCCCCAGAGGAGAACCCCATGACCGCACCTTCGTCGCGCCGCCGCGACGGCGCCGGGCTCGTCGACGACGACCCCGTCATCGAGACCGACCCGAACCTCCCACCCGTCGCCCTCTCCGCGGAGCACGAGGCCAAGAGCCGCCGCTGGACCCTGCCGAAGATCCTGCTGTGGACGGCCATCGCCCTCCTCGGCGGCGTCGCCTGGGTGATGCTCGCCATCGTGCGCGGCGAGACTGTGAACGCGATCTGGTTCGTGTTCGCCGCCGTGTGCACCTACCTGATCGGCTACCGCTTCTACTCGAAGGTCATCGAGCGGTACATCACCCGCCCCGACGACCGCCGGGCCACACCCGCCGAGGTGAAGCAGGACGGCAAGGACTACGTCCCCACCGACCGCCGGGTGCTCTACGGCCATCACTTCGCCGCCATCGCCGGCGCCGGCCCGCTCGTCGGCCCCGTGCTCGCGGCGCAGATGGGCTACCTCCCCGGCACCATCTGGATCATCGTGGGCGTCGTGCTCGCGGGAGCCGTGCAGGACTACACGGTGCTCTTCTTCTCGATGCGTCGCGGCGGCCGGACCATCGGCCAGATGGCGCGGCAGGAGCTCGGCAAGATCGGCGGCACCGCGGCGATCATCGCCTCGCTGCTCATCATGCTCATCATTGTGGCGATCCTCGCGCTCGTCGTCGTCAACGCGCTCGGCGAGAGCCCATGGGGCGTCTTCTCCGTCGCGATGACCATCCCGATCGCCCTCTTCATGGGCGTGTACCTGCGCTACCTGCGTCCCGGCAAGGTGACCGAGGTCTCGATCATCGGCTTCGTGCTGCTGATGGCCGCGATCATCGGCGGCGGCTGGGTCGCCGGCACCGAGTGGGGCCAGGCGATCTTCCACCTCGACCGCACCACGATCGCGTGGGGCATCATCATCTACGGGTTCATCGCCGCGGTGCTGCCGGTCTGGCTGCTGCTCGCACCCCGCGACTACCTCTCCACGTTCATGAAGATCGGCGTCATCGTCATGCTCGCCGGCGCGATCATCCTCGTGCGGCCGGAGATCTCGGTCCCTGCGGTCAGCATCTTCGGCGAGAACGGCATGGGTCCGGTGTTCGCGGGTCCGCTCTTCCCCTTCCTCTTCGTCACCATCGCGTGCGGCGCGTTGTCCGGATTCCACGCGCTGATCGCGTCGGGCACCACGCCGAAGCTCGTGGAGAAGGAGCGGCAGACCCGGTTCATCGGCTACGGCGGCATGCTCATGGAGTCGTTCGTCGCGATCATGGCCCTCGTCGCCGCGATCTCGATCGACCAGGGCATCTACTTCGCGATGAATGCTCCCGCCGCGGCGACCGGCGGCACGGTCGAGGGAGCGGTCGCCTTCGTGAACTCGCTCGGGTTGACCGGGGTGAACCTCACTCCCGACATGCTCACGGGCACGGCTGCGGCGGTCGGCGAGGAATCGATCGTCTCGCGCACCGGTGGCGCTCCGACGCTCGCGCTCGGCCTCGCCCACATCATGCAGCAGGCCCTCGGCGGGCAGGCGCTCATGGCGTTCTGGTACCACTTCGCGATCATGTTCGAGGCGCTGTTCATCCTCACAGCGGTGGACGCCGGAACCCGAGTCGCGCGCTTCATGCTGCAGGACTCGATCGGCGCCTGGTTCCCGAAGTTCCGCGACGTCTCCTGGCGTCCCGGGGTGTGGATCTGCACCGCGATCATGGTGGCCGGCTGGGGAGCGATCCTCATCCTCGGCGTCACCGACCCGCTCGGCGGCATCAACACCTTCTTCCCGCTGTTCGGCATCGCGAACCAGCTGCTCGCGGCGATCGCGCTCGCCGTGGTGCTGGCCATCGTCGCCAAGCGTGGTCGCAGCTACTTCCGGTGGCTGTGGATCATCGCGCTGCCGCTCGCCTTCACCGCGGTCGTCACCATCACGGCCTCGCTCTACAAGATCTTCTCGCCGGTGCCGGCGATCGGGTACTGGGCGAACCACTTCCGCTACCTGGAGGCGCTGAACTCCGGTGACACCACGCTCGGCGCACCGGAGGTGCTGCAGGCCGTCATCCGCAACACCGCGGTGCAGGGCACGCTGTCGATCATCTTCGTGGTGCTCGCGATCATCGTCATCGTCATGGCCGTCATCGCGACTGCGAAGGCGATCCGCAACGGCGGCGGCGAGAACACCGAGGACCCGCCCGTGCCGTCGCGCCGCTTCGCCCCGGCCGGGTTCCTCCCCGACGCGGAGGAGCGCGAGCTGGAGAAGCAGTGGGAGCCGATCCTCGCCGAAGAGCGCGCGGCGGCACGGCACTGAGATGACCCACGCGATGGATCGGACGGATGCCGCGACCTCCCCGGTGCGGGCGCTGTGGAGCGCCGTCGGCCGGGTCGGCCGCGGCATCCGCTGGTACATGACGACGCTGATGGGCGACACCGCGTACGCCACGTACGTCGCCCATCACCGTCGGCATCATCCGGGCGAGGAGCCGCTGACGGAGCGGCAGTTCTGGCGTCAGCGCATGGACGACCAGGACCGCAATCCCGGTGCCCGCTGCTGCTGACCCTTCGACAGGCTCAGGGACCTTCGACAGGCTCAGGGCCCTTCGACAGGCTCAGGGACCTTCGACAGGCTCAGGGACCCAAGGTGGGTCGCTGAGCCTGTCGAAGCGCGGGTCGCTGGGCCCGCCCGCACGTCCCTAGGCTGAGCGCATGAACGACGTCGTCCTCGCCGCGATCCTCGGCGCGCTCGGCGGCATCGCCCTCACGGCGCTGCTGCTGCTCGCCCGGCGGTTCGCGCGCGGGTCCGCCGACCTCGGCAGCGAGGCGGAGCAGGGGGCGCTGCGGGCGCTGCATCAGGCGAGTCTCGCCGCCCCGCACCTCCGCGGCGGATTGACCGGGCCGGATGCCGTCAAGGCCGCCCGGCACCTGCGGGCCCTGCTGGGCAGCGCCGCGGTGGCCATCGTCGGCGAGGACGACACGGTCACCCTCGACGGCGCCGCGGACGGGCTCGAATCCGCCGCCGTGCGCATCGCCGCCCAGGTGCGCGCGTCCGGGCGGCGACAGGTGTTCCCCGCGCCCTCGCGGACGGACGACCTGGAGGCGGTCGGCGCGCCCATCCTCGTCGACGGGGTGACGGTCGGGGTGGTCGTCGCCTTCGCGTCCCCGGTGCGGGCCGCGCTCGTGCGGGCGGCGGAGGAGGTCGCCGACTGGTGCGCGGCGCAGGTCGAGCTCGGCGGACTCGAGGCCTCCCGCACCCAGCTCGCCGAGGCGGAGCTCCGGGCTCTGCGCGCCCAGATCTCCCCGCACTTCAACTACAACGCCCTCACCGCGATCGCCTCGTTCATCACGACCGACCCGGACCGAGCCCGGGACCTCGTGCTCGAGTTCGCCGACTTCACCCGCTACTCCTTCCGTCGGCAGGGAGAGTTCACCACCCTCGCGGAGGAGCTGGGCAGCATCCACTCCTACCTCGAACTGGAGCGCGCGCGGTTCGGCGAGCGCCTGCGGGTGACGCTGCAGATCGCGCCGGAGACGCTCGCGACGGTCATCCCCTTCCTCTCGGTGCAGCCGCTCGTGGAGAACGCGGTGCGGCATGGCCTGGAGCCGGGGGAGGGCGGGGGCGAGATCCGCATCACCTCCCGCGACGACGGCACGCACACCGAGATCCTCGTCGAGGACGACGGCGTGGGCATGGACCCGGACGGACTGCGCGCCCTGCTCACGGCGCGTGAGGAGGGCGGTCACGTGGGTCTGCGCAACGTCGACACCCGGCTCCGCCAGGTCTACGGCACCGGGGGAGGTCTGGTCGTGGAGACCAACGCCGGCGCGGGTACCCTGGTGCGCATGCGAGTCCCGAAATCGCAGCCCCTCCACGACCCGGACGACGACTGAGGAGCGGCATGATCGACGTCCTCGTCGCCGACGACGAGCAGCCGGCCCTCGACGAGCTCGTGCACCTGCTGCGCGCCGACCCGCGCATCGGCGAGATCCTCACCGCGGGCAACGGCGCCGACGCGCTGCGTCAGCTCTCCGCGCGCGCGGTGCGGATCGCCTTCCTCGACATCCATATGCCCGGCCTTCTCGGCACCGAGCTCGCCCGCGCGCTCCTCGGTCTCGCGGAACCGCCCGCGGTCGTGTTCGTCACCGCCGACGAGGCCCGCGCGGTCGAGGCGTTCGAGCTGCGCGCGGCGGACTACCTCCTCAAGCCCGTCCGGCGGGAACGGCTGCGGAGCGCCGTGGACAGGGTGGTCGCGCAGGAGGCCGCGCCGCGCGGCGAGGACGAGGTGCTGCCGGTGACCGTGGGCGCGTCCGTGCGGTTCGTGCGGCGCAGCGACGTGCGCTGGGTGCAGGCGCAGGGCGACTACGCGCGCCTGCACACCGAGGACGACGGGCCCGGCCATCTCGTGCGCATCCCGCTCTCCGAGCTCGAGACGCGGTGGGCGCCGGCCGGATTCCTCCGGATACACCGTTCCACCCTCGTCCGGATCGACGCGGTGACCGAGGCGCGGCTGTCGGGCGGGGAACCCGTCGTGGTCGTCGGCACGGCCGTGCTGCCGGTGAGCAGGAGGCTCGTCGCGGCGGTGCGGGAGGCCCTGGTGCGCGGAGAGGGGGCCGGATGACCGAGGCGCCGAAGCGGGTACGGGTCACCGCGGACACCCCGCCCCGCCGCTCCTCCGCCGCCACGCGGGGCATCGCGCTGCCCGGAGCCCCGGTCGCGGAGGCAGACGCCGTCTACGCCCGTGCCCTGATGCGCAGCCAGCTCCGGCTCGCCCTCGGCACCGTCGCCGGCTTCGTGCTGGTCGTCGTCGCCCTGGCGCTCGGGATCGCGCTCATCCCGGAGATCGACGCCGTCGTCCTCGGCGGGCTGCCGCTGTCGTGGCTCCTCCAGGCCTTCGCGTTCTACCCGGTGATCCTCGTCTTCGCGGTGCTGTACGTGCGCACGGCGGTCCGCAACGAGCGGCGGTACCGCGCCCTGCGGGACCGCGAGTGAACGCCGTGCTCGACCTCGTCGGGGTCGCCCTGGTCGTGATCGCCACCCTCCTCATCGGCGTGTACGGGCTGCGGGTGTCGCGCACGACGAGCGACTTCTTCGTGGCGTCGCGGACGGTGCGTCCGGTCTGGAACGCCTCGGCCATCAGCGGCGAGTACCTCTCGGCCGGCACCTTCCTCGGGCTCTCCGGGCTGGTGCTGCTGGACGGCGCCCGCGGGTTCTGGTTCCCGATCGGGTACGCCGCGGGGTACCTGCTCGTGCTCGTCTTCGTGGCCGCGCCCCTGCGCCGGAGCGGGGCGTACACGATCCCCGACTTCGTCGAGGCCCGGCTCGGCTCGACCGCCGCGCGCCGCGTCACCAGCCTCGCGGTCCTCATCATCGGCTGGCTCTACATCGTGCCGCAGCTGCACGGCGCGGGCATCACTCTCGTCGTGGTCGCCGGGCTGCCGGAGTGGGTCGGCGCCGTGACGATCGCGGTGCTCGTGGCGGCGGCGGTCGCCGCGGGCGGCATGCGCGCGATCACCTTCGTGCAGGCGTTCCAGTACTGGCTCAAGCTCACAGCGCTCCTCGTGCCGGTGGTGTGCATCGCGTTCGCCCTGAGCGGCGGGCCGCACGACTTCGACCCCGCCCTCGTCTTCCCCGCCGAGGCCGGGCCGTCCGGCTTCGACGCCTACGAGACCGCGTCGCTGCTGCTCGCCCTCCTCCTCGGCACGATGGGGCTGCCGCACGTCCTGGTGCGGTTCTACACGAGCCCGACCGGAGCCTCCGCGCGGCGGACCACCGTGATCGTCATTGCCATGGTGAGCGCGTTCTACGCCGTGTCGAGCGCGATGGGGCTGCTGGCGCGGATCGCCGCCCCCGACCTCGCGCAGCCGGGGATCGCCGACACCGTGGTGCTGCAGCTCCCGTCGCGGGTGTTCCCCGGACCGGCCGGCGAGCTGCTGACGGCCCTCATCGTCGCCGGGGCCTTCGCCGCGTTCCTGGCGACCTCGGCCGGACTCGTGGTCTCGCTCGCGGGGGTCATCAGCCAGGACGTCTTCTCCGGCTCCGTGCGCTCCTTCCGGCTGTCCGCGGTGCTGTGCGCACTCGTGCCGCTGGGGGTCGCGCTGCTGACGGTTCCCGCGGGGCTCGTCTCGAGCGTGGGAGTGGTGTTCGTCGTGGCGGCGTCGACGCTCTCGCCCGTGGTGCTGCTGGGCGTGTGGTGGCGGGGCCTCACCGCGCGCGGGGCGGTCGCGGGCATGGTGTGCGGCGGTGTCGCGACCGGGCTCGCCCTGCTCGTGCACGCCGCGGTGGACGGGGTCGGCATCGCGGCACCGTACCTCGCGCAGCCCGCCGCCTGGACGATCCCGCTGGCGACCGGGGTCACGGTCGCCGTGTCGCTGCTCGACCCTCGCGGGCCCTCGCCCCGCACGGACCGCTTCCTCGCCCGCGTGCACACCCCCGACCGCGCCTGAGTCTCCTTCTGCGTCCCGAACAGGCGATCACGCGGGTTCAGGCAGGTGAAAGCCAATCGAGCCTGAGCCCGCGCGAGTGCCTGAAGGGCGGGGAGGGTCGGTGTGGTGGGGTCAGGAGGCTCCAGCGCGGGGGCAGGCACTGGCGTGAGAGCAGGCAGGGAGCACCAAGAGTGCCTGTGTTGGCGGGAGTGCCTGAATCAGCGGGAGTGCCTCAGCGGGAGGGGCTGTGCGGGAGCGGGATCAGAGGGTGCGGCTGCGCGGCATCAGGCGCACCGGAGGGAGCGGCGGCGCGGGGATGCGCTGGTCATGCCCCTCGACGACGCCGAACCGGGGGGACGCGGCCTCCCAGTCCTCGCGGGCGGCGACGATCTCGTCGTGGGAGCGCCCGGCGAAGTTCCACCACATGACGATCTCGTCCTCGAACGGCTCACCCCCGAGGAGGAACAGCAAGCCGCCCTCACTGCTGGTCACCTCGACGCCGTCGCGGGAATCACCGAGATAGAGCATGTCGTTGCGGGTCATCGCGTGCTCCGGGACGGCGGCGTCGCCCTCGACGAGGAGCAGCGCGTGCTCCCACTCCGGCCGCAGCGGCAGGCGCACGGTGGTTCCGGCCGGCACGACGATCTCCGCCCCGACGATCGGTGTGTGCACGGTCGCCGGCGAGTGCACGCCCGCGAACTCGCCGAGCACGACCGTGACCGTGGCGTCCGATCCGGTCGCGGACGGCAGCGTCGTCGTCGGCAGATCGGTGTGCCGCTCGAAGCCGCCGTCGCCGTGGCGCGCGGACTCCGGGAGAACGACCCAGAACTGCAGCGCGTCGAGCGGGACGGGGCCGTCACCGACGGAGTACTCCGAATGCGAGATGCCGTTGCCGGCGGTCATGAGGTTGAGCTGTCCGCGCCGGAGGTCGGCGTCGCTGCCCAGCGAATCGCGGTGCCGGATCTCGCCGACGAGCGGCCAGGTCACCGTCTGCAGACCGATGTGCGGGTGCGGCTCGACACGCATCCGGGTCTCGGCCGGGCCGAACCGGTCGAGGAAGCACCACGCGCCGATGGTGGGGAGGTTGCGATGCGGCAGCACCCGCAGCACCTCCATGCCGCGCACGCCGCCGAGCGGGACCGCCCGCGGCTCGAGGACGATCCGGCGCTGCCCGATCATTCCGCCCTGCCCGTGGGGTCCTCGTCCGCGCCGGTCGACTCCTCCTGCACCGGGGCGTCCGCCGTCGAGCCCGGGCGCTGCGGCCAGCGGATCTCGGCGCCGGGCACCTCGTGCGTCTGGAGGTACTTCGCGATGTACGGGCAGAGCGGCACGATCGCGTCGCCCGCCGACGCCACGTCGGCCAGTGCCGCCGCGGCGAGCTTCCCGGCCAGGCCCTGGCCCTGGAAAGCGGGGTCGATCTCGGTGTGCAGGAACCGGATCGCGCCGGGGCGGGTGTCGAACTCGGCGAACCCGGCCAGCACGTCATCGGAACGGATCTCGTAGCGGGAGGCCTCGTCGTTGCGGGTCACGGTGATGTCGGTCATCGGATGCTCCTTCCGGCGTCTGGAACCAACCTACGCCCGGGATCGGGGGTGCGGGCCTGTGGACGTCGCCGTGCCGCTGTCCGTCGGGGTGATTACGCTGGAGGGATGCCGCAGACTCCCCGTGATCCGTACGACGGATGGATCCCCGAGCCGGACGCGGCATCCGACCAGCCCTGGGACGACGGGTGGGAGCCGACCGAGCCGCCGGAGCCGATGGACTGGGAGCCGCAGGGCGCGGGCTTCGAGCCGCCCCTCGACTGGGGTCCGGGCCCGACGACCGCGGTGACCACCGTGCCGGCAGTCCGCCGCGCCACGCCCAGTCGGTATGCGACGGCCCGCGAGGCATTGCACACCGTGTTCGGCTACGAGGACTTCCGCGGCGACCAGGCGGCCATCGTCGAGCAGGTCATCGGCGGCGGCGACGCCGTCGTCCTGATGCCCACCGGCGGCGGCAAGAGCATCACGTACCAGGTGCCGGCACTCGTCCGCGAGGGCACCGGACTGGTCATCAGCCCGCTCATCGCGCTCATGCACGACCAGGTCGACGCGCTGCGCGCCAACGGCGTGA
The DNA here is from genome assembly GCF_058140415.1 of Microbacterium sp. C-MGS6. Taxonomy (NCBI): domain Bacteria; kingdom Bacillati; phylum Actinomycetota; class Actinomycetes; order Micrococcales; family Microbacteriaceae; genus Microbacterium; species Microbacterium sp. C-MGS6. The sequence goes on from NZ_CM176934.1 coordinate 484,292, forward strand.
AGGCCGCGTACCTCAACTCCACCCAGTCGATCGAGGAGCGCCGCGAGGTCGAGCGCGCCTACGTCGCCGGGGAGCTCGACCTCCTCTACGTCGCCCCGGAGCGACTCTCGGGCGCGCAGACGACCTCCCTCCTGCAGCGCGGCACGCTCAGCGTCGTCGCGATCGATGAGGCGCACTGCGTGTCGCAGTGGGGTCACGACTTCCGGCCCGACTACCTCGCCCTCGGCGACCTCGGCGAGCGGTTCCCCGGCGTGCCCCGCATGGCCCTGACCGCGACCGCGACGCGGGCCACGCACAAGGAGCTCACCGAGCGTCTGCACCTCGACACGGCGAAGCACTTCGTCGCGAGCTTCGACCGCCCCAACATCCAGTACCGGATCGTCCCGAAGGTCGACCCGCGCAAGCAGCTCGTGCAGTTCATCCGGTCGCAGCCGGAGGGCGCGGCGGGCATCGTCTACGCCCTCAGCCGGAAGTCCGTCGAGCAGACGGCGACCTATCTCGCCGCGCAGGGTCTCGACGCGTTGCCGTACCACGCGGGCCTGCCCGCCGAGGTGCGGGCGGCGAACCAGTCGCGCTTCCTCCGCGAAGACGGCGTGGTGATGGTGGCGACGATCGCGTTCGGCATGGGCATCGACAAGCCCGACGTGCGCTTCGTCGCCCACATCGATCTGCCGAAATCGGTCGAGGGGTACTACCAGGAGACCGGCCGCGCCGGCCGCGACGGCGAGCCGTCCGTGGCGTGGATGGCGTACGGGCTCGGCGACGTCGTTCAGCAGCGCCGTCTGATCGATCAGAGTCCCGGAGACCGCACGTTCAAGATGCGCATGGGGCAGCACCTCGACGCGATGCTGGCCCTGTGCGAGACGGTGGAGTGCCGCCGACAGAACCTCCTCGGGTACTTCGGTCAGGACTCGCAGCCCTGCGGCAACTGCGACACGTGCCTCGACGACACGGCGACCTTCGACGGGCTCGTCCCCGCGCAGAAGCTGCTGTCCACGATCGTGCGCCTCAAGCGCGAGCGGAATCAGGCCTTCGGCGCGGGCCACCTCATCGACATCCTCCGCGGTGCCTCGACCGAGCGCATCCGCCAGCAGCGGCACGACGCCCTCGCGACCTACGGCATCGGCGCCGACCTCTCCGACCAGGACTGGCGGAGCGTGGTGCGCCAGCTCCTCGCCCGGGGCATCCTCGTCGCGCAGGGCGACTACGGCACGCTCGCGCCGGGGGAGGCGGCGGCCGGGGTGCTGCGCGGCGAGACCGCGGTGCCGCTCCGGAAAGACACGATCGGACGCCCGTCCTCGCCGTCCCGCGCCCGGAAGGCGAGTGCCGCCGACGCCCTCGACGCCGGAGACCGGGAGCTGTTCGAGGCGCTGCGGGCCTGGCGGGCCGAGACCGCGAGGGAACAGGGCGTCCCGGCGTACATCGTCTTCGGTGATGCCACGCTGCGTGCTCTCGCGGAGCATCGGCCCACGTCGCACGCCGACCTCGACGGCATCACCGGCATCGGTGCGAAGAAGCGCGAGGCCTACGGCGACGGCGTGCTCGCCGTCATCGCCGGCTCCTGACGTCGACCCACCCCCTTCCATTCGAGCCACCCCTTCGCGGACGCCCGCAGGGGGCCGGGGCGCACGGAAGAGGGTGGGTCGACGGGCCGAACCTGTCGCGAGCCGACAACGACGGGCGCGGACGGGGCGGCGGGGGGTTGGAGGATGCGGACAGGGGACTTCGTGTCGTTTTGTCGCACACCTACCATGAGAGGCATCCACCTTCGTCTCTCCGAGAGGAACGCTCATGGTCGACGCCGCCGTCCGCCCTTCGACGACACCTGACCCGCGCGAGAGCGCGACCGCCCCGCGGATCGATGTCGCCCGCCTGAACGACGCCCTGATGGGCACCTGGGGCGACGTGCGCCGCCAGGCCCGCGAGATGATCAAGGACTCGGCGTTCTGGCGGAAGGATGAGCTCGGCAAGGACGACCACCGCGAGCGCGTGCTCAGCCAGCTCCACCTCCTCGTCGACAACAAGGCCGTGCACCGGGCGTTCCCGAAGCGCTTCGGCGGCGAGGAGAACAACGGCGGCAACATCGCCGGATTCGAGGAGCTCGTCGCCGCCGACCCGAGCCTACAGATCAAGTCGGGCGTGCAGTGGGGCCTCTTCGGCTCCGCGATCCTGCAGCTCGGCACGAAGGAGCACCACGACAAGTGGCTCCCCGGTGTCATGGATCTGTCGATCCCCGGCGCGTTCGCGATGACCGAGATCGGTCACGGCTCCGACGTCGCCGCGGTCGGCACCACCGCCACCTACGACCCGGAGACGGAGGAGTTCGTCATCCACACGCCGTTCCGGGGAGCTGTGAAGGAGTACCTCGGCAACGCGGCGCTGCACGGCATCGCGGCGACGGTGTTCGCGCAGCTCATCACCAACGGCGTCAACCACGGCGTGCACTGCTTCTACGTGCCCCTGCGCGGCGAGGACGGCGTGGATCTGCCGGGCATCGGTCGCGAGGACGACGGTCTCAAGGGCGGACTGAACGGCATCGACAACGGCCGGCTCTCCTTCGACCAGGTGCGCATCCCGCGCACGAACCTGCTGAACCGCTACGGCGACGTCGCCGCGGACGGCACCTACTCGAGCGCGATCGACAGCCCCGGCCGCCGCTTCTTCACGATGCTCGGCACCCTCGTGCAGGGACGCGTCTCGCTCGACGGCGCCGCTTCCTGGGCCTCCGCGCTCGGTCTGCACATCGCGATGACCTATGCCACGCAGCGTCGCCAGTTCGATGGTGCGGACGGGCAGGAGGTCGTGCTGATGGACTACGGCAAGCACCAGCGCCGTCTGCTCCCGCGCCTGGCCACCACGTACGCGCAGATCTTCGCGCACGACGAGTTCCTGCAGAAGTTCGACGGCGTCTTCTCCGGCCGCACCGACACCCCGGACGACCGGGAGGACCTGGAGACGCTCGCGGCGGCACTCAAGCCGCTGTCGACCTGGCATGCGCTCGACACGCTGCAGGAAGCCCGTGAGGCGTGCGGCGGCGCCGGCTTCATGTTCGAGAACCGGCTCGTCGGGCTCCGTGCCGACCTCGACATCTACGTCACGTTCGAAGGCGACAACAACGTCCTGCTCCAGCTCGTGGGCAAGCGGCTGCTGACCGACTACGCGAAGCAGTTCCAGGGCAAGGACGCCGCGGCGCTCGCGCGCTACGCCGTGGGGATGACCGCCGGCAAGGTGTTCCACGGCGCCGGCCTCCGTCAGCTCGGTCAGGCGGTGACCGACTTCGGCCAGGTCGCCCGGTCGGTGGAGCGCGGACTGCGCGAGGAGCAGCAGCACGACCTCCTCGCGGGCCGCGTACAGCAGATGGTCGCCGACATCGCGACCCGGCTGCGTGCCGCCGGCAAGGACAAGGTGCTCGGGGCACGGCTGTTCAACGAGAACCAGGCCGAGCTCATCGAGGCGGCCAGGGCGCACGGCGAGCTGCTGCAGTGGGAGGCCTTCACCGACGCCGTCCACGCGATGGACGACGCCGAGACGAAGAAGGTCATGACCTGGCTGCGTGACCTCTTCGGTCTGCAGCTCATCGAGAAGCACCTCGCCTGGCACCTCATCCACGGGCGGCTCTCCACCCAGCGGGCGGCGGCGGTGTCGAGCTACATCGATCGGCTGTGCGCGCGGCTGCGTCCGTACGCGCTCGACCTCGTGGATGCCTTCGGCTACGAGCCCGAGCACGTGCGGGCTCCCATCGCGAGCGGTGCGGAGAAGCAGCGGCAGGACGAGGCCCGTGCGTACTACGCCGACCTCGAGGCCACCGGTCAGGCGCCCGTCCTGGAGAAGACGCTCAAGCGGCAGAAGCGCTGAGCGATCGGCCCGGGCCGTCCCCACACGGCCCGGGCCGTCCGGACAGCGGATTCATCGACGGAGGCGGATAGTCTCGGCGAGTACCGACCCGAGGAGCATCATGTCGACCGTCACCGCCTACGCCGCCCCCGCCGAAGCCGCCCCGCTCGAGAAGACCGTCATCGAGCGTCGAGAGCTCGGCCCGCACGACATCCTCATCGACATCGCCTTCGCCGGCATCTGCCACTCCGACATCCACACCGTGCGCGGCGACTGGGGTCCGCAGCAGTACCCGCTCGCCCCGGGACACGAGATCACCGGAACGGTCGCCGCGGTGGGCGCCGAGGTCACGAAGCACGCCCTCGGCGACCGCGTCGGCGTCGGCTGCCTCGTGAACTCGTGCCGGGAGTGCGTGTACTGCCTCCGCGGCGACGAGCAGTTCTGCACGCAGGGCGCCGTCGGCACCTACGGGGCGGTCGACCGCGACGGGACGATCACCCAGGGCGGCTACTCGCAGCAGGTCGTCGTCACCGAGGACTTCGTGCTGCGCATCCCGGACGCCCTGCCCCTGGACGCGGCGGCTCCGCTGCTGTGCGCGGGCATCACCACGTACTCGCCGCTGCGGCATTGGAAGGTCGGCCCCGGCACGCGCGTCGCGGTGGTCGGACTCGGCGGCCTCGGTCACATGGGGGTTCAGATCGCACACGCCCTCGGCGCGGAGGTGACCGTGCTGTCGCAGACGCTCTCGAAGCAGGACGACGGCCTCCGCCTCGGCGCCGACCGCTACTTCGCGACGAGCGACCGGGAGACCTTCCGTGACCTGCGCGGCTCCTTCGACGTGATCCTCAACACCGTGAGCGCCGTCATCGACCTCCGCTCCTACCTCGGGCTGCTCGACGTGGACGGCACCATCGTGTGCGTGGGTGCTCCGGCGGAGGCCCTCGCCCTGAACGCGGGGTCGCTGATCGCCGGACGACGCTCCATCGCCGGCTCGAACATCGGTGGCATCAGGGAGACCCAGGAGATGCTCGACTTCTGCGCGGAGCACGGCATCACCGCGCAGATCGAGGTCATTCCCGCGTCGGCGATCAATGAGGCGTACGAGCGGGTCCTCGCGTCCGACGTCCGCTACCGCTTCGTCATCGACGCCGCCACCTTCGCCGACTGACCCCGCCCGGTCCCGGGTCCGTCCCCGCCTCACCCGGTGCCGGATCGAAAGCGCACCCCCGTTACCCTCGCGAGGCGTGATTTCCGTCCCGCTCTCGCTCTCGCTCCGGTCTTGGTCCCGCTCCCGTCCGGTGCGAGATCAAAAGCGCACCTCTGGTGCGCTCGCGAGGCACCTCTTTGAGCCCGCTCCTGTCCGAGCCGCCCTGGAGCGGTCCTGTCTTTCCGTCCGGCCCGTTCCGTCCGGCGCGGCGGAGGCGTCTTCCTGATCCCTCTCGGAGGACCTCGGTCCGCTGCCTCCGCGGTCGGTGTGGGAGGGGAAAGGTGCCGGAGTTCCGTGTCGGAGGGTCTGTTTTGATCTCGCGTCGGAGGTGCGCGGCATGGCGGGATGGGAAAGGTGCCGGAGTTCCGTGTTGGAGGGTCTGTTTCGATCTCGCGTCGGAGCTGCGGGTGCGGGATGGGATAGGTGCCGCGGATCTGCATCGAAGGGCCCTTTTCGATCCCGCGTTGGAGGAGTGCGTCGTGGCGGGATGGGGAACGGGCCGGGGCAGGCGGGGGGAGGGGCGGAATTGAACTCACACGAGGGGATGCGGGACGGGGCGGGAGGGCGTCGGTGGGGGCGGATACGGTGAGGGGATGACCTCCCTCCTCCTGGGGCCGGACTCCCGTGCGCGCTGCGCGTGGGTCGGCGACGACGCAGAATACCGCCGCTACCACGACGAGGAGTGGGGGACGCCGCTGCACGGTGACCGGGCGCTGTTCGAGAAGATGGCACTGGAGGGGTTCCAGGCGGGACTGTCGTGGATCACGATCCTGCGCAAGCGTCCGCGGTTCCGGGAGGTGTTCGCGGGCTTCGAGCCGGAGGCGGTGGCGGCGTTCGACGACGCCGACGTGGAACGGCTGATGGCCGACAGCGGCATCATCCGCAACCGTGCCAAGATCCTCGCGACGATCGGCAACGCCCGGATCGTGCAGTCGATGGCCGACGGCGAGCTCGACGCCCTGATGTGGTCGTTCGCCCCGCCGCCCTCCGCGGCGCGCCCCCGGTCGTTCTCCGAGGTCCCCGCGGTCACACCGGAGTCGACCGCACTGAGCACGGAGCTGCGCCGGCGCGGGTTCCGCTTCGTCGGCCCGACGACGATGTACGCGCTCATGCAGTCGGCGGGCATGGTGGACGACCACATCGAGGGGTGCTGGAAGGCCTGACGTCGCGACGGAAAAGAGAGCGGGGCCACGGTCCCTCGCCCGATATACTCGGCACATCGGGGGATCTCCCGGCGCACGACGCCGGGTGGCTGCAGGCGCGCGGTCTCCCATCAGACCGTGAGGAGCAGGAGTGGCAACGCGCATGGCCGCGACACCGCCGACGCTGGCGGGGTACAGCTACGTGCGTCCACTCGGGTCCGGCGGGTTCGCCGACGTGTTCCTCTACGAACAGGACATGCCGCGTCGCGTCGTCGCCGTCAAGGTCCTGCTCGCGGATGCCGTGAACCCCGAGGTGCTGCAGACCTTCAACGTGGAAGCCGACATCTCGGCGCGACTGAGCGCCCACCCGTCGATCGTCACGATCTACCAGGCGTCCATCTCGGCGGACGGGCGGCCGTACTTCGCGATGGAGTACTGCCCCGACACGATGAGCGCGCGGTACAAGAAGGCCCCGCTCCCGCTCGCCGAGGTGCTGGACATCGGCGTGCGCATGGCCGGCGCGCTGGAGACCGTGCACAGGGCCGGGCTGCTGCACCGCGACATCAAGCCGTCGAACGTGCTCATCAACTCACTCGGCGCGCCCGTGCTGGCCGACTTCGGCATCGCAGCCGCCGTCATCGAGGAGGGTGAGGGCGAGACCATCGCGATGTCCGTGCCCTGGAGCTCCCCCGAGGTCCTCCAGGAGCGCGTGTCCGGATCCATCCCCAGCGAGGTCTGGAGCCTCGGCGCGACGCTCTACACGCTGCTCGCCGGCCGCAGCCCGTTCGAGCGCGCCGACCGCGGCTCGAACTCCCGCGATCAGCTCACGGACCGCATCATCAAGGCGCGGTATACGGCGGTGCCCGTCGCGGGCATCCCCCCGATCATCGACGACCTCTTCGCGAGCGCCATGCACCGTGACCCGGCGAAGCGGCCGGCGAGCATGGCGGAGTTCGCGGAGAAGCTGCGCTGGGCGCAGTACGAGCTCGGCATCTCGCCGACCGCCTTCGAGGCGGCGTCGGCGGAGTGGGCCGCGGCCGCGCCGGTGAACTTCTCGGACGCGACCGTCCGCGGTCCTGTCATCACCACGGTCGCGCCCGACTCCCGGAGAGCCGCGCGTGCGGCCCGTCCGCAGGTGGCACCCCGCGAGCGGGACGACGTCCCGGCGAGCACCCGCGGCCGGACCCGGTCGCCCCTGGTCGTCGGCATCGTCGGCGCGGTGATCGGCGCGGCCGCCATCGCGGGGATCGGCACCGCGGCCCTGTTCCTCACGGGGATCCTCTGATGGCGGCAGGCAACCGCACCGGCGCCGATGCCACGACCCCACCCCGGGGCAGGCTGATCGCGCTGATCTCGGGGATCCTCGCACTCGTGGTCGTCGTGGCACTCGCGGTGACGGCGCAGGGGTATCAGTCCCAGGAGGTGCCGCGCCTCGAGCCGGCCGTCTGGGTCATGCGCGACAGCGGACAGTACGCGCGCGTCAACACCGAGCTCGCCGAGATCGACACGGTCCGCGACGTCGACGACCCCGAGGCGGTCTGGCAGAGCGGCTCCAGTACGGTGCTCTTCGCCCAGGGGAACCGGCAGCGGTGGGACGTCGATGCGGCCAGCCCCTCCGATCTGCTCGCCGACAGCTCGGAGGAGGGCACGCCGCTCGCCTCGCAGCCGACGCCCGCCGGGACGCGCGACGTCCTCTCCGCCGGGGTCTACGTGGCCTACCGGACCGACACCGGGCAGGTGTCCGTGTCGACCCTGGCCGCCGGGGCGGGGACAGCCCTCGTCGACCCGTTCGCGGAGGTCGAGGTCGAGGAGGGGGAGGACCCGCCGACCTACACCGCCGACGCGATCGGCCTCTCGCCGGACGGCCTGCTCGTCCTCTACTCCGCGGACGAGGGGGCTGTCCGCCGGTTCGACATCGACGAGCACCGCTTCCTCGGAGACGAGTCGCCGGTGGCCGACGCGCCGGAGGCGGGCGAGGGTCTGGCGATCGCGGTCGTCGGCGAGCGCTGGGCGATGCTGCAGCCGGGGTCGGGGGAGCTGTGGCTCTCCGGGCGCGATGAGGTCGTCGCCCTGGACGTCGTCGAGGACGCACGCCTGCAGCGCGGGGCCGCCGAGGGCGACGCGGTGCTCGTCGCCGATTCCGACGGCCTCGTGTCCGTTGACCTCTCGTCCGGCGAGTCCGATCGCGTGGCGGAGGCGTCCGGCGTCCCCGCCGCACCGGTCTCCGTCCGCGGGGAGACCTACGCGGCCTGGCTCGACAGCGGCGGCGGGACGCTCTGGAGCGCGGGGGAGACCACCCCGCTGCAGGTCCCTGACGAGACGCTCGACGCGGCCGCCATCGAGCCGGTCTTCCAGGGGAACGGCGACCGCGCGGTGCTCGTCGAGACCGGGACGGGGCTCATCTGGACCGCTCCGGACGGCGTGCTGATCCCGCTCGAGCAGTGGAAGATCGAGGACGACACGGAGCAGCAGGAGGGCACCATCGTCGTCGAGGACGTGGCGGAGCAGCTGCCGCCGGTCGCGGTCGACGACGCGTTCGGCGTGCGCGCGGGGGAGCAGGTCATCCTGCCCGTCCTGCTGAACGATCACGATCCGAACAAGAAGGACGTCCTGACGATCGACCCCGAGTCGGTCTCGGCAGGACTCAGCGACCCTGCGTTCGGGGACCTCGCGCTCGTGGCGAACGGGCAGTCCCTGGTCGTCGATGTGAAGGCGGGCTCCGGCCAGGCGAGCTTCACCTACGCCGTGACGGACGGCGCGGCCGTCTCGCCGCCGGCGACCGTGACGCTGACGGTCGTCGATCCCGGCGTCAACTCGGCCCCGGTCTGGTGCGGCGTCGAGGCCTGCACGCAGGACTGGCCCGCGCCGCAGATCCTGGCCGGCGGCAGCACGATCGTCTCGGCGCTCTCCGGCTGGGTGGACCCCGAGGGCGATGCGTTCATCCTGAGCGACGCCTACGAGACGGACTCCTCGGCGCCGGTGATGGTGGCGCCGACGGACGACGGCCGGGTCGCGATCCGGCACACCGATCCGAACGCCGCGGACGCCGTGATCCCGATCACGGTCGTGGTGCAGGACGTGCACGGCGCGACCGCGGAGAAGACCCTCGAGGTCCAGGTCAGCGGCAGTCCCGCGCTCCAGGCATCGGCTGTCGCGGTGACCGCGCGCGTCGGCGAGCGGCAGTCCATCCGGATCTCCGATCACCTGTCCGGAGGCTCCGGGTCGTATCGCCTCCTGGACGCCGTCCAGACCGCCGCGACCGCGCAGGGCTTCGAGGTCACCCCGAACGCGGCCGCGGGCACCGTGGAGCTGACCGCGGCGAAGCCGGGCCAGTACGTGGTGACCTACACCGTGCAGGACGTCACCACCCAAGCCGAGCAGTCCGCCGTCATCCGCATCACGGCGGTCGACGGCTCCGCGGCGCTCGCCATGGCACCCCTGACCGCGTTCGTGCGCGAGGGTGAGGACACGACCGTCGATGTGCTCCGCGCCGTGCAGAACACCAGCGGACGCGTGCTGCTGCTGTCCGACGCCGTGAGCTCCACACCGCAGCTCAACGTGCGCGTGGTCGGCAACGAGAGCCTGCGGGTGAACGGCACGACCGAGGACGGAGAGCCCGGTCTGATCGGCACGGCCACCGTCACGGTCGCGGATGGCGCGGGCGGGGCGGTGCAGGGCACGGTGAGCGTGTTCCTCACCCCGCCGTCCACCGTCACCCGCCCGATCGTCTTCCCGGACGCGGTGACGGTGCGCGCCGGTTCGCTCACGCGCATCGAGGTCGCCGCGAACGACGTCGCGCCACGCGGGGAGCCGCTCCTCGTGCTCCCGGAGGTGACGGGATCCGGCGAGCCGGACGAGCTCGTGTTCGCCGACCGCAACGCTCTGCGGTACCTGGCACCGAAGACGCCCGGCACCTACCGGCTGACGTATTCGGTCTCGCTCGAGCGGAACCCGTCGCTGTCCGACGACGGCGTCGTGACGGTCACGGTCGTCCCGCCCGGAACCAACCGCGCTCCCACACCGATCACCCTCACCGGTCGCGTCCTCAGCGGCCAGACGGTCACCGTCCCCGTGCCCACGACCGGGATGGACGGCGACGGGGACCGCGTGGTCCTCTCCGGCGTCGATCAGCCGAAGAAGGGCGGCGGCACGGCGACCATCTCGGCGAACGGCGAGGCGATCGTGTACCGGGCGCCGGCAGGCGGAGTGGACGGCGGACAGGTGTCGTTCCGCTACACCGTGCGGGATCCGCAGGGCGAGGAGGGCAGCGGCGCTGTCCGCATCGGCGTCCTCGACGCGGATGTCGACGACGCCGCTCCGGTGACGTTCAGCGATTACGTCCGCGTCGAGGCAGGATCCCGCACACCGGTCGTGCTGGACCCGCGCTCGAACGACCTCGACCCTGCGCAGAGCGAGCTCGAGATCACCGCGCTCGTGCCGAACGCGCCCCCCGTCAAGGGCAATCCGCTGTACGAGCGGCTGAACGCGCTGATCGATTCGGACACCTCCCTGAAGGACGGCCGCGTCGTGCTGCGCGCCGGGGAGACGGCGGGGACGAACTCGTACTTCTACACCGTGAGATCGACGCGGACCGGGAGCACGGCGCAGGGCCTCATCGTGTTGACCGTCACCGAGGGCACGGTCGCCGATCAGCCGGTCATCGCGGACACCGTGCTCACGGCGCGCGACCGTGACGATCTCGCGGACGGCGGTGTCGATGTCGTGACGGACCGGGTGCGGTGGCCGTCCGGCGACGTCTCGTCCCTGCGCCTGAGCCTGTGGGGTGAACAGTCCGGATACACGGTGCGGGGCAACCGGATCATCGGGGAGGCGCCGAAGGAGGGCGCGCTGGTCCCCTTCCAGCTCACCGGCACCGCCGCGGGCGGACGGGACGTGGCCGCCTACGGCTTCCTGCGGATCCCGGCGTTCGACGATATGCAGGTCCAGCTCGTCCCCGGCGCGACACCGGTCGTCGTCGACGAGGACGCGTCCGTGTCGTTCGCGGTGCAGGACTACCTCGATCTGCCGTCGTCGGATGCCGTGGAGATCGGCTCCGGCGCCTTCACTGCTCAGCGGGCCGCAGCGTCGTGCGCGGCCGACGGTCCGCGCAAGGCGGAGTACCGCGCCGGTCGCGAGGCGCCATGGTCGGACACCTGCCTGATCCCGGTGCGCCTGGAAGGTCAGAAGCGCTGGTCCTTCGTCGACGTGCCGGTCAGCATCCGTCCCTCGGAGCCCCAGCTGCTGCTCTCCTCGATCTCGCACACGATCGCCCCAGGGGCCACCGAGAGCGTCGACCTCTACGCCAACATGGCCGCCTGGGAAGGCGGACGCGAGGGCAACGCGGGCTCCCTCGAGTACCGGATCGTGTACTCGGGGTCGGCGTTCGTCGTCACGCAGAGCGGGGCGAAGCTGACGATCGAGGCGCGCGCCGATGCACGACCCGGCAACACCGAGAACGTCAGCGTGACGGTGCCGCAGTACGGTCAGCCGTCGGCCTCCGTGCGCCTGGTCGTCGGCGCGGCCCCGCCCGACGCTCCACGGGGGGCCACCTTCACGAAGCAGTGCGTCGTCACCAGCGCCAACTGCTCGATCGACGTCGTCGACGTGGCCGGCGAGTACGACCCCTTCGACGGCAAGCCGGGCTCCGGCTTGCGGCTCATGTCGCTCGGGGCAGGCGCGCGCTGCGACGTCGCCTCCATCTCGACGACCGGCACCAAGACGATCACGGCGAGCTGGCCCCGCGGCGGCCAGGCTCCGGGAGGACAGTGCGTGATCCCGTTCGTCGTGGCCGACGCCCAGGGGCGGACCGGCACGGGAACCCTCACGCTCGACCTGCAGGGCTTCCCGCAGGCGCCGGCGAGCGTGACCACCGTGGGCTTCACCCGCTCGACCGTCGTGCTGGAGGTGCCGCTCGGGGAGGCGCGGCGCGCCCACCCCGGGGTGTCCGGCGTGACCATCCTTCAGGACGGGGCCGCGGCCAACGCCTCCTGCAGTCCGGCCGGTGCCGTGTACCGCTGCACGGTCAGCGGTCTGACCAACGGCGCCCCGCACACCTTCACGGCGGCCGCGGTCAACGCCGTCGGCACATCGGCGTCCACCTCGCCGCACACGAGCTGGGCCTACGCGGCTCCGGTCGTCGCGAACGCGACGGCCACGCCGGAGTATCGACCGGGTGTCTCGGACCGCGGGCGCGGGGCGGTCAGGGTCTCGATCGACGCGGCCGACGACGCCGTCTCGTTCCGGATCGAGGAGACGGGCGAGGTCATCAACCGCACGGGGGCGACCACCACCGCCGACATCGCGCTGTCGCCGGGAGCGCAGACCCTCACGATCGTCCCGATCAGCCAGTTCCAGCCGCCGACCGGCGGCGGGAACGAGGGTGGTGGCTTCCGCACGTCCGTGACGGTCGCCGGCTCCGTGTACTTCGACCCGGCGGCGACACAGGCGACCGCGGTCTCCAACACGGCGGTGAACGTCTCCGGCATCGCCGCGCAGGCCAACGGCAGCGCCAAGGGCGTCCAGGTCACCTACGTGGCGTGGCGGTCCGGCAACGTCAGCTGCACCGCGAACGGGGACGGCTCGCTGTCGGTCTCCGGCGGAGAGGTGCGCTCCGAGTCCCCCTCTCTGCAGGGGTTGCGGCCGTACCAGCTCTACTACGTCAAGGCGTGCGCGTCGAACGGCTACGGTGTGGCGGAGTCGTCCCCCACGAGCGTCTTCACGTTCACGTTCGTCGACGGCCCCGGTGGCGACACCACCTACACGGTCGCGAAGGACCCGCGGCGCGACGGGAACCGCTACGACTACGGCCTGGCCTCGGCGCCGCGCATCGACGTGGAGAACGGCTTCGTGCCGCAGTACTACCTCTACGGGCAGTGGGTCGGCGACTTCGCGCTCACCCCGGATTCGTCCCCGGGTCAGGTCCGCGCACGCGCCTGCCATGCCACGCAGACCGGCTCCTGCTCCGGAGAGGTGAACATCACCGCGACGACCGCACCGACCGTCGTCAACGCCGTGTTCCAGCCCTGCATGCCCGTCGTCGAGGGTGATGTCGTGACGGTGTCCGGCGCGGCACGCGGCTCGTACATCCTCGAAGTGACGCCCCTGGTCGACACCCCCGGCACCTTCGACGTGAAGCTCACGTGGACCGGCGCCTTCGCCACCCTGACCCCCATCACGCATCGCGTCACGGGCCTGTGCCCCTGATCGCCGAGCGTCCCGACACGAATACTCTTTCCCTATGCCAGCCACCGCAGCCGCCCCCGTCACCCTCGCCCCCGAACAGGCCTCCTGGTTCGCCGAGACGTTCTCGATCCTGACCGGCAACGTCGAGCAGGCGATCCTCGGCAAGCGCCACGTGGTCGAGCTCGTGCTCGCGACCGCCGTCAGCGGAGGCCACGTCCTCCTGGAGGACTATCCAGGGACGGGCAAGACGGCGCTCGCCCGCGCCGTCGCCCAGACGGTCAACGGAACGAGCAGCCGCATCCAGTTCACGCCCGACCTGCTTCCGGGTGACGTGACCGGCATCACGGTCTACGACCAGAAGGAGGGCACGTTCGAGTTCCACGCGGGGCCCGTCTTCGCGAACATCGTGCTCGCCGATGAGATCAACCGGGCGAGCCCGAAGACCCAATCCGCGCTGCTGGAGGTCATGGAGGAGGGCACGGTCACGGTCGACGGCGTCACCCGTGCGGTCGGCTCCCCGTTCCTCGTGATGGCGACGCAGAACCCCATCGAGCAGGGCGGCACCTACCGGCTCCCCGAGGCGCAGCTCGACCGCTTCATGATCAAGACCTCCATCGGATACCCGGACGAGGCGGCGACCATGCGCATCCTGCAGGGCGCCGGTCGCCCGAAGACGGTGCTCGACGGCATCGTGGACACCGACACGATCCTCACGATGGCGGAGATGTCGCGCGGCGTGTACGTGAACCCGCTGGTGTCGGACTACATCATGCGCATCGTCGATGCCACGCGCCGGGCGTCCGAGGTCCGTCTCGGTGCCAGTGTGCGCGGCGCCCTCGCGCTGTCCCGCCTGGTGATGACGTGGGCGGCCAAGAACGGACGCACGTTCGTCACCCCCGACGACGTGCGCGAACTCGCCGTCGTCGCCCTCGCGCACCGCCTGGTCCTCGAGCCGGAGGCCGAGTTCGACGGGGTGACGGCCGTGGCCATCGTCGGGCAGATCCTCCTCGACGTCGAACCCCCGCGCGAGAACGGCACTGCGTGACCTTCAGCACCGAATCCCGCCTGACGCGGACGACCGCGGGCACGAGCACGTCGACGCGGACGTCCACCGTCACGCGTTACGACCGCACGCGCCGCGGTCCCGTGCGCGGCGCGGTCTTCGGCGCGCGTCGCGTCGCCCGCTCCGTGGGCCGCGCGACCAGGGCCACCGTCGGCTGGGTCCGCGAGACGGTGACCACGGCGGGCATGCTCGTGGCCGTCGCGGTGGTGCTCGGTGTGCTCGCCGGGCTGCTGTTCGGCTGGGTGGAGGCCTGGGCGGTGGCCACGATCGCGCTCGTGCTGCTGGTGGCCTGCGTCCCGTTCATCCTCGGTGCCCATGACTACCGGATCGATCTCGTGCTCGATCGCGACCGCGTCGTCGCGGGCGCCGAGATCGGCGCGACCCTGGACGTCCGCAACAACGGCGAGCGCCTCTCGCTCCCCGGTGTCGTGGACGTGCCGGTGGGCGAGGGCCTCGTCGAGGCGCACGTCCCGCTGCTGCGGCCGGGGGCGCATCATCGGGAAGAGCTGACCATCGCCGCGCACCGCCGCGGCGTCATCGACGTGGGCCCCATGACCATCACCCGCGGCGACCCGATCGGCATCCTCCGCCGCGAGCTCCGGTGGCCGGACGTGCAGCGCATCCACGTGCACCCCGTGACCGTGCGGCTCCCCAGCACCAGTGCGGGACTGATCCGCGACCTCGAGGGCACGCCGAGCACCACACTGGTGGACGCCGACCTCTCCTTCCACGCGGTGCGCGAGTACGTCGTCGGCGACTCGCCGCGCCACATCCACTGGAAGTCCACGGCGAAGACGGGCACCCTCATGGTGCGGCAGTACGAGGAGTCCCGGCACGCGCGCATCGCCGTCATCCTGGATCTCGACCCGGAGTCGTACGCCGACGACGACGAGTTCGAGAACACCGTCAGCGCGGCCGCCTCACTGGCGCTGCAGGGTGTGCGGGACGGCAGGGACGTGCTGTTCTCGGTGAGCAACGAGATCCCGGAGCACGGCCGCGCCGAGGTGCTGTCGATCCGTACGCTGCCCACGGTCACCCCCAAGGCGCTCCTCGACGCGACCTCCACGATCGATCAGACGGCGCGGGTGATGAGGCTCGAGGCCGTCACCGCTCTCACGGCGCAGTCGTACCCCGACCTCTCGATCGGGTTCCTGCTCACCGGGTCCCTCTTGCCGATCGAGCGCCTGCGTCACGCGGCGGTGAAGCTCCCGGCAGCCGTGGAGGCCGTCGCGGTACGCAGTGAGCTCGGCGCGCAGCCGACGATGCGGACGGCCAGGGAGCTCGCGGTGATGACCCTCGGTGCGCTGGGCGACCTCCCCCAGATGCTCGCCCGCGGAGCGCTGCGGTGAGCGCGGCCGCGCCGAAGCGCGGACGCGCGCGATCCGGACGGGGGTTCGTGCCGTCGGCGCTCCTGCTCTGGTCGTTGGGATACGTGCTCGCCGGTGTGCTCCTCGCCACGGCGGCCGCCTGGCCCGTCTACGAGTCGTCCCGAGCCCTCGCGGTCGGGATCATCGGCGGCCTCCTCGGCATGGCGGTCGCCGTCGTCGCGCGCGTCCTGCGCTGGGGAACGCTGCTCGCCGCGGTCGCCGCGGCCGGCGTGTACCTGCTCGTCGCGGTGCCGCTCGCGATCCCCGCCGCCCTCACCTCCGTGCCCGCGTTCCTCGGCGGTGTGCGGGATGCGGTGCTCGGGGTCGTGCTGGGCTGGAAGCAGATGCTCACGCTGAATCCGCCGCTGGGGGAGTACCAGGCGGTCCTCATCCCCTTCCTCGTGGTGATGCTGTTCGGCTCATTCGTCGCCACGCTGCTCGTCTGGGGCGGGGGCAAGCGGGCGGCGGCGGCCGTCCCGGTGGTGGTGGCGATGAGCGTCTTCGGCATCGCCTTCGGTGTGAGCGGGACGTCCTCTCCCGTGACGGTGGCGGGAATCGAGCTCCCCGCGCCGCGCGAATGGCTGGTCGGGGTGGCGGTCTTCGTGGTGTCGCTGGTCTGGCTCGTCGGGCGCACGCGCCTGCAGCGCGCCGCCGCGCTGCGCAGCGTGGCGGCGGCGAACATCTCCCGTCGCGCGACCCCCGCCTGGCTCACCGTGCGCCGCCACCTCCTCTCGGCGGGGCTGGCCGTGGTCGCCCTGGCCGCGGGCTTCGCGATCGCCCCCGCCGCGGCCGGCTGGTCCGACCGCTCCGTGCTCCGCGACGAGATCGAACCCATGGTCGTGGTGCAGGAACAGCCGAGTCCGCTCAGCTCCTACCGGTCCTGGTTCTCCGGCGACACGCTGGACACGCCCGTGGTGCAGCTGGAGGGCGACCCCGGCGCCGTGGACCGCCTCCGCCTGGTGACCCTCGACGCGTACGACGGCGAGGACTTCCACATCGACGCCGACGACCGCTTCAGTCGTCTGCCGCGCTCCGCCCTCCCGGGCGCCGGCCGGGTGACGCTGGAGGTGACGATCGGCGACGCCTACCGCGGGATCTGGGTGCCGGCACCCGCCGGACTCGCGGAGGCGCCCGGATTCTCCGGGGAGCGTGCCGATGCGCTCGCCGATGGCTTCCATGTGAACGCCGACGGCGACACCGCGATCACCGTCGCCGATGCGCCCGGTGGCGGGGAGGGCCTCGTGCCCGGTGACCGCTACTCCGTGCTGATCGATGCGCCGGAGAAGCCCGGCGACATCACGGCCCTCCAGGGCGGCCGGTCGACCCTCGACGCCGATCGATACCCCGCGCTCGTCGAGTGGGCGGAGATGCAGGAGCAGCCGCGCACCGGCGCCGGCTACCTCGAGCTGATCGATCGCCTCCGGTCGCGGGGCTACCTGAGCCACGCGCTGCTCGAGGATGCCTCCGCTGCGGGGTGGATCGCGGCGCTCCAGGCGTCCGAGGGGTACGCGTTCGCGCCCAGCTACGCCGGACACTCGGCCGCGCGCATCGAGGAGCTGTTCACCGAGCTGACGGAGCAGGAGCGGCGGGCCGGTCCCGACGCGGACCCCGAGCTGCTCGTGTCGGCGGTCGGTGACGACGAGCAGTTCTCCGTGGCCGCGGCGCTCCTCGCGCAGCACTGGGGTCTCGAATCCCGTGTGGTGCTGGGCGCACGACTCGCGACGGCGGAGGAGGTCCCGGGGATCCCGGCCTGCACCGAGGTCTGCACCGGCGCGAACATGAGCGCCTGGGTCGAGGTGCGTGCGTCGGGCGACGAGTGGATCCCGGTCGATGCGACGCCGCAGTACGCGATGCTGCCGAGCGCCATCACCGAGGGAGAGCAGCTGCCGGAGCACCCGACCGTTCCGGAGCAGCCGCGGTCCGAGGCACTGGACCCGCCGCAGGCGCAGAGCGACGCGAACAACGACGCGCCCCCGCTGGAGGAGCCGGGCTCGGAGGTCCTCGCCTTCCTGCTGCCGATCCTCACCGGGGCCGGACTGGGTCTGCTCGCCCTGCTCCTGCTGGCCCTGCCGTTCCTCGTGCTCCTGGTCGCGAAGAGCCGACGTGCCCGCGCGCGCCGCACGGCCCCGGACCCCGAGGTCCGGCTCGCCGGCGCCTGGGAGGAGCTCGCCGACGTGTACGCCGACCACGACGTGCCCATGGTCGCGCAGGGCACCCGGACGCAGCGCGCACAGTCGAGCGGTCGTGCGGCCGCGCAGCGGCTGGCCGCTCTCGTGGACCGCGCCGTCTTCGCCGAGCACCCGCCGACTCCCGACGACGCGACGGCCGCGTGGGCGATCGTGGATGAGGAGCGAGCGGAGCTGGCGAAGACGGGGACGCGGTGGCAGCGTCTGCGCACGCGTGTGCGGCCGACGTCTTTCGTCGCGAGGACGCGCTCCCTGCGTCTCCCCGGCTTCGGCGCGCGACCCACGCTCGGTACGCTCGGAGGGACCGGTTCACTGGATGACCGGAAGAAGGGGGACTCATGACCGCGCCCGCGGACTCCGGTCCGGCCACGATGCTCGCCATCATCGTCGGACTCGGCCTGCTCGTCGGCCTGGCCGTCTACGTCTGGTACGCCCTGGCGCTCTCGCGCCTGTTCCCCCGCATCGACGGGGAAGGGTGGAAGGGATGGGTGCCCGTCCTCAACGAGGCCGAGATCCTCGCCCGCGGGGGAGTGCCCGCCTGGTCGGTGGTCTTCTACTTCATCCCGCTCGTGCAGCTCTACGGCATCTACCTCAAGGTCGTCGCCACGCATCGCATCAACCGGCGGTTCGGGCGGGGCGCGGGGATGACGGTCCTCGCCATCCTCCTGCCGCCCGTGTGGGCGACCATCCTCGCGTGGGGCCCGGCGCCCTATCCGGAGGGGGACCGACTCGCGGCGCTCCAGCCGGGTCCGCGCCGCAGCGCTCCGCCTTCTGCGGCTCCGGCGCGTGATGCGTCGGGCTACACGATCCCCTCCCTCGCTCCGGCGGGGAACGGATCGCCGGAGGCGCCGTCGCTGATCTTCCCGGACTACGCCGCGCCGCCCGCGGTCGCTCCGACCCCACCCCCGGGTGCCCCGCCGACCGCGGGTGCGCCGCAGGGCGAGCCCGCGGCACCGAGGTCGTTCGCGCCGCCGGTGTTCGCTCCGCCTGCCGCGCCGCCCGCTCCGTCGTCCTCGACGCCGTCTCCGTCGTTCGCACCACCGGCGCCGCCCGCGCCGTCGCCCGCGGCTGCTCCCGTTCCGCCGGCTGCGCCCGTTCCGCCGACTGCCTCGATTCCGCCTGCTGCCCCGGTTCCGCCGGCGGCGCCCGTGCTTCCGCCCGCGGTGGCTCCGACACCACCCTCCCCGGCCGCACAGCCGACGCCCTCCGCTCCCGCGCAGCCGACGACCGGCATCATGGCCGCGATGGGCGACGTACCGCCGGCCGCCCCGCAGCCCGCGCCGGCCCCTGCTCCCTCCGTGGACTCGCCGCCGAGCGAGGAGCCCGCTGCCCCCGCGCCGGCTCCGGAGGCGAACCGTGTCGTCCGACCCGTGCCGCCCTCGTTCCGCGACGGCGGTCAGCCCGAGGCCCCGCAGATGCCCACGATCCGCCCTGTTCCGTCGATGACGGCTGCGGCACCCGCGGCGGAGCAGAGCGCGCCGGCGCCTGCCCCCGCGACAGAGGCGCTCGCGGTCCCGGGCGGTCTGGTCCCCGACGTCGACAAGACCGTGGTGACACCGCGCCCGACCGACGACGACCTCGATGCCACGGTGGTGGTCGCCCGCAAGCGCGGCGTGCGGCGGGTCCTCGTGCTGGACGACGGTCGCCGGTTCTCGCTGTCCGGTGCGAGCGTCGTGATCGGCCGGAACCCCACAGGCGAGCCGGGCGAGCAGCGGCTGGCCATCCCGGACACCACGCGCACGCTGTCGAAGACCCACGCCCGCCTGGTGGTGCAGGAGGACGAGTGGCGACTGACCGACCTGCACGCCACCAACGGCGTCGTGGTAGTCGCGGACGACGGCTCGGAGACCCTCCTGGACGCCGGGGAGAGCGTGGTCGGCACCGGCCGGTTCATCCTGGGCGAAGTGGGCATGCACGTCGTCGCGGAGCGCGATTCGTGACCGTGGAATCCGTCGTCCTCCGGGTCGCCGCGCTGACCGACACCGGGCTCACGCGGACGGCCAACGAGGATGCGGTGCTCGACGCACGCCCGGTCTTCCTGGTCGCCGACGGCATGGGCGGTCACGACGCCGGTGACCGCGCCAGTGCGGCCGTCGTCGCCGCCTTCGAGCCGTTGCGGGGGCGAGCGGTCGACGTCGGCGACATCAGCGACGCTCTGAGCCGTGCCACGGCCGTGGTCGAGGCGATCGCCGCCGCGCACAAGCGCGGCGCAGGCAGCACCGTGACGGGTGTGGCCCTCGTGGAGCACGAGGGCGCGCCGCACTGGCTCGTCTTCAACGTCGGGGACTCCCGGGTCTACCGGCACCACGGCACCGAGCTGGCGCAGCTCACGATCGACCACTCCCTCGGGCAGGAGCTCGTCGATGCCGGGGAGCTCCGCCCCGAAGACCTCGCCTCGTTCTCGCGCCGCAACGTCATCACGCGGGCGGTCGGCGCTCCGGACAGCACCGCGGACAGCTGGCTCCTCCCCGTCGTCGACGGTGAGCGGCTCCTGCTGTGCTCCGACGGGCTCACCGGCGAGGTCAGCGACGAAGCCATCCGTGCGACGCTGACCATGAACGGCCGTCCCGAGACAGCGGCGGCGGCTCTGGTGCGCCGCGCGCTGCAGGGCGGCGGACGCGACAACGTCTCGGTCCTCGTGATCGACGTCGTCTCCGGCGGCGCGCGGACCCGTGCCGACGACGCGACGGGCGGACGGGCCGCGGTGTCCGCGCTCACCGACTCGATGCTCGACGGCACGACCGTCCCGGTACGGGCGCGATGAGCGGCGACGAGGTCGAGGAGACCGTCATACTGACGCGGCGGGACCGCCGGCGGGCCGAAGCGGCCGCCGACCCGGTGCCCCCGGCGGCCGATGACACATCGTCCGCCGTCGACGAGGCGACCATCGTGGTGGATCGCGCGAAGACGGCTCCGGCTCCCGACCGGACCGACGATGCCGCAGTGGACGCGCCCGAAAGCACCGTCGCCGATGAGCCGGACGATGCCGGGCCCGAGGACGCCGCGGGTGAGGCCATCGACGACGCGACCGTGGTCGTCGATCGGTCCGCACCTCCGGCGGCCGACGCCCCCGAGGACGCCACCGTGGCGGTCGCGCGTCCGGCTCGACGCCTGCGGCGGAAGAAGGGTGCCGCCGCAGCAGGCGACGGCATCGCACCCGAGACCGCCGGGCCGCGGTTCACGGTCGATTCCTTCGCCGCCCCGGACGGTGCACCGGCCCCCGCGATCTACAAGCCCCGACCGGCACCCCGCACCCCCGTCGCCCCGCCCGTCGTCGTCGGGGCGGCCGCACCCACGCGGGTGGTGGAGCCCGGGCTGCCCTCCGTCGCCAAGCAGGCGCAGCGGTGGAGCGTCTTCACCCTCGCTGCGACCGTCGGCGCGAGCGTCGTGTCGGTGGCCGGTCTCGTGGTGCTGGGCTTCGTCGTCTTCGGCTGAGGAAGCAGGCGCCGTGCGGTCCTCGCTAGGGTGGGACGTCGGTGGAGGGGACGGACGGATGGATCAGGGTGTGAAGCGGTCGGCGACGACGAGCAACACGTCGCGCAGGCCACGTGTCGCCGGCGTGTTCGCCCTTGTGTTCGGTGCTCTGACGACGATCGTCGCGATTCCCTCGCTCGTCGCGGCGGGGACCGACCCTGGATTCCTCTTCGCGGGTCTGGTGGCTCTGGTCGTCGCAGCGGTGTCGTTCCTCTTCGCCGGCTTAGCCTTCCGGTTCGTCCGGGAGCCGTCGACGACGCTCACCGCGATGACCCCACTGCTCTGGCTCGTCGCGGCGGCGCTCTTCGTCGGTGTGCTGGGCAGCATGGGGGCCTTCGTCTACGGTCAGGTCGTTCAGAACCAGCAGAGCGCGGCCGTCGGGCTGCTCCTGCTCCCGTTGGCGGGAGGTGTCATGATCACCGGTGCGGTGCTCGTGGGGGCGGTCGTCAGGGCGCGACGGGCGGCAGCCGCCGGCCGGTGAGTCGGCCTCTGACTCTCAGACCTCGGGCTCGGGGCGGTCGAGGAGGCCGCCCTGTCGTTCGACGTCGGCCGCCGCGTCGGGCGGGGACTCCCGGCGTCGCCGGAGCACGATGAGGATGCCGAGGACCCCGAGCAGGGTCGCTCCGGCGATCGCGGCGATCAGCGCCACCTCGCGGGTGAGGATGAAGGGCGGCACGCCGTGGTCGGGGTCGACGCTCACGACCGGGGGTCGCACCGCGCTCTCCGCGGTGTCGAAGAAGGGGCTGACGGGCCCGCGCGTGGTGGGGTCGGGGAGGAGCTGGATGGCGGCCGACGGCCGGATGAAGCCCCAGCCGTTCACGTCGTCGCGGTTGTCGGCATCGGCGCGGAGTGCCGTGGCCGTCAGTCGATACGCCCACCCCGCCGGAGGATCGTCCGGGTGTGCCTGGGCGACCAGCGCGGCCGCCGCGCTCACGTAGCCGGTGGCGAAGCTCGATGCCGGGGCGTCGGAGGCGAACAGGCAGTCGCCGCCGCCCGTCGCCGCGGTGAGGACATTCGCGCCGGGGGCCGTGACGCCGACCTGCGGCCCGTGGATCGAGCTGTCGGTCGCGAGGCCGTTGGCGTCGGCCGCGCTGACGCCGAGGGCCTGTTCGTAGGCGGCGGGATACCGGGCTCCGTCTTCCGCCTCGGGGTCGGAGGCCCTGTTGCCGCCGCTGGCGACGACGAGCGCTCCGACCGCAGCAGCGTGCTCTACCGCCCCGCGCAGCGCAGGCGAGTCCGTCTCCTGTGACGACGAGACGTTGATGATGTCCGCGCCGTTGTCGGCCGCCCAGTTGATGCCGTCGGCGAGGCGCTGGGCGCTCGGGCCCCACCCCTTGTCGACGTCCTGCGGCGAATCGCTGCGGAACGCGCGCACGGACAGCAGGCGCGCGTCGGGGGCGAGGCCCACGACACCGGAGCCGGAGACGGGCTGCGCCGCGATCTGCCCGGCAATGGCGGTGCCGTGCCCGGTCAGATCGCTCAAGCCGTCAGCGCGTTCCCCGTCGCCAACGAGGTTCACACCGCCGACGACGACACCGGCGAGGTGCGGGTTGCCGGCGTCGATTCCGGAGTCGACGACCGCCACCACGATGCCCTTCCCGGTGGCGAGACGGTTCGCATCCTCCGCCCCGAGGGCCGTGAGTGCCGACGGCGCCTCCGCAGCGAACACCACGGTGCCGGGCTCGCAGGCACCGGTCGCCATCGACACGATCGTCGTGGGGGCAGCCGGCGCGGCCACCGCGGCGGCCGGCGTCCCCAGCACGGCAGCACCCACCACGAGGGTGGCGAGAGCGGCACGGCGGCGCATCACTCGTCCCCGGAGCCGGGCGACTCTCTCGCGGCCTCGGTGGTCAGCGCCGGCCCGGCGGCGAAGAAGTCGATCCACGCGCTCGGCACCCGTCCGACGTCGCCCGGGGTGTAGCCGAGCTGGGCGAGCGGGCCGCTCGCCGCGTCTTCGGCCGACTCGTCCAGGACGGCGCCCGGAATGGCGTAGGCGGTGCCGGACTCGTCGACGAGAACGGCCATGCCCACCGCTTCATCGGACGGGCCGCTCGTCTGCACGAGGGCCCCGCCGCCGACGGTGACGCCGACGCGGTCGCGACCTTCCGGCAGCTCGGTGCTGGTGGACCCGAGGACGGTGCGGGCGTCGTCACCCAGGACCGCGCACGGCGTCTCGTCGGATGCGAGCGGCGTCAGCGGAAGCGTGGGCCAGTCGTCGCCACCGGCGTTCGGCACGGTGGGCACGTCGGCCACTTCCGCCGGCGACACCTCTTCCTCGTCCGTGCCGGCCTCCTGCGCACTGCCGAGCAGGTAGAGCTGGTACGCGAGCGGGCTGAGGCGCGCGAGCTCTCCGGTCGCGAGCGCGACGTAGCGCTCGTCCGCGGGGCTGCCCTGCACGTGCACGATCGTGCCCGCCGTCAGGTCGGTCCCCGGCACCTGGGCGCCGACGGCGTTCAGCCGGATCGGCTCCAGATCGGCGCCGCTCTCGAAGAGGTTGAGCCAGCGCCCGTCGACCTCGATGACGTCGCTGGTGCCGAGGCCGACCGCGCGCAACACCGCGTTGGCGTCGTCGGCGGGGACGGCGTATCGCAGGCCGCCGGCGATCACGAAGAGCTCGTCGCCACGCTGCACCACAGCGCCCGTGCCCGTCGACGGTGCCGCGATCGGCGTCCCCGAAAGCGAGACGGCGGTGCCGGCGGCGTCGTCGACGCACGCCGTCCATGCCGTGTTGATCAGGGCACGCGGGGTGGGCAGGTCGTCGGGCGCGCCGAGGATGCCGATCGAGCCGCCGACCGGGATGCCGTCGAGGGCGGCCTGATCCGTGCGCACGACCTTGAACTCGCCGGCGGGGATGAGCAGGCGGGCGCTGGCGGTGTTGATGACGGGGTACAGCGTCCCCTCGACCGAGACGTAGCGGGCGCCCGTGTCGGTGGCGACGATGAGGCGGTTGTTCTGCCAGTCGCCCGGGAGGCCCGGCTGCATGATGCCCCAGAACACGCCGACGAGGATCACGCCGACGGTGAGGGCGATGCCCGCGATGACGGCGCGCAGCGGCTTGGCGGGTTCGAGCTCCTTGCCGCCGGGGGCGCCGCCGGTGAAGGCGGAGAGGAGTCGTCGTCGGCTGAAGCCCTGGGCCTCGATCAGGTCTTTCTTGGTCGCCATCGGTCAGACGAGCCCCGCCGTGATGACGCCGAGCGGGAGCAGGAGGGCGAGCGCGACGACCTCGACCGTGTCGCCGAGTCGCGTGAGGCGGAGGCGGGCCTTCGGCGTGAGCAGCGTGAGACCGATGAGGACCACGGTCGCGACCACGAGGATGAGCAGCATCCAGGTGCGCACGTCGGGGAGGGCGAGAGCGACGGTCACGCCGGTCGCGGCGAGGCCGATCGCCCCGATCGTCATCAGCACGAGCACACCGAGACGGGCGTGCATCTGCCGCGACTGGAACATCATGCCGACGAAGGCGAGCACGCACAGCACGGCGCCCGTGACACCGCTGGCGGCGACGAGCGGGGTCGCGATCAGGGCGGCGAGGCCGAGCGCGGCACGGAGCGCGATCAGCGTGCGGGTACCGGCCGCGGCGCGACGCTTCACCTCCTCGGCATCGATGGGCTGCGGCGCGGAGAACATGTCGGCATCACTCTGCGGCGAGATCACCCGGATGCGGGTGGAGCTCAGGGCCAGCCAGGGGATGCCGTTCGCGAGCAGCGCCGTGGTCGCGAGCATCAGGGCGTACGAGGCGAGCGGATCGCCGAAGACCGCGGCCGCCGTGGCCGTGATCCCGACCGAGGCGCCGAGGGCGATGGGCACGAGGTGGATCTCGGGCTTGTCCTGGGTGACGGCCAGGCTGAGGCCTCCGACGACGACGAGTCCGAGCCCGAGAGCGGCGAGCGGCCAGCCCCAGATGCTCTGCGCGGGGACCGCGAGGTAGCCCGCGAGCCCGCCGTACGCCGCGGCGGTGAGTCCGAGCGCATGACCGGCCTCCGGCTGCCGCAGCCGCATCAGCACCGCGGCCGCGACGCTGAGCACGACCGCGCCCGATCCCGCGATGATCGCCGGGAGCAGAGACGTCGGCGGCGTCGCGACGAGGAGCACGGCGCAGAGGGCGAGGAAGGTGAGGCTGACGAAGAGGGCGGTGCGGGAGCTGTCCGCGGGCGTCCAGGAGTTGTGCTGCTCCGCCGTCGCGTCGATCACGGCTTCCACGACGTCGTCGTAGATGCGCGGCTCGCGCATGAGCCCGCCGCGCACCAGGGTCAGCAGCTCGCCGTCGTGCACGCCCTGGGCCGCGGCGCCGCGAGCGGGGTCGAGGGGTGTGCCATCCGCCCGCTGCAGCGCGTATCCGCCGTGCGTGAGGGTCGGATCCAGCACGCCCAAACTCCGAGCGAAGCCGGGGATGATCTCGACCAGGGGGACCTGCGATGGCACCCCCACGTCGAGCCTGCGGTCGTCGCTGACCACGGAGATCCGCAGCACGGTTCCTGCCACGGTGCCGCTCTGGCTCATATCGGTGGTGTCCCCCCACGTGTGCGATGCTCTCCCGCCGCAGGCGTTGCGGGGGTCCGGCCCGGACTCACTCTAGTTGACAGGCCAGATACTATCTGTTGCGAACGCGTGGACGAGCGATGGCGGCGTCGCGCGACCGGAGGAAGGCGGGGGAGATGTCGGAAGAGATGAAGATCGGCGGCTCGCAGATCGAGGCGCTGGTCGGTGAGCTCCGTGGGGCGCGCGACGAGATCGCGCGACTGCTCGGCGACCTGCAGGCGAGCCTGGACCGGCTCGCAGGTGAGTGGAGCGGCGAGGCCCATCGCGCATATGCGCACGCCCAGGGGCGCTGGAATGCACTGATGCAGGAGATGCAGGACGAGCTCGACCGCGTGCAGCGACGGACCGGGGACTCGAACGACGTCTTCGCGAACGCACAGCGGTCCACCAAGAGCTTGTGGAGTGAGGCATGACGAATCACGATTCGACGCATGAGCGTCTGGGAGCCCTGCGCGCGGCGGACCCCGAGATCTGGACAGTGTCCGACGATGATGGGCTCGTACAGGTGTCGGTCGGGGCCGACGGTGCGTTCGACCTGCTGCGCCTGTCGCCGCAGTGGTGGCGATCGGTGCGCGCGGAGGATGTCGGTCCGCTGATCCTGCGGCTGTTCCGTGCGAGCGAGGCGTCCAGGAATCAGACGAAGGTGGAACTGGAAGAGGAGCTGGGGCACCGCGCCTCAGCGGGCGAGACCGCTCCCACCGTGGAGACGCCGAGAACGCAGGGCCGCGCCGCCCTCAGCGCTCGGCTCGGCAACCTTCTCGCCGCGTTCTCCGAACTCGACGACTATCGGCGATCCGTCGAAGCAGCGACGCGCGAGTCGATTCAGCTGCGCAGCCCGTCGGGAAACGTGACGCTCGAGCTGGTCGGCGGGACTCCTCGCGCCCTGGACGTCGACCCCTACAACGTCCAGTTCACGCCCGAACAGACTCTCGCGTCCGAGATCGTCGGACTGTTCCAGGAAGCGGACCATTGGCTGCGTGATCAGCGTGACCGCGTGCTCGGTGACCTGCCGGAGCTCGAGGCGGTCGTGTCATCCGTCCGCGCCCGCACCCACCCCTCGCACTGACCACCCCTGCACCCGCATAGCGACGACGGAGGACCATGAGTTACGAAGACTATGAGGCGGCGCTCGAAGATCTCGAGGCGGACTCGAAGGTGTGGAGCGACCTGTCCACGACGTACGGCGAAGTGGCCGGGATCGTCGAGGAGTGCGTACTGGCCCGATTCGAGATGGACGGAATCGGACACATGGTCGGTGCCGAAGAGAACTACAACACGGCGCAGGACACGATCTCGACGCTCGTCGACGATGCCAAGATCGCGCTCCAGGCCGTGTCGGACAAGCTTGTCCAGACGAAGCGGAACTACGAGGCGGCCGACGGCTACTCGCAGTGGTTGCTGGATCAGGGCTGAGCCGGAGCCTCGGAGAGGAACAACATGGAGTTCATCACACCCACCGACCAGGGTTCGTTCGACGACCTGGTGCGCAACGTCACCGACGGCATCGCCGAGACCGGCCAGAAGCTCACGGAATGCAACGAGGCGTACGACGCCAAGAAGGGCGACATCAGCCTCTGGGATAAGTTCCTCGACTGGTTCAAGAACACCATGAACGAGGTCAGGGAACGTCTCAACGACGCCATCGAGAAGTACAACGAGTTCGTCGCCACGATCGCCGACTATCTGAGTCCCGGCAATCCGTTCGCGATGTACGCGAAGCACGACAAATGGATCACGGTCAAACAGAAGATCACCGGCTCGAAGACGACGATCGAAGGTTCCTACCTGCGCGCGGACAGCACGTGGAAGGGCGACCCCGGCGATGGCTACGGTGACCTCGCGGAACGGCAGAAGGCCGCGATGGACACCCTGGCGGGGTACACGGACTCGATGATGGACTTTCTCAACGAGTACGCGGAGAAGATCCTCAACGCGTGGATCGACTTCGGTGAGCGGATGATCACCTACATGCTCGACCAGGTCGACGCGGCGTCCGAGTTCATCTCGGCAGACCCGCTGAAGTGGCTCGACATCGTGCCGAAGATCGTGAATGTCTGCACGAACCTTGCGCAACTCGCGGTGGACATGACGGCGCAGCTGGCCCGGAACTTCACCGCATCGAAGAGCACCGCCGACTCGCTCAAGCAGGGGATGGCCAATCTCTACGGCTTCCCGAACGGCACCTGGCCGGCTGCCGTCATCTACTGAGGTGATCATGCACGAAACCCGCATCCGCCGTGCGCGGAAACTGCTCGCGTGGACGGGGGCCCTCTGCCTGGCCGCCTCCATGAGCGCGTGTGCTCCGGCGTCGCCGGTGCAGCCGATCGCGACAAGCATCGACGACCTGCAGGCAGAAGCCACGGTCGAGAACTTCTTCGAACTCCTCGAGGACGGAGATGCGCGATCGGCGGCGTTGATGACCGACCTCGACGTCGACATCGACGCCGACGAGGCGCTGCTGCTCGCCGACGAGGTGTACTCGTCTGTCGATTCGAGGCCTGAACTCGTCGAGGTCACCCGGGCGGAGACGGTCGCGGACGGCGCGCAGGTACAGGTGCGGTACCAGGTCGGAGACGACACCAGGGACGAGACCATGCACCTCGTCCGCATCCCGAAGGAGGGCACGGTCCCGGAGCATCGCCTCGTCCATCTGTCGTCCGAGACGGTCGGGGTGGACATGTCGGGTGCGGAACGGCTGCCCGACGGCACGGAGTACCGCATCAACGGCGTGGACGTGACCGCGGCGATCGTCGCGGCAGTGCAGAATGCGTCCGCCACGGGAGGGACACCGCGCGTGCTGGCGTTCGGTGGCAGCTACCCGATCGACGTCGTGGTTCCGGGTGGCGACGGATTCACCGACACGTTCCTGCTCGAGGTCCCCACCTTCGTCGGTGGCGATTCAGCCGGCGAAGGATTCGCGGACTTCGTCCGTCAGCACGGGTTCTGAGTGGTGAGGGCACTCATTCATCGATCGAACATAGAAATTTCCATACGGATCTGTCCAGGCCGTTGGAAATGGGCACCGACCTGCCTTAGCCTATGTGCGGAAACAGATTGGTCGGGGGTTGTTCCGAAGTCGTCCCGTATCGGGAAGGCGCTCCCCCGCGTGTGTCCTCATGGGGACCGGAGGGAGTGAGTAATGGCTGATGTCATCTCCGCAGAAGAGGGGGCTCTGCGTCGCGGAGCCCAGGCCGTGCGGGAGACGAAGTCCGGGATCGATCAGCAGACCAAGAAGGTCCGCGGTGAGATCGAGCAGCTGCGCGGGTTCTGGACGGGTGCGGCTGCCGCATCGTTCACCACGCTGATGTCGCGGTGGGACGAGCAGGCTCGTCAGCTCAACGAGGTCCTCGTGACGCTCGAGGATGCCCTCGCCGGCACCGAGCGCGACCAGGCCGCGACCGAAGAAGCTCACCAGCAGACCATCTCGGGCCTCGGCTCGATGATGGGCGCCTGAGCGCAGACCGCAGAGATTTCAAGGAGAACATGATGCAGTCGATGTCCGTTCGCCCGGAGCAGGTCAACGCTCTCGCGGCGCAGATCCGCAGCGGGTCGCAGGGTATTCGTTCCGAGCTGGACCGCCTCGAGTCCGAGGTCGGCAAGCTGCGTGCGGCGTGGGATGGTGCCGCGCAGCAGGCCTACGACCAGGCGCAGGCCAAGTGGAACCGCTCGCTGAGCGAGATGCAGCAGCTGCTCACGCAGATCGCCGGGAAGACCGAGGAGATCTCGGGTCAGTACGTGCAGACCGACAAGTCGGCTGCGGGGCGCTTCGGCGCGTGAACCCGGGGCGCGGGTCTGGCGCAGAGATGCGTCGGGCCCGCGCCGTCTGCTGTGCTTTTCGGTGAGCCACCGGACGGTACAGCAGGCGTGACGGGATCGCCGGAGGAAAGAAGAGGGGGCGTCGATGACCATCGGAATCGACCTTGATCAGATACTCGCTGAGATCAAGCGCATTCAGCGGGACATGCAGCAGCTTCCTGCTGCATCCGAGGTCGCCGTCTCGGAAGGTGGCGTGTCGGAAGCGACCGCGGATTTCCGCTACGCCGTCAAGCGTGTCGCCGACGGCATGGGCAAAGCGACACAGAACTCGATCGTCGCGCTGAACGACGCCAACGAAGCCATGCGTCTCGCGGTCATGGCCATCGCGGAACAGGATGCAGCGATCGCCGACGAAGCGAAGCTCATCCTCTCCTTGTTGGATTCCGCCGTGGAGCAGGCTCCGACGACGCCCCAGCCGACGCCCGCAGGGGCGCAGACCTCGGAGACCTCGACGGATGAGCCCGAGGAGATGGACTACTGATGAAAAGCGGACGACACCTGGTCGCTGCCGCGATCGGCGTGGTCGCGATGAGCGTCGCGGTCGCCGTGCCGGCGACAGCATCGGATGCGTCCGAGGGCGGGCTGTGGTATTTCAACCGGGGCAAGGTGCAGGCCGCACAGGACGCCGGCCTCGACGGTTCCGGAGTGACGATCGCCGTGATCGACACCCAGGTGAATCCGGATGCTCCCGGTCTGCGGGGCGCTGACCTCCAGGTGCGGGAGGAGTCGTTCTGTTTCGACGAGTCGGGAAAGCGGTATGACGCGATCTCCTCGGACTATGTCGCGGCGAATCACGGCACGAACGTCGCCTCGATGATCCTGGGCACGGGAGAGGCGGTCGGCGGCACCCCCATCAAGGGTGTGGCGCCGGGCGCGACGGTGCTCTATTACAACTCGATGATCACCACCAGCGCGCCGGAGGGGAACGACGTCGAGTCCACCTGCCTGCAGGAGAACGGCGAGCTGATCAATGATGATCTGAGCGATGAGGGAATGCGCCGCCCCTCCGGCCTGGCAAAGGCGATCTCGGCGGCGGTGGACGACGGTGCGGATATCATCTCGGTTTCGCTGGGCGGGCTGGTCGACGCCGCGGATTCGGTGGCGAAGGCTCATGCGGCCGGAGTCGTGGTGTTGGGTTCGCTGCCGAATGTGGGCGGGGTCGGTGACTGGCCTTCGAGCTACAACGGTGTCGTCGCCGTGCAGGCGTTCGGCCCCGATGGCAAGATCCAGTACTCGACGTACGATCCGGTGCTCGCCGAGCCCTCGCCGAATCTGAGTGAGGACGTGAAGGTGGCGTCTCCGGGGCTGGAGATCATCGCGCAGGGCACCGCGGACTCGTGGGACGCGCAGCAACTGCGTTCGGGGACCTCGTTGGCGACGCCGATCGCGGCCGGCTTCCTGGCGGTCGTGAAGCAGAAGTACCCGGAGGCGACGTCCAATCAGCTCATCCAGAGCATGATCCACAACACCGGGACGAAGGGCGAGCACGAACCGAAGTGGAACAACAGCGGCGGGTACGGGGCGATATCGCTCTCCGGCATGCTGGCTGTCGATCCGACGAAGTACCCGGATGTGAACCCGCTCTGGGACGCCGACGATGAGAACGCTGTTCCCCAGCAGGCCAACGTGGACGAGGAAGCCGCACTGCTCGCCGCGAGCGCTTCTCCGCAGCCGACGAGTGAGGCGGGCGATGATGCGGGTACCGCGGGGACGGATCTCGTACCGCTGCTGATCGGCGGTGGGGCCGTGCTCGCCATCCTCGTCATCGGCGGAGTGGTACTCGCCGTGGTGCTGACGAGCTCATCACGACGACAGAAGACGCAACAAGGGGGAGACCGATGACTGGACCGTACGAAACCGAGCTCAATCGCATTCGCGGACTCGAGGACTGGCGCATCCCGAAAGCCGCTTCCCTGCAGACGGCGCTCAACTCCCTCGTCGGTGCACTGGGCACCGTGCTGGATTCGTCGGCGTGGAAGGGCAGCTCTTTCGAAGCCGCACGAGAGTCGCTGGGGAAGCTGCAGGAGAACTTCCGCATCCTCGAAACTTACGTCGGACAGCTCACCACGACGATCGAGAACGCGAACACCTACCGTCGCAACGCGGCATCGACGGAGCTTCCGTCGACCAGGATCGACCCGTTCTGGGCGAACGCCGCCAAGGTCGGTTCCGTCGTCGTGCACCCCGTTCTCGGCCCGCTCGCCGCGGACAAGGCGCTCGATGTGATCGGCGGCTTCCTCGGCAACAAGCGTGAGGAAGAGGCGAAGCGCATCGTGCAGCAGATCGAGTCGGCCCTCGCGCCGTCCGCGAAGTCGCTCACGGCCGCGTCCGCGACACTGTCGGAGTTCGACCCGCGGGTCGCGGTTCCCGCACCGCCGCAGAAGCCGGTGGACCCGGGCACGGATGTCACCGCTCCGCACATCTCCTATCCCGGAGGCGGAAGCTCCCCCGGCGGCTCCAGCCCGGGTGGCGGAGGCCATCCGGGAAGCGTGAGTCCGCCTGCCTCCCCTGGCGGTGGACAGATCGGCGGGGTGAACCCTGGTGGCTGGGAGCCGACACCTCCCGGCGGCGGCTGGGAGCCCACCCCTCCCGGCGGCTGGGAGCCGACCCCTCCCGGTGCGGGCGGCGATGATCCCTCGATCGACTCTCCCGGCGGCGGCCTGCTTCCGGGCGGGCCCGGTGGCGGTTCCGGCGGTTCCGGTGGTCCCGGCGGCTCCGGTTCCGGCTCGCTTCCCGGCGGTGCCCTTCCGGGCGGGGTCTTCCCCGGCGGTGGCGGGGGACTCGGCGGCATCGTGGGCGGTGGCGCCGGTGCGGCGGCGATCGCGGCGAGCTCGAAGATCGCCGGCTTCGGCAGCATGGGCGGACTCGGCGGTGCCGGCTTAGGGCCGGGCGCAGGCGCTGGGCTCAAGGCCGGTGGCGGTCTGCTCGGTAACTCCGCCGTCGGTGGTGTCGGCGGCGTCGGTGGAGCAGGAGGTCCCGGCGGTATGGCCGGTGCCGGCGGCGTCGGCGGGGCGGGTGCCTCGGGCACCGGGTCCTCCGGCGCGGCAGGTGCCGGTGGCCGACCCGGCATGGGCATGATGGGCGGCGCCGGTGGCGCCGACGAGGAGGAGAAGGCGAAGCGTTCGGGCCTCGGTGGTCCTATCGCGCCGAAGCTGGAGGACGACGAGGAAGCTGGCCCCCGCGCCAAGGGCGCTCGCGCCGGATCCCGCGACGAGCCTGCCAACTGAATGACGCCGCTCTGGTCCGAAGAGGCCGGGCGCGGCGACCGCGTCGGATGAGTCCGGGGAGTTCGGGGTGCCGCAAAGAAGGGGGACCAATGGGGGGTCGAGGTAGCCGTCGTCATTCGACACAGACCTCGCCGTCCGCCACAGGATCGATGCGGCGAGTGTCTCGCGGTCTAGCCGCGGTCGTCGGCGTGGCCGGCTTTGCGATGGCGGCCCTAGTGCCGTCGGCGGCGGTGGCAAAGACGGCGGACTCGGGCTTGTGGTGGTTCGATCGTGGCCGGATTCAGGAAGCCCACGATGCAGGCTTCGATGGTTCCGGTGTCAAGGTGGCCGTGATCGACAGTCAGATCAATCCGGATGCGGTCGGTCTCCGCGGGGCGGACGTGACGGTCCGGGAGCCGTCGTACTGTCTGGACGCGTCAGGGACGCCGTATCCGGCGGCCTCGACAGATTACGTGGCCTCGCATCATGCGACGAACGTCGCATCGATGATCGTGGGAACGGGGGAGGCGCCCGCTGGCGGCGCCCCGGTGAAGGGCGTCGCGCCCGGGGTGGAGATGCTGTTCTACACTGCGCCGGTGGCCGACGGTGTCCTCGACGACGAGGGTGAGGATGCTGAGTGTCTGCAGGAGGGTGGCAGCAAGTTGGCGGCGGACAACCGGACAGGGCTGGACCATGCCGTCTCGGACGCAGTGGCTGACGGGGCGGACATCATCTCCATCTCCTCCGGTGGCATGGACGCATCGAAGGGCATCGCGGAGGCTTACGCCAACGACGTGGTGGTGGTCGCCAGTATGCCGAACGAGGACGGGATCGCCTCCCCGCCGGCCAGTCTGAACGGTGTCGTGGCCGTGCAGGCGTTCGGTGAGGACGGCAAGATCCAGAACGGGCAGTACGGGAAGCCGAACGTGAGTGACGACGTCATCGCCGCCGCCCCGGGAATCGGTCTGTTGCTGCAGGGCGCGTCGGACTCGTGGGAGGCGCAGTCGCTCGGATCGGGGACGTCGTACGCGACGCCGATCGTGGCGGGGATGCTGGCGGTCGTGAAGCAGAAGTATCCGGAAGCTACAGCGGGGCAGCTGATTCAGAGTCTCATCCACAACACGGGCACGAAGGGCGAGCACGAGCCGAAATGGAACTCCGGCACGGGATACGGCGCGGCGTCTCTTGCCGGGATGCTGGCGGTGGATCCAACGAAGTACCCGGATGAGAATCCGATCTTCGATGCCGATGATCCGAACGCCTCCCCGTCACTTGCGATGGTGAACGAGGTCAAGGCGGCACAGGATCGGGAAAATGCGACAGCGAGTCCACGACCCTCTTCCGCGCCCGGCGGGGCCGAGCAACCATCGGATGTGTCGGCGATGCCGTGGGTGATCGGCGGCGGGATCGTCGTCACTGTTCTGGTTGTGGGCGGGATCATCCTCGCAATCGTCGTGGCGCGCAACTCACGACGACAGACCGCCGCGCAAGGGGGAAAGCATGAGCAGTGAGCGCAATCGGTCACTCGACTCGTTGTGACCGAACGGAGGGGGAAGAAGATGCCGGAGGGAAATGACGTTCTCGCGTCTATGGAGGCGTTGAACGCGAAGATCGATGCGCAGATCGCGCGTTCGCGTGTGCTCGCGGAAGAAGCGGCGCGGGTGTCTGCCGAGGCGACGCAGACCACGGCGACGGTCACGTCGTCGGACGGTCGGGTCACGGTGGTGGCGCAGCCGACCGGGGCGATCGCCGAGGTACGGCTGTCGAGCGCCGTCGACGATGCGATCGCGCTCGGCGCGACGATCACCGACACGATCGCTGCGGCTCAGCGCGCGGCGGCCGACGCCGTGGTCGAGTCCCTGGCGCAGACGCTCGGTGCGGATTCCGGGCTGGTCGACGCTGTCCGGCGGGACGTCCAGGTCGCGTTTCCGGCCCCGGGCGACGACACCCTCGGGTACCGCTGATGGCGACGATCGAGGTCAACCCGTCCCGCCTGGCCGCGGCTGCGCGCTCCATCGGCGATGCGTCCGCGAACATCGACGCGGCCCTGGAGCAGCTCGTCGGGATCGCCGGCGTGCTGCGGGATTCGTGGTCGGGGGAGGCCCAGTCCGCGTTCGACTCCGCGCACGGGCGCTTCGACCTGTCGATGCGGGAGCGCAGCGCCCTCGTCGAGGCCATCGCGACCACCCTGGACGATCTCGCGACGTCGTACTCCGAGACGGACCTGGCCGGCCAGCGCGCACTCGGGGGGTAACTGAACATGACGATGTCGGGAGGATGGAAATGACCACGGGAGCGGCGAACCAGCAGATCGTCGTCGACGCGGATCTGCTGCAGGCTCATGTGCGGGCGCTCTCGGATGCCGCGGACATCCTGCGCGGCGCCGCGGCGAACGCGGCCGGCGGCGTGGGCGGAGAGGCGTTCGGTGCCCTGTGCACCCCCCTGCTCGGCCCGGCGGTGTCGGCACTCGCAGAGGCATCCCGGTCGACGCTCGCGACGGCGAGCGCGCTCTCGGCACTGACGTCTGCGGCTCTCGCAGCCACTGTCGGACAGTTCCGCGAGGTGGAGGAGACCGCCGTGACGACGTTCCGCGCGATCGAAGGACAGGCCCTGTGACCGCGGTCGCCGCGATCAGCGGCCAGGTGCGATCCGGGTCCTGGGCAGCGGGCGCTGCGGGCTACACGTCGGCGCAGGCCGATTGTGCGAGCATCCCCGGCATCGCCGGTCTGCTGATCCAGTACATCCAGCCCCTCCGCGAGTGGTTCGACGATCTGCTCGGCGACCCGGGCACCGTCGGCGCCTTCGCGGCGCGCTGGGAGGACGCGGAGCGCGCGCTCGGCAGGACGCACGCGATGCTCAGCGACGCTGATCGTCGGCTGGTCGACCTGGACGGCCGCACGGTCAGGGCGTTGCGCGAGCGCTTCTCCGATGTGCTCTCCGTGAGCGAGGACGGCGTGCAGTGGACGGGCGCGACTGCGAGCGCCGTGCGTGCGGTCTCGCACATCATCGAGTCCACCCGCGTGCTGATCTGCGACTTCCTCGGCCGTCTCAGCCGATTCGCCGAGGACCTCTTCGGATGGTCGGTGAACCCGCTGTCGAAGCTCAAGGACCTCGAGCGGTTCGCGAACTCCGCCGCGGAGTTCGTCACGGTCGGCGGCGCGCTCGTGAAGAACCTCATCAGCGCCGTCGTCTCACTCGCGGAGCTGCTGTACAAGCTCGTCCCGCTGGTCGGCGACGCGCTGCAGCGGCTCCGCGGAGTGATCGCCGACATGATGCCCGTGCTCGGGGGGCTGTTCGGCGGCCCGCTCGGAGTCCTCGGCGGCAATGTGCTGGACGACTTCCTCGACACGGACGTGAATGTGCGGGAGATCGACCCGGATGACCTGAGCGGGAGGGCGCTCCTCGCGTGGATCGAGGCGCACGAAGTCACCAACCTGCGCTCCCTCTCGGATCTCGTCGCGGTGAACACGACGACGGACGCCATGGGCGGTCAGGACGCGACGGTCATCGACATCAAGCAGGTGCGGGCGGCGGACGGTTCGACCCACTGGGTGGTGTCGCTGCCCTCGACGCAGCCGTGGGAGTTCGACGGGCCGCACGGTGCGATGAACGACCGCGACAGCAACCTGGCTCTCATGATGGACAACCCGGTCTTCCGTGGACAGTATGAGCGCGCGGTCCTGCAGGCGATGAAGGAAGCGGGGATTCCCGCCGGCGCTGATGTCGTCCTGACCGGTTTCAGCCAGGGAGGCATCATGGCGGCCAACCTCGCTGCCGACCCGACCTTCCCTTACAAGCCGCTCGCGGTGGTGACGAACGGTTCACCCGTCGACAACTTCGCGGTGCCGCCGCACGTCCCCGTCTATGCGTTCCAACACGCATCGGACGTCGTGCCGATGACCGATGGAAGCGCGGTGGCGGTGCCCGGACTACCCGGGCTGGCCCCCATCGACGTCCCGCACACGCCGATCACGGTTCTGCCGCCTAACATGCATCAGATCACGCTCCCCGACCCGCCAGGAAAGCACCTTTTCGATGCGCACGACAATGATGCGTACGCGGAATCCGTCGCCGCGTGGGAACGACACTATCGGTCTGAGAACGATGGCGAAGACCCCTGGGATCTCGCCGGACTCGGGGGGCAGGTCATCGACCACCAGGTGTATTCGGGGGTGGAGCATTGAGGCGTCATCGCGCTCTTGCTGCCGCCGCGCTTCTCGCAGGGGCGGTCTCTTCCCTTACCGGTTGCTCGCTCGTAGCTGGCGATCTGGCGGACGACGAGGTCGAGGAGATCCCGGCGGCGCTGTTGGCCTCCGATGTCGGAGTCACCGAGGCGTTTGCAGAGAAGGCGACGAGCGGACTCTCCTTCGAGCTGTCGGTCGGCGTCTATCTCGATGATGCGGAGTTCACCGAGTCGGACCTCGCGTCGGTTCTTCAGATCATCATCGATGAGAACGATCTGCCGACCGATGACATCGAGCTTGCGGTCCGTGACGTCGACGGTGCGGCCATCGACCTCGAATCGATGATGGAGCGGCTGGTCCCGGGAGTCGTCGACACGTCTGTGTATGGGCACGTCACGCTCACGACCGACGGCGCACGCGAGATCATCGACGCCGTCGGAGCGGGGGCATCGTGATCCCCCGAAGTGCCTGCGGCGGCGCCGCGCGGCGAGAGCCTCGCGCAGTGGATAGGGTGCAGGTGTGTCAGTCGAGATCGTAGAGCGGCGTCGGATCGTCCTCCAGAGCGAAGATCGTCGCATCGACCTCTCCCTGCCGCTCGACGAGACGCTGGAGGACGCCCTCACCCTGAGCGGGATCCCCGACGCGGACCGGTTCGTCACGATCGGCCCCGGGGGATACGAGATCCCCGGCGACACCGAGTGCGAAGACCTCGTCGACGGCGGCCTCTATGCGTTGATCGACCGCACGGCTCTGGCTCCGCAGGCGCGCCCGGCGGAGAAGGCGACGGACCAGACGCGCGCCGACCACGGCGCACGGTGGTGGCTGCTGGCCGTGAGCGGGATGCTGCTCGTCGCGGTCTTCGCCCAGGGCGCCGTCGATCCACTGATCCGGCTTCTCGTCGCCCTCCTCGTCGCGGCCGGTGCGATCGGTGGCGCTGTCGCGTGGGCGCGACGAGACTCCGCGGCGGGAGTGCGCGGCATCCTCGGGGTGCTCGCGCCGGTGCTGCTGTCGTTCGCGGCCGGCGTTCTCCTCATCCCGGCCGGGCTGGAGGACGCGTCGCACCTGTCGACCGCCGCCGGGTTCCTCGCGGCGGGTGTCACCACCGCGATCATCGCCGTGACGGCCAGGGCTCGCCCGATGCGCGCCGCGGCCGGGACGGCGACGGTGCTGCTCGTGGGCCTCGCCGCCGTCTGGGGCCTGGCCCTGCTCCTGCGGTGGGGGGAGGCGGAGGCCGCCGCCGTCTCGCTCGGCCTCGTTCCGCTGGGCCTGCGTGCCCTCCCGAGCAGCCTCGTCAACCTGCCCGAAGGCTACTTCATCGACTACAAGCACTTCATGACCAGCCGGTGGACCGTGCGCGGAGCCATCCCCGAGTCGGTCGGGCTGCTGCGTCCGGAGCGCATCACCGCCGTGGTCGACGATTCCTCCGCGCGCCTCATCGCGGGCACCGCCGTGCTGAGCATCGTGGCCGCGGCGATGGCTCCTGTCGCGTTCCTGCGGCCCTGGCCCGATGACGCGTTCGTGGTATCCGGCGGGATCGCTCTCCTCTGCTGCCTCGCGCTCGCCCTGCTGCTCACGCCGCGGCACACCACCTCGCGCCTCCTCCGGTGGTTCCCCCGTGCCGCGGCCGCCGTGGTCTGCCTCGTCGCCGGCATCCAGGTCGCGGCGGCCCTCGGGAGCGGCTTCCACCTGCTCGGAGCGGCCCTGCTGTTCCTCGTCGGGTTGGCGGCGGTGGCCGTCGTCATCCCGGTGTCCAAGGGCGCGAAGTCGCTGGTGTGGTCGCGGGTCGGAGACGCGTTCGAGTGGCTCGCCGTCGCGCTCGCCCTACCGTCGGCCCTGCTCTACGCGAATGCGCTCTCCCTGGTTCGTGGAATGATGGCCGGATGAGCGGGAACGGCCCATCACAGTCCTGGCCGAGCGGGGGTCCGATCCCGCCGATGGCGCCCGGCGGAGACCGTCCAGGGGAGATCCCCGCGCTGCCGCCCGCACTGATCGCGGCGCCGCCGGGCGTCGACGGCACGCCGCTCCGCCAGACGCCCGCGCCGCCCACGCCGATCGCCTCGTCGCGACGTGCCGTCCCGCGACCCGCCGAGGGACTCGGCCCCGCCTTCCGTGGAGCACCCGCCGGCACGATCCAGCGGATCGCCGCCTTCACCCTCGACGCGGCCGCCGTGTTCCTCGCGTCCGCCGTCGTCCTCGTGCTGACCCAGAGCGTGCTGCTCGCGGGCCTCACCGTCTTCGAGCTCGCCCTGTTCCTCTGGGTGCTGGAGGCGCGGACCGGCCTCACCCTCGGCAACGCCGTGCTGCGCCTGCGCAGTGCCCGCGCCGACCGGCCGTGGTCCCCGGGGATCGGGCGCCAGTTCGTCCGCGGCATCATCACCGGCGCCGGCTTCCTCGTGGCTGTCGGCAGCTGGGTCGTCGTCGCCTCCAGCGCTTGGGATCGCGGCGGCAGACGGCAGTCCTGGGCCGACCGCGTGGCCGGCACCGTCGTGGTCGCCGTGCCCGCCAAGGCGGCCGTCGAGGCTCCGCCGACTCCTGCCGCGGTGGAGGCCGCTCCGCTCGCTCCGCCGCAGGTCGTGCCGCTGGTGGCGTCGCCGTCTGTCGTGGACGAGGACTCCCAGCCCACCGACGCCCGCGCGGCCTCCCGCCGCACCGAGACCCCGGAACCGGCGGCACCCGGATCGGATCGGCCGCTCTTCACCGTCGCCCCGGCGCCCGGGTCGCAGGCGGGTGCCGAGGCCCCGGCCCCTGCCCCCGAGACCGGGGCGCTGCTGCTCATCTTCGACACGGGTCAGCGCGTGCAGCTCGCCCTCCCCGTCGCCGCGAACCTCGGGCGCGGCCCCGTCGCCAGCGCCCACGACGACCGCCTCATCGTCGTCACCGACCCCGACGCGTCGGTCTCGAAGACCCATCTGCGCATCGAGCACTCCCGCGGCCGCACCTGGGTCACCGACTTCGGTTCCACGAACGGCTCCGACGTCCGCAGCGACGACGGCCAGACGACCGAGCTGGTCGCGGGCGAGCGCGTGCTCCTCGACGACGCCGACCGTGTCCGCATGGGCAACCGCAGCTTCACCATCAGCCTTCTGCTGGGCACCGACAGCAGCGCCGGAGAGAGAGCATGACAGGACCCCGTCTCGCCCCGCCCCGTGTCCCCTCCGGGAGGCTCCCGGTCCAGGCCCCGCCGGAGCTGCAGCCGAACGACGGCGGCATCGGGATCCTCGGGTCGCTGCTGCCCATGCTCGGCAGCGTCGGCGCGATCGTCATGGTCACCATGTCGAACCAGTCCGTCACGGGTCTGCTCACCGGCGGCATGTTCCTGCTGTCCTCGCTCGGCTTCGTCGCCGTCAACGGCTGGCGGCAGCGCTCCCAGCGGCAGGCGGCCACGCTCGGTGCCCGCCGCGAGTATCTGGCGTACCTGACCGAGTTGCGGCAGACCGTCCGCGTCGCCGCCCGACAGCAGCGCCGCTCCGCGAACTGGCACCTGCCCGCCCCGTCGACCCTGCCGTACCTCGCGGAGGAGCGCACCCGCGTCTGGGAGCGCGGCGTCAACGACCCCGACTTCCTGTCGGTCCGCGTGGGCGTCACCGATCAGCCGCTGTGCGTCACGCTCGAAGCCCCGGAGCTCCCGCCACTGGCGCAGCTCGACCCCGTCGCCGCCTCGGCCGCGCACCGCTTCATGCTGACGCACGAGGTCCAGAAGAACCTCCCGCTCGGCGTCACCCTCCGCGACTACGCCCGCATCGAGATCACCGGCGACGAGGACGAGACCCGCGCGCTGGCGAGAGCCATGCTGCTGCATGCGGCCACCATGCACGACCCCGACGTGCTGCAGATCGTCATCGCCGCGGATACCGGCGTGCTCCCGCAGTGGGAGTGGGCGAAGTGGCTGCCGCACACGCATTCGCGCACCGTGCGGGACGGCCTCGGCGCCGCCCGCATGATCGGCTCGCAGCTGTCCGAGCTCGAGGACATGCTGCCGCCCGAGGTGCGGGAGCGCTCGCGCTTCGCCCGCGACGGCTCCGGACCGAAGACGCCGCATATCGTCATCGTCACGGACGGCGCCACGACATCGTTCAACGACGCCCTCGTCACCGGCGACGGCGTGCAGGGCGTGACCGTGATCGACCTCCCCGCCCGCTGGGGC
Source organism: Microbacterium sp. C-MGS6 (assembly GCF_058140415.1). Classification (NCBI taxonomy): domain Bacteria; kingdom Bacillati; phylum Actinomycetota; class Actinomycetes; order Micrococcales; family Microbacteriaceae; genus Microbacterium; species Microbacterium sp. C-MGS6. The sequence continues at coordinate 525,636 of NZ_CM176934.1, forward strand.
GACCTCGACGACCCCAACGCCCTGCGCATCGCTTTCGAGACCGGCGGTGCCAGCACACGCGCCGAGCTCGTCAGCCTGCAGGTGCCCGCACGGCCGTTCGAGGCCGATGCGATCACCATCGTCGAGGCGGAGGCGACCGCCCGTCGGCTCATCGCCCTGTACTCGGGCGGCACCGCGATCGCCAGCAAGAAGAGCGCGACCGGCCAGGCCGAGCTCGTCGAGCTCCTCGGCCTGCCCGACGTGCGCGACCTCGACCTCGACGCCGCGTGGGCACCGCGCCTGGAGCGCGACCGCCTCCGCGTGCCGATCGGCCAGACCGAGGACGGCAGCCCGCTCATCCTCGACATCAAGGAATCGGCGCAGCAGGGTATGGGCCCGCACGGGCTCATCATCGGCGCCACCGGCTCCGGGAAGTCGGAGGTGCTCCGCACGCTGGTGCTGGCCCTCGCGATGACCCATTCGCCGGAGCAGCTCAACTTCGTGCTCGTCGACTTCAAGGGTGGGGCGACGTTCGCCGGCATGGCCGACATGCCGCACGTCTCGGCGATCATCACGAACCTCGGTGAGGAGATCTCCCTCGTCGACCGCATGCAGGACGCGCTCCAGGGCGAGATGGTGCGCCGACAGGAGCTGCTGCGGGCCACCGGCCCGTTCGCCAACGTGGCCGACTACGAGAAGGCGCGTCGCGGCGGACGCACCGATCTGGCGCCGCTGCCTGCCCTGCTCATCGTCGCCGACGAGTTCTCCGAGCTCCTGTCGGCGAAGCCGGAGTTCGTCGACACGTTCGTCAACATCGGCCGCCTCGGCCGCTCGCTGCAGGTCCACCTGCTGCTGTCCTCCCAGCGGCTCGAAGAGGGAAAGCTGCGCGGCCTCGACACGCACCTCTCGTACCGCATCGGTCTTCGGACGTTCTCGGCGGCCGAGTCCCGCACGGTCCTCGGCGTGCCCGACGCCTATCACCTGCCCACCCAGCCGGGCGCCGGCATCCTGAAGTCCGACACCGAGACGATGACGCAGTTCCGTGCCGCGTACGTATCTGGCCCGCCGCCGCGTCGTCGCCGGCGGGCGTCGTCCGGCGGCTCCGGCCAGAGCACCGGCTCGACGGCGGTCGAGCTGTTCACCGCCGCGCCGGTGTGGCGGGCGGAGGCACCCGTGGACGAGCCGGAGGTCATGGTCGACGCCGAACCGGAGGAGAAGCGCAACACCTTCGAGATCGCGGTCGAGTCCATGAAGGGACGCGGCCCCGCAGCGCACCAGGTGTGGCTGCCGCCGCTGGTGACGCCGGCCACCCTCGACCAGCTCTTCGGCGACCTCGTCGAGGACCCGTCGCTCGGGCTCGTCTCCCCGCGCTGGCGGGGTGCGGGGGCGCTCACGGTCCCGCTCGGCATCGTCGACGTGCCGCTGGAGCAGCGCCGCGAGAACCTTGCGGTCTCCCTCGGCGGCGCGGCCGGCCACATGGCGATCGTCGGCGCGCCGCTGAGCGGCAAGAGCACGCTCGCGAGGACGACGGTGGCGGCCCTGGCTCTCACCCACACGCCCCAGGAGGTGCAGTTCTTCGTCATCGACTTCGGCGGCGGCAGCTTCACCGGCCTGCAGGACTTCACGCACATCAGCGGCGTCGCGACCCGCTCCGAGCCGGACGTGGTCCGCCGTACGGTCGCCGAGGTCACCAGCCTGCTGAACGCCCGCGAAGTGTACTTCCGGCAGCACGGCATCGACTCGATCGACGCGTACCGTCAGCGCCGTGCGCAGGGTCTCACCGACGACGGCTATGGCGACATCTTCCTCATCGTCGACGGCTGGGGCACGCTGCGCGCCGAGTTCGAGATGCTGGAGCCGCAGATCCAGGCGATCGCCGCGCGGGGTCTCACCTACGGCGTCCACGTCGTGATCACGGCGGCGCGTTGGATGGAGATCCGGGCGAACATCAAGGACCTCATCGGCACCCGCATCGAGCTGCGCCTGGGCGACCCGACCGACTCCGAGGTCAACCGCAAGGCGGCGGAGAACGTCACGGCCATCCCCGGCCGCGGCCTCAACGACCGCGGCCTGCAGATGCTCACGGCGCTGCCCCGCGTCGACGGGGTGGACGACGCGTCGAGCCTCGCCGACGGGATCGACGACCTCGTGGCACGGGTTGCGGCGGCGTGGCACGGACCGGCAGGGCCCAAGCTGCGGCTGCTGCCCTCGCGCATCAGCCATGCCGATCTGCGCGCCGTGGCGGCCGCGCAGTCGCCGGACGGCACGGAGCCCCGCGAACTCCTGCTGGGCATCGATGAGGCGAACCTCGCCCCGTTCTCGATCGATCCGGTCGCCGAGCCGCTGCTGTACCTGTACGGCGACGCGGACTCCGGCAAGTCGTCGATGCTCCGCGGCGTCGTGCACGAGATCACGCGCCTGTACGGGCCGACCGAGGCGAAGATCTTCGTCGTCGACTACCGTCGTGCCCTCCTGGGCGAGATCCCGCAGGAGTACCTCGGCGCCTACCTCACGTCGCACGAGATGACGGAGGGCGGGATGAACGAGCTCGCCCAGTTCTTCCGCAGCCGCATCCCGGGACCCGACGTCACGCCCGACCAGCTCCGCAGCCGGTCGTGGTGGAAGGGCGCGGAAGGGTTCGTCCTCATCGACGACTACGATCTCGTGGCGACCTCGCAGGGCAACCCGGTCGCGGTCCTCGCACCGCTGCTCGCGCAGGCGGCCGATCTCGGCCTTCACGTGATCCTCACCCGCCGCACCGGCGGGGCGAGCCGCGCCGCGTACGATCCCATCATCCAGCGCATGACCGACCTGGGTGCGACCGGCATCCTGCTCTCGGGCAGCCCCGAGGAGGGCCAGCTCATCGGCAAGGTGAAGGCGGTTCCCGCGATCCCCGGCCGTGCGCAGATCGTCAGCCGCGATCGGGGCCTCGTCTCCGCGCAGCTGCTGTGGGTGCCGCCGAGCTACGAGTGACAACCGAGGAGAGACCGAGATGACCTTCGAACCGACGCCGGCCGCAGCGCCGATGGTCCCACCCGTGCTGTACCTGCCCCTGAGCGTGACGTCGACGCCGGAGGAGCAGCTCGTCGAGATCCGGGAGCTGAAGGACGGGCGGCGTGCGCTGCTCGCCTACACCGCCCTGGACCGGCTGCTGGAGCTCGCCGGCGAGCGGCAGCCCTGGGTCCTGGTGCGCACCGAGGAGCTCGGTCAGATCAAGGAGGCGCAGCCCTACGACGTCGTCATCTTCGACCTCGACGTGCCCGCGTCCTACCGCCGGAACGGAGCCATCGCATGAGCCGCATCGCGATGGACCCGGAGGTGATGGCCGTCCATGCGGACATGCACGAGGAGGCGGTCGAGCTCATCGAGACGAAGCTCTCCGGCATTCCGACGGCCGTCGACGGCGGACTCGCCTCCGACACGGTCGCCGCCATCATGCAGCGGGTGGGGGAGGGCGTCGACGCCCTGTACCGGATCAACGGCACCCTGGGAGAGATCGTCCGCGCCATCGCCGACGACGCGGAGACGAACGAGCAGGACGTGATCGACCAGCTCGACCCGGTCGCGACCATCGTCGAGGACCTCTGATGACGATCGACACGACCACGTACGGCGACGCCGACCAGGTGCAGGCGGCCGCGGACTGGCTCGACCCCGACCTGAAGGACGCCGCAGACGTGTCCTCCAACGTCACGACCTTCATCCCGACCGGCGTGCGCGGGCACTGGTTCGGCGAGTCGGCGGACGACTACGTCACGATCCTCTCGCGCACGACCGACGCCGCGAAGGAGATCAAGGACCTCGCCCGTGACGCCGCCGAGAAGCTCCGGTCGTACGCCGGGCAGCTGCGGCGCATGAAGGAGGACTTCGCGACGCACCGCGACAATGCGCGGGCGGCGGGGCTTCCGGTGAACGGCATGATCATCGGCCGGCCGGTGTCCCTGATCCCGGTGTGCCCCACGTCGAGGGACGACCCCTACTGGGACGAGTGGCAGGAGCACCTCGACCGCATCGAGCTGTACAACGAGATCGCCGCCGACGTCGGCTCCTGGTGGGGCGAACTCGAGGTCTGGATCAGCGAGAACCTCGACGGCTTCCTCGGGACCATGCCGAGCCAGTCCACGGCGGACAGGATCCTGTCCGGTCTGCGGGAGGCGAGCGGCGAGGTCCCGAAGATCTACCTCGAGGGCCAGGGCCTGGCGTGGGCGGAGACGGCGGCCGAGCTCACCTCCCACGCGGAGGACCTGCGTCTCGGAGCATCGGACTTCGTTCGCGAGCTGCGCTCCGGCAATCCCGCCGTCAAGGCCGCTGCCGAGGCCGCCAACCCCACCGGCATGCGGTGGGCGGCGGACGAGGCCGAGGATCTGGCCCGCGGACTCTCTCGCGCGAGTCGGGCGGTGCCGTTCATCGGCTGGGGCGTCGACGCCTGGAATCTGGGCTCGGCGATGTCGTCGGGCGACGACCCCTCGTCCACCGCGGTGGAGATCATCGGCGGTGCGGCGGGTGGCGCGGCTGCGGCTGCCGGTGTCGCCGCGCTCGCGGCGGCCGGTGTCGTCACGCTCCCGGTCTGGGGCACGGCGGTGGTCGTTGGCGGGGCCGCGGTGGCGGTCGGCGCCGGTGCGGTGTGGGCTTACGAGAACTGGGTCCCGCAAGACGTCCGGGAGTCGATCGACGCCGGCATGGCGGATGCGTGGGACGCCACGACGGACTTCGCGGAGGACGCCTGGGAGAACACGACCGACTTCGTGGGCGACGCCGGGCACAACATCGGCAAGGCGTGGAAGGGACTGTTCGGGTGACAGGTCAGCAGCAGTCGACCTCTCCGGAGACGATCTGGGTACCCGGTCATCCGGGGTGGGAGGGGCAGCAGCGCGCGACCACGGCGCTCACGGTGTTCGGCGTCGTGTTCGCCATCGTGGTCCTGCTGTTCAGCCTGATCCTGTTCGCCGATCCGGCTCCGGCGATGAAGGCCCTGGGGATCGGTGTGCTCGCGGCCGTCGCCGTCGGCGTCTGGCTGATGGTGGCCCACGCCCGCGTCTCACGGGTCCGGGTCGTCCGGCCGGTCGTCGACGGTTCGGTGATCGCGTTCGGCGGGGCCGCGGGGATCGTCTGGCCGCTGCGCGCCCTCGCGCCGGTGGGGGCCCTGCTCCTCGCGGCGTGGGCATGGAGCATCTTCACGGTGCCCGCGGACCGACTGCCGCTCCTCACCCTGCTCCTCCTCCCGGTGGTCGCGCTGATCATGACGATCGCCGGCATCCGGTCGTGGTTCCGGGCTCCCTCCGCCCATCGCCTGACGCTGCGCCCGGACGGGCTGCAGCTCCGGATCCCGCGCAACAACGTGGCCGTGGCATGGGAGGAGGTCGTCAGCGCCGGCGTGGAAGGCAACCGCGTAGTACTGCGGACGTCGACCGCTCAGCCGTCCTCGTGGGCGGCGGCCGATCTCGCCAGCGACCCGGTGCTCCTGGCCGAGCTCGTCACCTTCTACGCGAACCGTCCCGACGTTCGTGCCGAGATCGGCGCGGGCACGCTCGCCCGTCTGCGGTCCGGGGACTTCTAGCGGCGCCTCTCAGCGGGCGCCGGCGGCGTCGGCAAGATGACGCGCCTCGTGGCCGAGGACCTTCACGATGATCCCGTGTCGCCGGAGCTCGGCGACCGTGCGGGCGCCCTCCTCGGCGTCGAGCCCCAGGGCCCGGATGTTCGCCACCACGACCACGTCTCCGGTCCGGAGCGTCGAGATGAGCCGCGCGAGGCGGTCGTTCCAGCTCTCCAGGATGTCCGGCGCCGGGTGACGGAAGCCCTCGATGGGCACGCCGAAACGGGCGAGGTCGGCGCGCTGCTCGACGACCGACGGCATGCCCTCACGAGCGACGACGAGGCCGACCAGGCGGGAGCCCGCGGGACGCGCGGTCCAGAAGTTGCGGTTCTGCTGCAGCTCCGTGAAGCACTTCGGGCACTTTGCTGCGTCGTGCGGGAGGTGGAGCGGGCTCGTCAGCGCATCGTCGAGAGACGGCGTCGTGCCCGCCGGGTCCATCGTGTCGCTCATCCCGCACCTCCGCCCTCTATTCTGCCCTGCCGGGGCGTCCCGCGGCCACCGGATCAGAGCAGTCCGAGGGCACGGACCGCCTCCCGCTCCTCCACGAGCTCCGCGACCGAGGCGTCGATGCGCGTGCGGGCCCAGTCGTCGATCTCCAGGCCCTCCACGATGCGCCACTCGCCGTCGACGGACTGCACGGGGAACGAGGAGACGAGCCCCTCCGGAACGCCGTACTCTCCGCGCGAGACGACGGCGGCGGAGGTCCAGTCCTCGGTCCCGCGGACCCAGTCGCGCACATGGTCGATCGTCGCGCTCGCGGCGGAGGCGACGGAGGACGACCCGCGGACCTCGATGATCTCCGCGCCGCGCTTGGCGACCCGGGGGATGAACGTCCGGTCCAGCCACGCCGGGACGTCGCCGACGATCCGCTCCAGGGCGTCCTGCACGGGCTTCCCGCCGACGGTCGCGTGCGACACGTCGGGGAACTGCGTGGCCGAGTGGTTGCCCCAGATCGGTACCCGCCGCACCGTGTGCACGGGGGCGCCGAGCGTCTGCGCGAGCTGGGCCCGTGCCCGGTTCTCGTCCAGCCGCGTGAGTGCGGTGAATCGGTCGGCGGGCACGCCGTCGGCCGCCGCCGAGGCGATCAGGGCGTTCGTGTTCGCGGGGTTGCCCACCACGGTCACGCGGACCCCGGGATCGGCGTTCGCGGCGATGGCGGCGCCCTGGGGCCCGAAGATGCCGCCGTTCGCGGCCAGCAGGTCGCCGCGTTCCATGCCCGGACCGCGGGGGCGCGCGCCCACGAGCAGCGCGAGGTCGCAGCCGTCGAAGCCGACCGCTGCGTCGTCGGTCACCTCCACGTGCTCGAGCAGGTCGAAAGCGCCGTCCTGGAGCTCCAGCGCCGCGCCCTCCGCAGCGCCGAGTCCCTGCGGGATCTCCAGCAGCCGCAGCCGCACCTTCTCGTCCGGACCGAGCATGTCGCCGGCGGCGATGCGGAAGAGGAGCGCGTAGCCGATCTGTCCGCCCGCGCCGGTGATGGTGATCGTGGTGGCCATGCCACGAGCCTACGTCCGTCAGGGTGTCGGCGCGCGGAGTACCCTCGACGCATGACGTTCAATCCCGACGCCGACCTCTCCCGCAACACCACGCGCCGCCGCGGACGCACGGCGGCGATCGCGGGCGGCACCGGCATCGGCGTGCTCGGTCTCCTCGCCCTCATCGCCGGCCCCCTGCTGGGCATCGACCTCAGCGGACTGGTCGGTGGCGCGCCCGGGGGCGGCAGCGAGCCCGCCGGCGGTTCGGCCATCGAGAACTGCGACACCGGTGCCGACGCGAACGCGAACGCCGAGTGCCGGCTCGCAGGCGCTCAGCTCGCACTGGACGCGTTCTGGGGGGACAACGTCGAGGGCTACCGGGCTCCGCAGAACATCGTCGTCGACGGCGCGACATCCACGCAGTGCGGAACGGCCTCCAATGCCGTGGGGCCTTTCTACTGCCCGCCGGAGGAGACCGTCTACATCGATCCCACCTTCTTCCAGCTCATGCAGGAGCAGTTCGGGGCCTCGGCCGGAAACCTCGCGCAGCTCTACATCATCGGGCACGAGTGGGGGCACCACATCCAGAACATCACCGGGACGATGGACCAGTACCCGAACAACGGCACCGGTCCCGGCAGCAACGGCGTGCGCATGGAGCTGCAGGCCGACTGCTACGCCGGCGGCTGGCTCGGCCGCATGACCGAGCAGACCGACGCCGACGGCGATCCCTACCTGGAGAAGCCGACGGAGACGCAGATCGAGGACGCCCTGAACGCGGCGGCCGCGGTCGGAGACGACCACATCCAGGAGCAGGCCGGCATGGTCAATCCGGAGAGCTGGACGCACGGCTCCAGCGCGCAGCGTCAGCGCTGGTTCGCGGAGGGATACCAGAACGGGCTCGACGCGTGCGGGCAGGTGTTCACCCTTCCCGCCGATCAGCTCGACCCGTAGGCCCGGTGATCCCGCCGTTGTCAGATAACGTGGACTCGGCAGGACCGCACGACCGGTTGGGGGACCGAACATGACGAACACCGAAGGGCTCTATCCGCCCATCGAGCCGTACGAGACCGGGGTGCTGCTCGTCGGCGACGGGCACCGCGTGGCCTGGGAGATCAGCGGCAACCCCGAGGGCAAGCCCGTGGTCTTCCTCCACGGAGGTCCGGGCAGCGGGACGTCGCCGTGGCAGCGGCAGTTCTTCGACCCCGAGGCCTACCGGATCGTCCTCCTCGATCAGCGCGGATGCGGTCGGAGCACGCCGTCCGCCGCGGAGCCCGATGCCGATCTCCGGCACATCACCACCGCGCACCTCATCGCCGACCTCGAGCTCCTGCGCAAGAACCTCGGCATCGAGAGCTGGCAGGTGTTCGGCGGGTCCTGGGGGAGCGCCCTCGCGCTGGCTTACGCTCAGGCCCACCCGGATGTCGTCTCCGAGCTGATCCTGCGCGGCATCTTCACCCTGCGTCGCGCCGAGCTCGAATGGTTCTACGAGGGCGGGGCGGCGGCGCTGTTCCCCGACCTGTGGGAGGACTTCATCGCGCCGATCCCGGTCCTGGAGCGCTCGCGGATGATCGAGGCGTATCACCGGCGGCTGTTCGATCCGGACTCGGCGGTCCACGAACCGGCGGCCCTCGCGTGGGCGGCCTGGGAGGCGGCGACCGTCACCCTGCGCCCCGACCCGGAGCAGATCGCGGCGATGGCCGATCCCCGCCGGGCCGTCGCCTTCGCGCGCATCGAGAACCACTTCTTCGTGCACCGCGGCTGGTGGGCCGAGGGACAGCTGCTCGCCGGGATCGACGCCATCCGGCACATCCCGACCGTGATCGTGCAGGGCCGCCACGACGTGGTCACGCCGATGATGACGGCGTGGGACCTGCACCGGGCTTGGCCGGAAGCCGACTTCCAGGTGGTCGACGACGCGGGCCATTCCGCCGCCGAACCCGGCATCCGCGCGGCTCTCCGCGCCGCGACCGATCGGTTCCGGCCCGAGGCCTGACGCGTCCCCTCAGGCGCGGAGCGCGCGCATCAGGGTCTTCACGAGGCCGACGGCGCCGCCGTCCGCGCGATGGCGGGTGAGACCCTCGCTCACGGCCGCGCCGGTGCGGGAGGAGACGAACCACGGCGGCTTCGGGAGGATGGTCAGGCGTCCGCCGCCGTTGGCCACGGGCAGCGAGCGCGGGAACGGTCGGAAGGGGCCGCGCAGCACGGAGCGCTCCACCCGATCCAGCAGCAGGGCATTGTGGACGACGCCGATGCCGCTGCCGACGTCGTCGATCGTGCCGCCGGGGAAAGCGCCCCAGGTGAGGGTCGGGGTGATGAACCCGAAGGCGGTCCACCCGTTGATCGCGATCGAGCCGTAGTGCAGGGCGGTGAGCGCCCGCTCGAACCCGCTGCCGAGCGCCTTCTCGGTGGCCGGGTCGATGAGCAGGTTCGCGCCGAGCGTGCCCTGCAGCTTCTCGTTCGCGTGCGCGACCGCGGCGTCGAGGAACTCCTGGCCGGTGCCCGGCAGGCTCACCACGCCGAGGACCGGGGCGAAGTACTCCGTGCTCTCCAGGGCGGCGGGGTCCTCATCGCCGTCGATCTCGACGAGGAGCCGGTCCCCGAGCACGAGCGCGTCCGGGTAGTCGTCCGTGGCGGCCTGCATGCGGGAGGGGGCGCCGGGGTACCAGATGGGGCGCTCCGGAGCGGTAGCGTAGGCGTGGCGCAGCGCGGCGCGGAAGTCGTCGGCCTGGTCCCAGTCGGCGGAGAGGATGACGACCTGCCCCGCGATGCAGTTGTGGCCGCTGTTCTGCAGCCGCATGGTCGCGATGTGCTCGGCCTGATACGCGAGGTCGGCGGCCGTCCACTTCCCGGGCACGACGATGATGGGGGAGACCCCGCCGAGCTCGGCGGTGATGGGCTTCTTCAGCAGCGGGCGGTTCTCGCGGCGGCGGCGCTTCGTCGCCGCCGCGCCCTCACCGGAGGACGGCCCCCAGACGATGGTGTCGAACGTTGCCGCCGAGCCGGTGATGTGCACGTGCGCGAGGCCCGGGTGCTGGGTGAGATACGCGCCGGCCGCCGGGCCCCCGCGCACGATCCGCAGCAGTCCGGGCTCGATGAGCGGGGCGAGCGCGCGCTTGTAGACGGGGACCAGGGCGTCCTGCGTGGGGTTCACCTTCAGCAGGGCGGTGCGGTTGTGGGCGAGCAGTTCGTACAGCACGTCCAGCACGGGGATGGAGGTCACGTTCCCGGCGCCGAGCACGAGGCCCACGCCGCCGGACACCGTCGGCGTGCGCTGGGCCAGACCCGCACCCGCCCTGGCGGCGTTCGGCGTGGTCCCCGGCTCGAGCCAGACCTCGCCGGTGAATCCGGACAGCAGGAACCGGTCGATGCCGGTGAGAGGGAAGGCATGCACGCGTGCCCGGCCACCGGGCGCCCGGTCGACCCGGATGCCGTCCAGTGGATTGGCCCCGTTCGCGATCCGGGTCAGCGTGGCGATCGAGGCGTCGAGCGCCCCGAGGACGCTGTACGGACCGCTCAGCCACTCCTCGCCGCGGAGCGGATGCCGCGCGTCCAGGCCCTTGGAGGCGGCGGCGGTCGTCGCCCAGTCGTCGGCCGTCGCGGCGACGCTCGTGCGGACCTGCCGGAGCAGCGTCGCGCGCTGCGCCACGGTGAGCGCGGTCCACACCGACGTCCCGGTCTGCAGGTCGGCGACGGCGGCGTCGAGCCGCTCCGCCTCGCCTTCCCCGAGAGCGGGAACGGCAGGCGCTGTCGTGGGCGCAGAAGTCATCGGCGTCTCCTTCGAACGGGCTTTCAGCTTAGGCGTCCGCGCGGAGATCCGCCGAGTGGCGAGACGATCAGATGAGCGAGAGCTCGCGCAGCTTCGACTCCACGTCGGCGTTCGACGGCTCGACGTGGTGCGAGGCGTCGGGGTAGACGACGACGGGGATGTTCGTGCGGCCGGAGATGTCCTTCGCGATGTCGGCGGCGTCGGGGTCGGCGACCAGGTCGACGTAGGTGTACGCGACGCCGAGCTCGTCGAGCTGCTTCTTCGTGCGGATGCAGTCGCGGCACCAGTCGGCGCCGAACATCGTGATGGTGTCGGAGGCGGGGTTGGTCATGCCTCCAGCCTACGTCCGTGGGGGAGGGGCGGCTCCGAAGAAGCCCGCCAGTGCGGCGGCGAGAGGTTCTGGCGCCTCCTCCGCCATGTGGTGCCCGCTGTCGATGCCGTGGCCGCGGACATCGTCGGCCCAGTCCCGCCAGATGCGGAGAGGGTCGCCGTAGAGCTCTTCGAGATCGTCGCGTTCCGACCAGAGCACGAGCGCGGGCATCGCGAGTCGGCGCCCGGCGGCGCGATCCGCCTCCTCGTGTGCGCGGTCGATCGTGAGACCGGCGCGGTAGTCCTCGAGCATCGCCCGGATGACCGACGGCTGCCGCACCGCGTGCAGGAACTCGGCATGGTTCGCCGCGCCCATCGTCGCCGGGTCGGCCTTGGGGGCGTACCAGGCCTCCGGGTCCGCGCCGATGACGCGCTCCGGGATGTCCGGCTGGGCGAAGAAGAACCAGTGCCACCAATGCACGGCGAAGGTCGCGTCGCAGCGGCGAAGGTGCTCCGAGATCGGCAGGCAGTCCAGCAGCGCGACCTGTTCCACGGTCTCCGGGTGATCGAGGGCGAGCCGGAGCGCGACGTAGCTGCCTCGGTCGTGCCCGACAAGGCGGAAGCGCTCGTGACCGAGTCTCTCGGCGACGGCGCGGATGTCTCGGGCGACGGCACGCTTGGAATGGGCCGAGTGATCGGAGGTGGGCGCCGGGCCGCGGGAGCGTCCATAGCCGCGCAGGTCGGGGCAGATCACGGTGAAGCCGCGCTCGACGAGCAGGGGAGCCACCCGATGCCACGTCGCCGAGGTACGGGGGTGACCGTGCAGGAGCACCACGGGCGGTCCCGAGCCACCGTGACGGACGAGGATGTCCGCCTCGGAGGTCGGGATCCGAGTGGTCGTGAAGCCGGGGAACAGCGCCTCGTCGGCGGCGCTCATCGCCCGGGGTCCGCTTCGGCCGGCAGCTCCTCGACCGGGATGATCACGACGTCCTGCACCTTCCAGTCCAGGTCGGCGATGCCCTCGGACGCGGCGGTCAGGTCGGCCGTGCGGACGGCCCGGTGATGCGGCACCACGAACGCCTCGATGTGGAACACCTGGCCCTGATCCCGCATGCGCACGGCAGCCTGATCCACCCAGGGGCGGCTGCGCAGGTAGGAGACGACATCGCGGGCCAGCGGATGCGGCTCCGCGCTGTCGAACGTGCGGGCCCGCTGATCCATGAGATCGACGATCGCCGTCTTCGTGTTGCGGAAGCCGTCCCAGATGATGCCGAGCGAGATGAAGAGCGCCGCGGCGCCGTCGAGCCACCAGATTCCCGCGCCCACACCGAGCACGCCGACGATCGAGGCGACCGTCGTCTGCCAGTCCGCCTTCGCCATGTCGGCGTCGGCGTAGAGCAGCTTGTTGTGCAGGACGGGAGCGAGCTTGGCCTTGGCCGGACCGTAGAAGAACACCGGTCCGACGATCACGACGGCCATGACGGCGACCATGAGCCAACCGAGCCAGATCGTCTGCCCGAACAGCTGCACCGTGCCGATGGTCGGGTGCTCCCCCCGGAGGAGTCCGGCGACGGCCTCGACGGCGAGGTTGAGGCCGACCGCGAGGAGCGCGACACCGGCGACGAGGTGCCCGACGCCCATCACGCGGTGCAGGCCGTAGGGGTGCTTCCGGGTGGGGCGGCGCCGCACGAACACCAGGGCGAGAAGGAACGCGAACTGCGGGATCAGGGACAGCATGTCCTCGATCCACGCGGTGCGCATCGCCTGGGACTCGCCCACGACGAGCGCGATCACGGTGATCGTGATCGAGGTGTAGACGATCGTGAGGATCTCCCAGCGCACGGCTTTCCGGGTCGCCTGCTGCTGTTCGTCGGGGAGCTCGGTACGCCCGAACCGCTTCGTCTCGGTCATCGGTCGACCTCACCGTCGAGGTACGTCTCGAGGGCCGAGAGGAATGCGTTCTCGCCCAGGGGGACGAGCATCACGAGCTCCCGACCGCCCGCGCCCTCGATCCCGGGATAGCCGCGGGTCACGCCCGCCTTGTCGATCCACGGGGTGTCCGGGGTCAGGCCGCCGGCGACGAGATCGAGGTCGCCGGTCTCCAGCATGCCCACCAGGCTCTCCTCGGTCGCGACCGTCCAGGTGACGTGGGCGTCCAGGCTCGCGGCGAAGCCGTCGACGAGGGCGACGACCGGCCCGTGGGGCCGGCCGCCGTCTGTCTCGACCAGGCCGGGGTCGGGCGAGGTGCCGACCCGCAGCTCTCCGCCCGTGACTCGGTCCAGGGTGCCGTCCGGGTCTGCGGGGACCGTCGCTCCGCACCCGCTCAGGGCTGCGGCCACGATCAGGCCGACCAGGGCGCCGACCATGCGGCGTCCGGCGGGCGTGCGTCGAATCCTCTCACTGCTCACGGACTCAGGATGACGCGTGGCGCCGTCCGGGTAAAGGTGTTGACGAGCGCCGTCGCGGAGGACTAACGGCTCTTGATGGTAAGGGTAGCCTTACCTATAGTGGAGGCATGAGCATCGCGTGCGAGCACCTCGAGGATCCGGACTGGGAAGCGATGGAGGGAGCCGTCCTCATCGCCGGGGACGCCGCCGATGTCGGAGCCATCGCCCGCGTCGCGTCCCGGCTCCCGTGGGATGCGCACGGCGTCATCCTCATCGAGGCGGCGGCCCGTATCCAGTTCCGGCACATCGACGTCCCCCAGGGGGTCTCGGTCCGCTGGCTCCTGCGCGCCGAGGGGCCGCGCGCCCATGCCCGCGGCGAGCGTCTCGCGAACGCCGTCTACGCGTGGTGCCTGGAGTGGACGTGCAGTGAGCCCCCGGAGCACTGGACGGTGTGGCTCGGCCCGCACACCCCGCCGCACGTGGCGCGGATGGCGCGCAGCCTCCTCGGCGTCGCGAACTGACCGACGCCGGCTTCAGCGGGTCGCGCCGACCACCGACGCCGTGGCGTTCGCGGTGATCGCGTCGAGCGCGCGGCGGAGCGCCGAGCTCGACGTGTGCGCGGTGTACGGGAAGTAGACGACCTCGACGCCCACCTCCGCGAACTCGCTCTCCAGCCGCAGGCCCTTCTCGGTGCCGCGCCAGTCGTCGCCCTTGAAGAAGTGCGTGAAGCGCACGTCGCGCCAGGAGTCCATCTTCGACGGCGTCGTCTCGACGTAGACGTCGTCGACGAAGGAGATGTGCCGCACGATCTCGGCACGCTCGGCGGTCGGGATGACCGGCTCGATCCCCTTGACCTGACGCAGCATCTCGTCGCTCACCACCCCGGCGATCAGGATGTCGCAGTGCTGTTTGGCGTGCCGCAGCAGATTGAGGTGCCCGACGTGAAACAGGTCGAAAGCTCCGACGGCATAGCCGATACGCGTCCCCATGATCTCCCCAGATCGATCATTCCCCAGTCGAACGGATCCCCACCCGTTCGTCGCGACTCCCACAGCCGCAGACGACACTTTAGCAGGAACATGTCCTGCGGCCCATAGGAACCCATGGAACGATGGATGCCGGAGCCGATGGGGCTGCGGAACGAAGGGGACCACGTTGGGGGCAGGGGTCACGGTCATCGTGCCGACGTACAACGAGCGCGACAACGTCGCCGAACTCGTGGAGCGGACGGCGGCGGCATTGGCGGGACGGGACGCCGAGATCCTCTTCATCGACGACAGCACCGATGACACCGCGGCCGAGGTGGAGCGCCTCGCGGCCGACGCCCCGATCGCGGTCCGGGTGCTCCATCGCGCGGACAACGTCGGGGGCCTCGGCGGGGCGGTCGTCGTCGGCCTGGGGGCCGCGAACGGCGACGTCTGCATCGTGATGGACGGCGACCTCCAGCATCCGCCGGAGCTCCTGCCGACCCTGCTGGACCGGTACGCGGACGGCGACGCGGACGTCGTCGCCGCCTCCCGCTACATCGGCGGCGGAGACACCAGCGGCCTCGGGACGGCCGTGCGCTTCGGCGTCTCCCGCGCCGCCACCTGGCTGACCCGCGCGATGTTCCCGCGGCGGCTCGCCCGGAGCACCGATCCGATGACCGGGTTCTTCCTCGTCGACCGGCGGCGACTCGATCTCGCTGCCCTGCGGCCGCAGGGCTTCAAGATCCTCCTGGAGATCCTCGCCCGCACCGATCTGCGGATCGCGGAGGTCCCGATGGAGTTCGGCGAACGCCGCCACGGCACCTCGAAGGCGAGCCTCCGGCAGGGGGCCACGTTCATCGCCCACCTGGCACGGCTGCGCTTCGGAAAGATGTCCCTGTTCGCCGCGATCGGCGTCCTCGGCGCCATCGCGAACCTCGCGATCATGTGGGCGCTGACCGCCGCGGGCGTGCCCTACGTGTGGGCGGCGATCATCGGCGCCGAGGTCACGATCGTGGGCAACTTCCTGCTGCAGGAGCGGTTCGTCTTCGCGGACATGCGCACCGACGCCCGCAGCGCCGCGGCACGCTTCGCGGCCTCGTTCACGTTCAACAACGTCGAGGCGGCCCTGCGCATCCCGGTGATGGCGCTCATGGTCGAGACGTGGCACATCTCCAGCGTGCTCGCCACGGCGCTCTCGCTCGTCGTGGCGTTCTTCGCCCGCTTCCTCTTCCACTCGCTCGTCGTGTACGCGCCCCGTCGGCGACGGGAGGAGCGGGAGGCGGCGGGTGAGCCGGAGCCGGACACCGCGACCCTGCGCATCATCCGCGCCATCGACGCGGAGGCGATGAAGCCGGGCGAGCTCTAGGCGTCGTCGGCGGACAGGTAGTCCGCGAGGGACGCATCCGCATCCCTCGGCGTCCAGCCGGTGGCCGTGATCCGGGCGAGGTCCAGGACGCTGTTGCGCGGACGCGGCGCGATCGGTCCGGCCTGGTCGGCGAAGTACTCCTCCGTCGTCACCGGGGTGACCGCGGCCGGGTCGTGCCCGGTCAGCCGGTAGACCGCGCGCGCGATGTCGGCCCAGGAGCGCGGTTCGCCGCCCCCGGTCACGTTGTAGAGCCCGAACGGCGCCGAGACGTCGAGCAGGTGCCGGATGGCCGCGGCGAGGTCCGCCGTGAAGGTGAGCCGCCCGATCTGGTCGCCGACGACCCGCGGCGCGATGCCCCGCTCCGCCAGCGAGGCCATCGTCCGCACGAAGTTGCGGCCGTCGCCGATCACCCAGGAGGTCCGCAGGATGTAGTGACGGGGCACGGTCGCGACGATCGCGTCCCCCGCCGCTTTCGTCTGCCCGTAGACACCGAGCGGCCGGACCTCGTCCGTCTCGGTGTAGGGGCCGTCCTTCGTGCCGTCGAACACGTAGTCGCTGGACACGTGCACGAGCGTGAGGCCGTTCTCGGTCGCGATGCGGGCGAGCGCGGACACGCCCGTGACGTTCGCCGCCCAGGCCTCGGCCCGCCCCTCCGCGGTCTCGGCGTGGTCGACGGCCGTGTAGGCGGCCGCGTTGATGATCGTCCCGTAGTCGCGCCAGCGCCGTGCGACGGCCAGCTCGGGGTCGCGGAGGTCGAGCGTCTCCCTGGTCGTGTACTCGACGTGCTCCGCGTCCCCGAGAGCCGCCCGCAACGCCAGGCCGAGCTGACCGGACGCCCCGACGACGAGGGTCTTCCGCGGGCCGATCGGGGTCACGTCGGCCAGTCGAGGATGCGCCCGGTCCTTCGGGGAGATCTCGACCTGGTCGAGCGGGATCGGCCACGCGATGGCCGCCGTCTCGTCGGCGAGATTGAGGAAGGAGTACGCCGCGTCCGGCGACCAGTGGTCGTTCACCAGGTAGGTGTAGGCGGTGTCCGCTTCGAGCGTCTGGTACGAATTGCCGACGCCGCGAGGCACGAGGATGGCGCGCGACGGGTCGATCTCCGCCGTGAAGACGCGCCCGAAGGTCTCGCCCGCCCGCAGATCGACCCAGGCGCCGAAGATCCGGCCGGTGGCGACGGAGACCCACTTGTCCCACGGTTCGGCATGGATGCCGCGGGTGGTGCCGATCGCGTCGTTGAACGAGATGTTGTTCTGCACGGGACCGAAGTCCGGAAGGCCGGCGGCGACCATCTTCTCGCGCTGCCAGTTCTCCTTGAACCAGCCGCGGGCATCACCGTGCACCGGGAGGTCGACGAGGAGCAGGCCGGGGATCGGCGTCTCGGTGATCGTGAGCGCCTTGCCGAACGCGGTCATCACTGCCCCCGGGCGGCGTAGAACGACTCCGTGGCGTCCTTGGCCGGCGCCCACCAGTCCTCGTTCGCGCGGTACCACTCGATGGTGGAGGCGAGGCCCGACTCGAAGTCGGAGAACCGCGGCGCCCAGCCGAGCTCGGTGCGCAGCTTCGTGGAGTCGATGGCATAGCGCAGATCGTGACCGGCGCGGTCCGTGACGTGGTCGTAGGCGTCGGCGGGCTGGCCCATCTGCGTGAGGATCAGCTCGACGACGGACTTGTTGTCCTTCTCGCCGTCGGCGCCGATCAGGTACGTCTGGCCGATCTCGCCCTTCTCCAGGATCGTGAGGACGGCCGAGGAGTGGTCGTCGGCATGGATCCAGTCGCGCACGTTCTGTCCGGCGCCGTACAGCTTGGGTCGGATCCCGCGCAGCACGTTCGTGATCTGGCGCGGAATGAACTTCTCCACGTGCTGGTACGGGCCGTAGTTGTTCGAGCAGTTGGAGATCGTCGCCTGCACGCCGAACGAGCGCACCCAGGCGCGCACGAGCAGGTCGCTGCCGGCCTTCGTGGACGAGTACGGCGACGAGGGGTTGTACGGCGTCTGCTCCGTGAACCGTGCCGGGTCGTCGAGCTCGAGGTCTCCGTACACCTCGTCGGTGGAGATGTGGTGGAACCGGCGATCATGCCGACGGGCGGCCTCCAGCAGCGTGTACGTGCCGATGATGTTGGTGTCGAGGAACGGCCGCGGGTCGTGCAGCGAGTTGTCGTTGTGGGACTCGGCGGCATAGTGGACGACCGCGTCGGTCCGGGCGAACAGGCTGTCGACGAGCGCGGCGTCGGCGATGTCCCCCTCGACGAGTTCGACCCGGTCGGCGGGGAGACCAGCGAGCGAGGCGCGGTTGCCGGCGTAGGTGAGCTTGTCCAGCACGGTCACGTGCGCGTCCGTGTGCGCGACCACGTGGTGCACGAAGTTCGATCCGATGAAGCCGGCGCCGCCGGTCACGAGCAGGCGGGTCATCGAGCGCCCCTTTCGAGCAGTCCGAGCAGGTAGGTTCCGTAGCCCGACTTCACGAGGGCTTCCGCGCGCGTCCGAAGCGCCTCGTCGTCGAGGAAGCCCTGACGCCAGGCGACCTCCTCCGGCACGCCGATCTTCATCCCCGTGCGGCGCTCCATCGTGCGCACGTAGTCGGCGGCGTCGGTCATCTGGTCGAAGGTCCCGGTGTCCAGCCACGCTGTCCCGCGGGGGAGGACCTCGACCTGGAGCTTGCCCCGTTCGAGGTAGGCCCGGTTCACGTCCGTGATCTCGTACTCCCCGCGAGCGCTGGGCGCCAGGTTGCGAGCGATCTCGATGACGTCGTTGTCGTAGAAGTACAGGCCGGGCACCGCGTAGTTGCTCTGCGGGGCGGCGGGCTTCTCCTCCAGGGAGACGGCCTGGCCGTCGGCGTCGAACGCCACGACTCCGTAGGCTTCCGGCTCCGCCACCCAGTACGCGAAGACCGCGCCACCGTCGATGTCCGCGAAGCGCTTGAGCTGCGTGCCGAGGCCCGGCCCGTAGAGCAGATTGTCGCCGAGGACCAGCGCGACGCTGTCGTCGCCGATGAAGTCCGCGCCGATGGTGAACGCCTGGGCGAGGCCGTCCGGCGACTCCTGCTGCGCGAAGGACAGGGAGACGCCGAACTGGGAGCCGTCTCCCAGCAGCCGCTCGAAGTGCGCGGCGTCGTGCGGCGTCGTGATGATGAGGATCTCCCGGATCCCGGCGAGCATCAGGGTCGACAGCGGGTAGTACACCATCGGCTTGTCGTAGACCGGGATCAGCTGCTTCGAGACCCCCAGCGTGATGGGGTGCAGCCGCGTGCCCGAGCCGCCCGCCAGAATGATGCCCTTCATATATGTCCCCCTCGTGAAACATCGATGCTCGTGGCGGCGTCACTGAGAGGACGGCCATCCCCTGCCGTCCGACGACCCCCACAGTCGTACGCTCGACTCTAGCGGAGAACTCGCCCTTTACACCGCCCGGGCCGAGGTCCATAGTGGGCCTCGTGGGATCCGAGGACAGCCCGGCGCTGTCCGTCACCTGGGCGCACCGTGCCGAGCAGTCGGCATCCGCCTGGGCGCGCGCACACGCCAGGGGAGAGGTTCCGAGCGTCTGGCCCTACGGGCTGGACGCTCTTCGCGACCACGCCGTCGTGGAGGTGGATGAGCTCCCCGACCCCGGCCGGATCGCACGGCTCCGCGCACGCGCCGGCGTCGGCCCGCGGCCCCGTGCCGGGTTCGCCATCGCGTGGGACGAGAACACTGCCTATCGTCTGCAGATCCT
The DNA here is from genome assembly GCF_058140415.1 of Microbacterium sp. C-MGS6. NCBI lineage: Bacteria > Bacillati > Actinomycetota > Actinomycetes > Micrococcales > Microbacteriaceae > Microbacterium > Microbacterium sp. C-MGS6. The sequence continues at coordinate 545,191 of NZ_CM176934.1, forward strand.
GCGGCCGCGGACGCGGTACGCCGCCGGCGTCATCTGGCTCACCGACATGGCGGCGGCCGGCGCTGCACCCGGTCGACTGGTGGCGATGCTGCGGGCGGCCACGGCGCTCTGGGTGCTGAGCGAGGCACAGGTCGTGCCCCTGCAACGGCTCCTCGGGGCCGACGCGCCCCGCATCTTCGTCGTGCCGTTCGGGATCGACCACGAGTTCTTCGGCGCGCAGCCACCCGCCGCCCGACCCCGGATCGTCAGCGCCGGCAACGATCGCGACCGGGATCCCGCGACGCTGTACGCCGCGCTCGCCCTGGTCCTCGCTGCGCGCCCGGGAGTCGATGTCGTCGTGCAGTCGCCCTCCGCGCTGCCGCCTCCGGAGGGCGTCCGGCTCGTGCGTCGGCTGCCGCACACGGAGCTCCGCGATTTGTACGCGACGGCGAGCGTCGTGGTGACCGCGACCCGCCCCAACCTGCACGCGTCAGGGATGACGGTGGCGCTGGAGGCTCTGGCCACGGCCCGCCCCGTGGTGGTCTCGGACACCCCTGGCATGCGCGATTACGTCAGCGCCCGCACCGGTGTCCTCGTCCCGCCGGAGGAGCCGGAGGTGCTGGCGGAAGCGCTGCTCGGAATGCTGGACGATCCCGACCGCGCCGCCGAGCTGGGTCGGCAGGGCCGGATCGAGGTCGAGCGCCGCTTCACGACCGCGACGATGGTCGACGCCCTCGTCCGCGGTCTCCGAGCGGACGGCTGACGTCGACGCTCAGACCGAAGGGGGCACGTCGCTGATGATGTACTTCGTCTTGCCGCCCGTGTAGGGCAGGGAGTCGACGAAGTCGGTGCGCACCGGCACCTCGTTCGCGATCCGCTCCTGCAGTGCGGCGACCGCGCTCTCGATCTGACTCCGCGCCTCCGCGCCGTCACCCTCCACGACGCGGATGGTGATCGAGTGATCGGCGAGCTGGTGGATCTGGAAGAGACGCACGGCTTCCGGGTGTGCGGCGAACATCCCCATGAGGCGGTGCGCGAGCACGGTACCGCTGGGGAGACGGATCATGTCCGTCGTCCGCCCCTGAGGCTGCTCCATGAGCGGGAGGGCACTGCCGCAGCGGCAGGGTTCCGATCGCAGGATGCCCTTGTCGCCGGTGCGATACCGGATCAGCGGGAAGACCCTGTTGCGCAGATCCGTGATGACGAGGTCACCCAGCTGGCCGGGGGCTGCGGGGGCCCCGTCCTCGTCCACCACCTCCACCCGGCGGACGTCGGCGAAGACGTGGAGACCGTCGCGATGAGCGCATTCCCCGGCGATCCATCCGAATTCGGAACCGCGATACTCGTCGTGGACGGGAGCGCCGAAGACCGACTCGAGCCGTGCGCGGACGGAGGCCGTGAGCGGCGCCGCCGTCGTCGCGATCGCCTTCGGGATGGGGACGCTCAGCTTCCGGCGCTCCAGGAAATCGGCGAACTCCAGCATCGCTCCGACGTACCCCTCGATCAGGCGCGGTCGCGTCGCGGTGAGTCGTCGATGGAACGCTTCCATCGTCTGCTCCGAGATCAGACCGGCGTCGAGGTAGACCTGAGTGGTGGGCCACCAGGCGAGGTCGTTCTTGATGGTCGCCAGCCGCCCGAAGTTCCAGCGACCGACCCGGGCGAGGTCGTCGTACGGCTCGATCCCCCACCAGGAGTACATCCTCCAGCTCAGGGCCAGCGCCGGCACCCTGGCGTCGTGGAGGGTGGCGAGGGGCTCTCCCGTGCTGCCGCCCGTCAGAGCAGGTCGCGCACTGGCTTCCGTCGCCTCGGGCGTGCGCATCTCCGCCGCGTGCTGCTTGACGGTCGCCCGGTCGAGGATCGGCAACGACGCCCAGGCTTCCGGATCGGTCAGGGAATCCGGGCGGACGCCGAGCTCCCGGTAGCGGGCGCCGTAGAACGCGGAGGAGTCCATGGCGAACGCCGCGATGTCCCGAGCGAGCCTGTTCTGCATACCGGCGAACTCGGCCGGGGCCAAGCGCTCGTTCGAGAGGAGTTCACGGTGGAAGGCTCCCGCTCTCGCCCGTACGGTCGCGGCCTTGGCGCGGAAGAACGCGCCCTTCAGTGATGCGGACATGGATGGAGCCTCTCGTCATTGAGCGGGCGGGTGGGAGGGTGGGTCAGAAGCGGTGGCGGCGCCGACGCTTGTGTGCGACGCCCTCGCGGAAGGCGTCCCGGTGGGCACGGCCGGCGTCCGCCCATTCGCGGCGGGAGAGGTCGGGTGCCCCGGTCAGCGTCGATGCCGCCCGCCAGGCCTCGACCACCGCTGCGGCGTCGAGGTCGCCGTCGTACAGGAGCACCCACTCGGCGCCCACTTCGCGCGCCAGCGCCTCATTCGCCTCGTTCCGCGGCACCAGCACGGGCCGTGCCATGGACAGGGCGGCGAGGACGCTGCCCGAGTTGTGCATGAAGCGGTAGGCCAGAACGATCAGCTCGGAGGAGGTGGCGAGCTGGACGAGCTCGGCATCGCTCAGGAAGTCGAGGTGCAGTTCGACGGCGGGGAGACCGGACGTCCGTTCACGGAGGTCGTCGCCGAGCTCGGGGGTGGAGGGGCGACCGCCGATCTTCAGGCTCAACGTCGGCTCGATCGTCACCGCCTCCGCATAGGCGTCGATGAACCCTTCGAGCCCTTTGTAACGACGCACCCCGCCGAACGATCCCAGCCGACCGGGCACACGCTCGGCGGAGGGGAACGCGGCGTACCAGTCGCGGTAGTGACCGTGCAGGATGAGGCTGTGCGGCGTGCCCGGAGGGAGCGGCGTCGTCTCGTTGATGACGATCCGATAGTCGGTGTGCCGATCGATGGACCGCAGCAGCCACAAGCGTGGCGCGTTGTCATCGGGAAGCTCGATGTTGTGGACCGTCCGCACCACGGCGATACGTCGAGACAGGCGGTGCCTGGCGACGAGGGCCGCCGTGAGGAGGAACTTGCCGGTGGACTTCCACCAGGTCGATCCGTGGAGCTTGGCCTCGGGCCAGTGCCAGTGGAAGGCGTCGTAGCGGCCGAAGAGGGCGGTCTTCCACGAGAACCGGAGATGCTCCAGGCCCTCCGTCGTCCCCAGGGCCTCGTCGAGCATCTTGTTGTACGGATTCGTCGTGGGGCGCGGGGCGCCGAGGGACTGCATCACGCGGATGCTCGACGCGGATTCGGTCATCGTGTTGTCCTCCGAGGGGCGACGGTATTCGTCGTAGCGGCGGCCGAGAGCGGCGGCGATGGTGCCGCGACCGCGGTGGATCAGGCGGGTGCCGCGGGCGTGATGGGCGATGTTCGAGGTCGCGGCGCCGAAGGCTCGACGTGCTGCACCGACGACGATCCGGGCGATCCCACCGATCAGGGAGCGCACCCGGAGCAGACCGCGGCGCAGCCTCCCTCGGGTGAGCTGCAGGTCGATGCGGGTACCGGCATTGGCCGAGCTGAACGCCCGCTGCGCCGCCCACGCGCGGCTGAGGCGCGCGGCGACGACGAGGTCCTCGGTCTCGGACTCGTTGCACCAGACGATGCGGCCGCCTCGGCCGACGAGTTCGCGGGTGAAGAGCGTGTCCTCGCCGCCGCCGAGCCCGAGGGACGGGTCGAAGCGCACGCCGAAGCGGCGCACCGCTCGGAGGTCGAGCAGCAGGTTCCCCGCCGCGGCGACCGAGAGCACGGTCCCGGTCGGGCGGGGCGGACGACGGAACGTGCCGGATGCGAGCAGCCAGGGATCGACGTCGTCGTCGAACACGGAGATGACGCGGCCCATGACGGCATCCGCGTCGAACGCGCGCCAGGTGGTGATCAGCGCCGAGAGCCAGCCGGCACGGGGGACCTCGTCGTCGTCGATGAAGGCGAGCAGGTCGCGGTCGGCGCACTCGTCCAGCAGCCGGTTCCGCGCGGCCACGATGCCCGGCGTCGGCTCGACGACGTACCGGACGGGCAGGGCGGCGTTCGCGGCCACCTCGCGCGCGGAGCCCGCGGCGTCGTTGTCGACGACCAGCACCTCCACGTCCACGCCGAGGTCCGCACACTCCGCGATCCGGTCAGGGAGTGCGCGCAGCAGCGCCGCCAGCAGCTCCGGCCGTCGGTAGGTGGGTACGCCGATCGTCACGGCGATCGCGTCGCCCGTCCCCGGTCCCCTCGTCATCCGCCTCATCCCCATGGCAGTCGTGCGCCTGTCTCCCCGCGCCGGCTCATCGTACCGTGAACGACGGGTGCGCCGAGCCGCCTCTGGCGTATAGTCGGTGTCCTGGGAGTCGACGCCGGTCGCGACTCTGGGGAATTCGACCGGCGACCCGAGCGGACCGTGTGGGCGGATCCGGGGGGAGGATCGCGTGTCAATCGTGCACGGACGGCTGGCCGTCGTCGTCGTGAACTACGCCTCGGCGCGGCTGCTCGAGCGCAATCTGGTGCTCGTGGAGCGCGAGGCTCGTGCCGTCGATGAGGAGGCCCTGGTGGTCGTCGTCGACAACTGGGCCGGTGCCGCGGAGCGCGAGGCCGCCGTCGCGGTCGCAAAGGCGCACGGATGGACCCTCATCACCCCCGAGACGAACAGCGGATTCGGCGGCGGCGTCAACATCGGGGTCACGCGGGCGCTCGCCGACGGCGCGACCGACGTCCTCGTGATCAACCCGGACGCGCACATCGACCGTGTGTCTCTGGGGCGCCTGGCCTCGGTCACCTCGGCCTCGCGCACGACCCTCGCCTCGCCGGTGATCACCGACTCCGAGGGACGCACCTGGTTCGCCGGCATCGACCTCCTGCTCGACGACGGCACGATGCGGGCGCGTCGCAAACGCCGGGCGGACGACGCGCGCCCCTACGAGCCGTGGCTGAGCGGTGCCTGCCTGTGGATCACCCGCGAGGTGTGGGCGCTCTCGGGCGGCTTCGACGACGAGTACTTCCTCTACTGGGAGGACGTCGACTTCTCGCGCCGTGTGGTCTCGGCCGGCGGGACGCTCGTGCTCGTCGAGGAGGCGACGGCCGTGCACGACGAGGGCGGCACGCAGCGCGCCGAACCCCAGCTCGCGAGGGCGAAGTCGGAGGGCTACTACTTCTACAACATCCGCAACCGGATGCTGTACGCGGTCCGGCACCTCGACGACGAGGCCGTGCACCGCTGGCGCCGGTCGATACCCCGTACCGCCCGCGAGGTGATCCTCCGCGGCGGCCGCCGACAGCTGCTGCATTCCGCCGCTCCGCTGCGCGCCTACGTCCGCGGGGTGCGCGAGGCCAGACGGATCGCGCGCCTGTCCGGCACGGAATCGAAGGGAACGTCATGGTCGTAGACGCCTACCGTCAGCTCGCCAGGGCGCAGAAGGGCCATGCCCGCGGCGCCCCCGCCTACTCGGTCTACGTGAACCGCAGGCTCGGACGCGTGCTCGCCGCGCTGGCGTTCCGGCTCGGCCTCACGCCGAACCAGGTGTCGATCATCAGCGCCGTCCATTCGTTCGCCGCCATCGGCCTCATCGCCTTCGCCCCGGTCACGGTGCCGCTCGGGCTGCTCATCGCGCTCCTCCTCGTCCTCGGCTATGCGTGGGACTCCGCGGACGGTCAGGTCGCGCGGCTCCGCGGCGGCGGGAGCCCGCAGGGCGAGTGGCTGGACCACTTCATCGACACGCTCAAGATCGCGTCGCTGCACCTCGCGGTGCTGATCGGCCTGTACCGGGTCCTTCCGGAGTCGCCGGCGCTGCTGCTGATCCCGATCGTGTTCAGCATCGTCGCCTCGACCACGTTCTCGGGCATGCTCCTGAACGACCTCCTCAAGGGCAAGCACGCCGTCGCGTCCACCCATGAACGCGGCGGAGGGACCCTGCGACGCTCGCTCGTGCTGCTGCCGACCGACTTCGGGCTGGTCTGCCTCGTCTTCGTCCTCTGGGGCTGGACGCCGGGGTTCCTCGTCGCGTACAGCGCGCTCTGCGCCGCCGCGGTCCTGTTCCTCGCGCTCGCCGCGGTGAAGTGGTTCCGCGAGATCGGAAGGCTCGGTGACCCGGCATGACCGGCGGCTCGATCCTCATCGTGTGCGCGGCCAACGTCTGCCGGTCGCCGCTGGCCGAGCTGGAGCTGCGGCGCCGGCTCGGGGAGGGCTCCTCGCTCTCGGTGCGCAGCGCCGGCGTGCGCGCCAACGACGGAGACCCGATCTGCGCCGACGTCGCGTCGCGGCATGCCGACGAGGACTGGCGGGCACGGGCGCAGGCGCATCGAGCCCGCGAGGTCACCCGGGAGATGCTGGCCGCAGCCGACCTCGTGCTGACCGCCTCGCGCGATCTCCGGGGGGAGCTGGTGCGGGCGGCGCCGGAGCACCGCGAGCGGATGTTCACGCTGCGTGAGGCCGCGCACCTCGGCGTCGGGTTCGCGCCCGGCGGCTCCGATGTCATCGCCGACTACGTCGCTCACCTCGACCGGGCACGGACGCGTGCGGTGCCCCTCAGCGGCTCGCCGGGTCGCGGCGGCGGGCTCCGGCGTCTCCTCGGTCGTCGCTCCGTCGAGGACCCTGCCTCCATCGCGGATCGGCACGGGAGCCGGGGTCATGCCGGCACCCTCTCCGAGGTCGAGCAGGCCGTCGACGCGATCGGCGGGCAGCTCGGGAGACAGCGCCGACACTCCTCCTGATCGGGAGGGTTGTGGTTTTCCACGGTCCGCACTACCATTAGCCGACGCCGTGTTCTGCATGGCTGGGGGGAAACCGGAGCCGAGGGGGCTCCGGCTGGGGATCTGGGTTCTGGGGAGCTGCAGTGTTCACTGTTTCAGCATGCCGTTCTGGGGACGGCTCATCACGCGCACGCCGTGCGCTTTTCATCGCGCCCGTCGTGGCGCTCGCGCTCGTGTTCGCCGGATGCACGGCGGCACCGGACACCGCGGCGTCGCCGGAGCCCGAGGGCACCAGCACGACCGACTGGACGCCGCCGGCCGATCCCGACGCCCAGGGGCCCACCGAGGCCCCCGCGCTGACCGAGGAGAGCGGTGCGCTGGACGCGGAGATCGCGCTGTCCACCGACATGGTCGTGACCGTCGACGACATCTCGACCACCGAGGTCACCCCCGAGACGCCGGGCGAGTATGCCGGCTCCGCCGTCGTGGTGACCGTGAAGGTCGCCAACGACTCGAAGCGGGCGCAGAGCATCGACTCCGCCGTCGTCAGCCTCGTCACGGACGACGGCGACGTCGGGGTGGCCACCACCGCGGGTCCGAACGAACCTCTCCATGGAGAGCTGGCCGCCGGCGACGAGGCCACGGGAACCTACGTCTTCATGCTCGACCCCACGAAGGGTCGCGCCGTGAAGATCAGCGTGAACTACGCCGCCGGCGAGCCGGTGGCGACCTTCGCGGGCGAGCTCTCCTGAGCCGTGGGCGCGACGACTTTCACCGCGTCTCGTACGTGACATTTTCGAAGAAGAAATCTGGGGCTGGGGAGCAACATGGGTAAGACATCCACTTCGAGGCGGGCGCTGAGCGCACTCGCGTCGGTCGTGACGGCGGCGCTGCTGATCACGGGCATGACCACGCTGGGGGCGACCGGGGCCGCGGCGGCGGATTCGCCGTCGACGCCGCCGCCGCTGCTGCAGCGGAACGACGACGTCGTGACGTCGGACCCGATTCCGACCGTGCAGATCGACAACGGCTACGTGTGGTCGCAGACCACGATCGGGTCGACCGTCTACGCGGTGGGCAAGTTCGACAACGCCAGGGCGCCGCTCGCCGTACCGGGGACCAGCCTCACCGCCCGGTCCAACGTCCTCGCATACGACATCAACACCGGTCAGCTGCTCTCGTTCGCACCGCAGGTGAACGGCGTGATCAAGGCCGTCGCCGCCTCGCCGGACGGCAGCCGCATCTACATCGGCGGCTCCTTCAACTCCGTCAACGGCCAGACGCGCTGGAACTTCGCCGCGCTGGACGCCGTGACCGGGCAGCTGGTGCCCGGGTTCTCGCCCTCGATCGGCGGCAGCGGCGTGTACGCCCTCGCCACCTCGGGCTCGAGCGTCTACGTCGGCGGTCTCTTCACGCAGGGCAACGCGACCCCGCGCAAGAACCTCGCAGCCTTCTCGGCGACGAACGGCGCGCTGCTCAGCTGGGCGCCGCAGACCGACCTCCAGGTCGACGCCATGGTGATGGACCCGGCGGGTCAGAACGTCATCGCGGCCGGCCGCTTCTCCCAGGTCAACGGCGACCTGACGATGCGCGGCACCGTCGCGCTCGACAAGACGACCGGCGCGGTGGACAGCGGATGGGCGCTGCCGCAGACGGTGAAGAACGGCTCGAACACGGGCGCGAACTCGGGCAAGGCGGGGATCTTCGGCCTCGCGGCCGACGCCAACGCCGTGTACGGCACCGGCTGGGTCTACGCGGATGCGGCCACCGGCAACCTGGAGGGCACCTTCGCGGCCGAGGCCGGAAGCGGTCAGGTCCGCTGGATCGCGGACTGCCTGGGCGACCACTACGGCGTCTACTCGACCGGCAAGACGGTCTACACCACCAGCCACACCCACGCCTGCAGCACCATGGGCATGCACCCCGAGCAGAACCCGCGCACGCACCGTTACTCGGAGGCGTACACCGCCGACGCCCGCGGTCTGCTGGGCAACCAGCCCGCCGCCGGAGGCACGTACAAGAACTGGGCCGGGACACCGGCGCCCTCGGCCTACGCCTGGACGCCGGACTGGGCCGTGGGCGTGACCACGGGCATGGGTCAGGCCGGACTCTCGATCACCGGTGCGGGGAACATGATCTCGATCGGCGGCGAGTTCCGCTCCGTGAACAACGGCCGCTTCGAGGGACTCGTGCGGTTCTCCACCAACCCGCCCGGCGGCGCGAAGGACGGCCCTCGGCTGTCGGGGGCGAACTGGACCGGCACGGCGCAGTCGTTCATCCCTGGACGCGCACGGATCTCGATCCCCGCGAACTGGGACCGTGACGACCTCACGCTGACCTACGAACTGCGTCGGACCGGCACCACCGCCCCGGTGGCCACCGCCACCGCCCGCGGTACCTGGTGGGACCGCCCCTCGGTGAACCTCGAGGACAAGACCGCAGCTCCCGGATCGACGCAGGAGTACACCGTCGTCGCGAAGGACAGCGCGGGCAACTCCGTCTCCAGCCAGGCGATGAGCGTGACCATCGCGGCCGGTGCCGTGTCGAACTACGTCAACGCCGTCACGGCGGACGGCCCGCAGCTCTACTACCCGCTCGGCACCGCCGCGCAGGACTGGGCCGGGTCCAACACCCCCGTGTTCGGCACGGGCGTCACCGCCTCGACCTCCGGGGTGGAGAACACGGCGACGGGCGCCTCGACCTTCACCGGGACGAGCGCGGGACGCGTGGCCTCCGGGAGCAAGATCGCCGCGCCGTCCGAGTTCTCGACCGAGCTCTGGTTCAAGACCAACACCACCAGCGGCGGCAAGCTGATGGGCTACGGCGCCGCGGCGTCGGGTGAGTCGACCAGCTACGACCGTCATCTCTATATGACGAACAACGGGCGTCTCGTCTTCGGCACGTACAACGGCAGCACGCAGACCGTCCAGAACGACGCCGCGCTCAACGACAACGAGTGGCACCACGCCGTCGCGTCGCAGAGCGCGGAGGGGATGAAGCTCTACGTCGACGGCAAGCTCGTGTCGTCGCTCGCGGGGGCCACCACGGCGGAGAACTACACGGGATATTGGCGTATCGGCGGAGACAACCTCGCCGGATGGCCGTCCGAGCCGAGCTCCAAGTACTTCAAGGGGGCGCTGGATGAGGTCGCGGTCTACCCGTTCGCCCTCACGGCGACCCAGGTGAAGACGCACTACGGAATCGGCAAGGGCTTCCAGGCCCCGACCGCTGCCTTCACCGCCACGCCGACCGACCTCGCCGTCGCGTTCGACGCGGAGGCTTCGGCGCCCGCGGGCTCGGCGACGATCGCCGGCTATCGGTGGGACTTCGGCGATGACTCGGCGACGGCCACCGGCAAGACGACGAGCCACACGTACGAGGCGTCCGGCACCTACACGGTGGCGCTGACCGTCACGGACAGCAACGGACTCGCCACCACGGCGGAGAAGCAGGTCGTGGTGAAGGCACCGAACGTCCTGCCGACGGCGGCCTTCGAGACGACGGCGAACGGGCTGTCGGTCTCGGCCGATGCGTCCGCCTCGACGGACTCCGACGGCTCCCTCGCCTCCTACGCATGGAACTGGGGGGACGGCACCACTTCGACCGGTCAGGTCGCGACGCACGTCTACGCCACGCCGGGCACCCGCACGGTGACCCTGACGGTGACCGACGACCGCGGCGGGAGCGCGTCGACCACACGACAGGTCGAGGCGACGCATGCCGACCCGGTCGCCGCCTTCACCGCGACCGCGTCGGGGCTGAGCGTCAACGTCTCGGCAGCCGGATCGAGTGCGTCCGACGGCGCGACGCTGTCCTACTCGTGGAACTGGGGCGACGGGTCTCCCGCCGGTTCCGGGGCCACGGCAGGCCACACGTACGCCGCGGCCGGCGCGCATGACATCACCCTCACCGTGACCGACAGCCTCGGCGCGTCCAAGGCCGTCACGAAGACCGTGACCGTGACCGCGCAGGTCTTCGCCGCGTCCGACGCGTTCGGTCGTGTCGTGTCCAGCGGCTGGGGCGCCGCCGACAAGGGCGGCACCTGGGCGCCGATGAGCGGCTCCGCCGCGGCGCTCTCCGTCGGCGACGGCGTGGGCAAGGTCAACCTGGCACCCGGTGACACCAGGGAGATGCTGCTGCAGGGCACGTCCCTTCTCGACACGTCCGCGCGGATCACCTACACGCTCGCCTCCGGGCCCTCCTCCGGGGCGGCGTACGAAGGTCTGGGCGCACGGCGTTCCGGGTCCTCGGGCTACCGGGCTCTCGCCTGGCACCGTCCTGACGGCACCACCTGGCTCGTGATCCACCGCAACGGCACGGCGATCGCCAGCACCGCCGTCTCCGGTCTCTCCTGGAGCGCGGGCAGCTCGTTCTCGCTCCTGATGGAGACGACCGGGTCGTCCACCACGACCATCCGCGCCAAGCTGTGGGCGGCGGGGTCGGCGGAGCCCGCCAACTGGCAGCTCACCACGACGGACGCGACGCCGGCTCTGCAGGTCGCCGGTGCCCCGACGGTGTTCTCCTACCGGTCGGGCAGTGGCACCGGCACCAACCTCGCCAGCTTCGACGACTTCACGCTGAAGAACCTCGGCACGCCGGCGCCGGAGCCCGAGCCGCAGCCCGAACCGGAGCCCGCGAACGTCGCTCCCACCGCCGCGTTCACCGCGACCGCGACGAACCTCACGGTCGCCGTGGACGGCAGCGCCTCGACCGACTCCGACGGCACGATCGCCTCGTACGCGTGGGACTTCGGCGACGGGACGACCGGCACCGGTGCGACCACCAGCCGCACCTACACCGCGGCGGGGACCTACACCGTCACCCTCACGGTGAAGGACGACAAGGGCGCCACGCACACCACCAGCAAGCCGGTGACCGTGACGGCGCCTCCCGTCGACCCGCAGCCCGAACCCGAACCCGAGCCGCAGCCGGCTCCGGTGGCGGACGACGGCTTCGACCGCACCGCGGGGCCCGGCTGGGGCACCGCCACGGTCGGCGGGGCGTGGACGATCGCCGGCGGCTCGCAGGCGGCGGCGACCGTCGCTGACGGCCAGGCGAAGCTGAACCTCATCGCCGGCGACACCCGGCATGCGACGCTCAACACCACGTCCGTCGCCGATGCGGTGCTCGAGACGCAGTTCCGGGTCGATCAGGCCCCGGCCGCGGGTGGCGCCTACGTCGGCGTGATCGCGCGGCAGTCGGCGGCCGGGAAGTACTTCGTCCGCGCCTGGCTGCGTCCTGACGGCACGGTCTGGCTCGTCGTGCACCGCGAAGGGACCGTCCTGCGCACGCAGGCCGTGCCCGGACTGGTGTGGGCCGCGAACACCTCGTACAACCTCGAGGTGTCCGTGACGGGGACGACGTCGGCGACCCTCTCCGCCAAGTTCTGGCCGACGGAGACGACGAAGCCGGCAGCCTGGCAGATCACCACGACCGACGCGGCACCCCTGGGTGCGGGTGCGGTGGGACTGAGCGGCAACCGCTCCGGCAGCGCGACCGCGCCGCTCGGCGTGTCGTTCGATTCGTTCCGCGTCACCGCACCGCAGTAAGATCCTGACGCATGGCCACTGCTGTCCCGATCGCGCTCCTCGCCTTCGGTGGAATCGCGGCAGTGGCCATCGTCGTGTTCGCACTCCGGCTGCTCCCGCGTACCGCCTTCGTCGTGTGGGCGGTCGTGCTGTTCTTCGTGCCTCTCTGGGTAGGGGTGAACATCAGCTTCTACTGGGCGGCGATCACCCTGCTCACCGTCCTGCTGATCATCGTGAACTGGTCGGTGGTGCCGTTGCGGGCGGCCGATGCCTGGGTCGCCGCGTTCGTCCTCGTCGTCGTCGGGTTGTACGGGTTCGGCACGGTCGACCTCGCCTCCCTCGTGGCATCGCTTCTCGAGTGGGTGATCCCCTACATCTGGGGGCGCGTGGTGCTCGCTCGCGTGACGACCGAGTGGATCACCTCGACGATCGCGGTCGTGGCCATCGTGGCCGCCGCTCTCGCGGTCGTCGAGTTCCTCACCTCCTTCAACCCCTTCGTCCTCATTCCCGGATCCGGCGTGGTGTACGACACATGGAGCCCGCTGCAGGAGCGCGGCGGGGTGCTGCGTGCGGAGGGGGCGTGGGGGCACTCGATCGCGCTCGGCGCCGCGCTGGCGATGTCCTCCGCGTTCGTCGTGGCGACGCGATGGCGACTGTTCCCGAAGATCACCGGCATCGTGCTCATCGCCACCGCCACGGTCTTCACGTTCAGTCGGGCGGGCCTGCTCACACTGGTGTTGACACTCGTCCTGTCCACCTTCCTCATCGTCGGGGTCTCGACGCGCTTCCGGGTGACGGTGGCCGTCGCCGGGGTGATCGGCACCGCGATCGTCATCCCCGTCATCGATTCCGTCTTCGGTGCCGCGGGGGACGAGGCCGGAGGCAGCGCCGACTACCGCACGGACCTGCTGGTCCTCCTGGAACAGGTGCAGCTGTTCGGGAACCCCGGCGACTGGCATTCCCTCGTCTCCGGCGACTACTACCTCGGATACTTCGCCCGGTCGGTGGACAACGCCCTCGTGCTCACGCTCCTCCGGTACGGGTACGTGCCGACCCTGCTCATCATGGCGGCCGTCGTCTGCGCGGCGCTGATGGCCGTGCGGCGCTCGACGCGGAGTCCCGCCGCCCTCGCCGTCGTCGGACAGCTCCCGAGTCTGGTCGTCGTCGCCCTCATCACGCAGTACAGCATGTTCCTGTGGTTCTGCGTCGGGCTCGCGGTGACCTGGGCGCGCGACGCCGGAACGCGATCCACCACCGCGGAAGAGGCCTTCCTGCGGGATCTCGGGACGGCGTCACCGCCGGCGACGACCGGACCCGCTCCACAGGTGCGGCAGACGTGAACGGGCCGTGCAGATGGCTCCTCTAGAATCGAGACCTCAGGGGGAATGGGGAGTCATGGCCGAGAGCCGGGTCAGCCTGCGTGTCATCGCGGGCTCGCTGCGCAAGTTCTGGTGGTTGATCGTGCTGTGCGGCGTCGTGGGCGCCGCGGGGTCGTACGGATACGCGTCGCTGCAGACGCCGTTGTTCCAGGCGACGACCTCGCTGTACTTCGCGCTGAACCAGGGCACGAGCGCCTCGGACCTCAACCAGGGCTCGGTGTACACCCAGAGCCAGATGCTGTCGTTCGCCCAGCTGGCGACGAGCTCGCGCGTGCTCGATCCGGTGATCGAGGAGCTCGAGCTCGACACGACGCCCCGCGCGCTCGCGAGGGACATCGAGGTGACCATCCCGCAGAGCACCGTCACCCTGCGGATCACCGGCATCACGGACGACCCGGAAGCTGCGGCCGAGCTCGCGAACGCCGTCGCCGAGCAGCTCATCACGGTCGTCAAGGACGTCGCTCCGAAGGATCCGCAGGGCGAGTCCACCATCACCGCCGAGGTCATCGACGACGCCGTCGTCCCCGAGTTCCAGTTCACTCCGAGCAAGCCCAGGGACGCGGCCCTCGGCGGTTTCCTCGGAGGCGTGCTCGGCCTTGCGGCCGCCGTGCTCATCGGTGTGCTGGACACCCGTGTCCGCAACGAGGAGGCGCTGACGCAGGCCGGCGGGGATCCCGTGCTCGGCGTCGTCTCCAAGTCGCCGCTGCTGGAGGCGCGGGGAATCGCCGTCGCCCAGGAGCCGCTCGGCCACACCTCGGAGGAGTTCCGCCGCATCCGGTCGGCGCTCGCGTACGCGAACGTGTCGTCCCGGGTGAAGGTGCTGCTGGTGACCTCCGGTATGCCCGCCGAGGGCAAGTCGACCGTGTCGGTGAATCTCGCGATGACCCTCGCCGCGCTCCGTAATTCCGTCCTGCTCATCGACGCCGACATGCGCCGCCCGCGTGCCCACGAGCACGCCGGCATCGACGGTTCGGTCGGACTCACGAGCGTCCTGCTCGACGAGGTGGAGTTCGAGGTGGCCAAGCACCGCGTCGCGGACACCACGCTGGACATCCTCCCTGCCGGGACGATCCCGCCGAACCCCGCCGAGCTGCTCACGTCGGCGCGCATGGCACAGCTTCTCGACTTCGCCGCGGCGGACTACGACTACGTCGTGATCGACTCGCCCCCGACGCTGAGCGTCGCGGACGCCAACCTCCTGGCCACCCAGACGGACGGTGTCATCCTCGTCGTCGACGCCACCAAGACGCGGCGGGCGGCACTGGCGAAGAGCATCAAATCGCTGGAATCGGGCGGCGCCCGCATCCTCGGCACGGTCCTCAACCGTGCGCGTCCGGACCGGCATCGCAGCGAGTACTACAGCGAGTGAGCGACCCGCCGTCCTCCCGGGGGAGGCGTGCAGCATATCGGCGGAAGGGCTCGAATCGTTTGCCATCGTCCAGACGGGCGGTTATTCTTCATGGGTTGCGAGGGGGGCTCGCACTTTGTCGCCGGGGTTGAAACTGCGGCGAAGCGTGGGTGATCGTGTATTCCACCCCAGAAACGGTGACATCGTGTCCTTTCCGTTCCCTGTTCGTCTCTCATCGCCAGCGGCGCCACGGCGTCGCCATCGCCTGCTCGCGGGTGCCCTGGGCGTCGCCGTCGCGCTCTCCGGAGCGCTGATCGCCGCACCGGCCTCCGCGGCGGTCGCCGCCGCCTCGCCTTCGGCCCGACCGGCGGCAGCGTCTGCGGGTCCCCTCCTCTCCGACCCGATGAACCGCGCCGTCGCCTCCGGCTGGGGCGCCTCTCCCGTCGGGGCCTGGCGTGTGGTCGAGGGTGCGTCGAGCGTCGGGAACGGGCAGGCGATGCTCGCCAGCCGGAAGCCCGGGATCACGGCGCGGGCGACCGTGGCCGGGGTGACGGCGGCGGATGTGTCGAGCCGCTACACGGTGACGGTCCCTGCCCTCCCCGTCGGCGGTCCGCTCTACCTGGCCCAGGCCGTCCGCATCGTCGGCAAGGACTCCTACGGTGTGCGTCTCCGCGTGCACCCCGACGGCTCCGCCTACGTGTCCGTGGTCCGGATGACCGACCTCACCACTGTGCAGAACCTGAGCGAGCGACGACTCCCCTTCCCGGTGACGACGGGCATGTCGCTGCGCGTCGCCCTCGACGTGACCGGGACCAGTCCGGTGACGCTCGCGGCCAAGGCCTGGGCGGCAGATGGGGACGAGCCGTCCGCGTGGCAGGTGACGCACGCCGATTCCTCGGCCACGCGGATCACGGCCGCGGGTGGTTACGGCTTCGCGCTGTACACGTCCTCCGGAGCGAAGGCCGCCGTCCCGCTCGCGATCGACGACGTGCTCGCGGCCGCGCCCGCGCCGGTGGCGACTCCCACTCCGACGCCGACGCCGACGCCCGCCCCCGCGCCGAACCCGGCTCCCGCGCCGAACCCGGTTCCGGTTCCCCCGGTGACGCCGACCACCCCGGTGACACCCGCTCCACCTGCCACCCCGGCCGGTGTCCGCGGGAAGCCGGGCGCCGCCGCCCCGGGGTCGCTGTCGTACCCGGCACCCGCCACCGCGATCTACGCGGCGCCGGGCGGATCGGACGGCGCTGCCGGTACGAAGAACTCGCCGGTGCGCACGATCGCGGCCGCGCTGCGGCTGGTACCGAACGGCGGCACCATCGTGCTCCGCGGTGGCACCTACCACGAGGAGATCGTCGTGCCGCCGCAGAAGCGCGTCACGATCCAGCCCGCTCCGAACGAGGCGGTCTGGATGGACGGCGCGAAGACCGTCACCGGCTGGAAGCCCGCAGGCAAGACCTGGACGGTCGACGGCTGGGGGACCGCGCTCGACTCGAGCCCCACATACACGAAGGGAGCGCCCGACAACACCCAGCCGGAGTGGCGCTTCGTCGATCCCGCGCACCCGATGGCCGCGCATCCGGACCAGGTGTGGGTCGCGGGCGTGCAGCTGCGGGAGGTCGCCTCCGCCGCGCAGGTCGTCGCCGGGACCTTCTTCGTCGACGATCGGGCGAAGCGGCTCGTGATCGGCACCGACCCGACGGGCAAGCCCGTGGAGGCGAGCGTGCTCACCCAGGCGCTCTCGATCCGGTCCGCCGGATCCGAGGTGCGCGGCATCGGCATCCGCCGGTACGCCACCAGCGTGCCCCAGATGGGGACCGTCATCGCCGCAGCGAGCGACATCACGCTCGCCGACGTGACGATCCGCGACAACTCGACGACCGGCTTCTACTCCTGGGCGCCGAGGACGACGTTGACGCGCGTCTCGTTGATCGGCAACGGTCTCCTCGGTGGCGGCGCCTCCCAGGCCGACGGCTTGAAGGTGAAGCAGATGCTCTCGGTCGGGAACAACGCCGAGCGCTTCAACCACTCCCCGGTGTCCGGCGCGTTCAAGGTCACCCGGACGCGCGGAGTGACCGTCACCGACAGCGCGTTCACGGGTAACGCCGGTCGTGGTCCGTGGTTCGACGAATCGGTCATCGACATCGTCTTCACGGGTAACGACGTGATCGGCAACACCGGTCACGGTGTCATGGTCGAGCTCTCGGAGCGGGCGGTCGTCGCCGACAACATCATCGCCCGCAACGGCGACTTCGGGCTGTTCGTCCTGAACTCCGGCAACGTGAAGATCTGGAACAACACCTTCGTCGGCAACGCCAACCGGAACGTCAGCATCGGTCAGGACGGTCGCCGAGCCTCCGACCCGAACGCGGCGGGCCACGATCCGCGCACGCGCTTCGCACCGCTGGCGCCGTGGATCGTGCGCAACACCGTGATGTCCAACAACGTCATGGCGGAGAGCGCGGGCAACTGCCTGGTCTGCGTACAGGACTACTCGACCACCTTCACCGGTGCGCAGATGATGTCGAGCGTGAACGGCAACCTCTACCACCGCACCGCCCCCGGCACGCCCCGATGGTTCTCGGCCTGGTCGAAGGGATCCGTCTCGCGGGATCCGGCGGTGGCAGACACCCTCGCGGCGTTCACCGCGGCGACGGGTCAGGACCGCCGCTCGCAGTTCGTGCAGGGAGCCTCCGTGGTGTCCGCCACGTACGTGCTGGCCCCCGCGCAGGCGCAGCGGCAGGCCGCAGTGGCGGTCCCCGTGCCGGCGGATATCGCCTCGGTATCGCGACTCCCCGGCAACAGCGCGACGCTGGGAGCCCTGCCGCGGTGACGATCTAGGTATGGGTTCTCTTCTCGCTGTCGGCGCCCGCGCGCTGACGATGGTCATCGCGCTGGTCTGCGGCGTTCTCACGACGCGGATGATCATCGGAGACGCGGGCGTCGGCAGCTTCGCCCTCTACACGCTGCTCACGACGATCCCGTCGCTGCTGACCTTCACCGATCTCGGCAGCGGCGCCGTGCTCGTGAACGCCGTGGCCACGAGCGACGACGTGAGGACGGACGAGAAGCTCCGCTATCAGCTCACGTCGGTCGGCCGGGTGCTGCTGATGTTCGCGGCCTCCGCCATGGCGATCAACACCGTGCTCCTGGCCACCGGTGCCTGGGAGATCGTGTTCGGCGATGCCGGAGGAGAGCCGGGGGCGTCGCTGGCCGCCTTCTTCTGCGTGACGATCTTCTGTCTCGGTATCCCGCTGGGCATCTGGGCGCGGATCATGCTCGGGCAGCGCAAGAACCACATCGTGATCCTGCTGCAGGGCCTCATCTCGCCGCTCACGCTGGCCGGAGTGTGGCTGCTGCTGACGTTCGGTGGCGAGAATCTGCATTCCTACGCGGCGATCGCGTCGTTCGCGGCCTCGCTGATCGTCTCGATCCTCGGCGTCCTCATCACCGCTCGGACCACGTCTCCGTTGATCCCCGAGGCTGCGCGCATGGTCCTGCGCCCGCGACGGTTCCCTGGCGTACGGGTGATGGACGTGGGATGGCCGATGCTGGCTCAGATGGTGACGTATCCGATCGCGGTGGGGTCGCAGCGGTACGTGATCGCCCAGCTCGGCGGTCCGACCGACGTCGCCGAGTACGGTGTGGCCGGGCAGGTCTTCTTCGCGCTCAACGGTCTGGTGATGGCCGGTGGGCTCGCGCTCTGGCCGCATTTCGCCCGCATGCGACACCAGGGCGATCTCCGCCGCGGACCGTTCCTGCTCTCCGGACTGTTCGCCGTGGCGGTCGCCCTCGCGACGGTGGTGGTGTGGCTCGTCGGGCCGTGGCTGTTCGGGTTCATCACGCAGGGAGAGCTGGAGGTCCGGCCGACCACGATCTTCGCTTTCGGCCTCATGATCATGCTCACGGCGGCTGTCTACCCGCTCGGGATGTTCATCATGGACAAGCCCGGGATCCGATTCCAGGTGATCCCCACCCTCAGCATGGCCGCGGTCGGGGTCACCCTGGCGTTCGTCCTCACACCGATCCTCGGTATCGCCGGTCCGCTCCTCGGTGTCGCCTTCGCGCTCCTGGTCTGTCAGCTGATCCCGTTCTCGATCTACATCGTGCGTCATCGGGCGCGGCTCACGGCCGAGGCCGCCGTCTCGGCGTGAGCCCAGGTCGCGTGCGCCCGGCGCCGTGCGGATACCCGCGGGTCGTCAGTCGACGACGCCGGCCGTGACGCCGGCGCGGTAGACCGCAGGTGCGTGCCGACGCAGGGCTTCGTCGCGGCTCTCGGCCACACTGCCCACGAGGTCGTCCCACCGTGCGCACACGTCGTCGAGTGCGGCGGCGATCGCCGGAGCATCGTCCGGTGCGACCAGCTGCGCCGTGGCGTAGCCGCCCGCGGCCTCGCGCAGACCGCTGCTGTCGCTCGCGATGACGGGGCGGAGCCCCAGAACGCCCTCGACGGCGGTGTTCCCGAACGGCTCGTCCACCCGGGAGGGCACGACCAGCACGTCGGCTTCCGCGAGGAACGGCCAGATGTCGGCGTGGAATCCCGCGAAGGTGACGGAGACCCCGGTCTCTGCGGCACGGGCGCGCAGTTCGCGCTCGTACCATTCGTATCCCTCGAAGACCGCCCCGAGGAGCGTGACCTCGACGGGCCGCCCCTCCGCCTGCACTGCCGCCGCGGCGTCGATGACGAGGTCGGGACCCTTCCGAGGCGAGAGCCGCCCGACGTACAGCACGCGGAGGGCGCCGTCGATCCGGGGCCGCGGCGGCGCGGGGTGCGGGGGCGACGCGACGCCGTTGGCGACGATCCGGGTGCGGTCGGCGAGAGCGGGCAGCGCGCGCCGGATGGTGTCGAGGCTGAAGCGGCTGTTCACGAGGGTGCGGACCGAGGCGAGGTGCGGCATGTAGAGCAGGCGGTTCACCAGCGTGCTCCCGGAGGCCTCCGCCTCGTGCACGTGACTGACCGCGCGAGTGCCGCGGAGTCGGGCCACGAGGGGCCATTGCGGAATGATGATGGTCGACACGTAGACGGCGTCGGGGCGCACGCGTCCGATCAGACGCCATGCGGCGCCGAGGCCCCGGAACATGTCGCGGAACAGGCGGGGCAGACCGCGCGGGGTGAGCAGCACCTTGCGCAGGACGAGCATCGGCAGGATGACGACCTCTGCTCCGGCGGCGCGCAGCGGCGGGACGAGCAGACCCGAGCTCGGAAGGGCGACCACCACACGGGCGCCCGCCTCCACGAGACCGGTCGCGCTCTCGAGGAGCATGCGGTCCGACCCGAACATCTCGGCACCGGGATGCACGAGAAGGACGGTCTTCCTCTTCACGCCGGTGGTCATCGTGTCGCGTCCGCGGGGGCGGGTGCCCAGTCGGCGCTCCGTCGGCGCGCACGCCGCGCGGACGCGTGGACGCTGGAGCCTTCGGACAGACGGCGGGCGAGGTCTTCGTACTCGTCCGCCACGTCGTCCCAGCGGAAGCGCGTGCGGGCGATCTCCTGCACCGCGGCTGCATGCGCGTCGCGGGTCGTGGGGTCGGCTTCGGCGGCCGCGACGTGGGTCGCGACGTCATCCGCGTCGGCGAAGAACCAGCCGTTGCCGCCGAGGACCTCCCGGTTGAAGGGCACCTCGTAGCCGATCACCGCGGTGCCCGCCCCCATGGCGCGCAGGAGCGACGGGTTGGTGCCTCCGACGGAGTGGCCGTGCAGGTAGGTGGCGGCGTGGGCGTAGAGGCCGTCGAGGAGCTCCTGGTCGTAGACGCCGCCCACGAGGCGGATCCGCTCGTCGCCCTCGGCGGCGTTCCGGATCTCCTGGATGTATCCGGCGGCGTACGGCGCGGAGCCGACGACCACGAGCGGCAGTCGCGCGGCGCTGGCGCGGTATCCGCGGACGATCTCGAGCACGTGGTTCTCCGGCTCGAACCGAGCGACGACGAGGTGGTAGCCGTTCGGAGTGAGGTCCATCTCGGCCAGGCGGTGCGTCGGCGGCTGATCGAGGATCGGCGCGCCGTATCGGATGAGCTCCGTGGGCACGTCGAACTGGTGGCGGTAGTAGTCGGAGATGCCGGGGGCGTCGGCGATGAGCGCGTCCGCGGTGCGGACGCCGAACTGCTCGGCCCAGCGATAGTACGCCTTGCCGCGGGGACCCCACTTCGACCGGCGCCACTCCAGACCGTCCATGTGCAGGGCGACGGGCGCCCGGCGCAGCCGGAGCAGCGGGAGGAACGGCGAGTTGGCGGCGTTGAAGACGAAGGTCGCGTCGGGGCGGCGGTGGAAGAGCAGATGCAGGGCCGACAGCCCGGTGTGGCTGAGGGTCTCGATCTGCTTCACCGGGACCGCGGGGAGGTGCACCACGCGCATGCCGAGGTACTCCTTCTCGCGGTGCTCGGAGCCGCGGGTGTACACGACGACGTCGTGGCCACGGTCGGCGAGCCGTCGCCCCACCTCTTCGATGGCCGTCTCGAATCCGCCGTAGGCCGCAGGCACGCCGCGGGTCCCCACCATCGCGATCGTGAGGGGTGTCGTAGTGCTCATCCGCTCAGTATGCCCCGCTCGGCTGCGCCATGACCTTCGCGGTGCGCCACATGATCTGCAGATCGTTCATGACGGACCAGTTCTCCACGTAGCGCAGGTCGAGCCGCACGCTCTCGTCCCACGACAGGTCGCTGCGTCCGGAGACCTGCCACAGACCCGTGATCCCGGGCTTGATGTACAGGCGGCGGAACACGGTGCCGTCGTAAGCGGTGACCTCGCTGGGCAGCGGCGGCCGCGGACCGACGACGCTCATGTCGCCGACCAGCACGTTCCAGAACTGCGGGAGCTCATCCAGCGACAGCTTGCGCAGCACCTTCCCGACGCGGGTCACGCGGGGGTCGTCCTTCATCTTGAAGAGGAGGCCGGCGCCCTCGTTGTGGTCCTTCAGCGCCGCGAGCTGCTTCTCGGCGTCGGTGCGCATGGAACGGAACTTGACCATCTTGAACGTACGGCCGTCCCGGCCGACACGCTCCTGGAAGAAGAACACGGGCCCCGGAGAGTCGAGCTTGATGAGAGCGCTGAGCACAGGTGTGAGCAGCGCGATCGGAATCAGCGCGATGGCGGCCACCAGTACGTCGAGGGCGCGCTTCAGCAGGTGGACGCCGCCCTCGTAGGTCGGAATCTTCACCTGGATCAGCGGCAGGCCGTCGACCTGGCGGAGCGAGATGCGAGGACCCGCGACGTCCGTCAGGCGGCTCGAGAGGACGAGCTCGGCGGCCGTGCCTTCGAGCTGCCAGCTGAGCTGCTTGACGAAGTCGGGGGACCCCTCGGGGCGGCTCGCCACGATGATGGTGTCCGCCCCGAGCTGTGCCGCCGCGGGGGCGACGGTGTCCAGATCGCCCACGACCGGGTAGATGCTCTCCCCGATCCTGAGCGCGCCGGCATTGCGATCCAGCAACGTCGTCCCCACGACGTGGTAGCCGTTCTCCCCGCCCTTCTGCAGGGAGTCGATCACATACTCGACGTCCTCGGTGGCGCCGACCACCAGTGTCCTCGACGCGAACCGTCCGGACAGGCGCTGCCGCTGCAGCCAGCGACGCCAGGCCCAGCGGGCGAAGAGGAGACCGAGCATGCCGACCGGGAGCGCGATGAAGAACAGCGGCTGCAGCCCTTCCCACTCCAGGAGCACGCCCGCAATGGCGGTGATGCCGAAGGCGAGACCCGCCGCGTGCGCGACGCGACGGTACTCCGTGGCCCCAGACCCGAAGATGGCGGCGGCTCGGCTGTTGAGCGCCGACAGCATCAGGTACCAGGCGAGACCCAGCAATGCGGCGTTGCGCACGGCCTCGATCACCGTGACGCCGGTGAGCAGCTGGACCGTCGCCGTCAGTGCGACGGCGATCAGGATGACAGCCGCATCCGTGATCCGCAGTCGCATCCGATAGCGACGCTCCCACTGCAGGCGTCGTTCGAGCGTCGCCGAGACACGCGGCGTGCTCGCCGCATGCGTCACCGACGCGGTCGCCCGCGGAGCCGTGATCGGCGTGAAACCCGTACGAGCGATGCTCAGAGCATCCTCGACGGAAGTCATGCCGAGGCCCCTTGAGCCGTGAATGTACGCAGATAACCCCAGTGCGCCATCGTTTCCCCAGTTTTCCCCAGACCATGAACCCCACGTTCACGGACACGTCTGCGTCCCGACCCCTCGGGTCCTGCTGAAGCTTCGCGATCCCACATCGAGAAGGTGTCCTCGTCGTCCCAAACCGACGAGGCGTGCAGCAGGCACTGCAGACGGTCATCACTGTAGCGGATTCGGCCGCCCGACGGAAGCGCTTCCCGAGGGTGAGCGAAAACCCGTTCCGGAATACCGCATGCGAGGGTGCACCCGGAGCTAGTCTGTCGCGGTGACCGCGCACCCGACATCGAGTCCTCGCTTCCGTCTGCAGCCCATGCGGCCGCGCGACCCCGGTCAGCCGCATCGGGCCGCGAGTCCGCTGGAGCTCTTCTTCGACCTCGTCTTCGTGGTGGCGGTGAGCATCGCCTCGGCGCAGCTGCATCACGCGCTGAGCCACGGAGACTTCCTCCACGGGATCACCTCCTACGCGATGCTCTTCTTCGCGATCTGGTGGGCGTGGATGAACTTCACCTGGTTCGCGACCTCGTTCGACACGGACGACTGGCCGTACCGGATCGCCACGTTCGTCCAGATGGCGGGCGTCCTCATCCTCGCCGCCGGGATCCCCGGGGCCTTCGAGGAGGGCGACTTCACGCTCCCCGTGGTGGGCTACGTCGTCATGCGGATCGCGGTGGTGGCGCAGTGGCTGCGGGCCTCGCGGAACGAGGGCCCGCTCCGGCGCGTCGCTCTGCGGTACGCCCTCGGCATCGCCGTCGTGCAGGTGCTGTGGCTTCTGTTCCTGCTGATCCCGTCCGGCCCCGTGCAACTCGCGGCCTTCGTCGTCTTCGCGCTCATCGAGATCGCGGTCCCGGTGTTCGCCGAGCGCCGGCACCAGACACCCTGGCATCCGCACCACATCACGGAGCGCTACGGTCTGTTCACCCTCATCGTGCTCGGCGAGAGCCTCCTCGCCTCCGCCAACGCGATCATCGACGCGCTGGACGAGGTGGAGGCCCTGGGTCCGCTCCTGGCCATCTCGGCCCTCGCCTTCGTCGTGACGGCGGCGTTGTGGTGGATCTACTTCTGGCCGCCCCACCACCGGGCCATCACCACTCTCGGCCGTTCGCTGCGCTACGGCTACACGCACTACTTCGTCTTCGCGGCGGCCGCGGCCTTCTCCGCCGGCATCGAGGTGGAGCTGGACGTGATGACGGGGGAGAGCCATCTCACTCCCGTGGCGGCCACCGTCACGGTGTCCATCCCGATCGCGGTGTTCCTCATCGGGATCTGGTGGGTCGCCATCCGCGACAATGCCGACCGCGTCGTCAACACGGTCATCCCCGTGGGGGCGCTGCTCGTCCTGCTCGACCCGTTCGTGCCCGTGCCGGTGGCGCTGACGGCAGCGGTCATGGTGGGGATCGTGGCGGTGCTGGTGATGCGGCCGCCGATTCCCCGCGGCGCCGCGGCGACGGACGCCTGAGCGCCGCGGTCAGACGCTGGCGGCGAACAGGTCCAGGCATTCGACGCGCAGGCGCGCGATCGCCTCGGTGTCACCGCGGAGGTGACGGATGAGGGCGTGCTGCATCATGCCGTCCGTCAGCGCATACGCGAAGAGCGGCGTGAAGCGGCAGGGCCGACCGCGCAGCTCGGAGTAGCGCTCGACCACACGCCAGATGGCCTCCTGCAGGTCGGCCTCGACCTCCGCGATCGTGTCGCCGAAGCCGGACTCGAACAGCGATTGATTGCGGAGGTCGTACCAGAGCCGGTGCAGGCGGGCGTCGTCGTGCACGCTCCTGGCGAGTTCCTCCGCGGCGCCGGCCGCCAGGTCCTCCGCGGTCTCCGCCTCCTCCATGACGGCGAGGTAGCGGTCACCGAGCCCGCCCTTGGAGATCCGCACGGCCTCCGCGATGAGGTCGTTCTTGTCGGTGAAGTAGTAGTGCAGGGCTCCGTGCGAGAGCTCCGAATGCTGGGCGATCTCGCGGAGTCCCGTCCTGGCGAACCCGCGCTCGGCGATCGCCTCCAGCGCCGCTTCGGCCAGCGCTCGCCGGCGGATCGCGAACTTGTCCACCCCTGCGCGTTCCGCCCGCTTGGTCACCGTCGTCATGCTGTGCCCCCGGTCTCGTCCCCTTCGGGATCGGTGCGGGCAATGCTATGGCATTCTCGCGGATCTGGACAGACGTCCAGGAAAAACTTGACAGGTGCCAAGCTGCGTGTTGCACTGGATGCGCCATGGCCGCGCATGTCCCCTGCATGCCGGCCGTCTTCGTGGCCGCGCGAGCGATTCCCCCATCGCCCCGGCCCTGCGTTGTCCGCCGAGTTCTTCGAGCGCCAGCGCTGCAGAGCGGAGCGATGTCCCCGCATCCTCCGCTCTGCTCCCGCTTCTAGGCTCCTCATCGGTCGCGCATAGCTCCCTGATTGTTCACTCGTCGAGCATCGGGGGCAACGCCGCCCACGCTCGAGAGGAGCACATCATGAGCCGAATCCCCGAACCGACGTCGACGCCGCAGGGGCCCATGTACGAAGGACGACCGCTGGATCGCGCGGACGAAGAGGTGGTCGACCAGGGCGTCGCCTTCGATCTCCGGACGCTGATGAGCCGCCGCGGGCTCCTGATCGGCGGCGGCCTCGGCCTCGGCGCCGTCGTCCTCACCGCCTGCGCTCCGACAGCCACCGGCTCGTCGTCGACGACCGCCACGCCCACGCCCAGCGCCGGCGCCACCGCATCGGACTCCGCGATCACGGAGATCCCGGATGAGACCGCCGGCCCCTACCCGGGCGACGGCTCGAACGGTCCCGACGTCCTCGACGAGGCGGGGATCATCCGCCAGGACATCCGCTCGTCCATCGACGGCGGTGCCACCGCGGACGGGGTCCCGCTCTCGTTCGAGTTGCAGATCCTCGACCTCGCGAACGGAGGGGTGCCGTTCGCGGGCGTCGCCGTGTACGCCTGGCACTGCAACGCCCAGGGGGAGTACTCGCTCTACTCGTCGGGGCTCGAGGACGTCTCCTATCTCCGAGGGGTGCAGGTCGCTGACGGCGACGGCAGGGTCTCCTTCACGTCCGTGTTCCCCGGGTGCTATTCGGGGCGGTGGCCCCACATCCACTTCGAGGTCTACCCGGACGCGGCATCGATCACCGAAGCATCGAACGCGATCGCGACATCCCAGCTCGCGCTGCCCGAAGACGCCTGCGGAGCGGTCTACGCGGAGACGGCATACGCCGGATCGGCGGACAACCTGGCACGGATCACGCTGACCTCCGACAACGTCTTCGGCGACGACGGCGGGGCATCGCAACTCGCGACGACGACGGGGAGCGTCGCCGGCGGCTACACGGCGACGCTCGTGATCGGCGTCGACACCACGACCGCCCCGAGCGCCGGTTCCGCACCGGGCGGGAGCGGGAGCGGACGCCCGCCGGGAAGTTGAGGTCGTCGGAGCGTGGTTCCGTGGATCTGCTACACTGATCGTGCAACGTGTGCGTTTCGCCCCCTCTCGGCCGCCTCGTCGCCACTGATCAGGGCCATCCACGGACCACGCGCATCGACGCGCGCGGAATCCGCCCTCGGTCTCTTCACGTGCGGAGCGCGACAGCGCGCCCGCCCCACAGCAATGAGCATGAGCATGAGCACCACCACCATCCCTCCGTCCACCCCTCTCACCTGGAAGCAGGCCGACGTCGACGTGCACGTCGCCACCCGGAACGGCGAATTCGCCGGATTCGTCGAGTTCGACGGATCCGCGCACCGACTGCGCGACGAGCGTGGCACCGATCTCGGATCCTTCCCCTCCCTCGACGACGCCTTCCGTGCGCTCGCCGAGGCGAACGAGCCGAAGCGCGCCGCGGCGTCGCCGACTCGCCCGCGCCCCCGCCGTCGGCGCATGCGGCGGGCGCGAGCCTGACTCGTATGCCGGCTCGCGTATGCGGGCGCGGTTAGTGTGGCCACAGCGATCGGCATCCGCCCTTGGCTACCTCAGCTCAAGGGCTCCCGATCGGCAGGAGAGCATCATCTCCCTTTCACCCTCCCCGTCCGTCACCGCCACTCTGGGGCCCGTCCGTCAGACCTATGCCGGCAACGCGGACTTCCCGCCGCTCGCCCGGGCCTACCGGGACGTGCAGCAGGTCGTGAAGGAGACCGGGCTCCTGCAGCGGACGCCCGTGTTCTACTCGCTCGTCGGCGCCGCGCTGGTCGTCGCCTTCGCCGGTTGCGTCGCCGGATTCCTGCTCCTCGGTGACAGCTGGTTCCAGCTGCTCATCGCCGCCGCCCTGGGCATCGTCTTCACGCAGGTCGCGTTCCTCGCCCATGAGGCCGCGCACCGCCAGATCCTCTCCACAGGACCGGCGAACTTCCGCCTGGCCCGCGTGCTCGCCGGCATCATCGGCATGAGCTACCACTGGTGGGATTCCAAGCACACCCGCCACCACGGCAACCCGAACCAGGTCGGCAAGGACCCTGACATCCAGGTCGACACCATCTCCTTCCTGGAGGAGGATGCGGCACAGTCGCGTGGCATCGTCCGGCTCATCACGCGGAAGCAGGGCTGGCTCTTCTTCCCCCTTCTGACGCTGGAGGGGCTCAACCTGCACTTCCTGGGTCTGAAGCACCTGATGACGCGCAAGAACGTGAAGGGTCGCTGGATCGAGCTCGGACTCATCGTGCTGCGGTTCGCCGTCCTCCTCGTGCCGCTGTTCCTCCTGCTGCCCGTCGGCATGGCCTTCGCGTTCCTGGGTGTGCAGCTCGCGGTCTTCGGCGTCTACATGGGCGCATCCTTCGCCCCCAACCACAAGGGCATGCCGGTCATCGCGCCCGACGCCAAGCTCGACTTCTTCTCGAAGCAGGTGCGCACGTCGCGCAACATCCGCGGCGGATGGTGGGTCACCGGGCTCATGGGCGGCCTCAATCACCAGGTGGAGCACCACCTCTTCCCGAACATGTCGCGGCTGCACCTGTCGAAGGCTCGCGGCATCGTGCGCGACTACTGCGCCGCCAACGGCATCCCGTACACGGAGACGAGTCTCGGGCGCTCGTACGCGATCGTCATCGCCTACCTGAACCGGGTGGGCCTGGCGGCGCGCGACCCGTTCGACTGCCCCGCGGCGGCACAGCTCCGTCGCGCCTGACGCACACGGAGACGACGAAGGGGCGGGCAGACAGCTGCTCGCCCCTTCGTCGTATCCGCGCGGATCAGCGCTTCGAGTCGTCCGTCTCGACGACGTCGATCGTGATCTTCTCCAGCGGACGGTCGTCGTCGAGCTCGTCGTCGAGGACCTCGTCTCCGCGGAAGCTCTCGACGGACGCCTCGACGACGTCGTCCTCGTTCTCGTCGTCGTCCTCGTCGATCGTGGCCTCTGTCACCGCGATCTCCGTGGGGAGGCTGTCGTCGCTGAAGATGCCGTCGGGCCGGATGAGCTCGCGCACCTCGGCCATGAAGCTGGTGAGCTGCTGCTGCTGCCACCGCAGTTGACGGGCTCGGTCCTCGGCGTCGCGGAGGACGGTGGAGGTGTGCCCGGTCACCGCATCGACGATCTTCTGCGACTTCACGCGGGCACGCTCGAGGATGTCCCGCGCACGGACCTGTGCGTCGGCCTCGATCGCCTGCGCCTGCGAGCGCATGAGCTTCTCGTAGCCGTCGGCCTTCGCGGAGATGCGCTGGGCGTGCTCCAGCGAGGCCGTCACCTGCTCGTTGGCGTCGGTCGTGATGCGCTCGGCGTGGGCGACGGCCTGGTTGTGGAGGACCAGGAACTCCTGCTGCGCGTCGTCCTGCCGGCGGGTGAGGGTCTCCTCGAACTCCAGCACGCGGGCGTTCATCTCGCGTACCTCGCGCTCGGCGTCGGCCCGCAGCTGGGTGGTCTCGCGCGTGACGAGGGAACGCAGCGCGGCGGCCCCCTTCTCGGCCTCGGTGCGGATCGCCGTGGCCTCCTGCGACGCCTGGCTGACCTTCTCCGCGGCGTGTGCGGCCTCGCGCTCGATGCGCGCCTCATGGGCCGTGTACTCGGTCTCCATCTTCAGTCGCACCTGGTCGGCGTCGCGCTGAGCCTGGGAGATGATGCGCTCGGCATCCGCCTCGGCCTCGGCGCGCTGCGCGGCGACTTCTTCGCGGGCAGAGGTCATCAGGCGGTCGGCCTGCACGGCGGCGTTCTGGATGAGGACGTTCGCCTGCTCCTCGGCCACCCGCAGGATCGCCTCGAACTGCTGGCGAGACGGCGCTTCCTCACCGTCGGCCTGCGGCATGTCGACGAGCTCGGAGGTGAGCGTCGCCACCTGCTGCTCCGCGTCCGAGGCCTTGGCGTTCGCCGCGGCGAGCTCGGCCTCGAGGGCCTCCCGTGCCTCTCGCTCCTCCGCCTTGACCGCGTCGACGGACTCGGCCTCGCGGGCCTTCGCCTCGGCCACCTCGTCGGCCGCCTGCTGGAGCTGGGCCCGCATCGATGCGAGCGCGGCGTCGACCTCGCCCTTGTCGTAGCCGCGGAATCCGATGGTGAATGCGGCCGAGGTTGAGGACGACGTGTCGCGGGGATTCGTCTCGATCAGCTGATCGAAGAAGTCCGGCGACCGCTCGTCGTCGCGGGGAGTGCCCGAGGATTCGCTCATGGGTTCAAGCCTTTCTGGCGTGTCCGCGACACGAAGCGGACTTCGTTTCCGTGGACGGGATCGCAAGCACGGAGGAGGAGGCCTCCGGCATGCGCCACGACCGGGTCGTCATCCGAGTCCCTGCGGGGCGCGGCGCGCGTCTAGCCTAATTGCGTCGCCTGAGAATCGTGACCCCCATCTGCGGGGGCCGGTGAACGCTGATCAGGCCTGGCGGAACCAGCGCGCGTTGCGGTCGTCGAGCACAGGGCCCCGCTCGAACACGGAGACGGGTCCGTCGGCCACCTTGATCTGACGGGTAGCGGCCTCCGCGGCCACCAGGGCCCGCAGCTCCCGCCACAGCGGCGCGGTCTGCGGGAAGCCGAGGTACTCGCGGAAGGTCTCGACGCGCAACAGTGTTCCCTCGGGACCCGGAACCAGTCGTGCGACCGTGTCGTCCGGTTCCACGAAGCGGATACCCAGTGCGTCGTCGGGGAGCAGAGAGAAGCTTGTGCCGCGGTCCGCGATGACCGTGCGCACGATCTCGGCCGCGGCTGTGGGGGAGTCACGGACGACCAGCGTGGCGCCGAGATCGGCGAGGATCTCCTCCGTGCGGGCGGCGGTGTACCGATCGCCCGCACGCTGTCCCGCGGACGACGCGCTGCGCCGTACCCACCCCCGCAGGAACGCCGCTCCGACGATGAGGCCGAGGATGATCACGAAGAGAGCCGGGATCACTGCGGTGTCCACGGGCAGCGCCCCTTCCGTACCGGACGTCGGAGCGCGTCAGCGCGGGTCGGTGAGGTGGTCCAGGTGAAGATCGCCGGAGGCGTTGAGGGCCTGCACGATCTGCTGGATGCGGTGCGGGTCCACCGCCGGTGGCTCCGCGTCGTCGAAGCCGAACTGCAGGGGGATGGCGGGGTGGATCCACACGCTCGCCCGCCGGTCGATGCCACCCTCGAGAGGCCGCCACGTCATCATGAAGCTCTCCTGTCGGCGCAGCTTCGTGGCGATGACGATCTTCAGATGCGCGAGCGTCTCATCGTCGATGAGGATCGGATCCGAGTGCCCGTCGTACCGGAGTCTTCCCATGATGCTGACGGTACACCCCTCCGGGGTCTCACCCCGTCCGGGGCGCGAGAGCAGCGGAACGGGAGTGAAGGGGGTGGCGTTCGCGTCGCGGGACGCCCGCCCTTGGTACGGTGACCGCGGAGGACACCACGTCCCCTGGGGCCGCCGAGCAAGAGAGAACTTCGAGATGAAGCGCATGTCCCGCTTGCGTCTTGGTCGCATCGGGATCGTCGCCGTGCTCGCGATCGTGCTGGGATCCCTGGTGCCGGCCCTCACCACGACCGGCTCCGCGGTCGCCGCTTCCGACGGCTACATGGTCTATCCGGCCTCGGGCAACATTCAATCGAAGGTCGGAGACGGCTGCCTCGGCAACTATCGCGCGCACGACGGCATCGACATCTCCCGGAACGGCGGGACACCGATCCTGGCGGCGTACGACGGTGTGATCAAGAGCCGCACGTCGAACGGCGGATACGGCAACTACGTCGATGTGCAGCACCCGGGCGGCTACGTCACCCGGTACGCCCACATGGCGGCATCCGGCTGGTACGCACCGGGGACGAAGGTCCTGCGCGGGCAGCAGATCGGCGTCGTCGGGAACACCGGCAACTCCGCCGCCTACCACCTGCACTTCGAGGTGTGGTTGAACGGCAAGGTCTACTCCCAGATCAACCAGGGTTTCACCTGCCTGTCGAACGTCACGCGAGGTGGGACGATCCCGCTGTTCTTCCCCGGTCTCGGAGCCAGCGATTCGGCGGGGATCGACACCGCTGACTTCACCGGTAACGGAAAGGCCGATCTTCTCGTCGTCGCGGGCAACGGGGACCTCCGGCTGCGGGCGGGGAACGGGCGCAGCGGCCTCGCCGGCCCGACCACGCTGTTCGGAGGCGGGTGGGGGAACTCCCGACGGCACATCACCCACTCGGACTTCAACGGAGACGGCCATGCGGACATCCTCGTGGCGCGCTCCGACGGCGCCCTGGAGTTCTACGCCGGGAACGGTGCCGGCGGCTTCCGCGCAGCGACCACCCCGGGAGCCGGGTGGTACGGAATGCGTCACGTCACATCCGGTGCGGATTTCACCGGGGATGGACGGCAGGACGTCATCGGGGTGTCCCCGACCGGGACCCTCGTGATCTTCCCCGGCAACGGGGCGGGCGGCTTCCGCACTCCGAACGTCACCGTGGGCAACGGCTGGGAGGGTTTCCACTACCTCGTCGCCGGAGACTTCGACGGCGACGGACGGGGTGACCTCATCGGGGTCGCCGGTGATGGCGTGCTGAGGCTCTACACCGGCGCGTCGGGCCTGCGTACCTGGCGTCAGGCCGGGACTGGGTGGCAGGAGATCACCGAGGTCACCGGCGGCGCGGACTACAACGGGGACGGCCGTGCGGACCTCGTCGCGCGCACGGCCGCAGGACAGCTCTATCTCTATCCGGGAAACGGCGCCGGAGGGTTCGGTACCAGGATCCTCATGGCCTCGGATGCGGCGGACTACCTCGCGATCGAATAGCCCCGTCGTGTGACCGTCCCCCGCCGACGCGTATCGTGGGCGCATGGCCGCTCCGACCCTCGATGACATCGCGGCGGCGCTCTACGCCGGGCCGCCCGAGGAGTTCACGGCCGCCCGGAATGCGCGGGCGAAAGACCTCGACGATCGCGCGCTCGCCGCGGAGGTGAAGGCGCTGCGCAAGCCGGCAGTGGCTGCTTGGGTCGTCAACGTCTTCGCGCAGGAGCGTGCCGCGCAGCTCGGGGAGGCCCTGGCGCTGGCGGCGGAGCTGCGCGAGGCGCAGGCGGATCTGGACGCTGCGGCGTTGGCGAAGCTCGGCCGGGAGCGGCGCGCGCTGACCCGGCGGCTCGCCGAGACCGCCGCGGACCTCGCGGGCTCCCGCGGAGAACGAGTGACGGCGGCGACGCGGGATGCGGTCGAGCAGACGATCTCCGCGGCGTTCTTCGACCCGGACGCGGCGGCCGCCGTGGCGTCCGGACGTCTCGTGCGGACGTTGGAACCTTCGGGCACGGCGGACGACATCCGCGACGCGGTGGCCGGGACGCTCCCCGCGCTGCAGCCGCAACCCCCGCGTCCCCCGGACGAACTGCAGGAGCGCCGGAAACGTCGGGACGCGGAACGTCGGGTGGCTGCTGCGGAGAAGGACCTCGCGGTGGCGGAGCGCGCCCTCGCGAAGGAGGACGAGGCGGTGCAGGCGCTGCACGACCGCGCCGAGGAGCTGGCCGACGGAATCGCCGAGCTGGAAGCGCAGCTGGAGCAGCTGCGTCAGGAGGCCGACCGCGTCGACCGCGACCGTCCCGCCGCGGAGAAGAGGCGCACCGTGGCCGTGGAGAAGAAGGACACCGCTGCCAAGGCCGTGCAGGCGGCGCGCGAGGCCCTCGACGGCCTCTGAGCGTCAGCTTCGGGCGGCGGTCTTCTCCTCGTCGGAGTTCGGCGTCCATCCGAACCAGCCGTCGTCGGACGGGATGACGCTCCAGTCGCCGCAGACGAAGACGGTCTTCGCCTCGTACGCGGAGGGGGCATCGTCCAGAGTCCAGGTCGGGGCAGAGGTGCGCTCCGTCTCCACGCAGTCCTCCGGCAGTTTGGCCGTGCTCGCCAACAGGAGGACGGCGTCGTCGGCGTCCTCGATCGTCGACGTCCGGAGCGTGAGCGTGGTCGCGTCTTCCGGAACCCAGTCCGCATCGACCGGCGCGTCCGCGCGGAAGGCGTCGACGTCATCGAACGTCCTGGTCGACTGCTTGTGCACGAGACCCTCCACGGCGGCGCATCCGCCGAGCAGCAGGGTGCCACCGAGGAGCAGGGCGGCAGCGGGGAGGAGGGTGCGTCGTGTCATGATTCCACTCTGCTCACGGGCGCGGCGAACGGCGTCCGTCGGGGGAGGTATCCCTCGTCATCATCGGGAGTGATCTCTCCCGGAGGTGCCTCCGATAGCCTCGGAGGATGCGGGAGGAAGTCCTCGAGGGCGGCAACGCGAGCGGACCCGTCGTGCGGGTCGGGGACACCGTCCGGAAGGCGTGGACGGCCGCGACTCCGCACGTGATCGCCTATGTGCAGGCGATGCGGGACCGCGGAGTGGATGCGCCCGAGCCGCGCGGTAGAGACGCGCAGGGGCGGCAGATCATCGAGTTCGTCCCCGGCACGCTCGCGATGGACTCCGCACCGCTCTCCGCCGCCGAGCTCGGCCGCGTGGGCGGGATGGTCCGGCGGATCCATGACGTGTCGGCGCGCCATGTCCCCGCCACCGATGCGGTCTGGGAACCTCCCCTGTCAGCGCCGGCGCAGGAGCTCATCTGCCACAACGACCTGGCGCCGTGGAACCTGATGCTCGGCGACCGCTGGGTCTTCATCGACTGGGACGGCGCCGCCCCGAGCACTCGGTCCTGGGACCTCGCCTTCTCCGCGCAGACGTTCGCGCTTCCGGATCCGGCCCGCGACCCGCAGCGCTCCGCCGACGACCTGGCGGCCTTCGTCGACGGATACGGTGCCGACGAGGAGCTGCGCGCGGAGCTTCCGGACATGATGCGCCAGCGCACGCAGGCGATGCTCGATCTGCTGCGCTCGTCCGCGGAGGCGGGACGCGAGCCGTGGGGGACGATGTACCGCACGGGTCACGGGGCGCACTGGAAGGCGGTGCTCGACTACGTCACCGCGCATCGGGATGTGTGGCAGCGCGCGCTCGGGTGACGTTCCGCCGGTGTGATTCTCCTATGGTGATCGATATGAGTGACGACCTCGGCCGCGCAGTGATCGCGGATCTCTGCCGGATCCCGAACCCGGAGTCGATCGACAGGACGGCGTACGTCGACCTCGGCGGTGTCTCCCAGTTCGTCTCGATCCGCGGCCGCAGCATACGGAACCCCGTGCTCATCGTCTGTCACGGCGGTCCGGCCCTCCCGTCGCTGCCTTCGTCGTGGGTCTGGCAACGAGGCGTGGAGGAGTACTTCACGGTCGTCAACTACGACCAGCGCGCGAGCGGCAAGTCCGCGAGCGCAGTATCCGAAGGCATGGACCTCAGCGTCGACCGGTACGTCGACGATCTCGCGGAGCTGATCGCGTGGGTTCAGAGGGAGCTCGGCGTGCAGAAGGTCGGAGTCCTCGGGCACAGCTGGGGGACGGTCCTCGGTCTCACCCTCGCCCGGCGGCGTCCCGACCTGCTCTGGGCGTACGTCGGCGTCGGCCAGGTCATCTCCGGTCCCGAGAACGAGGAGGAGAGCTTCCGCCACGCGATGCGGAGTGCCGTCGCGGATCGGAACGAGCAGGCGGTCTCCGAGCTGCGGGCACTCGGGGAGTACCCCGGTGACGAGCCGTTGACCGTCGAACGCATCGTGACCTGCCGGAGATGGGCGCAGTACTACGGCGGCCTCTCGGCGTATCGCTCCGACTTCGCGTACTTCACCGAGTCGCAGGAGCTGTCCCCGTATTACACGGACGCCGACCTGGGCCTCATCGGCGTCGGGCAGCGGGCGACCATGCCCGAGGTGCTGCCCGCCCTGCTCGGCTTCGACGCCCGCGATCAGACGGCGTTCGAGGTGCCGATGCTCCAGTTCCTCGGACGACACGACTGGACGACCCCCACCGGACCGGTGGCCCGCTGGCTGGAGACCGTGACGGCGCCCGCGACGCACGTCGTCTGGTTCGAGAACTCCGCACACCTGTGCATGTTCGAGGAGCCGGGGAAGTTCCTCGTGAGCCTCGTGACCCACGCGCTGCCGCACGCGGTCGCCGCGGGGAACGCGAGGGGGGACGGCTCGACGGACTCACCCGTGCCGACGTAGGTCTGCGGGCCACCCGTCCCGTTCTCCCCTCTCTCCGAACCCAGATTCTGCATCGTCGATGCAACACTTCGGCCAGGACCGGACACGAGTGGTAGTGAACGGATCATCGGAGGAACCATGGACGACACACAGCTCAACCGGCTGCTCACTCCGCACGACAAGTGGGCGGAGTCGCAGGGACTCCTTGACGCGACGTTGGAACGAGTCGTGAGGAACGCGGCAGAGCAGCATGCGCGTCCGCCGCGTCGTCGCCGCGGTGTACGCATCGCCGTCGTGGTCGGCGCCCTCCTGGGCGTGGGGATTCTCGCGACAGCAGCCGCCGTCTACGTTGCCCCGAACTTCACTCCGGACGCCGTCATCCCGATCACGTACGTCACCGACGAGGGCAACGCCGTCGAATGCACGTACTCGCTCGCCGTCACCTCCTGGGACGGCACGAACGTCACCGAGGCCAAACAGTGGATCGCATCCCACGACTGGACGGGCGTCGGCCAGCGGGGATACGACCTCGGCGAGGAGCACCCCCTCTCCGTGGGCGACCCCGACGTGGATCCGACACTCAGCCGAGAGGACCTGGACCAGGCGACTGTTTCCACCGGCATCGTGACCGCGGTTATCGAGGAGATCCCGGCGGAGCTGCTCGACGGCGTCGGGGTCGGTACAGCAGGAACGTCGACGTGCACCTGGGTGCGGCACTGATGTCGGGCCGTCCCGACGAGTCCGTCGAAGCTCTGGCCTCGATGCTCAGCGACGAGACGCTGGACCTGCCGCGTCTGATCGAGGAGAGCAAGCGAGCGCTCTTCGCGTACTTCGCACGAAGGGTCGTCTTCACTGACGACGCTGCCGATCTCACCGGTGAGGTGCTGCTCACGATGTGGCGCAAGGTCGACGCGATGCCACGAGCGCCCGTCGAAGCGCGGATGTGGGCGTTCGGGATAGCCCGCAACGTGCTCGCCAACCACCGACGTGCCGTATCTCGCCGGATGAAACTCAGCGACAGGCTCAGAGGCGAAGCGCTCGTCAGCGGCGATACTCGTCCCGTGCGCGACGACGTGTGGGACGCGCTCCAAGCACTTCCAGCGGGGGACCGGGAGATCATCCAACTCGTCCACTGGGACGGTTTCTCCCTGAGGGAAGCCGCGACGATCCTCGGGAAGAAGTCGGCGACGGTCCGCAGCAGATACGCGCGTGCGCGAGCAAGGCTTCGGGCCGACCTCACCGTGGAGTCCGACCTCTAGAGGATGCGCCGTACCCCACGACGTGCGGCGATGGGGACCGCAGGGGCGATCCTCCTCAGGGGTCAGAGATGGATGGGGCCGGGGGAGGGGACGGCTGTCGGCAGGCCGCCATCGAGGATCCGCTCGACCATGCCGATAGCGCGATCGCTGAGACCGTCGCCCGGGTAGAAGTCCTCGTAGTGAGCCTCCGCCGCCTCCAACGTGGTGATGCCGCAGAGGGTGAGCAACTGACGAATGTCGTCCACGTCGCGTCCTGGTCGGTTGGCGCGGAGCTTCATGGCGAGAAGCGCGCCCTTCGAGGCGACCTGGATGATGACGCCATCTCGGTCGTAGATCGTCTCCCACTCGACAGTTCGACGCCCGAACGTCGGCACGGAATCCGCGTGCTCCACAGCGAAGTTGAACCAGCCGTCGCTCCACCCTCGTCGGTCTCCGACGCGCGAGGCCGCGGCGAGAACGGCTTCGTCACTTCCAGGGTTGATGTGAAGGGAATCGAGGTCTCCGGTGGCACGGCGGTCGAAGTACCTGATAACGAGCGCAGCGCCACCGACAAGTCGGATGCCTGCGACTTCGCCAGCGGCATGAAGCTCGCCGACCAGGTCGCGGAGGCCGGCGATGATGTCGTCGCGGTTCAGGGCGTCAGCCATCAGACGCTCGTCAGCGTGTCTCGCCAGACAAGGACACCACGCT
Source organism: Microbacterium sp. C-MGS6 (assembly GCF_058140415.1). Taxonomy (NCBI): domain Bacteria; kingdom Bacillati; phylum Actinomycetota; class Actinomycetes; order Micrococcales; family Microbacteriaceae; genus Microbacterium; species Microbacterium sp. C-MGS6. The sequence continues at coordinate 582,450 of NZ_CM176934.1, forward strand.
CGAAGAACTCCGCGGGCACGTCGTCGGGTGCCGGGATCGGATCCGCCGGATCGACGTCCAGGGTACGGGGCACGTGGACCCGCCTGTTCGGGGCGTCGACCCACGCCGGAGTGGGGAGCCCCTCCTCGCGGAGGCGAAAATCCACGAGCGCTGCCAGGGCGGCGTCCCAGACGCGGTCGCCGGTCGGCTCGGGCTCCGCGAGACCGAGGACCCCGCGTACGAGGCCGTGCTCGGCGTTGAGGTTGTCGCTCAGTTGGATGAACTCGCGAAGCGCGCTGTACTTGTCACCCGCTCGCAGGTATCCGCGGATCGCCGCCGCGATGGTCGCCGCGTCGTCCCGTCGCGTTGGTGCGGAGTACAGGCGATAGCCGGCGCCACGGAGGAAGCGTTCGACTGTGCTGAACTCAGCCTCGCGGCCACCTTCCACTCGAGATACTCGGCCTTGGTCGACGTTGGTTCGCTCGGCGAGATCCTTCTGCGTGAGCCCGCTGCTCTTCCGCGCAGCGCGCACGAGCACTGATGCGTTGGTCACGTCGCCTCCCCGTAAAAATGTCCTCTGAGCCATATTCTACGTCGGCTGGGATTAGGATGCGACGCCTCAGATCCGGTAAGCCACGCCCTGTTCGTTCCGGGGGAAAGCAAAACCCCCGCCATGTAGAAGCTAGGCGAGGGTTTCTGGGCTGATTGTAATGATCAGCCGTGTGGCTCCGACCGGCATCGATCCGGTGACCTTTCGATTTTCAGTCGAACGCTCTACCAACTGAGCTACAGAGCCGCGCGGCGATGATGCTGCCGCGTCCTAGACGAAGAGCCCTCTCCGAAGAAAGAGCTCGTCGCACGGAGCGACCCTGACGGGACTTGAACCCGCGACCTCCGCCGTGACAGGGCGGCACGCTAACCAACTGCGCTACAGGGCCATACTGGTGTTTTCAATTGTATCGGATGGAGTGACCCCAACGGGATTCGAACCCGTGCTACCGCCGTGAAAGGGCGGCGTCCTAGGCCGCTAAACGATGGGGCCGAGTCAGTCCCGGGGGACTTCCTTGCCGACGCTCAAGCATAAGGGATCATTCGGGCAAATCGCGAATCGAGCCCGGAACCCGCTTCCCCCGGGCGTGTTCGAGCGGGACCATGGAGGAGTCGGGGATGCCGTTTCCGCCGCTTCACGAGTCTGGTGCTGGTGTGAAAGTTGTTGTTACTGTGGCATCTGTGAAACCGGCGGAAGGGGCCGTGTGAACGACAAGACCACGCAGGATGCGGCACTCGCGGCATCCGCGGACTGCGGGTGTGCGCCCACCCCGGCGGAGCGCCGTACCCTCTTCCGCGACGGGATCAGCCGCCGCGGCGCTCTCGGACTCGGCGCGCTCAGCGTCGTCGCCCTCAGCGCGTTCGGCATCTCGTCCGGTGTCACGGCCGCGCACGCCGCGTCGTATCCGAGCTGGGACGACGTGCAGAAGGCCAAGCAGAACGAGGCCTCCAAAGCCGCAGAGGTGAAGCGCATCGAGGGGCTGATCCAGTCGCTCACGCAGAAGGTCTCCGAGACGCAGGCCGCGGCCGAGGTCGCCTCGACCGAGTTCTACAACGCGCAGCAGGCCTACTTCGCCGCGATCGCGGAGGCCGATTCCCTGCAGGAGAAGGCGGACGCGCAGGCCGCCGTCGCCGACGAGTCCGCCCGCAAGGCCGGCCAGGTCGCCGCACAGCTCTACCGCAACGGCGGTGACGACACCTCGCTGGAGCTGTTCTTCGCGGATTCCGCCGCCAACGCTGACGAGCTCCTCGCCCGCCTCGGCTCCATGGACAAGCTCCTCGAGTACAACAAGACCGTCTACAACGACGCGGTCGCCGCGCGGAACTCCGCACAATCCCTCAGCGATCAGGCCGTCGTCGCCCGTGACGAGCGCGACCGCCTGCAGAAGATCGCCGAAGAGAAGATGGTCGCGGCGCAGCAGGCCGCCGACGCCGCGCAGGCCGCGCTCGACGAGCAGTCCTCGAACCTCGCCACCATGCAGGCGCAGCTCGCCGCGCTGAAGGACACCACCGCGACCACCGTCGCCGGCTACCAGAAGGGTGTCGAGGAGCGCGAGAAGGAGCGCAAGCGCCGCGAAGCCGCCGAGGCCGCCGCGAACGCCGGCGGCAACAGCGGCGGCGGCGGGACGCCGGGGAGTGGGGGCTGGGTGCGTCCGCACGGCGGCTACCGCAGCTCCGGCTACGGCCCCCGCTCGCAGCAGTGCAACGCCAACGGCTGCTCGTCGAGCTGGCACTACGGCGTCGACCTCGCCAACGGCTGCGGCGCGGCGATCTACGCAGCGCACTCGGGCACGGTGGACGCGGCCTTCTACAACGGCGGGTACGGCAACTACGTCCGGATCCAGCACGGCGGCGGCATCGCCACCGGATACGCGCATATCAAGCCCGGCGGCTTCGCCGTCCGGAACGGCCAGTGGGTGCGCGCCGGCCAGGTCATCGCGTATGCGGGCAACACCGGCGGTTCCTTCGGGTGCCACCTGCACTTCGAGGTCTACATCAACGGCCGCTACACGAACCCCATCGACTTCATGGCGGGCAAGGGCATCTCCGTCTGACGGACGGCTGGACAGCGGAAGACCCCCGGATGCATGGCGTCCGGGGGTCTTCGCTTCGACAGGCTCAGCGACCCATATGAGGTCAGCGACCAGTGAAGGTCAGCGACCCAGTGAAGGTCAGTCACCCATGAGGTCAGGGACCCAGGTGAGGTCGGCGATCTGGGGTCAGTGACCCTGCTCGCCGAAGCGGACGATGGCCTCGTCGAGGATGCGCTGCGCCTCGGCGGCGTTGCCCCACTCGTCGACCTTGACCCACTTGTTGGGCTCGAGGTCCTTGTAGTGCTCGAAGAAGTGTGCGATCTCCTTCTTCGTGTACTCGGCGATGTCGTCGATGTCCTGGATGTGGGCCCAGCGCGGGTCCTTCGAGAGCACGGCGACGAGCTTGTCGTCGCCACCGGCCTCGTCGCTCATCTTGAGCACGGCGACGGGACGGACCTCGACGACGACGCCCGGGTAGATCGCGTGGTCGAGGAGCACCAGCACGTCGAGCGGGTCGCCGTCCTCGCCGAGCGTGTTGTCGAAGTAGCCGTAGTCGGCCGGGTAGCCGAAGGTCGTGTAGAGCACGCGGTCGAGGTGCACTCGCCCGGTCTCGTGGTCGACCTCATACTTCACGCGGCTGCCGCGCGGGATCTCGATGACGGCGTCGTGTGCGCCCATGCGTGTGCTCCTCAGGAAGATCGGTTGGATGCCGCCGACCAGCCTACTCGGGGGCCGCGGATCCGACCGTGACGGCCGAGGCCGTGCCCTAGCGTGGAGGGATGCCCTCCCTCGCTCCTGCCGTCGCCGAGATCCGCCTCGCCGTGCGCACCGCGCTCGCCGATCTGCCCGAGGGCTCGACCGTCGTCGTCGCGCTGTCCGGCGGTGCCGACTCGCTCGCACTGGCGGCGGCCACCGCGTTCGAGGCTGCGAAGCGGGGGGTGCGTGCGACCACGGTGACAGTCGACCACGGTCTGCAGGAAGGGTCTGCCGAGGTCGCCGCCGAGACGGGACGCATCGCCGGACGACTCGGGCTCGAGGCGCTCGTCGTCCGTGTCGAGGTCGACGGCGACGGCGGTCCGGAGGCGGCCGCGCGGGACGCGCGGTACCGCGTGCTCCGGGACGCGGCGGGTGACATCGGCGCCAGGGCGGTCCTGCTCGGCCACACCCTCGACGATCAGGCGGAGACCGTCCTCCTCGGGCTCGCCCGCGGCTCCGGGGCGACGAGCCTGCAGGGCATGGCACCGGATCGGGAGGACGACGACGGCCTCCGCTGGCTGCGTCCTCTGCTCGGGGTGCGACGCGAGACCACCCGCGCCTTCTGTGCCGCGACGGAGCTGCAGCCGTGGGAAGACCCCCACAACACCGACGACCGCTATACGCGGGTGCGGGTGCGTCACCACGTGCTGCCGGTGCTGGAGACGCAGCTCGGCCCGGGCATCGCCGAGGCGCTGGCTCGCACCGCCGAGCAGCTCCGGGAGGACGCGGAGGCGTTCGACGAGATGATCCACGAGACGATCGAGGACATCGTCGAGCATGCCGAGGCCGGGATCTCCGTGAGCGTCGCCGCGCTCGCCGCCAACCCCGCCGCGTTGCGCAACCGCATCATCCGTCTCGTGGTCGACAGCGAGTTCGGGGCGAGCCTGAGCCGTGCGCAGACGATCGAGGTCGCCCGACTCGTGACCGACTGGTCGGGTCAAGGGCCGATCGACCTGCCGGGGTGCGCCGCCGTGCGCCAGGGCGGCCGAATCGTGTTCACCGCCGCGACCCGCTGAATCCCTGGCCGCGGCGGCGTCACGTCCTACTTCTTGCCGCCGAAGAGGCCGCCGAGGATCCCGCCGAGGTCGATGCCGCCGCCGGAGCCGCTCTTGCCGCCGCCGAGGAGGCCACCCAGCACGTCACCCAACCCGCCGCCGGAGCCCGAGTCGCCGCCGCCGAGGATGCCGCCGATGACGTCGCCGATCCCGCCGGAGCCCTCCGTGCCCGCATCCGCCTTCGCCGTCTTGTCCTTGGTCGCGTTGGCGATGAGACCCATCACGATCGGCGCGAGGATGGGGAGGAGCTTCCCGAAGTCGATGCCCGGGGTCGCCTTCGACTCCGTCAGCTCCTTCGTGACCTCCTTCTCCTTCCCGCCGAGGATGTGGGAGACGATCTTCTCGCCGTCCTCCTGGTCGATGTCGTCGACCGTCGCCGGGCTCGACGCGCCGCGGTGCTTGCCGAGGGCCTTCTCGATGGCCGCCGATCCTTCCGAGCTCTCCGCGTTCTTCGCGAGTCCGCCGAGGAGCACGGCGCCCCCCTGCTCGACCGCGACCTTGGCCTCGTCACGCGACACTCCGAGCTTCTGCGCGATGTCGTCGAGGGGCACCTGGCTGAGGATGTCGTGAGTCGCCATGGGGATCTCCTTCCGTCGGGGCGTGCGCCCGCGTCACCGTCAGAGTAGTGCGGTGTCGTCGCGCAGGGGAGGGTACGCGCCTGCGACCGGAGCACACCGCCGCGTCGCCTAAAATCGATCCATGCGCGCCGCGGAGATCCAGGACGACCTTGCACAGATCCTCGTCACCGAGGAGGAGATCAACGCCAAGCTCGAAGAGCTCGCGGCGCAGGTCGCGAAGGACTACGAGGGCAAGGACCTCCTCCTCGTCGGCGTGCTGAAGGGCGCGGTCATGGTCATGGCCGACTTCGCACGCGCACTGCCGTTCCACGCGCCGATGGACTGGATGGCGGTGTCGAGCTACGGCGCCAGTACGAAGTCGAGCGGTGTCGTGCAGATCCGGAAGGACCTCGACACCGACCTGCACGGCAAGCACGTGCTCATCGTCGAGGACATCATCGACTCCGGCCTCACGCTGAGCTGGCTGCTGGAGAACTTCGGGTCCCGCGGTGCGGAGTCGATCGAGGTGCTCGCGCTGCTGCGCAAACCGGAGGCCGCGAAGGTCGAGATCGACTGCAAGTACGTCGGCTTCGACATCCCCGTGGAATTCGTCGTCGGCTACGGGCTCGACTACGCCGAGCGCTACCGCAACCTCCGCGACGTCGCGGTGCTGGCGCCCCACGTGTACAGCTGACGCTTCGACAGGCTCAGCGACCCACGCTTCGACAGGCTCAGCGACCCACGCTTCGGCAAGCTCAGCGACCCACGTTTCGGCAAGCTCAGCGACCCAGAGGCGGGAGCGTTGCGCCGTGGGTGAACGCACAGCGGCCCCCTAGCACGGAGGCGATACGCTGATCCGACCATGGATGTGAAGAAGCTCACCCGCAATCCGCTGATCTACGTCGCTCTGATCGGCGTGCTGCTCTTCGGCGGATTCCTGCTGATCTCCAACCTCGGCGCGCCGAAGCAGATCACGACGCAGGAGGGGCTCGAGCTGCTCTCCGGCAAGACCGTGACCGAGGTCGTCACCACCGATGGCGATCAGCGCGTGGACATGACGCTGTCGAAGCCGTTCGAGGGCTCCGAGAACGTCCAGTTCTACTACGTCGAGGCCCGCGCCGACGAGGTGGTCTCCGCGATCGACGCGGCCGCTCCGAAGGACGGCTTCAACGACGCCGTGCCGCGCGCGACCTGGTTCGACGGCTTCCTCTCGCTGCTGCTTCCCCTCGTGCTGCTCGGCCTGCTGTTCTGGTGGCTCCTGTCGTCCATGCAGGGCGGCGGCGGCAAGGTCATGCAGTTCGGCAAGTCCAAGGCCAAGCTCGTCAACAAGGAGACCCCGACGGTCACCTTCGCGGACGTCGCCGGAGCAGACGAGGCGATCGAGGAACTCCACGAGATCAAGGAGTTCCTGCAGGACCCGGCGAAGTTCCAGGCCATCGGCGCCCGCATCCCGAAGGGCGTGCTGCTGTACGGCCCTCCCGGAACCGGAAAGACCCTCCTCGCCCGCGCCGTCGCCGGTGAGGCCGGCGCCCCGTTCTACTCGATCTCCGGTTCCGACTTCGTCGAGATGTTCGTCGGCGTCGGTGCCTCCCGCGTGCGCGACCTCTTCAGCCAGGCCAAGGAGAACGCTCCGGCCATCATCTTCATCGACGAGATCGACGCCGTCGGTCGCCACCGCGGCGCCGGCATGGGCGGCGGAAACGACGAGCGCGAGCAGACGCTGAACCAGATGCTCGTCGAGATGGACGGCTTCGACCCGAACGCGAACGTCATCGTGATCGCGGCCACCAACCGTCCCGACATCCTCGACCCCGCGCTCCTGCGCCCCGGACGTTTCGACCGCCAGATCGGCGTCGACGCCCCCGACCTCAAGGGTCGCCAGAAGATCCTCGAGGTGCACAGCAAGGGCAAGCCGCTGTCGAAGAACGTCGACCTCGAGGTCGTCGCCCGCAAGACCCCCGGCTTCACCGGCGCCGACCTGGCGAACGTGCTGAACGAGGCCGCGCTGCTCACGGCCCGCTCGAACGCGCAGCTCATCGACAACCGCGCCCTCGACGAGGCCATCGACCGTGTGATCGCGGGTCCGCAGCGCCGCACGCGCGTGATGAAGGACAAGGAGAAGCTCATCACGGCGTACCACGAGGGCGGACACGCACTCGCGGCGGCGGCGATGAACTACACGGATCCCGTGACGAAGATCACGATCCTGCCCCGCGGCAAGGCGCTCGGCTACACGATGGTGCTGCCGCTGGACGACAAGTACTCCGTGACCCGGAACGAGCTGCAGGATCAGCTCACCTACGCCATGGGCGGCCGCGTCGCCGAGGAGATCGTCTTCCACGACCCGACCACCGGTGCCTCGAACGACATCGAGAAGGCGACCTCGATCGCTCGCAAGATGGTCATCGAGTACGGCATGACGACGCAGGTCGGCCCCGTCAAGCTCGGCACCGAGGGCGGAGACATGTTCGTCGCCCGCGACATGGGCCGCGGCCGCGAGTACTCGGAGAAGGTCGCGGAGCGCGTCGACGCCGAGGTGCGGGCGCTCATCGAGCAGGCGCACAACGAGGCGTACGCGGTGCTCAGCGAGAACCGCGACATCCTCGACCGTCTCGCTCTGGCCCTCCTCGAGGAGGAGACCCTCGACCACAACCGCATCGCCGAGATCTTCACCGAGGTGAAGAAGCTCCCGGAGCGTCCGCTGTGGCTGTCGAGTGAGGACCGCCCGGTCTCGGAGCGGCCGCCGATCGAGGTCCCGAAGAAGGACGTCTCGCTCGCCGCCTCCGTCGAGGCGCCGACGACCCCGCCGCGCCCGCAGCAGGGCTCCGCCGGAGCGGGCAGCCCTCGTCCCGCGACGGCGTGACGTGACCGTCGACAAGGGACGCGTCGAACGGCTCACCAGGGAACTCCTGGAGGCGATCGGCGAGGACCCCGATCGCCCGGGGATCAAGCAGACTCCCTCCCGGATGGCCGAGCTGTACGCGGAGTTCTTCGCCGGGGTGGGGGAGGATCCCGCCGAGCCGCTCGCGCACACGATCAGCGTGACCCGCGGGCCGGCGCCGGACACCCTGCCCTCCGGCGCGGTGCTCCTGCGCGACATCCGCTTCCGCTCGGTGTGCGAACACCACCTGCTGCCCTTCGCGGGGCATGCGCACATCGCCTACCTTCCGGGCGAGCAGGTCGTCGGTCTCGGTGCGCTCGTGCGCGTCGTCGAGATCCTCGCCGCGCGGCCGCAGGTGCAGGAGCGGCTGGGCGAGCAGATCGCCGACACGATCGCCGAGAACCTCGATGCCCGTGGCGTGCTCGTCGTGCTCGATGCCAGCCACGGCTGCGTGACGATGCGGGGTGGACGGCAGACCGAGGCCTCGACGCTGACCATCGCGGCGCGCGGGGTCTACACCGATCCGGTGGCACGTGCGGAACTGGTGACCCTGATCGGCATGACCGTGCCAGGGGGCGGGACGTCGCGCGCATGACCGGGATCTGGGGCATCGTCAACGTCACGCCCGACTCGTTCAGCGACGGCGGGCGCTACCTCGACGCGGACCGGGCGGTCGCCCACGGCCTTCGCCTGCGAGCCGAAGGGGCGTCCGTCCTCGACGTCGGGGGAGAGTCGACCCGGCCGGGGGCGGAGCGCGTCGGGGTGGAGGAGGAGCAGCGCCGCGTCCTTCCCGTCGTCGAGCAGCTCGCGGCGGCCGGCGTCGTCGTCAGCATCGACACCCTCAACGCGTCGACCGCGGCGGCGGCCGTCCGTGCGGGGGCGCGCATCGTCAACGACGTCTCCGGCGGGCTCGCCGACCCCGACATGCGCGCCGCGGTGGCGGAGTCGGGAGCCGACTTCGCGATCGGGCACTGGCGGGGCTTCTCCGCCGACATGTACGCGAACGCCGACTATCGCCGTGTCGCCCGGGAGGTGGCCGGCGAGCTGCGCGAGCGGATCGGGGAGGCGGCGGCCGCCGGCATCGCGCCGTCCCGCGTGATCGTCGACCCGGGTATCGGGTTCGCCAAGGCGGGCGGCCAGAACTGGGATGTGCTGCGGGGCCTCGACGAGATCGTGGGCCTCGGCTTCCGCGTGCTGGTCGGGACGTCGCGCAAGCGCTTCCTCGCCGACGTGCTGCAGTCGGCGGCGCCGGGCAGTGACGGCGTCTCCGAGGAGCGCCGGGACCTCGCCACCGCGGTGACGAGTGCGCTCGCGATGCGCGCCGGCGCCTGGGCGGTGCGCGTGCACGACGTCGCGGGGACCCGCGACGCCCTTGCGATCACCCGCGCCTGGGAAGGCTGAGTGCGGAGTCGGAGCGTCACCGTACCCTAGAGGCATGGACTTCCTCGACGAGATCGTGCTGACAGGGCTGACTGTGTTCGGCCACCACGGCGTCTACCCGCACGAGCGGGAGAACGGGCAGGAGTTCACGGTCGACCTCCGGCTGCGGCTCTCCCTCGAACAGGCCGCCGCCTCCGACGACGTGGCCGACACGGTCCACTACGGCGAGCTCGCGGAGCGCGTGGCCGCGGTCGTGTCGGGTGAGCCGGTGAACCTCATCGAGACCCTGGCCGAGCGGATCGCGGACGTCGCCCTCGGCGACCGCCGCGTGCAGCAGGTGACCGTGACGGTGCACAAGCCGCAGGCGCCGATCCCGCTGACCTTCGGTGATGTGGCCGTGACGGTGCATCGGACGCGGGCGCCGGAGTCGCTGGAGGACATCACGACATGAGCCGCAACCTCACGCGCCCGCCGGAGGTGCCGGGCCCCCGGCCGCCACGCCCGGAGACGGTGGCGGTCGTGGCGCTCGGCGCCAACCTCGGCGACCGCGAGGACACGATCCGCGCTGCGGCGGCACGAATCGGGCGTCTTCCGCTCGTCTCCGACGTGCGCCTGTCGCGCCTGTTCGAGACGGTGGCGCTCCGCGTGGACGGCCCCGATCCCGACGCCCCCGGCTACGTGAACGCAGTGGCTCTGGTGACCACGCGCCTCGCTCCGGAGATCCTCCTCGGCATGCTGCACGCCATCGAGGACGAGAACGGTCGCGTCCGCGGCGAGCGGTGGGGTGACCGCACTCTGGACCTCGACCTCATCGCCTACGGCGACGTCGTCTCGGACGACCCCCGGATCCAGTTGCCCCATCCGCGGGCGGCGGAGCGGCTGTTCGTCCTGGAGCCCTGGCTCGACGTCGCCCCCGACGCCGAGCTCGCGGGGCGCCGCGTCGCTGATCTGGCGGCGGACCTCCGCGCGCGAGGCGAGGGATGAAGCGCACCTCTGCCGGGCTGCTCGCCGTCCTCGCGCTCGTCGGCGCCGGTGCGGGGTTCATCCTCGACCAGATGCTCACGGCGACCGGTCGAGCCACGTTCACGCCGTCCCTGTTCCTCCCGGTGCTGCTCGTCCTCATCGCCGGCGCATCGCTCGGGGTGGCCTGGCCGGTGCGGCGCAGCGTCCGGTCCGGGGTGCGCATCGACCCGTTCCGTGCCCTGCGGGCCGCGACCCTCGCCCGGGCGTCCAGCCTGCTGGGCGCGATCCTGGCCGGCTTCGGCGCCGGGCTGCTGGCCTTCCTCCTCACGCGCCCCATCGATCCCCCGATAGGGTCGACTGTGGCCATGGTGGCGCTGATCGCGAGTGCGGTCGTGCTCGTCGTCGCCGCTCTCGTCGCCGAACAGTTCTGCACCCTGCCGAAGGATCCTGATGACTCAGAACCCAGAGACCGCGCCCCTGAACCCGGCGGAGGGCACTGACCTCGACGCCCTCGACCAGGGCACGTACACGCGGCTGCGCACGGCACGCAACGAGTCCCGCCTCGAGCTCGACGGCACCTGGCACCAGATCTCGCCGCGCTACGTCGTGTCGCAGATCGTGCAGAACGTCATCTTCCTGGCCATCGTCGTTGCCGCCGCGATCGTCCTGAACATCGTGCTCGAGCAGGACTGGGTGTGGATCCCGGCCGGGATGATCATCCTCATCACGCTCGTGACGCTGATCATCCTCCCGCGACAGGCGCGGGCGATCGGCTACATGCTGCGGGCGGACGACATCGTATTCCGCAAGGGCATCCTGTGGCAGCGCATGATCGCGGTGCCGTACGGGCGTATGCAGCTCGTCGACATCACCCAGGGGCCGCTCGACCGGGCGTTCGGCATCTCCCAGCTCAAGATGGTCACCGCGGCGGCGACCACCGGTGTGCAGATCCCCGGCCTCACCCAGGCAGCGGCCGAGGCGCTGCGCGACACGCTGATCCAGGTCGCCGAGACCCGCCGGACCGGCCTGTGAGCGAGTCGCAGCTTCCCACCGCCGCGCCGGGGCAGACCTCCGCGGGCACGCCGTCGACGCACCTCGCGGACGGCGAATGGCACCGGATGCATCCGCTGACGCCGCTGTTCAAGGGCGGCCTGGCGCTCATCATCGTGGGCGGCATCGTGATCGCGAACATGCGCGACCGGGTCATCGCCTGGCTCGTCGGGCAGTTCGCGCCGGAGGAGGCGCACTACGACGAGTACACCGGGGGCGACCCGGTGGACTGGGTGCTCGCGAACAACTTCGCCCTGATCGCGCTGCTGGGTGTCCTGGCGCTCGTCGTGGTGCTCGTGGCGGTCTTCTGGTTCGTCTGGCGCTTCCAGCAGTTCCGCATCACCGGCGACCACGTCGAGGTGCGAAAGGGCATCATCTTCCGCTCCCATCGCCGCGCGCCCCTCGACCGCGTGCAGGGCGTGAACCTCACGCGGCCGTTCCCCGCACGCATCATCGGCCTCGCGAAGCTCGAGGTCGTGGGCGCGGGCACGGATGCGAACGTCGCGCTGGAGTACCTGGCGACGCCGCGGGCCGAGGGGGTGCGCGCCGAGATCCTCCGACTCGCCTCGGGCGCGCGCGCCGCACGGCACGCCGCCCTCGACCCTCAGGGCGCAGCGACGCCCGACGGGTCCGCTCCGACCTCCGCGCGCGCACAACTCGTCGGCTCGATGAACGAGGGCGTCAACGGCTTGCTCGCCGGAGTGGACCTGCAGGACGTCGTGCCCGAGAGCGTCGTCAAGATCCCCGCCGGCCGACTGATCGGCTCGCAGCTCATCTCCGGGCTGCTGTGGCTGGTGTTCTTCGGCGTGATCTTCGCCATCGCGATCGGCAGCACCCTGATCGGCGTCCTCATCGACGGGGATCCCGACGGCGGGATCGTCCTCCTCGGCATCGGTCTCGGCATGGGCGTCCCGATGCTCATCGCGGTCGTCGGTATCACCTGGGCGCAGATCTCGAAGTCGCTGCGGTACTCCATCGCGCCCACCCCCGACGGCGTGCGCATCACCTACGGACTGCTCACCACCGTCACCGAGACCCTCCCGCCCGGCCGTATCTTCGCGGTCGAGGTGTCGCAGTCCCTGCTCTGGCGGCCGTTCGGCTGGTGGACCATCAAGATCAACCGAATGAGCGGCAAGAGCGCCGCCCAGCAGTCGTCGAGCAGCGGTCAGCAGTTCAACGTCGTGCTGCCCGTCGGCAAGCGCGCGGACGTCGAGCGCGTGCTGTCGCTCGTGCTGCCCGACGTCCCGGCGGAGAGTATCCCCGCGCTGTGGGATCAGGGCGTCGTCGGTCCGGCCGAGAACGACCCCTACCGGACGATGCCGCGCCGGGCGTGGTGGCGGCGGCCGGTCTCCTGGAAGCGCCACGGATACGCGCTGACGACGGACGGACTGCTGCTGCGCCGCGGCATCGTGTGGCGCAAGCTCGCGGTCTTCCCGCTCGCGCGTCTCCAGGGTGTGTCGCTCAGTCAGGGGCCGATCGACCGGGCTCAGGCGGTCTCCGGAGCCCAGGTGCACACCGTGCCCGGACCGATCACCGGCCTCCTGTCGGGTCTCGAGCGGGCCGATGCCCTCGCACTGCTCGACGAGGTCAGCATCGCCGCCGCCGAAGCGGCATCCCGCGACCACACCCACCGGTGGAGCGAGCACGCCGCGGCTCCCGTCGCGCCGCCCGCTCCGCCGCAGTTCGGCGGTCCTGCCGCTCCGATGCCTCCCGCGCCTCCCGTGTTCGGCGGCCCGGCATCAGCCCCGTCCGTGGCACCCGCGCCCCCGGTCGCGCCGCCCTCCGCATCCCCGGGGTCGGCGGCCCCACCTGCTCCGCCGGTGCGGACTCCTGCGGTGACGCCGCCGCCGGCGCCTCCGGTGACCGCGCCCCCGGTCGCACCGCCTCCGGCCCCTCCCGTCACGGCGCCCCCGGTCGCACCCCCACCTGCTCCGCCGGCGCCGCAGACGACCGCGCCTTCGGCCCCGCCGGCGCCGACCGCGCCGCCCGCGCCGCCGGCGCGAACCGACGCGCCGCGCGAGGAGTGAGCGTGGTGCGCGACGGCCGTCTCGGCGTCGGCATCATCGGCGCGGGGCGGGTCGGACCGGTCATCGGCGCGGCGCTGGCCGGGGCCGGGCACGCGATCGTCGGGATCACCAGCGGGTCGGACGACGAGCGTGCGTCGGCGGTGCTCCCCGGCGTCCCGGTGCTGGAGACGCAGGAGGTGGTGCGGCGGTCCGAACTGGTGATCCTCGCGGTCCCTTCCGCTGAGCTGTCGGCCCTGGTCTCGGGCATCGCCGAGCTCGGCGGGTGGCAGATCGGCCAGCTCGTCCTCCACACCGATCCGGCACAGGGCATCGAGGTCCTTCGCCCGGCGGCGGAGCGCGGCGCCATCCCGTTGGCGGTGCATCCGGCGATCACGTTCACCGGGACCTCGATCGATCTCCGGCAGTTGCAGGCAGGATTCGCGGCGGTCACCGCTCCCGCCGCCGTGCTTCCGATCGCCCAGGCGCTGGCCGTCGAGATGGGGTGCGAACCGGTCGTCATCGCGGAGGCCGACCGTGCCGCCTATGCCGACGCGATCGCCACGGCCACGGAGTTCTCCCGTTCGATCATCGGACAGTCCACCTCGCGGCTCCGGGAGATCGGGGTCGAGAATCCGGGCGGCTTCCTGTCGGCCTTGGTGCAGTCGACCGTCGAGCGGGCGTTGCGCGACGCCTCGGACCCGCCACCTCTCGTCTGATCACGCGCCCGCGCCGTGACCCCGGCTCAGCGTCCGCCGGAGAAGCCGCCGCCACCGCCGCCCCCGGAGAAGCCTCCGCCGAACGAGCCGCCGGTGCTGGACGACGTACCGGTGGACGGGGCCGAGTAGGTCGCGGCCGCCGTGGAGGAGCTCATGAACGCCACGAGCGACGTGCGGAGAGCGAAGGACGTGGGGTCGCCGATCCACGTCGGGCCGTACGCCTCCCGGCTGTACGCCGTCTCGAGCACCCGGCCCCACTCGTCCTCCATGCCGAACAGCATCGCGTAGGGGAGGAGGCGCTCGTACACATGGATGACGTCCGCGCCCTCCTCCGTGCGCCGTTCCGCGCCGGTGTAGGACTGCAGCATCCGCAACCGATCCTCCTCCGCGACGCGGATGAACTCGCGCACCCCCTGCAGGTGCTCGTACGCCTGCGCTCCCTCCGGAGTCAGGACCGTGTGCCGAGAGAAGGTGAAGAAGCTCGAAGCCGCGACGAGCAGCGTCCCGACGGAGATGGCCAGAAGCGCGGGTCCCGCAGACAGGCGACCGGATGCCACGGCGACGATGGCGACGACGAGACCCACCACGGCGACGGCGATGGCCACGGACTGCAGGATGACGGCAGCGCGGCTCCGCACCCTGGTCGTCAAGCCCCGGCGGGAGGCCTCCTCCTGGCCCTTCGTCGTCAGCGCGGTCATCCGCGTGGCGAAGGCCTCGCTCTCGGCCGGCAGGTCCACGACGCCGTCCGCATCCGCGTGGAGGAAGAGCGCGTCGAGCGCAGCCTGGTCGAGGGGACTCGGCGCGCTGCCCTGGGGCTGTCGTCGCAGCCGGGGCGCTTCGTCCGACGCCCCTTCCTCGATGCGCAGCGTGCCGCGGACGGCGAGGTGGACGATCTCCGCCGGGACGACGTTCTTCGCGCCGGGGATGAGCGCCGCGGCGAGCAGGGGGGGCTGGTCATCGGGGACGTCGTACTGCGCCACGATGATCCCGGTGGCGCGGCGTCGACGTCGGTCGGCGGCCACGGTCGCCACCCAGCCGGCCGCCGCGAGACCGACGGCGCCGACGGCGGCGACCACCGGCCCGACATCGGCGACGGGGTCGGGGGTCCGCGCGGATGGCTGGACCACCGTGCCGGGGTCGAAGCCGACGGCCACCGTCACCCCGTCCGCCGCTGGCAGCGGTCCGGCCTCGACGCGGAAAGTCGTGGCGTCTCCGTCTGCGACCGGTCCCTCGAGGTCGCAGGGCTCCGTGGAACCGGAAGGACCGATGTAGCACTTCGTCGCCCCGGTGAGATGGCTGCTCAGGGCGGCATCGAATCGGATGTCGGCCCGGAACGCCTCGATCGGCTGCGTGCTGTCGAGGGGGAGGAGGTCCCAGTAGAACTCGTCCGCGGCGCGGGAACCGGACGCGTCGGGTGCGCTCCCGACGATGACGTCGCGCATCTCGTATTCGATGACATAGGTGGTGAGGCCATGGACGAAGTCGTCGTCCCCGGTGAGGACGAAGAGGGTCCCGTCGTCCTCCTCGGTCTCGTACGGGACCGCGGTCCCGTCCTCGTCGGTGACCGCGATGACCCGGGTGTCGATGCCGGCGCCCTTGTACGTCGTCGCCAGGCCCCGCACGATGCCGCGGTTCTGGTCGGCGTCGGGGAAGCGGGCGACCACCGTCTCCGTCACCTGCATGCGCGCCCGGCCATCGTCGTCGAGTCCGACGTCGTAGACCGCATCCCAGGATGCGTACGAGAAGTCGTCGACATCGGCGGCCGCAGCGACCGTCGTCGCCGGGCGTTCCACGGCCATGGCGACCGAGGGGGCGAGGACCGGGATGACGGCGAGGGCGAGGACGGCGCTGGCGCGGAGGATCCGGGTGGGGGCCATGGTTCGAGGCTACCGAGCCCCGCGCCGCGGGAAGAACGCCCGCCGTCGGTCTCCGCCCGACCGGCCGGAGTCCGCCGCGCCATCTCGGTAAACTGGGTACGACTTCCAAGGAGCCCCGCACATGACTGACGCGCCCGCCGCGCCCGAAACGGCCTCGGCCGCCTCTTCCGCCGAAGAGGACATCCACGAGCAGAAGGCCGTCCGCCTCGCCAAGCGCGAGCGCCTGATCGAGAAGCGCGCGGACGCGGGCGGCGGGGCGTTCCCGGTCGCCGTGCCGGTGACGCACAGCATCCCCGCCCTGCGGGCGGAGTACGGCGACCTCGAGCCCGGAGCCGAGACCGGTGTGATCGTCGGCGTCGCCGGCCGCGTGGTCTTCAGCCGCAACACCGGCAAGCTCTGCTTCGCCACCCTCCAGGCCGGGGACGGCACCCGGATCCAGGCGATGGTCTCGCTGGCCAACGTCGGCGAGGAGTCGCTCGCCGAGTGGAAGGAGTTCGTCGACCTCGGGGACCACGTCTTCGTGCACGGCGAGGTCATCTCCAGCCGCCGCGGTGAGCTGTCGATCATGGCGGATGATTGGGCCATCGCCTCGAAGGCGATCCTGCCGCTCCCCAACGCCTACGCCGAGCTCAGCGAAGAGGGCCGGGTACGGAGCCGCTACCTCGACCTCATCGTGCGGGAACAGGCGCGGACGACCGTGCGCGCACGCGCCGCGGTGAACGCCAGCCTGCGGTCCACGTTCGCCGCGCACGGCTACCTCGAGGTGGAGACTCCCATGTTGCAGGTGCAGCATGGCGGCGCATCCGCCCGACCCTTCATCACCCACTCCAACGCCTTCGACACCGAGCTCTACCTCCGCATCGCGCCGGAGCTCTACCTGAAGCGCGCGGTCGTGGGCGGTATCGAGCGCGTGTTCGAGATCAACCGGAACTTCCGCAACGAGGGCGCCGACTCGACCCACAGCCCGGAGTTCGCGATGCTCGAGGCCTACCAGGCCTACGGCGACTACAACCAGATGGCCGCGCTCACCCAGGAGCTCGTCCAGCAGGCGGCGGTCGCGGTCGCCGGGTCGACCACGGTGACCTGGGCGGACGGCACCGAGTACGACCTGGGCGGTGAGTGGGACCGCATCTCGATGTACGAGTCGCTGTCGGCCGCCTCCGGCCGCACCGTCACGCCGACGGACGCCGTCGAGGACCTGATCGCCTTCGCCGAGGCGAACGGCGTCGACGTGCCGCCCCAGGCCACGCACGGGAAGCTCGTCGAGGAGCTCTGGGAGCACTTCGTGAAGGGTGACCTCGTGCGGCCGACCTTCGTCATGGACTTCCCCGTCGACACGTCGCCTCTCGTGCGCGAGCACCGGTCCGTCGAGGGCGTCGTGGAGAAGTGGGACCTCTACATCCGTGGCTTCGAGCTGGCGACCGGCTACTCCGAGCTCGTGGACCCGGTCATCCAGCGGGAACGGTTCGAGGAGCAGGCGAAGCTCGCCGCGCGCGGCGATGTCGAGGCCATGCCGATCGACCAGGAGTTCCTGCGGGCGCTGGAGCACGGCATGCCGCCGTCCGGGGGTATGGGCATGGGCATCGATCGCCTGCTGATGGCGATCACCGGCCTCGGCATCCGCGAGACGATCCTCTTCCCGCTGGTCAAGTAGCCGCGAGCCAGTCACTCTCCACGCCGCCCGCGGAAGGCCCACTCGGGCAGCACGGCACCGCACATCATGGTGTCCAGGAGCAGGGCGAGGCTGTAGTCGGGATCGATCTCCCTGGCCATGTCGAGGTAGCGGCCCGCGTGCGTGGCGCGGCCGAGCGCCCAGGAGAGCCACGCGGCGACCGTGAGCGGTCCGGGGCGCGCTCCTCGTGGCGCCAGGGCGGTGGCGTGTCGGACGGCGTGCAGCGCGGTACGAAGGCGCTCGCCGTCCGGCGCCGGGCCGCGACCGAGGAACACCCGTCCGATGTCGTCGGGTACCGGAGCGCCGGAGGCTGCGAAAGCCAGCTGCGCCTCCATGGTGCGGATCCCGCGGCGGTGATCGGTGGCCCACTGGGCGATGGCCGCGTCGCGCACCGGCGGGCGCCCGAGGCACCACACGAGCGCTGCGGCGGCCAGAGGCTGCAGGGGTTCACGGGCGAGGGCGACGGCTTCGAGGAAGGCGGGGATGTCGTCGAGGAGGGCGTACGCCGCGATCACCTCCGCGTCCGCCGGATCGGAGGCCTCGGCAGGCCCGGACGGGAGCGCGCCGTCGAGTCCGCGCAGCACGCGCGCGACCTGCTGCTCCTCTGCGGCGGAAACCGGAGGCAGTCCCGCGCCGGAGAACTGGTCGCCGGAGACGTCGCCGAGCGCGGAGGCGTCCGGCGGGGGAACGATGTCCGACAGCGGATGCATCGCCGGCTCGGCGTCGTCGTAGCGGGCCCATCCCTCGGGCGTCACGCACAGGGCCTCGACGGCGCGCAGGCCGGCTCCCTCGGCGCAGCCCAGCAGCGTGTCGACCATCACGGCGTGCGGCAGGACCAGACCGTCAGGCGTGCGCTGTGGGAGCTCGTCGGTGTACACCACGACGGCCACCGCGTCGGTGCCAGGTACACGGACGACGAGCTCGACCGCCGCTGCGGCGTAGTGCAGGACCGGGACGGCGGCGTCAGGGAGGTCGAGGCGCATCGCCCCGTCGCTGCGGGTGCCGTGGAACGGGAGGAGGGCGATGCTCTCGCGCGGCGTGAAGCCGGCGAGAGCGGGCACGATACTGAGGAACTGGGCGGAGTCGGAGGCGCGGAGCACGGTTGTCATGAGGAGAGGTTCGCGTGCCTTCGCCCCCGTCGGACCGGTGATGGACCCATGTGGATGAGAATCCTGAGAAGCGCCGCCTGTGCACGATCAGTCGCTCGCGTACGATGGAGGCATGGACAACTTCTGGCTCGCCGCGGCATGGTCGCTCCTGCCGACGGTCGGCGTCAGCATCGTCTTCTTCGTCGTGCTCCGCGGCATCCTGCGGTTCGACCGCACGGAACGGAAGGTCCATGCGCAGATCGAGGCCGAGGAACGCGCCGCGCGCGGGCTGCCTCCGCGGGCCTGAGTCCGACCCATCCGCTACTGTGAAGCGAGCGCGCCGGGTCCGGTGCGCCCCGGGGTGACGATCCCCGGTGTGGGTGAGGGGGCGTGATGACCGCGGAGTCCTGGGGCTGGTGGGTCGCCGCCGTGGTCCTGGTGCTCGACATCATCATCCGCGTCACCGCCGTCATCGTCATCCCGCGCAACCGCCGCCCCACCGCGGCGATGGCCTGGCTCCTCGCCGTGTTCTTCATCCCGGTGGTCGGCGTCTTCCTGTTCCTGCTGATCGGGAACCCCCGCCTGCCGCGCGCGCGGCGCCGGAAGCAGGAACAGATCAACGAGTACATCGCCGAGACGAGCGAGCACCTGCACTTCGGGACGCTGCGGCCCAACGCCCCCGCATGGTTCGGTCCCATCGTGCAGATGAACCAGCGCCTCGGTGCCCTGCCGCTCTCCGGGGACAACGGCGCGCACCTCATCTCGGACTACCAGGAGTCGCTCGACGAGATGGCCGAGGCCATCCGCACCGCGCAGGATTACGTGCACGTGGAGTTCTACATCCTGCAGTCCGACGACTCGACGGACAACTTCTTCCGCGCCCTCGAGGAGGTCGCCGCGCGGGGCGTGGCGGTGCGCGTGCTCCTGGACCACTGGGCGAACCGCGGCAAGCCCCGCTATCGCCAGACCATCGCGCGTCTGAACGAGATGGGCGCCGAGTGGCACCTGATGCTGCCCGTGCAGCCGCTCAAGGGCAAGATGCAGCGGCCGGATCTGCGCAACCACCGCAAGCTCCTCGTCGTGGACGGCAACATCGCCTTCCTGGGGTCTCAGAACATCACGGATTCCACCTACAACCTGCCGAAGAACATCCGGCGCGGTCTGCACTGGGTCGACCTGATGGTCAGGCTCGACGGACCCGTCGTGCTGAGCGTCAACGCGATCTTCCTCAGCGACTGGTACAGCGAGACCGATGTCGTGCTCGAAGAGATCGACATCTCCCACGCCAACATCGGCTCCGGGGACCTGGACTGCCAGGTGGTGCCCTCAGGCCCCGGCTTCGAGGTCGAGAACAACCTGCGGCTGTTCCTCGCGCTCCTCTACGCGGCGAAGAAGCAGATCATGATCGTCAGCCCGTACTTCGTGCCCGACGAGGCCCTGCTGCTGGCGGTCACCGCGGCCGTGGACCGCGGGGTCGAGGTGCAGCTGTTCGTCTCGGAGGAGGGCGACCAGGCGATGGTCTACCACGCGCAGCGCAGCTACTACGAAGCGCTGCTGCGCGCCGGCGTGCGGATCTGGATGTACCGGAAGCCGTACATCCTCCACACGAAGAGCCTCACCATCGACGACGAGGTCGCCGTCATCGGCTCGAGCAACATGGACATGCGCTCATTCGGCCTGAACCTCGAGGTCTCGATGCTCGTGCGCGGCGAGGAGTTCGTCGCCGAGATGCGCGAGGTGGAGGACAAGTACCGGTCGCTGAGCAGGGAGCTGACCCTCGAGGAATGGATGCAGCAGCCCCTGCGCTCCACCGTGCTCGACAACCTCGCGCGGCTCACCTCCGCACTGCAGTGAGCGGGCATTCCGTCAACCCCCGTTTCGGGTGGAGGAACCCGCCGCTACCCTGAGGGCATGACTCCCCGCAGGCTCGTGATCGCCGTGTCCTCCGCGCTCGCCGCGGCCCTCGTCCTCGCCGGCTGCACGGTCGGCCCGGGCGGCACCGCACCGCACACCACGTCGGATCCCTCCAGCGGCCCCGGGAACGCCGGGAGCAGCGACGAGCAGGACGACATGGACGCGACGCTCCTCGACGACGGGCGGATGTTCGCCGTCGTGAGCTGGGGATCCTCGACGTGCCTGCCTCAGGTCGATGAGATCACCGCCGAGGGGCAGCGGGTCTCGGTCACCCTCGTCGAACCGGAAGGCGATGGCGCGACGGAGCAGGCGTGCACGGCGGACCTCGCGCCGCGGGCGAGCGTCGGTGCTCTGCCCGAGGGCGTGGACCCGACGAAGGACATCACTCTCGTGGTGACCTACGGCGACCTGCTCGACGAGATCGATGTCGATGCCGACCCCGAGGCCACGGCGACGCCGGGCTCGGCGACCGAGTACCAGCCGTCGGCCGGCTGGTTCGACGACGGCGGGCTCGTCCTGTTGACCTGGGGGTCCTCCAGTTGTGCTCCGGTCGTCGAATCCGCCGAGGCCGACGGATCCACGGGGACCGTGACCTTCGTCACCGACGAGAACCAGGTCTGCACCATGGACATGGCGCCGCGGGCCACGGTGGTCGAATTCCCCGAGGATGACGTCGACGACGACGGTCCGTTCCAGCTGACGCTCGTCGGTGGCGGCCTCGACGGCACGGTCGAGGTGCGCTGAGTCCGCAGCGCCTGGTCAGAGGATGTGCACCGGGTGCCCGGTGGGCAGCGCCAGCAGGAGCGCACCGGGGTCCGCCCGGCAGGTGACGTGCACGGCCTCCCCGAACTCGTCGCCGTCGAGCTCGATCGGCGTGGGGCCGGGTGCGGCGGCCTCGGCGCGGGCGCCGCGGAAGTAGTGAACGGACGCGTCCGTGCCGCGGCGATCGAGCACGAAGCGTCCGGCGCGGAAGCGGCGCAGCACGGAGTTGTCCCACCAGATCTTCCGCCAGACGCCCAGCCAGCCGAGAACGCCGGTGGGCTGGATGACCGCGACGTCGAGGGTGGCGTCCGTGATGGAGGCGTCCGGGATGAGGGAGATGCCCGCCGGGAGGGTGCCGCAGTTCGCGAACAGGATGCTGTGCACCTTCGTGGAGTGCAGGCGTCCCGTGCCGATCTGGTACACGGCGCGGAAGGGCTTCGCGCGCGGAAGGGACCGCGCCGCGCCGTCGACGTACGCGATCCAGCCGACGGACTTCTTCAGGTCGGCTCGGGTGTTGGCGATCATGTCGGCGTCGAGACCGATGCCGGCGAGCACGACGAAGGCGTGCTCCTCCTCGCTGCCGTCCTCCCTGGTCATCCGTGCCCACCCGATGTCGATCGGATGGTGGAAGTCGCCCAGCGCGGCGCGGATCATCTCCGCAGGGTCGGTCAGCGGGAGGCCGAGGTTCCGCGCGAGGAGATTCCCGGTGCCGCTCGGGAGGATCGCGAGTGGGACACCCGTGCGGGCGATGGCTTCGGCGACCGCCCGCACCGTGCCGTCGCCGCCGGCCACGAGCACGACGTCCACCCCGCGTGCGAGCGCTTCCGCCGTCGCACCCTGCCCCGCGTCCTCGATGGTCGTCGGATAGAAAGCGGGGTGATCCCACCCCGCTTCGCGGGAGAGGTCGCGGACCTGAGCGCGCAGGCGCTTCCCGTCCACTTTCACCGGGTTGTACACGAGCGCCGCCTGCTTCAGGACGGGGGGACTCGTGGTCATGGCGCTACTCTAGACCGCCCGCCCGGGCCCTCCCTTCGCACCTCGTAGACTTGCGGGATGATCGACCTCGCACTCCTCCGCGACAACCCGGAGATCGTCCGCCGTTCGCAGGCTGCCCGTGGCAACGACCAGAGCACCGTCGACGTCGCACTCGAGGCCGACCGATCGCGCCGCGCCGCGCTCGCCGCATTCGAGGAGCTGCGCGCCGAGCAGAACGCGTTCGGCAAGCAGGTCGCGAAGGCACCCAAGGAGGAGAAGGCCGCCCTGGTCGCGCAGGCCAAGGACCTCGCCGACCGGGTCAAGCAGGCGCAGCACGCGGCGAACGAGGCGGCCGAGGCCGCGGCCACGGCACTGGCGCGGATCGAGAACGTCGTCATCGACGGTGTCCCCGCCGGCGGTGAGGAGGACTTCGTCGAATTGCGCCGCGTGGGCGAGGTCCCCGCGTTCGACTTCGAGCCGCGCGACCACCTCGAGCTCGGTGAGATGCTCGGCGCCATCGACATGGAGCGCGGGGCCAAGGTCTCCGGAGCGCGCTTCTACTTCCTCCGCGGGATCGGCGCCCGGCTCGAGATCGCGCTCATGAACCTCGCTCTCGACAAGGCGCTGCAGAACGGCTTCGTCCCGCTCATCACGCCCACCCTCGTGCGCCCTGAGATCATGCAGGGCACCGGCTTCCTCGGCGAGCACGCTGACGAGGTCTACCACCTCGACAAGGACGACGACCTCTACCTGGTCGGCACGAGCGAGGTCGCCCTCGCCGGCTACCACAAGGACGAGATCGTCGATCTGGCACCTGGTGCGCTCCGTTACGCCGGATGGTCGACCTGCTACCGCCGTGAGGCCGGCTCGCACGGCAAGGACACCCGCGGGATCATCCGCGTGCACCAGTTCAACAAGCTGGAGATGTTCGTCTACACCACGGCCGAGGACGCCGAGGCTGAGCACCTGCGCCTCGTCGCTCTCCAGGAGGAGATGCTGACCTCGCTCGGTCTCGCGTACCGGGTGATCGACGTGGCGGCAGGTGACCTCGGGTCGAGCGCAGCCCGCAAGTACGACATCGAGGCGTGGGTGCCCACCCAGGGAGCGTTCCGCGAGCTGACCTCCACGTCGAACTGCACGACCTTCCAGGCGCGTCGTCTCGACGTGCGATACCGCCCGACGGCGGAGGACGGTGGCACGGCACCGAAGACCCAGCATGTCGCGACCCTCAACGGCACGCTCGCGACCACGCGCTGGATCGTCGCCCTGCTCGAGACGCATCAGCAGGCGGACGGCTCGGTACGGGTCCCCGAGGTCCTGCGCCCCTACCTCGGCGGACTCGAGGTGATCCGCCCGCTCGCCGACGAGCAGAGCACCCGGTGACGGCGCCCTGGCTGGTCGGCCTCGACGTCGACGGGACCATCCTCCTCCAGGACGAGACGATGAGCCCCGGGGTTCCCGAGGCCATCACCCGTGTCCGCGAGGCGGGGCACGTGGTCACCATCGCCACCGGCCGCAGCTGGATGGCGACCCGCCGCTATGTGGAGGAGCTCGGCCTCACCGCCGACTACGTGGTGTGTTCCAACGGTGCCGTGACGATGCGCCGAGACGGGGATGACTGGGAGCGCTGGCACGTCGAGACCTTCGACCCGACACCCGTGCTGGCCCTGTTGCGGGATCGGCTTCCGGACGCCCGGTACATGGTCGAGCTCGGCTCCGGCCAGCGCCTGTTCACCGAGCAGCTCGACGACTGGACTCTCGACGGCGGACGCCAGGTCGACTTCGAGGAGCTCGGAGCCCTTCCCGTCTCCCGGATCGTCGTCGTCTCGCCCGGACACGACGAGGACGACTTCCATCGGCTCGTCGCCGACGCCGGCCTCAACGAGGTCTCCTATGCGATCGGGTGGACGGCCTGGCTGGACATCGCTCCGCAGGGCGTCGACAAGGGCACGGCCCTGGAGCGTGTGCGGGACGAACTCGGTCTCGACGCTGCGCGGGTGCTCGTCGCCGGGGACGGACGCAACGACATCGGCATGTTCGGCTGGGCCCGCAGCGGCGGCGGACGCGCGGTGGCCATGGGACAGGCGCCGGTCGAGGTGAAGGACGCCGCGGGGGAGATCACCGCCGACGTCGAGCGGGGAGGGCTCGCCGCCGCCCTGAACACGCTTCCAGCGCCCGCCCAGGTCGACGCCGGAGAATAGAACTCGGCTAGACTCGCGCCTGGTCGACAGAAGTTTCTGTCGGGAGGGTTGTCCGAGCGGCCGATGGAGCTGGTCTTGAAAACCAGTGGGCAGAGATGTCTCGTGGGTTCGAATCCCACACCCTCCGCTTCCTGAGCGCGGTACCCCCGCCGTCGCTGAATCCGAAAGGGCCCGAGTGAGCGAGAACACCCGACGCCGCCGCACCGTCGCGCGACATGGTCAGCTGCGCTCGCCCGGTCCCGTCAGCCAGCTCCTCCGGCTTCTCGCGATCAGCATGGCGGTGGTGCTCGTCAGCGGCATCGGCGTCGCGGCCTACTTCTACCTCGACTTCTCCAGCACCGTCTCCGCGAACGCCGTCGATCTCGACGGGCAGGAAGACCTGCCGCCGGACATCGGGGCCTACAAGGGTGGGTTCAACCTCGTCCTCGCCGGAGTCGACACCTGCGAGGACGACTACAAGCAGTACTTCGGCGACCGGTGCACCGGCGGCGACGCCGAGGGCACGCTCAACGACGTGAACCTGCTCGTGCACGTGTCCGAGGAGCCGCGGCGGATCACCGTCGTCAGCTTCCCGCGTGACCTCATGATCCCGATCCCGTCGTGCGAGGACGAGGACGGCAACGCCACGGCCGCGATGAGCAAGCAGCCGCTCAACGTCGCGTACACCGACGGCGGGCTGAACTGCGTCGTCCGTACGATCTCGGCGCTCACGGACCAGGAGGTGCAGTTCGCCGCCTCCGTGACGTTCGGTGGTGTCATCGAGATCACCAACGCGATCGGCGGGGTCGACGTCTGCCTCGCGAACCCGATCCGGGACCGCTACACGGGTCTGGACATGGCGGCCGGCACGCACACCGTCCAGGGCCTCGAGGCTCTGCAGTTCCTCCGCACCCGGCACGGCGTCGGCGACGGCAGCGACCTGGGCCGCATCGGCAACCAGCAGCAGTACATGTCCAGTCTCGCCCGCAAGCTCATCAGCGGCGAGGTGCTGGGCAACGTGCCGGTCATGCTGAAGCTCGCCAACACCGGCATCCAGAACCTGGAGACGAGCACGTCGCTCGCCGACCCGATGATGATCGTGCAGATCGCGCTGGCCGTGAAGTCGGTGCCGTTCGAGGACATCGTGTTCGTGCAGTATCCGACCCTGGAGGACTGGGACGACCCGAACAAGGTCGTGCCGAACGAGGAGGCCGCCGCCGCCCTCTGGGACGCGATCGAGGCCAACGCCCAGTTGCAGATCACGCACGAGAACACCAGCAACGATGGCGTCGTCGTGGAGGAACCGACGACTCCGACCGAGCCCACGGAGCCCACCACGCCGACACAGGGGGCGACGCCGACCCCCACGACGGCTCCGGACGTCGTGGCGCTTCCCGATTCCATCAAGGGCAACTCCGCCGCGCAGCAGACGTGCTCGAACGGCAACGTGCGCTGAGCGGGGCTCAGGAGCTCCGCGGGCGATAGGCCGCCGGCGGATGCGTCGCGGCGACGAGGGCGCGAAGCTCCGAGAGCTCGGCCGGCGCCGCGCCCAGAGCCCGCGCCTGGACGAGGACGTTGCCGAGGGCTGTCGCCTCGACAGGCCCTGCCAGGACGGGAAGCCCGGTGCGGTCCGCCGTCGCCTGACACAGCAGCCGGTTGAGAGACCCGCCGCCGACGAGGTGGACGACGTCGAGAGACTGCCCGGAGAGCCGGCCCGCCGTGCGGACCGCGTCGGCGAACGCGGCGGCGATGCTCTCCACGACGAGCCGGACGAACGCCGGACGATCGGTGGGCGCGACGGCACCGTGTGCGTGCAGGAGGCCAGCGATACGCGTCGGCATGTCCCCGGGGGCCGACAGCGAGGGGTCGTTCGCGTCGAACACGGCGGAGGGCGGCGCCGTGGCGGCCGCCTGGTCGAGAAGCCCGGACAGGTCGATGGCCTTGCCGTCTTCGCTCTCCCACGCGCGCACGGTCTCGCTGAGGAGCCAGAGACCGGTCACGTTGTGGAGGACGCGGAACCGATCGTCCACACCGCGTTCGTTGGTGAAGTTCGCTTCCCTGGCCGCGTCCGTGAGGATCGGCTGAGCGTGCTCCACACCGACCAGCCCCCAGGTGCCGCAGGAGATGTACGCGGCGCGGGGCGATGTCATCGGAACGGCGGCCACCGCCGACGCGGTGTCGTGCGAACCGACCGCGATCACCGGCAGATCGGCGCCGATGCGCTCTGCCACCTCCGGGCGCAGCCGGCCGATGACCGTGCCGGGATCGACGAGGTCCGGCAGGAGGGAGGCGTCGATCCCGAGACGGGTCGCGAGCGCCACATCCCAGGTGCCGGACTCCACGTCCAGCAGGCCTGTCGTCGAGGCGTTGGTCCGTTCGGCGACGCGGGCACCGGTGAGGAGGAAGGCGAGGAGGTCCGGGATGAGGAGCGCGGTGTCGGCGTCGTGCCGGAGCTCGTCCGCCCGGAGCTGGTAGAGCGTGTTGAACGGGAGGAACTGCAGGCCGTTGCGGGCGTGGAGCTCCTCGAACGGGACGAGGGCGTGGACCTCGTCCACGCCGCCGGCGGTGCGGTCGTCGCGGTAGTGGAACGGCTCGGCGAGCAGCTCACCGGCACGCAGGAGGCCGTAGTCGACCGCCCACGAGTCGATCCCGATGGACTCGATGTGCGGTTCCCGGCGCACCGCTTCCGCGAGGCCGTCGAGGACATGGGCGACGAGGGCGTCGAAGTCCCAGTGCAGACCGTCGGCGCGGGTCACCGGTCCGTTCGGGAACCGCGACACGGGCTCGAGCTCCAGGACACCCGGTCCCACTCGGCCGATCATCACCCGACCGCTCGTGGCGCCGAGATCCACCGCCGCGACCGCACGGACGTGCCGTACGGTCGCGGGCGAGCGGTCGTCGGTCATCGCAGGAACGCCGCGGCGACGCCGGAGTCGACGGGGATGTGCAGACCGGTGGTGCGGCTCAGCTCCGGGCCGGTCAGCACATAGACGGCGTCCGCGACGTTCTCCGGCACGACTTCGCGCTTGAGGATCGTGCGGTCGGCGTAGAACTGGCCGAGGTCCTCTTCCTTGACGCCGTACGTGGCCGCCCGGTTCGCTCCCCAGCCGGAGGCGAATATCCCGGACCCGCGGACCACGCCGTCGGGGTTGATGCCGTTGACCCGGATGCCGTGCGCGCCGAGCTCCACGGCGAGCAGCCGCACCTGGTGCGCCTGGTCGGCCTTCGTCGCCGAGTACGCGATGTTGTTCGGGCCGGCGAAGACGGAGTTCTTGGAGGAGATGTAGATGATGTCGCCGCCGAGTCCCTGGTCGATGAGCACGCGCGCGGCGGTCTTCGAGACGAGGAACGAGCCCTTCGCCATCACGTCGTGCTGGAGATCCCAGTCCTTCTCGGTCGTCTCCAGCAGAGGCTTCGACAGCGACAGGCCGGCGTTGTTCACCACGAGGTCGATGCCGCCGAACGCGAGCACCGCCTGGTCGATCGCGGCCTGCACCGCATCGGCGTCGGCGACGTTCGCGGCCACGCCGATCGCCACGTCGTCGTTCCCGAGCTCGGCGGCCGCGGCCCTGGCCTTGTCCAGGTCCAGGTCGGCGACGACCACACAGGCGCCCTCCGCGGCGAGGCGGGTCGCGATGGCCTTGCCGATCCCGCTCGCGGCACCGGTGACGAGGGCGATGCGGCCCTGGTGGGACTTCGGCTTCGGCATGCGCTGCAGCTTCGCCTCCTCCAGCGCCCAGTACTCGATGCGGAACTTCTCGGCGTCGGAGATGGGGGAGTACGTGGACAGCGCCTCGGCACCGCGCATGACGTTGATGGCGTTCACGTAGAACTCGCCGGCGACCCGAGCGGTCTGCTTGTTCGCCCCGTAGGAGAACATGCCGACGCCGGGCACGAGGACGATCAGCGGATCCGCGCCGCGGATCGCCGGCGACTCGGCCGTGGCGTGGGCGTCGTAGTAGGCCTGGTAGTCGGCGCGGTAGGCGGCGTGGAGCTCCCGCAGCCGTGCGGTCTGCTCCTCCACGGTCGCCGTGACAGGGAGGTCGAGGAGGAGCGGCTTGACCTTGGTGCGCAGGAAGTGATCGGGGCAGCTCGTGCCGAGGGCGGCGAGGGCCGGGGCCTTCTCGGAGGCGAGGAAGTCGAGGACCACGTTGCTGTCGGTGAAGTGACCGACCATCGGCTTGTCCGTCGACGCGAGCCCGCGGATGGTTCCGGCGAGGGCGGCCGCCCGCGCGCGGCGCTCCGGCTCCGGCAGGGCTTCGAAGCCCGAGCGCGTGCCGCCGAACGGTTCGGGGGACCCGTGCTCCGCGATGTAGGCGGCGGCGGTGTCGATGATCCAGAGGGAGTTCGCCTCCGCCTCCTCGGAGGAATCGCCCCAGGCGGTGATGCCGTGTCCGCCGAGGATCGTGCCGATGGCCTGCGGGTTCGCCGCCTTGATCTCCGCGATGTCCAGCCCCAGCTGGAAGCCCGGGCGGCGCCACGGCACCCAGACGACCCGGTCGCCGAAGATCGCTCTCGTGAGCTCCTCGCCGTCGGCGGCGGTGGCGATCGCGATGCCCGAGTCGGGATGGAGGTGGTCCACGTGCGGGGCATCGACCAGGCCGTGCATCGCGGTGTCGATCGAGGGGGCGGCGCCGCCCTTGCCGTGGAGGCAGTAGTCGAAGGCGGCGACCATCTCGTCCTCCCGCTCGACGCCCGGATAGACGTCGACGAGCGCGCGCATGCGATCGAGGCGGAGGACGGCCAGGCCGTTCTCGGTCAGCGTGCCGAGGTCCCCGCCCGACCCCTTGACCCAGAGGAGCTCGACCGGCTGCCCGGTCACGGGGTCGATCTCGGTGCCCTTGGCGGACGTGTTGCCGCCGGCGTAGTTCGTGTTCTTGGGGTCGGCGCCCAGGCGGTTGCTCCGCGCGAGTAGTTCGGCGGCGGTGGGGTTCGTCATGCGAGTCCTCGGTTCGTAAGTGAAAATACCCGGTCGGCGCCGGAGAGTCAGGGGAGTTGCAGGATCCGAGCCGCGAACCGATCGATCGTCGAGGCGAACGCGGATTCCTCGGGGCGATTGAGATGGCCGTGGGTGGTGCCCGGCTCGACAGCGACGGCGACCTCGACGCCGGCGGCGGTGAGGGCTCGGGCGAATGTCTCGCCGGACACGCGGAGCTCGTCGGTCTCGTCGTTGACCATGATGGTGGGCGGGAAGGAGACGAGCGCCGCGGATGCTGCGGTGCCGGGGATGGCATAGACGTCCGCCGTCTCGGGGTCGCCGCCGAGGTAGTTCTCATACATGCCACGCACGAAGTCGGGGGTGAACACGTCGGCGGAAGGATCTCCGTCGAGCAGGGCGCGCAGCTTTGGGCCGGGCGCCGCCTGCACCGCTTGCAACGTCGGGTAGGCGAGGACGGCGAGAGCGGGCACGATGCCGCCCTCGTGGGAGAGGCGGAGCGCCGCGCCGGTCGCAAGGTTGCCACCTGCGCTGGCTCCGCCGATCGCCCATCGTCGCGTGGCGACGTCCGACGTGGCGGCCCAGCGGAACGCGAAGACCATCTCGTCGTGCGGGACGGGGTAGTGCACGCCGCCGCGTTCGGGCGCGCCGAGGCGCGCGGTCCACTCGGGGGTGATCGGGGCGAGAGCGTAGTCCACGCTCACGACCGCGATTCCCCGATCTACGAACGCCCGTGCGACGGCGTCGGCTTCCGGCATGTCAATGTCGCCGCCCGCGAATCCGCCGCCGTGCGCCCAGACCAGGCCGTGGCCGCTCGGCGACTTCGAGGAGTAGACGCGCACACGCAGCGGACCGTGCGGGCCGTCGAGGACGTGGTCGCGGATGTCGTGCGCGGTCATCGGCTCAGGCCCCCCAGCCGGCCTGCACGCCGCCCACGCGCTCCTCCGCGATCCGCTGCCCGTACCCGGAGGCCGCGTAGGCCGCCATCGGGTCGGCGGGGAGACCCCGTCCCTCTCGCCATTCGGCCAGCGCCGGACGGACGTCGGTGGAGAAGGCGTCCATGAAGACGGCGTGCGCCGTCAGCACGTCCCCGCTGCGCTGAGCGGTCGTCAGGGCTTCGCGGTCGACGAGCAGCGCACGCGCTGTCATCTCCTGCACGTTCAGCACGGAGCGGATCTGTCCGGGGATCTTGTCCTCGATGTTGTGGCACTGGTCCAGCATGAACGCCACGTCGGGGTTGTTCAGCCCTCCGCCCCGGATCACCTCGAACAGGATCCGGAACAGCTGGAACGGGTCGGCGGCACCCACGATGAGGTCGTCGTCCGCGTAGAAGCGGGAGTTGAAGTCGAACGAGCCGAGCTTCCCGAGGCGCAGCAGCTGCATGACGATGAACTCGATGTTGGTGCCCGGCGCGTGGTGACCGGTGTCGAGGCAGACCATCGCCTTGTCACCGAGGGCGGTCACCTGCACGTAGGACGTCCCCCAGTCCGGCACGTCGGTGTGGTAGAACGCGGGCTCGAAGAACTTGTACTCGAGCACGAGGCGCTGGTGGTCGCCGAGGCGCGCGTAGATCTGCTGCAGAGAATCGTGCAGCCGATCCTGCCGCCCGCGCAGATCCGCTTGCCCGGGATAGTTCGAGCCCTCCGCGAGCCAGATCTTCAGGTCGCGGCTGCCGGTCGCGTCCATGACGTCGATGCAGGCCAGGTGGTGATCGATGGCCTTGCGGCGGACGGCCGCATCCTCGTGGGTGAGGGCGCCGAACTTGTAGTCGTCGTCCTGGAAGGTGTTGGAGTTCACCGTGCCGAGGGAGACGCCCTGGTCCTCGGCGTGACGTCGCAGGTCGTCGAACGAGTCGACGAGGTCCCACGGGATGTGCAGCGCCACGGTCGGGGCGAGCCCGGTGTGGGCGTGGACCTGCGCGGCGTCCGCGATCTTCTCGTACGGGTCGCGGGGCGTGCCGGGAGTGCTGAACACCTTGAACCGGGTCCCGGAGTTGCCGAACGCCCAGCTGGGCAGCTCGATGCTCTGCTTCTCGAGCGCGGCGAGGATGTCGGGGGTGAGGATGCTCACGATGCACGGCCTTCGTTGTCGGTGGCGGGTGTGGCGCTCTCGCCGGCGGCGGCGAGCTGGTCTTCGAGGTGGAACACCTCGGTGAGAGGGGTGGCGGCCTGATCGGGACGGCCGTCGAGGTCGAGGAAGAAGGGGGCCATCTCGGCTTCCCAGCGTGCGGCGACGGGGGAGGCGGCGAGGTAGGCCTGCGCGGCCGCATCGTCATCGGTCTCGTAGTAGCCGAAGAGCACGCCGCCGGCACCGAGGAAGAGACTGTAGTCGCGCCGGCCGGCGGCCGCGATCTCGCGGAGCATCTCGGGACGCACCGGCGTGTGGCGGGCGAGGTACTCGGACAGCAGCTCGGGCTTCACCTGGAGCTGGAAGGCGACGCGGGTCATGCGATTCCTCTCGGAGGTCCGGCCGGCGCCCGCGGGGAGCGCCGGCCGGAGGGCGACTCAGAAGTCGAAGTCGCCGATGTTGTCGGCGTCGAACACGAACGGGTCGCCCAGCAGGACGACGCCGTCGGCGCCGACGGTGTACTCGCCGAGGTCGCCGGCCTCGAAGGTGTCGCCTTCCTCACCGGTGATGTCACCCGCGATCAGGGCCTGCGCGGCGTAGGCGGCCAGGTAGCCGAGGTCGGCCGGGTTCCACAGCGCGAAGGCGGTGACGGTGCCGTCCTCCACGTACTCGCGCATCTGGTTGGGCGTGCCGAGGCCGGTCAGCGCGACCTGGCCCTTGAAGTCGGACGTCGACAGGTAGCGCGCCGCGGCGGCGATGCCGACCGTGGTGGGCGAGACGATGCCCTTGAGGTCGGGGTGGGTCTGCAGCAGCGCGGCCGTCTTGTCGAACGACGTCTGGTCGTCATCGTCGCCGTAGACCGTCTCCACGATCGTGATGTCGGGGTACTCGCTGGCGACGTACTCCTCCATCAGCTCGATCCAGGCGTTCTGGTTCGTGGCGTTGGCCGAGGCGGAGAGGATGGCGATCTCCCCGGCGCCGCCGATCTGCTCGGCGATGAGGTCGATCTGCACCTTCGCGATGCCTTCGGAGTCGGCCTGGTTGATGAACAGGTCGCGGCAGTCGGTGTTGGTGTCGGAGTCGAAGGTGACGACCTTGACGCCGGCGTCCCTGGCCTCGTTCAACGCGTCGCAGATGGCCTGCGGGTCGTTGGCCGAGACGACGAGGGCGCCGACTCCCTGCTGCGTGGCCGTGTTGATGTAGCTGACCTGGGCGTCGGGCGTGGCCTCGGCCGGGCCGACCTCGGAGAACGTGCCGCCGAACTCCTCGACGGCTTTCTTGCCGCCCTCACTGGACGTGTCGAAGTACGGGTTGCCGAGGTTCTTGGGCAGGAAGGTGATCGAGGCGTCCGACCCGTCGCCGCCGCCGTCTCCTCCGCCGTCGGTGGAGCCGGCGCAGCCGGTGAGTGCGACCGCCGCCGCCACCGCGAGGGCGGCGAAGGCGGTGACACGCTTGCGTGCAAACGTCATTGTTCGTTCCTTTCGTCGGGAGATGCCGCGGATGCGGCGTCCATCGGTGCCTTCGTCGCTGTGGCGGCACCGGCGGGGGGTCTGCCCGGTCGGCGGCGTGCCTTCTGCAGCCAGGCCAGGAAGCTTGCGGCCACCACCGAGATCACGAGGAGCGTGCCGGTGATGATGTTGATGACGTCGGAGGTGACGTTCACCAGGCGGAGTGCACTCGCGAGCGCCCCGATGAGGAAGGCGGCGGCGATGACGCCGTAGATCTTGCCGCGACCGCCGAACACCGACACCCCGCCGAGCACGACGGCCGCGATGACCTGGAGCTCGAGGCCGGTGGCGTTGTCGCCGCGGGCGCTGCCGTAGCGGAGCGTATAGAAGATGCCGGCGAACGCGGCGACCGCTCCGGACAGCACGAACAGGATGAGCTTCGTGCGCTCGACGTGCACACCGGAGAAGTGCGCCGCGTCCTTCGACAGACCGATCGCGTACACCCCGCGGCCGAACGGCGTGAAGTGCAGCAGGACCGAGAAGACCGCGACGAGCAGGAGGAACGGGATCGTGATGACGGGGATCGGGGTGCCCGCGATCTTCGCCTTGGCGAGAGCCGTCCAGAACTCCGGGAAGTCGGTGACGGCGGCCGTGCCCAGCAGCGCGACGGCGAGGCCGCGGAAGAGGGCGAGCGTGCCGATCGTGACGGCGAGCGAGGGTAGTCCGACGACGGTCACGAGGAAGCCGTTGAACGCTCCGCCGACCACGCCCACGACGAGGGCGGCGAGCGCGGCGAGCTCGAACGGGAGCCCCGCCTGCACCAGCGCGCCGGTGACGACGCTGGACAGCCCGACCATGCTGCCCACCGAGAGGTCGATCTCGCCGGTGATCATGATGAGGGTCATCGGCAGGGCGATCAGGAGGATCGGCGCGATGTCGAGCAGCAGGTAGGTCAGCGTGATGGGCTGTCCGAACCCGCGGATGCTGGAGGCCGAGACGACCGCGACGAGCAGGAGCAGGCCGACGATCGCGGCTTCGCGCGTGAGCAGGAGCCGGCGCCACAGGGGCTTGTCGTAGTCGCGGATGACGCGGGTGGTCGCGGTGGCGGTCGCGGTGGTCATGATTCGTCCCTCGCCTCGATGAGCCGCCGTCTCTGCCGCACCGCGAGCACGCGGTCGAGCACGATGGCGCCGATGATGAGCAGGCCGACGACGGCACGCTGCCAGAAGTCGGGGATGCCGAGGATCGGCAGTGCGCGGTTGATGGTCAGCAGCAGCACGGCGCCGATCGCGGCGCCCCACACCGAGCCGATGCCGCCGGTGATCGCGACGCCGCCGATGACGGCCGCGCCCACCGCGTCCAGCTCCCATCCCGCTCCCGCCTGGGAGTTGATGGTGCCGTACCGGGCCGCGTAGAAGACGCCGGCGAGTCCGGCGAGAGCTCCCGACAGGACGAACGCGGTGAGCACGCGGCGGGTGACGCGCAGGCCGTAGAGCTCGGCCGCCGCGGGGTCGGAGCCGATCGCGTAGAACTCCCGGCCGCCGCGGGTGTTCTTCATGTACCAGGCGGCGACGGCGAGTACGAGGACCGCGACGATCGCGAGGATCGGGATGCCGAGGAGCTGCCCTGTGCCGAGGGCGAGGAAGTCGCGCGGCATGTCGGAGGCGTTCACGCGGTCGCTGCCGGTCCACAGCACGTTGATGCCGCGGTAGGCGTAGAGGGTGCCGAGGGTGATCACCATCGCCGGCACCTTGGCGTACGCGACGAGCGCGCCGTTGACGAGGCCGAGG
Organism: Microbacterium sp. C-MGS6; assembly: GCF_058140415.1. NCBI lineage: Bacteria > Bacillati > Actinomycetota > Actinomycetes > Micrococcales > Microbacteriaceae > Microbacterium > Microbacterium sp. C-MGS6. Next base: position 617,084 of record NZ_CM176934.1, read on the forward strand.
AGGGCACCGAGCACCACGGCGGCGACCACGACCAGGACGATCGGGAGGCCGGGGATGTCGATGAAGAGCCGACCGGTCAGGTACGCGGTCAGACCCATCACGGAACCCACGGACAGGTCGACGTTGCGCGTGATGAGGACGATGGCCTGTCCCACCGCGACGAGCACGAGGATCGACGGCGTCAGCAGCAGGTCGCGCCAGCCGTCGGCGCTGAACAGGAACTTCGGGTTGTTGAGGGTCGCGGCGGTGACCACGAGCACGAGGGCGAGGAGGATGCCGAACTCTCGGGCCCTGCCGAGACCGGAGATGCGCTTGGTGAGCGCGGAGACGGGGATGGCGGTGGTCACGAGCTGAGCTCCGATGCGTGCGTCGCGGCGAACATGACGTTCTCGGAGGTGGCCTCCGAGCGGGGGATCTCGGCCGTGATGCGACCTTCGCGCATCACGAGCACCCGGTCGGCCATGCCGAGGACCTCGGGCAGCTCGGACGAGATCATGAGGATGCCCATGCCCTGACCGGCGAGCTGGGACAGCAGGCGGTGCACCTCGGACTTGGTGCCGACGTCGATGCCGCGGGTGGGCTCGTCGATGAGCAGCACCTGCGGCTGCGTGGCGAGCCCCTTCGCGAGGACGACCTTCTGCTGGTTGCCGCCGGAGAGCGTCGCGGCGACGGTGTCCAGGGCGTGCGTCTTCACCTCGAGCCGCGAGGCCCACTCCCGAGCGGCGCGGTTCTCCATCGCCGTGGTGAGCAGGCCGAGGCGGGCGAGACGCCGGCGGATCGCGAGGGTGATGTTCCCGCCGACGCCGGCTTCGATGACGAGGCCCTGCTTCCGGCGGTCCTCGGGGACGAGGGCGAGACCGGCGCGCATCGCGTCCACCGGACGGCGGGCGCGGATGCGGCGGCCCTTCATGCGCACGCTGCCCTCGCGGTACCCGTCCACGCCGAAGACCGCGCGGGCGACCTCGCTGCGCCCGGCGCCGACGAGGCCGGCGAGCCCGACGATCTCGCCCGCACGGACGGAGAAGGAGATGTCGTGGAAGAGGCCGGGGCTGGTCAGCCCCTCGACCTCGAGCAACGGTTCGCCGATCGTCGCCTCCTGCTTCGGGAACAGCTCGGACACCTCGCGACCCACCATCTGATGGACGAGCTCGTCCACGGTGGTCTCGGCGATGGCGGAGGTCGCGATGTACGCGCCGTCCCGCATGACCGTCACGGTGTCGCAGAGCGCGAACACCTCGTCGAACCGGTGTGAGATGAAGATGAGGCCGCGGCCTTCGTCGCGCAGGCTCCGGGCGATCGCGAACAGGCGCTCCACCTCCACGCCGGAGAGTGCCGCGGTGGGCTCGTCCATGATGAGCAGCGTGGCGTCGAGGGAGACCGCCTTGGCGATCTCGATGACCTGCTGGTCGGCGATTGACAGCCCTTCGGCGGGGCGGTCGGGATCGATGGTGACGCCGAGGCGGGTGAAGAGCCGCTCGACCTCGTGGCGCATGGCCTTGCGATCGATCCGTCCGAACCGCCCGACCGGCTGACGGCCCATGAAGATGTTCTCGGTGACGGAGAGGTCGGGGAAGAGTGTCGGCTCCTGGTAGATCACCGCGACGCCTGCGGCCTTCGACTGCGCGGTCGAGGTGAAGTCGACGTCCTCGCCGCGGAAGCGGAAGACTCCGCCGTCGCGCTGGTAAAGACCGGCGACGATCTTCACGAGGGTCGACTTGCCGGCACCGTTCTCACCGACGAGCGCATGGATGGAACCGGGGTGGACGGCGATCGTGCCGGAGCGCAGGGCGATCACCGACCCGAAGGCCTTCTGGACGTCGGCGAGCTCGAGCACGGGCGCCGTCGTGGGTGAGGACATCATTTCTCTCTCCATTGAGGGAATGAATCGTTTCAAACCCTGATGGAGTTGAGACTAGGGGCTGTGTTGACGCGTGTCAATACGGCGTGAGAGTCTGAGGCGATCCCCGCGGATGAGTCGTTTCAGCGGCGGGAACCGGAGGGAGGGCGCGATGGCCGTCAGTGTGCGGGAGGTCGCCGAGGACGCGGGTGTCTCCGTCGGGACCGTGTCGAACGTGCTCAACCGGCCGGAGAAGGTGGCTGCGGAGACCGTCGCTCGTGTACAGGCGTCCATCGACCGTCTCGGGTTCGTGCGCAACGACGCGGCGCGGCAGCTCCGTGCCGGGCGCAGCCGCACGATCGGGCTCGTCGTGCTCGACATCCGGAACCCGTTCTTCGCCGAGGTGATCCGCGGGGCCGAGGAGCGCGCCGACCAGCACGGACTCTCCGTCCTCGTCGCGAACAGCGACGAGAAGCAGGACCGCGAGGCGATGCACCTGGACCTCTTCGAGGAGCAGCGGGTGACGGGTGTGCTCGTCACGCCGGTGGCGGAGTCCCTGCCGCGGCTGGTGCGGATGCATGAGCGCGGTACGCACGCCGTCCTCGTCGACCGGGAATCGCAGGATGAGCGGTTCGCCTCCGTCGCCGTCGACGACGTCGAGGGCGGACGCATCGCGACGGAGCACCTGCTCGGGGTCGGCCGTCGCCGGATCGCCTTCGTCGGCGGCCCGGTCGCGCTGCGCCAGGTCTCCGATCGCCTGAGCGGCGCGCAGGCCGCGGCGGCAGCGGCAGGGGTCGGGCTGGAGTTCATCGCGACCTCCGCGCTCACCGTCGAGGAGGGGCGGCGCGCCGGGGCGCAGATCCTCGACCGTGCCGCGGGGGACCGGCCGGACGCCGTCTTCGCGGCGAACGATCTCCTGGCCCTCGGCCTCCTGCAGAGCCTGGTGATGACCGGCGATGCCCGGGTCCCCGAGGACATCGCGCTCGTCGGCTACGACGACATCGACTTCGCCGCGGCCGCCGTGATCCCGCTCAGCTCGGTGCGGCAGCCGGCCGCGCTGATCGGCTCCACCGCGGTCGACCTGCTGCTGCGGGGCCAGGACGACGTGGCGCCCGCGCCGGAGCACGTGCTGTTCCGGCCGGAGCTCGTCGCCCGCCGCTCGACCACCGGGGAGTGACCGCGGTCAGGCCGGCGTCGGCGTGGAGCGCTGGGCGCTGGCGCCCCGCATGATGCGCGCCACGGCGGTGATGAGGAAGAGCTGCCCGGTGATCCCCTCGGCGATGGCCACCGCCTGCACCCCCGATCCGACGGGGACGAGGTTGCCGTAGCCCGTCGTCGTCAGGGCGGTGAACGAGAAGAAGAGCTGATTGCCGAGCGAATCGCTCGCCGCATCGCCGAACAGCGGGGTCGGCAGCAGCAGCGACAGCAGGTTGTAGACGAAGGCGAAGAACATGCCCACGAGGATGTACGCGGTCACCGCGGCCAGGAGCGCCTCGACGTCGAGGCCTCGGCGGGTGACCTGGTGCGCGATGATGGCCCACGGCGCGACCAGCAGCGCGATCATGGAGGCGGCGGAGAGGGCGACGGCGAGGGCCGGACTGTCCGTGGCGAAGAACGCCGCGAGGAGGGCAGCGAGCCCGGCGGCCGAGAGCACGACCCACGACACCCGCTGCACGAGGGCGCGGGCCCTGGTCACGCGGAACACGATCGCGACCGTGACCAGCATCGCCAGGAACGCCCAGGGGCTGGGAACCGTGCCGGGTTGGGCCGCGCACAGTCCGTACGAGACGATGAGGAGGGCGAGCACCGCGGCATAGCCGAGGGCACCGCGCCTCGGGTCGGCCGGGGCGGCGAATCCCGCGCGGACGTGCGCTCCCGATGGCTCGGACATGGCGTCTCCTCTCGCGTCCGCGGGGGCGGGCCCTCGCAACGTGCGGCCAGTATCGCAGGGCGGCCAGCCCGCGCCGGGGAGCGTCCCGAGACCGGCGGTTCGTGACCACGCGTCGGACCCGTTATGATGGTGGGGTGCATCCGTGCTCTCGAGCCGGATGCCTGGAGACGTCGCATAGTCCGGCCTAGTGCACCACCCTGCTAAGGTGGAGTCCCCTCACGGGGACCAGGGGTTCAAATCCCCTCGTCTCCGCACGGAGAAGCCCCGACGAGTCCGCTCGCCGGGGCTTTCGTGTTCCCGGCTGCGGGGCTGTCCTCCTCACGCCTGCGTCCCGGGCATCCAGGTCGGATCAGGGGAGAGTGCGGCGGAGATCTTCCGGCTGGCCGCACCGAGCTGCCGCGCCTGCGCCGGTGTGAGGGCATCGAAGACGACGCGGCGGATGAGGGCCTGGTGGGCGGGAGTCGACTCCTCGACCTTCCGATGGCCGGCGTCGGTGAGGATGCCGAGGGTGAAGCGCCCGTCCTCCGCGTCGACTTCGCGTCGGACCCAGCCTTTCGCCTCCAGGCGAGTGATGGCGCGGGAGAGCCGGGACAGCGTGCTGTTCGCGTAGCCGGCGAGGACGCTGAGGCGGAGGGTGCGCTCCGGCGCCGAATCGAGGGCGAAGAGGATCCCGTGCTCGAAGTGGGTGAGCCCGCTGTCCCGCTGCAACTGCGCGTCGAGGGCCGCCGGGAGCCGTTCGAGGAGCGTCGCGAGTGTCGACCAGACGTCCATCTCTTCGGCGTTCAAGGGGGCGGGGGAGAGCGGCGACATTCCTCCACCGTAGCGGTTGAGCCATGCTCGTCGCTTGCTTGGGAAAGTGAACAGCGGCTAGTGTAACTTGCTCAGGCAAGTCATGCGGGAGGTCTGCTGAAGCGAGAGGGAGACGGATGGAACTGGGGCTGCGCGGCAAGAGGGCGTTCATCAGCGGGTCGAGCCAGGGGATCGGATATGCGGTCGCGTCCGCTCTCGCTGCCGAGGGGGTCGATGTCGTGATCAACGGTCGTGACGAGGGACGCGTCGACGCGGCGGTCGCCGCCGTGGCCCTCGCGCATCCCGGTGCGGCCGTCTCCGGGATCGCCGCGGACTTCACCGATCCCGACCAGGTGGTCGCGGTGACGGAGAAGCTCGGTCAGGTGGACATCCTCGTCAACAACGTCGGTCTCTTCGGACTCGCCGACTTCGCGGACATCACCGATGAGGACTGGGCGCGCTACTTCGAGGTGAATGTGATGAGCGGAGTGCGCCTCTCCCGGGCTCTCCTGCCGGGGATGCGGGACCGGGGCTGGGGACGCATCGTCTTGGTCAGCAGCGAGTCCGGCGTGAACGTCCCGGCCGACATGGTGCACTACGGCGTGACGAAGGCGGCGATGATCGCCCTCGGCAACGGGTTGGCCAAGCTCACCCGCGGCACCGGCGTGACGGTCAACACCGTCCTGGGTGGCCCGACCTACTCGGAGGGCGTCGCGGCGAGCGTCGCCGCCGTCGCAGCAGCCCAGTCCGTCTCCGTGGACGTGATGAAAGAGGCGATCATCGGACAGAACACGACCACACTCCTGGAGCGCTTCCTCGATCCGACCGAGGTCGCCGACCTCGTCGTCTACCTCTCCAGCGTCCGGGCCTCCGCGACGAACGGCGCCGCGCTGCGGGCGGATGGGGGCGTGCTGACGGCGATGCTCTGACCCGAGCGCGTCACTCGCCGGGGCCCATGGCTTCCGGTATCCTCGCGGGCATGCCTAGACCCACCCAGACGCCGCAGCGCGAGGCCTTCGGCTCGCGGAACGTGTTCATCCTCTCGGCGATCGGCTCGGCCGTGGGTCTCGGGAACATCTGGCGCTTCCCGTACGTCGCCTACGAGGGCGGCGGCGGTGCGTTCCTCATCCCGTATCTGTGTGCGTTGTTGACGGCCGGCATCCCGCTGCTGTTCCTGGACTACGCGATCGGCCACCGGTTCCGGGGCTCCGCGCCGCTCGCGTTCCGACGCCTGCACCGGGCCGCCGAACCGCTGGGGTGGTGGCAGGTGCTGATCTGCGTCGTCATCGCGGTGTACTACGCCGTGATCGTCGCCTGGGCCGGCATGTACACCTGGTTCTCGGCCCAGCTCACCTGGGGAGCGGGCAACGAGAACGACTTCTTCTTCGTCGACTTCCTGCAGTCCGCCGACGTCGCGGAGGTCGGCCTCTCCGGCGAGTTCGTGCCGCAGGTGGGCCTGCCGCTGATCGCGGTGTGGCTGATCGTCATCATCATCATGGCGCTCGGCGTCAAGCGCGGTATCGGGCGCGCCAACATGATCCTGATGCCGCTGCTCACCCTCATGTTCGCCGTGCTCGTGGTGCAGGCCCTCTTCCTCCCCGGCGCCCTGGACGGTCTCAACGCCTTCTTCACGCCGAACTGGGAGGCACTCGCCGACCCGGCCGTGTGGGCCTCCGCCTACGGGCACATCTTCTTCTCGCTGTCTGTCGCCTTCGGGATCATGGTGACCTACGCCTCGTACCTGAAGCGCAAGACCGACCTCACCGGCTCGGGCCTCGTGGTCGCGTTCGCCAACTCCGGTTTCGAAATCCTCGCCGGCATCGGCGTGTTCGCGGCCCTCGGGTTCATGGCGCAGGCGCAGGGCACGGATGTCTCCGGCGTCGCGACCTCGGGCATCGGCCTCGCCTTCGTCGCGTTCCCGACGATCGTGTCCCAGGCGACCGGCGGGTCGATCATCGGCGTGCTGTTCTTCGGCGCCCTCGTCTTCGCCGGGATCACCTCGATGATCTCGATCCTGGAGGTGATCGTCGCGGCACTGCAGGACAAGCTCGGCTGGGCGCGGGTGCGCACCACCCTCGTCGTCTCGATCCCGCTGGCCATCATCTCCGCCGCGCTGTTCTCCACCACCACCGCGCTGTCGGTACTCGACACCACTGATGCCTTCGTCAACGCCTTCGGCATCATGGCGGTCGCCCTCGTCGCGGTGATCGTCGTGGCCTGGGTGCTGCACAAGCTGCCGCAGCTGCAGGAGCACCTGAACCGCCGTTCGAGCTTCCGCGTCGGCCTCCTCTGGCGCCTGCTCGTGGGCGTGCTGGCCCCGCTCGTGCTCGGGTACCTGCTGATCACCGAACTCCTGACGAAGATCGCGGAGCCGTACAGCGGCTACCCCGGCTGGTTCCTCGGCGTGTTCGGCTGGGGCATGGTCATCGCGTTGGTGGTCGGCGGAGTACTGCTGTCGCTGGTGCCGTGGAGCAGGCGCTCCCGCGCCAAGGACGACGTCGGCTACGACGACTTCCTGGACCAGGAGGAGTACGCCGCCGATCCGGAGACGACGAGCATCGCCGTCCCGGCCGCGCAGACGAAGGGAGCAGGGGCATGACCACCACTGCGATCGTCATGATGATCATCGCCATGGTCACGGTGTGGGGCGGCCTCATCGCCGCCGTCGTGAACCTCGCTCGGCACCCCGAGGTGGAGGACGCCGAGCCGGCGGTGCCGACCGAGCTCTGATCTCCGACCCGATCGCATCGGACCGGGACGATCGGGTGCCGGGAGGGCTGCGGCGACACGATGGTGGGGAAAGGAGGACCCCCGTGATCGGCACGCTCAACGCCCTGGTCGACCTCGTCGACGCGGACAGCGGTCAGGAGATCGACGTCGCCGCGTTCGCCCGCGCGCACGGCACCACCGAGTACCACCTGCGCCGGATGTTCTCGGCGCTCGCCGGGGTGCCGTTGACCGAATACGTGCGGCGTCGTCGGATGACGCTCGCGGGTGCGGAGCTCGCCGCCGGTGCACCGAGTCTGCTCGATGTCGCCGTTCGGCACGGCTACGGCTCGACCGAGGCGTTCGCCCGGGCGTTCCGCGCCGTGCACGGCATCGGGCCGGCGGACGCGCGTCGGCACGGGGGTCCTCTCCGCACACAACCCACGCTCCGGTTCCGCCTGAGCGTCGAAGGGAGCACCCCGATGGATGTCACCATCACCCACCGCCCCGCGTTCGCCCTCGTCGGTCATGCCGCGGAGGTCCCGCTCATCCACGTCGGCGTCAATCCGCACATCCAGGCGCACATCGCCGCCATCCCGCCGGAGGAGCACGCCCGCCTCAAGGCGCTCGGCAACGAGGAGCCCGCGGGCATCCTCGCCGTGACCGCCGACATCGATCCGGATGCCCCGGAGGGGACGCCGCTGACCTACCTGCACGGGGTGGCCGTGCGCGACGACACCGCGGTTCCGGACGAGCTCGACACCCTGCGCGTGGCGGAGGGCACGTGGGCCGTGTTCGGCGCGAGCGGCCCGTTTCCGGAGACTCTGCAGGATCTGTGGGCGGCGACGGCGACCGAGTGGTTCCCGTCGAACCCGTGGCGGCTGCGACCCGGGCCCTCGATCGTCCGCTACCGGGAGTTCACCGGCGACACGGCCTCCTGTGAGCTCTGGCTCCCCGTCGAGCAGAGCTGAGCGTGGATCGGGTCGGGCCCGTGGGGCTCGACCCGATGTCGGTGCCCTGGGGCACACTGACCGCACGACGACGAAGCGGGGGCAGGCCATGACGGCGACCGATCCGAAGAAGACGCTCGATGCGTACCAGGCGAAACGGGGGACCTTCCGGATCCTCGACGTGCCGCCACTGACCTATCTGATGGTCGACGGCGCCGGCGATCCGAACACCGCGCCGGCGTTCTTCGACGCGGTCGCTGCCCTCTACCCGCTGGCGTACACGCTCAAGTTCGCCAGCCGTGCCGAGCTCGGCGTCGATCAGGTCGTGATGCCCCTGGAAGGCCTGTGGCACGCGCCCGACATGGCGTCGTTCACCACCCGGCGCGACAAGTCGACCTGGCTCTGGACGCTGATGATCATGGTCGGCGACCACGTCGCTCCCGCCTTCTTCGACCGCGCGGTCGAGTCGGTCGCGGCGAAGAGCGCGAAGAAGGGGGAGGAGCTCCCGGCGCTGGCCGCGGTCCGGCGGGAGGTGCTCGACGAGGGGCTGTGCGTGCAGACGGTGCACGTCGGACCGTTCGACGATGAGGGCCCCGTGCTGGAGGAGCTGCACGAGCGGTTCGTCCCGGAGAACGGGTTGCGGATGCGCGGTCGGCACCACGAGATCTACCTCAGCGACCGTCGCCGGACGGCCCCGGAGAAGCTGCGCACCATCCTGCGGCAGCCGGTGGAGCGGATCACCTGAGCACTTCCGCACCGCGCGTGCGGAAAGCAACCCCCTGATTCCGACCGCCCGCGGCGGATACTCTTCGAGCATGAGCACCGTCAAGCATGCGGCGCGCGTGGCGAAGGACTCCACCGCGTTCCGGCGGACCGCCCGCGCGGGTTTCGTCGTCCTCGGCGTCATCCACATCATCATCGGCGCGATCGCCATCACGATCGCCGCGGGCGGGTCGGGTGACGCCGACCAGGACGGCGCGATGGAGCAGGTGCGCAACAACCCGGTCGGGGGACTGCTGCTGCTCGCGATCGCCGTGGGCCTCCTCGCGCTCGCCGTGTGGCAGGTGGCGAGCGGGTTCCTCGCCGCCGACCCCGCCGAGACGAAGAAGTGGGGCAAGCGTCTCAAGCTCTTCGGCATCTCCGGCACGTACCTCGTGATCGCCGGACTGGCGCTCATCTACGCCGTGGGCGGCCGGGCGGAGTCCTCCGACGCCTCGAAGACCCTGAGCCAGGTGGTCCTGTCCGCGCCCGGCGGGGTGGTGCTGCTCGTGGTGATCGGTCTCAGCGTCATCGGTGTCGGCATCGGCTTCATCGTCGGCGGGGTCATGCGCTCGTTCCGCAAGCTCATCGACGTGCCGACCGGAGCCGCCCGAGCCGGAGTGATGGCCCTCGGCATCGTGGGCTACATCGGCAAGGGCATCGCGGTGGGAGTCACCGGCGTGCTGTTCGTGGTGGCCGCTGTGACGCAGGATCCGGAGCGCGCCGCGGGGCTCGACGCCGCCCTGCACAGTCTCCTCACCCTGCCGTTCGGCCGCCTCATCCTCGGGGCGGTCGGCGTCGGCTTCGCGCTGTACGGCGCCTTCTGCATCGCGCGGGCCCGTCTCGCCCGCATGTCCTAGTCCTTCCGCCCGTGCACGACTTCGGAGATCGCCGCCGACGCGCCGCTCGGTAGTCGCACGGCCCGGGGTGTCTCGTCCCGTCTCCGAAGCTGTGCCCGCCCGGAGCCGGACCCGGGCCACGCGGAAGATGGGAGACTGGAACGATGAGCGCTTCTCCCGGAGTCGACGTGATCACCCCGCTGACCGAGACCGAGGTGCAGCGGATCCGCGAGGACTTCCCGATCCTGCACACCCGCGTGCACGGCCACCCCCTGGCGTACCTCGACTCGGGCGCGACGTCGCAGCGTCCGGAGTCCGTGCTCGACGCCGAACGACGCTTCGCCACCACCATGAACGCGGCCGTCCACCGCGGCGCCCACACGCTCGCGGCAGAGGCGACCGAGCTGTTCGAGGATGCCCGCAGCACGCTCGCTCGTTTCGTGGGCGCCGACGACGACGAGATCGTCTGGACCTCGAACGCCACCGAGGCCGTCAATCTCGTCGCCTACTCCCTCTCCAATGCCTCGCTCGGCCGGGGCGGTGCCGCCGCTGCAGTCCTCCGGCTCCGCGAGGGGGACGAGATCGTCACCACCGAGATGGAGCACCACGCCAACCTCATCCCCTGGCAGGAGCTCGCTGCGCGCACCGGGGCCACGCTCCGGGTCATCCCGCTCGACGACGACGGGGCCCTCCGTCTGGATGCGGCCGCGGAGCTCATCTCGGAGCGCACGAAGCTCGTGGCCTTCACCCACGTATCGAACGTGTTGGGCGTGATCAACCCCGTCGAGACCCTCGTCGCGCTGGCCAGGGAGGTCGGCGCCCTCACGCTGCTCGATGCCTGCCAGTCGGCTCCGCACCTGCCGCTGGACCTCCACGCGCTCGGGGTCGATCTCGCCGTCCTCTCCGGCCACAAGATGCTCGGCCCCACCGGCATCGGGGCGCTCTACGGCCGTCGCGAGGTCCTCACCGCGATGCCCCCGTTCCTCACGGGCGGTTCCATGATCACGACCGTCACCACGACCGAGGCTGAATACCTGCCACCGCCGCAGCGCTTCGAAGCGGGCACGCAGCGGGTGTCCCAGGCGATCGCGCTCGCCGCCGCGGTCGACTACCTCTCCGCGGTGGGGATGGATCGCATCGCCGCGCACGAGGCCGCGTTCGGGCAGCGACTCGTCGACGGGCTCGGGGCGATCGACGGCGTGCGGGTCCTGGGTGCGGGCATCGAGCTGCCGCGCGTGGGGCTCGCAAGCTTCGACGTCGCCGGGATCCACTCGCACGACGTCGGGCAGTTCCTCGACGACCGGGGCATCGCCGTGCGCGTCGGGCACCACTGCGCGCAGCCGCTGCACCGCCGGCTCGGTGTGACCTCGTCGACGAGGGCGAGCACCTATCTGTACACGACAGCGTCCGAGGTGGATGCCGTCATCGAGGCGGTCGCCGGGGCGATCGCGTTCTTCGGGAGGGGCGCATGAGCGACCTGCAGAGCCTGTACCAGGAGCTGATCCTCGACCACTCGCGCACGCCGCACGGCTTCGGGCTCCGCGAGGAGATCGCGGCGCAGTCGCATCAGCTCAACCCGACCTGCGGCGACGAGGTCACCCTGCAGGTGCATCGCGGCGCCGACGGCGACGTGGAGGCGATCGCGTGGGAGGGGCACGGGTGCGCCATCTCCCAGGCGTCCGCCTCCCTGCTCGCCGAGCTCGCCGAAGGCCTCACCGTGGACGAGCTCGAGGTGCGCATCGCGGCCTTCCGCGAGGCGATGCGCTCCCGGGGCACGATCGAGCCGGACGAGGAGCTGCTCGGCGACGCCGCGGCCCTCGGCGGGGTCTCCCGGTATGTGGCTCGCGTGAAGTGCGCCATGCTGGCCTGGGTGGCGGCCGAGGACGCGCTCACGCGCCTCTGACCTCGTCCGCTCCTGTCTCGGACCGGGAATAGCATCGGGCGGCAGACGTTGGCCCGAGCATGACAACTCTCGGAATCATCGGAGCAGGCAACATCGGCAGCCAGGTCGCCCGAGTGGCGGTGGCCAACGGCTATGACGTCGTGATCGCGAACTCGCGAGGGCCGGAGACCTTGGCCGACCTCGTCGCAGAGCTCGGGCCGCACGCGAAGGCGGCGACGGCGGAGGAAGCGGCCGCCGCGGCGGACGTGGCCGTGGTGACGGTGCCGCTGCACGCGATCGATCAGCTTCCCGCCGCACAGCTCGCCGGGAAGATCGTGCTCGACACGAACAACTACTACTTCGAGCGCGACGGGCACATCGAGGCCCTCGACAAGGGCGAGACCACCACGTCCGAGCTCGTGCAGGCGCAGCTCCCGGAGTCGAGGATCGCCAAGGCGTTCAACCACATCTACGCCGCGGACATCACGACCGACGGGACTCCGGCCGGTACGCCGAACCGTCGGGCGCTGGCCACCGCGGGTGATGACGCCGAGGCTGTGGCCTTCGTGACCCGCTTCTACGACGAGGCCGGCTTCGACACGGTCAACGTCGGCCCGCTCAGCGAGTCGTGGCGGGTCGAGCGCGACCGTCCGGCGTACGTCGTCCGGCAGAACGCGGAAGAGCTGACCGCGAACGTCGCGCGGGCGAACCGTCTGCCCTGAGTCGGCTCGCGCCTCCGGTCTGGGATACCAAACTTGGCCAATCCCGGGCCGGGGTGCGAGAATGCCCGGATGGCGGGGGCTGTGGGGGTAGGCGGGGAACTCGAGTCGGTCAGGGTCACGAGGATCCTCCGAGACGACATCGTGCTCGGGCGACGCCCTCCGGGATCGCGTCTCGTGGAACGGGACATCGCCGCCGAGCTGCAGGTGTCGCGTCTCCCGGTGCGGGAGGCGATCAGGACCCTGGTCGCGGAGGGCGTGGTGGTCGCACGACCGCGGACCTGGGCGGTCGTGCGGGAGTTCACCCATGACGACATCCGCAACTTCGCCGAGGTGCGGGAGGCGATCGAGACCCTCATCTTCGTGTTCGCGGCCGAGCGGCATGACGCCGCCGGGCTCGCACGCCTGCGGGATGCCTATGAGCGCGAGGCTGCGGCGGCGCGGGCAGGAGACGCCGAGACCGCGCGCACAGCGGCGGCCGAGTTCCACGAGATCGCCGTCGATCTGGCGGGCAACGAGATGCTGGGCGAGCTCATCGCGGTGTTCCTGACCCGCCTGCGGTGGCTGTTCGGACAACACGACGATCTGGCGGCGATGGCGGACGAGCACCGCGTCATCCTCGAGGCCGTCGCCGCGCGGGACGTCGAGGCGGTGCGCCGGATGGTCCCCGCTCACCTGGCCAGCGGACATTCGGCAGCCGAACGACGGCTGGCGCAGACCGTGACTGGCTGAGCGCGTCCGTCTGCGATGACACCCCCACCGCGCGGAAGGCCGGTTGTATCCTTGTCCGGTCGGAGTCGGTCCGGTCTGTTCGCGCTGTCCTGGGGAGCGAGATGCGAAATCTTGCTGTCGTCGTCGGGGGAATCCTCCTGCTCGGCGGTGCTGCGCTCCTCGTCGTGGCCGACCAGGAGCGTGCCGCGGACGTCGCCGCTGTGAAGGCCGAGATCGCTCGGATCGAGGACGTGCTCGACGAGTCGCAGACGGAGAACCTCGCCCTCGCGGAGCGTCTCACCGAACTCCGGTCCCGTATCGCTGAGCAGGACGCCGATCTCTCGAACACGACGGGCTTCCTGCCGTGATGCGCCGGAAACTGACGGTGACGGTGTCGGTGGCCGTGCTCCTCGCGGCGGCCGTCGTCGCCCGGGCCGACGCGCTGGACCACGAGCGGGCGGAGGCGTTGGCGCAGCTCTCCGTTCTGGCCGACCGATCGCACGACGCCGCGCAGCGCACAGACCACCTGTCCGGCGCCGTCGCGCAGGCCGAGCAGGACACCGCGGATCGGGCCGCCGTGCTGGCCGTGCGTCCCGCGTTCCTCGAGGAGCTCTCGACGCTCGCGGCCGTCCTCCGTGGTGCGGACGGCAAGGTCGACACCGCGGCGCATCTCGCGTCCGCCCGGTCGGCTCAGGAGACGGTGCGCGCCGAGCGCCACGATCCCGACACCGTGGTCGCGGCGACCGCGACGGTCGAGGCGCTCACGCAGAAGGTCGGCACCGAGGTCGCAGGGTGGCAGGCATCGCAGAGCGCCGGTCCCGGCGGGCCCGTGTGGACGTCGAGCGGGCCGGACGGCTATGCGCGGGTGCGCGCGGCCCTCGACCGGGTGGGCGGCGGGGGCGTCGGGCTGTACGAGTCGTCGTCGTGTGCGGGCGGCACAGCGCCGGCCTGCGCCAACAGCAACGGCTACATCAAGTACCGTGCCGACATCACAGGGTGGAGCGACGGACGCCTGAACTGGGCGATGGCGCACGAGCTCGCCCACATCCATCAGTTCCGGGTCTGGGGTGCCCTCACCTCGTCCGGCGCCTACGCGACGATGTTCGGCGGCGATCCGGAGTTCCTGGCCAACTGCATGGCCGTCGTCCGCGGCTTCCCGGGTTCGGTCGGGTGCTCCGGCGAGCAGCAGACCTGGGCCTCCGGTATCTGGGTCGGGGTCGTCCGCTAGCCCCGGCCCGACACGGGCTTCGATGTCGGAGGTGTGCGGCATGCTGATCCGGAGCCAATCCGGCCGAGACTGCGCGGCATCGGTACCGGTACGCTCGAGAGAAGGAGGTGCCGGTGGGACGGACTGCGGATGCCATCGCCGAAGGCGTCGCGATCGCGACGGCCGCTGCGCGCCTCGCCGTGAAGAATCACATCCTCATCGGCACCATCGCCGAGGACGGCGTCTTCGACCTCGACAAGTACGTCGAGGATGCGAGGGCTGCGCTCGGGGCGATGGCCGAGGAGTCCGAGGAGGCCGCGGCCACGGTCACGGCCTTGCGCAAGCGCGCCCGCGGTCGGCATTCCGATCCGGTCGGCACGCACGACTACCGCGACCGCGATGTGCGCAATCTCCGGAGGCGGGCGAAGCAGTCGCTCGGCGTCGCGCAGCGTCTGCGCGAGATGATGGATGACCGTGCCCAGCTGGAGAGCATCGTCGAGGAGGCGCGCGCGGCGGCCTGGGCCGACGTGCGGCACAACCTCGACCGTCGACTGCGCGTCGAGGGCATGCGACCCGATCAGGATCCCGACTACGCACGTATGCGTGAGGCGCGGATGCAGGCACTGCGGCTCGTCGACCTGCAGGCGCTCTCCTCGCAGCAGCGGGCCAGGGAGAAGCGGCGGAAGAAGCAGGAGAAGGTGGCCGCGAAGGGGGAGTGAGCCCTCGTTTCGCTTTCCGGTCTCGTCTGTTGTAGGCTGGTCGTCGGCCCGCTGAGCGGTAAAGCACCGCGGGTCCTGCGCCTCTAGCTCAATGGATAGAGCATCTGACTACGGATCAGAAGGTTGGGGGTTCGAGTCCCTCGAGGCGCACACTGTGTTGAGACAGTACGGAAACCCCCGTCGCGGAAGCGGCGGGGGTTTTCGCTGTCCGGGGGCAGGTGCCGCGGTCAGAGCAGGCTGGTGATAGCGGGATCGCGTTCCGCGAGGTCGGCCGCCGTCGCCATGATCGCCGACCGCATCGCGGCGACCGCGACGGCGGGCGTCACGTCGGAGCGGTGGGCGAGGCTGATCGTCCGGGACATCGCGGGGTGGGCGAGACGCGCGGATCGCAGTGCGGGGCGTTCGTACAGCACCATCGCCGGGACCACCGCGACGCCGACGCCGCGCTCGACGAAGCGCAGCACCGCATCCATCTCCGCGCCCTCCAGCGCGAGGGTCGGGGTGAGATCGGCGGCCCGGAAGACGGCGTCCATCGCGGCGCGCAGTTCGTAGCTCTCGTCGAACTGGATGAGCGGGAGCGTGGCGAGGTGCGCCAGGCTCACGGACGAGCCGTGGGTCACCGGAGGGGCCGCCGCCGACGAGATCACCACGAGCTCCTCGGCGAGCAGCGGGACGTGCGTGAGGCTGACCCCTGCCGGCACCGGACCCTCGGACTGGGTCACGAGGGCGATGTCGACCGCGCCGACCGCGAGCTGCTCGACGAGCAGGCGAGAGCCGCCCTCCGTGAGGTGCAGATCGATGCCGGGGTGGGTGGCATGGAACGAGCTGAGAGCTTCCGCCACGAGGCTGATGCACAGGGTGGGCGGGGCGCCGAGTCGCACCCGTCCACGGCGGAGCCCGGCGAGCTCGGCCACCTCGTCGCGGATGGCGTCGGCTTCGGCGAGCATGCGCTGCGCGCGAGGGAGGACCGTCTCCCCGGCCGCCGTCAGGGCGATGTGGCCGCGCGCGCGATGGAACAGCTCGGCGCCGAGCTCGCGTTCGAGGGTCGAGATCTGACGGCTCAGCGACGGCTGGGCGAGGTGGAGGTGCTCGGAGGCGCGGGTGAAGTGGCCGAGGCGGGCGACTTCGACGAACCCGCGGAGCTGCTCGAGGTTCATATCCATAGCGTACCCGCATGGTTTCCAGACGAACTATGCATTGGAGTTATTAGGATCGCCTAACTAGCGTCGAGAGCATGAATGCACCCGAACGTCAGATCTCCACCACGGTCCTCGTGATCGGCACCGGAGGCTCCGGGCTCCGCGCCGCGATCGAGGTCGCCGAGCACGGCGTCGACGTGCTCGCCGTCGGCAAACGCCCGCGGCAGGACGCCCACACGTCGCTCGCGGCCGGCGGCATCAACGCCGCTCTCGGCACGATGGACGCCGAAGACAGCTGGCAGCAGCACGCGGCGGACACGATCAAGGAAAGCTACCTCCTCGCCAACCCCCATACCGTCCAGATCGTCACCCAGGGCGCCGAGCGCGGCATCCGCGACCTCGAGCGCTGGGGCATGGACTTCGCCCGCGAGGGCGACGGCCGCATCTCGCAGCGCTTCTTCGGTGCGCACACCTACCGCCGCACCGCCTTCGCCGGCGATTACACCGGCCTCGAGATCCAGCGGACGCTGGTCGCCCGCGCCGAGCAGCTCGACGTCCCCATCCTCGACAACGTCTACATCACCCGTCTGCTCGTGCGCGACAACGTCATCTTCGGCGCGTACGGCTTCGATCAGGCGGACGGCACGCGCTACCTCATCCATGCGGACGCGGTGATCCTCGCCGCGGGCGGGCACAACCGCATCTGGCGCCGGACGTCGTCGAGGCGTGACGAGAACACCGGAGACTCCTTCCGGCTCGCGGTCGAGGCGGGGGCGCGACTCCGCGACCCCGAGCTGGTGCAGTTCCATCCGTCCGGCATCATCGAGCCCGAGAACGCCGCCGGCACCCTCATCTCCGAGGCCGCGCGCGGGGAGGGCGGCATCCTCCGCAATGCCCGGGGCGAGCGGTTCATGGAGAAGTACGACCCCGAGCGGATGGAGCTGTCGACGCGCGACCGTGTCGCGCTCGCCGCCTACACGGAGATCCAGGAGGGCCGCGGTACGGAGAACGGCGGCGTCTGGCTCGACGTGTCGCACCTGCCCCGCGAGACCATCATGACCCGGCTTCCGCGCGTCTATCAGACGATGATGGAGCTGCAGATGCTCGACATCACCGCGGACCCGATCGAGATCGCGCCGACCGCGCACTACTCGATGGGCGGCGTGTGGGTGCGGCCGGACGACCACCAGACCGACGTCGACGGGCTGTACGCGATCGGGGAGGCGTCGAGCGGACTCCACGGCGCGAACCGTCTCGGCGGGAACTCGCTCATCGAGTTGCTCGTCTACGGCCGGATCGTCGGTCAGGCCGCCATGGCCCACGCCGCGGGGCTCGACGCCCAGCGCCGGTCGGCCGATGCGGTCGCCGCCGCTCGTGCCGAGATCGACGACCTCCTCGCCGCGGAGGGGCGCGAGAACGTGCGGGCTCTGCAGCGCGCGATCCGCAACCTCATGACGGAGTACGCCGGCGTGGTGCGGTCGGAGGACGGGCTGAAGGCGGGCCTCGCCGACCTCGACATGATCGAGGGGCGCATGGAGGACATCGGCATCCACCCGGACATCGCCGGATTCCAGGACCTCGCGCACGCGTTCGACCTCAAGGCCTCCGCGCTCGCTGCCCGGGCCACGCTGGAGGCGGCGCGGGAGCGTCGGGAGACTCGCGGATGCCACAACCGCAGCGACTTCCCGGACACCGATCCCACGCTGCAGGTGAACCTCGTGTGGTCCCCGTCCGCCGGCGTGACCCGCGAGGAGATCCCCGCGATCCCCGAGGAGATCGCCGAGCTCGTGCGCGACGTCGACACGACCGGCAAGCTCGTCGAGTAGATCCCCGAGACCCCGCTCTCGCGTCGAGACCCCGCCCTGCAGACGTCTGCGGGGCGGGGTCTCGGCGGTAGTCCGGGGTTTCGGGGAGGGAGTCAGTCGACGCCGAGGCCGACGGCCTCGTGATCCGGTTCCGGGTCGTCGCGCTTCGGGGCCTTCGGCTCCTCGCCGGGGGACTTCTCGGTGCTGGGCTCCTCCAGCTCCTCGGTGCTCGGGACCTCGGCCGGGTCCGCGTCCTCCGGGGAGTCCGCCTGCTCCGGCGTCGTCGCCTCGCCCTCCGAGGTGTCGGACGCGGGGGTCGGCGTGGGGGTCTGCGCCTCGGGCGAGAGCTCGTCGTTCGCGGTCGGTTCGGGAGTGTTGTCGGTCATGATCGTCCCTTTCTGCGATGTCGTGCTCTCAGCCTGCCTCCGCCTCGACGCGAGATGAAGGGCCTTGACGCGGACCCGTCGGCGACGCGGTTAATCGCGGTGAACCGGATCCGCGAAGTCGGCGTAGCCTGGAGGGGTGACTGCGTACGTCTCGGCCTTCGACCTCTTCTCCATCGGCGTCGGCCCGTCCAGCTCGCACACCGTCGGACCGATGCGGGCGGCACTCGACTTCGCGCGCCGGCTCTCCGGCTCCGGCGAGCTCGACCGCATCGCCCGGGTCGAATGCACGCTGTACGGCTCGCTCGGCGCCACCGGCATCGGCCATGGCACCCCGGACGCGGTGGTCGCGGGGCTGCGCGGTCTCGCACCCGAGACCTGTGACCCGGCGGCGGTGCGCGCGGCCTGGTCCGCCTACCCCGAGGGGGAGCCGCTGCGGATCGACGGCGCCCACGCGGTGCCGTTCCGGAAGGACGACATCGTGTTCGCGCCGCGGACCCGCCTCCCCGGTCATCCGAACGCCATGACGCTCATCGCCCGTGACCGGGACGGAACCATCCTGTTCGAGCAGACGTACTACTCGATCGGCGGCGGGTTCATCCGGCGCGAGGGGGAGGAAGCGCAGCTCTCCACCGGCGCCTTCCCGCAGCCGTATGCCGATGCCGCCTCGCTGCTCGCCCTGTGCGACGAGCTCGGACTGTCCATCGCGGAGGTCGCCCGCCGCAACGAGACGGCGCTGCGGAGCGAGGAGGAGGTCGCCGCCGGCCTCGACGCGATCTGGGATGCGATGTCGGGCTGCGTGGACGCGGGGCTCCACGCCGACGGGGTGCTTCCGGGCATGCTGCAGGTGAAGCGCCGCGCCGGCACGATCCGCGCACAGCTCGAGGCGGTCGAAGCCGAGGGGCACCGAGAGCTGCCCGGCGAGTGGCTCGGCGCGTTCGCGCTGGCCGTGAACGAGGAGAACGCGGCGGGTGGGCGCGTCGTGACCGCTCCGACCAACGGCGCGGCGGGCATTCTCCCCGCGGTGGCGATGTACTGGTGGCGCTTCCTCGCCGACTCGGGGCTCGGCGCCGGGAACGCGGTGACGCCGTACGGGGAGCTCGTCGGCAGCGCGCTGCTCGGGTTCGACGGGGCCCCGCCGCCCGCTCCCGCACTCGACGGGGAGGACGCGGAGATCGCGGAGGCCAATCGCCGCCGGGGCATCCGCCGGTTCCTGCTGACGGCTACCGCCCTCGGGTCGCTGTTCAAGGCCAACGCCTCGATCTCCGGCGCCGAAGGCGGGTGTCAGGCCGAGGTCGGCTCCGCGTGCGCGATGGCCGCGGGTGGGCTCACCGCGGTGATGGGCGGCACGAACCGGCAGATCGAGAACGCCGCGGAGATCGCGATGGAGCATCACCTCGGCCTCACATGCGACCCGATCGGCGGACTCGTGCAGATCCCGTGCATCGAGCGCAACGCGATCGCCGCCTCCACCGCGGTCACCGCCGCACGTCTCGCGCTCCGCGGCGACGGGAGCCACTATGTCTCGCTGGATGCCGTCGTCGAGACGATGCGCCAGACCGGTCTCGACATGTCGACCAAGTACAAGGAGACCAGCGAGGGCGGTCTGGCGGTGAACGTCATCGAGTGCTGACCTCGCCGACCCACCCCCTCTCGTGCGTTCCGGCCCGTTGCGTGCGCATGAAGAGGGGTGGCAGGCACACAGAGGGGTGGGTCGACGGAGGAGGGAAGGGAGAGGCATATGCGGCAGCAGCCGGTCGTCGCGGTGCGGGCGAACGACGAGGCGCCGACCCCGGACGGGACGTGGCCGACGAACATCCCCGCGGTGGCACAGGTGCTGCGCGAGGGACTGGATCTGGGACCGGGAGTGACCTTCCTCGTCGGCGAGAACGGCAGCGGGAAGTCCACCCTCGTCGAGGGCATCGCGATCGCGTACGGTCTCTCCCCGGAAGGCGGATCCCGGCAGGCGCAGCACCGGACACGTCCGACCGAGTCGCCGCTGTCGGACTGGCTGCGCCTCCAACGGGGCGTCGGCGCGCACCGCTGGGGATTCTTCCTGCGGGCCGAGACGATGCACTCGTTCTACACGTACCTCGAGGAGAACCCCTCCCTGCGCGGCGACGTGCCCTTCCACGAGATGAGCCACGGGGAGTCGTTCCTCGCCCTGCTCGACAGCCGCTTCGATGATCCGGGGTTCTACTGCCTGGACGAGCCGGAGGCCGCCCTGTCGTTCCATTCGACTCTCACGCTGATCGCCGTGCTGCAGCGCATCGCCGACGAGGGCGGCCAGGTGCTGTGCGCCACGCACTCCCCGGTGCTCGCGGCGCTCCCGGGCGCCACCATCCTGGAGGTCGGGGAGTGGGGGCTCCGCCCTGCCGCCTGGGAGGACCTCGAGATCGTGAACCACTGGCGCTCGTTCCTCGGGCAGCCGCAGCGGTATCTCCGGCATCTGCTCGACGAGCGAGGCTCCGCGGAGCCGTAGGCTGACGGGCATGACCGAGCAGAGGGCGCCGAGACGACGCGGGCGCCCGCGCGGCGGCACCGACTCCCGCGAGCGCATCGTGTCCGCGGCCGTCGACGAGTTCGGCGCGCAGGGGTACGACGGCGCCACGGTGCGATCGATCGCCGCCCGCGCCGGGGTCGACTCCGCACTCGTCCACCACTACTTCGGCACCAAGGCCGACCTGTTCGCAGAGGCCGCCGGGATCCCGTTGCGCCCCGACCTCGACGTCCCGGAGATCCTCGCGGGGCCGAAGGACGAAGCGGGGGCCCGGCTCGTCCGCTACGTGCTCGACGCGTTCGAGAAGCCCGACGTGCGCCGCCGCGGGGTGCTGCTCCTGCGCACGGCGATCGGGAGCAGGCTGACGACCCCCCTGCTCGCCGGCTTCCTCTCCCGCGAACTGCTCTCCCGCGTGGCACGACGCCTCGACGTGGAGGACGCCGACCTCCGCGCCGCCCTCGTCGCCTCGCAGATCGCCGGCATGCTCATCGGTCGCTACGTGCTGCAGCTCCCCGCGCTCGCCGGAGCCTCCGTCGAGGAGCTCGTCCGCCGCGTCGGCCCCACCGTCCAGCGCTACCTCTTCGACTGACGCCCGCGTCCCCGGGCACGGCTGCGGAGATCTCGACCGCCGCGCCGGTCGGCACGGGCCGGCGACGGCGTGTCGATCCGGCGCTCCGCAGCTGTGCCCACGGAGCCGTTGACGCCCGACGAGGCGAGGCGCATAATTCATCGCATGATGAATAACGCGGCGGTCGAGATCACGCAGCTCCGCGTGCGGCGTGGGGCCGTATCCGTGTTCGACGGCATCGACCTCGCCGTCCCCCGCGGGCAGATCACGGGTCTCCTCGGCCCCTCGGGGTGCGGCAAGACCACGCTCATGCGGTCGATCGTCGGTGTGCAGCGGATCGCCTCCGGCGACGTGACCGTTCTGGGTGAGCCGGGCGGTTCGCGTCGGCTCCGGCACCGCGTGGCCTACGGTACGCAGGGCGCCTCGGTCTACGGCGACCTCAGCGTGCGGCAGAACCTCTCGTACTTCGCGTCGCTCCTGAAGGCGCCGAAGGGCGATGTCGACCGGGTCATCCAGGAGGTCGGCCTCGGCGCACAGGCCACGCAGCTCGTCGATGCGCTGAGCGGCGGCCAGGCGACGCGGGTGTCGCTCGCGGTGGCTCTGATCGGCTTGCCGGAACTGATCGTGCTGGACGAGCCGACCGTCGGACTCGACCCCGTGTTGCGGGCGGAGCTCTGGACCCTGTTCCGCCGGCTGGCCGACCGGGGCGTCACGCTCATCGTGTCCAGTCACGTGATGGACGAGGCGGTGCGCTGCGACCGGCTGCTGCTGATGCGGGAGGGGAGGATCATCGCCGACACCACGCCGTCGTCCCTGCTCACCGACACCGGCACGACCGACGCCGAGGCCGCGTTCCTGGCGCTGATCGAACGTGACAGGGCCGCCGGCGCCGCGACCACCCGGCGGGCGCGGCGAGAAGCGCACGAGCGCCAGGAGAAGGACGCGACATGAACGGCCGCCGGCTGTTCGCGACCGCCGGCCGTGTGCTCACGCAGCTCCGACACGACCCGCGGTCCATCGCCTTGATGCTCATCGCCCCGAGCCTGCTCGTCGGTCTCTTCGCCTGGCTGTTCAGCGAGCAGGACGGTGTGTTCGATCAGTTCGGGGGTGCCATCCTGGCGCTGTTCCCGTTCATCGTGATGTTCCTCATCACGTCGATCACCACCTTGCGCGAACGCCGTTCCGGCACGCTCGAACGGCTGATGACCACGCCGCTCGAGAAGGCCGACTTCATCCTCGGGTATGCGCTCGCGTTCGGGCTGATGGCCGTGCTGCAGGCGGTGATCACGGTGTCGTTCGCGGTCGGGGTGTGCGGGCTCGACGTCGACGGACCGCTGTGGCAGCTGGGCCTCGTCGCGGTGGTCGACGCACTGCTCGGCACAGCCCTCGGCCTGCTGGCGAGCGCGTTCGCCCAGACCGAGTTCCAGGCCGTGCAGTTCATGCCGTTGCTGGTGTTCCCGCAGATCATCCTCGGCGGGTTGTTCATGCCGCGCGACCAGATGCCCGACGTGCTGTACGCCATCTCCGACTGGCTGCCGCTCAGCTACGCGATCGATACGATCAACGCCGTCACGGCGGGGGACGAGGGGAGGGACGTGTTCGGTCCGCTGCTCATCGTCGTGGCCTTCGCCGTCGGCGCTCTGGTGCTCGCCGCCCTCACGCTGCGGCGGCGTACACGCTGAGCCGGAGTCCTGGCCTGGGTCAGCGCGCGGCGCGGTTCTTGGTGTGCTTCGTCGGCAGGGCGGCCCAGGGGTCCTCGGGCCAGGGGTGCCGGGGGTAGCGGCCGCGCATCTCGGCGCGCACCTGGGCATAGGGGCCGGACCAGAACGAGGCGAGGTCGTCCGTGACGGCGAGCGGCCGCCCCGCGGGGGACAGCAGGTGGAAGAGGACGGGAACGCGGCCGTCCACCAGCCGGGGAGTCTCCGCCCACCCGAAGCACTCCTGCAGCTTCACCGCGACGACGGGGCGTGCGGTCGGATCCCCGTCGGGTTCCGGGTAGGTGATGCGGACGCGGGAGCCGCTGGGGACCTCGAGCCGCTCCGGGACGAGGGCCTCGAGGTGCACGGCCTCGGGCCAGGGCAGCAGACGGCGCAGCGCCGAGGACAGATCCAGCCGACTCGCGGGGGTGCCGGATGCGAGAGCCTCGAGCTCCGGTGCCATCCAGGCATCGAGGGCGTCGATCAACCCCGCGTCCGACACATCGGGCCATGGCTCACCGAGCTCACGTCGGAGCAGCGCGAGTCTGCGGCGGAGGGCCTCCGCCCCGTCGGACCAGGTGAACATGCCGAGGCCATCGCGTCGGACCGCCCGGGCCACGGCATCCCGCCCTGTCGATGCCGCCGCTCGCACCGGCACCGAGGAACGCAGGATCGCACCGATCCGGCGCTCGCGGCGGGCCTGCACACGACCTCCGACGAACTCGGCTTCCACGCGGTCGCTCATCAGGGGGCCCGCCGCGCGCTCCGCCTGCTCCTCGGTGAGGGTCGCCGCCGTGCGGATGACCGCACCGGAACCGGCGGCCGCCCGGGACGAGGCGCGGGCGACATCGGCCACGGCGAGCCATTCCGAGGACGCGAGGGAACCGCTCACTCCGGCCCGCGTGCCGGAGGCCAGCAGGAACGTGGCTCCCGATCCCGTGTGCTCGACGCGGTGGGCGACACGTTCGGGGAAGGCCAGCGCGATCATGAGACCGACGCCGTCGAGACCCGCGCGGGTGTCCGGTGTCGGATCGGCGAGGCGTTCCAGACGACGCGCGTCCTCGCGCCAGCGACGGGCCTCCGCAGTCCCGCCGCCCCGCAACGCGACAAGAGCGTGGGCGACGTCGGCATCCGGGACGCGCTGATCACCGCCCAGAAGCGCGACGACCTCGGCGGCGAGCCGGCTCCCCACCACGGGGCTGCCGTCCCGCAGCGCCCTGGCCAGCCGGGGATCGGTCGGGATGCGGGCCAGCACGCGGCCCTCGGCCGTGGCGCGCCCGTCGTCGTCGATCGCTCCGAGACCGCGAAGCACCGCGACGGCGTCGGCGAGACTGTCGGCTCGCAGCGGTTCGATCAACCGCAGGCCTGCTCCGCCCGGGGCACCCCAGCACGCCAGGAGGAGGGCGGCGCCGGTGAGGTCGGCCGTCGCGATCTCCGGGGACGGACGCGCGGGAGCCGCCGCGTAGGCGCGCTCGTCCACACACCGGACGACGATGCCGGGGCCCTGACGCGTCGCGCGTCCGGCACGCTGCACGCACGAGGAACGGGAGGCGGCGGTGGTGACCAGACCCGTCATGCCGCGGGCGGCGTCGCGCTGCGGCTGCCGGGACAGACAGCTGTCCACGACCATCCGCACACCCGGCACCGTGATCGACGACTCGGCGAGCGAGGTGGCGACGATGATGCGGGGCACGCCCCCCGGTGCACGACCGCGGATCACGGCATCCTGTTCCGCCGGCGGGATCTGGCCGTGCAGCTCCCGCACGTCGAAGGCGCCGTTCCGAGTGCGGACGCGTCGGGCGATCTCCGACACCTCGCGAGCGCCCGGGGCGAACACGAGCACGTCGGCTTCGGGGTCTTCGCGGACCAGCTCGGTGGCGGCGGAGGCGGAGACACTCGCGATGTGGTCGAGGAAGCCGCGGGTGACTCCCCGTTCGTCGAGGCGGGGCGTGGGACTCGGAGCCCAGCGCTCGGTGAGGGGGAAGGCCGGGACGTCATGGTCGACGATCGGCGCGGGGGACTCGGCGGTGCCGATGACGGCGGCGAGCCGGGCAGCGTCGAGGGTGGCGGACATCGCGACGACGACGAGGTCATCCCGCAGCTCCCGCACCTCCGAGAGCAGGCCGACGAGGAGGTCGGTCTCGAGGGCACGCTCGTGCACCTCATCGATGATGACCGCACTCACGCCGTCGAGTCCCGGGTCGTCCAGCAACCGTCGCAGGAGCACGCCGGCGGTGACGAACTCGACCCTCGTATCCGGCCCGGCTGTGCGCTCGCCGCGGACGGTGAAGCCCACCCGGGATCCGAGCGGGGAGCCATCGAGGTGTGCGAGTCGGCGGGCGGCGGCACGCGCGGCGACCCGGCGGGGTTGGGTGACGATCACGCGGTCGGTGGTTCGTGAGGCGACGAGCGGCGGTACGAGGGTGGTCTTGCCCGTGCCCGGCGGCGCGGTCACCACCACGGAGCCGCTCGTGTCGAGGGCAGCGGAGAGCTCCTCGAGGGCGCCCGCGAACGACAGGCCGGCACCGATGGCGGCGAGGTCGAAGGCAGCGCGGGTCACCCGTCCAGTCTGCCCGGTCGATCGGCGCCCGGAGCCGTTCACAACTCAGGAGATCCGGGGGGATTCGGCGCAGCGGGACGGATCGCCGCGTCCGTGCTTGCCGATCTCCTGAGTTGTGAACCGGCAGAGGCGGTGCCCGACGACAGACAGCGGATGCCGCGACCGAGTCGGTCGCGGCATCCGCTGTCCTGTGCTGCTTACTCCGCGTCGGGAGCCGGAGGAGCGGGGGGCGGCGGGGTGGTCGGTGCGGGCGTGCGCGGCGCAGGGGCCGGTGCGGACGCTTCGGCGACTCCGGCTCCGAAGCCGCGACCGACGGCCTGCCCCTGGATGATTCCGGCCAGGTCGAGGCCTGTCGCGGAGTGCACGCTGTCGAACACCGAGCGCATGGCCTTCGCGCTGTCGGCGCCCACGACGTTCGACGCGCCGTCCTCGGCGGACCCGCCGACGATCGAGACGCTGCCGATGGCGGCGTAGCCCTTCGCGAACTCCGACATGATCGACGGCAGCACTTCCAGCACGCGCTGCGAGAGGAAGGCATCCTGGTTGGAGGCGATGGCCTTGGCCTCGGCCTCGACAGCGGCTGCACGGGCCTCACCCTCGGCGCGGATCGCCTCGGCCTCGGCGTTGGCGCGGAGGCGACGGGCCTCGGCTTCGGCCTCCGCCTGGGCGCGCAGAGCATCCGCGTCACCGGTCGCCTTCGCGATCGCGGCGGCAGCCTCACCGTCGGCGCGCGCCTTGTCGGCCTGCGCCTGCTGCTCGGCGATGCGGGTGCGCGCCTCGGCCTGCTTGACCTGCTCGATCGCCGCCGCCTCGGCCGCCCGCTCACGCGTGTAGAGCTCGGCCTGCGCGCGGGTCTCCGCCTCGTACCGCTGGGCGTCCGCGACGCGCTTGACGTCGGCGTCGAGCTGCGCCTGCTTGTTCTCGGCCTGCTGCTGCAGCACGGCCTGCTCGGCCTGGGCGCGGGCGAGCTGCTCGGCCTGCTCCGCCTCGGCGCGGGCCCGGCCGATGCCGGCGTTGGCGTTGGCGGTGTTGGTGTCGAGAGCGGTCTGCTCGACGAGGTTCGCCTCCTGGTTGGCGATGTTCTTCTGGTTGATCGCGCGGTCGGCGTTGGTCTGCGAGATCTCCGCGGCCTGGCGCTTGGCCTGGATCTCCGGCGCACCGAGGGACTGGATGTAGCCGACCTTGTCGGTGATGCCCTTGATCTGGAAGGAGTCGAGGATGAGGCCCTGTTCGGCGAGCTCCTGGGAGACGTCGGCGGCGATCTGGTCGGAGAACTTCTTGCGCTCCCGCATGAGCTCCACGACGGAGAGCGTCGCGACGATGCCGCGCAGGGCGCCCTCGAGCTGCTCGGTGGTGAACTGCTCGATGGCCTTGTCCTGGGAGGCGAAGCGCTCGGCGGCCCGGCGCACCAGCAGCGGGTCGGAGCCGATCTTGACGATGGCGACGCCGTCGACGTTGAGCGTCACGTTGTCGAGCGACTGGGCCTCGGCGTTGAGCGACACCTGCCGTGAGCGGAGGGAGATGATCTCGTGGCGCTGGGTGATCGGGTTGACGAGCGACTTCCCGTTCACGATGACCGTGACGGGCGATTCCGTCATCTCCGAGCTGCTGGTGCCGTCGGCGCCGATGACGGCACGCTGCACCTTCTGCTTGCGTCCGGAGATGACGAGCGCTTCGTCGGCGCGAGCCACCTTGATCCAGCTGCGGGCGAACAGCAGCAGGATCAGCAGGACGACGATCGCGGCGACGACCGCGATCCCGATGACGATGAGGATGCCGACGATTCCGGCGATCTCCATGGATGACCTCCCTGGTTCCCCCCGAGGGGGCGGTCCGATATGCCCACGGTCGATGTGGGCGTGCGCAACCCACCCTGCCAGAAAAGAGACGCCCGCCACCGCGTCGGGTGCCATCATGCCGGTATCGGTGGACGTTCCTCCCGCCGCCCTGCCTGCGGAGGAGGGGAGCGGTCAGCGGGTGCGGAGTTTCTCCGCGAGGTCGCGCAGCAGGCGCAGCTCCTCGTCGTCGAGGCGTGACATCCGGTCGGCGATCGACCGGCCGTGCACGGTCGCGAGCGCTCGGAAGGCCCGGGCGCCCTCGTCCGTCGCGCGGATCAGGGCGCCGCGGCCGTCGTCCGGGTCGGCGCACTTCGCGACCAGTCCCCGCGTCACCATCCGGTCGACGAGGCGGGAGACGCTCGGCTGGCTGATGAGCATGTTGGCGGTGATGTCGCGCAGGCGGGCGGTCATCTCCGGCGAGCGTGTGACGGTGAGCAGCACGTCGTACTCGGCCTGCGTGATGTCGCCGGTGTCGAAGTCGGCTGCCATCTCGGTGAACAGTTCGTGCTGCGCGCGGAACAGGCTTTCCCAGGCCTCCAGCGCGAGCTTCCGATCGGTCATCCTCACAGAGTACCGGGCGCAGTAAAGGGCCGGTCGGAGAGGCTCCCGACCGGCCCTTGTCCCTTGCACCAAGAGTGTCCTGCAATCACATGCGGTGGATGCCACAGCAAACATTCACCGTGCGATCACTGTATAACGGCGAGGTAACGAATGCAACGGTTTGATCACAAATGGCAGGCCCCCCGCGACGATTGTCCGATCTCACCAAAAGTGTCGGAGTCTCACGAAAGGTGTCAGAGCGTCTCACGAAGCTGTCGGAATCTCACGAGACGTGTCGGAAGCGCGGCGTGTCGACGAGACCCGTCGAGCAGCGGACATAGTCTGCCCGTGAGCAGATCCCCAGTCGGGCATCTTTGTCAGGGCTCAGAACATAGGCCAGTACCGCTCCCCAGGAGAGAGGCTGACTGCCAAATAGGAAGCATCCGTCGACGTCGATTGGATCCCTATGGACCTGACTCAGCAGTGGCCTGTCCCTCCGTCGCCTGAAATGGGCAGGAGGCGAGCTCGCGTTGAGTATCGTCTCGATGGCGTGCAATTGGAGCTTGACGCCGTCGACTGCGACGACGTCCCCTTCGAACGAGGCGACCCTGCTCGGAGCTTTCCCAGTTGGCGCCTCAAACGGCACTACGACGGCTACCACTGGATGGGAACGCTTGGTGCGTCGATCGGATTCGAGTCGCTGACCGAGCGGGGCTGCCTCATCGAGTTGGACCGCACCCCCGGCGTAGTTGCGGTCGCCAGCCAGCCGATGTGGATTCGGTGGACCGCGTCCGACGGCCCGCGCGAGCACTACCCGGACTACTTCGTGCGTCTGGACGACGGGCACGCCGTGCTGATGGATGTCAAGCCGGCGGCTCAGATCAAAGACAACGTCAGAAGACAGTTCGACATGACGGCGGTGTTCGCCGCTGAGCGCGGCTGGCGGTATGTCGTCTATGACGCGGAATCGCCAATCCGCGAAGCCAACCTCCGATTCCTGGGCCCGTTCCGAGACTGGGCGACCAGCAAGGAACTGCCGATGCTCCCAGAAGATGGGCTGCCGCTGGCTGAGGTAGCTGCGCTATTCGGCGTCGGATCCGAGGGCTTCGCGCACTGCTACGCGCACCTCTGGTCAGGGGCGCTCGAGGCAGATCTCGATCAGCCCCTCAGCATCAGAACGATCGTGTGGGAAAGGAGCGCGTGATGCGCGTTGTGGTTGGCGGGTCGCTTGTGTGGCGTCAACGCAGATTCGCCGTTTTGTTCATTGAGAACGACTCGGCGATGCTCCGAGATGAGGACGGAAGTGAGGTCGAAGTCGCTCTCGACGAGCTTGGACATGATGCAACACCGGTGCCTAGCGACACTTCGGGTCTGCTGAACCTCTCTCTGCAGGTGCAGGACATCGAGCCCGACATGGATCCCTGGCTGCAGTCGTGCATACGCATTGAGGCGACCCGAGAAGAAATCGGGGTCGGGAAGGCTGTCGAAACGGAGCGCGAGTGGCTGGAGACGCGCCTAAGTAAAACCGTCTCCACGCGCGCTGTGGAGCGTCGGCTCAAAGCGTTCCGAGAGCAGGGGACGACCACTGCAGGGAAGTGCTCCCCACGCAAGAGCACCTGGGATCCGCGCCTCGTCGAGGCCATCAACCACGTACTCGGAGGAAAGAGCCGCGCCTCGACTGTCAGCCGAACTACAGCGATCGAACAGATCACGAGGCGCGTCGAACGTCTCCATGGCGATGCGGTGAAGCTGCCGAGCCGAGCAACGTTCTTCCGACTTCTCGAAGCAGACGAGCACGGGCAATTCACCTTCGGTTCGGCCAAGACTCGTGAGTCGCTTGCGCTGCAACCCGACGGCAAATTCGGCACCCGCACCGCACTGCGTCCCGGCGAATTGGTCGAGATGGACTCCACGCGGATCGATGTCATGTTGCGGATCGATGAGGAAACGGTCGGTCGGCCCGAGCTGACCATTCTCCTAGACGTCGCGACGCGCTCGATCCTGGCGGCGATGCTGCGCCCGGAGGGGACCAAGAGCGTCGATCTGGTGGCTGTGCTCGCACGGGCCCTGGTGCCCTATGGGCGGCGTATGGAAGGCGTTCGCGAGACTCGACAGCTGATCTCGACGGCATGGGCTGATGATCAACTGATCGATCAGGAGCGATTTGAGCGATTGCGTCTCGCGCAGCCGTACGTGTTTCCCGACACGATCACCACCGACCGCGGACGAAACTACTTGTCGCGGCATTTCCGGGCTGCGTGCGAAACCTTGAATATTTCACTGATCACCTCGGCGCCGCACACGCCAACGGACAAACCGCACGTAGAGCGAGCGTTCGGGGCCATCAACTCGATGCTGCTGCAACATGTGAAGGGATATGTAGGACGCAGCGTCGAACATCGCGGTCGCGACACAGACGTGGAATCCGACGAACTACTGACGATTGCGCAGGCCCAGGAGCTCCTCGAGGACTGGATCGCGGTGGAGTGGCAGAGCCGTCCGCATGACGGACTGCGCGACCCGTTGCATCCGCGTATCAAGTTGTCGCCGAACGAGATGTGTCGAGCGTTCCGTGCTTACGTGCCGGAGCTTCACGTACCGCTGACGCGAGACGACTACACTGCGCTGCTGCCCGTCCAGTATCGAGTGCTCAATCGCTACGGCGTGCGCATCGACCATCGCATTTACAACTCAGAGCGGCTCAAAGGCCTGTGGCGACGTAAGTCTGACGACAAGGCGAGAAACGGACGATGGCCGATCCGTGTGGACCCCTACAACCTGCACGTCGTTTGGCTTGAACATGATGGCGAGTTCATCCCGCTCCGATGGTCGAATCAGGTTCATGAACTCCCGATGCTGGGTGATGTGTGGCGGTACGCCCGTGCTGAGCACGCCCTCCGTGACGTTGAGCTCGACACGGAACGTCGTGAGCTAACGATCGCGATCAAGGCGTTCGCCGGGCAAGGAAATCGCGGGGCCAAGGATGTGAAGCCGGCTCGAAACGCGCGGCAGCGTGCGCGAGTGGCGGCGATCGCCGACGATCCAATGAACTTCACGAGCCTCAAGAGCATCGAGCTGGAGGAAACACCCGCCGATGAGGGCGAATTGTTGACCGATGGCACATCAGTCGACGAGTGGCCGAACACGGGCGGCTTCCCGTTCATCGGGGACGCACTCGATGAGGCGCGACGGAGGATCGACGAATGATCGAGATCGCAACCAAAGCCGGTTGGCGTGAGTACGTGGAAGCCACCTACGATCGACCCGCGCCGATCACTTCACAGGAACTTCGAGCGCTTAGCTTCGGCGACCGTGCTTTGTACAATCAGGGTCGCGCACAGTACGCGCAAGCAGGAGCATTCGTGCAGACTCCGCGGTTCAAGGCGTTTCAGCACGCTGTGCGAGACCGCGTAATGCTCAATACCTACCGACGAGTTGGAAAACTGGGCTTGATCTTGTCCGGGGAACCGGGTCATGGAAAAACGACTTCGCTGGTCGAGGTGGGTAGGTCACACGAACTCCGTCGGCGAGAGATCGGCCATCCTGCGGCAGGGCCGGGAAAGCTCCCTGTCGTTTACGTCGCGGTGCCGGCGCAGTGCTCTGCCAAGGCTTTGATGCATGAGTTTGCTAGGTTCTTGGGCCTGCCCCTCGTCGGACGAAAGACATACGGGGACCTGCTCGACATGGTGGCCAACGCACTTCGAGGATGCTCCACCGAACTCATATTGATCGACGACGTTCACCATCTCGACCTCAAGTACCGGCAGAACATCGAGGCTTCCGACATGCTCAAGCAACTGTCAGAGAGATGCGGGGGAACCTTCGTCTACGCAGGAATCGCGGTCGAAGGCACTGGACTGCTCGACGGTGAGCGCGGTGGGCAGATCGGGAAGCGGTTCGAAGTTCATGTCGCCGCACCGTTCAGCCTGGGCTCGAAAGCCGACGACTCCTGCTGGGGCGACCTGCTCCTGGCTATGGAGAACTCGTTGTGCCTCACGGAGCAAAAACTGGGGTCCATACTGTCCGTGGCAGAGGTTCTTCACGCGCTGACTGGTGGCGAGATCGGCTTGCTCAAAGATCTACTGCAGTTCGCTTCGCTCAAAGCCATGGACGACGGAACCGAAAAGCTCGACCTAGCGGCGTTTGATCACGACTTACAGCGGAGGCAGGAAGTCGCCAAGCTCCTCAATCCGAAGCCACCTCGCTCTCGAGTTGCGGCGCATTCGAGATGAGAAGCGTTACAGCTCTCCCTATTGCGGTTCAGCCCTTTCGCGACGAGACAGCAACGAGCTACTGGGTACGCCTGTGCCGCGCCAATGCCATCGCTCAGGCCGATCTCTGGCTCGCGTTAAGGCACCTCGATCGCGCGCTCCCAATCGGCGTCACGCCTAGGAACGCGATCAGGCATATCGAACTCCTGGGCGGACTCACCGAAGGGCTCTTGCAGCACCCAATGCGCAGAATCTCCTGCAAACACGGTGGATCCACGCGGCGGGTGGACTGTGCAGTTTGTCGGATGCTCCCCGCCGCGATCAGCCTGTGCAGGCGGTGCACTCGAGGCGAACTGGTGACCGCAGCACGTCGGAGTGGGCCGATCTGTGTGCGCCACCGCCGGTGGCACCTTGACAACCGTGACCTCGATGTCGGAGGCAAAACGAGGCACTTGAGAGCGCAGCGTCTGCTCAACGGGACGATGGCATTGCGCGGAGTGTCGTACATGTCGAGCGAAGTCGAGGCGGCGACCTTGCTGCTACAGCTGCGAGCGGGCGAGAACGATCCTGAGCCGCGCGACCGGGAGCATAACCAAGTCTCCTTGTTTCCACTGCACATCAACATCGCCCTGGTGCTTACGGATGACCGGATGGCGGGCGTGCTAATGTCCCGTCGGATCGGGCCTCACGCGACCGCAGTGGCGATCGATTGGGTCCTCAGTGCTCATTTCATTGGTCGCCGCGTCGGGAATGACGCGCTCAACGAAATCAGGATCGAAGGGCGCGAGCTCTGGCTTGGTAGAACCGCCGTCCGGCTTCAGGGCGGATGTGCTCTCACGTCATCCGCGCTGCGGCTCCTCCCGCACGTGAGAACGCTGAGGGTGCAACTCCTTCAGCATCGTTCCAAACTAGTCGGCGACCACTCATGATTCCCCTCCCTTGCCGAGTTCGACCGTTGACGGGGGAGACGCCAGACGGGTTCCTGGGACGACTCGCGGCGACGAACGCCATCGGTCTCACGAGTCTCCAGCGCTATATCTGGCAGGAGCTGGGTCTGACGACAGCGAACTCAACCAACGCTCGCTATGTCGCGGCAATTGAGCAGGCCGGGGGATTGGAGCCAGGGCACTTCGCCGGTCAACACGCTAGGTCTGGTCTGTTCCGCCGCTGCCATCACCACCACTGGCTTCTCACGCCCTGCCGCAAGTGTGGTGTGTTGGACCGCCCACGCGCGGCATGTTCAGTCTGCAGCGACGGGATCCTGACCGAGGTTGTCAGTCGAGGTGGGGGATTCTGCGTCCGGCACCGACGATGGCACATGTTCGGGCAGGACGAGTTGATTCGTCCCCCCGACGTCAACCGTCACGCCGAGCAGGTGCTGTCGGGACGGCTCTGGAACCGCGGCGTGACGATGCACACCGGCGAGATCGCGCTCGCGATCACCCTGATTCAAGACAGCCGAAGTGAGACATCCTGCAGCAGCGATGCCGCGCTCTCGCTTGTATATGGGCCTGCCGTTGAGCTGGCATTGACACTGACCGATGCCAGTGTGGCTCTCAGTTTGAGTGCTCTCTCAGAAGGCGAAGCACGCCAAGTCGAGGGACTCATCGGGCTGACGATCGGAGCAGGCCGAGGCTCTCGAACACCGGAGCTGGAGAGGACTGCGGCTCTGGTTGTCGCCGCGCATCGCACCGCGTTGGACGAGGCGGTACATATGCCGAACTCGCCCGCTACACGCGTGCGGATCGTGAGGTTTGAGAAAGGAATCGCCGAGGCGTCCTTTCGGAGCAAGGCCGTCCTGCTGCGACACGTCACACGCCCTGGGCGTCGAGTGAACGGCGCGAAGCTCCTGGTGCGAGGTGCTCCCAGTTCGCGGGTGGTTTCTCGCCGTATCGTTCCGGGGTGGGCTGATGACGCGCCGTGGATCCGAGATGTCGTCGTTCCGTCAACGGCTTCGAAGGTCGGGGACGTCGTCCGGAATCAAGTCGTGCAGTGAGATCCCCAGCACCTGCACCAGCGCGAGAACGGTGCGAATGGTCGGGTTGGCTGGATGGCCCGGACGGGACTCCCCTTTTTCGTACTTCTGGTACGTGTAACGCGTCAGGCCCGAGCGGTACGCGACGTCCTCTTGCGTCAGCCCCGCGCGCTCGCGCGCGGAACGAAGCGAGGTCGCGAGGCGGCGCGCATACGCGTTCCATTCCGCGTCGATGTCATCGTTCCGTCGGGGCACCTACCAAGCGTCGCGACGGGCAACTCCTCGTATGGCCTAATCGGTATGGCATAATTTCGAAGGCCATACGAAACAATCTCGTCCTCGTCGGATCGCTCCGCTCTTCCCTGCACGTGTGCTGCCCATCCCGATGACAGGCGGTCGCGTCGCGGGAAGGCCCGTGCGAGCGACCGCGATTGTGATGGTTGAGATGCCCGAGTCGTACCCGATCTGGTGGCAGGAAATCGACTCGCCGCCGCCAGCTGAGTGGGTGTTCATGTTCGAGGACTTCACCGGTGAAGACACCGCCGAGCAATGGGCGCTGGCCGCGGCGATCTTCATCGCCCAAACTCGCCGCCGCACGGCAGCCGGCCCCACCTTCGCTGAACTGTTCACCTACCTGCTGCCGGACACCGACGGACTCCCTGGCCCCCTGCCGCGGAACCTGGACTTCATCCAGCGGCGCCGCGCCGTCGCAGGTTTCCGCGGCCACGCGGCAATCGAGTGGCGCCGTCGGGG
Source organism: Microbacterium sp. C-MGS6 (assembly GCF_058140415.1). Lineage (NCBI taxonomy): Bacteria > Bacillati > Actinomycetota > Actinomycetes > Micrococcales > Microbacteriaceae > Microbacterium > Microbacterium sp. C-MGS6. The sequence continues at coordinate 652,062 of NZ_CM176934.1, forward strand.
AATGATCAGCTTCGACATCGGCGTCATGCGCAGCCTTCGAGTTGGACGTGAGTTCCGCGAGCGGTCGCGGCGTCGCCAACAGGCCCGAGAAGCGACACGCCATCAGCGCGGAATCGAACGCGAACCAAGATTGGAACTCACGGACATTGCCGCCACCACGGAACGAGAGAGTTGACATGACCGAGGAATATCCGCCGGAACTCCGCGGCCTACTCAAGCGGATCGCTCCAGGCTGGCCAGAACTGCTGGAAGTCGGTGCCGGCTGGTACCCGCTGCTGGCGAGACTCGATGCAACGCTGTCCGTCATCGCCCCGAGCTACGTCGTGCAGCAGGTGAAGTCGAAGTTTGGTGCCCTGAGCTTCTATGCCGACCCGTCCGATGACCCGTCGAACTTCGATCAGGCGTTCGCGGACGCGGTGCGTGCGGCTGAGTGGGAAAGTACCGAGACGTGCGAGGTATGCGGGGCTCCGGCGAAGCAGTACGTGATCAGAATGTGGGTATCGACACTCTGCCAACGTCACGCCGCCGAGGCGGGAGGTGACGTGCTCGACCCAGATCCGCCGCCTTCGGCAGCCTGACTCGACGTCGCTGGCCGACACAGATTCGCACTCCTGCCGAGCCGTAGACTCGACTGCATGTCCTCTCAACCCGGAGCCAAGCCGCGCGTCGGCGCTGCTCTGGATCGGGGGGCCGCCGAGGAACTGGCGCGCACGCTGAGAGCGGTCGCTGACCCCACACGTCTGCAGATCCTCAGCATCATTCTGGGATCGGTCGACGAGCGCGCGACCGTCGGTCAGCTTGCAGATGTGCTGGGATTGCGGCAGCCGACAGTCACCCACCACGTCCGAATCCTGCTCGACGACGAATTCCTCACGCGGCAGCAGGACGGAAAGCTGGGCTGGCTGTCCGTCAGCCCCTCACGACGCAGCGCAGTTGAGGACTTCCTCCGGTGAACGATCGCTCGGCACACCGCGTCGGTCGGCCACTCGACGTGCAGTCAGCGCGAGATCGCGCGGCGCAGGTCTCGGTGCTGGGCAACCCCGACACCCTGCGAGTGCTCAGCGCACTCGCTTCCGACGTGCCGATCGGTGATATCCCTGCCGAACTGGCGCTCGATGCTGGAGTAGTCGAGGCGGCGCTCAAGTCGCTGCGGATGACAGGGCTGATTCGTGACTCTGCCGGGGCTGTGGCGCCGACGGTCGATGCCTGGGTGAGATTTGGGCGTCTGTTGGCGAGCGAGTCGATACAGCCCGCCGCGGCGGCGCCTGCAGCCACCGCGCTCCCACCGGGCGTAGCCACGATCGTCTCTGATCTCGCTTATCGGTTCAACTCGACGTTCAGTCGTGAGACGGTCGCCAGCTATGTCGCACAGAGCTATCTGCTTCTGAGCCAGCGGGCTCGTGTGCGCGAACATTTGCTGACGATGACGGCGCGGTATGCGGCTGATCGCCTCGACGCTCTCGCGACTGCACAGGGATTGATCCTGAGGGATACTCCGGAAGTGCTGTTCGTCTGTGTGCAGAATGCGGGGCGATCGCAGATGGCCGGGGCGTTCCTGCGGCATCTATCGGGCGGGAAGGTGCACGTGCGAACGGCAGGTTCGTCGCCTGCGGAGACCTCTCATCCGCGGGTGGAGGCGGCACTGGCCGAGGTGGGTGTCGAGCTCTGGGGTGAGTTCCCTAAGCCGCTCACGGAGGACGTGGTGCGCGCCGCTGACTACGTCATCACGATGGGTTGCGGGGATGCATGCCCGGTTTTCCCGGGCCGCCGATACATGGAGTGGGACCTCGCAGACCCGCTCGAACTCGATGACCAAGGGCTTCGCGTCGTGCGCGACGATATCCGCAGGCGCGTACTGGGGCTTCTCGTTGAGCTGGGTATTGAGCCTCAGGACGCGAGCCGGTAGCCGGCGACGCGGACCGTCTCGATGAGCGCCTGTGCAGGAGCGAAGTTTGCCAGACGCGCGCGCAGTTTCGTCATCGCAACCCGGACTGAGGCGTGAGGGTCCTCCAGATCCGATCCGAAGGCGAGAGCAAGCGTGTCGATGCTCACGCTCTCCGGATAGGCGCGGACGATCTGATGCAGCAGCTCGAACTCCCGCGGCGGAAGCAGGAGCGCATGGTCCCGCCAGCGGAGACTCCGGTGCGGGACATCGAGGGTCAGTTCTCCGAAGCGGAGCGAGCGATCCTGGGGCCCCGTTCTCGGGTGCAGGCGAGCTACTTCCCGCAGGCGATCGGGCGTGATGGGAAGGCGGATAGTGCCGCGCAATCCGGCCCGCATCGCGGCTTCGATCGTGGCGGTCTCGGTGTCGTCGGAGACTCCGAGGAAGATCGATCCACCACACACCGGTTCCGCGATCTGCATGATGGCTGCAAGCCTCTCGAACGACTCGCCACCGGCGAGGATGAGAGACGACCCGTAGTCGTGGGCCAAATCGGCCAGCGCGTCGACGATCTCGGCGTGAACCGTGATGGGGACTCCGGCATGGCGGAACTCAGCGAAGCTCCCGCGGAAGATCTCCGAACTTCGCCCGTGTAGGACGAACCGAGGATCGCCGCCAGACGGGGAACTCATCCGAACCGTCCGCTGATGTAGTCCTCCGTGCGCTGGTCCTGCGGCTGCTCAAAGATGTTCTTGGTGAGGTCGTATTCCACCAGAACTCCGGTGCGGTCCCCCGTCGTCTCGTCAGCCAGGGCGGTGAAGAATGCGGTCCGGTCAGCGACTCGAGCTGCCTGCTGCATGTTGTGGGTGACGATGATGATTGTGTAGTCCTTGCGCAGTTCGTGCATGAGGTCTTCGATCCGCGAGGTGGCGATGGGGTCGAGGGCCGAGCACGGCTCGTCCATGAGGATCACATCGGGCTGCACGGCGATGGTGCGCGCGATGCACAGACGCTGCTGCTGGCCGCCGGAGAGCCCGAACGCGGACTGCTTGAGCTTGTCCTTCACCTCGCCCCAGAGCGCTGAGCGTGTCAGTGCTTCCTCGACGAGGTCGTCCATGTTGTCGACCTTCATCCCGGTTACGCGAGGGCCGTAGGCGATGTTGTCGTAGATCGACTTCGGGAACGGGTTGGGCTTCTGAAACACCATGCCGATGCGTCGTCGAACCTCGATGGGGTCGACGCCCTTCGCGTAGATGTCCTCTTCCTGGAAGATGACGTTTCCTTCGACGCGGGCACCGTCGACGAGGTCGTTCATGCGGTTCAGAGAGCGCAGGAGCGTGGATTTGCCGCAGCCGGAGGGGCCGATGAGTGCGGTGATCTCGTTGCGTCCGAACTCGAGGTTCACGCCGGTGACTGCGCGGAAGTCCCCGTAGTAGACGTTGACGTCTTCGCAGCGGATGAGTCCGCTGGGGGTTTCAGCAACGTGACGCGATTCTGCGGCCTGGAAGTGGGTGTGCGCCGCCGGTGCGGAGCTGTCCTTCGAGGTGCTCGTGGAGGTGCTCATGGGTTTACCACCGTTTCTGGAACTTGTTGCGGATGAAGATGGCGAGGGCGTTCATCAGGATGAGGACGGCGAGCAGGAGGAGGCTTGTGGCTCCGGCGAGCTCGTGGAATCCCTCCTGCGGGCGTCCGGTCCAGTTGAAGATCTGGATGGGGAGCGTGGTGTAGCCGCTGAGCAGACCGTTCGGATCGAATGTGATGTATACGAGCGCACCGAGGACGAGCAATGGGGCTGCTTCGCCGAGAGCTCGTGACAGCGCGAGGATCGAGCCGGTCGCGATACCTGGGACCGATGCGGGAAGCACCTGCCTCCACGTTGTCTGCCATTGTGTGGCCCCCAACGCCAGCGAGCCGTCGCGGATCTCCCGGGGCACGGCGCGCAACGCCTCCCTGGTGGCGATGATGATGACCGGGAGGATGAGGAGCGTCAGCGCGAATGCTCCACCGATGACGATGTTCTTATTGGTGACTCCGAGCATCGACAGGAAGGCGAGGGCGAGGAGACCGTAGACGATTGAGGGGACAGCGGCGAGGTTTTGGACGTTGAGTTCGACGAACCGGTTGAACCAGCGTTTCCGGTCGGCGAACTCCTCGAGGTGCACGGCGGCGGCGATGCCCAGGGGGAGCGTCATCACCGCGGTGGCACCAATCGCCCAGACTGATCCGAGGATGGCCGGACGAGCGCCGGCCTCCTCCGGGTCAGCGGAGGGGAAGTTCGTCACGAGGTTCCAGCTGAGCTTGTTCTGCCCGGTGATGAAGATGGTGATGAGCAGTGTGACGAGCACGGCGAACGCGACGAAGAGTGACAGCCAAAGGAGCAGGAGGAAGATCAGCGCGGTGGGACGCAGTTCGCCGTTTCGGCCGGTATTCAGCGGCCGGGTCGCGTTAAGGACGCGGGACTCGGGAGTCGTGGGCGCGGACATCAGTAAGCCTCCCGGAATCGGCGAACGAATCGGATGCTGATGAAGTTGATGAGCAGGGTGATGAGGAACAACAGCAGTCCGACAGCGAAGAGGGTGTTGTACTCGAGGCTTCCGACGCGGGAGTCGCCGAGGGCGGCGTTCGCGATGAAGCCGGTCATCGTCTGCCCTTGCTCCAGCGGATTACTCACGAGCTGCGCCTGACTACCCGCAGCGATTGCGACAATCATCGTTTCTCCGACGGCTCGGGAGATTCCGAGAACCACGGCGGCGACGATGCCAGACAGCGCGGCCGGGAAGACCACGCGGAGAGTGGTCTGCATGCGGTTGGCGCCAAGAGCGGCACTTCCCTGACGGAGCGCGCTGGGGACAGCAGACATCGCGTCCTCTGCGATGGATGCGATGGTGGGGATGATCATGACTCCCATGACGAGGCCGGCGGCGAGGACGCTGAACGCCCCGGTGGGGAGCTGCAACCAGTCGCGGAGGACGGTGCCCTGCACGAACTGGAGAGCGAAGAACCCGTAGACCACGGTCGGGATACCCGCGAGGATCTCCAGCAGGGGCTTGAGCACCTTGCGCACTCGCGGTTTCGCGTACTCCGCGAGAAGGATCGCCGCACCGAGGCCGAAAGGAACGGCGACGAGGAGCGCGATGACGGTGGTCCACAGGGTTGCGGTGACCAGGGGGAGGACGCCGAAGGAGGCGTCCGCGAATCGGGGGGCCCAGCGCGTACCGAAGAGGAACTCGAACGGTGAGACCTCCGCGAAGAAGCTCAGGGACGGAACCAGGAGCGCGATGACGATGCCCACGGTCGTGATGACCGTGATGGCTGCAGCAAGGCGCAGACAGAGTTTGATGAGGAACTCACCGGGCCGGCGGCGGCCGGCGAAAGACGAGGAGGGGGCGGGGGCCCGGCCGGTAGCCGGGCCCCCGGGCCGCTCAGTGACGGTGGTCATGGGTAGCGTCCTGAGCGGTCGGGTCAGCCGAGCGAGGCGAGCTCGTCAGCAGCCGTGGTGACCTGCTCCTCGGTGAGGGGCACGAAGAGTGCGCGCTCTGCGATGTCGAGCGAGTTCGCGACGTAGAAGTCGATGAACGCCTTCACCGGCTCCTTGTCGACGTACGACGCGTTGTTGACGTAGACGAACAGCGGGCGGCCGAGCGGCGTGTACGTGCCGTCCTGAACGGTCTCGGTGCTCGGCATCACGCCGTCGACCGCGACAGCCTTGATGACGCCCTCGTTCTCTTCGACGTAGCTGAGTCCGAGGAACCCGATGGCGCCGACGTCACCTGCGACACCCTGGATGGTGATGTTGTCGTCTTCCGAGGGGCTGTAGTCGGTGCGGATCGCGCCCTCTTCGCCGTTGATGGCGTCGGTGAAGTAGTCGAACGTGCCCGAGTCAGTGCCTGCACCGAAGAGCGTGATTGCCTGGTCGGGGAAGCTCGAGTCGACCTGGTTCCAGTTGGTGATCTCGCCCTCGGCCTCGGGGCCCCAGATCTTGTTCAGCTGCTCGACGGTGAGGTCTTCAGCCCAGTCGTTCTCGGGGTTGACGACGACGGACAGGCCGTCGTTGGCCGCGATGATCTCGGTGTACTTGATGCCGGCGGCCTCGCACTCAGCGGCTTCTTCGTCCTTGATGGCGCGGGAGGCGTTGGAGATGTCTGTCTCGCCGGCGCAGAAGGTCTTGAAGCCTCCACCGGTGCCCGAGGTGGCGACGGAGACGTTCACTCCGGCTTCCTCGTCGCGGAACAGGTCAGCTGCGGCCTCCGTGAGAGGGGCGACTGTCGACGACCCATCGGTGTTCACGGAACCGGTCAATCCGCCCGATCCTTCACCGGAGCCGGCGGATTCGCCTGCGCTCGGCTGCCCGCCACAGGCGCTCAGCGCAAGAACGCCGATGACCAATGCTGTGGAGGCGAAGATCTTTGCTGTGGTCTTTCGCACGATTGCTTCCTTCATCTCAGACTCGTGACAGGCGGCCGATAGACCGCCTCGAATAGATGGTGATCTATTCGACGTATTGATAGAAGGTCATCTATGTGAACGTGAGGTTAACGGACTTGGAAGAGCGCCCGCGGATCGCAGGCAGTCGCTCGGCGGACCGTCTAGGAGAACCGGGCGAAGGCGAGTGAGATCGCCGCGAGCCCGACGGCGATGAGAGCCATGGCGGAGTAGGAACCGGTGGCTACTGCGAGAAGCGGACCGAGTGCGGGGCCGAATGCTCCGATGAGCGTTATCGGGGCAGCGAAGATCCCGTTGATGGCGCCGTAGTTGTGGGTGCCCCAGCGGTCCGCGATGGCGGAACCCTGGACAAGCGTCTGAGCGCCTCGCACGGCTCCGGCCACGATTCCGATGAAGACCAGTAACCACGGTGGCCCAGGAACCAACGCCAGGAGCGCGAGGGACCCAACGCTGAGGCCAGCCGTGACAGTCAAGGGGACCCATGGCGCGGCAGTGTGCGGGACGGCCACATAGAGCAGGCGGCCGACTACCTGCCCTGCGCCCAGGAGCCCGAGGGCCCAGGCTGCGAGCTCGTAGCTCATGCCCTTCTCAGTGAACAGAGGAATGAGAGCGAGTGTGACGCTGAAGAGCGCGGCTGCGAGAGCAAGCGTCGACAGCTCGAGCATCCAGAAGCGCCGGGTGCGCACGACCGTGCTCACCGTGTGAACCTCTGTGGCATCGTCATATCGAACGGGAGACCAGGTGCGCTCGAGGCTGAACCAGTGCAGAGGCACGGTGGTGAGGAGCAGAAAGCCAGCAAGTATCAGGAACATCGTGCGCCAGTCGATGACACCCAGGAGGCCGGCGACGACGGGAGCAAAGATCGTGGACGCGAGCCCGCCGGCCAACGTCAGAATCGTCATCGCGCTACGGCGTCGCGCCCCGTATCGCCGAGCGATGACAGTGAACGCGGCCTGATAGAGCACCGCCGATTGCGCAACACCCGCCACAACCCACCCAGCCGTGAAGATTACGAGATCCGGTGCGAGGGCGACGACCACGAGGCCGAGTGGACCGAGGATGCTCCCGGCGGTCATGATGAGGCGCGGGCCCCGCTCGTCGAGCCATTTGCCCACGAACACGCCGGCGGCCGCGGATGCGACAAGGCCAGAAGAGAATGACAGGGTTACCAGGGCCACGGGCCAGCCCGTGTCATCCGCGATTGCCGGAGACGCGACAATCAGCGCATCGAACAGGATCCCCCAACTGATGACCTGCCCCACCGAGAGCGCAGCCAACCGTCCGCCCAGGCGAGGCGGAGCACTAACTGCGCTCACACTGTGCGGAGAGCGTCGGCAGCAGCATCCATCGCGTCGCCGTTGAGAGCGAAGTACGCCCACTTGCCGCGCTGCTCCCGTGTGACCAGTCCAGCATCCGCAAGGAGCTTCATGTGGTGAGAGACGGTGCCCTGCGAGAGGCCGACTGGCTCGGTCAAGTCGCAGATGCACGCTTCCCCACCCGCGCCAGCAGCGATGAGGGACAGTAACCGGACCCGCGTCGGATCGCCGAGTGCTTTGAACACCCTCGCGACGCGCTCGGCTTCCTCGGCAGTCAGCGAGGATGTGATTCGCGGGACGCAACAGGTCGTCGCTTCGATTGTCGTTGGCAAGCTCACGGATCTAGTCTGACACGTATTGACAATCTTCGATAGATGGACGACAGTCGTTACATTGAAGAATTTCGATTTGAGGAGATGTGATGTCTGAGCTTCCTGTCGTCGTCATCGGTGCAGGGCCGCAGGGTCTCGCTGCAGCGGCGCATTTGGTCGAACGCGACGAGAACGTCCTCGTCGTTGAGCGCGGGCACGGCCCTGCCACTGCAGTCGCCGAGTGGGGGCATGTGCGGTTGTTCTCGGCATGGCCGGAGCTCACGGACGCAGCTGCGCGACGCCTGCTCGAGCCCACAGGATGGAGCGCACCCGCCTCCGGGTATCCGACCGGGGCGGAGTGGGTGAGCGGGTACCTGGCGCCGCTCGCAGGCGCCTTGGGCGAGCGAATCCGCTACGCGACGACCGTCACCGGGGTCGCCCGCCAGGGCCGCGACAAGGTCGTCGACGCAGGGCGCCGGAGCCAGCCGTTCGTCGTGCACACCGTCGACGCCGCGGGTAACGAGTCCCGCCTCCTCGCCCGCGCCGTCATCGACGCCAGCGGCACATGGGGTCTCCCGAATCCCGCTGGGGCGGATGGATTCCCCGCCCTCGGCGAAACCGCAGCGTCCGACCTGATCTCGTACCGCATCCCCTCCGACGTGTCAGAACTTGCCGGTTCGCATGTCGTCGTCGTGGGAGCGGGACACTCGGCCACGCATGCCGTGCTGCGCCTGAGCGAGTTGGCCCGCCGGTCGCCGGGAACGCGTGTGACCTGGCTGCTGCGCAGAGGGAGTGCCGCAAACGTCTTTGGTGGCGGAATCGGGGACGAGCTGCCAGAGCGCGCCGCGCTCGGCTCCCGCGCGCGCAAGGTAATCGACGACGGGGTCATCGACCTGGTGACAGGGTTCCGCGTCGCCGAGTTCCAGCGAGGCGTCGACGGTCTGACAGTCGTCGCCGAAGATGGGCGCGAGGTGACGAATGTCGGGCGAGTAATCGCGCTCACGGGCTTCCGCCCTGACACCGGGATGCTGCGGGAGCTCAGGATCGACCTCGACCCCACGCTCGAGGCGGTCGCAGGCATCGCTTCCGAGATCGACCCGAACATCCACTCCTGCGGATCGGTGTCGGCAACCGGAGCGAGAGAGCTGGCGCAGCCGGAGCAAGGGTTCTTCATCGTCGGAGTGAAGTCCTACGGGCGAGCCCCGACCTTCCTCGCATTGACTGGGTTCGAGCAGGTCCGGAGCGTCGCAGCGCACCTCGTGGGCGACCACGAGGCAGCCGCCCGTAACGAACTCGCTCTCCCTGACACCGGTGTGTGCGGTGGATCCGGTACCTTCGACGACAACGCGGGTAGCTGCTGCGCAGCCCCCCAGACCCTGCAGATCGGCGCGCGGCCTGTCACCGTCGGCTGATTGCAACTCATGAGGGGTGGGGCTCCCGAACCGAGCCCCACCCCTCAGTACTTAGCTGACGAGCCGAGCCGCCAAACCACGCACCTTCGCGTCGATGGCGTCGCGGAGTTCTCGCACGCCGTCGGCCTCCCAGTTCGACGGATCCGGGAATGACCACTCGACCAGCTCTCCACGCACCTCACCCGGGAGCGGGAGGCCCGGCTTCATCAGGACCACGACATCGGCCGCATCGAGATCTTCCACTGTCACCGCCCGCGGCGTGGCCGCTGACGTGTCAATTCCGAGCTCGTGCAGTGATTCCGCGATGGCAGGGTTGATCTTTTCCGCTGGGCTGATTCCCGCACTCCTCGCCACCAGTCGCTCATCGCCGACGTGCCCGAGAAGATGAGCGCCCAGTTGTGAGCGCCCCGCATTGTGCTTGCAAATGAACAGAACCGTCTTGGGCTGGGTCATTCGTCGTCCTCTGATTCGCTGGGTATCTTGATTGCTTCAACCGCATGATCCGTCCGGCAGGTGACGAACAGGTGAACTCCGCCAGGAGCAGTTGCAATCGGTATCGATGGATGTCAATATAGACACATGTCGATTCAAGAGGTTGAGCTGGTCATCATCGGGTCTGGCCCTGCGGGATACACCGCGGCCGTCTACGCCGCGCGTGCAGGTCTCGCTCCCGCAGTCCTCGCCGGTTCCGTGACGGCGGGCGGCGCGCTGATGACCACCACCGAGGTCGAGAACTTTCCCGGCTTCGTCAACGGCGTGCAGGGACCCGAACTAATGGAGTCGATGCGCGCTCAGGCCGAGCGCTTCGGTGCCCGCATCCTCCTCGACGACGCCATCCGGGTCGACCTCGACGGGCCTATCAAGACGGTCGAGACCGGCGCTGGAGAGACCTTCCTCGCCCGCGCCATCATCCTCACCATGGGCTCCGCTTATCGCAAGCTCGGGCTGCCGGATGAGGATCGACTCACCGGCCACGGCGTCTCCTGGTGCGCCACATGTGACGGCTTCTTCTTCCGTGATCAGGAGATCATCGTCGTCGGCGGCGGAGACTCCGCGATGGAGGAGGCACTGTTCCTCACCCGCTTCGCCTCGAAGGTGACCGTCGTGCACCGCCGGGAAGAGTTCCGCGCGTCGAAGATCATGGCACAACGCGTGCTCGACCACCCGAAGATCGAGGTCGCCTGGAACAGCGAGGTAGCCGGCCTCGTCGGCGCTGAGAAGGTCGAAGCCGTCACACTACGCGATACCGTCACCGGCGCCGAGCGGAAGTTGTCAGCCACCGGAGTGTTTGTCGCCATCGGCCATGACCCGCGGTCCGAGATCGTCACCGGCCTCGTCGACACGGATGCCGACGGCTACGTGCTCGTGGAGCACCCCTCCACCCGCACGAACCTTGCGGGAGTCTTCGCCGCCGGCGATCTCGTCGACCACACCTACCGCCAGGCCATCACCGCCGCAGGCACCGGATGCGCCGCAGCACAAGACGCGCAGCACTACCTCGCTGCCCTTGACGAGTCCGCACCAGTACCGACCGAGACCGAGGAGGTCTTCGCATGAGCGTGCCCATCACTGTCACCGATGCCACCTTCCAGGCCGAGGTCATCGACTCCGATATCCCCGTCGTCGTTGACATCTGGGCCACCTGGTGCGGGCCGTGCAAGCAGGTCGCGCCCCTCTTGGATCAGCTCGCCGCCGAGTATGACGGCCGAGTGAAGATCGTCAAGCTCGATGCCGACCAGAACCCCGAGACGGTGACCGCTGTCGGTGTCACATCCATTCCTACCCTCGGCTTCTACACGGCAGGCGCGCGCGTCGACATGCTCATCGGCGCCCACCCGAAGCCCATCATCGCCGAGAAGATGGAGGCGCTCCTCGCATGAGCACCACAACCGCCGACATCCCCACCATCGCCGCCCCGGCGACGCGCCGCCTGTCGAACCTCGACCGGTGGTTGCCGCTCTGGATCGGCCTGGCCATGGTCGGCGGCATCGTCATCGGTCGCTTCATCCCAGGAGTGTCCGGCCTCCTGGCCAGCCTCGAGGTCGGTGGAATCTCGATCCCCATCGCCCTCGGCCTCCTGGTGATGATGTATCCGGTTCTCGCGAAGGTCCGCTACGACAAGGTCGCCGCGGTCACCGGAGACAAGAAGCTCCTCATCTCCTCCCTGGTGCTCAACTGGGTCATCGGCCCGGCGCTCATGTTCGTTCTCGCCTGGGCGCTCCTCCCGGACCTGCCCGAGTATCGCACCGGGCTCATTATCGTCGGCCTCGCCCGCTGCATCGCCATGGTCGTGATCTGGAACGACCTCGCCTGTGGCGACCGAGAAGCCGCGGCAGTGCTCGTCGCCATCAACTCGGTCTTCCAGGTCTTCGCCTTCTCGCTGCTCGGCTGGTTCTACCTGACGGTTCTGCCCGGTTGGCTCGGGCTCGACTCGCAGGGCCTGGAGATCTCGGTCTGGCAGATCGCGCTGAACGTGCTGATCTTCCTCGGCATACCCCTCGTCGCCGGATTCGCCTCCCGCTTCATCGGGGAGCGCACGAAGGGACGCGACTGGTACGAAGACCGCTTCCTCCCGAAGATCGGCCCCTGGGCCCTCTACGGTCTCCTCTTCACCATCGTGCTGTTGTTCGCTCTTCAGGGCGAACAGGTCACCAGCCGCCCCTGGGACGTCGCTCGGATCGCGCTCCCATTGCTGGCGTACTTCGGGATCATGTGGTTCATCGGCCTCTTCACCGGCAAGGTGCTGGGGCTCGGATACGCCCGCTCGTCGACACTTGCGTTCACGGCGGCCGGCAACAACTTCGAACTCGCCATCGCCGTCGCCATCGGCACCTTCGGCGCGACCTCCGGCCAGGCCCTCGCCGGGGTCGTCGGCCCGCTCATCGAAGTCCCTGTTCTCGTCGGACTCGTCTATGTCTCTCTCTGGGCGGCCCGACGCTGGTTCCACACCGATCCATTCACCGCTGAAAGGATGTAGACATGAACGCCGTGCTGACCACCCAGGGCGACACCTGCAGTCCCGTCGCCAGCCACGCCATAGGCGTCGATGCGGCCACCTCGGTCGCCTCGACTCTGAAGGCGCTGTCGGATCCGCTCCGACTTCGAATGCTGTCCGCCATCGCGTCCGACCCTCGCGGGGAGTCGTGCGTCTGCGACCTCGCAGAGCTCGCCGACGTCGCCCAGCCGACGGTCTCTCACCATCTGAAGGTGCTGAAGGACGTCGATGTCCTCACCTCCGAGCGGCGTGGAACCTGGGTCTGGTACCGGATCAACCCGAACCGGCGCAGCGCCGTTACGGCCCTGCTGGAATCCTTCGCGCCCGCGACGCTCGCGCCGTGGAGTGTTCCCGACGGCCACGATGAGCCACGGCCCGACTTCGATGCGCGGGTGACCCATCTCGCAGATGAGCTCGCAGCGGAAGTCCCCGAGCTCGACCCCAACGTCGTGCTCACCATCGTTCGCGAGTCCTACACGGCCCTCGCCCGCACCGCACGAGTCACCTCAGCACTCGTGCCACTGACCGAGCGCTTCGCACGTCAGCGACTCGCCGACCTCACACGCGACCGCGACTCCGCTGTGCCCCAGGTGCTCTTCGTCTGCGTGGCCAACGCTGGGCGTTCGCAGCTCGCCGCCGCGCTCGTCAACAAGCTGGCGGCCGGCAAGGTCGTGGCTCGCTCGGCAGGATCGGCCCCCGCCGACGTCATCCACCCGCACGTCCGGTCGATTCTCGCCGAGATCGAAGGAGACGCTGCCGCCGAGCGCTTCCCGAAACCTCTCACCGATGATGCCGTCCGCGCAGCAGATGTCGTCATCACGATGGGCTGCGGAGATGTCTGCCCGATCATCCCGGGCGTCCGCTACGACGACTGGGCAGTCGGCGACCCTGCCCTCGCGTCGCGCGATGGTGTCGAAGCCATCCGTGACGACATCGCCGGACGCGTGCGCGCGCTCGTCGACGACCTTCTTTCTTGACCAACCCCTCGCACCAGGAGCAACCATGACTGACACGACCACCAAGCCCTCCGTCCTCTTCGTCTGCGTGCACAACGCCGGCCGCTCACAGATGGCCGCAGGCTTCCTCCGCGACATCGCCGGCGACCGCATCGAAGTACGCTCCGCTGGCTCCATGCCCGCCGACCAGATCAACCCGACTGCCGTCGAAGCGATGAATGAGCTCGGGATCGACATCACCGCCGAGCAGCCCAAGATCCTGACGACCGAGGCCGTGCAGGCATCCGACGTCGTCATCACGATGGGTTGCGGCGACGCCTGCCCGTTCTTCCCTGGCAAGCGCTACGAGGACTGGAAGCTCGACGACCCGGCCGGCCAGGGCATCGATGCCGTGCGTCCGATCCGGGACGACATCCGTGCGCGCATCGAGCAGTTGGTGAGCGAGCTGGTCTAAAGACCAGTCAGAACCAGCTGAAGCTTCAGCGGTTCTGATCTGTGCGCTCGAGGACGGCGGCGATTCTGACGACGTCTTCGAGCGTGAGACCCACATGCTTGTTCGGCCGCACGACGAACGAGGGAACCTCGGTCATTGCCGTGAGCCGTCGTGCGGCATCTTCTGGCGCACGGTCGTCCGCCCAGGCGACGGCGGAGGGCTTCACGTCGCGCACGTAGGAGATCAGGCTTTGCAGTCGCCAGCCCTGTTTCGGCCAGTTCTGCCAGGGCACGTAGGGGCCTGAAAGCTTGCCGCGAAGAGGCCCCTGGATGAGCCAAGCGACTTGATCGTGAGGCCACGTTGTCAGCCATGCCACGTCAATCTGAGAACCCTCGACGAGTTTGTGGAGTGCATCGACTACGTCATCATCAACGCTCATCCACGAACGCCATTGCGGCTGGTCTTCATGCAGAACGCGCTCTTCGTTTCGGTAGATCCGAGAAATGGTCCCGTCGACGTCGAGCACGAGAAGCTTGCGTTGGGGTTGCCGAGCTGACGGTGGCACTCTGTCGGCTCCTTGTGGTCATCGTGCGGCGAGTTGGACGCTTAGAGCGGAGCATCCCAGGTCGTGATCGCGAGCTCGACGCGCTCTTCCTCGAATGTGTTCACTGTAATGCGGGCATAGTTCCCGGACTGCAGGCGGATGCAGACGCGTCCATCCAGGCGATGAGGCTCGATCGTTTTCGTGGGGGCATACCCGGTGGCGACGGCGCAAGTCTCATAGGCGGCTTTTCCTTCGGGAAGTAGGAGCACATCGATATCCCACAGTGAGGTCAGAACTCCGTCCCGGGACTGGAGGGTGTCCTTCTGGATCCGATCAGCACCGTTCCCGAAGTTGGGGAGCGTGGAGTTCAGATCTATCGAATCGCCGCCGTCGGCCAAAGTTACGGTGCCGATGTTTCGTGCAGCAGGCACTTGCTCCGGCGGGATGCTCGGCGGGAGCGCAGCCAGGAGTTCCCGGTTCTCTGCGCGGAGGTCCTCGATGATCTCCTCGCGATCAGTGAGCAACGCCTCGGCGGACGCCACATCTTGGTGAAGCCCGTTGATCGTGGCGTTGAGATGAGCGACATCGGAGTTCAGGTTGGTCACCCATACGCCGAGCGCGATGCTCACGATAGGAGCAACGACGGCGAGCGAGTTCGCGATCACGCCGAGGACGCTAGAGTGTCGACCCAATCGAAGATTGCCGCGCTCGACGCGCGAAGAATTGAAGGACGTCTGAGGCATGAAATCGCATACTGGGGCGTGCCATCGACATCGTCGCACCACTGAC
The DNA here is from genome assembly GCF_058140415.1 of Microbacterium sp. C-MGS6. Taxonomy (NCBI): domain Bacteria; kingdom Bacillati; phylum Actinomycetota; class Actinomycetes; order Micrococcales; family Microbacteriaceae; genus Microbacterium; species Microbacterium sp. C-MGS6. The sequence goes on from NZ_CM176934.1 coordinate 667,143, forward strand.
CGCTTACGTATGAATCAGCTCACGGACACCGCAATCCGATTCGAATCGTTGCTCAGACAACCTCCCGCGCGCACCCGGATGGCGCAAGATGTAAGCGGGAGGCGATGCCCATGAATCTCTACCTCGTGAGGAACCCTGACGGCGTGCCTGTCTGGGTTGCGTTCGAGAGTGACCAGGAGCGCCTGTACACGTACGTGCAAAACTCCGGAAGATTCCATCTGAACCCGGGAATCTACAATGACTTCTACTTCGAACACAAGATGACGTACGAACCATTGGACGAGGCGGCCGCGGAGGAAGCGATCCTGAGCGGTCTCGGCCTCCTGGACGAACGCACGGTATCCCACATCATCGGGCGCTACCACCGGGATCCGGACGCCATCTCACCCGAAACGGTGTTCGTCCATGCCCTCGAATCATCGGGCACCACAGCCCAAGTCAGAAGCGAGGCGAAAATCCAAGACCCCTAGCGTCGAGCTTTCGCGCTAAGCGCCAATCTGGCGCGACCGCCCGCGATCGCGGAGTTCGGGTACGAACGTCTAGGCCCACGGACCGGGACGTGACGGGTCGAGACATGGCGCAGGATGCAAGAACCCGAACGGTGATGGACGAGCTCACGCGCCTGGCAGCGGCGGGATTCCTGTTTCCATCAGCGAGAGCGCATCAAGGATGAGATCCGCTGTCCGTTCCGTGATGAACTCAGTCCAGTCGTCCGTGAACAGCTGTTCTGGTATCAGTTGTGAATGAAGGATCGGGCCGATGTTCTTGCCCATCAAGCCTCGGTAAGAGGACGGAGCCTTATCGGAAATCTCACGGTTCTCGGATCTGCTTAGGAACGCGAAGTTTGCGAGGCAATCGATGCGAGCGCCCTTGAGATCGACGCCCTGCCTAACCAGGTATGCCTTTGGGAAGCAGTGATGATACTCACGGCGGTTTGGCTCGGCGAGCACCTTATCGAGGGCGATTTGGTTACCGCTCAATAGCGATCGGGGATGATGAGCGGCAAGCTGCAGGATGAACGCCTTCGTTGCAACCGTTCCCGTGTTGAAGCCGCGCGACGTGTAGAACGAGGGATCGATGCTCGAGGTGACGTCGTCCAGGGTGTGTGGCTGGTCTAGGCGGAGCTTGACGGCCTGCTGAACATCCGATTTCACGTTCCGCGACGGGTTGCCGCTGTACCGATGTGTAAACGACGTGCGCCAAAACCAACGTACGAGGGCGTCGCGGTGGTGGGCCGGAACCGATTTGCCTTGCCGCTGAGAGAAATATGCAGCAAGCGGGATCAGCAACGCCGAGTACGGCAAGAACTTCAGGTGCCGAACTTGGAGGTTGCTTCGTAGAAAGTCAATGGCCGCGTCCAGCGCCTTCGACACCGAGTCGAACTTGTCGCGCACCTCAGCACCGTTGACGTCAATGAGCGCCGTGGGAGAAGGGTCACCTCGAAGCACGGCAGCCGCGCACCGAAGCATCAGGTCGTTATCGGTGCCGACATCTTGAAAGCCGAACTCTTCAAATCGCTCCGCGAGTGCCTCGAACTTTGCCTGTAGATCGAAGTCTTCACTCCAGGTCCAAGCTGTCAGCAGTTGGAAGGTGTCGAGCTTGATCCCGAGCCTGTTCACACGTTCAAAGACGATAGCCACGCTGGCTCTGTTCTCTTCAACGAACGTCTCGACGGGGATAAGAGTGCCCGCGAACCGAGACTGGGCGTTGACAATTTCTGTCAATCGATCGTCATCCAGGCGCCGCTGTTCGAGAGCAAACTTCACCGGGTCGAAGAAAGTGCGCAGTGCGAAGTGGCGCTCTGGGTCAACTGCGGCGGAAGGGAGAGCGACAAACTTCGAGTCTTGGGCATCGGCCTGCGCTTCGAAGTCGTAGTAGATCGGAAGCCAGACCGCGGGGTCCTCCGCCTTTGCGGGCAGAGCGGTCTGGAAAGTTGCAAAGATGCTGGTTATTCGCTGCTGCCCATCGAGGACGTAGTCCAGCGGATAGTCCGCCTCAGGGTTTGGTAAGGCAAAGCCTCCAAGCTCCTTTTCGGTGCGTAGCTCCGTGCGAGTTCGCCAGAGCAACACGGATCCGAACGGATATTGCTTGTAGATCGAGTCCATCAAGAGTGCGGCGCGCTCGGGATCCCACACGAAGTTCCGCTGGAACCCCGGAACGCGTATTTCGCCGTGCATCACACGTTCGATCAGTCGTTGGATCTGCATGGGTTCACCCATTTCTTACCTCATCCGTTAGGGGGTACCGCGCCGTTTCAACCTGATGTTCTTCACCACTCGTAGACCGCTGCTCCGCCGATCGTGCGTGTGGGCCGCTTCACCGTTCCGCCGAGCAGATCGACAACGTCCCCGCCGTCGATGTGCTCCGAGCCGCCTCGCGTACCCATGTTCTCGATGACACCCGAGACGTGAAGGGACCCCGCCAGCCGTCCGCCACGTTTGACGATGACTCGTCCTCCCTTCGCAACGTGAACGCTTCCACTTTGCTTGCCCCGAACTGTGACCGTTGCCTCGCCTGCAACATGGAGCGAGCCGGTGTGGGAACCGCTGATGATGACCTGGGCGCCAGGCTCGACCTGCAGTGAACCACTGTGTGAAGCACTCGGACCGATCGTGAAGACGCCGGAGTGGACACATATGCCACCGCTGTGAGAGCTCCGGAGCGTCTCATCCGTCTCGACGATCTTCCGAGGAACCGTCGTCTGCGAGCCGTCAGGGCCGATACGGATGTCGTCGTCGTGTGAGTGCATCTGCTTCCTTGCAGTTCGAGGTGTGAATTTCCAGAATAGGGCGGTCGGTGCCGGCGCAGGGGCCATGAAACTCACATGACTAAGTGCCCGCACCAGCTCGGCGACTGCGCCCTGTGACTTCCGCCAACGTCGCCGACGTCATTTCTGGGGCTCTAATGGATTGAGGATGAGCTATCCGGAGAGATCCGCTCGTGATGTCGGTGGTCGCCGCTAGCATTCACATGCGGCGGGCTGCCGTCGGAGGCTGGGGGAAAGATGCGACAACGAACGGCAGAACCGTCAGTGGCGAATCGTTTGTTGCTTCTCAACCAGGTGAGGGAGCTGTACGGGCGGATCGCATACACCCAGAAGACGCATGAGAAGCAAGCTGACATCTGCGCGATGTCCTCGCGGAGGCAACGAGGGTGGAAGGTCGTCTTTACAGCGGTTGGGTCAGGGACGTTCCTTGCCTCCCTCTTCGGGGTGCTTCTGGAACCGCAGTGGGCATCGCTTGCTACTTCATTCATCGCTGTGCTGGTTACGGCGGCGAGCCTGGGCGACCGGACATTCCGGCACGGCGAGGAGATGCAGCAGCACCGCGATACAGCGGCCCAGCTTTGGGATTTGCGGGAGTCCTATCTGTCGCTGATTGTGGATCTGAAGTCGGAAACGGTGTCGCTCGGCCAAGCGCTGCACAGAAGAGACGAGCTACAGAAGGCCGCTCAAGCAGTGCTCAGGGATGCCCCGCGCACGACGCCACGGGCGTACACCATGGCTCAATCCGGTCTGAAGGACAACGAGGATCTCACCTTCAGCACGGAGGAGATCGATGTGATGCTGCCGCAGGCGCTCCGAGAGAATGGGGCGCAGTGATATCACAAACCGGCGATATCTTCGATGGTCTCCTAACCAATCTGAAGGTCAACACAGCTGAGAGCATCGCAGACCGGCGGGACGAAATCACGAAAGCGCTGAACAGCGAGTTCCGAGGTTTGACCGGCTCCACGGCGAACAAGCTGATGGTCGGTTCCTACGGTCGTTGGACAGCGATCAAAGGCATATCCGACCTCGATCTCCTGTATGTTCTGCCGGCGAGTCTGCGCGACACCTACGAGCAGGAAGGCGGGCCACTCAAAGCGCTGCAGCGCACGCGAGCCGCGATCCAGAAGCGGTACCCGACCACCACGGTCGGAGTCGACAGGCTCGTCGTCGTGGTGGAGTTCTCGAACTTCACGTTCGAGGTGCAGCCCGTGTTCGAAAATGACGACGGGTCGTTCGACTACCCAGACACTTACAGCGATTCATGGAAGCTGACAAAGCCCCGCGATGAGATTTCGGCGATCAGCGAAGAAGACACGTCGACTAGCGGCAACTTGCGAAGCCTGTGCAAACTCGCTCGAGCGTGGCGGAACAAGCACGGAGTCGTGATGGGTGGACTGCTGGTAGACACCCTCGCCTACAATTTCCTGACATCTACGACGGAACATCGCTCGGGCGCATCCGAAACCTACGGCGAGATGATGCGCGACTTCCTTCTGTACCTCGCGGACCAGGTGGACCACGATTTCTATCTGGCGCTCGGAAGCCGCCAGCGCGTTCGAGTCAAGAAGCACTTCCAGAAGAAGGCTGCGTCCGGCGCTGAGCTTTGCACTGAGGCCGTCAACGCTGCTGGTCAGAAGAACGAATACAAGAAGTGGAGAGCGGTATTCGGGAAGTCCGTCCCAGCAGTAGTGAGTGGAGGAGAGACGGCTCTTGCAGCCCGATCGTTCAACGACACAGAAGAGTTCATTGAGGACACTCATCCCGTAGACATCCGTTTCTCTGTCGAGATCAGCTGCACCGTGACCCAGGACGGATTCCGTCCTACCTCGCTGACCGCATTTCTCAACCTGTTCTCGCGACTGCCAGCAAAGAAGCAACTTGCCTTCGCGATCGACAACACCGACGTGCCGGGCTCGTACGAGGTGCGGTGGAAGGTGCTGAACCGAGGAGCCGAGGCTGAGCGGCGGGATCACATACGCGGTGAAATTATTCGTCCAACACACGGCACCGAGCGCCGCGAAGTGACTTCCTTCCGAGGGAACCACTACGTGGAGTGCTACGTCATCAAGCGCAACGTTGTCGTCGCTCGGGGGCACATCGACATTCCGATCGCAGCAGAGGCGGCTTCCTAGGCCGCCGCGCTCCGAGGGCGGCGGATGCGCATGCTCCGCCGCCTGCGGGCCGATCCATACTGCCAGGGTGGCTGGTTCTCACGCCTCTTGAGCGAGTAAAAGTGGCCGATCATGCTGATTCGCGCGGCGCTTCCGGCGAAAGGCGAGGCCGATGAAGATGTCCGTCGTCGAAATTCTGACAAGTGTCATGAGACAAAATCGCTCTATGTGCCAGCTGCAGCTGTCCCGGAAATTCGCGGGATCTGTGTCTCATCTCATGACAACTCCCGTGAGATCGGACAATTTCGACATGTCGTTTCTCATGAAACCTGTCGCATTCTCACGAAACCTGTCGCATTCTCACGAAACCTGTCGCTGTTCTCCTGAAAGGTGGCGGATTCTCGCGGATGTTGTCACACGGTCGTCCGGGATTGACGCCGTGTGTCAGCCACGCCGAGGTCGCCTACGCATCAACTTGCTCTGACGAACATCGAAAGTGGCAAGCGATCTCGTGGGGCGGTGGCACGGTTCGGCGGACGCATAGGGGATCTGCGTAAGGTGCGAATGTGCCTCGAGACCCACGTTTTAGTACCGTTCGCGGTGCGGCGGGAGTCATGCTCGCCGCAGTGTTCGCCATCGGTCTGAGCGGGTGTGCGCCGGATCCGGTCAGCGATTCCTACCTCAAGGGTGAGAACACCGGGTATGTGGCCGGCAACGGCGCTATTGTCGAGGTCCCGGTGGCCGAGCGGAGCGAGCCCGTGGTCTTCAGTGGCGTTACTGAAACTGGTGATGATTTCGACAGTGCGGACAACGCCGGCAAGGTCACGGTGGTGAACTTCTGGTACGCCGGGTGCGCGCCGTGCCGCATCGAGGCGAAGGATCTTGAAAGCGTCTGGCAGGAATACGGCGGCGAGGATGTGGCTTTCATCGGCATCAATACCCGCGACCAGGCTGACACTGCCCAGGCTTTCTCTGACGAGTTCGGCATCACCTACCCGAGCCTGATCGACGTGAACACGGCCGAGGCGAAACTCGCTTTCTCCGAGGCTGTGCCGATCCAGGCGACACCGACCACTCTCGTGCTCGACAGACAGGGCCGTGTCGCCGCCCGCATCATCGGGCCCATCGACGGCACCTCGATCCTCTCGACCCTCGTCAAAGACGCCCTAGCGGAGACGCCGTGAACGCAGACACCATCATCGGGTCCGGTGCGCTCTGGCTCGCAGTCCCCGTCGCGATGCTCGCCGGCCTCGTGTCGTTCCTGTCGCCCTGCGTGCTCCCGCTGGTCCCCGGCTTCCTCGGCTTCCTCGGCGGAGCGGTCGCGCCGCGCTCGAAGGGTGACGCGACGAACGCAGTCGCGCCTGAGCGCCGTCAGCTCGTTGTCGGCGTGCTTCTGTTCATCCTCGGCTTCAGTGTCGTCTTTGTTCTCATCACTGCGCTGAGCGGGACGGCCGGCGTGTTCTTCCTACGCTGGGGTGACCTGGTCACGCGCATCCTCGGAGTCGTCGTCATCCTGATGGGGCTCGTCTTCCTCGGGTTGTTCAGTTTCGCCCAGCGGGAGGTCCGCTTTCACGTTGGCTCCCGGGCCGGTGTCGTCGGGGCGCCGCTACTCGGAGTGGCACTCGGTATCGGCTGGGCGCCGTGTATGGGGCCGACGCTTGCCGCGATCATCGCGCTTTCGTTCAACGCCGGCGACCCTGTCCGGGCTGGCTTCCTTGGTCTCGCGTATTCGCTTGGCCTCGGCATCCCGTTCCTGCTGGTCGCACTGGGGTTCGGTTGGGCGGCGAAGACGGTCGAGTTTCTCCGTCGTCACATCCGGGTGCTGAATGTCTGCGGCGGTATCCTCCTGATCGTCCTCGGCCTCCTGATGGTGACAGGGCTGTGGACCGACATCATGTCGCGGCTGACGGCGGTGATGGGCAGCGTCATCCTCCCGCTCTGAGATCCCTAGCAAGGATGTCGGGAGTGACGACTGGAGCAGCCTTCTCTACCCAACTGTTCATGTCGACGGCGCCACTTCGTGATCCGGCGTCGGAACCTTAGATATAGACGCCACGGTCTTCCATGAACCGGACGGGGTTGGTGTAGCCACCGTTGATGTAGACCTCGAAATGCAGATGGCACCCGAAGGAGCGTCCGGTGTCACCCGCGTATGCGATGACCTGGCCGGAATTGACCCATTGCCCCCGGCTGACGGCGATGCCACCGGGTTTGATGTGGGCGTACCCGGTGCTGACGCCCCCGCCGTGTTGGATGCGGACGTAATTGCCGTAGTTGCCGTTGGCGGCGGCGTAGTCCACGGTTCCGGAGTTGGCGGCGTAGATCGCCGCTCCGCAGCCGTTGGCCAGGTCGGCGCCGTAGTGGTAGCTCGAGGAGCAGCCCTGCGAACCACAGATGGGGGTCCGCGGGCCGTAGCTTGAACTTCGGCCGCCCCCGTGGGGCCGAACCCAACCGCCGCTCCCGGCGGAGCCTCCGCCGCCACCGTTGCCGCCTCCGTTGGCTGCCGCTTCGGCGGCTTCGCGTTCGCGACGGGCGCGCTCTTCGGCCTCGCGCGCGGCTACACCCGCCTGGTAGCCGGCGACCGTCTGCGTGGTGGTGTCTTTCAGCGCGGCGAGCTGCGCCTGCATCGTCTCGAGGTTCGCGGCTTGCTCGTCGAGCGCGGCCTGTGCGGCGTCGGCCGCTTCTTGTGCGGCAATCATCTTCTGCTCCGCGACCTGCTGCAGGCGGTCTCGTTCGTCGCGGGCGACCTTCGCCTGATCGGTCAGCGATTGGGCGGTGTTGCGCGCCGAGATTGCGTCATCGTAGACCGACCGGTTGTACTCGAGCAGCTTGTCCATGGTGCCCAGCCGGGACAGGAGCTCATCGGCGTTGTCCGCGGAGCCGGAGAAGAACAGTTGCAGTGCTGAGTCGTCTCCACCGTTGCGGTACAGCTGTGCCGCAACTTGACCGGCCCTGCGCGCAGAGGTTTCGGCCATCGCTGATTGTTCGTCGGCCTGCGCCTGCAGGCTCTCGGCTTCCGTGATCGCAGCGAAGTATTCCTGTTGTGCTGCGTAGAACTCGTCGGAGGCTGTATCGGCGGCAGCCTGGGTCTCGGCGACTTTCTGCGTCAAGGACTGGATCAGCCCTTCGATTCGGGTGATCTCGGCGGCCTTGGCAGCTTCGTTGTTCTTGGCGCGTTGGACATCGTCCCAGCTCGGGTAGGACGCAGCGTACGCCGCTGAGACGCCGGAGCCGATACCGAATGCAGCGAATGCAGCGACGCCGAGGGCGCCGAGTCCGAAAGCGCCACGTCGAGTCACACTCAGCTTCCAGAATGAGTCGCGTTCGGCGGGCGTGGGTGCACACCCGCATTCTTCAGCCGCCTCCGTAGCAGCCGCGGAGACGCGTCGTTCGTTCACTGTGCCCTCTCCTCGAGTTCGGCTTCGTGGATTCTGCTGCCATGGGCGCGCCGATTGGCCATGCTCGCGTTGCCCGCTGTCTGGTCTATCGTCCGTTCGTGGGGGCCGAAGTCGCGCCGACTCGCCCGTGATCTCTGATCTGTGGCCCATATTTGACGCATCGAACTTGAGTTCGACTGTCCTGGCACGAGGCTCACTCTTTCGGGTCCGTGTGGACGTCGGCGCTCGACCGGTTGTGTTTTTTCTTCTTCACTTGCCGTACGACAACGGTGGCGGTGATCACCGCGGCACCGATGACAGCAACGGCGATGATGAGCGGGATCGCGATTGAAGCCACCTCGTTCTCGCCTGCAGATACCACCGGGGCAGGGGTGTCCGCTGCTGGCGGTTCGGTGGTTGGCGCGGTGGAGGGCGACGCCTTTGCCGGTTGGATCCGTGATTGTTCGTTCCCGCATGCTGGTTTGTCCCATCCCAGCCCTGGCTCGCTGCTGGTGGGAGCGTACGTGAACGTGAAGCTCTCGGAGATGGGGTGACCGTCGCTGGAGACGGCGTTCCACAGCACGGTGTAGACGCCCGGTTCTCCGAGTGCGACCGGGGTGGTGAGGATGTTGCGGTCGATGGTGGAGCAGCTGGATTCGTAGAAGAGGCCGTCGGGTCCTTGCACTTGGGCGAAGCTGGCCTGGCTGAAGTCAATGAGTTCCCCGCTGAACGTGAGAGCGACGTCGTCAAGTTGGGTGACGGTTTCGTCTGCCCCGGGCACGGTGTCCAGGAGGTTGTCGTGCGCGAGAGCTGCGGGGGCCGGTGCGGCCACGATTCCCAGTGTGATGAGAGCTAGAAGTGTGCTGGCGAGCCAGCGGGTGCGGTGGGTGGAGGTCACAGGTGCGGGTCCTTTCGTACGGCGGGCACGGGGGTGCTGTCGGTAGGTCGGTTGTTGCGTTTCGTGTGGAGGACGGAGAAGCCGGTGAGGATTGCGAGCATTCCCGCGATCACCAAGGTGGCGGCTCCGGCGAGGGCCTGGTCCTGGAGGGGGGTGGGTCCCCATGTCCGCCCCATGGCGCCAAACCATTCCGCGACGATGAGGTCGGAGCGAGTGATCGTGGCGATGCCGAAGAACGCTGCCACGCCTGTGAGCGCAGTGAGTGAGGCCACACGCCACCGCCCCTCGGGGGTTGTGGACGCGTTCAGGGAAAGCGATCGTATGAAAAGGCACCCGGTGACGAGGAGCTGGCTGATCATCCATTCCGCTCCGAGCTGGTCGTAGAGCGACCAGCGGAACAGGTCGGAGTAGTGGAACAACCACAGCGACGTGGCGAAAAGAGCCGCGGCGACGACGGGGCGCAGAGTAAATCTGGCCAGCGGGCTGTGGGCGGCCCAGAGAAGCCATTCCCGCGGTCCTCGGCTTCCATCGTCCCGTGGATGGATGACCAAGGCTGCGAGGGTGATCGGCGCCGCGAAGACAAGGAGCAAGGGGATCGCGAGGCTGAGGAGAGCGAAGGAGAGGAATCGCATACTGATGAGCGAGTCGTCGTAGGCGGCGAGCGGGCCACTGGTTGTCCACAGAAGCGCACCCATCCCCGCAATCCAGCTGACCGTCCGCCTGGCTGGCCACGGATACCCGCGGCGCCGTGCGCGTTGGACGCCGACGAGGTAGAAGACGATTCCGAAACCCGCGACGAGCACCCAGAGGAGGTCGGGGCTCCACGCCGTGAACCATCTCTGCAGGGTGAGTGCGATCGGGACGGGTGCGTCGGTGAGGATCTCCGCGGCGGTGTTCTGCGGCAGTGTGATCGTATCGGCGGGGGCGGCGGTGCGGGCGAGGGCGGCGGCCGCACCGCTCGCGATACCCATGAAACCGAGTTCGACGCTCACGATCATCCAGAAGGCGCCACGGCCCTCGCTGGCATTTGCGAGGAGTCGACGGCGGTAGGCGGCACCCAGGACGCCCATGACCAGAAGAGCGCCGATCTTTGTGAGAAGGATGAGGCCGTACGGTGAGGCCAAATCCTCCCACCGGCCGAGGGCAGTGAGCGCCCGCGCGTATCCCGAGACGGCGACACCGATGAACGCGATGAGCGCCACCGTCGAGTACCGGCGAAGCACGTTGTCGAGTTCGTGCGGAGAGCTGATCGGTCGCACGACGACGAGCAGGATGAGACCTCCGAGCCATATCGCTGCTGAAATGACGTGCAGGACGAGGGACATGACCGCGGGATCGTGGTTGGCGAGCTCACCCGAATGACCTTGGGTGGCCATGGGTATCAGGCTGATGATCGCAAGCATGGTTGTGATCAGCACCGCACCATAGCTGCGCACAGCGAATGCGAGGACTGTCACGACCGAGGCGAGGATCGCGGTGATAAGCCATGATCGTCCCAGTTCGGTGTCGAGGAGGAAGCGGCCCAGCTGCGCGCCGAACTCAGCGCTCAGGTTCACTTGCGGATTGAATGAGGACAGGAAGGTGAGGTAAGCCACCACCCCGCTTGTGATGGTGAGGGTCGCGGCGCCGGCGGAGGCTATATCGAGCGCGACGGTGAAGGGCTTCCCTGCCGAGGGGAGAGCGAACACCGCCAGTACCAGGGGCCCGAGCATCGCCGCACCGGAGAGATTGACGAACAGTTTCGCGGCCGGGAGTCCCCATCGCACGAGCGCTCCAGGGTCACTGGTGAGTCTTGGTGCAGCTCCTCCACCGATCGCGAGCCCGACGACCACAGCGATGAGTGCGGCGGCAACGAGGAGCGTCGGTCCAGCGATCCGGAGAACAACGGCATTCATGGAGTGGTATCCCCTGTCTCAGTGCCAGGAGCGTCCGGGTCTTCTGTCACAGGCGCCGTGCATTCACCGGTCTTGGTGAGCTGCTGGATCGCCCCGGCAAGAGATTCGAGAACCGCGTCCGCCGACAGGGTGGTGGTGTCCACGTACACCTGGGCAGCTGGCTCTCGGCCGTAGGTTGTGAGCCGCAGATTCGGGGTCTCCTCCTCGTCGACGATCCAATCGACGCCACCCAAGCTGACACATTGCAGGGTGGTGGGGGCCGGGGGCTCCAACCCGCAGGTGAGGAGCACGCTGCTGGGGGTACCCCATGCTGCGGTGGCCTGAGCGTCCGTCCAGACGCGAGCCTGGTCGCCAATTGAGTCCGGTAGTCGTACGGTGACCTCTGCGCACAGCGGGTCGTTCGCGTTTGCTGCGGGCTCGAGGTGGATGGTGGGTGCGCAGCTGGTGAGCACAAGCAGTGCGCACAGCGCCGCGACAGAGGTCAGAATCTTGAGCTTCACAACGTCATCCATCCGTCTTCCTGGGAGTCAGCACGAGTCCGTCGCGGTCGGATCGACATGACGAGCAGCGCTAGTACCGTTCCGATACTGAGCATCCAGTCGAGCCACGGCATCAGCACGACAGCGAGAGTCGTGCCGGTGCGGAGGGGGACCTCGGTGATCTTCGCCGCGGTCGTGTCCACCGCAACCTGCGCCAGCACCTTTCCATCGCGGCCGATGACTTGACTGGTCCCGGTGGTGGAGACGTTCACCGCAGTTCTCCCTGTTTCGAGCGCGCGCATGCGGGCGATGGCCAGCTGTTGGAGGTTCTCGTCGGTGCCTCTGAAGTCCGCGTTGTTGGTTTGAAACACGAACATTTGCGCGCCAGAGGCAGCGCTTTGGTGGATGACGTCGTCGTAGATGACGTCGAAACAGATCGCCAGACCGATGGGCACATCGTCAACGTTCATGAGGGGTGTGTTGGAGCCGGGCGTGTACTCGCGTTGTATCAATCCGATGAGGTCGGGGGCGATGGCTTCGTAGAACCAACGGTCCGGGACGTATTCGCCGAAAGGGACGGGGTTGACCTTGTCGTGGAGCTGCTGCGGCCCGGCGCTGGTCCACAGCATGGAGGTGTTGAACGTGTCGGCTCCGCGGGTGGTTGCCGCATTCACCAGTGCCGGAGTGCCGGCACTCTGCACGAGTCGATCAAGGCGGTCTGCGACGGCGGCATCGCGCAGGGGATCGGCGTCGACGGCCCCTTCTGGCCAGACGAGAAGGTCCATTTCACGCCCCAGGAGAGGAGATGTCGCTTCTTCCTGTGCGCGCAGGATGTCGCCTGGTGTCCTGGTGTCGAAGTAGCCGCTGGGTCCGTTGCCCTGTACCCATCCGACGCGCATCATTCCCGCTTGCTCGGTGGGGAACAGAGGGATGGCTATCGCGGCAACGACGATGACCACGGCCGTTGCTGCTGGCTCCCATCGGCGGAGGATGAGGGCTTCCACGACGCTCGCGCAGACGAGAACGGTCAGGAAGGACAGCCCCGTGGTTCCCACCCATGAAGCGGCTTCCGCGAGCGGGCTCTCGGCGAGGCTGAAACCGACGCGCGCCCATGGGAACCCGGTGTACGGCGTACTCCCCATCAGTGTTTCTCGCAGCATCCATACCCCGGCGACGAGCATGGGAGTGATCGCACGATACGCGTATCCCGCGCGGGTGGTGGTGACCCGATAGGCGAGTGCGATCAGCGCACCGCCGGCACCGAACAGCAGGGATTCCAAGCCAGCCAGCGCGACCCATGGGATGGGTCCCAGAAACCGGGTCACCCATACCAGGTGGGTGAAGTAGAAGGTCGCGCCGTAGACGAGGGAGATCAGGAACGCCCCGGGTAGAGAGCGTCCGCGGAGCGTCCACAGCCCGATGGTTACGCTCACGAACGTTGCGGGCCACCACCCGTTTGCGGGGTAGGCGAGATCCAGCATGCCTCCTGCGATGGCGGACGCGACGATCGCTACGGGAAACGGCACCCCAGCTGGTAGGCGCGCATCGTGCGCTCGGGGGTTCCCGCGCCGTGGTCGAACGGAGAGGGCGTGTCTCACCAATGGGTCAGCGGTCACGGTCATGAGAGCTCAGTTTTTTGAGGTAGGCGTTGTACATGTCGAGGTCGGTGTTCCCGTGCACGTCGGCGTACCGGTCGGCCGCGGCAGCCCGGGCGGTGTCGCTGCGGAACCAGCGATGCATCACGTAGATCAACATCAGCACGGTCGGGGCTTCACCGTAGGACCATGCCAGAGCGCCGGCTAGCTGCTGATCGGCGAGGGGATCGATGCCCAGTGCTTTGGTGGGGGCGACGAATGAGCCGACCAGGATCGTGCTGGCCATCATGAGGAACACCCCGAAGAACGCGTGGAGCGCGGCTTCAGCAAACACGTCCAGTGCACGGGCACCATGACCCAACCTGACCGGCAGCGGATCGGAGGACAGGATGGGGATGGTGAAGAGCATGCCGGCGAGGAGGAATCCGACCTCGAGTGCGACGTGGCCCCCGGGGAGAGCGAGGATGGCATCGGCAGCACCCGCAAGGTAGATGCCGTAGAACGCGAACAGGTACAGCGGGACAGTGGCCCACGGGCTGAGTATCCATTTCGCGGCCGGGCTTCGAAGAGCACTGTGGGCCGCTGTGAGGACTACCCGTCCCGCCCCATGGTGCGGTGTTGATCGCAGAAGAAGGGTTCCGGGTGAGCCGAGGACCAGTAGCGGCGGCACCATCATCATCAGAGTGAGCTGCTGGAACATGAAAACGGACACCAGCGCCTGGCCGTAGGTTTCAACACCCAGACCGGTGACCGCCGCGAGGAGAACGCACCCGAGCAGGAAGCTGACCGTGCGCCACACGGGCCAACGACGCCCGTGCGTCCACAACCGGATCGCGCCGACGAGATACAGCGCAGCGAGGATCCCCGCAACGATCGGTAGCACTGGAAGCGGAATGTCGGCCGGTGCGAGGAACGCCTGCAGAGATGGGGGGCTGTCGGGGATCTCGCCGCTCATACGCATGGTCGTGACAAGAAGATCGCGCAGTTCACTTCCGGATCACCTTGATCGTCGCCCCCGCTGCCAGGAACACCACGGCCGCGATGGGTTGTGCTGTGGTCCACACGACACCGGAGAAGGGGAAGGGCATCACCGGATTCCAGAGCACGGCAATGGCGAGGAAGACCGGGATCCACCACCAGTGGCGTGCCTGGAGCGCAAACCACGCGACGATCAGCCCGAAAATTGAGGCAATGAAGAGGACGAGCGGCGCCCAATTCGCCTGGAAGAGCGCCGGGGCCAGAAACAGGATCGCGGCGGCGACGAGGCTGGGGGCCAGGGCGTTCCGCTGGTAAGTGGAGGGGACGCGTTCTTTGGGACTCATGGGTGAACCGTTTCTTCGGCGGGTACAGGGTCGTCGGGGCGGGACGTGGGGTCTGGCCGGCGACGGCTCGTGCGCAGACCCGCGACGATGAGGAACACGGCACCGATGCCGAGAGCGATATCGGCGAGGTTGCCGATGAACAGGTTCCCGTAGGCGAGGAAATCGGTGACGTGCCCGATCCCGAACGCGGGCGGCGAGAATAAGCGATCGATGAGGTTCCCGATCGCACCGCCCACGATGAAACCGAAACCAACCGCCGACCACACGTTCCGGGCTCGGGTGGCGGCAACGATGAGGACCGCGGTGACAGCGACCCCGATGACGGTGATGACCCATGTGGAGCCTTCCCCGAGCGAGAAGATCGCCCCGGGGTTGAAGGCCAGTTGAAGACCGAGCCAGTCACCGATCAGCGGTATACGCGCATCCTGCCGCAACGTGTTCAGAGCAAGAGTCTTGGTGCCTTGATCGATCAGGATGACGATGGCGGCGACGATGAGCATCACGGCCGACCGGCGGACTCGATCACGCATCGGCGTCTTTCTCCTTAGCTGCAGCATCCTTGGCGGCCTGTGCGCGGTCGCGCTGGTGACGCTGGCGCCCGGCCATAACCACTCCCACAACGCCGATCCCCAGAATCAGTGCCAGACCCGAGAGGAAGAACAGGGGGAGCAGTTCGAAAGCACCGCCACCGGATGCCGTGCCACCGTATGTTTGCGCGGGTCGGGCCGGTTCCGGCTCCTCCGTTGGGGAGGTTTCAGGGGTGGGGCTTGTGGTCGGAGTGCTGGGTTCCGTGTCCGTCGCGGGCGTGACGGTGTACACATACTCCCCGTTGATCGGGTGTCCGTCGGCGGAGACGGTCTTCCAGCGGACGGTGAAGATGCCGGTTGCGGCGTCGGGGGAGAGGTGTTGAGTGATCGAGTCACCGCTCACCGTTGGCGGGTCGACGGCGACGTTTGCTCCGCTTTCATCGATAACCTCGACGACCGTTGCATCGTCACCACCGGTGAGGGCCCCGGTGAACATCAAAGAGATCTCGTCGGGGGAGCCGTTGATGGTCGAGTCGGCGGTGGGGTACGACGAAACGAAGTCGTCGTGAGCGGCCGCCGGAGATGCAGTCCCAAGGACGACGGATGCCGACAACAACAGGGTGGTGAGGACGGCAGCGGTGCGTGCCGAGAGGCGTTTATGCATGGGTGTCGTGCTCTCCGGGGTGGGATTCGGGTTCGATCTGAAAGGTGGAGTGTTCGATGCTCACGGCGAAATGTTCGCTGACGCATTGCTGAAGTGATGTCAGCAGTGCGGCGGAAGCTTCCATCGTGACGGTGTCATCGACCACGACATGGGCGGTGAGCGTGGGGAGGTCGGTCGAGACCTGGGTCGCGTGGAGGTCGTGCACAGCGACCACGTGCGGCAGGGCAAGGATGTGGCGGCGGACATCCTCGAGATCGAGGCCGGCAGGTGTGGACTCCATCAATACCCGGCCGGATGCTCGCAACAGGATGAGGGTGCGGGGGATGATGAGGAGCGCGATCAAGACGCCCGCGACGGCGTCCGCCTGATACCAACCGAAAACGGCGATGAGGATGGCGCTGGCGATGACGCCGACGGAACCGAGGGCATCGTTGACGACCTCGAGGAACGCGGCGCGCATGTTGAGGTTGCGTCCGCGGCCGCTGAACAATACGAGCATGGAGGCGATGTTGGCGACGAGACCGACGATGCCGAAGAACAGCAGACTTCCCGATGCGATCTCAGGGGGCTCGAACAGCCGCCGTACGCCTTCCACGAGCGCGAAGATACCCACCCCGAGCAGCAGAGCTGCTTGAGCGAGCGCACCGAGCACCTCCGTGCGTTGAAGACCGAAGGTGTACCTGGGAGTCGGGGGACGATTCATCAGATGCGCGGCGGTGACGGCCATCGCCAACCCGACGACATCGGTGAGCATGTGCGCCGCATCAACGAGCAGTGCGAGGCTGCCTGTGATAATCGCCCCGATCACTTCGACGATGAAGACCGAAGAGGTGATCGCGAACGCGATGACCAGGCGATTGCGAGGAGTGGCGTCACCAATACCGTGACTGTGCCCTGCTTCTGTCATGGTGCTCCTTACGGCCGTCCAACGATGAGTCGGGCGACGGTCGCCGCATCACGACCCGCCCCAACGAGGGTGTCCGCATCCGCCCGGGAGTAACGGGGCATGCCAACAGTGAACAGTCCCGGGATGCGTGCACTGACGTGCAAAGGCTGACCGGGCGGCTCCGAATCGGGCAGCCATGCGTCTGCCGGCCTGTACCCGGTCGCAAGGATCACGGAATGCGGCTTCACGGACGCCCCATCGGCGAACATCACGGTGTCTCCGTGAACCTCCGTCACGGCGACGGCATGAGTGACGTCTGTCGAAGCTACGCGGGGGCGTGCCTCGGAGAGCGCACCCTTACGTCGCAGCCTCGACCAGATAGGCCGCTCCGACACCCCTGAGGGTTCCGCTCGAGTGGAGAGGGTGACGTCGTGGGAGGACGCGAGCTCCTCAGCAATCTCCACTCCGCTGAATCCGCCGCCAACGATCAACACGTGGCCGGGAGGTATCTGGGCGGGGTAGAGGTACTGGCTGGAATGCAGCACAACACCGGGTACGGCCAATCCCGGGCGCCAGCCCGGTATGCGCGGCACCGCGGCAGCTCCCGTTGCACAGACCACATTTCGGGTTTGCACTTCCCCGGCGGAGGTCGACAGATGCAGCGTGGATCCGTCGCCCAACCGGTTGATTCCAAGAGCACGAGTGCCCCACACGGTCTTCACACCGAGGGCTTTCTCCACCGAAGACAGGTAATCGGACATCTCATCCACACTCGGATGACGGTCTCCATCGCCCGGGAAAGGGAACCCGCGGACGACACTGTGGCGTGCCGCGCTGCGCAGTTTCATCGACTGCCACCGTGTGGCCCAGCTTCGTCGACCGGGGGGTGCAGAATCGATGATCACGAAGTCTTTCTGTGGCTCAAGCCCA
Source organism: Microbacterium sp. C-MGS6 (assembly GCF_058140415.1). Classification (NCBI taxonomy): domain Bacteria; kingdom Bacillati; phylum Actinomycetota; class Actinomycetes; order Micrococcales; family Microbacteriaceae; genus Microbacterium; species Microbacterium sp. C-MGS6. The sequence continues at coordinate 684,597 of NZ_CM176934.1, forward strand.
GAGGACCTGAGCGCGGCGGCTGTCGCCAATCCGGAGTGCCCGGCACCGACGATGATGACTCGACGGTGCGATAGCGAACGCGCCATCATTCAGCACCGTTCACGGCGGCTTCAATGCTGTCCTCCAGATCGGTCCACGTTTCCAGCACGACAGGCTCCCCATCGATGAAGAACGAGGGGGTACTGCTGACACCGAGCTGCTCACCCTCGTCGAGATCGAATTGAACCCGTTCCGCTGTCGCCGGATCAGCGACCGCATCATCGAACGCGGCCATGTCCAATCCGAGTTCCTCCGCAAACCCCCGGAACAGGTCCGCACGAGACTCTTGAGCCTCACCCCATTGAGACTGCGTCTCGAACAGGCGGTGATACATGTCTTCGAGCCGTCCCTGCTGCGCTGCGGCTTCGGCAGCGATTGCGGCGTTCTTTGAGTTGAGGTGACCAGGCAGCGGGAAGTAGCGGATCACGTAGGTGATCTCGCCATCGAACTTGCCGCGGAGATCCTCGACGAGGGGATAGAAAGCACCGCAGGCCTCGCACTCGAAATCGAGGAACTCGACCACCGTCACCGCCCCTTCTCCTCCGTCATCGAGGACGTGCGAGTTCTCACGGACGACTTGTGGACCGTCAGCGGTCCCCGTCTCGGGTGCGGCAGCTTGATTCTGATTAATCAGGACGAAGACCAGTGCGACGACCAGCAACACCACGGCGAGAGACACGGTGACAAGTACCGCTTTCACGGAAGATTTCATAACACTCCAGACACACACAACGAACGGGGACGACCAGTGGAGCGCCATCGAAGAGATGGCGCCGCCGGAGTCAGGTCCGCGACAGAGAAAGCTGTGTGAGAGAAGGAGGCAATGCGAACAGGCGCCCCGTCATAGCTGCCAGTGATGGTGCGCGCGGCAAACGTTCGCGAATGTGAGAAGAGGGGACGTGACGGCGGAAGTTCCGCGTGACGATGAGCACCAAGAAGCAGCAGATGATACCCAAGAGGCACCCGGCAACGCCGATCACGATGTCGTTCGCGCTATCCCCGGCCAGGAATTGTTCCGCGGTCGCGCCGACAACGCTTTCACCCGAACCCGCCGAAAAATGACCAGCAGAAGGCGTCCCTAGTGACGACGAGGATGTGGTGCTCAGATACGGAGTCGCATCTGTCGCATCACGATGGCCGCCCGGCCACGCTCCAACAACGAGAAGAAGCGCCAGCCCGAGGGCTGTAATGATCTTCGTTATCAGGAACTCGTCGGCTCGGCTAACGCATTTGTGAGCGCGACCGTGGACGACCATGACCTCAGGATGGTACCAGCCCGACCAATCAAGTCTTCTTGCGAGCCCCAGAGCCACGCACCCGCTCTACCGGCGAAGCGAGGAAGACTTGGGACGTCCGCTGAGCCAGCCCATCACCCATTCAACTGGGCCAGTTCCAACGAACCGCCACCACAACCAACCCACCACGATCATGCCCGGAACGATCACCAGCCAGCCCAAGTAGAAGTTCTCGGCAGGGCGGCCATACGCGTTACTCCAAAATGCGATGAGACTGCCGTGCAGCAAGTACAGAGACAACGCCACCTGACCGCAGGCGCACAAGGGAACAAAGACAGCACCCCAAAAACGTTCTGCGTGCTCCCGCCGCACCGTAGCCCCCAGCACAACGCAGACGTAGACGGCGAACACCAAGCCAATATCCCTCAGAGAGTCCAGGTAGTCCCCCGATAACACCGTGCCGAAGCGCTGCCCGAAACCCCAGGCAAGATACGCCAACAGCGCCACAGCCGCCATGATCCACAACAAGCGATCGCGTTTCAAGCCGTGACGGATCAACAGGGCACCGATGAGGAACACCGGCAACAGGTTGACCACCCGATACTGAGGGCCCAGGAACATCCAGGTCGTGACCTCACGCACGGGCGGCGGCGCGGTGTAGACCCAAATCCAGGTGCGTGCGACGCTCAGCAATGGCTGACTGGCCAGGACAAGGACCGCTGTCGCGGCAATCACGACCGAGCTGCGCAGGAGTAGAAGGGGCGCGCCGATGATGATCAGCAGCCCGAGATAGCTCAGGATGACCGCCAGCCAGGAGCCCCACGTGGCCATCCAAACACCCAGGACGATGAGGAACAGGCCACGCAGAGTCTGTTGCAGCAACGTCACCCCCACAGCGCCGCCGCGTCTCCACACAAGCTCCGCCGACATGCCCATGACAAGAGCGAAGAGCGGCGACGCGACACTACTGAAGTTCGCCGTGACGAATTGCACCGCCCACGGTGCGTTCGGCACGAAAGGAGCCGCGTGCGCGATGAGCATCGCGACAATCGCGAACCCGCGGAGCGCGTCCGGAACCAGAAGACGGCTCATGTCGGAGACGCGTCGAGCTCGCCTGTGCATTCTGGGCGGCAGCGTTCTTTCGGGCTCGAAGACCATGCCCTGAGGGCATTGGCTTGACCGCATAGGAAATAGGTCAGCGGAGACTGTATAGTTCAGCTTATGCTGACCATTGCTTCTCGTCTCGACGTCATGAACCGGCTCGGCCGCGCCATGGCTGATCCTACGCGTTCTCGGATTCTCATGACTCTGCTCGGTGGCCCGAGCTACCCCGCAGTCCTGTCCCGTGAGCTAGAGCTGACGCGCTCCAACGTGTCGAACCATCTCACCTGCCTGCGTGACTGCGGGATCGTTGTCGCCGAGCCTGAGGGCCGCCAAACCCGCTACGAGATCGCCGACCCGCATCTTGCGGCTGCGCTCGTCGCGCTCGTGGACGTGACACTGGCGGTCGATGAGCACGCGCCCTGCGTGGACTCAGCGTGCATGGTGGCTGGCTGCTGTGGGACGGGGGCTGACGCGTGAGCGAGGCGTGTGGCTGCGAGCACGAGCCTGCCGCGACGGCAGGCGAAGAGATCGAAGAGGCCGAGCGGCCCTGGTGGAGAGACCGCGGGGTCATGGTGCCGGTGTTCTCCGGCGTTGCGTTCCTGGCCGGTCTGATCTTCGAGTGGTCCGGGCTCGAGATCCCGGCACTGGTGCTGTTCTGGGTCGGACTGCTGCTGGGCGCATCGACGTTCACGCCCGGCGCGATCCGGAAACTGTTCAAGGGCAAGCTCGGCATCGGGCTGCTGATGACGATCAGCGCGATCGGTGCCGTCATCCTCGGGTACGTGGAGGAGGCTGCAGCTCTGGCGTTCTTGTACTCGATCGCGGAGGCGCTTGAGGACAAGGCGATGGACCGCGCCCGCGGCGGACTGAGGGCACTACTGAAGCTCGTGCCGGAAACAGCGACCGTGCTTCAGAGCGGTGTCTCCGCGCAGGTGCCGGCGAAAGAGTTGACGGTCGGCCAGGTCATGGTGGTCCGCCCGGGTGAGCGGATCGCGACTGATGGGGTCGTGCGTTCTGGTCGCTCCAGCCTGGATACCTCGGCGATCACCGGGGAGTCGATCCCGGTCGAAGTTGAGCCCGGGAATGCGGTGTCGGCCGGTGCGATCAACAGCGCCGGTGTCCTGGAAGTCGAGGCGACCGCTGCGGGCACCGATAACTCGCTCACGACGATCGTGGAGCTGGTAGAGAAAGCGCAGACCGAGAAGGGCGAGCGTGCCCGTCTGGCGGACAGGATCGCCCGCCCGCTCGTACCCGGAGTACTGATCCTCGCTGCGCTCGTCGCGATCATCGGGTCGCTGCTGGGCGACCCGGAGGTGTGGATCACTCGCGCACTCGTCGTGCTGGTCGCCGCTTCTCCGTGTGCGCTGGCAATCTCGGTTCCGCTGACGGTCGTCGCGGCGATCGGTGCGGCGAGCAAGTTCGGCGTGATCATCAAGTCCGGCGCCGTTTTCGAGCGCTTCGGCACGGTCCGCCACGTTGCCGTCGACAAGACCGGCACCCTCACCCGCAACGAACCGGCGGTCACCGCCGTGCTCACCACAGATGGCGTTACGGAGGCTCAGGCGCTGGCGTGGGCGGCCGCGTTGGAGCAGCACAGCACCCATCCTCTCGCCTCAGCGATCACTGCCGCAGCCCCGGGGACACCGGGAGCTGCAGATGTGACCGAGCAGGCCGGGCACGGCATCGACGGCACCGTCGACGGATCGAGAATCACCGTCGGCAGTCCCCGCTGGCTGAACGCCGGCGACCTCGCGGAGCGGGTCGGCGAGTTGGAAGAGCAGGGCATGACCGTCGTGATCGTCCACCGCGACGGGTCACCGGTCGCCGCGATCGGCGTTCGGGACGAGCTGCGCCCGGAAGTCCCCGAGGTCGTCCGGACACTCACCGGCCAGGGCGTCGGGGTGACGATGCTCACCGGCGACAACGCCCGGACCGCTCGTGCACTGGCGGCACAGGCAGGGATCAGCGACGTGCGCGCGGAGCTGCGCCCGGAGGACAAGGCGACCGCGATCGGGGAACTGTCGACGGCGGGACCGGTCGCGATGATCGGCGACGGCATTAACGATGCCCCGGCCCTCGCTGGCGCGGACATCGGTATCGCGATGGGCGCGACCGGCTCCGACGCAGCGATCGAATCCGCCGACGTGGCCTTCACCGGCCATGATCTGCGCCTCATCCCGCGGGCGTTCGACCACGCCCGGCGCGGTCGACGGATCATCAACCAGAACATCGTCCTGTCGCTGCTGATTATCACCGCACTGCTCCCGCTCGCGCTCTTTGGCGTGCTGGGGCTCGCCGCGGTCGTCCTGGTCCACGAGGTTGCGGAGGTCATCGTGATCCTCAATGGTCTGCGTGCCGCCCGCACCCGCACGCCACGGTTGGGAAGCTGATGCTCGCCACCATCGGTTCAGCGATCGGCCTGTTCGCGGCGACCAACATCGACGACATCGTCGTGCTTACCGTGCTGTTCCTCGCTTCCAGTCGAGGGAAGCCCCGGCCGTGGCAGATCGTCGCGGGCCAGTATCTCGGGTTCATCACCCTCGTCGTGATCAGCGTGATCGCCGCTCTCGGTCTCACCATCGTTCCGGACGAATGGGTCGGTTTCCTGGGTCTGATCCCGCTCGGCATCGGCATCTGGACGCTCATTCGCGGCCTGCGCCGTAACGGCGATGACGATGATGACGACTCCAAGATCACCGCGGTCGGACTATGGGGTGTCGCGGGTATCACGATCGCCAACGGGGCCGACAACATCTCCCTCTACACGCCGATCTTCCGCACCAGCGCCCCCAGCGACGTCGCGATCATGATCGTCGTGTTCCTGGTCCTCGTCGCGGTCTGGTGCGCGGCCGGCCGGCTGATCGGCACCAACAAGGCTGTCACCGAGGGGCTGGAGCGCGTCGAGCACTGGCTCGTACCGGCCGTGTTCATCGGCCTGGGCCTGTTCATCCTGATCGAATCTGGGGTCATCGTCCGTCTGATCGAGGTGCTCGCATGACCTCCTCCCAGGCAGAGGCTCATCCGCCCGCTGCGAGCAAGCTGTCGTCGACCCGGCGGCGGCAGCTCACTGGTGGAGCGCTCTTGATCGCCGTGGTCGTCGTGCTGATCGATCAGGGAACCAAGGTGTGGGCCGAAGCGACCCTCACCGAGCGTGAGCGCATCCCGCTGATCGGTGACCTGCTGGGTTTGCAGCTCGCCTATAACCCCGGAGCGGCATTCTCCTTCGGGGAAGGCTTCACCTGGGTGTTCGCACTGCTCGCTGTCGCAGCCACCATCACAGCGATCGTGTTCGCGTTCCGAGTGCAACGCGTGGGATGGGCGATCGTCATCGGCGCGCTCGGCGGCGCTGCCGCCTCACACGCAGGCGACCGCCTCTTCCGCGACCCCGGATTCGCCCGGGGGCACGTCGTAGACTTCCTCGCCTACGGCAACTGGTTCATCGGGAACATCGCCGACATCGTGATCTTCGCCGCAGCGATCACCGGAGCAGTTTTCATGATCCGCACAGGCGATGAGACCACCGAGTGAGATCCGTTGTGCGGTGGTGGGATATCCGTCAACTGGCTCTCTACATCGGCGCGATCGCCGTGGGGGCGGCCGTCGGGCTGATAACGCCGCAACTTGCTCCGAGCCTCGAGCATTCGATTGAACCGGCACTGATGCTGCTGTTGTTCGCGACGTTTCTCGGCGTCCCGCTCATCGAGGTGAAACGCGCGTTCCGCGATATCAGGTTTCTAGGCACGGTGCTGGTGGCGAACTTCGTCATCGTGCCGATGCTCGCCTGGGGCCTCTCGCGCTTCGTGGTCGATGACCGGGGACTGTTGCTCGGGGTGTTGTTCGTCCTGCTGACCCCGTGCATCGATTACGTCATCGTGTTCGCCGGTCTCGCAGGTGGCGCTGGCGCACGACTGCTCGCAGCCGCGCCACTGCTGATGTTGGTCCAGATCCTGCTTCTGCCGGTGTTCCTGTTCCTCTTCGCGGGCGGCGCTGCGCTCGATGTGGTCGACATCGGCCCATTCATCCGGGCATTCCTGTTGCTGATCGTGGTCCCCCTCTCCGCAGCAACGGTGGTGCAGGCTGTTGCGCGTCGTCACCGGGGAGGCCGCTTCATAGAGAAGATCATGGCGGGCGCGATGGTGCCGCTGATGATGGTGACCCTCGCTGTGGTCATCGGCTCCCAGATCGCCGCTGTTGGATCGCAGATCACCGCCCTCCTGCGCGTCGTACCGCTCTACATCGCCTTCGTCATCCTCGCCGTCGCGATCGGGAAGCTCGCCGGCCGGGTCGCACGACTAGAGGTCCCCGCCACCCGCGCGGTGATGTTCTCCGCCGCGACGCGCAACTCGATCGTCGTCCTACCGCTCGCTCTCGCTCTCCCTGCCTCGATGAGCATCGCCCCGCTCGCGGTAGTCACACAAACCCTTGTCGAACTGGTCGCGATGATCATCCTCGTCCGTGTCGTCTCCCTCCGCGGGCGCGAACCGCGGCCCAGCCTCCCGGGAAACAGCTAGGGGCCAAGAAGCGACAAGAGAATCCGAAAGTGATCGGGTCGGGCATCGTGTGAACGTGAACTATCACCCCCGCTACAGCAACCGTCAACATGCGCTGACTGTACAGCTGGTAGTGTCTAATCGTCGGCTACCCTGATTCCACTTCGAACGTAGGACCGTCCAATGATCCGCCCCGCCCTCACTGAGCGCGCTACCGCTGCGCGCACGAGTGGGCTAGCGGCGAGGCTGCTGATCGGCCTGGGGCTAGCATTGACGCTCCTGGTCGGATCGTGGGTGGCGACGCACGCGGGGACCGAGGACCTGCAGGTAGCGCCTATCGCGGAGCTGATCGCCACGAACGACTTGGGTGTCGTGCCCGGCGTGATGGCAGACGGTCATGCTGGCGAGGCTGAAGACCTTGGTGCCGCCCTATGTCTTTTGGGAGTGGCGTGCGTGCTGGCGCTCGTCATCTCTGCCTGGCGAGCACCGTCTCGCACATGCAGCACTGGACGTGTGACGCGGAGGGTGCGAGAGACAGTCGCGCGCCAGCCGTCCCAATCACCGATGCTCACACTCACGCAACTGCGCGTTTCCCGAACCTGAATCACGATCAACTCCCTCTCATCCGTGAAAGCACGCGGATTCTCGCGCTATCAAGCGCGTTTACTGAGTTCCCAATTTGGAGTAGTCGTGACCAACCCGTTCGGGGTGGCTTCCACCACCCGCGCCACACCATCTGATCCCCAGCGAAAGTTTGAACACACGTTTCGTGCCGTCGCCGCGATGGTCGCCGTCGCCACCGTGCTTACAGTCACGGGCTGCACGTCCCAAAGTGACCTCGCTGATGCGATGAACAACGGCACCGGTTCCACCAGCGTCGACGAGCGCGTCGTCGAGATACCTGCGGACGAGCGCGGCGAGACGGTGGTATTTGCCGGCGTCGACGAGCGCGACAACCCGATCAGTAGCGGCGAATTCGCTGGCGAGGTCTACGTCGTGAACTTCTGGTATGCGGCGTGCGGGCCGTGCCGGGTCGAGGCGCCGCTGCTGGAGGAGGTGTGGCAGAGCTATCAGACCGAGGGGGTGGGTTTCATCGGGGTGAATATCTACGACCAGCCTGCCACCGCGTTGTCCTTCACGGAGGACTACGGGATCACGTACCGCAGCGTGATCGACATCGTCGACGGGAAGACGAAGCTCGCGTTTGCGGCGGTCACCCCCATTCAGGCGACGCCGACGACTCTTGTTATGGACCGCGAGGGTAGGGTCGCCGCGCGAATCATCGGTCAGCTACCGGCCGCGTCTATCCTGTCCACCCTGATCGCAGACGCGCTGGCGGAAAGCGAATGAATGCCGAGGGGCTCATTTTCGACGGTGCGCTGTGGGTGGCTGTGCTCATCGCCATGCTGGCGGGGCTGATCTCCTTCGTCTCCCCGTGTGTGCTCCCGTTGGTGCCCGGCTACTTCGGCTACCTCGGCTCTTCCCTCTCCAGCTCGCCGACACGGACTCCCGCTTCTGGTCGTGGACGACTGTTCGGTGGGGTGGCATTGTTTGTGGCAGGGTTCACGCTCGTGTTCATGACCGTCACGGTGCTCGGTGGGGTCGCGGGGATGTTTTTCCTCGAGTACGCCAACATCCTCACTCGGGTGCTCGGAGTGGTCGTCGTCGTTCTGGGTCTGGTCTTCATCGGGGCATTCCCCCGCACGCAACGCACCCTCCGACCCCGTTTCCGCGGCAACCTAGGCCTGCTCAGCGCGCCGCTGCTGGGAATAGCGCTCGGGATCGGGTGGACGCCCTGCATCGGACCGACGCTCGCGGCGATTATGTCGGTGTCGTGGAATCTCGGGGACCCCGGCCGTGCTGCGCTGCTGGGGCTGGCGTACTCACTCGGCCTGGGCATTCCGTTTTTCCTACTCGCGCTCGGACTGGGCTGGGCCACCCGATCGGTTGCTTTCCTCCGCCGTCATATCCGGGTAGTCAACATCATTGGCGGCAGCATGCTGATCGCGCTGGGTGTGCTGATGGTCACGGGCATCTGGGGCATGCTGATGTCAGTTCTGCAGGGGGTGATGCTCAGTGTCACGCTCCCTCTCTGACCAGCTTCCTGCCGACCCCTCTCGACCCGCCGATCACATCGATCAGGAAGAGCCGGACACCGTCACGTCCCCGACGCTGGGAGCCGTCGGGTGGCTGCGGTGGGGGTGGCGGCAGCTGACCAGCATGCGCACCGCCATCCTGCTGCTGCTCCTGTTGGCCATCGCATCAGTTCCCGGGTCCATTTTCCCTCAGCGCACTGCGGACCCCAACGGGGTCGTCCAATACTTCCGGGACAACCCGGACCTGGCGTCTTTCCTCGACGGCATCCAGGTGTTCGATCTGTACAACTCTGCCTGGTTCTCAGGTATCTACCTGTTGCTTTTCATCTCCTTGATCGGCTGCATCATTCCTCGCACCCGACACCATTGGAAGGCGCTCCGCTCCCGTCCACCACGCACCCCGGCGCGGCTCAGTCGGCTGGGCACCCACCTCCACGTTGACGTCCCGCCGAAAGCTGAGGACATAGGCGCGGACGCGGACGCGGCGATCACCGCCGCGACAACAGATCTGCGTCGACGCGGATACCGTGTTCAGCGGTATGACACCGCCCGCTCGTGGTCGGTGTCGGCCGAACGCGGGTACCTTCGAGAAACCGGCAACCTTCTCTTTCACGCATCTCTCGTTGGGGTGCTGGTCGCTGTGCTCGCCTCCAGCGGGTTTTCCTACACCGGGCAAAGGGTCATCGTTGAGGGGACCACCTTCGTCAACACCCTCAACGACTACTCCTCGTTCAGCCCCGGCAGGTTCGTGAACGGTACACAGCTGGACCCATACTCGCTGACCCTCGACAGCTTCGAGGTCAACTACGTGCCCTTGGGGTCTGCCGGGGCCGGCCAAGCAGGCGACTTCGCCGCCAACCTCACTATCCGTGATGCCCGCGCCGGGACAGAGGGCACGGAGAAGGTGCGCGTGAACCACCCCATCACTGTCGGCAGTGAACGGGTTTACCTGCTTGGAAATGGCTACGCACCCACCATCACCGTCAGAGATCCTGAGGGGACGATCGTGTACAGCGAGTCGCAGCCCTTCCTCCCGCAGGACTCCATGATGACCTCGCTCGGCGTCATTAAGGTGCCGGATGGGCTTGCCGAACAGATCGGGCTCATCGGGTTCTTCTACCCAACCCAAGGTGTTCTTGACTCCGGGGCGTTCACCTCGGTGTATCCCGACCTGCTGAATCCGGTCGTCACGTTTAACGTGTTCTCCGGCAGCCTCGGCATCGACGACGGCGTACCCCGGTCGGTGTACACCCTCGACACCACCGACATGACCCAGCTCACGGGCGGCGGTAGCGGCACGGAGTCGATCGAGCTCACGCCCGGGCAGACCGCAGACCTTCCCAACGGGTGGGGAACTGTCACCTTCGAGGATGCGTCCGACGGCTCGGATCCGCTGGCAGCAGTGAAGAGGTTCGCGTCGTTGGATATCAAACGTGACACGGGTGGAACATGGGTGCTCGCCTTCGCCACCCTCGCCACCCTGGGCCTAATCATCGGCCTTCTCGTTCCCCGACGGCGGGTGTTCGTCAAGGCATCCGTCGTCGGCTCCCCGGTAGCACCCTCCCTGCACCTGGAATTCGCCGGCCTCGCGCGAGGAGAGGACCCGCAGCTTCCGGACGAAATAGCCCACCTCCGCGACAACCACATGGCCCGCCGCGGAGGCTCAAGCCCACAGATGCCCCGCCGAAGGAAGCCATGATGAAGTCCTCCCGGAAAGTCACCCTCATCACAATCGCTACCGTGATCGCGCTGTCACCGGCGCGATTATCTACACGATCGCCACCCGTCCAAAAGCGTCCACAGACGACAATGCCGCCGCACTTATTGGTGCTCGCGCCAACTCGCACGTGTTGGACAGCGCTGGACCCGATCCCCCGACACTGGTGGAGTTTCTCGACTTCGAATGCGAGGCCTGCGGGGCGTTCTACCCGTTCACCACGGTGATCGCACTTGGTGCGATCACCGGTTTCGCGATGGCTGGAATCAGCCATCGGCACTTCCACTCCAGCCCCCGTTCCGCCCGAGGAGAAACTGATGCCTGAACCCGAATCCCTGACCATGGACGGCATCGCTCTGCTGTTGGTGTGGACCGCAATTGCCGTATATCTGCTCGCGTTCGTCGCCTACGCAATCGACCTTGCCCAACGCTCAGTGCGCCGCGATGAGGTCCAACGGGTACCCGCGCTCGTGGCCGCCAACGGCGAAGCAAAGGCGCACGATACCGACGACGAACGCCCAACACTGAACGAAGTCCGTACCCGGCCAGGCCAGCGGCAACGTCTGCTCTGGGCGCGCATCGGCACTGTCCTGACCGGGTTCGCGTTTATCTTTCACCTCGCTGGCACTTTAGGGCGAGGGATCGCCGCAGACCGGGTCCCGTGGGCGAACATGTACGAGTTCGCCCTCACCGGTACCCTGCTGGTCGTCGCGGTCTACATGGTCGTACTCCGCCGGTACGACCTACGCTTCCTAGGCTCGTTCCTCATCGGCATGGTCGCGCTACTGCTCGGGGGAGCGACCCTTGCCTTCTACGTCGAGATAACCCCTCTGATGGATCCACTCAAGAGCGTATGGCTCGTCATCCACGTCTTCGTCGCCTCCCTCGGCACCGCCCTCTTCGCCATCTCCTGCGGACTATCAGCCACACAACTCATGCAGGCCCGACGCGAGCGACGGATCGCGGCGAAAGGCGAGGCGGCGAAGATGGCCGGGGCGGGATATCTGCGCACGCTCCCGACCGCCGAAACGCTGGAGTCCCTCGCCTATAGGTTCGCGATCGTCGGGTTCATCTTCTGGACGTTCACCTTGGTCGCCGGATCAATCTGGGCCAACGATTCCTGGGGACGATACTGGGGATTCGACACCAAGGAAGTTTGGACGTTCGTGATCTGGGTGCTGTACGCAGGCTACATCCACGCGCGGGCGACCCGCGGCTGGCGGGGCAACCCGTCGGCATGGCTGTCGATCGTCGGCTTCACCGCAGTGCTGTTCAACTTCACGATCGTGAACGTGTTCTTCAAGGGCCTGCATGCATACTCCGGCCTCAACTGACGATCAACGCCGCTTCACTAACAAAGGACGCACCGCTCCGTGTTCACAGCACTGCTAGATCCCGGCCGGCCTCCACGGTCGCAGGCGGGTACGGGTACCCTCCACCGTCGCAATAACTTCTACGTGTGGGACCCACGTTGAGGGGCGATCGTAGTCGAAGATTGGTAACCGCGTGCCTGGTTGCACTCTCGATGGCTGTCATCGACCAGGGCACGAAGGCCCTGGCGCTTGCGCAACTGAGCGAGCAAGAGCGCACTCCGCTAGTCGGTGATCTGTTCGGCATGCAGCTCGCTTTCAACCCCGGCACCATTATGTCTTTCGGCTCAAGCAGCACCTTTGTGTTCACGGTGATCGGAACCGTAGCCGTAATTGCGTTGTTCTACGCCGCATGGCGGGCGACATCCACAACGTGGGCAGTCGCCATCGGATTTGTTTGGGGTGGAGCGGCCGGGAACCTCATCGACCGCCTCTTCGCCCCTCCCGGGTTCGCCCGCGGTCACGTCACCGATTTCCTCGCCTATGGCAACCTCTTCATCGGAAATATCGCCGACGTCGCCCTCGGAATCGGTGTCGGACTCGGCATCCTCCAGATGCTCCGCAGCCGCCAACCGCAACCGTCCAGTGAACATGCAACGGAGATCTCCGCCGACGAGAAGTAACCTCGGTTTATCAAGGTGAAACGCGCATTCCGTGACATCTACGCTTATGGCACGACGTGAGGAGGAGATATGGCGGCTGTGCGCCTGATCTACAAGCGGCCCGATGGTAAGTGGGCATGGAAGCTCACATCCCAGGGCCACGTCATCGCCACCGACGGGGGACGAGGCTATAGAAACGAAGCGGATTGCCGGCGGATTGCCGACGCCGTCATCGGGGGAGCCTTTTCCGACGCTGAGACGAGAGTTCTCCGCTAGCTCACATCAGGCAGACATCCTTAGTAGCACTCAACGAGGGGTGTTCATGTTCAGTCTCGGCAGTGGCAGCGTTGATGAGGCACTCGCGGTCGGCGATCCGCTCCGATATGAATTCTTTGACGCGGCGACCACGCCGGAAACGATCGTTTCCGGCGAACTCGCGTTACACGTCACCGGACGCTCGCCGCTAACGCCCGCCGGTATCTGCTTTCGGCAGGCGTTTCCGGCGTTCAGGTAGCTGATCTGGCTGCCCTCGCTCGTCGTCTGTCGATGCGAGTTGGCGTGGTTGGTTTCGTTCCGCGCGGAGTTGTTGCTCGATCTTGGCGTGTGCTTATCGCTCGCTGCGGTCGGCTCTGACGATGGACCGCAGGACGAACCAGAATGCCGCGACGACGGCGATCGTGGGGATGACGGACCAAAAGGCGTTGGTCCAGTAGTCATTGAGATTCATCCGCGCCTCCCGGGGGGTTCACGCAGCACGAGCGCCAGTCCGACGATCGCGAGGATGAACGCTGTTTCGTAGCTTCCAAGCGTGTATGCCCAGAATGACCATTGGTCTGGGACGGTTGTGTCGATGAGGAGATGAGCTGCGATCAGTGCGACGGCGACCAGGAGGAGGATGGCCCCGCCACGTACGAGACGATCGTGACGCAGCCGCGGGGACAGGCGGCTGGTGGGCGTGACTGGTTGAGCAGGAACGTCTCGTTGTGGTCTGAGAGGAGCAGGGTACGGGTGGCGGGTCATCTGAATATGGCTCCGATGAGGTAGAAGCTCGCAAGGGCGAGAAGTAGGGCGAGGACTGTGGCGCACGCGACGAAGACGGATATGCGTCGGAAGGGATTGCGGCGGGGGACCATGGGTGGCCGTTCTGGTGGTGGCTTTCTCTACCGGGCGGGGGCGAGGATGGTTGTGTCGTCTGCTGTGATCTGGACGATGCCGCGGTCGTCGACAACGATGAAGCGTTCGTCATCGATCGCGGTGAAGGCCTGAGCGGCCCCTTGAAGCGCGTCGAGGCGTTGCCATGTTCCTTCGGTATTCTGTGACCAGAGGGCACCGTCGGTTCCGACTCCTGCGAGCGAGCCATTGGGTTTGGCGTCGAGTGTGTAGAGCAGGGGGGCGTCGGCGATGGGGGTGAAGGTGGCGCCGTTGTCGGTGCTGAGGAGCAGTCCTTCTTCTGAGGCCGCGTAGAGACCGTCGCCGTTGGCGGCGAGGTCTGCCGCGGCAAGCGTTGCGCCGCGGGTCCATTCGAGACCGTCGTCAGTGCTGATGAGCAGATCGACGCCATCGGACGCGATCCCGTAGAGAGTGCCGTCCGGTCCGGCGGTGAGGACATGGAAGTCCGTGCTGCCAGTGAGCGCGATCGGTGACCACGACTCGCCGAAGTCGTCACTGCGAATGACACCTAGGTTCGGGGAGCCGAGCTCTGCGGGTGTCTGTGTGCCCGGGTGTCCGGATGCGAAGAGGGCGTCGTCGAGGACGGTAAAGCCCATCGCATCGAAATCGTGGCCTCCGATGGGACCGGCGATCGCACCTTCGGGTGTGAGGGTGAAGAGCCCTCCGTGGGTGGCTACGAAGAGGTCCTCACCGCGGGGGTCAGCGGCAACACCGTGAATGTGTTGGATGACGGGGGGGACCGCGTTGGTGCCGGAGGCCTGCGGCACGGCGCAGCCGGTGAGGGCGACGGCTACGAGAGCGATCGCGAAAGCGGGTAGGGGCGAGTGGCGGTTCATGAGACTCCGACTTGAAGAAATGCATGCGGGTGCGCGAGCGGTACGCGAATGAGAGTCGCGACAGGGCACCAGCGCGGTGGCGTGGGTTACTGCGAGATGGCCAGTTCGGGGGTGCGGGCGAGCGCCGCACCCCCGAAGGTAGATCAGAGTGTGGCGAGGAGATCTTTCATCGTGGCGATCTCCGTGGTCTGCGCCTCGATGATCGTCTCGGCCAGAGCGACCGCGTCGCTGTTCTGGCCGTTGTCGACCTCTTCTTGGGCCATCTCGACGGCACCCTCGTGGTGCTGAATCATCTGCTCGAGGAACAGGCGGCTGGCGTCCGCACCGGTGGCATCCTCGAGAGCCTGCATGTCATCCTCCGACATCATGCCACCGCCGTGATCCATGCCCTCCATGTCGGAGGTATCAGCGCCCCACTCTTCGAGCCACTGGTCCATTTTCTGGATCTCGGGCTCCTGCGCGGCCTTGATCTCTTCCGCAAGAGCGACGACACGTTCGTCGACACCCTCCTTGCTAAGGAGCATGTCGGACATGTCGATGGCCTGGGCGTGGTGCTCTTTCATCATGCTGGCGAACATGATGTCGGCGTCGTTGGCGTCCGCGGACGCCGGGGCCGAGGTGCTGCTTTCGTGGTTCATGCCGGGCATGTCGCCGCCGGAGGTGGTACCGGCGCAGCCGGCGAGTCCAAGCACTGCGGCGAGGGTGAGTGCGGCTGTCGCCGCAAACCGGGTCTTCATGATGGGGTTCTCCAAGAGTCGATGATGGTGCCCAGCGAGAGAGGCTGGGCGAGGGCGTTACCCGCGGAAAGCGGGCGCGCCTGCCATCACGTGCGACTGATGCAGAGAACGGTGAGAGACGGAGGCCGCAGCGGATGCAGCGCATCCCGGAGATGTAGGCGGGACACGGGCGTTCCCGGGGAATGTGCGACGGTTCGCCACCAGGCGGACGGCCGGGCGAGCAGCACGACAGCGATGAGGAGCGCGAGAACGCAGGCCATCCACGCCATGCCGTGATCGTCAGAACACGTGGCGCACCCCGCCTCGTCCACCGCTGCGGCGTCGCCAGAGGCGTGTGCGGGGTGAGCATCGGCATGCGCGGGTGCGACGGCGATGGTCTCACTGTGCCCGGAGGGCATGGTGTGCGTGTTCATCGAGTGCATCGCCAGAAGCCCGAAGATCACGGAAAAGGCGACGGCGACGACGGTCAGGAGGGTGCGGGTGAGGGTGCGCTGGTCATGCACGCGCCGTGCGATCGTCATCAACACTGTCCCACCTCCCTTTCTTCCAGGGTACGTCGCCGCCGCCCATGCGCCTACTTGTCGACGACGGCGTCCGGGCTGAGGTTCAGCCGTCGCAGCAACTGCGCATTCAGCGCGACAACGATCGTGGATAGTGACATCAACACCGCACCGACCGACATCGGCAACACGAACCCGACGGGGGCGAGCACACCGGCAGCCAACGGCACCGAGAGAAGGTTGTACCCGGCGGCCCACCAGAGGTTCTGTTTCATCTTCCGGTAACTGGCCCGCGACAGCTCAATCACGGAGATCACCGATCGGGGGTCGTCGCTGGCGAGGATGACACCTGCGGAGGCGATCGCAACGTCCGTTCCTGCACCGATCGCAATCCCTACGTCTGCCTGGGCGAGGGCGGGGGCGTCGTTCACGCCGTCACCGACCATCGCGACCTTGCGGCCTTCGTTTTGCAGTTCTTTCACCTTGGAGGCTTTGTCCTCCGGACGGACCCCGGCGAAGTACCGGTCGATACCCAGCTCGCCGGCGACGGACGCGGCGACCGCATCGGCGTCACCGGTGATCATCACCACCTGCACGCCCCGTTCGTGGAGCGCATCGACCGCGTTACGCGACTCGGACCGGATCTCATCCGCCAGGCGCAGCGCGCCCGTCACCTGACCGTCAACGAGCACGTGGAGGATGATCGCACCCTCACCGCGCCACTCGTCGGCCACCGGCAGCTCGGTGGCGTGTTCTTGCTCGAGCATGTACGGGCCGCCGACCTGCACGACGTGTCCGTCGACACGGGCACGCACCCCCACGGCGGGGGAGGATTCAAAATCGGTCGATCGCGGAACGGTGAGGTTCTTCTCTTTCGCTGCGTTGACGATCGCACGGGCGAGGGGGTGCTCGGAGTCCGCTTCCGCGGCCGCCGCCCACGCGAGCAGCTGATCGGCGTCGGCCCCTGTGACGGGATCGATCGCGGTCACGGCGGGGGTGCCCTTGGTGAGCGTGCCGGTCTTGTCGAACAGGATCGTGTCGACGGTGCGCATGCTCTCCAGGGCGAGACGATCCTTGATCAGCACACCTCCACGGGCGGCGCGTTCGGTCGCTATCGACACGACCAGTGGGATCGCGAGACCCAGCGCGTGCGGGCAGGCGATGACCAGCACGGTGATGGTGCGGATCACGGCTGCCTCGGGCTGGCCGACGAGAGTCCACACAATCGCGGTGATCGCGGCAGCGCCGAGCGCGAACCAGAACAGCCACCCCGCTGCCTTATCCGCGAGTCGTTGCGCCCGCGACGATGAACTCTGCGCCTCCGTGACCAGTTTCTGGATGCCCGCGAGTGCGGTGTCTTCACCAATGGCGGTGATCTCTACCCGCACCCCGGAATCGGTGGCTACGGTTCCAGCGATTACCGGGTCACCATCGCTGCGGCGCACCGGCCGAGACTCTCCTGTGATCATCGACTCGTCCATGCTGGCCGAACCCTGCACGATCCGCCCATCCGCGGGGACCCGCCCGCCCGGACGCACCACCACCACGTCTCCGACCTGCAGATCAGCCGGTGCGACGGTGACAGTGGTGTCTCCGTCGACCTTCTCCGCCTCGTCGGGCAGCAATGCGGCGAGGGAATCCAACGCCGACGTCGTCTGGGCGAGGGAACGCATCTCGATCCAGTGGCCGAGCAGCATGATCACGATCAGCAGCGCCAGCTCCCACCAGAAATCCAGCTCGTGGTGCAGCAGCCCGATGCTCGCCCCCCAGGAGGCGAGGAACGCCACGGTGATCGCGAGGGCGATCAGCAGCATCATCCCCGGTTTGCGGGCACGAAGTTCACCGACCGCACCGGTCAGGAACGGGGCACCGCCCCACACGTACATCACCGTTCCGAGAGCCGGTGACACCCACGCGACCCACGCCGCGTCCGGCAGCGGGTACCCCAGGATCATCGAGAACATCGTCGAGAATCCGACCACCGGCACGGCGAGGAGCAGCATGATCCAGAACAGGCGCCGGAACTGCCCCACATGATCCCCGTGGCCGCCATGCCCGCCGTGACCGGCGTGATCTTCGTGGCCGCCGTGCCCGGTGTCTTCGTGCGGTGCAGCGTGATCGTGGCTCATCGCCCCATGGTCGTGCTCCGTCGTTGCCGCCGCCGTGTGGTTGCGGTGCGCGGTGTGATCGGTGTGTTCGTCGTGCTGGCTCATCGGAGACTCCTTGCTCAGGTGCGCCCGGGGTAAGCCGGACGCCGACAGATGCAACTCAGGGCTGGCTGGTCGCGAGAGCGTAGCCGGCCTCCTCCACCGCAGCCTTCACAGCGGCGGGGTCAACCGGGGCGGTGCTGCGGATGGTCACCCGGGAGGTGCCACCCGCGTTGAGATCCACGGTGACGGACTCGACACCGTCGACAGCGCCCAGCTCCTCACTGACGCTCGATGCGCAATGCGAGCATGTCATCCCGTCGACGAGCACCTCCGATGTGACCGCAGAATCGTCGTGGACGGCTGTCTCTGTGTTCGATGGGGCAGCGCAGCATGCGCAACCAGCGTTCGCATCCGTCAGTCCCAGCTCGATGCGATCAGTCATGGTGTTCTCCTTTACTAAACAGACGTGTGGTCATGAACGAACCAGGCGGGCGATGGCTTCGTTGGCCTCACGAACCTTCTCCGCTGCGAAGTCGCCACCCTCAGCACTTGCCTGAGCGACGCAGTGACTCAGATGATCGCTCAGCAACGACAACGCCACCGTCTCCAGGGCCTTCGTCGCCGCAGAGACCTGCGTAAGGATGTCGATGCAGTACTTGTCCTCATCAACCATCCGGGAGATCCCCCGCACCTGGCCTTCGACGCGATTCAACCGCTTGCGCAGGTCGTCCTTGCTTCCGTCGTACCCGTTCATGCCTCGAGCATACCCCCTGGGGGTATCTAACTCAATGTTTTCGCTTCTATTCCCGCTAGGCGAACGTGGTCGCCGACTCTGTTCAGCTCACAGGCTGATCTGCGCAGCGCGGCGGCTTATCAATACCGGGTTACCAGACCCCAGCGGGGTATTCAAGGGCCTCAGTGCGCGGGCGATGCGAGCGTACTTTCGTGGCTCACGAAAGGAGTTCTCTCATGACCGTCACCGAAGAAATGCTCAGCACGTATCCGAAAGATCTGGGCGGAATTGATCAGAAGAAGCTCGTCGACTGCATCGACGCGTGTCTCGCGTGCGCGCAAGCCTGCACCGCATGTGCCGACGCTTGCCTCAGCGAGGACATGGTTGCTGACCTAATCAAGTGCATTCGCGCGAACCAGGACTGTGCAGACCTTTGCGTAACCACCACCCGGATCCTCTCCCGTCGCACCGGGCACGACGCCAGCGTCACCCGTGCCGCGCTCGAAGCTTGCCGAGCGGCGTGCCTGAGCTGTGCTAACGAGTGTGAACAGCACACCATGCACGAACACTGCACGATCTGCGCTGAGGCATACCGACGCTGCGAACAGGCGTGCGTTGCACTGCTGGAGTCGCTATGACAAGCCAGCACGCCGACAACGGTTCACGCCCGCCGGCCGGCCACTCCCAGGGGAAGAATCAGGGCGGGATGTCGAGCTACCTTAAGCTCGCCGTCTCGCTATCGCTCAGCTTCGTTGTGATGTACTTCCTCACGTTTGCGATGATCAACGTCCTGGACGATCTCTTCCTCAACATCAGCAACCTCTACATGGCACTGATGATGGTCTTCCCCATGGGCATCATCATGGTCATCGTCATGTGGAAGATGTTCCCGAACAAGGCCGCGAACATCAGCTTGCTCGTAGGTTTCGCCGCGCTTTTCCTTGTCGCCTTCTTCATGGGACGCTCGGAAGCGTTCGTCGGTAACGACCAGTTCCTCCGTTCCATGATCCCGCATCACTCTCGAGCGATTCTGGTGTGTGAGCAATCAGACATCAGCGACCCGGAGATCCAAGATCTCTGTGAGCAGATCATCTCGTCACAGCAGGAAGAGATCGACCAGATGAATGAGATTCTCGACCGTCTCGACGATTAGTGGGGCGTCGGCACCACCCTTGCGACGAGTGGACCGGCTACCGCGCTCATGACGAGCGGACCGGATCACCGCCGTCGACAGGGTCCGGGTCGACCAGGCAACCTTACGCCTCAGCCTTACGCGAGAGCTGCCGAAAACGATCGTTTCCGGCGCGGTATCACTTGGTTGCCGGGGCGGTCGCCGCTAACGGGAGCCGGAACCCCGTTCTGGCATGGGCCTTCGGTTGGTGCCGCGACCGGACTTGCTAGCGGTCGAGCTGCGGAGGGCGCGTTTGTGGCGGGCGTACTCTTGTCCGATGACTCGACCTCTCACGAAGTGGCATTCCGCGCACGCAGAGCTCGACCTACGTCGGGATGTGCCTTCCATAGCCGCGCCGGGAGAAAGAACGGGGCGATGATGTTGGCGACGCATCCGGGTGAACCCCACCGCGGCGATCTCGCTGGGCGGCTCAACTGGCTCAGAGCCGGAGTGCTCGGCGCGAACGACGGCATCGTGTCGGTCGCGTCGCTCGTCGTCGGTGTCGCGGGGGCGACGACCGATTCCGCGACGCTGCTCGCCGCGGGTGTCGCCGGTCTCGTCGGCGGTGCGATCTCGATGGCGCTCGGGGAGTACGTGTCGGTGAGCAGCCAGCGAGACAGCCAACGGGCTCTGATCGAGAAGGAACGAGGAGAGCTGGCCGATAATCCTGCGACCGAGCTCGAGGAGCTGGCGGGCATCTATCAGGCGAAAGGTCTTAGCCCGGCGACCGCACGCCTCGTTGCGGAGGAGCTCACCGCGCACGACCCGCTGACCGCGCACCTCGAAGCGGAACTAGGCATCACGGAGAATCAGGTGGTCAGTCCGTGGGCGGCGGCGGGGGCCTCCGCACTTGCCTTCGCACTCGGAGCGCTGCTTCCGCTCTTGGCGATACTGCTCCCGCCTCCCGAGATCCGGGTGCCGGTCGCTTTCGCGGTGGTGCTGCTGGCGCTCGCGCTGACCGGATTCCTGAGCGCGAGGATCGGCGGGAACCCCGCGCTGAGGCCCACGATCAGGGTGGTGCTCGGTGGGGCGATCGCGCTGGTGGTCACGTTCGCGATCGGTACGCTGCTCGGGACGAGTGGCGTTGCCTGAGAGACAGATATGAGTTGCCTATCGGGAGCCGTTCCTTAGACCTGTCTCAGAGTCGGCGCAGCACGATTCCCCTATGACCACTCTGACGACGAGACCGCGTGCTTCCGTCCCCGCCGCTTCCCCTGAGCCACGGCGGGCAGCCCATGGCCGCGCGCGGGTCTGGCGTGCAGCGGCGATCACGGTGATCTGGGCGACCAGCCTGTTCGTCGTCGCTTTGTGGATCGCCTGTGGTGGAGTGACCGCAGTCCTGGGAGTCAACGCCGAGACCGTCACGACGCTCGGACGCCTCACCGGGTTGGTCGCGGCGAATCTGCTGCTCTATCAGGTGCTGCTGATGGCGCGCGTCCCGCTGTTCGAGCGCGGATTCGGTCGCGACGGGATCACGCGGCTGCATCGCTTCGTCGGATTCTGGTCGTTCTGGTTGATGGGCGCGCACATCGCACTGCTCGCGGTGGGCTACGCGATGGCTGCCGGCATCAACCCGCTCGTCCAGCTGTGGAGCTTCATCTGGGAATACCCCGGCATGCTCCTGGCGACTGCCGGCACTCTGCTGATCCTGCTCGTGGTCGTCACCTCGATCCGGCGTGCTCGTCGGCACCTGCGGTACGAGTCCTGGCACCTCCTGCACCTGTACGCGTACCTGGGCGTCGGGCTCGCGCTGCCGCACCAGCTGTGGACGGGCGCCGACTTCCTGTCCTCACCGATCGCGACCGTCTACTGGTGGTCGATCTGGGCGCTCTCCGCAGGATCGGTACTGCTCTTCCGCATCGGGATGCCGCTGCTGCGGTCCACTCGTCGGGCCCTGCGGGTGGCGGGGGTCGAGGCGGACGGTGCTCGGGGCGTCACCATCCGGGTCACCGGTCGCGACCTCGCGACGCTCGGTGCCAGGGCTGGTCAGTTCTTCGTCTGGCGGTTCCTCGATGGACCGGGCTGGACTCGCGCGCACCCGTTCTCGCTCTCCGCTGCGCCGGGAAGCGAGCTGACGTTGACTGCCCGTGTGCTGGGCGACGGCACGCGACGCCTCACCGCGCTGCTCCCTGGCACCAGGGTCATCATGGAAGGACCATACGGGGAGATGACCGGTGAGCGCAGGACCGGGACGAAGCTGCTTATGATCGGCGCAGGCGCCGGGGTCGCACCGCTCGTCTCGCTGCTCGAGACGGAAGGCTACGGACCGGGAGAAGCGATGCTTATCACCCGGGAGTCCGCGGCCGAGGACGCTCTTCGGCAGGAGGCCATCGCTCACCTCATCAGTACCCGTGGCCTGAGCTACCTGCCGTTCATCGGCCCGCGATCTTCCGGCGCGTCGAGCTGGATCCCTGCCACGCACGAGGCGTGGTCGGGCGCAGATCTCCTCCGCCATCTCGTGCCGGAGCCGAAGGACCACGACGTGTTCATCTGTGGCGGTGAGGCCTGGATGAAAGACCTCAGGCGCGACCTGGTTGGCGCCGGGTTCCCCGCCCATCGCATCCATTCCGAATCGTTCACGATCTGAGCAGGGAGACGGCCATGAAGAAGATCCTCTACACGCTGCTCGCGACCGTCAGCGGACTCGTGCTGCTGTTCAGCTACCGAACGTCTCTGGAGGCGGTCACCCCGACCGACGCCAGTGCGGCGACAGCGGGCAGTTCATTGACGACCGCCGAGACCGGCGCGAGCGGCTCGGGAACCACATCGACGAACTCGGGAACCATGTCTGGCACCGGCCTCGCCGACGGAACCTACACCGGCGCATCATCGCAGACCCGCTACGGGCCGGTGCAGGTGCAGATAACCGTCTCCGGTGGACAGATCACGGACGCACAGGCGGTCGATTACCCGAACAGCAACGGTCGGGACCGGCAGATCAACGGCACCGCGATCCCGAGGCTCGTCTCGGAGACGATCCAGGCGCAGAGCTCGAAGATCCAGATGGTGTCCGGTGCCACATACACGAGCGGTGGCTACCTCTCGTCGCTGCAGAGCGCGATCGACCAGGCGCAGAGCTGATGCGTACCGCGAATGAGGTGACGCGGGTCTGGGTCGAGGAGATCATGGGCATTCCGATGAGCATCCATCTGATTGCTCCGGGGGAAATGACCGACGAGGGCGCCGACCGGGCAGTGCGAGCATGCTTCGACGAACTGCGTGACATCGACCGGGTCTTCTCGACATATCGCACTGATTCCGACATCAGCCGCATCCGTCGCGGTGAACTCTCCATCGCCGACGCTGACAGCAGGGTGGCGCTGGTCGCGGATGCCTGCGAACGCGCCGAAGAGGAGACTGGCGGCCTGGTCTCCGCCCGGTGGCGGGGAAGGTTCGACCCGACGGGATACGTCAAGGGCTGGGCGGTGGAAGCTGCGGGCCGTCGGCACCTCGAGCCGCTGCTGGCTGCCGCGACCGCGGTCGGCATCAACGCCGGAGGAGACCTGCAGCTGTTCACAGCCGAGGGAGCCGACTGGCGATGGCCGGTGGGAATCGCCGACCCGCACGACCGCGGTCAGTTGATCGCGGTGGTCGACGTGGTGAACGGTGCGGTGGCGACCTCAGGGACGGCGGAGCGCGGGCATCATATCCTCGATCCGCGCACCGGTAGGCCCGCGACAGGCACCGCGTCGGCCACGATCGTGACCGACGGTCTCACGCAAGCGGACGTCTGGGCGACCGCTGCCGTGGTGGCCGGCCCGGCGAACCGCTCGTGGATCGCGGCTGCGGGGTCGCGCACCGGCATCGTCGTCGATGCTGATCGTCGCGTGACCCGCTGGCTCGGCACGACGATGGTGGACGTGCAGACGACGACGGTCGGTTCGCATCCGATCGGAGGAGACGCACTCGTTCAGGGATGAGCCGGCAGTGTGAGCAGGAAAGTCGTGCCGGATGCTGTCGACCGTTCGACCTCGATGGACCCTCCGGCACGGCGAGCGACATCTCGCACGAGTGAGAGTCCGAGACCGAAGCTGCGAGGGCGCCCACTCTCGCGCGGACGCGCGAAGCGCTCGAAGACCTGCTCGGGCGAGATGCCTTCGATCCCGGAGCCCTCGTCGATGACGCGCACCGTCACGTTGCGGGCGTCCCGCGCGATGCGGATCGAGACGGTACCTCGCGCCGGGGAGTGCTGCACGGCGTTGTCGAGCAGCGCGACCAGGATGCGGACGAGCGTGACTTCCGGCAGCTGCGCCTTCACCTCCTGATCCACGGTGATCGCGAGCGAGACCTCGGAGCGCTTCTCGCTCGTCGTCATCGCTGCGACCGCTGTCGCCGCCGCTGTCGCGACGTCCGCGTTCCCGTCGGCGAACGATTCTCCTTCCGCGGCGATGAGCAGGTCGTTGAGCACGTCGGCCATCATGTCCGCATCGCGCCGGAGGTTGGTGAGACCCGCTCCGAGGTCCTCGCCTCGGTCATGACGGCGTTGCAACACCTGGATACGGCTCGTCAGCGCCGTCAGCGGCGTACGCAGTTCGTGGCTCGCGTCGGCCACGAAGTTTCGCTGCCGACGCAGCGCCTCCCCGAGCGGGCGGACCGATCGTCGAGCGGCGACCGCGGCGACAACCCCGAGCAGCACCACGCCGATCACTCCGAGGATGATCACGGCCGGAACGATCACGTCGATGTCGACGATGAAGTCGTCCCGCGTTCCGGCGGGACCGCCGAACCAGCCGCCGCCGTGCTCCTCGCCTTCGCGGCGCGACGTTGAGAGCACCACCGCGATCAGCACGCCGATGC
This sequence comes from Microbacterium sp. C-MGS6, assembly GCF_058140415.1. NCBI lineage: Bacteria > Bacillati > Actinomycetota > Actinomycetes > Micrococcales > Microbacteriaceae > Microbacterium > Microbacterium sp. C-MGS6. Next base: position 709,344 of record NZ_CM176934.1, read on the forward strand.
CGATCGCGACGATCACACCCGACGAGACTCCGACCCAGAGTCCGATGGATAGCGCTGCGCGACGCACGCGTCGATTATCGGCGTCGCTCATGACGGTGTTCCCGCGCGGTAGCCGCGTGCGCGGACGGTCTCGATCATGTCGGGGGACGTCTTGCGCCGCACATAGTGCACGTACGTGTCCACCGAACTCGTCGTATCTCCTTCATGGAACACGGCGCGGAGGATCTCGTCCCGACTGAACACGTGCTCGGGGCTGGTGCTCAACAGCTCCAGGAGCGCGCTCTCCGTCGCCGTCAGCGCCACTCGGATTCCAGATGGATCGTACGCGGCCTGGGCGTCCGGCGTGAACACCCACTCGCCGAGGCGTCGACGTACCCCATCAGCCCTGAACGCGCGTCGCAGCGCCCGAAGGCGCGCCAGCAGCTCGTCGTAATCGAACGGCTTCACCAGGTAGTCGTTCGCTCCGCCGTCGAGACCGGTGACACGATCGTCCACGGTGCCGAGCGCGGTCAGCATCAGGACCGGCGTCGTGATGTGCGCGGTACGCACGGCACAGATGAAATCGACGCCGTCCATGCCGGGGAGGCGTCGATCGACCACCATGGCGTCGTATCGCCTGCTCAGCGCGAGCCGGAGCGCGGTCTCGCCGTCCGCGGCATGCTCGACGTCGTACACCTCTTCCAGCACTTCGACGGTCAGCGCAGCGATCTCCGCATCATCTTCAACATAGAGCAGCGAACCGCGTGGCCCCTGTGCCGAGTCGCCCATGGTCGTCGTCCCGTCTTCCGCGATCGAGACCATCAGCGTACGCCCGGCGCAAACCGGGTCGGGTAACCCGGATGATCTTCCGCATGCCGTCGTCCGTCACACCAGAAACGATCGTTTTGGCGTCACTGGCCCGGTGGCTCCTTATGAGGCGCCACAAACGATCTTCGGAAACCCCTCTCGGCAGGGATTTTCGGCGCACCACGTCAAGAGGCGTTGTGTCCGTGATCGCTTAGACAGAACTAGCTGACAGCTGGAGGTGTGGGTGGCGTTCAGCTCTCGTCTGCGCTGCTGGGCTGATGTTCCACCGCTGGCGCGCGTCCTTCTTGGTACACGGAGGGTTCGGGTTCGGGGTGTCGTCGCCCCTGGACGACGAATAGCGCGATGCCGAGGGCGACGACGACGACGGATGCCCAGACGTTCGCGGGGATGCCGAACAGGGCGTCGCTGGTGGGGTCGATCCTGATGGCCTCGAGCCAGCTGCGTCCGAGGCCGTACCAGATCATATAGAGGGCGAAGGTTCGTCCCCACCGGAACCGGTATCTGCGCTCGAGGAGGAGGATGATCGCCACGCCGATCAGGTTCCAGATGATCTCGTACAGGAACAGCGGGTGGAACAGCGTTCCGGCCGGGAGGCCGTCCGGGAACATGGTGTCCGTCGGCAGGATCTCGAGCCCCCACGGCAGCGTGGTGGGCAGCCCGAAGAGTTCGTGGTTGAAGTAGTTGCCGATCCGACCCATGGACTGCGCGATGAGCATCGCGGGCGCGAGAGCGTCGGCGAAGGACCACAGCCGGATACCGGTTCGTCGGCAGCCGATGTACGCACCGACAGCGCCGCCCAGGAGGGACCCGTAGAGGGCGTTGCCGCCGTCCCAGATGGCGAAGATGTTCCCGAGGTTCGCGCCCGGATAGAAGTAGTCCCCGACGTGGGTGAACACGTGATAGAACCGGGCTCCGATGATGCCGATCGGGACAGCCCAGATGACGATGTCGACAACCACGCCGTCCTCCGCGCCTCGTGCCGACAGGCGTCGTTGGGTGATGATCACGGCGGCGATGATCCCGGCGATGATGCACAGCGCGTAGGTGTGGATTGTGAGCGGCCCGAGGGTGAACTGTGCCCACGACGGTGGGGGGCTGGGAAGACTCGTCAAAAGCACGAAGCACCGCTCCTCATCTGGCATCACTGTGAATGCTTCAACACATCATTGTTCAGCGCCGGTCCCATGCGAACAGCGCCCTGGGAAGACTAACGGTGTTCGACACGGGAATCGTCGAACTCCTCCCAGGTCACCAGGCGAGGGCCCCGAGGAGCGGGCCTGACCGGTTCAGGCCAGGGAGAGGAAGAGCTTCTCCAACTCGGCGGGGGAGGTGACGTCGTCGGCGTCCGGATCGGTGAGGCATTCCCGCAGCGCGGTCGAGATCACGAGGAATCCGGCCCGGTCGAGGGCCTTCGAGACGGCGGAGAGCTGCTGCACGACGTCGCGGCAGTGCGCGTCGTCCTCGACGGCCGTAATGACCGCCGCCAGCTGGCCCTGAGCTCGCTTGAGGCGGTTGACGACTTTGCGCTTGGCTTCGGGGTCGTGGACGAGCGGGTCGCCGGTGACGAGGGTGTCGGTCATGGGTGGTCCTTCCGTCGAGTTGACAACCACTATACCCCCTGGGGTATCGTATTCACATGAACTGATACTCCCCGGGGTATCGCCGAGCAAGGAGATCAGCGTATGTGCAGAGCAACGAAGTGCCACACCTGTGGAAAGACGACCTGGACCGGGTGCGGTCAGCACGTCGCATCCGTGCGGAAATCCGTGCCCGCATCCGACTGGTGCAATGGCAGCCATACCCGTGCCGAAGTCCAGGCCGCCCAGTCTCAGCGGGGTGGCTTCTTCGCCCGCCTGTTCGGACGGTGATCGGCGATGGCAACTGTTGAACTGACCACCGGGAACTTCGAACAGCTCACCCACGCCGAGGGCATCGCGCTGATCGACTTCTGGGCTGAGTGGTGTGGACCCTGCCGGGCCTTCGCCCCGGTATTCGATGCAGCATCCGACAGGCACCCCGACATCCTCTTCGGGAAGGTCGACACCGAGGCCGAGACCGCTCTGGCCTCCGCCCACCGCATCACCTCGATTCCGACCCTGATGGTCGTCCGCGACGGCGTCCTGGTCTACCGGCAGCCGGGAGCTCTTGCCGAACCGCAGCTCGAGCTGCTCATCGAGAAGGCCCGCGAACTGGACATGGACGACGTCCGCCGCCAGCTCGCCAACACCGCTACCCCCTGAAAGGACCTGGCACCATGTGCGCACGAATCACCTGCTCCTCCTGCGGCAAGCCCACCTGGGACGGCTGCGGCCAGCACATCGAACAAGCCCTCGCGGGCGTCCCCGTATCCCAGCGCTGCACTTGCACGCACTGACCCAGAAGAAAGCGACGGAGACCCTTATGCTCCTCGAACGCCTCTACGACGACGACCTCGCCCACGCCAGCTACATCATCGGCTGCCAGCGCACCGGTGAAGCGATCGTCGTCGACCCGCGCCGCGACATCCAGGTCTACCTCGACCTCGCCGCGAAGAACAGCATGACCATCACCGCGGTCACCGAGACCCACATCCACGCCGACTACCTCTCCGGCACCCGCGAGCTCGCAGCCCGTACCGGGGCGACGATGTATGTCTCCGGCGAGGGCGGCCCGGACTGGCAGTACGGTGTCGGGTTCCAAGACGCCACCCGGATAATGCACGGTCACCGCATCACGGTCGGCAACATCACGGTCGAGGCGGTCCACACTCCCGGGCACACCCCCGAGCACCTGTCCTTCCTCGTCATCGACGGCGCCACGACCTCCGAGCCGGGCTATGTCCTCACCGGTGACTTCGTGTTCGTCGGGGACGTCGGACGCCCGGACCTGCTGGACGAGGCCGCAGGCGGCATCGACACCCGCTTCGACGGCGCACGGGATCTATTCGCGAGCCTCCGCGACCACTTCCTCACCCTGCCCGACTACGTGCAGGTGCTCCCCGCGCACGGGTCGGGGTCCGCCTGCGGCAAGGCGCTCGGCGCCGTCCCAAGCTCGACAGTCGGATACGAGCGGCGTTTCGCCTGGTGGGCTCCCTACCTCGAGGCCGGCGATGAGCAGGGATTCATCGACACGCTGTTGAACGATCAGCCCGACGCACACGCCTACTTCGCACGAATGAAGCGGCAGAACCGCGTCGGACCGGCCGTGCTGGGCGAACTTCCTCCGCTCCTCGAGCGCAGCGTCTTCGATCTTGACGCCGACATCGACGCCGACCGGGTCATCATGGTCGACACCCGCCACCACTCCCTCGTGCACGAGGGCACTGTTCAGGGCGCGCTGAACGTGCCCGGAGTCGCGAAAGCAGCCAGCTACGGCGCCTGGGTCTACGACCCCGACACCGAGACGCGGCCGCTCGTCCTCATCATCGACTCGGGGGACGCCGCGGCCCGGTTCCGGGATCATCTGCTGCGGGTCGGCATCGATCAGGTCGACGGGTTCATCACCACACTCGATGGCCTCCCCACGGTGCAGCCCAAGACGATCGCCCCCACCGACCTGGACCAGGTCGACGCGGCGCTCCTCCTCGACGTGCGAAACCGTACCGAGTACAACGCCGGGCACATCCCCGGCGCCGCGCAGCTCTCCGGTGGTCGGGCCCTCTGGCACACCGACGAACTGCCCGCCGGCAAGATCCTCACCTACTGCCAGAGCGGCGTCCGCAACAGCGTCGCCGCCAGCGCCCTGCGCCGGGCCGGCCTCGACGTCATCGAGATCGAAGGCAGCTACAACGCCTGGCTCGCCGCGACGCCGTCTCGGCCGACGGCCGCCTGAGCGGCCGAGGAGCTCGAGTGGACACCTCCATCATCCTCGCGATGACTCTCGCGGCCCTTGTCGGTGTCGCACTCGGGCTCCTCGGCGGCGGGGGCTCCATCCTCACTTTCCCCATCTTCTCCCTCGTCCTGGGCATCGGAACGAGGGAGACGATCGTCTCCTCTCTCTTCGTCGTCGCTATCACCAGCGCCGTCTCCGCCGCCTTCCGTGTGCGCCGACGCGAGGTGCGCTGGAAAGTCGCCGGCGTCTTCGCGGCGACCGGCTTGATCGGGGGAATCGGTGGCGGGATGGTTGGTCAGCTGCTACCAGAAACCGTGCTCACCGTTCTGTTCGCGGCGATCATGATCGTCACAGCGATCGCCATGATGCGGCCGCGACGAGGACGCGCGGCGCGCCCTCCGACGCGGCCGGTCGTCCGTGGAATCCGAACGACAGCTACGGGACTCGGCGTGGGAGTCCTCACAGGGGCACTGGGAGCAGGCGGCGGGTTCCTCATCGTCCCCGCCCTCACCTTCCTCGGCCAGCCCATCGCCGCTGCAGTGGGGACATCGCTGCTAGTCGTCGCCGTGAACTCGTCCGCCGGCTTCCTCACCCAGATCACGACCGTGGCCATCCACTGGCCCATCGTCCTCACCTTCACCGCGCTCGCCGTCGCTGGATCCTTCATCGGTCTGGCACTGTCGCATCGCCTCCCGGCTGCCGGCATCCGGACCGGGTTCGGGGTTCTGGTGCTGGCCGTGGGGCTGACCATGCTCGCCACCCTCATCATTCAGACGCTCTCCGCCTGACCACCACCAGAAAGAAGCCCATGCCTCACGCGACCGACACCGCGCCCCGCACCGGGGAACACGTCGACGGATACGAGGTGCCCGTCCTCGACGAGCACGCCGTCCGCATCGCCGCCGGCATCCTCCTCGCCATAGGCATCACCGCCCTTACCATCACGCTCGCCTCCGACAGCATCAGGCCGCTGCAGATGTTCGGCATGTTCTTCCTCCTCGACATGACGACGCGCGTACTCATCAGCGACCGGCTGTCCCTCACTCTCGCCCTCGGCCGTGCTCTGACACGCCGCCGCCGTCGGCACTGGGTGGGCGCGCCGCAGAAGGTCTTCGCCTGGTGGCTCGCCCTCGGTCTCGCTGCTATCTCGTGCGTGACGATGAGCGCTGGAATGGTCCCGCTACCCGTGACTCTCGGGCTCTGCGGAGTCTGCTTCACGGTCCTGCTCCTAGAAGCCACCCTCGGGTGGTGCGCGGGATGTGCCCTGCACCAACGCTTCAGTAGGCAGCCCACCCGCCACTGCGCCAACGGCGCCTGCGACCGCTGACACTCTCGCTCCCTCACAACGAAAGGACGCACATGGGCCGCCTAACCCTCACCACCCTCGCCGTCATCACCGCACTCACGCTCACCTCCTGCGCCAGCACACCCACACCACAGGCTGACCTCGGCCCCGACGCGGTCATCATCGACGTGCGCACCCCCGCCGAGCGCGCCACCGGCCACCTCGACGGCGCCCTCCTGCTCGACGTCACGGGCGGCGACCTCCAAGCTGCGCTGCCGGACCTTGACCCCGAAGCCACCTACCTCGTCTACTGCCGTTCAGGTAACCGGGCAGGAGTCGCCATCGACCTGATGAAGCAGGCCGGCTTCACCGACCTCCTCAACCTCGGCTCCCTGGAAGACGCCGCCGCCACGACAGGCCTCCCCGTCGTGCAGCCCTGAGACGTACGTGCTCGCCCCCACGAGCACGTACCTGCGTGCACAGCACGCCACCGCATCGCTCGAGCACTGCCTCGCGATGCACAGTCGGGGCGGGGTCGCCAGATGCCCGCCCCGACTGTTCAAACCTGCTCGCCTTAGCCCACCGAAAACGATCGTTTACGGTGAGGTCAGGTGTCGTGCGCTTTCGAGGGTGCCACTAACGTTCGCCGGAAGCGCGTTTCGGCAGGCGCTTTCGGCAGCTCCCGTTGATCGCCGGCGGACGGAAAAAGTCGATGCCTACCCGTCGAACACCTCACCACTAGCAAATGCGGCATCCTCGGCTAAGAGTTCCACGAGGGGTGTTGGACACTTCGTGAGGATGTCTCGTTCTGCTGACGGCATTGGCTGCGAGCGAAAATCGGCCCTCACGTCGTAGCAGGTGTAAACCTCGCTTGGCCCGTTGTAGGCATAGCCATCATCGGTCGGGATGGCCGGTCGTGGTCCTGAGGCGATGAACACCGAGACGTGAGCGAAGGCATCCGTCGAAGAGATGTTGTAGAGGACGATGCCACCCTGCTCGATCTCGAACTCAGCCGCTGAGAGGGCGTCGCCATCCCACCGTGCGCCAGGAAGGGTGTCGAGGTAAGCCGTCGGACCATCAACTGGGGGACTGTAGAGACGCTGGGATAGAGGATCTTCGAAGGATGCGACTTGTCGCCAGAGCACACCATCTATTCCGCTGGGATAGCCATGGTATTCGACAGCGCATCCTGTGAATGTTGTCGTCGCCACGATTGCGCAGAGGAACATCGCGCCCGCTCTGCCCTTCCGCCTCATCTCCACGCTCTCACTCTCTCACTCCGAAGCTCGAGAAATGTCGGAGATGTGGTTCAACGGGATCCCCCGGAGAATAGCCGCGATCGCAGCCGAAATCGATCGTTTACGGCGCGATCCTGGCGTGTGCAACGGAAGGCCTGCCGAAAACGCGCGGCGTAACCACCAAGCGGCAGAGGTTTTCGGCTGAGCGTGCGGGTGACAGCGACGCTAGGAGCTCGCCACTAGTCAGCGTCGGGAGCTACGTTAACGTCCCAACCGCCTAACGAGTCAGGCAGCGAGCTCGTCCAGCGCAGCATGTCTTGCCAGGGAAGAGGGGTCGCATGTACGACGCTGGGCTTTCCCGCGCATAGGTCGTACCCCCATTGGAACGCTGCAATCGGCGTGATCACTCGCGGTTCGTAAACAGAGAACCGGACAAGATATGAATGGGCGCGCCATTGAAGGTCTGGCGCGTTGGGATTCGCGGGGGCGTCAAACAGCGTCGGCAGAAACCCAAGCGAACTGAAAGGACCCTGCTGGTTCAGGCTCGGCATATTGTCCAAGAACGCTGTCGAGGGCGATTCATCTGCGGGGGTCATCTCCACGAACTGAACCCAGGCGAACACAGCGTTGTAGCCGGAGCCGGCATGCTCAACGGTTGCCGTCATGATCGGGTAGCCGATGAGCCGTTCGTGTGGCACATCGTTCAGAAGGGCGTTCAGCCCAGTCTGCGAAATGTTCGTGCTCGTCACCGTGTCTACAGTGACGACGCCTGCAAACCCCTTCGACTCGAACGGGATGCGCAACACCTGACCCGTGCTCATCCTCTGAGCCTACGGTGGGTCTCATCTGACGAAGGGCATACTCCGTAGTTGTGGAGTGCCGAAAACGATCGTTTACGGCGTGATTTCGTATTCTGCTCTGCGAGGGGTGCCGCAAACGTGCACCGGAAGCCGGTTTCGGCAGACTGTTTCGGCGCGCTGGAGGGCCGAGCCTCGCGCTCGATGCCGAGCTTGAGGGTCGAGGAGCGGCGGCGTCGGTGGATGACGAAGAAGGGGCGACCCGAGGCCGCCCCTTCTTCTTGCGTGAATCGTGACTCAGTGCCCGGCGCCGAGGTTTCCGGTGAGGCGGCCGTGGAACGCTGCTGCGGTGTCGTTCAGGCCTTGGATGGTGACGGTCTTCCCGTGGTTTTCGTACTTGGTGACGATGGCGTCGAGGGCGGCCACGGTGGAAGCGTCCCAGACGTGGGAGTGACTCATGTCGATGACTACCGTGTCGGGGTCGTCGCCGTACTCGAACTGGGTGGTGAGGTCGTTGCTGGAGGCGAAGAAGAGTTCTCCATCGACGGCGTAATGCGCTGTGTCGCCGTCGTCACTGAGGGTGCGGGTGACGCTGACGAAGTGTGCGACGCGTCGGGCGAACATGATCATCGCGGCCACGACTCCGAGGATGACGCCAACGGCGAGGTTGTGGGTCCAGACGGTGGCGATGACGGTGATGAGCATGACGGCGGTCTCGCTCTTCGGCATGCGCTTGAGCGTGCTCAGGCGGATGCTGTGCCAGTCGAAAGTCGCAATCGAGACGAGGATCATGACGGCGACGAGCGCTGCCATGGGAATGATCGCCACCACGTCGCCGAGCGCGAGCACGAGGACCAGCAGGAAGACGCCGGCGAGGAAGGTCGAGATCCGGGTGCGTGCGCCGGAGGCTTTGACGTTGATCATGGTCTGGCCGATCATCGCGCAGCCACCCATGCCGCCGAACGCGCCGGAGAGAACGTTCGCGGCGCCCTGTCCAAGTGCCTCGCGGGTCTTGCGGGAGTGGGTGTCGGTGATGTCGTCAACGAGCTTCGCGGTCATGAGCGACTCGAGCAGGCCGACCACGGCCATAGCCAGCGCGTAGGGAGCGATGATCTGCAGCGTCTCGAAGGTGAGCGGCACATTCGGAATGAACAGCGCCGGCAAGCTCTCGGGAAGTTCTCCCTGATCGCCCACGTTCGGCACGTTCCACGCGAAGACCACGACTGCCGCGGTGAGCAGCACGATCGCGACGAGTGGCGCCGGGATCACCTTCGTGATCCGCGGCATGAGATACATCACCAGCAGGCCGACCGCGACGAGCGGGTAGACCAGCCAGGGAACGCCGATGAGCTGCGGAAACTGCGAAGTGAAGATCAAGATCGCCAGAGCGTTCACGAACCCGACCATCACCGAGCGCGGGATGAACCGCATCAGCTTGGCGACCCCGAGCAACGCGAGGACGATCTGGATGAGTCCACCGAGCAGGACCGTGGCGATGAAGTAGTCCATGCCGTACTCACGAGCGACGGGCGCGATGACGAGCGCGATTGCTCCGGTGGCCGCGGTGATCATGGCAGGGCGTCCGCCGAGGAACGCGATCGCGACGGCCATGATGAAGGACGAGAACAGGCCGACTCGGGGGTCGACGCCCGCGATGATCGAGAACGCGATCGCCTCCGGGATCAGGGCAAGGGCGACGACGAGGCCCGCGAGGACTTCACGGGTCAAAAGGCGCGGGCTGCGCAGCGCCTGCATGACGGTGGGTTCGATGCGGTAACGCGACGCGGAGTCGCGGGTGGGGGTGACGGCAGTCATGTGCCCTCCGGGTGCTGGGCTCTCTCGTGAGAGCGCGGGAAACGAATGGGAGCGCAGCGGTGCGCAGGCGTCGGTCAGGCCGACACGGAAAGATAAGGGGAGCGGGCGCGAGAGCCGCGCTGATCTAGACTCTAACGTAACGTGAGTGTTGTGGGGAAATCAGTGGAAGACGAACACAGGACCGTCGAGACGATGCGGATCGGCGAAGTGGCCGAGCGCACGGCGCTCTCGTTCCGCTCGCTTCGACACTGGGACGACGTGGGGCTCGTGCAGCCGTCCGCGCGCACGGAGGGCGGGTTCCGGCTTTACACCGAGAAAGATGTCGATCGCATCCTCATCATCCGCAGAATGAAACCGTTGGGATACACCCTCGACGAGATGCGCGAACTCCTCGACGTCGTCGACGCCCTCACCGTCGACCCGAGCGACGTGGCGTTGCGCGCCCGGATCGATGACATCCGCGACGGCGCCGACCAGCGTCGCCAGAAACTCACGGAGCAGCTCGCCATGGCCGACGAGTTCGTGCAACTGCTCGGTCAGCTCTAAAGAGAGACGGATGCACCGCGTTGGAGGCCTCGGCCCATAGTCGATCGGTCTGCCGAAAACGATCGTTTCCGGCAGCCCCCTCCCAGGCCGCCGGCCGACCACACGACACGCCGGCCGTGCGCCGACCGAAACCCCCTGCCGGAACCTGCCGCGCCGAAACCGTCCGCTCGACGTTTTAGGCAGGACGGGTTGAGACGCGATTACCGACAAGTTTCGTGAGACAACGGGCGCTTTCGGCGCCGCATCAGCCACCCGTCTTTCCGGGGCTGCTCTGTCTCACCAGCCGACAACTTTCGTGAGATCGGACAACGATGGTCCGCGCATCGCCTCAGCCGATCACATCGCGGCGTCGCAGCGCCCAGGCGCTTCCGGCGACGAATGCGACGTTCACCGCCCAGAGCGCCACGGTGCCGCGGGGATCGAACCCCTCCGCGAGCGGAGCCTGGTGGAACGCCCAGGAGTACGGTGAGATCGCCCGGAGCCACTCGGCGTTCTCCACCTGGTTCGCGATCGCGTTGAAGGCGTACCCGGCGACGGCGATTCCCGCGCCCCCTGCGACAGCCCAGGAAGTGCGACCGAAGAGAGCGCCCAGCAGGAGCGCGGCGCTCCCCGAGAGCATCGTGAGGCCGACGAAGACGACGGTGGTGTCGATGATGCGGATCGGATCGATGTCGAGCTGTGCCGAGTCGTTGAGCAGGGCGACGACAGCGCCCGCGAACACGCCCAGCCACGCGAGCCGGGCGAGGATGGCGAAGGCGGACGCGATCGCGTATCCGACCCGTCCCACACCGTGAGCCAGGTCGAGTTCGAGGCGCCCTGACGCCTCCGCGCCGGCGATGGCGCCCGCTCCCCAGGACGTGCCTGCGATGGTCAGGAGGAGGAAGCCGATGAGGCCGTAGAAGGTTCCCTGGGCGTAGCCCGCCCCGGTGCCGATCTGGTCGTAGCCGAGTGCTCCCACGAGCTCCGGGGGCAGGCTGTCGATGATCTGCTGCATCTGCCCGTTGCCGCCGATGCTCGGGAACAGGGGCAGGTACAGGAACAGCACTGCCGCGACGCCGATGGTCCAGCCCACCGTTCCGCGCCAGGTTTCGCGGAGAGCGCGCCGGAAGATGGGAAGCGCGTCACGCATCGCCCTCACCCGCCTCGAGACGCGAGGAGTCACCGTAGAGCCGCAGGACCGATTCCTCCAGGTCTGGTTCCTCGATCGCGAGGTCGAGGACGTGGTGCTGCGCCAGCACCTTCACCAGCGGGTCGATGGCACCTTCGACGGTGGCATTCACCTGCACGATGTCCGTCTCGCCGCGGACGTCGAGCTCGGAGATCTGCGGCAGTGCACCGAGTTGCTCCCGGATCAGGGTCGCTGCCGTCGTATCGAGACCGACGCGTACGCGCCGGATCGCGCCGAGTCTGAGTGAGGCCACATCACCCTCCGCCACGACCCTCCCTCGACTGAGGACGGCGACGATGTCGGCCGTCTGCTGGATCTCACTCAGCACATGGGAGCTCAGCAGCACGGTCTGGCCGCGATCTCTGGCTTCGGTGACGAGGTGGAGGAACTCTCTCTGGACGAGCGGGTCGAGCCCGCTGGTCGGCTCGTCCAGCACGAGCAACGGCGGTTCGTGCATGAAGGCTTGGACGATCCCGAGCTTCTGCTTGTTGCCCTTCGAGAGCGCGCGCACCGGTCGACTCAGATCGAGGTCGAGTCGGTCCGCGAGGCGGTCGATCGTGCCGGGGTTCACCGGGCCGGACACCTCGGCGTAGAAGTCGAGCATGCGGCGTCCCGTCGTGCGGTCGTCGAGTCGGAGCTCGCCGGGGATGAAGCCGATGCGTCGTCGGAGGGCCGGGCCGCCGCGGCGCGGGTCTTCGCCCAGGACGCGGATAGCGCCCGATGTGGGGCGGATGATGTCGAGGATCATGCGCAGCGTGGTGGTCTTTCCTGCGCCGTTAGGGCCGATGAGCCCGAACACGGTGCCGGGATCGACGCGGAGATCGATGGAGTCGACCGCTGTGTGCCGACCGTACTGTTTGCGAAGGTGAGTGAGCTCGATGGCAGGGGTCATGGCCCTGCTCCTTTCGGAGGGTGAAGGGGACCAGGTTCGGAGATCTCGTCAGCGGGGAGGATCCGGGTCCTGATTCGGGTCGTTCTCGCCCTTGTCCGAGGAGGGCCCGCTGCTTCTGGCGAGCGCTTCCTTCGCGGCGACGAGCAGATGGTCGTCGGCGTAGAGCCCGTGCGTGTAGAGCTCCAGCACGGGAATGGTCGACCGTTCCAGCAGCGATGTCGTCAGCGTGCTCTCTCCGAAGGCGCGCGCGAGGTGCCGCCGCAGGATGACGGGACCGAGACCGTAGAGGGTCATATACACGGCAGTGGCTTCCAGGTCGGACTGCTCGCGCATCGTGCCCGCGGCGATCTGTTCGCGCAGCATGTCTCTGGTGCTGGCGAGGAACATGTCGAAGAGATGGTCGGACGCGGCGGAGTCGTCGAGAAGCATCCGGGCGAGGTAGTCCAGTGCGACATTGCGACCCTCTAACGAGTCCAATGCCTCCCGCATCAGGCGCGCGGCGTCGGCACCCGTCATGCCGTCTCGCTCGGCGAGGAAAGTGCTCACGACGTGCGCGTCGCACACGTCGCGCAGTCCTTCCTTGCTTCCGAAGTGGTGCAGGATCAGCGCCGGGCTCACGCCCGCATCCTGCGCGATCTGCCGCAGACTCGTGCCGTCGAATCCGCGCTCGCTGAACCGGACGATCGCGGCGTCGCGAATGCGCGCCCTGGTGGTGAGGTCGTCGGCTCCTGAACGCATAGTCAGCATGCTAAACGAGCGTTCAGTCCGGGACAAGGGTCAGGGTCATCTCCGTTCCGTCGGTCTCGCAGACTGAGCGTCTGAGGCGGCGATGGATGTGGTCATCGCCGACGCGACGCGGGGAGATCGATCGGTCCCGTGACCGACAACTCGTCCTCCCAGACCTCGATCCCGCTGACCTCCGGAAGACGTGCCCTCGTGAAGACCGGGTCCAGCCCTTCTCGTCGTTGCTGGGTGTAGTCCTTCAGCAGCTTGAAGGCGATTCCGGACAGCAGCGCGATCGCGACGAGGTTGACGAGGGCCATGAATCCCATCGCGCCGTCGGCGAAGTTCCACACGACATCGGCGGAGACGAGGGCCCCAGCGAACACTGCGGCGATCGCGAAGAGACGATAGCCGAGCAGGACTCCGGTGCGGGAGGTGATGAACTCCACGTTGGTCTGCCCGTAGTAGTAGTTGCCGAGGATCGAGCTGAACGCGAGCAGGAAGATGATGACGATCAGGAGGATGTTCGACCAGGTGCCCAGCGCGCTGACGACCGCGCCCTGCGTCAGCCCGATGCCGCGTTCGGCGCCGGCCAGGTCTGGAACCGAGACCAGGATGATGAACGCGGTGATCGAGCAGACGAGGAAGGTGTCGAAGTACACGCCCAGCGTCTGCACGAGACCTTGTTTGACCGGGTGTGTCACCGCCGCGCTCGCTCCTGCGTTGGGGGCCGACCCCAGTCCGGCTTCGTTGGAGAACATCCCCCTCTTGACGCCGGTGAGGATGATGTAGCCGAGCGCTGCGCCGACGACCTCGTTCGGGCCGAAGGCTTCGAGGAAGATCGTGGCGAAGACTCCGGGAAGGCGCTCGATGTGCATCGCGACGATCACCACGCCGAGAAGCAGATACAGCAGTGCCATGATCGGGACCAGCGTCTGGGTGACGGAGGCGATGCGGCGCACGCCCCCGAAGATGACGAGCCCCATGAGCAGTGCGAGTGCGCCGCCGGTGACCCACGGCAGCCAGGCAGCAGACTCTCCGCCGAGGCTGCCCGCGATCGTCGCCTGGATGGTGTTCGCCTGCAACGAGCTGAAAGCGATGGGGAAGCAGATGATGAGGATGACGGCGAAAAGCACGCCCATCCATCGCGCTCCGAGTCCGCGTTGCATGTAGTAGGCGGGGCCGCCGATGAACCCGTCCCTATCGCGCCTCTTGTACAGCTGTGCCAGCGAGGACTCGATGAACGCGGACGCTCCACCGATGAATGCCATCAGCCACATCCAGAAGACCGCGCCGGGACCGCCGATCGCGATCGCGGTTCCCACTCCCGCGATGTTGCCGACGCCCACTCGTGAAGCGGCGGAGATGGTGAATGCCTGAAAGGAGGAGACCGATTGAGGCTCGCCGGTCTCCGTGCGGGGCGTTCGATCCTTCAGAGTGCGGAACATCTCCGGAATCAAACGGAACTGCACGACGCCCGAGCGAATCGTGAAGTAGAGCCCGAGGAGGACGACGATCGGAAGGACGATCCATGTCCACAGGTTGTCGCCCCAGGTCAGCAGCCACTCGTTAACAGCATCCATCCGCACAGTATGGCGACGTCGACGCCGGCTCACCAGGCTGAGAAAAATCCAGGAGCTGAGAAGCTGCCGGGGCCGCCGGTGTCTGCCCGCCCTGCGGAAGACGAGGAAGGCCCCGATCGGGCGGATACTGGAAGGGACGGTATCGAGAGCCCCCGCCTCCGCACCGCGCGGCAGACCTCTCGACGCCAGGAAGAAGATGCTCATGAAAGCTCTCCGCTACGTCGAGATCGGCAAGCCCCCGGTGGTGGTCGACATCCCGATTCCGAAGCCCGGCCCCGGCCAGGTCCTGCTCAAGATCACCGCGGGTGGTGTCTGCCACTCCGACGACTACGTCATGGGGCTCCCCGAGAAGGACTACCACGAGCAGGGTTACCCGCTGCCGCTGACGCTCGGGCACGAAGGCGCTGGCATCGTGCACGAGATCGGCGAGGGCGTCGACTCGACGCTCAAGGTCGGGGATGCCGTGGCCGTCTACGGTCCGTGGGGCTGTGGTCGCTGCCACAACTGCTCGATGGGCAAGGAGAACTACTGCACGAACGCCGCCGCCGAGGGCATCCGTCCTCCGGGGCTGGGCAGCCAGGGCTCGATGGCCGAGTACATGATCGTCGACGACGCGCGCCACCTCGTGCCGCTCGGTGACCTCGACCCCGTGCAGAACGTCTCGCTGACCGACGCGGGTCTCACCCCGTACCACGCGATCAAGAACTCGCTTCCGAAGCTCGGCGCCGGCACGTTCGCCGTCGTGATCGGCACCGGCGGTCTCGGCCACGTCGGCATCCAGATCCTCAAGGCCATCTCGGGGGCCACGGTCATC
Organism: Microbacterium sp. C-MGS6; assembly: GCF_058140415.1. Classification (NCBI taxonomy): domain Bacteria; kingdom Bacillati; phylum Actinomycetota; class Actinomycetes; order Micrococcales; family Microbacteriaceae; genus Microbacterium; species Microbacterium sp. C-MGS6. Next base: position 724,822 of record NZ_CM176934.1, read on the forward strand.
GCCCTCGACGTGAACGACGAGAAGCTGAAGCTCGCCACCGAGGTGGGCGCCGATCACGTGCTGATCAGCGATGCATCGGCCGCCGAGAAGATCCGCGAGCTCACCGGCGGTCTCGGCGCGAACGCGGTGTTCGACTTCGTGGGCGCGAACCCGACGATCGCCCTGGCCCAGAGCGTGGCCGCGCTCGAAGCCGACATCACCATCGTGGGCATCGGCGGGGGCAGCATGACGCTCGGGTTCGGCTCGATCGCCTACGACGCCGCCGTGCGCATTCCCTACTGGGGCTCACGCGCCGAACTGATCGAGGTGCTGGACCTCGCCCGCGCCGGGAAGATCCACGTCCAGACCGAGAGCTACACGCTCGACGACGGCCCGAAGGCGTACGAGGACCTCGCGTCGAACAGTATCCGCGGACGCGCCGTCATCGTCCCTTGACGCCGGCAGGGGAGCGCCCGGGAGGACTCACCTCCCGGGCGTTCTTCTTCTGGTTGCGCCTCCGCAGACCATTCCCCGCACGTCCTTCGATGCTCGGCGCGTCGCGTGGTAGATACTCAATTGACTTGAATATCATGTCGACATGACTACGAGAGAGATGCGTGAGCCGACGTTCCTGATTCTGACCGCACTCGCCGGAGGGCGAAAGCACGGTTACGCGCTCATCGCCGAAGCAGACGAGCTCTCGGCGCACCGCGTTCAGCTCAAGGTGGGCACTCTCTACGCAGCGTTGGATCGTCTGGGAGCTGAAGGGCTGGTGAGGGCGGCGGGGGACGAGGTGATCGATGGTCGTGTCCGTCGCTACTACGAGCTGACGGACGAGGGGGCGGCGGCGTTGGCTGCCGCCGCAGAGCGATCCGCCCGGATTGCGGCCGAGGCTCAAACGAGGTTGAAACGAGCCCGTCCGGCGTTCGGCATGACCGTGAGCGTCGCATGACCGCGCTCGATCCCCAGCGATTCCGACGCGCTTTCCTGCTGCATCCGCGAGCGTGGCGCGAACAGAATGAAGCGGCGGCGGTAGGCGTGCTCATGGATGCCGCGGAGTCCTCGGGTGAGGCGCGGCTGCCGTTCGCAGAGCGACTGAGTATTTACTTCCACGCGGGGTCTGCGTGGCTTGAGTATGCCCTTGGCCCCGCGCGCAACGCGACCGCCTCGCTCGGACTGGGCACCGGCATCGCCGTAGCTGCTGTCTACCTGGCGGCCTTCGTGGTGGCCCCCGTAGCGGCGCAGGAGTTCGTCCCCGCGAGCATGGCGCTCGTCGGCGTGGCACTCGTCGTCCCGTGGGTCGCTGCGGGGTTCCTGGCGATGTCCGGATATGGGCGCGCAAGTCGGTGGGCTGTTGTGGCCGCAGCGCTCGCATGTCTCGCGGTCGGCACGGCGCGTCTCTGGCTGCCGCATTTGCCTCTTCCGTCAACGATGACCCTGTTGTTCTTCGCCCTGTCGGCTGTCGTCGCTCTGCTGGGCCGTCCCCGAGCGTCGGTTACCTGGGGAGCACTGATCGGGGTCGGGCTCTTCGTCGCGGCGATCGCGCTGGCGTCCGGGTTGTTCGGGAGTTTCACCGATTGGCGCCTGTGGGTGCAGTCGTCCTACTTCTTGATCTTCGTCCTGAGCGCCTGGTTCGTCGGTCTTCTCACGGCTGCCGCTTGTGGGCACGAGTCTGTCGCGCTGGCGGGCATGGTTTACGCCGCTCCCTGGGCGATCCTGATGGTCGCTGGGGCAGGGAGGGGTGGCGCCCCCGCGTGGGCCCTGTTTCTGATCGTTCTCATCTGGCTGTGTGCATCCGTCGCAGTAGCCGTTACCGTGCGTGTTCGGGGTTCGCGTCTGCGACGTCGCACGTACGTCCGTTGATCTGAGCTGCGGCACGTCGGAAGTCAGACCGCAGCCATCCTGGTGAGGCCAGGGAGGAGTCGCGGCGGCTGGCCCTCAGGCGCGGCGTCGCCGGTCGGCGAGGAGGGCGAGCGCCGCGTCGATCGCACTCGCCGCGGCGTCGGGGGCCACGCGGACGAGGGCGAATGCGGAGACCACCAGACCCGTAGAGGCGTCCGCCAGGGTCGCGACTTCCGTTCCCGCGAGCTCGGGGAGGGCGGCCCGGACGCCGCGGGCGAACGCCGCACGGAGCTCCGCGCGATAGGAGGCGACGACCCGGGCGACCGCGTCGTCGGTGCCGATGGGGGCGGCGGCGGTGTTGACCAGCAGGCAGCCGCTCGTCGCCGGGAGGCTGCCTGCTGTCAGCAGTGCCGTACGCAGTCCGCCGAGGTAGGTCTCCAGAGCCTCCGGCGCCACGCTCTCACCCGTCAACGGGGCGAGGCGCGGGCGGATCACCTCGTCCAGATAGCTCTCGACGGCGGCGTCGAAGAGTCCGCGCTTGGAACCGAAGGCGTGATAGATGCTGGAACGACTGAGGCCGGTCGCGCGCTCGAGCTCCGGCAAGGGAGCGCTCTCGAAGCCGCGCTCCCAGAACACGCCGCGTGCCGCGCGGACCGCTTCCGCGGTGTCGAAGGTCTGTGTGCGCCCCATTCGCCGTGCTCCTGCCCCTTTTGTGAATCGCTCGATCCAGTATATATTGGAACGACCGATACAGAATGCGCGGCCTCGCCGCGTCGAAGGGGGACTGTCATGGTCATCGCCGGACTCGTGCTCGCAGGCATCGCAGCACTCGTGCACGTCTACATCTTCTGGCTCGAGTCGTTCGCCTGGACGAGCGCGCGCGCTCGCCGCACGTTCGGCACGGGCACGGCGGAGGAGGCCGCGCGACAAAAGGAGCTCGCGTTCAACCAGGGCTTCTACAACCTGTTCCTCGCGGTCGCCGTCCTCCTCGGCATCGTCCTCTTCGCCACGGGAGCGACGGCCGTCGGCGCGACTCTCGTCTTCACCGGCGCCGGATCGATGGTCGCCGCGAGCCTCGTGCTGCTGCTGTCGAGCCCCGACAAGGCGTCCGCCGCCCTGAAGCAGGGCGTCATCCCGGCGCTCGGCGTCATCGCGCTCGCCATCGGCCTCCTCGTCTGAGTCCGGCCGCAGCACCCCTAGATCCTCACGAAGGAGAGAAATGTCCCACGCCATCAGCACGCAGATCCAGCTCGCCCGCCGCCCCGAGGGGTGGCCGACCCACGACGACTTCCGCACCGTCGAGGTGGAGCTGAGCGATCCGGCGCCGGGGGAGGTGCGCGTGGCGAACGAGTTCGTCTCCGTCGACCCCTATATGCGCGGGCGGATGAACGACGTCCGCAGCTACGTCGCCCCCTACGCCCTCGACGAAGTCATCGCCGGTGGCGCCATCGGCCGGGTCGTCGCCTCTGCGGCGGACGACCTCCCCGTCGGCACCGTTGTGCTGCACCAGCACGGCTGGAGCGATGTCGTGCAGGCGGACGCGTCGACCTTCCGGGCCGTGCCCGAGGTGCCCGGCATGCCGCTGTCGCTGCGCCTGTACATCCTCGGCATGACCGGCCTCACCGCGTACGTCGGGCTCACCGCGATCGCCGGACTCGCCCCGGGCGACACCGTCTTCGTCTCCGGCGCCGCCGGTGCCGTCGGCACGGCTGTCGGTCAGATCGCCAAGCTCCTCGGCGCGGGCCGCGTGATCGGCTCGGCGGGCTCGCCCGAGAAGGTCGCCCTGCTGACCGAGAAGTACGGCTACGACGCGGCGTTCAACTACAAGGACGGCCCGGTGCGCGAGCAGCTCGCCGCCCTCGCGCCCGAGGGCGTGGACGTGTTCTTCGACAACGTCGGCGGCGACCACCTCGAAGCCGCGCTCGACGTGATGAACGACGGCGGTCGGATCGCGCTGTGCGGCGCCATCACGAGCTACAACACCACCGAGCCGGTGCCCGGCCCCGACAACATGGCGAACATCATCACGCGCGGTCTCCGTCTCCAGGGATTCACCCTCGCGAACTACCTGCACCTGTCGCCGGAGTTCAGCGAGAAGATGACCCGCTGGTTCGCAGAAGGGCGGATCGCGTACGACGAGACCATCGTCGACGGCATCGAGAACACGGTCGACGCGTTCCTCGACATGATGCGCGGAGCCAACACGGGGAAGATGCTCGTGCGGGTCGCACCCTCCGCCTGACGTCGGAGCGGGCCGCCCGCGCATTTGAGATATATTGCTTGAGACGTAGAACTTCACTCTCCATGACCCCCACTGGAGGCAGTGTGACACTCTCTGGCGGCCCCCTCGAACGCCGGTCGATGAGCGACGAGGCTTTCGTGCGCCTGCAGGATGCCATCATCAGCGGCGAACTCCAGCCCGGCGAGCGCCTGCGCGATTACGAACTCGCCGAACGCCTCGGCACCTCGAAGACGCCGATCCGTCATGCCCTCGACCGCCTGGCCGACAACGGCCTCGTCGAGATGCAGCGGAACCGGTACACCCGCGTGGCCCCGATCGATCTGGAGCGCGTGCGGAACGCGGTCGACCTGTTCGGCGACATCTGGATCGGCTCGGTCCGTCACGTCATGCCGGTCATCCAGGACGACGATGTGGCCTACCTCGTCGAGCTGGCCGACGACATGGCGGCGTCGGTGCAGGAGCGGGACATCATCGCGTTCGGGGCGGCGCTCCGCAGCGCGGCGACGGGCTTCGCCCGGATCGAGGGCAACGCCACGCGCGCCAACTCCATCGAGCGCCTCGGGCCGCAGATCCGTCGCTTCACCCAGCATGCGAAGGACGCCGTGGACTGGTCCGCCGTCGAGGAGTTCGTCGGCGCGATCCGCGAGGCGACGTCCGAACGGGACGCAGTCAAGACCCGGGCCGTCCTGGTGAGCTTCTTCGACGAGACGCTCCCCGCGATCATCGATCGGGCCGAGCAATCGGGGCTGGCCGAGATCACGGAGTGATCCGCCGCTGACGAACGAGGGCGACCGCACACCGCGGTCGCCCTCGTCGCGTCCCGGGGCTACGGCGTGAGGCGATGGACGTCGCGCGGGAACAGCGTCACCTCACGCACGTTGGTCGCCTCGACCAGTCGGCCGACCCAGCGCTCCAGTCCGATCGCGAAGCCGCCGTGCGGAGGCATCCCGTGCGCGAACGCCTCGAGGTAGCCGGCGTACGCCGAGGGCAACTCGCCCCGAGCTTCGATCGCCGCGATGACCTCGCTGTGCCGATGCAGCCGCTGTCCGCCGGTCACGAGCTCCAGACCGCGGAACAGGAGGTCGAAGCTGTTGCTCCCCTCCGTGTCGTCGGGCTGCGGATGCGTGTAGAACGGGCGCTTGCGCATCGGGTATCCCTCGACGGCCAGCACGTCGCTGCCGAACTCTTCCTTCGCCCACGCCCCGAGCGTCCGCTCGTGTGCGGGGGACAGGTCGGGCTCGTCGGCCGGAGCACCGACCCGGCGCAGCGCATCCCGGAAGTGCACGACGGGGATGTCCTCGGGGATGACGGGGAGCGTCACGTCGAGCAGCGCGAGTTCCTCCGCGGCGTCGGTACGGATGCCGTCGAGCATGCCGCGCAGCACGTGGCCGAGGAGGCGCAGGATGTCGCGGTGGTCGTGGATGAACCCGAACTCGACGTCCAGCGACACGTATTCCGAGAGGTGCCGCACGGTGTCGTGCGGCTCGGCGCGGAAGACGGGACCCACCTCATAGACGCGCTCGAACACCCCCACCAGCTGCTGCTTGTAGAACTGCGGACTCTGCGCGAGATATCCGGTCCTGCCGAAGTAGTCGACCGGGAACACGTTCGCTCCCGACTCCGTCACGGTGTCGACGATCTTCGGGGTCTGCACCTCGGTGAAGTCCGCGGCGTCGAGCACCCGGCGGAACGCGCGCACGCTCGCCGCGGCGATCTGCCAGGTCGCGCGGCGTGCCGGATGGCGCCAGGTCACCGCGGCGTGATCGAGCAGCGTCGGCAGGCTCGTTTCGAGTGTCGGACGCCACAGTTCCACGACCGGCGGTGCGGCCGGCTCCGACAGGCTCTCGATCTGCGGGTCGACGATCTCGACGCCGCCGGGGGCCTGCGGGTTCGCGGCGACGGTCCCCGTCACGCGGACGACCGTCTCCTCCGGAGGGAGCCCGCCGGCCGGAGCCTGCGCGGGGCGGACGACGACCTGTGCGAGTCCGGAACGGTCGCGGATGATCAGGAACGCGACGGTGGCGAGCTCCCTCCGGCGGTGGACATGGCCGAGCAGCGTGACGCGGTGGTCGGGGGCGGCCTCGGCGAGCTCCGCGGCGAGCGTGCGGGCGGGGTCGGGTGATCTCATTTCTCCTCCAGGTTGTGGGAGCCCTGGAGGTGTGGGCGGGGGCCAGATCGCGGTGCCACCACACCTTCGCCGGTGAGAAGCCGGCCTCTCGTCGGTACGCCGGACGCGCGGGGACCGCCTGCCCGGAGGCCGGAGGTCGTCACGCTCCGGCGGTCGCCGCGTCCAGTCTAGGGGCGCTCTCGGCAGATCCACAGAATCCCGCGGCCACCGTCTCGTACCCTGGATTATCCAAGGGGAGTACTCCGACACGGTCGGGTCGTCATTACGGATGCGTCTGCATCCCGGCCCACCGGTCCCGCTCGGCGGGATGGGGAAGACTTTGGCGCTGTTCCGTCACGCCCGAGTCTGGAGTACCCGTTGGAAATCACCCCCTTGATCTGGGTCATCACGATCGCGGTCACCATCGCGTTCTTCGTGTACGAGTTCTTCGCGCACGTCCGCAAGCCGCACGAGCCGAGCATCGGCGAGTCCGCACGCTGGTCGATCTTCTACATCAGCCTCGCGCTGCTCTTCGGCGTGGGCATCGGCATGGTGTCCGGCTGGACGTACGGCGGCGAGTACTTCGCCGGCTACCTCACCGAGAAGGCGCTGTCGATCGACAACCTCTTCGTGTTCCTCATCGTGATGACGGGCTTCGCGGTGCCGAAGATCTATCAGCAGAAGGTGCTGATGATCGGCATCGTGATCGCGCTGATCCTCCGCGGCATCTTCATCGCGGTCGGCGCGACCCTCATCGAGAACTTCTCCTGGATCTTCTACGTCTTCGGCGCGCTGCTGCTCTTCCTCGCGTACCGCCAGGCCTTCAGCAGCCACGAGAGCAACCCTGCGAACGGTCGCTTCATGACCTTCGTCCGCCGCCACCTTCCCGTCAGCGAGGAGTACAACGGCGACAAGCTCACGGTCGTCCAGAAGGGCAAGCGCTACGTCACGCCGATGCTGCTGACGATCATCGCGATCGGTTTCATCGACCTCGTCTTCGCCGTCGACTCGATCCCCGCCATCTACGGCCTCACGGACGAGGCGTACATCGTGTTCACCGCGAACGCGTTCGCTCTGATGGGTCTGCGTCAGCTGTACTTCCTCATCGGCGGCCTGCTCGAGCGCCTGGTCTACCTGGCTCAGGGCCTCGCCGTCATCCTCGCGTTCATCGGTGTGAAGCTCGTGCTGCATGCCCTGCACGTCAACGAGGTGCCGTTTATCAACGGCGGCGAGCCGATGCTGTGGGCGCCCGAGATCCCGATCTGGTTCTCGCTGCTGTTCATCGCCGCGACCATCGCGGTCGCCACCGTCGCGAGCCTGATGAAGACGCGCCGGCACCACAACACCCTCTCTTCCCCGACCGATTCCACCCCCACCATCGACAAGGAGCACTCTTGAGCGCGCAGCGCTGTTCTGACTCTTCGGACTCTGACAGTACGAGCACCCGGTTCATCCCGGGTGCTTACCCCGCCACCGAGGAGGTCGCCCGCTGATGGGCGATCTGCTCTGGAACATCGCCCTCGTCCTGCTCTTCGTGCTGATCGGTGGTGTCTTCGCTGCGACGGAGATGGCGCTGGTCACGCTCCGTGAGAGCCAGCTCAACGCGATCGCCGCTCGTGGCCGTCGCGGGGCGAAGGTCGCCGCGTTGGCCCGCAACCCCAACACCTTCCTCTCGGCGGTGCAGATCGGCGTGACCGTGGCGGGCTTCGCGTCCGCCGCCTATGGGGCGACCTCGATCGCGCCGTCCGTCGCGCCGCTGCTGCAGGGCTGGGGCGTCGCACCTCCGCTCGCGATGACCCTCGCGACCATCGTGCTGACGCTCATCATCGCGTACCTGTCGCTCGTGCTCGGCGAGCTCGTGCCGAAGCGGCTCGCGATCCAGCGCAACGCGCAGTTCGCGTATGCCGTGGCGCCGGCGCTGAACGGCTTCGCGACCGTCATGCGTCCGGTGATCTGGCTGCTGTCGGTCTCGACGAACGCCCTCGTCCGCGTGCTCGGCGGCGACCCGCACAAGACGAGCGACGAGCTCACCGATGAGGAGGTGCGCGATATCGTGGCGACCCACCAGGGCCTCCCCGACGACGAGCGCCGCATCCTCGACGACGTGCTCTCGCTGCGTGGGCGCCAGGTGAGCGAGGTCATGCGCCCGCGACCGGAGGTCGTGGCGCTGGACGAGGCTGCCACGGTCGGGGCGGCGGTGGAGCAGGTGCGCGAGCTGCCCTACTCCCGGTACCCGGTGTCGCAGACGTCGATCGACGACATCACCGGCTTCGTGCACGTACGTGACCTCTTCGAGGCGGCGGCGGACGACCCGGAGCGCCCGCTGCAGGGGCTCGTCCGCGACATCCCCTACATCCCGTCCACGGCAGGCGTGCTGCCGACTCTGACCCGCATGCGGGCGGAGGGACACCACATCGCGGTCGTCGTGGACGAGTACGGTGGCACCGACGGTCTGGTCACGCTGGAGGACCTCGTGGAGGAGGTCGTCGGTGAGATCTTCGACGAGTACGACGCCGAGGTGTTCCTCTCCGCCAACGACGGGCTGGACGGGCGCCTCAACCTGCAGGACTTCGAGGAGGCGACGGGGCTCGCGATGCCGCGCGGTTCCTCCGACACCATCGCCGGATTCGTCACGGAGCAGCTCGGACGGCTTGCCGTGGTCGGCGACACCGTCGAGGTCCCGGGTGCGACGATCCAGGTGGTCGAGATCGATCGCCGCCGCATCGCACGGGTGCGGGTCTCGATGCAGACCGATCCGGCAGCGGGACGAGGCGCCGAGGACTGATGCACGACCGGGTGGCGGGGTGCGTCAGTCGCGCGCCCCGCTGCCCAGCTCGCGCAGTCCGTCGTGGAGGACCTCGGTGAGGAGCCGCGCGTAGCGGCCATCCGGATCGAGGTCGGGATCGAAAACGGTGATGCTGGCTCCGATCGCCCGCGGGGCGAGGGCGCGCAGGAGAGCGGTGAGCTCCGCCGCGTCGAGACCGCCGGGGTCAGGGCTGTCGACGGCGGGCATCACCGACGGGTCCAGCACATCGACGTCGAGTTGCAGCCAGTAGCGACCGCCCGCGGACGCCGCCGTCTCGGCGGCGACCGCATCCGCTCCTCGCGCCCGCACATCGGCCGCAGGTGTGACACGTGCGAGGAGGCTGCGGACCTCCGCCTGCTCCTCGTCATCATCACGGTGCCCGATGTGGGCCGTGCCAGCGGTAGAGAAGTACGGCGCGAGCCCCTCGATGTCGGCGATGACCGGCCAGTGCGCGCCGACGGCGGCCGCCAGCGCTTCGCCCGCCACGCTCGCGCACTCGTCGCTGTTGCCCGGGTGGCGGAAGTCGGTGTGTCCGTCGATGTGCACCAGGCCGGCCCCGCCGCGGCGCTTCACCGCGATCCCGGCGGCGACGAGGATGCCGCAGTCGCCGCCGATCACGAGCGGCGCCCGACCATTATCGAGGGCCTCGCCGATACGTGACGCCAGCCGGCGGGAGTGGTCGACGAAAGCGGCCTCGTTGCGCACCCGGTCGGCGGGCCGGGTCGCGTCGTCGTCCACGTAGCGCCCGGCCAGCACGATGCCGCCGTCAGTCGCTCCCCGATCGGTGAAGCGCCGGAACAGCCCCGCTTCGCGGAACGCCTCGGGGGCCTTCGCGGAGCCGGGCACGCTGCCGGGCTCCGGTGGGCGCAGGCCGAGGTTGCTGGGGGCGGACAGCAGCGTGATCATGCGCTCATCCTGCCCCGGGCGTCCGACATCGCCGTCGATCAGCGGATGGCGTAGACGGCGCTGCCGACGATCACCGCGATGACGGTCGTCCAGCCGATGATCGCGACGGCCTGCCAGACGAGGATGCGTCCCTTGCCGATGCCGGACGCGGCCAGCATGGTGGCGGTGAAATGGGTCGGCAGCAGCAGCGGTCCCAGCAGGCTCACCCCGGGGACGCCGTAGCGCTCGAACGCGCGCTGGAACTTCTCCCGGCGGGCGGACCCGCGTCCGGTCTCCGCCGGGACGCCGTCGGCCTCCAGGCTCATCCCGCCGCCCACCGTCACCGGCTGCTTCGCCCGCGAGCGGTCCACGATGGCCCGACGGGCGCCCGCGCTGGCGAGCACCAGGATCGCGACGCAGAGGAAGTTGCCGACCATCGCCGCGACGGCCGCGACCACGGGCGGGATGCCGCCGAGGATGCCGATGCTCGCGGCGCCCTCGCCCTCGACGAACGGCACCGCACCGGCGAGGGCGACGATGAGCGGCTGGACGAGGTCGGGGACCTGGGCGACGAGGTTCTGGAAGGTCTCGATGAGGTTCATGGGGGAAGCTCCGGGTGTCGGTGCGGACGGTCTCTCCGTCGCGATGACCCCAGTCCAGTCGAAGCGGCCCCGGCGCGGCAGTGTCGCCGCGTCACCGCTCTCCATGCGGTTCGCACCGGATCCCGTGACATGTGTCACGCCTCTATCGTGGGGAGCGTGAGCAGTCCTTCCCCCGCCCTCTCCGATCCCGGCCCCGGTGCCCGCCAGCTCGCGCGGGGCATCACCGCCACCTGGTGGTACACGGTCGGCGGGGTGATCTTCATCGAGCTCATGCTGGTGGCCGCCTGGCTGGGCATCGCCGTGGCACTGGATCGCTCGGGCGTCGCGCTGCTCGTCGTGGGAGTCGGGGGCGTGCTCTGGGCGGCGTCGACCGTCCTGCTGCTGGCCGACTACCGCCATCGCGTCGAATCCGGCCCCGGGGTGGGCTGGGCTCGCCTGGCCGTGCCGACCCTCGTCGCCCTGATCTACGGCGGCGCGGCGGGGGCTCTCGTCGGCAGTTGGCAGCTCGCCGCGATGCCGGTGGTGCAGGTCTTCGTGCTGGTGAGCTGGCCCCGCGGGATCCGGGTGCGGGTGGCCGTGGCGGCGACGGTCGTGCTCGTCGCTCTCGCGCTGCTCGACTCGACCACGACCTTCGGCTCCGGCGTCCCGGTGTGGGTGCCGGTGCTCTACGGAGTCATGCTCCCCGGGATGACCGTGAGCTCGCTGTGGTGGTGGGACGTGCTCATGGCCCTCGATCGGGCGCGCGCGTCCGAGGCGCGACTGGCGGCGACGCAGGAGCGCCTGCGCGTGGCGACCGACGTGCATGACCTCCAGGGGCATCACCTCCAGGTGATCGCCCTGCAGCTCGAACTGGCCGAGCGCCTCCTCCCGACCGATCCGCAGGCGGGGATGGATCAGCTCCGTGCGGCCCGGGCGAGCGTGGACGACGCGCGGCAGGGCACCAGAGACCTCGCCACGCGGTTCCGCTCGGTGCCCCTCGGCGACGAGCTGGCGAACGCCCGAGACCTGCTCGTGGCGGCAGGGCTGACGGTGGATGCGCGGATCCACCCGGATGCGGACGCGGCGCCCGCGGCCGACCTCGGCCCCGTGATCCGGGAGACGACCACGAACGTCCTGCGGCACGGACGCGGTGGTCACGCGCGCCTGATCCTCGACCGGACGAGGGATGCCTGGCGGTACGAGGTCGCCAACGACGCGGACCCCGCGTCCGAGGACGGGGCGGGCGGCTCCGGGCTCGACGGCGTCCGCCGGCGGATCGGCGAGGCGGGCGGCACGTACGAGCAGCGGAGGGACGCCGACGAGTTCGTCGTGACGGTCACCGTGCCAGCGCAGGCGGAGATCGTCCGATGATCCGGGTGCTGCTCGCCGACGACGAGGGGATGATCCGCTCCGCGCTCGCCGCTCTGCTGCGCCTCGAGGATGACATCGACGTCGTCGCGGAGTGCGCGGACGGCGAGGAGGCCGTCGCCGCCGCCACCCGGCTCGAACCTGACGTGTGCCTGCTCGATCTGGAGATGCCGGGGCTCGACGGCGTGCAGGTCGCCGAGAGACTCAACCGCACGATCCCCACCCGCTGCATCGTCGTCACCCGGCACGCGCGTCCAGGGGTGCTCCGGCGGGCGCTCGCCTCCGGCGTCTCGGGTTTCGTGCCCAAGTCGCGGGGCGCGGACGAGCTCGCCGCGATCATCCGCCGCGTCGCGGCCGGCGCCCGGTACGTCGATCCGGAGATCGCCGCGGATGCGCTGAGCGACGAGCGCTCGCCGCTCACGGACCGCGAACTGGACGTGCTCCGCGCCGGGCGCCGAGGGGAGACCACGGGACAGATCGCGCGGGCGCTGGCGCTGGCGCCGGGGACGGTGCGCAACCACATCTCCGTCATCCTCGGGAAGCTCTCGGTGAGCACCCGTCAGCAGGCCGTGCTCGTCGCCGAGGAGCGCGGCTGGATCTGACCGTCGTCACGCGTCCGTTTCGGTGGCCACGGCCTGCGAGAATGGAGGCGCCGAGTCCCGAGCCGAGGAGCACACGTGCCGTTCATCTCCACCCGCGGCGGCATGCAGCCGCAGTCGTTCAGCGAGACGCTGCTGGAGGGCCTGGCGCCCGACGGCGGTCTGGCCGTTCCCGATGTCATGCCGGAGGTCGACGGCGAGACGCTCGAGCGCTGGCGGGCGCTGACCTATCCGCAGCTCGCGACCGAGGTCCTCGGCCTCTTCGCGACCGACATCCCGCGAGAGGACCTCGCGCGGATGACGGCGGCGGCGTACGCGGACTTCCCGGACGGCGTGGTCCCGCTTCGTCGCGTGGACGACGACCTCACGCTGGTCGGCCTCTCCGAAGGCCCGACGCTGGCGTTCAAGGACATGGCCATGCAGTTCCTCGGGCAGGTGCTGGAGTACACGCTCGAGCGCCAGGGCGCAGTCCTCAACATCCTCGGCGCGACCTCGGGCGACACCGGCTCGGCTGCGGAGCACGCGCTGCGCGGCAAGGAGCGCGTCGCGGTGTTCATGCTCTCGCCGCAGGGCCGGATGAGCGCGTTCCAGCGGGCGCAGATGTTCTCGCTCGACGACGCGAACGTGCACAACATCGCGGTGGAGGGCGTCTTCGACGACTGCCAGAACCTCGTAAAGAAGCTCGCCGGCGACCTCGACTTCAAGCGCGCCCAGCACCTGGGGGCCGTGAACTCGATCAACCTCGCCCGCATCACCGCGCAGACCGTCTACTACTTCTGGGCATGGCTGCGCGCGACCGACGCCGGCGGCTGGACCGAGGTGTCGTTCACCGTCCCCTCGGGGAACTTCGGCAACATCCTCTCCGGGTTCTTCGCGAAGCAGATGGGACTGCCGATCCGGCGGCTCGTCCTGGCCGCGAACGAGAACAACGTGCTCGACGAGTTCTTCCGCACGGGGGTGTACCGCCCGCGTAGCGCCGCGCAGACACTGGCGACCTCGAGCCCGTCGATGGACATCTCGAAGGCGTCGAACCTCGAGCGGTTCATCTTCGAGCTCGTGGACCGCGACCCCGCGCGCGTCGTCGGCGCCTGGGACGACCTGGAGGCGCAGGGCTTCTTCGACTTCTCGGCCGAGCAGGCGCGCTTCACCGAGGAGTTCGGCATCGTGAGCGGCACCTCGACGCACGAGGACCGGCTCGCGACGATCCGGGACGTCTACGAGACCTCCGGCGAGGTGATCGACCCGCACACCGCCGACGGGGTGAAGGTCGCGCGGGAGTATGTGGAGCCCGGAGTGCCGATGCTCGTGCTGGAGACGGCCAAGCCGGAGAAGTTCGCCGAGACCATCCACGAGGCCATCGGGGTCGAGCTGGCGTACGCCCCCGAGCTCCGCGCCATGCTCGACGCCGCTCAGCACGTGACCGAGATGCCCGACGACGAGGACTCTCTCCGCGCCTTCATCGAGGCGAACGCTCTGCACTGATCCGCAAGACCCCGCTTTCGCGCCGAACCCCCCTGTCCCCGACGCCGGAGACAGGGGGTTTCGACGTGAAGCCGGGGTCTCGGCGAAAAGAGGAGGGGGTGGGCAGTATGCACAGGAGGAAGGCAGATCAGGGCGGAGTGCACATGTCGGGAAAGGTGGCGGCGTGAGTACCGTGGCGGACAACCCGTTCCCTCCTCCCGAAGGACTCCCATGGCACGCACGGCGCACGCAGACGACTTCGCGCTCTCCCGAGTGACTCCCGAGGCCCGCAAACCCTGGTTCGGAATCGCCGTTCAGCGATTCGGGCAGGTCTCGGCCCTCTCGCAGTTCCTCCTCGGCGCGACCCTCGGTTACAGCATGACCTTCGGCGAGGCCGTCCTCGCCTTCCTCTTCGGCTCGCTCATCCTCGAAGTGATCATGTGCGTCGTCGGCTTCATCGGCCAGCGCGAGGGTTTGAACACGGCGCTCCTCGCCCGCTGGACCGGCTTCGGCGAGATCGGCGCCTCGCTCGTCGGCCTCGCGATCGGCATCAGCCTCATCGGCTGGTTCGGCATCCAGTCCGCGATCTCCGCGCAGTCGCTCGACGCGCTGATGCCCGGCGCGCTGCCCGTCTGGGCCTGGAGCCTCATCTTCGGCCTCGCCGTCACCGCGATCGTCGCCTTCGGCTTCGTCGGCATGCAGTGGCTCGCCAACATCACGGTGCCGCTGTTCCTGATCCTCGTGGGCTGGTCCGTCATCTCCGAGCTCACCCGCCACGACATCGGCGAACTGCTCACCGGCCCGGCGCCCGGCCCGACCATGAGCGTCTGGGCGGGAACCGGCATCGTCGCCGGGGGCCTCATCGTCGGCGCCATCATCACCGGCGACATGACCCGGTTCAACCGCTCGCGGGCCGACGTCGTCAAGCAGACGGTGCTCGGCGTCTCCCTGGGCGAATTCGTGATCGGACTCGCGGGCGTCCTCCTCGCCCACGCGGCGGCGACCGGCGACATCGTCGCGATCGTGACCTCGTCCGTCGGCTTCATCGGTCTGTTCATCGTCCTCACCGGCACGCTGAAGATCAACGACTGGAACCTGTACTCCTCCACTCTCGGCCTGGTGAACTTCATCTCCACGGCCTTCGGCAAGAACCTCCACCGTGTCACCACTACGATCGTCCTCGGAGTGGTCGGCTCGGTGCTGGCCGCCGTCGGCATCCTCGGTCAGTTCACCGAGTTCCTCGTCGTGCTCAGCGTCGCGTTCCCGCCGATCGCCGGGATCATGGTCGCCGAGTACTACGTGGTGCGCCGCTGGCGTCCCGAGCTCGACGCGACCCGTGCCGCGGGGACCCTGCCCGCCACCGCCCCGAGGATCGTCCCGGCCACGATCGTCGTCTGGCTGGTCTCCTCGCTGGTCGGCTACTTCGTGACCTGGGGCATCCCGTCGCTGCTCAGCCTCTTCCTGTCGATGGTGCTCTACATCGTCGCCGGCAAGCTCGGCTGGGTGCGCGGCGTCGGCGTCGCGACCACCCGGCAGGCGAGCCCCGTCGACAGCACCCCCGCCGCGGTCTGAGCAGACGCGCCGGAAAAGAACCACCTCCACGAAAGCGAGCACCATGCACATCGGCATCGACGTCGGCGGTACCAACACCGACGCCGTCCTCATGGACGGCACCCGCACCCTGGCCGGGGTGAAGCACTCCACGACCCCGGACGTGACGAGCGGGATCGTCCAGGCCATCGAAGACCTCCGTGCGGGGCACGCCTTCGAGGGCGCCGACATCGATGCGGTGATGATCGGCACGACGCACTTCATCAACGCGCTCGTGCAGGCGAGCCGGCTCGCCCCGGTGGCGGCGCTCCGGCTCGGCCTGCCCGCGACGCGCGCACTGCCCCCGTTGATCGACTGGCCGGAGGTGCTCGTCGCCGCCACCCGGGCGCGCAGCTACCTGGCGCACGGCGGCTACGAGTTCGACGGCCGTCCGATCTCGCCGCTCGACCCCGATGAGATCCGCGCGCACGCCGAGGACATGAAGGCGCACGGCATCCGGTCCGTCGCCATCTCGTCGGTGTTCAGCCCGGTCAACCACGACCTCGAAGTGCAGGCGGCCGAGATCGTCGCCTCGGTGCTGGGGGAGGACGCCGCCATCTCGCTCTCGCACGAGATCGGCCGCATCGGGCTTCTGGAGCGCGAGAACGCGACGATCATCAACGCCGCCCTCCGGGAGCTCGCGTCGGAGATCGTCGACGGGTTGACCTCGGCGGTCCGCGCGCAGGGCATCGAGGCGCCGATCTTCCTCAGCCAGAACGACGGCACGCTGATGGACGAGGACTACGTGCGCCGGTACCCGGTCGCCACGTTCGCGTCCGGACCGACGAACTCGATGCGTGGAGCCGCGGCCACGAGCGGACTCGTCGACTGCGCCGTCATCGACGTGGGCGGCACCACCGCCGACATCGGCCTGCTCATCAACGGCTTCCCGCGGGAGACGGCGAACGAGGTGAAGGTCGCCGGCATCCGCACGAACTTCCGGATGCCGGACGTGCTCTCCCTCGGCATCGGTGGCGGCAGCATCGTCGACGAGGAGACCGCCGAGGTCGGCCCGGCCTCGGTCGGCTACACGCTGACGACGGAGGCGCTGGTCTTCGGCGGCTCGACCCTCACGGCCACCGACATCGCGGTCGCCGCCGGTCGCGCGCAGGTGGGAGACCCCGCCAAGGTCGCGCACCTGGACCCCGCTTTCGTGGAGCGGGTGCTCGCCCGGATCGCGGAGCGGGTGGCGGAGGCGGTGGACCGCATGCGCACGTCGCCCGAACCCATCGCGGTCGTGGCGGTCGGTGGCGGGTCCATCCTGCTGCCCGACGAGCTGCCCCTGTTCGGCACCGTGCATCGGCCGGAGAACTATGCGGTCGCCAACGCCATCGGCGCCTCGATCGCGCAGGTCGGTGGCGAGATCGACAAGGTCTACGCGATCGAGCCCGGCCGTCGCGATGAGACCATCGCCGAGGTGCGCGCGGAGGCCGTCGACAAGGCCATCGCGGCCGGTGCCAAGCCCGCGACCGTGACGATCATCGACTTCGACGAGGTCCCCATCCCGTATCTTCCCGGCAACGCCACGCGCATCCGCGTGAAGGCGGTCGGCGACCTCGACATGGGGGCCTGACATGAGCACGACGATCACCGCGGCCGACATCGACGGCCTCGCCCGCGGCGCGGCCGTGCTCGGCACCGGCGGGGGTGGCGACCCGTACATCGGCGCCCTCCTCGCCCGCCAGGCCCTCGCCTCCGGAGACGTCACGGTCGTGGCGCTCGACGAGGTGCCGGACGACGCCCTGGTGCTGTTCGTCGCGATGATGGGCGCGCCCACCGTCATGGTCGAGAAGCTGCCGAGCCTCGCGGAGGTCATCGAGCCGGTCAAGGCGCTCGGCATCCACCTCGGCCGCCCGGTCACGCACATCGCCTGTGCCGAGGTGGGCGGGGTGAACTCGACGATCCCGATCGCCGCCGCCGCCGCGCTCGGGCTTGCGCTCGTCGATGCGGACGGCATGGGGCGCGCGTTCCCCGAACTGCAGATGGTGCTCCCGACGCTCTACGGCGTGACGGCCTCGCCGCTCGCCTTCAGCGACGAGAAGGGGAACACGGGCGTGCTGCAGACCGCCGACAACTCCTGGACCGAGCGCATCGCCCGTGTCGCGTGCGTCGAGATGGGCTGCTCCGTCATGATCTCCGGCTTCTCGATGTCGGGTGCCGCCGCACGTCAGTCGCTGGTGGCGGGATCGCTGTCCCGGTGCATCGACATCGGTCAGCGGATCGCGGAGGCCCGCGAGGCGAAGACCGACCCGGTCGCCGCTGTCGTCGAGCTCCTCGGCGGTCGCGAGCTGTTCGGCGGCAAGGTGGCCGACGTGAACCGGGCCACGACCACCGGCTTCGCGCGCGGCAGGGCACGGATCGATGGAGACGGCGGCACCTCGCTGACGCTGCAGTTCCAGAACGAGCACCTCGTCGCCGAAGCGGACGGACGGGTGCTGGCGACCACTCCGGACCTCATCATGGTCCTCGACGGCGAGTCGGGGGAGCCCGTCACGACCGAGGGGCTGCGCTACGGACAGCGCGTCCGCGTGATCGCCGCTCCGGCCGACGAGCGCTGGCACTCGGATGCGGCTCTCGCGATGGTCGGCCCGGGATATTTCGGCTACGACATCCCGGCGCATCGCTTCGACGGCACGGTCTCCGCCGGAGACGCCGCGGCAGGGGCCGCCGCATGAGCTGGGAGCTGACGGCGGCGGACCTGCCCGACCTCGCCCGCGGTGCGACGCTGCTCGGCACCGGCGGCGGGGGCGACCCCTACATCGGCAAGATGCTGGTGGAGCGGGTGCTCGGCGACGGGACCATCACGATCCTCGATCCGGACGACCTCGCCGATGACCTCTTCGTGATCCCGACCGCGCAGATGGGCGCGCCGACCGTGATGGTCGAGAAGATCCCCGCCGGCACCGAGCCCACCCTCGCGCTGCGCACCCTGGAGGACCACCTCGGACGTCGGGCCGATGCGACCATGCCCATCGAATGCGGCGGGATCAACTCGATGATCCCGCTCATCGTCGCCGCGGAGACCGGACTGCCGGTCGTCGACGCGGACGGCATGGGACGCGCCTTCCCCGAGCTGTCCATGGAGACCTTCGCGGTGTACGGCGTCCACGGCTCGCCGCTCGCCCTCGCCGGAGAGCGCGGGGAGCGGGTCGTCATCGACACCGGGGACGACGACCGCCAGATGGAGTGGCTCGCCCGGGGCATCACCATCCGGCTGGGTGGCGTCGGTCACATCGCCGAGTACGCCATGAGCGGCGCCGACGTGCGACGCACAGCGGTGCCGCGGACCATCTCGATGGCCCTCGCGCTGGGTCGGGCGATCCGCCTCGCCCGGGAGGAGCACCGCTCGCCGTTCGAGGCCATCGCCGCGACGCTGTCGACGACGCTCTACCCGCATATGCGCGAGCTCTGCGTCGGGAAGGTGATGGACGTCGAACGACGGACCACCGAGGGTTTCGCGAAGGGGCGGGCGGTCATCGCTCCGCTCGGTGCCGTGGAGGACGACACGTTCGAGATCGCGTTCCAGAACGAGAACCTCACCGCGCGGCGGGCTGGACGGCTCGTCGCGATCGTCCCCGATCTCATCTGCGTCGTCGACCACGAGACGGCCGAGCCCATCACCACGGAGGGCCTCCGCTACGGTCAGCGCGTCCGGGTGCTCGGCATCTCGACGCCGGCGATGATGCGCACCCCCGAGGCGCTGGCCGCCTTCGGGCCGTCGGCCTTCGGCCTGACCGAGGAGTTCGCTCCCGTCGAGGGGATGGCCGCGTCCTAGGCTGGATCCCATGAGGCTGGAGCGGGACGACCTGGAGGCGCTCGCCGGCGGGTACGCCCTGCTCGGCTCCGGCGGCGGCGGTTCCACGACGATGCTCGAACTCATCCTCGACACCACCGCGGGATGGCCCCTCGAGGTCGCGCCCGTGGATGCGCTCGATCCCGGCACGCCCTGTCTCGGCGTGGCCTTCGTCGGGTCGACGATGCTGCTCGGCGAGCGGATGCCCGGCGCCGCGCCCTTCGCCCCGCTGCTGCGGGCGGTGGAGCGGTGGCTCGGGCATCCCGTCCCGGCCGTGTGCTCCCTCGAGGGCGGCGGCATGAACGGCCTCGCGCCGCTCACCCTGGCCGGATCGCACACCGTGGTGGACGCCGACTGCACGGGGCGTGCGGTGCCGGGACTCGATCAGATGTCCCTGTTCGTCGACCGCGTGCCGGGACTGGTCTTCGCGTGCGAGACCGGCGCCGACGGGGTGGCGCTGGTGGAGGCGACGAGGGCCATCGATGCGGAGCGTGTCGTCCGTTCGGCCATCATCCAGGCCGGAGGCGTCGGCTGCGCTGTGCTCGCCGGCTTCACCGTCGGCGACCTGCGGGAGCACGCCATCGCCGACCACCTCGCCCGCGCGCTCGCCCTCGGTCGCAGCTTCCTGGCGCACCGGTCGGCGCCGCTGCCGGTCCTGGCCGACGTGCTCGGCGGGACGCTGCTCGCCGAGGGTCGCATCGTGGCCGGTGCGTCCTCCGGCACCGATCCGCACGTGAACGCGGTCGAGATCGCCGGACTCGGCGGAGCGGTGCATCGGATCGTCACCCGTTCCGAGACGCTGGCGGTGCTCACCGACGGCCTGCTCGTCGCCGCGGCCCCCGAGATCATCGTGCTCCTGGATGCCGTGTCCCGGGAAATCCTCGAGGTCACCGAACTCGCCCCCGGGCGCACGGTGGCGGCCGTCGCCCTTCCCGCGCCGGAGTGGTGGAACGCCCGCCCTGAGCGGCGGGCCCGGGTCGTGCCTTCCGCCTACGGGCTCGTCGATCTGGACGCCGCGTGAACGGCGCGCTCGCCCTGGGGGCCCTTCTGGCGCAGGAGGAGAACGGCGTCCTCCGCCATGTCGCCGGCCCGCGCGACGTCGGGTGGGACGCGGTCGTGGTGGAGGCTGCGGAGTCCGACCTGCCGGACGAAGGGACCGCCCGGCTCGCCATCCTCACGGCGGGGGCACCGCTCGCCACCTGGCAGCAGGACGCGATGCTGCGCCGGGTCCGTGACCGCGGGTTCACCGGACTCGCGCTCCCCGGCGCCGCCGGTGTCGATCCCGGGGCGCTCCGCCTCGCGGACCGGATCGGTCTCGCCCTGCTCGACGTGGAGAGACCGGTGCAGCTCGCCCGCGCCTGTTGGATGCTCATCGAGGTGAGAGACGCCCTCACGCTCACACGGGTGCGCAAGGTCGCGCAGTCCTTCGAATACGCGGCCGACGACCTCGGCGACCTGCTCGGACACCTCGCGGCGAACCTCGGGCTCGGCGTCGCCCTCGTCGACGCCGCGGGAGTGCTGCGTCAGGCCGGAGGACATCTGGGTGCCGACCTGCACGCGGCGATCCGCTTCGACTCGTGGAGCGATGGCGCCAGGGCGGGGGAGGGCGCGGCCGCCTCGGTGCGCGTGGACAGCCCCGGCCGGTCCGGTCTGCGCCTGGTCCTGTTCGGCGACGGCTTCGGAGAGGCGCAGCTGCAGTCGCTCCTGGTGGCCGCGGAGGTCGCAATGCCCGCGGTGGCCGCCCGCATCCTCATCGACGAGATCGCGGCCGTCAACGACGTCGCCGCGTCGTCCGGGCTGCTGCGGGACTTCGTCGAGCTCCGCGGAGCCGCCGATGCCGATGTCGAACGGCGCATGGCGGAGCGGGGGTGGCGCACCGGTGGGCATCACCTCGGGTTCCGCATGGTGGCGCGCAGCCGGGTGGAGCCGCTCGCGCTCCTTCGTGCGATCAGGCCGGGGCTCAGCGCGATCGACGCCGAGGCGCACGCGACCACCGCGGGTCGAGGCCTCAGCGGTTGGCTCTCCTTCGCCGAAGCCCCCGGTCCCGACCGCATCGAGCGGGCCGTGGCGGCGCTGCGCGACCTCCACCTCGCGGCCCTGCGCGACTTCGCGGTGGCGACCGGGGTGGGCTCGGCGCAGACCGGGCCGGAAGGACTGGCGGCGACCCTCGACGAGGCCGGCGATGCCGCACGGATCGCCGCGGCCCGGTCGGCGACCGGATGGTTCGTCCGCGTCGACAGCCTCGGGCTCGAACAGCTCCTGCTCGCCTGGACCGGGAACGACACCTTCGTTCCGGCCGCGCAGTCGCTGCTGGCACCCCTGGGGGAGGGGAACGGCGAGTTGCTCACGACGCTGTCGGCGTACCTCGACCATGAGTCAGGCATCGCGGCCACGGCGGCCGCTCTCGGGCTGCATCGCAACACGGTCGCCGTGCGGATCCGGCGGGTGCAGGAGCTCCTCGGGATCGACATGAGCGACCCCGAGGCGCGGCTGGCGTTGCACCTCGCGTGTCGCGCCGTGCTGCCGCGCTGAGCCCGGCGGTCACTCCGGGTCGCCGTGCAGCATTCAGGCGATCCCGAAGCGGTCGACGAGCATGCCGAACGTCCCACCCCACGGCGGCACGTCGAGCGGCATCGTGATCGTGGCGCCCTCGGAGAGCCGGTCCCACACCTGTCGGGTGACCTCCTGTGTATTGCCGCTCAGCGAGACGGAGATGCCCTGCGGTCTCTCGTAGGTCATGCCCTCCGGAGTATCCGAGGCCATGAGCACGAGACCGTCGGGGGTCGTGAGCTGCGCATGCATCACGAGATCCTTCTGGCTCGGATCCTGCACCATGTCGGGGAAGTCGCCGAAGACCGTGATGTCGAGGTCTCCGCCGAGGACTCCCCGGTAGAACTCCATGGCCTCGCGGGCCTCGGTGCGGAAGGACAGGTAGGGATTGAGGTTCGCCATGCGTGCTGCTCCTGGTCGCTCGACTGCTGGAAAGACCCCCGCCCCTCCTCAGTCTGCGCGCGCCGGCACCGCTTCGGCAAGCCATTCCGCGAACGTCTGCGTCCCGCGAATCGCGTCTGGTCCCGGCAGCGCCTTCCCCGCGCGCATCCCCGCCATCTGCGGACCTGGCACGTTCAGCGCCGGGATCCAGCCGCGGTACCCGATGCGTCGCGCGTACGCCCGCACCATGTCGGCGAGCTGCTCTTCGCGGGGGCCGGCGAGGTCGGGCACTCGGCCCAGCGCGTTCCCGGTCGCGAGCGCGACGAGCTGTTCCGCGACCTCGCGGGCCGCCACCGGCTGCGTGCGCGCACGCGGGGCGAGATGCAGCGGACCCGCCTTCGCGCGCGCGAACATCTGCGCGGCGAACTCGTGGAACTGCGTGGCTCGGAGGATCGTCGAGGGGACGGCGGACGCGGAGACCAGCTTCTCCTGGGCCACCTTGCCCGCGTAGTAGTCGTAGGGGATCCGGTCGATGCCGACGATGGAGAGCAGGACGACGTGTCCCACGCCGGCGTCCGCGGCGGCGGCGAGGAGGTTCCCGGTGGCGGCCGTGAAGAACTCGATCGCCGTGCTCGCCTTCAGCGTCTCGACGCTCACGACGTCGATCACGGCGTCGGCTCCGGTCAGCGCCGCCTCCAGCCCGCGCCCGCTGACCAGGTCGACGCCGTGCGAACGACTGAGCACGACGGCCTCATGACCCGCGCTCCGGACGGCCTCCACCGTGGGCGTGCCGACGACGCCGGTTCCTCCTGCGACGACGATCCTCATGCGTCGATCCTCACTCCCGATCCAGTCCGAAGGTGCGCTTCACGAGCGCCTGCACATCACGATCGAGTCCGTCGATACGGGCGTTGACGCCGTCGATGCGGGTGCCGACCGCGTCGAACCGGGTGTTGACCGCATCGAAGCGCGCGGTCATCTCGTTGCGCAGGCCGCCGAGCTGACCGTTCATCTCGTTGCGCAGGCCGCCGATCTCGCTGCGCAGGACGCGGATGAACAGCGTCGAGACGACCGTGAGCATGCCCATCATCAGCGCCGTGAAAGCGCCGATCATGGTCCAGACCTGTGCACCGTCCATGGTTTCCATCCCCTCATCGTGGCACCGGACCCTTCAGCCTGCCAGCATCCTGGCGGACGCCACGCTGGGCGACCCGCGCTCTGTGGAGACACCAGGAATCGCGCGGATTGGGGAGGAAGGGCCGGGCGAGGATCCTTCTCACCCGGCCCTCGGTCAGTCGCCCTTCACGTTGACGAGCTGCCGCAGCGTGTGCCGGATCCGCACCAGGCTCGCCGCATCCGCCATCACGCGATCGATGGGCTTGTACGCCTGCGGGATCTCGTCGATGAAGGCGTCGGTGTCGCGGAACTCGATGCCGGCCATCGCCTCGCGCAGCTGCGCATGCGTGAACGTCTTCCGGGCCGCGGACCGCGAGTACTCGCGCCCGGCGCCGTGCGGTGACGAGTTCAGCGACAGCGGGTCGCCGAGCCCTTCCACCACGTAGGACGCCGTGCCCATCGACCCGGGGATGAGTCCGGGCCGACCCGCATCCGCCTGGATCGCGCCCTTCCGGGACACCCAGACGCGCTTCCCGAAGTGCATCTCCGACTCCGTGAAGTTGTGGTGGCAGTTGATCCGCTCCTCCTCCTCGACCGGGGTGCCGAGGAACTCGGAGAGCTGCCGGATGACGCGGTCCATCATCTCCTCGCGGTTCAGCAGCGCGAAGTGCTGCGCCCACCTGAGCTCCCGGATGTAGCGGGTGAACTCCGGCGTGCCCTCGACGAGGTAGGCCAGGTCGGGGTCGGGGAGGTCGATCCACCATTGCTTCGCCAGACGCTGTGCGACGGCGATGTGGTGCCCGGCGATCCTGTTGCCCACGCCGCGGGAACCGGAATGCAGGAACAGCCAGACCCGGTCGAGTTCATCCGCCGACACCTCGATGAAGTGGTTTCCCGACCCGAGGGTGCCGAGCTGGAGCCGCCAGTTCTTCGCGTAGCCCTCGGGGTCGAACTCGGCCGCGGTGGCCCGCTCCTCCAGCTCGACCACGCGAGGAGCGGCCGTCCCCACGACCTTGTTGTTGTAGCGCCCGGCGGACAGCGGGACCGCGCGCTCGATCTGCTCCCGGAGCGCGGCGAGGTCGCGCCCGTCGAGGTCGTCCTTCGTGAACGGCGTGCGGACGGCGATCATGCCGCAGCCGATGTCGACGCCGACGGCGGCGGGGATGATCGCGCCGAGCGTCGGGATGACCGACCCGACGGTCGCCCCCTTGCCGAGGTGCGCATCCGGCATCAGCGCCAGGTGCGGGTGGATGAACGGCATGCGTGAGGTGGTGCGCGCCTGATCGAGGGTCTTCTCATCGATCAGGGACGCCCACGACAGCAGCCGTGCGGAGAGCCTCTCCATGATTCCTTTCCTTGTGGTGATGTCCAGCCCACAGGTCAGGGGAGTCTTCCGACGGAAAACGCCCCGGACCTGACGGTGCGGGGCGTTGCGAGAGCGGATGCTGTCACACGGCGCGCGCCGGAGGGTACGACTCGTCGCGGTCATTGCGCTTCTGCGGAAGCGGCAATGCCGTGATCGGGTGGAGATTCCGCGGGGCGGTCATCCGTCGTCTCCTCGGCTGGTGTGCGGCGCCGGTCGGCACAGCCTTGCCACCCTAGGCGGCGACACGCCCGGGCGTCAAGCGTCCCTCGGCGGGTTGTACATGAACTCGAGCCGGATGCCGTCGGCGTCCTCGACGAAGGAGGCGTAGTACCGCTCGCTGTACCGCGGATATTCCTTCGGGTCCCGCACGGCGGTCCAGCCGGATTCGAGCGCGAGATCGTGGAGCCTGTCGACCTCGGCGCGCGACGGCACCGCGAAAGCCATGTGCTGCCAGCCCACGCGGCCGTGCCGGTGGGGCGTGGAGTCGTCGTCCCAGGTGTAGAGGATGATCTCGGTCTCGTCGCCGGTGTGCCAGGAGATCGAGTGATCGTCCTCGCCGCCGAGTTCGTAGCCGAGCGCGGTGAGCACGGGATGGAACTGCGCCCGTCCGCGTTCGAGGTCGGCGACGGTGATGCCCAGGTGATCGAGGAGAGCCATGCGCCCAGTCTGTCAGCGCATCGACCCGGTGTCAGTGGGGAGCGTGGTATTCGGCCTCGCCGCGCTTCCAGTAGCCCTTCACGACGGCGTTCGCGTTGTCCACGCCCCAGCGTGCCAGCAGGGCCCGACCGGGCTTCACGATGGACTGCTCGGCGGCGATGAAGACGAACGGGTCGGGTCCGACGACCTCGTCCTCGGTGAGCGCGTCGAGGAAGGAGATCAGCGCAGAGCCGGCGGGAGCGGCGCCGCGGTGCAGCCACTCGACAGCCACCGGAGCTTCGAGAGCGACCTCGCCGGCTGCCGACGTGGTCTCGATGACGATGCGTGCCGGCGTGCCGTCGGGGATGAGGGCGGCGAAACGGCGGATCGCGGGGATGGCCGTCTCGTCACCGACGAGGAGCCACGATCCCGGCTCTCCGGTGAGGACGGCGGCGCCGCGCGGCCCGCCGACGCCGATGGTCGACCCCAGCGGGGCGTTCGCGGCCCACGGTGCGGCCACGCCCTGATCGCCGTGCACGGCGAACTCGACATCGAGCCAGTCGTCACCCCACGCGAGGGGCGTGTACTCGCGGCTCGGGGCGGCGCGCAGCTCCTCCACCGAGCCCACGGGGCCGCTCGGGAAGAAGAGCCGCATGTGGTCGTCTGAGCCCGGGGAGTCGAAGCCGGCGAGGTCGGGGCCGGACAGCCGGACGCGCACGAAATCCGGAGCGAGCCATTCGCGGGCGCTCAGCGTGACGTTGCGGAAGCGCAGCTCGAGGCCGCGACGCTCGATCGAGAAACCGGATTTCGTATCGCTCATAAAGTAAGGCTAACCTAAAAACCGACGCGGTCGGCTCGCCCGCCCGTCGGACCGGCGCCCCACGAGGGTGCACACATCCCCGCAGAACAGGAGTCTCTCCATGTCCGTGCCCAGAACCCTCACCGCCACGAGCGTCGCTCTCGTCGGCCTGCTCGCCCTCTCCGGCTGCGCGTCCGGCGGCGAAGCCGAACCCGAAGCGACGACCGCGGGATCGGGGACCGTGACCATCGAGGACAACACCGGCACGCATGAGATCACCACGCCGCCGACCTCGGTCGTCGCTCTGGACAACCGGACCTTCCAGACCCTGTCCGACTGGGGTGTCGAGCTCTCCGCCGGTGCGGTCTCCCTGATGCCGGAGACCGTCTCGTACGCGAAGGACGAGGACATCGTCGACATCGGCCTGCATACCGAGCCCGACCTCGAGGCCATCGTCGCCGCCGACCCCGACCTCATCATCAGCGGTCAGCGCTTCACTCAGCACAACGAGGCCATCGCGGAGCTGGTCCCGGACGCGACGATCATCGACCTGGAGCCCCGAGACGGCGAGCCCTTCGATGAGGAGCTCAAGCGGCAGACGACCGTCCTGGGCGAGATCTTCGGCACGCAGGACGAGGCCCAGAAGCTCGTCGAGGAGTTCGACGCCGCGGTGGACCGCGCGAAGGCGGCCTACGACGACGCCGACACCGTCATGGCCGTGAACACCTCGGGTGGCCAGATCGGCTACCTCGCTCCGACGGTCGGCCGCTCGCTCGGCCCGATCTACGACATGCTCGGCCTCACTCCGGCGCTGCAGGTCGACGATGCGAGCGACGACCACCAGGGCGACGAGATCTCGGTCGAGGCCATCGCCGCCTCGAACCCCGACTGGATCCTGGTGCTCGACCGCGACGCCGTGTTCGCCGCGGAGACGCCGGACTACGTGCAGGCGGCGGAGATCATCGAGAACTCCGAAGCGCTCGCCGGCGTCACCGCGGTGAAGGACGATCAGATCGTCTACATGCCCACGGACACCTACCTCAACGAGAGCATCCAGACGTACACGACGTTCCTCAACGACCTCGCCGACGCGCTCGAGAAGAGCGCCGACAAGTAAGGGCTGGGCGGCGGCGTCCCGACCGGGGCGCCGCCGCCGGCATCCCCCCATGACCTCTCCTCTCCTCACCTCGACACCGCGATCGTCCGCACGGCTTTTCGATCCGAAGCTGCTCATCGGCGTCCTCGTCGTGGCGGCGCTTCTGGTGATCTCGCTCTTCACCGGTGTGTACGACATCGCCGGCGCGGACGACGGCGCGCAGATGTTCCAGATCACCCGCGTCCCCCGGACGATCGCGCTCGTGCTCGCGGGCGCGGCGATGGCGATGGCCGGTCTCGTGATGCAGCTGCTCACGCAGAACCGCTTCGTCGAGCCGACCACCACCGGGACCACGGAGTGGGCGGGACTCGGGCTCCTCACCGTGATGGTGCTCGTGCCGCAGCCCTCCCTTCCGCTGCGCATGGCCGGGGCCGTGCTCGCCGCGTTCGTCGGCACGATGGTGTTCTTCGCGTTCCTCCGCCGGGTGGCGTTGAAGTCGTCGCTCATCGTGCCCATCGTCGGCATCATGCTGGGCGCGGTGGTCGGCGCGATCACGACCTACTTCGCCCTCGTCACGAACTCCCTGCAGATCATCGGTGTCTGGTTCGCGGGCAGCTTCACCTCGGTCATGCGCGGACAGTACGAGATGCTGTGGATCGTCGCCATCATCGGCGTCATCGTCTTCCTCGTGGCCGACCGACTGACCATCGCCGGGCTGGGGGAGGAGATCGCCACCAACGTCGGGGTGAACTACAACCGGATGATCCTGCTCGGCACCGCGCTGATCGCGGTGACGACCGGTGTGGTCACCGTCGTCGTCGGCAACCTTCCCTTCCTGGGGCTGATCGTTCCGAACATCGTCTCGATGGTCCGTGGCGACGACCTGCGCAGCAACCTGCCGTGGGTGTGCCTGCTCGGCATCGCGATCGTCACCGTCTGCGACATCATCGGCCGGACGATCATCATGCCGTTCGAGGTGCCGGTGTCGCTGATCCTCGGTGTCGTCGGCGCCGTCGTGTTCGTGCTCCTCCTCCTGCGGCAGCGTCGTCGTGGCTGAGGCGACGATGACGGCGACGACGGCCTCGCGGACGACGCGCTCGGCCGGGGCGTTCACGACCGTGCGGGCGCGTCGCCGCTACATCGTCGTGCTCGTGGTGCTCGGCGTGCTCGCCCTCGGTTCCGCGTTCGGTCTCCTCGCCTGGGACAACCCGCTGCCCGTCGGCACGCCCGGGTTCTGGCGCATCGCCCAGCACCGCGCGACCGCCGTGGTCGTGATGGCGCTCGTCGCCGTCGCCCAGGCCGTCGCCACGGTCAGCTTCCAGACGGTCACGAACAACCGGATCATCACTCCCTCGATCATGGGCTTCGAGTCGCTGTACCGTGTCGTCCAGACCACGACCGTGTACCTCTTCGGCGTCGCCGGGCTGGTGGCGATCCAGGGCGTCGGCCAGTTCGCCCTCCAGGTGCTCATCATGGTCGCGCTCGCCGTCCTCCTCTACGGGTGGCTCCTGTCCGGGCGCTACGGCAACCTCCAGATCATGCTGCTCGTGGGCATCGTGATCGGGGGCGGCCTCGGGGCGATCGCCACGTTCATGCAGCGGCTGCTCACCCCCAGCGAGTTCGATGTGCTCGCCGCCCGGCTGTTCGGCAACGTCTCCAACGCCGATCCCTCGTATCTCCCGCTCGCGATCCCGCTCGTGATCGCGGCCTCGACCCTCCTGTGGCTGCGGTCCCGGCGTCTGAACGTGCTCGCGCTCGGCCCCGATGCCGCACGATCGCTCGGCCTCGACCACCGGCGGGAGCAGTTCCTCGTCCTGACCCTCGTCGCCGTGCTGATGGCCACCTCCACAGCCCTCGTGGGTCCGATGACCTTCCTCGGCTTCCTCGTGGCGACGCTCGCGTACCAGTTCGCCGACACGCACGACCATCGGCTGATCTTCCCGGTCGCCGTCCTCACCGCGTTCTCGATCCTGGCGGGGGCGTACTTCGTCATGAAGAACGTCTTCTACGCGCAGGGCATGGTCTCGATCCTCATCGAGATCGTGGGCGGCACCGTGTTCCTCATCGTCATCCTCCGAAAGGGCAGACTGTGATCGCACTCGACGGCGTCCGCCGTGACTACAGCAGCGAGGTCGCGATCGGCCCCGTCGACCTCCGCATCCCCACCGGCGGGATCACCGCCCTCATCGGGCCGAACGGTGCGGGCAAGTCGACGCTCCTGACCATGATCGGCCGGCTGAACGGGATGGACGCCGGGGCCATCGAGATCGCGGGCCTCGACGTCGCCTCCACGAAGTCGAAGGACCTGGCCAAGGTGGTCTCGATCCTCCGCCAGGAGAACCACTTCGTGACCAGGCTCACCGTGCGGCAGCTCGTGGGTTTCGGCCGCTTCCCGCACTCCCAGGGCCGGTTGACGAGAGCCGACGAGGAGGTCATCAGCCAGGCGATCGACTTCCTCGATCTGGGGGCGCTCGAGGGGCGCTACCTCGACGAGCTCTCCGGCGGGCAGCGGCAGCGGGCTTACGTGGCCATGGTGCTCGCGCAGGACACGGAGTTCGTGCTGCTCGACGAGCCCCTCAACAACCTCGACATGCGGCACGCCGTGCAGATGATGAAGCACCTGCGGCGCGCGGCGGAGGAGCTCGGGCGGACGATCGTCATCGTGTTGCACGACATCAACTTCGCCGGACACTACGCCGACCACATCTGCGCCATGAAGGACGGTCGGGTGGTGGAGTTCGGCCCGCCGGCGGCGATCATGACGGACGACGTGCTGAGCCGCGTGTTCGACACCCCCGTGCAGGTCGTGGACGGACCCTCGGGCCCCCTCGCCGTCTATTACTGACGCGGGCCGGCGATCCGAGGGGCCCGGAGGTCGTCGTTCTCCACGATCACCGCGGCGTGCCGCTCCGGGTCGTCCTCTCGCAGGTACATCCGCTGACCCTCGACGTAGCGTCGGTCGCTCGCCGCCTCCGGGGCCACCGTGGGGTGCCGCGGCGCGAGGAGTTCGGCGATCTCGTCGGCGAACACCGTCTTCCCCGAGCCGTCCACGCCGTCGATGCCGACGAACACGTTGCGGCGGAGATCCTCCGGCCGCGGAATCACCGACACCACGGCCGTGAGCACGGCCCGACGGCCGGCGCTGGACTGCCGCTCCATGGCGTCAGAGCTCGACGCCGTTGTCCTCGTCGTTCACGCCCGCGTTGTGACCGCGGCGGGACTCGTAGCCGAGGAACCAGCCGAACCACACGATCGCGGCGAGCAGCACGCCCAGCCACACGTTCTGGAAGATGAGGCCGAGGACGACACCGGCGATCAGCAGGCCGACCGTGACGAAGATGCGCAGGGCGGTACGGGACATGCGCTCAGCATACGTCGGCCGCTCCGGGAACGGGCCGGTCAGCGTCGGCGGTGGTCTTCCGGGGCGAGCCGGGGTCCGCGCCGCGCCTCGGCGACGCCGCTCGCGAAGATGAGCCGGATGACGCGCTGCCGGTGACCGGCCCAGGGAGCGAGCAGCTCGACCATGCCGGCGTCATCCGTGCGGTGCCCCGTCAGGGCATGTCCGACCTCGTGCGCCAGATGGTAGTCGCCCACGCTGACGGCATCGGGGTCGCCCAGCGCGCGGATGCGCGTCTCCGCAGCGGTCCAGACGCCGACCCCGGGCAGGCTCGTGAGGACGCGGTCACGGTCAGGGCCGGTCGTGGCCGCTCGGACGGCATCGGCGATGCGGTCGCCGCGCTCCGCCGCCCGCACGATGGTCTTCGACTGCGGCGGCTCCACTCCGGCGCGGTGCCACGCCCAGGACGGGATGCGTCGCCACTGCGCCGCCGTGGGAGCGACGGCCATCGGTCGCGGCGTCGGCCCCGGCGCCGGGTCGCCGAAGCGCGACACGAGGTATCGCCAGGCGCCGAAGGCCTGCATGGAGGTGACCTTCTGCTCCAGGATGCCGCAGGCGAGGGCATCGAAGACCTCATCCGTGCGTGCGAGCCGGATGCCGGGGTGTCGTCGGGCCGCCTCGGCGATGAGGGGGTGCAGGGAGGGATCGAAGCCGGTCGGGTCGTCGCCGGCACCGCACAGTGCCGGCACGAGGGCGAGTGCGTGCTCGGCGCCCGGACCC
The DNA here is from genome assembly GCF_058140415.1 of Microbacterium sp. C-MGS6. Taxonomy (NCBI): domain Bacteria; kingdom Bacillati; phylum Actinomycetota; class Actinomycetes; order Micrococcales; family Microbacteriaceae; genus Microbacterium; species Microbacterium sp. C-MGS6. The sequence continues at coordinate 756,136 of NZ_CM176934.1, forward strand.
CAGGCGGTCGCCGTGACCTCGTTCCCCGACATCCGCAGGGCCAACGTCGACGGACCCTGTGGCGTGCGGACCGCGCGCCAGATGACGGGGCCGTCGAAGACCGTCGTCGGATCGGTGCCGCCGCGGCGCAGCATGCCGACGGTACGCCGGAGATCGAGCGGGTGCGGCGGGCGGTACGTCGTCTCCCGCGGAGCATCCGCGCGGACGGCGCCCGCCGTCGCGGGGGCGGCGGCGAGGGTCATGCGCCCACCCTACGCGCGGCTCCTGACACCGGCCTCCGGGTCGAGCAGGAGCGGGTCAGAAGCGGTCCGGCGACGGGGTTCCGTGGCCGTAACGGATGACGACGTCGGCGTGACGGTCGAAGCGGTAGCCGATGCCGCGCACGGTACGGACGATGTCCTCGTAGCGGCCGAGCTTCGCCCGCAGCCGGCGCACGTGCACGTCGATCGTGCGCTCGCCAGGGGTCTCGTCGTCCTGGGCCTGCCAGAGGGCGGCGACGAGCTCGCTGCGCTCGATCGTGCGGCCCTCGCGGAGGACGAGGTACTGCAGCAGCTCGAACTCCTTGTAGGTGAAGGCGGCGGACTCGCCGTCGATGAGCACGCGCTTGCGGGAGATGTCGACGGTGACGCCGGACTCCTCGGGCGTGGTCTCCTCCTCGGCGGCGGCCTTGGTGCGGGCGATCGCGCCGGGCTCCTGCAGGGCGAGACGCACGACGTCGAGGTCGCGGCCGCCGGAGCCGTGCGGGGCGAGGGCGACGGTGGCGTGGGTCTCGGCGCCGGGCGCGAGCTCGGCAAGCGTGCGGCGGAGGGCGTCGACGAGCAGCGGAAGGCTCACACCGGCTTCGGCGGCCTTGATCTCGTCCAGGCCGACGTAGAGGGCGAAGCCGCGGGGCGAGCGGACGGCGGGGAGGTCGGCGCCGGCCGGGGCCAGCGGAGCCGACGACTCGGCGGGTCGGACGGTGCGGTTCGGGGCGGTGACGGCGGGACGCTCGAGAAGGGCGGAGTTCGACATGATGATGGGTCCTCAGGACGTGAGCCCGACGGGAGGGGGCTCGGATGCGTTGCACGAATGACCGGCGGAGCCGGGGAAGCGAGCACGGGTGTGTGCTCGGGACACTGCTCTCGCAGATGGCGAGGAGTCAGGTCAGACGAGGTGGCTGTTCGTTCAGCGACACATTCGGCAACACATGTCAACGCGACCGGGCATCATCATCCCGGCAGTCCCGTTCGCCTCCTGGGCGGACAAAGGGCGTGCGTTGATGGTCATGGGGGGATTATGTCCGATCGTGACGGGACATGTCAAAACGCCCGGGCGCGTCGCAAGAGGCGTAACGTGACACGGATGACGATCTCGCACACCGTCGGCGGCTTCATCCTGACCGACGAGAAGGACGCATCGCGGTACACCCTCACGCGCGACGGGAAGCTCGTCAGCGTGCTCGACTACCGGGACGACGGCCACACCGTCGCGCTCACCCGGGCCTACACGGTCCCGGCATTCCGCGGAAACGGATACGCCGGGAAGGTGGTCGAGGGGGCCGTGGCCGACATCGCGGAGCGCGGCGACCGCAAGGTGGACGCCGTCTGCTGGTACGTGGCGGAGTGGTTCACCGCCCACCCCGAGCAGTCCGGACTCCTCCGCTCACGCTGACGCTCCGGCTGTATGACGAACTGTTACGGCCGCCGCCTGCGAGGATGAGGACATGAGACTCGCCGAAGCCCTGGCCGCCCGCGCCGACCTGCAGCGCCGCATCGAGCAGCTGCGGGCGCGCATCGTCGCGAACGCCCGGTACCAGGAGGGTGAGGAGCCTGCGGAGGACGCGGCGGCGTTGATCGAGGAGGCCGATGACGCACTGACTCGGCTGCAGAGCCTCATCCGCCGCATCAACGTCACGAACTCCCGCCTCGACCTCGGCGCGGACGGCACGATGACCGACGCGCTCGCCGCGCGGGACGTGCTGCGCCTGCGCCACTCGGTGCTCGCCGACGCGGCGGCCGCCGCGTCCGGGGCGAGCGAGCAGTACCTGCGTCAGATGCGCTCGGAGCTGAGGCAGGTGTCGGCGCTGCCGGTCGCCGCGCTCCGGGCCCGGGCGGACGCCGTCGCCCAGGAGCTCCGTGCGCTCGACAACCGGATCCAGCAGGCGAACTGGTCGCACGACCTCGAGGAGGAGAGCGGAAGTCGGTAGTCGCGACGGAGCGGGCACAACCCTCAGCCGGCGGGGCAAGCCGGCACCTGTGGGCGGAGGGCAGCCCTGATCTCGCATCGCGCAGCCCCGCACGTCGCACAGGTGAAGATGCACGGTGCATCTCGCATCACCACGTGCCGGTCGTCGCGACGAGGGTGGGTCAGGGGACCTTCCGCCTTCTCCTCGGCCGTCGGGAGACGGCGGTCCCGGCACGCCTCGGACGGAATGTCCGAGGGGCTTCGTACCGTGGGGGTATGCGGATCCTGCACACCTCGGACTGGCACATCGGCCGGACGTTCCATGGCAACTCGACCATGGACGCGCTGGCCGAGGTGCTCACCGCCCTGACCGCGCAGGTCAGGGAGCACGAGGTCGACGTCGTGATCGTCGCGGGCGACGTGTTCGACTCCGCCACGCCCTCGGCCGCCGCCTATACGCTGCTCGGAGACGCCCTCGTCGATCTGCATGAGACGGGTGCACGGGTGGTCGTCACCAGCGGGAACCACGATTCCGCCGCGCGGCTGGGGTTCCAGGCCCGGCTGCTGCGCGACGGCATCCACGTGCTCACCGACCCCCTCGCGGTCGGTACCCCCGTCACGATCGACGACGCTCACGGTCCGGTGCATTTCTTCGGGATCCCGTATCTGGAGCCCGCGATCGTCCGCCAGCACTGGCCGGAGGGCGACGCCGAGGGACGGCAGCTGCGCACGCAGGCGCAGACCATGACGCACGCGATGACCCTCGTCCGCGCGGGCATGCAGGAGCACGCGGGTCGGTCGATCGCGATCGCCCACTGCTTCGCCGCGGGGGTGGAGCCGACGGAGGGTCTGGAGCGCGAGGTGCGACAGGGCGGCCTCGACGTCGTGCCGCTCCGGGCGTTCGACGGCCCCGACTACGTCGCACTGGGTCATATCCACGGTCGTCAGCAGGTCAGCGAGCGGGTGCGATACGCCGGCGCTCCGCTGCACTACAGCTTCGGCGAGCAGCACAAGCCGCGCGGCTCCTGGCTCGTCGACCTCGATGCCGACGGGCTCGCGGGCGTCGAGTGGCTGGAGCTGCCGGTTCCGCGGCGCCTGGTCACCCTGACCGGCGCCTTCGAGGAGATCCTCTCCGCAGAGAACATCGCCGCGCACGCCGACGCCTGGGTGTGCGCCGTCTACACCGACGCCGTACCGCAGACCGAACCCATGCGACGGCTGCGCGAGGCGTACCCGCACTGCGCCATGGTGCAGCATCAGCCCGCGACGGTCGGGGAGGAGCGTGAGCGGTCGTACGGCGAGCGGCTGCGCTCCGCGGTGACCGACGCCGACCGGATCGAGGCGTTCCTCGAGCATGTGCGGGCGGGCCAGGGAGCGACCGAGGTCGAACGCGAGCTGATCCGCGAGGTGCTCGACGACCGGGTCCGCGCGGAAGCCCTCGTCTAGTGCGGCTGCATCGGCTGGAGGTCGAGGGTTTCGGGCCGTTCCGCGCGCGTCAGACCGTGGACTTCGACGCCTTCGCCGACGACGGGATCTTCCTCATCGCCGGCCGCACCGGAGCGGGGAAGTCGAGCATCCTGGACGCGGTCTGCTTCGGGCTGTACGGCGGGGTGCCGCGGTACGACGGCGGGGAGAAGAGGCTCCGCAGCGATCACAGCGAACCGGACGATCCCTCCGAGGTGGTCGTCGAGTTCAGCACGCCGTCCGGTCGCTACCGGGTCACGCGTTCGCCCGAGTACCTCCGGCCGGCTCGGCGCGGCGGAGGCCTGACCAAGCAGGCGGCTGCGGTCTCCCTGGAGGAGCTCACGGACGACGGCTGGGTGGGTCGCGCGGCGCGGGCGGTCGACGTGGCGCACGAGCTCGATGACATCCTCCAGCTCAGCCGGGAGCAGTTCCTGCAGGTGATCCTTCTGGCGCAGAACCGCTTCTCGGAGTTCCTCCTCGCGGGTAGCAGGGATCGGCAGGCGCTGCTGCGCCGGCTCTTCGGCACCGAGCGTTTCGAAGACGTGCAGGCGCGGTTCGACGAGCGGCGGCGCCACGCTGAGCAGGGGCTCGGCGCGCGCCTGGCCACCGTCTCCGCGCGGCTGGACGAAGCGGAGCGCCTGGTGGCGGATGCCGCCCTCGGGCGCGACGGCGGTGACGACGAGGGCGGCATCGCGTCGGAGGTGCAGGGCGCTGGCACCACGACCGCCGATCGCCTGGCGGAGCTCGAACGGGCGCAGGCGCGCGCTGCGTATCGGGCGGAACGGCGCGCCGCCGATCGCCTGGAGGCGGAGAAGCGGTTCGAGGTCGCCGATGCTGCTCTGGCTGCGGCGCGCGAGGATCAGCGCGCGCAGAAGGAGCGAGACCGTGCCCGCGCGGCGATGGCCCGTCTGGATGCCGAGGAAGCGGCGGTCGCCGCGGCGAAGGCGGAGCTCGCCAGGGCGCGGGCAGCCGAGGTGCTCCGTTCCTCGATCGCCGCGGCCACACGCGCGGCGGCGGCAGCGGACGAGGCGGCCGCCACGGAGGAACGGGCACGCGCGGCCTGGGCCCGGCTCGGCGTCGAGACCGACGACCTCGACGCGTGGATCGCGGAACGGACGCGTGAGTCCGGGATCTGGGAGCGCGCCGTCACGCTGGAGGCACAGGCGCCGTCCCGCGCCACCGAGCGCGGGACGGCGGAAGCGGCTGTCGTCGCCGCCGAGCGCCGGTGCGAGGACGGGCAGGCGGAGCGCGCTGCCCTCCCCGGGCGGATCGCGGCCGCAACCCTGGAACGGGACGACGCCCGTCGACTCGCCGACCGCATCGCGGAATGGGAGAGCGTGCGCATCGCCGCGGCCGTTCGCCGCGAAGCCGCGGTAGAGGCGGAGACCCTGCAACAGGAGTGCACCTCCGCCGAGCGGGTCCTCGCCGAGGCGACGTCTGCACAGGCCGCCGCACAGTCGGCTCTCGCTGACCTGCGGCAGCGCCGGATCGACGGCATGGCGGGGGAGCTGGCCTCCGCCCTCGTCGACGATCACCCCTGCCCGGTGTGCGGTGCGCGAGAGCACCCGGCCCCGGCAGACCACGGCGCGACGGTCTCCGCGGAGGACATCGCGGCTGCGGAGGTCCGGAGGGACGAGGCGGCGCGGCGCGAGCAGCAGGCGGCGTCGACCTGCACGACGTTGCAGGTCCGACTCGCCGCGGCCACGGCGCGCGCGGACGGACGGGACGTCGAGACGGCGGGAGCCGAGCTCGATGCCGCCCTTGCCGCGGAGAAGGAAGCCCTTGCCGCCGCCGAGACCGCGCGGCGACGCGATGTCGTCCTCGCCGAGCTCCGCGAGCAGCAGGACGCCCTGGAGCTCCGCCGTGTCCAGGACGAGGCGGCCCTCGCCGCAGCCCGCGAGCAGCTGGCTCTGGTGGTCCAGCGAGACGATGACGCCCGCAGGGCGATCGACGAGGCGCGAGGGAGCTACGCGTCGGTCGCCGAGCGGACGGCGGAGACGACCGCCCACCTCGCCGTGGCCCGACGCCTCCTGGACGCCGAGGCCGAACGTGCGCGGAGACAGCAGGCGGCGACGGAGGCGGCCGCCGAGAGAGACGTTGCACTCGATGCCTCCGAGTTCCCCGACGTCACGGCCGTCGTGGAGGCGTTGCGCCCGCCGGCGGTGCAGGCAGAGCTCGATGAGCGGGTGACGACGCACGCGGTGCAGCGGGAGAAGGAGCGTGCACTTCTCTTCGACCTCGAACTGCGGACCCTGCCGGAGGAGCCGATCGACCTCGCGCCCATCGAGCAGGCAGCGCTCGATGCGAGGGCGGCGTGGACCGCCGCCGTCGACGAGGCCACGAGGACGGCGGGCGACGCTGCGCGGCTGGCCGGCCTCATCGACGCCGCGAAGGACGAGCACGCCCGCACAGCAGAGGACGCGGCGGCGTTCGAGGTGCTCCAGGCCCTCGCCGACACCATCGCCGGACGCGGTGCGAACACACGCAAGATGACGCTGGAGACCTTCGTGCTGGCGGCAGAGCTCGAAGAGATCGTCGACGCCGCGAACCGCCGCCTCCACGACATGTCGGAAGGACGCTACCGGCTGCAGCACTCCGATGCCCTGGCGGCACGCGGTGCCGCGTCCGGACTCGGCATCGTGGTCGCCGACGCGTTCACCGGGCAGACCCGCCCGCCACAGTCGCTGTCCGGCGGCGAGACGTTCCTCACGTCCCTGGCGCTCGCCCTCGGGCTGGCCGAGGTCGTGACGGCCCGCGCCGGCGGCATCCGCCTGGACACGCTCTTCATCGATGAGGGATTCGGCTCGCTCGACGGCGACACACTCGACGTCGCGATGCGCACGCTCGACGAACTGCGGCAGGGCGGGCGCACGGTCGGGGTCATCAGCCACGTCGAGGCCATGCAGGAACAGATCCCGGCTCAGCTCACCGTCCGCGCGCTGCCGAACGGGCCGAGCGTCATCGAGATGCGCTGAGCTCAGACCCCGTATTCGGCGCGGATGACTTCGCGCAGCTCGATGCTGCATCGGGCGATGGCCTCGCGGAAGTCGGCCAGGGCGCCGTCCTCGGCCTGGTCGGAGACGGCGCGGAAGGCGCGGATGGGCACGCCGAACTGTCCCGCGACCCAGATGTACGCGTAGGTCTCCATGTCCACCAGTGCGGCGCCCATCGGCCGGATCACCGCCGTGACCTCGGCGTCGTTCACGAAGTGGTCACCCGTGGCGATCACGACGCCCTCGCGGCCCGTGGTCACCTGCGGCGGAAGCGAGACGTGCCGTCCGACGACGCCGTCGAGATCGATCACGTCGTGCTGCACCGCCGTCGCGATCTCGTGCACCGCGTACGGACGCCCCTTCTCGATGGAGCCCGCGGTGCCGACGACGACGACCTCGTCGTAGGTCTTCGCGTCGAGGGCCCGGGTCAGCGCGTACGTCGCCGGCAGCTTGCCCGGGCCGGTGACCAGACGGTCGAAGCCGTCGAGCTCCTCGGGGAAGGCGGACAGTTCGGACTCGAGGGCGGCGACGAGGAGCTTCACCGCTTCAGTCTCTCAGGTCGCGGCTGGATACCGCGTCCTGGCGCAGTGGCGTGACCCGCAGGAAACACGGAAGGGCGATACTGGAGTGAACCGATGAGCGGAGGACAACGTGTCGTTGCAGAAGCAGATCGCGGAAGACCTGGGCGCCCGGCCCGACATCGACCCCGAAGCGGAGGTGGAGCGTCGCGTCGGCTTCCTCGCGGACTACCTGCGCACGACGGGCGCGAAGGGCTTCGTCCTCGGCATCTCCGGCGGACAGGACTCGACGCTCGCGGGGCGCCTCGCCCAGCTCGCGGTGGAGCGCGTGCGTGCCGAGGGCGGGGAGGCGACCTTCCTCGCGGTGCGCCTGCCCTATCGCGTGCAGCACGACGCCGACGACGCGCAGGCCGCGCTGGACTTCATCGCGCCGGACTCGTCGATCGAGGTGAACATCCAGAACGGGGTCGAGGGTGTCGAGAAGGACATCGAGTCCGCCGTCTCCAGCGACATCTCCGACTTCAACCGCGGGAACATCAAGGCCCGCCTCCGCATGGTCACCCAGTACGCGCTCGCCGGGCACGAGGGTCTGATCGTGATCGGCACCGACCATGCCGCCGAAGCCATCACGGGCTTCTACACGAAGTTCGGCGACGGCGCGGCCGACGTCCTCCCGCTCGCCGGGCTCACGAAGCGACAGGGTCGCGCCCTGCTCCAGTTCCTCGACGCCCCGGAGCGCCTGGCCTTCAAGGTGCCGACGGCCGACCTCCTCGACGACCAGCCGGGGCGCACCGACGAGGACGAGCTCGGGCTGACGTACGAGCAGATCGACGACTTCCTCGAGGGCCGGGAGGTCGACCCCGAGGTCGCCGGGCGCATCGAGGCGCGGTATCTCGCGACTCAGCACAAGCGTCATCTGCCCGTGACGCCCGACGACACCTGGTGGCGCTGACCCGGGGCGCCTCACGCGGGACCGCCCGCTTTTCGCCGTGTCGGATGCCGCGGATAGTGTCGAAGCAGCCGACAGAACGGGAGAATCGTGCGGATCGACACAGAGGCGCAGCGGGTCATCTGGAGCGCGAGCGACCTCAAGGCGGCCGCCGAGTGCGAGTTCGCCTGGTCCCGCGCGATCGATGCGAAGCTCGGTCGGGTCCCCGCGGTGGAGGAGCCGGAGGACGCGACGCTCCTCCGCGCGGCCCAGCTCGGAGACGTGCACGAGCAGAACGTGCTCGAGCGCTACATCCGGGAGCTCGGCGACGAGCGGGTGCATCGGGTCGCCAAGGTCTCGTCGAGCGATCCTGACGCGCTGGCTGCCGCCGTCGACGAGACGTTGAGCGCTCTGCGGTCCGACGCCCTGGTCGTCTTCCAGGCGGCCTTCGCCACCGACGAGTTCGTCGGGTTCGCCGACTTCCTCCGCCGCGATGCGGACGGGCGTTGGCGCGTGCAGGACTCGAAGCTGGCCCGCAAGGCCCGGGTGACCGCGCTCATGCAGCTCGCGGCATATGTCGACCAGCTCGACCGGCTCGGCATCCCGCGTGCGGACGAGGTCGACCTCATCCACGGCGACAACAGCGTCAGCACGCATGCGGTCGAGGACCTCCTCCCACTGTTCCGCGTGCGCCGGGCGCGGCTGCGCGCTCTGATCGCGGACCGCTCCGTGGCTGACGGCGCGGCCGGGGCGCCGCTCGCGTGGGGCGACGACCGCGGCGATCTGCGCGTGGTCGCCTGCGGACGTTGCGCCACGTGCGAGGAACAGGTGCTGGCCCATCGCGACCTCCTCATGGTGGCCCGCATGCGGCCGGTGCAGCGGGCCCGTCTGCGCGCCGCCGGGATCCTCACCATCGACGACCTGGCCGCGGCGACCCAGGCACCGGAGGGCATGAACGTCGACACGTTCGAGAACCTCCGCGCCCAGGCACGCGTGCAGCTGCGGGCGGATGCCGAGGGGGCGGCGACGTACGACGTGCACTATGCCGCGGCGATCCACACCCTCCCTGTGCCCAGCCACGGGGACATCTTCTTCGACTTCGAGGGCGATCCGCTGTACACCGAGCCCGCTCCCGACGGCGAGGCCGAGTGGGGCATCGACTATCTGTTCGGCTGGGTCGACAACGCCGACCAGTACACCGCGCTCTGGGCGCACTCGTTCGCGGAGGAGCGTCGGGCACTGGAGACCTTCCTCGATTTCGTGAAGGTGCGTCGCGCCGCCCACCCCGGCATGCACATCTATCACTACGCCCCCTACGAGACCTCCCACCTGGTCGCGATGGCCGCCCGCCATGGGGTGCGCGAGGGTGAGGTGGACCGCCTGCTCCGCGAGGGCGTCTTCGTTGACCTGTACCCACTGGTGCTGCGCACCGTCCGCGTGGGTTCGCGGTCCTACTCGATCAAGAAGCTCGAGCCCCTCTACATGGGGGAGGACGTGCGCACGAGCGACGTCCAGAAGGGCGACGACTCCATCGTGCAGTACGTCGCGGCGCGGGAGCTCGCGGCAGCGGGGGCGCAGGCCGAGGCCGACGCGGTGCTCGCCGACCTCGCCGACTACAACCGCTACGACTGCGTCTCCACCCGGCGGCTGCGCAACTGGCTCATCGACATCGCCCGCGCGGAGGGGGTCACGCCGGCCCCGCCGGACGACGCGGACGAGGTCATCTACGAGCCGTCGCCGCGTTCGCTCGCGCTGCTCGGCGACGCGGAGCGTGCGGTGGAGGTCGGTGGCGATGGGCTCGTGCACCGGCTCGCGGCGGCCGCCATCGACTACTTCCCACGCGAGGCGAAGAGCTTCTGGGTCGCGCACTTCCAGCGGCTGCGGGAGCCGGTCACGATGTGGGACGGCACCCGCGATGTGGTGAAGGTCGATGCGACCCGCTCGCGGGTCCGCCGGGACTGGAGCATCGGCGAGGGCCGCAGAGTCCTGTCGCGCGAGCTGGAGATCCGCGGCGAGGTGTCCCCTGGCACGACGCTCGGTCCGGGTGCCCAGCCGTTCGCGCTCTACGACGTCCCGGCGCCGTTCGACACCGACGTCCCGTCGCGCGCGGTGCACGTGCCGCACGGGGTCACGGTCGTCGAGGTGCTGGACGACGGCTATCTCGTGGCGGAGTCCGCGGTCCAGGGGCAGACCTGGAATGACCTCCCCGTCGCCCTCACCCCCGCCGCGCCGCCACGGGTGGTGTCGCTGCAGCAGGCGATCGACGAATGGGCCGATGCGGTGCACGCGGCCGCTCCGGACTTCCCCCAGGACGCGGCGACCGACATCCTCCGCCGCCTCCCTCCGCGCACCGTGTCGGGGAACGCGCTCCCGGCCGCCGGCGACGACCCGATCGACGCGATCGTCCGCGGGATCCTGGACCTCGACCGCAGCTATCTCGCCGTACAGGGGCCTCCAGGTACGGGGAAGACCTACACGGGCTCCCAGGTGATCGCCCGGCTCGTCACAGAGCACGGCTTCCGGATCGGCGTCGTCGCGCAGTCCCACGCGATCATCGAGACGCTGCTGGAGCGCGTCGTCGCCGACGGTGTCGCCCCGGGTCACGTGGCGAAGTGCCCCAAGGACGCGAACGCCGATCCCGGGTACACGGTGATCCCGAAGACCGGCATGGCCGCCTTCCTCGCGGAGCACGCAGACGGGGGCGCCGTCGTGGGCGGTACCGCCTGGGACTTCAGCAACACGCAGCGGGTGGCCAGGGGAGAGCTCGACCTGCTCGTGATCGACGAGGCCGGGCAGTTCTCGCTCGCCTCGACGATCGCGGTCGCCACGGGCGCGCAGAGGCTTCTCCTCCTCGGCGACCCGCAGCAGCTGCCCCAGGTCAGCCAGGGCGCCCACCCGGAGCCGGTGGACACGTCCGCGCTCGGCTGGGTGATGGACGGCGACCCCGTCGTGCGCCCGGAGTACGGCTACTTCCTCGCGCGCTCCTGGCGGATGCACCCGCACGTCGCGGCTCCGGTGTCGAAGCTCGCCTATGCCGGGAAGCTCGCCTCCGCACCCGGTACCGAGCGGCGCGCGGTCGAGGGCATCGACCCGGGCCTCCACGTGGTGCCGCTGCGCCACCGCGGTAACGCGACCCAGTCGCCGGAGGAAGCAGAGGAGGTCGTGCGCATCGTCCGCGACCTCGTGGGCCGCGCCTTCCACGACAACGATGCGGCGGGCACCGTGCGGCCACTGACGCCGGAGGACATCATCGTCGTGGCGCCGTACAACGCGCAGCGGCAGCTCGTGCACGACGCGCTCGCCGCGGCGGGTTTCGGCGGCGTTCCGGTGGGCACGGTCGACAACTTCCAGGGCAAGGAGGCCGTCGTCTCGATCACGACGCTCGCGGCGTCGAGTGGCCGAGACGCTCCCCGGGGCCCGGAGTTCCTGCTGCTGCAGAACCGGCTCAACGTGGCGATCTCCCGGGCGCAGGTCGTGGCCTACCTCATCCACTCGCCGGCGCTGCTCGACGACCTGCCGTACACGCCCGAGGGCGTCGCCCGGCTCAGTGCCTTCGCCCGCCTGGTGGGGGCCGCGGAGGAGGAGGGTTCATGACGACGACGGTTCCTGCACCGGCCGCCGACGGCACGCCGACCGAGGCGGACATCCTCCGTGCCGCCGCCGCGTGGGCCTGGTTTCCGCGCGGCAGCGAGCATGTCCGCGGCGACCTGCTCCTCGTGCGGTACCCGGAGCGGTTCGGGGGCGGCGTCCGCGGCTCGCAGGTGACGTCCGCGCGCCCCGCCGCCGAGGTGCTGGACGGGGCGCTGGAGCGCACCAGAGCCTGGGGCGAGAGCGTGTTCACGTTCTGGACGAATCCCGCCGACGACCCCGACCTCGAAGAGGAGCTCCGACGCCGCGGTGCCGTGCACTTCGACACCGTCACCGTGTTCGCGCGTCCGACCAGTGGAGCCGCGGTCGGCGTGCCGCCCGGGGTCTCCGCCGAGGTCGTGCGGACCGTGGATCAGCTCCGCGAGGTCGATGCGATCAACGTCCCGGTCTGGGAGCAGCAGCCCCTCGACGACGACGGTCTGCGTGCCGAGTTCGCCGAGCTGACCGAGGCTCTCGATGCCGGTACCGGTTTCCGGGTGCTCGGGCGCATCGACGGACGCGCGGTGAGCACGGGGGGATGCACCATCGTCGACGGGTTCACTCGACTGTGGGGAGCGGCGACGCTCGAAGCCGATCGTGGTCGCGGCGTCTATCGAGCGGTCCTCGCGGAACGCCTGCGGCAGAGCGCCGCGCGCGGTGCGAGGACTGCGCTCGTCAAGGGCCGTGTCTCGACATCGGCGCCGATCCTCGCGAGAGCCGGCTTCACGCGCTACGGCGACGAACGCGGCTACCGCCTGGCCCTCTGACGTGGGAGCGGCGGCGACGGCCTCAGACGGTGCCGTACAGCCGGTCTCCCGCGTCGCCGAGACCGGGCACGATGTACCCCTTCTCGTCGAGGCGCTCGTCGAGCGCTCCGAGGACGAGGGTCACGTCACGGTCGCCGGCCATCGCCTCGATCGCCGCCACACCCTCCGGAGTGCCGAGCAGGCAGATCGCGGTGACGTCCTTCGCACCGCGATCGAACAGGAACTGGATCGCGGCGGCGAGCGAGCCGCCCGTCGCCAGCATCGGGTCGATCGCGAAGCACTGGCGGTCGGAGAGATCGTCCGGAAGCCGCTCGGCGTACGTGGTGGGCTCGAAGGTCTCCTCGTCGCGGACCATGCCGAGGAAACCGACCTCCGCGGTGGGGAGGAGCTTGACGAGGCCTTCGAGCATGCCGAGACCGGCGCGCAGGATGGGGACGACGATGGGTCGCGGCTCCGAGATCTTCACGCCCGTGGTCGTGGTGACCGGCGTCGTGATCTCGATCGGAGTGACCTTCACATTCCGGGTCGCCTCGTACGCGAGGAGCGTCACGAGCTCTTCGGTCAGCTGGCGGAAGACCGGCGACGGGGTGCGCGCGTCGCGCAGCACCGAGAGCTTGTGGGTGATGAGAGGGTGGTCGGCGACGTGGACACGCATGGATACAGGCTAATGCGCCCCGCGTCCGCGCACGACATCGGGTGCCGTGGCGGACACCGCGCGCTGTCGTAGGCTCGGGGCATGACCGCCGCCGACCGCCGTGCGATGCAGCGTGCCCTCGAGCTCGCCGCCGAGGCCGCGGACGCCGCGGAGATCCCGGTCGGCGCCGTCGTCCTCGATGCCGACGGGAATTTCCTGGCGGAAGGACGGAACACCCGCGAGACCACGCACGATCCGACCGGGCACGCCGAGATCGAAGCCATCCGGGCTGCGGCGGCGCACCGGGGATCGTGGAATCTCGACGGCTGCACGCTCGTCGTCACGCTCGAGCCCTGCGTGATGTGCGCCGGCGCGATCCTGCAGGCACGCATCGGCCGCGTGGTCTTCGGCGCGTGGGATGACAAGGCGGGAGCGGCCGGATCGATGTACGACGTGCTGCGCGACCGGCGCCTGCCCTACCGCGCCGAGGTGATCGGCGGCGTGGACGAGCACGCGTCCATCGCGCTGCTCCGGGCCTTCTTCGAGGACCGTCGCTGAACGCTCAGTCCGAGGACTTGAGGACGAAGACGTCCGTCGAGGGCTCCGGATCGATCGCGGGACGGTAGACGTCCGGCTCGATGTAGACGACCCGGGCGACCGGCACGGCGGCGCGGATGCGAGCCTCGATCTCGTCGATGTCGTCGGCGACCTCGCGCAGCGGCTTGTCGGCGCTGAGCGCGATCTTCGCGGCGACCATCAGCTCGTCGGGCCCCAGGTAGAGGGTCTTCATGTGGATGATCTTCTCGATCTCCGGGCCGTCGTTGATCGCGTCCACGATCCGGTCGTAGTCGGCGGGAGTCGCTCCCTCGCCGACGAGCAGGCTCTTGGTCTCCACACCCAGCACGATCGCGATGACCACGAGCAGGACGCCGATCATCACCGTGCCGAGGGCGTCGAAGACGGGGTTGCCGGTGAGCAGCGTGAGACCGACGCCGAGCAGGGCGAAGGTGAGTCCGGTGAGGGCACCCACGTCCTCGAGGAGGACGACGGGGAGCTCCGGCGCCTTGGACCGTCGTACGAAGGAGAACCACGACTGCCCCTTCTCGCGCACGACGTTGCTCTCGCGCACGGCGGTGCGCAGCGAGAACGACTCCAGGCCGATCGCGATGAACAGCACGACGAGGGGGAGCCACCACCAGGTCTGATCGATCTCATGCGGATGGGTCAGCTTGTCCACACCCTCGTAGATCGCGAAGAGCCCGCCGACGGAGAAGAGGATGATCGACACGACGAAGGCGTAGACGTAGCGCTCGCGGCCGTAGCCGAACGGGTGCGAACGGTCCGCATGGCGCTTCGCCTTGCGCCCGCCGAGCATCAGCAGCAGCTGGTTGCCGGAGTCGGCGACGGAGTGGATCGCCTCCGCGAGCATCGATGCCGAGCCGGAGAGAGCCCACGCGAGGAACTTCGCGAGGGCGATGCCCAGGTTCGCCAGGAACGCCGCGACGATGGCCTTGCTGCCTCCGGATGCACTCATGCGACGAGTCTAGGACGGCGACCCGGCCGCCACAGGAGCGCCCGCCGTAGGATGACGACATGGCTGATGCGCTCCCGTCCCTCGCGTTCCTCGGTGCCGGATCGATGGGGGGAGCGATCCTCCGCGGCGTACTCGCCTCGGGCGTCCCCGTGCAGGGAGGGATCACGGCCACGAACCGCACGCCGGAGAAGGCGGCGGCGTTCGCGGGTCTCGACGGCGTCACGAGCATCGCGCTGTCCGAGCGGCCGGAGGGCAACGCCGAGGCCGTGGCCGGCGCACGGGTGGTCCTGGTCGGGGTGAAGCCGGCGATGGTCCCCGACCTCCTGCGCGAGATCGCGCCGCACCTGGCCGCGGAGACCGTCGTGGTGAGCCTCGCCGCGGGTGTCACGCTGCAAACCTTCGCCGACGTCCTCGGTGCCGAAGCCCGCGTCATCCGCTCCATGCCGAACACCCCGTCGACGATCCGCAAGGGGGTCACCGGGCTCGCGGCCGGCGCCGCGGCGACCCCCGACGACCTCGCGCTCGTGCGTCGTCTGTTCGAGACGGTGGGCGCGGTGGTGGAGGTCCCCGAGTCGCAGATCGATGCGCTCTCGACGATCTCGGGCTCCGGTCCCGCGTACGTCTTCCTCCTCATCGAACAGTTCACCGCAGCCGCGCGGGAGATGGGCTTCGCCGACACGGACGCCCGTCTGCTGGCCGAGCAGACCTTCATCGGCGCGACCGCGCTGCTGGATTCGACGGGGGAGGACCCCGCGGAGCTCCGCCGCCGGGTGACGAGCCCGAAGGGGACGACGGAGCGCGCGGTCGCCGTGCTCCAGGACGCGCACCTGTCCGACACCTTCGCCGCCGCTGCTGCCGCCGCCCTCGCTCGCGCGAAGGAGCTCGCCGCCGGCGTCTGATCCCGCCTGCCTGTTCTCGCGCGCTTCCATCCCGCGAAGGGAGGCTTTCACGCGAGTTCAGGCAGCCAGCACTCCTGGAGCCTGAACCCGCGCGAGTGCCTGTTGTGGCGAGGGCGGCGGGGAGCAGGCGACCACGCGAGTTCAGGCGGCCAGTGTTCCTGGAGCCTGAACTCGCGCGAGTTCCTGTTGTGGGCGAGGTGTCGTGCGGCTAGGCGTCGCTGGCGACCTCGGTGAGCACCTCGGGCCAGCGCCGTTGCAGGACGTGACCGCCGAGCACCGTGCCGCCCCAGAGGGCCGCGCCCCCGAGGACGACGGCGGCCGCGAGGCTCGCCCAGCCCAGGGGCGGGATCCAGATCGACGCGATCGCGAAGCCGAGGGCGGGGCCGCCGAGCAGCAGCGTGATCGGGGACATGATGAGCATCGCGAGGAAGGACTGCGCGCCGCCGGAGGAGCCGCGTCCGAACGGGTTGGCCTCGGGTGCCGGAGCACGTCCCGGCAGGAACGCCCCCACCCAGGACCCCGCTCCCGCCGACACCGCCATGAGCCCGAGAGCGGCGCCCAGGCTGCCCGGAAGCAGATCCGCACGCCCGGCCAGCAGGCAGCTCGCGACGCAGAGGAGGACCGTGATCGGCACCGCGATCAGCGCGAACCCGAGCAGCCGTCCGACGCGGTCGGCCGCGCCGCTCACCCCGGTGAGGATGTGCAGCGCGACGGCGTCGTTGTCGTAGGCTATCGCCATCTGCACGATGCTCCCGGCGAGGAGGGCGTTGATCGCCGGAATGAGGGTGATCGCGGGCGCGAAGCCGGCACTGTCCTGCTGCATTCCGTTCATGAGCGCGAGTCCGAGGAAGATCGCCGGGAGCAGCAGGAGCATCACGATGTTGACGACCTGGCGCGGATCGCGGCGGAAGTAACGGAGCGTCCGTCCCGCGATGGCACCGACGGGGCCCGCGGGGAGCAGGCGGTCGAGCAGGCCGCCCGAGCGCACGCGTCCGCCGCCGCTCGACTGCAGCGGCGCGACCAGGCGCGCATCGAGCATCCGGCGCGCGGCGACCCAGAAGACGACGAGGGTGCCGGCGGCGACGAGCAGTCGCAGGAGGGCGGTGAGCACGTCGCCCTGTGCCACCGCGGCCGGGACCCCGAACACGGCCGCCACCGGCGTCCACGCGGCGATCTCGGCGACCGTCGTGAAGGCGCCGCCGACGTCGCGCACGGTCGACAGTGCCTGCAGCCCGATGTTCAGGAGGAGGCCGGAGGAGGCCAGCAGCACGACGCCGAGGGTGAGGACGAGGTCTCGCGTCCGCCGACGGGCGAGCCACCCCGCGAGCAGACCGCTGACGACGCGGGCGCCGAGGACGCAGGTCGCGAGGGCCACCGGGACCATGAGCACCGCGACGAGGAGGGCCGGAACGCTGACCGACCATCCCACGAGCATCAGCAGCAGGGCCAGGGCGGTGCCGATGCCGCCGATCGTCGTCATCCCCGCCACGACCAGTCCGGGGAGGAGAGAACGGGCGGTCACCGGGAGCAGGGCGAAGCGCTCAGGTGCCAGCGAGTCGTCCGCACTGACCAGGATCGACCCGATCCACCACCCGAGCACGATGACGGCGCCGGTGAGCACCATCGCGGTCACGGCGGCGTCGGGAGCTCCCACCCGCAGGGCGATCAGCCCGACGGTGAGCAGCCCGAGCATGCTCAGCGCGATGAGACCCACGATCGCGAGGGTCACGATCATCCAGGGGTTGCGCCTGAGCTGATGTCCGAGCTGTCGCAGCCGCAGGCCTACGAGGAGCGCAACCACGCGAGCGTCTCCGTTCCGAGGTCGTGCGCGCCCACGAGGGTGAGGAAGCGCTCCTGCAGCGTGAGCCCGGCGCGCACCTCGTCGAGCGCACCGTGTGCCAGCAGGCGGCCCTCGGCGACGATGGCGACGCGGTCGCACAGCGACTCGACGAGCTCCATGACGTGGCTGGAGAGGACGACCGTGCCGCCGCCGTCCACGAAGGAGCGGAGGATCTGCCGGATCGTCTGTCCGGAGACCGGGTCGACCGCCTCGAGCGGTTCGTCGAGGATCAGCAGCCGCGGCGCGTGGATGAGCGCGCAGGCCAGGCCGATCTTCTTCTTCATGCCGGCCGAGTAGTCGACGACGAGCGTGTCGCGGGCCTCCGTCAGGCCGAGCGCGTCGAGCAGCTCACCGGAGCGGGAGACGACCTGCGCCTCCGGCATCCCGCGCAGCAGGCCGGTGTACCGCAGCAGCTCGGCGCCGGTGAGGCGGTCGAGCATCCGGATGCCGTCAGGGAGCACCCCCATCCGCGCCTTCGCGGCGGCAGGGTCCTGCCAGACGTCGGCGCCGAGCACCCAGGCGGTCCCGGCGTCCGGGCGCAGGAGCCCCGTGGTCATGGCGAGCGTCGTCGTCTTGCCCGCACCGTTCGGGCCGAGCAGCCCGAGCATCGAGCCTGCGGGGACGTCCAGGGACAGCGCGTCGACGGCGACCTTCTGCCCGAACTGCTTGCGGAGCCCGCGGAGGGCGAGGACGGGCGGTGCGGGGGCGTGATCGCTCATGCCCCCATCCCACCACGGCGGCCGTGGCGGGCGCATCCGCCGTGGGGAGGACCCGGTTCAGCGGTCGAGGGCGGCGAAGCGCTCGATGTCGCTGTTCGTCCCGGAGACGATGATGAGGTCGTGGTTGGTCACGATCGTGTTGGCCTCGGCGTACCGGAACGGCTTGCCAGGGCTCTTCACGCCGACGACCGTGACCTTGTACTTCGAGCGCACACCGGATTCGTTCAGGCCGACGCCGCGGATGAACTTCGGCGGGTACATCTTGGCCAGGACGAAGTCGTCGTCGAAGCGGATGAAGTCGAGCATGCGCCCGCTCACGAGGTGGGCCACGCGCTCGCCGGCCTCGCGCTCGGGGTAGATGACGTGGTTGGCACCCACCCGGGCGAGGATCTTGCCGTGCGACTGGGAGACCGCCTTGGCCCAGATCTGCGGCACCTTGAGGTCGACGAGGTTGGCCGTGATGAGCACCGACGCCTCGATCGAGGAGCCGACGGCGACGACCGCGACCTGGAAGTCCTGGGCGCCGATCTGACGGAGCGCGTCGATGTTGCGGGCATCGGCCTGCACGGTGTGCGTGACGCGGTCCGACCACTTCTGCACGAGCTCGAGGTTGTCGTCGATCGCGAGCACCTCGCGGTCGAGGCGGTCGAGTTCGCCGGCGCAGGCGGCGCCGAACCGGCCGAGACCGATGACGAGGACGGGAGCGTCCCCCCGAAGGACTTCAACCAACGATCGGCCTTTCCACGGGCAGTGAGTAGTACTGCGTGCGCGATGTCGCGGCGACTGCCGCAGCGAGAGTCACTGTACCAACGCGGCCCATGAAGATCGTCGCGGCCATGACGTACGAGGCGGAATCCGGCAGCTCCCCGGTGAGGCCGGTGGAGAGCCCGACGGTGCCGAACGCGGAGATGACGTCGAAGAGCACGTGGCTGATGTCGGCCTTGGTGATCTGCGCGATCACGATGGTCGACAGGGCGACGATCGTGGCACCCCAGGCGACGACGCTGAGGGCGACGCGCTGCACGTCGCTGGGGATGCGGCGGCCGAACGCCTCGACGGACTGGCGGCCCTTCGCTTCGGACCAGACGGCGATCGCGAGGACCGCGAGCGTGGTCACCTTGATGCCGCCCGCCGTCGACGCGGACCCGCCGCCGACGAACATGAGCATGCTGGCAGCGAGCAGCGACGAGCCGTTGAGGTCGTCCATCTCGATGACGTTGAAGCCGCCGGAGCGGGTCATCGCGGAGAGGAAGAACGCCTGGAAGGTCGTGTCAGCGGCGTCCATCGAGCCGAAGGTATTCGGGTTGTTGTACTCGAGGATCAGGAAGGCGGCGGCGCCCAGGATGAACAGCAGCACGGTGGTGACGATGGTCAGCTTCGAGTGCAGCGACCAGCGCTTGACGTGCCAGACGTGCTTCGCGAGCGTGTAGATCACCGGGAAGCCGATGCTCCCGAGGAACACGCCGACCATGAGGAGTGACAGCACGAGGTAGTCGTCGGCGAAGACGGCCACCCCGCCGTCGTTCGGCGCGAAGCCGGTGTTGGTGAAGGCCATCGCCGAGAAGTACGGGGCCTCCCAGAGCGCGGCGATCGGGTCCACCCCCGCCATCACCAGCGCCGGGTAGAGGAGGGCGGCGAGGGCCGCTTCGATGAAGAGGGCCGAGAGGGCGACCGTGGTGAGCAGCTGGCCCACCTCGCCCAGGCGCACCGTCTGGCTCTCGTTGACCACGCCGCCGTGCGCGCGGAGCGGATTCGTGTCGCCGGCCGCCATGAGCTTGGCTCGCAGGCCGAGGCGCTTCGAGATGAGCATCCCCATGAGGGAGGCGAGGGTCAGCACGCCGAGGGCGCCGATGTTGACGCCGATGAACACGACGACGTGGCCGAAGGGCGACCAGTGGTTGGCCATGTCGACGGTCGCGAGGCCCGTCACGCAGATCGTGGAGACGGCGGTGAAGAGCGCATCGCTGAGCGGTGTCACCGTGCCGCTGGCGGAGGCGATCGGCAGCGAGAACAGCACCGTGAACACGAGGATCAGCAGCGCGAAGACGGCGATCGCGAACCGGGAGGGCGACGAGGTGATGAGGTGCTTCACCCGGCCGGCGGCTCCGGGGAGACCGGTGCGAGGAGACGACGCCGAAACGATGCCCGACATCGCTGCCCCCTTCTTCTGCGCCGTCCGTTCCCCGGCGGCAGCACGGCGCCTCTCGCCGAGCCTTCGTCATGGTACTCCGTGCCGGGGCGCACTACCCTGATCACATGACGGACATCTTCGACGTGATCGCAGACGGTACGAGGCGCGACATCCTCCAGCTCCTGCTCCGCCGCACGTCCGAAGGCGAGTCCGGCACGAGCGTGAGCCAGATCGTCGCCGACCTCGGCATCAGCCAGCCCACGGTCTCCAAGCACCTCAAGGTGCTCCGGGACGCCGAGCTGGTGACCGTCCGCGAAGACGGCCAGCGCCGTTTCTACAGCCTGTCCGTCGCGCCGCTCGAGGCCGTCGACGACTGGCTGGTCCCGTTCCTCGTCGACGCGTTCGGCGACACCGCGCCGGACATCGCATACCCGGGCGCTCCGATCCCCGACGGTGCTGCACACGCGGCCGAGGTCGTCGGGCGTGCAGCGGCATCCGCCAAGCACGTGGTCGCCAACGCGCTGAAGCGCCTCGGCGCCTGACCCGACGCCCCGCCCGGACGGAGAACCGCCCCCGACGGCAGGGGGGATGCCGTCGGGGGCGGTGTGCGGACCCCAGATCCGCGCGGACTCGGCAGGTGCCGGCACGGGTCCTGCACTCGACACTGGCAGGGCTGTCTGAGCGATCGGGCAATGCGGGCTATGCGCGGGCTGGACGTCGGCGTGCCGGTGGGCCAGGGCGGGCCACGCATCGTTCCGGAGGAGCCCGTCGGGCAGGATGGGCACATGACGGACGAGTACCGCGCGCACTTCGACTTCGCGATCACCTTCGCCAACGGCGGCGGCCTGCAGGGGCAGGGGTTCCGCCTCGATCTGCCGAGGAAGGACATGACGGCCGAGGAGGTCTCGAGCCTGCTCGTGTCACACCTCGGCCTGACGCTCGTGGGCAGGGTCGAGCTCCGCGACCTGCAGATCGTCTCCGAGCCGCACCGAGGCAGTCGTGGCGTCGCGACGCCGGGTCCTGAGGGCCGCACCGGACGCGTCGTCGACCTGAGCCACCCGATCGCCGAGGGCATGGTCACGTATCCCGGGCTGCCCGCGCCGAGCATCACCCCGCACCTCACCCGCGCGGCCTCTCGCGAGCGCTACGCGCCGGGGACGGAGTTCGCGATGGACGTGATCACGATGATCGGCAACACGGGGACGTACCTCGACTCCCCGTTCCACCGCTATGCGGACGGGGCGGACCTGGCGGCGCTCGACCTGGAGAGCCTCGTGGATCTCCCCGCCGAGGTCTTCCACCTCCGCGACGCCTGGACGCCGCAACGGCGGGGCATCAGGGCGGCGACGCTCGCCGACCGCGAGCTCCGCGGCAGCGCGGTGCTCCTGGACACCGGCTGGAGCCGCTTGTTCGGCACCCCCGACTACGGCACGGGCGCACCCTTTCTCGCCGAGGACGCCGCGCGATTCCTCGTCGATGCCGGGGTGCGCCTCGTCGGCATCGACGCGCTCAACATCGACGAC
Source organism: Microbacterium sp. C-MGS6 (assembly GCF_058140415.1). NCBI lineage: Bacteria > Bacillati > Actinomycetota > Actinomycetes > Micrococcales > Microbacteriaceae > Microbacterium > Microbacterium sp. C-MGS6. Next base: position 777,876 of record NZ_CM176934.1, read on the forward strand.
ACGGAGAGCGGAGGGGAGCGGCCCGCGCACAGCATCCTCCTCGCAGCGGGCGTGCACGTCGTCGAGCACCTCACGGCTCTCGATCGCCTCCCCGCACGCGGGGCGCGGTTCACCGCGGCCCCTCCGGCGATCCGCGGGTTCGGAACGTTCCCGGTCCGGGCGTTCGCGACCGTGCCGATATCTCACTGATCACAGCAGTCACGCGGGTTTACACGCGTCCCAACGACCCCATAGAGTGTGCTCATCGAGAAAGGGGTACGTGGGATGCCCGAGGTTCCAGACGTCCGATTCCTGACGGTGGCCGAAGTCGCCGAGCTCATGCGCGTGTCCAAGATGACCGTGTACCGGCTCGTGCACGCCGGTGACCTTCCCGCCATCCGGTTCGGACGGAGCTACCGCGTGCCGGAGTCCGCCGTCGCGGAGGCTCTGCAGCGGCCCATCGCCGACGCCGGCTGACGGAGGGCGCGGGGCACCCTCCTGAGTTTGCTAGGATGATCCGAGGCATTTTTCGTGCTCGTACCCGGGTGTCCGATTCCGGCGACACCCAGCCCCTGACTTAGTGAGGTTTCCGTGGGTTCTGTCATCAAGAAGCGCCGCAAGCGCATGGCGAAGAAGAAGCACCGCAAGCTGCTTCGCAAGACTCGCCACCAGCGCCGCAACAAGAAGTAAGCGGCCAGACACCGAGCGCCTGTCTTCGGACGGGCGCTTTGTGTCTCTGCGCGCCGTTCCGCACCGCCGAGAGGATGTCATGAAGTCGATCACCGTCGCCGAACTCGCCGAGCGCTCCGGCACGCCCCTCATCGATGTCCGGGAGGTGAACGAGTTCCAGGCAGGACACGTCCCCGGCGCCGTGAACATCCCGATGTCCGAGATCGGCAACCGCTTGGAAGAGCTTCCCGCGGAGTCGTTCGACGTGATCTGCCAGGCCGGCGGCCGCTCGGCCCGTGTGGTCGAAGCGCTCGAGGCCCGCGGCTACGACGCCACCAACGTCGAGGGCGGCACCGGCGAGTGGATCGCGCAGGGACGCGAGGTCGAGGTCCCGTCGTCGTGACGACGCTGACCCTCATCGGCAAGCCCGACTGCCATCTGTGCGCCGTGGCCTCCGAGGTCGTCGACGCGGTCGTCGCCGAGCTGCCGGACGCCGCCGCGGAGCGCATCCAGATCGTCGAGGCGTCGATCCAGGACGACCCCGCCCTGTACGAGCAGTGGTGGGAGAAGATCCCGGTCGTCCTCATCGACGAGCGACTGCACGCGCACTGGCGCGTGTCCCCCGACCGCCTGCGCGAGGCGCTGGAAGAAGCCGTCGACGCGGAGGCCCGCGCCGACCAGAAGGAGCTGCGATGACCATCCGCCATGTCGTGACCTGGAAGCTGGCCGCGGAGGACGCGGGGGAGCGGAAGGCTCAGGCGGCTGAGGTCGCCCGGCGTCTGAACGCCCTCGACGGCGTCGTACCGCAGTTGCGCAGCATCTGGGCCGGCGCGAACGACGCGTACCCCGACGCCAACTGGGACGTCACCCTGGTCGCCGACTTCGACTCCGTCGCGGACCTCGAGCGGTATCAGGTGCACCCCGCGCACGAGGAGGTCGCCGGGTACATCCGCTCGGTCGTCGCCGGTCGCGTGGCGGTCGACGCCGAGGTCTGAGCGTCGAGGCTCGTCCTCGCGGCACCGAAACACAAACGTGATGCGGCGCGAGGGGATGTCATTGGTCACGCGACGAGCCGCATGTTTAGATGAACTCCTACCCGTCCGTGGGCTCACCCGCCCCCCGACTCTCAGGAGCCGACATGTCCCGTCGTAACCTCTTCGCCGGCCTCGCGATCGCGGCCACCGCCACCCTCGCGCTCGCCGGATGCGCCACCGGCTCCTCCGATGCGGGCAGCAGTGGCGAGCCCGCCGCGGGCGACGAGTACGGCCTCGTCGAGGCGGGCACGCTCACCGTCTGCTCCGACATCCCCTACCCGCCGTTCGAGTTCGAGGGTGACGACGGCGAGTACACCGGCTTCGACATCGACCTCCTCGGCGCGATCGCCGAGCAGCTCGACCTCGAGCTGTCCGTGCAGGATGTGGGCTTCGACGCGCTGCAGTCCGGCACGACCCTCGCCGCCGGTACCTGCGACGTCGGCGCCTCGGCCATGACGATCACCGACGAGCGCAAGGCCAACATCGACTTCTCGGACCCGTACTACGACTCGCTGCAGTCGCTCCTCGTGCGCACCGATTCCGGCATCACGTCCATCGATGACCTCGACGGCAAGAACGTCGGCGTGCAGCAGGGTACGACGGGTGAGGCCTACGCGACCGAGAACGCTCAGGGCGCGCAGCTCGTGCAGTACCCCTCGGACGGCGAGCTGTGGCCGGCCATCCAGGCGGGGCAGATCGACGCGATCCTGCAGGACCAGCCCGTCAACCTCGAGCACGAGAAGGCCGACTCCGCGTACGAGATCGTCGAGACCTACGAGACCGACGAGTCCTACGGCTTCGCGTTCGCGAAGGGCGAGAAGGACGAGCTCCTCGACGCCGTGAACGGTGCGCTCAAAGACCTGAGGGACAACGGCGAGTACCAGAAGATCTACGACCAGTACTTCACGGCGAACTGAGCCGGGGAACACGGAGGTCGGGAGGACCTTGACAATGGCGTTGAGGCGCACCACCAAGCAGAAGCTGTACCGGTACACCGTCTATGCGGTGCTGATCGCGATCGCCGTCTGGGTCGCGTTCAGCACCGACTGGTCCCGGCTCGGGCAGCTCTTCTTCAACCCCGAGGTCGCAGCCAAGATGCTGCCGGGGATCATCACGACCGCGCTCGTCAACACGCTGTGGTTCACTGCGGTGGCGTTCGCCGGCGGCCTTCTCCTCGGCGTGATCCTCGCGCTGATGAAGCTGTCCGAGATCGGTCCGTTCCGGTGGATCGCGACCGTCTGGATCGAACTGTTCCGCGGGCTCCCCGCCCTGCTCACGATCTTCGCCATCGGGTTCATCGTGCCGATCGCGCTCGGCGTGCGGGCGCAGGAGCTCGGCGGTCCCGTGGTGCTCGGCCTGATCGGTCTCGTGCTCGTGGCGTCGGCGTACATGGCCGAGACCATCCGCGCGGGACTCCAGGCGGTGCCGAAGGGGCAGACCGAGGCCGCGCGATCGCTCGGCATGTCGCCCATGAAGACGACCTTCTGGATCGTCGTGCCGCAGGGCTTCCGCATCATCATCCCGCCGCTGACGAACGAGTTCGTGCTGCTGCTGAAGGACACGTCGCTGCTGTTCGTCGTCGGCACGTTCATCTGGTCGAAGGAACTCACGACCTTCGCCCGTGACGCCAGCACGCAGAACGCCAACGGAACGCCGCTGATCATGGCGGCGATCCTCTACCTGATCGTGACGATCCCGCTCACGCGTTTCAGCGCGTGGCTGGAGCGTCGGATGGCGAGGACACGATGAGCACCGACCTGATCGACGTGCAGGCCCCCGCGATCGCTATCCAGGACCTGCACAAGAGCTTCGGCGACAACGAGGTGCTCAAGGGCATCGACCTGACGGTGCTCGCCGGCGAGGTCGTCTGCGTGATCGGCCCGTCCGGGTCGGGCAAGTCGACGTTGCTCCGCTCCGTGAACCTCCTGGAGGAGCCCACAGGCGGCAAGGTGCTCATCGAGGGCATCGACATCACCGATCCCGACATCGACATCGACCGCGTGCGCACCCGCATCGGGATGGTGTTCCAGAGCTTCAACCTGTTCCCGCACCTCAGCGTGCTCGGCAACCTCACGATCGCGCAGCAGCGGGTGAAGAAACGCTCGAAGGCCGAAGCGGAGAAGGTGGCCCGCGCCATGCTCGAGCGCGTCGGGCTCGCGGAGAAGGCCGACGCGTACCCCGGGCACCTGTCCGGCGGACAGCAGCAGCGGGTGGCCATCGCGCGGGCGCTGTGCATGAACCCCGACATGATGCTGTTCGACGAGCCCACGTCGGCCCTCGACCCCGAGCTCGTCGGCGAGGTCCTGCAGGTCATGCGGTCGCTGGCCGATGAGGGCATGACGATGCTCGTCGTCACGCATGAGATGGGCTTCGCGCGCGAGGTCGGCTCGCGGCTGATCTTCATGGACGGCGGACAGATCGTCGAGGAGGGCGACCCCCGCGAGGTGCTGGCGAATCCGCAGCACCAGCGCACGAAGGACTTCCTCTCCCGCGTCCTGTAGTTCGCTCCGCCGTGGTGTCGCCGAGACCCCGGGCATTCGTCGAGACCCCCGGCTGCAGACGACTGCAGCCGGGGGTCTCGACGTGAACCCGGGGTCTCAGGTCAGCCGCGCGGACGCGCGACCACCGGGACAGGGGTCACCGCGATCCGGACGCGGTCGCCGAACGACGGGTGCACGGTGGGTGCGTGCTGCACGCGGACGAGCTCGCCCGACTCGGTGCGCACGAGGGTTCTCCGCATGCTGCCGAGGAACGTGCTCTCCTCCACGAGGGCATCTGTGGCGGCATCCTCCGCGGAGGTGAAGCGCACGTTCTCCGGGCGGAGGTACACGTCGACGGGGCCATCGGCGGGGGTCTGCAAGGGAAGACGCTGCCCCCACACGACGACGTGATCGCCCTCGGCGACCCCGGACACGACGCTGGAGAGGCCCACGAACGCGGCGACCTCGGCGCTCGCGGGGGTGGTGTACAGCTCCTCCGGGGAGCCGATCTGCTCGATGCGACCCGCGTTCATGACCGCGATCCGGTCGGACACCGCGAGGGCCTCCTCCTGATCGTGCGTGACGAACACGGTCGTGATGCCGAGCCGCAGCTGAATGCGCCGGATCTCGTCACGGAGCTGCACGCGCACCTTCGCGTCGAGTGCCGACAGCGGCTCGTCGAGCAGCAGCACCCGAGGCTCCGTGACGAGGGCGCGAGCCAGGGCCACCCGCTGCTGCTGCCCGCCGGAGAGCTGATGCGGGAACCGGTCGGCCAGGTCGGCCAGACCCACGAGGGCGAGCGCGTCGAGGGCCCGTCGCGCCGCCTCACCCTTGCCGACACCCCGACGACGGAGCCCGAAGGCCGTGTTGTCGACGACGCGGAGGTGCGGGAACAGCGAGTACGACTGGAACACCATCCCGATGTCGCGCCGGTTGGTCGGCACACGCGAGACATCTCCGCCGCCGAGGAGGACGGTCCCCTCGTCGGCGCCCTCGAGTCCGGCGAGCACGCGGAGCAGGGTGGTCTTCCCGCAGCCGGACGGACCGAGCAGCGAGACGAACTCCCCGGGAGCGATGTCGAGGTCTACGCCGTGCAGCACCCTCGTGCCGCCGTAGCTCTTCACGATGCCCTGCAGCTCGACCCGCGTGCCCTCGCCGGCCTGGGCGAGCAGCAGGTTGTCCTTGGTGCGCGGGAGCGCGTGATCGAGGGTCATGAGCGGGCCTTTCGCGGACCGCGGGCGACGCGGCCGATGAGCAGGAGCAGGAGGAAGACGAACAGCAGGGCGAGCAGCGTGAAGATCGCGGGCGCGAACGGGTCCTGCTTCTGCACCACGACCATCGCCGTCTGGAAGACCTGCCGGTTGAGGAGGGACGCGATCGTGAACTCCCCGAGCACCACCGCGATGGAGATCAGCGCGGCGGCGAGCAGGCCCTGTCGGAGGTTCGGCGCGAGGACGCGGAGCACGACCGTCGGCCACCCCGCCCCGAGCGAGCGTGCTGCCTCGGACAGCGTGCGCAGATCGGCGGCATCGATGGACGCCTGGATCGAGCGGAACGCGAAGGGAAGGACTGTGACGCCGTAGGCGAAGGCGAGGGTCCAGGTGCCGGTGCCGAGGGTCCGCCCGATCTGCAGGTAGATCGGCGCGAGGCCCACCACGAGGACGATCGCGGGGATCGAGATCGGGAGGAGCGCGACGAACTCGAAGGCCGCCTTCAGTCTGGGGAAGCGCAGGTTCACGAGGATCATCGTGGGGGCCAGGAGGAACAGCACGATCGCCACTGTCACCACCGCGAGGATCAGCGAGTTGCCGAGCCCCGTCCAGATGGGCTTCAGGCTCGCCGACGCCGCGGGGTCGACGAGGGCGGCCCAGTGCGCGAAGGAGAGACCGTCCGTGCCGCGCAGCGTGAAGAGGAACGTCGACACGAGAGGCACAGCGAAGAACGCGCCGACCACGATGCCGATCACCGCACGGGTTGCGCGGGACGGGGCGAGGCCGTTCATGCCTGCCACCGCGCGGCGCGTCGCTGGATGACCGAGTACAGCGCCATCACGACGCCGACCACGACGATCATGCCGAGGGCGAGAGCGCCCGCGAGATTCTCCCGGCCGAGCAGCGTCTCGCTCGTGAGCGCCGTGCGGATCTGCAGCGGGACGATCTGCGAGCCCTGACTCGCGAGCGCCGCGGCCGTGGCGTAGGAGGAGAACGCGTTCGCGAAGAGCAGCAGCAGGCTCGCGAGGAACGACGGCGCCAGCACCGGGAGGCCGATCCGCAGCCAGAAGCTCGCCCTGCTGCCCCCGAGGGTGAGGTTCGCCTCGACCCACTGCGGCTTCAAGGCGGCGAGGGCGGGGAGGAAGGTGATGACCATGAGCGGCACCTGGAAGTAGATGTACGGGAGGATGAGGCCGGGCAGCTCGTACAGCCAGGTGCCCTCGGCGAAGATATCGATGCCGAACGTGTCGCGGAGGAAGACGGTGACCACGCCCTGGATGCCGATCATGGCGATGAAGGCGAAGGCGAGCATGACGCCGCCGAACTGCGCGAGGACCCCGGCGGCCGCGTCCACGGATCGCCGCACGACGCCGTCCGGGTTCATGCCGAGCAACGCATAGGAGACCAGGGCACCGACGGTGGCGCCGACCGCCGCGGTGAGCAGGGAGAGCCTCGCCGAGTTCGCGAAGGTCGTGAGCACGACGGGGTCGCCGAGGGCGGCGACGTTCGTCCAGGTGAAAGCGCCGTCGCCGTCGAAGAACCCGGAGCCGATCGCGAGCACGGTGGGCAGGGCGAGGAACAGCAGCACGTAGGCGGCGAAGGGCACGAGCCCCAGCCACGCCGTGGACGGCGCAGACCGCCGGGCCCGCGCGTGCGACGCGGGTCCGGCGGCGGTGACGGGGGCGGACGCCGCGGCATCCACCCCCGGTGCGACGAGAGAGGTCACTGGACCGCCGCTGCCCACTTCTCGCCGAGCAGCGTGCCGGCGTTCTCGGACTGCTCCTCGGTCGGCACGACGGTCTCCTCCGGAGCCTCCGGGAGAGCCGCCGCGAGCTTCTCGTCGATCGTGCCCGCTTCGGTCATCGCCTCCATGCGCACCGGACGGGCGCCGCCCTTCAGCCACAGGTTCTGCACCTCGTCGCTGTAGAGGAACTCCTGCCACAGACGCGCGGCCGCCGGGTTCGGCGCGTCGACGTTGATGGCCTGGTTGTAGTAGCCCGCGTAGCCGGTGCCGTCGAAGACCTCGACCTTCCAGTTCGGGTTGTCGGCCGTGTGCGCGGCGTTCAGGTAGTCCCAGTCGAAGACGACCGGGGTCTCGCCGCTGGCGACGGTCGCGGTCGTGACGTCGACCTTGAGCAGGTTCCCTGCCTTCTGCAGGTCGGCGAAGAAGTCGATGCCCGGCTGGAAGTCGTCGAGCGTGCCGTCCGACTGCACCGTCGCCAGGCCCACGGCGGCGAAGGCGGCGCCGGCCTGCGTCGGGTCGCCGTTGATGGCCACGGCACCCTTGTAGTCGGCGGAGAGCAGGTCGGACAGCTCGGCCGGCGCCTCGAACTTCGAGGAGTCGTAGCCGATCGACATGTACCCGCCGTAGTCGCCGACGAAGAGGCCGGTGGGCTCCTTCAGCTCGTCGGGGATGTCGTCCCAGGTCTGGACCTTGTAAGGAGCGAAGGCATCGGTGTTCTGCAGAGCGACGGTGAGGCCGAGGTCGAAGACGTCGGGGGCGGTGTCGAGGCCCTTGTTCGTCTCGGCGGCCTGGATCTCCTCGGCGCTGGAGACGTCGGGCGACGCCTCGTTGATGGTGATCTCGGGGTACTTCTCGGCGAAGAGGTCGAGGATCTCGCCGTAGTTCGCCCAGTCGCGCGGGAGGGCGATGACGTTGAGCTGACCCTCCTCCTTCGCGGCGGCCTCGAGGTCGGCGAACGAGCCGAAGTCCTCGACCGACGTCGCGCTCGCCGCGTCCACGGCGTCGTCGCCGGCGGCCGGGGCGTCGGTCGCCGAGGCGCAGGAGGTCAGTGCGATGACGGCCGTGGTGGCCAGGGCGATGCCGGCGCCGATGCGTGCGCGGCGGATGGAGCGTGCCATGAGTGTCCTCTCGGTGTCCGGCGTTGCACGCCGGTGTCGGGTTGCGAGAGGACACTATGAGCCCGAGGTAGCCGCGGGGAGCGGCGCGGGTGAACGGTCGGTGTCGGGCGGGTGGCGCAGGGATGCGCCGGGGGATCAGTCGTGCCGGACCGTGTACTTGAAGCCGCGGTGCGAGCCCACGTAGCCGAGGCGCTCGTAGAACCGGTGTGCGTCGGTGCGGGCGGCGTCAGAGGTGAGCTGCACCATGGCCGCGCCGAGGGCGGGCGCCGCGGCATCGCCGACCCACCGCATGACCGCGGAGCCGATGCCGGACGAGCGGAGGTCGCTGCGCACCCGGACCGCCTCGACGAGCAGCCGCCGGGCGCCGCGGCGTGCCATGCCCGGGATCGACGTGAGCTGGAGGGTGCCGACCACCGCGCCGTCGAGCTCGACCACGAGGACGTCGTTGGAGGGATCGGCCAGGATCTCGCGGAGGCCGCGCTCGTACGCCGGGCGGTCCTCGTCGGAGGCCACGTCGCCGCGGGCGGCGCTGATCGGGTCGTCGGCGAGCAGCGCGATGACGGCGTCGGTGTCGGCCTCGCTCGCTCTCCGGAGCACGGCGTCCCCGCTCCTCGACGCGAACGGGTGCGGCAGCGGGAGAGCGGGAAGCATGACCCCAGTCTGCCAGCGGCGCGGATGCGTGACGGTGCCCGCGGGTCTGGAATCATGGCGGGGTGGATATCGGCAGCCTCCTCGGACTCGAGCAGCTCACCTGGGGGATGTTGATCCTCATCATCGTGGCGGCGTTCAGTGCCGGGTGGATCGACGCGGTCGTCGGCGGCGGAGGACTGCTGCAGCTTCCGGCACTGCTCCTCATCCCCGGCATCGCCCCGGTCCAGGCGCTCGCGACGAACAAGCTCGCCTCCGTGTTCGGGACCGCGACCAGCAGCATCACCTACTACCGCCGTGCCAAGCCCGACCTCCGCACGGCCCTGCCGATGGCGGTGATCGCGTTGATCGGCTCGTTCGGCGGCGCGGCGGTCGCGACGGTGCTGCCCCCGGCCGCCTTCAAGCCCATCATCGTGATCGCGCTGCTGGCGGTCGCCCTGTTCACGGCGCTCCGTCCCCAGCTCGGGGCGGCGACGCAGCTGCGCTTCCACGGGCACAAGCACCACATCATGGCCGGGCTGGCCGGGCTCGGCATCGGGTTCTACGACGGGATGATCGGTCCGGGGACGGGCACCTTCCTCGTGATCACCCTCGTCGCGCTGCTGGGGTACGACTTCCTGCAGGCGAGCGCGAAGGCCAAGATCGTGAATCTCGCGACGAACGCGGGGGCGCTGCTCCTCTTCATCCCGCACGGCTCGGTGCTGTGGCTGCTCGGGGGCATCCTCGCGGTCGCGAACGTCGCCGGCAGCTACCTGGGCTCGCGGATGGCCATCTCCCGCGGCACGACGTTCATCCGCGTGGTGTTCCTCGTCGTGGTGGTGGCTCTCATCGCGAAGCTCGGTGTCGACGTGTGGAACGAGAACCTCGCCCCCCTCTTCGCCTGATTCTCCCTTTCTTTCTTCGCCGAGACCCCGGGTACGCGACGAGACCCCGGGCTGCCGGCGGCAGTGTCCCGGGGTCTCGGCGGTAAGACAGGGTGTCGGCGGGTCAGGCCTCGTCCTCGGGTGTGAAGTCCACACCGGCCTCGGCGCGCTGCTCCGGGGTGATCGGAGCGGGAGCGGAGGTGAGGGGATCGAAGCCGTTGCCGGACTTCGGGAAGGCGATGACATCGCGGATCGACTCGGTCTTGGTCAGGTGCTGGAGCACGCGGTCCATGCCGAGCGCGATGCCGCCGTGCGGGGGAGCGCCGAACTTGAACGCGTCGAGGAGGAAGCCGAACTGCTCCTGCGCCACCTCGTCGCTGATGCCCATGACCTCGAAGACCCGCTTCTGGATATCCTCGCGGTGGATGCGGATGGACCCGCCGCCGAGCTCCGAGCCGTTGCACACGATGTCGTACGCGTAGGCGAGGGCCGATCCGGGGTCGGTGTCGAACGTGTCCTCGAACTCGGGCTTCGGGCCCGTGAACGCGTGGTGCACGGCCGTCCAGGCGCCCGCACCCACGGCCACGTCTCCGGAGGCGACCGCATCCGCGGCCGGCTCGAACATCGGGGCGTCGACGACCCACGTGAAGGCGAACTCGTCCGGGTTCAGGTACCCGAGGCGACGGCCGATCTCGACCCGTGCGGCGCCGAGCAGCGCCCGGCTCTCCTTGGTGGCACCGGCGGCGAAGAACACGCAGTCGCCCGGCTCGGCGCCGACGAACTCCGCCAGTCCCGCCTGCTCGGCCTCGGACAGGTTCTTCGCGGCAGGGCCGCCCAGGGTGCCGTCCTCGTTGAACAGCACGTAGGCGAGACCGCGCGCGCCGCGCTGCTTGGCCCAATCCTGCCACGCGTCGAGCTGCTTGCGCGGCTGGCTCGCACCGCCGGGCATGCGCACCGCGCCGACGTACTCGGCCTGGAACACGCGGAACGGGGTGTCCGTGAAGTACTCGGTCGCCTCGACGAGCTCGAGCCCGAAGCGGAGGTCGGGCTTGTCGGAGCCGTACTTCGCCATGGCATCGGCGTACGTCATCCGCGGCAGCGGGGTCTGCACCTCGACGCCGATCGTCTTCCACATCGCCACGATGAGCGACTCCATGAGGGCGATCACGTCCTCCTGGTCGACGAAGCTCATCTCGATGTCGAGCTGCGTGAACTCGGGCTGACGGTCGGCGCGGAAGTCCTCGTCGCGGTAGCAGCGGGCGATCTGGAAGTACTTCTCCACACCGCCGACCATGAGCAGCTGCTTGAAGAGCTGCGGGGACTGCGGCAGGGCGTACCAGCTGCCCGGGTGCAGACGGGCCGGGACGACGAAGTCGCGGGCGCCCTCCGGCGTGGAACGGGTGAGGGTCGGGGTCTCGACCTCGGTGAAGTCCTCGGCGTGCAGGACGTCGCGGATCGCCTTGTAGACGTCGGACCGCAGGCGCAGCGCGGAGGCGGCGGCCGGGCGGCGGAGGTCGAGGTAGCGATATTTGAGGCGTGCCTCCTCGCCGACGGTCTCGGTGTCGGCCAGAGCGGTCGAGACCTGGAACGGCAGCGGCGCCGACTCGTTCAGCACCTCGACCTCGGCCGCGATGACCTCGATCTCGCCGGACGGCAGGTTCGGGTTCGCGTTCCCCTCGGGGCGACGCGACACCTCCCCGGTGACCTTGAGGACGAACTCGTTGCGCAGCGGGTGGGCGATCTCCTCGTCGCGGATGACGACCTGGGCGATGCCCGACGCGTCCCGCAGATCGATGAAAGCGACGCCTCCGTGGTCACGACGACGATCGACCCACCCGGTGAGGGTGACGGTCTGACCGATGTTCTCGGCGCGCAGGGAGCCTGCGGAGTGGGTGCGCAGCACGGAGGATTCCTCCTGATCCGGGGAAAGATGAACCCGCCCAGTCTACGCGGGCGTCCCGGCCCTTCCCGGCCGGGTCGCCTGCGCGGAGCAGCGGCACCTCAGTAGGATCGCCACGACGAAAGGCGCACCCCCATGAACCTCTCCATCTCGGACGGCAACGGCCTTCCCGACCTGTTCGGCGCGATCTTCTCCGGCACGACGGGACTCATCGCCCTCATCTTCTATATCCTCGTCGTGGTCGGCCTGTGGAAGGTGTTCACGAAGGCGGGCTACCCCGGAATCCTCGCGATCATCCCGATCGTGAACGTCGTGTTCCTCGTGAAGATCGCCGGGATGTCGGGCTGGTTCGCCTTGCTCTACCTCGTGCCGATCGCGAACTTCATCCTCGGTGTCATCGTCGCGTTCAAACTCGGCGCGCGCTTCGGCAAGGGCGGGGTGTTCTCCTTCTTCCTGCTGTTCCTCTTCCCCTACATCGGCTATCTGATCCTCGGGTTCGGCGACTCCCGCTACCGCGAGGTCTGACGTGGCGGCATCACTTCTGCACCTCGTTCGCCACGGTGAGGTGCACAACCCGTCCCGCGTGCTCTACGGACGGTTGCCCGACTACCACCTCAGCACCGCGGGGGAGGAGATGGCGCAGGCGGCGGCGGAGCATGTGGCCGGGCTCGGCGATCCGGTGACCGCGCTGTTCGCGTCGCCTCTGGAGCGCGCGCAGGAGTCGGCCGCCCCCTTCGCGGAGGTGTTCGACCTCGAACCCGAGACGGACATCCGCCTGATCGAGCCGACGAACGTGTTCGAGGGCACCCGGATGCGGCGGTCGCTGATGAATCCGGTGAACTGGTGGCACCTGCGCCAGCCGTCGCTGCCGAGCTGGGGGGAGCCGTACGCCTCGATCGCGGAGCGCATGCTCGGCGTGATGGACGAGGCATGGACGGCCGCGGCCGAGATCCCGACCGCGGGGGACATCGTGATGGTGTCGCATCAGGCGCCGATCTGGATCACGCACCTCCGCGTGGCCGGCCTCCCGCTGCAGCATGACCCGCGGACCCGCCGCTGCGCCCTGTCGAGTGTGACCTCGTTCGAACGCGTGGGCGACGTCTGGCGCGAGGTCTCCTACGCCGAGCCCGCCGCGACCGGCGGTGCTGTCGACGTCGGGGCCGTCTGACCCCCTGTTCGAATCGCCTGAATGGCCCCATCCGGCCCGGAGATGGGACCGATCGGGCGATTCGAAGTCAGAGGGACTGGAGCACCCCCACCGCGGCGAGCTGTCCCGCGGCGGCGGCGAGCAGGACCGAGGCCATCGGGCCGGGGAGGGTCGCGCGATGGGCGAGGTCGCCCGCCGCGAAGACCCCCGGAAGTGACGTCCTCCCGAACTCGTCGATCTCGATGGACCCCGACTCCAGCATCCGCAGCCCGAGGTCGGCGGCGAAGGGCGCCCGGTGTCGCATCGTGCCGGAGGCCACGAACACGCCCGCGACGTCGAGGTCGCCCTCGGCGCTGCGCACCCGCACCCCGTCCCCGTGCGCGGCGACAGCCTCGACCGGAGCGGAGGCCACCCGTACCCCGAGCTCCTCCAGCGCGGTACGGTCCTCCGCAGCGAACGGCTCTCCCACCGGGACCACCGTGATCTCGCCGACGATCCGGCCGAGCAACCCGATCAGATGGGCTGCCCGGGGCGCCGCCCCGAGGATCGCGATCGGCCTCCCGGCGTGCTCGTGTCCGTCGCAGAACGGGCAGCTGAAGACCCGGACGCCCCACAGCTCGGCGAGACCCGGAACCGGCGGGAGGTCGTCCGCGACGCCGGTCGCCAGGATCACCCGTCGTGCGTCGGTCACCGACCCGTCGGCGAGGCTCACCGAGAACCCCGTCTCCGCGTCGCCGGAGATCCGCTGCGCCGCGACGTCCCGCACCTCGACGTCCGCATAGGCCGCGAGCTCGGCCCGGGCCTGGGCGCGGAGGTCCGCCGGGGCCCTCCCATCGGCACCGATCATGTTGTGCATGTGCTGCACGGTGCCATTGCGGTACTCGCCGGAGTCCAGCAGGAGCACCGGCCGATGCATCCGTCCGAGGGTGAGCGCCGCCTGGAGTCCGGCGGGGCCGGCACCGATCACGATCGCGTCGTACATGGGGGTTCCCTTCTCGCGTCTTGCGTTCGGCACCAGTCTGTGACTTCATGTCAACATGAAGTCAAGCGACCTGCATCCCTGGTCCGTCGGCGAGGTCGCCGCGCGTTTCGACCTGCCGACGAACGTCCTGCGGCACTGGGAGACGGTCGGCCTGCTGCGGCCACCCCGGGACGCGGCGGGCCGGCGTCGCTACGGCGAGGACGAGGTCGTGCGCATCGCCGTCATCCAGCGCAGCAAGGCCGCCGGCATGAGCCTCGACCAGATCGCCGTGCTCCTCGACGACGGCAGCGCGGGCCGGCATCAGGTGCTGCAGCAGCATCTCGACGACCTCGACAGGCGGATGGAGGAGATGCGCCGATCCCGGGAAATGACGGAGCACGCTATGGGGTGCCGGGCGCACGACATCGCGACCTGTCCGCGGTTCCGCGCCGGGGTGGACGACGTGCTCGCGCGCTTCTGACTCCCCCCGGGGGTACCCGGCCGATGCATAGGAAGCTCTGCGTAAACTCGGAGACGTGTCCCGCGCTTCCAGGATTCACCCGATCCGCAACGGCCGCCCCTCCCGTCTTCGGCCCCTCGGCCGCCTGGGCGGAGCCGCGCTCGCTGCGGTGCTCGCCGTCGGTTTGAGCGCCTGCGCCCCCGACGCCGTGAGCGAGTCGTTCCTGAGCGGCGAGAACACCGGGTACGTCGCCGCCGACGGCGCGATCGTCGAGATCCCCGTCGCCGAGCGTGGCGAGCCGGTCGAGTTCGCCGGAGTCACGGAGCACGGCGAGGACTTCGACAGTGCCGACATCGCAGGACAGGTCGCGGTCGTCAACTTCTGGTACGCCGGCTGCGCCCCGTGCCGCGTGGAGGCCCCCGACCTGGAGGCGGTCTGGCAGGAGCACAGCGACGCGGACGTGCAGTTCATCGGCATCAACACGCGGGATCAGGCCGACACCGCGGCCGCGTTCGCCGACGAGTTCGGGATCACGTACCCGAGCCTCATCGACGTCGACACCGCCGAAGCCAAGCTCGCCTTCGCGAAGGTCGTGCCGATCTCGGCGACCCCCACCACGCTCGTGCTCGACAAGCAGGGGCGCGTCGCCGCGAAGATCATCGGTCCGATCGACGGCACCTCCGTCCTCTCCACGCTCGTCAAGGACGCGCTCGCGGAGGACTCCTGATGTCCGCGAGGTCGTCATGAGCCCCGAAGCGATCATCGGCTCCGGCGCCCTCTGGATCGCGATCCCGGTGGCCATGCTCGCCGGACTCGTCTCGTTCCTCTCGCCGTGCGTGCTCCCGCTCGTGCCCGGCTACCTCGGCTTCCTCGGCGGAGCCGTGGCACCGCGGGGATCGTCGACGACCGGCGGCACCACCCAGACGGCCACCCGAAGCCGCCCCGTCCTCGGCGTGCTGCTGTTCATCCTCGGCTTCACCGTGGTCTTCATCCTCTACACGGTGCTCGGCGGCACTGCTGGCGTGTTCCTGCTCCAGTGGGGCGACCTCATCACCCGCATCCTCGGCGTCGTCATCATCGCGATGGGCCTGGTCTTCCTCGGGCTCTTCGGGTTCGCGCAGAAGGAGGTCCGCTTCCACGTCGACTCGAAGGCCGGGATGGTCGGTGCTCCGCTCCTCGGCGTCGCGCTCGGCATCGGCTGGGCGCCCTGCATGGGCCCGACGCTCGCCGCCATCCTCGCGCTCTCCTTCAATGCCGGAGATCCCGTGCGTGCGGGGTTCCTCGGCCTCGCCTACTCGCTGGGACTCGGCATCCCGTTCCTGCTCGTCGCCCTCGGCTTCGGCTGGGCGACCAAGGCCATCGGGTTCCTGCGCCGCCACATCCGGGTCGTGAACATCCTCGGCGGCGTGCTGCTGATCCTCCTCGGTGTCCTGATGGTCACCGGCCTGTGGACCGACATCATGTCGCGGCTGACGGCGGTGATCGGCAGTGTCATCCTCCCGCTCTGACCGCTCCGAGACGACCATGACGAAGAACAAGGGTGCCGTGACCAACGACTCCAGCGATCCGCTCCGCCCGTCCGACCACGTCGACGGCGACGACACGATCACCCAGCCGCGCCTCGGATTCGTCGGCTGGCTGCGGTGGGGGTGGCGGCAGCTCACCTCCATGCGTACGGCGCTCGTCCTGCTGCTCGTGCTGGCGATCGCGGCCATCCCCGGGTCGATCTTCCCGCAGCGGATGGCCGACCCGAACGGCGTGACGCAGTGGGAGCGCGACAACCCCGATCTGTTCCCGGTGCTCGACGGGCTCAAGCTCTTCGACGTGTATCTGTCGCCCTGGTTCTCGGCGATCTACCTGCTGCTGTTCACCTCGCTCGTCGGCTGCGTCATCCCGCGCATCAAGCACCACGCGAAGGCGCTGCAGGCCCGTCCGCCGCGCACGCCCGCGCGACTGCGACGCCTGGAGGATTACCGCGCCGTCACCCGCGACACGGTCGCCGACTCCGGCACCCGCACCGGAGACGCCGCTGCGGAGGCGGCCGCCTCGATCGACGTTGCCACGAAGCAGCTCAAGGCGCTCGGCTACCGCGTGGAGCGCTACGACCGGGGGCGCACGTACTCCGTGTCGGCCGAGCGCGGCTACTGGCGGGAGACGGGCAATCTGCTCTTCCACCTCGCCCTCGTCGGCGTGCTCGTGACGATCGGCGTCGGCGGCGGCTTCGCCTACACCGGGCAGCGCGTGCTCGTCGAGGGGGAGACCTTCGCCAACACGCTGCTCGACTACGACTCGATGAACCGTGGCCGCTTCGTGGCCGACGACTCCTTCGCGCCGTACTCGATGCGGCTCGACTCCTTCGACGTCACGTATCAGCCGTTCGGCGAGCCGGGCTCCGGCCAGGCGGGCAACTTCTCCGCGAACATGACCATCCAGGAGAACGGCGAGGAGCGCGAGGGCGCCGTCAAGGTCAACGAGCCGCTGGGCGTGGCCGACGACGACGTGTTCCTGCTCGGCAACGGGTACGCCCCGACGGTGACGGTGCGCGACCCCGAGGGAAACGTGGTGTTCCACAACAGCACGCCGTTCCTCCCACAGGACAACAACATGACCTCGCTCGGGGTGCTCAAGGTCCCGGACGGCCTGGCCGAGCAGGTGGGCCTCGTCGGCTTCTTCTACCCGACCACGGGCGTGCTCGACACGGGCGCCTTCTTCTCGGCGTACCCCGACCTCACGAACCCGACGCTCACGCTCGACGTGTACACGGGTGACCTCGGGATCAACGACGGTGTGCCGCGCTCGGTCTACGTGCTCGACACCTCCGACATGACCAAGCTCACCGGACGCAGCACCGACGTCGAGTCGATCGAGCTGTCCCCGGGTGAGACCGCGCAGCTGCCGAACGGCCTCGGCTCGGTGACCTTCGACGACGAGTCGCCGGAGGGCGCCACCGACACCTCGGAGTCCGTCAAGCGCTTCGCCTCCCTGCAGATCCACCGCGACGAGTCCGGGGTGTTCGTGCTCGGCTTCGCGCTGCTCGCCCTCGGCGGCCTCATGCTCGCCCTGTTCGTGCCGCGTCGGCGCGTGTGGGTGAAGGCCACCGCGACGGACGGCGCGGTCGACCTCGAGTACGCGGCCCTGGCTCGAGGGGAAGACCCCACGCTGGCCCGCGCCGTGGACGACCTCCGTGCCGGGCACGCCCGGCTGCTCGACGCCGCGGGCGGCACGGCCGCCCGTACCCCTGAAGACGCCGACGAGGATGCCGCGGACGCCGCCGCGGACCCTGCGGCCCCGGCACCCGGAAAGTAGACTGACACCATGCTCGAGCTCACCGTGATCTCGCCCGTCCTGCTGTGGACGGCGATCGCGATCTACGCGGCGGCCTTCGTGGCCTACGCCTTCGATCTCGCGCGCCGCTCGCAGGCGACGGCCGACGCCCACACCGTCCGCGAGGGCGAGCTCGTGGCCGCCGGTCGTTCCGGTGGCGTCTCGGCTTCCGCACCCGTCGATGCGCCCGGAGCTCCGAAGCCGCAGCGCTTCGTCATGGCGCGAATCGGCACCTCGCTCACCGTGCTCGGCTTCGTGTTCCACCTCGCCGCCGCTGTGACGCGCGGCATCGCGGCCGGTCGGGTGCCGTGGGCGAACCTGTACGAGTTCGGCATGGTCGGAACGCTGCTCATCATCGCCGTCTACCTGGCGGTGCTCACCCGCCTCGACCTGCGCTTCCTCGGCACCTTCATCACGGGCCTCGTCGTGGTGCTGCTCGGGCTGGGCGCGACGAACTTCTACGTCGAGGTCTCGCCGCTGATGGACCCGCTGAAGAGCGTGTGGCTGATCATCCACGTGTTCGTCGCCTCGCTCGCGACAGCGTTCTTCGCCCTCGCCTTCGCGCTCTCGGTGATCCAGCTCATGCAGGCCCGGCGCGAGCGGCTGCTCGGTGAGGGGGCGGCCAAGACCGGCCCCGGCTTCCTGCGCACGTTCCCGCCGGCGGAGCGCCTGGAGAGCCTGGCGTACCTGTTCACGATCATCGGCTTCATCCTCTGGACCTTCACCCTCATCGCCGGGTCCATCTGGGCGTACTACGCGTGGAGCCGCTTCTGGGGCTTCGACGTGAAGGAGACCTGGACCTTCGTGATCTGGGTGCTCTACGCCGGGTACATCCACGCCAGGGCGACCCGCGGCTGGCGCGGCAACCCTTCGGCCTGGCTGTCGATCGTCGGCTTCACCGCCGTGATCTTCAACTTCACCATCGTCAACGTCTTCTTCAAGGGCCTGCACGCCTACTCCGGCCTGAGCTGAACCGGCCGAGCACAGCTTCGGAGATCGCGAGGGGCACGCCGACGGGCGGACCTCGGTCGCGGTGTGTCGTCCGGCATCTCCGAAGTCGTGCCCGCCGGGACGGAGCTCAGCCGCGGAGGGGGATGACCTCGGCGTGCTCGACGCCGCCCTCGTACCAGACGAACTCGGCCTCGGTGACGACCTCCGTCGGCGCGGGGGTGAGCGGACGGACCTCGGTGGCGGCGAGCTGCTGCCATGTCTCGGGATCCAGCGTCTTGCCGTAGAGCACCGAGAGGTGGAAGGTCCAGTCCTCGACGGAGAGCTCGTCGAGGCGACGGAAGTCCGTCGGCCGGAGCACCTCCGTCAGCGAGGCGTATGCGTGCACGAGCGCGGGGGTGCGGGCGAGGCGCAGGATCACGATCTGCCACGGCGCGGGGAAGACGTCCACGGCGTCGGCGGTGAGTTCGAGAGGACTCTGTTCCGCGGCCCAGGCGCGGATCAGGGCCCGCAGCTCCTCCCGGCGCTCCGGCTCGAAGAAGCCGCGAAGCGTCACGTGCTCCGTGTGCGGATGCCGCAGGGGCGTCCCCAGGCGATCGAGCGCGCCCTCCTGGATGGCCCGATATTCAGAAGCGACGGCCTCCGTCGGCCGGAGCACGAGATACTGCTGTCCTTCGAGGCTCGCGAGCTGGTCCGGAGTGTCCATGAACGGTCGGCGCATGGCACGAGGGTACGGGGTGTCGTCGTCGCGTCCGTGCACTGTTTCGGAGAACGGACGCGACACGCCGTCGGCAGGGGGTGTCCGGCGGCGTGTCGTCCGTGATCTCCGAAGTTGTGCCCGGGGGTCAGGCGGTGACGACGGCGCGGGCGGTGGTCGTGCGACGGACCGCGACGACCACCGTCGTGGCGACCATCGAGAGCACGCCCCAGACTACGAGGGCGGCGACGGCGGCCCCGCTCGCCTCCACGAGACCCGCGAAGGCCGGTGCGGTCGGGAGGGCGGCCCCGATGCTCGCGAGCCAGTCGGGCACGGTCGAGATCAGTCCCGTCGCCACGGCGATGACGCCGATCAGTGCGGCGATCCAGCGTCCGACGCCGCCGAACACCGCCACGAGGGCCTGGTTCACGGCGGCGAACACCACCCCGGCGAGGACGGCGGTGCCCGCGAACGCCCACCATGCCGCAACGTCATAGTCCGCCACGGTCTGCACGATGAGGGAGACGAGCAGACCCTGCGCGGCGCCGATCGCCGCGGCCGGCCAGAACGCGCGGAGGGTGAGGGAGGCGGACGAGCGTCGCGACGTGAGCGTGCGTGCCGTGTGGGCGCGGAGGACGAGGAACGACGCGAGACCGCCGAACCACAGCACCACCGCGGTGAGCAGCGGGATCGCGGTGGGACCGAAGAGCGAGCCCATCGAGGAGTCGGTCGCCACGGGATCGGCGATCACCGAGGCCAGCGACGTCGACTCCTCGTCGCTGAAGGACGGGAGGGAGTCCGCCGCGGTGCGCAGTCCGCCCGCGAGGTCGCCGGTGCCGGTCGCGAGGGTGTCGAGGCCGGTGGCGAGCTCCGTGCTGCCGTCGGCGAGCTGGGTCGCGCCGTCGGCGAGCTGCGTCGCGCCGGACGACAGGGCTCGCGCTCCCGCCGCGGACTGATCCACGCCCTCGCTCGCGAGGCGATTGAGCCCGCCGGCGAGCTCTGTCGCCCCGGCGCCCGCCTCGCCGAGCTGAGTGCCCAGGGTGGAGAAGGTTCCGGGAAGCGCGGCCACACCCGCGGCAACCTCTTCGTTGTTGAGGATGCCGGAGGCGGTTCCGGCCGACGTGGCCGCTGCCGCCGCCTTCGAGGCGAGGCCGGAGAGCTGTCCGCACTCCGGCGATTCCGGATCGGCGGCGCACGCCGTGGCCGCCATCGTCCCGAGACCCTGTGCGACCGTGGCCGAGTCCGTCGCGGCCGACTTCGCCGACGCGCCCGCCGACTGGATGCTACCGGTGAGCTTCTGGACGCCGGCGACCCGGCCCTGCAGCTCGGTCGCCGCGGAGGTGAGTCCCGCACCGATGGTGCCGGCGCCGGTCGCGGCCTGCCGGGTCTGCCCCGCGATCGTGTCGAGGCCGGACGCGAGGGTGGAGGCCCCCGTGCCCAGCTCTCCGGCACCGGCGGCGAGCTGCGTCGCGCCCTCCGGGAGGGCGGCGGCGCCGGTGGCCGCGTCGCGGGCGCCCTTCGCCAGCTCCAGGGCCCCGTCCGCCGCATCGCCGATCTGGTCGCCGATGGTGGTGAAGCCGACGAGGATGTTCTCGGTCGTCGCCTCGGACAGCATGGTGCCGAGCGTCGAGGCCGCCACGTCGGCGATCTGTCCGGTGATGAGGTCGTCGGCCACGAGGCCGTCGTCGGGCGTCGTCACCTGGATCGTCGCCTGCTCCGCGTCCCCGCCGCCGTCGGCGACCGCCTGGCCCGCGGAGGTCGCCGCGGCCGAGAAGTCCTCGGGGATCGTGATGACGGCCTGGTACGAGCCGTCGGCGAGTCCGTCGGCGGCGTCCTCCTCGTTGGAGATGACCCACGTGAGATTCGAGTCGAGGTCGTCCGACCCCTCGACGAGCCCGGAGGCGAGCTGGCGTCCCAGGGGAGTGGTCTGGCCGTCGATCTCGACGGGTTCGTCGAGGTTCACGATGGCCGCGGTCATGGAGTCGAGGCGTTCGGTCGGGTTGTAGAGCGCCGCCATGAGGATGCCGCCGACCGCTGCCGGCAGCAGCAGGACGCCGAGGATCGTCAGCCAGGTGATGGGTTTGCGCGAGC
The DNA here is from genome assembly GCF_058140415.1 of Microbacterium sp. C-MGS6. Taxonomy (NCBI): domain Bacteria; kingdom Bacillati; phylum Actinomycetota; class Actinomycetes; order Micrococcales; family Microbacteriaceae; genus Microbacterium; species Microbacterium sp. C-MGS6. Next base: position 799,150 of record NZ_CM176934.1, read on the forward strand.
GGGCACGCTCGAGGGGGAGGGTCATGCGGGCACCTCGGTCGTTTCTGCGGCGCTCGGGCGGGGCGCGCGCGTGTCGAGAACGTCGGCGGACGGCCATCCGGCCTCCGCGAGAAGGGAACGGGCCGCGTCGGGATCGGCGGCGGTGGCGAAGACGGCGAGACTCCGGCGGGACTTCGCGTCGCGCAGCATCGCGGCCACCTGGTCGCGCTCGCCGCCGCGAAGCCGGTCCGCGCCGTCGATCACGACGAGCTCGGAACGACCGCGGAGGGCTTCGCGGAGGTCGGCGAGGACGGATCCGTCGTCGGCGAGCACGCAACCCACGTGCGAGCGGACCCACGCCGCACGACCGGGGAGCAGGTGCCCGGCGACGCGGAGGCGTCCGTCGGCTGGGGCGATCCGCGCGCCGACGGTGAGCGCGAGGGCGCGCAGTGTTCCGGCATCAGCGCCGCTGACGATCAGGGCCGCGCCGGGCGCGACCCGCAGGGACAGGCCCTGCGCCGCGGGGAGTCCCGCGCCGAGCTCCAGGTCGTCCGCGGCGACGAGCGACCCGTCTCCCGGCCAGGCTTCGAGGTGCCGTTCGCGCTCCACCGCCTCGCCCTCGATGTCCACCCGAGGGAGGATCCGCTCCAGCCACGACGGGATCTCCCAGGCGCGCTCGCCGAGGATCGCCATCAGCGCCGGGATCAGCGTCATCCGCACGAGGAAGGCGTCGAAGGCGATGCCGGCGGCGAGTCCGAGGGCGATGGGTTTGAGGGAGGAGTCGCCCTCGGGTACGAAGGCCACGAACACCGCGAACATGATGAGCCCGGCTGCCGTGACGACCTTCGCCGACCCGGTGAACCCGCTCCGTACGGCGCGCAGGGCCGCCGCACGCCGGGTGGCGCGGTCCACCGACCCCGCACCCTGGCGCAGGTCGGGATCGTGCACGAAGTCCTCGCGCATCCGCGACACCAGGAACACCTGGTAGTCCATAGCCAGGCCGAAGAGCACGCCCATGAGGATGATCGGCATGAAGCTGATGATCGGTCCGACCTTCGCCACATGCAGGAGGTCGGCGAACCAGCCCCACTCGAAGACCGCCCCGACGACACCGAAGGCGGCGACGATCGACAGCAGGTAGCCGGCCGCGGCGGTGATCGGCACCCAGAGGGAACGGAACACGATGGTGAGGAGGATCAGCGAGAGTCCGATCACGAAGATCCCGAACGGCAGCAGAGCCGCGCCGAGCTGATCCGAGATGTCGATGCCGACAGCGGTGAAGCCGGTGACCTTGAGGTCGATGCCGAACTCGTCCAGCCACTCGTCGTGGTGGCTGCGGAGCTCGCGCACGAGGTCGGCCGTCGCGGGGTCGTCGGGAGCCGTCTCCGGGATGATCTGCACGATGCCGGTGTCGGCGGTCTCGTTCGGCGTGGCGAGGGCCACCTCCTTCACGCCGGGAACCTCGGCCACCGCGTCTCCGAGGTCTTCCATGAGACCGAGCGGATCGGTGGAGGTGACGATGGTCCCGGTGAGGATGAGGGGGCCGTTGAAGCCGGGACCGAACTGCTCGCCGACGAGGTCGTAGTTCTGTCGCGCCTCGGAGTCCTTCGGCAGGACGCCGGCGTTCGGCAGGGCGAGGTCGAGGCTGAGGGCGGGGACGGCGACGATGCCGAGTCCGAGGACGACCGCGAGGGAGACGAGGACGGGGTGCTTCGTCACGCCCTCCACCCACCGACGGCTGCCGCGGGGCTTCGTGGCGGCGTCCTTCGCGGCCGCCTTCTTCGGGGCCTTCGTGCGCTTCGGCCGTCCGGCCACGCGCCCCTTGAGGAAGCCGAGCAGGGCGGGGGTCAGCGTCACGGCGATCGCGACGGCGACCGCGACGGCCACGGACGCGGCGACGCCCATGGTGGTGAGGAAAGGGATCCCCGCGAAGCCGAGCCCGATCAGCGCGATGAGCACGGTGACGCCCGCGAAGACGACCGCCGAGCCGGCCGTGCCGACCGCTCGCGCGGCCGATTCCTCGGGCTCCACACCCTCTCGGACCTGGTCCTGGTGGCGAGCGACGATGAAGAGCGCGTAGTCGATGCCGACCGCGAGTCCGAGCATCAGGGCGAGCAGCGGCGTGGTGGAGGAGACGGTCGCGAAGGCGGTCGCCGTGAAGATCCCGGCCATGGAGATGCCGACGCCGAGGATGGCGGTGAGCAGGGGGAGTCCGGCGACGACGAACGACCGGAACGTGACGATGAGCACGAGGAGCGCGATGAGCAGGCCCACGGCCTCGGTGAGCGTGACGCCGGGGATCGAGATCGCGAAGAGGTCGCCGCCGAGCGAGGCCTGCGCACCGTCGGGGAGCTCTGCCGCGAGCTCGTCGACGGTGGAGCGCAGGGCGTCCTTCGTCTCCTCGGAGACGTCGGTGGACTCGCCGTCGAACTGCAGGCGCACGATCGCCGCCGTGTCGTCGTCGTTGATCATGCCGTTGACCATCTCGTCGTACGGCGAGGTGGCGGCGAGGACCTCGTCGAGGTCGCCGAGCTCCGACACGGCGTCCTCGATCGGCTCGCGGTACTCGTCATCGGTGATCTCGTCGCCGTCCGCGGCCACGACGATGAACTGGGCGTTCGTGCCGCTCACCTGGGGGAAGGAGCGGGAGAGCTGCTCGAGGCCGGCCTGGGACTCGGTTCCGGGGATGGAGAACGTGTTGTCGGTGCCGGCGCCGAGGACCACGGCTCCGGCTCCGGCGATGCCGAGGGCGAGGAGCCAGGAGACGAGGACGCGCCACGGGTGGCGGAAGGACCAGCGTCCGAGGGACGAGAGCAGTGTGGACACGCGAATCTCCGTGGGGTGCCGGGTGGATACACAGGTGTATCCGATACATAGATGTATCGTAAGGTCATCCGCCATCCGGAGTCTGTGCACCGGGTGTGAATCGTCGAGAGGGAAGGCCAGGAGGTTCCGATGTCGTCACCCGCCACCCGCAGCCGGGAGAACACGAAGGCGCGTCTGCTGGAGGCCGCCGCGCAGGTGTTCGCCGAGGTCGGTCTGGACGGCGCCTCGGTCGAGGCGGTCTGCGAGCGCGCCGGCTTCACGCGCGGGGCGTTCTACTCGAACTTCGACTCGAAGGACGAGCTGTTCCTGACGCTCGCTGCCGGTGTCGCCGACGCGAGGGTGGCGGCCGTGCGGACTCGCGTGGAGCAGATGCGGGCGGACGGCGAGCTCGCCGACGACTGCGACCCGACAGATCTCGTCCAGCAGATCATGGAGCTCGGCAGCGACGACCGCCTGGGCGTGATGCTGATGAGCGAGATCCGGATCCGCGCCCTGCGCGACCCGCAGTTCGGCGAGGCCTACCTCGCCCAGGAGCGCGAGATGGTGGCGAGCATCGCACGCATCGTGGAGGACATCGTGGAGGCGGCGGGCACGCTGCGTCTCCGGCTGCCCGCGACCGATGCGGCGCGCATGCTGATGATCCTCTGGGAGGGCATGACCGTCCGCGGCGCCATGGCCGGCCGCGACGACGCGGCGCTGCGGCACTCCGGCGGCGAGGAGCTCGGGCGGCTCGTGGAGCTCCTCGTCGAGTCCTAGGCGCTGCGGGCTGCGAGCAGTTCGTGGTGGCAGCGGGCGAGGCGGGCCAGCCACCATTCCCGGCGTTCGTCCGCGGCGGCGAGGCGCGTGAGGGCTGACGGGTCGGGAGACAGGCGTCCGACCGGGATCGCCCCGTCGGCGGGGCGGAGGTCGGCGACGTCGTCCTGGAACAGCGAGGCCGTGCCCAGGCCGCAGTCGTAGTCGAGGGTCGGGAGGGCGGCGGCCAGGGCGGCTCCCTGCGTCAGGCCGATAGCGGTGTCCAGCGCGCTGGAGACGACCGCGGGCAGGCCGGCCGCGGTGACGATCTGCAGCGCGTGGGTGAGCCCGCCCAGCGGCTGCGCTTTGATGACGACGATGTCCGCGGCCCCCGCGCGCGCCACGGCGAGGGGGTCTCCGGACTTCCGGATGCTCTCGTCCGCCGCGACCGGGATCCCCATGTAGGCGATCCGCCGGCGCAGCTCGACGAGCTCGGGCACCGAGGCGCACGGCTGCTCGACGTACTCCAGGTCGAACGCGGCGAGCGCGTGGACGGCGTGCTCGGCCTCGTCGACGTTCCACAGGCCGTTGGCGTCGATCCGGATGCGGCCCTCCGGCCCGAGAGTCTCCCGGACGGCGCGGACCCGGTCGACGTCGTCCGCCAGCACCTGCCCGGGCTCGGCGACCTTGACCTTCGCGGTCCGGCATCCGGAGAAGCGCGCCAGGACCTCGGGCACGCGAGCGGCGTCGACGGCCGGCACCGTGGCGTTGACGCCCACCCGATCCCGCAGCGGCGCGGGTTGCGGGGCGTAGGCGTAGTCGATCGCGGCGGCCAGCCAGGTCGCCGCCTCGGCGTCGTCGTATTCGACGAAGGGGGAGAACTCGGCCCAGCCCTCCGGCCCTTCGAGCAACAGGGCCTCCCGTGTGTCGACGCCGCGGAAGCGGGTCTGCATCGGCAGGGCGACGACGCGGGCGGAATCGAGGAGCTCCGTGACGGCGGGGATCATGACCCCATTGTGCGCCACGACCCTCGGGAACATGTGGCACGGAGATGTGTCGTTGACAATGGTGCGTGACACACACTAATGTGATCGACATGAACGAGACGCTCGACACGCACCTGCAGGAACTGCGTCGGGGCACGGTGGTCCTGGCATGCCTGCAGCTGCTGCGCACGCCGGAGTACGGATACGCGCTGCTCGAGCAGCTCGAGAGCCGGGGCTTCGCCACCGATGCGAACACGCTCTATCCGCTGCTCCGTCGTCTGGAGAAGCAGGAATACCTGACGAGCGAGTGGAACACCGACGAGGCCCGTCCTCGCAAGTTCTACCGCACCTCGGAGGCCGGCATCCGGCTGGCCGACACCCTCACCGACGAATGGCGCGCGCTCACCGGCGCGATCGCCTCCCTCACCCCCGAGGAGAACTGACATGACCACGAGCACGCTCACCGAGCGTTACATCAGCGCCACGATCCGCAGCCTCGCACCGGAGGCGCAGGACGAGGTCCGCGCCGAGCTCGAAGCCGCCATCGCCGACGCCGTCGACGCGAGGCGGGAACAGGGCGAGAGCCCGGAGGAAGCGGAACGGGCCGTCCTCACCGACCTCGGCGACCCGGGCATCCTCGCCGCCGGATACGCCGACCGGCCGCTGCACCTCATCGGCCCTCGGTACTACCTCACCTGGTGGCGGCTGCTGAAGCTGCTCCTGTTCATCGTGCCGCCGTTCGCGGCCGTCGGGGTCGCGATCGGACAGCTGATCAACGGTGCCGACCCCGGAGAGGTCATCGGCGCGGTCGTCTCCGTCATGCTGTCGGTGATCGTGCACCTGTGCTTCTGGGTCACGCTCGTCTTCGTCGTGCTGGAGCGCACCGGTGCGGACACCGGGGTGCGATGGGACGTCGATCAGCTCCCCGAGCCCACGGAGCACGGGGCCGCTCGCGCCGACGTGATCGCCTCGCTCGTGTTCCTCCTCGCCGGCATCGGTGCGATCGTGTGGGACGCCACGCTCGGGTTCTTCCCGACCGGCGGCGACCCGATCCCGATCCTGGCGCCCGCGCTCTGGCCGGTGGGCATCGGCGTCCTCCTCGCGCTCATGATCGCCGAGGCCGGACTGGCCGTCGCCGTGTACGCGCGCCGCCGGTGGACCGTCGCCGCCGCCGTCGTGAACACCGTCCTCGCGGTCGCCTTCGCGGTGTGGGCGCTCACCCTGCTCCTTCGGGGCGAACTGCTGAACCCGGCCTTCCTGGAGTTCGTGTTCACGGGCAACGGGGTGGATGCCGACACGATGCGCGTCCTCACGGTGATCACGGGTGTCTGCCTCGTGGCCTTCCCGGCCTGGGACATCGTCGACGGGTGGATGAAGACGGCGCGTGCCCGGGGAATAGGCTGAAGACCGTGACCGATGCCTTCGTCTCCGACCTGTTCGATCCCGCCGAGTGGGAACTCGCGCCCGGCGCCGAGCACTACACCGACATCACCGCGCACGTGAGCCGCGACGGCGGGGTCGCCCGCATCGCCTTCGACCGGCCCGAGGTGCGCAACGCCTTCCGCCCGCACACGGTCGACGAGCTCTACCGCGCCCTGGACATCGCGCGGCAGGACGCGCGCATCGGGGCGGTGCTGCTGACCGGCAACGGACCGAGCCCGAAGGACGGCGGCTGGGCGTTCTGCTCCGGCGGCGATCAGCGCATCCGCGGCCGCGACGGGTACAAGTATGCTTCGACAGGCTCAGCAACCCAAGGGGGAGACTCAGCAACCGAGGGGGAAGGGGCCGCCCCGGCTGTCGGGCGGCTGCACGTCCTCGAGGTGCAGCGGCTCATCCGGTTCATGCCCAAGGTCGTCATCGCCGTGGTCCCCGGGTGGGCGGCCGGCGGCGGCCACTCGCTGCACGTGGTGTGCGACCTGACCATCGCATCGGCCGAGCACGCGCGCTTCAAGCAGACGGACGCCGACGTCGGCAGCTTCGACGCCGGGTACGGCTCCGCCTACATGGCCCGGCAGACGGGGCAGAAGTTCGCGCGGGAGGTGTTCTTCCTCGCCGAGGAGTACTCGGCGCAGCGGGCCTACGAGGCGGGCGCCGTGAACCGCGTGGTGCCGCACGCCGAGCTCGAGCGTGAGGCGCTGAAGATGGCGCGCACCGTGCTGACGAAGTCGCCGACGGCGATCCGGATGCTCAAGTTCGCCTTCAACGCGGTCGACGACGGCCTCGTCGGCCAGCAGGTGTTCGCGGGAGAGGCCACCCGTCTCGCCTACGGCACCGACGAGGCGGTGGAGGGCCGGGACTCCTTCCTCGAGAAGCGCGCCCCGGACTGGTCGTCCTTCCCCTGGCACTACTGAGTCCGCACGAGAGACGGAGCCGACCGTGACCGCGCTGATCCCGACCGACGCCGAGGACACCACGCTGCTGCGGGAGGCGCTGCTCCGGGCGCTCGACGAGGGACCGGCTCTCGGGTTCGGCATGCTCGCCGACGCTCCGGCGGAGGTGGACGACGGCATCGCCGCAGTGATCGCGACCTCCGGATCCAGCGGCGTCCCGAAGCGGGTGGCGCTGAGCGGCGAGGCCCTGCGGGCGAGCGCGGAGGCCACCGCCGCCCGGATCGGCAGCGGGCGCTGGCTGCTCGCGCTGCCGGCCGGTTACGTCGCGGGGCTGCAGGTGATGGTGCGGTCGATCCTCGCGGGCACGGAGCCGACGCGGATCGAGGGACGGTTCACGCCGCACGCGTTCGCCGAGGCCACGCGGGGCATGCTGCACGCCACGACCGCCGGTGTCGTCCCCGCGCTCTACACCTCCCTCGTCCCGGCGCAGATCGCGACGTTGCTGGACGCGACAGGGGAGCCGGGGGTGCTCGCGGCACTGCGGGCCTATGAGGCGATCCTCGTCGGCGGGCAGGCACTCCCGGATCCGCTGCGGGAGCGGGCGGCCGACCTCGGGGTCCGTCTCGTGCGGACCTACGGCTCGACGGAGACCAGTGGCGGCTGCGTGTACGACGGCGTCCCGCTCGACACCGTGCACGTCCGCGCCGTCGACGGGGAGCTGCGGATCGCCGGCCCCCTGCTCGCGGAGGGGTATCTCGGGGACCCGGCGCTGACCGCGCGCACGTTCGCCAGGGACGAGCACGGCATCCGCTGGTACCGGACGGGAGACCTCGGTCTCGTCGAGAACGGTGTGGTCCGCGTGCACGGCCGCGCCGACAACGTGATCGTGTCCGGCGGCATCAACATCTCGCTGGACCGGGTGGAGCGGATCGTGCGCTCGGTGCCCGGGCTGCATCAGGCCGTGGTCGTGGGCGTCGACGACGAGCGCTGGGGGGAGGCCTCGGTCATCGTCGCGGCGCGCGGGGAGGCCCTGCGGCGCAGCGAGTCCGAGCAGCTCGCCCAGGCCAGGGAGGCGGTGGCCCGCGAGATCGGCGCCCACGCGCGTCCGTCCCGTCTGATCCTCGTGGACGAGCTCGACGTCCTCTCCTCAGGCAAGCCCGACCGCGAGGCGATCCGCCGCATGGTCGCCTCCCTCTAGCCCGTCGACGGGGGTGCCAGACTGAGCGGATGGCCTCGTACACGCATGGACACCACGAATCCGTCCTCCGCTCGCACAGTGTGCGGGACATCGCGAACTCGGCGGCGTATCTGCGACCGCACCTCACGGCCGAGACCCGGCTCCTCGACGTGGGGGCGGGGCCGGGATCCATCACGGTGGACTTCGCGGGAGTGGTCGCGCACGTCACCGCGACCGAGATCGATGACGCCGCACTGTCCCTCTCGCGTGACCTCGCCGCGGCGCAGGGAGTCGCGAACATCGCCTTCTCCATCGAGGACGTGCACGCGCTGAGCTTCGCCGACGACTCCTTCGACGTCGTGCACGCGCACCAGGTGCTGCAGCACGTCGCCGATCCGGTGCAGGCGCTGCGGGAGATGCGTCGGGTCGCGAAGCCCGGGGGACTGGTCGCCGCTCGCGACGCCGACTACGCGGGCTTCCTGTGGTTCCCTGTCCTGCCGGAGCTCGACCGCTGGCTCGCGCTGTACCGCGCCGCCGCCCGGGCGAACGGCGGAGAGCCGGACGCCGGGCGCCGCCTGCTGTCCTGGGCGCGGGCGGCGGGCTTCGAGGACGTCTCGGCGACCGCGTCGACCTGGTGCTACGCGACCTCGTCCGAGCGCGCCTGGTGGGGCGGGATGTGGGCCGACCGCATCCTGGAGTCGGCGCTCGCGCGGCAGCTCGTGGACCAGGGCATGGCCACGCGCGTCGATCTGCAGGAGATCAGCGACGCCTGGAAGCGCTGGGCCGACGACGGCGACGGCTGGTTCCTCGTGCCGCACGGGGAGGTCCTCGCCCGCGCCTGACGGATACATCCCGCGACGGATGCCAGTCCACGAGCGCTCGCGTAGCGTGGGGGAGTGATCCGTCCGCTGTCCCGTACCGGCCTCGTCCTCGACATCGTCGGGGCGGTGCTGCTGTTCGCGCTCCTGACGCCGCTCGGGGTCGTGTTCTACGCCCCGCAGCCGGAGCTGGCCGGCTCGTCCGCGGTGAACGTCATCGGGCTGATCTCGTCGTCGGTGTTCCTGTTCGGCGGGGTGGCGATCGGACGCCTCGCTCCCGGTCTCGCGCTCGCCGCCGCCTGGGCCGGAGCCATCGTGCAGATGCTCGCCGGCTTCGGACCGCTGCCGACCGACTTCGCGATCCTCCTCGTGCTGTACGCGACGTCCGCGTGGGGGTCGCGCCGCGTGCTCTGGTGGGGGTTCGGCTCCGTCATCGTGGGCGGCATCGTCGCTTCGCTGTACCTGGTCTTCGTCGGGGGCGTCGCGTTCGGCTCCGGCAGCGGGTGGGAGCTCGTGACCGGCGGCACTCTGCTCGTGGCAGCCTCGATCATGGCGCTCGGGTTCGCGTGGGTGTGCGGCCTCCTCTGGCGGGTCGTGCTGCGCAACCGGCGCACGCGCTCGGCGCAGCTGCAGGCCGAGGCCCTGGCCGCCGAGGAGCAGGAGCGGGTGCGCATCGCGCGGGACATGCATGATGTGGTCGCCCACTCGCTCGCGGTCGTCATCGCTCAGGCTGACGGCGCGCGCTACGCCGCGGCGGTGAAGCCCGAGATCGCGACGGAGGCCCTCGGCACGATCGCGCAGACCGCCCGCGGAGCCCTGAGCGACGTGCGGATGCTCCTCACCCAGCTCCGCCATCGGCAGGGGGACGGTCCGCAGCCGACCCTCGCCGACCTCGAGACGCTGTTCGCCCAGGTGCGCCAGGCCGGCATCGAGCCGCGGGTCACGGTCGACCCGATGCCTCCGGGGGAGCCACCGGGGGCGATCCAACTCGCCGTCTACCGGATCCTCCAGGAGGCGTTGACGAACGCGATCCGCCACGGCGACGGCGCGGTGGACGTGCATCTCGCGTGGCTCCCCGATCGCGTGGACATCGAGGTGCGCAACGCCGTCTCGCCGGAGTCGACGCCGGGCGCGCCCGGGGGACACGGTCTGATCGGCATGCGCGAGCGGGCGCAGCTCGTGGGCGGTAGTCTGCAAGCCGAGCGCCGTGGTGCGCAGTTCGTCGTCCAGAGCAGCCTTCCGATCGGAGCCCCGCAGTGATCAGAGTCGTGCTCGTCGACGACCAGGCGCTGTTCCGTGCAGGTATCCGCATGCTCGTGGCCTCCCAGCCGGACCTCGAGGTCGTGGGGGAGGCGGGGAACGGGCAGGAGGCGCTCGCCGTGGTCGCCGCGACCCGGCCCGACGTGGTCCTCATGGACATCCGGATGCCGGTGATGGACGGGCTGACCGCGACCGCCGAGATCCTGTCCCGTCCGGAGCCCCCGCGCATCGTCATGCTCACCACGTTCGACCTCGACGAGGCGGCGGCGCGGGCGATCCGGCAGGGGGCGAGCGGCTTCCTCCTCAAAGACGCCGATCCGGAATTCCTGCTCGCGGCGATCCGGACGGTGCACGCGGGGTCGAGCGTCATCGCGGCGTCGGCGACCCGCGAGCTGTTCGAGCACTTCGCGGAGGCTCCGAAGCCGGTACCCCCGCAGTATGCCGAGTTGACGGAGCGGGAGCGGGAGATCTTCGCGCTCGCCGCCCGGGGCCTCTCGAACGCCGAGATCGCCGCGCGGGAGTTCCTCAGCGAGGCCACGGTGAAGACGCACATCAGCCGCATCCTCACGAAGCTCGCGCTCCGCGACCGTGTGCAGCTCGTCGTGTTCGCGTTCGAGCACGGCCTCGCCTGACGCCGACCCACCCCCTTCTGTTCGACCCGGCCCTTTGCGGCGGGCCGTAGAGGGGTGGGTCGAACGCAAGGGGGTGGGTCGAGGGGAGGGGGATCATCCTCCCGATGTATCGGGATGCTCCCGGAGGGCGACGCGGGGGACCGGGCGCGGAAATAGCGTCGGAAGCATGGAGATCACGACCACCGACCTCGGGCTCGCCGCCCGCGTCCAGCACCTGAAGAAGACCTACGGTTCGGGCGAGGGCACCGTCCGCGCGCTCGACGATGTGAGCGTCGGCATCCGCCGCGGACAGTTCACCGCCATCATGGGCCCGTCCGGATCCGGCAAGTCCACCCTCATGCACATCATGGCCGGCCTCGACAGCCCGACGGAGGGGCGGGCGTGGATCGGCGACACCGAGATCACCGGCCTCGGCGACCTCGACCTGACGATCCTGCGCCGCCGCCGCGTCGGGTTCATCTTCCAGGCGTTCAACCTCGTCCCCACGCTCGACGCCCTCGGCAACATCCTGCTGCCGTTCGAGCTCGACGGCCGTCGGCCCAGCGCCATCGAGCGGGCAAGGATCGACGGTCTCATCGAGACGCTCGGCCTCGGCAAGCGCCTCGGGCACCGGCCGCACCAGCTCTCGGGCGGACAGCAGCAGCGCGTCGCGATCGCCCGCGCCCTCGCCACCGCCCCCGACCTGGTGTTCGCGGACGAGCCCACGGGCAACCTCGACTCCCAGACCGGACGGGAGGTGCTGCGCCTGCTCGCCTCCGCCAGCCGGGAGCACGGCCAGTCCATCGCGATGGTCACGCACGACGCGATCGCGGCCAGCCATGCCGATCGGGTGCTCTACCTCGGCGATGGGCGCATCGTCGCAGACCACCCGCGGCAGACCGCGGAGCAGATCTCCGCCTACATGCTCGCCGCGGAGGTGTCGGCATGACCGCGCTCACCACGGTCGTCCCGGAGACGCGGACGACCGGACCCCGGCTGGCCTGGCTCCGCGACCGCGGCATGGGCGCGAGCGTCCTCGTCGCCGCGCTGTCGTCGGCGTTCGGGGTGTTCCTCGTCGAGATCACGGCCTACATCGGCGCCGTCCTCCAGGCCGATCCGTTCATCGGCGACAGCGGCACGCTCGCGGTCGTCGTCGCGATCCTGTCGGTGCTGCTCACGGCGGTGGCGATGTACGTGGCGGCGATCGTCACGGCGAACACGTTCTCGACGATCATCGCGGGACGCACGCGGCAGATCGCGCTGATGCGTCTCATCGGGGCGACGGCGCGATCGCAGCGGGCGCAGGTCGGCCGGCAGGGCCTCGTCGTCGGGCTCCTCGGAGCAGGGCTGGGGCTGCTCGCCGGCCTCCTCCTCTCCGCGGCCGCGGTGCAGCTCGGCGGACAGCTCGTCGCCACCGCGCCGTCGTCCTTCTCGCTCGCGCAGCCCGCTCTCGCCCTTCCGGCGGTCGGCGTCGCGCTCACCACGTGGGCCGCCGCATGGGTGGGCTCCCGCCGCGTCCTCGCGGTGACCCCCCTGCAGGCTCTGGGCGGCGCGGTGGAGCGCACGCGCGACGAGGTCTCCGGGCGGAAGGGCCGCCATGTCGGGGCCTGGGTGCTGTTGATCTCCGGCGCTGCTCTGCTCGCGGGCGGGGTCGTCCTCGGCCTCGTCACGCCGCTCGGGGTCGTGGTCGCGTTCTTCGGCGGCATCCTCTCCTTCACCGGGCTGGCCCTGGGGTCCGTGCTGTTCATGCCGCCGGTGCTCCGGCTCGTGGGGCGGATGTTCGGGTCGAGCGCGACCGCCCGTCTCGCGGCCGAGAACGCCCTGCGGTACCCGGAGCGGTCGTCGCGGATGGCCATCGGCGTCGTCATGGGCGTGACCCTGGTGACGATGTTCGCGGTGGCGCTGGAGTCGTCGAAGCGCCTCATGACGAGCCAGACCACGGAGGAGATCCCGGCCGAGTTCTTCGCGCCCTACGACGCCTTCGCGGCGATCATGATGGTGCTCGTCGCGGTCTCCGCGGTGATCGCGGCGGTCGGCCTCGTCAACCTCCTCACCATCGGCGTCGTGCAGCGTCGTCGCGAGCTGGGGCTGCTGCGCTCGATCGGCCTGTCCAACCGGCAGGTGCGCCGCATGGTGCTGCTGGAGGCGACGCACATCACGGTGGCAGCCACCCTCACCGGGCTCGTGCTCGGGGTGCTCTACGGGTGGATCGCGGCCCAGTCGCTGCTGGGCTCCGTGCCGGTCCTGCCGGAGTTCACGCCCGCAGGGCTGATCGCTCCGCAGGTGCCGTGGCTCCCCGTGGTGATCATCGTCGCCGCGACGGCGCTCCTCACCCTCGTGGCCGCCGCGACGCCCACCCGGTTGGCGACCAGGGTGGCTCCGGTCGAGGCGCTCGCCGCCGACTGACGGCTCTAGGCTGGACGGATGCCGTCGCCGTTCGATCAGTCCCCGTACCAGGTCCGACTCGACTGGGGGGTGTCAGGGCTCGCCCGCCTCGCCCCGGCCGACGTGGTCGTGGTGATCGACGTCCTCCGGTTCTCCTCGACGGTCGTCGACGCGGTGGCCGCGGGAACGGACGTCGACCTCTCGACAGCCCTCGGATGGTCGCGGAACGGGGCGGCGGTGGCCGATGCCGCCGCCTCGACCGGGGCCACCGTCCTGCTGGGGGCGATCCGCAACGCCGGTGCCGTGGCCAGGGCCGTGCAGGTCGAGCAGGAGCGCCGGCAGGGCCGCACCTCGGTGGCACTCATCCCGGCGGGGGAGCTCGACGCCGCGGGGGAGCTGCGCGTCGCGGTGGAGGACCAGCTCGGGGCCGGCGCGATCGCCGCGGCTCTGACCGACCTCGGCATCGACCACACGGCGCCGGACGCGGCCGTGGCAGCGGAGGGCTTCCGTGCCCTGCGGCGCGCGGTGAAGCACCTGATCGGGGCGACGGGTTCCGGACGCGAGCTGCAGGCCGGCGTCCCGGCCACCGATCGGATCCGGGCCGCCGGACTGGAGCCGACCAGCACCGCCGACGCGGCCGTCCTCGATGCCGCGGACACCGTCCCCGTCCTGCGCGACGGGCGGTTCACGCGCTACGAGTGAGCGCGCCTTCCGCGTAGGGTCGAGGAATGAGGTTCCTCCCCGCTCTCCTCGTCGACGCCGTCCTCGTCCTCGTCTTCGCCGCCATCGGCCGGGCCTCCCACCAGGAGGACCCGGCAGGGTTCCTTCTCACGGCCTGGCCCTTCCTCGTCGCCCTGCTGCTCGGGCACGCTGTCGCGGCGCTGCTCCCCGGGCGCCCGCGTCGGCCGTGGTCGCTGCCGTGGGGCGCGGTGGTCTGGGCGGTGACGGTCGTCGGCGGCATGCTGCTGCGGCTGCTCAGCGGAGACACCGCGGAGCTGCCCTTCGTCATCGTGGCGACGCTCGTGCTCGGCGTGTTCCTGCTCGGCTGGCGTGGGCTCACCGCGCTCGTCCGTCGCCGACGCGTGACCGCGGCGGCTGCGACGGGGGAGGACTCCGCCGTGCCCGCTCCGGAGGCCGCACCGGTCGCCGAAGAGGTGGCGCCGGAGGATGAGGCGCACACGCCCGATGAGGAGAACCGATCCGCCTCCGATGAGCAGGCCCGTCCCGGCGGCCCGTCGGCCTGACACGGCTCCGCTCGCGCCGCTCCGGCAGGACTCAGCGCGGCGCCTGCGCCGCGAGCCGGGCGTCGGTGGTGATCTCACGACGCGTCCAGGCGAACAGATGTTGCGCGTCGAATGTGCGGGAGCACCGGGCGCAGGACGTGGCTCGCGTCGGGCGCCGGTGGCGGTACGTGACGTGTCCGGCCGGGCATCGCCCCACCCAGGGGGCGAGCTCGACCGCGGTCTCCCCGTGATGCGTCGTACCGCCGACGTAGCCCAGGTCGCGCGCCACGCGCTTCCACGCCGGACCGTGCGCCGCCTTGTGCCCGGCGAGCGCGTGCGCGACCTCGTGCAGCAGCACCTGATGGATGTCGTCGTCCTCGAAGCGGGCGGCGAGATACCGCGACACGGTGATGCGCTTGCGCGTGTAGTCGCACTGCCCGGCGCGACGCTTGGCATGGTCGAAGTCGAACGACCAGCTGTCGTCGAGATGCAACCGGATCAGTGCCTCGCCCCAGACGCGCACGCGGTCAAGTTCCGCCATGCGCTCAGGCTAAGGCATGCCGCGGACACTCAGGCGCATCGGCGTCAGCCCGCGACGAGCTGCGCCGGACGACGACGCTCCACGGCCTCGATGGCCAGCAGCACCGTCTCGAGCTCGCGGTCCTCGGCGCCGGACTCGCGCCGCAGGAACAGCGACTGCTTGAAGCTCTCCCGCGCGGTCTCGTAGTCTCCCGCGTCGTAGGCGTTCTTGCCGTGGTGCTGGTAGGCGAACGCGGCGATCGACAGCCAACGCTGGCCCTCGGCCTCCGTGGCGCAGGTGGCCAGCTCCTGCTCGGCGGCGGCGTGGGCCCCGCGGTACTGCAGGATCGTGGCGTGGAGCACGCGGGCGCGGAGCACGTCCTTGCGCGTGCCGGCCATGCGGGCCTGCCGCACGGCCTCGTCGGCGAGGACGAGGGCGTCGTCGAGGCGACCGAGCACCTTCAGCAGCCACACGCGCTCGAGCAGGGCGGGAAGGCTCCGCTGCTCCTCGATCTCGTCCAGGCGGGCGGCGCACTCATCGAGGTCGACGCGTTCGCGGAGGCTCTCCTGGTCGTATCCCCGGATCAAACTCATTGCTCTCCTTCCGCGCGTCCCCGCGACTGTCCCCGTCCAGTCTGCCTGCCGCTTCCGCGCTCCTCGGGGCGGCGCGCCCGGTCAGCGCAGGAACAGCGACGCATCCGGGCGCGGGGAGGCGACCGCGTCGGCATCGGTGACGATGCGGGCCCCCTGGAGGAAGGCGCGGGCCTCGTCCCCCTGGGCGATCTTCGCGGGGTGCGGGCCGGCGGCCAGTATCCGCGGCAGCCACTCCGTCGGCAGCGGCGCGGCGGATGCCGCCAGCACGAGATTGCCGAAGCGGCGGCCCTTGAGCACCTGGGTGTCGGCGAGGATGCCGATCTCCGGAAGGACCTCGGCGATCGTCGCGGCCTGTCGACGGGCGAACGCGAGACCGGGGCCGTCGGCGACGTTGACCAGCAGCACCCCGCCGGGCGCGAGCAGCGCGGCGAGCTCGCGGTAGAACTCCACGCTCGTGAGGTGGGCGGGGGTCTGCGCGCCCGAGTACACGTCGGAGACGACGAGATCGCAGGCGGTGTGCAGGGCGGCCGGGAGCTTGCGGACTCCCTCCCTGGCATCGCCGATGCGCAGGCGGATCGCCGCCCCCTTCGGCAGCGGGAGGTGCTCGCGGACGAGCTGGACGAGCGGGGCCTCCAGCTCGATGACCTGCTGACGGGACCCCGGCCGCGTCGCGTCGATGTAGCGGGGGATCGTCAGGGCGCCGGCGCCGAGGTGGACGGCGGTGAGCGGTCCGGGGCGGAGCTGGTCGATCACGGCGCCCATCCGCACGATGTACTCGAAGTGCAGGTGGGTGGGGTCGTCCAGATCGACGTGGGACTGCGGGGTCTCGTCGACCACGAGCTCGAAGCCGCTCGTGAACTCGGAGGGGACGATGCGGGCGATTCCGCCGTGGTCGAGACGGGTCTGCGGGTGCTCGGCATCCCGTGATCGCGTCCGTCCCATGTCGTCGAGCCTACGCCGCGCCCGCCTCGGGTCAGCGCTGGTTGCCCACCGCGCAGGTCTCCTGCTCGAGGGTCTGGCCCGAGACCTCCGGCGGGAGGGTCGCGCGGGCATCCGGCGTTGCGGTCGCCTCGGGACCGGGGTCCGACTCCGGGGCCGTGGGCGCCGTGGGAGCGGGGGTGACGAGCTCCACGCCGCGGTGCGTCGTCACGTCTCCGGTGAGCTGCAGCGGTTTGCCGGCCCTCACCGCATCCCAGAGCGCGGCGGCGGCGTCCTCGTCGGGCACGACCTTGTCGTCGTCGAACGGGTCGACGACGTTCGGATACTGCACGAAGGCGAAGTCGCCGAACCTCACGTCCTTGAGAGCGAGCGCGAGCTGCGCCAGCCGCAGCGGGTCGGCGAGCTCGTCGCTGGGGTCGATGTTGTCGGCGATGGCGTTCGTCAGCCGGAGCACCTTGGGGATGTCGGTCAGCGTCTCCTCGCTCAGCACCTTCTTGGCCAGTCGCGACATGTACTGCTGCTGATTGGAGATGCGGGCGAGGTCGCTCTCGTCCCCCACGCCGTGCCGGGTGCGGATGAACTGGAGCGCCTCCACGCCCGAGACCGTCCGCATGCCCGCCGGCCAGTCGATGCCCGTGTGGCGGTCGCGGATGCCGTCGCCGGCGATGCAGACCTCGACCCCGCCTATCGCATCGGTGACGGCCATGACGCCGTCGAAGCTGATCTTGGCGGCGAACTCCACGGGGATGTCACCCAGTTCGCTCACGGTCTTCGCGATACAGGAGAGGCCGGCGTGCTCGAACAGCGAGTTCATCGATGCCTTCTCCATCGCCGACGCGACGGAGCCGTCCTCGCGGGTGCATTCCGGCACGGGCACGCCGAGGTCGCGGGGGAGGGAGACGACGGTCACGTTCCGCGGGGCGGCGGAGACGTGCACGAGGAGGTTCACGTCGTTCCGACTGAGGCCGTCCGCCTCGGCGCAGCGCTCATCGAAGAGCGCGGTGGCCTTCGGGCCGCATTCGTCCGTGCCCACGATGAGGATGCTGAAGGCCTTGTCGTCGGGATACGCGCCGAGGGTGGGCGGGTCGACCTGCGGTGCACCCTCCAGGGTGACGGCCCCGTCGCCCACGCGGTTGAACACGTCCCAGACGAGGAACCCGGCGACCGCCGCGGTCGAGACCAGCACCACGGCGAGTCCGATCCCGAGCCCGCGGAGCACGCGGGACGCGCGTCCGCGTGCAGGGTGCGGGGCATGCCGGGGGAGTGGGCGGCGGTCGGCGTCAGATCCACGTCGGGGCATGCGGGGAGCCTACCCCGGAGGCCTGATGTTACGGCGGTGTGACGATTCTGGGAGGAACTTGCAGGGAATTAGTTAGTCGTGAATACTTTTTCCTATCCCCGGTACGCACCCGATGCACACCTGGACTTTCAAAGAGGAGATCCCCCCATGCACAAGCGCATTCTTCCGGCGGTGGCGCTCGGCGCCGTCGCCACGATCGCTCTGGCCGGCTGTGCCGGCGGCAGCGGTGACAACGGCTCGACCAACGGCGAGGGCCAGGAGCTGACCGTCTGGATCATGAAGGGGACCAACCCCGACGCGACCGCCTTCTACGACAAGGTCTCGGAGGCCTTCGAGGAGGAGACCGGTGCGAAGGTCACCATCGAGGAGATCCAGTGGGCCGACGCCCACGACCGCTTCGTGACCTCGATCGCCGGGAGCACGACCCCGGACATCGCCGAGACCGGCACCACCTGGACCGCGGAGTTCGCCGACGCCGGCGCGCTCCTCCCGCTCGACGAGTACGTCGACGCCGAGGATGGCCTCCGCGACGACCTCGTCGAGGGCCTCGCCGTCGCCGGCACCTACGAGGACGAGCTGTACGGCATGCCGTGGTACGCCGGCGTCCGCTCCATCGTCTACCGCACCGACGTGTTCGAGGAGCTCGGTCTCGAGGCTCCGAAGACCTGGGACGACATCGTCGCCGCGGGTGAGGCCATCAAGGCCGCCAAGCCCGACATGCTGCCCTTCCCCGTCGCGGGCGACGCCGAGTTCCAGGTCTACCCCTGGGTCTGGGGCGCCGGCGGCGAGATCGCCACGAAGGACGGCGACACCTGGACCAGCGAGCTCGACAGCGCCGAGTCGCAGGCCGGCATCGAGTTCTACACGGGTCTGGCCACCGAGCACGGCTTCTCGTCGGCCGGTGCGACCACGTGGAAGGAGACCGACCTCCGGGACGCCTTCACGCAGGGCAACGTCGCGATGATGCTCTCCGGCTCCTGGACGCCGAACGCCCTCATCGAGGCCAACCCCGAGCTCGAGGGCAAGATCGGCGCCGCCGTGATCCCCGGCCAGGACGGCGGCATCGCGCCCTCCGTGCTCGGCGGCTCGCACCTGTCGGTGTTCAACACCACGAAGAACGCCGACCTCGCGTGGGAGTTCGTCAAGCTCATGACCACCGGTGAGTTCGCCGAGCAGTGGTCCGACGAGACCGGCTACTTCCCTGGCGTCCAGTCCGCGATGGAGGAGGCCCTCGCCTCGACCGACCCGCTCGTCGCACCGTTCGCCGAGCAGATGGTCGACGGCGGCGCGTCCGTCCCGGTCACGCCGAACTTCGGCGCCGTGCAGGCGAAGAAGACCACCAACGCCATGATCCAGGCCATCCTCAGCGGGCAGAAGGACGTCGCGACCGCGACGAAGGACGCCGCTGCCGAGATGACCGAACTGCTCAACCAGTAAGGAACCATTCCTTCCATGTCGATGGTGCAAGCGCCACTGCCGGCCACGAAGGCGGAGCCCTCCTCCGCCTCCGTGGCCGGCGGCCGGAAGCGTCGGGGTCTCTCGATCGTCACGGCCCGCCCCTGGCTCCTCCTCGCCCCCGGGCTGATCATCCTCGCGGGGCTGATGCTCTGGCCGCTCGTGCAGGTGTTCCTCTACTCGCTGCAGGACTACGGTCTGCGCGAGATCAACACCGGTGAGAGCAACTGGATCGGGCTGGACAACTACGCCGAGGCGCTCACCAATCCGACCCTGTGGACGGTGGTGCTCCCCAACACGGTCGGCTTCGCGGCCGTCGCGGTGTTCACCACCGTCGCACTCGGAACCCTCGTGGCGCTGCTGCTGGCGCGGCTGGGCACCGTGTGGCGCACCATCGTCTCCAGCTGCATCATGGTCGCGTGGGCGATGCCCGCCGTGACCGGCACGTACGTCTGGACCTTCATCTTCGATGCCGACCGCGGCATCTTCAACAGCGTCCTGCAGGACCTCGGCCTCATCGACGGTCAGGTCAACTGGTTCACCAACCAGTGGTCGTTCTACGCGATCGTGCTGCTGAACGTCGTCCACCACGGCTTCCCGTTCGTGGCCATCACCGTGCTCGCCGGCCTCCTGGGCGTCTCGAAGGAGATGCTCGAGGCCGCGGCGCTCGACGGGGCCGGCGCGTGGCGCCGCTTCTGGAAGATCATCTTCCCGACGCTCAAGCCCGTCTTCTCCGTCGTCATCATCCTGTCGACGATCTGGGACTTCAAGGTCTTCGCGCAGGTCTACCTCATGCCCGGCGGCAGCGGCGGCAACCGTCAGGTGCTCAACCTCGGCGTGTGGTCGTACGTGGAGTCGTTCGGTCAGAACCGCTACGGGTTCGGCGCCGCGCTGGCGGTGCTGCTGACCCTCGTGCTGATCGGCATCACGATCGTCTACATCCGCTCCCTCATGAAGGAGGACGAGCTGTGAACCCCCGCCCCAGGCTCCGGTCGCGCATCGGACTCGGCATCGGCGTCGCCGCCGTCCTCATCTTCACGCTGTTCCCCGTCTACTGGATGGTCTCCAGCGCGTTCGACGGCAAGGCCTCCAGCGGTGGGCAGTCGCTCCTCCCGCAGGAGTTCACGTGGGACAACTTCGCCTTCGTGCTCACCGAGGGCGGCTTCGGCACCTACCTGCGCAACTCCGCCATCGTGGCCCTCGTCACGGTGCTCGTCAGCGCGATCGTCTGCCTGCTCGCGGCGGTCGCCGTGGCGCGGTTCCGCTTCAAGTTCCGCACCACGGTCCTGATGATGATCCTCGTGGTGCAGATGGTGCCGCTCGAGGCCCTGGTCATCCCGCTGTTCCTCCAGGTGAAGAGCCTCGGCCTGCTGAACAGCATCATCGGCCTCATGGTGGTCTACGTGGCGCTGTCGCTCGCGTTCGGCATCTGGATGCTGCGCGGCTTCGTCGCCGCCGTCCCGGTCGAGCTCGAGGAGGCCGCCTACATCGACGGCGCGAGCTGGTGGCGGATGTTCCGCTCGATCCTGCTGCCCCTGGTGATGCCCGGCCTCGTCGCGACGAGCATCTTCAGCTTCATCACGGCGTGGAACGAGTTCATCTTCGCCATGACGATCCTCGGCGCGCAGACCGACCAGTACACGGTCTCGATCGGGCTCAAGTCGTTCTTCGGCCTGTACTCGAACGACTGGGGCAGCATCATGGCCGCCTCCACGATCATCACCGTGCCCGTCATGATCTTCTTCGTCATCGTGCAGCGCCGGCTCTCCGCCGGCATGGTCGCGGGAGCGGTGAAGGGATGACCGACGAGCTCGAGCGCCTCGCGAACGGCGTGCTCTGGCCCGGGTTCCTCGGCACCACGGCGCCCGCCTGGCTCGTGGAGGAGCTGCGCGACGGCCTGGCCGGAGTCGTGTACTTCGGACAGAACGTGGGAGAGGGACTGCCCGCGCTGAGTGCGCAGATCCTCGACGCGAACCCGGACGCCCTGATCGGCGTGGACGAGGAGGGCGGCAGCGTCACGCGGCTGGAGTCCGGGAGCGGCTCGACCCTTCCCGGCGCCGCGCAGCTCGGTGCCCTCGACGACGTGGTCGCGTCGGAGCGGACCGGAGCGGAGCTCGCCCGTCGCGTGCGCGCCGTCGGTGCGAACGTGGTGCTCGGTCCGGTCGCCGACGTCAACACCGACCCGCGCAACCCCGTCATCGGCGTGCGCTCGTTCGGATCCGACGAGGCGCTGGTGACGCGCCACGTCGTCGCCACGGTCGACGGCATCCAGGACGGCGGCGTCGCCGCGTGCGTCAAGCACTTCCCCGGTCACGGCGACACCCACCTCGACTCGCATCACGCGCTTCCCGAGATCGCGCTCGACGTGGCCGAGTACGAACGCGTGCACCTCGAGCCGTTCCGGGCGGCCGTCGAGGCGGGCGTCGACGCGATCATGACCGCGCACATCGTCGTCCCGGCGTGGGGCGCGCAGCCGGCGACCCTCAACCCGCGTGTGCTCGGCATGCTGCGGGAGTGGGGCTTCCGGGGCGTCATCATCACCGATGCGCTGGACATGGCCGCGATCCGCGAGACCGTCGGGCTGGGAGGAGGCGCCGCCCTCGCTCTGGCCGCCGGCGCCGACCTCCTGTGCATCGGAAACCCGACCAACCCCGGCGACGCCGCCCTTCCCGACCAGGACCGCCGCGACTTCCTCGCCGCCCGCGACGGGATCGTGGCCGCGCTGCGTGACGGCTCGCTCTCCCGGGAGCGCGTCGAGGAGGCCGCCGCGCGGGTGTCGGCCCTCGCCACCCGGCTGCGCACGAGCGATGCCTCGGACGAGGAGATCGCCGCGTTCGACGCCGCCGAGATCGTCCGTCGGTCCGTGTCGCTGACCGGCGTCGCACCCGAGGCCGCCGACGCCCTGGCGGTGATCGACGCCCGACGTCGCTCGACGCTCGCGGTGGACAGCGCCGCCTCCTACGTGGCCGAAGCGCTCGCGGGAGACGGCGTCCGGGTGCGGCTCGACGTGGCCGCGCGCACCGTGGACGAGCAGGACGCCGTGATCGACGAGGTCGCCGCGGCGACCGGCACGACGGTCGTCCTCGTGGACCGGCCGGATGCGGAGCCGGCGCAGCGCGCACTCATCGAGCGGACCGCGCTCCGGGATCCGGGAGCGGTCGTGGTGAACGTCGGCCTGCACGTACAGGAGCCGCTGCCGCTGCCCACCATCGAGGTCGGTGCCGCCAGCCGGCTCGGCGCTCAGACCGCGCGGGACGCGCTCCTCGGCCGCTTCGTGCCCCGACAGAGGACGACCGCCGCCGGTTGAGACGGGATCAGCGCATGGACGACGACGTTCTGGCCGTGGTGCGGCGCTCCCTCCCCAAGCTCAGCGCGGCGGAGGGACGCGTCGCCGAGAGGATCCTCGGGGACCCCACCCTCGTGGTGGACCTCGCGATCAACGACCTCGCGCAGCTCTGCCAGACCTCGCTCTCGACCGTCGCCCGGTTCGCGCAGTCGTTGGGCTACAGCGGCTATCGGGAACTCCGGGTGGCCGTCGCCCGCGCGGTCACCCTCGCACAGGCGCAGCAGGCCCGCTTCGGACTCGATTCCACGGCTATCGACCGGGACGACGGGCCGGCCGCGATCGCCGCGAAGCTCGCCGCGCAGGAGATCGACGCGATCGAGAAGACGGCACGGGCCCTGGACGCGGACGCCCTCGACCGGGTCGCGCGGGCGGTGGTCGTCGCCCGGCACATCGACCTGTTCGGGCAGGCGGCGTCGTCGCTGACCGCCCAGGATCTCCAGCTCAAGCTGTCCCGGATCGGCTGCTCGGTGACCCACTCGGCCGATCCGCACCTCGCGATCACCGCGGCCTCGTTGCGGTCGTCCGCCGACGTGGCGATCGCCTTCTCACACGGCGGCGAGACGGCCGAGACGGTCCGCGCCCTGGAGGTCGCGCGGGCCACGGGTGCACTCGCGGTGGCGGTGACGAGCGCTGCGGACTCCCCGCTCGCGGCCATCGCCGACGTCGTGCTCCTCAGCCAGGCCCAGGAGTCGCCGTTCCGGATGGCCGCCATGTCGAGCCGCATCGCGCAGCTCGCGCTCATCGATGTGCTCTTCGTGCGGATCGTGCAGCACCGGGGCGAGCACGTCGCGGTGTCGCTGCAGCGCACGCACGACGCGGTCCCGCCGCGGCGTGGACGTCACGCGGACTGAGGTCGCCCGGTCAGTCGACGTGGTCCCGCGTGCTGGTGATCGCGCGCGTCGCGATGCGGTGGGCGCGGGCCAGGCTCCCACCCAGGGTCAGACCGGTCAGGACGCCCGCGAGGAAGCCCGCGGCGAACGCGTCGCCCGCTCCGATCGTCTCCACGACCGGTACGTCGAGGGCGTCGCTGGCCGCGCGCTCCGCGCCGTCGAACGCGACGGCACCGGCGGGGTGGGTCACGACCAGGTACCGCGGCTCGGGGAACAGCGTCCGCAGGTCGTCCGGTGCGCTCGTCCCGAACACGGCCTCGGCATCCGGCCGGGTGCAGAAGACGATGTCGGCGCGGTGGGCGAGGTCGGTGAGCAGGGCACGCCCCTCGTCCTCCCGCCCCCGCCACAGCGCGGGGCGCCAGTTGAGATCGAAGCTGACGAGGCGGCCGGGTCGGGGCGCCGCCACCAGGGCCTCCTGGGCGGCGCGTGCGGACGGAGAGAGCGCCGGCGTGATGCCAGAGGTGTGCACGAGGGCTGCCGCGGCGAGCAGCTCCGTCGCCACCGGCGACTCCAGCGAACCCGGTGACAGCGCCGCCGCGGCCGACCCCGCACGGTAATAGTGCATGGTCCCGTCCACGGCGCCGTCCGTCCGCGGCGAGAGCTCCTTGACGTAGAGCCCCGTCGGCGCGACCGGGTCGACCTCGACGGCGCGGTCGTCGACCCCGTGCGCACGGAGCTCGGCGGTGAGGAACCGTCCGAACCCGTCGTCTCCGACGCGGGACACGACCGCGGTCCGGATGCCGGCGGAGGCGAGTGCGATCGCGGTGTTCCACTCCGCCCCGGCGAGGGAGCGGTGGAACGTGCGGCAGGTCTCGAGCGGCCCGGCGGTGGCGGAGACGAGGGCGACCAGGCCCTCGCCCAGGCACACGACGAGGGGAGTGGTGTCCGGCACGTTCTGGACATTACCGGATCGACGGCGGCCCCGCGTCGATACCGGATCGCAACATCGGACTCTTGGCATCCGCCGGGCCGCTGGGTACCTTCGAGGAATCACCGTCTCCGCGGCGACGATGCCCGGAGACGCGCAAGGAAGCGCCCGACAGGGAAGGTCATACACACATGCACCAGTCAGCCATGCCTCGGCGAGGACTCGCCGCCGTCACCGGAGCGACCATCGCCGCTCTCGCACTCGCCGGATGCGTCGCCAGCGAGCGCGGGGACAACGGGTCGGAAGGATCGGGTGACGTCGACGGCACCTTCGTCTTCGCCGCCTCCTCGGATCCCGCGAGCCTCGACCCGGCGTTCGCGCAGGACGGCGAGACCTTCCGCGTCTCCCGCCAGATCTTCGAGGGTCTGGTGGGCACGGAACCCGGCACGGCCGACCCGGCACCGCTGCTGGCGGAGTCGTGGGAGTCGTCCGAGGACGGCATGTCCCACACCTTCGCGCTGAAGGAGGGCGTGACCTTCCAGGACGGCACCCCGTTCAACGCCGAGGCCGTCTGTGCCAACTTCGACCGCTGGTACAACTGGACCGGTCTCGCCGCCTCCGAGGCCTTCGGGTACTACTACAACAAGCTCTTCAAGGGCTACGCCTCCAACCCGGAGGACGCGGTCTACAAGTCGTGCACGCCGGACGGCGACAACTCCGTCACCATCGAGCTGAACAAGCCGTTCGCCGGCTTCATCGCCTCGCTGTCGCTGCCGGCCTTCGGCATGCAGAGCCCCTCGGCGATGCAGGAGTTCGGCGCTGACGAGGTCGGCGGCACCGCCGAGGCCCCGCAGCTCTCCGAGTACGCCATGGGACACCCGGTCGGCACCGGCCCCTACCAGTTCGAGGAGTGGGCACCGGGCGAGCAGGTCACGCTCAAGGCCTACGACGACTACTGGGGCGAGGCCGGCCAGATCGACGAGATCATCTTCCGCACCATCGACGACCCGACGGCCCGTCGCCAGGCGCTCGAGTCGGGTTCCATCGACGGCTACGACCTCGTGGGCCCCGCCGACACGAAGGCGCTGGAGGAGGACGACTTCACCATGGTGTCGCGTCCCCCGTTCACGATCCTCTACCTCGCCTTCAACCAGGCGATCCCGGAGCTGCAGGACCCGAAGGTGCGTGAGGCGCTGTCCTACGCGATCGACAAGGACGCCCTCATCAGCCAGGTCCTCCCGGAGGGCACCGAGAAGGCGACGCAGTTCGTCCCGCCGGTGGTCAACGGCTACAACGACGAGGTCACGACCTACGACTACGACCCGGAGAAGGCCAAGGAGCTCCTCGCGGAGGCGGGCTACGACGAGGCGAACCCGCTGGCGCTGGACTTCAACTACCCGGTCAACGTCTCGCGTCCGTACATGCCGGACCCCGAGCAGATCTACACCGTCCTGTCGTCGCAGCTCTCCGAGGTCGGCGTGGAGACCACCCCGGTCTCCGAGGAGTGGGTCGAGTACCTCGACCGCACCACCGGCACCGCCGACCACGGCATCCACCTGCTCGGCTGGACCGGCGACTACAACGACACCGACAACTTCGTCGGCGTCTTCTTCGGCCAGAAGAGCTCCGAGTGGGGCTTCGACAACCCGGAGCTGTTCCAGGCGCTGACCGAGGCGCGCGGGGTCTCCAACCTCGACGACCAGACGGCGCTGTACGAGGACATCAACGAGATGGTCGCGGAGTTCATCCCCGGCGTCCCGCTCGCGCACCCGGCGCCGACGCTCGCCTTCGACCCGCGCGTCGAGAGCTACCCCGCCAGCCCGGTGAACGACGAGGTCTTCACGGACATCGTCCTCACGAAGTAGGCCTGACCTTTTGATATGCCGAGCCCCGGTTCCGCTCCTGCGGAACCGGGGCACGGCGTACCTTCTGATCGACGGAGAACTCTGTGCTGCGCACCATCGGCAGGCGACTGCTGTTCCTCATCCCCACCCTGTTCGGGCTCAGCATCCTGCTGTTCGCCTGGGTCAGGGCCCTCCCCGGCGGCCCCGCGGTCGCCCTCCTCGGCGAGAAGGCCACCCCGGAGGCCATCGCCAGGGTCAACGAGCTCTACGGCTTCAACAAGCCCCTCATCGAGCAGTACTTCATCTGGGTCACCCGGCTGCTGCAGGGCGACTTCGGTACGTCCATCCAGACCAACCGGCCGGTCACGGAGGAGTTCCTCCGCCGATTCCCCGCGACGATCGAGCTGAGCGTCGCGGCGCTCATCTTCGCCATCGGGGTCGGCATCCCGCTCGGATACTGGGCGGCCCGTCGCCACGGAAAGTTCACCGATCACGCGTCGGTCGTGCTGAGCCTCATCGGCATCACGATCCCGGTGTTCTTCCTCGCCTTCATCCTCAAGTACGTCTTCGCCGTGCAGCTGGGCTGGCTGCCCTCGGACGGTCGGCAGGATCCACGGATCGATGCGACCCATCCCACGGGCTTCTACGTCTGGGACGGCATCATCACGGGGGAGTTCGACGCCGCATGGGATGCGATCCTCCACCTGATCCTCCCGGCGCTCGCCCTCGGCACCATCCCGCTCGCGATCATCGTCCGCATCACCAGGGCGAGCGTGCTGGAGGTGCAGAACGCCGACTACGTGCGGACGGGGCGGGCGAAGGGCGTGGGCTCCGCCACCCTGCGCAGCCGGTTCATCCTCCGGAACGCCATGCTCCCGGTCATCACGACGATCGGTCTGCAGACGGGACTGCTCATCTCGGGGGCGGTGCTCACCGAGACGGTGTTCGCCTTCCCCGGCATCGGGTCGTTCCTCGCGCGGGCGATCTTCACGCGCGACTTCCCGGTGCTGCAGGGGTTCATCATCTTCATCGCGATCGCCTACGCCCTCATCAACCTGGCCGTGGACGTGTCGTACAGCTTCATCGATCCGAGAGTGAGAGTGCAGTGATGTCCTCCTCCCTCATCCGAAAGGAGGCGCTCGCATGAGCATCGCCCTCCCACCCGCACAGGGCCCGTCCGCCGAGAGCGGCGGGAGCATCGACACCGTCGCGATCGCCCAGGCCGACCTCAAGGACGGCGGCGGCGGCTTCTGGCGCGACGTCTTCCGCCGGCTCCGGCGCAACCCGACGGCGTGGATCGGCGCCGTCATCGTGCTCCTCTTCCTGCTCGTCGCGGTGCTCGCGCCGGTCCTCGCTCCGTACCCCGAGACCGCGCTCCCTGGGGCGAAGGAGATCACGCCCACGCACATCCCCGGCCCGGGGGAGCTGCCGCAGTTCCCGCTCGGTCTGGACCGGTTCGGCGGCGACGTGCTGTCGAAGCTCATCTGGGGCGCGCAGGCGTCGCTGCTGATCGGCGTCGTCTCCACCGCGATGGGTCTCGTCGGCGGCATGATCCTCGGACTCCTCGCCGGCACGTTCGGCGGCTGGGTCGACACGGTCATCATGCGCGTCGTCGACATCATCCTGTCGGTGCCGAACCTGCTGCTGGCGGTGTCGATCGCCGCGATCCTCGGACAGACGCCGTACGCCGTGATGATCGCCATCGGGGCCTCCCAGGTGCCGATCTTCGCGCGCCTGCTGCGGGCGTCCATGCTCCAGCAGCGCTCCAGCGACTATGTGCTGTCGGCGCAGACACTCGGCCTCGGCCGCGGCCGGATCACGATGTCGCACGTCCTCCCGAACGCCATCGGTCCGGTCATCGTGCAGGGCACCCTGACCCTCGCGACCGCGGTCATCGACGCGGCAGCGCTGTCGTTCCTCGGTCTCGGCGGCGGCGGGCCCGCGACCGCCGAGTGGGGCCGCATGCTCACGTACGCACAGGCCGAGCTGGCGATCGCCCCGTGGCTGGCGTTCCTCCCCGGCATCTGCATCGCCGTCACCGCGCTGGGCTTCACCCTGCTCGGCGAGGCGCTGCGTGAGGCCATGGACCCGAGGACGAGGGCACGATGAACATCCATGACGAGGGCGCCGTGCGCGCCGCGAAGGAGAACGGCATGGCGGACGAGCCCCTGCTGTCGGTCGAGGGCCTGGCGGTGGACTTCGCCACCATGGACGGCGTCGTGCACGCCGTCGAGGGCGTCGACCTCGAGATCCGCCCCGGGGAGACGGTGGCGATCGTCGGCGAGTCCGGTTCCGGCAAGTCGACCACCGCGATGGCGATCATCGGTCTGCTCGCGGGCGGGGGGAAGGTGGCCGCCGGCAGCATCAGACTCGACGGGCGGGAGATCTCCCGCGCCTCCGAGAACGAGTTGCGGTCGATCCGCGGACGGGACATCGGCCTCGTGCCGCAGGACCCCATGTCCAACCTCAACCCGGTCGCGAAGATCGGCACCCAGGTCGCCGAGACGCTGCTCGCCCACGGCCTCGCCACCCGGCAGAACGTGCAGTCCAAGGTCGTCGAGGCGCTCACCGCCGCCGGCCTCCCGGATCCGGAGAGCCGTGCGAAGCAGTACCCGCACGAGTTCTCCGGCGGCATGCGGCAGCGGGCGCTCATCGCGATCGGGCTGGCGTGCAAGCCGCGGCTGCTCATCGCGGACGAGCCCACCAGCGCCCTGGACGTGACCGTGCAGCAGACCATCCTCGACCAGATCGGCGAGATGACCAGGGAGCTCGGCACCGCCGTGCTCCTCATCACGCACGACCTCGGGCTCGCCGCCGAGCGGGCCGAGCGGGTGATCGTGATGCACCGCGGCAAGGTCGTCGAGCAGGGTCCCGCGCGGCAGATCCTCGAGGATCCGCAGCACCCGTACACCCAGTCGCTCGTGAAGGCCGCGCCGTCGGTCGCGGTGGCACGGCTGCGCCCGGAAGCCTTCGTGCAGGGCGCTTCGACAGGCTCAGCGACCCAGGAGGAGGCCGGGTCAGCGACCCAGGAGGGCGCTTCGACAGGCTCAGCGACCCAGGAGGGCGCTTCGACAGGCTCAGCGACCCAGGAGAAGGCTGGGTCCCTGAGCTCGTCGAAGGGCAACATCGTCGAGATCGAGAACCTCACGAAGGTGTACCCCGTGCGCGGCAAGCACGAGGACTTCGTCGCGGTCGACGGCGTCTCGCTCGCGATCCCGCGCGGCGAGACCGTCGCGATCGTGGGGGAGTCGGGGTCGGGCAAGACCACGACCGCGCGCATGCTCCTCAAGGTGATCGAGCCCACGAGCGGCCTCATCCGCTACGAGGGCAAGGACATCTCGACCCTGAGCCGCGCGGAGACGAAGGACTTCCGGCAGCGGGTGCAGCCCATCTTCCAGGATCCGTACTCCAGCCTGAACCCCATGTTCACGATCGAGCGGCTGATCGCGGAGCCGCTGGAGTTCTACAAGCGGGGGAGCGGAGCAGACCGGCGCAAGCGCGTGCGGCAGCTCCTGGACGACGTCGCGCTGCCGCAGTCGATGCTGCGGCGCTACCCGTCCGAGCTCTCCGGCGGGCAGCGTCAGCGCGTGGCGATCGCGCGGGCACTGGCCCTGTCGCCTGACCTCATCGTGTGCGACGAGCCCGTGTCGGCGCTCGACGTGCTCGTGCAGGACCAGATCCTGCGGCTGCTGGGCGACCTGCAGCGGGAGTACGGCCTGAGCTACCTGTTCATCTCGCACGACCTCGCGGTGGTGCGGCTCATCAGCGACTACGTGTGCGTGATGAAGGACGGGAAGCTCGTGGAGGCCGCGTCGTCGGAGGAGATCTTCACGAACCCCCGTGACCCCTACACGCGCCGCCTCCTCGCCTCGATCCCCGGCAACGAGCTCAACATCGCGTCCTGACCCGAGACCCCGGTTTCGCGTCGAAACCCCGCCCTGCCCCCGCGGCGAGGGCGGGGTTTCGACGCGAAGGCGGGGTCTCGGCCGTCCCATTACCGCAGCGAGGAAGATTGGTCAAGGATTGCGCTTGCCATGTCGTGAGATCGCGTCTATAGTTGGTAGTTGCGCTCGCTTCTCCCTGCCCTCATATGGTGGTCGGCATCTCGTGAGCTTCTGAGCGCACTCCACCTGACGACAAAGGAATCGAGAAGCCCTGCGGGGCTCACGGAGGTTATTCCCTTGGCTGCTGCTCCCAACGCATCCACATCCACCACCACCAAGAACGGACGCGGAGCTTCCCGTCTCTCGTTCGCCAAGATCTCCGACACGCTGACGGTCCCGGACCTTCTCGCCCTGCAGACCGAGTCCTTCGGTTGGCTGGTCGGCAACGACGCCTGGAAGGCGCGCGTGGCCGAGGCCAAGGCCGCCGGTCGCACCGACGTGAACGAGAACAGCGGTCTGGGCGAGATCTTCGAGGAGATCTCCCCGATCGAGGACCTCGGCGAGACGATGCAGCTGTCGTTCACGAACCCGTACCTCGAGCCCGAGAAGTACTCCATCGAGGAGTGCAAGGAGCGCGGCAAGACGTACGCGGCCCCGCTCTACGTCGAGGCCGAGTTCATGAACCACCTCACGGGTGAGATCAAGACTCAGACGGTCTTCATGGGCGACTTCCCGCTGCAGACCGACAAGGGCACGTTCATCATCAACGGCTCCGAGCGCGTCGTCGTCTCGCAGCTCGTGCGCTCGCCGGGTGTCTACTTCGACAAGACCCCCGACAAGACGTCCGACAAGGACATCGTGTCGGCGCGCGTCATTCCGAGCCGCGGCGCGTGGCTCGAGTTCGAGATCGACAAGCGCGACCAGGTCGGCGTCCGCGTCGACCGCAAGCGCAAGCAGTCCGTCACGGTCTTCCTCAAGGCGCTGGGCATGACCAGCGAGGAGATCCTCGCGGAGTTCGCCGGCTACACCTCGATCGAGGAGACGCTCGCGAAGGACACCATCGTCACCAAGGAAGACGCGCTGCGCGACATCTACCGCAAGCTGCGTCCGGGCGAGCAGGTCGCCGCCGAGGCCGCCCGCGCGCTGCTCGACAACTTCTACTTCAACCCGAAGCGCTACGACCTCGCCAAGGTCGGCCGGTACAAGATCAACCACAAGCTGGGTCTCGACACCCCGCTGACGGAGTCGGTGCTGACGGTGCAGGACATCGTCGCCACCATCAAGTACCTCGTGCGTCTGCACGCGGGCACCGAGGAGACCTTCGAGGGCATCCGCGGCGGCAAGAAGACCGAGATCCGTCTCGCGACCGACGACATCGACAACTTCGGCAACCGTCGCATCCGCGCGGTCGGCGAGCTGATCCAGAACCAGGTCCGCACCGGTCTGTCCCGCATGGAGCGCGTCGTCCGCGAGCGTATGACCACGCAGGACATCGAGGCCATCACGCCGCAGACCCTGATCAACGTGCGTCCCGTCGTCGCCGCGATCAAGGAGTTCTTCGGAACCTCGCAGCTGTCGCAGTTCATGGACCAGAACAACCCGCTCGCGGGTCTGACCAACAAGCGTCGTCTGTCGGCTCTGGGCCCCGGTGGTCTGAGCCGCGACCGCGCCGGCGTCGAGGTCCGTGACGTCCACCCCTCGCACTACGGCCGCATGTGCCCGATCGAGACCCCGGAAGGCCCGAACATCGGCCTGATCGGTGCGCTCGCGACCTTCGCGCGCATCAACTCGTTCGGCTTCATCGAGACCCCGTACCGCAAGGTCGTCGACGGTGTCGTGACCGACCAGATCGACTACCTGACCGCCTCCGAGGAGGTCGACTACAACATCGCGCAGGCCAACGCGCCGCTCGATGCGAAGGGTCGCTTCCGCGAGAGCCACGTGCTCGCGCGCCCGAAGGGCGGCAGCGGTGAGGTCGACCTGTTCCTCCCGGAGGAGATCGGCTACATCGACGTCTCGCCGCGCCAGATGGTGTCGGTCGCGACCTCGCTCGTGCCCTTCCTCGAGCACGACGACGCGCAGCGCGCGCTCATGGGCGCCAACATGCAGCGTCAGGCCGTGCCGCTGCTCCGCAGCGACTCGCCTCTCGTCGGAACCGGTATGGAGGGCTACACCGCCATCGACGCCGGTGACGTGATCACCGCCGAGAAGGCCGGTGTCGTCTCCGAGGTCTCCGCGGACCGCGTCGTGGTCATGCTCGACGAGGGCGGCACGCAGGAGTACCACCTGCGCAAGTTCGACCGCTCGAACCAGGGCACCTCCTACAACCAGAAGGTCGTCGTCAACGCCGGTGAGCGCGTCGAGGTCGGAGAGGTCATCGCCGATGGCCCCGCCACCGAGAACGGCGAGCTGGCCCTCGGAAAGAACCTCCTCGTCGCGTTCATGACGTGGGAGGGCTACAACTTCGAGGACGCCATCATCCTGAGCCAGGACCTGGTGAAGGACGACACCCTCTCCTCGATCCACATCGAGGAGTACGAGGTCGACGCCCGCGACACGAAGCTCGGCAAGGAGGAGATCACCCGTGACCTCCCCAACGTCAGCCCGGAGCTGCTGAAGGACCTCGACGAGCGCGGCATCATCCGCATCGGCGCCGAGGTCCGCCCCGGCGACATCCTCGTCGGCAAGGTCACGCCGAAGGGCGAGACCGAGCTGTCGGCCGAGGAGCGCCTGCTCCGCGCGATCTTCAACGAGAAGAGCCGCGAGGTCCGCGACACGTCCCTGAAGGTGCCGCACGGCGAGCAGGGCACGATCATCGCGGTCAAGGAGTTCAACGCCGAGGACGGCGACGACGAGCTCGGCTCCGGCGTCAACCGCCGCGTCGTGGTCTACATCGCCCAGAAGCGCAAGATCACCGAGGGTGACAAGCTCGCCGGCCGCCACGGCAACAAGGGTGTCATCGCGAAGATCCTCCCCATCGAGGACATGCCGTTCCTCTCGGACGGCACGCCGGTCGACATCGTCCTCAACCCGCTCGGCATCCCGGGCCGAATGAACTTCGGCCAGGTGCTCGAGACCCACCTCGGGTGGATCGCGAAGCAGGGCTGGAAGGTCGAGGGCACCCCGGAGTGGGCCGCTAAGCTGCCGCAGCAGGCCTTCGAGGCCGCGCCCGGCACCAAGGTCGCCACCCCGGTGTTCGACGGTGCCAGCGAGGAGGAGATCTCCGGTCTGCTCGACTCGACGCTCCCGACCCGTGACGGCCTGCGCCTGATCGACTCGAGCGGCAAGACGCAGCTGTTCGACGGCCGCTCCGGCGAGCCGTTCCCGGCGCCGATCTCCGTGGGCTACATGTACATCCTGAAGCTCCACCACCTGGTGGACGACAAGATCCACGCCCGCTCCACCGGTCCGTACTCGATGATCACCCAGCAGCCGCTCGGTGGTAAGGCGCAGTTCGGTGGACAGCGCTTCGGTGAGATGGAGGTGTGGGCCCTCGAGGCCTACGGTGCGGCGTACGCCCTCCAGGAGCTCCTCACGATCAAGTCCGACGACATCCTCGGCCGCGTCAAGGTGTACGAGGCGATCGTCAAGGGCGAGAACATCCAGGAGCCCGGCATCCCCGAGTCGTTCAAGGTGCTCATGAAGGAGATGCAGTCGCTCTGCCTGAACGTCGAGGTCCTCTCGGCCGACGGCACGCTGGTCAACCTCCGCGACACCGACGACGAGGCGTTCCGCGCCGCAGAGGAACTCGGTATCAACATCTCCAGCCGCTTCGAGGCCGCCTCGATCGACGAGATCTAACCCTTCGACGGGCTCAGGGACCCAGGTTCCTGGGATCAGGACCCACCGGGTCGCTGAGCCCGTCGAAGCCCAGACTTCTCAAAAAGAATTTCCGACACAGGAGAACTAGTGCTCGAGTCCACAACTTTCGATGAGCTTCGCATCGGCCTGGCGACCGCAGACCACATCCGCGCGTGGTCCTACGGCGAGGTCAAGAAGCCCGAAACCATCAACTACCGCACCCTCAAGCCGGAGAAGGACGGTCTCTTCGGAGAGCAGATCTTCGGCCCGTCCCGTGACTGGGAGTGCGCCTGCGGCAAGTACAAGCGCGTCCGCTTCAAGGGCATCGTCTGCGAGCGCTGCGGCGTGGAGGTCACCAAGAGCTCCGTCCGTCGTGAGCGCATGGGTCACATCGAGCTCGCCGCTCCCGTCACCCACATCTGGTACTTCAAGGGCGTGCCCTCGCGCCTCGGCTACCTGCTGGACATGGCGCCGAAGGACCTCGAGAAGGTCATCTACTTCGCCGCGTACATGGTCATCTCGGTCGACGAGGATGCCCGTCACCGCGACCTGGGCACCCAGGAGAACAACATCCGTCTCGAGCTGAAGACGCTCGGCGACCGCCGCGACTCGAAGATCGCGGAGCGCCTGGCGAAGCTGGAGGAGGAGCTCGCGGCCCTCGAGGCCGAGGGTGCCAAGGCCGACGCCAAGAAGAAGGTCAAGGACGCCGCCGAGAAGGAGATGTCGCTCATCCGCAAGGGTGCCGACGAGGCGATCCTGAAGCTGGAGCGCGTGTGGGAGGACTTCCGCACGCTCGAGGTCGGTGCCCTGCGTCCGGAGGACGACGTCTTCCACGAGCTGCAGGACCGCTTCGGCCAGTACTTCGAGGCCTACATGGGTGCCGAGGCGATCCAGCGTCGCCTGGCCGCTTTCGACCTGGCCGCCGAGGCCGAGAACCTGCGTCTGCAGATCTCGGAGGGCAAGGGCCAGCGCAAGATCCGTGCGATCAAGCGCCTCAAGGTCGTCAGCTCGTTCCTCGAGACCGGCATGAGCCCGGCCGCGATGGTTCTCGACGTCGTCCCGGTCATCCCGCCGGAGCTGCGTCCGATGGTCCAGCTCGACGGTGGCCGCTTCGCGACCTCCGACCTGAACGACCTGTACCGCCGCGTGATCAACCGCAACAACCGTCTCCGTCGCCTGATCGACCTCGGTGCCCCCGAGATCATCGTCAACAACGAGAAGCGGATGCTGCAGGAGGCCGTCGACGCCCTGTTCGACAACGGCCGCCGCGGTCGCCCCGTCACCGGTACCGGCAACCGCGCCCTGAAGTCCCTGAGCGACATGCTCAAGGGAAAGCAGGGTCGCTTCCGCCAGAACCTGCTCGGCAAGCGCGTCGACTACTCGGGCCGTTCGGTCATCGTCGTCGGCCCGCAGCTGAAGCTGCACCAGTGCGGTCTGCCCAAGCAGATGGCGCTCGAGCTCTTCAAGCCGTTCGTCATCAAGCGCCTGATCGACCTCGGTCACTCGCAGAACATCAAGGCCGCGAAGCGCGCCGTCGAGCGCACCCGTCCCGAGGTCTGGGACGTGCTCGAGGAGATCATCCGCGAGCGTCCGGTGCTGCTGAACCGTGCACCCACCCTGCACCGTCTCGGCATCCAGGCGTTCGAGCCGCAGCTCGTCGAGGGCAAGGCCATCCAGCTGCACCCGCTCGTCTGCGCGGCGTTCAACGCCGACTTCGACGGTGACCAGATGGCCGTGCACCTGCCGCTGTCGGTCGAGGCTCAGGCCGAGGCCCGCGTGCTCATGCTCGCGTCGAACAACATCCTGAAGCCGTCGGACGGCCGTCCGGTGACCCTGCCCTCGCAGGACATGATCATCGGTCTGCACCACCTGACGACGGTCAAGGCCGGCGCCAAGGGCGAGGGTCGTGCGTTCGGCTCCGTCGGCGAGGCACAGCTCGCGTACGACGAGGGCACGCTCGACCTGCAGGCGAAGGTCCGCATCCGCATCCCGGGTCTGGCCTTCCTCGAGGGCGAGGCTCCCGAGGGCTACGAGAAGCACGGCCTGGTCGACGCTTCGCTGGGTCAGGCGATCTTCAACGACGCGCTCCCGAAGGGCTACCCCTTCGTGCGCGAGCAGGCCGACAAGGGCAAGCTGTCGCAGATCGTCAACAAGCTGGCCGAGGAGTACCCCAAGGTCGAGACGGCCGCCACGCTGGACCGCATCAAGGACGCCGGTTTCTACTGGGCGACCCGTTCGGGTGTGACCGTCGCGCTGAGCGACATCCTCACCCCGCCGAACAAGGCGGAGATCGTCGCGGGCTACGAGAAGCAGGCCGCGAAGGTCCAGTCCCAGTAC
Source organism: Microbacterium sp. C-MGS6 (assembly GCF_058140415.1). Classification (NCBI taxonomy): domain Bacteria; kingdom Bacillati; phylum Actinomycetota; class Actinomycetes; order Micrococcales; family Microbacteriaceae; genus Microbacterium; species Microbacterium sp. C-MGS6. Next base: position 835,254 of record NZ_CM176934.1, read on the forward strand.
GAGAAGGGCCTCACGACCGACGCCGAGCGTCGTCAGGAGCTCATCAAGATCTGGACCGAGGCGACCGACGAGGTGCAGGCCGCGATGAAGGCGCACTTCCCGGAGGACAACACCATCAACCGCATGGTGTCCTCCGGCGCCCGTGGTAACTGGCTGCAGATCCGGAACATCGCCGGTATGCGTGGTCTGGTGAACAACCCCAAGGGTGAGATCATCCCGCGTCCGATCATCTCCTCGTACCGCGAGGGTCTGTCGGTGGCGGAGTACTTCATCGCGACGCACGGTACCCGTAAGGGTCTGGCCGACACCGCTCTGCGTACCGCCGACTCGGGTTACCTGACCCGTCGTCTGGTGGACGTCTCGCAGGACGTCATCATCCGCGAAGAGGACTGCGGCACGTCGAAGGGCCTCGAGCTCCCGATCGCCGCTCCGAACTCGCAGGGTGAGCTGGTGCGCGACGCGAACGTCGAGAACTCGGTGTTCGCCCGCACGCTGGCCTCCGACGTGGTGAGCGAGTCGGGCGAGGTTCTCGCTTCGGCCGGCGACGACGTGGGCGACGTGCTCATCGACAAGCTCGTCGGACTCGGTGTCGAGACCATCAAGGTCCGTTCGGTCCTGACGTGCGACTCCGCCGTCGGTGTGTGCGCGCAGTGCTACGGCCGTTCGCTCGCGACCGGCAAGACCGTCGACATCGGCGAGGCCGTCGGCATCATCGCGGCCCAGTCGATCGGTGAGCCCGGTACCCAGCTGACGATGCGTACCTTCCACACCGGAGGTTCGGCGTCGGCGGATGACATCACGCAGGGTCTGCCCCGTGTGCAGGAGCTGTTCGAGGCGCGTACCCCCAAGGGTGCGTCGCCGATCGCGGAGGCCGACGGCCGCATCACGATCGACGAGACCGAGAAGGCCAAGAAGGTCATCCTGACGCCCGACAACGGCGACGAGCCCGTCGTCTACCCGGTGCTGAAGCGTGCCACCCTCCTCGTCGAGGACGGCCAGCACGTCTCGGTCGGTCAGCCCCTGCAGGTCGGCACGCTCGACCCCAAGGAGGTCATGCGCGTCATGGGTGCCCGTGAGGTGCAGAAGTACCTCGTCGGCGGCGTCCAGGGCGTCTACCGCTCGCAGGGTGTGCCGATCCACGACAAGCACATCGAGGTCATCGTCCGTCAGATGCTCCGCAAGGTCACCGTCGTCGATCACGCCGACACGACCCTGCTGCCGGGTGAGATGGTCGACCTGAAGCGCTACCAGCAGATCAACCGCGAGGCCGTGGCCGAGGGCAAGCGCCCCGCGTCCGGTCGCCCGGAGCTGATGGGTATCACGAAGGCGTCGCTCGCGACCGAGTCGTGGCTGTCCGCTGCGTCCTTCCAGGAGACGACCCGCGTGCTCACGCAGGCCGCCATGGAGGGCAAGCGCGACCCGCTGGTCGGTCTCAAGGAGAACGTCATCATCGGAAAGCTCATCCCTGCCGGAACCGGTCTCTCGAAGTACCGCGACGTCACGGTCGAGGCCACCGAGGAAGCCAAGAGCGAGCGCTACCCGAACCGGATCTTCGCATCCGACGGTGCGTACGCGGACGGCGACTTCGGCTACGTCGACTTCGACGCGTTCTCGACGGACGACATCACCCCCGGTACCTACAACTGAGGTGTGAGTGAGTGAACGAAGGCCCCGGGGTTCTCCCCGGGGCCTTCGTCGTCCCTCGGCCCGTTCGGGTGTGCACAACTTCGGAGATACCGGGACGGCAGGCCGCCGTCGGCTGCTCGTGACGGCATGGAGGCCCAGGTCTCCTGAGTTATGCACACGGTTCGGCGCTGCTTCGGGGCGCGGGCGGCGCGGTAGGGTCGGCGAGTGAGCACTGAGACTTCCCCCGGCGGCGCGGCCGTCGTCATCGGAGACGCCCTGATCGACGAGATCCGGGATGACAGCGGCGTCCGTGAGTTCGTCGGTGGAGCGGCCCTGAACGTGGCGGTCGGGCTGCGCCGGCTCGGCATCCCCACGACCCTCATCGCGATGGTGGGGGAGGATGTCGCGGGCGCGCACATCCGCGAGTACCTGGCCGATCACGGCGTGCGGCTGATCGCGAGCGTGGCGCCGCACGGGTCGTCGCGGGCCGTCGTGACCCGGGCCGCGAACGGCGAGCCGAGTTACGTCTTCAATCGCGCGGCCCAGGAGCGGACCATCCGGTACTCGGACGAGGCGAGGGCCGCCATCGGCGACGCGGACATCGTCGCCGTGAGCTGCTTCCCCTTCGATGCCCCCGAGGAGGTCGACGCCCTCGCGGCCGCAGTGGAGGACGCGCGGCTGGCGATCGACCCGAACCCGCGCACCGGCATGCTGTCCGACCGCGAGGAGTTCGTCCGCGGCTTCGAGCGGCTGGCTTCGAGGGCCGAGCTGGTGAAGGTCGGTGCCGACGACGCTGCCGTGCTCTACGACGGCGACCTCGACGCCCTGCGCGCGCGGCTCCGGAGCCTCGGAGTCACCGCTGTGCTCGCGACGGCCGGGGCAGACGGCGCGGTGCTCGAGTCGGACGGCGGGTCGGTCTCGGCTCCCATCTCGGCGCTCCCTGGTCGCGTGGTCGACACAGTGGGGGCTGGGGATGCGACTCTCGCCGCCGTCGCCGCCGGGCTGGTGGACGGCGGCCCGAAGGCGGCCGAGGAGTGGACGGCCCTGCTCACGCGCGCGATGGACGTGGCCGCCGCGACCTGCCGCGCCGAGGGCGGGCTGCTGCGCACACCGGAGTCGCTGGCCGTCGCCGACCGCGGCGTGTACGGGAGCTGACGCCTCGATTTCTCGCGCCCGCATCCGGCAGGTATGATTGTTCTTCGTGCCCCCGGTTGGCTGTTCAAGTCGGACGGGTGCGCTCTGGCGAGTTACCCAAGTGGCCAAAGGGATCTGACTGTAAATCAGCCGTCTTCGACTTCGGGGGTTCGAATCCCTCACTCGCCACCACGGAAGCCCCCGCTCGCGGGGGCTTCTCGCGTTCCCGGCCTCACCTCCGCGCCGAGTTCCTAGACTGGAGCGATGCGACCTCTCACCGAAGCCGACGTCCGGGCCTCGTTCGTGAACGCGGACGCCGACGAGCTGCGCGTCATGGAGATGCCGCACGACTTCCTCCTCGTGGACTGGGACTACCTCGACTTCTTCGCCTGGCGCGACCCGAGTGCCGGCAAGCGCGGCTACGTCCTGATCCCGCACGAGGGGCGCGTGGTCGGCGTGGTGCTGCGGGCGTCGGAACCAGGGCGCGGGCGCTCCGGCATGTGTAACATCTGCCACACGATGCAGCCGGGCAACCAGGTGGCGTTGTTCGCCGCCCGGCGCACGGGGGAGGCGGGGGAGCGCGGCGACTCGGTCGGCACCTACATCTGCGCCGACCTGTCCTGCCACGAGAACGTGCGCCTGGCGCATCCGCTCGCACCGAACGAGATCCGGGCGGCGGGACAGGTCGACTTCCGCCTCGACGGCACCCGGCGGCGGATGGAGCGGTTCGTCGCTCGCGTCTGGGACGGCTCCTGAGCGCGGCTAGCCTGGAGGCATCCGCCTGTGCTCGAAGGAGAAGCCATGAGTGATGCCGTCCTGTTCGCCGTCGACGAGGGGATGGCGCGGCTGACGCTGAACCGTCCGACCCGCCTCAACGCCTTCAACGCCGATCTGGCGTACGCCTGGCGGGATGCGACGGTCGAGGCGACGTCGCGCGACGACGTGCAGGCCATCCTCATCGACGCGGCGGGACCGGCGTTCTGCGCGGGCGGCGACGTGATCGACATGGCGATGACCATGGGGTCGTCCGGGGCGGAGATCACCGCGCTGGCCGAGGTCATCAACACCGGGATCCGCGCGCTCACGGAGTCGAGCGTGCCCGTGGTCGCCGCCGCGCACGGGGCGACGGCCGGCGGTGGACTCGGCATCCTGCTCGCCACGGACTACGCCGTGGTGGGCTCGCGGTCGCAGCTCGGGAGCCTGTACGCGAACATCGGCCTCACGCCCGACCTCTCCGTGTCGGCGCAGCTCGCGCGGGCCGTCGGCCAGCGCCGCGCCCTCCAGCTGGTGCTGCAGGACCGGCTGCTCACCGCCGCGGAGGCCCTCGACTGGGGGCTGGTGGCCGAGGTCGTGGAAGGCGAGGACAGCAGGACGGAAGCCGACCGGGTCCGTGCGCGGGCCGAGGAGGTCGCGCGGTTCTGGCTCGCCGGGGCCGCCGACGCGTACGGACAGGCCAAGCGGCTGGTGCGGTCGCAGCCGGAGCGCACGTTCGCCGAGCAGTTGAGCGAGGAGGCCCGGTCCATCGGCGCCGCCCTGGAGACCCCGGACGCGCAGGCGCGGGTCGCGGCCTTCGCTGAGGCATCCGCGAAGAAGGCCGGCTGACCCCTCCTCCCCAGAGCGCGGTCGCTTCCCGATCTCCCGCGCGCCTGAGGGAAGCCGGAACAAGCGGGCCTGCGCGTGGCAGGATGAAGGCATCGCCGCTCGACGAGAGGATCCCCATGTCCCATCCGGACACCGCACGGCTGCAGCCGCAGGGTGACAAGAAGAACATGTCGCTGCTCATCAGGGGGTCGCTGTGGGTCGCCATCGGCGCCCTCATCGCCGCCGCACTGGTCTGCGTCGTGTGGGTCCTGGTCGGTGATCAGAACGGCCTCATCGGTCGTGCCTTCCTCACGATCCTCCTGCTCGCCGCCTTCGCCGGAATCGCCATCCTCGAGGCGGGCCTCGCGCCGAACCGGCCGGACTGGCTCCAGCTCGCCAGCATGGTCACCTGGGTCGTCGCGCTCCTCGTCGGCCTTGTGAAGATCTGGCTTCCGGAAGACGGCCTCTATTTCGGCGCGGAACGGTTCTTCCAGCTGCTGCTCGTGATCGGGATCCTTCAGCTCGCACTGCTCCACGTGCGGCTGTTCACCCGTGCCGCGCAGCGACACGTCACGACCTTCACGAAGGTGATCCACATCGTGACGATCGTCTTCCTCGGTGCCCTCGTCGCGCTGCTGGTGTTCTTCCTCGCGTTCCCGAACACCTTCGACTACACCGAGCTGTACTGGCGCATCGTCGTCGCCCTCACGATCCTCGTCGCCGTCGGCACCACGCTGATTCCGCTGCTGAACGCCCTGTTCGCGCCGAAGAAGGCTCCCGCCGCCCGTCCCGTCGCTTCCGCCCCGTCCTGGCCGACCTACGCCGATGGGATCACGCCACTCCCGGTCCTCCCGGACGGCAGCCCGGACTGGAACGCCTACTACACGGGGTACCCCTCGACGGCCCCTCCGGCACTGGGTCAGGCGCCCGCCACGGCGTTCCCCGTGGCGACGCCGCCCCTCGCGCCGACGACTCCGGCCCTTCCCGACTTCGGCGCTCCTCCCGCTCCGGGACCCGTGCCGCCCGCGCCTGACCGACCCGCTCCGCCGCAGCCGGCGTCGGCACCCGCTCAGTCGGCGCCTCCGCAGCCGGCCCCGCCGCAGCCCGCGTCGCCCGCCCAGGGTGAGCCCCCGGCCTTCCCGCCGCCGCCGCCCGCCCCCTCGCACCCGGCGCCGTGATCGACGCTCTCGAGCTCAGCGCCCTGGCGGCCGAGATCGCCGAGGAGGCGGGAGCTCTCGCTCGGACCCGTCGACGGGAGGGCGTACGCCTCGCCGCGACAAAGTCGACGCTCGCCGACATCGTCACGGACGCCGACCGCGAAGTCGAGGAGCTGATCCGCGAGCGCCTGCGCGCGGCGCGACCGGCGGACGGCTTCCTCGGTGAGGAGTCGGGCGCGGCCACCGGCGACAGCGGGATCACCTGGGTGGTCGACCCCATCGACGGCACGGTGAACTACGCCTACGGCATCCCGGCGTACAACGTGAGCATCGCAGCCGTCAGCGGTCCGCCGGAGCCGGACGAGTGGGAGGCGCTGGCCGCGGCCGTGCACGCACCCGCCGTGGGGGAGACCTTCACGGCTGCTCGCGGCCACGGGGCCTGGTCGGACGGCGTCCGGCTCGCGGTCACCGAGGTGACCGACGCCGGCGCGCTCCTGGCGACCGGATTCGGCTACGACCCGACGACCCACGACGGCGACCTCGCGACGGTCCGGCGGGTGATGCCGATCGCCCGTGACCTCCGTCGTATGGGGTCGGCGGCCCTGGATCTGGCCTATGTGGCGGCCGGCCGACTGGACGGATATTTCGAGCGCGGGCTCAAGCCGTGGGACCATGCCGCGGGCGCGCTGCTCGTCCAGGAGGCGGGTGGCCGGGCCAGCCGGATCGATCGGGAATCGCCGCGGCCTTTCCTGATCGCGGGCGGCGTGACCCTGCACGACCGACTCCGCGCTATCCTCGATGAGGAAAAACCCTGACCGATCCATGGCATTCACAGGTCGATCGGGGTAGTGTTTACCCGATCGTTACTTTCACCACCCGAAGGTGAGAGTTGTCATTGCGCCCCCGAGCATCACGAACGACCGAGAGATTAGCTTTGCCCTTCGAGAACCCCCAGGCTGCGGCTGCGCCCACGCGCCGGTCCAGCCGCCCTCGCACTGCGGCCTCCGAGGCCTCGGCGAGCGGGTCGACGGCACCCCTCGCTGACGCGGAGACCGTGATCGCCCTCGCTGCTGTCATCCCGCTCTCCCGTCGCGCCGCGCGTCAGCGTCAGGCCGACGTCCCTCCGGTGCCCGCCGCGCCGGAGGAGCCCTTCATTGCGGCGGCTCCCGCGCCTGCCATCGCCGATGTCCCCGCGGTGCCCGTCGTCGCGGAGATCGTCGAGAAGGCCGAGGACACCGTTCCGGTCGAGGACATCGCCCCGGCGTCGGAGCCCTTCGTCGCCGAAGCCGACGCCGAGGGTGACGCCTTCGAGCGCGCCTCCCGCGCCTTCCGCACCACCGGCTCCATCCCGACGTCGTCGGCGTCCCGCCGTTCGGCCTTCGCCCCGAATGCCGCGTCGCAGACCGCGCCGAAGATCGACACCGCAGGCCTCGCGGCCGTCGGTCCTCGCCGCACGCGCAGCATCCGCAAGGCCCTCACTGCCGGTGCCACCGTCGGAGCCATGGGCCTCGCCGGCCTCCTGGCCGTGTCCATGACGCTTCCTGCGGAGGCGGTCGCCGCCGCCCAGGGCGGCTCCCTCGCCTCGACCTCCCTCGTCACCGCAGCGGCTGCTGACGCAGCAGGCTCGGCGGACGACGAGATCCAGGCCTTCGTCGCGCCATCCGGCGTGCAGAACGAGCCGCTCTCGCGCGCCGACAACTTCAGCACCGTCTCGCTCGTCGAGGTCGCCGCGGAGCAGGGCATCAACTACTCCGGCGAGATCTTCACGAACGACCCGGATGCCGCCATCCAGTGGCCGTTCCTCGTCGGCGTCGGCATGAGCTACGGCTACGGCATGCGCAGCGGCCGCCTCCACGAGGGCATCGACTTCGTGCCGGGCAACGGTGCGCCCATCCAGGCCATCGCCGACGGAACCGTCCGCATCGCGACCGAGCAGGGTGCCGCCTACGGTGTCACGGTCTACATCGACCACGTCATCGACGGCTCCGTCATCACGAGCCACTACTCGCACATGCAGTACGGCTCGCTGCAGGTCAAGGCGGGCGACAAGGTCAAGGTGGGCGACATCGTGGGCAAGACCGGCAACACCGGCCGCTCCTACGGCGCGCACCTGCACTTCGAGCTCATCGTGAACGGGACGACCATCGACCCGATGCCGTGGCTCAAGAAGAACGCCGGACGCACGTCTCTCACCTCGGAGGAGTGACCGTCTCGATTTCATGAGGACGCCACAGTGATGGTATTCTCGTGTGGTTGCCCCGCGAGGGGCAGCACGCCCCGATAGCTCAGTGGCAGAGCACTTCCATGGTAAGGAAGGGGTCGTCAGTTCAATCCTGACTCGGGGCTCGGAGTTCGCATCTGCGATGCGGATGCCGTGCGGCAGGGTAGCTCAGTTGGTGAGAGCGCACGACTCATAATCGTGAGGTCGCGGGTTCAAGCCCCGCTCCTGCTACAGAATGAAACCCCCGGAACCTTCCGGGGGTTTTGTCGTCTCCGACCTCAGTGCCGGGATACCGTCCTCACCCTGCGCGGAGCGTCCTAGAGTGTGTGACGCGTCGGCCTCCCAGCCGGCCACCGAGATGGCGGGCATCGAGGGACGAGGTCTGCCGTGTCTGCGCCCGATCGCCGTGCGAGCATCGTGTTCCGGGACGCCCGGCGCGCCCTGGAGGAAGCCGTCGCGGACGGGCGCGGTCATTCCCTCGGGCTCGAAACGCTCGCGCCGCACGAGTCCTGGGACCTGCTGGTCGCCGAAGGGTACGGGCGCGCGTTGCTGACCGGCGCCCTCGCCGGGGCACTCGCCGGGCTGCTGCGACACGGCGTGACCGTCGCCGACGTGCTGAGCTGTCCTGCGGTCCCTCTCGGGGTCGAGCTCGGGACGAGATCCCTCCGGCTCGTCATGGGGTGGCTCGCGGACGGCGTGGCCGAGATGGACGATGCCGTCGTGTCGCGGACGATGGTGGCGGGCGTCGCCGACGATCTCGTCGGTGCCTCCGACGCGGCCCTGGCCGTCGGCGATGCGCACCGGGTGGCCGTGCTGGTCTTCGCGATCGCGGCCGTCGGCACGCACGCCGTCTGGCGTGCGGTGTGATCCGGGCGGTCAGCGCTGCGGGGCGAAGGTGTCGGGTGCGGAAGCCCCGACCCGACCACGGATGAAGATCATCAGCACGAGACCCGCGACGATCACGACGATGTTGCCGAGCCCCGCGACCACGGTGAGCCCGCCCTCGGCGGGGTGCAGAGTCTGCAGGAAGATACTCGGATCGGTGCTGGCGTGCAGGAGGATCGGGGCGATGATCGTCCCGGTGACCCGGAGCGCGAGGTACATGCAGATGCCGAACGCGAACGTGTACACGAGCTGGAACAGCGTCGGGAGCAGATCCTGCCCCGTCAGGAGATTCCCCGCATGCAGAGCGGCGAAGATCGCCGCGGAGACCACCGCGACGACCAGTTCGCGTGCGCCGGCGTCCCGCATCATCTTCACGACGAGGCCGCGCGTGAGCACCTCTTCCGCGAAGCCGATGGCGAGTCCCGCGAGCAGCCAGGTCGCGACAACATCACGTCCGACGCTGCCGTCCTCGATCGTGAGGAAACGGAGGACGTTGAACAGCAGGACCGCGATGATCGCGATCCACATCCACCCCGCTCCCCGGATGGGCTGGGGCCCGAACACGGGTCGCCACCACCCGAGCGAGGCGATGAACGCGACCAGCAGGAGGCCCCCGACGAGGATCGGCAGGACGTCGTAGACGAGGACGCCGGCTGCACTCGCCGGATCGTCGACCTGCGCGGCCAGCGGGAGGAGGGCCAGCGAGAGCAGCTGATAGAGCCCGTAGTACACGGCCGCGAGCAGGAGGGCGCGCCACCAGCCTCCGCGATCCCAGAAGCGCTGCCAGGCGGAACGGTGCGGTGCGGCGTCGATCACGGGTGCTCCTCGAGAAGGGAGGGAGAGGGGGGCGAACAGCTCCAGTCTGGTGGCTCCGCCCCCGGCGAGTGGGCGTGCGGCGGCGACACGCCGTGTCAACCCCCTCGGCCGCGTCGGCGCCCCCGCGCAGACTGGCCGTCCGGATCCCCAACATCAGGAGGCGCCATGTCCGACACGTCGAACAGCCAGGACAACCAGGAGGAGATCGAGGCCATCGGCGTCGACCCCGACTTCGTCACCACCGATCACGACCCCGAGCCTGACGACCTTCCCGCGACGGGCGGTGGGGAGGACGACGACGACGTCGACGTCGCCGACCTCCCCTAGCGCGGGCTACCTGCCCGTGGACGCCGAGCCGGTCTCTTCCGGCTCGGCGTCCGCGCGTCCGGCATCGACGCGTCCGGCGGTGCGGAGCTCGGCCTCGAGGCGCTCGGCCTCCTCGCCGCTGATCGCCTCGCCGCGCGCGACGAGACCCGCCTGATCCGACAGCGGGATCTGCTTGAGGAACAGCGACAGGATGAGCGCGAGCGCGATGAAGGGCACGAGGTACCAGAACACCGGGGCGAGGGCGTCCGCATATGCCGTGACGATGCCGTCGCGGACCTCGTCCGGCAGGCTGTTCAGCGTGGCGGGGTCGATCGTGGACGCGGCTTCGGAGGCGGACTCGGGGGACGCCCCGGCGCCGGCGAACACGCCGAGCAGGTTCTCCGTCAGACGTGTGGTGAAGATCGTGCCGAACACCGCCGTCCCCAGCGAGGCGCCGACCTCGCGGAAGTAGTTGTTCGTGCTCGTGGCGGTGCCGATCTCGCCCGCCGGGACGGCGTTCTGCACGACGAGCACGACGACCTGCATGATGAGGCCGAGCCCGGCGCCGAAGACGAACAGGAATGCGCAGATCAGCCAGATCGGCGTCTCCGCCGACAATGTGGTCATGGCGACCATCGCGATACCGGTGATGATCGTTCCCAGGATCGGATAGATCTTGTACTTCCCGGTCTTCGAGATCGCGAGGCCGGAGAAGATCGAGGTCCCCATGAGGCCGACCATCATCGGGATCATCAGCAGCCCGGAGGCGGCGGCGGAGGTGCCGGACGACATCTGCAGGAACGTCGGGACGAAGCCGATCGCCGCGAACATGCCGATGCCGAGGACGAGGCCGATCGCCGTGGCGTTCACGAAGATCGGGTTGCGGAAGAGGCTGAGCGGGATGATCGGGTCCTGCACCCGGGACTCGGTGATGACGAACGCCGTCGCCGACACCACGAGCCCGGCGCCCCAGGCCCAGGTCGCGAGCGAGTCCCAGCCGAACGCGGCGTCGCCGCCGAAGTCGGTGAAGAAGATGAGGCAGGTCGTGGCGGCGGACAGGAAGAGCACGCCGAGGATGTCGATCGGCTTCTCCGCCTTCTTGCTGGGGAGCTTCAGCGCCACGAGGGCGATGAGGAACGCGGCGATGCCGACCGGGATGTTGATGTAGAACGCCCACTGCCAGGTCATGTGATCGACGAAGAAACCGCCGAGGAGCGGTCCGGCGACGGCGGAGAGGCCGAACACCGCGCCGAGCGGACCCATGTACTTGCCGCGCTCGTTGGCGGGCACGATGTCGGCGATGATCGCCTGCGACAGGATCATGAGCCCGCCGCCGCCGAGACCCTGGAGGGCACGGAAGACGACGAACATCCAGAAGTCCGTCGCGAACGCGCAGCCCACCGAGGCCAGTGTGAACAGGGCGATGGCGACGAGGAAGAGCGACCGTCGTCCCAGCACGTCGCCGAACTTGCCGTAGATGGGCATGACGATGGTGGTGGCGAGCAGGTAGGCGGTGGTGATCCAGACCTGATGGTCGACGCCGCCGAGCTGGCCGACGATCGTGGGCATCGCCGTCGACACGATGGTCTGGTCGAGGCTCGCGAGCAGCATGCCCGCGATCAGGGCGCTGAAGATGATCCAGATGCGGCGCTTCGTGAGGAGGAAGGGCGCATCCGCGGTGGCGGTGGCGGACATCAGTGGGCTTTCTGTGAAGGGGAGTAGAGATCGCGCGCGAGGCGCAGTCGGCGGGCGATGAGGTCGGCGAACGGCTCGGTGGAGTGGTGATGCAGCAGCTGCTCCATGCAGAGGCGGACGAGCGCGCCGACGGAGTGGACGAGCACCTCGGCGCGGAGCTCCGCGTCGGTGGCACCGCCGATGCGGCGCGCGACGAGGGCGATGTCGCGGCGCTCGTGCTTCTCCTGCTGCTCGAACGCCGCGCGTAGCAGCCGCGGCTCCTGCTCGATGACGGCGAACAGCTCGGCGGCGTGCTCGATCGGATCGAAGAGGGCGAAGCGCTCGACGGTGAGCTGCACGAAGTCGTCCAGGAGATCGCCGTCGCCCTCGAGGAAGACCGCTTCGAGCTCCTCCTGGCGGGAGTCGATCACGGCGAACCCGAAGACGGCGTTCTCCTTGCTCTCGAAGTAGTTGAAGAACGTGCGCCGGGAGACTCCGGCATCGGCGCACAGCTCCTCGACCGTGAAGCCGGCGAAGCCCCGCTCGGCCGTCAGGCGGCGCGCGGCCTCGGTGAGTGCCCGCGTGGTCCGCCGCTTGCGTTGCTCCCTCGTGGATTCTGCACTGTTCTCCATAGAGTGCAACTTTGCACTCTGAACCTTGGAGTGCACTGAAAGTTGCCGCCGAGGAAGGCGCGGAGATTCGTTCCGAGAAGTTTGTGACATTCTGTGCTCCTCGACCGTCTTAGTGGTGTCGTGAGAACACGGCCCGCGCGGAAACCGCGTGGACACACGGATGAAGGAGCTCGAGATGGCGAACGTGACTGGGGGCACCCAGCCCAAGGCTCAGGTCGTCCCGGCGTCGCAGGGGGCGGCGGGGAAGACGACGATCGAGGATGCGGTGGTCGCGAAGATCGCCGGCATCGCGGCGCGGGAGGTCGACGGCGTCTACGCGCTCGGCGGTGGCGCCGCGCGCATGATGGGTGCGATCCGCGACGCCCTCAACACGACCGACCTCGCGCAGGGGATCAGCGTCGAGGTCGGCGAGACGCAGGTGGCCGTCGACGTGACGATCGTGGCGGAGTACCCGGTGTCCCTGCAGAAGGTGGCCGACCAGGTGCGGGCCGCGATCCACCGGGCCATGGTGGAGCTGGTGGGCATGGACGTCGCCGAGGTGAACGTGACCGTCAACGACGTGCACATCCCCTCGGAGGACGACGACGAGGCTCCGGAGGCGCGGGTCCAGTGAACGCCTCGGTGATCGGCGGAGCTGCGGCGACGGTGCTCGCGCTGACCTGGATCGTCTGGGGGTTCTGGGCGTTCCTGCTCGTCACCCTCGCGATGCTCGTCGGCGCCGTCGTCGGCCGCATCGTCGACGGTCGCCTGGACGTGCGGGCGCTCGCCGACGTGGTGCGCGGGCGGCGATCGTCCTCATGAGCGTGGCACAGACGGACGGGCCGACGACCGTGGCGGGGGCCACGGTCGTCGAAGCCCGCGCGTTGCACCGGCTCGCTCTGGGGATCGTCCGCGATGCCGCTCGGGTCGGTACCGACGACGTGAGCGTTCAGCTGGCGGACCGTCGCGGCGACCTGCGGGTGTCCGTGGAGGTTCCGGTCGTGCTGAGCCGTCAGGGCACCGATCCCGTGAGTGCACGGGCGGACGCCGTCCGCGACGCCGTCGTACAGGGGATGCGCGACCTGGCAGCGCGTCACGTGGGAGCGGTGGACGTGCGCTTCGCCGGCGTCCGACGCGAGACGGAGAGGAGAGTGGCATGACGACGAACACCGCGACACCCCGGCGGCTCCTCCGCCGAGAGGCGAGGGCGACGCGTCGCGGCCCTGCGATCGCGCTCGCCGTGGTGCTGACCCTGGTCCTCGCCGTGTTGCTGGTCGGGGTGGCGGCGTGGGCCCTCGACGAGGGGTTCCGCACGCAGGCCGCCGCCTGGTTCGCGCCCGTCCCGGCGCTCCTGCAGATGCCGTCGGCCGTGATCGCGGTCGGGGTCGTGCTTCTCCTCCTGGCGTTGCTCCTCTTCGCGCTCGCTGTGCTTCCGGGCCGGCGTGCGCGCCGCACACGTCTCGACACGCGGGCAGCGCTCGTGATCGACGACGGTGTGCTCGCCGACGCCATCGCGGACGGGGTCGCACGCCGGATCGGGGTGCCGCGCGGGCAGGTGGGCGTGACCGTGGCCCGACGCGCGGCGCTGATCCGGGTCACTCCGACGAGTGGGGTGCCGGTGGATGCGGCTGCCGCCGAGGAGGCAGCGGCCCGAATGCTGGACGAGGTCGGCTTCCGGCTCTCGCCGCGGGTGCAGGTGGAACGGGAAGGAGTGATCGCATGACGTCGGCAGGGACGGCGGCGAACCGCGCGGTCCTCCTCGGGGGAGCGGCAGTGCTTCTGAGCGGGGGCGTCGTCCTCCTCGCCGGGGGGCTGCGGGGCACGGGCATGCTCCCGCCACCCTTCGAGGAGGTGCTCGCGCAGGCGGACGGCCTCGTGGCGTGGTCGGGGGCATGGGGCCTCGACATCCCCGGTGCGGGCTTCGTGCCGCTGTGGGCGATCGTGGGGATCGCCGCTGCGGCACTGCTCGTGGTCCTGCTCGTGGCTTTCCTGTTCACCCGCCGGCCGCGGCGGGAGCACACCCTCCTCCGCCTCGTCGGCGGAGGAGGAACGACCACCGTCGACCGGAGCGTGGCGGAGGAGCTGCTCGCGGCGCCGCTCGCCGATCGGGCGGACGTGCTCGCGGCCCGGCTGACGAGCCGGAGAGTCGGGCGAGGGATCGCTCTCGGCCTCGTGGTGACCCCGCGCCCCGGTGCGGCTCTGGGCGGGCTGCTCGCGGCCGTCGATGACGTGGTGCAGGAGTGGGACGCCCTCACCGGTACCCGCATGCCGCTCGTCGTGCACGTCGCCGACCGCGGGTGGCGGGAACTCTTCCGGTCGCGGCAGCGGATGCGTCGTTCGCTCGCGACGGGACGGACCGCGGCGCCGGAGGGCCGGAACGCCGCACGGACATCGACCCCGACCGTCGGGGTCGTGTGAGGAAAGGAGACGCCATGAGCGCGGAGAACAAGATCAAGGCCGCAGCCGAGAAGGTGGCGGGCAAGGCCAAGGAGGTCGTCGGCGAGGTCACCGACAACGACAAGCTCGTCGCCGAGGGCAAGGCCGAGCAGGCCAAGGGCGATGTCAGGAACGCGGCCGAGGATGTCAAGGACACGTTCACCAAGTGACGGAGGGGGAGGAGACGCCCGTGCGGGCGTCTCCTCCGCCTGCGCGCATCGGGTCGTCACGATCCGACGCGGCGCGGGCTCCGAACGCCCGGGGAACCGTGAACGAGGGGTGGGGGAATGGCAGCCGACCGCTGGGGTGAGGCGCTGGAGCAAGCTGGGGACCGCATCGTCGCCGGCCGTGCGATGGATGGGGACGTCGCCGCATTCGCGGTGCTCGTGCGCAGGTACACGCCGATGATGAGGGCCTACACGCACAGGATGCTGAACGCATCGGCGGAGGTCGACGACATCGTGCAGGATGCGTTCGTGACCGCGTGGCAGCGGTTCGGTGAGCTGGAGGACCCCGCCAAGGTGAAGAGCTGGCTCATGCGGATCGTGAGTCGCAAAGCGGTGGACCGGCTGCGGCAGACGCGGCCGGCCCTCGACGTGGACGAGATCGACCGGCCCGCGCCGCCGCAGGCGTCGCCCGCCGCGGTCGTCGAAGCGCGAGCGGGTGTCGCGGCCCTCGGTGCCGCTCTGCGCGAGCTCCCCGAGGCCCAGCGCGAGTGCTGGGTGCTGCGGGAGCTGGGCGGCTACAGCTACGACGAGATCGCCGAGGAGCTCGGCATCCCCGTCAGCACGGTGCGCGGACTGCTGTCCCGCGCGCGACGATTCCTGATCACACGGATGGAGGCGTGGCGATGACCGATCACCACGAGGACGACCAGCTGCGCCGCCTCGGTCTCGAGCCCGCCGACCTGGACGGGCACACGATCGAGGACCTCAGCGATTACCTGGACGCCGGACGCACCCCGCGGAACCCCGCGATCGAGGAGTCTCCGGGATGCCAGCTCGCGCTCGACGCCCTGGAGAGGCTGCGCGGCCTCGGCAGCGAGCTGATGGATGACGACGCGGCCTCTGCCGCGCCGGTGGACGAGAGCTGGGTGGACCGGATCCTCAGCGGCATCGCGATGGATGCCCAGGCAGGACGCCGTATCCCGTTCGCCTCCGACGATCCGGCCGTGGAGCTGGCGATCACCGAGGGTGCCGTGCGCGGACTGGTCCGTGCCGCGGAGGAGGCCGTCCCCGGGGTTCTGGTCGGCCGGTGCCGACTGGACGGCGACGTGACCGAGCCCGGAGCGCCGGTGCGGGTGATGATCGACGCGAGCGTGCGCCTCGGCGACCCTCTCCGCAGCGTCGCCGACCGGCTGCGCGCCGAGGTGGATGTCCGGCTGCGTCGTCACACCGAGCTGCAGGTCATGGCGATCGACGTCGCGATCACCGACGTCAGGGAGGGGGCATGATGGCCGACGCCGAGCTGACGAAGGAGGAGCGCGCGGATCTCGCGATCCGGATCGAGACCGCCCTGCGCGCCTGCTCGGGGGTGCGCGGTGTGTACCGCTCCGGATCGCTCGTCTCGAACCTCGTGCGTGCGGGGGCGGCCGCCTGGGGCGTCGAGCGCGGTGCCGACCCGATCGTGTCCGTCACCGCGGCGCCGGAGGGCGTGGCGGTCGAGGCCGCGATCGGGGTCGACGGGCGGGTGAGCAGCGTCGCGACCCTGCGGCACGCCCGCGAGACCGTGGATGCCGTGCTGCACGTGGACGGCCTGCGGCGCGACAGGCTCACGCTGACCGTCGCCTATGTGCAGAGCGCCGGGGAGCCGGTGCCGGGGGAGCGCCGCCGCCCGTGACGGCGGCCGGCGGCGCTCCTCACCTCACACCAGGGCGCGGAGGCCTTCGACGAGCGGTGTCGTCGGGCGGCCGATGAGGCGGCGGAGCGTGCCGTCGGTGTCTGCCAGTGCGCCGTCGCGGATACCGGCGTCGAGGGCCACGACGAAGCCGGCGGTGCCCTCATCGAGCCCGGCGGCGCGCAGCGCGGCGAGCTGCTCGTCCGCGGAGAGCGGGAGGAAGGCGACCTCGCGGCCGGTGACCTCGGTCATCGCGGCGGCAAGGTCGGCGTAGGTCCACGCGACGTCTCCGCCGAGCTCGTAGACGGCGCCGATGTGTCCATCCTCCGTGGCCACGGCCGCGGCGGCCTCGGCGTAGTCCTTCCGGCTGGCGGAGGCGACGCGGCCGTCTCCGGTGCCGGCGCTGAGGGCGCCGGTCTCGGCGGCGCGGGCGAGGTCCGCGGCGTAGTTCTCGGTGTACCAGTTGTTGCGGAGGATCACCGCGGGGAGGCCTGCGGCCGCGATGAGCTCCTCGGTGGCCTTGTGCTCGGGAGCCAGGACGAGGGTGCTCGTGGTGGCCTTCGGCGCGCTCGTGTAGATGAACTTCGACACGCCGGCGTCCTTCGCGGCGTCGATCACCGCCCGATGCTGCGCGACGCGCTGGCCCACCTCGGAGCCCGAGACGAGCACGGCGGTGTCCACGCCGTCGAGCGCCGCGGCGACCGATTCCGGGTCGGTGTAGTCGAGACGGACGACGGGCACGCCGAGGTCGGCACCCTGGCGAGGTCGCGGGCGCCGGCGCGGATCGCCTGCGGCTCGACACCGCGCTCCAGGAGGGCGGCGACGATGAGGCGGCCGAGGTGACCGGTCGAACCGGTGACGAGGATGGTCATGGGAGTCCTTTCGTAGCTGACTCCCCGGACAACCCCGATAGCCGTCGTGAGCATTCCTTTCAGCAGGTACCCACTTTTCGGTAAGGTACCCACATGACGGTGAGTTTTGCGCAGATCCGCGATTCTCAGCCGGCCCTCTTCGATCAGGGGTGCGGCACGCGCGTCGTCCTGGACCACATCATGAGCAAGTGGGGCGTTCTGGTTCTCTCATGTCTCTCCGACGGCACCCACCGCTGGGGAGAGCTGCGCCGACAGGTGGACGGCATCAGCGAGAAGATGCTCGCCTCCACCCTGCGCACGCTCACCGACGACGGCCTGGTGCACCGGGAATCGCTGCCGACGGTGCCGCCGCACGTCGAGTACAGCCTCACGCCGCTGGGGCGCGACCTGATGGAGCGGATGCTGCCCCTGATGGAGTGGGTGGCGGCGCACGCCGACGGAATGCTCGCTCGCGACTGACCCACGGAATCCTTCGCATATCCCCACACGACGCGTGGAATCCGTCGCCGAAACAAAAGGATTGACGGGATACCGCGGCCCGCCGTACTGTTCTGAGCATGGCAACGACGCCCATCCACCTTGAACGACCCGACGGCAAGGGCCTGGCTGCAGGCACCCTCGGCCTGTGGGGATCCACCGTCATCGGTCTGGCCTCCACGGCCCCCGTCTACTCGCTCGTCGCGACGCTCGGCTTCGTCGTGCTCGCGGTGGGCGCCCAAGCACCGATCGCCTTCATCATCGCCTTCGTGCCGATGCTGCTGATCGCCTTCGCCTACCGGGAGCTCAACAACGCCGTCCCCGACTGCGGCACCACCTTCACCTGGGGCACCAAGGCCTTCGGCCCCTGGGTGGGATGGATGGGCGGCTGGGGCGTCGCGGTCGCCGGCATGGTCGTGCTCGCGAACCTGGCGCAGATCGCCTCCGTCTACTTCTGGTCGCTGATCGGACAGGACCTCGAGAACAACGACTGGCGGGTCGTCGTCGTGGCCGTGCTCTTCATCGCCGCCATGACCTGGGTGAGCTGGCGCGGCGTGGAGATCGGCGAGCGCATCCAGAACGTCCTCCTCGCGATCCAGTACCTCGCGCTGGCGATCTTCGTCGTCGCCGCCCTCTGGCAGTTCTTCACCGGCGACGCCCCCGACGCCACGCCGTTCGCGTGGGAGTGGCTGAACCCGTTCGGCTTCACCGACTGGTCGGGCTTCACGGAGGCCATCCTCCTGGCGCTCTTCATCTACTGGGGGTGGGACACCTGCCTCGCCCTCAACGAGGAGACCAAGGACCCGAAGCGCATTCCCGGCCGTGCCGCGGTGCTCACCTGCGTGATCCTCCTGGTGACGTACGTCGCCGTGACGATCGCCGCGATGATGTACGCCGGACTCGGCGAGGATGGCACGGGACTCGGCAACGAGGCCAACGCCGACGACTTCTTCCTCGCCATCAAGGACGGCCTGCTCGGCCCGTTCGGGTGGGTGCTCGTGGTCGCGGTCATCATCTCGGCGATCTCGTCCACCCAGACGACGATCCTCCCGACCGCCCGCGGCACGCTCGCGATGGGCGTGTACCGCGCGCTCCCCGCGAAGTTCAAGGACGTGCACCCCGTCTACAAGACGCCGTCGTTCTCGACGATCGTCATGGGCGTGGTGGCCTCTCTCTACTACGTGGGCATGACCCTCATCAGCGACAACATCCTCCAGGACTCGATCCTGTCGCTCGGACTCGCGATCGCGTTCTACTACGCGATCACCGGCTTCGCCTGCGTCTGGTACTTCCGCGCCGATCTGCGGCGCTCCGCTCGCGACCTGTTCTTCAAGGGGATCTTCCCGCTGGTCGGCGCCCTGCTGCTCACCGGGGCGTTCGTCCAGTCGGCGATCGACATGTGGGACGTCGACTACGGCTACACCGTGCTCTTCGGCATCGGCGGGACGTTCGTGATCGGCATCGGGTCGCTGGCGATCGGCCTGGTCCTGATGTTCCTCTGGTACCTCTTCCCGCGGTCGAAGCGGTTCTTCCGGGGCGAGAGCCTGAACCGGGAGACCCAGGTGATGGTTCCCGAGGAGCCGGGCGCGCTGATCCGATCGGTCGACGGCGGCATCTGACGCACGGGGTGCGCACGCGGCTGTCCTAGGCTGGCCTCGTGCGCATCCGGCTCGACATCGCCTACGACGGCACCCATTTCCGCGGGTGGGCCACGCAGCCCACGCTCCGCACGGTGCAGGGGACGCTGGAGGCGGCGCTCGCCCGGATCGTCGGCTCCGACGTGCGGTTCGTCGTCGCCGGGCGGACGGACGCCGGCGTGCATGCGAGCGGACAGGTCGCGCACGTGGATCTCGACGAGGCGCAGTGGGCGCGGATCGAGGCGCGCCACGGCCGCGCCGCCGAGGACCCGGCCGGCAGCATCGCGGCGCGGATGCGCGGGGTGCTCGGCGCCTACCCCGACGTGACGGTCACCCGCTCCTCTCTCGCCCCCGAGGGCTTCGACGCGCGATTCTCGGCCGTCTGGCGCCGCTACCGCTACCGGCTCGCCGACGACCTCGCCGGATACGACCCGCTGCGGCGGCTCGACACCACCACCATCCGGGGGCGGCTGGACGCGGAGGCGATGGACGCCGCGGCGCAGACGCTCATCGGCCTCCACGACTTCGCCGCCTACTGCAAACCCCGTGAGGAGGCCACGACCATCCGTACGCTGCTCGATTACCGGTGGCAGCGGGACGCGGACGGGGTGCTCGTCGCGGAGGTCAAGGCCGACGCGTTCTGCCACAGCATGGTGCGGGCCCTCGTCGGCGCCTGTGCGGCTGTGGGGGAGGGGCGCCTCAACGTCGGCGATCTCGTCGTGCTCCGCGATGCGCTCACGCGGACGAGTGAGTTCAAGGTCCTCGCCGCCCGCGGGCTGACCCTCACGGAGGTCGGCTACCCGGCAGAGGAGCTCCTGGCCACCAGAGCCGCCCAGACCAGGGCCCGACGCGACCGCGAGAGCGACTGATCGCCGGGATCGGGAGCCGGGGCACAGATGGGGCGGGTAGCGTGGGGACGATCATGAAGGTCATCTCCTACAACCTGCGCAAGCACCGCGCCGCCGGCGAGCTCGCGGCGCTCGTCGATGAGCATGATCCCGACATCCTCTGCCTCCAGGAGTGCGATGTCCCGGAGCTTCCGGATCGGATCGGCGGTCTCGTGCTGGCGGACGCGACGCAGGGCAACAGGCTCGGCCTCGCCCTCTTCTATCGCGAGAGCACCTATCGTCTGCTCGGCATCCGCACCCTCGGCCTGAAGAAGTCGCTGCATGACCGCATCGCCAAACCCGCGCATGAGCGCGTCCTCGGCGCCCGCCTGCGCGACATCGACGACGGCGGCGAGTTCATCGTGGCGTCCTTCCATGCCGCGCCCCTGACGGCGTTGAACTCACTGCGCCGGCACCAGATCCGCGCGGCGCTCGCCGAGCTCGCGACGCTCGGCGAGGGGCTGCCGCAGCTCATGGTGGGGGACTACAACTACCCCGTCTTCAAGGAGAACCTCGGTCAGGCGGTGCGCGATCAGGGATACGCGCTGTCCCTCAGCGACGACCACACCTACACGCGGTACCGGGTCTTCCGCGGGCACTACGACTTCGCGACCTCGTCCGGCTTCGAGATCGAGCGCATCACCACGCTGCCGCAGCGCTCCAGCGACCACCGCCCGATCCTCGTGACGGTCCGTCCGAACTGACACCCGTGCCGGGTGGGTTTGGGGAATGCCGTTCCGGTGGCGTATGCTGACTCTTTGGTGCCCTTCCCTGCCTGCGGGGAAGATGCACATCCGAACGTGAGCCCTCCACTGGCGTGTTCCTCCCCGTAGGGAACGAACCACCCCGGAGTGGGATTCACGAACACCTCCGTTCGACAAGAAAGCAGCACTATCGTGACGCGCACTTACACCCCCAAGGCTGGCGAAGTCCAGCGCGACTGGGTCGTCATCGACGCCACCGACGTCGTTCTCGGCCGCCTGGCCTCGCACGCGGCGACGCTTCTGCGTGGCAAGCACAAGCCGACCTTCGCCAACCACATCGACTCGGGTGACTTCGTCATCATCGTGAACGCCGACAAGGTCGCGCTCACCGGTCAGAAGCTCCAGAAGAAGCTGGCCTACCGCCACTCCGGCTACCCGGGCGGCCTGAAGTCGGTCACCTACGCCGAGCTTCTCGAGAAGAACCCGGTCCGCGCCGTGGAGAAGGCCATCCGTGGCATGCTCCCGAAGAACAGCCTGGGCCGCCAGCAGCTGTCGAAGCTGAAGGTGTACACCGGTGCCGAGCACCCGCACGCCGCGCAGCAGCCCCAGCCGTACACCCTCGACCAGGTCGCCCAGTAAGCGCCGTACAGACTAAGGACATACTCGTGGCTGACATCCAGGACTCCACCGAAAACCTCCAGAACTTCTCGACGTCGACCCCGGAGACCGACGCGGTCGAGGCGGCTCCCCGCCCCGTGCTGAGCGTCCCCGGCGCCGCTGTCGGCCGTCGCAAGCAGGCCATCGCCCGCGTGCGTCTGGTCCCCGGCTCGGGCACCATCACGGTCAACGGCCGTACGCTCGAGGACTACTTCCCGAACAAGCTGCACCAGCAGCTGATCAACGACCCGTTCACCGCGCTGAACCTCGCCGGTGCGTACGACGTGATCGCCCGCATCTCGGGTGGTGGCGACTCCGGCCAGGCCGGCGCCCTGCGTCTCGGCATCGCGCGTGCCCTCAACGGCATCGACGCGGAGAACAACCGTCCGACCCTGAAGAAGGCCGGCTTCCTCTCGCGCGACGCTCGCGTCAAGGAGCGCAAGAAGGCCGGACTCAAGAAGGCCCGTAAGGCGCCTCAGTACTCGAAGCGTTAAGGTCCACTGCTCCGATGCCGATCTTTGGCACGGACGGCGTGCGAGGACTCGCCAATGGCATCCTCACCGCCGACCTGGCGCTCACCCTGGCCCAGGCGACTGCTGTCGTCCTGGGCCAGGGCCGTACGGCGGAGGCTCGCAAAGCCGAAGGCAAGCGACTCACCGCCGTCGTCGCCCGTGACCCCCGGGTCTCCGGGCACTTCCTGACCGCTGCCGTCGCCGCGGGCCTCGCCTCTTCCGGAGTCGACGTCCTCGAGGCCGGGGTCATCCCCACGCCGGCTCTGGCGTTCCTCGTGGCGGATCGCGATGCGGACTTCGGCGTGATGATCTCCGCCTCGCACAATGCGGCGCCCGACAACGGGATCAAGATCTTCGCCCGTGGCGGACGCAAGCTCCCCGACGTCGTCGAGCAGCGCATCGAGGAAGCCATGCATGGCGAGATGCTGCGCCCCACCGGTGCCGGCGTCGGCCGCATCGACCGCTTCTCCGATGCGGAGGACCGCTACGTCGTCCACCTGCTCGGCTCGCTGCCGCACCGCCTCGAGGGCGTCCACGTCGTGCTCGACTGCGCCCATGGCGCCGCTTCCGGGGTGTCTCCCGAGACGTTCCGCGACGCCGGTGCCGAGGTCACCGTGATCGGTGCCGACCCCGACGGCTGGAACATCAACGACGGCGTCGGCTCCACGCACCTCGACAACCTGGCCGAAGCCGTCGTCCGCCTCGGCGCCGACGTGGGCATCGCCCATGACGGCGACGCCGACCGCTGCCTCGCGGTGGACGCGCAGGGCAACGTCGTGGACGGCGATCAGATCATGGCGATCCTGGCGCTGTCGATGAAGGAGCGCGGCCGTCTCACCGACGACACGCTCGTCGCGACGGTCATGAGCAATCTGGGTCTGCACGTCGCGATGCGCGAGCACGGCATCACGGTGCGCCAGACGGCCGTCGGCGACCGCTACGTGCTCGAGGACATGAACGAGGGCGGGTACGCGCTCGGCGGCGAGCAGTCCGGCCACGTCATCATGAGCGAGTACGCGACCACGGGGGACGGCCTGCTCACAGGTCTCCATCTCGTGGCCGAGATGGCGCGGCAGGGCAAGTCCCTCGCGGAGCTCGCATCGGTCATGACGGTCTACCCGCAGCTGCTGATCAACGTCCGCGACGTCGACAAGGATCGCGTCGCCGAGGACGAGGTCGTGCAGCAGGCGGTGCGCGATGTCGAGGCTGAACTCGGCGACACCGGGCGCGTGCTGCTGCGCAAGTCCGGCACCGAGCCGCTCGTGCGGGTCATGGTCGAGGCCGCCGACTCCGAGTCGGCCCGGACCTACGCGGAACGTCTCGCGGCGGTCGTGCGGGAGCGCCTCGCGCTCTAGGACCGCCGTCTCCGAACCGGTCGGTCGCCTCGGCGGCCGGCCGGTTCGTCGTCTCCGGAGGCCGCGTTCAGCGGGCGGCGCAGAGGCGGCTCGTCGTCCCCTCGGCCAACGTCGCCGTGGCGCAGTCATCGAGGGTGAGTCGCGGTGCCTCGGTCATCGACGGCGCATCCTGCAGGCCGAGATGCGCGCCGGTGAGCACCACCAGCGGCACCGCCCAGCCCCAGCGCTCCGCGGCGACCCATTCGACGTCGTTCTCCTCGACCCAGGCCCGCAGCGGCTCGACGTCGGCCCGCTGCTGGGCGAGCGTCAGCCCGGGGGACGTGACGGTGCCTGCGACGTGCAGCACCGCGCCCGCCGCGACGATCATCGCGACCAGGGCCGCCGCGACGGTCCCGCCGAGCCGCCACGCGCGTCGCTCGGGAAGCCGCGCGACCGACCAGACCGCGACGGCGGCGAGGACCGGGAAGAAGGCGAGGACCCCCGGCGCGGGATGCCGGACCCACAGCGGCAGACGCGACGCGGTCGCCCACCAGGTCACGAAGGCGAGGGCGCCGACGACGGCGGCGAGTGCGTAGGCGATGACCACACGTTCCTCTTCCGTCGCGGTGCGCCAGCGACGGGCGACGCCGAGCGTCACCAGAGCGAGGGTGAGGACAGCGCCGAGGAGCGCGACGGCGGGCGGCAGCGACCAGGAGTCGGCGAGCGTGCCGAGCTTCTGCAGCACCGTCGTCGCGGCGTCGGCCTGGCCGCCGCTGCGCACGAAGCGGACGAACGCGCGCAGGTGCTCCACGAATCCGGCCGGGCCGAGAGCGAGGAGCGCCCCCAGCTCGAACAGGGCCGTCGGCACCGCCGAGAGGAGGAGCGGCAGCCAGGCGCGGCGCAGGGCGTCGCGGACGCGTACCCATCCGTGGCCATCGGCGAGGACCCACAGCGCGACGGCGTAGGCAGGGAGGGCGAGCGCGGCGATGAGTTTGGCCTGCACTGCGAGACCGACGAGAAGCCCCGCGAGCCAGGCCCGTCGCGGGAGCACGGCGAGAGCCCAGACCAGGAGCGCCGCGGCGGGGATCTCGCCCAGCAGGTCGGCAGGCCCCTGGATGGGGGAGACGCCGGCGCCGGCGGTGAACGCCAGGGGGACCGCGACGGCGAGAAGTGCCGCCCACCGCCCGCCGATACGACGGCCGAGGACCGCGAGTCCAGCGAGGAGCAGCAGCCAGAAGGCGAGCGGCACGAGTCGGGCCGCCAGAACCGGGTCCATGCCGGTCGCCAGGAGCGTCGCGACTGGGAGGAGCACGACGGGCCCGGTGGAGATGCGGGGGTCGAACGGCGTGATCGTCGAGCCGGACAGGGCGCCGTCACTGGCGTATCCGAGCCCGGCGAGGAGGTTGCGGGGCACGGTCAGATTGAACGCCTCGTCCTCCCAGAAACGGGACACCGTGAGGCTGTGCCAGGCGAGGGCGACGTGGCCGATCACGAGGGCGGCGGCCGCCACCCAGAAGAGGGCCGTGCGCAGCCGGCTCATCGGCGCACGGGCTCCGGACGACGGACGGCCCGGAGCGGAGCGGACGGACGCAGCGAGAGGAGCCAGGCCTCGCTGAGGGCGGAGCGCACGAAGACGCGCAGGCGCTTCGGTGGCAGGGGGAGCCCGCCGCCACGGCCCCACATGGTGCCGGTGCTGGATGCACCGCGGCGCGGGATGCTGGCGACGCGGACGTAGCGCACGCGGAAACCGCCCCGCGCCTCGGCGAGCGAGAAGTGTACGTGCGGCACCGTCGCGTCCGCGGGCACCGCCTCGACCAGGACTCGCAGAGCCTCGGGACGGTAGGCGCGCAGGGGCGTGTTCACGTCCGGGATGCGGCGACCCGCTGCGACGGCGATGAGGAGGCCGACCGCGCCGGTGAGCGTCTTGCGGTACCAGGGATCGGTGCGTCCGTCGCGCACGCCGTGCACGACGTCGGCCTGCTCGTCGGTGAGCGCACGCAGCAGCCGGGGGAAGTCGGCGCCGTGGAACTGCCCGTCACCGTCGACGTGCACGAGCGCGTCCGGGTCTGCGGCGAGTCCGGCGCGATAGGCCGCGAGGGCGGTCGGACCGTGGCCGCGGTTGGTCGCCTGCACGACGACGGTGGCGTCGGCGACGTCGTCGAACACGGTCGCGGTGGCGTCCGTCGAACGATCGTCGGCGATGTGGAAGGAGACCTCGTCGGCCAGAGGCTCGACCGCCGACCGGATCTCGTCGATGAAGCCCCGGATGCCCTCCACCTCGTTGTAGGCGGGCATGACGATGGCGAGGTGGCGGAGAGTCACGGAGTCCTTGCGGTGGCGGGCTGCAGAGGTGTCAGCCAGTAGCCTAGTTGAGCCATGAATCCTCCCTCCCGACTGCGTCGCCTCGCCGGCGTGGGCAGCCGCTTCCTCGTGGTCGGGGCGCTGAGCACCCTGATCGAGGTCGGCGTCTTCAACCTCCTCGTCTACGCCTGGGGGTGGGACGTCGTCGCCGCGAAGATCGTGGCCTCGCTCGTCGCCCTCATCAACGCGTACATCGGCAACCGCGAATGGACCTTCCGCCACCGCGATCGCCGGGGACGGGCCGCGGAGGTCGCCCTGTTCCTCGCGACCAACGCCGTGTGCACCGCGCTCGGGGCCGCGCTCGTGTGGGTCGGCGTCGAAGCGGTCGGCGGCATCCTCGGCCGCACGCCCGGAGCCGTGGCGGTCAACCTCGTGAACCTCGTCAGCATCGTCATCGTCGTGCTGCTGCGCTTCGTGCTCTACCACTCGATCGTCTTCCGGGTCGCGTCGCCGAAGGCCTGAGCGGCCGACGGGGTCGGCGTCAGGCACGGGCGGTGGTGCGCTTCTTCGGGGCGCTCTTCCTGCCCCACCCGCGTCCGAACTTCGCGGTGACCCTGGTGGAGGGGCTGCCGTCGAGCTCGTGGGTCGAGCCGTAGGTGTACGCCCCGTAGCCGTAGCTGTCCGGTCCCTTCGTCGGCAGCATGGTGACCACGACGCCCAGCATCTGCACGCCGGCGTTCTCGAGAGCGCGGACGGCGCCCGAGAGCTCCTGCTTCTTGGTCTTCCCCGAGGCGGCGGCGAGGATGACACCGCGCGTCTTGGTCCCCAGGACCGCCGCGTCGGTCACCAGGAGCAGCGGCGGGGCGTCGATCAGGACATAGTCGAAGTACTCGCCCAGCGCCTGGAGCACGTCGTCCATCGCCGACGAACCGAGCAGCTCACTGGGGTTCGGCGGAACCTGTCCGCTGGGGAGGACGTAGAGGTCGTTGCGACCCCACTTCTGGAGGGCGTCCGCCACGTCCATCCGGCCGATCAGCACATCGGTGAGACCGGCGCCACCCTCGAGGCCCATGTAGTCGGCGACGCGGGGAAGGCGGAGGTCGCCGTCGAGGAGGGCGACGCGCGCGCCGGTCTCCGCAAGGGCGATCGCCAGGTTCGCGGTCGTAGTCGACTTGCCCTCGCCGGGGCCCGCGCTGGAGACGACGAAGATGCGCGGTCCGCTGTCGAGGTTCAGGAACTGCAGGTTCGTCCGCAGGCTCCGGAAGGACTCCGCGCGGGGGCTTCGCGGATCGGCGTGCACGATCAACGGACGCTTCGGTGCCTCCGGGTCGAAGGCGATGCCGCCGAGCACCGGGCGGTCGGTGAGCGCCTCGATGTCATGCAGGGTGTGGATGCGGTTGTCGAGCACGGTGCGCAGCATGGCGATGCCGACGCCCAGCGCGAGGCCGATGACGCCCCCGAGCAGGATGAGCATGCGCGTGTTCGGGCTCACGGGGGAGGTGGGGACCGCGGCCGGCTCGGTCACGGTGATCTGCACGGGGCTCACCGCGCCCTCGGCGGCCGGCTGCTCCAGTGTGTTCTGCACCGCGTTCTGGAAGCTCGCCGCTACGGCGTCGGCGATCTCCGCCGCTCTGGCCGCGTTCCCGTCGGCGACGCTGACGTCGATGAGGACGGTGTTCAGCGGCGTCGTCGCCGTGACGCGACGGCTCAGGCTCGAGACGGTCTCGTCGAGATCCAGTTCCTCGATGACCGGGTCGAGCACGAGGGCCGTGCCCACCACGTCGACGTAGCTGGTCACCATCTGCCGCGCGAACGTCGTTCCCTGCACGAGGTCGCCGGTCGCGGCGCCCTCCGTGCGGACCGAGACGTACAGCTGCGTCGAGGCGACGTAGGAGGGCTGCTGAAGTGCCGCGTACCCGGCACCGCCCACGACGCCGAGGACGAGCAGGATCAGGATCATGATCCAGTTGCGGTGCAGGATGCGCACATAGTCGCGAAGTTCCACGCGGCAGTTCTTTCTGTTGCTGGGCAGCTCCCGGTCGTCGGTGAGCCGCGGAGTCAAATCCCGATGTTCTCACACAACGCGGGCGTCGCGCCGCGCGTCTGCGTCATCGCGGAACACCTGCCTGTGCGGCGGCCTGCGCGGCGGGATCCCGCCGACCTGTCGGGGCCTTCGTGAGGACGGTCCCGAGGACCGTGGCGCCGACCGCTTCGATGCTCTTGGCGGCAGCGGAAATACGCCCGGACGGAGTGCTGCCGGACGCGGCGACGAGGATCGCTCCGGTGGTGACGCGGGCGATGACCGCGGCGTCCGTCACGAGGAGCAGGGGCGGTGCATCGATGACGACCACGTCGAAGGCGGTGGAGGCCGCCTGCACGAGCTCCTCCATCGCCGATGACCCGAGCAGCTCCGCCGGATTCGGAGGCACGGTGCCGGCTGGCAGCACGAACAGTGCGCTGCGTCCCCACCGCTGGATGACGTCGTTCAGCCGCACGCGGCCGACCAGGACATCACTGAGGCCGACGCCGCCTTCGATCCCGAAGTAGTCCGCCACGCGTGGGAGCCGGAGATCCGCATCGATGAGAGCCACGCGATGCCCGGCATCGGCGAAGGCGAGGGCGAGGTTAGCCGCCGTCGTGGACTTGCCCTCTCCCGGGCCGGAACTCGTGATGACGAAGACGCCGCGGTTCTCGCGGAACAGGAAGTGCACGTTCGTGCGGAGGGCGCGGTAGGCCTCGGCACGCGCGCTCTGGGGCGCCGAGCTGATCGCGAGGGGTCGCTCCTCGGTGCCGGTGTCGAAGGGGATGCGCCCGAGGAGGGGAACGGGCACGGCCGCCTCGATGTCCGCCTGCGTGCGTACGCGCTGATCGAGCAGCGAACGAAGGAGCGCCGCTGCCAGGCCGAGACCGAGCCCCACGACCGCTCCTATCGTCAGCGACAGCGGCATGTTCGGTGCGACGGGTGTCGTGGGCACCTGGGCTGCCTGCAGGGTGACGACGCGGATGGAGAACGGGGTCTCCTGGCCACGGTTCTCGAGGGTGTCAGCCACCACGGCGGTGAAGCTCTCCGCGATGCCGTTCGCGATCCGGGCCGCCTGGCCGGGGTTCGTGTCACCGACCTGGACGGTCACGATCGAGCTGTTCAGCTCCGAGGAGACCGCGGTGGCGGCGGCGATGTCCGAGGGCGACGCCGACAGGCCGAGGTCCTCGATCACGCGGTCGAGCACGAGTGAGCTCGTGACGACGTCACGGTAGGTCTGGATGATCTGTGTGGCGTAGCCTGTGGCCTGCGCGCGCTCCGTGGGTGAGGCCGTCTCCGACAGCTGCACCGTCACCATCATCTGGGTCGACGCCTCGAAGCGCTGCGGGGTGAGCATCGCCACCACCGCGCCTACCGAGAGCCCGATGAGCAGCCCGGACAGGATGACGACGATCTGCCGTCGGACGATCCGGAGATAGTCCTGGAGCTGCATCGGTCTCCCCGCGTGGTCAGGCCGGATGGGCGGTATGTTCTCTTGAGACTACCGATTCCCTGAAGGCGGCATGACGGCTCTCGACGAACTCTTCCCGGACGGTCCGCGCGCGGACCGTGAGAGCTCGGCCGTGCGCGAGGCGGCGTCCGGTGCACGGTTGCGCGAGCTCGTCGGGGATCCGCGCTCCCGTGCGCCCCGCGCCGCCGGCGTGACGGACACGCGGGAGCTCGCGCGCCGGGCGGAGGCCGCGGCCCGCAGTGCGGTGCCCTTCGCCGCCGCCGCCCCCACGGTTCCCCGGGAGGCCCCGCGCCGCCGTCGGCGGCTCGATCCGCTCTCGGTTTCCGCCGCCGCGCTCGCCGTCGTCGCGGTCATCGGCGCGGTCACGGTCGGCGGGATCCAGGCCGCCACGGCCAGCCCGGCAGCCAGCGCGCTCGAATCCCTCCGAGCCGACGAGGCGACCATCCAGAACACGCATCAGGCGCTCACGGCGACGCGGGACGGCATCGTCGCCGACATCGGAACCCAGACCGCGGAAGCGACGGCGCTGCGCGCTGCTCTGCTCGACACCGCCACCGTCCCCGACCCGCTCTCTTCGGAGGGCGCCGTGGTCGACGTGACCGACCCCGCGCTCCGGCAGGCCGCGGTCGCGGCGCTCGACACGTACCTCGCCGGTCTCGCCGCCATCGCGGTCCCCGAGGCTCCGGCAGAGTACCGGCGCGGAGAGGTCGACGAGGACTCCCTGGTCGAGGTCGGGGGCGCCATCGACGCGGCCCAGGAACGCCTGGAGGTGCTCGATGGCGAGACGGCCGAGATGCGAACGGTCCGAGGGACGCTCGACGCGCTCCGGCCCGCGGCTGCTCCGGCTCTCACGGCCTTCGCCGACTCGTTCGTCCGCTCCGCCGAATCCGCGACGGAGGAGCGACCGGGGGCTGGGGAGCCGTTCCGCGTGGCCGTGACCCAGACGGCCGCAGCCGCGGCCGCCGCCGACCCGTGGGCCGCGGATGCGCAGACGGCCTACGCGGCCTACCGCGATGCCTTCGGCGCGCTCGTCGACGACCAGCTGCGCGCCGAGCGCGAGGAGGCTGATCGCCGCGCGGCGGAGCAGCAGCCGAGCTTCCCGCAGAATCCGCAGAACGGCGGCACCACTCCGCCCGACCCGATCGAGTCTCCCGCCCCTACGGACCCGGACACGCAGGAGGGCGAAGGCACGCCCTAACGCACGGACCTTCTCGTTTCCTGTGAGAGCATGGCACACAGGTGGAGAAAAATGCGGGGGAGCAGACTGTCGTGAGCGGCGCACACATGATCGGCGAGGAAGCCGAAGAGCCCGGGCTGTCGCCGCAGGCATCGGTGAAGCAACGGCGCCGTCGCGGGTTCGCCGCACTGGTCGACGGGGCGTGCTGGAGCTTCGGGGTGGTCCTCGCCGTGGCGCTCCGGTTCGAGTTCCAGATGGATGCGCGGGGGTGGATCGCGACCACCGTCCTCGCGGTCGTCGCCGGCGCGATCCAGATCATCGTCGGCTTCGCCACCGCGCTGTACCGCGGCCGGTTCACCTACGGGTCCTTCGACGAGGTCCGCACGCTGGCGTTCATCGTCGTCGCCGAAGCGCTCGCGCTGTCGCTCGTCGTCATCCCGCTCGGCCCGGTGATCGGCATCCCCCGCGCGACACTGATCCTCGCCTTCCCCTTCGTCCTGCTGCTCATGTTCGGCGTGCGGTATGTGGCCCGTCTCCTCATCGAGCGTTCGCGTAAGCCCGGGGTGGACGCGGAGCCTGCGCTCATCATCGGCGCCGGATTCGTCGCCGACAAACTCCTCGCGAACATGACCACGGACCCGTTGTCCCCGATCCGGCCCGTCGGGCTCCTCGAAGACGACCCGGACAAGCGGAACCTGCGCCTGCGCGGGGTGGCGGTGATCGGCACCACGCGGGACATCGCCGCCGCGCGTGCCCGCACCGGGGCCACTCTCGCGGTGATCGCCATCGCCCGCGCCGACAGCTCCCTGCTGCGCACGCTCACCGATCGCGCCGAGGCGGCGGGGCTGCGCGTGGCGGTGACCCCCAGCATCGAGATGATGACCTCGGGGACGCGGGCGCTCACCGACGTCCGCGACATCAGCATCGAGGACCTCATCGGCCGTCACCCCGTGGAGACCAACGTCGAGCTCATCGCCGGCTACATCACGGGTCGTCGCGTGCTCGTGACCGGCGCCGGCGGCTCGATCGGCGCCGAGCTCTGCCGACAGCTGGCGAAGTTCGGCCCCCGCGAGCTCATCATGCTCGATCGCGACGAGACGGGGCTGCAGTTCGCGCAGCTCGGCACCGCCGGTCACGGGCTGCTCGACACGCCGGACGTCGTGCTCGCCGACATCAGGGAGACGGCGACGCTCGACCGGATCTTCGACGAGCGCCGCCCGGAGGTCGTCTTCCACGCCGCCGCGCTCAAGCACCTGCCGATGCTCGAGCAGTACCCCGACGAAGCCTGGAAGACGAACGTCATCGGCACGCTCAACGTGATCAACGCCTCCCGGCGCGCGGGCGTGTCGACCTTCGTCAACATCTCGACGGACAAGGCCGCCAACCCCACCAGCGTTCTCGGACACTCCAAGCGCGTCGCGGAGAAGCTCACCGCCTGGGCGGGAGAGGACACCGGCATGCGGTACCTCTCTGTGCGCTTCGGCAACGTGATCGGCAGCCGCGGTTCGATGCTCCCGACGTTCCAGCGCCTGATCGCGGAGGGACGGCCCATCACCGTCACGCACCCGCAGGCGACGCGGTACTTCATGACCATCCCCGAAGCCTGCCAGCTCGTCGTGCAGGCGGGCGGCATCGGTCGCGCGGGGGAGGTGCTCATCCTCGACATGGGCGAGCGCGTGTCGATCCTCGAGGTCGCGAAGCGGATGATTGCCATGTCCGGTAAGGACATCGAGATCGTCTTCACCGGGCTGCGCAACGGCGAGAAGCTGCACGAGGAGCTCGTCGGGTCTCGGGAGAGCCTCGAGCGCCCGTTCCACCCCAAAGTCTCCCACACACGTGCCGACACGATCACGCCCGACCGCCTCGACAAGGAAGGCTGGATGCGCCGGATGTTCGCGACCCCCCGCGAGAACGACACCGTCGCTATCGAGCCGATCCAGCTCGGACCCCGCTGATGCTGTCCGAGCTCGCGCTCGTTGGCACCACCGCGCTGGTTCTGGGGGTGCTGCTGCCTTTCGCCATCCGTCCTCTCCTCGCCCGTATCGGGTCGGTCGATGTCCCGAACGACAGATCGTCGCATTCGGCTCCGACCCTGCGTGGTGGGGGCCTTGCTCCACTCCTCGCCTGGGACGCGGCGCTCGTCGTCAGCCTGCTCCTCGGGATGCCTGACGTCGCCCCTGTCCTCATCCTTCTGGCTGCAACGAACTTGGCTGCGGCCGTGGGCTTCGTGGACGATGTGGTCAGCTTGGGCTCGGGTGTGCGCCTGCTGCTGCAACTCGCGATCGGTGTCGGTTCTGGCCTCGCGGTAACGGCCCTCTTCGGACTATCCCCGTGGTGGTCTGTCCTGATGATGATCGCTATTGCCGGCTATATCAACGTCGCGAACTTCATCGACGGCATCAACGGCATCTCCGGTGTTCATGGTGCGATAGCGGGACTGGCGTTCGTGGTGGCGGGTTCGACTGCGGGGCAGATGTGGCTCGCCGTCGCGGGCATCGCGCTCGCCGCCGCCTTCGTCGCTTTCCTTCCGTGGAATCTGCGGCGTCCGAGCCTATTCCTCGGTGATGTCGGAAGCTACCTCCTTGGGGCCGTCATCGGCGTGGTCGTAGTCATGGCCTTGGCGGCAAGCGTGAGTCCGCTTCTCGTCGTGCCGGTTCTCGCCCCTTGGCTCGCCGACACGATGACGACGATCGTGCGTCGGTTTGCTCGCGCTGAGGGCGTGCTCTCGGCCCATCGGACTCACGCCTATCAGCGACTTACAGATACGGGTCTCTCCCACGGTGTCGTCACCGTTATCGCAGGATCGGTGAGCGCGAGTTCGGCGGTGCTGGGCTATCTCTCCTGGACGCAGGCGGTGCCAACATGGCTCGGGCTTGCGGGCGTCGCCGCCTTGTCAGTGGCCTACGTCGCGCTACCGAGGATTCGCGGCTCGCGCCTACCGATGCCGGTGAACCGGCCGTTCGTGTCGAGTGTCCCGGCAGCCGCCGCTGCGGCCAACCCACGTCAGCGCCGTCGATGGGCCGTCGTCGGAGCCTCTGGTTTCGTTGGCTCGGGCGTTGCCGCGCATCTGCGTTCTCGTGGTTACGAGGTGCAGGAGCTGCGCGCGCCGCGTCTCCGATGCGATGCTCATCAGCTGTCCGGTGAGTCGATCGTTCGCCAGGCGAGCGTCGATCCTGTGGCCGCCGCGATGGCGAGTCAGCTCGCCGGCGTGGATGTCGTCATCAACGCCGCGGGCGCCGCCGCCCCGGACGCCGATGCCACGCAGGACCTCTGGGGAGCCAACGCCTACCTTCCGACGGTGCTCGCCGAAGCCAGCCGGCGCGCGGGAGCGGCGCGATTCGTGCACCTCAGCTCCGCAGCCGTCCAGGGGCGGGCTAAGGTGCTGGACGAATCGACGCGCTACGCGCCGTTCTCTCCCTATTCACGATCGAAGGCGCTGGGCGAGGTCGGCCTCCTCATGCTCGCCGATTCTGATCGCGCCGCGCGGCCGGGCATCATCATTGTGCGCGCCACCTCTGTACAGGGCCCGGGACGGCCGACTACGCAACGACTGCGCCGATTGGCGGCATCGCGGCTGGCGAGCGTCGCGTCGCCTGGGAGCCAGCAATCGGTCGTGAGCGGCCTGCATGGCTTGGCGGCCACGATCGAAGCAGTCGGAAGAGAGCCCGGCGCGGTCCCCGGCATCGTGCTGCAACCTTGGGAGGGGCTATCGGTTAGTGACGTGCTTCGCACGGCCGGTTCGCGACGTCCTCTGGTCCTTCCCCGCTGGCTCTGCACGATAGCGCTCTCTGCCGGCTACTTCGCGGGACGCGTCGCCCCGGCCTTCGCGGGGCTCGCGCGACGACTGGAGATGATGTGGTTCGGTCAGACCCAAGAAGTGGGATGGGCGAGCCCCCGCGTTGCGCGCGACGAACGGTGGTTGCAGCAGGTGCTGGCCAGCGGGGAGGTGCGAGATGACGGGTGATCGTCCTTCGATCCTCTTCGGTGTCACCATCGATTACCAGATGCGCTACCACGAGGGTCTTTATCAGCGTCTCGCCGATGACGGTTGGGACGTGCACCTAGTGAGCGGGGCCGGACCGATCGGTGAGGCGCTCGCACAGTATCCGGGTGTGTCCGCACACGTGCTTCCGATGGCGCGGGCGCCGCACCCCATCGCCGATCTGCGTGCCCTATGTCGGTGGTGGTGGTTGCTGAAGCGGTTGCGGCCGAGGGTCGTGGTCGTCGGAACTCCGAAGGCAGGACTGCTCGGCGGGATTGCTGCCGCGATGCGTCGTGTGCCGGTGCGCCTGTACGAACTGCATGGCCTCCGTCTGGAAAGCGCCCGGGGGCCTCTGCGGGTGCTCCTGCGAATGATGGAGCGCGTCAGCGGCGCGACGGCGACCCAGGTGGTCGCCGTCGGGCCGTCGCTCCGTGAGCGCGCGCTCGCGGAGCGCCTAGTCCCGGCGGAGAAGATCGTCGTGCTCGGAGCGGGAAGCCCGAACGGCGTCGACGTTCGACAGTTCGGCGACGCGCGGCATGACGCTACCGCGCGATCCACTATGCGTGAGCACCTCGGCATCCCGGCTTCCGCGCAGATCGTGGTCTTCATGGGGCGACTCACCGCAGACAAAGGGCTCGCCGCGCTGGCCGAGGCGATGGCCGTCGTTCAGCAGCATTCTCACGCATGGTTGGTGATCGTTGGAGGCATCGATGACGCCTCGGGAGTGGAAGGTGAACGGCTTCTCCGAGAGGCCGTCGCCCGGCTCGTCGTCGTCGGCGAGGTCGCGGATGTAAGGCCGTATCTCGCCGCAGCCGACGTCTTCTGCCTCCCTAGCCGCCGGGAGGGAATGCCTACTGTCGTACTGGAAGCGTTCGCCGCAAGAGTGCCGGTCGTGGCGACGCGCGCTACCGGCATCGTCGATCTCGTCACCGACGGAAAAACTGGCTGGCTCGTTCCGGTCGACAATGCCCCTGCACTCGCTCGTGCTCTCCGTCAGGCACTCGACGATCGGGAGACGGCCCGGCGGATGGCTGACGCGGCGGCGGCACTAGTTTCAGAGAGATTCGACAGAGAGATCGTACAACGGACGTGGATCAGTACGCTCGAGCAGATACGCCAGCAGAGCCGGGGCTCCCGATGACGCCGACCTCGAGCCCCGTTGCCCCGTTTCTCGCCCCCCTCATCACTCGATCGGCATGCCTGACGTGCCGCCGCCTCGAGTCGGAATAACCCGTGCATTCGATCAATAGACAGGCCGACCCGCGCCACGAACGTGCGCCGTTGGTGTCGGTGATCGTCCCCGTCTACAACATCGAGACCCTCATCGAAGCATGCGTGCGCAGCATCCTGCGACAGAGCTATCGGAACCTCGATATCATCCTTGTGGACGACGGTTCGACAGACTGCTCGCGTTCCATCTGCGAAGGGATAGCTCTCACCGACGATCGTGTTCGCGTGCTCAGCAAAGCAAACGGTGGGCTGTCTGACGCTCGAAACCACGGTATTCAGAACGCGTGGGGCGAGTTCATCACATGCGTCGATGGCGATGACCTCGTGGCGCGGCATTATGTGCAATCCCTGATGGGCCCCCTGCTCAAGACGGAAGCGGACCTTTCCACGATCGGATTTCTCCGAGTGAGGGAAGGATTCGAGGACACCTCGGCGACGCGGTCAGGAGTTGGCTACGAAGTGCTCGCACGCGAGGAAGCTCTCGAGCGGTTGTTCCTCCAAAACGGGCTTACGACGAGCGCCTGGGGAAAGATGTATCGACGAAGCGCTTTCGAAGGAATCGAGTACCCACGGGGAGCGATCCATGAAGATCTCCCCGTCACCTATCGGTTGATCGCGCGGTCCCGGGCGACGGCGGTCATCCACGGCGTCGGCTATTTCTACGTCCAGCGATCGAGCAGCATCACAGGTCGAGCCGATTACGGTCGCCGCGTACAGGCAGTGAGGTTCGCCGAAGAGGCCGTAGAGTTTTGCCGCAGAGAGGAGCGGAGCCTCGTAGGTGCCGCCCAGGTCAGGGCAGTTATGGAGTGCGCGTTCATCGTCTCGCAGGTTCCGCGTGTCGCGGAGTTGCGAAATCTGGACCCCGTCGTCCTCGGTACGTTGCGCGAGTATCGCCGCGATGCCCTCGCCTACCCGGGTGTCCCGGCAATGCAGAAGCTCACGGTGATGGCCTCGTACCCCGGCTTGCCGTCATTGTGGATGTTCATGCGGGCTCGCAGCATCGCGAGCTCCTTGCGAACGACTTTGAGGAGTGTTCGATGATTCGACGAATCAAGCACAGCCTGATTCCCCTTTACCAACGGGCCGCGACATGGCGTGCAGGGCGGACCTTCGTCCGTCGCGATGAGCGTCCCACGGCATTCCTTCTCCTCACGCCCGATTATGGAAACGTCGGCGACCTCGCCATTGGGGTCGCCGAGGTCGCCTACCTTGAAAGCAGGCTTCCCGAGTATGACATTGTCTCGATTCCGCTGACCGAGACATATGCATGGCTACGGTCGATCAAGAAGCGGTCGCGCGAGGGTGACATCGTCTTCCTTGTAGGCGGTGGCAGTACGGGCGACCTCTACCCACGTGCCCACTTCGGCCGAGTCTTTGCCATTCGCTACCTTCAACGTCTCCCCATCATCTCCTTCCCGCAGTCCATCATCTACAGTTCCGAGCACGCGAAGAGGACATTCGGTCGTAGAGAGCGCGCCGCCTTCCGCAGTCACTCGTCCCTTCGGCTCTTTATGCGAGAACGGACGAGTATGAAGATTGTCGAGGAGATCTTCGGCGGTGATGTGGGGTACGCGCCCGATATCGTCCTCTCGCAAACGAACCTCACGAATGCGGAGGCGCAGCGCTCTCACGCCCTCGTAGTGCTGCGGGCGGATGGTGAACGCAGCCTGACCGATGATGACCACGAGAGGATTCTGGTTCTGGCCGAAACGATCTCCGGGGCGGTTGTGGTGCAGGATCACGAAGTGTCTTTCGAACCGCAGCGCGGTCTGTCGCCGTCGGCCGTAGTTCAGGAAATGATGGAACAATACCGATCGGCCCAGGTCGTGATTACCGATCGACTGCACGGCATGATCTTTGCGGCGGTGACAGGTACACCCTGTGTCGTACTTCCCAACACGAATCACAAGATCGTCGGCACGTATGAGGACTGGTTGCGGGAGTCGTGTCCATACATCCGCTTCGCAGAGAGCCAGGACGCGGATGCTCTGCGGCTCCTCGCCGAAGAAGTAGTCGTCATCGGCCGGGCGGGCGCGCAGCCGCCGGTGCTGGACTTCTCACAGCTCGATGCGGCGGTGGCGGAGTTCGCGATGCGCGGCGACGTCCGGTGAGACTCCAGGAATGAGGAACATACGCTTCACGGGCGCGCGCAACGCGCTCCTGATCAGCGGAGGAACGTTTGCGGGACAAATCATCACCTTCGTGGCGCTACCTTTCCTAGCGCGCCTCTACTCTCCGGAAGAGTTCGGCGTCTACTCCCTTGCTCTTACGGTCGTCGCGCTCGGGCTCCCGGTCGCCGTGCTGCGGCTCGACCGCGCGATGCTGCTTCCCCGCCTCGACTCGACGACCAAGTCGTTGCTGTGGGCGGCGCTCACTGTTGCGTTCGCCGTCTCGGCGGCCACGGGAGCTGGCACGTGGCTTCTGGGCACTTTCCATCGGGATCCTACCGTCTCGGTTCTGGTCGGAGTGCTCATGCTCACCTCAGCTGCCATCGCGCTGTTGGTTCCGTTGGCCTCGCGTGCGGGCGACTACGGATCCATCGGCGTGCGCACCGCCGTACAGTCCGTGGCGAGCACGGCGGCCCAGTTCGCGTTCGGTATCGGGCGGCTCACCTCAGTAGGGCTCATTGGAGGCGCTCTTGCCGGATCCGCGGTCGGCGTAGCCGTACTGAGCCCGTATGCCCGACGTTTGGGGGGACGGGCGTCCGCGGCCAAGGCTGTCGCGAGTCTCCGGGCCTACTGGAGGTTCCCTGTGATTTTTATGCCCATTGCGTGCATGACGCTATTTGCGCAGCAACTTCCGCTTTTGTTCAGCGCGGCATCCTTCGGTCTCGGCGCGGCAGGGGTTGTCGGGATGGCGGAACGTATTGTCGCGATTCCGGTGACGCTACTCGGCTTGGCTGTTGGCACTGTGTTCGAGAGCGAACTCGCGCGATCTTTGCGCGCGCGCTCTGGAGGTATCGTTCGTCGCTACCTGCTGACGTCGCTCGCGCTTGCAGTCGTCGGCCTCTTCATCGGGGCGTTCCTCGCGTTGATGGCGCCGTGGGGACTGACGTTGCTGTTCGGGCAGAACTGGACCGTTGCCGGTGAAGTCGCGCAGGTGATGTCAGTTGTGGTGATGACCCGCTTGGTCGTGTCCGCAACGAGGAATCTCACACAGTTGCTTCAGCGCGGCGTGGCGTCCATCGTCTTAGAACTGGCCAGGGTCGTTCTCGCGGCAGCGGCTGCTAGCCTCGCACTTGTTAGCGGGATGGAACTCATTCCGTCTCTGTGGTTGATTTACAGCGCCCTTGCGCTGTCGGACCTAGTGACCTGGTGCTGGGGCTTCCACGTGCTGCGCGCGCATGAAAGGGAAGGCGGCCAAGCGGCATGAAGATCGTTCATGTCATCAACTCCTTGGCGACGGGCGGCGCCGAGCGCATGGTCGTCGAGCTCGCCACTCACGGCGTGCGGCGCGGGCACGATGTCCGGGTGGTCGTTCTCGCGGACACCGAGGGAATGCCTCGGCGCATCGCCGACGAGCGAGGCATCCCTATCGCGGTGGCAGCGACTTCGCTCCGCGACCCCCGGATCCTCGTACGGCTTCGTAACCTCACCGTCGGGGCGGACGTCGTACACGTGCACCTCTTTCCCGCGATGTACTGGGCGGCGACGCTCGGGGGCCCGAAGGTGTTCACCGAGCACAGCACACATAACCGCCGGATGGGCCGGCGCCTTTATCGGCTTCCCGAGCGGTGGGCATACAACAACTACGATCGGGTCGTCGCGATCGGCCCGGGGGTTGAGCG
The DNA here is from genome assembly GCF_058140415.1 of Microbacterium sp. C-MGS6. NCBI lineage: Bacteria > Bacillati > Actinomycetota > Actinomycetes > Micrococcales > Microbacteriaceae > Microbacterium > Microbacterium sp. C-MGS6. The sequence goes on from NZ_CM176934.1 coordinate 874,585, forward strand.
GCGGCTTCGCCAGCACGCAGCAGGGATAGGAAGCGGAACTCGTGTCGTCACGGCGCTGAACGGTGTGGCCGATGAGTTCTACGCGGTGAACACGAGAACCCACCGCAGCGGGGTACGACTTCTATCAGTCGGTTCCCTGACCGAGGTGAAGCAGCACGCGGTTGCTATTGAGGCGATGCGGCTGTTGCCGGACGCCACGCTCGATATCGCGGGCGAAGGACCGCTGCGGCGGGAACTCGAGACGCAGATCGTGAAGGCGGGCCTGCAGTCTCGGGTTCGCCTGTTGGGCAACGTCAAGGATGTGCATACGCTACTGAGCAGCTATACGCTCCTGCTCTCCACTTCCAAGTATGAGGGCTTCGGCCTCGTGGCAGCCGAAGCTCAAGCGGCGGGTCTGCCGGTTGTAGGGCCGGCGGTCGAGGGGTTTGACGATGTGGTCCTACAGGGTCGCTCCGGTCTCTTGTTCGGTTCGGCTACGCCGGAGGAGATCGCAGCGCGCGTGCGCGCGGCGATCGAGCCGTCGCAGTATGCGCGTCTTGTCGCCGGTGCACTGGCGAACTCCCGCAGATTCACCATGTCGAACTCGTTCGAAGCCAACTACGCGGTGTACAAGAGCGTCATCAGGGAGGTCGGATCCAGTCGCTAACGGGCGACTTATCGCGGCCTAGACTTATCAACATAATCCAGATCATGCGGGGGGGACTGGCGTGGCATTCATCCTCGCGTTCGTGAACATCATGGCCTACCTCGCTTCGCCGGCGGCGGGGTTCGCGACAGTCATCGTCTCCCTGTTGATCGTCGGACTCCGCCCACGGCGTACACCCCTCGAGAAGCTCCTGGCCATGCTCGTTCTCACGATGCCGCTTTATGCGCTCCCGATACTGCCTGGCCTGCACCACGTCGCGTCCTGGACCACCGTGCTCCTGTTGGTGCTCATGGTGATGGTCGTGCCGCAGATTCGAAGATTCTCCCCCCTGCTGGCGGTGGCGCTCTTCACTGTTCTCGCCTTCAGCATCCTTACCGGACTATCCTCAGCGGATGGGGCCGAGGGCTGGTACTACATCGCGCAGTTCCTGATGTTCGTCGTGCCTGCCATCCTCGTTTATGAAGCGCGGGGATGGACCGCAGCCACTCTCGGTCGGGATGCGGTCGATCGGTTGCTCGGAGTGCTCGCATCGACGCAACTTGCAATCGCCGTCGGAGTGATCGCTCAGTGGCAGCTGCACAGCCGATGGGGAGTCTCGCTGGGGTCGATCAGCTTCTTCGTCGAACGCGTCACCTACGATCTCACCGTATCCGCCTACAGCGTCCTCTCTGGTCTCTTAGCGATCGGGATCGTATTGACTCCCACCCTCTGGCGCCGTGGGCGATGGAAGATGGCGATCGTACTCGCGGTGGTCTCCTCCTTTGCGATCGTGGTGAACTCTTCTCGAACCGGGATCATCGTCGGAGCGGCAATCCTCGGCCTGGCGATCCTCTTCCCTCCGAAGGGCGCACGCCGCTTCGGAGCGCGCCTCGCCATCATCCCTGCAGGCATCCTCGCATGGTGGATGTACAACTTGTACGCGACCTCTGCGCGCGGGAGGGAAGGGTTCTTCGATGACAACGGGCGATTCGAGACGTTCCAGCACGCGTGGGAGGTCATGACCGCATCGGACATCAATCTCCTCCTCGGCGTCGGCTACGCCGACTACGAAGGAACCGCTCCGCACAACTTCTTGGTGGAGACGCTCGTGAGCTCTGGCATCATCGTGAGTGCGATGATCTTCGCGCTCATCGTGGGGCTGCTGATCTATCTGCGGGGGACCGAGTGGCAATACCCCATCTGGGCACTGCTCGCATCTTCCATGCTTTACGCCGGCTTCTACGCTGTGAAAGCGGCCGCCGTGATCGCTGTGCTGATGCTGGCGCTTCGATCCGTTCAAGACACGGCAGCGTCGAGTCGAACGACCGAACTTGTGACGCATGAGCGATCACGGGCCGGGTGAACTCCCCGCCAGTCGAACCCGCGCGAGAGCCCTGAGCAAGAGACGCAGTGTCGCGATGTGACGTATCCAGGAAGTCTCTCCTAGCCCGGTCTAGCCTTGCCTTCGCTGCTGATTGAATGGACGACATGCATCAGGAACAGCCCGGACCCCGCACGCGCCGTGAAGCGCGAACTCTCACGGAGGCCCCCGCTGTGGAGCCACGTCCGCCGCGCCGTCGTCGGCGCTGGATTTGGATCGCGTTGGTCATTGCCCTCATCCTGCTGGTCACCGCCGCGGTGGTCGCCGCCGTGCAGCTTTATGAGCGTGCGATGACGACTCGGTCCCACCTGGAGGCGGCGATGGCCGAGGTGTCGACGGTGCAAGAGTCAATCCTGTCTCAGAACACTGCTGGGGCATCGGAAGCGGCTGCGCGTCTGGCGGAGGAGACGTCGGCTGCGGTGGCGCCCACCCAAGGACGGCTGTGGGCGATGGGGGAGTGGGTGCCTTGGATCGGCTCGAACCTCACCGCTGTGCGGGAGGTCGCGGAGCTGACGGATTCCCTCGTAGCAGAGGCCGTGACGCCTGCCACGCAGCTCGACCTCTCTGCACTCACCCCGAGCGGAGGGCGAATCGACGTCGCTGCGCTGGGGGGGCTCTCGTCGCTTGTCGACGGCATCGTGGCGGAGGTTGACCGGGCAACTGCGAGGATCGGTGCCATCCACACTGGCGGGCTCATCGATCAGGTGGCTGCGGGCGTCGCAAGGCTAGACGGCGCGCTGGCACGGCTTGACGAGACACTCTCCCCTATTCACGACGTCCTGGGCGTCCTCCCCGAGGCACTGGGGGCGAATGGGCCCCGCAACTACCTGGTCATGTTCCAGGGCAATTCGGAGGCGCGTAGTCTCGCCGGCAACGCGGCGGTGTTCATCGTGATCCGTGTCGACAACGGCGCGATTGCGATCACGGAACATGTGGACAGCTCGGATTTCCACCAGCCGACCGAGGAGCCGGTCGTTTCGCTAGATCCCGAGGCCGTCACGATCTACGGGGATAAAATCGGCCGCTACACCCCCGACTTCACGATGGTGCCGGATTTCCCGACGGCCGCCGGGATCCTTCAGGGTTGGTGGAACCGGGATGTGGGGACGGATGTGGATGCCTACATATCCATGGATCCGGTGGCGCTCTCATACCTGCTCGCGGTCACGGGACCGGTGAGCCTGCCGACCGGCGACTCACTGACCGCGGAAAACGCGGTGCCGCTGCTGCTGAACGAAGCGTACTTCCGATACGAAGACCCACTCATGCAGAATGCTTTCTTCGGGTCGGCGGCGGACGCCGTCTTCACTGCGCTCACGAATGGCGCAGGCTCGCCGACGGCCATGATCAGTGCCCTCGCTCGCGCGGTGGACGAGGGGCGCCTGCTTTATTCCAGCGCGGACCCGGACGAGATGGCGCTGATCGGGACTACCCGAATGGCGGGACAGATGCCCGCGGATGAAAAGCCTCTGCTTGGTGTCTATGTGAACGACAACACGGCTTCGAAGAAGAGCTTTTACCTCGACATGAGCATCGCGGCGTGTCTCGGGGGAGGGCAGGCGCGAGCGTCCGTCACGCTGGCATCCTCGCTCGACGAAGCAGAAGCCTCACGCCTGCCGTATTACATCACCGGACCGTACTTCGCCCCGGGTGAGATCAGCAGCTATGTCGTCCTCTACGGCCCGGTGGGGTCTTCGTTCGTGAGTGCTGCGGTGGATGGCAGTGCTGTGACTCCGCTCGCGGTCGGCCAGCACCTCGGTCGTCCCGCGGTCAAGGTTGAAGTGCTGAACAGGTTCGTCAGCGAGCACACCGTCGACGTGACCTTTGATGGTGTCGCTGGTGACGGCGACGAGCTGGAAGTTTGGCACACCCCTATGACAAGGGAGACGCCCGTCGAGACCTCGACCTGTGCACCGTGACGTACTCGATCGGATGAGGTGGTGCGGGATTCGCCGTCGTCTCAGCGAAGCGCCGCCTGGACGATCCGCTCGACCTCGTCCAGCGCCGGGGTGAGCTGCGCACCCGAGAGCGCGTAGGTCTCCCGCGAACGGCGGTACGGATCGACGACGTCGTCGTCCTCCGGCCGTGCGGGGGTGAGGCCGCGCTGATCCCCGACGGCGCGGAGCACGGCGGCGAACCGGTCGCGCAGCGCTCCGTCCCCCCGGGCGGCGTCCTGGACCTCGTCGGTGCTCAGCGTCGAGGCGAGCCGTGCGAACTCGCGCAGCGTGAACGTGCGTCGGAGAGCCGCCGGCATCATCTTCACGACGGCGGAACGGTGCTCCCGCGCCATCGTCAGCACGAGGTCCGCCTCAGCGATGTACGGCTCGACGAGGTACCGGGCGCGGTGGGCCAGGGCGATCGTCGAGTCGGCGCCGCCCTGCGTGACGAGTTCGAGGGCTTCCTCCGGCATGCCGTGCCCGTCGAGCGCGTGCGTCCCGGCGCTGTGCACGCGGACGCCCAGCGGCTCGAGCCGCTGTCGGAGCAGCACCTCGGCGAGGGGAGAGCGGCAGATGTTCCCGGTGCACACCGTCAGGATGGTCAGCGTCTCGCCGGCGGGGGCGATCGGACTGACGCCGTTCTCGGGGACGGCGGTGGGCGCGGGCTGGTCCTGCTGCTCGCGCCACTCTCTGCGGCTCATGCCGGCCGGCGGGCCGTCGAGGGGAGGGAGGGTCACGAAGCCAGCCTAGGGTCCCTCGGTCCGTCCGGACCGCGTGACAACAGGGCCAGCAGCAGAGTCGCCACGACGGCTCCGAGGAAGGTGCCGGTGGTGTTGGCGATCACGTCGCTGAGCGTGGGGAACCGGGACGGCATCAAGCCCTGCACCGTCTCGATCACGACGCTCAGCAGACCACCGGCGAGCGTGACCTGCCAGAGTCGAAGCCGTGGCCAGGCGAAGGGCAGCAACAGCCCGACAGGGACGAAGAGGGCGACGTTGGCCAGGATCTCCAGCACCACGGCGCTCGGCTGGTAGGGCGCGATGCCGGCTTCCGCGACCCAGCGGGCCATCACGCCCACGAGACCCGTGACCTTGGACGACACGGCCGCGGGCAGCCAGACGGTGAAGCCCACGAACAGCAGGTAGCCGACCAGGGCGACGCGGGCTGCCACCCAGCCGCGCGGGGCACGGGTGGCGAGGGTCGGGGTCATGGCGTCATGCTATCCGCGCCGCCGGAGCAGCCCTCTCAGGATCGCGACCCGAGCTGCTCGATGTACCGCAGCAGCACTCCTTCGCGCAGCGCCCACGGCGACACCTCCAGCTCCTCCACCCCCAGTGCGCTCATCGCAGCATGCAGCGACACCGCGGCCGCCACGATCTGGAACGTCCGGTCGGGCGTGATCCCCGGGAGCTCCTGGCGCGCCGAGGCGGGAAGGCGCGCGAGCCGCGGGATCCACGACCCGAGCGCCTCGCGGGGGAGCAGCATCCGCTCGATACCCGACCAGCCGGGGACGGGATAGCCGACCAACCGTGCGAGCGAACGGATCGCCTTGGAGGACCCCACGACGTGGTCCGGACGGGGGAGGGCATGGAACCGGGGGACGACCGCGTCGAGAGTCGCTGCGGCGTGTGCCCGCAGCCGCTCCACATCGTCCTCACCCGGCGGATCCTGCGGGAGGAACTGCACCGTCATGCGCCCGGCTCCGAGCGGCACGGAGGCGGCGACGTCCGGTACCTCCTCGGCGCCCGCGGCGATCTCCAGGGAGCCGCCGCCGATGTCGAGGAGCAGCAGCTGGCCGGCGGACCACCCGAACCAGCGCCGCACCGCGAGGAAGGTGAGCGCGGCCTCGGTCTCCCCATCGAGCACCTGGAGCGGCTGACCCAGGACGGCCTCGATGCGCGCGATCACCTCGGCTCCGTTGCGGGCATCGCGCACGGCGCTCGTGGCCGTGGCGAGGAGCGCGTCCACGCGTTCCGCCTCCGCCACCCGGCGGGCCTGCGCGACAGCGGTCTCCAGGGCCTGCACGCCGTCCTCCGCGATCGCCCCGTCCGGTGTGAGGTACCGCATGAGGCGCAGCACGGTCCGGTCGCTCGTGGTCGCGAGCGGTCGTCCGCCCGGGCGTACGTCGGCGGCGAGCATGTGGACGGTGTTGGATCCGATGTCGAGGACTCCCAGGCGCACGGGATGAGGATACTCGCGCGCGGTTACGATGGACGACGTGACCACCGCCGACCCCACGCTGCCGCTGTCGCCGTACCGGGAGATCGGGCGCGCGGAGTGGGCGCGTCTCGCCGCCGGACTCGACCAGCCCCTCACCGAGACCGAGGTCGTGGAGCTGCGGGGGATCGGCGATCGTCTCGACCTCACCGAGGTCCGTGAGGTCTACCTCCCGTTGAGCCGGCTGCTGAGCCTGTACGCGAGCGCGACGAAGCAGCTCGGTGCGGCCACCTCGTCGTTCCTCCAGGAGGACGACACGACCACGCCCTTCGTCGTCGGTGTCGCCGGCTCCGTGGCCGTGGGCAAGTCGACCATCGCCCGGCTCCTCCGCGAGCTGATGAGCCGGTGGCCGGGGACGCCGCGCGTGGAGCTGGTGACGACGGACGGCTTCCTCTACCCGAACGCCGAGCTGGAGCGCCGGGGCCTCATGGACCGCAAGGGCTTCCCGGAGTCGTACGACCGCCGGGCGCTGATCGAGTTCCTCACGGAGGTCAAGAGCGGAGCGCCCGAGGTGCGGGCGCCGTTCTACTCCCACATGCGCTACGACATCGTGCCGGACGCGCACGTCGTGGTGCGCCGCCCCGACGTCGTGATCGTCGAGGGGCTCAACGTCCTGCAGCCTCCGCCCGCGCCGAACGACGTCGCCGTCAGCGACCTCTTCGACTTCTCGATCTTCGTGGACGCCGACACCGCGCACATCGAGAAGTGGTACGTCGACCGGTTCCTCGCGCTGCGGCAGGGGGCCTTCAGCAACCCGTCGTCCTACTTCAACGTGTTCGCGCACCTCACCGATGAGGAGGCGATCACCACCGCACTGGGATATTGGAACGAGATCAACATGCCGAACCTCGTCGAGAACGTCATGCCCACGCGGCACCGCGCGCGGCTTGTTCTGCGCAAGGGCGCGGATCACGACGTGGAGAGCGTGCTGCTGCGCAAGCTCTGAGCCGCCCTGGCGGGCGTCCTATTGTTCGGACGACTCGCAAAAATTCCCGCTTACCCTTATCCCCATGTGTGGAATCGTCGGATACGTGGGCCCGCGGCCCAGCCAGGACATCCTTCTCGCCGGCCTCGCCCGGCTCGAGTACCGCGGCTATGACTCCGCGGGCATCGCCGTGATCGACGGCGAGGGAACGCTGGGCATGCGCAAGAAGGCGGGCAAGCTCGCCATGCTTCGCGACTCGCTCGGCGATGCACCCCTCGCCGACGGCACGACCGGCATCGGTCACACCCGGTGGGCCACGCACGGCGGCCCGACCGACGTCAACGCGCACCCGCACCTCGCCGACGACGACAAGCTCGCGGTGATCCACAACGGCATCATCGAGAACTTCGCCGCGCTGCGCGACGAACTCCTCGCCGACGGCGTCGCCTTCCGCAGCGAGACCGACACCGAGGTGGCCGCGGCTCTGCTCGGCCGCGAGTACGCCGGCAACGGGGGCGACCTCGCGCTCGCGTTCCGCGCCGTCGTCAACCGCCTCGAGGGCGCCTTCACGCTCCTCGCGATGCACCAGGACCACCCGGGTCTCGTCGTCGGCGCTCGCCGCAACTCGCCGCTCGTGATCGGCCTGGGCGAGGGGGAGAACTTCCTCGGCTCCGACGTCGCCGCCTTCGTGGAGCACACCCGCAAGGCCCTCGCGATCGGTCAGGACCAGATCGTCTCGATCACCCCCGACGCGGTGACCGTGACCGACTTCGCCGGCACGCCCGTCGCCGCCGAGCCGTTCGACGTCTCGTGGGACGCCGCCGCCGCCGAGAAGGGCGGATGGTCGAGCTTCATGGCCAAGGAGGTCGCGGAGCAGCCGGAAGCCGTCGCGAACACCATCCGCGGCCGCATCCGCGACGGTCAGGTCGTCATCCCGGAGCTGGACGGTCTCGACGACCTGTTCGTCGGCATCAACCGCGTCATCGTCACCGCGTGCGGCACCGCCTCCTACGCGGCCCTCGTCGGCAAGTACGCGATCGAGCAGTGGGCGCGCGTGGCGGTCGACGTCGAGCTCGCCCACGAGTTCCGGTACCGCGACCCCGTCATCGGCGCGGACACCCTCGTCGTCTCGATCAGCCAGTCCGGCGAGACCATGGACACGCTGATGGCCGTGAAGTACGCCCGGGAGCGCGGTGCCCGCACGCTGTCCGTCTGCAACACGCAGGGGGCGACGATCCCGCGCGAGTCCGACGCCGTCGTCTACACGCACGCCGGCCCGGAGGTCGCCGTCGCCTCGACCAAGGCGTTCTCCGCCCAGATCACGGCGCTGCTCCTGCTCGGCCTGCACATGGGACGAGTCCGCGGCGTCGTGGCCGACGCCTCGACCGATGTCGAGGAGCTCGCCGCGCTGCCGGAGAAGGTCGCGAAGGTGCTGGAGAGCGAGCACGAGCACGTGACCCAGCTCGCGGGCTGGATGGCCGACACCCGTTCGGTGCTCTTCCTCGGTCGCCACGTGGGCTACCCGATCGCGCTCGAGGGGGCGCTCAAGCTCAAGGAGATCTCCTACATCCATGCGGAGGGCTTCGCCGCCGGCGAGCTCAAGCACGGTCCGATCGCGCTGATCGAGCCGGGCCAGCCCGTGTTCGTGCTCGTGCCGTCGCCGCGGCACTCGGCACTCGTGCACTCCAAGGTCGTCTCCAACATCCAGGAGATCCGCGCCCGCGGTGCCCGCGTGATCGTGGTGGCGGAGGAGGGCGACGCCGCCGTGCTGCCCTTCGCCGACGAGGTCATCCACATCCCGCTCGCCGGCCCCATGTTCGAGCCGCTGCTGGCCGTCGTCCCGCTGCAGATCTTCGCGATGGCGCTGGCGACCGCGAAGGGCCTCGACGTGGACCAGCCGCGCAACCTCGCGAAGTCCGTCACGGTGGAGTGACCGCCGACCCACCCTGTTCTGTTCGCCCCACCCCTCTGCGTGCGCACGCAGACGGGTGGGGCGTTCGTAACGGGGTGGGTGGGGAAGCCCGAGTAGGCTGAACGCGTGATCATCGGCACCGGCATCGACCTCGTGGACATCCCGCGGTTCGAGCGCACGATGACCAGGACGCCTCGTCTGCGGGAGCGGCTGTTCGCCCCGTCCGAACGGGAGCTCCGGCTGCCGTCCTTGGCCGCGCGGTACGCCGCGAAGGAAGCGCTGATCAAGGCCCTCGGCGGCTCCGACGGCGTGCACTGGACCGAGATCGAGATCGCCTCCGAGCCCTCAGGGCGGCCGCATTTCGTGCTGTCCGGATCCACCGCCGCGGTGGTCGAGGAACGCGGCATCCTCACGCTGCACCTCACCCTCACCCACGACGCCGGTCTCGCCGCCGCGTTCGTCGTCGCCGAAGGAGCCCCGCTGTGACCGTCCCGTTCCGCGAGGCGACGATCGACCTGGATGCGATCGCCGACAACGTGCGGCACTTCCGTCGCCTGACCGGCGTGGAGGTGCTCGTCGTCGTGAAGGCGAACGCGTACGGCCACGGTGCCGCCGCGGCCGCCGTGGCGGCTCTCTCCGCCGGCGCCACCCGCCTCGGCGTGGCCGAGATCCCGGAGGCACTGGAGCTGCGGCGTCAGGGCGTGCACGCCCCGATCGTGGCCTGGCTGCACGCTCCGGGGGAGCGCTTCGTCCAGGCGGCCGCCGAGGGGATCGAGCTCGGCATCTCGTCATACGACCAGCTGCAGGCGGCGGCCGCCGCCGCATCCGGAGACCGCCCGGTCGCCGTGCACCTGAAGCTCGAGACCGGGTTGTCCCGCAACGGCATCGCCCCCGACGGCTGGGGGACGGTGCTCGCGGAGGCCGCTCGCCTGGAGCGCATCGGACGGGTCAGGGTCGTGGGACTCTTCAGCCACCTCTCCAACGCCTCGCCCGCCGACGACCGTGCCGCGCTCGCCCGATTCGAGGAAGGGGTGGCGCAGGCCGCCGCGCTCGGCGTGCGACCCGAGATCCGACACATCGCCGCCACGGCCGCCGCCATCGACCTTCCCGAGACGCGACTGGACGCCGTCCGCATCGGCATCGGCACCTACGGCCTCTCGCCCTTCGACGACCGCTCCTCGGCGGAACTGGGCCTGCGTCCGGCCATGACCCTTCGTGGGGCGGTCGCCGCCGTGCGGCGCGTTCCCGCCGGCACCGGGGTCTCCTACGACTACGTGCACCGCACGGACCGGGAGACCACCCTGGCGCTCGTGCCGCTGGGGTATGCCGACGGCGTCCCCCGCAGCGCCTCGGGGCGACTGCCCGTGTCCATCGGAGGGCGGCGTTACACGAACGTGGGACGGATCGCGATGGATCAGTTCGTCGTGGACGTCGGCGATGCCCCGGTCGCGGTCGGCGACGAGGTCATCCTCTTCGGGGACCCGACCCTCGGCGTGCCCTCGGCCGCGGACTGGGCCGAGGCCGCCGGCACCATCGGCTACGAGATCGTCACCCGCATCGGGCACCGGGTGCCGCGGAGGACGACGTGAGCCTGGACCCGGCGTTCCTCGGACGCCGGCGGATCGCCACCTCCGAGGAGATGGAGCAGCTCGGGCTGCGTATCGGCGAGCAGCTCGAACCGGGCGACCTGCTCATCCTCACCGGACCCCTGGGGGCGGGCAAGACCACGTTCACCCGGGGTCTGGCCGAGGGACTCGGTGTGCGGGGGCCCGTGCAGAGCCCGACCTTCGTGATCGCCCGCACCCACCCGTCCCTGGTCGGCCGAGCGCCGCTCGTGCACGTGGACGCGTACCGCCTCGGCTCCGCCGCCGAACTCGACGACCTCGACCTCGATCTGGAGCGGTCGGTCGTGGTCGTGGAGTGGGGCCGCGGCATGGCGGAGGAGCTCGCCGACGCCTGGTGGGACGTCGAGATCGAACGCCCCGTCGGAGCCGGCGACGACGAGGACGACCTCGACCCCTCGGAGCTGGACGCCGACGCGCCGCGCTTCGTCACGATCGCCCGCGAGGAGCGCGCGTGACGGGGGAGACGCCGCTGGTCGCGGTCATCATCGAAGACGACCCCGGTGTGCGGTCGCTCCTGGACGAGGTGTTCCTCGCCGCGGGCTTCCGCACCGTGCTGGCGGGTTCCGGTCCGGACGGTCTCGCGGCAGTGGCGGCGCACCACCCGATCATCACCACCCTCGACATCAACCTCCCCGGCATCGACGGGTTCGAGGTCGCGCGACGCATCCGACGGGTCAGCGACACCTTCATCATCATGCTGTCCGCCCTCGCCGAGGAGTCGGACGTGGTGCTGGGCCTCACCTCCGGTGCCGACGAGTACCTCGTCAAGCCCTTCCGGCCGCGCGAGCTGCGGGCGCGGATCGAGGCGCTCCTCCGCCGTACCCGCCTGTCCGCGGCGGACAAGGGGACGCCCGCGGCCGCGAGCGCCCCGCCGCCCCGGGTCACCGTCTCGACGGCCTCCGCGGCGTCGAGCGCGTCCCTGCCGGTCATCGCCGCCGCCGACGCCACCGTCGCCACGTGGCGAGGGCTCGTGCACCGCGACCTCAGCCTCGACCTCGACACGCGTCTCGTGCTCGTCTCCCAGCGCCCCGTCGAACTCACCCCCACCGAGTTCGATCTGCTCGCCGCGCTCCTCGAGGCCGGCCGCAGAGTCTGCAGCAAGGCCGACCTCGCACGCGGGCTGCGCGGCCTCTCCGGAGACGCCTTCGACCGGGTGAGCGAGCCGGACAAGCGGGCCATCGAGACGCACATGGCCAATCTGCGCCGGAAGCTCGGTGACAACCCGAACGCCCCGCGCTACATCGAGACGGTGCGCGGCGTCGGCTACCGTCTGACCTCCGACGACCGGCCCGTCTGAGGAGAGGGGTCGAGGCCGCGGCTCCCCCACCGCGGCCCCGGATGCCTGCGAATCCCCACTCGCGCGGCCCCAGCTTCTGCGAAATCCCCAGTCGCAGCGTCGGCTCCCACTCAGAATCGTAGGACGGGAAGGCCACCTGAAGAGCGCGAAGTGACGATCTTTGAGTAATCTTGCGTGAATGCTGAGGATCGACCGGGAGGCGGGCCTTGATGATCCGCACGGTCTCGATCTGGCGGTGGCAGCTGGTGTTCACCGCGAGCATCGTCGCCATCGTGGTGATGGTCGCGGGCTTCAAGCCGCAGACCCTCGCGATCCCGCTGTTCATCGGGGGGATCGGCCTCATCGTGGTCACCACCCTGGTGGCGCTCATGGTGCCCTGGCGGCGCCTGCCGCGCACGGCGGTGACCGTCCTCCCGCTGCTGGACGTGCTCGGGGTGGGACTGACGACGAACGTGCCGGATCTCCGGCTCGGCTTCCTCTGGGTGTTCCCGGTGGTCTGGTTGGCGACCTACTTCTCGATGCCCTGGGTGTTCGTCGGCATCGTCCTCAGCGGCGGCTGCCTCGTGTTCTTCGCGGACCGCTCCGGGCCGCCGGAGGACGTACTGCTCCGGGTGCTCACCGTCGTCATCACCCTGAGCTTCCTCGGCGTGACCGTCCGTATCGGCGCCCAGCGCTCCGGTGCGGCGCGGCGGCTCCTGCAGCGCCGTTCCGAACAGGTGAACAGGGCGGCGGAGCGGGCCGAGACGAATCAGGAGCGCGTCACGCAGGTCATCGACGCGCTGGGCATCGCGCTGGTGGTGGTCACCTCCGCGGGCCGCGTCCTGCAGATGAACGACGCCTACCGCGCCCTGTACGGCCGCGACCGCTTCGGCACAGCGCTCCCGTCGGCCTCCGTCGAGTACGACGCGCGGCGCGGAACGGCTCTGACGCCGGAGCGCACCACGCTGGCACGAGCCGCCGCGGGGGAGCAGATGCGGGAGGAGCGGGTGTGGCTGTACGACGGTGCAGGGCAGTGGCATGCCCTGGCCGTGACCACCCAGCCCATCGCAAGTGCCCGGGAGGGGGAGAGCATCACCCTCGTCGTCATCGATGACGTCACCGCCCTCCTCGAGGCCGCCGAGGAGCGTCGGGCGCTGACCGCCGTGATCTCCCACGAACTGCGCAACCCGCTCACGGCGATCATCGGCCATGTCGAGCTCCTGCGGGAGCGCGACGACCTCCCCGGCCGGGTGCCGGCGCAGATCGAGGTCATCGCGGACGCCGGGGAGCGGCTGCAGGATCTCGTCACGAGCATGCAGGCTCAGACGGGGCGGATCTCGCACGACCCCTTCGAGCCGGTGGACCTGCGCGTGGTCGTGGAGGAGTCCGCCGCATCGTTCGCGCCCCTGATGGGCGCCGCGCGCCAGGAACTCGTGCTCGATGGGGCGGAGCGGGTGGTGATCACGGGAGACGCGTTCCGGTTGCGTCAGGTGGTGGACAACCTCCTGGGCAACGCCGCCAAGTACACGGAGGGAGGCGGCCGCATCACGGTACGGCTGGTGGAGTCCGACGGCCATGCGGAGGTCACGGTGGCGGACACGGGGATCGGCATCTCCGAGGACGAGCTGCCGCGGCTGTTCGAGCCGTACTTCCGCGCCGACAGCGCCGTGCGCGGCGGCATCCCCGGTACCGGGCTCGGCATGGGCATCGCGCGGGACATCGTGGTCGCACACGGCGGCGTCATCCTCGTGTCGAGCGAGGTGGACGTCGGCACCACCGTCACCGTCCGTTTCCCCCGACGAACGAAAGAGGACCCCGTATGACACCGCTCGTGCCCGTGAGCGTCGATGTCACCACGAGCATGGTGGCGGTGGTGACCGTGCTCACCGCGGTCGTCGTCGGTCTCGCGACTCTCGCCCGACCGAGCAGGGCGACCATCGTCTGGGGGGTCGCCTTCGGTATCGGGATGCTCGGCGCCTACCTGTGGCTGGCCGGGCACCACACCGGCAGCCCCGTGCTGCGGGCGGCCGCGTCCGCCATCGTCGTCTGCTTCGTGCCGCTGGTGTGGATCGGCGTGCGGATGCATTTCGAGCGCACGGCACCCTGGCTTCCGGTCATCGTCGCGCTCGTCGGGGTGCCCGCAGCCCTGATCCTGACGGCGGGCACGCGCTGGTATCTGCCGGTGTTCCACGTCGTCTTCCTGGCGATGGCGGTCTTCGCCGGGCTGCTCGCCTGGGAGCTGACGCGCGGGCAGGCGGCGACGCGGGACATCGTCCTGCCGCTCGCGCTCGCCGCGTGCGGCTTCGTGGTGGTCGCCGTCGTCAGCGCGGGGTCCGCCCTCGTCTCCGGCGGCGTGAGCACCGAGGAGCAGCTCAGCGCGCTCCGCGGAGTGAACGCCCTGGGGACGATCGTCATGAGCACCTGCGCGGCGTTCACGCTCGTGCTCCTCGTCCGGGTGGAGAGCGCGCCGCCGGGGACCGACGGCGCCGCGAACCGTGCCAGGGATCGTCTGCGCAAGGCGGCAGCGCAGAAGGACCCCGCGTGGTCGGTCCTCGACGTCCGCCTGGACGATCCCGCCGACCTCCGCGAGGCGTCGAGCAGCGCCGGGTTCCGACGCATCGCGGACCGGTTCCACGCGGACATCTGCGACGCGCTCCCGGCGACCGCCGATGCGGAACGGGTCGCCGACGACCGCGCGATCGTCCTCATCCACGGCAGCGACGAGGCGGTGCGCTTCCATCTGCGGGCGATCCTGGGATCCGTGTCGATCATCGACCTGGACGCGCCGGCGACCGGCATCCGTTCCTCCGCGAGCATCGGCTGGGCGACGGCATCCGTCGCCGGGTACGACTACGACGCTCTCGTCGCGGCGGCGGCATCGGCGGCGTGCCGGGCGCGCGATGCCGGTGGGGATCAGTGGAAGCGGGCGCAGGAGTCGGACCTGGCCGCCGTGTGACCAGGCCCTCCGGCGTCAGCCGAACAGCCTCTTCGTCGTGTCGAGGTGCTCGCGCGTCAGGGCGGCGGCTGCTCTCGGGTCGCGCGCGACGATAGCGTCGCCGATTCGCGCGTGCGCCTCCTGGTCGGCATCGTCGCCGTGATGGCCGCGGATGCGCAGCATGTCGATCATCGCCTGCAGCGAGCGGGGGGCGAAGCCGTCGAACAGCTCCCGCAGCACGGGATTGCCGGACGCGACGACGACGGCGCGGTGGAAGGCCATGTCCGCCTCGACGTGCGCGCGGACGTCCGTGCGACGACGGTCACGTTCCGCGAGCGTGCGCGTCAGCTCGTCCAGGTCTGCGGAGGTCCGGCGCTCGGCGGCGAGAGCCGCGGCTTCGACCTCGATCGCGGTGCGGGCCTCGAGGACGGCGATGATGTCGGCGCGATCGAGGACGGCATCCCAACTCGCGGCGGGTTCCGTGGCCGTGACGAAGACCCCGGCGCCCTGGCGTGTGGCGAGCACGCCTCGCCCCGCGAGGATCCGGATCGCCTCCCTGGCCGTCGACCTTCCGACCCCGAGCTGCGGAGCGAGCGTCGTCTCGCCCGGCAGCTTGCCGCCGACCTGCCACTCGCCGGCTCCGATGCGTGCGAGAAGGAGCTCGGCGGCCTGTTCGGCGAGGGATTCGCGGCGCACGGTCGTCATGGGCCCATTCTCGCATCCGACGCACTTCTCTGCTTGTCTGAGGAGTTGTGGTAGAGTGCCCGTATGCGCACGCTCCGGTTCCTCCTCCTTCGCCGCCACGGCGGGGCCTGATCAGACCGGCTCCTCGTCGTGGAGCCGCAGCACGCGTCGGTCGCCCTCCCCGCGATCCGAACAGGAACCAGACCATGACCCCGTCCCGCGCTTTCCCGACCCTCTCGACTCCCTCCGGTGTCCTGCCCGACGACGCTCCGCACTGGAATCGGCAGCGGCCCTCGCAGATGCCCTCGAACCGCTATCGAGACGTGTACTCCCGCGTCGCCGTTCCGCTGGAGACCCCGACCTGGCCGAGCGCGCGACTGACGCAGGCACCGCTCTGGGTCCCGGTGGATCTCCGCGACGGGAACCAGGCGCTGGCCGAGCCGATGGACCCGTCCCGCAAGCGACGGTTCTTCGAGCTCATGGTCGCCATGGGCTACAAGGAGATCGAAGTCGGCTACCCCTCGGCCTCCCGGACGGACTACGACTTCGTGCGGCTCCTCGCCGAGACCGACCTCGCTCCCGCCGACGTGACGATCGTGGTGTTCACGCCGGCGCGACGCGAACTCATCGAACGGACCGTGGAGTCCGTGCGCGGCATCCGCAATCCCGTCGTCATCCACATGTACACCGCTACCGCGCCCACGTGGCGGGACGTCGTCCTCGGACAGGACCGTGAGGGGCTCATCGCGCTGATCCTCGCCGGAGGGGAGGACGTGCTGCGGTTCGCGGGAGACCTCGACAACGTCCGCTTCGAGTTCTCTCCCGAGGTGTTCACCCTCACCGAGCCGGACTTCGTCCTCGACGTGTGCGGGGCGATGACGACCCTGTGGGACGCGACCCCCGAGCGTCCCGTGATCCTGAACCTGCCCGCGACCGTGGAAGTCGCGACCCCGAACGTCTACGCGGACCAGATCGAGTACATGCACCGCAACCTCGGGCGTCGCGACGGGGTCATCCTCTCCGTGCATCCGCACAACGACCGCGGTACCGGCGTCGCCTGCGCGGAACTCGCCGTCCTCGCCGGCGCGCAGCGGGTCGAGGGGTGCCTCTTCGGCAACGGGGAGCGCACCGGCAACGTCGACCTCGTGACCCTCGCCCTCAACCTCCACGCGCAGGGCGTCGATCCGATGATCGACTTCTCCGACATCGACGAGATCCGCCGGACCGTCGCGCACTGCAACGGCATCGACATCCATGTGCGGCACCCGTATGCCGGCGACCTCGTGCACACCGCCTTCTCGGGCACCCATCAGGACGCCATCCGGAAGGGGTTCGCGGAGCATCGCGCCCGTGCTGCGAGGGAAGGCCGCGCGGAACGGGACATCGAATGGCGCGTGCCGTATCTTCCCATCGACCCGGCGGACATCGGCCGCAGCTACGACGCCGTGATCCGCGTCAACTCGCAGTCCGGGAAGGGCGGCATCGCCTACCTGCTGGAGGACGCCTACGGGATCGAGCTGCCGCGGCGCCTGCAGATCGACCTCGCTCGTCACGTCCAGCAGCGCACCGAGCAGACGGGACGCGAGGTCTCGGCCGCGGAGGTATGGGCCATCTTCGATGCCGCCTACCTCGCGAGCACGAGCCCGACGACGCTGCGAGCGGAGGCCGAGGTCGCGGGAGGGTGCACGACGATCACGCTCCACGCCGACGGCGTCGAGACACGGACCCGCCATGACGGCGTCGGTCCGGTGGAGGCGCTGGGCACGGCGCTCGCAGGGATCGGCCTGCCCGTCGAAGTCCTGAGTCTGCACCAGACGAGCATCGGATCGGGGGCTGGGAGCGAAGCGCTCACCCTGATCGAGTATCGCGACGGCGTGCGCTCGGGCTGGGCGGCCGGGCGCGACCGCTCCGTGCTGACCGCGACCCTGCACGCCGTGCGGAACGCGGCGGAGCGCTCCGCCACCGCCCCGCGGGGCGAGCGGGCCTAGGGGGTCTGCTTCTCGCGCCCGCGCGCGAGTGCCGCGGTGATGGCGTCCGCGGCGCTCGCGTCGGTGTCGGCGGCGGCGGAGACGTTCTCGGCGACGACGGCCTCGATGATCTCGGTGCGCTGGATGCGGGTCTCCCGCGGGGCCTTGACGCCGATGCGCACGCTGTCGCCCTTGATGTCGAGCAGCGTGACCTCGATCTCGCCGTCGATGCGTACGCTCTCACCGATCCGCCTCGTCAACACCAGCATTCGTTCAGCCTACTGGTGCGGCGGGGGCGGCCCCGAGCGACGCGGTGGAGGAGTCCCGGACCACCCCGATCGTCTCGATCGTGAGGGCGGCCGCGGTCGCCTCGCTGTAGGAGAGCACGGGGAGGCCGTCGGTCTGCGCCGACACCAGCCGCCGCACGGCGGGGCGCAGCGATGGTGCGCACACGAGCACCGGCTCTCCGCCGTCCGTCTGCGCGGCCACGGCCTGCTTCACCGACGCGATCACCGCTTCCATCCGCGGTGGATCGAAGACGATCTGAGAGCCCTCGTCGCCGGGACGGAGGCTCTCCAGCATCGCCTGCTCCAGCAGCGGGGCGATCATCACGACCCGGAGCGTGCCGTCCTCGGCGAAGCGGGAGGCGATGGCAGGGCCCAGCGCGGCACGGGCCGCCTCGATCAGTCCTTCCGGATCGGTGGAGACCTTGGCACGGAGCGCGAGCGCCTCGTAGATGCGGCTGAGGTCGTTGATGGGCACGCGTTCGGCGAGCAGGCCCTGCAGCACCCGCTGGACCTCCGCGAGCGAGAGCAGGGCGGGCGTGAGCTCCTCGACCGCCGACGGGGAGACCTGCTTCAGGGCGTCGGTGAGCTGGCGGACGTCCTCCCGGGTGAGCAGCCGGGCGGCGTGCGTCTGGATCACGCTCGACAGATGGGTGATGATGACGCTCGCCCTGTCGATCACCGTGGCCCCGGCGAACTCCGCGCTGTGACGCATCTCCATCGGGATCCACTTGCCCTCGAGACCGAACACCGGGTCCAGAGCGGCGGTCCCCGGCAGGCTGTCCAGCCCCTGCCCGAGGGCCAGGACCGACCCGGTGGGCGCGGTGCCGCGTCCGGTCTCGACACCGGCGATGCGGATGACGTACGTCGCCTGGGGGAGTTCGATGCTGTCCCTCGTGCGCACGGGCGGGGTGACCAGACCGAGGTCGAGTGCGATGCGGCGCCGCAGCGCCTTCACCCGGGCGAGGAGGTCGTCGGGTCCGCCGGTGACCAGGTCGACGATGTCGGGGGCGAGCAGGATCTCCAGAGGATGCACCCGCATGCGCTCGATGAGCTCCTCGGGCTGGTCCACCGGCGCGGGAGCCGGGGCCTGTGCGGCCTCCGCCTCCTCGCGCTTGCGGGTCGCGGTGATGCGCTGCGCGATGAGGAGCAGCAGGGCGCCGATCACCAGGAAGGGGAGCATCGGCATGTGCGGGATGAGAGACATGACGATGGCCGCGCATCCCGCGATGATGAGGGCGTTGCGCGACTGGCCGAGCTGCGTGGACGCGGCCGATCCCATCTCGGCCTCGGCGGTCGAGCGGGTGACGATCATGCCGGTCGAGACCGCCATGAGCAGGGCGGGGATCTGCGTGACGAGGCCGTCGCCGATCGTGAGCAGGCTGTAGGTGCTCACCGCCTGGTCGATCGACATGCCGTGCTGCACGAGGCCGATCGCGATGCCGCCGACGAGGTTGATGATGATGATGACGAGTCCGGCGATCGCGTCGCCCTTGACGAACTTCGAGGCGCCGTCCATCGCCCCGTAGAAGTCGGACTCGGCCGCCACCTCCGCCCGGCGTTCGCGGGCCTCGGTGTCGCTGATGAGGCCGGCGTTGAGATCGGCGTCGATGGCCATCTGCTTGCCCGGCATCGCGTCGAGCGTGAACCGGGCGCCCACCTCGGCCACGCGCTCTGCACCCTTGGTCACCACGACGAACTGGATGACGACGAGGATGAGGAAGACCACGGCGCCGATGATGAGCGAGCCGCCCACCGCGATCGCCCCGAACGCCTCGATCACCTGTCCCGCATATGCCTCGCCGAGGACGAGGCGGGTGGAGGCGACGTTCAGCCCCAGCCGGAACAGCGTCGCCACGAGCAGCAGCGAGGGGAACACCGAGAAGTCGAGCGGCTTCTTCACGAACATCGAGGTCAGCAGGATGACCAGCGCGAACATGATGTTGAGGATGATCAGCACGTCGAGCAGGAACGGCGGCACCGGAACGACGAGCAGCATGATGATGCCGACGACGCCGATCGGCACCCCGAGCGTGATGAGCAGCTTCTTCATACGGTCCTCCGATACGGGAGAGAGTGGATGCCGCGGGCGGCGCCTCGGCGCCGGAGCGCGTCGACGAACACGAGCACGCGTGCCACGGCGTTGTAGAGGTCTTCGGGGATCTCCTGACCCAGCTCGCACGCGGCGTGCAGGGCTCGGGCGAGGGTGACGTCACGGACGAGGGGGACGCCGGACTCGAGCGCCTTCTCGCGGATGCGCTCGGCGATGACCCCGCTGCCCTTCGCCACGACCTTCGGCGCAGACGTGCCGGGGTCGTACTCCAAGGCGATGGCGATGTGCGTGGGGTTGACGACCACGACGTCGGAGCCGGCGACCGCGGCGATCATGCGGTTGCGGCTCACCGCGAGCTGGCGCGACCGGCGCTGCTGACGGATGAGCGGATCGCCCTCGGAGTTCTTGTTCTCGTCGCGCACCTCGCGCTTGGTCATGCGGGTGTGCTTGCGGTTGCGACGCATCACCACGAACAGGTCGATGGCCGCGAGCACCAGGCCCACCGCGATCGCGGTCTGCAGCAGCGCGGCGGTCCCGTCCGCCGCGGTGCCGAGCAGCCGGGAGATGGAGTGGGCGCCGCTCGCGGTGAGCACGGGCATGAGGCCGGCGATGACGACCCACAGGGCGAGGGCGATGGCGGCCGTCTTCAGCAGGGCCTTCGCCCCCTCCCAGAGGGCCTGCAGGCCGAACACCCGCCGGACCCCGGAGACGAGGTTGAACTGCTCGTAACGCCCGGACAGCTTCCGCAGATGCACGCCGCCCTGCACCACCGCACCGAACAGCGTCACGATCGCGACCGCGGCGAGCAGCGCCCCCAGGGTCGGCAGCACCGAGGCGAGGGCCCGCCCGAGGGCCGCGAGGGCGGCGTCGGGTGAGGGCGCCTGCATGAGCGAGGTGAGGGAGATGAGCTGCTCGGTGCCGGCGCCTGTCCCCGCGGCGATGGCGGCGGGCATCATGACGGCGGCGGCGCCGATGCCGAGCCACGCCGTCAGGTCCTGGCTCCGGGCGATCCGGCCCTTCTGCCTGGCCTCGCGGAGGTGCTTCTCGGTGGCCTTCTCGCTGCGCTCGCCGCTGTCCGACCCGCTCACGGCGTCACCCCCTGCATCATGCGGAAGGCCTGGGTGGCGAGGGCGTCGACGATGCCGGGGAACGCGACGTACACGGCACCGGCGAGCAGGAGCGTCAGCAGGATCTTGACCGGGAAGCCCATCGCGAAGGCGTTGAGTGCCGGCGCCACGCGCGTGATGAGCCCGAGCCCGACATCGGCGAGGAAGAGCACCAGCACCAGAGGGCCGGCGATCTGTACGGCCGCCAGCACCATCTGGGACACCCCGTCGACGAGCAGCTCGGTCGGTCCCGCCACACGGAAGATGCCGTCGACCGGAACGGCGTCGAAGCTGCGGGCGAGCCCGGCGAGGATGAGCTGATAGCCGCCGGAGGCGAAGAGCAGCGTGAGCGCCGTCAGGTGGAACAGCCGGGTGAACTGCGCGCCGTTGACCATCGCCGCCGGGTCGAAGGCCTGGGCGAGCTGGAACCCGCCGAACACGTCGATCAGGCTGCCCGCGGCCTGCACCGCGGAGAAGCAGAGCAGCACGAGGAAGCCCAGCAGGGCACCGGTGAGGAGCTGGATCACGAGTGCGCCGAGGAACGGCCCCGTGTCGAGGCTCTCGTAGCCCGGGGCGACCGCGGCACCCACCGCGAGGGACAGTCCGATCGAGAGCATCGCCTTCACCCGCACCGGGATCGCCCGATACGAGAACGGCGGGGCGATCATGATGAACGCCGTGATCCGCACGGCGGCGAGCAGCGTGGCCTCCAGCCACGCGAAGTCGATCGGGATGAACACGGGCTCATCCGCTCAGCAGAGACGGGATGCGGGCGAACATCTCGTTCGTGAAGGCGATGATCTCGGCGATCATCCAGTTCCCGGCGATGAGCAGGGCGATGCCGACGGCGACGATCTTCGGCACGAACGACAGCGTCACCTCCTGCACCTGGGTGATGGACTGCAGCAGCGAGATCGCGAAGCCCACCACGAGCGCCGTGATCAGCATCGGTGCGGCGAGCTTGGCCGCGATCAGCAGCCCCTGGGCGCCGATGTCGAGGACGGCCTCGGGGCTCATCCCACACCTCCGTAGCTCTCCAGGAGGGCTTTGATGATGAGCCCCCAGCCGTCGACGAGGATGAACAGCAGGATCTTGAACGGCAGCGAGATCATGACCGGCGGGAGCATCATCATGCCCATCGACATCAGCGCCGCGGCCACCACGAGGTCGATCACGAGGAACGGCACGAAGATCACGAAGCCGATGATGAACGCGGCCCGGAGCTCCGAGATCATGAACGCGGGGATGAGCGTGTACATCGGCACGCTCGCGGGGTCCTCCGGGTTGTCCTGCGCGGCCATACGGGTCATCAGCGCGAGGTCCTCCTCGCGCGTGTAGTGCAGCATCCACTCCCGCAGCGGGCCCTGCCCGACGTCGACGGCCTGCGTGAACGTGAGCGCGCCGTCGATGTACGGCTGGACGGCCAGCGTGTTGATCTCGGTCAGGACCGGCCACATGATGAACAGCGACAGGAAGAGCGACAGCCCGGCCAGCACCTGGTTCGGCGGGATGGTGGGGAGGGACAGCGCGTTCCTGGTCATGGCGAGCACCACGAAGATCTTCGTGAACGACGTCATCATCAGCAGCAGTGCGGGGGCCACCGACAGCAGCGTGATCCCCAGGAGGGTGAGGATCGATCCGGACGGCCCGCCGTCGATCCCGTTGATGTCGATCGTCACGCCCTCCCCGTCGTCCGGGGTGATCTCGGCGTGCGCGGCGCCGCCGGTGACGACGACGAGGACCAGGGCCAGGAGGATCGCGCCCGCGACGACGACGAGGAGCCGCGAGGCGCGAGCGCGATCGACGGCACGGCTCGCGCTCATCGGGCGCGCCGGAGGGCCTCGGCGGTCTGCCGCCAGGTATCGGGGGAGAGGATGGAACCGCGGAGCGGGTCGTTGCGGTGCCGTACGCGGCGACGGAGCTCCGGTGCGGCGGTGCCCGCTGCCGGTGTGCCGGTGAGGGCGGCCGCGGCGAGGATGCGGTCGAACTCGGCGTCGTCGCTCACCGTATCGCGCTCGGACGCGGATGCCGTCTCCGAGGTGTCCCGGACCTCGGCTCGGACGGGGAGGCGGTCGACCACGCTCACGCCGTGCTCGGTGACCCCGAGGACGTAGCGCGCGTCGTCGGTCTGCACGACCACGAGCTGCGCCTTCGGGCCGATGCCCTGGCGTCCGAGCACCGTGATCGCCTCCGCGTCACGGCGCCGCGCCTGGGTCTTCGACACCCGTCGCTGCAGGAACCAGAGCAGCCCGAGCACTGCGGCGAGCGACAGCCCGACCCGCAGCGCGAGCAGGAGGTCGTCCAGGGTCAGGCCTCGACGTTCTCGAGGATGCGGGTGATCCGCACCGCGTAGTCCTGATCCACGACGACGACCTCGCCGTGTGCGATCGTGCGTCCGTTGAGCTTGACGTCCGCCGGGGCTCCCGCGGAGCGGTCGAGCTCCACGATGCGACCCGGCTCGAGGTCGAGCACGTCGCGGACCGCCATGCGGGTGCGGCCGACCTCCACCGTGAGCTCCATCTCGACGCCCGCGATGCGGTGCAGGCGGCCGTCGGCTCCCGTCGGACGCGCCGGGCGATGCGTGATCCGCACCGCGAGTCGGCCGATGGTCCGCTCGGTGTGGTCCACGAGGTCGAAGAGCTGGGTCTGCGGGTCGGCGAAGACGGCCGAGGCGTCGCCGACCGCCGCCTCGCCCAGCAGCCCGGGGCCGAGGGCGGTCGCGGCGGCCTCGAGCGCATCCAGGAGCCGGTCCGTGAGCGGACGGTCCCCGAGGCCGTCGACCAGCACGTCGGCGTCGAGGAGCTGCACGGCGAGCTGCGCGCTCGCCTCTCCGACGAACTGCGCCACGACGGCCTCCCCGGTATCCCCGGACGCCTGGGAGGCGCGGGCGGTGACCGGTGCGGCGGTGGGCAGTCGCGCCGCGAACGCGGCGGCGACGGCGGACTCGTAGGCGGTGGTGCTGATCACGCGGACTCCTGAGCGGGGGCGGTTTCGGGGACGGTGGCGGTCACGACGCAGGCGAGGCGGGCACCGGCACTGCCGACGGCCGCCGTCGCGACGGTCTGATCTCCGACGGTGAGGAGCATCGGACGGTCGGCGGCATGCGGCAGGGGCAGCAGATCCCCGACGGCGAGGTCGAGCACCTCACGGGGCAGCACGGTCCGCGGTGCCAGCCGGAGCGCGATCTCGACCGGAGTCGATTCCACCTGGCGGCGCACGAGACCGGGGGTCTCGGAGCGGTCGGCGTCGGAGGCGCGCACCGCGAAGCCGGCGAGCACCGAGGCGGGGAGCATGATGCTGGCGGGGACGGTCCGGCCGCCGTGGCGCATCGACAGACGCGCCACGATCACCGGCTCCCCGGCGGCGGCGACCTGAGCGAACTGGGAGCTGTACTGGATGCCGGCGACGGCGACCCCGGTGGGCAGCAGTCCGTCGAGGCTGCCGGTGAGGTGATCGATCGCGTCGCCGATCAACGACCGGATCAGCGCCTGCTCGATCGGGGTGAACGTGCGGTCCTCGGCGGTGGCGGTGACCCGGCCGCCGACCATCTGCACGATCCAGGAGGTCGCGGTCGGGATCGGCACCTGCACGATCAGGCGCTCGTCGGAATCCGGCAGCGCGCACACGATCATGGTCGTGGTCGTGGGCAGCGACTGCGCGTACTCGCCGTACGTCAGCATGCCCACGTGCTCGACGGCGATGGTCGCGCGCACGTGGATCTTGCCCGAGAGCTGGGCCGACCATTGCCGGGCGAACGTCTCGAACGCGAGCTCCAGGGTGCGGGCGTGCTCGCGCGACAGCGTCGCCGCCCGGCCGAAGTCGTAGACCTCGACGTCGGCGGTCGCCGTTTCCGCGCGCACTCGCGAGCGCACGCCGTCATCCATCACCACGAACCCGACTATCGGGCGGTGATCGGCGTGCGTTAGGGGCAGGTCAGGGGGAGGTCTGCGCAGCACCCGCGGCAGGGATCAGCGCTCGCACCTCCTCGCTGGCGTCGGAGAGGATGACGATGTCCACGCGGCGGTTCTCGGCGAGCTGCTCGGGGGTGCTCCCGGCGGCCACCGGACGGGTGTCGCCGAAGCCCACGGATTTGAGGTGTGCGGGGGGCAGGCCGGCTGCCTCCACGAGATAGCGCAGCACCTGGGTCGAGCGTCCGGCCGAGAGCTCCCAGTTGGTCGGGAAGGGTGCGACCGAGCCGCGGGCGTCGGCGTGCCCCTCCACCGAGATCTCGTTCGGCGCGGAGACGAGGACCGAACCCAGGGCGTCCAGCACCTGCGTCGCGGCCGGACTGAGATCCGTGCTGTTGGTGGTGAAGAAGGTCTCGGCGCTCACCAGTCCGATGGTCAGCCCGCGCTCATCGATCGTGAAGGTGACGTCGGTCTCCAGTCCCCGTTCGGCGAGGACCTGACGCAGCCGCTCGCGCAGGGCGGACAGCTCGTCGAACTCGCGCTCCGCGGCCTCCAGGCCCGTGTCGGCGAAGTCCTGGCCCTCGTCGTCGATGAGCTCCGGAGGCACGACCACGCCGCTGGTCACGTCGACGTCGTCCGAGGGCTCCTGGCCGAAACCCGTCGCGAGCGAGGCGCTGAGGGCCTCGAACTTCTCCTGGTCGACCGTCGACATCGCGAACAGCACGATGAACATGCACATGAGCACCGTGACCATGTCGAGGTAGGACGCCATCCAGCGCTCGTCCGGTCCGCTGTGCTCGGACTCCTGGACGCGGCGTCGGGTGCGCACGCTCATGAGAAGAGGTCCTCGTGCGCCTCCGTCTCCGCGGGCTGCTCGCGGCGGCGGGAGCGGCCGGGGGAGCGGTCGGAGACGAGCGCGCTCAGACGTTCGCGGACGTGGGCGGGGGCGGCGCCGGCCTGCACGGCGAGCATGCCCTCCATCAGCACCGTCATGCGTTCGAGCTCCAGCTCGCCGAGGCGCTGCAGCCGGCCGCCGATCGGCAGCCAGATGAAGTTCGCCGACAGCAGGCCCCACAGCGTGGCGACGAAGGCCGCGGCGATCATCGGGCCGAGCGTGTCCGGCTTGTCGAGCTTCTCCAGCACGTGGGTGAGGCTGACCACCGTGCCGATGATGCCCACCGTGGGAGCGAACCCGCCGAGGGTCATGTAGAAGCGCGAGGCGGTGCGGTTCCGGGCGGCGGTGGACGTGAGCTCGTCCTCGAGGAGCACCCGCAGGTCCTCCGCGTCCGTGCCGTCGGCGATGCTCTGCAGGGCCTGCCGCAGGAACGGGTCCTTCTCCTCGTCCAGACCCTGCTCCAGCGCGAGCAGGCCCTCGGAGCGGGCCTTCTCCGCGTAGCCGACCACGGTGTCGATCGTGCTCTGCGCGGTGCGCCGCTCGCCGCGGAAGGCGCGGGGGAGGGACTTCACGGCGTGCAGGGCGTCGCGCAGCGTGCCGCTGGCGAGCCCGACCGCGATCGTGGCGCCGAAGACGAGCACCATGGGAGCCGGGAGCAGGAGCGACCCGACCGTCGCGCCCTCCAGGTTGATCATGGCGATCAGGGCGCCGAACGCGAGGACGAGCCCGAGGATGAGAGACGGATCCATCAGGCGTCCCCTCCCGTCACGTCAGCGCCGGGCAGGGGGTCCTCGGTGCCGGCCGCGACCAGCGCGGCGGCGGTCGCGAGGACACCGGCGCGGAACCGGGTGATGCGGGCGATCACGTCGTCCATCGTCTCCGTGACGACGAAGGTCGCGCCGTCGACCATCGTGATCGTCGTGTCCGGCGTGGCCTGGACACGTTCGATCAGGTCGGGGTTCACCGCGAACCGGGAACGGTTCAGGCGCGTGAGGACGATCATGGGCTCCATCCTGGAAAAGCTCGCCCCGCCCGGAAGCGGGGAACCGACGGCCCGTCCTGGGCTGTCGGAGGGGACTGTCGGCCGGGTGCTGCGCGTCGTTAGCGCCGGTGCCCGAGCGGACGGGGATCTTCCTCACGACGGGCGCGTCGTCGCCGATAGGGATCAGGGGCGGGGGACGATGAGCAGCGGGCGAAGGGAGCCTTGTGCGGGATCGGAACGTGGAGAAGGCCGCGGCGACGGCGGCCGAGGAATGCGGCTGCGCGCCGACGGCGGCCGAGCGGGGCGCGCTGTGGCGCCAGCCGGTCAGCCGCCGCAGCGCCTTCGGGATCGGGGCGCTGGGCGTGGTCGCGCTCGCCGCCTTCGGCGTCGGGTCCGGCGTCACCGCCGCGCACGCGGCGTCCTACCCGAGCTGGGACGACGTCCAGCGGGCGAAGAACAACGAGGCGGCCAAGGCCGGTGAGGTCACCCGGATCCAGGGGCTGATCCAGTCCCTCGAGCGCAAGGTCGCCGAGACCCAGGCGGCGGCGCAGGTCGCGTCGGACGAGTTCTACGAGGCGCAGCAGGCGTACTTCGCGGCCATCACGGAGGCGGAGACCCTGCAGGCTCAGGCCGACGAGCAGTCGGCGCTCGCGGAGGAGACGGCGAAGAAAGCCGGTCAGGTCGCCGCCCAGCTGTACCGCAGCGGCGGGGACGACACCGCTCTGGAGCTGTTCTTCGCAGGGTCAGGCGCCAACGCCGACGAACTCCTGTCGCGCCTCGGCACGATGAACAAGTTCCTCGAGTACAACCAGACCACCTACGACAACGCCGTCTCGGCGCGCGACACCGCCCAGGCGCTGACGGCGCAGGCCGACGTCGCCCGGGACGAGCGCGACCGCCTGCAGCAGGTCGCCGAGCAGAAGATGGTCGCGGCGCAGCAGGCCGCGGACGCCGCGCAGGCCGCACTCGACGAGCAGGCGGCGAACCTCGAGACCCTCAAGGCGCAGCTGGCGGCCCTCAAGGACACCACGACCAAGACGGTCGCGGGGTACCAGGCGGGCGTCGAGGCGCGGCGGCGGGAAGAGGAAGCCCGCCGCAAGCGCGAGGCGGCTGCGGCGGCCGCGGCGGCGGCAGCTGCCGCTCGGGGGACCAGCGGCGGTGGTGGCGGTGGCGGTGGCGGCGGTGGTGGCGGCGGCTCCGCGGGCAACGGTGGCTGGGTCCGCCCGCACGGCGGCGCGCGCAGCTCGAGCTACGGCCCGCGCACCCCCATCTGCGGTCCTCAGGGCTGCTCGTCGAGTTTCCACTACGGTGCGGACCTCGCCAACGGCTGCGGCGCCGCGATCTACGCCGCGAACTCCGGCACGGTCGACTATGCCGGACCGAACGGGAACTACGGCAACTACATCCGCATCCAGCACGGCGGCGGCATCAGCACGGGATACGCCCACATCAAGCCGGGCGGCATCAACGTGCGCAGCGGACAGTGGGTGCGCTCCGGCCAGGTCATCGCCTATGCCGGTGACACCGGGCGATCGTTCGGATGCCACCTCCACTTCGAGGTCTACATCAACGGCGGGTACACGAACCCCGTGCGCTTCATGGAGCAGCGCGGCATCTACGTCTGAGGCGCCCGAAACCCCGTGTTGTCGCCGAGGCCCCGCCGTATCCACGTGGATACGGCGGGGCCTCGGCGCGAAAGCGGGGTCTCGGGGAGGGGTCAGCGCTTGAGGTTCGTGAGCTCCTGGAGCACCTCGTCGCTGGTGGTGATGATGCGGGCGTTCGCCTGGAAACCGCGCTGCGCGACGATGAGGTTCGTGAACTCCTGGGAGAGGTCGACGTTCGACATCTCCAGAGCACCGCTGATGATGCCGCCGAGGCCGCCGGTGCCGGGCTGTCCGAGCTCGGCCTGACCCGAGTTGCCGCTCGGACGGAACTGCGACGAGCCGACCTTCTCCAGACCCCCGGGGTTGACGAAGCCGGCGAGCGCGATGCGGGCCAGCACCTGGGTGTCGCCGTTGCTGAACGTGCCGACGAGGCTGCCGTCGTTCGTCAGGGCGTAGGAGCTCAGCGTGCCGGCCGGCTTGCCGTTCTGCTCCTTGATGGCGATGTCGCTGACGTCGGCGAAACCGGTCACCCCGGACAGGTCGACGGTGACGCCGCCGGACACGATGCTGCCCGCGCCGTTCTGCACGCCGTCGGTGAAGGTCAGCGCGGTGCTCGCGCCCGCGCCGTCGGTGACGTTCCACCCGGTCGCGCTGCGCGTGAAGGTCAGGCGCAGGGTGGAGGCGGAGCCGTCGGCGCCGTAGGTCTTGATGTCGCGCACGAGCGTCTCGCCGACCGGGGCGCCGGAGGGCAGGTTGCCCGTGGCCCGTGCGGTGGTGGTGGCCGCGGCCGGGCTGAGGGCGCCGACCGGGAGGGTGATGTCGCCGATGCCCTGGCCGGGGACGATCGCGCCGTTGCGCGCCGTCCACCCCTGGACGAGCGCGCCGCCGGCGCCGACCAGACGGCCGCTCGCGTCGAAGGTGAAGCCGCCGTTGCGGGTGTACAGCGTCTCGCCACCGGAGCGGACGACGAAGAACCCGTCGCCCGAGATCATCAGGTCGGTGGGAACGCCGGTCGGCTGCGGGGCGCCGCCGGCGAAGTTGGTGCTGATGCCGGCGACCTGCACGCCGAGCCCGACCTGGGCCGGGTTCTGTCCGCCCGTCGCCTGCTGCGGCAGCATCGAGTTGCGCAGCAGCTGGGAGAGGGAGTCCTGGAACTGCACGGACGAGGCCTTGAAGCCGGTCGTGTTGACGTTGGCGATGTTGTTGCCCGTGACGTCGAGCATGGTCTGGTGCGAGCGGAGTCCGGAGATTCCGGAGAAGAGGGAACGGAGCATGGTGATGCCTTTCTGGGGAGCGGGGTCAGGCAGCGGTGCCGGGGACGAGGGAGACGCCGGAGACGGCGTCGAGGGGGATCGACTTCTCGCCGATGGTCACGGTGGGGATGGCTCCCGCATAGGAGACCGCGGTGACGATGCCCTTCTGGGTGACACCGTCGGGGTCGACGTACTGCGCCTCCTGGCCGAGGAGGGCGGCGGCGGTCTGCCGCATGCTGAGCGCGAAGCTCTCGGTGCTCGTCGAGGCGAGCGCCGTCAGCTGCTCCATGGAGGCGAGCTGCGTGGTCTGCGAGATCATCTCGTTCGTGTTCATGGGGGAGCTCGGGTCCTGGTTGGTGAGCTGGGTCACGAGCAGCTTGAGGAACACCTCGGAGTCGAGCGTCTTCTTGCGCTCGGTCGCCGGGGTCGTGCTGCCGGTCTGCACACCGGACGTCGGCGTGGCACCCGGCGGGAGGGTGCCGGTGATGGAGTCGACCGTGGTCATGGGGTCCTCTCTGGTCAGGCGTAGACGTCGATGCCGCCGAGCGGAGCGACGGGCGGTGCGGGAGGGGGCGGGGGTGGAACTTCTGCCGGCGTCGGCGGGACGGCGGAGGCGCGCGCGGTCGCCTGGTGCCGCTGGGCATCGGCGCCGCCGTTCCCGGTCTGACCGCCCGTCCCTCCGTGCTGCGGCGAGGAGGGCGAGCCGTCCGACGTGGTGAGGCTGAGGGTCGCCTGCGGAGCGGCGATCGCGAGATCACGACGGAGGTCGCCGAGGATGGCGCGCAGCGCGTCCCGCCCGAGCTCGCCGGGGGCGTGCAGCTCGATGCGGATCGTGGACCCGGCGATGAGGGCGCGCACGGTCACGGGGCCGAGGTTCTCCGGCGAGACGGTCAGCGTGATCCGGTGGTCTCCGTCCGGGGCCTGGGCGAGGGACACCACGGGGGCCGCCACCTGCGGGAGGAGAGCCGGGCGGGCCGGCGCGGCGACCGCGCTCGGCGGTGCCGCGGGGGCGAGAGCGGTGGCGGCGACCGGGCTCGGGGCGGCAGCGGACCCCGCGGCCACGGGATCGACGCTCGGCGGGGCCGCGGCCGGCGCGGAGACCGATGCGGGGATCGAGGGTGCTGCCGGCACCGGGACCGTGTCGTCGGCGGTCGTCGCCTCTGCAGCGGAGGGTGAGGGCACGATCGACGTGCGAGCCGGCGCGGCTGCGGAGACTCGGGGCAGGGAGAGGTCGGTTCCGGTGGCCGTCCCGTTCCCGACGGCGGTGCCGGGGGGCGCGACTTCTCCGGTCTCTCGACCCGGGGTGGGGGGCCGCAGGCCCGGTCGGACGGTCGCCGGGTCCGGAGACGGTGCGACCGGCGGCGCCGACGTCGGGAGGAGCGGGGCCGCCACGGCGTCCCCGGCATCGGACGACGAGGCGGAGGAGGCGGTACCCGCGGTCTCCCCGGAGGCGGGCGTCGCCGCCGCGCCCGCCGTGCCCTCGCCGGGTACGAGGAGGGCGTCCTGCCCGGCGGCGGACGGGAGGCGCGGAGGCGAGACCGCCGTGGGTGTCTCCGTCGTCGCCGGAGGTGCGTCCGATTCGGCGGAGAGGGCTGGCACGAGTGGCGCGCCGGCACCCGCGGGCGTCGACGGGGCCGGGAGCACCGGCGAGACGGTCGCGGCGCCCTCGACCGGAACGGCGGCCGCAGGCTCGGCCTCGGTCGTGGTCTCCGCGGCGCTGCCGGTGTCGTCGGTCGCACCGGGACCGGGGGCCGCCGTCTCCCGCACCGCATCGCGCACAGCCTCGGCGAACGCGGTCGCACCGGGCGAGCCGGCGCGTGCGGCTGGGGCGGAGGGACGCACGGGGCGGGCATCCAGGGCGGTGAGGAGGTCGAGCGCGGTCATGCCGTCCCCTCCGTCCGCGAGCGTGCGGCGATCTCGTCGAGCTCCGCCTGCTCGGCGTGCAGGTCGGCCGTCCGCACGGCTACCGCGTGGTTGTCCGCGAGTCGTTCGAGGCCGCGGAGCGTGCGCCGGGCGTCCGCGTGCGCGGACCGCGCCTCCGCGACCGTCTCCTGCTGGAGGTCGGCCAGCGCGGTGAGGTCGGCGAGCAGCGCCCGCCCGGAGACCCGGGCCGCGGCGAGCGCAGCGAGGGTGCGCACGTCGACGGCCTCCGTGTCGGTACCGGCCAGGTGTGCGCGCAGGGCCCGGTCCCTGGCCTCGGTGTGCTGCGCGTCGATGACCGCGCGCGAGAGGCGCTGCGCGGCGGCGCGCTCCTGGATCTCCCGCACGCGCAGGAGACCGGCGAGAGAGAACCCTCTGCTCATGATACCCCCTCGAAGGCGGAGACGAGGCCGTCCAGCCGCGCCCAGGACTCCTCGATCGCGCTCGTCTCGTCGAGCGGCTGGGTGAGGAAGGCCGAGATGGCGCGCTCGTGTGCGATCGCCGCGTCGATGCGGGCATCGGCACCGGCGTGGTAGGCGCCGATGTCGATGAGGTCGTTCGCCCGGCGTCGGGCCGCGAGCACGGCGCGGAGGGTGGCCGCCTGTGCACGGCGCTCCGGACTCGTGATCTTGCCGGCCACGCGGGACACGGACCCGAGGACGTCGATCGCGGGGTGGTGGCCGGCGAGGGCGAGCGCGCGATCCAGCACGACGTGGCCGTCGAGGATGGAGCGGACCGTGTCGGCGATGGGCTCGTTGTGATCGTCGCCGTCGACGAGCACGGTGTAGATGCCGGTGATGGACCCGGCGCGGTCGGTGCCGGCGCGCTCCAGCAACCCGGCGAGGAGGGAGAAGGTGGACGGCGGGTAGCCGCGGGTGGCCGGCGGCTCACCCGCGGAGAGCCCGATCTCGCGCTGGGCCATCGCGACCCGGGTCAGCGAGTCCATCATGAGGATCGCGTGGGCGCCCTCGTCACGGAAGGCTTCCGCGATCCGGGTGGCGGTGAACGCGGCACGGATGCGGGCCATGGCCGGCTGGTCCGAGGTCGAGACGATGACGACGGAGCGGGCGAGTCCCTCCGGCCCCAGATCGTCCTCGATGAACTCCCGCACCTCGCGACCGCGCTCGCCGACGAGGGCGATCACGGTGACCTCGGCCTCGGTGCCGCGGGCGATCATCGACAGCAGCGACGACTTCCCGACCCCTGACCCCGCGAACAGGCCGACGCGCTGTCCGCGGCCGACGCTGACGAGGGTGTCGAGGGCGCGCACGCCGAGGGGGAGCGCGGTGTCGATGCGGTCGCGCTCCATGATCGAGGGGGTGTCGTGATCCAGGCTCACGTGCGGCGCCGCGAGCGGACCCTTCCCGTCGATGGGGCGTCCGAGCCCGTCCAGGACCCGGCCGAGCAGCGCCGATCCGGTGGGAACCCGCACCGGGCCGCCGCGGCCGCGCACGGGGGCGCCGACGGTGAGCCCGGCGACCGAGGCGAGCGGCATGCAGCGCAGCCCGTCCTCCCCGGTCGCGACGACCTCGGCGTCGATGCCGTCGAGCGTCACCACGTCCCCCACGGCGCCGTCGAGCCCGCGGACCTGCACGCTGAGGCCGCGGACCTGCGAGACCTCGCCGATCCGTTCCGGACGCGCCGCCTCGAGCACCGCCGTCCAGGGGCTCACGGCGCGGCCTCCGCGACCGCGCGGCGCGCCCGGTCGAGGGCGGTCCCCACCCTGGCGTCGATGACACCGTGCTCCAGCACGGCCACGGCGTCGCCGCGGGTGAGGGTCTCGTCGGGCACCAGCGTGAGTCCGGGGATGTCGTCGCCGGCCTCCGCGGAGAGGACGCGGAGGTCGTCCGGGTGCAGACGGAGGCGACGTACGGCGGCCGCATCGGTCGCGCTCAGGGCGCGGCGGGCCGCGGCGGCGGCCGACGCTCCTGCGTCGCTCAGCTCCGCGGCGAGGATCAGTTCCGCGAGGTCGATCGCATGGGAGTGCACCTGGCTCGTCGCAGCGGACTCCAGCTCCGCCTCTCGGGCGGCGAGGGACCGCGCGGCGGCGTGCAGGGCGGCGACGGCGGCGGCGACGTCCGCGGCGCGGGCGCGCTCCCGTTCGGCCAGCTCGGCCTCGGCGACGCGACGGGCGGCGTCGGCGTCGGCCGCGCCCGCCCGGAAGCCCGCGGCGTGTCCCTCCGCGTACCCGCGGCGGCGGGCGCGCTCCTGTTCCGTCCGGTGGTCGGAGCCGCCGAGCCGGGGGAAGGCAGCGGGGGCGAAGGCGTCAGTAGACATATTCGTCCTCGTCCGCCCGCTGCACGGTGATGTCTCCCGCGGCCTCCAGGGCACGGATCGTCCGGACGATCTCGGCCCGCGCCTCCTCGACCTGGGAGACGCGCACCGGGCCCAGCGTCCGGGCCTCCTCGTCGAGGTTCTCGCGGTTGCGCTCGGACACGTTGCGGCGGATGAGGTCGACGATCGGCTGCTGCGCCCCCTTGAGGGCGAGAGCCAGGGAGCGGATGTCCATGCCCCGCAGCACGCGCTGGGTGTCCCGGTCGTCGAGCTTGACGATGTCCGCGAACGTGAACATGCGCGAGCGGATGTCCTCGGCGAGGGCGCTGTCGCGGTCCTCGATGCTGGCCAGCAGCGCCTTCTCGATCGTCGCTCCCGACCGCCCGATGATCTCCACGAGCGGCTCGACGCCGCCGAGCACCTCGGGACTGTCCCGCGAGGCGAGGCTGCCGGTCCGGGCCTTGAGGGCGTCGGCGACGATGACGATGGCCTCCTGCGAGGCGGTGCCCATGGTGGCGATGGCCTGGGCGACGTCGGTCCGCGCCGGATCGGGCAGCGCGGCGAGGACGGCGGCGGCCTGTTCGGCGGGGAGATGGGCGAGCACCAGGGCGACGGTCTGCGGCAGCTCCCCGTCGAGGAGCGTGGCGAGGTGGGCGGCGTCGGCGGAGGCGAGGAAGTCGAACGACGCGCTCATCGACGTCGAGCCGACCCGGCCGAGCACGGCTGCCGCCCGCTCGGAGCCGAACGAGGCCTCCAGCAGGCCTGCGGCGATGTCGCGTCCGCCGCGCGCCGGCGGGAGGTGCCCCGCGGCGATGCGATGGAACTGCCCCAGCGCCTGGACCGTGGTCTCCGCGTCGAGATCCTGCAGCCCGATGATCTCGGCGGCGACGGCCTCGGCCTCCGCCTCGGAGAGGTGCTTCATGACCTCGACGGCCTGCGCGCGGTCGAGGTTCATCAGGACGATCGCGGCCGTCTGCCGATCCGTCAGTCCGCTCATACCCGCGACCTGTCGTCGATGAGGGTGCGCAGCAGCTCCGCGGTGCGCTGCGGATCCTGACGGGTGAGCGCGGCGATCTCGGCGCGGCGGCGCTCGAGGCTGATCTGCGTGGGCTCGGGTTCGGGATCCGGGTCGAGGTCGGGTACCGGCTCGAGGAAGGCGAGCGGCGTGGTCGGCGCCTCCAGCACGGCCGTCGGCGCGTCCGCCGAGAGCGCGGACAGCTCGACAGGACGATCGCCGAAGAGCTGGTCGAACTCCTCCACGCCGCGTGCCTTCCGCCGGGAGCGGATGATGAGGGCGGCGATCGCGGCGATGAGCGGGATGGCGATGGCGGCCGCGATGATGACGGTGTTCAGGAGGGCGGCCTGACGGGCACCCTCTTCGGCCTCCTTCGCCGCCTGCAGCGCGGCCTGCGCGGCCTCGGCATCGGTCTGGCTGAAGGCGACGAGTTCGACGGCGAGCTCGTCGCCGCGGGTGCGGTCGATGCCGGCGGCGGTGGCCACGAGGTCGCTGAGCTGGGCGGAGCTGAGGTCGCCCCCGGCCCCGGCGTCCACGGCGACCGACACGGACTGCCGCAGCAGGGTGCCGGCGGGAGTGGAGGTGCTCTCCGTGGCCTTGTTGACGGCGTTGGTGCGCGTCTCCTCGGTGTTCGTGTAGGTGCCGTCGCCGTTCCCGTTCGGCACGGCGATGTTGTCCGGACCCAGGACACCGGCTTCGGAGGTCGATCCGTTGCTGTTCTGCTCACGGACCTCCTCGGTGAGCGGGGGAGCGCCCTCGGCCGGGGTGTAGGTCTCCTCGACGCGTTCGTTCACCGAGCGGTCGATCTCGGCGACGACGGTCACGGTCGCATTCCCCGGGCCGACCACGGTGTCGAGCATCTGCTGCACGCTCGCGGCCACGCGGGCCTCGTAGTCGCTCGCCTGCTGATCGAGTCCGCCGGTGGCCCCGCCGCCCACGGTCGAGAGCGTGCGCCCGGTCTGATCGACCACGGCGACATTCTCCGGCTTCATGCCGCTGACGGCCGCCGAGGTGAGGTGCACGATGGCCTCGACCTGCTTCTGGTCGAGCGTCGTGCGTCCGGCGGTCTCCACGAACACGGAGGCGGTCGCATCGACGGTCTCCGACACGAAGACGCTCTCCTCCGGGATGGCGAGCTGCACCGAGGCCGCGGAGACGCCGTCGATGGCGGAGATCGTCGCGGCAAGCTCGCCCTCGATCGCGCGCTTGTAGGTGACCGACTGCTGGAACTCGCTCGTGGTGACACCCATGTCGTCCAGCAGCGAGTACCCGGCCGATCCGGCGCTCGGCAGCCCGGCGGAGGCGGCGGCGAGCCGCTGGTCGTACACGTCCTTCTCGGGGACGAGCACCGTGGCGCCGCCGTCGGCGAGCTCGTAGGGCACGGAGGCGGAGCGCAGCTGCTCCACCACGGCGTTCGCGTCCGAGGCGTTCAATCCCGAGAACAGTGGGGTGTAGGTGGGGCGGCTGAGCCAGCTGGACAGCGCGATGATGCCGAGCGCGAGCACCGCGATGCCGATGATGGCGATGGTCCGCTGCGCGAGCGAGAATCCGGCGACCACCCGCCGCATCCGCTGGAACGCCCCGGTCACTGCCGGGGGCATCAGGCCTGCATCCGCATGATCTCGTTGAACGCGTCGACGCCCTTGTTGCGGACGGCGGCGACGAGTTCGAGGGTGACGGCGGCGCGCGAGGACGCGATCATCGCCGCATGGATGTCGTCGAGGTCCCCGGTCACGGCCGCGACCTTGAGGGAGTCGGACTCGGACTGCAGCGAGCGCAGCTCGTCGATCGCCCCGGTGACGCTGTTCGCGAAGGCCGTGTCGTCGCCCGTCTTCGCGCCCGTGACGGGCGAGGTGGTCATGCCGAGGGACGAGGCGACGGCCTCGATGCCGGCCACGGCGCTCACGCGTTCCGTCCGATCTGCAGCGCCGCCTCGTACGAGTTGCGGGCGCGGTCCACGATCGCCGCGCTCGCCTGGTATCCGCGCTGCGCGAGGATCAGCTGGCTCATCTGGTCTCCCAGGTCGATGTCGGGGTAGCGCACGTAGCCGTCGGCATCGGCGAGCGGGTGGTCGGGCTGGTGCACGAGCCGGCCCTCCGCGTCGCCCTGCACGGTCCCGGCGACGTAGACGCCGGGAGACTGGTCGCTGGTCTGGGCGAGGATGTAGCGTGCCCGGAACGCCGCGCCGTCGGTGGGTGTCGCGGTGTTGATGTTGGCGATGTTGTCGCTGATGGCGTCGAGCCACTTCCGGTGCACGGTCAGCCCCGTGCCGGCGATCCCGATGGCGTCGAAGGTCATGACGTCCTCATCGCGGTGCGCATCGAGGAGAACGACCCGTTCACGGCCTGGGTCGCGAACTGGTAGCGCAACATGGTGTCGATGCTGGAGAGGGTCTCGGTGTCGAGGTTCACGTTGTTGCCGTTCAAGCGCGTCGGCTCGAGCGAGGTCCCGACCGTGGCGGACACGTCCCCGTCGCCGGCGGCGATCGAGTCGGCGAGCGCCGCCTCGAACTGCACACGCTTGGCGTGGTAGTCGGGGGTGTTGATGTTGGCGATGTTGTCGGCGATGGCTCGCTGGCGCAGCGAGAGGCCGTTCAGCGCACTCGTCAGTGCGGTGATGGTCACAGAGTCGAACACGAACCGGCTCCCCGTGTGTGGGCGAAGTGGCCGTTCCCTGGCCGAGTCTTGCGAGCCATCCGTGCTCTCGGGAGACTGTCGGCCGTTCGTGCGGTTTCGTTAGGAGGGTCGCTCACCCGTCCACATCGAGGTAGGCGGGAGCATCCGGCGGGCGGGGTGCCGGAACCCGGCGGACGGCGCCGAGGTGCTGCCGCAGCCCGTCGAGCTCCGACCGGGCGCGTTCCATGGCGGCGTGCTGCCGGTCGATCACCGCGCGGGCGCGGTCGGCGAGGTGCGGCGGGAGCGGCGAGGACGGCGGCGCCCAGGGGATGATGTCATGCACCTCGACGGATCCGGCCGGCGCGGCGAGGATCCGGTCGGCGTCCGCCTCGAGCCTGTCCAGCAGCGCGGCCCAGTCCTCGTCCGTCATGCGCGGCCCTCCGCGACGGCCAGGGCGGCGGTGTGCCAGGCGTCGCGCAGCGGCACGACGAGCTCGCGGCAGGCATGGGTGCGCTCCGGGTCGCGGCCGATGTTGGCGCCGATCAGCGTCTGCGACAGGAACACGTACAGCGAGCGCAGTCCGGCACTGCCGCTCCATTCGTCGGTGAGGGAGGACGACAGCTCGGCCACGATCGCCTGCGCGTGCTGGAGCTGGGTGTTGGCCTCGGCCCAGTCGGCCGCCCGCTGCGCCGTCTCCGCGCGCTCGATGTCGAGCAGGAGCCGGTCGTAGAGCATCGTGACCAGGCGCTCCGGCGGGGCGGACAGGATGGCGTCCTCGCGGTACCGCTGCTGGGCGCGCAGGGCGGCGTTCATGCTCACGAGTCCGACCCGGAACGGCTGCTCGGCAGCGAGTTGATCTGCGAGGCGAGGTAGGAGGACTGCGACTGCATCTGCGACAGCATCACCTCGAGGCGGGCGTAGGTGCGCTCCAGCGAGGCCTTGCGCTGCGCGAGGCGCACGTCCCAGCGCTCCATCTGTTCGCCGAGGCTCTTGACCTCGCTCTCCTGGCCCGTGATCCGCGAGGTGAGCAGCCCGTCGTACTTGTCCGAGTAGGACGTCGCCGTCTGCTCCACACGCGCCGCGACCGCGGAGAAGAGACCGCCGACGGCCGCGGGGTCCTTCGCCAGCGCCTCGGAGAACTTCTCCTCGTCGAAGGTGAGCTTGCCGTACATGTCGGTCGAGATGCCGACCGTGGAGGGGGAGACCCCGTCCACCGGGTGCTGGATGGCGTCGGCGAGGGCGGTCCGCAGGCCGCGGATGGTGCTGTCGCCGGTGAAGACGCCGAGCGTCGTCTTCTCGCCCTGTCCCGCGGCGACGGTGGCCTTCGAGCCGTTGTCGATGCGGGTGAAGATGTCGGTGAGGAGGGCGATGAACTCGCCGGAGGCCTTGGCCCTGGCCTCGCTGTCGACGGCGACGGTCACGGTGACGGGGGACGTCGAGACGGTGGAGACCGTGACGTCGACGCCCTCGAAGAGATCGGTGAAGGTGTTGCCGGACGAGGTGATGACCTGTTCGGCCGCGGTGCCGGCCCAGAGGCGCAGCTGCGCGTCCGTGCCCGCGGCGATGACGGCCGCCCCGGGCTCCGTGGACACGTCCGTGGCGGTGCCGGCGGTGACGGCGGCGAGGTCTCCCGCGTAGACGCGGAAACGTCCCGCCTCGCCGGACTCCTCGGCCCGGAGCTGCAGGCGGTAGACGGGGGTGCCGTCGGCATCCTTGCCGGCGGGGACG
The DNA here is from genome assembly GCF_058140415.1 of Microbacterium sp. C-MGS6. Classification (NCBI taxonomy): domain Bacteria; kingdom Bacillati; phylum Actinomycetota; class Actinomycetes; order Micrococcales; family Microbacteriaceae; genus Microbacterium; species Microbacterium sp. C-MGS6. The sequence continues at coordinate 913,706 of NZ_CM176934.1, forward strand.
GCGGTGGCGAGGACGCCGGTGTCGGCGTCGTTGATGGCCTGGGCGATGTCCTGCATCGAGGTGGAGTCGGCCTGCACCTGCACGCGCTTCCCCGTGGCGTCCTCGAGGGTCAGCACGGGCGGGTCCGCGGGCCAGCGGGAAGTGGCGGCGGAGACGACGGTGTGCGCCTGGGCGACGCGGTCGACGACGATGTCGGTCGACACGGGCGCGGCGCCGGTGCGCAGGGCGACCTTCACCGATTCCGACGACGAGGTGCCGGTGAAGCGGTCGAGACCGCCAGGCGCTGCGGCCTTCTCGGCGGCGGCGGCGAGGTTCTGCACGGCGGTGTTGAGGGTGCGCAGCTGCGTCATGACGACGTTCTTGTCGTCGATCTTGGCCTTGAGCAGCGTGCGGGGGATGGCGTGCACGTCCATCAGCGCCTTGATGACCTCGGTGGTCTTCAGCCCCGACACGAGGCCGTCGAGCGAGAGCGACATGCGGCTTCCCTTCTGTGTGCGGCGGGGCCCGGGCGACGGCCGAAGCCGTCACCCGGACCCCCGGAGTGATTCCGTGCGGCGGCGCGGGTCAGCGCAGCAGCTGGAGCACGCCCTGGTTGGCCTGGTTGGCCTGGGCCAGCATGGCCGTTCCCGCCTGCGACAGGATGTTCGCGGACGTGAACTTGACCATCTCGGACGCCATGTCGGTGTCGCGGATGCGGCTCTCGGCGGCGGCGAGGTTCTCGGCCGACACGTTGAGGCTGTTGATGGTCGACTCGAAGCGGTTCTGCAGCGCACCGTAGCCGGCACGTGCGGTCGAGACCGCCTGGATCTGCGTGTCGATGCCCGCCAGAGCCGCGCCGTACGTCGCCGCGTCCGTCATGCCGGCCGCGAGCGTCTTGATGTCGGCGCCGAGCGTGGCGAAGTTGGTCAGGCCCACCGAGATCTGGTCCTCGGCGGCGACCGCGCCCGCACCCACCTGGAACGTCAGCGTCGCGCCGCCCGAGAGCAGCTTGATGCCGTTGAAGTTCGTGCTCGACGCGATCCGGGTGAGCTCGTCGCCCAGGGCGGAGATCTCGGTCTGGATGGCCTCGCGCGACTTCGCGTTGTTCGAGTCGTTCGCGCCCTGGTTGGTCAGGTCGCGCACGCGCTGCAGGATGGAGTGCACCTCGGTCAGGGCGCCTTCTGCGGTCTGGATGACCGAGATGCCGTCCTGGGCGTTGCGAGCCGCGACGTTCAGGCCGTTGACCTGCGAACGCAGGCCCTCGGAGATCGCGAGGCCGGCGGCGTCGTCCGCTGCGCGGTTGATGCGCAGACCGCTCGAGAGCTTCTCGAGCGACTTCGACAGGTCGTTCTGCGTGTTGGACAGGTTGCGGTAGGCGTTGAGCGCGCCCACGTTGGTGTTGATCTGCATACCCATGAGGGTTTCCTCCGTGATGTGTTGTACGGGAGACCATCCGTGGTCTCCTGCCCTGACCTATCGGCGGAGGATGCGGACGCGTTAGGCGGGGGCGGCGGCGCGGAAGACGTCGCCGATCCGGACGCCGGCGGCCTCGGCGATGCGGCCGAAATACGCGTCGCGTGCGGCAGGCGAGACGCGGGTGGTGGTCGTGGTCTCGGTGCCGCCCTCGGCGAAGTACCGGTCGAGGGCGTCGCGGAGCAGGCGCACGGCCTCCGACCGCTGCTGCGAGACGGCCGAGTGGGTCACGCCCAGCTCCTCGGCGATCTCCTTCACGGGCCGCTCCTCGATGTAGACGGCCACGATGATGCGCCGCATGCGCTCGGGGAGGGCGCCGATGGCGTGTTCGAGCACCTCACGCCGTTCGCCGACCATCGCCGACTCCTCCGGCAGCGGGATGTCGGCGACGAGATCGCGCGTGGCGGGGTCGTCCAGCGGGGCGACGGTGCGTGCGGCGTCCGCGAGGGCCTCGACGACCACCTCCTTGGGGGAGCCCATGGCGGTGGCGATCTCGGTGGCGGTCGCCGTGCGGCCGAACGCGGCGGTGAGGGTCTCGCGGACGGCGACCGTCTCCTTGATGCGCTTGCGGATGCCGCGGGACGCCCAGTCCATGGCGCGCATCTCGTCGGCGAACGCGCCGAGGATGCGTCGACGGGCGTAGGCGCCGAAGGGGACGCCGAGCGCGGGGTCGTACGCGTCGGCGGCGGTCACGAGGGCGAGCGCGCCGACGGCGGCGAGCTCTTCGCGGGGGATATGGGTAGCCCGAGCATGGGTGTCTGCAGCGAGGTAGCCGACCAGGGGGAGGTTGGCCTCGACGAGGCGGTTGCGCTCAGCGCGCGACGACATGGGGGATGATCCACCTCTCTGGATGCACTCCGGAAGCTCATGGCGAGGGATAGATGGCCATATCACAAGGTCCGAGATATGTCCATGGGGAGCACTAACCGCCGCCAATGCACATAGTAACCTTAGGGGCGCGGCGGCCGATAGAGATTTATGAACCGTTAGCAGGCGGGCCGATCGCACCCGCGTGGGGCGGGGGATCGCTGGGGACAAAGGGGATCATGGGAGCCAACGAACTATCGATGCAGCTCTGGCGCGAGCGCGAGCTGCTCGAGATGCTGCTTTTCAAGCTCGACGAGCAGCAGCTGCTGCTCGCCGCCGGCCGGTCGCACTGGATCCAGTTCGCGGCCAGGGAGATCGATCAGGTGCTCGACCGCCTCCGCGCGGCGAGCCTGGCCAGGGCCGTCGAGGTCGCCGGTGTCGCCGAGGAGTGGGGGGCTCCTCAGGACGCGACGATCGGTCAGCTCATCGAGCACGCTCCGGACGGAGCCTGGGGCGATGTCTTCACCGACCACATGCGTGCGCTGGTGAAGCTGACAGCGGAGGTCGAGCAGATGCGCGACGCCGCCGCGGAGCAGCTCAGCGGAGTGCTCCGCGCCACGCAGGAGACCATCGCCGCTCTCGGCCAGGAGAGCGGCGAATACACCACCCGCGGCGACCGCGCCCGCGAGGACGCCGCCCGCATCATCGACACCGAGATGTGACCGAGAGGGATTCATGTCGACCTTCAGTGGACTGACCACCGCCGCCAGCGGCCTCGCCGCCGCACGGCGGGGCATGGACGTGGTCGGGCAGAACATCGCCAACCAGAAGACCGAGGGGTACACGCGGCAGCGCGTCGAGACCTCCTCGATCGCCGCCGTCGCGCAGACGGGCCGCTTCAGCATGGGCGCGCTCCCCGGACACGGCGTCTCGATCGACGGGGTGTCCCGCCTCGGTGACGCGCTGCTCGACGCCCGGGTCCGCGACACCCTCGGCGCTTCCGGCTACTGGGCCACCCGCGCGCTGGCAGCGACGACTGCCGAGTCGGCCCTCGCGGAGCCGACCGACAAGGGCCTCGCCAACCGGCTGACCAGCTTCTGGGCGGGCTGGCAGGACCTGGCCAACACCCCGGATTCGGGTGCGGCGGCCGCGAGCATCCTGGAGTCGGCGAAGGAGCTCGCCGCCCATGTCTCCGGCGGCTACCGCACGGTCGCCGCGCAGTGGACGGCCGCCCGCGGGACCGCCGAGCGCACCGTCAGCCAGGTCAACGCCGCCGCCGACCAGATCGCGGTGCTGAACAGCGAGATCCGGGAGGCGCTGGCCTCGGGGCGATCGGCCAACGAGCTCACCGACCGCCGCAACCTGCTCGCGGAGGACGTGGCCCGGCTCGCCGGCGCGACGGCCACCGTGGAGACGGACGGCACGCTCACGGTCCGCCTCGGCGGCAACGCCCTGGTCTCCGGCGGCGACGCCCGTCACATCGCGCTGACCGGCTCGGCGACGATCGACGGCGCTCCGCGCGTCGGGGTCGCCTGGGAGTCGGTGCCGGATCTTCCCCTCGTCGTCGACGGGGGAGAGCTGGGCGGCTCCCTCGCGGTGCTCGCCCCGGCCGCCGACGGCGGGATGCTGGCGCAGCTCGCCGCGACATACGACCGCGTCGCCACGGCGCTCGCGGAGTCGCTCAACGCCCAGCACCGCGCCGGCGTCACGGCGTCCGGACAGCCGGGCGGCGACTTCTTCACCCTCCCGGCCACCGGCTCCGCCGCGCTCGGGATGCAGGTGGCCGTCAGCACGGCGGCCGACCTCGCCCTCGCCGCCCCCGGGGCCGGAGCCAAGGACGCGACCAACGCCGACCTCATCTCCCAGATCGGGCGGCGCGCGACCTCTCCGGACGCACTGTGGACCGATCAGGTGACCCGCTTCGGCGTCGCCACCGCGGCCGACGTGCAACGCGCGAAGGTGTCGGATGCGGCGGCTGTCGGCGCCGTCGGTGCGCAGCAGTCCGTCGCGGCCGTGGACGGCGACGAGGAGACGATCAGCCTCCTCACGTACCAGACCGCCTACCAGGCGGCGGCCCGCGTGCTCACCGCCGTCGACGAGGCCCTCGACGTGCTCATCAAACGCACGGGCGTCGTCGGACGCTGATCGGAGAAGCTCCATGATCTCTCGCGTGACCCAGACCACGATGACGCAGACGGCGATGCGCCAGCTGCAGTCCAACCTCTCCGAACTTGCCCGTCTGCAGGAGCAGGCCACGTCGCAGAAGGCGTTCGCCGCCCCCTCGGACGACCCGGCAGCGGCGGCGGCCGCCCTCGCCCTGCACGCCGAGCAGCGGCGCACCGAGCAGTATGCGCGCAACATCGACGACGGCCTGGCCTGGGTGACTGCCGCCGATACGGCGATCACCTCCAGCACGTCCCTGCTCTCGCGGGTGCGGGACCTCACCGCGCAAGGGGCCAACGACGGGGCGCTGGACGCGACGGCGAAGGAGGCCCTCGCGGTGGAACTGGAGGGCATCCGCGACGAGCTGCTCGCGCAGGCGAACACCCGGCTGCTCGGCCGGTCCGTCTTCGCCGGCACGTCGGACACCGCGGCCTTCGGGTCCGACTACTCCTACAGCGGTGTCGCCGGCTCCGAGGTCACCCGCCGCGTGTCCGATGCGGCGGCCGTCCGCGTCGACACGGACGGTGCGGCGGTGTTCGGCACCGGAGACGACTCGGTGTTCGCCCTCGTCGACCGCATCGTCGCCGATCTCCGCTCCGGCACCAACGTGGGGCCCCGACTCGGGGAGATCGACGACCGCCGCACGGCGATGCTGGGCGTGCAGGGCGCGGTCGGCACCAGACAGGCTCAGATCGAACGCGCCAAGGAGGCGGCAGTGCAGAATTCCGTGTCCCTCGAGTCCCGCCGCGCCGCGGTCGAGGATGTCGACTCGGTCGAGGTGCTCATCCGCCTGCAGGCGCAGGAGCTCGTCTACCGCTCGGCGCTCGCCGTCAACGCGCGCGTGCTGCAGCCGACGCTGATGGACTTCCTGCGATGACCGCCGTGCTCACCTTCACGGCCCCACCGCCCGGGCTGGCTCCGCACGTGGACTTCGCCCTCGCACCCGTCGACGGTGCGGACGGGCTCTTCGCGATGCGGGCGGTCGAGGACGACGCCCTGCGGCTCTACCTCGTCGACCCGAACACGGTCCTGGCGGAGTACGCGCCGATCCTCACGGACGCCCAGGTGGCCGACCTCGCTCTCGCCTCGGCGGACGACGCCTTCGTGCTCGTGGTGGCCCACCCCGGCGCCGACGGCGTCAGCGTCAACCTGCTGGCGCCGGTCGTCGTGAACCGGGCGACGGGAGCGGCGACCCAGGTCATCCTCGAAGGCCAGGACTACCCGGTGCGGGCGCCGCTGGGCTGACCCGCGCGGGTGCCGGGGCGCCGGGCGTGACGGGCGGGGTGACGACTACCCTGGAGACGTGATCCTCGCCGTCGACACGTCCCTTGGCACCGCCGTCGCCCTCATCGACCCGGACGGGACGTCTCGTGCCGAGGCCGGTACCGCCGATCCGCTGGGCCACGCCGAGGTGATCGGCGACCTCGTCCACGACGTACTCCGGGAGGGGGGAGCCGACGGCATCACTCACGTCGTCGCCGGCATGGGCCCCGGTCCGTTCACCGGACTGCGCATCGGCATCGCGACCGCGCGGGCGTTCGCCCTCGGCCGCGGCATCCCGGTGGTGCCGGTCCCGAGTCACACGGCGGCCGCGCTGACGATCCAGTCCACGGTGACCGGGCCGTTCGCCGTCGTCACCGACGCCCGCCGCCGCGAGGTCGCCGTCACCGTGTTCGACGGACAGGACGAGGACGGGATCCCGCGCACGATCGCCGACACGGTGCTCGTGCGGGCCGCCGACGCCGACGATCATCTCGCCGGTCTCCGCCGGGTCGACGTGACGACGCTGTCCGCAGCCGACCTCGCCAGGGTGGGGGCGCGCGCACTCGCCGCCGGCCGGGTCCTCGCCGGCGACGAACCCCTCTACCTGCGGCACCCGGATGTGTCCCTGCCCGGCGCCCCGAAGAAGGTGGGCGCATGACGCTGCGGGATGCGCGGCCGGACGATCTCGACGCGATCATGGCCATCGAGCAGCGCGCGTTCCCGACCGATGCGTGGAGCCGGGAGACCATGGCGAGCGAGCTGGCGAGCCCGCACGGTCGCTACCTCGTCGACGAGCGGGGCGGGGCGATCGTCGGATACGGCGGCGTCCGGGCGCTGCAGGGCGGTGCGGACGCCGACATCCAGACCATCGCTCTCCTCGCCGAGGTCCGAGGTCAGGGCCGCGGGCGCGCGCTGCTGCGTGCGCTGCTGAAGGCGGCCGCCGACCGCGGGGCGCTCGAGGTGTTCCTCGAGGTGCGCGCCGACAACCCTCCGGCCGAAGGACTGTATCGCGCGGAGGGCTTCGAGGAGATCGGCAGGCGCCCCCGCTACTATCAGCCGGATGACGTGGACGCGATCGTGATGCGTCTGGATCTGCGCCGCCACCCGGCGCCCGCCGACACGCCGGAGGAGGCGACCGCATGAGTGAGCCCCTGGTGCTCGGCATCGAGACGAGCTGCGACGAGACCGGCATCGGCATCGTGCGCGGTCGTACGCTGCTGTCCAACACGATCGCCTCCAGCATGGACGAGCACGCCCGGTACGGCGGCGTCGTGCCGGAGGTCGCCGCCCGCGCGCATCTCGAGGCCCTCCAGCCGACCATCGACGCCGCGCTCGCCGAGGCCGGCGTCCGTCTCGCCGACCTCGATGCGGTGGCCGTGACCAGCGGTCCGGGCCTCGCGGGAGCGCTCATGGTCGGTGTGGGGGCGGCGAAGGGACTCGCGGTCGCCTTGGACAAACCGCTGTATGCGGTCAATCACCTCGTCGGTCACATCGCGGCCGACATCCTGACGCCGGACTCGGCGCCGTTGGAGTATCCGACGATCGCGCTGCTGGTCTCCGGCGGCCACACCTCCCTGCTCCACGTGCGCGATCTCACGACCGACGTGGAGCTGCTCGGCGAGACCGTGGACGACGCCGCGGGCGAGGCTTTCGACAAGGTCGCCCGACTGCTGTCCCTGCCCTACCCCGGCGGCCCCGAGATCGACAGGGCCGCGGTGGGCGGAAACCCGGACGCGATCCGCTTCCCGCGCGGGCTGTCCCGCGCCTCCGACCTCGCGAAGCATCGCTACGACTTCTCGTTCTCCGGGCTGAAGACCGCGGTCGCCCGCTGGATCGAGCGCTTCGAGGCCGAGAACGCCGAGGCGGGTGCCGACGCCCGGGACCTCCCGATCGCCAACGTCGCTGCCAGTTTCCGGGAGGCCGTCGTCGACGTCCTGGTCACCAAGGCGCTCAACGCGTGCGCCGACCTCGGAGTGCCGCGGCTGCTCCTGGGCGGCGGTGTGATCGCGAACCGTCGGCTCCGCGACGTCGCCCTCGCCAGGGCCGCCGAGGCCGGCGTCACCGTGCGCATCCCTCCGCTGTCGCTCTGCACGGACAACGGCGCCATGATCGCGGCGCTGGCCGCTGAGCTCATCGCGTCCGGGCGCCCCGCATCGACCCTCGGCTTCGGCGCCGACTCGACCCTGCCGGTCACCGAGATCCAGGTCGCGGAGGCGGTGCCGGCGTGACCGGGCTCGCGCAGGAGCCGGAGTCGGACGGGGCCACGCCCCGTGCGCGGGTCGAGCGCGCGAGCGGGCAGGTCGAACGCCCGGCAGGGACGGCGCGCCTTCCCGGAGCGCCGCGCGAGGGCTACACGAAGCTGCCGACCGGTCCGGTCGGCATCGAGCCCGTCGTCGTGACCGGGCCCGACCTCGACCACGGAGAGGACGAGGGCTGGGAGCCGGCGGTCGAGCCCGCCGTCGTCGACGACACCCGCCTGGCCCCGTGGGCGCTGCTGGCGGCGATCGTCGCCCTCGGCGCGTCGTTCTTCGTCGGGTGGGGCATCCCGGTCGCGATCGTCGCGGTGATCGCCGCCATCATGTCCCTCCGGCGCCCCGTGGAGAACCGGGCGATCGCGCGCTGGGCCCTCGTGCTCGGCCTGTGCGCGACCGTGTACAGCCTGGGATGGCTGGTCTGGGCGGGGATGCAGTTCGAGAGACTCGGCTAGGCGGGCTGGCCATGACGGACGACGACGACGTCGAGGAGCGCAGGGCCCTGCAGCGCAAGGCTTTCGGCCCAGGCGGAGGCCTCACGGACGCGGAGGCCGCGCGCCTGCGACAGCTCGACGCCGCCCGGCGACGCCCGTCGCCGGGACCTCCGCCGTCCCTCGGCTCCTTCGCCGCTGCAGAGGACGACGACGAGCCGTCGGCCGGAGACGACGCGCCCGTGGAGCCGGACGAGGAGTCCGCGGACATCGTCACCGCTCAGAGCGACGTTCCGGCTCAGAGGCGGCGGCGCCGTTCCCTCGGCATGCTCGCGCTCGGCGCGGTCGTCGTGCTCCTCCTCGGGGTCGGCGTGGGATGGCTGGCGTTCGGCCGGAGCGGCGGCACAGCGGTCTCCCTCAGCGCCGAGCAGCAGGGATGGCAGTCCGATCTCGTCGCGTCCGGACGATTCGACCCGGGCTCGGTGCGCGCGCTCGCGACGGAGGACGACGCGGTCATCTGGGTGGCGACGCAGAACGGCGGTGCGAGCATCTGCCTGGTCCTGGGCGCAGGGGAGAGCACGACGCCGAGCTGCAACCAGCGGGAAGCGGTGCAGGAGGACGGCCTCTGGGGCGAGGTGACGACCCAGCGCGACGACGAGTACACGCGCCAGGTCATGGCCCATCTGCTCCTCACGCCCGACGGTGAACCGGCGGTGAGCGTCGATGTCTCGGAGTACGGCTCCGGCGAGGGTGGCCCCACCTACGCGAACGAGGCGGAGACGCGGACCGCCGAGCGCCTGGCCGATGACGGCTTCGACCCGAACTCGATCTGGGTCGCCGGGTACGACCGCGACGTCCCGATCTGGACGGCCTCCGAAGGGGAGACGGGTCGGCAGTGCCTCATCTACGACGGGGCGACGGCCGACGCGCCGCGGGCCTGTGAGACGACGGAGACGCTGCAGGAGCACGACGGTCGGCTGCGGTTGCAGGTGACCGACGCGGAGACCGGCGGAATGACGACCTACGAGCTGCCGACCTCCGGTTTCGGGTCGTTCGTGATCATCCGAGAGGGGAGCGACGTCGGTGCGGGAGGAGACTGACCGCCAGGGCTCCGCTGCGGCGGAGGAGCGCCGAGCACTGGAGCGCGCGGCCTATGGTCGGGACGGCGGACTCGACGCCGCCGGTGCCCGGCGCCTGCGCGAGCTCCAGGAGGAGCATCGACGGCAGGAGCTTCCGGCGGAGGAACGGCCGACGACAGCCTCCGAGGCGCTCCCGGTGGCGGAAGACGAGGGTCGGGAGTCCGATCCGCCGCCGGCTTCCGACGCATCGCCGCTCGCCGCGGCCGGAGCACCACCCGCACCCGTCGAGACGGGCGCGCCGATGCGGGCGCGCGGAGTCGTGCCGGTGCTCGTGGCGGCAGCGGCCCTCCTGGCGATCGGCGTCGGGGCGGGGTGGGCGCTGTTCGCCCCGCGGTCGGAGGCGTTCCCCTTGACCGAGACGCAGGAGCAGCGACGGATCGAACTCGCCGGGGAGGACTACGACCCCGGCTCCGTGCGTCCGGTGGCGGAGGCGGAGGGCGCGCTCGCCTGGTTCGCCACGCAGGATGACGGGGCCACCCGGTGCCTGATCCTCGACGTGGGTGAGGACTCCCAATCCACCTGTCTGGCAGCGGAGGAGGAGCTGGGGCCGGGCCTGTACGCCGCGCTCCCCGTGGCGGCCTCCGATGCCGGTGACGACGAGGACTCGTTCTCCACCGACAGCGTGACGGCGGTGATGCTGTTCTCCACCGCGGACGAGCCGATGGTGAGCATCCAGCGGTGGGGCGGAAGCTCCACGCTCTTCGCCCAGTTCGGGGAGGAGCAGCGCCCGAGGGTGAAGGAACTCATCCGCGACGGCTATGACCTCAACCTCACCCTCCTCGGCTCGTTCCGCGAGCAGCCGGTGTGGCTGGGCGACCGCCGTACGACGACCGGCCCCGCCCAGCGCTGCCTGATCGTCGACGCCGACGGTTCGCGGCAGTGCGCCACCCTCGACGAGGCGCTCCAGTCCGGGCTGCGCGTGCAGCTCCTCGACGTGGATCAGGAGACGGGAGAGCTGCTGTCGGCGTCCGTGGTCGAGGTGGCCTTCACCCGCTGGCAGATGCCGTACCTCACGGTGACCTCGGGCCCGGCCGTGGTCGACGAGGCGACGGGCGAGTCGTATCTCGTGACCACCGGGCCGCCGGGGGATCCGATCCGCGTCGACATCCCTGGCCGCGACCCGGACGACTGATCGCTCTCAGTCCGCGGCGGGCACCCGGTCGGCGAGGATCGCGCGTCGCTGATCGCCGAAGCGGGCGAGGATCAGGGTCGCCTCGGCGTCGCCGCGCAGGGTCAGCTTGCGCCGGAAGGCCGCGGGGTCGACGTCGACCCCGCGCTTCTTGATCTCGATGCGGCCGATGCCGTGCGTCTTCAGGGCCGCGTTGATCGTCTTCGGCGTGATCGGCAGCGTCTCCCGGACGCGGAAGGACTGCACGAACGGGCTCGTCAGCGCGGCATCGGAGGTGAGGTAGGCGATGCGCGGGTCGAGCATCCCCGCATCGAGGCTGCGGGCGACGTCGCCGATGAGGCGCGCCCGGATGACGGCGCCGTCCGGCTCGTGGAGGAAGGCCCCGAGCGGTCGGACCGGAGCGTCCTCGGCATCGGCAGGGCCGGTGAGCTCGTGCGAGCGCTCGCCGCGGATCACCAGGGCCGAGCGCCGGACCCCTTCCCTGGCCAGCTCCCTGGACCAGACGACGAGCTCCACGACGCTGCCGTCGGCGCTGACCCACTGCGTCTCCGCGTCCGCGGGCAGGGCGTCGCGGTCGTGGGCGGGGCCGAGCTTGATCCCGGTGGGGCGCTGCGCGGCGACGGCGAACGCCCAGTCGAGGGACGGCGAGTAGTCGTCGGCGGAGACGCGCCGGGTCTCGCTGTGTCCGGAGGTGCGGCGGGCGGGATCCATCCAGATCGCCTGGCCGGGGACCGGCTCTCCGAGCGCGTCCTCGGCCGTGGCATGCCGGACGGTGGCGTCGTCCCCGAACGGGGCGAGGTTGTAGGCGGCGAGGGCCGCGGTCACCTCGTCGGCGTCCACCGCATGGACCGCCAGTCCCGCGCCGGCGAACGCGAGGGCGTCGCCGCCGATCCCGCAGCCGAGGTCCGCGACGCTCGTGAGGCCGGCTCGGCGGATCCGCTGGGCGTGGCGGGCGGCCACGCCGAGGCGGGTGGCCTGCTCGAGGCCCGCGCGGGTGAAGAGCATGCGGGCGGCGAAGGGGCCGAACTTCGCCGCGGCCCTGGCGCGCAGGTGCGCCTGCCCGACGACGGCGGAGACGAGGTCGGGGGAGTGTCCCGCAGCACGCAGTCGGGAGACGGCTGCGGCCGCCTCGGCGGTGGAGGTGACCGGCCCGAGCGCGTCGAGCAGCTCGAGGCCGGCGGGGGTCAGCAGGGCGCGCAGCTCGGACATCTCCACCCTCCCAGCCTAGGACCCGCGTGACGTGTGACCCGGGTTGGCACTCGCATTGCATGAGTGCCAGCCGACCGCCTACACTGGCATTAGCACTCTCGGGTTGAGAGTGCGAACGAGTCTTTCGTGTCAGCGTCAAGAAAGAAGAGGTAGACCGTGTCGGTTTCCATCAAGCCGCTCGAGGACCGCATCGTCATCAAGCAGGTCGAGGCCGAGCAGACCACCGCGAGTGGCCTGGTCATCCCCGACACCGCCAAGGAGAAGCCCCAGGAGGGCGAGGTCGTGGCGGTCGGCCCCGGCCGCATCGACGACAACGGCAACCGCGTTCCGCTCGACGTCGCCGTCGGCGACCGCGTGCTCTACAGCAAGTACGGCGGCACCGAGGTGAAGTTCGGCGCGGACGAGTTCCTCGTCCTGTCGGCTCGCGACGTCCTGGCGGTCGTCGTCCGCTGATCGCACACTCGGTTCCCTCTGCACGGCGGACGGGAACCCGGTCCGAAGAGGGCCCGGATGCTTCGGCATCCGGGCCCTCTTCCGCGTCCGGAGCGGCGCGGCCCTCGTCCTCGCGGGCATAGGGTTGTGCGGTGACCCCCGAGACGACCCGCGCCACCCGGACGGCGGGCGTCGCCTACGCCGGGAGCGCATACCTCCTGTGGGGCGTGCTGCCGCTCTACTTCCTCCTGCTGCAGCCCACCGGACCGTGGGAGGTGGTCGCCTGGCGGGTGCTGCTCTCCTTCGTCTTCTGTCTTCTGCTGCTCACCGTCACGAGGGGATGGCCCGCCTTCCTCGCGATCGTCCGGAGTCCGCGACTGCTCGGGTGGACGGCCCTCGCCGGCCTGCTCATCTACGTCAACTGGCAGGTCTTCGTCCTCGGCACGTTGAGCGAGAACGTGGTGGAGACGGCGCTCGGCTACTTCATCAACCCGATCACCACCGTGCTGCTCGGCGTCTTCGTCCTCAAGGAGCGCCTCCGCCGTCTGCAGTGGGCGGCGGTCGGGATCGCGGCCGTCGCGGTCGTCGTCATCATCGTGGCGTACGGCCACGTCCCCTGGATCGCCCTGACCCTCACCGCTTCCTTCGGTCTGTACGGGCTCATCAAGAAGAAGATCGGCCCTGCCGTCGACGCGGTCAGCGGGTTGACGCTCGAGTCGTTCTGGCTGATCCCCATCGCGGTGGTGCAGCTCGTGATCGTGGCGACGACGCCCGTCGGCCTGACGATGGGGACCGCGGGCTGGCCGCACGCCGTGCTGCTCGCCTTCGCGGGGGTGGCCACGGCTGTCCCCCTGCTGCTGTTCGCGGCCGGCACGCGTCGCGTCGACCTCACGATCATCGGGATGCTGCAGTTCCTCACCCCGGTCCTGCAGTTCGTGATCGGGGTCGTCGTGCTGCACGAGCCGATGCCGCCGGAGCGCTGGATCGGGTTCCTCCTGGTGTGGGTCGCGATCGCGGTCTTCGTCGTCGATCTGCTCCTCGCCGCGCGTCGCGGCCGTCGTGCCACCCGCGCCGCGGCGCTCTGATCGGTCCTGCCCGCGCCCGGAAACGGCGACCCTGGATCGTTAACGCACCGAGATACTTGCCCCTCCTGCGCGCGGGGCGCACGCCCTAGTGTTAGAGCACCCGACTGTGGTCATCATCCACGTTCGTTTACGCAAGGGAGCATCATGAACGCACTGAAGGGCTCGCGCAGCGCGAGGATCTTCGCCGGGATCGCGCTGGTCAGCGCCTCCGCCCTCATCATCGCGGGCTGCAGCAGCACGCCCGATGCGGAGCCGTCGGACGGGGGCGGCGACAAGCCCGCCGCCGACCTGACGCTCAAGCTCGGTTCGCTGCTGCCCGCCACCGGTACGCTCGCGTTCCTGGGCGCGCCGATGGAGGCCGGCGTCCAGCTCGCCGTCAACCAGATCAACGAGGCCGACGCCGGCATCACGATCGACCTCAGCACGGGCGACGAGGGCGACCTCGACAACAAGGCCTACGAGACCTCCATCACCAACCTGCGCAACGGCGACATCACCGCCATGATCGGCGCGGCGTCCTCCAGCGTCACCAAGCTCATCCTCGACGGCAACGCGGGTGCGGACATCCTCACGGTGTCCCCGTCCAACACCTCGCCGGACTTCACGGGCATCAACCCGCTGTACTTCCGCACCGCACCGAGCGACAACCTCCAGGGCGAGGTCCTCGGCAACGAGATCGCCGAGGACGGCCACAAGACGCTGGGCATCATCTACCAGAACGACCCGTACGGCACGGGCCTGTTCGAGGCGATCAAGGCCACGTTCGAGAGCACCGGCGGCGAGGTCGTCGCCGATGCGTCGTACAACCAGGGTGACGGTCAGTTCAACGCGCAGGTCTCGGAGATCGCCGCGGCGAACCCGGACGCCGTCGCTGTCGTCTCCTACGACCAGTTCGCCACCATCGCGCCGCTGCTGGGCAACGCCGGGGTCGACACGGGCTCGCTGTACCTCGTCGACGGCAACCTCAAGGACTGGGGCGCCGACATCCCGGTCAGCCTCGAGGGCTCGAAGGGCACCCGCGCCGGCGCCGAGCTGCCGCAGGACTTCCTCGACCAGCTGAACGAGGTCTGGACGGCCGAGGGCAACGACCCGATCGACGCCGTGACCTACTCGGCCGAGGCGTACGACGCCGTGGTCCTCATCGCTCTGGCGGCGCTGAAGGCCGGCTCGGTCGAGGGCCCGGACATCGCGGCGGAGATGATCACCGTCTCCGGCGGCGACGGCGACGGCGAGAAGTGCGACAACTTCGCCGACTGCGCCGCGATCATCAACGACGGCGGCACGCCGGACTACGACGGCCTCTCCGGCGAGATCACGTTCGACGAGAACAACGACCCGAAGGGTGCCGCGATCGGCGTCTACGAGTTCGACGCCGAGAACGTCACCTCGCGCATCAAGTAAACACCGCACGATGAAGGCCCCGGATGCTTCGGCATCCGGGGCCTTCCTCGTGCGGCGCGGGGTCTCAGGCGGCGTCGGTCCCGAGGGTGCCGAGGTAGAGGCCGATGACCTTCGGATCGTTCAGCAGCTCCCGACCGGTGCCCTCGTAGGCGTCCTTCCCCTGGTCGAGCACGTAGCCGCGGTCGCAGATCTGCAGGCACCGACGGGCGTTCTGCTCGACCATGATCGTCGTCACGCCCGCCTTGTTGATGTCGGAGACGCGGATGAAGGCGTCGTCCTGCCGCACGGGGGAGAGGCCGGCGGACGGCTCGTCCAGCAGCAGCACGGACGGGTCCATCATGAGCGCGCGGGACATGGCGACCATCTGGCGCTCGCCGCCGGAGAGCGAGCCCGCACGCTGCTTCAGGCGCTTGCCGATCTCCGCGAAGATGCTGCTGACGAACTCGAGCCGCTCCGCGAAGATCTTCGGGTTCTGGTAGAGCCCCATCTCCAGGTTCTCCTGGATGGTGAGCGACGGGAACACGTTGTTCGTCTGCGGCACGAAGGCGACACCGCGGCGTACGAGCTTGTCGGCCTTGAGGCCGACGATGCTCTCGCCCTTGACGGTGATATCGCCCTCGCGGACGTTCACCATGCCGAAGATCGCCTTGAGGAGCGTCGACTTCCCGGCGCCGTTCGGGCCGATGATGCCGATGAGCTCGCCCTGGCGGGCGACGAGGTTCGCGCCGTTGAGGATGTTCACTCCCGGCAGGTAGCCGGCGTGCACGTCCTTCAGCTCGACGATGACGTCGCCGGTCTCGGGGGTGCCCTCGGCGGGGATCGCGGTGCTCATGCCTTGTCCTCCTCGGCGGCGTCCTCGGCCTCGACCTCGGCCTCGACCTCCGTCTCGATCTGCTCGCGGATGCGCTCCGCGTCGGCGTCCGAGATCACCGGGAGGCGGCCGGTGACGGCGCCGAGGTCCACGTCCTGATGGGCGCCCAGGTAGGCGTCCACGACCGCGGGGTCCTCCATGACGGTCTCCGGAGGCCCCTCGGCCACCACGCGCCCCTCGGCCATCACGACGACCCAGTCGGCGATGTGACGCACCATGTGCATGTCGTGCTCCACGAAGAGCACCGTCATCCCGAGGTCCTTGAGGTCGAGGATGTGGTCGAGGAGCGACTGCGTGAGGGCGGGGTTCACCCCGGCCATCGGCTCGTCGAGCATCACCAGGTTCGGGTCGCTCATGAGCGCCCGTGCCATCTCCAGGAGCTTGCGCTGACCGCCGGAGAGGGAGGCGGCGAAGTCCTGCTCCTTGGCGTCGAGCTTGAAGCGCACGAGGAGCTCGTGGGCCCGCTGCTCGATCTCCTGCTCCTGCGCGCGCCAGAGGAAGGGGAAGAGCCCGGCCCAGAAGCCCTCGCCGCGCTGGTCCTTCGCGCCGAGCTTCATGTTCTCCAGCACGGTCAGCAGCGACAGCGACTTGGTGAGCTGGAAGGTGCGCACCTGGCCCATCCGGGCGACCTTGAAGGACGGGATGCCGGAGAGGCTCTTGCCGTCGTACGACCAGGTACCGCTGTTGGGTTTGTCGAACCCGCAGAGGAGGTTGAACAGTGTGGTCTTCCCGGCGCCGTTGGGGCCGATGAGTGCCGTGATGGCGCCACGCGGGATCTCGAGGTGATCGACGTCGACGGCGGTCAGTCCGCCGAAGCGCCGCTGCACCGCGTCCACGACGAGGATCGGGTCGACCTTCTTGACTCCGGGGGCGGCGGGACCCGCGGCGAGGCCGGTGGTCTTGGCGCGGGGAGCGCTCTTCGCGGGCGTGACGGCCGCGTCGTTCTCACTTGACAAAGGTCATCTCCCTCTTGTTCCCCAGGATGCCCTGCGGGCGGAACACGACGATGAGCATCAGCACGATGCCGATGAGGATGTAGCGCACCACGTCGGCCTGTGCGCTCGTCATGGGCAGGTAGCCGGCCGTGGCCATCGCCGGGAGGAGCGCGCCGAGGAAGGCGAACACCACCCAGAAGAGCACGGCGCCGAGCGTCGGGCCGAAGACCGTCGCCGCACCGCCGAGGAGCAGGATCGTCCACAGGAAGAACGTCAGCGACGTCGAGTAGCTGCCGGGGATGACCGCCGAGGGCAGGACGAAGACGATGCCGCCGAGCGCACCGATCACACCACCCACCACGAGCGCCTGCATCTTGTACGCGAAGACGTTCTTACCGAGCGACCGCACGGCGTCCTCGTCCTCGCGGATGCCCTTGAGCACGCGGCCCCACGGGCTGCGCATGAGCGCCCAGACCACGAGGATCGTCAGAGCGAGGGTGAGCAGACCGAACACACGCACCCAGAGGTCGTTCGCGTTGTACGTCCACGGGCCGAAGCCGTACGTCCCCGGAGGGAACGGGTTGGCGTCGCGGAAGCTCTGGTGGTAGCCGGAGAGCCCGCCGGCGGAGTTCGTCCAGTCCTTGAACAGCTCCGTGACGAACATCAGGCGCACGACCTCCGCGGCCGCGATGGTCGCGATGGCGAGGTAGTCGGCGCGCAGACGCAGCGTCGGGATGCCCAGCAGCAGGGCGAAGAGCGCTCCGCCGGTGATGCCGACGAGCACGCCCAGCCACCACGGGAAGCCGAAGGTGAGGATCGAGATCGCGTAGCCGTAGCCGCCGATCGCCATGAAGGCCGCCATGCCGAAGTTGAGCAGACCCGTGTAGCCGAAGTGCACAGCGAGGCCGGTGGCCGCGAGCGCGTAGGCGATCGTCGTCGGGCTGAACAGGTAGGAGGCGGTGTTGCCGAAGATGCTTCCGAAGTCCATGCGTCAGCCCAACCTTTCCTTGCGTCCGAGGATGCCCTGCGGTCGCACGAGCAGGATGATGATCAGCGCGACGAGGGCGCTGGCGTACTTGAGGTCGGTCGGCACCCCGAGGAGCGTGGACACCTCGACCGCGAGGCCGACGATGATCGAGCCGATCAGGGCGCCGATCGCCGAGCCGAGCCCGCCGAGCGTGATGGCGCAGAACATCAGCAGCAGCATCTGCATACCCATGTCCCACTTCACGCCGGGGCGGAAGTACGCCCAGAGGATCCCGGAGATCGCGGCCAGGGTGCCGGCGAGGATCCAGACGATGCGGATGACCTTGTCCACGTCGATGCCGGAGGCGGCGGCGAGCTGCGGGTTGTCCGAGATCGCCCTCGTCGCCTTGCCGGTGCGGGTGCGGGTGAGGAAGAACGCGACGCCGAGGATCACGATGATGCTGGTCGCCATGCCGATCAGGTCGATGTACGACAGGGAGATCGGCCCGAGACGGATGGGCTCCGGGCTGGAACCGGGCAGCTGATAGGTGTTGCCGCCGATGATGTACTGCAGACCGTAGCGGAGGGCCAGCGAGAGGCCGATGCTGACGATCATGAGCTGGACGACGCCCAGACCCCGGCGCCGCAGCGGCTTCCAGATGCCGGCGTCCAGAGCCCAGCCGAGCGCCGCACCGCCGATGACCGCGGCGATGATGCCGGCCCACAGCGGGAGCTGCCAGAACGAGGTGACGACGAGCGTGACCACCGCGCCCCAGCTCACCATCTCGCCGTGCGCGAAGTTCGACAGCCGGGTCGTGCCGTAGATCAGCGCGGCGCCCATCGAGGCGAGCCCCAGCAGCAGACCGAAGTTCAGACCGCCCACCATGCGCGACAGGAGCTGGTCGAGGAAGGAGACGGTCACCCGCTCGCCCTCGCCGAGGAAGAAGTTCACGATCTTCGTGCCGGTGAGCCCGAACTCCAGCTCGAACGAGGCGGTCGTGCCCGAGACGGGCTGGATCCCCTCGGGGAGCTGCGTCGCGTCGACGATCACGCCGTCCGGAAGCGTGGACTCGTCGACCGTCAGGGTGTACGTCTCCTTCTCCGGCACGTACAGGCGCCACTTGCCCTCGGCGTCGGTCTCGGTCTCGGCGTCGAAGCCGTTGCCCTCGATCGTCATCACGACGCCCTCGACGGGCTCGTCGCCGTCGGTGACGACGCCGGCGAAGTAGAAGTCGGTGACCTCCTGGCCGTCGTCCGTCGTCTCCGCGGATGCGGCTGAGGGAGGGAGGAGGAGCGATGCCGCGAGCGCCATCAGGATTCCGAAGAAGGCGAAGGCCCAAGGGCGCTTTCGCGGTCCGGCGAGTGCTGTGGGTCCCACGCAACCTCCACTGTGAGTGCTGTCTCCGCGGACTCGGGTCGAACCGCGGGGATGGACGACGCACTTGAGCGTAATGGGCGATCGGCGATTCACCTATCGTCCGGGCCAACGGTCCGGTAACGACAGGGCTCTGGGAATGTTCTCGGGCGTGTCTCGCTTAGAATCTCCATACGGGTCACGCCCGCGCACCGGCCGACGTCGACCCCCCATTCGCACCCGGATCCGCGCCACTCGCGCAGGAGGAGATTCCATGGACCAGCACGATCCCTTCGGCTTCGTCGGACTGACCTACGATGACGTGCTGCTGCTCCCCGGGCACACCGACGTCATCCCCAGCGAGGCCGACACGTCGTCCCGGATCACGCGGCGGATCTCCGTCGCGACGCCGCTCCTCTCCAGCGCGATGGACACCGTGACCGAGTCCCGCATGGCGATCGCCATGGCGCGGGAGGGTGGCATCGGCATCCTGCACCGCAACCTCTCGATCGCCGACCAGGCCGCGCACGTCGACCGCGTGAAGCGGAGCGAGTCCGGCATGATCACCGACCCCATCACCACGACGCAGGACGCGACCGTGGAGGAGGTCGACGCGCTGTGCGCCAAGTACCGGATCTCCGGTCTCCCGGTCGTGGACGACGAGGGTCGTCTGGTCGGCATCATCACGAACCGGGACATGCGCTTCGTCTCCGGCTTCGAGCGCCAGAGCACGTTCGTGAAGGACGTCATGACGAGGGAGAACCTCGTCACCGCCCCGGTGGGCGTCGCGGCAGGCGAGGTCATCGCGCTGTTCGCGAAGCACCGCGTCGAGAAGCTGCCCCTCATCGACGAGGACGGCAAGCTCGCCGGCCTCATCACCATCAAGGACTTCGACAAGAGCGAGAAGTACCCGCTCGCCACCAAGGACGACCAGGGC
This sequence comes from Microbacterium sp. C-MGS6, assembly GCF_058140415.1. NCBI lineage: Bacteria > Bacillati > Actinomycetota > Actinomycetes > Micrococcales > Microbacteriaceae > Microbacterium > Microbacterium sp. C-MGS6. The sequence goes on from NZ_CM176934.1 coordinate 933,532, forward strand.
CGCCTGCGGGTGGGCGCGGCGATCGGTTTCTTCGGCGACGCCTGGGAGCGCGCCGAGGCCCTCCGCGACGCCGGTGTCGACGTGCTCGTCGTCGACACCGCCAACGGCCAGTCCCAGGGCGTGATCGACCTCGTCAAGCGCCTCAAGGCCGACGAGTCGTTCGCGCACATCGACGTCATCGGCGGCAACGTCGCCACCCGCGAGGGCGCGCAGGCGCTGGTCGACGCGGGGGTCGACGCGGTCAAGGTGGGCGTGGGTCCCGGCTCGATCTGCACGACGCGCGTGGTCGCCGGTGTCGGCGTGCCGCAGGTGACGGCCGTCTACGAGGCGTCGCTCGCGGCGCGTCCGGCCGGCGTCCCGGTGATCGCCGACGGCGGCCTGCAGTACTCGGGCGACATCGCGAAGGCCCTGGTCGCCGGCGCCGACGCCGTGATGCTCGGCTCGCTGCTCGCCGGCACGGACGAGTCGCCGGGCGAGATCGTCTTCCAGTCGGGCAAGCAGTTCAAGCAGTACCGCGGGATGGGATCGCTCGGCGCCATGCAGACGCGCGGCAAGCAGACCTCGTACTCGAAGGACCGCTACTTCCAGGCCGACGTGCCCAGTGACGACAAGCTGATCCCGGAGGGCATCGAGGGCCAGGTCCCGTACCGCGGCCCGCTCTCCGCCGTCGCCTACCAGCTCGTCGGCGGGCTGCGGCAGTCGATGTTCTACGTCGGTGCGCGCACCATCGAGGAGCTCAAGCAGCGCGGCAAGTTCGTGCGCATCACCTCGGCGGGACTCAAGGAGTCGCACCCGCACGATGTGCAGATCGTCGTCGAGGCGCCGAACTACAAGAAGTGACAGCGGCCCCCGGGAAGGGGGACGCAGGAGGGGCCGGATGCGCTGCATCCGGCCCCTCGTCGTCCGCGGTGCGGTCAGCCGCAGCGGTAGGTGACGCCGCCGACGTCCCACACCCCGGGTCCGAGCTCGGCGCACGTCCCGATCACGCCGGCCAGCACGGTCACCAGCAGGACGATCCCGATGATCGCGAAGATCGTCAGGATGGCTCCGACGATGATGCCGGCGATCGCGATGCCCTTGGGGGCCTTCGCCTTGCCGAGCTGCACGGCGGCGATGATGCTGAGGATGAGGCCGACCGGCGGCAGCAGGAACGCCAGCACGAGGCCGATGATCGACAGCACCCGCCCGGGCGGCGAGGTCGGCACGTCCTGCGCGTAGGGGGCGCCGGGCGGGGGAGCGGAGGCCGCGGGATACGGCGAGGGCGCGCCGCCGGGCGGCGGCGGGTTGTAGGGCGGCGGGGCGTCGGGCGACGGTGCGTCGGTCATGATCTCTCCTCGGTTCCGGTCGTAGCCCAGAGCGTAGCGACGGAGGGACGGGCATGCCATCCCCCTTCCGGGCCCCGCGCGCCGCGCGTACGGTGCCGGTATGTGCCGAAACATCGTGCCTCTGAACAACCTCGAGCCCGCAGCCACGGATGAGGAGTGCCAGGAGGCCGCGCTCCAGTTCGTCCGCAAGATCTCCGGGACGACGGCGCCTTCGCGCGCGAACCGCGAGGTGTTCGATCGCGCGGTGGCCGAGATCGCCGTGGCCACGCGGCGGCTGCTCGACGATCTCGTGACCTCGGCACCGCCCAAGAACCGCGAGGAGCAGGCGGCGAAGAGGCGGGCGCGATCGGCGGAGCGCTACGAGGCGATCCGGGTCTATCAGGAGGAGAAGCGGGCGGCGCGCGCGGGCTGACGCGCTGCGGGCCGGGGGTGGAGCCCTGTGCCAGAATCGACGTACCCCGCTCGACTTTCCCTGCGGCCCGGTGATGAAGGCACCGAGCTCGCACCGCCGAATCCCCCCGGCAGGGAATCTCCCCAAGGAGAGCTGTACATGGCTGAGGTCCCCCCTCGCATCCTCGTCGTCGACGACGACCACGACGTCGCCCTGCTCGTCAAGACCGTCCTGGAACGGCGTGCAGGCTGCGTCGTCGATCTCGCGGACGACGGCCGATCGGCGCTCGAGAAGGCCGCGGCGGTGAAACCCGACGTCGTCGTGACCGACATCGAGATGCCGGGGCTCAGCGGCCTGGAGCTGCTCGCGGAACTGCGGCGCCTCATGCCGACCGTGCCGGTCGTCGTGATGACCGCGCACGTCTCGGTCGAGTACGCCGTGTCGGCGCTCCGGGCGCAGGCCGACGAGTTCCTCACCAAGCCGCTCGACAACGCCCGACTCGTGGAGTCGGTCGCCCGGCTCGTCGAGGAGTCCCGGCGCCGGAAGGCGGAGGCGAAGACCGGCGAGGTCGTCCTCGCGATCGGGGCGCACCCGGACGACGTCGAGATCGGCGTCGGCGGCATCCTCGCGGCGCACGCGGCCGCCGGCGATCAGATCACGATCCTCACGCTCTCCCGCGGAGCGCGCGGCGGTGACGCGGACAGTCGCCAGCATGAGTCGCTCGCCGCGGCCGAGCAGGTGGGGGCGCGCCTGTTCGTCAAAGACCTCATCGACACCGAGATCTCGGGCGGAGGATCGACCGTCCGCCTCATCGAGGAGGTCGTGCAGGAGATCCAGCCGACCATCGTCTACACGCACTCGCACCACGACCGCCACCAGGATCACCGCGCGGTGAACGAGGCGACGATCGTCGCGACCCGCCGCGTCGGCACGGTCGCCTGCTACCAGAGCCCTTCCGCGACCATCGACTACCGGCCCACGCGCTTCGTCCGCATCGACCGCTTCCTGGATGACAAGCTGCGGCTGCTGGAGTGCTTCCAGTCCCAGACCGCGGCGAACCGGGAGTATCTCGCGCCGGAGTTCGTCACCGCCACCGCACGCTACTGGTCGCGGTTCGGCGGCGGCGAGGCGGTCGAGCCGCTGGAGGTCGTGCGCGAGACCGCCGAGTTCATCGGCGCCCATGAACTGAGTCGACGGGAGAGCTGATGACGAAGCGCGTACTGGTCACCGGAGCCGGAGGCCCCGCCGGCGTCGCCGTGATCCGCTCCCTGCTGCGACGGCCCGATCTGACGGTCTTCGCGGCCGACATGGACGGATGGGCGAGCGGCATCTACCTCGTGCCACCGGCGCAACGCCGTCTGGTTCCCCCGGGGCGTGACGAGGACTTCGTGCCGGCGATCGCGCGGATGGTCGCGGAGGACGGTCTCGACCTCGTGATCTCGACCGTCGACGTGGAGCTGATCGCCCTCGCGGACCGCCGCGACGAGCTGGCCCCCGCGGTCCTCGCCGCGCCGCCCGCCGACACGCTGCACACGGCCCTCGACAAGCTCGCCCTCGCGGAGCGCTGCGCGCCGACCGGTCGCGTGCCGCGCACCGTGCTCGCCGGGCCGGATGCCGCGGAAGTCGCGTGGGAGTTCCCGGTGTTCGCCAAGCCCCGCCAGGGTGCGGGCAGTCGCGGTGTGCGCCTCGTCCCGGACGCCGAGGCGCTCGCCGCCCTCCCCACCGATGAGGGGCTGATCGTGCAGGACTTCCTCCCGGGCGAGGAGTACTCGGTCGATGTGATCGCCGACGCGTCCGGCGGTGTGGTCGCGGCGGTCCCGCGCACCCGCGCCCGTGTGGACTCGGGGGTCGCCATCGCCGGTCGCACCCTCCGCGATCCCGAGCTCGAGGAGACCGCCGCCGCCATCGCGCGGGCGATCGGCCTCGTGGGCGTCGCCAACGTGCAGCTCCGTCGCGACCGGGACGGGCGGGCCGTGCTGCTCGAGGTCAACCCGCGCTTCCCCGGGGCGCTCCCGCTGACGATCGCCGCCGGAGTCGACATCCCGTCGCTCGTCGCCGACCTCTTCCTCGGCCGGGAGATCCCGGTGCAGGTGCCCTTCCGCGAGGTCGCATCGGTGCGCTTCCTGGAGGACGTGATCGTCGAGGTCGACGACGTGCTCGTGTCGGCGCACGCCGGTCACCAGGAGGAACTGTGAGCCATCCCGCCCTGCGCGGAGACCACCACGTCCACTCCACGTTCTCCGATGACGCGGTCTCCACGCTGGAGGAGAACGTCGCCGCCGCTGCGGCCGTCGGTCTCGAGACGGTCCGCCTCGTCGACCACGTACGGCAGAGCACGACCTGGGTGCCGGAGTACCTCGCCGCGGTCCGTCGGCTGCGCGTTCCGGACGGACTCACGGTGCTCACGGGCGTCGAGGCGAAGATCCTCGACGCCTCGGGGGAACTCGACATCCCGGTGCTGCCTGAGGGCATCGACCGGATCCTCATCGCCGACCATCAGTTCCCCGGCGTGGACGGGCCGCTCGGTCCCACCGCCGTCCGCGAGCGCATCGCCGCGGGGTGGGCGCCGGTCGACGTCCTCGACCAGTTCACGGACGCGGTCATCGCGACCATGCGACGCCATCCGGGCAACCAGCTCGCGCACTGCTTCTCGATCCTGCCGAAGATCGGTCTCGCGGAGGAGGAGCTCGGAGCCGAGCGCCTCGAGGCCTGGGCTCGCGCCGCCGCGGAGACGGATACCCTCGTCGAGGTCAACGAGAAGTGGGTGTGCCCCGGCGCGGAGGCGCTGACCGCGCTGGAGCGCGCGGGTGCCGGGATCGTCGCGTCCACCGACAGCCACGTGGCCGCAGACGTCGGCCGGTACTCCCGCATCCTCCCGCTGCTCGACGGGACGGAAGGACGCTGATGCCCGAGCTGACCTGGATCGAGACGGTCGTCGTCGTCATCCTCCTCCTCTGCGTGCTGATCGGCACGCTCCCGGTCGTCAACACCGGGCTGCAGTTCCTCATGCTGCCGCTGCACGCCTTCCGCAATCACTACGGCAAGGCCGCGCCGTACCACCCGAACGTGGCCGTGGTCATCCCGGCGTGGAACGAGGGCCTGGTCATCGGCCCCGCGATCGAGCGGCTGCTCCAGCTCGAGTACCCCGCCGAGCGCCTCCGCGTCTTCGTCGTCGACGACGCATCCACGGACGACACCCCGGCGATCGTGCAGCAGAAGGCGGCGACCTACCCGGGACGGGTCGTGCACCTGCGGCGCGAGAAGGGTGGCGAGGGCAAGGCGCACACGCTGAACCACGGCCTCGACGTCGTGCTCGCCGACCCGTGGACCGAAGCGGTGCTCATCATGGACGCCGACGTGATCTTCGCGCGGGACTCCCTGCGCAAGCTCACCCGGCACCTCGCGGACGAAGAGGTCGGGGCCGTCACGGCCTACATCGCGGAGGGCAGCAGGGACCGCAACTACCTCACCCGGTTCATCGCGATCGAGTACGTCATCGGCCAGCTCTCGGCACGGCGCACGCAGAACGTCGGGGGAGCGATCGCCTGCCTCGCCGGGGGCGCCCAGCTGCATTCCCGCGCGAACCTCGAGGCGATCGGCGGTCGCATCCCGACGGGCACGCTCGCCGAGGACACCATGACGACCTTCGAGAGTCAGCTCCACGGCCGCCGGATGGTGTTCGAGCCGCACGCCGTGGTGCTCGCCGAGGAGCCGCGGACGATCGACAGTCTCTGGAAGCAGCGGCTGCGCTGGGCGCGCGGCAACGTGCAGCTCACCTCGATCTACAAGAAGCTCTGGTTCCGTCCGAGTCGCGACCACAACCTGGGCAGCATCCCCTTCGGGCTGGCCTGGTTCACGATCCTGCTGATGCCGGCGCTCCTGCTCCTCGCCGCCACCGCGATGATCGTCCTCCTGCTCCTGCACAGCGACGTCGCGGAGTTCGTGTTCCGGTTCATGTGGATCGCCGCGGCGGCCATCTACATCTTCTCGATGCTCTACTCCGTCCAGCTCGATCCGCGCATCGGGCGGCAGTCCTGGCGCGAGGCGATCATGTTCCCGGGGCTCGGGGCGCTGATCCTCATGGCCCTGGCGCTGTTCCCCTGGGCCCTGGACGGCCTGATCGGCGCGGCCGGGCAGGAGTCGACGGAGCAGACGCGTGTGCTGTGGCTGCTGGCGTTCGCCCTCTGGGGGCCGGTGTCGATGCTCGGCATCTGGCTCGCGCGGGCGGTCGAGCCGCTTCCGGCCGGACGCTTCTTCGCGGGCCTGCTGCTCTACGTCTGCGGCTACGGATCACTGCTGTGCGCGATCACCGCCGACTCGTACCTCAAGGAGTGGCGTCGCGCGGATGCCTCCTGGATCAAGACCGAGAAGATCGGACGGGTCGACTCATGACCGACGCACCATCGCACAACGCCGAGGTGGAGGAGATCGCGGCCGACGCCCGGAAGGAGCGCCGCCTCATCCCGCAGGCGCTCATCTCCCTCGCCGTCGTGGTCGTGATCGTCGTCGTCCGAGAGATGCTCCTGCGATGACCGGACGGCCGCTCGCCCTGGTCGTCGAGGACGCTCCGGATCAGGCGACCCTCCTGGGGCGGTACCTCGATCGGGAGGGCTTCGACGTGTTCGTCGCGCCCGATGCGGAGTCTGCCATCGCCGCCTTCCCGGACATCGACCCCCAGGTCGCCGTCCTGGACCTGCTGCTCCCCGGCATCTCCGGTCAGGCGTGCTGCCGGCTGATCCACGAACGCTACCCGGAGTGCTTCCTCATCGTCAGCTCGGTGCTGGACGTCGCGGAGTATCCACCGGCTGACGCCGCGCTGCCGAAGCCCATCACGGGGGCGGACCTGCATCGGGCCGTGGAGCGGGTGCCGCGATGAGGGCCACGCCGCTGGAGCGTGCCGAGAACCGCTGGTACCGGGTCGTCGACAACCCGAGCCCGATCGTCAAGCAGGTCCCGACTCTCGTCGCCGCCGCGATCGCGGGCGTGATGACCTGGGCCATCCCCAGCCTGCCGTTCACCGATGTGGCCCTCGCGCTGACCGGCCTCGCGGTCGTGCTCGTCGCGACGCTCCACGCCGGGGTGCTCAGCGCGCTGCACATCCGCGAGGGCTGGATCGTGCTGCTGGTGCCGATGGTCGACATCCTGGGACTGGGCCTCTTCCGTGCAGGGACGGGAGGCGCGGCCTCGCTCTTCGGATCGCTCGTGCTGCTCCCGGTGATCTGGATCGCGGCGGCGCCGGGGATCCGCTGGGTCTTCGTCGTCGGCGCGTTCACGTCGTTCGCGCTGCTGATCCCCTACGTCGTCGAACCGCCGACGAACGCGGTGGTGTGGCTCCGCGGCGTCGTCGGTCCGCTCGTCTTCGCGGCCGTCGCGGCCGTGGTGAACGAGCTCTCCCGGCAGCAGCGGCTGCGGGTGCAGCAGGCGGAGGAACTGGTCACGGAGCGGACCAAGGCGCTGTCCGAGAACGTCTCGATGATCGTGCAGCTTCGTCAGAAGGAGCACGAGTACCGCGTGCTGCTCGACTCGTTCGAGGGCCTGTGGGCGTCGATCACCGCGCAGGCCGTGATCGGCACCGATCGCGAGGGGCGCGTCACGGCGTGGAACCCCGGGGCCGTCCGCCTGCTCGGGCTCTCCCACGATGAGGCTCTCGACGACGTGCGCGTCGACCGCTTCTTCTCGCCGTCGGCGCTGAAGATGCTCGCCGAGGACACCGCGTCGCGCGAAGACGTCTCGGGGGTGCCGGCGGGGCAGGGCGGGGCGCCCGACCGCGCAGGAGTGCCGGACGGGCTCCGCGAGCTCTTCGCCCACGCGGACGCCGGCCATACCGTCGACGGCGACATCGAGGTGAGGACCGCGGGTGGCACGACGGTGCCGGCGCGGGTGACCGTCACCCCGCACAAGGATCCGTCCGGCGCGCAGCAGGGCTACCTGTTCGTGCTCACGGACGAGACCAGAGCCGTCGAGGTCGCGCGCATGAAGGACGAGTTCGTGGGGATGATCTCCCATGAGCTCCGGACGCCGCTGAGTGCGATCATCGGCTTCCTCGACCTGTTGCAGAACGACCCCGGTCAGCCCCTGACCGAGGACCAGCAGGAGTTCGTCGGCATCATCGAGCGCAACGCGAAGCGCCTGCTGAACCTCGTCGGCGATCTGCTCTTCACGGCGCAGGTGGAATCGGGGCGCTTTCCCCTGGAGCGGGACGAGGCCGACATCGCGGACCTCGTGCGCTCGGCGGTCGCCTCGGCGGGGCCGCATGCGCAGCGCGAGGGGATCGAACTGGAGCTGCAGGTCGGTGACGAGCCGATCCCGCTGCTGGTCGATCCCGGACGCCTCGGGCAGGCGGTGGACAACCTCCTCTCGAACGCCATCAAGTTCACCCCGCGCGGGGGGCGAGTGACGGCCGCCGTGCGTCGCCTCGACGGCGGGGTGCAGGTCGCCATCGCCGACACCGGGGTCGGGATCCCGCAGGACGAGCAGCGCATGCTCTTCACCCGGTTCTTCCGCGCCTCGACGGCCACGCGCAACGCCGTCCCGGGGGTGGGGCTGGGTCTCACGATCACGCGCGCGATCGTGCTGGCCCACGGCGGATCGATGGACGTGACCAGCGAGGAGGGCGTGGGCACCGAGTTCCGGTTCGTGCTCCCGGCGGCTCCCAAGACCGAGGTGCTGCAGACCCTCAGTCGCGCGGACTGACACATCGGTGGGGGAGCGGTACGGTGGGCGTCATGACCGCCACCTTCACTGCTTCGCTGGATGACCACGGGCACCTGGTCATTCCCGGCGAGTTGCGCGCGCGGCAGCGTTGGAACGAGGGCGTCACTCTGCTGATGATCGAGGAGGACCGCGGCGGCGTCGTCCTCCTCGCACGGGAGCAGGCGCGGACACTTGTCCGTGCGCAGCTCACCGGTGCCAGTCTGGCGAACGCGCTCCACGATGAGCGTCGAGCGGCCGCAGCGCAGGAAGACGCGGCTTGACGGGCCCGGAAGGCTCGTCCCGGTGGTCGCGAAGCCGCGCGGACTGATAGCCTGGTCGGCTCGCTGTCCGCGGGCGGAAGGACGGCCACGCCCGTGGGGTACATCGACGCATCCGGGATCTCACTGACGCTTCCCGACGGCAGACCGCTTCTCGACGAGGTGTCGTTCCGGGTCGGGGCGGGCTCGACCAGCGCTCTGATCGGGCCGAACGGGGCGGGGAAGACGACGCTGCTGCGGATCATCCGCGGCGAGCAGCCGGCCGACGACGGGGTGGTGACCATCGACGGCGGACTCGGCGTCATGGACCAGTTCGTCGGGCACGGCGAGCCGGGCCAGACCGTGCACGAGCTGCTCGTGCGGGTGGCCCCCACGCGTCTCCGTGCGGCGGCGGAGGCGCTGGAGGCCGCGGAGAACGCGCTCATCGACCGCGACGAGCACGACACCCAGATGGCCTACGCCTCCGCCATCGCCGAGTACGCGGACGCCGGCGGATACGAGCACGAGACCGTGTGGGATCAGTGCACCGTGGCAGCGCTCGGCGTGCCGTTCGAGCGGGCACGGTACCGCGAGCTCACCTCCCTCTCCGGCGGAGAGCAGAAACGGCTCGCCCTGGAGGCGCTGCTCCGTGGCCCCGATGAGGTGCTCCTGCTCGACGAGCCGGACAACTACCTCGACGTGCCGACCAAGCGGTGGCTCGAGGAGCGGCTGCGCGCCACGGACAAGACCGTGCTGCTGGTGTCGCACGACCGCGAGCTCCTCGCCAGAGCCGCCGATCGGCTGATCACGCTGGAACCCGGTGCGGCGGGGTCGACCGCCTGGGTGCACGGCGGGAGCTTCGCGACCTACCATCAGGCGCGCGCCGATCGGATGGACCGGCTCGACGAGCTGCGCCGGCGGTGGGACGAGCAGCATGAGAAGCTCCGCATCCTGGTGGCGAACCTCAAGGTCAAGGCGTCCGCGAACGACGGCTTCGCGTCCCGGTATCAGGCGGCGCAGACGCGACTGCGGAAGTTCGAGGAGGCGGGCCCGCCCGAGGAGCGGCCCCCGGCGCAGGAGTTCGACATGCGCCTCCGCGGGGCCAGGACCGGGAAGCGGGCGGTCGTGGCTGACCGACTCGAGCTGACCGGTCTCATGCGGCCCTTCGACACCGAGATCTGGTACGGCGACCGGGTGGGCGTGCTCGGGTCGAACGGCTCAGGCAAATCGCACTTCCTGCGACTGCTGGCCCGCGGTGGCACCGACCCGGATCCGTCCCTGGGACATGTGACCGCGGTCGCGGAGGACCTCCGCCCCGTCGAGCACTCCGGACGCGCGGTGCTGGGCGCCCGCGTGGTGCCGGGGCTCTTCGCGCAGACCCACGCGCACCCGGAGTTCGTCGGCCGCACGCTGCTGGAGATCCTGCATCGGGGGGACGACCTCCGCGACGGCATGCCCCGGGACGCGGCGAGCTCGGCCCTGGACAGGTACGGCCTCGTCCGCCAGGCCCAGCAGGCGTTCGAGTCGCTCTCCGGCGGACAGCAGGCGCGGTTCCAGGTGCTCCTGCTCGAGTTGTCCGGCGCGACCCTCCTCCTCCTCGACGAGCCCACCGACAACCTCGACCTGGAGTCGGCCGAGGCGCTGGAGGAGGCGCTCGGACGCTTCGAGGGCACCGTGGTCGCGGTCACCCACGACCGATGGTTCGCTCGCTCCTTCGACCGGTTCCTCGTGTTCGGCACGGACGGCGAGGTCTACGAATCCGACGAGCCGGTCTGGGACGAGCGGCGGGTGGCGCGTGCGCGCTGACCGCCGCAGAGGCCGCCGGGCGGCGGGTAGGCTGGACGGGTGACCATGGAGATCGAGCTCGGCCGAGGAAAGCGCGCGCGTCGCGCGTACACGTTCGACGACATCGCGGTGGTGCCCTCGCGGCGCACGCGGAACCCCGAGGACGTGTCCACCGCATGGACGATCGACGCCTTCGGCTTCGAGATCCCGGTGCTCGGGGCGCCGATGGACTCGGTCGTCAGCCCGCGCACCGCGATCATGCTCGGGCAGCTCGGCGGCCTGGGGGTGCTCGACCTCGAGGGGCTCTGGACCCGGTACGAGGACCCGGAGCCGCTCCTCGCCGAGATCGCCGGCCTCGCGGAGGACCGCGCGACCGTGCGCATGCAGGAGCTCTACTCGGAGCCCATCAAGCCCGAGCTCATCACCCGCCGACTCGCCGAGATCCGCGAAGCCGGCGTCACCGTCGCCGGCTCCCTCACCCCGCAGCGCACGCAGGAGTTCTACGACACCGTCGCCGCGGCCGGCGTCGACCTGTTCGTCATCCGGGGCACGACCGTCTCCGCCGAGCACGTGTCGAGCGTGGCCGAGCCGCTGAACCTCAAGAAGTTCATCTACGACCTCGACGTGCCGGTGATCGTGGGCGGAGCCGCGACCTACACGGCGGCCCTGCACCTCATGCGCACCGGTGCCGCCGGCGTGCTCGTGGGCTTCGGCGGCGGCGCGGCGTCCACCACCCGGGCCACCCTCGGCATCCACGCGCCCATGGCCACCGCGGTGTCCGATGTGGCCGCGGCTCGCCGTGACTACCTCGACGAGTCCGGCGGGCGCTATGTCCACGTGATCGCCGACGGCGGCGTCGGCACCTCCGGCGACATCGTGAAGGCGCTCGCCATGGGCGCAGACGCCGTCATGCTCGGGGTCGCCCTGGCTCGCGCGACGGACGCTCCCGGCCAGGGATTCCACTGGGGCCCCGAGGCGCACCACCCGAAGCTGCCCCGCGGACGACGCGTCGAGGTCGGCGGGATCGGCACGCTGGAGGAGATCCTCTACGGTCCGGCGCCGGTCGCCGACGGCACCGCGAACCTCATCGGCGCGCTGCGCAAGTCGATGGCCACCACCGGGTACTCCGATCTCAAGGAGTTCCAGCGGGTGGAGGTCGTGCTGGCCCCGTACGAGGCCTGAGGTCTCCGCATCACCGTGACCGCACCTGCCCCCTTCCCGCCGACCCTTCGTGAGGTCATGCTGCGGGGACGCTGGATCGCGATGCTGCTGCTGTGCCTCGTCGTCGCCGGGGTGTTCGCCTGGCTCGGCCAATGGCAGCTGGAGCGGGCGATCGAGACAGATCCACCGGCGCCGGGGGCGACCGAGCAGGTCCGGCCGCTGGACGAGGTCGTGCAGCCGGGGGAGTACCTCCCCGAGCCCCTCGTCGGGCAGCGCGTGGAGACGGAGGGCGTCTGGGTCCCCGGGGACTTCCTCGTCGTGGGCAGCCGCTTCAACGACGGCGCCGAGGGGTACTGGGTCACCGGACAGCTCCGGGTCGACGAGCGCGTCTCGCTGGCGGTCGCCATCGGCTGGGCGCCGGATCGCGAGGCCGCCGACGCCGCCGTGGAGCGTCTGGAAGCCGAGGCGGACGGCGGCGTGGTCGAGGTCGCCGGTCGCGTCATCTCGGATGAGGGTCCGTCGGTGCCTCCGCGCTCCGATCCGGAGCAGATGGACCGGATGTCCCCGGCCGCTCTATTGAGCCGCTGGCACGACATCGAGCAGCTCGACGTCTACCGTCCGTATCTCGCCTCCACGACCGCCACGGCAGGGCTCGACGACATCGCCTCGCCCGCGCCGGAGGAGCAGTCCCCGGTCAACTGGCTCAACGTCTTCTATGCCGCCGAGTGGGTCATCTTCGCGGGCTTCGCGTTCTACCTCTGGTACCGCCTGGCGAAGGACGCCTGGGAGCGCGAGGTGGAGGAGTTCGAGGACGCCGAGGGGTCAGCGGCCGTCTGACGACCACTGCGCATCCGCGCGACGGGCGCTGCGCTTCTGCGCGTCCAGACGGCTCCGTGTGAACCTTCGTCAGGGGGCGTCGCGGCCATTCGGTGAGCGCTGGATGACCAATGGGAAAACTCCGTTGAGGATGTCCGAACCGCTCCGTATGCTCGCTCCATGTGCGCACGCTGGGAGTTCCCGATGTGTGCGATGACAGCGTCCTGAGCAGCGCCGGAACACGATCGAGGAGACAGCACCGATGATGTCCGCTCCTGAGCACGGGGAGACCCTGACCCCCGTCTCGCACCGCAGAATCCGAGGGCGCGTGGGCGCTCTCGCCGCGACGTGCGTCGCCGCCCTGAGCCTCGGCTCGCTGGTGGCCGCGCCCGCATCGGCGAACACCGAGGGCACCGGGGTGGTGATCAACGAGGCCTATCTGTCCGGCGGCAGCGCCGGGGCGGCGTTCACGAACAAGTTCGTGGAGCTCTACAACCCGACGACGGCGCCCGTCACGCTCGACGGCATGTCCCTGCAGTACCGCTCCGCGGCCGGGACCGGCGCCTTCAACGGCGTCGCACCGCTGAAGGGGACGATCCCGGCGGGCGGCTACTTCCTCGTGCAGGCGAACAGCAACGGCACCAACGGCGCCGCGCTGCCCACTCCCGACGCCACCACGACGCTGAGCCCGAGCGGCACCAACGGCACCCTGGCGCTCGTCGAGGGCACCGCGGCGGTGACCCTCACCCCCGGCTCGACCGTCGGCGTGGACGGGGTGATCGACCTCCTCGGCTACGGCACCTCGAACACCTTCGAGACGGCGGCGGCCACCGCCCCCACCAGCAACACCGACGTCCGGTCGCTGAATCGCACGGACGGTGCGGACGCGGACGACAACAAGGCCGACTTCGCACTGTCGGCGACCATCACCCCGCAGAACTCCGGCGGCACGGATCCCGGCACCGACCCGGGCGAGGAGCCGGGGACGGAGCCGAAGGCCGCCACCATCGCGGAGGTCCAGGGCACCGGCGACGTCTCGCCGCTCGCCGGACAGCGCGTCCGCGTCGAGGGCGTCGTCACGGCGGACCACCGGACCGGCGGCTACAAGGGCATCGTGATCCAGACGCAGGGCTCGGGCGGCGAGACCGACGCGACCCCGGGCGCCTCGGACGGCGTGTTCGTGTTCCTGAACGCGCTCGCGCCCACGCTCGAGATCGGCGACCTCGTCTCGGTGGCCGGCACGGTGAGCGAGTACTACGGTCAGACCCAGATCGCCCCTGCCGCGGTCGCGGACGTCTCGGTGGTCACGGCCGGCGTGGGCGTGCCCGCGCTCACGCCGCTCCCCGACACCGTGCGCGGTGCCGACCGCGAGCAGTACGAGAACATGTACGTCGCCCCGACCGGCACGTACCGGCTCGCGTCGAGCCACCAGCTCTACAACTACGGGGCGCTGTGGCTGAACGCCGGCGACGACCTCAACGTCAAGAGCACCGAGACCACGCGTCCCGGGGCCGACGCCGCCGCCATCGCGGCCGAGAACCGCGCCAACCGCATCCTGCTCGACGACGCCTGGTCCATCCAGGTGACCAACAACGGCCACCCGGGCCAGCAGCCGTACTTCACGGAGGACACGGTGGTCCGCAACGGCGACACCGTCGACTTCGGGTCCAACGGCTACGTGCTCCAGTGGGGCTTCGACGACTGGCGTCTGCAGCCGGTGGTCCCGATCGACGACGCCTCCCCCGCGGAGCGCAAGGTCACCTTCGAGGCGACGAACCCGCGCCCCGCGGAGGCCCCGGAGGTGGGCGGTGATGCGCAGGTGGCGTCGTTCAACGTCTACAACTACTTCACGACGCTGAAGAGCGAGGACGCCGACGCCCGCGGCGCGGCGAACGCGGCCCAGTTCGCGATCCAGAAGTCCAAGATCGTCTCGGCCATCAACGGCCTCGACGCGGAGATCGTGGCGCTGATGGAGATCGAGAACTCGGTCAAGCTGGGCAAGCCCGTCGACACCGCCCTCAAGGACCTCGTCGCCGGCCTCAACGCCGACGCGGGCTCCGACGTGTGGGACTACGTGCGCACCCCCGAGGCTCTGCAGGACCCGGCGACCACGGACTACATCACCAACGCGATCATCTTCAAGAAGGACGCCGTGAGCACGGTGGGCGACAGCGCCACCGTCACCGACGAGTCCGTGTGGGGCAACGCCCGCGAGCCGATCGCCCAGGCGTTCGACATCGACGGCCGCGTCGTCACCGTCGTCGCCAACCACCTGAAGTCGAAGTCCCCGCCGCAGGGCGCCGGGGCCGAGCCCGCCGACGGTCAGGGATTCTTCAACGCCGACCGGGTGAAGCAGGCGCAGGCCGTCCTCGACTTCACCGACGAGCTGGCCGAGAGCAGCGGCAGCAGCGACATGCTGCTGATCGGCGACTTCAACGCCTACGGGCAGGAAGACCCGATCGACGTCTTCACCTCGCAGGGGTGGAGCGACGTCGCCGCCGACAAGGCCGCAGGTCAGTACACCTACACGTTCGACGGCGAGCTCGGCTCGCTCGACCACGTGATCGCCTCGCCCTCGCTCGTCCCGTCGATCACGGGCGCCGGTGTGTGGGGAATCAACTCCCCCGAGTGGAGCGACCGCGGCTATGCGTTCGGCGCCGCCGAGGAGGGCACCCCCTACCGGTCCAGCGATCACGACCCGATCCTCGTCGGCGTCTCCTCGGAGATCCCGCCGGTGAGCATCGACGTGGTGACGGTGAACGACTTCCACGGCCGTATCGAGGCTGACGGGGCGGCGGCGGGAGCTGCCGTGCTCGCCGGCGCGGTGCAGCAGTTCCGTGCGGCGAACCCGAACACGATCTTCGCCGGAGCCGGCGACCTGATCGGGGCGTCGACGTTCACCTCGTTCATCAACGACGACAACCCCACGATCGACGCGCTCAACGCCGCCGGTCTGGACGTGAGCGCGGCGGGCAACCACGAGTTCGACCAGGGCTGGGAAGACCTGCGCGACCGGGTGCAGGAGCGCGCGGACTGGGAGTACATCTCCTCGAACGTCTTCCTCACCGAGACCGGTGAGCCCGCGTTGGCCCCGGCCTGGGTCAAGGAGCTCGACGGCGTGCGCGTCGGATTCGTGGGCGCCGTCACGGAAGACCTCGACTCGCTCGTCTCGCCCGAGGGCATCGCTGATCTCGAGGTGCGCAGCATCGTCGACTCCGTGAACGCCGTGGCCGACGACCTGCGCGACGGGGACCCCGCCAACGGCGAGGCGGACGTGGTGATCCTGCTCGTGCACGAAGGCGCGGAGAGCACCGCGCTGTCCGCGATCACCGAGGACTCGCCGCTGGGCGAGATCGTCTACGGGGTCGACGACGACGTGGACGCGATCGTCTCGGCGCACACGCACCTCGCCTACAACCACGTCATCGATGGCCGGCCGGTCGTCTCGGCGGGGCAGTACGGCGAGAACCTCGGCCTCATGAACATCCAGGTCGACCCGAAGACGAAGGAGCTGCTCTCGATCACCAACGAGATCAAGCCCCTCACGGCTGCGGGCAAGCCGCTGTACCCGGCGGTGCCGGAGGTGCAGGCGATCGTCGACAAGGCGAAGGCGGAGGCCGACGTGCTGGGCGCCGTGAAGGTCGGCGACATCACCGCCGACTTCAACCGTGCGCGGCAGACCAACGGCTCGGAGAACCGCGGTGGCGAGTCCACCATCGGCAACTTCGTCGCCGACGTGCAGAAGTGGTCCACGGGTGCGGACATCGCTCTTATGAACCCGGGCGGCATCCGTGCCAACCTGACCTACGCGTCGAGCAACGCCGACGATCCGAACGGCAACGTCACCTACCGGGAGGCGGCGACCGTCCAGCCGTTCGCCAACACGCTGGTCACGCTGACCCTCACCGGCACGCAGCTGAAGGGCGTGCTGGAGGAGCAGTGGCAGCCGGCCGGATCGGCGCGACCGTTCCTCAAGCTCGGCGTCTCCGAGGGGCTGGTCTACACCTACGACCCGACGGCGGCCGCGGGTTCGCGGATCACCTCGATCACGCTGAACGGCACTGCGATCGACCCGAACGGGGAGTACACGGTGGCGGCGAACTCCTTCCTCGCTGCGGGCGGCGACAACTTCGCCACCTTCAAGGAGGGCGCGGGCAAGCGGGACACCGGCAAGATCGACCTGCAGTCCATGGTCGACTGGTTCGACGCGAACAAGACGGCCTCGCCCGACCTCGCCCAGCGTGCGGTCGGCGTGACGGTCAGCCCGGCAGACGCCGACGGCTACCGCGCGGGCGACCAGGTGACCGTCTCCCTCTCCTCGCTGGCCTTCAGCGGGGGCGAGGCGGCTCCGGGAGCCGTCACCCTGTCGCTCGGTGACACGCAGCTCGCGGCTGGCACGATCGACCCGACCATCGTGGACACCACGGACGAGGGCGGGCGCGCCACCCTCACCTTCACGGTGCCGTCCGGGGTGTTCGGCGAGCAGCAGCTCACGGTCGAGGTCCCGGCGACGGGCACCACGGTGCAGGTGCCGTTCACGATCGCCGGCGAGGAGGAGTTCGCGGGGACCATCGCGCTCGGCTCCTCGAAGGTGGCCGCGGGCAAGAAGCTCGCGATCACCGGCGAGGGCTACCAACCCGGCGAGACCGTGACGGTGGAGCTCCGCCCGAAGAAGGGCCAGGGCGTCGAGGTCGGCACGGTGCAGGTCCGTCAGGACGGCACGTTCAGCACCTCGGTGACGGTGCCGAAGAACGCCCAGCCCGGGAAGTACACCGTCGCGGTGGCGCAGGCGGACGGGGACGAGGCTACGGCCACCGTGACCGTCAACCGGGCCGGCGGTATCGGCGGGATCATCAAGGACATCGTCGACTGGCTGTGGGACCTCCTGACCGGATGGTTCTGACGCCGATCGGCGGATGACGTGGCGGAGGCCGTCGGGGCGACCCGGCGGCCTCCGTCGTTTCCGCGGGGTCGGGGTGGCGCGCCCCGCCGACTAGACTGGGGGCATGCCCGAACCGAAAGTCGCCAGCTTTCCGGCGATCCGCGGTGCGCTGAAGTTCTACCAGATCGCGTCGATCATCACGGGAGTCATGCTGCTCCTGCTGCTCGCCGAGATGGTGCTGAAGTACACGCCGATCCACCTCGAGCTCTTCGCCGGAGGGTCGGGCGGCCCGCTCTGGTTCGCCGGCGTCATCGCCGGACCGGACTGCCAGTGGTGGTCGCTGTTCGCGCCGTGGACGAACTCCTGCGAGATGACCTCCCTCGGGGACGGCTTCAACATCTCGCTGTTCATCCTCGTCGCCCACGGCTGGTTCTACGTCGTCTACCTCTTCGCGTGCTTCCGCATGTGGAGTCTGATGCGCTGGCGGTTCCCGCGGTTCATCCTGCTCGCGCTCGGCGGCGTCGTGCCGCTGCTGTCGTTCTTCATGGAGGCGGTCGTCGCCCGTGAAGTCAAGACCTATCTCGCCACCAGGGAGGCCGCCGAGGCCTCCGCGATCGCCCCGGAAGGTGTCCGTTGACCGAACAGTCCGAGACCCAGCAGCGCCCCGCGCTCGTCGTCGACTTCGGCGCCCAGTACGCGCAACTCATCGCCCGCCGCGTGCGCGAGGCCGGGGTCTACAGCGAGATCGTGCCGCACACCGCCACCGCGGAGGAGATCGCCGCGAAGAACCCCGTCGCCATCATCCTCTCCGGTGGTCCGTCCTCGGTGTACGAGGAGGGTGCACCGAAGCTCGACCCGTCGGTCTTCGACCTCGGCGTCCCCACGCTCGGCATCTGCTACGGCTTCCAGTACATGGCGCAGACCCTCGGCGGCGAGGTCGCGCACACCGGCCTCCGTGAGTACGGCGCGACCGATGCCGTCATCTCCGGTGACGGGGGCACGCTGCTCAGCGGGCAGCCGACCGAGCAGAACGTGTGGATGAGTCACGGTGACCAGGTCGCGAAGGCCCCGGAGGGCTTCGAGGTGCTCGCGACGACGGAGGCCACGAAGGTCGCCGCCTTCGCGAACGAGGAGCGCGGTTTCTACGGCGTGCAGTGGCACCCCGAGGTCAAGCACTCCGACCACGGTCAGCATGTGCTCGAGAACTTCCTCCACAAGGGTGCCGGTCTGGCATCCGACTGGAACCCCGACAACGTGATCGCCGAGCAGGTCGAGCGTATCCGCGAGCAGGTCGGCGACGCCCGGGTCATCTCGGCGCTGTCCGGCGGCGTGGACTCCGCCGTATCGACCGCCCTCGTGCACAAGGCCATCGGCGACCAGCTCACCGCGGTCTTCGTCGACCACGGCCTCCTCCGCAAGGGCGAGCGCGAGCAGGTCGAGAAGGACTACGTCGAGTCCACCGGCGTGCGGCTCATCACGGTCGACGCCGCCGAGACCTTCCTCGGTCACCTCCAGGGTGTGACCGACCCGGAGGAGAAGCGCAAGATCATCGGGCGCGAGTTCATCCGGGCGTTCGAGAAGGTGCAGCTCGACCTCGTCGAGGAGGCGAAGGCCGACGGCGGCGCCCCGGTGAAGTTCCTCGTGCAGGGCACGCTCTACCCGGACGTCGTGGAGTCGGGTGGCGGTGCGGGCACCGCCAACATCAAGTCGCACCACAACGTGGGCGGGCTGCCGGACGACCTCGACTTCGAGCTCATCGAGCCGCTGCGGGCCCTCTTCAAGGACGAGGTCCGCGCGATCGGTCGCGAGCTCGGCATCCCCGAGGCGATCGTCGGCCGCCAGCCGTTTCCGGGGCCCGGCCTCGGCATCCGGATCATCGGTGAGGTCACCGCTGACCGTCTCGAGATTCTGCGTGAGGCCGACGCCATCGCCCGCGAGGAGCTGACCAAGGCCGGCCTCGATCAGGAGATCTGGCAGTGCCCCGTCGTGCTCCTCGCCGACGTGCGCTCGGTGGGCGTGCAGGGGGACGGCCGCACCTACGGGCACCCGATCGTGCTGCGTCCGGTCTCCAGCGAGGACGCCATGACGGCCGACTGGACGCGCCTGCCGTACGACGTGCTGTCGAAGATCTCGAACCGGATCACGAACGGCGTCCGTGACGTCAACCGCGTCGTGCTCGACGTCACGTCGAAGCCGCCGGGGACGATCGAGTGGGAGTAGGGGGCACGATGCCCCCGGTCTCGGCGCCCGCCCTCCCGGACGCCGAGTACCTGGTGCTGTCCAGCCGCCTGATCCCGGGGCTGGACGGCGGGTACACGATCGCCACGCTCGCGCGCGCCCGGCTGTTGGCCGCCGCAGGGGCGGGGGAGGGCGCGGGTCCGCAGCTGCTGACCTTCGACCCGGGGACGGCGGCCGAGCACGCCGAGCACCGTCGCGTGTTCACCGAGCGCGGCGCGCTCACCGCCCGCGATCGCCTGCGGAACCTCTTCGACGAGGCGGTCGCGCCGGAGGGCGGAGCCGCCTCCTGGCTGCGAGACGCGGCCGACGCTGCGGTGGCGGCCGACCCCGACGTGGAGTACCGGGTGCTCGCGGACCCCGAGGGGCGCCCCTTCGCGGCGCTCCCGGTGATCCCGGGCAACCCCGACTGGCACCTGACGGATGAACCGGTGCTGGTGTACGACGGCGCCGGCGGGGTCGTCGGTGCGCTGCACGGTTTCCGCGGACTCTACGGTGCCTGGCTCGGGCACGTCACCGCGGCGGTGGGGGACCGTCCGATCGTCGTGATCTGCGAGTCCCGCCAGCTCGGTGAGCTGATCGCCGATTGGGTCGACCCGCGCGTCCGCATCCTGCACCCCATCCACACCATGCACGTGGAGGCGCCCTACACGCCCGACGCGACCCTCAACACGCTCTGGACTCGCTGGTTCCGGCTGGCCGACCGCTTCGACGCGGTCATCTGGCCGACGGCCACGCAGCGGGACGACGTCGTGGCGCGGTTCGGTGAGGCCGCCAACCATGTCGTGGTGCCGAACCCCATCGCGCCGGTCGAGCGCCGTGACGACCTGCGCGAGGAGGGCCTCGTGGTCGTGCTGGGGCGGCTCGCGGCCGGCAAGCGCATCGACCATTCCATCCGTGCCTTCATCGAGGCGGACGTGCCGGGCTCCCGGATGGAGATCTGGGGCACGGGAGCAGAGCAGGAGCGGCTGGCGGCACTGATCGCCGAGCTCGACGCCGCGGACCGCGTGCGTCTCTGCGGCTACACCGCGGATCCGGCCACCGTGCTCGATAGGGCATCCGTGCTCGTCACCTCCACGGCGTTCGAAGGGCAGCCGCTGGGCATCGTCGAGGCCCTCCTGCACGGCACGCCCGTGGTGTCCTACGACGTGCGGTACGGCATCCGCGATGTTCTCAGTGCGGGCGGCGGGGTCCTCGTCCCCGCGGGCGACGTGAAGGCGCTGGGGGAGGCGCTCCGGGAGCTGCTGACCGACCAGGACCGTCTGGCGGCGCTGCGTGCCGAGGCGCCGGCCGTCGCGGCGGCGTGGAGTCCCGAGCGCTCGATGGAGGCGCTGGCCACGACCATCGCCGCCGTCGTGCAGGCTCCGTCCCGGCGCCGCTGAACGCGACCGTCGCGACCGCCGGGAGGTCGCGAGCGGCCCCCCGGCGGTCGATGGCGTCATCGCGTGCGGCGCCTGTGTGCGGCCACGACCGTGGTGACGGCGCCGGCGGCCAGTAGCAGGCCGCCCAGGACCAGAGCGACGATGGGGGCGTCGCCACCCGTCGCCGCGAGATCACCGCGCTCGCCACGCGTGGCCCCGCCCCCGGGTGCCGTGACGCCGTCCTCACCCGCAGCGCCCGGGTTCGACGGGCTGCCGGGGTCCGTCGGTCCGGTCGGATCCGTCGGAGTCCCCGGGTCGGTCGGGTCCACCGGCTCGTCCACGGCGACAGCCACCGGCGCACTCTCGACGGCGGCGGCATCCAGCGCGGTCACCACCCAGGTCTCCGTCGCAGCGCGCGCGGCGGTGGGGGCATCGTCGGCGGGGAGGGGGAAGCGGAACGACGCCGCGCCGCCTGCCCAGACCGTGTCCACCAGCGCGCCCGGCGTGGCGACGATCTGCGCTGGATCACCGGTTCCGCGATAGATCGCATACTGGCGGGCCTCCTGCGCGTCCCCGGCTTGCCAGCGGAGCTCGCCGTCGATGACCTCGGGGGCCGCCGGGGTGGCCACCTGTCCGTCCGAGAGCCAGGGCTTGGCCGGAACGAGCGTGGGGTGGGCGAAGGCCTCGCCCTCGAGGAGCTCGATCGCGGTGTTCTTGGCCTGGTGCTTGGGCTGCTGATCAGCGGGGAGAGAGCTCAGATCGCTGGCCTTCATGTCGTTGTAGCTGAACAGGACGCTGCCCTCGATGCCGTCGAGCGTCTGGTTGTACCGGATCTGGTTCGGCACCTCCTCCGGGTTCATCCAGGCCTGCTCCCAGCCGCCGTTGTTGACGTGCTTGTAGAGCGCATGCCCCACGTAGACCTGGGTGCGACTGCCCGCTGCGACGTCGCTCCACCACTGCGCGAGCTCCCCGTAGGGGGCGGCGGCCTGATCGAAGCTCCAGTAGATCTGCGGCACGATGTAGTCGATCAGCTCGTTCTGCACCCACCCGCGGGTGTCGGCGAAGACCGCCTGGCTGTACGTCTGCGACGAGCTGGTCGGCGTGTGGGATCCGGCCGGGTCCAGCGCCTCGTGCTCCCAGATCCCGAACGGGCTGATGCCGAGCTGCACGGCGGTGCCGCGGGCCGCGTTGCCGGCATCGATCGCGTCGCCGACGAGGGTGATGAGACCCGTGATGTTGTCGCGCCGCCACGCCTCGATGCCGTCCACGGTGTCGGGGTAGCCCGCCGTGAGGCCGAACTCCTCGAAGGTCGCGCGGTCCTCGCCCTGCGCGCCGAAGAACACGTTCTGGCCGTCGACGGTGATCCGGTACGGGTAGAAGTAGTCGTCGAAGTGGATGGCGTCGACGTCGTAGTTCTCCGTGATCTCGGCGACGGTGGCCGCGACGTACGCGGGGACCTCGGGCTGGCCCGGGTCCAGGAACAGCTTCTCCTCGAACGACAGCACCCAGTCGGGGTGCTGCACGGCGAAGTTGTCGTCGGCGAGGATGCCGGCGTCGTTGAGCGCCGCGATGTACTGCGGGATCGAGAGCGCCTTCACCTCGTCCGCGGTGAGCCCGAGTGCGGTGAGGATCGCGGGAGACGTCATCTTGGTGTTGGTCACACGGTAGGGGTTCAGCCAGGCGTGGAACTCCATGCCGCGCGCGTGCGTGGCCTCCACCATGCGCTGCAGCGGGTCGTACCCGGGATCGGCGCCCTGGGTGCCGGTGAGGAACTCGGACCACGGGTTGAGCGCCGAGGGGTAGTAGGCGTCCAGCAGCGGACGCACCTGGAAGATCACGGCGTTCATGTTCCAGGAGGCGAAGTCGTCGAGCACCGTCGCGTAGCGGGCGTCGAAGTCCGCTGCATCCGTGGGCTTGCCGAAGTTCAGGTTGCCGATCGTGCCGACCCAGGCGCTGGAGAAGCGGCGGTTCTCCGGCGTCAGCGTCGTGGGGATGGCGACCTGCTCTCCGGATCCCGGATAGGTGTACACGGGCTCCGTGCTGTAGCCATAGGCGCCGGAGGTGTCCTTGACGTACCGGGTCAACGGCTCCTCGTCGGGGGCCGCTCCGGCGGTGGTGGGGAGCGCCAGCAGGAGCAGGGCGGCAGCGGCGGTGGCCGCGATGCGTCTCTTCATCGAGTCTCGTCCGATCTGGAAAACAATTTCCATTGAAAGGGTGTGAACTGAAACTCTATGCCTTCAGTGCGTCCTCGAGAAGTCAACGAAAGACGTTCCACCCCGATGTCGATCTCCGCTGTTCCCGTTCGACGTCTGTGATGAGAGGGTCGAGGAACGGCCCTTCGGAACAAGGAGAACATCATGAAGTTCATGCTCATCATGCGCGCGACCGACGACGCGGTGGCGGCCTACCAGGAGATGCCCTTCGAGCAGGTCATCGAGGCCATGGGCCGATACAACGAGTCGATGATGAAGGCGGGCGTCCTCGTCGCCGGCGAGGGCCTGACCGACGCGGCGGAGGGCTTCGTCATCGACTTCAGCGCCGAGAAGCCGCTCCTCACGGACGGCCCCTATGGGGAGACGAAGGAGCTCTTCAACGGCTTCTGGATCATCGAGGTGTCTTCGCGCGAGGAGGCCGCCGAGTGGGCGAGCCGGGCGCCGCTGGGGCCGGGGTCGTTCCTCGAGGTGCGCCGGGTGACCGGCCCCGAGGACTTCCCCGCCGACAACGAGTGGATCGAGAAGGAGGCGGGCTGGCGGGAGGAGCAGGCTCGCCGTACCGAGCAGGCGTGAGGCCGCTCCGCTGATGGACGGCTCCTCGGACCCGGGGACCACCTCGGCCGCCTCTGCGCAGGAGGCGGCCGAGCGGGCTGTCGCAGCGGTGTGGCGCATCGAGTCCGCGCGCATCGTCGGCACGCTGACGCGGATGGTCGGAGACTTCGGCCTGGCGGAGGATCTGGCGCAAGAGGCCCTTGTCGCCGCGCTGCGGCAATGGCCCGTCGAAGGGGTCCCGCGCAACGCCGCGGCGTGGCTCACGGCCGTGGCGAAGCGGAAGGCGGTGGACGGGTGGCGCCGCCGCGAGCGGCTGGACGATCGTCTCGCTCTGATCGCGCACGAGCTCGAACAGGAGCAGGCGCAGGTGCCGGACCTGCCGTGGGATCCGGACGCGGTGGACGACGACGTGCTGCGCCTCCTCTTCATCGCGTGCCACCCGGTGCTCTCGCGGGAGGCGCAGGTCGCCCTGACGTTGCGGGTCGTCGGCGGTCTGTCGACCGGGGAGATCGCCCGCGCCTTCCTCATCCCCACAGCCACGGTGCAGCAGCGGATCGTGCGCGCGAAGAAGACGCTGGCGGCCGCGCACGCGCCGTTCGAGGTGCCACCGCGGGACGAGCATCCGGCGCGGCTCGGTGCGGTCCTCGGGGTGCTCTACCTCATCTTCAACGAGGCTCACGCAGCCAGCAGCGGTCCGGAGTGGATGCGGCCGGAGCTGAGCGACGAGGCCATCCGGCTCGCCAGGGTGCTCGCCGCGCTGCAGCCTCGGGAGCCGGAGGTGCACGGCCTGCTCGCGCTCCTGGAGCTCACGGCCGCCCGCTTCCCTGCGCGTACCGACCGGAACGGGGACCCGGTGCTGCTCGCCGATCAGGACCGCGGACGCTGGGACCGCAGCCGGATCGCGCGGGGGAGAGCGGCTCTGGCGACGGCGGACGGACTCGGCCGGGGTCGCGGGGCGTACGGTCTGCAAGCAGCCATCGCCGAGTGCCATGCCGTCGCGCCGTCCGTGGAGGAGACGGACTGGGATCGCATCGTCGTGCTCTACGAGGCACTGGGCCGGCTCACCCCGTCTCCGGTGGTGGAGCTGAACCGCGCGGCCGCCGTGGCCATGGCGACCGGGCCTGCCTCCGCCCTGCGGCTGCTCGATGAGCTGAGCGCGTCCGGGGTGCTGCGCGGGTACCATCTCCTCCCGGCCACGCGCGGCGAGCTGCTGCGTCGGCTCGGCAGGGAGAGTGAGGCGCGCAGCGAGTTCGCGGTGGCCGCAGGGCTGGCCGGCAACGACCGCGAACGCCGACTCCTGGAGCGCAAGGCACGTGGAGCCGAGGGCTGACCGGCAGCGGCACGAAAAAGACCCGCCCCTCACGGATGCTCTCGCAGCCGTGAGGGACGGGCGTGGGTGACGCGGAGCGCGTCGAGTGGGGTCTGCGTCAGTCGTTGACCCGCTGGCTGCGGCCGGCGATGAGGCCGTAGATCAGCAGCACGATGATCGAACCGCCGATGGCCAGGAGCCAGGTGCCGAGGTCCCAGAACTCCGTGAGCGGACGGTTGAGGATCAGGCTGCCGAGCCAGCCGCCGAGCAGGGCGCCGACGACGCCGAGCAGCAGGGTGATGAACCATCCGCCGCCCTGCTTGCCGGGCAGGATCAGCTTCGCGATGGCTCCGGCGATGAGGCCGAGAAGAAGAAAGCCGAGAAAACTCATGGTCAGCTCCTTGGGTCAGGAGCCCCGGGGTGCCGGGGCTTCGTGGTATCCACTGTGGCGGGTCGCCGGACCGCGTGCCAACCCCTTGCGCGCACCGTCCCGGATATGGCAAAGGCCCGCCTCCGCAGGGAGACGGGCCTTTCGTGGTGCCGTATCGCGTCAGTTGTTGCCGCGGGCGATCGCGATGATCCGCAGGATCTCGACGTAGAGCCAGACGACCGTGACCATGATGCCGAAGCCGCCGAGCCAGCCGTACTTGCGCGGAGCGCCGTTGCGGACGCCCTGCTGGATCTGGTCGAAGTCGAGCACCAGCGAGTACGCCGCCATGATCACGACGAGGACGCCGATGATGAGGCCGAGCGGGATGCCCATGACCTTCATGCTCAGGAGACCGAAGGCGTTGTCGTTGATCCCGGTCCACATGAGGACGAGGTTCAGGAGCGAGAAGACCAGGTAGCCGATCATCGCGATCATGAAGATCTTGGTCGCCTTCTTCGAGGCGCGGATCTTGCCGCTGGCGAAGAGGGCGAGGGTCACGCCGACGACCGAGACGGTCGCGAGCGTCGCTTGGAAGACGATGCCGGGCCAGCGGACCTCGAAGAACGCCGAGATGCCGCCGATGAAGAGGCCCTCGAAGGCCGCGTAGGCGAAGATCAGCGCGGGGCGGACCTTCTTGCGCGAGGTGAAGGTGATCACCATCGCCAGCACGAAGCCGCCGAGCGCCCCGAGGGCCCAGGGCAGCACGTTGACGGCGGCGGGGTTGTACGGGTCGTACCGCGGCACGTCGAGGCCGCCGAGCGTCAGCACCCAGCCGACGGCGGCGGTGACGAGGAGGATGCCGAACAGGCCGGCGGTCTTCCACACGGTGTCCTCGACGGACATCCGGTCGGTCTCGAGGGCGCCGGCCGCGGGGGCGGCGTACATGCCCTCGAGCTGCGCGTTGGCGGCGGCATCCATCGCACCGTGCTGGAGCGACGCGGCCTGTGCGCCCTGCGCACCCGGGTAGGTCGCGACGTTGCGCGGGTCCTGCTGCTGGAAAGCAGGATTGTTGAAGGCGAAGTTGCTCATCAGGTGGGCCTCACTCCAAAGGGGGGTCGTAGGTCGCTTTCCTCCACGATACCCGGGCGGCGACACTCCCGGGGTGCCTTACGCTGTGAGCGTGCCCAGCAAATCCCCGCTCGTCATCGGGCATCGCGGCGCTCCCGGCTACCGCCCCGAGCACACCCGCTCGTCCTACGAGCTCGCCCTCGCGATGGGGGTCGACGCCGTCGAGCCGGATGTGGTCGCCACCAAGGACGGCGTCCTTGTCGTGCGGCACGAGAACGAGATCTCCGGCACCACCGACGTCGCCGATCACCCGGAGTTCGCCGACCGCCGGACGACGAGGCGCGTGGACGGCGCCGCGCTGACCGGCTGGTTCACCGAGGACTTCACCTGGGAGGAACTGTCCACGCTGCGGTGCCGGGAGCGGCTGCCGAAGATCCGGTCGTCCAGCGCCTCCTTCGACGGCGCGGAGCCGATCCTGCGTCTGCGCGACGTGCTCGACCTGGTGCGGGCGGCCGCGGCCGCTCAGGGGCGGGAGATCGGCGTCGTGCTCGAGGTCAAACACGCCACCCACTTCGCGAGCATCGGGCTCGACCTCGCGCCCCTCATCGCGCAGGAGCTGCGGGATGCGCGGTGGGCGGTGGGGGAGTTGCCGCTCATCGTGGAGAGCTTCGAATCGACCGTGCTCGGACAGCTCCGCGCCGCGGGCGTCGCCGCGAGCTTCGTCTACCTCGTCGAGGCGGCGGGACAGCCGTACGATCTCCTCGTCGCGGAGGGAGCAACCGCCCTGAGTTACCCGGAGACGGTGGTGCCCGAGAACCTCGACCGTCTGGTCGGGCGGGTCGACGGGATCAGCGTCGACAAGAAGATGCTCCTCGTTCCGGGGACGACGCTGGTGTCCGACGCCCATGCCCGCGGTCTGACCGTCTTCACCTGGACCTGCCGGCCGGAGAACGCCTTCCTCGCGGCGCCCCACCGCGGGCCGGGAGGCAAGAGCGCGTTCGGGCACTACGAGGCGGAGTGGGGCGTGATCGCCCGGCAGGGCGTGGACGGCGTCTTCGTCGACCACCCCGATCTCGGCGTCGCGTTCTTCCGCGGCTGACCCGCCGGGGTCAGAGCGTGCGGTCGAACGCGCCCTGACGGGTGGAGACGATCTCCTTACCGAGCGGCATGAGCGACACCGGGACCATCTTGAAGTCGGCAATGCCCATGGGGATGCCGATGATGGTGATGCACAGCGCCAGTCCCGACACGATGTGACCGAGCGCGAGCCACCATCCCGCGAGGATGACCCAGAGCACGTTCCCGAGGAACGAACCTACGCCGGCCGTCGGCTTGCTGACGACCTCGCGGCCGAAGGGCCAGATGGCGTAGGCGGCGATGCGGAACGACGCGATGGCCCACGGGATCGTGATGATCGGGATGCACAGCAGCAGGCCGGCCAGCACGTAGCCGAGGAAGAGCGCCCAGCCCGCGAGGATGACCCAGATGATGTTGAGGATCGTGCGCATACTGCGATTGTGTCACCCGCGGGGCGGCGCGGCTGGGCATCAGCCCGGAGGTCCCCGGCGCTCGCGCCCGGCGATGCCAGACTGACCGCATGACCGGAATAGTGGTGGACGACGTCAGTAGAGCGTTCGGGGACGTGCAGGCCGTGCGAGGGGCCACGCTGCGCGCAGAGGCGGGAAGGGTGACGGGCCTGGTGGGCCCGAATGGGGCGGGCAAGACGACCCTGCTTTTGATGCTCGCCTCGCTGCTCGCCCCCGACAGCGGCTCGATCCGCATCGGCGGCATCGACCCCGAGGCCGACCCGCTCGCCGCCCGTCGGGTGCTGGGGTGGATGCCGGACGCCCTCGGCGCCTGGCCCTCCCTCACCGCCCGCGAGACGATCGTGACCACGGCCCGGCTCTACGGGATCGACCGCGCGGACGCGGAGCGGCGGGCGCAGCACCTCCTCGGCCTGGTCGGTCTCGGGGAGCTCGCGGATTCGGCGGCGAAGGTGCTCTCCCGCGGGCAGAAGCAGAAGCTCGGCCTCGCCCGCGCCCTGGTCCACGACCCGCAGGTGCTGCTCCTCGACGAGCCGGCCTCCGGCCTAGACCCCGAGGCCCGCGTGCAGCTGCGGGTGCTGCTGCGCCGCTTCGCGGCCGAGGGACGCACGGTCCTGATCTCCAGCCATGTCCTGTCCGAGCTCGAGGAGGTCGTCGACGACGCGGTCTTCCTCGTCGGCGGGGCGGTCGTGGACGCCGCTCCGGCGCAGAGCGCGGTCCGCGCCTGGCGGGTGCGGCTCGCCGGCGCGACCCCCGCACGCCTGACCGCGGACACCTGGCAGGTCGCGTCGACTCTCGGGCTGGCTCCCGAGTCCCTCGTCGTGGACCGCGGCGCCGTCCTCGTCGGCTTCCCCGGGGAAGACGCCGCCGCCCAGTCGCTGCGTCTCCTCGTGGAGGCGGGGCTGCCCGTCGCGGAGTTCGCACCCGCGCAGAGCGACCTGGAGCACACCTTCCTCGCGCTCCGGAACCCGCAGCCGCCCGCGGCGACGACCCCACCCCCGCCGCCTGCGGCACCCCACGGAACGGAGGCGGGAGCATGAGCCTCGCGAACATCGTCGTCATCGCGCGCCTCGAACTGACCCAGCGGCTGCGGAGCGTCGGCTGGTACGTGCTCCTCGGCGTCTTCGCGCTGGTGCTCCTCGGCGTCACCGGCTTGTCGTTCGCCGTGTACTCCTGGGGGGAGGACGTCGGGGCCGGCGTGTCGTCCATCGTCGTCAACGTGGTCCTGCTGCTCGTCGTGCTCGTCTCGCCGACGCTCAGCGGCAACGCCATCAACGGCGACCGGGAGGCGGCCACGCTCGCGCCGATCCAGGTCACCGCGGCGTCGACCGGCGACATCATGCTGGGAAAGCTCCTCGCGGCGATCGCGACGGGCGGCGCGTTCCTGCTGGTGGCCGTTCCGTTCCTCGCGGCGTCGCTGCTGGCGGGTGGAACCGATCCGATCGTGCTGTTCGTGGCGCTGCTCGTCCTCGCCGCCGAGATCATCATCGTCGCCGCGATCGGCGTGGGGCTGAGCGGCCTCATCGCCCGGCCGCTGTTCTCCGTCGCGTCCACCTACCTCGTGGTGTCGGCGCTCGTCATCGGCACGATCATCGTCTTCGCACTCGGCGGCCTGGCCGTGCGCAGCGAGGCGACCACCTACAGCCGCCCCTACGACAGCAACGGCAACGTGGACTGCGAGAGCTGGGACAGCTACACGTACGAGGCGCCGCGGTTCGACCTCGTGTGGTGGGCGCTCGCCGCCAACCCGTTCGTCGTGCTCGCCGACGCGACCCCCACCGAGTTCAACACGAGCGGGTACCCGGTCGATCTGTACGGGCAGATCAAGTTCGGTGTCCGCAGCGCGCAGCTCTCGCCGCTGGAGCAGCGATGGGACGACTGCGACCCGGAGAGCGGTTCCCAGACGGCTGAGCAGGTGATCGACGAGACCGTGCCCAGCTGGTTCGTGGGGCTCGGGGTGCAGGTCGTGCTCGCCGGGGCGCTGTTCGCGGGAGCGTGGGCACGGACGCGGACGCCGGCGCGACGGCTGCCGCCCGGTACGCGCATCGCCTGACCGGCAGGGCCGAGGAAGACGCCACCGACCGTTCACCGGCCGTCCACCGACGGGTCGACGGACGGCCATGCGGCAGCGGTGGTCTGGACGGGTACCCGTCTGCGCTCAGTCGAGCCATCTTCCAGGAGCCCCCATGCCCCGACTGCACTCCGTGGCGGCAGTCACGGCGGCGTGCGCGCTGAGCGCCGCCGCCCTGATCGCCGCCCCCGTCGCCGCCTCCGGTGCCATCCCTCCCGGCGAGCCCGCGCCGACCGCCGAAGCAGGGCTCGTCCTCAACGAGATCGTCTACGACGACGCGGCGACCGGGCTCGCCGACCGGATCGAGATCTACAACGCGGGCTCGGCGAGCGTCGACCTGACCGGCTGGCGGGTCTCGGACGAGAAGCGCGACAGCTTCGGCGCGGCACCGGCCGGGACGGTGCTCGCGCCGGGCGCGCTCCTCGTCCTGGTGAAGGACGTGGACTTCGCCTTCGGGCTGGGCAAGGGGGACGAGGTCGTCCTCCACGACCCGGAGGGGGTCGAGGTCGATTCCTACGCCTACGCGAACACCGCGCCGCTGGCGGTCTGGGCGCGCTGCCCCGACGGGACGGGCGACTGGGCGCATGCCACGGCGGCGACACCGGGCGCGCCCAACGACTGCCAGGTCGCGTCGGTCGCGGGCTCGATCCGCATCAACGAGGTCGACTCGCAGCCGGCCGACTGGGTCGAGTTCCACAACCCGGGGACGGAGGCGCTCGATGTCTCCGGGTACGAGATCCGCGACAACTCCGATGACCACCGGTGGCGCTTCCTGCCGGGCACCACGATCGAACCAGAAGCGTTTCTCGTCGTCGATGAGGGCACGATCGGGCTCGTCGACGGCGTGGAGGCGGCGTTCCGCGACCCGATCGGCATCGGCAGCGCCGACCGCATCCGCCTCTTCGACACCGCGGGCACGCTCGTCGACGATACGCAGCCCTGGGAGGGACACGCCGCCATCGACGGGGACTTCGCCGCCGCCACGCTCGCGCGCTGCCCGGACGGTACCGGCGCTTTCGTGCTCGCGCACGCGACCCCGGGAGCGGTGAACTCCTGCGTCCTCCCTGATGTCGCGATCAACGAGATCGAGTCCAACGGGGACGCGACCGACTGGGTCGAGGTCGTGAACACCGGCAGCACCACGGTCGACCTGTCCGGCTGGACCGTCATGGACGGCGATCCGGTCGGACACGCCTCGGAGACGACGCCGCTGCCGGCGGGGACGCTGCTGCCTCCGGGCGGATACCGGGTCTTCGATCAGCCCGCCGACTTCGTCTTCGGGCTGGGCAACGGCGACACCGTGACGCTGCGGGACGCGAACGGACTCATGATCGACGAGCACGTCTACTCCGCGCACGCCGACGGCGTCTGGGCACGCTGCGCCGACGGGACGGGCGCGTTCGTCGACGCGCCGGCAGCGACGAAGGGCCAGCGCAACGCCTGCGGGAACCCGGTGCGGATCAACGAGGTCGAGTCGGACGGCGGCGCGCCGGACGACTGGATCGAGCTCGTCAACCCGACCGGCGCCTCGCTCGAGATCGGTGGCGTCGTCGTGAAGGACGACGACGACGCCCACGCCTACACCGTTCCCGTCGGCACGACGATCCCGGCCGGAGGCTTCTTCGTCATCGAGCGTTCGGCCCTCGGCTTCGGGCTGGGCGCGGGCGACGCCGTCCGCCTCTTCGACGGTGAGCTGCTCATCGACGAGACCGCCTGGGGCGAGGGCCACGCGGCGACCTCCTGGGGCCGCTGCCCTGACACCACGGGAGCCTTCGCGGCGACCGCGACGCCGACGAAGGGCGCGCCGAACGTGTGCGCGGGCGAGGTCACCGTCGGCACCTGGCCGGGGTCGGCCGAAGTGCGGGTGCTCGACGACGTGCCGACGTTCCTCGAGGACAGCTCCGGCCTCGACGTGCAGGAGACCGCGGACGGGGCATTCCTCTGGGCCGTGGATAACGGCGAGGGGCGCATCTGGAAGCTCGAGGCCCACGCGGACGGCTCGGTGGAGAAGGCCGCGGGCTGGGACGAGGGCAAGCGTGTGCGCTTCGCCAAGGACACCGGGAACCCGGGCGCCGCAGGGCCGGACACCGAAGGCATCACGGTCGACGGGAGGGGCCTGGTCTACGTGGCGTCCGAGCGCGACAACAGCGCCAAGGGTGTGAACCAGAACGTGCTGCTGCGGGTCGATCCGGACGCGGCGGCCGGCGATCTCGTGGCGCAGCGGGAATGGGATCTCACGGCGATGCTCCCGGCGGTCGGCGCGAACCTCGGCATCGAGGCCGTGCAGTGGGTGCCGGACAGTGCGCTGAACGGAAAGCTCTTCGACGACACCACCGGGACCGCCTACGACCCGGCCGTGCATCCGGGACACGGCGACGGCCTCTTCTTCGTCGCGGTGGAGGACAACGGGCACGTCTACGCCTTCGCGCTCGCCGCGGACGGCACGGCCACGCTCGTCTCCGAGATCTCCCCCGGGCTCACCGGTGTCATGGCGCTCGACTGGGATGACGTCCGAGGCACCCTGTGGGCGGTGTGCGACGACGGCTGCCAGGGCCGCTCCGCCGAGCTCACCTTGAACGGGACCGCGCGGCCCGGGATCGCTCACTACGCGCGGCCCGCCGGCATGCCCGACATCAACAACGAGGGCTTCGCGACGGCTCCCGCGTCGCTCGCGGTCGACGGACAGCGTCCGGTGTGGTGGTTCGCCGATGGCTTCGCCTCGGAGGCGCTGCGCACCGGCACGCTGCCGGGCGGCACAGGCGCCGAGAACCCCGGTGGGGAGAACCCCGGCGGCGAGAACCCTGGTGGCGAGAACCCTGGTGCGGAGAACCCGCCGCTTCCCGGCACGGAGCTCGTGGACGGCAACCGCCGCGGCGTCACCGTCGATCCGGCGGTGGCCGCACCGGGGCAGCGGGTCACCGTCACGGTCGGCGCGGATGCCGCGGGAGCGCGGGCGGAGGTCTGGATGTACTCCGTCCCGGTCCGCCTGGCTGCGGGGACGCTTTCGGCGACGGGTGCCCTCACGGTCACCGTTCCGGTGGACGCGCCGCTGGGCGCGCACCGCATCGCGGTCTACGCGGCGGATGGGACGCTCCTCGGCTGGGCTGACCTGCGCGTCACCGCCGCGGGCGAGGGGCTGGCCGCGACCGGAGCGGACCTGCCGGTGGCCGCCACCGCGCTCGCGTTGATGCTCCTCACGACCGGGGTCCTCGCGCTGCGCCGTCGGAACCGCACCGCCTGACCGGGGGAGGGGTGCGGGCGGTCGCCTGTATCCCTCCCCGACGCGGACCGCGATGTCGGTGCCGCCGCCTAGACTCGAGAGGTCATGACCGAAGCCCCTCTCATCGTCCCCGGATCCGTCGGCCCGCAGTCCTCCGGCGCCCCCGCGCAGGACGACCTCCTCGCCGGCCTCAACCCCCAGCAGCTCGAGGCCGTCACCTATCGCGGCCCCGCGCTGCTCATCGTCGCCGGCGCCGGATCGGGCAAGACGAGCGTGCTCACGCGCCGCATCGCCTCGCTCCTGCGCAGCCGGGAGGCGTGGCCGAGCCAGATCCTCGCCATCACCTTCACCAACAAGGCCGCCGGCGAGATGCGCGAGCGCGTCGAAGGGCTCATCGGCGACGCCGCGCGCGGCATGTGGATCTCCACGTTCCACTCCGCGTGCGTGCGCATCCTCCGCCGCGAGGCGCAGCAGTTCGGGTTCACGAAGAACTTCACCATCTACGACTCCGGAGACTCCCGCGCCCTCCTCAAGCGGCTGGTCAAGGAGCACGAGGCCGACGCCTACGGCCTCACCCCGGCGGCGGTCCAGGGGCGCATCTCCAAGCTCAAGAACGAGCTCTCCGACGCCGAGGCCTATGCCCGCCAGGCCAACATGAGCGACCCGGCCGAACGCGTCTTCGTCGAGGTCTTCGCCGACTACCAGCGGCAGCTCCAGAAGGCCAACGCCTTCGACTTCGACGACCTCATCGGCCAGACGGTCTACCTGTTCCGGGCGTTCCCCCAGGTCGCCGACACCTACCGCCGCCGGTTCCGCCACATCCTCGTCGACGAGTACCAGGACACCAACCACGCGCAGTACGCGCTCATCCACGAGCTCACCCGTCCGGTGTCCGGGGTCGGCGCGACACCGGAGCCGTATGCCGCCAACGGCATGATGATCTTCGAGCCCGACCCCGAGCCGGCACCGGGCGCCGGTGAGGCCGGGGCGTCGCTGACGGTGGTCGGCGACTCGGATCAGTCGATCTACGCCTTCCGCGGCGCGGACATCCGCAACATCAGCGAGTTCGAGCGCGACTTCCCGGGGGCGAAGGTCGTCCTCCTCGAGCAGAACTACCGCTCGACGCAGAACATCCTCTCCGCGGCGAACGCCGTCATCGGCAACAACTTCGACCGCAAGGACAAGAAGCTCTGGAGCGACCGCGGCGAGGGCGACAGGATCATCGGCTTCACCGGCTACTCGCAGCACGACGAGGCCCAGTTCGTCGCCGACGAGATCGAGGCCCTGCACCGCAAGGGCATGCCGTACTCGGAGATGGCCGTCTTCTACCGCACGAACTCGCAGTCCCGCGCGCTGGAGGAGATCTTCATCCGCTCGGCCGTGCCGTACAAGATCATGGGCGGCACCAAGTTCTACGAGCGCGCCGAGATCAAGGACGCCCTGGCCTACCTCGTGGCGGTCGCCAATCCCGCCGATGAGATGGCCGTGCGCCGCATCCTCAACAAGCCGCGGCGCGGCATCGGCGACGTCACAGAGACCGCCATCGCCCGTTTCGCCGACGAGCACGGCATCGCCTTCCGCGAGGCCCTGTCGCTTCCGGGGCAGCTCGGTGTGGGCCCGAAGATCCAGGCTGCCATCGCCCAGCTCGATGCGGTTCTCGCCGAGGCGACGGCGATCATGCTCCCGCCGACGGGGGAGGTGCCGCCGCCCACCTCCGTGGCCGACGGGCTCAGCCTCCTGCTGTCCAAGAGCGGGTACCTCGACGCCCTGCGCGCCAGCCGCGACCCGCAGGACGAGGCCCGCGTGGAGAACCTCGACGAGTTCGTGGCCGTGACGCGCGACTTCGCGCGCAACAACCCCGAGGGCACCATCACCGACTTCCTCACCGAGGTCGCGCTGGTCTCCGATGCGGACGACCTCGACGACGAGTCCGGGTCGGTCTCGCTCATGACGATGCACACCGCCAAGGGCCTGGAGTACGACGCGGTCTTCGTGACCGGCGTCGAGGAGGACCTCATCCCGCACCGCATCTCGGCGGGAGAGCCCGGCGGGCCGCAGGAGGAGCGGCGGCTGTTCTACGTGGGCATCACCCGCGCCCGCAAGCGCCTGCACCTGTCCCTGGCGATGACCCGCGCGCAGTTCGGCGAGGTGACGGTCGCGATGCCCAGCCGGTTCCTGCAGGAGATCCCGGCCTCCCTCATCGACTGGCGGCAGTCCCCGGGCGACGTCAACTCCCGCGGGGGCATGCAGTCCAGGGCGCTGAACGCCCGCCGCTCCGGGGGCTCCGGCGACCGCTTCGGCGTCAAGGCCCTGCCCCGCGACTCCCTCAAGCCGCTCTCGACGGCGATGGACAAGATCCCCAACCGTGTCACCGCCAAGATGCGCGACAACGGCGACCTCGAACTCGCCGCCGGAGACCGCATCCGGCACGACGACTTCGGTGAGGGCCGGGTCGACGCCGTCACCGGTGAGGGGGCCAAGCGCATCGCCCACGTCCGGTTCGACACGGCGGGGCAGAAGAAGCTGCTCATCAAGGTCGCACCGATCCAGAAGCTCTGACGTCGCGGCGAAGGGGGCGGGGAGACACGGTTAGGCTGGCTCCCATGGCCCTCTTCTCCCGCCGCAAGAAGTCCGGCGACGACGCCGTCGCTCCCGCCCCCTCCGCCGCTCCGGCAGCCGACACCGAGGAGGACGCGAGCATGGCGACCGAGGAGTCGGAGGCGTCGACGGCCGAGGCATCGCCCGCCGTCGGCATCTCCGTCCAGGCGTTCCGCGGTGTTGGCGCCGAAGCCGGACCCGAGGTCGCCCTTCCGGATCCGGATGCCGCGACAGCACCGGCGCCCGCTGCCGCAGCGACACCGCCGCGCCCGGCGGAGGAGCCCGCGGCGCCGGCTGCCGAGCGGAAGCTCCCGCTCGCTCCTGCGCTCCCGCCCGAGCAGACCGAGACCGTCGCAGGGATGAAGGACAACGTCCTCCTGCGCGAGTCCCTGGCGCAGATCGAG
The DNA here is from genome assembly GCF_058140415.1 of Microbacterium sp. C-MGS6. Classification (NCBI taxonomy): domain Bacteria; kingdom Bacillati; phylum Actinomycetota; class Actinomycetes; order Micrococcales; family Microbacteriaceae; genus Microbacterium; species Microbacterium sp. C-MGS6. The sequence continues at coordinate 969,787 of NZ_CM176934.1, forward strand.
GCGGGCGCCTCCAACGAGCAGCTCCTCGGAGTGCTCCGCCAGGCTCTGCAGAGCCACCTCTACATCCGCGTGAGCGGTGATGCCCGCGCGCAGATCAGCGAGGGCAAGCCGCTGGCCGTCGCCGTGGTCCGCGACGGAGAGCGGCAGTTCATGCTGGCATTCAGCTCGGCGGCCGCCGTCCGCGACTCCGTCCAGCTCGAAGCAGACCCGTCCGCCACGTCCGCGGTCGCCCAGCCGACGACCTCGGTCATGCAGCAGGTCGTCTCCGGCGACTTCGCGGGTCTCATCATCGACAACGCCTCGGCGCCGCATCGTGTGGTGTTCCCCACTGAGCTCCTGCAGAAGACGCTCGAGCAGGCCGACGTCGACATGACCGTGAAGTCGCTGCTCGCCGCTCCGCGGGAGCAGGACTCGCCCGCCAAGGTGGGCGAGGCCCTCGCCACGACGCGCATGTGGGTGGCCGTGAACGACGGATCCGGCACCGGTCAGGTCGGCATCGCCGAGGCTCAGACAGCCGACGGTCGGCGCTTCCTCCAGCTCTTCTCGCACCCGCTGGAGGTCATCGCGCTGGGCCGCGGCGACCGCCCGCTGCCCTTCGAGCCTGACCAGCTCGCGAAGGTGCTGTCGAGCCACTCCGAGATGGCCGGCGTCATCATCGACTCCGCAGGACCCTCGATGGTGGTGGAGCGCGACGCCCTCGCCCCGGTGCTCGTGCGCGCGGTGCGGATCGAGGACTGACGGCACGCGTCCACCGGGGGCCTGCCGGGGGTTCCGTGCGTCGTGACCGCCCCCTAGGGTCGGAGCATGGCCTCTGAACGCGTGACCCTGACCGTCGCCGACACCGACGGAGAGCGTGAGGTCGCGCTCTCCAGCCCGAATCGGATCGTCTGGCCCGACCTCGGTATCACCAAGGCGGAACTCGCCGAGTACGTGCAGCTCGTGTCTGTGCCGTTCCTCTCGGCGAACGGCAACCGCCCGGTGTCCCTGGAGCGCTTCCGCGACGGCGTCGGCGCTGCCGGCGGTCCGCGTCCCGAGGGGTTCTTCTCGAAGAACCCGCCGAAGGGCACTCCGGACTTCGTTGACGCCGTCACGGTGACCTACAACAGCGGCCGCCGCCATCCCCAGATCGTCCTGAACCGCACGAGCGCGATCGTGTGGGCGGTGCAGATGAACACCATCGTCTTCCACCCGTGGGCATCGCTGGCGACCGACTCCGACAACCCGGTCGAGCTGCGGATCGACCTCGATCCCCAGCCGGGCACCGGGTTCGCCGAGGCCGTCCCCGCCGCCCACGCTCTGCGGGAGGTGTTGCGGGAGGCCGGGCTGGAGGCGTTCGCGAAGACGAGCGGCAACCGCGGCCTGCACGTCTTCGCCCCGATCGAGCCGACCCACGAGTTCCTCGACGTGCGGCACGCCGTGATCGCCGCCGGCCGGGAGCTCGAACGCCGGATGCCGGATCGCGTCACGACGAACTGGTGGAAGGAAGAGCGGGGCGAGCGCCTCTTCGTCGACTTCAACCAGGCCAACCGCGACCGCACGATGGCCGGCGCCTACAGTCCGCGCGCCCTCCCCGGTGCGACCGTCGCGACGCCTGTGCACTGGGACGAGCTCGACGATCTCGACCCCAGGACGTTCACCGTCCGGAGCGTCCCGCAGCGGCTCGAAGAGGTCGGCGACCCCTGGGCCGACATGCAGGCGAAGCCCGGGCGCATCGACACGCTGCTGGAGTGGTGGGAGCGCGACACGGCGGACGGCCTCGGGGAGTTGCCCTTCCCACCGGAGTTCCCGAAGATGCCGGGAGAGCCGCCGCGCGTGCAGCCGAGCAAGAAGAACGCCGCGAACTGGGATGCCGACGGCAACCCCGTCGACGACTGAGCGCGCTCAGCTCAGGACGTCGGCGAGGTCGTAGCCGTCGACGGTGTCGAGCTGGTCGTACGTGCAGGAGCGGGCGTCCCGGTCCGGCCTCCATCGCTCGAACTGCACGGTGTGGCGGAAGCGCGCGCCCTCGAGCTGGTCGTACCGCACCTCCAGCACCCGCTCGGGGCGCAGGCGAACGAACGACACGTCCTTCGATGCGCTGAACCGCGACCGCTCACCCTCACCCGTCACGGCGGCGCCGTCCTCGTCGCGCTCGACCAGCGGCGCGAGCTCCTCCACGAGCTGCTTCCGCTTCGCGTCGCTCCACGCCGCGACCCCGCCGACCTGGCGCAGGGTCCCGTCGGCGTCGTAGAGCCCGACGAGCAGCGAGCCGACCCCGGTGCCGGACTTGTGGATGCGGTAGCCGAGGGCGACGACGTCGGCGGTCCGCGCATGCTTGATCTTGAACAGGGTGCGCTTCCCCGGCGCGTACGGCTGGGCCAGCGGCTTCGCCACGACGCCGTCGAGCCCCGCGCCCTCGAACTCCTCGAGCCAGCGGACGGCCGCGTCCCGATCGCGGGTGGTCCTGGTCAGGTGCAGCGGGTGCTCCACGGAGTCCATGAGCGTCTCCAGCCGGGCCCGGCGCGTCTCGAACGACTGGGCCCGCAGGTCGTCCTCCCCGGAGGCGAGCAGATCGAAGGCGATGAACATGGCCGGGGTCTCCGTGGCGAGCTTCGCGACCCGGGAGGCCGCCGGGTGGATGCGCTGACTGAGGGCCTCCCAGTCCAGACGCTGCGCGCCGTGCGGACCCGTGGCCACGACGATCTCACCGTCGAGCAGGCAGGGCACCGGCAGCAGCTGCGGGATCGCGTCGACGAGCTCCGGGAAGTAGCGCGTCAGGGGCTTCGCGCCGCGGGACCCGATCTCGACCTTCTCGCCGTCCCAGGCGATGAGCCCGCGGAACCCGTCCCACTTCGGCTCGTAGAGCAGGCCGCCCGGCGTCTTGTCGGGGTCGGGAACGGCCGCGACGGCTTTGGCGAGCATGGGGGCCGGGATCTCGTAGCGCATGCACCCATCCTGGACCGGGCGGCGAGCGGGGGAAAGGGCCGGGTCAGCCGAACAGGTCGTCGAGCTCCGCGGGCGTGCCGGCGTCGCGGAGCACGGTGTGTGCCGCGTGCCATCCCGCCATGCCGTTGACCGCGGGGCCGGGCGGAGTCGAGGCCGACGCGAGGTACACGCCGCGCATCGGCGTCCGCCACGGAGCGGGGGAGAGGACGGGGCGGCGCAGGGCCTGACGCATGTCGAAGACGCCGCCGGAGATGTCGCCGCCGATCTCGGCCGGGTTGATCGCCTCGCGCGAGGATGCCGGCACCGCGTGGTGGGCGAGGATCCGGTCGCGGAATCCCGGCGCGAAGCGCTCGACCTGTGCGGTGATGAGTTCGGTCGGGTCGAGGTCGGAGCCGTTCGGCACGTGGATGTACGCCCAGAGCACGGCCTTGCCGTCGGCCGCCCTGGTCGGGTCGAAGAGCGAGGGCTGGACCGCCAGCACGTACGGACGCTCGGACACGTGGCCGACCGCGACCGCGTTCTCGCTGTTCCACACCTCGTCCCTCGTCCCGGCGACGTGCACGGTCGGGGCGCTCCGCACGTGCTCGTTCGCCCACGGGACGGGTCCATCGAGCGCGAAATCGACCTTCGCCGCCGCGGCGCCGTAGCGGTAGCCGCGGAGGGCGCGGGCGTACGAGGCCGGGATGTCAGGGTGGGTGAGTGCGAGCCGGGGAGAGGTGTTGAGCAGCAGCACGTCACCGCGGTCGGGGTCGCCCCCGTCCAGGTCCGCGAGGTCGGTGACGCGGGCGCCCGTCTCGATCGTGCCGCCATGGGCCTCGAGATCGGCGATGAGGGCGTCCGCGATCACCTGCGAGCCGCCGCGGGGGTACGGCCAGCCGCCGGCGTGGGCGAGCCCGGCCAGCAGAAGACCCGCCGCGGCGCCGGCGAGCGTGGGCTGCGGGGAGTTCGCGTGCGCGACCACTCCGGCCATGAGCGCGGCCGCTTCCTCCGTGCGGAAGGCGGCCCGCGCGAGGGGCGTGCCCTGGTCGAGCATGCGGATGGCGTAGCGGACGGCGGTGATCGGGTCCTGCGGGAGGCGGAGGAGCTGGTTCCCGGTGAAGTCCGTGACGCCGTCGATGTGCGTGCTGAGGGGGCGGAGCCGGCGCAGCCAGGCGTCCCCGTCGATGCCGAGGTCGGCGGCGGTGCGCTCGATGTCGCGCCACGCGATGGCGGCACGACCGTCGTCCAGCGGATGGGCGAAGGAGATCTCGGGGCGGATCCACTCGATCCGCTCGTCGAGGCCGAACGCCTGGAAGAAGGGCGAGGCGACGGCTGCGGGGTGGACGGCCGAGCAGACGTCGTGACGGAAGCCGGGGAGGGTGGCCTCCCGAGTGCGCAGGCCCCCTCCGACCGTGTCCGCAGCCTCGAGCACGCGTACCCGGTAGCCGGCGCGGGCGAGGGAGACGGCGGCGGCGAGGCCGTTCGGGCCGGATCCGATGATCGTCGCGAGTGCCATGCGGCCAGTCTCGCACGCGAGTCCGCGGTCGGCGGAGGGGGTTGCGCCGTGCGATCCTGGAAGGGATGAATGAAGTCCAGGGCCCGACCCCCGCCGGCACCTCCCGTCCGTACCGCTCGCTTCCCGAGGCGCTACGCGCGCACCGCATCGATCCGGTGAACCATGCGTTCATCACCGAGATCGTCGATTCCGCGGGGGTGACCTCTCTGATCGACCGCGGTCGCTATATCGAGGCGATCCGGCGCGAGGGCGCGGCGCTGCACATCGGCCGCACGTACACCAACGGATTCACGGAGGACGAGGTCGTCACCGTCGGCTCGACCCGCCTGCGGCTGCAGCCCAGCGAGGGGCGCGCGCCGTACTTCTACGTCACGCACCCGAGCGAGTTCGCCCCGCAGGCCCCCGTCAAGGCCAAGCGTTCCACGACGCCGCGCACCCCGTCGGCGCCGCGCACGCCCGCGGCGCCGAAGCCCGTCGAACGCGACTACGGCGTGTGCGACGTCTGCTTCATGGTGAAGACCCCCGCCGGCGGCTGCGGCTGCGACTGATGCCCGCGGCCTCCGCGTCGCACGGCGGCGTCTCCGTCCGCGAGGCGGAGTGGCCACAGGATTCCGCGTTCGTCGGTACGGCGGTTTCGACGTACCTCCGTCAGACGGAGCAGGAGAAGCACGACGTCCTGGGTGGGCCGGAGGAACCCGAGGGCGAACTCCCCGAGCGGTACCTGCCGGAGGTCCGTGACCCTGCGACCGCGTACGCCGATGGTCGGGTGCTCGTGGCGGAGATCGACGAGGCCCCGGCCGGCGTGGTGATCGCCCTGCCGTATGCCGGTCACACCGAGATCAAGCGGCTCTGGGCTGACCCCGCCGTGCGCGGCCGAGGCGTCGGTTCCGCGCTGCTCGACGCCGTCCTGGCGGAGGCCGAGGGTGCGGTGCGGCTGTCGGTGTGGGAGTGGCGCGACGCCGCGATCCGGCTCTACACGTCCCGCGGCTTCCGCCTCGTCGACCCCTGGGACGATCGCGACCGACTCCTCTGCTTCGAATCGCTCACTTCGCTGCATCCGGCCGCCGAATCCAGCGAAGTGAGCGATTCGAAGGGCTAGGCGAAGGCGCTCATCCCGGTGATGTCGCGGCCGAGAAGGAGGGCCTGCACGGACTCGGTGCCCTCGTAGGTGTGGATGGCCTCGATGTCGGCCATGTGCTGCATGACGCCGTTCTCCAGGAGGATGCCGTTACCTCCCAGGAGGTCACGCGCCGTCGCCGCGATCCGCCGGGCCGCCCGGGTGTTGTGGAATTTGGCGAGCGAGGCCTGGGTCGGACGCAGCGCTCCTGCCTGCTCGAGGTCCGCCATCCGGCGGCAGTAGAGCTGCATCGCCGTCAGGTCCTCCAGCATGTGCGTCAGCCGCTCCTGCACCATCTGGAACTTCGCGAGCGGCTTGCCGAACTGCACACGCTCCTTCGCGTAGGCCAGAGCCGCCTCGTAGCAGGCCGTCGCGTGGCCCAGCGCCGACCAGGCGACTCCGGACCGGGTGGCGTAGAGCACGGTCGAGGCGTCCTTGAAGCTCCTGGTCCCCGGCAGCACCGCGTCCAGCGGTACCCGCACGTCGTCCAGGCGGATGTGCGCCTGATGGATCGCGCGGAGGGAGGCCTTCCCGCGGATCACGGTGCCGGTGTATCCGGGGGCGTCCTGCTCGACGAGGAAGCACCGCACCGCCCCGTGCTCGGCGGCGGACTCGTCGTCGACCCGTGCCCAGACGAATGTGATGCCGCCCGAGGCGCCGTTGCCGATCCACTTCTTGGCGCCGCGGAGGACCCAGGAGTCGCCGTCGCGGCGGGCCACGGTCTCCAGCGAGACGGAGTCCGAGCCGTGGTCGGGCTCGGTCAGCGCGAAGGATCCGAGTACCGAGCCGTCGGCGAGTGCCGTGAGCCAGCGGTCCTGCTGGGCGGGCGAGCCGAACAGGGCGAGCGTCCGCAGCGCGAGGCCGCCCTGCACGGCGAGGATCGTGCCGAGGGAGCCGTCTCCCCGCGAGATCTCCATGTTGACCAGGCCGGCGGCGAGCGGGGAGAGCCGGGTGAGCGCGGGATGGTCGACGCCGTCGACGACGAGGTCCATCTCGCCCATCCGGCGGGCGGCGTCGAGCGGGTACTCGGCGCGGTCCCAGGCCTCGGCCATCTGCGGGGCGACCTCGTCGACGTACGCCTTCGCGCGGTCCCAGGCTTCCCGGTCGACGGCGGGGATGTCGGCGAAGACGGCGTAGTAGTCGCTGTCCTGCCGTCCGGTGATGTCGTAGGACGAGACGCGCTCGCCGGGGACGGGGGAGGCTTCCGTGCTCATGATGCTCCTTCGTGACACCAGGTATCGTACTCCTCGATACTCGGTATCACGACCTCTCCGGCGGGCTCAGTCGAGCTCGGAGCGCAGCCTCCGCGTGACCTCGGCGACGGGCATCGAACGCGGGAAGACCGCCACCACCATGTCGTCCGGAGCCCCCGCCGCGGTGTCCTCGCCGACGCCGTACCGTCGACGCGCATCCGCGAGCGCGGACTGGAGGGTGGACAGCGGCACCTTCTTGCGTCCGCGCAGGAGCTGTCGCAGCACGTGGTTGTGCACCGCCGTCACGAGCGCCGCGAAGCCCACCGCGTCCAGCGGATCCACTCCCGGCAGGGCGCTGCGCAGGTACTCGTCGAACAGCCGCTCGTAGCGGAACACGGTGATGATCTCGCGTTCACGGAGCACCGGCACCTCCCGCACGATCTGGTACCGCCGTCGCGCGAGCTCCGGGTCGTTCGCGAAGTGCGTGAACACGGACTCCGATGCCGCGCAGACCGCGCCCCACGGATCGTCGTGCCCCTCGTCGAGGAACTCCCGGAGCTGCTCCAGCAGGACCTCGTGATCGGCGAAGACAACGTCCTCCTTGCCACCGAACTGCCGGAAGAAGGTCGACCGGGAGACGCCGGCGGCCTTGGCGATCTGCTCCACGGACGTCTGGTCGAACCCCTGGGCGCTGAAGAGTTCGAGCGCGGCGGCGACGACGCCCCCGGTGCGCAGCTCTGCGGATTCCTGCATGGCGAAATCCTAGACCGCCGTGGGGCCCACGCCCGAGCGTCCCCGCGGGAGCGCACCGCTGACGCAGTTCCAGGACCCGCGTTTCCGCGAGGGCGCGCGACCGTCCATGCTGATCCTGGCCGTGGTCACGAGACGTCCGAGGGTCGCCGTTCCGCGCGCGAGTCCGATGCCCGATACCGCCGAGCGATCCGTATGAAGAGGTCCAGGGCCTCGGCTTCGGAGCGGAAGCGGAGCGGCGCATGGAAGCGCTCACCGCGCTCGTCGGCCTCCCAGACGATCCACTCCTCGCCTTCGCGCTCGATCCAGGCGGACGACTGAGGTCGGCCTGTAGGGCCGAACCAGTTCGCGGTCGCGGTGAGCTTCTCGTCGCGGATGATGCGCTGCGCCTGGGCGCCGGTGAGGTCGCTCACGTCGTCTCCTCCGTCTTGCTCCGACGCCGAGAATCGTACCGGAGGCGTCGGTGGGTCGGGGAGGGCGTCGGGGCGTCGGAGCGTTCAGCCTGCGGTAGTAGGCTGGGGGACTGGTCGATGTCTCGACATCGAGAGAATCACCAGACCAGACCGCAGCCCAGTGAAGGAAGCACAGTGGATCTGTACGAGTACCAGGCACGAGACGTTTTCGAGAAGTACGGAGTGCCGGTCCTCGCCGGCATCGTCGCGGACACCCCCGAGGAGGTGAAGGCGGCTGCCGAGAAGATCGGCGGTGTCGTGGTCGTCAAGGCCCAGGTCAAGACCGGAGGCCGCGGCAAGGCCGGCGGCGTCAAGGTCGCCAAGACCCCCGATGAGGCGTACGAGGCCGCGAAGGCCATCCTCGGGCTCGACATCAAGGGCCACGTCGTCAAGCGCGTCATGGTCGCGCAGGGTGCCCGCATCGCCGAGGAGTTCTACTTCTCCGTGCTGCTCGACCGCGCCAACCGCTCCTACCTCTCCCTGTGCTCCGTCGAGGGCGGCATGGAGATCGAGCAGCTCGCCGTCGAGAAGCCCGAGGCCCTCGCCCGCGTCGAGGTCAACCCGCTGACCGGCATCGACAAGGAGAAGGCGGTCGAGATCGCTCGCGCCGCGAACTTCCCGGAGGACCTCGTCGAGAAGGTCTCCGATGTGTTCGTGAAGCTGTACGACGTCTACAAGGGTGAGGACGCGACGCTCGTCGAGGTCAACCCGCTCGTCCGCACCGAGGACGGCGACATCATCGCGCTCGACGGCAAGGTCACGCTCGACGACAACGCCTCCGAGATCCGCCACCCCGAGCACGAGGCGCTCGAGGACAAGGACGCCGCCGACCCGCTCGAGGCCAAGGCCAAGGCGTCGGGCCTCAACTACGTCAAGCTCGACGGCGAGGTCGGCATCATCGGCAACGGCGCGGGTCTGGTCATGTCGACGCTCGACGTGGTCGCCTACGCCGGAGAGAACCACAACGGCGTGAAGCCCGCCAACTTCCTCGACATCGGCGGCGGCGCCTCGGCCGAGGTCATGGCCGCCGGTCTCGACGTCATCCTCGGCGACCCGCAGGTCAAGAGCGTGTTCGTCAACGTGTTCGGCGGCATCACGGCGTGCGACGCCGTCGCCAACGGCATCAAGGGTGCCCTGGAGACGCTGGGCGACACGGCCTCCAAGCCGCTCGTCGTCCGCCTGGACGGCAACCGCGTGGACGAGGGTCGTGCGATCCTCGCCGACTACGCGCACCCGCTCGTGACCCTGGCCGCGACGATGGACGAGGGCGCCGACAAGGCCGCCGAGCTCGCCAACGCCTGACGCTTCGACAGGATTTAAGGAACAGAACATGTCGATCTACCTCAACAAGGACTCCAAGGTCATCGTCCAGGGCATCACCGGCGGCGAGGGCACCAAGCACACCGCGCTCATGCTCAAGGCCGGTACCCAGGTCGTCGGCGGCGTGAACGCCCGCAAGGCCGGCACCACGGTCTCGCACACGGACAAGGACGGCAACGCCGTCGAGCTCCCCGTCTTCGCCTCGGTCGCCGAGGCCATGAAGGAGACCGGCGCCGACGTGTCGATCGCCTTCGTCCCCGGCGCCTTCACGAAGGACGCGATGATCGAGGCCATCGACGCCGAGATCCCGCTGCTCGTCGTCATCACCGAGGGCGTCCCCGTAGGCGACTCGGCCGAGGCCTGGGCCTACGCGCAGAGCAAGGGCAACAAGACCCGCATCATCGGGCCGAACTGCCCCGGCATCATCACCCCCGGTGAGGCGCTCGTCGGCATCACGCCCGCGAACATCACCGGCAAGGGCCCGATCGGCCTCGTGTCGAAGTCGGGCACCCTGACCTACCAGATGATGTTCGAGCTGCGCGACCTGGGCTTCTCGACCGCCATCGGCATCGGCGGCGACCCGGTCATCGGCACCACGCACATCGACGCGCTCGCCGCGTTCGAGGCCGACCCCGAGACCAAGGCCATCGTCATGATCGGCGAGATCGGCGGCGACGCCGAGGAGCGTGCGGCCGAGTACATCAAGGCGAACGTCACCAAGCCGGTCGTCGGCTACGTCGCGGGCTTCACGGCTCCCGAGGGCAAGACCATGGGTCACGCCGGTGCGATCGTCTCCGGCTCGGCCGGTACTGCGCAGGCGAAGAAGGAGGCCCTCGAGGCCGCCGGCGTCAAGGTCGGCAAGACGCCGTCCGAGACCGCCGCTCTCATGCGCGAGATCATCGAGTCGCTCTGACCTGAGCTACGCTTGACCTGAAGGCCCCGGGCTCCACCCCGGGGCCTTCGTCATGCCCTCACCTCCTTCGAATTGCGCAGATGACCCCATTCCGCGGCGGAATGGGGCCATGTGCGCGACTCGGAGCGGGGCTAGATCCCGACGCCGAAGAGGGCCTCGATGGGACCGCGGGCGAAGAAGATCAGGAAGCCGGCGCCGACCACCCACAGCAGCGGGCTGATGGTCTTGGCCTTGCCGGAGAAGGCGTGGATGAGCACCCAGCTCACGAAGCCCGCCCCGATGCCGTTGGCGATCGAGTAGGTCAGCGGCATGACGGAGACCGTGAGGAACACCGGCAGCAGCACCCGGAAGTCGCCGAAGTCGATGTGCCGGATCTGCGCCATCATCATCGCACCGACGATGATGAGCGCCGCGGCGGCGATCTCCGTCGGGACGATCGAGGTCAGCGGCGTCAGGAACATCGCGATGAGGAACACGATGCCCGTCACGACGTTCGCGAGTCCCGTCCTGGCACCCTCGCCGATACCCGCGCCGGACTCGATGAAGACCGTGCTGGAGGACGACGAGGTCGCACCACCGGCGATCGCCCCGACACCCTCGACCACGAGGGCCGACTTGATGCGCGGGAAGTCGCCGTTGTCGTCGGCCAGGTTGGCCTCCTTGGCCAGGCCCGTCATGGTGCCCATGGCGTCGAAGAAGTTCGTGAAGAGGAGCGTGAAGACGATCATCACGAGGGCGACGAGGCTGACCTTGCCGAGGTCGAACGAGAAGTCGACGGCGCCGATGAGGCTCAGGTCGGGGACGCTGACGGGGGAGCCGTTCAGCGCCGGGACGGTGAGTCCCCAGCCGCCCGGATTCACGACATTGCCCTCATCGTCGACGCCGCGGGCGCCGATGTGCCAGATGGCCTCGACGATGACCGCGAGCACGGTGCCGCCGATGAGGCCGATGAGCATGCCGCCCTTGATGCGGAGCGCGACGAGGATGCCCGTGAGGAGCAGGGTGATCACGAACAGCAGGCTCGGCACGGTCGCGACCGACCCGTTGACACCGAGGCCGACGGGCGGCGACGAGGCGCCGGTCGCCGTGACGAAGCCCGAGTTCACGAAGCCGATGAAGGCGATGAACAGGCCGATGCCGACCGTGATCGCGATCTTCAGCTGGAAGGGCACGGCGTCGAAGATCGCCTTCCGCAGCCCGGTGGCGGCGAGGAGCACGATCACGACGCCGTTGATCATCACGAGCGCCATCGCCTCGGGCCAGGTGACCTGGCCGACGACGGAGAACGCGACGAAGGCGTTGATGCCGAGGCCGGCGGCGAAGCCGAACGGCAGGCGGGTGACGACACCGAAGAGGATCGTCATGACGCCGGCGGTCAGGGCCGTCGCGGCACCGACGGCGTTGAAGTCGAGCATGTCGCCGGCGACGTCCGGCTTTCCGGAGAGGATGATCGGGTTCAGGATCACGATGTAGGCCATCGTGACGAACGTCACGAGGCCTCCACGGATCTCGGTGCCGATCGTCGATCCGCGCTTGCTGATCTCGAAGAAGCGGTCCAGGGTACCGGTGGGTTCGGTGGACGCCGGGGCGGGTGGGGCAGTAGTCATCGGGAAACCTCCGGAGAAACGCTACCGTGTCGTCCGCCTCGCGCGCGCCCACGGGGGCCGGACCGGAAGTCGTCGTAGTCTCGAAGGCGCTATGCAACGCCTCCTCGTCGCGCTCCTCGCCGCCCTCGACGCCGCCATCGCGGCCGCCGTCGGGCTGGCCGTGCTGCTGGCGCCGTTGACGCTCCTGTGGACGCTCGCGTTCGGTGTCACCGCGGACTGGGGGGCGCTGTGGCCGCTCACCGGAACGCTGTGGGAGTTCGGGCACGGTGTCCCTCTGGAGATCACGATCCCGGACGCCCTGCTCGTCACCCTGGCGATTCCCGCAGACGCCGCGCGGTTCGTCGTCTCGGTCACGCCGCTGGCGTTCCTGCTGCTCACCCTGCTCTTCGCGGCGCGCTCCGGCGCCCGGGCCGCACGGTCCGGCGCGTGGGTGCTGGGTTCCCTGTCGGGGACGGTCGTGTTCGCCGTGATCTCGACGGTCGTCGCCCTCACGTCCGCGCTGGGCGCCGCACGCGTCCCGCTGGCTCTCGCGATCCTGCTGCCCCCCGCCGTCTACCTCGTGGGCGCCGTGTGCGGCGCCGTCCGCGTGGCGTGGGAGGACGGCGACGGCGGCGTGCTGGACCGCATCCACGATGTGCTGGACGCCAGGGAGGACTGGGCGCCGGTACCGTCCGCGGTCGTGCGCGGGGCGGCGTTCGCGCTCGTCGGTGTGCTGGGGGCTGCCGCGTTGGCCGTCGCCCTGTCGGTCCTGACCCGTGGGGGCGAGGTCGTCGCGCTGTTCCAGGCGGCGCGCGTCGACGCGCTCGGCGCGACCGTGCTCACCCTCGGGCAACTCGCCTATCTGCCCACACTGGTGGTGTGGGCGGCGTCCTGGCTCGCCGGCCCCGGGTTCGCCGTCGGCGCGGGCACCGCGGTGTCGCCGGCGGGGACGCAGCTCGGCGTCGTCCCGGGCATCCCCGCCTTCGGTCTGCTGCCGGAGAACACCTCGATGTGGATGCTCATCGTCATCCTGATCCCGGTGGCCGCCGGGGCGTTCGCCGGGTGGGCCGTGCGCTCGCGCCTCGTCTGGGAGGGGACACCGCTCGGGCTCCTGCAGCGGTCGGTGATCGCGGTCGGGATCGCCGCGGTCTCGGCCGGTGTGGCCGCGCTCGCCGCCGCCTTCGCGAACGGCTCGATGGGCCCGGGGCGACTCGAGGTCGTGGGACCGGCGGTGCTGCCGTTCGCGTTGTCGCTGGGAGCGGAGGTGCTCGTCGGCGCGGCGATCCTCCTGCTGTCCCCGCGCAACCGCGACGAGCTCGCGGAAGAGCGCACGGACCGCTGGATCGAGGAGATGTCCACGCTCGGCTCCGAGGACCCCGCCGACGACGACCGTCGCTAGGCGTCCCGAGCGCTCTGCGGACCGGGTCGGAGCGTCGCCGGCACGCCGGTAGACTGGGCGCGTGCTCACGGTCGCCGTACTCATCTCGGGCGCCGGCTCGAACCTTCGCGCCCTCCTCGAGGCCGCTCGTCACCCCGATTTCCCGGCGCGTGTCGTCGTGGTCGGGGCGGACCGCGAAGCCGACGGGCTGGCCCACGCCGAGGAGTTCGGCATCCCCAGCTTCACCGTGCCGTGGCACGAGCACGAGAGCCGCGAGGCGTGGGGCGAGGAGCTGGGTCGTCAGCTCGCCGTCTGGACGCCGGACCTCGTGGTGCTCAGCGGACTCATGCGCCTGCTGCCGTCCTCGCTCGTCGCCGCCTACGCGCCCCGGATCATCAACACCCATCCCGCGTACCTCCCGGAGTTCCCCGGAGCCCACGGCGTCCGCGACGCCCTCGCCGCCGGGGTCCGCGAGACCGGCGCGAGCGTGATCGTCGTGGACGACGGCGTCGACACCGGCCCCATCCTCGCCCAGGAGCGCGTGCCGATCAGGGCCGACGACACCGAGCACACGCTGCACGAGCGCATCAAGCCGGTCGAGCGCCGGCTCCTCATCGACGTCGTCCGGCGCATCGCGACCGGCGACCTCGCCCTGACCTCCGCCCCCTGACCCCCGACGCCCCGCACGAAGGAGCCCATCATGGCCGGCCCCCGCCACGACCCCACGCTCTACCGCGATCGCGACACGGTGCCGATCCGGCGCGCCCTCGTCTCGGTCAGCGACAAGACCGACCTGCTCGTGCTCGCCGCCGCGCTCGCGGAGGCGGGCGTCGAGATCGTCTCGACGGGCTCCACGGCGTCCACCATCCGCGACGCCGGCTTCGAGGTGACGGACGTGGCCGCGGTCACGGGTGTCGCCGAGATGCTCGACGGCCGCGTCAAGACCCTGCACCCGAAGGTGCACGGCGGCCTGCTCGCCGACCTGCGCCTGGAGGACCACGAGCGTCAGCTCGCCGACCTCGACATCGCGCCGTTCGAGCTCGTCGTGGTCAACCTCTATCCGTTCGTGGAGACCGTGGCCTCCGGTGCTGAGGGCGACGACGTGGTGGAGCAGATCGACATCGGCGGCCCCGCCATGGTGCGCGCGGCCGCGAAGAACCACGCCAACGTCGCGATCGTCGTGTCGCCGCAGTCCTACCCCGCGATCGTCGCGGCCGTGGAGCAGGGGGGCACCTCGCTCGCCCAGCGCCGGGAGCTCGCGGCGCGGGCCTTCGCGCACACCGCGGCCTACGATACGGCCGTCGCGCAGTGGTTCGCCGAGGGGACCCTCAACGAGCCGGGCGACCTTCCGGCTCATCTGACGATCCAGGCCGAGCGGCTCGCGACGCTCCGCTACGGCGAGAACTCCCACCAGCGCGGCGCCATCTACACCCGCGCCGGGGGCCACGGCATCGCCCAGGCCACGCAGCTGCAGGGCAAGGAGATGTCGTACAACAACTACGTCGACGCCGACGCCGCCCTGCGTGCCGCCTACGACATGGTCAAGCCCGCCGTCGCCATCATCAAGCACGCGAACCCCTGCGGGATCGCCACCACCGCCCCGAACGCCCTCGACCCGATCGCCAGCGCGCACCTCCGTGCGCACGAGTGCGACCCCGTGTCGGCGTACGGCGGCGTGATCGCCGCGAACGGCACCGTGACGCTGAAGATGGCCGAGAACCTGAAGGACATCTTCACCGAGGTCATCGTGGCGCCGTCGTTCGAGCCCGCGGCCCTCGAGGTCTTCAAGGCGAAGAAGAACCTGCGCCTGCTGCAGCTCCCCGAGGACTGGCAGCAGGAGCGCATGGACGTGCGGCTCGTGTCCGGCGGTCTCCTGCTCCAGGACGCGGACCGCTTCCCGGACGACATCGTCTCGGTCGCGAAGAACTGGGAGCTCGTGTCGGGGGAGCGTCCGAGTGACGAGGAGATGGAGAACCTGATCTTCGCGTGGAAGGCTTGCCGGGCCGTGAAGTCGAACGCGATCGTCCTGGCGAAGGACAATGCGACGGTCGGCGTCGGCATGGGCCAGGTCAACCGCGTCGACTCGTGCCGCCTCGCGGTGGAGCGGGCAGGGGATCGTGCCGCCGGATCGGTCGCGTCGTCCGATGCGTTCTTCCCCTTCGCGGACGGTGCCCAGGTGCTCATCGACGCGGGTGTCACGGCGATCGTGCAGCCCGGTGGGTCCGTTCGTGACGAGGAGGTCGTGGATGCCGCGCGCAAGGCCGGCGTCACGATGTTCTTCACGGGGGAGCGTCACTTCTTCCACTGACCGAGACCCCGGTCTTCCGTCGAGACCCCGGTGTGCGCACGTCTGCACCCCGGGGTCTCGGCGCGTCGGCGGGGTTTCGGGGAAGAAACCGCGATGTCCGATTTCCGCCAGCCGTAGCCATGCGGGGGTGAGAGAGTGGAGGACATGAGCCTCCCCGTGACCGCGTTCGACGAGCGTTACCGAGCCATCAGCGCCCGGGACACCCGCTTCGACGGCCAGTTCGTCACCGCCGTGCGCTCGACCGGGATCTACTGCCGTCCGAGCTGCCCCGCCCGCACCCCCAAGCCGCAGAACGTGACCTTCTATCCGACCAGTGCCGCGGCGCACGAGGCGGGCTACCGCGCATGCAAACGCTGCCTGCCGGAGGCCGCCCCCGGGTCGCCCGCGTGGGACGTCCGCGGAGACTCCGCCGCTCGCGCCATGCGGCTGATCGCGTCCGGCGTGGTCGAGCGCGAGGGCGTGCCAGGGCTCGCCGCGCGCCTCGGCTACTCGAGCCGTCACCTCACGCGGCTGCTGACGACCCAGCTCGGCGCCGGACCTCTGGCACTGGCGAGAGCGCATCGCGCCCACACCGCCCGCATGCTGCTCGTGGGGACGGACATGCCCATCGCCGACGTCGCCTTCGCCGCCGGCTTCCACAGCATCCGCCAGTGCAACGACACGATCCGCGAGGTGTTCGGCCTCACGCCCGGAGAGCTGCGCGCCCGCCGCCGCACGCCGTCCGCGTCCGTGCCGGGAACGATCGACCTGGTCCTGCCGTACCGGGGTCCCCTGGATGCGGCCGGGATCTTCGCGTGGATGGCGGCGCGGGCGGTGACCGGGGTCGAGGAGGCCACGGCCACGGCGTTCTCCCGACACCTCCGGATGCCCGGAGGCCCTGCGTGGTTCGAGGTGCGTCAGGAGGAGACGGAGCGGCTGCACCTCCGGGCTCGGGTCGCGCAGCTCGGCGACCTCGCGCCGCTGGTGGCGACCGCGCGTCGGATCTTCGACCTCGACGCCGACCCCCTGGCGATCGACGAGGCCCTGGCGGCGCACCCGCCTCTCGCTCCCCTCATCGCGCGCACCCCCGGTATCCGCGTGCCCGGAGCGGCCGATCCGCACGAGATGCTCATCCGCGCGATGATCGGGCAGCAGATCACGGTCGTCGCCGCCCGCACCGCGCTCACCGCCCTCACCGACGCGCTGGGGGAGCGGACCCCCGAGGGGCTGCTGTTCCCGACGATGTCGGCCATCGCGGCCCACGGCGCCGAGGTGCTGCGGGGGCCCGCCGCCCGCATCCGCGCCGTCACCGGAGCCGCCGCCGCCCTCGCGGACGGGAGCCTGACCCTCACGGTCGGCGACGACGGCCCCACGCAGCGCGCGGCCCTGCTGGCGATGCCCGGCATCGGTCCCTGGACCGCCGACTACGTGCGGATGCGGGTGCTCGGCGATCCGGACGTGCTGCTGCCCGGTGACGTCGCCCTCCGCGCCGGTGCCGCGGCTGCCGGTCTCCCGGCCGAACCGAAGACCCTCACCGCCTGGGCGGAGCGCACCGCGCCGTGGCGGAGCTACCTCAGCGCGCACCTGTGGCGTGCCGCCCCGATCCGTCCCGCCGGACCGCGGAGCAAGACCGCCACCCGGCCCGCCCGCGGCCACGAATCCGACACCGAGGAGACCTCATGACCGCACTCATCCAGACCCTCGACACCGCCGACGGTCCTTTCACGATCCTCGCCGACGAGCGCCAGCGGGTGCTCGTGTCCGGGTGGACCGACGACGTCGAGGCGATCCTCGGACGCCTGCCGTCCCGAAGCCGTCCCGACGCCGTGCGGGAGGCCGAGACGGACGCGGCGGGCGCCGTCCGCGCGTACTATGCCGGCGACGTCACGGCGATCGACGCGGTCCCGGTCGCGCAGACCGGCACCGCCCTGCAGCTCGCCGGATGGGCGGCGCTCCGCGGCATCGCCCCGGGGGAACCGCTGACGTACACGGGCTTCGCGGCCCGGCTCGGCAATCCGCGTGCGGTGCGGGCCGCCGCGTCGATTTGCGCCCGCAACGCCCCGGCCCTGTTCGTGCCCTGTCACCGGGTGCTCCGCACGGACGGCTCTCTCGGCGGCTTCGCCTGGGGCCTGCCCGTGAAGGAGAGCCTCCTGGCGCGCGAACGCGCCGCCCGCTGACCTCTCGGTTCGAAGAGCCCGCTCCCCGGAGAGCGGGCTCTTCGCCGTCTCGGGAATTCCTCTTGCGCTCAGCTGGTTCACAGGAATAGGCTGATGGGCTGTCGCGCCAACCGGACGACCTCGCCGAGCCCTGAGGAGGACACCATGACCACGATCGCCACCGCGCGGATCGCCACCCTCGGCTCGACCCCGGCGCGCCCGCTCTCCTAGAGCCCCCGCCCTCTTCTGCACCGGATGCCGGGCTCCGTGAGCCCGCTCTCGCATCCGTCCTTTCACTCTTCTCACCCTCGACTCCTCTGAGAGACATGTCTTCCACGTCTTCCGCGCAGAAACCGTCCCCCTCGTCCTCCCTCTCCACGCCCGCCGCGCTGTGGCGGCTCAAGCCTTTCGTGAAGCCGGTCATCTGGCGTCTCGCCGGCGGTGCCGCCAGCGCGCTCGCGGCCGCGCTCATCGCGCTGATGATCCCCATCGTGCTCGAACAGATCATCGGCGGGCCGGTGCAGTCCGGAGCGCTCGACGCGATCGTCTGGGGCGCGCTCGCCGTGTTCGCCCTCGGCCTCGGCGAGGCGCTCATGGTCTGGCTCCGCCGGCAGTTCGTGCTGTTCCCGGCCACGCAGGTCGAGTACCGCATGCGCACCGAGCTCTACTCGCGACTGCAGACCCTCCCGGTCGCCTTCCACGACCGGTGGCAGTCCGGCCAGCTGCTCAGCCGCATGATGCAGGACATCGGCCTGATCCGCCGGTGGCTCGCCTTCGGCCTCGTGCTTCTCGTCGTGAACGTGCTGACGATCCTCATCGGCTCCGTCCTGCTGTTCCGCTGGCACTGGCTGCTGGGCACGATCTTCCTCGTGACGGCGATCCCGCTGTGGATCCGCGGCTACCTGTTCGAGAAGCGCTACGGCGCCCTCACGCGGCGCAGCCAGGACCAGGCCGGCGACCTCGCCACGAGCGTCGAGGAGAGCGTGCACGGCATCCGGGTGCTCAAGGCGTTCGGACGGGGCACGCACGCCCTCCGCCGCTTCAGCCGTCAGGCCGAGACGCTGCGCGAGACCGAGATGAGCAAGGCCCGAGCCATCGCCTCGATCTGGTTCTGGCTCGACCTCATGCCACAGATCGCCTTCGGCCTGAGCCTGATGTCCGGCATCTGGCTCATCTCGCAGGACGCGATCACCTCGGCGGAGCTCTTCGCCTTCTTCGCGATGGCCGTCGTGCTGCGCTGGCCCATCGAGTCGATCGGCTTCCTCTTCTCGTTCATGCTCGACGCGCGCACGGCGACGGACCGCGTGTTCGACATCTTCTCGGAGACGAACACCATCACCGACCCCGCGAACCCCGTGCACATCGAGAACCCGCGCGGCGAGCTCGCGTTCGAGAACGCGCACTTCCGCTACCAGGACGCGGCCCCCGACGAGCGGGACCTGCTCGACGGCATCGACCTCGTCCTCCGACCGGGGGAGACCATGGCGCTGGTCGGGCTCACCGGCAGCGGCAAGACCACGTTGACGACCCTGCCGACGCGGCTCTACGACGTGACGGGAGGGCGGGTCACGCTCGACGGCGTCGACGTGCGCGACCTCACCCTCGCCGAGCTGCGCGAGCACATCGCGATGGCGTTCGAGGACGCGACGCTCTTCTCCGCCTCGGTCCGCGAGAACGTCCTGCTCGGGCGCGCCGACCTCGACGTGCACAGCCCCGAAGCCGAGCGCGTCCTGCGCGAGGCGCTCGACGTCGCGCAGGCCGCCTTCGTCGACACGCTCCCCGAGGGCGTCGAGACGGTCATCGGCGAAGAGGGACTGAGCCTGTCCGGCGGGCAGCGCCAGCGGCTCGCCCTCGCCCGAGCGGTGGCCGCCACGCCGCGGGTGCTCGTCCTGGACGACCCGCTGTCGGCGCTGGACGTCGACACCGAGGCCCTCGTCGAGGAGGCGCTGCGGCACGTGCTCGCCGACACCACGGCGATGATCGTCGCACACCGTCCGTCCACCGTGGCCCTCGCCGATCGCGTGGCGCTGCTGGAGGACGGCCGGATCACCGCGGTCGGCACGCACACCGAGCTGCTGAAGACGAGCCGGCACTACCGGCACGTCATCTCCAGCTTGGAGGCCGAGGAGGCGGCTCGCACCGGCGCCATCCCGATCATCCGCGACGAGCAGTCGGAGATCCACGACACCGTGCAGGACGGCATCCGCCAGGAGGCCGACGACGAGGCGCCGGGAAGCGCGTCCCGATTCGCAGGAGAGGAGGTGCAGCGATGAGCTCCCTCACCGGAACCCAGGACGAGGACCGCTCCCGCCTCACCACGGAGGAGAGCAGGGCGATCCGCCGTCGCTCGCTGCGGCTGCTCGGCTCGCTCGTGCGCCCGCTCAAGCCGCAGATCGTGCTCGCCGCCACGGTGCTCGTCATCTCGACGGCGCTGCAGGTGGCCGGGCCGATCCTCATCAGCATCGGCCTCGACCGCGCTCTCCCGGCGGTGCTCGACGATGCCGACTGGATGCCCACCTTCGTCGTCGGCGGGATCTATCTGCTCGCCGGGGCTCTGGCCGCCGTGCTCATCGCCTGGTACGTCATCATCGCGGCCAAGCTGACCCAGGCCGTGCTGCTGGACCTGCGCAAGCGCATCTTCCTGCACACCCAGCGTCTGAGCCTGGAGTTCCACGAGTCGTACACGTCCGGGCGGATCATCTCGCGCCAGACGAGCGACCTGGACTCCATCAAGGAACTCCTCGACGGCGGCCTGAACGAGCTCGTCTCCGGCGTGCTCTTCGGTGTCTTCACGTTCATCGCCCTGTGCGTGTGGGACTGGCAGTCCGGTCTGATCCTCGCGATCGGCGGCGTGCCGCTGTTCTTCCTCATGCGCTGGTTCTACTCGCGCTCCCAGCTCGTGTACCGCGAGTCCCGGGTGATCAGCGCGAAGGTGATCGTGCAGTTCGTGGAGACCATGACGGGCATCCGCGCGGTCAAGGCCTTCCGGAAGGAGCCGCGCAACGACGAGGCCTTCCAGGGCGTGGCCGGCGAGTACCGGGACGTGAACCGCCGCTCGATGCTGCTGTTCGGCACGTTCGAGCCGGGGCTCATGGGCGTCGCGGCGCTCGTCCTGGGCGTGGTCGTGCTGTGGGGCGGCATCCGGGTCTCGGAGGGGGCCCTGACGGTCGGCGTGCTGCTGTCCGCCGTGCTCTACGTGCGCAACTTCTTCGCTCCGATGCAGGAGATCGCGATGTTCCTCAACTCCTACCAGTCCGCCACCGCGGCGCTGGAGAAGGTGTCGGGCGTCCTGGAGGAGGTGCCGACGGTGCCGGACCCCGAGAAGCCGGTGGACCTCTGGGAGTCCCGGGGGCACATCCGCTTCGACGAGGTCACGTTCGCGTACAACGAGGACAAGACGATCCTGCCGAACTTCTCGCTCGACATCCCCGCCGGGCAGACGATCGCGCTGGTCGGGACGACGGGGGCGGGCAAGTCCACGCTGGCCAAGCTCATCTCCCGGTTCTACGACCCGTCCGCGGGAACGGTGACCCTCGATGGGGTCGATCTGCGGTCGCTGCACCCGAAGGACCTCCGCCGCGCGATCGTCATGGTCACGCAGGAGGCGTACCTGTTCAGCGGGACCGTCGCCGACAACATCGCGCTCGGGCGCCCGGATGCGACTCTGGACGAGATCCGCGAGGCGGCGCGGGCGGTGGGCGCCGACGCGTTCATCTCGGCGCTGCCTGACGGGTACGACACCGACGTGAACAAGCGCGGTGGTCGTGTCTCGGCAGGGCAGCGACAGCTCATCTCGTTCGCCCGCGCCTTCCTCGCCGACCCGGCGGTGCTGATCCTCGACGAGGCGACGGCCTCGCTGGACATCCCGTCTGAGCGGCTGATCCAGGACGCGCTGCAGACGCTGCTGGCCGACCGGACGGCGATCATCATCGCGCACCGGCTGTCGACGGTGGCGATCGCTGACCGTGTGCTCGTGATGGAGCACGGCCGGATCATCGAGGACGACACCCCCGCCGCCCTCATCGGCGGCACCGGGAAGTTCGCCCAGCTGCACGCGGCCTGGCAGGAGACGCTCGTCTGACGTCCTGACGCGACAGTGGCCCCGGCATCCGTACGGATGCCGGGGCTTCCTCGTCCGGGCGCGGGTGCGCCGGGATCGGTAGCATCGAGGGATGGACCCCTTCCTCCTCGTCGCGGAGTGGTGGTGGCTCGCGCCGACCGCCGCCGCCGGGGTGACCGCGGGCGCGATCGGCGTCCGTCGGCGCAACACCCGCAGCGGCCGCCGGCTGGAGTATGACGCGGCCCGGCACGACCTCCGCGAGGCCCAGCAGCGCGCGGTGGTGCGACGGACGGCCCTGAAGGTGGCACGGGCCGACCTCGCCCGGGTCTCCGCCGAGCGGGCCGCGCAGCGGGCGAGCGCGGAGCAGGTGTCCGGCGCCCGACGCATGCTCAAGGAGCGTGAGCGCGACGCCAGGGCCGCGGCGGCCGACGTCCGCGCCCGGCGGGTTAGGGTGAACGCCGCTCGCGCCGCGATCCCCGCCGGCTCCGCGCCGCGGCCGCTGGAGCGCCTGTATGCGGAGCACGACGCGGTGACCGCGCGGTGGATGCGGTATGAGACAGACCCCGCGTTGCAGATCACCTATCCCGAGATGACGGACGTGAAGCGTCCGGAGACGGCGGCCTACCTGCGGGCCGCCGGTGCCGCGGTCGAGGCGCGTCGGCAGACGACGGGCCGGGTGACCGCCGCCGAGTACGCGGCGTACCGCGACGCTGTCGCGGAGCTGGAGCGGGCGTTCGAGGCCGCCGAGCACGCGGCGAAGGTCCAGACGGGCGAGGCACCTCCGACCGCGGCCTGGCAGGACGCCGCGCAGGACATGCTGCACCGCTCCGCGGAGGCCATCGACCGCGCAGCAGGTGCTGCCGCCTCAGCGCTCGCCGCGTGGAACAGTCGCCGGGGCAAGGGCACGCCTCCGGACGGCAACGGTCAGCGCTGAGGAGGATCGAGGTCGAGCCGTCCGGCGGGATCCGAGGGCGACGGAGTCTCGATGGGGGAGGGGATTCGAGACCCCGCCGCCGGTCTCAGGAGGGGACGCGGATCTCGGCGATGACCTCGCCGTAGGCCGTCTCCCCGACGGGGGTGAAGCCGACGCGACGGAAGAAGGCCTCCGGGCCGTCCTCGCCCGCTTCGTAGATCACATTGACGTGGTCGACGCCGCGGGTGCGCGCTTCGTCGATGAGGTTCTCGACGGCGAAGCGGCCGATGCCGCGACCCTGGTCGTCCGCGTCGACGTTGATGCGCCACAGCACGGAGCGGAAGTGCTCCTCCGGGGCCTCGTCGTCGAAGTTGGCGCTGACGAAGCCCACGACCTCGTTGCGGTCCAGGATCACCCGCTGCCAGGAGGTCTGCGGGTTGATGACGGTGGCCGCGATGCCGTACGAGACGGGCGCGAGGAACTGCTCCTGTCCGGGCTTGAGCGACAGGTTGTTCACGGCGACGATCGTCGCGGCGGAGAGTTCGACCATGCGCAGTTCGGACATGCCCCCAGGCTAGCCCCTCCGCTCACCGCATTCATCACTCGGGCGGACTTTTCACGGACCGGTCACGTGCCGGACCCCGTCGCCGGGAGCGCCGCTTCGGGGCGAGGGCCGCTCAGGTATCTTGGTATCGAGACAAATAGCCCTCGTGAACGGAGAACCTCCCGGTGACCGACGACGCCATCATCTACACCTACACCGACGAGGCACCGGCGCTGGCCACCGCCTCGTTCCTGCCGATCATCCAGGCCTACACGGGCCAGGCGGGCATCGAATTCGAGACGCGGGACATCTCTCTGGCCGGCCGCATCCTCGCCGCCTTCCCCCAGAAGCTCACCCCGGAGCAGCAGGTCGGCGACGCGCTGGCCGAACTCGGCGGCCTCGCCACGCTCCCCGAGGCGAACATCATCAAGCTGCCGAACATCTCCGCGTCGATCCCGCAGCTCAAGGCCGCCATCGCGGAACTGCAGCAGCAGGGCTACGACGTCCCCGACTTCCCGGACGAGCCCTCGTCGCTGGAGGAGAAGGACGTCCGCGCCCGCTACGACCGCATCAAGGGCTCCGCAGTGAACCCGGTGCTGCGCGAGGGCAACAGCGACCGCCGCGCGCCGCTCGCGGTGAAGAACTACGCCAAGAAGCACCCGCACCGCAACAAGCCGTTCGCCGAGGGCTCGAAGACCCGCGTCGCGACCCTCGGCCACGACGACTTCAAGCACAACGAGCGCTCGTGGGTCGCCGCTCACGACGACGTCCTCTCCTTCCGCCACACGGCGAAGGACGGCACCGTCACGGTCCTCAAGGAAGGACTCAAGGTCCTCCCGCGCGAGATCATCGACGCGACGTTCCTCTCCGCGAAGGAGCTGGACGCCTTCCTCGCGGACACCCTCGCGGAGGCCGAGGCCGACGACGTGCTCTACTCGGTGCACCTCAAGGCGACGATGATGAAGGTCAGCGACCCGATCATCTTCGGCCACGTGGTGAAGGCGTTCTTCAAGGATGTCTTCGACCAGTACGGCACGCAGCTCGCCGAGGCCGGACTGAGCGCGAACGACGGCCTCGGCTCCATCCT
This sequence comes from Microbacterium sp. C-MGS6, assembly GCF_058140415.1. NCBI lineage: Bacteria > Bacillati > Actinomycetota > Actinomycetes > Micrococcales > Microbacteriaceae > Microbacterium > Microbacterium sp. C-MGS6. Next base: position 993,963 of record NZ_CM176934.1, read on the forward strand.
CGCGGGCCTGGCGAACGTCACCGGCGGCGAGGAGATCGCTGCGGCGTTCGACAAGGCCATCGCCGAGGGGCCGCGTCTGTCGTACGTGAACTCCGACAAGGGGATCACCAACCTGCACGTGCCGAGCGATGTCATCGTCGACGCGTCCATGCCGGCGCTCGTCCGCAACGGCGGCAAGCTCTGGGGCAAGGACGGCGAGGAGGCCGACACGATCGCGGTCATCCCCGACTCGTCCTACGCGAGCGTCTACCAGGCGGTGATCGACGATGTGATCGCGAACGGCCCGCTCGACCCGGCCACCATCGGCACCGTGCCGAACGTGGGTCTCATGGCGCAGGCGGCCGAGGAATACGGCAGCCACGACAAGACGTTCGAGATCGCGGCGGACGGCATCGTCCAGGTGCTGGACAGCGAAGGCACCGTCCTCATCGAGCACGAGGTCGGCAAGGGCGACATCTGGCGCGCGACGCAGACCAAGCACATCCCGGTCATGGACTGGGTCAAGCTCGCCGTCGGCCGTGCCCGTGCGACCGGCGTGCCCGCGGTGTTCTGGCTCGACGCGAACCGCTCGCACGATGCCCAGATCATCGCGAAGGTGCACCAGGGCCTCGCCACGCTCGACACCAAGGGCCTGACGATCACGATCCTCGCGCCGGAGGAGGCGACGCGGTACACGCTGGCGCGCATGCGTCACGGTCTCGACACCATCTCGGTGACGGGCAACGTGCTGCGCGACTACCTCACCGACCTGTTCCCGATCCTCGAGGTCGGCACGAGCGCCAAGATGCTCTCGATCGTGCCGCTGCTCGCTGGCGGCGGACTGTTCGAGACGGGTGCCGGTGGCTCCGCTCCGAAGCACGTGCAGCAGCTGGTCGAGCAGAACTACCTGCGCTGGGACTCTCTGGGCGAGTTCTTCGCGCTGGCCGCCTCGCTCGAGCACTTCGCCGACCGCACGGGCAACGAGAAGGCCCGCGTGCTCGCCGAGACGCTGGACGCCGCGACCGGTACCTTCCTCGAGGAGGACCGCTCGCCGGGCCGCGCGCTCGGCACGATCGACAACCGCGGCAGCCACTTCTACCTGGGGCTGTACTGGGCGCAGGAGCTGGCGAAGCAGACGAAGGACCCGGAGCTCGCCGCGGCCTTCGCCCCGGTCGCCGAGAAGCTCGCAGCGAACGAGGAGGCCATCGTCTCCGAGCTCAACGCGGTGCAGGGCAAGCCCGTGGAGATCGGCGGGTACTACCGCCCGGACGAGAAGCTCGTAGCGGCGGTCATGCGCCCGTCCACGACGCTCAACGAGATCGTCGACGCCCTGCGCTGAGACGACGGAAGGGGGCGGATGCTGCGGCATCCGCCCCCTTCTCGCTGTCCGCCCTCCGCCAGGCCCGAGCACGACTGCGGAGCGCGACCGCGACACCCTGGGAGAGGGGACGCCTCGACGGCGTGTCGTTCCGCGTCTCCGAAGCTGTGCTCGGCACGCGAACCGGATCAGTTGTAGACGGAGACCTCGAGGCCCACGGGGGACCAGTCGTAGACGTACTTGGCGAGGTCGATCGGCAGGTTCACGCAGCCGTGGCTCATCCGGTTGCCGAAGTTGTTGTGCCAGTAGGTGCCGTGGAAGCCGATGTTCGGGGCGAACCACGTGATCCAGGGCACGTCCTCGGTGCAGTACGGCGCACCCTCGTAGCAGCCCATGTCCTGCATCGACGTGTGCGCGAAGACCTTGAAGTTGCCGGTCGGCGTCGGCGTACCGGGCAGGCCCGTCGAGACCGCCCAGGACTGCACGACCTTGTCGTTCTCGAAGAGGTAGGCGCGCTGCGTGCTGAGGTTGATCTCCGCACGGCGGAACAGGTTCGTCGTCTCGAACGGCGTCTCGGTCACGGAGAGCGCGAAGGTGCCGTCGCCCGCGGCGAGTTGCGTCGCGAAGTCGTCGGCGATGCCGTCGGTGTCTCCCAGGGCGCGTCCGGTGGCGCCCTCCTTCTCGGCGCGCAGCACATTCCCCGCGGAGTCGACGATGTTGGTCGCGTTCACGGGCGCGCGGTCCACGGCGGCGGGCAGCGTGTCGACGGTGGTCTGGATCGCCGCCGGATCCGCCTCGATGCGGAGCTGGCCGTCTTCGTCGACCACGGTCAGCCAGGACGCGGCGACCGCGGGGGAGACCGGGACGGTGCGCTCCTTGCCGACGTAGAAGCCGATGGTGGACAGCATGGTGTTGAGGGTGGTGGCGGTCGCCGTCGCGTCGTCGTCGGACACGGCGGGCAGGGCTTCGACAGGGTCGCCCGGGTACTCGAAGGTCGTGCGTCCGTCGCCGACAGCCTCGACGAAAGCAGCGTTCAGATCGGCCACGTCGACACCGGTGCCGGGAACGGACGGAGTGACGGTGTAGGTGCCCTTCGCGGCGTCGAAGACCACGGCGGCGTCGACCGGGTCGACGAAGCTCCCGGGGACGGCCGCCCGGAGCGCGGCGGATGCGGTCTCCTGGTCGAGGACGATGTCCGCGGGCACGGGGTCGCCCATCCAGGCGCCGAGATTCCACATCGGATGCGCCGAGAACGCGGCATCGGCGAGGGCCGTGGCGTCGGCGGTCGCCCCCAGGTCGGCGCCGGTGAGCACGGCGTCGTCGCCGTCGCCCGTGAGGGTGACCTCGGTCTGGGCGAGGTGCGAGCTGATCGTCTCGGCGGCGGCACCGGGAGTCATCCAGCCCACCGGGATGCCCGCGACGGTGGTGCCGGGGGCGATGAGGATCATCGAGGCGGCGCCGGCGCCGAGCGCGACCACGCCGAGGCCGAGACCGATCCACAGGCCGAGGCGGCGTTTCTTCGGGGCCGGCTCGACGGGAGCCCAGGCCAGGGGCTGCTCGCCGGTCTGCGGCGGGGCCGTGTCGGTCGCCGCCTCCGGCGTCAGGACACTCGTCGGTGTCGCATCGTCGGGCTGTGCCCCCGTCGCAGTGCCCGGCGTGGAAATCAGATCGGTCACGAACTACACCCCCCGCAGTCTCGACGTGTCCTGTCGTCCATGGTACGGGATGGCTGGTAACGGGGAGGCAACGGTCCTGATAAGGTGCCTCCCCGTTCGCCAGGGGTGTCGGGGGTCAGTCGATGACGGCGAGCCCGTCGATCTCGACGAGCATCTCCTCGCGGGGAAGACCGGTGAAGACGGTGGTGCGCGAGGGCAGCACGCCGCTGGTCGTGTGGGCCTCGACGAACGCGCCGTAGGCCTCGTTCATGATCGGGAAGTCCTCGCGCGTGGTGAGGTACACGCGCAGCATCACGACATCGTCGAACGTGGCGCCGGAGGCCTCCACGATGGCCTTGACGTTCTCGAGCGTGCGGGTGGTCTGCGCCGCGACGTCGCCCGGGTACAGGTACTCGTTGGTCTGCGGGTCGACGGGGCCCTGGCCGGAGACCTGGACGATCGGGCCCTTGCGGACGCCCTGGGAGAACGTGTGCGCGGGAGCGGGGGCGGCGTCGGTGGAAACTCGTGTCTTCGCGGTCATGCCGCCAGCCTAGTAGCCTTGTTAGATGCCTCTACAAATTCCGGATCCCGTCCTCGGCGCCTGGGCGAAGGGGTTCCCGGCGCACGCCGCGGGCCTGCGTCTGTCGGAGGTGGCTGGTGCGGGGCTGCGCCTCTCGGACCTCGGCACGCCGGTGCTCACGGTGCATGCCGACGCGATCGCGCACAACGAGGACACGGTGTTCGGCTGGGCCGCGCGCGAGGGCGTCCGCCTCGCCCCGCACGGCAAGACCACCATGGCGCCCGCGCTGTGGCAGCGCTTGCTGGACGCCGGGGCCTGGGGGATCTCCGTGGCGACGCCGTGGCAGGCCCGCGTCGCCGTCGACGCCGGTGTCCCGACGGTGCTCATCGCCAACGGGGTGACCGACGGCGCTGCGGCCCGTGAGCTCGGGGCGCTGCTCGCGGCCGACGAAGGCCTGCGGATCCTGTGCGGGGCGGACTCCCTCGCCGGCGTGGCGATCCTCGCCGACGCCCTCGCGGACGCCCCGCGTCCGCTGGACGTGCTCGTGGAGCTCGGCGGTGCGCAGGGGCGCACGGGTGCGCGGACCGTGGCGGAGGGCGAGCGCATCGCCGCGGCGATCATGGCCGCCCCCGGTCTCCGCCTCGCCGGAGTGACGGGCTACGAAGGCCCCTTCGGCCCCGATCGCTCCGCGGCGTCAGTCGCCGCGGTGGACGGCTTCCTGGCCACCCTCGTCGAGCTGCATCGCCGACTGGAGTACCCCGACGGCGTCCGCCCCGTGCTCAGCGCGGGCGGCAGCTCCTTCCCCGATCGCGCCGCCGCGGTCCTCGGCGCCGCGGGAGCGGACGCCGAGGTCGTGCTGCGCTCCGGTGCCTTCCAGATCCACGACGACGGCTTCTACTCCCGCATGTCGCCGTTCGGTCCGCTCACGGACACCGCCCCGCTGCGCTCCGCGATGCACGCGTGGTCGCGGGTGGTCTCGCAGCCCGAACCCGGCCTCGCCCTGCTCGACGCCGGGCGGCGGGACGTGCCGTTCGACATCGACCTCCCGGCGCCGCAGTCGGTCGCCGGCACCGTGACGGCCCTGAACGACCAGCACGCCTTCCTCCGACCCGCCGACGGGGCGACCGTCGCGGTCGGCGAGGTCGTGCGCCTCGGCCTCTCGCACCCGTGCACCGCGTTCGACAAATGGCGCGTCGTCGCCGTGATCGACGACCCCGACGCCGCGGACCCGCGGGTGATCGGGGCGGTGGCGACATGCTTCTGAGCGCGGAGAAGGCGGCGGCGGGCCTCGTGCGCGTCTACCGGCGGGCGACCGTCGTCGACGGCACCGGCGCCCCGCGCTTCGTCGCGGACGTCGCGGTGGAGGGGGCCAGGGTCGTCGCCGTCATCCGCGAGGGCGAGGCCGACCGGATCGAGCTGCCGGACGACGCGGTCGAGGTCGACGCGTCCGGCCTCGTCCTGGCGCCCGGTTTCATCGACATGCACGCGCATAGCGACCTCGCGGTGCTCCAGGGCGCCGCGCACGACGCCAAGATCCGTCAGGGGGTCACGACGGAGGTGCTCGGCCAGGACGGCCTGGGCTACGCGCCGCTGGACGAGGCGACCGCCGCCGCCATCCCCGCCCAGATCGCGGGCTGGAACGGGCGGCCGGCGGAGGTCCCGTGGCGGTCGATGGACGATTTCCTGGAGGCGATCGACGTCGCCGCGGTGGCCAACGCCGCGGTGCTGGTGCCGCAGGGCAACCTCCGGATGATGGTGGTCGGGCACGATGACCGTCGGGCGACTCCCGCCGAGATCGTGGCGATGGCCGACCTCCTCGGCCAGGCCCTGGATGCCGGGGCCTTCGGCATGTCGAGCGGCCTGACCTACACCCCGGGGATGTACGCCGACGTCGCCGAGCTGGAGGCGCTCTGCCGAGTGGTCGCGGAGCGCGGCGGCTACTGGGCGCCGCACACCCGCAGCTACGGACGGGCGGCGCTGGATGCGTATCGCGAGGCGATCGAGATCGGCCGCCGTACCGGGTGTCCCGTCCATCTCACACACGCGACCATGAACTTCGCGCCGAACCGCGGGCGTGCCGCGGAGCTGCTGGCGCTCGTCGACGAGGCGACGGCCGACGGCGTCGACGTGACGCTGGACACCTACCCGTACCTCCCGGGGGCGACCACTCTCGCGGCGCTCCTGCCGAGCAGGCTGGCGGCGACCGGCGACCTGCTGGGCGTCCTGGCCGGCCTGGATGCGGAGGGGCGCGAGGCCGTCCGCGTCGAGCTGGAGGAGATCGGCTGCGACGGGTTCCACGGCGAGGTGGCGGACTGGTCGGTGATCCAGATCTCGGGGACGGGCACCCCCGCTCTGGCCGGCCTCGTCGGCCGCACGATCGCCGCCATCGCGGCGGAGACCGGGCAGCGCGCCGTGGACGTCGTGATCGACACGATCCTCGCCGATGCGGGCGCCACCGGCGTGCTCATGCACATCGGCGACGAGGACAACGTCCGCGCCATCATGCGGCACCCGCGGCACTCCGGAGGCAGCGACGGCATCCTCATCGGTGCCCGGCCGCACCCGCGCGGCCGCGGCACATTCCCTCGCTACCTCGGTCACTACGTCAGGGACCTGGGGGTGCTGAGCCTCGAGGAGGCCGTCCACCATCTCTCCGGCAACCCGGCCGCCCGCCTGGGCCTCGACCGCGGTGACGCGCCGCGCGGTGTGCTCCGCGAGGGCGCCACCGCCGACCTGGTGCTGTTCGACCCGGAGACGATCGCGGCCGGAGCCACGTTCGACGACCCGCACGGTGCGCCGCAGGGTGTGCGCGAGGTTCTCGTCGGCGGTGTGCCGGTCGTCATCGACGGCGACCCCACCGGTGCGGTCGCCGGCCGCGCGTTGCGGATGCCCCCCTCGGCGGCGCGCGCGACGGTGCCGCACGTCGTCGCAGAGATCGACTCCCTGGCTCCGGGCTTCCGATGGACACCGTCGACGCCGATCGAGGCGGCACCGGAGCTGGCCGCGGCCGTCGCACGACTCGGCGGCGGGGGAGCGGACGACACGCTGCCCGCCATCCGCCTCGTGATCGATCCGGAGCTGGGCGCCGCGGCATCCGCGGCAGGGCGCCATGGCCCGGAGGCCTTCCGCGTGACCGTGACGGCCTCGGGGATCGAGATCGCGGGGGCGACGCCGGAGGGGGTCTTCCGCGGCGCGACCACGCTCCGTCAGCTCCGCGACCCGGACCACGACCCCGCTCTCCCCGCGACGATCCCGGCAGGGCGCTGGGAGGGCTCTCCCGCCTACGCCTGGCGTGGAGCGATGCTCGACGTGGCGCGCCACTTCCGCCCCGTGGAGGACGTGCGTCGCCTCATCGACCTGCTGGCCGATCACCACCTCAGCATCCTGCACCTGCACCTGACGGACGATCAGGGCTGGCGGTTCGAGGTGCCGGGATATCCGCGCCTGACCGAGGTCGGTGCGCGGCGCGAGGCCACGCAACGCGGCCACGGCCCTGAGGCCACGGTCGAGCCCGGCGTGCACGAGGGCTTCTACACGACCGCCGAGCTGCGCGACCTCGTGCGGTATGCGGAGGAGCGCTTCGTCACTCTCGTGCCCGAGGTGGAGCTGCCGGGACACATCCAGGCCGCGCTCGCCGCGTACCCGGAGCTGGGCAACCTCGACGTCGGGACGCCGCCCACCGGGCCGTGGGAGCGTTTCGGCGTGAACGCGCGCACCCTCGCGCCGAGCGAGGAGGCGCTGGCCTTCGGCCGTGCCGCCATCGATGCGCTGTGCGACGTGTTCCCGTCCGCATGGATCGGGATCGGCGGCGACGAGGTCCCGGTGACCGAATGGGCCGACAGCGCCACGGCCGCCGCGCGGATGCGGGAGCTCGGGCTGGCCACCGCGCACGACGTCCAGCCCTGGTTCACGGCGCACTTCGTCGCGCACGTCCGCCGCAGGGGACGGACGGCACTCGCCTGGGACGAGGTGCTGGAGGGCGAGGTCCCGGAGGGCGTGCGCATCCTCGCCTGGCGCGGACCGGTCGCCATGCGCGAGGCACTGCGGCGGGGGATCCCCGTTGTCGGGTGCCCGGATCTCGAGGTGTACCTCGACTACCCGCAGTCCGAATCGGCCGAGGAGCCCATCCGCGTCGGGCCCCCGCTGACCATCGAGCGCGCGTACTCGTTCGAGGTCGTCGACGGCGCGGTCGGCGGGCAGGCGAACATCTGGACGGAGCACCTGCCGAGCAGGGACCGGGTCGACTTCGCGATGTTCCCGCGCCTCGCCGCGATCGCGGAGCGGTTGTGGGACGGGGGAGAGCCCGCGCCCTTCGCGGACTTCGCCCGGCGGCTGCCCACGCATCTGCGGCGCCTCGCCGCGGCGGGCGTGCGGTATCGTCCGCTGGACGGGCCGTCGCCCGAGCAGCGGCGACCGGGGGTTCCCGGCAAGCCCATGACCGTCGAGACCCGGGAGGGGATCGTCGCCGGGCTCGTCGAGCGGCTGCTCCGGATGGCGGCGGACGACGAACCGCCGCGGTCGGCATGATGTCACGTTTCGGTAACCCTGCCCGCGGAATCGCGCGGAACAGTTGCACAAATCCTGTTCGTAAGGTCTACTAACAAACATGTCCGTTTCGGATGATCAGCGCCCCGCGGCGACGACTGACTTCGTCGCCGCGAACGCGCACGCCTTCGGCCCCGCGCGGCATCTCCGCTCGCGCACCAAGGTGCTCCCCGAGCACGCCCGCGGACACAACCGCGCGCTCGTGCTGCAGACGCTGTATCACTCGGGGGCGATGAGTCGCGCTGACCTCTCCCGCGAGACCGGCCTCACACGCGTCACGATCTCGGATCTGGTCGCGGAGTTCATCGCCGACGGCATCGTCGTCGAGATCGGCGTGCGCGAGGCCGTCGGCCCCGGCAAGCCGCCCATCCTCATCGACATCGATCGGGTGGGGCATCAGATCATCGGGCTCGACCTCTCCGGTCCGACCGCCTTCGAGGGCGCCGTCCTCAGCCTGGACGGCGACGTGCTGGAGCGGCGGCAGGTGCCGCGTCCGGAGACGCCGGACGGCGATGCCGCGTATGAGGCTCTCCGCGGCCTCGCGCAGACCCTCGTCGAGATCGCCACGCAGCCGGTGCTCGGCGTCGGCATCGGCACCCCGGGCGTCGTGCGCCCGGACGGCCTCGTCCTCAGCTCGCCCAACCTCGGCTGGACGGACTTCCCGCTGGAGGCGAAGCTGAGCGCCGACCTCGACCTGCCGGTGCTCGCACGGAACGACGCCAACGCCGCGGTCCTCGCCGAGTACACGTTCGGCGAGGCGGAGGCCGACTTCATGCTGATCAAGATCGGTCGAGGCGTGGGTGCTGGGCTGATCACCGGAAGCCAGCCGCTCCTCGGCAGCCGTTTCGCCGCCGGGGAGATCGGTCACGTCGTGGTCGGCACGGACGGCGGCCCTCGCTGCGCCTGCGGCAAGATCGGCTGCCTGGAGGCATGGCTGAGCGTGAGTCGCATGCAGGAGGCGCTCGACGCCGACCCGGCCGCCCGCGAGGAGATCCTCCGCGACTCCGGGACCCGCATGGCGATCGCGATCGCCCCGATCGTCGCCGCCCTGGACCTGTCCGAGGTCGTGCTCTCCGGGCCCGCCGAGCTGCTGGACGGCACGCTCATCGACGCGGCCGTCGAGACGCTGCACGCGCGGACGCTCGAGGGCGTCTTCGAGGACGTCATGGTGCGGCTCACCCGTCAGGACGACATCGTGCTCCGCGGTGCCGCCGTCATGGTCCTCTCCGGGCAGCTGGGGGTGTCGTGACATCCGCGACCATGATCGGGAACGGCATCCGATGATCGTCCCCGCCTCCGCCGACCGCGCCGGTCGGCCCCTTCGCGTGGGTCTGGACGTCGGCGGCACGAAGATCGACGCCGTCGCCGTCGATCCGGCAGGGACGATCCTCGCCCGCCTCCGCCGCCCGACCGGGTGGGGAGAGGACGCCGTCGTCGACAGCATCGTGTCGACCGTCGCCGCCCTTGCCGAGGAGAGCGGACTGCCGCTGTCCGCGGTTGGATCCGCCGGCATCGGGATCCCCGGCCTCGTCGATGCGGAGACCGGCCGCGTGCTGCACGCCGTGAATCTCGGGGTGGAGTCGCTCGACCTCGCGGCGCGCGCCGAGCAGGCGCTCGGCGTTCCGTTCCGGGTGGAGAACGACGTGAAGGCCGCCGCGCTCGGCGCCGCGGTCCTGAGCGACGTCGCCGGCTCCATGGCCTATCTGAACCTCGGCACCGGCGTCGCCGCCGGCATCGTGGTGGACGGCCGCATCTGGCGCGGCGCACGCGGGACCGCCGGCGAGGTCGGACACCTCTCCGTCGATCCCCGCGGCCGGCTGTGCGGGTGCGGGCAGCGCGGCTGCGTGGAGACCTTCTGCGGCGGTGGGGCGCTGGCCAAGGCGTGGGGACGTCCCGGTGCGCTGCCCGTCAAGGACATCGTCGAGGCGGCCGACGCGGGCGATCCGCACGCCCAGGCCCTGCAGGCGGACCTCTTCTTCGGGGCCGCGGCGGCCGTGCGCGTGCTCGTGCTGTCGGCCGACGTCGAGACCGTGGTCATCGGCGGGGGACTCACCGCTCTCGGCGGCCGGCTGGCGGCGGGGGTCCGTGCCGCCCTGCACGCCGGTGCCGAGGCGTCACCGTTCCTGAAGTCCCTGCGGCTGGATGAGAGAATCGAACTGCTCCCCGCGGGTTCCCCCGCCGCCGCTTTCGGCGCCGCTCTGGTGGGCGCATCCATTTCTGAGAAGGAGATCGTTCCGCATGGCTGAGGTCGTCATCGTCGAGAATGCCGAGGCCGCCGGCGCCCTGGTCGCCACCGAGATCGTCGAGCTCATCGACAGCCGTCGGGACGCCGTCCTGGGGCTCGCGACCGGATCGACGCCGCTGCCGGTCTATCAGGCTCTCCGCAGCCGCCTCGCGGGACGCGACGTGTCGCAGGTGCGCGGCTTCGCGCTCGACGAGTACGTCGGCATCGACCCGTCCCACCCGGAGAGCTACCGCTCCGTGATCACCCGTGAGGTGGTGGAGCCGCTCGGCCTCGACCCGGAGCGCATCCACGTGCCGAACGGCGCGCAGGCCACCATCCAGCACGCCGGTGAGGACTACGACGCGGCCATCGCGGCGGCCGGCGGCGTCGACCTGCAGATCCTCGGCATCGGCACGGACGGCCACATCGGGTTCAACGAGCCCGGGTCCTCTTTCGCGTCCCGGACGCGGGTGAAGACCCTCACCGAGCAGACGCGCGAGGACAACGCCCGTTTCTTCGACTCCATCGACGACGTGCCGATGCATTGCATCACGCAGGGCCTCGGCACCATCCTCGAGGCCCGCCACCTCGTGCTGCTGGCATTCGGCGCCGGCAAGGCGGAGGCGGTGGCCGGCGCGGTCGAGGGGCCGCTCACGGCGCTGCTGCCCGGATCGGCCATCCAGTTGCACCCGCACGCCACCGTCGTCGTCGACGAAGCCGCCGCGTCGAAGCTGCAGCTCGCGGACTACTACCGCTACACGTTCGCGAACAAGCCCTCCTGGCAGGGCATCTGACCCGGACGGGCTAGCGCGCTGCGGCGGGCCAGGCGAGCGGCAGCAGGTGCTCGACGCTCAGCGGGGCCAGCGGAAGCGTCGCGACGTCCGCCGGGGTGATCCAGCGCAGTTCGGCGAGCTCGGCCTGCACCCGGACCCCGTCGGGATCGATCGAGGCCGAGAACGCGTCGGCCACGACGCGGTGCCCCGGCTCGTTGGCGGCCGCCGACACGAAGCGCCCCAGCGGCCGGAGGTCGGTCTCCGCGAGCTCGAGACCGAGCTCCTCGTGCAGCTCCCGGATGAGGGTCTCGGCGGGGGACTCGCCCGCTTCCGGCTTCCCTCCCGGCTGCATGAAGCGCGTCGTGCCGTGCTTGCGGACGACCAGGACGCGGCCCTCCGCATCGACGATCACGGCCGCGCTCACGTGGATGTCAGGCATCGGGGGAGAAGACCTTTCCGGGGTTGAGGATGCCGAGCGGATCGAACACGGCCGCGATGTCGCGCTGAAGGCGCCACTGGTCCTCGCCGAGTTCGTCGGCCAGCCATCGTCTCTTGAGGACGCCGATGCCGTGCTCGCCGGTGAGGGTTCCGCCCAGCCGGATCGCGGCGCGGAAGAGCTCATCGGCCGCCTCCCACACCCGGGCCGGGGTCTCCGGGCCCTCGAAGATGAAGTTCGGATGCAGATTGCCGTCGCCCGCGTGTGCGACCGTCGGGATCACCATGTCGAACTCCCGCTCGATCCGTGCGATCTCGTCGAACATCGCCGGCATGGCGCTCCGCGGCACGGAGACGTCCTCGATGAGGGTGGTCCCGAGCGACGCCATCGCGGCGTGCATGGATCGCCGGACCGCGAGCAGCCGATCGCCCTCGACGGGGTCGTGCGAGACCACGGGGACGCCCTCGTGGGCGCTCAGGATCGCGGCGATGGCCTCCGCCTCCGCGCGGGCGGCGGGGCCGTCGGTCTGGATCGTCAGCTGCGCGGCCCCCGGCGTCGGTGCCGGGAGCCCGAGGAGGGCATGGACGGCGGTGAGACTGGCGGCATCCATGAGCTCCATGATCGCCGGCTGGATTCCCGCAGCGGTCACGGCGGCAGAACCCGCGGCCGCGGCTCGCACGCCGGGGAAGGTCGCGGTCACCGTGCAGGTCTCGCCCGGCACCAGTCTGCGCAGCTTGAGCGTCGCCCCGACGACGACGCCGAGCGTTCCCTCCGATCCCACCACGAGAGCGGTGAGGTCGAGCCCGGTCACGCCCTTCACGCTGCGGTGGCCGAGGTGCAGCAGGCGACCGTCCGCGAGGACGAGGTCGACGCCGAGGACCGCATCCCGCACGACACCGTACTTCGCGCAGAGGAGTCCGCCGGCTCCGGTCGCGATGTTGCCACCCACCGTCGAGATGTCGCGGCTGGCGGGGTCAGGGGCCCACCAGAGGCCGTGCGCGGCCAGGTGCGCGTTGAGGTCGGCGTTGAGGATCCCGGGTTCGACCACGGCGAGGAGGTCGTCCGGTCGCACCTCGAGGACGGCGTACATCCGGCGGAGGGTGAGGACGATCTCGCCGTCGCCCGCATTCGCGGCGCCGGCGAGCCCCGTCCCGGCGCCGCGCACGACGACGGGAGTGCGCGTGGCGGTGGCGATCCGCATCGTCTGCTGCACGTCGTCCACGCTCTCGGCATGGACGACGGCCAGCGGGAGGCCCACCGCGGCATGACCGGAACGGTCGGACCTGGCGTCCTGCCTCGTCTGCTCGCTGACGTCCACGCGCGCCCCGAGGGCGTCGCGGAGCAGCGAGACGACGCTCACGACCGTGCGCTCATGCCAGGGCGCGGCGTCCGCTGAGGACGCCCGCGACGACGGCGACCAGGGCGAAGGCGGTGCCGATCAGGGCCTGGCCCATGGACCACCAGGCGATGGTCACGCCCACGTAGATGAACAGTTCGACGACCGCCCGGAGGAAGGGGTGCACGCGAAGAACCGGCCGCGGCGAGAGGAAGAGCGCCCACAGCAGCAGGGTGACCACGGGGGCGCCGACGCCGATGACGATGCTCCACGGCAGGTCCCAGCTGGCGAACCCCCACAGGGCGAGCGAGGCGATCGCCACGATGAGGACGACGACGCGCACGATGTCGAGGGCCGTGATGGCCGGACGGTCGACGCCGGCGACGGGGGCGGAATCCGGGGTCATGCGTCCAGTCTATTCCGCGACCGGAGCGTCCTCGGTCGGAGCCGGGGCCTCCGTGGCCGGGGCCTCCTCGGCCGGTGCAGCTTCGGCGGCCGGCGCAGTTTCGGGGGCCGGCGCGGGCTCCGCCGGCGCGGGCTCCACGGGTGCGGGAGCTGCCTCGACCTCGTCGGCGGGTGTCGCGGTGTCCTCAGAGGCGGCGGGCGCCGGGGCCTCGACCGGAGCGGTCACCGGCTCGGCCTCGTCGATGACGACCGCCGTCTGCTCGACGGGCGCAGCCGCCGCAGCGCGCTCATCGGCCGCCGCGTCCTGGGGCTGCAAGGCGTAGAGCGTGGTGACGGCCGACGGGGCGTCCGCGCCGGAGGGGAGGACGTAGCGGAAGGTCACGGGCACGAGACTGGCGAACAGGAACTGGTCCAGCGAGGCGCGGAGTTCGAGGGCGCCGGTGCCGTCCTCGCCGAGGACGACGCTGCCGGCGTCTGCGGTGCCGAGGAGAGCCTGCACGATCGTGCCCGGAGCTCCGGCGATCGGCACGAGGTAGTACCAGTGCAGGTCTTCGCCAAGCCAGTAGTCGGCGGGGCTCCAGGTGGGCGGCTCCGTCGGGATCGTAGGATCCACGGGGTCCACGGGGTCGACCGGATCGACCGGGTCCACGGGGTCGACCGGCTCCACCGGATCGACCGGATCGACAGGGTCCACGGGATCGACGGGGTCCACGGGATCGATCGGGTCCACCGGAGCGACGGGCGGCTGCGTGGCCTCGGGAAGCGCCGCGGGGACATCCGGGACGGCGGGTGCCGTGTCGGGCCCAGCCTCCGAGGAGACGGGCGGCGCCGCCTCCTCCTCGGCAGGAGGTGCAGGCGTCTCGTCGTTCTCCGGCGTCTCGATCACCACGGGCTCGTCGAGGTTCAGCGAGGAGTCCGGGGCGATGTCGGTCGCGATCGACGACGGGTCGGTGTCCGAGGCGCTGGGCAGGGAGGTCGCCGGGTTCGCGCCCGCGAGTCCGGGGACGATGGCCGCTGCGGCGACCACTCCGGCCACCACGAGCGCTGCCGACCCGGCGCCGACGACGGCGCCCATGCCCGTGAAGACTCCGCCCGTGCTCGCGCCCGAGCCGGCGCCGCCGGCCGATCCCGCTCCTGAGCCGGCTGCGCCCGCGCCGGAGGTGGCCGCCGCGGCCTGGCCGATGCCGCCGTCACCGACGAACACCGCGCCCGGGATGGTGGACGACATCCCAGCCACGGCCAGGACCGGCGCACCGCCCTGCAGGGCGGCGAGGTACCCGGAGGCCCCGGTGGCGCCGAGGACGAGCGGGAGCAGGACGAGGGCGAGACGCTTGGAGACGTCCTTGGCCTCGGCGGCGACGATCATGCAGCGGGCACACTCGTCGAGGTGCAGCTCCAGGCGACGGTGGTCGCGGGTCGCGAGGTTGCCGCGCGAGTAGGCGCCGAGGTGCTCGATCGTCCACTGGCACTCGGAGCCGGGGCTCGCGCTCCGCAGGTGCGCCTGGATCCACGCCTCGCGGAGCCCCTCACGCGCACGGAACGCGAGCTGCGACACCGCGCCGGCCTTCATCCCGAGGAGCGGAGCCACCTCCTGCGGCTTCATCTGCTCGATCTCGGTGTACCAGAGCACTTCCTGCCACCGCGACGGGAGGCTGCGGAAGGCTTGCGCGGTGAGGCTGCGGTCGAGGGCCTCGTTCGTGGCGTGCTCGGTGCTGTCCGGATCGGCCACCGTGTCGAGCTCGTCGATCGCGGTCTCGCGACGTGCTCGTCCCCACGCCGCGGCGGTGTTGCGGATGCTGGTGAAGAGGTAGGCGCGGAACGAGCCGTTGGGGCCGCCGCCCTTGAGGATCGCCTGGTAGATGCGCGTGTAGGACTCCTGCACCAGATCGTCGGGATCGATCGACGAGGTCACCGATCGCGCGACGGCCATGCCGGACGGATAGTGCCGCCTCCAGAGTTCCCCGAACGCCCCCTTGTCGCCGGAGCGGACGCGGAGGATCAGGTCGGCATCGCCGATGGTCTCGTCTGGTGTGGTGTTCTCTCGGTGCACGGTCATCCATCTGGTCCCGGGGCACACAACCGTCCCCAGGAGGAGAGACGCGAGAAGGCGTCTTTCATTACGCGGTCAGTCCATTCTCTCGCGAAACAGGCGCGGTGGCCACCCCCGGGGAGGACTCGGAGCAGATGCTCGGGGACCCCTCCGCGCCCCGGCGGTGATGCCCGGCGAGAACTTTCTGAACTTTTTTCCGAGAACCGCGTAATGAACCGGGCCGGCCCTCGTCTCATCCCGTAGAGACAGCCGAAATGGACTCCACCGGGGGGCGGAGTTCCGGCGCTGGTGCGGGGGGTACTGCACCAGTGGGCGGGTCGGGATCCTCGGGGGAGGAGCTCCCGGCCCCGCCCGCTCGAACGGGAGGGAAAGGGCCGCCGATCTGGGGAGAACGGCGGCCCTCCACTCCCACCTCGCGAGAAGCGCGACGTCGATCTGGGGAATTCGGCGCCGCCATCTCGTCCGATCGACCGGAGACCGCAGCGCTGCGCGTCGCGCGGAGCGCTGTCTTCCTAGGCGGGCAGCGCCGGTCCTGTCCAGACCCGCGCGACGCGCAGCTCCGCGTCCAGCAGCACGGCATCGCCGAGCAGGCCGGGACGCAGTGCGCCGAGGTGGGCGTCGCGCCCGATCGCCCGCGCCGGCGTCTCGGTCAGCGCACGCACGACCTCCGGCAGATCGACGCCCGCTGCCACGGCCCGCTGCAGCGCGACGTCCTGGGTCAGGGTGGAGCCGGCGATCGAGCCGGTGTCGTCGGCGCGGGCCACGCCGTTCTCGACGGTCACCTTCACCGCACCGAGGTCGTATCTGCCGTCGGCGCTTCCTGCGGCCGCCATCGCATCGGTGATGAGCGCCACGCGGTGCGGGGCCGCGTCGAACACGAGCTTGACGACGTGGGGGTCGAGGTGGACGTCGTCGGCGATGGCCTCCAGGATCACCCGGTGGTCGGCGGCCGCGGCGAGCACCGGGCCGGGAGCGCGGTGGTGGATGCCGGGCATCGCGTTGAACGCGTGGGTCAGCAGCGAGGCGCCGGCCTCGAAGGCCGCGACGGCCATGGCGGCATCGGCGTCGGTGTGACCCACGGCGGCGGCGGCGCCGGCCGCGACGATCTGACGGACGGCGTCGATCCCGCCCGGGAGCTCCGGAGCGATGGTGACCTGGCGGACCGTGCCTTCTCCGGCCTCCAGCAGCCGGGCCACATCGGCCGCGACGGGGTGCCGGAGCAGCGTGGGCTCATGGGCCCCATGGTGACCGGGGTCGAGGAACGGGCCCTCGAGGTGCGAGCCGAGCACGTCCCCGTCGGTCCTGGTCAGGGCGGCGATCAGGGCGACGCTGCGGGCCAGGTCGTCGATCGTGCCGGTGACGAGCGAGATGACCGCCCTGGTGGTGCCGTGCTCGCGGTGCAGGTTCCGCCCCGTCCGGATCGCGTCCACCCCGTCGTCGTACGCGGCGCCCGCTCCACCGTGACCGTGGATGTCCACGAAGCCCGGCGTGAGCAGCGCGCCGGGGCCTGCCACCTCCGTCCCGTCCACCACCTCGGTCGCGGGCTCCCAGTCCGTGCCCGTGCCGCGCGCGACGACGACGCCGTCCTCGATGCGCACCCACGCGTCCTCGGCGATCTCCCCGCGATCGACGAGGCGGACGGAGTGGATGACGAGGGAACCGGTCGCGGAGGAGAGGGTCTTCAACGGGCGCTCCAGGGGATCTCGGGGGCGGGGTGGAAATCGACCCCCTCAGCCTTCCACAGCGGTGCGAGCGCACCGAGTCGGTCGCGGAAGGACTCCCACGTGCGGCCGACGCCCTCGCGCGGCGACCAGGCGATCTCGGCCTGCGCGGCGGCACGGGGGAACACGAGCTGCTCCACCTCGTCGAGCGTGCGGGTGGTCTCGGACCACAGCGGCGCCTCGATTCCCAGGATCGCCTCGTCGGGCACGTCGAGGACAGCGGTCGGCTCCCACTCGTAGGCGCGACGGACGTCGATGATCGCGGCCCAGGTGAGACCCAGCGGGAAGTCGGCGGTGTATTTCATGTCGAGGTAGGTCGCATCCGCCGCCGACATGATGAGGGCGCCGCCGCGCTCGACGAAGTGCGCGGCCTCCTCGGCGTGCGTTCCGGTCGGCGTCGTCATACCCCAGTACTGGCCGACCGTGCCGGAGGCGATGCCCGCAGCCGAGCCCATCTCGTGCCAGGCCACAGGGGTCTTGCCCTCCTCGACGACGATCGCCGTCGCGCGCTCCGCGAAGAGGTCGAAGTCGGCCTGTGGCGTGCCGAGGGACTCGTCGCCGCCGATGTGGATGTACGGCCCCGGGGTCATCTCGGCGAGCTCGCGGACGACGTCGCGGACGAATCGATACGTCTCCTCCTCGTGGATGCGCACGCTGGAGTGCCCGACGCCCCAGCCCAGATAGGGCTCTCCGGCCACCGGGAGCGGCTGGCCGAGCTGCTCGGACTGGGCCACCAGTGCGTCGTTCAGGACAGGGGCCTCGACCAGCTCGGGGTAGGCCACGCCGATCGCGTGGGTGTGCCCGGGGAGGTCGACCTCGGGGATCACGATCATGTGGCGTGCGGCCGCGTACGCCACGATCTCGCGGTAGCCGTCCTTGGTGTAGAAGCCACCGGGGGCGCCGTCGGCCGCGGTGGTGGCCGCCCGCTCGGTGAGCAGCGGCCAGGAGTCGATGTGCACGCGCCAGCCCTGGTCGTCCGTCAGGTGCAGGTGCAGGTGGTTGAACTTCAGCGCGGTGGTGCTGTCGATGAATCTCTTCACGTCGTCGACGCCGAAGAAATGCCGGGCCACGTCGAGCATGACGCCGCGGCGGGCGAAGCGCGGGGCGTCCGCGATGTCGGCACGGAGCAGCGCCCAGCCGGCGTCGTCCTCACGCAGCAGCTGCAGCAGCGTCTGGACCCCGTAGAAGAGCCCCGCCTCATCGGCGCCGATGAGGATGGCGCGGTCGCCGATCTCGAGCGTGTAGCCCTCCGGCGCGGAGGATGCCGGATCGACGAACAACTCGATCTCGGCGGGGCCGGAGTCCGCCGCGGTGAGGGTGAGGCCGGTGCGGCGTGCGACGGCGTCGATCAGCTGTCCGGCGGCGGGGGAGGAGCCGAGCACACGCGTCGTCGCGGACAGCGGCAGGCGTCCGTCGCGGGCCTTCGCGGACACCGGTGCAGGGACGAGGGGCAGATCAAGAGGTAGGACCATGAACAAAACCTAGCCGCCGGAACGCCGCAAGGGAACAGGGCGATCGAAACGATTCTGCAAGCGGCGGGCACGACGCCCGAAACGACCGCGTGCGCGGCGTCGCGCATCGGCTATGCTCGTAACCGTCGCGACTGGCGTCTGGGTGGACAACCACCGGGGAGCGACTGACCACGGAATTCGACCGCGCGCCTGGGCCGATAGGAACACCCTTTTCGAATCCGTCGTCAAAAGGAGCACGTCATGACCGACCGTTACTTCAACGCCCCGCTGTCCGAAGTCGACCCGGAGATCGCCGAGGTCCTCGATCGCGAGTTGAAGCGCCAGCAGACCTTCCTCGAGATGATCGCCTCGGAGAACTTCGTCCCCGTCTCGGTCCTGCAGTCGCAGGGCTCCGTGCTCACCAACAAGTACGCCGAGGGCTACCCCGGCCGTCGCTACTACGGCGGCTGCGAGGAGGTCGACGTCGCGGAGGAGCTCGCCATCTCCCGCGCCAAGAGCCTGTTCGGCGCCGAGTTCGCGAACGTCCAGCCGCACTCCGGTGCCTCGGCGAACGCCGCGGTCCTGCACGCGATCGCCCGCCCCGGCGACACCCTGCTCGGCCTCTCACTCGACCAGGGCGGCCACCTCACGCACGGCATGAAGATCAACTTCTCCGGCCGCCTGTACGACATCGTGGCCTACGGGGTCGACGCCGAGACCTCGACGATCGACATGGACGAGGTCCGCCGCCTCGCCATCGAGCACAAGCCCAAGGTCATCATCGCCGGGTGGTCCGCCTACCCGCGCACGATGGACTTCGCCGCGTTCCGCGCCATCGCCGACGAGGTGGGCGCGATCCTCTGGGTCGACATGGCGCACTTCGCCGGCCTCGTCGCCGCCGGCCTGCACCCCAACCCGGTGCCGCACGCGCACGTCGTGTCCTCCACCGTGCACAAGACCATCGGCGGCCCCCGCTCGGGCTTCATCCTCACCAACGACGCCGACCTCGCCAAGAAGATCAACACCGCGGTCTTCCCCGGTCAGCAGGGCGGTCCGCTCATGCACGTGATCGCGGCGAAGGCGACCGCCTTCAAGCTCGCCGGCACGCCGGAGTTCAAGGAGCGCCAGGAGCGCGTGCTGCGCGGGGCGAAGCTCATCGCCGAGCGCCTGTCGCAGCAGGACGTGAAGGACGCCGGCATCGCGGTGCGCTCGGGCGGGACGGACGTGCACCTCGTGCTCGTCGACCTCCGCGACGCCGAGATCGACGGCAAGCAGGCGGAGGACCTCCTGCACGACATCCACATCACCGTGAACCGCAACGCCGTGCCGAACGACCCGCGTCCGCCGATGGTGACCTCGGGCCTCCGCATCGGCACGCCCGCGCTCGCGACCCGCGGTTTCGGCGACGCCGAGTTCACGGAGGTGGCCGACATCATCGCCCTCGCGCTGCTCCCCGGTGCCGACATCGAGGCGCTCCGTGCCCGCGTGGACGCGCTCGCCGCGGCCTTCCCGCTCTACCCGGACCTGCAGCAGTGACCGCGGTCGTCCTCGACGGCAAGGCGGCGGCGGCCGACATCCGTGCCGAGCTGACGGAGCGGGTCGCGGCGCTGAAGGAGAAGGGCGTCACCCCCGGCATCGCCACGGTGCTGGTGGGGGCCGACCCCGCCTCGCAGCTCTACGTGGGCATGAAGCACCGGCAGTCCGAGGCGATCGGGATGAACTCGATCCAGCGCGAGCTGCCGGCCGACGCCACACAGGCCGACGTCGAGGCGCTGATCGACGAGCTCAACGCCGATCCCGCCTGCCACGGGTACATCGTGCAGCTGCCGCTGCCGAAGCACCTCGACACCGACGCGATCCTGGAGCGGATCGATCCGGCGAAGGACGCGGACGGGCTGCACCCGACCAACCTCGGACGCCTCGTCCTCAATGTCAACGCGCCGATCCACACGCCGCTGCCGTGCACCCCGCGCGGGGTCATCGAGCTGCTGCTGCGCAACGACTACGACCTCAAGGGCAAGCACGTCGTGGTCGTCGGTCGCGGTGTCACGATCGGGCGCTCGATCGGGCTGCTGCTGACCCGTCGCGACCTCAACGCCACGGTCACGCTGACGCACACCGGCACGGTCGACATGCCGCGCTACCTGCGGGAGGCCGACGTGATCGTCGCGGCCGCGGGGGTCAAGCACCTCATCCGCGCCGAGGACGTCAAGCCCGGCGCCGCGGTGCTGGACGTCGGCGTGACCCGGGAGACGGACCCGGGGACCGGGAAGAACGTCGTCTTCGGCGACGTCGCTCCCGAGGTCGCCGACGTCGCCGGGTACCTGTCGCCGAATCCGGGAGGGGTGGGGCCGATGACCGTCGCCCTGCTCATGACCAACGTCGTCGAGGCGGCCGAGCGGACGGTCTGACCTCCGCGCCGCGTCGCAGATTCACGCGAACGCCGCAGGGATCCCGGTGATCCCTGCGGCGTTCGTGCGTTTCTGCGGACTCAGACCTGGCCGTGCAGCGAACTCTGCACGCCGCTGATCCGGGCCTGCTCGTCGAAGCGGATCGTCGCGGTGCCCGAGGCATCCGTCACCGTGGCGCCGGAGAACGACTCGTCCGTCCAGGTGAGGGTCCACCCGGCGAGGCGGGCGAGGTCCCAGACGGCCGTGCGGGCGTCGGGTAGGGGCGTCTGCGCGAGGGTGCGGGGGAGGGCCACCACCGTGTCGGCGACCGTGAGCGGGGCCAGCGGCGCGTCGAGCAGGAACACCGCGCGGGTGCCGCCGTCGACGGGTGCCGAGTAGTACGGGGAGCGTCCGGTGAGCTCGACCGCGACGCCGCCGATCGTGTGCGCCGCGCGGGCGATCCAGTCCGCGTCGCCCGAGGCATCGGCGGGGAACGGGACCTCGGGGGTGGTGAGCTCGGCGATCCCGTGCTGCTCGCCGTAGGCGCGGAGCTGTGCCGCGACGCCCTGGGGGTCGCCCTGCGGGTGCGCCCACGCCCACAGCAGCGAGCGCGGACCGGGGGCGATCGTGGCGATGAGGTGCGCGCGGGTCACGAGCTGCCGGGTCGGGTCGGCGTTCGCGGTGAAGGTCAGGGTCCCCGCAGCGAGATCGGCGTCCCACCGGTGCTCGCCGAGTGCGTCGGCGGCCGCGGAGAGGGCGTCCTGGCGGAGCGCGGTGAAGAGAGCGGCACGGTCGGCGAGGGGCTGCAGCGGGGGGAAGGTCATGCTCACAGTCTCGCCGGGATTGCTATGAATCCGCCACTCCCGCGCGCTCCGTGACGGCCGCCGCGGGGCGCCCCATCCGCCACACCGCGGGGACGAGCAGCGTCACCAGGGCGATCGCGGCGTAGAGGACGGCGGAGGTGGTGAGCACGGTGGCCGGTTCCGCGTGCGTCACCAGCCAGCCGTACACGAGCGTGCCGATGGGCATCACGACGAAGCTGCCGAGCATGTCGTAGCTCGCGACCCGCGAGAGCTTCTCGCCGGGGATGTTCTCCATCATCGCGAGGTTCCAGCCGGTCGCGAAGACCTCGGCCCCGGCCCCGGCCACGAACGCGGCCATCGCGAGCAGCACCACGGCCGGGTGCACGCCGAGGAGGGTGAGCGGCAGGGCGAACACCGCCATCCCGATCATCCCGTAGCGCAGGGGGCGGCGGAGCGGGAACCACATCAGCAACAGGGTCATCACCAGGACCCCCGCGCCCTCCGCGCTCACGACCCACCCCCAGCCGGAGATGCCGAGGCGATCGTCGTTCTTCGCGATGTAGGGGCCGACGACGCCCCAGGCTCCGACGTGGATCGCGTTCATGATCATGAAGGCCAGCACGATCGTCCACAGCCAGGAGCGGCTCCAGAACTCGCGCCAGCCCACCCGGAGGTCGTGGAACATCGTGGTGCCGCCGGAGGCCGCAGGCGGCGGGAGCTTCACGAGGGCGAGGACCGGGATCGCGAGCAGCCAGCCGGCCGCCTGGACGACCATGGCCCACGCGGGTCCCGCGGTCGCGACCAGGACGCCCGCGATGACCGGCCCGCCGATCGTGACCGCCGAGCGGACGAACGACAGCATCGCGTTCGCCTGCTGGAGGTGCGCGGGAGTGGTCAGCTGCGGGATGATGCCCTGCATCGCCGGGAGCACGAACGCGGACGAGGCGCCGTTGATCGCGGACAGCACCGCGAGGAGCGGGACCGTAGCCGTGCCGGTGAACAGCAGAGCGGCCATCGCCCCGACCGACAGGATGTCCACGACGTAGCAGGACTGGATGATGAGGGCGCGGGGGAGGCGGTCGGCGACGACCCCTCCGAACAGGACGAACACGATGTTGCTGATCGTGAAGGCCGCGAGCACGATCGAGAGCGAGCGGGCGTCGTTGTCGATCTCGAGCACTGCGAACGCCAGGGCGATGGCCGACATCGAGCCGGTGACGAGCGTCAGGGCGCGCGCGAGGAAGAACCACCGGAAGTTGCGGTCCTGCATCGCCGCCAGTCTGTGCACCGGCTCATCCTTCCCGGCCGCTTCGAATCGCGCAAATGGCCCCATTCCGGCCGCGGATGGAGCCAGGTGCGCGACTCGAAGTCAGTAGCTGGGGCGGCCGGGGGCGTCGGAGCGGGGGAGGAAGCGGGCGGCGAGGGCCTCGGAGGCACGGGCGAGGAGGGCGACGTCGGCGCCGACGGCCACGAAGTCCGCGCCCGCCGCGAGATACGCGTCGGCGGCGGAGGGGTCGAAGGCGTTCACGCCCATCGGCTTCCCTGCGGCGCGGACCGCGGCGAACACCGACTCGACGGCGGCGACCACGTCCGGATGCGTCTGCTGTCCGAGCAGGCCCATCGACGCGGACAGGTCGGAGGGGCCGACGAACACCGCGTCCACTCCGTCCACCGCGGCGATGTCGGCGGCGGCCTCGACCCCCGCGGCCGTCTCGATCTGCACCGTCAGCGACACGTGCTGCGCGGACTCCTGCAGGTACCGGTCGACGCGGTTCCAGCGAGCGCTGCGGGCCAGGGCGCTGCCGACCCCGCGGACGCCCTCGGGGGGATACCGCGTCGCGGCCACGGCGGCCCTGGCCTCGTCGGCGGACGACACCATCGGCACGATGAGGTTCTGCGCGCCGAGGTCGAGCACCTGCTTGATCGCGACCGCATCGTTGAAGGGCACCCGGACGAGCGGGGTGACCGGATAGGCCGCGACCGCCTGGAGCTGGGTCAGCACGGACTCGAGCGTGTTCGCCGAGTGCTCCATGTCGATGAGCAGCCAGTCCAGCCCGGACCCCGCGGCGACCTCGGCGAGCAGCGGGCTGCCGGAGCACACCCACATGCCGACGAAGGGGCGGTCGGACGCGGCGAGCTGCTCACGGAAGGACGGATCTAGACGAAGCGGCATGTGATGGTCCCCATCGGTCCGTAGTCGCACAGCACCTCGTCGCCGCGCGACACCCACATCGGGCGTGTGAACGATCCTGCCAGGATGATCTCGCCCGCCTCCAGACGCGCGCCGTGCTGATGGAACTTGTTCGCGAGCCAGGCGACTCCGGTGGCGGGGTGGCCGAGCACACCTGCGGCGACACCGGTCTCCTCGATCTCCCCGTTGCGGGAGAGCACGCCGGGGACCCACCGCAGGTCGATCTCGTCCGGGCGCTTGCGCACCGTCCCCAGCACCATCGCCCCGTAGGCGGCGTTGTCGCTGATGGTGTCGACGATCGTGCGGCCCTCGAGCTCGATGTGCGAGTTCAGCACCTCGAGGGCCGGCACGGCGTAGTCGATCGCGGCGAGGGCGTCGTCCAGCGTGCAGTCGGGGCCCTCCAGGGGCTCCTTGAGCACGAAGGCGAGCTCGACCTCGATGCGGACGTTGGAGAAGTGATCGGTGGGGATCTCCGCGCCTGACTCGTATACGGTGTCGTCGAACATGACGCCGTAGTCGGGTTCGGTGATCCCCGTCGCCTGCTGCATGGCCTTCGACGTCAGACCGATCTTGCGGCCCACGAGCCGACGTCCGGCCGCGACCTGCGAGTCCCGCCACACGCCCTGGATGGCGTACGAGTCCTCCACGGTCGCCTCGGGGTATCGCGCGGTGATGCGCGGGATCACCCCGTGGGTGCGGTCGGCCTCGGCGAGCTCCGCCGCGATCTGCGCGATCGTCTCCTCAGACAGCATCCGTGACCCCTAAAGCTGGTGGCCGAGCTTGTACTCGCCCTGCTTGTACTCGGGCATCGAGGTCTCGCCCTCGTCCGCGCGGGTGTAGGAGAAGCCGTCGGCGCCGATCGTCACGGCCATCTCGCTGGAGTCCGTGCGGGCGATCACCGGCTGCGGGTTGCCGTCGAGGTCGAGCACGAGCGAGGCGTCGGTGTACCAGGAGGGGACGACGGGGGTACCCCACCAGTCACGGCGCTGGTTGTCGTGCACGTCCCAGGTGACGACAGGGTTGTCGGGGTCACCGGTGTAGTAGTCCTGCGTGTAGATCTCCACGCGGTGGCCATCGGGGTCGCGCAGATAGAGGTAGAACGCGTTGGAGACGCCGTGCCGGCCGGGGCCGCGCTCGATGGCGTCGGAGCGGCGCAGCGCCCCGAGCTTGTCGCAGATGGCGAGGATGTTGTGCTTCTCGTGCGTCGCGAAGGCGACGTGGTGCATGCGCGGACCGTCGCCGCCGGTCGCGGCGGTGTCGTGCACGGTGGGCTTGCGGCGCATCCACGCGGCGTACACGGTGCCCTCGTCGTCCTGGATGTCCTCGGTCACGCGGAAGCCGAGGTCCTGGTAGTGGCGTACCGCGCGCGGCACGTCAGGGGTGACCTGGTTGAAGTGATCCAGGCGCACGAGCTCACCGGGGGTGTGCAGGTCGTATCGCCAGGACAGGCGCTCGACGTGCTCGGTGGCGTAGAAGAACTCGTACGGGAAGCCGAGCGGGTCGACGACGCGCACGGAGTCGCCGATGCCCTTCACGAAGCCGATCTCCTGCCGACGGACGTCGCAGCCGAGCTCCGTGTAGAACTCCACGGCGCGGTCGAGGTCCTCCGCGGCGCGCACCCGGTACGAGAACGCGGCGACCGCGGCGATCGGCCCCTGACGCAGCACGAGGTTGTGGTGGATGAACTCCTCGGTCGAGCGCAGGTAGATCGCCTCGTCGTCCTCCGCGGTCACGTACAGGCCCAGGATGTCGACGTAGAACTGGCGCGAGGCGGCCAGGTCGGTCACGACGAGCTCCATGTACGCGCACCGCAGGATGTCCGGCGGGGTGCTCTTCGGCGTCGCGACGGGGTTGTCGCTCTGGATCGGTGCTTCCTGGCTCACGTAGTAGCCGGAGGAGGTGAGGGTCTTGGCGGTCTTGTCGGTCATGTCAGCGTCCTTGCTTGTGTCCGGGGGCGTCAGTTCTTGCCGAACGTCGGGTTGTGCGGGGTCGAGGCGAGCGTGATGTGCACGCTCTGCTGGTCGGTGTAGAAGTCGATGGAGCGGTAGCCGCCCTCGTGGCCGAGGCCCGACGCCTTCACGCCGCCGAACGGCGTGCGCAGGTCGCGGACGTTGTTGCTGTTCAGCCACACCATCCCGGCCTCGACGGACTGCGCGAACGTGTGGGCGCGCTTGAGGTCGTTCGTCCAGATGTAGGCCGCGAGGCCGTACTTCGTGTCGTTCGCGAGCGCCAGCGCCTCCTCGTCGGAGTCGAACGGGGTGATCGCGACGACCGGGCCGAAGATCTCCTCCTGGAAGATGCGGGCGTCGGGGGCGACATCGGCGAACACCGTCGGGGCGACGAAGTTCCCCTCCTCGAAGCCCTCGGGGCGACCGCCGCCGGCGACGAGGCGGCCCTCGGTCTTGCCGATCTCGACGTAGGACATCACCTTGTCGTAGTGCTCGGGGTGCACGAGCGCGCCGACCTCGGTCTCGGGGTCGTGCGGGTAGCCGACCTTGACGCGCTGCGCCTGCGCGGCATAGCGCTCCACGAACTCGTCGTAGATCGAGCGCTCCACGATGATGCGGGACCCGGCGGTGCAGCGCTCGCCGTTGAGGGAGAAGACGCCGAAGATCGTGGCGTCGACGGCGGCCTCCAGGTCGGCGTCCGCGAAGACCACGGCGGGCGACTTGCCGCCGAGCTCCATCGACAGGCCCTTGAGGAACGGGGCGGCGTTGCCGAAGATGATCTGTCCCGTGCGGCTCTCGCCGGTGAAGGAGATGAGCGGCACGTCGGGGTGCTTCACCAGGGCGTCGCCGGCGTCTTCACCGAGGCCGTTGACGAGGTTGAAGACGCCCTGCGGGAGCCCCGCCTCCTCGAAGATGCCCGCCCACAGCGAGGCGGAGAGGGGCGTGAACTCGGCCGGCTTGAGGACGACCGTGTTGCCGGTCGCGAGCGCGGGCCCGAGCTTCCACGACTCCAGCATGAACGGCGTGTTCCAGGGGGTGATGAGTCCCGCGACACCGATCGGCTTGCGGTTGACGTAGTTCATCTGCTTGCCGGGCACCTTGAAGGCGTCGTCGGCCTGCGCGACGATCAGGTCGGCGAAGAAGCGGAAGTTCTCGGCGGCGCGGCGGGCCTGGCCCAGGGCCTGCGTGATCGGCAGGCCGGAGTCGTAGGACTCCAGCTCCGCGAGGCGGGCGTCGCGCGACTCCACGATGTCGGCGATCCGGTGCAGCACGCGCGAGCGCTCGCGGGGGAGCATCCGGGGCCAGGGACCTTCGTCGAAGGCGCGCTTGGCGGCGGCGACGGCCCGCTCGATGTCGGCCTTCTTGCCGGCGGCTGCCGTCGTGTACGTCTGGTTCGTCACCGGGTCGAGCACGTCGAACGTGTCGCCGTCGATCGAGTCGACGAAGGCGCCGTCGATGTAGTG
This sequence comes from Microbacterium sp. C-MGS6, assembly GCF_058140415.1. Classification (NCBI taxonomy): domain Bacteria; kingdom Bacillati; phylum Actinomycetota; class Actinomycetes; order Micrococcales; family Microbacteriaceae; genus Microbacterium; species Microbacterium sp. C-MGS6. The sequence goes on from NZ_CM176934.1 coordinate 1,021,172, forward strand.
CTGGATGTGGTCGGGCAGGTCGGCGGGGATACGGGAGTCGGTCATGTTGCTTCTCCTTCGGCGGGGACGGAACGGGTGTGCAGGGCGTCGAGGAACGCGTCCCTCGTGCGCCACCGGTGGTTGCGGGCGGCGAGCTCGATCTCCAGCGGCTCGGCGCCGTCGCGGATGAGGTCGAGGATCTGGGTGTGCTCGTCGACCGAGTGGTGGGCGCGGCCGGGCACGTAGGCGAAGGTCGAGTCGCGGATGCCGGACAGCCGGGCCCAGCCGCGGTGCACGAGGTCGAGCAGGTGCGGGTTGGGGCAGGGCGCGAACAGCACGGAGTGGAACTGCCGGTTGAGCTCGGTGAACGTGTGCGGGTCGAAGTGGTCGAGCAGGCGGCTCATGCGCTCGTTGACCTCCGCGGCCTGCGCGAGCGCGTCCGCGTCGAGCAGGGGAGCGGACAGCGCGGTCGCCGCACCCTCGACGAGTCCGAGCGTCTGCATGGTGTGCGCGTACTCGCCCTCGTCCACGAGGGTCACCCGGGCACCGACGTTGCGCTCGAAGGTCACGAGCCCCTCGGCCTCCAGGCGGCGGATCGCCTCGCGCACCGGGACCACGCTCATGCCCAGCTCCTCGGCGATCGGCCCGAGGACCAGACGGTAGCCGGGACCGTAGGTGTGCGCCGAGATGCGCGCGCGGATCCAGGCGTACGCCTGCTCCGACTTGCTGGCGCTCTCGACCGTGCTCACTTCCGCTCCGCTCCGGTGCCGGTCGCCTGCTCGTAGCGGGCGCGCCATTCGGCGTTCATCGGGAACAGGCCGTCGACCGGGTGTCCGGCGGCGACCTGCTCGGCGATCCAGGCGTCCTCGATCTCCTGGGCCACGGCGTCGGCGGCGACCTCGGCGGCGAGAGCCGGCGGGATCACGATCACACCGTCGCTGTCGCCGACGATGATGTCGCCGGGCTGCACGGTGGCACCGCCGCACGAGATCGTCACGTCGACGTCCCACGGCACGTGCTTGCGGCCGAGTACGGACGGGTGCGCGCCCTGGGAGAAGACCGGCAGTCCGATCTCGGCGACGGCCTGGAAATCGCGGACGCCGCCGTCGGTCACCACGCCCGCCGCACCGCGGGTCTGCGCGCGCAGGGCGAGGATGTCGCCGAGCGTGCCGGTGGTCGCGTCGCCGCGGGCCTCGATGACGATGATCTCGCCCTCGGCCACGGCGTCGAACGCGCGCTTCTGGGCGTTGTACCCGCCGCCGTGGCTCCGGAAGAGATCCTCGCGGAACGGCACGAAGCGCAGGGTCTTCGCGGTGCCGACGATCTTCGTGTCCGGGAGGTTCGCAGAGACACCGTCGATGAAGCAGGAGTGGTGTCCGCGCTTGCGCAGCTGTGCCGAGAGGCCGGCGGTGGGGGCTTCGAGAAGCTGGGCGCGGAGCTCGGGGGTGAGCGTGGGCGCGGTGTCCTCGGCGGGCAGGCCCGCGGCCTCGCGGGAGCCCCAGGCCTCGGTGCGCTGGAGGTCGTCGACGGCGGGGAGCGAACCGAGGTCGCCGTCGAAGGGGACATCGCCCTGCGTGACCGTCGTGATCAGGCGGCCGGACGTGGGAGCGCCGGGGGCGCCCGGGGCGTCGACCTCGATCTCGACCACGTCGCCGGGGACGATGACCGAGGATCCTGCGGGAGTGCCGGTGAGGATCACGTCGCCGGTCTCCAGCGTGAAGTGCTGGGAGAGGTCGGCGACGAGCTGGGCCAGCGGGAAGATGAGGCCCGCGGTGGTGTCGTCCTGACGGAGCTCGCCGTTCACCCAGGCGCGCACGCGGAGGGCCGCCGGGTCGACCGTCCGGGCGTCGATGAGCTCCGGGCCGAGCGGGGTGTACCCGTCGCCGCCCTTGGAGCGGACGTTGGAGCCCTTGTCGTTCGCGCGCAGATCGTAGAGGCCGAGGTCGTTCGAGGCGGTCACCCACTGCACGTGATCCCAGGCGTCGGCGAGGGCGACCCGGCGGGCCGGGGCGCCGATGATCAGCGCGATCTCCCCCTCGAACGCGAGCAGTTCGGTGCCGGCGGGGCGCTCGACGGTGCCGCCGGAGGCGCCGACCGAGCTGGCCGGCTTGAAGAAGTAGGAGGGGTGGGTGGGGCGTCGACCACGCTGGTCGGCCCGCGAGGCGTAGCTCAGGTGGATCGCGATGATCTTCCCAGGGCGGGCGATGGTGTCCGTCACGGATGCGCCTCCTCGCGCTCGTCAGGACGCGTTGTGCGTCGTATCCGAAATCATATATCATCGTCTCACCCCTCGGCAAGCAGATCGGATTCACGTCCGTGCGCGCCGTGACAACGCGGTCACAAGCACAAAGGAGACACCCCATGAGCGGGCAGTCACAGGATGGGTTCACACCCACCGGAACCATCGCGACGGCGGCCGACCGGCGTCGTGTCGTCTTCGCCACCGTCGTCGGGACCACCGTCGAGTGGTACGACTTCTTCATCTACGCCACGGCGGTCGGGCTCGTCTTCGGACAGCTCTTCTTCGCGCCGCTCGGCGCCAACAGCGCTCTCGTCGGCTTCGCCACGGTCGGCGTGAGCTTCCTCTTCCGGCCCCTCGGCGCGTTCCTCGCGGGCCACTACGGCGACAAGCTCGGCCGCAAGGCCGTGCTGATGTGGACGCTGATCCTCATGGGTGCCGCGACCGCCCTGATCGGTCTGCTCCCCACCTACGAGACCATCGGCGTGATGGCGCCGATCCTCCTGGTGCTGCTGCGCATCGTGCAGGGCATCTCGGCCGGCGGCGAGTGGGGCGGCGCGGTGCTGATGGCCGTCGAGCACGCCCCCCGCAAGAAGCGCGGCATCTTCGGCGCCTCCCCGCAGATCGGCGTGCCGCTCGGCCTGCTGCTGGCGTCGGGCGTCATGGCGCTGTTGACCGCGATCGCTCCGGGAGACCAGTTCCTCGCCTGGGGCTGGCGCGTGCCGTTCCTGCTCAGCGTCGTGCTGATCCTCGTGGGTTACTACGTCCGCCGTCGCGTGGAGGAGAGCCCGGTGTTCGCCGAGCTCGCCGAGCGCAAGGAGAAGGCGAAGATGCCGATCGTGCAGCTCTTCCGCAAGCACCTGCTGCTCGTCATCATCGCGGCCCTCGTCTTCGCCGGGAACAACGCCGTGGGCTACATGACCACCGGCGGCTACATCCAGGGCTACGCCACGAACCCCGACGGACCCATCGGGCTCGAGCGCGGGCCGGTGCTGTGGGCCGTCACCGGATCGGCCGTGACCTGGCTGCTGACCACGCTGCTGGCCGGCTGGGTGTCGGATCGCATCGGCCGTCGCACGACCTACCTCATCGGCTGGGTGCTCCAGCTCGTCGGCGTGTTCACGCTGTTCCCGCTCGTCAACACCGGCGAGGTGGGGCTGCTGTTCGCGGGCCTCGCGATCCTCACGATCGGCCTCGGCTTCACCTACGGGCCGCAGGCGGCGCTGTACACCGAGCTGTTCCCCGCGAGCATCCGGTTCTCCGGTGTCTCCATCTCCTACGCGATCGGCGCGATCGCCGGTGGCGCCTTCGCGCCCACCATCGCGACGTTCATCGTCGATCAGACCGGCTCCACCGAGGCGGTCACCTGGTACCTCGCAGGCATGACGCTCCTCGGTCTCGTCGCCACGCTCCTGCTGCGCGACCGGTCGGGCATCCCGCTCGGTCCGGACCACGAGGAGGAGCAGTCCGTCAGCCCGATCCGCGGGCTCGCGAAGGTCTGACCCGGCGATCCGAGAGCGCACGTCCCTGAGGGGGCGTGCGCTCTCGTGCGTTCCGGCTCAGCCCTCGAGGGCTGAGCGGATGAGGTCGGCGGAACGCTGGAGTCGCGCGGCGATCTCCCCGTCGTCCAGGTCGGTGGCCACGTGCACGACCGCGATCGCGGCAGGACGCTGGCCGCGCAGACGCAGCGGGACGGCGACGGACTGCACCGTGGGGATGACCTCGTCGTGGCTCGTGGCATAGCCGCGTGCGGCGGCGGTGTCGATGTCGGCGCGCAGGGCGGGGGAGATGCCGACGGGCACCTCCGCCGGGTCGAGCTGCGCGAGGATCGCCTTCCCGGGAGCGCCGACCGTGACGGAGTGCCGCGCGCCGGGGCGCTGGGCGACGCTCGCGACGGCGTGCCGCGGTTCGACGCTGGCGAGGGTGATGCACTCGGCGCCATCGAGGACGGCGAGGAAGCAGGTCATGCCGAGCTCGTTCGCGATGGCGGTCAGCTCCGGCAACGCCTCTGCCTGGAGGTCGTGGGCGACGCCGGCGGCGAGAGCGGCCATGCGGGCGCCGAGGCTCACGGCGCCGCTCGCATCGCGGGTCACGAGGCCGTGATCCTCGAGCGTGCGCAGGAGACGGTAGGCGATGGACCGGTGCACGTCGAGGCGCCCCGCGATGACGTCGATGGTCAGCGCGCCGCGGGCGTCGGCGAGCGCCTCGAGGATGCGGATGCCGCGACTGAGCGTCTGCGACGCGGGGGCGGCGGGGCGCTCGGGCATGGCTCTCCTTGCGATGCGCGAGGCACCGGTCTAGGCTGTGTTCAATAGTAGAACACTGTGTTCGAATATAGAACACCGTGTTCCTGGACGCAACACCCGACGAAGACGTCCGGAAGGAATCGACGACGATGCAGTTCCACCACCACGGCTATGTGTCCGGAGACCCGCGCGTGCAGGACGCCGCCGGCACCGGGATCGACCGCCCCGCCGCCCTGCCCGACGAGGTCGACGTCCTCATCGTCGGCTCCGGGCCCGCGGGCATGCTGCTCGCGGCACAGATGTCGCAGTACCCCGACATCACCACCCGCATCATCGAGAAGCGCGAGGGCCGCCTCGTCCTCGGGCAGGCCGACGGCATCCAGCCCCGCAGCGTGGAGACCTTCCAGGCATTCGGCTTCGCCGAGCGCATCATCGCCGAGGCCTACAACATCGGCTGGATGAACTTCTGGGGCCCCGATCCCGAGCACCCCGATCAGATCGTGCGGACCACCCGCACCGCCGACTACGCCTACGACATCTGCGAGTTCCCGCACCTCATCGTCAACCAGGCGCGCGTGCTCGACTACTTCGCCGAGGCGGCGGCCGACGGTCCCGGCCGGATCGTGCCGGACTACGGCGTGGAGTTCCTCGGGCTCACCGTGCACGAGGAGGGCGAGTACCCGGTCGAGGTGCACGTTCGGCACGTCGGTGACGCAGAGGAGCGCGTGGTCCGGGCGAAGTACGTGGTGGGCTGCGACGGCGCCAGGAGCGGCGTGCGGCAGGCGATCGGCCGCACACACGTGGGTGCGAGCGCCGCACACGCCTGGGGCGTCATGGACGTGCTCGTCAACACCGACTTCCCGGACTGGCGCACCAAGTGCGCGATCAACTCCAAGGCCGGCAACATCCTGCACATCCCGCGGGAGGGCGGCTACCTCAGCCGCATGTACATCGATCTCGGCGAGGTCGCCGCGGACGACGACCACCGCGTGCGCCAGACGCCCATCGAGGAGATCATCCGGCGCGCCAACGCGATCCTCCACCCCTACACGCTCGATGTGAAGCAGGTGGCCTGGCACAGCGTCTACGAAGTGGGCCACCGTGTGACGGACGGCTTCGACGACGTCGACCCCGGCGTCGATCGCAGCCCGCGGGTCTTCCTCACCGGCGACGCCTGCCACACGCACAGCGCCAAGGCCGGCCAGGGCATGAACGTGTCGATGCAGGATGGCTTCAATCTCGGCTGGAAGCTCGGTTCCGTGCTGAGCGGCCGTGCCCCCGAGGCGCTGCTCGCCACGTACGGCGCCGAGCGTCGTCCCGTCGCGCAGCAGCTCATCGACTTCGACCGCGAGTGGTCCAGCCTCATGGCCCGCAAGCCGGAGGAGATCTCCGACCCGAACGAGCTGGCCACGTACTACCTCGCGACGGCGGAGTTCCCCTCCGGTTTCATGACCCAGTACACGTCCTCCATGATCACCGGCACCGACGCCCATCAGGAGCTCGCGGTCGGCTACCCGCTGGGCAAGCGCTTCAAGTCGGCGGAGGTCGTGCGGGTCGGGGACGGCAACGTCGTCCACCTCGGGCACCATGCGAAGGCCGACGGCCGCTGGCGGGTCTACGCCTTCGGCGACCGGACCGGGGAGGCGCTCGCCGCGTGGGCGGAGGAGGCGGCGCCGGTGTTCGCGCGGTTCACCCCGGCTGACGCTGACGCCGACGCCGTGTTCGACGTGAAGGCCGTGTACCAGCAGCCCTTCGAGGAGGTCGAGGTCACGACGACGCCCGAGCTCTTCCAGCCGAAGACCGGCCCGCTCGGACTCACCGACTGGGAGAAGGTCTACGCCGCGGGCCCGAGCAAGTGGTGCGAGACGGACATCTTCGAGGCGCGGGAGCTGTCCCGCGACGGCGTCGTGATCGTCGTGCGTCCGGACCAGTACGTCGCCGCGATCCTCCCGCTGGACGGCGTGGACGAGCTGGCGAAGTTCCTGGACGGGGCGCTGCTGCCGGCGCGCTGACCCTCAGCATGACACGTGTCATGCCGAGGAGATGACACCGCCCTCCGGACAGCCGCGCGCTCCGGCGCGAGGCTGGAGGCATGAACGAGACATCCGTGCAGGAGGCGGCACCGCGCGTCGCGTCGTCCTCCGCGTCCCCCGCCGTCGATGACAGACCCGTGGCGCTGGAGCTGATCGACCTGCGCAAGCACTTCGGCAGCGGCGAGCGCCGCGTGCCGGCCGTCGACGGTGTCGACCTCTCCATCCGGCGCGGCGAGGTGGTCGCCCTGCTCGGCCCCAACGGCGCGGGCAAGACCACCACACTCGACATGCTCCTCGGGCTCACCGCCCCCAGCAGCGGGACCGTGCGCGTGCTCGGGGCGGCTCCGGAGCGGGCCACCGCGAACGGGGCCATCGGAGCCGTGCTGCAGACCGGGGGGCTGCTCGGCGACCTCACCGTCGGCGAGACCGTGCGGCTGATCGCCTCGCTCTACGGGCGGGAAGCCCTCGCACGCGTGCCGGAGGTGATGCGCCGTGCCGACCTCGCCGGTCTCGCGCGCCGCCGGGTGTCCAAGTGCTCGGGCGGCGAGCAGCAGCGCGTGAAGTTCGCGCTCGCGATGATCTCCGATCCCGACATCCTCGTGCTCGATGAGCCGACCGCCGGTATGGACGTCACCGCGCGGCGCCACTTCTGGGACGTGATGCGTGCCGACGCGGACGCCGGGCGCACGATCGTGTTCGCCACGCACTATCTGGAGGAGGCGGAGCAGTTCGCCCGCCGCACGGTGGTCATGCATCGGGGCACCGTCGTCGCGGACGCGCCCACCGCCCTGCTCCGCGCGAGCCTGGGCGAGCGCACGGTCTCGGCCACCGTGCCCGCCGTGTCGGACGCGCTGGTCGCCGCGCTGACCGCCGCGGAGGGCGTGACGGGCGTGCGCATCGACGGGGACCGCCTCAGCCTCCGCGCCACCGACTCCGACGCCGCCGCCCGCCTGCTGCTCGACGGGGGAGCGCACGACCTGGAGATCGCCGCCCCCACGCTCGAGACCGCCTTCACCGCCCTCACGGAGGACTGACATGACCACGACCGTCTCGCCCACCATGCTGCGCATCGAGGGGCTGCGCCAACTGCGCAACCCCTACACGCTCGCCTTCACCCTCGCCATGCCCGTGGCCATGTACCTGCTCTTCGGTGCGGGCATGGGGTACGGCACGCTCTCTGCCGGCAACGGCAACGTCTCCTTCTACGTGATGGTCTCGATGGCGGCCTACGGCGCCGCGGTGGCGATGAGCTCGCTCACCTCGCTCGCGGCCACCGAGGCCCAGCAGGGGTGGGGAAGGCAGCTCGCGATGACGCCGCTGACGACCACCGGCTACGCCCTGACGAAGCTGCTCACCGCCGTGTCGTTCGCGGCGCTCGCCCTCGTCGCGGTGTTCGTCGCCGGGCTGCTCACCGGCGCGGAGGCGGACGGCGCCTGGCGCTGGGTCGTGACCGCCGCCCTCATCCTCGGCATCGGCCTCATGTTCGGCCTCTACGGGCTCGGGGTCGGCCTGTTCTTCGGCTCCGACTCCGCCGCCGCGCTCGCGTCCATCTCGATGACCTTCTTCGCCTTCTTCGGCAACGTGTTCATGCCGCTCGACGGCGTCATGCTCGACATCGCCCGGTTCACCCCGTTGTACGGCTTCGTCGCCCTGAGCCGGTGGCCGCTCACGGAGGGCGTGCTGACGACGGGGCAGACGGATGAGCTGTGGATGCTGCTCCTCAACGTCGCGGTCTGGCTCGTCGTCTTCGCGGTGCTGGTGACGATGGGCGTGCGGCGTTCACGGTCACGGCGGTGAGCGCCCCGGCGCGACAGTAGGTTGGACGGATGACGATGCAGGAGGGCCGGGAGGCGGACGCCCGATCCGGGACGGGCAAGGACCCCTGGGCACGGTTCGGCTGGCTGATGGCCGTCGTCTGGCTCGTGTTCCTGGTCTACCCGGTCCTCGCGCTGCTCGCCTCCGCCGCTCCGCCGGCGTGGGTCGTCACGGGATGGGTGGCGCTGGTCGCGTTCATCGTCCTCTATGTGACGGGGTTCATGCACGGCATGCGCGGCGGAGGCGGCCTCGGTCGCACCCCCTCGCGGCGACAGTGGATCACGTTCGCCGCGCTCATCGCCTGCGCGCTGGTCACGATCCCGGCGGTGGGCGGGTCGGCGCTGAGCTTCCTGCCGTTCATCATGTCGTTCGCCTCGTACGGACTGACCCGTGCCTGGCACTGGATCACGACCATCGCCGCGCTCGTGGTGGCGGCCGGCTGCGTCTTCCTCATCCCCGACAACCTCTCCTACCTGTCCGTCCTCGCGATCGTCGCCCTCCTCGGCGTCGTGAACACGGTCTCGACCTGGCTCATCGTGCGCTCGGCGGAGGCGGAGCAGCTGGGTAGGGAGCTGGCGACCAGCGAGGGGCGGGAGGCTGTGGCGCGCGACGTGCACGACCTCATCGGCCACTCGCTGACGGTCGTCGGACTCAAGGCACAGCTCGTGCGGCGGCTGATGGACTCCGACCCGGAGCGCGCCAAGGCCGAACTCGCCGACATCGAACGTCTGACCGCGGAGGCCATCGCCGGAGTGCGGCAGACCGTCGCCGGTGCGCGGGCGACGACCCTCGTCGAGCAGCTCGCCTCGACCGAGGACTCGCTGCGCGCCGCGGACATCGCGCTCGTCGTGGACGGGACCCCGGACGCCCTCTCGCCGGTCCAGGCGATCACGGCGAGCTGGATCCTCCGCGAGGCGACGACCAACACGCTGCGGCACTCCGGTGCCGCGGCCGTCCGTGTGCGCATCGCTCCGGGCGTGCTCACCGTGGAGGACGACGGTGTCGGGCCTGCGTCCGGGACCGGGCATCGCGAGGGCAACGGCATCCGGGGGATGCGGGAGCGCGCGGCGGCGGCGGGCGCCGGATTCGCCGTGCGGCCGGGCGAGGCGGCGGGCACGCTGGTGGAGGTGACGTGGTGACCGCGGCCCCGATGGTTCCGATCCGGCTGCTCATCGCCGACGACCAGGCACTCGTGCGCGGGGCGCTCGGGGCCCTTCTCGACCTGGAGCCGGATCTCCAGGTGCAGGGCCTGGCAGCGGACGGCGCGGAGGCGCTGCGCCTGGCGGAGGAGCTGCAGCCGGACGTGTGTCTGATGGACATCCAGATGCCGAGGGTGGACGGCGTCGAGGCGACGACGCGGATCCGCGCGGTCAGTCCGCAGACGCGCGTGCTCGTGGTGACCACGTTCGCACGACCCGGATACCTGCGCGCGGCGCTCGACGCCGGGGCGAGCGGGTTCGTGGTGAAGGACACCCCGGCCGAGGAGCTCGCCGCGGCCGTGCACCGCGTGCACGCCGGACTCCGAGTGCTCGATCCGAAACTCGCCGAGGAGAGCCTGTTCGAGGGAGCCAACCCGCTGAGCGACCGGGAGCGGCAGGTGCTGCGGCTCGCCGCCGACGGACGATCCGCGGCGGCCATCGCGGCGGAGGTGTTCCTGTCGGCGGGCACCGTGCGCAACCACCTCTCCGCCGCGATCGGCAAGACCGGTGCCGAGAACCGGGCGCAGGCGGTGCGGATCGCGTCCGATAAGGGCTGGCTCTGACTCCTCTGGCGGGTGTCGGAGGCCGCGCGTACTGTGAGGGCCGACGGGTGACGGAGCCCGACAGGAGGAGTGCGTGATGGACTGGAAGATCGAACTCATCTTCGTCCCGGTCAGCGATGTCGACCGGGCGAAGGACTTCTACGTGAAGATCGGTTTCAACGCCGACCACGACCATGTGCCGTACGAGGGGCTGCGCTTCGTGCAGATGACGCCGCCGGGATCGGCCTGCTCGATCGCCTTCGGCACGGGGCTGACCACCGGCTTGGAGCCGGGGCAGCAGAACACCATCCAGGTGGTCGTCCCCGACGCCGACGAGGCTCTCGCGCACCTGCGCGGCCTCGGCGTGGAGGCGGAGGGCGTGGACGAGCAGGACTGGGGGCGCTTCGTGCGCTTCGACGACCCCGATGGCAACACCTGGACCCTGCAGGAGCTCCCGGACTACAGCGCCCAGGGGTGACGACTCGGGGTCCGGTTCGGGCTCCGGTTCGGGTTCCGGGTTCGGGTTCCGGGGTCTGGTTCGGGTTCCGGGGTCTGGTTCCGGTTCGGGTTCCGGGGTCTGGTTCGGGTTCCGATTCGGGTTCCGGGGTTCGGTTCGGGTTCCGGATGCACGATGGCGGGGCGGGTGCACGACCAGGGGCTGAGGTTGGTCCTGCAGGCGGAATCGGCTCGTGCAGATGTTCCGGTGCCCGGGAAGGCGGGGCTCGAGTCGGATGACGGGTGCGCGAGGCGGGCGCGGGTGCACGACCCGGGGAGGGTTTCGGTCGTGCAGACGGAGCCGGGTCGTGCAGACGGAGCCGGGTCGTGCCGGTGAGACCGTGCCGTAGGAGCGAGGTACCGGGTGCTGTGACGGATGCACGATCCGGGGACGGATGCACGGCCGGGCGAGGGCTGTGGTCGCGCAGACGGAACCGCGTCGTGCGGGTGACCGCGCGTGCCTCGTGCTCGGTCTCTCGAGTCCGAGGAGTCTGCGGCCGGGGTCAGGGGAGGCGGGTGGCTCCGCCCGAGACGACGAGGCCTCCGGTGGACGGGATCGCGACGCGGAGTTCGCTCGGGCGACCGACGTGGGCGCCCTGATGGATGCGGACGGTGTCGCCCGGATAGCCCTGGGCGCGGAGGTAGGCGCCGACCGAAGCGGCCGCGGACCCTGTCGCCGGATCCTCCGTGATGCGCCCCACGGGGAAGAGGTTGCGGGCCTGGATCTCGGCAGGATCCTCGGCGTGCAGCACCGTCACCGTGCCGTGCCAGCCCCGCGCGCGCATGAGGGCCGCCACGTCGGCGGGGGAGAAACGGAACTGGTGGAAGAGCTCCCGGTCGGCGACGAAGACGATCGGATGCCAGTTGCCCGCGAACGCCTCGCGGACCGGGAAGCGCGGGTCGACATCGGCCGGCTCCATCCCCAGCAGCGCGAGGAGGCGGTCACGCACGACGGGGTCGAGGTCGCGCACCTCCGGCTCGACGCTCGTGAACGACACCGTGACCCGGCCGTCCGCGTCCGCGAAGGACTCCATCGACACGTCTCCGGCCGCGGTCTCGAACACGACCGCCCCGGGACCCTGCCGTTCCGCGAGGGCGACCGCCGTCGCGACCGTCGCATGACCGCAGAACGGCACCTCCGCGGCAGGCGACCAGTACCGCACCCGGAAGCGGGAGCCGTCCGCCGCAGCGTCCTGCACGAACGCGGTCTCCGAGTAGCCGACCTCGACCGCGATCCGCTGCATGTCCGCCTCATCGAGCCCGTCCGCCGCGAGCACGACGCCCGCGGGGTTGCCGCCGTCCGGGGTCGCGGCGAAGGCGCTGTAGCGCAGGACCTCGGGAGCATCCGTCATCCCGGGAGCCTATCGGCCCGCGCGGGTCAGGAGTTCACGCGGATGATCTCCTGCTGGTACGGCGCGATCACGTCGCCGGAGATCCGGAGGTCGAGGACGAGGAAGCGCCGGGTCGCCGGGTCCTCCTCGGCCCAGGTGGCCAGACGCTCCAGGTCATCGAGCGTCCGCACGACGACACCCTCCGCGCCGACCGCGGCTCCGAACGCGGCGAAGTCGACCTCGGGGATGCGCATCGGACCCTCGGCCAGGCCCTTCAGTCCGTAGAGGTTGACCTCGGCACCGTACGCCGCGTCGTTCCAGACAACGGCCATGCCGCGTCCGCCCGCCGCCCGCACGGCCGATTCGAGGTCGGCGATCGCCATGAGCCCGCCGCCGTCGCCCGAGGTGAGCACGATGGTCGCGTCACGACGGGCGAGGGCCGCGCCCACCACGCTGGGCCAGCCCTGTCCGATCGACTGGAACGCGGTGCCGATCATCATCATCCGGTCCGGTGCGGCGACCGGCCAGTACATGTTCGCCCAGCCGATGAAGTGTCCGCCGTCCGACACCACGACGCGGTCCTCGGGGAGGAGCTCGGCGATCCGGCGCGCGGCGGAACGCGGGTCGAGGCGTCCGTCGGGTGCGAGGTCGTCCCCGGGCTCGTACGCGCGGGCCGCGGCGACATCGACCGTCTCCCGCCAGGGTCGGGCGGACACAACTGCGGAGCCGGTGCCCGACTCGCCGCCGGAGTCGGGGGTGGCCCCGGCGAGTCCTGCGGCATCTCCGAAGTCGTGCCCGGAGGAGAGGCGGGCGACGAGGGCCTCGGCGGCGAGACGGGCATCGGCGCGCACGAAGCCGCCGACATGGGCATGCGTGGCGGCCGGAGCGGTGTCGATCTGGAACACCCGGGTACCAGGGGCGAAGAGATCGCCGAAGCGCATCGTGAACTGGTTCAGGCTCGCGCCGAAGACCACGGCGACATCGGCGGTCCGCACGAGCTCCATCGCCCCCTCGGCGCCGAAGCCGCCGGTGACCCCGAGGTCGTACCGGGCGTCCGGGAAGATACCGCGGCCGAGGGCGGAGGAGGCGGTGAGGGCCCCGGTCCGCGCGGCGAGGGCGCCCAGAGCCTCGCCGGCGCCGGCCAGCCAGGCCCCGCGGCCGGCGAGGAGGAACGGACGCTCGGCGTCGCGCAGGGCGGCGGCGATCTCATCCAGCATGCCCTCGGCGAAGTCCCCGCGCGGTGCGAGCGGCGTGGGGAGTCGAGGAGCCGGGGCCGCCGGCACCGCGCCCGCCTCGAGGGCGGCGACGTCGTAGGGGATCGCGAGCACCACGGGCACGCGATAGGTGAGGGCGTGCTCGACGGCGATGACGGTGGTCGCGGCGGCATCGGTCCGCCCGACGGTGTAGGTGCGGGCGCCCACCGCCGAGGCCAGCGCGATCTGGTCCACGTCCCACGGACGCGGTCCCGAGGTCGGCTCGTCGCCCACCACGAGGACGAGCGGCACGTGCGCCTGCACGGCCTCGGCCAGCGCCGTGATCGTGTTCGTGAAGCCGGCGCCGTAGGTGGAGGTGCCCGCGGCGATGCGGCCGGACGCGCGGAAGTGGGCGTCGGCCGCGACGACCGCGCCCTGCTCGTGGCGGACGGCGGTGAACGTGGCGTCGGTCTGCGTCTCGAGGGCGTCGAGGAAGTAGGCGTTGCCGTTGCCCATCACGCCGAAGACGGCATCGACGTGCTGGGCGACGGTGAGGGCGACGTGCGCGGAGACGGAGGGCATGGAGAAGCCTTTCGAGACAGGGACGGAGAAGGGGGATCCGTATGTGTCTCGCCCTCGCGGCGATGCGAGGTGCTTCGTGCCTCTTTTTCAGGCACCGGCGGGGCCGGACCTGCTCAGTCTAGCGGCGGCTCGGGCGGAGCGGATGCGCGAGAATGGACCGATGACGGATGCATCGATCGAGCGCGAGACGCTCACCTGGGACGGCTTCGGCGTGGCGACGCGCGATCTGGCGCGGAACATCTCGGCGACGGGCTTCGAGCCGGAGGTCGTGGTGGCGATCGCCCGCGGCGGCCTGCTCCCGGCCGGGGCCATCGCGTACGGGCTCGGCGTGAAGAACTGCGGCGCGATCAACGTCGAGTTCTACACCGGCATCGGCACCGTGCTGGACGCCCCGGAGGTGCTGCCGCCGGAGCTCGACATGGCCTATCTCGACGGCCGCCGGGTGCTGCTCGTGGACGATGTCGCCGACTCCGGTCGCACGCTGGCGCTCGCGGTGCAGCTGCTGCAGGAGAAGGGCGCCGACGTGCGCTCCGTCACGATCTACACGAAGCCCTCGACGATCATCCAGCCGGACTTCGCGTGGAAGGACACCGACCTCTGGATCGACTTCCCCTGGTCGTTCCGCGGCACGGTGCGCCAGGAGGACGAAGGCCTCCCGCCCACGGCCTGATCAGGCGTCGTCCGTCGCGCCCCGCCGCAGGGCGAGGAGCGTCTGGATCGTGTCGGCCTCCGCAGCGGTCTTGTCCGGACGGTAGCCCTTGACCCGGGCGAACCGGAGGGCGAGGCCGCCGGGGTAGCGCGGGGACCGCTGCACGCCGTCGATCGCGATCTCGACCACGAGCTCCGGCCGGAGGAACACCGTCGACGCGGAGCGATGGGTCTCGTGCGCCGGGAACTCGTCGGTCTGCCACTGCAGCAGCGCATCCGTGAGGCCCTTGAACGTCTTGCCGACCATCACGAAACCGCCCGGGTGCCCGAAGTCGCCGTCCGGGTCCCGCGCGCCGAGGTGCAGGTTCGACAGCCATCCACGCCGGCGCCCCGACCCCCACTCGGCGCCGAGCACGACGAGGTCGAACGTGAGCACGGGTTTCACCTTCACCCAGGACTTGCCGCGTCGACCGGCGGCGTACGGCGCATCCACGGCTTTGACCAGCACACCCTCGTGGCCGGCCGCCAGGGCTTCGCGGGACAGACGCTCGGCTTCCTCCGCACTGTCGGTGACGATGCCGGGCATGCGCCACTCACCGGCGACCGCGGCCAGGACCTCCTGACGCACCGACAGCGGCTCGTCGAGCAGATCACGGCCGTCCACGTGCAGGACGTCGAAGAACCAGGGGCGCAGGGCGAGTTCCCGCGCGGCATCCGCACCGAACCGCGACATCGTCTCCTGGAACGGCCGGGGACCGCCGTCCTCATCGAGCGCCAGGGTCTCGCCGTCGAGGATGACCTCCTGCGCGGGAAGACCGCGGACGACCTCGACGATCTCGGGAAGCCGGTGGGTGACGTCGGCGAGGCTCCGTGTGTAGATGCCGACATCGTCGCCGCGGCGGTGCACCTGGATGCGCGCGCCGTCGAGCTTGTACTCGACCGAGGCGCGGCCGGTGATCTCCAGGGCGGCTGTGGGCGTCGGCGCGGTGGCCGCGAGCATCGGGAGGACGGGGCGTCCCACCCGGAGCCCGACCTCGTCGAGTGCGCCCTCGGCGCCGGTGAGCGCGAGCAGCGCCGTCTCACCGAGGTCGCCGGAGAGCATGGCGGCTCGTCGCACCGTGGCGGGCGGGGCCTCGGCGGCGCGGGCGATCGCGTCGAGGAGCACGCCGCTCAGCGCTCCGGTGCGGAGCTCCCCGAGCATCGCCCTGGTCAGGAAGTCCCATTCGGGAGCGGTGGCCCGGGCGGCGAGGTCGTGCAGCAGCTCGCTGCGCACGCCCGCCGAACCGGAGCCCGAGGTGTGCGCGAGGGTGTCGAAGGCGTCGTCGACCTCCGCGATGGTCAGCGTCGGCGTCGTGGTGTGCTCGATGGCGAGGGCCGTCAGCCCCCGCCACCCCACGCCGAGGCGACCCTGGCGGGGTGCCGCGAGGAGCAGCCCCACGAGAGGCGGGATGTCGTCGGCGTCGGCCCGACGGAGCAGCGCCGCGATCGCCTCGACCTTGGCCAGGCGGGACGAGGTCGCGGCGACCTGGTCGGTGGTGGTGACGAGCTCCGAGAGCAGCATGCGGGCATCCTCCCACCGGGGTCGGACACCGCGCGAGACGGTTGACAGCGACGACCGGGCCGTGGCGTCAGCGCCCGTGGAACTCCGGCTTCCGCTTCTCCTGGAACGCGGCGAAGCCCTCGCGGTAGTCCTCGGTGTCGCACAGGGCGGCCTGCGCCGCGTTCTCGACGTCGATGGACTCCCACAGGGTGAGGCGTTCGTCGCGGATGCGGGCGACGAGCTCCTTGCTCGCCCGGAAGGCGGCCGTGGCGCCGTGGGCGGCCTTCCCCGCAGCGGCCGTCGCGGCGGCCCGCACCTCGTCGTCCGGGAGCACCTGGGAGAAGAGCCCCGAGCGGACGGCTTCCGTGCCGCTCATGAGCCGGCCGGTGTAGATGAGGTCGAGCGTCTTGTGCGGGCCGAGCCGGTCGAGGAACAGCGCGTGCCCGCCGGAGTCGAGGGTCGCGCCGAGCGCCGCGAATGGGGAGCCGATCTTCGCGGACTCGGCGACGTACACGACGTCCGTCGCGATGAGCAGGCCGAGTCCCACGCCGAGGCAGGCGCCGTGGGCGACGGCGAAGGTCGGCGCCGGGAAGCGGGACATCCGCTGCAGCAGAGGCGTCACGCGTCCGCCGAGGTAGCCGAGCACATCGTCGTCGCGCGGATCGACGGCGGAGATGTCCCGCCCGGCGCAGAACGCCCGCCCTTCACCGCGGAGCAGCAGCGCCCGCACCCCGGCGGCCTCGGCCTCCCGGTACGCGGCGTCGAGCTCCGCGAGGGCGGCCTCGTCCAGGGCGTTGAGCTTCGCGGGGGCGTCGAGCACCACGGTGGCGACGTCGTCGGCGATGGCGAGATCGATCATGGGGTCTCCGGGTCAGACGTCGTAGTCCACGACCACGCGGTCGCTGGTCGGGTGGGACTGGCAGGTGAGCACGTAGCCGCGCTCCAGCTCGTCGGGCTCCAAGGCGTAGTTCTCGGTCATCGTGACGCTGCCCTCCAGCACGCGCGCCCGACAGGTGCCGCAGACGCCACCCGCGCACGCGAACGGGGCGTCCGGCCGCACCCGCAGTGCGGCGTTCAGCACCGACTCGCGCGCTGCGACGGGGCTCTCCACCGTCGACGAGACGCCGTCGAGGTTCACCTCGATCCGCACGGTCTTCTCGCCCGAGCGCACCGTGACCGGTCGGGCGGCCCGCACCGGCTCGTCGCCGGTCGTGAACAGCTCGAAGCGCACGTGCTCGCGGGGCACGCCCACGTCGGCCAGCACCTCCCGGCACAGGTCGACGAGTGCGAGCGGTCCGCACAGGAACCACTCGTCCACGTCGGCCGGATCGATCAGCGCGTCGAGGATCGTCCGCAGCTTGGTCTCGTCGATGCGGCCGGACAGCACCGGCGCGGTCCGCTGCTCGCGGGACAGCACGTGGTGCAGCGTGAGCCGTGTCGGGTAGCGGTCCTTGAGGTCGGCGAGGTCCTCCAGGAACATCACGTCCAGCGTCGAGCGGTTCGTGTACAGGAGCGTGAACCGCGAGGTCTGCGAGCGGGAGAGCACGGTGTGCGCGAGGGCCATCAGCGGCGTGATCCCGGAGCCGGCCGCGATCCCGACGACGTGCTTCTCGTCCAGATCGTCGAGGCCGGAGGTGAAGGTGCCCTGGGGGCTCATGACGTCGATGCGGAAGCCCGGGTGCAGGCCGGTCTGGGCCCAGGTGGAGAACGTCCCGCCCTCGTCGCGCTTCACGGCGACGCTCAGGCGGGTGGGTGCCCCGTCGGTGCGATGCTCGGGCGCCCGGCACAGCGAGTACGAACGCCGCACCTCCACGCCGTCCAGCGTCGTGCGCAGCGCCACGTATTGCCCGGGGAGATGGTCGTAGTCGTCGGCGAGCTCCGCGGGCACCGTGAAGGTCACCTCGACGGAGTCCTCGGTGAGCGGCCGGACGTCCTCGACCTCGAGCGTGTGGAACCGGGCACGGCTCCGTGTGCGGTTCGGAGTGGCGGGAGCGGCCGACGGCGTCGTCGCCGGGGCCGGGGAGAACAGCGACATCAGTGCACCTTGAAGTGATCGAAGGGTTCCAGGCAGGCCCGGCACTCGTACAGTGCCTTGCACGAGGTCGACCCGAAGCGGGAGACCTCCCGGGTGTCGAGCGAGCCGCACCGGGGGCAGCGCACGCTGAGGGCGAGCCGGATCGGACCTGCGGGCATCGCCGCGCGGCCACTGGGCGGCGCGATCCCGTACTCCCGGAGCTTCTGCTTCCCCGCGTCGCTCATCCAGTCCGTCGTCCACGCGGGGGAGAGCACGAGTCGCACCTCGACGTCCGCGAAGCCGGCGGCCGTCAGCGCGAGCACGACGTCGTCGCGGATCGTGTCCATGGCCGGGCACCCGCTGTAGGTCGGCGTGATGTCGACGACCACGCGCTCGCCGCGGAGCTCGACCGCCCGCAGCACGCCGAGGTCCTCGATCGTGAGCACCGGCACCTCCGGGTCCGGCACGGCGGCGGCGATCCGCCAGGCCTGAGCCTCGACATCGGCGGTGGTCCGGGTCACCATGACGCCCCCGGATGCCGTCGCGCCAGCACCTGCATCTCGGCGAGGAGGTGACCGAAGGGGGTCGCGTGGGCGCCGTTCCGGCCGCCCGCGGACGACGCCGCCACCGGCGGCACCGCGAGCTCGGCCTCGGCGAACACGGTGGCGATGACCGCGTCGAACGGCGCGCGGAGCGTCGACGGTCGCACGGCGGCGTCGCCCAGCCGGTCGATCAGCGGTTCATCGCGGAACAGCTCGTCGACGTACGGCCACACATCCGCGAGGGCACGGATCATGCGGCGCCGCGACTCCTCCGTCCCGCCCGCCAGGCGCAGCACCCACTGCACGGCGTGGTCGCGGTGGTAGTCGACCTCCTTCAGCGCCTTCTCCGCGATCGCGGCGAAGGTGGGCTCGGAGCTCGCACGGAGCGCGGCGTACAGCTCGACGAGGTAGACGGACGCGACGAGCTGGCGGGCGATGGTCTGCGCGAAGTCGCCGTTCGGCTGCTCCATGATCCAGGCGCTGCGGAACTCCGGCTCGTCGCGGAAGTAGGCGAGGTCGTCCTCGGAACGGCCGTCCCACGTCCCCGCGAAGTGCAGGAAGGAGCGGGCGTGGCCGAGCAGGTCGAGCGCGATGTTCCCGAGCGCGACGTCCTCCTCCAGCTCGGGGGCCCGGGAGATCCAGGCGCCGAGTTGCTGCGACAGGATGAGGGCGTCGTCGCCGAGCCACAGGGCGTACTCGGCGATGTCGGCGCTCGCCGCGGTCGTGCCGGCGCCCGCGAGCTCCTCGCTGAGCCGCAACTCGTCGACGGAGACGTCCCCGTGCGCATCCCCGTGGACGTCGCCGGCTTGCTGAGCGGAGCGGGGTCCCTGAGCGGAGCTGGGTCCCTGAGCGTGTCGAAGGGTCACAGGTGCGGCACCCCCTCGGACGCGGTGTAGTACACCGCGTGCCGGTAGTTCTTACCCGCGGGACTCTCGAAGTACGCGCCCTTGGCGTCGGGGTCGCTCGTGGTGATCGCCTCGGCGGGGACCGCCCAGATCGACACGCCCTCGCCCCGGCGGGTGTAGAGGTCGCGGGCGTTGCGGATGGCCATGTCAGCATCGGGGGCGTGCAGCGAGCCGACGTGCACGTGGCTCAGCCCGCGGTTCGCCCGCACGAAGATCTCCCACAGCGGCCAGACCTCCCGTCCCTGGGTCCCTGAGCTCGTCGAAGGGTCGGCCCCGGGGGTCGCCATCACGCCACCGCCCCTTCAGGGGTCAGGCGGGAACGCTGCTTGCGGGCGTACTCCGCGGCGGCCTCCCGCACCCACGCGCCCTCGTCGTGCGCCGTGCGGCGGCGCTCCAGACGCTCGGCGTTGCACGGGCCGTTGCCGCGCAGCACCTGGAAGAACTCGTCCCAGTCGATCTCACCCATCTCGTAGCGACCGGTCTCCTCGTCGAACCGCAGGTCGGGATCGGGGAGGGTGACGCCGAGGATCTCGGCCTGGGGCACGAGCATGCTCACGAACCGCTGACGCAGCTCGTCGTTGGAGAAGCGCTTGATCTTCCACGCCATCGACTGGGCGGAGTTGGGGGACTGGTCGTCGGGCGGCCCGAACATCGCCAGGCTCGGCCAGTACCAGCGGTCGACCGCGTCCTGCGCCATCTGCCGCTGCTCGTCCGTACCGCGCATGAGCGAGAGGAGGATCTCGAACCCCTGGCGCTGGTGGAACGACTCCTCCTTGCAGATGCGCACCATCGCGCGGCCGTAGGGGCCGTAGGAGGCGCGGCACAGCGGCACCTGGTTGCAGATCGCGGCGCCGTCGACGAGCCAGCCGATCGCGCCCATGTCGGCCCAGGTCGGGGTGGGGTAGTTGAAGATCGACGAGTACTTCGCCTTTCCGGAGATGAGCTGGTCCATCATCTCGTCACGGGTGATGCCGAGGGTCTGCGCGGCGGAGTAGAGGTAGAGCCCGTGACCGGCCTCGTCCTGCACCTTCGCCATGAGGATCGCCTTCCGCTTGAGGCTCGGGGCGCGCGTGATCCAGTTGCCCTCGGGCTGCATGCCGATGATCTCGGAATGGGCGTGCTGGGAGATCTGCCGGATGAGGGTCTTGCGATAGGCCTCGGGCATCCAGTCGCGGGGCTCGATGCGCTGCTCGTTCGCGATCAGCTCGTCGAACAGGCGTTCCTCGTCGGAGGTCTCGCCGTCCACGAGGGACAGGTCTGCGGGACTGGTCATCATCGACTCCTCGGGGTCCGGTCCTTCTTTACTGACCGATCGTTAGGTAATTCTGACACACGCGACGGCCCGATTCAACAGGACGTGTCAGCGGGAGCGCGAGATCAGCGCCAGCAGGGCGCGGCCGTAGGCCTCCGCCGGGTCCGGGTGCTCGAACAGCAGGGGAGTCCCGGCGAGCTCGATCTCGACGCGGAACGTGTCGGGGAGGCGGATGAGGGCACGGAACGTCCCGCGGAGCAGGTCCCGCAGCTGGTCCTCGCGCGGCAGCCACACCGCATCGGCGAGGGTCACGGCGTCGAGCGCCCACTCCGTCGTGCCGTTGAAGGCGAGATCCGTGCCGGCCGGCGTCTGCCGCGCCTCGATGGTCATCGCGCTCACCGTGAAGACGTCGGCCTCCGCCTCCAGCTCCACCTCGTCCGGGAGGTCGAGCTGGAACCGGTCACCCTCCGCGGGCTTCCAGGTCAGGCCGGCATCGCGGAGCGCGACGGCGAGTTCGCGGGTGATCATTCCTCCACGCTACGGGTTCCGCGCCGGTCGTCCACCGAGCGTGGGCGACGGGCAGAGTCCTGTCAGAGGCCTGCGGCAGAGTGGAGGCATGACCTCCACGACTGCCGTGCCCCTCCGCGAGGCTGCCCGCGCCGCCCTCGGCGAACTCGTCGGCCGCCCCGACGTCGACTTCCACGACGGCCAGTTCGAGGCGATCGAGGCGCTGGTGGAGGGGCGTCGCCGCGCGCTGGTCGTGCAGCGCACCGGGTGGGGGAAGTCGGCGGTGTACTTCGTCGCGACCCTCCTGCGCCGCCGGCAGGGCACCGGCCCCACCGTGCTCGTCTCCCCGCTCCTGGCGCTCATGCGCGACCAGATCGCCGCGGCCGAGCGCGCGGGGGTGCGCGCGGTCGCCATCAACTCGACGAACGCGCACGAATGGGCGGAGGTGCAGGGCAGCCTCGCTCGGGACGAGGTCGACGTGCTGCTCGTCTCCCCGGAGCGGCTGAACAACCCGGCCTTCCGCGAGGAGCAGCTGCCGACGCTGGTGGCGCGGCTCGGCATGCTCGTCGTCGACGAGGCGCACTGCATCAGCGACTGGGGGCACGACTTCCGTCCGGACTACCGCCGGCTCCGCGATCTCATCGCGCAGATGCCGGCGGACGTGCCGGTGCTGGCGACGACCGCGACGGCCAACAGTCGCGTGGTGGCCGACGTCGCGGAGCAGCTCGGGGCGCTGCCGGGTGGCGCGAGCGGAGCGGAGGCGGTGCCCGTGCTCACGATCCGGGGGCCGCTCGCCCGCACCTCGCTGCGGCTCGGCGTGCTCCGCCTCAGGGACTCGGCGAGCCGCCTGGCCTGGCTGCTCAGTCACCTCGACGACCTCCCCGGCAGCGGGATCATCTACACGCTGACGGTGGCGGCGGCGGTCGACACCGCCCGATTCCTGCGCGACCACGGCCACGACGTGCGCGCCTACACCGGCCAGACCGATCCCGAGGAGCGCGCCGAGTCGGAGGGCATGCTCAAGCGGAACGAGGTGAAGGCGCTCGTCGCGACCAGCGCCCTCGGCATGGGGTTCGACAAGCCGGACCTCGGGTTCGTCGTGCATCTCGGTGCCCCGTCCTCGCCCGTCGCGTACTACCAGCAGGTCGGACGAGCCGGGCGTGCCAGCGAGAGCGCGGACGTGCTCCTGCTCCCCGGTGTCGAGGACCGTGAGATCTGGCACTACTTCGCGACCGCGTCGATGCCCGATCGGGAGCGCGCGGAACGGGTCATCGCGGCGCTCGGCGACAGCCCGATCTCCACGCCGGCGCTGGAGGCCGTCGTCGACATCCGTCGTACGCCCCTCGAGCTGCTGCTGAAGGTGCTCGACGTGGACGGTGCCGTGCGCCGTGTGCAGGGCGGCTGGGTCGCGACGGGACAGCCGTGGACGTACGACGCCGAGCGCTACGAGCGCATCGCCGCCGAACGGGTCGCGGAGCAGGAGCACATGCTGGAGTACGAGCGCACGGACGGCTGTCGCATGGCCTTCCTGCAGCGGGCGCTCGACGACGACACCGCGGCTCCCTGCGGTCGGTGCGACAACTGCGCGGGCGTGTGGTTCGCGGCGGAGATCGCGCAGACGGCGAGTGCACAGGCGACGGAGTCCCTGGACCGGGTCGGTGTGCCGGTCGAGCCTCGCCGCGCGTGGCCGACCGGCGCCGACCGTCTGGGCGTGCCGGTGCGCGGTCGCATCCCCGCGGGGGAGCAGGCCGACGAGGGACGCGCCCTCGCCCGGCTCACCGACCTCGGCTGGGGCGGCGCGCTGCGCGAGATCTTCGCCGCGGGTGCCGCGGACGCGCCGATCAGCCCGGCGCTGCTGCAGGCCTGCGTGCGCGTGCTGGCCGGGTGGGACTGGGCGGAGCGGCCGATGGCTGTGGTCGCGATGCCGTCGCGCTCGCATCCGCAGCTCGTCGACTCCCTCGCCCGCGGGCTCTCGGAGATCGGGCGGCTGCCGTACCTCGGCGCGCTGGAGTGGCGGAACGGGGGTCCCTCGGGGCAGGCGGGCGGGAACAGCGTGTTCCGGCTCGCGGGGGTGTGGGATCGGTTCGACGCGGCGCATCTCGAGGTCCCCGCCGGTCCGGTGCTGCTCGTCGACGACCTCATCGACAGTCGCTGGACCCTGACGGTCGCGGCGCGCGCGGTGCGGCAGGCCGGAGCCACGGCCGTGCTGCCGTTCGCGCTCGGCCTGCGCGGCTGAGCACCGGTCCCCGAACCGACGCCGTCAGTCCTCGGCGGGGGCCACGGGTGGCGGCCAGGTCGTCGCGCCGAGTTCGCGGGAGATGTTCCGTGCCGTGTCCCGCAGCGCGTGCATGGTCGCGTCGGATGCGGGTGCCTCCGACGTCGGCAGCACGACGGCGACGGCGGCGACGATCGTGTTCGAGGCGTCGGCGATCGGGGCGGCGAGGGAGGATTCGCCGAGCACGGCTTCGTCCGTCTCGGCCGCCGTCCCGCGCTCCGCGATCCCCGGCAGCTCGAGGGTCAGTCGGGCGACGTCAGTCATGGTGTCGCCGGTGAGGCTGCGCAGGGGCTCCGCGAACACGCTCTGCTGGAAGCCCTGGTCGTAGGCGAGGAGCACCTTCCCCATGGCGGAGGCATGCGCGGGGACGGCCATCCCCGTCTCCAGCATCTGCGGGCTGTCGTCGGGCCGGAGGTTGTGGTGGATAACGAGGACGTCCGTGAGGTGCGGCGCGCCGAGGCGCACGGACAGCTCGGTGCGCCGGGCCAGTTCCTGCGTCCAGCGCATCGCCCGCGCTCGCACATCCAGTGTGTCGAGGTACACGTTGCTCAGCCGCAGGAGGGTAGGGCCGAGCATGTAGCGCTGTCCGCCGCGCTCCTTCGCGACGAGGCCGTGCGCGCGCAGCGACTTCACCAGCCCGTGCACGGTCGACGGCGGAAGGCTCAGGGCCGCGGCGAGATCGGTGATACCGAGGTGGCGGGCGCCCTGGAGCAGGTCGAGGATCTTCGCCGCGCGGTCGATCGCCTGGATCATGCGTCCTCCTTCCGGTCGTCGTCGAGCCGGGTTTCCGGTCGCCGGATCGATCTTGACAACCCGGCAGGCTCCGAGCATATTCGACATTGACGAATCCTTTTCGGATTTTTGCTCGAGACTCACGCCGCATCAAAGGAGATCGCAGGATGAAGAAGCTCATCAACGCCCCGGAGGACGTCCTCGTCGAGTCCCTGAAGGGCGTCGCCGCCGCGCACCCCGAACTCTCGGTCGACCTGGAGAACCACGTCATCACCCGGGCTACACCGAAGGAACAGGGCAAGGTGGCCGTCGTCTCCGGAGGGGGATCCGGCCACGAACCGCTGCACGGCGGCTACGTCGGCACCGGCATGCTCGACGCGGCCGTCGCCGGCGAGGTCTTCACCTCGCCCACCCCCGACCGCGTGCAGGTGGCGACCCAGGCGGTCGACCGCGGCGCCGGCGTGCTGCACATCGTCAAGAACTACACGGGCGACGTGCTCAACTTCGAGATGGCCGCCGAGCTCGCGGCGATGGAGGGGATCGAGGTCGGCACGGTCGTCGTGGACGACGACGTGGCCGTGCAGGACTCGCTCTACACCGCCGGCCGTCGCGGCGTCGGCCTCACCGTCCTGCTGGAGAAGCTCGTAGGGGCCGCGGCGGAGGAGGGCCGCGACCTCGCGGCGGTCGTCGACCTCGCGAAGCGCATCAACGGGCAGGGGCGCTCGATGGGCATGGCCCTCACGAGCTGCACGGTGCCCGCCGCCGGGAAGCCCACCTTCGACCTCCCCGACGATCAGATGGAGATCGGCATCGGCATCCACGGCGAGCCGGGACGGCATCGTGAGCCGCTCGCGCCGGCGTCGGAGATCGCCCGGCAGCTCGTCGAGCCGATCCTCGGCGACCTCGACGCCACCGGACCCGCGATCGTGATGCTCAACGGCATGGGCGCCACGCCCCTGATCGAGCTCTACCTCATGTACGGCGAGGTCGCCGCGATCCTGGAGAAGTCCGGCGTGCAGATCGCGCGGAACCTGGTGGGCAACTACATCACCTCCCTCGACATGGCCGGGTGCTCCGTCACGGTGCTGAAGGCCGACGACGAGCTGCTGCGGCTGTGGGACGCCCCGGTGAACACCCCCGGCCTGCGGTGGGGCGCGTGATGGCGGCCGTCGGCACCGACGTCCTCGTCGACTGGATCTCCCGCTACCGCGAGGCCGTCACCGCGCAGCGCGACTGGCTCACGGAACTGGACTCCGCGATCGGGGACGCCGACCACGGCGCGAACATGGCGCGGGGCTTCACGGCGGTCGGGGAGAAGCTCGCGGCGACGACGCCCGCGACGATCGACGAACTCCTCAAGTCCGTCGGCATGACCCTGGTGAGCTCGGTGGGCGGTGCGAGTGGCCCCCTCTACGGCACCTTCTTCCTGCGCATGGGGATGTCGGCCGGTGCGGTGACGACATTGGACGGACCGGCGCTCGCCGCGGCACTGCGGGCGGGGCTCGAGGGCATCGTCGCGCGGGGCAAGCCCGAGGCCGGCGACAAGACGATGTTCGATGCGATGGCCCCCGCGGTCGACGCTTTCGATGCCGCCCTCGCCGGCGGAGCGGATACCGCGGCGGCGGCCAGGGCGGCTGCGGACGCCGCGGCCGCCGGTCGTGACGCCACGGTGCCCCTCGTCGCCCGGAAGGGCAGAGCGAGCTACCTCGGTGAACGCAGCGCCGGACATCTCGACCCGGGAGCCGCCTCGACGGCGCTCCTGTTCGAGACGCTCGCCGCGGCCCTCGCGGACGCCGGATGATCGGGATCGTCGCCGTCTCCCACAGCGCCCGGCTCGGGGAGGCGGCGCTCGAACTCGCCCTGCAGATGGTGCCGGGCGGCGGCGTGCAGGTCCGTGTGGCGGCCGGTGCGGGTGTGGACGCGGAGGGTGCGCCGATCCTCGGGACGGACGCCGTCGCGGTGTCGGCGGCGATCGACGAGCTCGCCCCCGACGTCGACGGCGTGCTCGTGCTGATGGATCTCGGGTCGGCCGTGCTGAGCGCCGAACTCGCGCTCGAACTGCGCAGCAGCGACGTGCCGGTGCGGCTGGCTCCGGCACCGTTCGTCGAGGGGCTCCTCGCGGCGGTCGTGGCTGCGGCGGCAGGCGGCGACCTCGACGCGATCGCCGACGAAGCCTCGTCCGCCCTCGCGGCGAAGACCGGCCAGCTCCTCCCGCCGGACGCGGAAGGCACGGCGGCAGTGGACTCCGCGCCGGTGTCGGCGGGGGACGCCTCCGCCTCGCCCGACGTGGCCGGGGAGACCGTGACGCGTCGTGTGCGCGTGCGCAACCCTCTCGGCATCCATGCCCGCCCCGCCGCGCTGATCGCGGAGTCGGCGGCGGGTGCGGACGTGCGTCTGCGACGGCTGCCGGACGGCCAGGAAGCCGCGGCCGGAAGCCTGACCCGGCTGCTCGCGCTCGGGGCGCGTCCGGGGACCGAGATCGAGCTCACCGGTCGGGGAGCGGACGCCGAGGCGGCGATCGACCGCCTGGTCTCGCTCTTCCAGGGAGGGTTCGGCGAGGGCGTCGAGACGGACGAGGGCGCCGCCGGCAGCCCGGGAACCGCACCCGCGCCCGCGCCCGGCACGGTCGGGGACGCTCAGACGGGAACCGGGGCCGACCACGCGTCCGCGCCGCCGCCGGAGATCGTCTCCGGGACCGTGCTGCAGGGCCGTGGGGTCAGTCCCGGACGTGTGGCCGCGAGGGCGGTGTCCCTCGCACCGGCACTCCCGGAACCGGATGCCGAGACCGTCGTCCCGCCGGAGGGTCGGGAGGCCGAGGTCTCCACGATCGAATGGGCGGCGGTCGCCGTCGCCGATCAGCTGCGATCGCGCGCCGAGCGGGCGCGCGGAGAGGCGCGGGCGATCCTGGACGCGTCACGGCTCCTCGCCTCGGATCCTGAGCTGGTGGCCGAAGCCACCGCCCTCGTGCGCGCACAGGGGCGGACGGCGGCGCGAGCGGTCTGGGAGACCTCCGCGGCGCACGAAGCGGCGCTCACGGCTCTCGGCGGGAGGATGGCGGAACGCGCCGCCGACATCCGTGACGTTCGCGACCGCATGATCGCCGAGATCCTCCGGGTGGACATGCCAGGGGTCCCCGAGCGCGACGAGCCGTTCGTGCTCGTCGCGACCGACCTGGCTCCTGCCGACACCGCGGCGCTGGAAGGGGGCAGCTGCGTCGCCCTCGTGACAGCGGACGGCGGGCCGACCTCGCACACGGCGATCATCGCGCGCGCGCTGGGACTGCCCGCCGTGGTCGGGGTGGCCGGAGCGACGGGGATCCCCGAGGATGCCATGCTCCTCGTCGACGGCGACCACGGCACCATCCACGTCGACCCGGACGAGGCGGAGATCGCCGAGGCACGGGCCGCGGCGGTCGTCGTCACCTTCGATGGACGGGGCCGTCTCGCCGACGGGACCCGCGTGCCGCTCCTGGCCAACGTCGGAGGGGCATCGGATGCCGGGAGCGCCGCGGCGGCGCACGCCGAGGGGGTCGGACTGTTCCGCACCGAGTTCTGCTTCCTCGACCGGACCGAAGCGCCGAGCATCGAGGAGCAGGTGGAGGCGTACCGCGGGGTCCTTCGCGCGTTCCCCGGACGCAAGGTGGTCGTGCGCACGCTGGATGCGGGGAGCGACAAGCCCCTGCCGTTCGCGAACGACGACGACGAGGACAACCCGGCGCTCGGCGTCCGGGGCCTGCGTCTCTCCCGTCGCCGGCCAGCGCTGCTCGACGACCAGCTCCGCGCGCTCGCCAGGGCTGCCGACGCGGAATCCGCGGACGTGGAGGTCATGGCGCCGATGGTCGCCACGGTCGACGAGGCGGCGGACTTCGCCGCGCGGTGTCGTGCCGCGGGGCTGGACAGAGCGGGGATCATGATCGAGACCCCGGCGGCGGCGCTGCTGGCTGCCGAGCTGTTCGAGGTCGTGGACTTCGTGAGCCTGGGGACCAACGATCTCGCGCAGTACACTCTGGCCGCCGACCGGCTGTCCAGCGCGCTCGCCGATCTCAACGACCCCTGGCAGCCGGCGGTGCTGCGGCTGATCGGGACGGTCGGGGCGGCGGGGCGAGCGGCGGGCAAGCCGGTCGGGATCTGCGGGGAGGCGGCCGGTGATCCCGCGCTCGCTCCGGTACTCGTCGGGCTCGGCGCGACCTCGCTGTCGATGACGCCTCGCGCGCTCGGGCGGGTGGCGGCAGCGCTCGACGCGGTGGGCCCGGACGAGTGCCGGCGGGCGGCGGAGGGGGCGAGCCGCGCGGCGACCGCTGCGGAGGCGCGGCAGGCAGCAGCTCTCGTGCTCGGCGGAGGCGGCGCCGGCTGAGCCGCACGGCTCCTGCGTCCAGCTCCTTGCGTTACTGACCGATCGTTCAGTTAGTATGGGCGGGCGGGACGAGGTCGTCCCGCCCGAGCGCGACGAGGAGGTCGGCGATGACGGAGACGACGACGGAGACGGCGGAGGCCGTCCGGCCGAATCGGGCCATGATGGCACGAGACCGGGCCTCGGCGATGCTCGGTCTGGTCGTGGAGCGTGACGACCCCGGGCACGCGGTCGTATCCATGCGCGTCCGTGACGACATGACCAACGGCTTCCGGATCACCCACGGCGGGCTCGTGTTCGCGCTCGCCGACACCGCCTTCGCGATCGCGTGCAACGAGGACGATCGGGTGACCGTCGCCGCCGGTGCCGACATCTCGTTCCTCAAGCCCACCGTCGCGGGGCAGACCCTCACCGCGACCGCCGTCCGCCGCACCCGTAGCGGTCGCTCCGGCCTCTACGACGTGACGGTCGTGGACGAGCACGGCGACGCGGTCGCCGAGTTCCGCGGCCGCTCCCGCACGACTTCCCGCACCTTCTGACCCCGCCCCCGTCCCGAGGAGTCCCCGTGTCGACGATGACCGCCCCCGCCTCCGCCCTCCGCCCGCCCACGGCCGATGAGCTCGACCCCGAGGAGCGGGTGAGCCGCGCCGAGATCGAGCAGCTCCAGCTCGAGCGCCTGCGGTGGACCGTGCAGCACGCCTACCGCAACGTTCCGCTCTACACGCGGAAGTTCGATGAGGCGGGCGTGCACCCCGACGACATCCGCACGCTCGACGACGTGCACCGGCTGCCCTTCACCACCAAGGACGACCTGCGCGAGACGTACCCGTTCGGGATGTTCGCGGTGCCGATGGCAGACGTCGCCCGCATCCACGCGTCCAGCGGCACCACGGGGCGCCCGACCGTCGTCGGCTACACGCGTGGCGACCTCGACCGCTGGGGGTCGCTCGTGGCCCGCTCGCTCCGGGCCAGCGGGATCCGGCGCGGGATGAAGGTGCACAACGCCTACGGCTACGGCCTCTTCACGGGTGGGCTCGGGGCGCATGCCGGGATCGAGGCGCTGGGAGCGACCGTGATCCCCATGTCGGGCGGGCAGACCGCGCGCCAGGTGCAGCTCATCCGCGACTTCGAGCCGGACGCGATCCTGTGCACGCCGAGCTACCTGCTCACGATCGCCGACGCGATGGCCGCGCAGGGCATCGACCCGCGGTCCACCTCGCTCAAGGTCGCGGTGCTCGGCGCGGAGCCCTGGACCAACGAGATGCGGCACGAGCTGGAGCAGCGGCTCGGTATCGACGCCCTCGACATCTTCGGGCTCAGCGAGGTCATGGGGCCGGGCGTCGGCAACGAGTGCCTCGAGACCAAGGACGGCCCGCACCTGTGGGAGGACCACTTCCTGCCGGAGGTGATCGACGGCGACACCCTGCAGGCGCTTCCGGACGGCGAGCGGGGGGAGCTCGTCTTCACCTCGCTCACCAAGGAGGCGTTCCCCGTCATCCGGTACCGCACACGGGACATCACCCGTCTGCTCCCTGGCACGGCGCGGCCGGGGATGCGGCGCATGGAGAAGGTCACCGGACGCAACGACGACATGATCATCCTGCGCGGCGTCAACCTCTTCCCGACGCAGATCGAGGAGCTGGTGCTCGGGATCGAGCAGCTCACGCCGCACTTCATCCTGGAGCTGACGAAGGAGGGCCGGATGGACGCCCTCACCGTGCGCATCGAGCGTCACCCCGACCTCTCCGTGGAGACGTGCGAGGCGGCGGCACAGGTGCTGGTGCAGCGTATCAAGGTGTTCATCGGCTCGTCGGTCGCCGTGCGGCTGGAGGAGCCGGGGGCACTGCCGCGTAGCGAGGGCAAGTACAAGCGCGTGTATGACCTGCGCTGACACGCGGGGGTCTCGGCGGCGACCTCCGCGATGAGCGCGGCGGGCGGTGCGAGACTGAGGGGGATGTCCGAGATGCAGACCACGCGGCGCGGCCGCCCCGGGTACGACCAGCAGGGGATCCTCGCCGTCGCGGTGGCCGCCTTCAACGAGCACGGCTACGACGCGACCTCGATCGGGAAGCTCGCGGAGCGCCTCGGGCTGTCGAAGTCGGCGATCTACCATCATTTCGGGTCGAAGGACGAGATGCTCGACCGCGCCCTCGACAGCGCCCTCGGCGGGCTGGAGGCCGTGGTCGACGCGCCCCTCCCGGACAGCGGGGGAGCCGCCGATGCGGTCGCCCGCCTGGAGCACGTGCTCCGCGGGGCCGTCCATGTACTCGTGGACCAGCTCCCCGCCGTGACGCTGCTGCTGCGCGTGCGCGGGAACACCGAGGTGGAGCGCCGTGCCCTCACCCGGCGGCGGGCGTTCGACCGCCGCATCACCGCTCTCGTCGCGGAGGCGCAGGCCGAGGGCTCTCTGCGCTCCGACATCGACGCGGCCGTCGTCGCCCGTCTGACGTTCGGCATGATCAACTCGATCGTCGAGTGGTACCGCCCCGGCGGTCGCGAGGGCGCCGATCGTCTCGCGGACGACGTCGTCGCGATCGCCCTCGACGGCCTCCGCCACCCCTGACCCACGAGACCCCGGCTTCGCGCCGAGGCCCCGCCCTCTCCGCGTGGGAAGGGCGGGGCCTCGACGAGAACCCGGGGTCTCGGGGTCAGGCGGGGGTGAGCTCCTTCGCGACGAGGGTCAGGACATCGTAGGTCGCGACGAGCTCGTCGTCCTGGTTCTTCAGGACCGCGTCCCAGCGCACCTCGCCGTACTCGTCGGTCTCCCGCGGCGTGATCTGCTTGGCGGTGAGCTCGACGCGGATCTCGTCGCCGGGGGAGACCGGGGTCACGAAGCGCAGGTTCTCCAGCCCGGAGTTCGCGAGCACGGGCCCGGGAGCCGGGTCGACGAAGAGCCCCGCCGCCCACGACACGAGCAAGTAGCCGTGGGCCACGCGTCCGGGGAAGAACGGGTTCGCCGCCGCCGACGCCTCGTCCATGTGCGCGTAGAACGTGTCGCCCGTGAACGCCGCGAACGTCTCGATGTCGTCGAGGCTGACGGTGCGTGAGGGACTGACGACCTGGTCCCCGATGCGCAGCTCCGCCAGCGACTTGCGGAAGGGGTGCACGCCGTCGCCGGCGTCGAACGGACGGGCCGAGGCCCCCTGGTGCCAGACACCGGTGAGCGCGGTCATCATCTCCGGGGAGCCCTGCACCGCCGTGCGCTGCATGTGGTGCAAAACCGCCCGGATGCCACCGAGCTCCTCGCCGCCGCCGGCGCGGCCGGGGCCGCCGTGCACGAGGTTCGGGAGCGGGGAGCCGTGTCCGGTCGAGCTGCGGGCGTCGTCGCGGTCGAGGAAGAGCACGCGGCCGTTGTACGCCGCGATCCCCGCGGCCAGCGTCGTCGCGACCTCCGGGTCGTGCGTTGCGACGCTCGTCACGAGCGAGCCGCCGCCCCGGGCCACGAGCGCCGCCGCCTCGTCCAGCGTGCGGTAGCCGAGGATGCTGGAGACGGGGCCGAACGCCTCGATCTCGTTCACGGCGGGGCTCGTCGCATCGGTGAAGCGCAGGAGCATCGGCGCCACGAACGCGCCGTCCTCCGCCGGGCCCTCGCTGCCGTCCGCACGGCGGACCGTCGGGGCCTCGGGGGAGCCGATCACGAGCTCGCCGCCGCCCTCGCGGAGTCGCGCCACCTGCCGGAGCACCTCGTCGCGCTGGGCCGTCGAGGCGAGCGGTCCCATCGTCACGCCCTCGGCGCGCGGGTCGCCCACGACGATCCGCGCCGCGAGCCGGTCGCGCACGGCGGCGATCACGTCGTCCACCGCGTCCTCCGGCACGATCGCCCGCCGGATCGCGGTGCACTTCTGCCCGGCCTTCGACGTCATCTCCGCGACGAGCTGCTTCACGTAGGCGTCGAACTCCGGGGTGCCGGAGGCGGCGTCCGTGCCGAGGACCGAGGCGTTGATCGAGTCGGTCTCGCTGGTGAAGCGGACCCCGCCGGTCTGCACCGAGTCGTGCGCCCGGAGCCGCTCGGCCGTCGACGCGGAACCGGTGAACGCGACGAGGTCGCCCAGGCGGAGGTGGTCGAAGAGGTCGGGCACGCTGCCGGACACGAGCTGCAGCGACCCCTCGGGCAGCAGACCGGACTCGACCATCACGCGCACCATGGCCTCGGTGAGGTACCCGGTGGGGGTGGCGGGCTTCACGACCGTGGGGACACCGGCGAGGAAGGCCGGCGCGAACTTCTCCAGCGAGCCCCACACGGGGAAGTTGAAGGCGTTGATCTGCACCGCCACCCCGGGCAGCCGGGTGTAGATGTGCCGACCGAGGAAGGAGCCGTCGCGCGAGAGGTTCTCCACGGCGCCGTCGACGTAGACCTTCGAGTTCGGCAGCTCGCGGCGGCCCTTGCTGGAGTACGCGAAGAGCACGCCGATGCCGCCGTCGATGTCGACCCAGGAGTCCTGCGCGGTGGCGCCGGTGCGGCTGGA
This sequence comes from Microbacterium sp. C-MGS6, assembly GCF_058140415.1. Classification (NCBI taxonomy): domain Bacteria; kingdom Bacillati; phylum Actinomycetota; class Actinomycetes; order Micrococcales; family Microbacteriaceae; genus Microbacterium; species Microbacterium sp. C-MGS6. The sequence continues at coordinate 1,054,057 of NZ_CM176934.1, forward strand.
GAGCGCGTACAGCTCCTCTTTGCGGGCGGTCAATGCGAGCGCGAGCTGCTTGAGCAGCACGGCGCGCTGGTGGAACGTGAGCTCCCCGAGGGACGCCTGACCGGTGGTGCGGGCGAAGTCGAGCGCCGCGCCGAGGTCGAGGCCGGTCGTGGAGACGCGGGCGACCGTCTCTCCGGTCGAGGCGTCGCGCACCTCGGTGGCGTCCGCATCGGAGGCGGGCGTCCACCAGGAGCCCTGCACGTAGCTGGGGAGGATCTCGGTCATCGGGGTTCCCTTCATCAGTCGTCCCATTCGTAGAAGCCGCGTCCGCTCTTGCGGCCGAGGTGTCCTTCGGCGACGAGGCGGCGCAGCAGGGCCGGGGGTTCGAACCGCGGCCCGAGCTGTGCCGCGAGGTACTCGGCGATGCCGAGCCGGACGTCCAGCCCGACGATGTCGGTGAGCCGGAGCGGCCCGACCGGGTGCTTGTAGCCGAGGGTCATGGCGGCGTCGATGTCGGCGGCGTCGGCGACGCCGTCCTCGAGCATCCGGATCGCCTCGAGGCCGAGGGCGACGCCGAGGCGGGAGGACGCGAAACCGGGGGCGTCGGCGACGACGATGGGCGTCTTGCCCAGCGCGCGGACCCAGGAAGCCGCGTCCGCGACGAGGTCCGGCGCGGTCGCGGCGCCGCGCACGACCTCCACGAGCGTGGAGGCGGGCACGGGGTTGAAGAAGTGCATCCCGAGGAACCGGGTGGGGCGGTCGAGCACGGCTGCGAGCTCGTCGATCGAGATGGACGAGGTGTTGGACGCGAGCGCCGCATCGTCCGCGAGGTGCTGCTCGACACGGGTGAGCGCCTCGATCTTGAGCGACAGCTCCTCCGGGACGGCTTCGACGACGAGGGTGCAGTCCGCGAGCAGTGCGGTGTCGGTCCCGGTCGCGAAGCGGGCGCGATACGCCTCGGCGGTCTCGACGGCCGTGCCGCGGGAGAGCGAGGCGTCGATCGACGCGTGCACGCGGGCGGCGGCGGCCGCGGCGGCGTCGTCGTCCCGCTCGACGACGGTCACGGGGGATCCGGCGAGGAGGAAGGCGTGGGCGATACCGGCGCCCATGCGTCCGCCACCCAGCACGCCGACGCGGGCCGGGACTGCGGCCTCGGGGGAGGAGGGCGTGCTCATCGGTCTCTCCGTTCCAGGAAGGCGGTCATGCGACGGTGCTTCTCCGGGCTCTCGAACAGCGCGGCCTGCTCCTCGAGGTCGGCTGCGGGGTGCTGGTCGCGCGGCGCCCGGAAGACCCGCTTGGTCGCGATGGTCGCCGCGGGGTCGTTGCGGGCGATGCGGTCGGCGACCGCGTGGGCGGCGGCGAGGAGATCGGCGGGTTCGTGCAGCGAGGAGACGAGCCCGATGCGGAAGGCCTCCTCGGCGTGCACGGTGCGTCCCGTGAGCAGCAGTTCGATGGCACGGGCGTCGCCCACGATCTCCTTGAGCCGCCAGCTCGCTCCGGCGGCGGCGAGGATGCCCAGGCCGGTCTCCGGGTTGCCGATCTTCAGGGTCGGCGTCGCGAGGCGGATGTCGGCGGCATACGCGAGTTCCGCGCCACCGCCGAGCGCGTAGCCGTCGATCGCGGCGATCACCGGCATCGGCAGCTCCGCGACGCGGACGAACGCGTGGGCGTTGATGCCGCGACGGGCGTCGTCGGCGCGACGGTCCCGGAGCTCCGCGATGTCGGCGCCCGCCGCGAACACCCCGTCGGCGCCGGTGAGGATGAGCGTGCGCGGCATCTCCTCCAGCTCGGCGCACAGCGCGTGCAGGGCGTCGATCGTGGCCTGGTCGATCGCGTTGCGCTTGTGCGGACGGTTCAGGGTCGCGACGACGCGGTCCGCGGTGCGGGTGACGAGCAGCGGCTCGTCCGCGCCCCTCACACCTTCTCCAGGATCACGGCCGCGCCCTGGCCGACGCCGACGCACATCGTGGCGAGGCCGTAGCGGGAGTCCTCGCGTTCCATGCGTCCCATCAGCGTCACGAGCAGGCGTGAGCCGGACGAGCCGAGCGGGTGGCCGAGGGCGATGGCTCCGCCGTCGGCGTTCACGCGGTCCTCGTCGAGGCCGAGCCGCTGGATGCAGGCGAGCGACTGCGAGGCGAACGCCTCGTTGAGCTCCACCGCGCCGATGTCGTCGAGGGAGAGCCCCGAACGGCGCAACGCCTTCTCCGTCGCGGGGACCGGTCCGAGTCCCATGATCTCCGGAGCCAGGGCGGCGGAGGTGCCGACGACGATCCGCGCGCGGGGCGTCAATCCGTGGCGCTCGACGGCTTCGGCGCTCGCCACGAGCACGGCCGAGGCGCCGTCGTTGAGGGCGCTGGAATTGCCGGCCGTGACGACCTCTCCGCCGGCCACGACGGGGCGGAGGCGCGCGAGCACCTCGAGGGTCGTGTCCGGACGCGGGCCCTCGTCGACGAGCACCTCGCCGTCGCGGACCGGCACGCCGACGATCTCCGGGGCGAAGCGGCCCGCGGCGATCGCGGCGGCGGCGCGCTGCTGGGAGCGGACGGCGAAGGCGTCGGCCTCGGCGCGCGTGATGCCGTCGACGCGGGCCACCTCCTCCGCCGTCTCCGGCATGGTGAAGGTGGCCTTGTCCCGCGCGGCGAGCCGCGGGTTCGGGAAGCGCCAGCCGATGGAGGTGTCGAAGGCGGCTCCGGGCTTCGCCCACGCCTTCTCCGGCTTGGCCTGCACCCAGGGGGCGCGGGTCATGGACTCGACGCCGCCGGCGACGAGGAGATCGGCGTCGCCCGCGCGGATCGCCTGCGCGGCCATGGTCACCGCGGACATCCCGGAGGCGCACAGGCGGTTGACCGTGATGCCCGGCACGGTGTCGGGGAGACCGGCGAGGAGCACGGCCATCCGGGCCACGTTCCGGTTGTCCTCTCCGGCCTGGTTGGCGGCGCCGAGGATGACCTCGTCCAGCTCGGTACGCGCCGGGTCGAGCCCGGCGCGGCGCACGGCCTCGCCGACCACGAGCGCCGCGAGGTCGTCGGGACGGACGGCGGAGAGGGTGCCGCCGTAACGGCCGACCGGGGTGCGGACCCCTCCGACGAGGTAGGCCTCTGGCATGCGGATCTCCTGACTTCGTCGTCCTGGTGTGGTCCGGGAACGGCCGGTCGTGAATTACTGACCGATCGTAAGGTAATTATGGCACAGGCGCACGGCCGGCCGCGATCCCGGACCGGGCGTCAGACGCTGAGATCCACGCCCTTCGTCTCCTTCACCAGCGAGACGCCGATGAGCGAGATGATCGACGCGACCGCGATGTACACGCCGATCGTCCACGCGGCGTGGAACTGGTTCAGCAGCGCCTCCGCGATCATCGGTGCGAACGCGCCGCCGAGGATGGCGCCGAGGGCGTAGCCGATCGAGACGCCCGAGTACCGCACGTTCGCAGGGAACATCTCGGCGTACAGCGCCGCCTGCGGGCCGTACGAGAGTCCGAGTGCGAACGTCATGACGAACAGGGCCACGAAGTACCAGACGATGTTCGCCGTGTCGATGAGGAACCACATCGGGATCGCCCACACCGCAAGGGCGACGTACCCGATCTGGAACGTGCGGATCCGGCCGAGACGGTCGGAGAGCGCCCCGCCCCAGAGGGTGAAGATCAGCCACCCGAACGAGGCCAGCGTCGTCGCCAGCAGCACCGGCGGGCGCTCCATGCCGAGGCCCGTGACCGCGTACGTCGCGAAGAAGGCGATCAGCAGGTAACCCGCGGCGTTGTTCGCGATGAAGATGACGGCCGTGAGCACGACCTTCTTCGTGTGCGCGCGGAAGAGCTGTCCGAGCGGGGCCGAGGCCTCCTTGCGGCGGCGGCGGAGGTCTTCGAACACGGGGCTCTCGTCGACGGCGCGGCGGATGACGTAGCCGACCGCGATGAGCACGATGGAGAGCAGGAACGGGATACGCCAGCCCCACTCGAGGAAGGCCTCGGGAGACATCGAACTCGTGAGCGCCCACAGGGTGAAGGTGGCGAGGATCATGCCGACCGGCACGCCGATCTGCGGGAACGCGCCGAACAGGCCGCGTCGCGCCGACGGGGCGTGCTCGACGGCCATCAGGGCTGCTCCGCCCCATTCGCCGCCGGCCGAGAAGCCCTGCAGGATGCGCAGGAGGATCAGGAGGATCGGGGCGGCGACGCCGATGGCGGCGTACGTCGGCAGCAGGCCGATGAGGGACGTGGACAGTCCCATCATCACGAGGGTGAAGACGAGCATCTTCTTCCGGCCGAGCTTGTCGCCGAGGTGCCCGGCGACGATCGCACCGAGCGGGCGGAAGAGGAACGAGATGCCGATGGTCGCGAACGAGAGCACCTGGGCGAGCCCGGGGCTCGACTCCGCGATGGGAGCGAGGAAGAGCGGGGCGAGCACGAGGCCCGCCGCCTGGGCGTAGATGAAGAAGTCGTACCATTCGATCGACGTCCCCACGAGGGTGCCGGCGAGGACGCGCCGCTCCTCTGCGGGCATCCTTCCGGTCGACGAGGCGGCTGCGGTGGCTGAGGTCATGCGAACTCCGTTGTTCTGCGAGGGGGGAGCACCGACGCGGGTACGTCGGCGATGACTTACCGAATGATCGGTCAGTAATCGCCGAGCGTAGCGTATCGGCGCTCCGCCCACGAGGGTTCGCCGGCCGGATCGACCTCAGACCCTCCCGAAGGCGCGGAGCGGATGCTCGATGAGCTCCACCACGCGGCGGAGGAATCCCGCCGCGTACCCGCCGTCGCAGACCCGGTGGTCGAACACGAGGGAGAGCTGGACGATGCGACGCGGCACGATCGCCCCGTCCACGACCCAGGGGCGCTCGATGATCCGGCCGATGCCGAGGATCGCGACGTCGGGGTGGTTGATGATCGCCGCCGAGCCGTCGACCCCGAGCCCGCCGTAGTTGTTGAGGGTGAAGGTGGATCCGCGGAGCCGCTCGGGCGGCAGGGTGCCGGCGCGCGCGGTGGCCGCGAGCTCGCGCAGGGCGGCGTCGAGGTCGGTGACAGTGAGCCGGTGCGCGTGCGGGACGACCGGGACGAGGAGGCCGCGTTCGGTGTCGGCGGCGACGCCGAGGTTCACGCCCTCGAACGAGATCAGCTCGGAGCCGTCGTCGCTGAGCCGCGAGGCGAGCACGGGGTAGTCCTCGAGCGCGAGGAGCACGAACCGCGCGAGCAGCGCCGTGATCGACGGGGCCTTCCCGCCGTCGGGAGCCATCTGAGCGCGGAGATTCCAGAGGTCGGTGGCGTCGACGTCGACCCACACGGTGGCTTCGGGGATCTCCGAGCGGCTGCGGGCGAGCCGGGCGCTCACGGTGCGACGCAGCGGGGAGAGGCGCTCCCTGCTGCGGACCGGGAGGCCGTCGATCTCGCCGGTGGGAGCGGTCGCGGAGGTCGGCGTCGGGGCCGCGGCGACGCCGTCCACGGCGTGGTCCACGGCGGCGCGCAGCACGTCGGCGCGGGTGATCGCCCCGTCCGCTCCGGTGGGGGAGATCGCGTGCACGTCGAGGCCCAGATCGCGGGCGAGGCGCCGCACGAGCGGCGATCGCACGGCGACCGGAGCGGGTCGCGCGGCATCGCGGGCGACCGGTGCGGCTGACTCCGGAGCGGTCGAGGCGGGTGCTGCGGGTGCGGGCGCTGTCGAGGCCGGCGCCGGGGTGGGGCGTGGCGCCGCGGGGCGTCGTCGCCGACCCGTCGAGGCGGACGCGGAGGTGCCGTACCCGATGAGGACGTTGCCCGACCCCGCACGCTCCTCCTGCCGGTACGCCTCGTGCTCGGGCTGCGTGGCGGGGGGCTGCGGCGCGGACGCGGTCTCCTCGCTGCCGGGGTCGGCGACTTCCAGCACCGGGGCCCCGACGTCGATGGTGTCGCCGGGGGTGCCGTGCAGGGCGGTCACGACTCCGGCGAACGGCGAGGGCAGTTCGACGACGCTCTTCGCGGTCTCGACCTCGGCGATCGCCTGGTCGGTCGTGATCGTGTCGCCGACGGCCACCAGCCACTGCACGAGGCCGGCCTCGGTCAGTCCCTCGCCGAGGTCGGGCAGGCGGAACACGCGGACGGCGGTCTTCACAGGCGTGCTCATGCGTCGTCCTCCCAGTGCAACGAGTCGATCGCGTCGAGCACGCGGTCGACGTCGGGCAGGTACCAGTGCTCGAACTTGGGGGGCGCGTAGGGGGTGTCGAACCCGGTCACCCGCCGCACGGGGGCCTCCAGGTACTCGAAGCAGCGCTCGAACACCCGGGCCTGGATCTCGGAGGCGACGCTGACGAAGCCCGGGGCCTCGGCGATCACGACCGCGCGTCCCGTGGACCGTACCGCCGCGGTGACCGTCTCGTCGTCGAAGGGGGAGAGGGAGCGCACGTCGACCACCTGCACGCTGCGTCCTTCGCCCGCGGCGACCTCCGCCGCCTCCAGCGCGAGCGGCACGGAGGCCCCGTACGCGAGGAGGGTCACGTCGGTGCCGTCCCTGGCGATGCGCGCCGAGCCGATCTCCGCGGTCACCGCGGTGTCGACCTCGCCCTTCGACCAGTAGAGCTTCTTCGGTTCCAGGAAGACCACGGGGTCCGGCGAGGCGATGGCCGCGCGGAGCAGCGAGTAGGCGTCCTGCGGGGTGGACGGGCTCACGACCGTGAGGCCGGGCGTGTGCGCGTAGTACGCCTCGGACGAGTCGCAGTGGTGCTCGACGCCCCCGATGCCGCCGCCGAAGGGGATGCGGATCACGAGCGGCATGCGCATCCCGCCACGGGTGCGGTTGCCGAGCTTCGCGACGTGGCTGACGATCTGCTCGAACGCGGGGAGGGCGAAGGCGTCGAACTGCATCTCGACCACAGGGCGCATCCCGTTCATCGCCATGCCGACGGCGGTGCCGATGATGCCGGACTCCGCGAGCGGGGTGTCGAAGCAGCGGTCCTCACCGAAGCGGGCGGTGAGCCCGTCGGTGATGCGGAACACGCCGCCCAGGGCTCCCACGTCCTCTCCGAACACGACCACGTCGGGGTCGGCGGCGAGGGCGTCCGCGAGGGCGCGGTTGAGGGCGGCGGCCATGGTCATGGTCGTGGTGGTGCCGACGGTCGTCGCGACCGGCGTCTCGTGCTCGGCGATGGTCATCGGGCGCCTCCGGTCGTCATCGTCTCGGCGGGGTGGGAGCGGGCGATCTCGTCGCGGAGGAGCTGCCACTGCTCCTCCCGCTGGGGCGAGCGGGTCGCTGTCACGAAGCGGAAGAGGTCTTCCGGGTCGAGCTCCGCATCGGTGTTCAGGGCGGTGCGCATGGCGGCGGCGATCTCCTCCGCGCCCGCGGCGAAGCGCGTCTCGGCCTCGTCGTCCAGCGTCCCCGTCGCGGTGAGGTGCGCGCGCAGGCGGACCAGCGGATCGCAGGCGAGCCAGGCCTGCACCTCCTCGCGTTCGCGGTAGCGGGTGTCGTCGTCGGCGTTGGTGTGCGCCTGCATGCGGTACGTGTGGGCCTCGATGAGGGAGGGGCCGCCGCCGGCGCGGGCGCGGTCGACGGCCTCCGTGAGCACCGCGAGGACCGCGGCCACGTCGTTGCCGTCGACGCGCTGCCCCGGCATGCCGTAGCCGACCGCCTTGTGGGCGAGGGAGGGGGCGGCGGTCTGCCGGGAGAGGGGGACCGAGATCGCGAACTCGTTGTTCTGCACGAAGAACACGACCGGGACGTGGAAGACGGCGGCGAAGTTCATCGCCTCGTGGAAGTCGCCCTCGCTCGTCGCGCCGTCGCCGCAGAGCGCGAGCACCACGGTGTCCTCGCCGCGGTGCTTCGCCGCCTGCGCGAAGCCGACCGCGTGCAGGAGCTGGGTCGCGAGCGGGGTCGCCTGCGGGGCGACGCGGTGCGCGCGCACGTCGTAGCCCGAGTGCCAGTCGCCCTTGAGGAGCACCATCGCTTCCGCAGGTGCGACACCCCGGGCGATCACGGCGACGGAGTCGCGGTAGGTGGGGAAGAGCCAGTCGGTGTCGCCGAGCACCATCGCCGCCGCCACCTGGCAGGCCTCCTGGCCGTGCGACGACGGGTAGACCGCGAGGCGGCCCTGGCGCACGAGCGCGCCGGCCTGATCGTTGATACGACGGCCTTCGACGAGGCCACGGTACGCCGCCAGCAGGACGTCGGCGGCGGGGAGCGCGTAGGTCTCGTCGGGGAGGGTGGTCCCGTCCTCGGCGATCAGTCGTACCGCGGTGTCGCGCGGGAGCATGTCGTGGGGGTGCATCCGTCCGCCTTCCTTGCCGAACTCGATGAGGACAGCATGCCGCGCATGCGACACTCATCCAAGATCCGTCGCGTGATCGTGGACGATTGCGCTCCACATGTCAGAATGGCGTCCGAACTGTCAGGATTTCCCGGACGCGAGAGGGGTGTCATGGCGGCGCTGGACGAGACGGATCGCGCGATCCTCGCGGAGCTGCGGCGGGATGCGCGGGCATCCATGACCGCGATCGCCGAGGCGGTGCACATCTCCCGGGCGGGGGCGCATGCGCGGATCAAGCGCCTCACCGACGCCGGGGTGATCACGGGATACACCGTGCGCACCGACCCCGTGCTGCTGGGTCATCACGCGAGTGCCTATGTCACGCTCGCGATCGAGCAGGCCACCTGGCAGGAGGTGAGCGCGCGGCTCCGGGCGATCCCGGAGATCGAGCACATGGCGCTCGTCGGCGGCGACTTCGACGTGCTGCTGCTCGTGCGCGCGAACGACGCCCGCGACCTGCGCCGCATCGTGCTGGAGGACATCCAGGCGATCCCGTCGATCCGCTCGACGCGGACGATCCTGATCTTCGAGGACTCCGACCGGGCGTGACGTTCTCTCCCGCGGTCGAGGGTGCGGGGCTCTCCCTGGGGTGCGGCGGGCGCCGGTGAGGTGCGGGGGTTCGGCGGCGGCGGGCGGTGTGGATGCTGCGGTGCTGGGGAATGTCGATCGCGGGTCTCTGTGGATGCAGGAGGAGTCCCTCGCGCGTATCGGAATATTGCGCTGAACGGGGATTATCGGGCCTCGCAATGTCGGTGGCCCTCTGTTGAATCGTCGTATGGAAAGCACCCCGGCAGCGGTTCTCGACGACACGGTCGTCGCTCTCGACGCCGTGCTGCGATCCGGCACGGTGGGCGCTCTCGACGCGCGGGAGATGATGGACCTGCTGCGGGTCGCGGGCGAGATCCAGCGACGCGTGGAGGCTGTGATCGTGGACGCGGTGGCGAGCGCCGATCCGCGTCCGGCAGGGTCCGGGGAACCGGCGTTCTGCGGACGGTTCGGCTGCCGCTCGATGAACGAGCTGCTGCAGCGTGTGCTCCGCACCGACGGCGCGTCCGCCGCGCGCCTCGTGAAGAGCGCGCGGTTGGTGCGGCGCGAGGTCGACCTCTCCTCCGGGGAGTGGCTGCCGGCGCGGTGGCCGGCGCTGCGCGAGGCCCTCCTCGACGGGGCGATCGGGGTGACCGGGTTGCTGGCCGCGACCGGGCCGATCGAGCAGGCCGGCCCTCGCGTGCGCCTCGCCGACCGCTGGGAGGCCGACGCGTATCTGGCGGAGGTCGCGCGGGGCGAGGAGAGTTGCGAGGGCGCCGAGAACAGTGATGATGACGAGAACGAGACCGGGCCGGCACCGACGCCCGAGGACCTGAGGGTGCGGGCGCAGATGATCGTGCAGTACCTCGATCCGGACGGCGCGGAGCCTGCGGAAGACATCGCGCTGCGGGCCCGGGGCGTCGTGCTGGGCCGCGCCAAGGACGGCGTGATCCCGGTCAGGGGCGCGCTGCTGCCCGAGGTCGCGGGGCAGCTGCAACGGATCTGGGACGCGTATCTGAACCCGAAGGTCGACGGTCCGCCGCTTCCCGGCGTCCACTTCGTGCCGTCGGAAGTGCGTGACGACGCTGCTGGGGAGCAACAGGCACCGGTCTCCCCGGATGACGATGTGCTTCCGTCCGGCGACGTCGGCGGGATGGTCGACGGGCGCACACGCGCACAGAAGCAGCACGACGCGCTCGCGGCGGCCCTGGGGATCGCGGCCCGGCACGACGACATGCCGCGGCTGGGCGGTGCCGCCCCGACACTCGTGGTCACGGTCGCCGCCGAGGACTATGCCACGGGGCACGGCTGGACGCGGGTCGAGGGCGTCGAGACGCCGGTGTCGACGCGGGTGGCCGCGCACACGGCGTGCGGAGGGACGGTCCAGCGCGTGGTGCTCGGTGCCGGAGGAAGGATCGTCGGGCTCGGGTCGAGCGACCGGATCTTCACCCCCGCGCAGCGCCGGGCGATCGGCGTGCGGGACGGCGAGTGTCTGATCCCCGGCTGTCACGTCCCGGCCGCCTGGTGCGAGATCCACCACGTCACGGAGCACGCTCGCGGGGGTCCGACCCACACCGACAACGGCGTCGCGCTGTGCTGGCACCATCACCGCACGTTGGACACCTCGGGCTGGCAGATCCGCATGCGAGGGGGAGTGCCGCAGGTGCGAGGGCCGGCCTGGTGGGATCCGAGACGACGATGGCGCACGCCGCGCCCGGCTTTTCCCGGCTCCCCGGACCGGACGGGGGCCCGATTCGCTCACGCGGGACCGGTCCGCGGACGCATCCTTCGCGCGGGGACATCTCCGGCGCGCTCCGCGACAAGTGCGGCGGGAAGGGCCGACCGAGAATGAGAAGAAGACCGGCGTCCGCGCCGTGACCCGCTCGAAGGAGAGACACCGATGTCCGATTCCGCCGTTCCCGTAGCCGTCGACTCCGGATCCACCGATTCTGCGGCGTCCGCCGCCGCGGCGCTGCTCGACCGTATCCAGCACCCGCGCGGCGAGGGTCGCGAGATCCCCGATGCCGCGACGCGGGAGGTCATCGGACGCGCGCCCGTGGCCACGGTCGCGGACCTCGACGATGCCATCGCCCGCGCGAAGGCCGCGCAGCCCGCGTGGGAGGCGCTGGGACACGAGAGGCGGAGCGCACTCCTCCTGGCCGCGGCCGACGCCATTGACGCGAACGCCGAAGGGCTCGCCTACCTCCTGTCGCGGGAGCAGGGCAAGCCGCTGAACGGCCCCAACGCGCGGTTCGAGCTCGGGGCCTGCTCGGCCTGGCTGCGCACCAACGCCACCACCGTCCTCGAGCCGCAGGTGCTCGTCGACGACGAGACGCTGCACGCCGAGCTCGTCTACAAGGCGGCCGGCGTGGTCGGGGCCATCGGGCCGTGGAACTGGCCGCTCATGATCACGATCTGGCAGATCGGCCCCTCGCTGCGCATGGGCAACACGGTCGTCGCGAAGCCCAGCGAGTACACGCCGCTGAGCGTCCTGGCGATGCTCGCCGTCATGAACGACGTGCTGCCCGCCGACGTCCTCATCGGGGTCTCCGGAGACCGTGAGGTGGGTGCCCGCCTCGCCTCGCACCCCGACATCGCCAAGATCATGTTCACCGGCTCCACCGCGACCGGGCGCCGCATCATCGAGAGCTCCGCGGGCAACCTCGCCCGCCTCACGCTGGAGCTGGGCGGCAACGACGCGGGCATCGTGCTCCCGGGCACCGATCCCGCCGCGATCGCGGAAGACCTCTTCTGGGGCGCGTTCATCAACACCGGACAGACCTGCGCCGCCATGAAGCGCCTCTACGTGCACGACTCCGTGTACGACGAGGTCGTGGACGCTCTCGCCGCGATTGCCGAGCAGGTGCCGATGGGCAACGGCCTCGACGAGGGCAACGTGCTCGGACCGCTGCAGAACCGCCCGCAGTTCGACATCGTCAGCCGCCTCGTCGACGACGCGAAGAGCCGCGGCGCCCGGATCGTCACGGGCGGCGAGCCGGCATCCGACCTCGGCGAGCTGTTCTACCGGCCGACCATCGTCGCCGACATCGACAACGATGCGGCGCTCGTCCAGGAGGAGCAGTTCGGCCCCGCCCTCCCCGTCATCCGGTACAGCGACGTCGACGAGGCCTTCGCGCTGGCGAACGCCCTCGACGTGGGCCTCGGAGCCTCGGTGTGGGCGAGCGACCCGGAGGAGGCCCGCGCCGTCGCCGCGCGTATGCAGTCCGGCACGGTGTGGATCAACTCGCACGGCGGGCTGCACCCGATGGTGCCGTTCGGCGGGGTGAAGAGCTCGGGTTACGGGCTGGAGTTCGGCGTCGAGGGGCTCAAGTCCGTCGCGGTCACCCAGGTCGTCTCCGGACCCGGCCGGAAGGCCTGAGCGTGGCCGCGACGAATAGCGGCGCGGCGGGCTCCGCGATTGTCGTCGGAGCCGGTACGTCGGGCGCCATCGTCGCGCGGCGTCTCACCGACGCCGGTGTCGCGGTGACGCTCGTCGAGGCGGGTGGTTACGACACGAACCCGGCCATCCACGACCCCTCGCGGGCGGGCGAGCTCTGGCACTCCGCCGAGGACTGGGACTTCTTCACCGTGCCGCAGCCGCACGCGGCCGGTCGTCGTCTGCATCTGCCTCGCGGGAAGGTCACCGGCGGTTCGCACGCGCTGAACGCCATGATCTGGGTGCGCGGCGCGGCCTCCGACTACGACGCGTGGGAGGCGGCAGGGGCGACCGGATGGGGGTGGGCCGAGGTCGAGCCGATCTACGACGCGATCGAGAACGACCTGCTGCCCGTGACCGACGACTACGCGCTCTCGCCCATCCAGGCCTCGATCATCGATGCCGCGGTGGAGGAGGGGCTGCCGCGCAACCCGAACTACAACGGCGGCACCCTCGACGGGGTGTCGCAGGAGCAGGTCACGATCAGGGACGGCCGCCGCGTCAACACCTGGACCGCCTACGCGCAGCCCGTCGCCGACCGGATGACGATCCTCACCGGTCGCGCCGTCCACTCCGTGATCGTGCGCGACGGGCGCGCGGTCGGCATCCGGCTCGGGGAGGGCGATGACACCGAGGAGGTGTTCGCGGACGAGGTCATCCTCTCCGCGGGAGCACTCGGCACGCCCGTCATCCTGCTCCGCTCGGGCATCGGTCCCGCTGCCGAGCTGAGTGCCCTCGGCATCCCCGTCGTGCTCGATGCCCCCGCCGTCGGCAAGAATCTGCACGACCACCTCCTGTCACCCGTGATCTTCGCGACCGAGAAGAAGCCCGTCGGCCCGCCGCAGCCGGGAGTGTCCGTCACGCAGAGCCACCTGTTCTGGCGGAGCCGCGACGGCCTCGCGCAGCCGGACACGCAGCCCATCCACTTCTCCGTGCCCATGTGGGGCGAGCTGGAGCCGCGCGGCACCGACGGGTTCACGCTCATGGCGGGCCTGGTGACGCCGCACAGCCGCGGCGAACTGCGCCTCACCGGCCCCGGCGTCGACGACCTGCCGCACATCGACCTGGCGGCGCTGGAGGATCAGCGCGACGCCGACGCCCTCGCGGCCTCCGTGCGCCAGTGCCGCCGCATCGGCACGCAGCCTGCGCTCGCCGAGGAGTGGGGAGCGGTCGAGGTCTACCCCGGCCTGGACGTGGCGGACGACGACGTGGAGGAGTGGGTGCGCCGCACGGCCATCACCTATCACCACCAGGTCGGCACCTGCCGCATGGGCTCCGACCCGGAGTCCGTGGTCGACCCGCAGCTCCGGGTGCGCGGGATCGAGGGGCTCCGGGTGATCGACGCCTCGGTCATGCCGACCGTGCCCACCGGCAACACCAACGCGCCCGCGGCCATGATCGGCGAACGCGGCGCGCGATTCATCCTCGCGGACTGAGGGAGGGCGGCGAGGGGACGCGGGGCGATCACGGCATCTGTCGCGATCGCCTCGCGCTCCTGCGCGTCAGCGCGTGAGCAGCGTCACGGCCACGAGCGCGAGGGCGACGATCCCGAACCCGGTCGCGAACACCGTCAGCGCGAGCGGGAGACCGCCGCCCGGCAGCGGGCCGCGCGCCCGCGCGGTGAGCACCGCGGTCGTCCGACGCTGCCGACGGCGCGCGGCGATCCAGAGCAGTGCCGCCGTGCCGACGCCCAGCACGCCCGGCACGAGGCCCCACCCCTCGGCGCCGCTCGGCAGCACGAGAGGGAAGACCCGCAGCGACAGCAGCGAGCCGACCGCGATCGCGAGGGCCGTGCGCCGCCAGGCCAGCTCCGTCCGCTCCGGCTGCAGCCCGGGGTCGTACAGATCGGGGGCAGGGGTGGCGGGCACCGGAGTATCGGGGGCGGTCATCGGCAGGCCTCGCTCAGCGCCACAGCACCCCGGCGAGGACGAGCAGCCCCGTCGTCACCACGACCACCGCGAGCACCACCGCCGACAGCGCGCCGGGCAGCGGTCGTCCCTGCCGGAGGGCGCGCTCCGCCCGCATCCACTCGAACCACGCGAGCGGCGCCACGGCCGTGCCGGCGATCATCAGCAGCAGCGAGGCCGCCAGCCGGAACCCGGGGTGCAGGTCGAGGCCGAGGACCTCGAGAGCGACGCCGCCCGCGATCAGCGCCAGGCCGGTCCGGGTCCAGGCCAGGAACGTGCGTTCGTTGGCGAGGGAGAACCGGGGGTCGGGCTCGTCCCCGACCCGATAGACGGAGGCGGGGAAGCGGCGCATGCGCCCATCGTACGGCGCGGCGCGGTCAGCGCTCGTGCACCGGGCGCCCGGCGAACCACGTCGAGACGACCTCGGTGTGCACGATCTCCTCCGCCGGTCCGCCGATCGCATCCCGTTCCAGGATCACGAAGTCGGCCGATTTGCCGGGGGTCAGGGACCCGGTCTCGGCGCCGAGCCCCATCGCCGTCGCGGCGTTGATCGTGAAGACCTCCAGCGCTTCCTCGGCCGAGATCGCCTGCTCCGGCCAGAGCGTGCCCGCGGCCCGACCGAGCGGATCGGCCCGTGTCACGAGCCCCTGCAGGCCCTCGAGCGTGTTCGGCGACTCGCTCACCGGCCAGTCCGAGCCGCCGGCCACGAGGGCCCCGGCGTCGAGGAGTGCGCGGTTGGGCTGCGAGTGCTCGGCACGCTCTCCCAGCACGTCCGCCAGCGCCTGGGGGATGACGCCCGGGTACCAGATGAACGGGGAGATGTCGGCGGAGACGTCCAGCGCCGCGAGTCGGGGGATGTCGCTCTCCGCGAGGAACTGCCCATGCGCGATCTGCACCGGCGTCGTGAATCCGTCCGCGCGCAGGCGCTCGGCGGCGTCCAGGACGAGGCGTGCCGACCCGTCGCCGGTGCAGTGCACCTTGGCCCCGAGACCGCGCGCCGCGACGGCCCGGAGCCAGTCGGTGAGCTCGTCGAGGGTCATGGTCGTCTCGCCGTGGAAGTGCGCCCCGTGCACCGGATCCGCCGGATACGGGTCGAGGAACGAGGCGGTGCGGGCGGGCGGGACGCCGTCGAGGAAGATCTTCACGAAGTCGGGACGGTGGTGCGGCGTGCGGAACTCCTCGCCGCGGTCGAGCAGGGGAGCGCCGATGGGGTCGAACCCGAAGATCTCGTCGTTGATGAGGAGCGAGGAGACCACCCAGGCGTGCAGCTCGTCGGCGCGGTCGAGTCCGGCGAGCGCGGCGAGGATGTCGACGGAGACCCCCGCGTCCTGGAACGCCGTGATCCCGAACGAGTTCAGCAGCTCGATCCCGCGACGGGAGGCGGCCGCGTGCTGCTCCGCGGTGAGTCCGCCGCTGCGGTCGTACGCCTCCTGCACCGGGATGCCGGCGGCTTCCAGGAGTACGCCGGTGGGGGTGCCGTCGTCGGGGTCGAGCAGCGTCACCCCGGAGGTCGGGATGCTGTCCGCCGTGATGCCGGCCAGCTCCAGCGCCCGGGTGCTGGCCCACCGGTTGTGGCGGGAGTCCTCCATGAGCGCCACCGGCCGTCCGCCCGCTGCCTCGTCGAGACGCAACCGCGTGGCGGTGTTGGCGAGGGTGGGAAGCAGGGTCGTGGCCACGGCGCCGCCGACGATCCAGGCGTCCTCGGGCAGGGTCTGCGCCTTCTCCCGCACCCGGTCCAGGATCTCGTCGAGCGTGAGGGAAGGGGCCAGCGACAGTTCGAAGAGCTCGGTCCGTCCGGCGAGGGCGTGGTGGTTGTGCACGTCGACGAACCCGGGATAGACGGCCGCGTCGCCGACCTCGACGACCTGCGTGCGGCGGCCCCGGAACGCCTCCACGTCGGCGCGGTCGCCGACGGCGAGGATCCGTCCGTCTCGTACGGCGAAGGCCTCGGCGCGCGGACGGGCGCGGTCCGACGTGCGGATCACGGAACCGGTGACGATGAGGTCGGCGACGTCGGTCATGTCAGGCGTCTCCGAAGGTCGCGGGCTCGAGCGACGGGGAGTGGTGGGTGGTCGACAGCAGGCGGCCGTGTGCGCCGAACGTGAGGTGCGTCGGCACCTCACCGCTCTCGTCCAGTCCGAACAGCACGCCGTGGGAGCGGATCGCGTTCACGTCGCGGTGGTCGGCGATCGTCACCGAGGCGCACGGGATCACCTTCTCGCGCCACGCGAAGATGTAGATCCCGGGGCGCACCTCCCACACGCTGTTCTCGTCGGTGTCGGCGAGCCCGCGCTCCGGACCGGCCAGGCACTGCCACGAGTACCAGCGCGGGGAGGGGTAGACGTGCTCGTAGGCGTGCTCCTCGCTGTAGACCCACTCGACGCGGCGGCCGATGAGCGTGGTCGTGGGGGCGGCCTCGGCACCGGTGACCGCGGCGCCCTCGATGGTGCCGGGGGCGAAGTGGTGCTGCACCCGGGTGCGGCCCTGCTCGGGCGCGGGGAGGATCTCGGAGATCACCGCGAGGGAGCGTCCGTGCCGCAGATCGAGCACGAGCGAGACCGCCTCGTTCGGGAGGTAGCGGTGGTGGAACTGCACGAAGTAGAGCTCGTCGTCGACCTCGAACGCCTCGTAGTCGTCGGTGTCGGACGCGGCCTCCGTGGGGTCCTCGGCGGCGGGCTGGTACTCCCAGGCGACCGTCGAGTCGTCGAAGCGGTGGACGATGCGGGTGCCGCGGGCGTCGACGACAGCGATCTCGCGACCGCTGAGCGCGGTGCTGTGCGGGGCCTTGTTGGCGTCGAAACCGGGCGCGAGGCCTTCCAGTGGCAGCCAGGTGGAGGTGTCGGCGGGGTTGAGGGTCGTCATGGGGATTCCTTCCTTCGGGGAACGGGGTCGGCGCGGGCGTCAGCGGTCGCTGAACCGCTCCAGGTCGGTGGCGAGGCCGTCGTAGACGGCGGGCTTGGCGCGGCGGAGGTAGGCGGCGTAGACGATGCCGCCGATCAGCGCGAGCACGAGCAGGAGCGGCATCAGGCGGATCGCGAGCTCCTCGGAGCCGGCCACGATGTTGAAGTTCACGATCGCCAGGATCGAGATGGCCGCGATGCCGAGGAAGCCGATGCCCGGCGCGATGAACGTGCTCCACCACCGCGGGTCGTTCCGGCGCCGGAAGTACACGACGATCGAGATCGCCGCGAGCCCCTGCAGGATCAGCACGCTGAGGGTGCCGAAGCCGAGCATCGCGGGCACGAGCGTGACGATGGGGTCGGCGCCGGCGAGGGCGAACAGGATCGCCACGATCGCTGCGAAGCCGGCCTGCACGATGCCCGCGAGCTGCGGGGCACCGTTCGGGCGGGTGCGAGCGAGGGCCTGGGGGAGGATCTTCGCGCGACCCAGCGAGTACAGGTAGCGGGTGGCCGAGTTGTGGAACGCGAGCATCGCCGCGAACAGGCTCACCAGGAGCAGCACCATCATCACGGTCGTGAGCGGACCGCCCAGGTACTGCTGCGAGAGCGAGAAGATGAGGTCGCCCGTGGGCAGGTGCTCCAGGGCCGTGGCCTGCGCCTGTGCGACGCCGGTCGCGCTCACCACGGCCCAGGTCGTGACGCCGAGGATCACGCCGATCGCGATGATCGAGGTGTAGGTCGCCCGCGGGATCGTGCGCAGCGGCTGCTTGGCCTCCTCGCTGAAGAGCGCAGTGGCCTCGAACCCGAGGAAGCCGGTCGCCGCGAGCAGCAGGCCGATGGGCAGCGAGCCGGAGAACACGGCCTCCGGGCTGAACGCGGCGACGTCGTAGCCGGTCTGCACGAGCACTGAGATGTCGAAAACGACGAGCATGAGCACCTCGAGCACGAGGCACACGCCGAGGATCTTCGAGCTGAAGTCGACGCCGATCCGCGCGAGGACGAAGCACACGACGATCGACAGCAGGCCCCAGACGAGCCAGTGCACGTCGAGACCGGTGAGGTCGCGGATGATCGTCTGCATGAAGAAGCCGCTGGTGCCGATCGTGCCGACGACGAAGAAGTTGTAGCCGAGCGTTGCGATGAGGCCCGCGACGAGTCCGCCGGTGCGGCCGAGGCCCTTCACGACGAAGGCGTAGAAGCCTCCCGCGTTCACGAGCTGCTTCGACATCTGGGCGTAGCCGATCGCGAACAGCAGCAGGATGGCCGCGACGAGGAAGAACGACATCGGGGTGCCGCCGCCGTTGCCCAGGGCGATGGCGAGGGAGGCGACGACGACGATCCCGGTCAGCGGCGCGACGGCGGCCAGGACGAGGAAGACGATGCCGGCGACGCCGAGGGCGCCGGGGCGGAGGGAGGTGTGGTGCGGCGTCGTGGGTGCGGCGGTCTGCTCTGCCACGTCGGCTCCTTTGCTCGGGTGACGGCCGTGCGGACACGGCATCGACGACGAGGGGAATCGTCGATAGAGCGAGTCTGCTCGCCGCCTCGATCCGGCGCTTGACCGTGAGCGAAGGACGATGGTGCCACCGCGCACACCCCGCCGGTGGGCGTGCGGCCCCTTCGCCCCGCGGAGCAGGATGACCGGGACGACACCGCTGTCTCGTCGGCGCCGCGCGGCGCCGGGCCGCGGTCGGAGGACGCGATGGACCTGCAGCTCGACGACACGACGGCCCTCGTCACGGGGGCCGCCAGCGGCATCGGCCGTGCCGTCGTCCGGGCGCTCGCCGCCGAGGGGGTGCGGGTCGCGCTGCTCGACCGGGACGCGGCTGCGCTCCGGGACGCCGCCGCGGTCGCCGGCGCCGATCCGGTGCTGCTCGCCGCCGACGTCACGGACGAACAGCAGGTGGCCGCCGCGGTCGACGCCGGCGTCCGCGCGATGGGAGGTCTCGATGCGGTGGTCTGCTGCGCCGGGATCTCGGGCCCGGTCGGGACGCCGATCGAGGAGACCGCACTGGAGGAGTGGAACCGCGTCCTCGCCGTCAACGTCACCGGCGCGTTCCTCGTGCTCAAGCACGCGATCCCGGCGCTCCGGGAGTCCGCCGCGGGGTCCGTCGTGCTGCTCGCGAGCGACTCGGCCGTCGTGGCCTCGCCGGGCATGGCTCCCTACGCCGCATCGAAGGCGGCGCTCGTGCAGTTCGGGCGGGCGCTCTCGGTCGACCTCGCCGGCACCGGGGTGCGGGTGAACGCGGTGGCACCGTCCATCGTCGACACTCCGATGAGCCGCGGGGATCTCGGTTCGGAGGCCTTCGCCGACCCCGCCTTCCCCGTGCAGAGCGCCGACGAGGTCGCCGGGCACGTGGCGTACCTCCTCTCCCCGCGGAGCCGGACCGTGAACGGCACCACCCTCCTCAGCGACTTCGGGTACACCGCCCGGTCGGGATTCCCCGCCTGACGCGACCGCGTCCGGCCCCACAGCGCACGCGCGCAGAACACACAGGAGCACACATGGCAACCGTGGTCGGATCGAGCGTCTCCGGACGCGTCGTCGTCATCACCGGAGGCGGCACGGGCATCGGCGCGGCGGTCGCGGAGCGGTTCGCGGCCGAGGGGGCGCACGTCGTCGTGGTGGGCCGCCGGCCGGAGCCGCTGCACGAGGTCGAGCGCGCGGTCGGAGCCCTGCCCGTCGTCGCCGATGCGGCGGACACCGCGTCGGCGCAGGCCGCGATCGCCGAGATCCTCGCGCGGTTCGGCCGGATCGACGTCCTCGTCGCGAACGCCGGGGGACACGGTTTCTCGCCGGTCGCCGAGACCGACGACGCGAGCTGGGACGCGGCGATCCGCGCCAACCTCACCACCGCGTTCGTGATGGCACGCGAGGCACTGCCGGCGCTGATCGAGGCCAAGGGGCAGGTGGTGATCGTCTCGTCGCTGGCCGGGCTCTTCGCGGGGCCGTCGGTGGCCGGATACACGGTCGGCAAGCACGCGCTCATCGGCCTCACGCGGACGCTCGCGCGCGACTACGGGCGCCACGGCGTCCGCGTCAACGCGATCTGCCCCGGGTGGGTGCAGACGCCGATGGCCGACGAGGAGATGGACGAGTTCGCCGCGCATGCCGGCCTCGGCTCCCGCGAGGAGGGGTACGCGACGGTCACCGCCGACGTGCCGCTGCGCCGCCCCGCGCGGCCCGCCGAGATCGCCTCGGTCGTCCGCTTCCTCGGGTCGGGGGAGTCGTCGTACATCACCGGCGCCGTGATCGTGGCGGACGGCGGGTCGCACGTGGTCGACGTGCCGACCATCGCCTTCGACCGCGCCGGGATGTAGCGCGGGTCAAAGTCGAGCGGCGGTTCCGGCCCTCCGCCTCAGTCGATGCGGAGTTCGAAGCCGTCGTCGGTCCGGACCACGGCGACGTGCGTGAGGTCGTCGACGTGCGCGGTCGGGGCGTGGGCTGCGGCGTGCGGGCCGATGCCGATCACGCGCATGCCCGCGGCGTGGGCGGCCTGGATGCCGGCGCCGGAGTCCTCGAACACGACGCAGTCCGCGGGGTCGATGCCGAGCGTGCGGGCGGCGAGGAGGAAGCCGTCCGGATCGGGCTTCGAGGCGGAGACGTTCTCCGCCGTGACGGCCAGCTCGGGGACCGTGAGCCCGGCCTGGCCCATCCGCGCGGTCATGAGGGCGACGTTGGCCGAGGTGACCACGGCGTGCGGGAACGGCTGCAGCGCGGCGAGCAGGTCCTCGGCACCCGGGATGCCGATCACACCGTCCACGTCGGAGGCCTCGGTCGCGAGCATGACCTCGTTCTCGCGGAGGTTGATCGCGTGGTCGCGCTCGGGGAGCAGGATCGCCATGCTCTGATGTCCCTGCCGCCCGTGGACAGTGCGGAGCACGGTCTCCGGATCGATCCCGTGCGGCTCCGCCCAGGCGAGCCAGAGGCGCTCCACGACGGCGGTCGAGTCGACGAGGGTCCCGTCCATATCGAGGAGGGCGGCGCGGGCGTGGAGGATCTCGGTCACTCCCTCAGGCTAACCCCCACGCCGCCGACCCACCCCCTTTCGCGCGCCCCGGCCCCCTGCGCACGTACGCACGGGGCGGGAGGCACGCGACGGGGTGGGTCGACGGGAGACTCAGCCCCCGAGGTAGGCGCGGTGGAGGAGGGCGGGGTCGTCTTGGAGGGCCTGCGGGGCGCCCTGGAACGACACGCGGCCGCCGGCGACGACCACCGCCTCCTGCGCGAGACCGAGCGCGAGCTGCGTGAACTGCTCCACCAGCAGCACCGCCACCCCCGACTCCGCGATCGACGACACGATCGGCATCAGACGCAGGAACACCACCGGCGCGAGGCCTAGGGACATCTCGTCGATGAGCAGCACCCGGGGTTTCGCCGCGAACGCCCGTGCCAGCACCACCATCTGCTGCTCCCCACCCGACAGCAGCGCCGTGGGGGAGTCGATGCGCTTCTCGAGCTCCGGGAACTGCGCCAGCACGGCCTCGATCTCCCCGGCGGTGCGTGCCGTGAGGGAGAGGTTCTCGCGCACGGTCAGCGACGGGAACACGGCCCGCCCCTGTTCGATGTGCACGATGCCGCGCCGGGCTCGCGCCACGCGGGAGAGCCGGTCGATCGGATCCCCGTCCAGCAGGATCGACCCGGCCGAGTGCGGTGTCACGCCGGACACCGCCTCGATCAGACTCGTCTTGCCAGCGCCGTTCGGGCCGACCAGCGCCAGGACCTCGCCGCCTGTCACCCGCAGCGAGACGTCCGAGATGACCGGCCCGGCGCCGCGGCTCACCGTCACCCCGTCGAGCACCAGTGCGCTCATTTCAGCAGCTCCGTCTCTCCCATGTACGCCTTGACGACGTCGGGGTTCGCGAGGACCTCGGCCTGCGGGCCGCTCGCCAGGACGCGGCCGAAGTCGAGGACCGTGAGGGTCGGGCACACCGAGCGGACGAGGTCCAGATCGTGCTCGATGATGATGAGGGCCACGCCGTAGCGCCCGGGGAGCTCGCGGAGGCGAGCCGCGAGCGCCAAATGCTCCTCGTGCGAGAGGCCGGCGGCGGGTTCGTCGAGGATGAGCAGGCGCGGGCGGGCGGCGACGTTCGCCGCGACCTCCACGAGCCGCCGGGTGCCGACGTCGACGCTCGAGAGGCGCGCCCGGGCCGGCGGGCATCCGAAGAACGCGAGGACCTCGTCGATGTCCGCCGCGGCGAGGCGCCGCCGGGCCACGAAGCGCACATAGCCGCCCACCGTGAGCGCCGGCGGGACGCGGTCTTGCTGGAAGGTCCGTCGCAGTCCGAGGCGGGCGCGCCGGGTGGGGGAGAGCCCGGCGAGGTCGCGGTCGCCGAGGAGCACGCGGCCCTCGTGCTGGGGGAGGAACCCGCTGATGGCATCGACGAAGGTCGACTTCCCGGCGCCGTTCGGACCGATGAGCCCCATGATCGAGGCGGCGGGCACGGTGAACGAGACGTCGTCGAGGGCCTTGAGCGCCCCGAACTGCACGGTCAGCCCGTCGACCGTGAGCACCGGGGCGCCGTCGAGGGCGGCCTCGTCGACGGTGGCCGTCGTGGTCGTGGTGATCGCCGTCGCATCGGTTCCCGCGTCCGGCGGGAGCGCCGTGAGCTCCGCGGTGGCCGTGCGCCGGTCGGCCCGCCGGTACAGGAGGTTGCGGATGCCCTGGCCGAGGTTCGTGCCGCTCGTGAGGGCCTGGACGCCCAGCACGCCGAACACCACGAAGCCCCAGTCCTGCGGCACGCCCCAGCGCTTGAGCAGCTCCGGCACGAGCACCCAGAGCAGTCCGCCGAAGATGGCCATGTCGATGAGGTGCGCGCCGGACATGATCGCCAGCACGTACAGGGCGAGGGACTGCAGTGGTGTGAAGCTCGAGGCGAAGGGGAGCTGCACCTGTCCGGCGAGCAGCCCGCCGGAGACGCCGCCGAGGGCCGCCGACACCGCGAACGCCGTGAGCTTCGCGGTGCGCACGCTCTGCCCGGCCGCGGCCGTGCCCCGCTCGGAGAATGCGACGGCCTTCCAGCTGGCGCCCCAGCGTCCGCGCTGCAGGAAGAACACCGCCAGGCCGCAGACGGCGAGCACGACGATGGAGAGGAAGAAGAACTCCCGGTCACTGCCGAACAGCGCGGGCCGCTCGATCGCGATGCCGTCCGCGGAGCCGGGGAACTGGATCTGCACGAGCGTGACGTCCGCCGCGGCCGCGAATCCGAGCGTCACGACGGCGAGGTTCACGCCGCGCAGCCGCAGGGCGGGGAGGCCGACGAGGATGCCGACGAGACCGGCCGCGACGCCGCCGAGCACGAGCCAGACGAGGAAGCCGCCGGGCGCCTGCATCACGTTCAGCAGGGAGACGATCCACGCCCCGACCGCGGCGAAGGTGAGCTGGCACAGGGCGATCATCCCGGCCGAGCCGGTGACGATGCCCAGGCCGAGGATCGCGATCGCGGCCGTGACGGCGCTGATCGCGAGGAAGACGAAGTAGCCGGGAAGGGCGGCGCTGAGGAGCGCGCCCACGCCGATGCCGACGACGGCGACGGCGAACGGCCAGGTGATCCGGAACCAGGGGCGGTCAGCGAGCGGCATCCCACACCTCCTTGCGTTGCGTCCAGAGCAGCAGGACGACGATGAACAGGAACGGCAGGAAGTTGCGCACGAGCGCCACTTCGTCGATCTGCGCGACGAGTCCGCCGAGGACGCCGAGGAGCAGCCCGCCGACGACGGCGAGGTCGAGCCGGCGGAAGCCACCGAGGAGGGCGGCTGCCGCAGCGGGGACGATGAGCATGGACAGGCTCGTGGCATCGTTCGACTGCGAGGGCGCGACGATGATGATCGCGATGGCGCTGATGATCCCGGTGACGAACCAGACGGCGATCGACAGCGGCCGGGAGCGGATGCCGAGCAGCTCCGCCGTGGTCGGCCGCTCCGACAGCGCGCGCAGCTGGGTGCCGACCCTGGTGCGGCGCAGCACGATGCGGACGGCGACGGCGGTGACGACGGCCATCGCCACCGTCGCGACGGTGACCTGGCTGATGACCACGCCGCCGAAGGAGAACGCGGGGCCGGCGATGATCGGGGTGAACGGCTGCGGCTTGTTGCCGAACAGGATGAACGACAGCGAGATGAGCAGCAGGAGCGGGCCGACCGTCATGGCGGAGCGGGTCGTCGTCGAGGCCTCCGACAGCCACGTCGCGGCGATGAAGCCGATGGCCGCGGCGAGCAGGCCCGCGACGAGGACGCCGAGGATCGAGCCGAGCCAGATGGGCAGTCCGATCTCGCGCACGAACCACACGGCGGTGAACGCGCCGAACATGCCGGTCGCGGCCTGGGCGAAGTTCACGACGCGCACGAGGCGTGACATGAGGGTGAGGCAGACGCCGAGGACGGCGTAGAGGCCGCCGGCGGCGAGTCCGGCGATGGCGCCTTGGAGCATCAGGCGTCCTTTCTGGTGAGGGCCCTTCGACAGGCTCAGGGACCCGGCGTGGGTCGCTGAGCCTGTCGAAGCGCGGGGACCCGGCGTGGGTCGCTGAGCCTGTCGAAGCGCGGGACCCGGCGTGGGTCGCTGAGCCTGTCGAAGCGCGGGGACCCGGCGTGGGTCGCTGAGCCTGTCGAAGCGCGGGGACTATTCGCCGATCCGGAGCCAGTCGTCGGCGACCTTCTCCCAGGCGTTCGTGCCCGACTTCAGGATGATCGGCCAGCCCGCGGTGTTCTGCGTGCCGAAGGCGTAGGGGGTGCCCACCATCGGGTTCTCGATCGGGTCCATGCCCTTCAGCGCCTCGGAGACGCTCTCCCGGGTGATGTCGCCGTCGATGCTCTTCAGCACCTCGATGAAGTACGTCGCCGCGAGGTAGCCGCCCTGGCTGAACGAGGTGAGGGGGATGTCGTTCTCCTCCATCAGCGTCCGCCAGTCCGCGTTGATGTCGCTGTCGTCCGTGAACGGGTAGAACTCGGCGGGGACGTAGATGCCGGCGCCCGCGTCGTCGATCGCGTCGGCGAAGTTCTCGCTGTAGACGCTCGTGAGGTAGAGCCAGGTCACGTCGTCCCAGCCCTGCGCGTTCGCGGCCTTGACCTGTCCGATCGCGTCGGGCTCGACCGGGTTGATCGCGAGGGCCTTGCAGCCCTGGTCCCGCGCCTTGACGATGTAGGGCGTGTAATCGGAGGCGCCGTACGGCACGGTGTCGTCGACGTACTTCGGCTCCTTGCCCGTGATCTCGGTCCACTTGTCGATCGCGGCCTGATAGGTCGGACGGGTGGAACCGGCGATCTCCAGCAGGATGCAGATGTCGTCGAGTCCGAGCACCTCGGAGCCGTACTGCAGCGTGAGGGTCATGTCGTTGAACGGGCCGACGTTCGCCGGCGAGATGTTCTCGCTGTCGAAGCAGCCCGTGTCGACGCCGATGCCGGGCACCGAGAGGATGCCCTCCTGCTCGTAGTACTTCGCGTTGATCTCGCACTCGATGAGGCTCGCGGAGCCCACGAGCGCGACGGCTTCGTCGCTGCCCACGATCTCCCGCGCCGAGGCGGTGGCCGTGGCGGGGTCGCCCTTGTCGTCGAGCATCTTGTACTCGATCGTGCGGCCGTCGAGGCCGCCGTCCTCGTTGAACGCGTCGAAGACGGCGGCAGCCGCCTGCGAGGCCTCCGGGAACGTCGCCGGGCCGCTGATCGTGTTCACGGAGCCGACGACGATGGGGGCACCGTCGCCCCCGGCTCCGTCGCCGCCGGCGCAGCCGGCGAGAGCGAGGGCGGCCACGGCGATGATCGCCGCGGCGCCGGATGCTCGTCTGTTCATGTGCTTCCTGCCTCTCCTGTTCGGGTCGTGCTGTCAGCTCGAAGGCTGGGTCTCGGTGCTCGTCGACGGCGCGCGCAGGGCGCGGTTCACGAGCTCCGTGTCGGTGAACTGCTCGAAGGCGACGATCTCGCCGCCCGCCACGCGCCAGACGTGGGCCACCCGGGCGGCGAAGAACCGCCCGGTGCGCTTGTAGGTGCCGGAGTAGGTGCCGATGCCGACCACGACGTCGCCGCCGTCGACGACCTCGTCGATCGCGACGGTGTAGTCGTCCCACTCCTCCTGGATGCGGCCGAAGACGTTCTCGGCGACCGCGTCCGGGCCGATGTACGTTCCGGCGTAGGGGAATCCGGCGGCCTCGGTCCACTCGATGTCGGCCGCGAAGGGCGCGAGCATGCCGTCCAGGTCGCCGCGGTCGTTGGCGGCGTAGTGGTCGCGGATCAGGTCTGCGTTGCTCATGTGCTCTCTTTCCGTGGTGGGTCGCTGCGCCCGTCTGGGTCCCTGAGCCTGTCGAAGGGCCCTGAGCCCGTCTGGGTCCCTGAGCCTGTCGAAGGGTCGAAGGGTCGAAGGGTCAGGCGGGCTGTGCGTCGGGGTAGGCGACGGCGCCCAGCGGGTAGATGTGTCCGCCGGCGCGGGAGTGCTCGGACTCGCCGTCGCCGTTGAGTCCGAGGAAGATCCCCGTCGTCATGAGCTGGTAGCCGAGGTCGTGGAGCCAGACGCTCGCCACCGCGATCCGGAACTCGCGGAAGCAGAAGAGGTAGAGGCCGTGCGCGAACTTCCACACCGTGGAGAGGTCCATGTCGCCGTGACCGCGCTGGACGCCCTCGAGGCACTGCCACGCGTAGCGCTGGCTGGAGACGTAGACGTGCTCGTACAGGTGGTGAGGGCTGTAGCGGTAGATGTTCCGCTTGCCGATGAGGTCGCGGCTCGGACCGGGGACCTCGCCGGTCGCGGGCCCGGCGTCGGTGGTCGCGGCCCAGAAGTCCTGCCCCACCTGCGGGGTACCCTCGACGGCCTTCGCGGCGATGCGGGAGCGGATGACGGTGGCGCGGTGGGTCGTGGTGGAGAAGACGACGGTGAGGGCTTCGCGCTCGCGGGTCTCGAAGGGGATGTTCACGAAGACGACGTCGTCGCGCACGCGGACGGCGTCGTACGGGTCGCTACCGGAGGAGCCCAGGCCCTCCCAGGCCACGGAGTCCTCGTCGAAGCGGAGCGCGAGCGTGGTGTCGTCGTCGAGGGTGAGCGTGAGCGCGGTTCCGGCGAGCATCGTGTTCGGCAGGCGGAACGTGTCGATGCCCGCGGCGAACTCGTCGTACGTGCGCCATTCGTCCAGAGCGGGGTCGGCGGAGATGTCGGTCATGAGGGTCCTGACGTCGCACACGGCGGGGCCTCGTCGCCCCGGGCACCGCGTCGTCGCGATGCGCTTGCCTCATGCTCCGGCCGCACCGGGGGACCCCTCAAGCGCGCGGAGTCCATCCCGCACCGAGAGTCAACCGGCGTGCCCTCCCGGGCAAGTCCCGTCCCCGCGGGGCACCGTACCGGCGGTTCCGTCCCCGCGGTTCCGTCCCTGGATCCGCCCCTGGCCCCCGTGCGGGATCAAAACCGCCCCTGCCGGACGCGAGTGGGGTGCCTTCCTGATCCCGCACGGGCGTCCCGCCTGCGGCCGCCCCGGCGCGGGACGGAAACCGCCCCTGCCGGACGCGTGTGGGGTGCGTTCCTGATCCCGCACGCTGGAGTCGTGTCATCTGGCGCGCGGGAGTCGTGTCTCTCGCGCACGGAGTGCCGCGCGTCGGTGCGGGGTCGAAAGTGCCCCTGCCCGACGGGAGTGAGGTGCGTTCCTGATCCCGCACGCGGGGCGGGGGGATGGTGCGGGATCAGAAACGTGCGCGAGGCGAGCGCTGGCGGGGCGGTTTTGATCCCGCGCGCGACGGGGAGTACGGGAACAACAGGGTCAGTGGGTGGCGCGGTACTCGCTGGGGGAGACGCCGAAGGCGGTCTTGAAGGCGCGGCTGAAATGCGCCGCGTCGACGAAGCCCCAGCGGGCGGCGATGGCGGCGACGGGGCGGTCGGCGAGCATCGGGTCGAGGAGGTCGCGACGGCACTGCTCCAGGCGGCGGGTGCGGATCCACGTCGACACGGTCACCCCCTGCTCCTGGAACAGTCCGTGCAGGTGGCGGGTGGAGATGAAGTGCGCGGCGGCGATGGAGGCCGGTCCGAGGTCCGTGGAGGCGAGGTTGCGGTCGATGTGCGAGCGGATCCGCTGCATGAGGGCACGGTGCGGGTCGGCGGAGACCTGGTCGAGACCGAGCTCCCGCGTGAAGACGGTGGTCACGAGGTCGAGGGCGCTGTGCGCGAGCCGGGCTCCCGTCGTGCCGGCGAGTTCATCGAGGTTGCCGGCGAGCTGCGTCAGGTACGGCACGACCATGCCGCCGAGCCCTTCCTGACCCGAGATGCGGACGGCCGTGAGCTGCCCGATCATGTCCGGCGGGAGGCTGATCAGGTGCTTCGGGAACATGACGACCATGGTGCGGAAGTCCTGGTCGAAGACGAGGGAGTACGGCCGATCGGTGTCGTAGACGGCGAGGTCGCCGGGCTCCAGCACGGCCTCGCGGTCGTCCTGGATGAGCAGGCCTGTCCCGGCGAGCATCAGGCTCACCTTGAAGTACGAGCGGTCCCCGCGGGCGATGAGCTCGGTGGTGCGCTCGACGACGTGCGAGGTCGCGCGGATGTCGTTGACGTGCACCTCGTCGACGGCGGCGCCGCGGATCACGCCGCGGAACTGGTCGGCGCCCGCGGTGGACACCTGCAGCGGGACGAACGACTCGGAGACGGCGGCGCGGAACTCGCTGATGTTGCGCGCGACGAGCGTGGACACCGATTCGGCGGGGGTGGTGAGGGCACCGTTCATGACTGATCACCTCGGGCTGGTGGGAACGACGACGTTGTATACGATCCGTTCCGTGATGCTACCACCGGCGACGATCCTGCGGGGGTGCCGTCTAGGATGTGGTCCGTGAACGGCGGGATGATGTCGACGGTGACGCAGCGGATCCGGCAGGTGCTCCGCCAGGTGCGCGGACCCGCCACCTCCGACGCGGTGTTCGAGGCGACCGCGCTGATCGTCGGTGCGGCGTTCCTCCTCGTCGGGTTCCTCGTGGCGTTGCCGGTGTTCTGGGGGCGGGAGCTCTCGATCAGCGGCACCGGCTCGATCGGTATGTTCGCGGCCTACGGCGGCGCGATCGCGGCGGCGCTCGCCTTCGCCCTGGGGCGGCTCGCTGTGCGGGTTCCGGAGCCCGACCCCACCCGCGCCAGGGATGGATTCGCGGTACCCGGCGACCGCCTGCGCTGGTACGACCTCGCCGCCATCGCCTTCGCGCACGCCGCGATCGCCTACCTCGGCTGGTTGGGGATCGCGCAGCTGCTGGAGCAGAGCTTCGTGGACGCCCCCGTCTTCGCGTTCCCCGGAGCGATCCTGGTCGCCGTGGCGTTCGCGCTCACGGGCTACGTCGCCTTCCTCAGCGCCGTCGCTCTGACGCCGACCGTGCTGTCGCTGGTCCTGGCGGTGTTCCTCGTCGTCGGGGCGTTCGCGGCGATGCTGGCCTCCAGTGACGTGCACTGGTGGCGCGACAACCTGTCGGCGCTGGGCATGAGCAGCAACAGCGCCTCGGTGGCCTTCAACGTGACCCTCGTCATCGCGGGGATCATGGTGACGACCATCTCGCGCTATGCGACGGCGGGGCTGCCTGTCGACGACCCGGTCGACCGCCGTGGCCGGACCATCGTGCGCGGCGGGCTCATCCTGATGGGCATCTTCCTCGCGTGCGTCGGGATCTTCCCCGTCGACGAGTTCTTCGGTCTGCACAACACCGTCGCGACGGGCATGGTGGTGGTGTTCGCGGTGGTCGTCGTCGGTCTGCCGTGGTTCGTGCGCAGCATCCCGCGCGTCTTCGTCGGCCTCGGCTGGACGTACGTGCTGGTCATCGTGCTGCTCGGGGCGTTCTTCGCTGTCGGCTACTACAACCTCACGGCGGTCGAGCTCATCGCGGCCGTGCTGATCTTCAGCTGGATCATCGTGTTCCTGCGCACGGCGGGGACGATGGGAAGCCACACGTCACGGACGGAGGCTCCGACGGTGCTGGACGCCCCTGTCCGCTGACGCACCCGCGCTCGGCGGCGTCGTCAGTCGCGGAGGAGGCGCGTCGCCTGACGCGTGCGCTGCAGGGCGTCGACGGTCTCGGCGTACCGCCGCTTGGCGACGCCGATGAACAGGCAGTCCACGAGGGCGAGCTGCGCGATCCGGCTCACCATCGCCCCGGCACGGAAGGTCGACTCGCGCACCTCGGTGAACAGGGCGTGGTCGGCGACCTGGGCGAGAGGGGAGTCCTTCACGGAGGTGACGGCGACGGTCGTCGCACCGTTGGCGACGGCGGCTTCGAGGAACCGCACCGTCTCGATCGTCGACCCCGCGTGCGAGAACCCGATGGCGACGGTGGTCCTGACGGGCAGGACCGCGGCGGCGATCGCCTCGTGGGGGTCGGCGAGGACGTGGGCGTTGCGGCCGACGCGGAGGAGCTTGTGCGCGAGGTCCTCCGCGACGAACTGACTGGCGCCGATGCCGTAGAGCAGGATCCGGTCGGCGCCGTCGATGGCCGCGACAGCCGCCGCCAGCACAGCGAAGTCGAGCTGGCCGACGGTCTCCTCGATGGCGAGGAGCTCCAGGGTCGCGAGCTTGGAGACCGCCTCCTCCAGAGAGTCCTCGTCGGAGATCTCCGAGCCGTAGGCGCCGCGGGCGGAGAACTGCGCGGCCTCCTTGCCGAGCTCGGTGGCCAGGGCCATCCGCAGCGGCGCGTATCCGGTGAAGCCGATCGCGCGGCAGAACCGCACGACGGAGGCGACCGAGGTGCGGCACTCCTCGGCGAGCTCGCTGATCGTCTTGTCGATCACGAGGGTCGGGTTCTCCCGCACAGCGGCCGCGACGCGCGCCAGCGACGGGGGCAGGGTCGCAGCGGCGGCTTCGATCGTGGACTGGATGCTCACGGTATCCTCCGGAACTGCGGAACGGGATGGTAAATTCTTTTCAGCGAGTCTACGTGTTGTGTAGTCGCTTTTCTTTCTTTCCGCCGGATCCGAGGAGTGCCGATGAGCGAGACGACCGCCACCGTCGACCTCGGCAAGTCCCGCTGCCGCCTCGTCGTGCACGGCGCGACGGCCGGGGAGCGCTCCGGGATCGGAGCGCCGGGCCTCGCCGCGGCGGGCGGAGTGGAGGCGGCGCTCACCGCGATTCTCCCGCTGCTCGACGGTGTCGAGCGCATCGACACGCTCGGCGTGGGGGCGGCCGGCGCCTGGTTCGCCCCGGAGGCGGCCGCGGAACTCGCCGCCGCGCTCGCCGCACGGACCGGAGCGCGCGTGGCCGTGGCGTCGGACGTGGTCACCGCCCATGCGGGCGCTCTCGACGGCGCGGCCGGCGTGCTGCTCATCGCCGGCACCGGAGCCGTGGCGCTGGGCGTCGACCCTTCCGGTGCGCGTCTGGTCGACGGCTGGGGTCCCGAGCTGGGCGACTTCGGCAGCGGATCCTGGCTCGGCCGCGAGGCGTTGCGCGCCGTGCTCCGTGCCCACGACGGGCTGGCCGCGCCCACCGCTCTCACCGCGGCGCTCGCCGCCCCCGTCGGCCCGCCCTCGGCCGTGCAGGCCTGGCTGGCCGCCGACGGTGCGCTCGCCCGCCGCCTCGCGACCCTCGCGCCCCTCGTACTCGCCGCCGCCGCAGACGACGACCCCGTCGCCCGCGGGATCGTCGACGAGGCCGTCCGGCTCCTCGCTGCGACGACCGCTGCGGCCGCCGGGCCGACCGCGGACGTCGCACTGCACGGCGGCCTCACCGACCACGACGGATTCCGCGCCGCCCTCACACGCGCGCTCGAAGGGAACGGCCGTCGGGTCCTCCCCGCGCGAGGCGGCGCCATGGACGGGGCCCTGCTGCTGACCCGTCGCCTCGACCTCCCCCATGAAAGGTTCGTGCACCGTGCCGAATGACCCCCGTCTGACCACCCTTCTCGCCGAGCTCGCGGGCCTGGACACCGAGGCCTCGTCCACCGAGCGGGGCGATCTCGACCTGCTGAGCACCACTGAGCTCGTCGAGCGCATGAACGCCGAGGACCGTCGGGTGCCCGAGGCCGTGGCGGGTCGCACGGCGGAGATCGCGGCGGCGGTGGACGGCATCACGGAGCGCTTCCGACGCGGCGGTCGCCTCATCTACATCGGTGCGGGCACGGCAGGTCGCATCGGCGTGCTCGACGCGAGCGAGTGCCCGCCCACCTTCGGCACCGACCCGTCGATGGTGGTCGGACTCATCGCCGGCGGGGAGACGGCCATCCGCTCGGCGGTGGAGAACGCGGAGGACGATGATGAGGCCGCGGCCCTCGCCCTGCGCGACCTCGACCTCACCGAGCGGGACACGGTGGTGGGCATCTCGGCATCCGGCCGTACGCCCTACGTCATCGGCGGGCTGCGGTACGCCCGGGGCCTCGGCGCCCTCACTGTGGCGATCGCCTCGAACGCGGGGTCGGCGACCGGCGCGGAGGCCGACATCGCGATCGAGGTCGTCACGGGGCCGGAGTTCATCTCGGGCTCCACGCGGCTGAAGTCCGGCACGGCGCAGAAGCTCGTCGTGAACATGCTGACGACGCTCTCGATGATCAAGCTCGGCAAGACGTACCGCGGGGTCATGGTCGACCTGCTGGCCACGAACGAGAAGCTGCACGCGCGCTCGATCCGCACGGTGTCGCAGCTCGCGGGTGTGGACGTCGACGCCGCGTCCGCCGCGCTGCAGGCCGCGGACGGTTCCGTCAAGCTCGCGCTGCTCCTGCTCGCGACGGGCGCCTCCGCCGAGGCCGCCGCTGAGGCGCTGGCCGCGGCCGACGGCATCCTCCGCGACGCGATCGCCGCCCTCGCCTGACCCGCTCTCCCCTCGGCAGGGATGAGAGACGCGCCTGACGGGAGCGATCGGCGCACCTTTTCGCACCCGCGACGGCGTGCCCGCTAGCGTGAGGGCATGCCCCTCGCTCTCGTCACCGGCGCCGCGCGCGCGAACAGCATCGCCGCGGGCATCGTCCCGCGGCTCCGTGCCGACGGCTGGACCGTCGTCACCAGCGACCTCGACGACGCCGATCACCCGTCCGACCTCTCCACCGCGGACGGACCGGAGCGCCTGATCGCCGAGGTCACGGAGGCGCACGGCACGATCTCCGCGCTCGTCCTCAGCCACGCGCACGACGTCGAGTCCGGAATCCTCGACACCACGGCGGAGAGCTTCGACCGGCACGTCGCCGTGAACGCGCGGGCGAGCCTGCTCCTCATCGCGGCCTTCGCCCGGCAGACCGAGGACGGCGGCGCGATCGTGGCGCTCACGAGCGATCACGTCACCGGGAACCTGCCCTACGGGGCCTCCAAGGGCGCGCTCGACCGGCTGGTCATCTCCGCCGCACGCGAGCTCGGTCCGCGCGGCATCTCCGCCAACGTCCTGAACCCCGGCCCCATCGACACCGGATGGATGGACGAGGAGACGCGCGCCGGCCTCGCCGGGATGACGCCGCTCGGGCGCCTCGGCACCCCGGGCGACATCGCCGCCGTCGTCTCGTTCCTCGTCTCGGACGAGGGGCGCTGGATATCCGGGCAGCTCCTCCAGGCCGACGGGGCCTTCTCCGCCCGCTACTGATCGCGCGGCGGAGCGGCCCCGGGTGCGCTCAGTGGCCGCAGGCGCAGGAGTCGCCGCCGCAGCAGGAGTCCGTCGCCGTCGCGCCGCCGTGCGCCTGGGAGGACTCCGGCACGTCCATGGCGGGGTTCTGGTCGAGGAAACCGTAGGGCTTGAACCAGAATCCCGCGTAGTCCACGGGCATGATCGGCCAGTCCTCCGGGCGGGGGAAGTGCGTGAGGCCGAAGGTGTGCCACAGCACCATGTCCTCGCCGTCGATCCGGCGGTCGTCGGCCGTGTACTCCGGGAGGCCGGCGCCGCCCTGGTGCGCGTTGGGGTAGCGCCCGGCCGGCCAGATCTGCCCGTGCTCGTACCGGGTCGCCCAGAGGTGCTTCGTGGCGAAGGCCGCGCGCGCGGCGACGGAGGAGGCGGGGTCGGCCATCAGCAGGGCGGTCGGCTCCGGGACGAGGTGGTAGGCGGTCGGGCGGCCGACGTGGTTGGTCCGCGAGGCGCTCTGCACCTCCCACACCCGGGCGGCGGAGGAGTCGGCCTCACGCTGGGCGGCGTGCTCGGTCTCGAGCACCGTCTCCGACCAGGTGAACGCGTTGCCGAACGGGTTGTCCGGCCCCATCGGCACCCGCTGCGCGTCGACCTCCACGAGGCGGTTGTCCTGGCCGTCGATAGCCACGTCGAGCCGCGCGCAGAACAGATGCTGGTGGACCGGGGCGAAGACGCCGGGGGCGAGCTCGGTGGCGTGCTTCTGACGGACGCCCGGCTCCCCGGCGCCGGCGAACACGATGCCCGTGGCCTTGGCGACGACCTCGATGGAGCCGTCCAGTCCGAAGTTCCAGTAGAAGCCGTAGTCGTAGTTGCCGATCGTGGAGAAGTACGAGACCACGAAGCGCCGTGAGCGCCGCACGTCGGACCGTCCCGAGAGGTCGGTGTGCTTCCAGAGGATGCCGAAGTCCTCCTCGTGCATGCAGATCACGTTCGGGATGCGCACCGGGTGGCCGTGGTCGTCGGCGACGTAGCCGTCGAGATACCGGATCACGCCCAGGCAGTCGCAGCCGAGCTCCAGGTGGTTGGCGTTCTTGCCGAGGAGGTATTCGCCCGCGTCGAAGTAGCTGATCCAGAAGCGCCCGGGGGCGGTGTCACCGTACGGCACGACCATCTCCGGCACGCTCGCCCGGTGCAGCACGGAGCGCCCCTGGAACGACACGTCGTGCAGGACGAGGCCTTCGCGGGCGTTGAAGCCCACGCGCATGGACCAGCCCTCCCACTCGACGAGCGATCCGGACACGGCGAAGCTCGGCCCGTCCGGCTGGGTGATCTCGATGGGCCGCAGCGTCGTCCGTGCCGCGCCCTGCACCTCCGGGTAGTAGTTGCCGTGCCCGGCGGGCACCGGCACGTCGCCCTCGTCCTCGACGCGGATCACGCTGTCCGTGGTGAGGTCGATGTGCACGATCAGCCCCTCGACGGGGTGGGCCCACGGGGAATCCTGCTCGTCGTATCGGAGGAAGGTGAGGGACCGGATCACGCGGCGGCCCACCTCGTCGGCCCGGCCGGTGTAGCCCGGGGCCAGGGGGGAGCAGAAGGCGAGGGCCATGTGGTCCGCCAGGCCCCGCCGCCGCATGGCCGCCTGCCAGTCCGGGGACGCCTTGGCGATGGCCTCTGCCCGCTCGTACTCCTCGAACAGGTACTGCGGCTGGCCGTACGGCGGGGCGTCGTTCGGCACTCGCTCCTGCCGCACGACCTCGCCACGGGTGATCGAGACGATCAGCTCGGTCGCGACGCCGGTGGCGGTGTCGAGCAGCGTCACGTCGACACGGCGGTCGATGGGAGAGCCGGGACGCCAGGCCGCGAGCTCCTCCTTCGTGGCTTCGTCGGGGAGCAGCATCGGCACGCGGGTGGTCGCCGTCAGCAGGCCGGCTGCGTCGAGCACGGCGCGGGCGGCGGCGATCTCGGCACCGGTGAGCGGGTCGAGCGGGTGCGGGACGGCGATCGGCTCGAGGGAGACGGGCTGGGAGTGCGGGGACATCGTTGACCTCACTATTTTCGAGCAAGTGCTCAAGAAACGGGTTGGCACGATGATACGACGGCGTGCACGGGCGCACAACCGTGGCGTGTGGGCGATGTCGAGGTCAGCGACGCCAGGGGGCGAGGATGCTGTCGAGGACCGCGAAGTGCGCCGCCGCCGTCTGCGGTTCGGTGACCTCGACGACCTGCTGGCCGTACGTGATCGAGCGCAGGAGGGCGAGGAGGTCGCCGGTGGGGGTGTCCGGGCGCAGCTCTCGGTCGCTCACCGCCTCCTCCAGTGCCTCGCGGATGCTGCCCTGCCACGTCGCGAGGGTCGGCGCTCCGGCGTCAGGAGTCGGGGCGAGGGTGGCCAGGCGCCCCCAGAAGCCGACGACGACGTGCGCCTCGGTGCGAGTGCGCTCGTCGACGGGGAGCACCTCGCCCATCAGGGCCCGCAGGCGCGCCAGGCCGCGGAGTCCGTCCGTCGCCGCGGCGATGCGCTCGTCGGTGCGACGGGTGACCTCGGCCGCGGCGGCCCGGACGACGTCGTCGAAGCCGTCGAAGTAGTGCCAGAGCGAACCGGTCGCGACGCCGAGCTCCTTGGCGACCGCCCGTGAGGACACGCTCTCATGACCGTCTCTGGCGGCGACGACGAGCAGCGCGTCGGCGATCTGACGGCGACGCTCATCATGGTCGACGATGCGGGGCACGTGCTCATTGTGCCGCATGAAGTGCGGCCTCGCTTTTTTGAGCGAACGATCAATATACTTCGGCTGTGGACCTCCTGCTCCCGGCAGCATCGTTGCTGATGGCGGCGGCGGCGCTCGTGTCGGCCGGCGCCTGCCTCGCTGCGCGGCGCGCCGTGCCGTGGCAGGGACGCCAGGCCGCGGTGGTGATGGCGGCGGGGATGCTGCTGATGGCGACGGGCGGGACCGGGCCGCTGGGTGCCCTGCTGATCGGTGCCCTGCTGCTCGTGTCCGGCATGATCGGCACGATGGGCGTCCGCGGGGCGGCGTCCGCGGCCCCCTGCTGTCACCGCGCTCTCGGGGCGCTCGTGATGGCGATCTGCGCCTTCCACGGTGCCGCCGGATCGGGCGGTCAGGGCGTGGCGTCGGCGGGACACGCGGGACACAGCCTCGGCGGTGCGCTCGGTGCGCTCATCGTGCTCGGCACCGTCGCCGTCGTCGGGTGGACGCTCGCCGCGGCCTTGCGTCCGACGGGGTATCGGGGGCGCACCGCCCGGCTGCTCGCGGTGGAGTCCTGGGCGATGGCGATAGGGGTCGTCGCGATGAGCATCGTGGGCTGACCGTGCGGTGCGACGGCCGACCTCACTCCCGCGCGGCGGGGCGGACGAAGGCCCAGGCGGCGATCGCCGCGACGGCGGCGGCCAGGGTCATGGTGACCGCCATCGTGACGGCGTTCGTGCCCCCGATCCCGGCGGCGACCGGGGCGAGCACCGGGCCGAACAGGAACGACGACATGCCGAGCAGGGCGGACGCCGTCCCCGCCCTGGCGCCGTGATGCGCGAGGGCGAGTGTCTGGCCGTTCGGGCCGCCGAGGCCCGCGCACAGCATGAACCCGACGAGTGCTGCCACCACGCCCGCCACC
This sequence comes from Microbacterium sp. C-MGS6, assembly GCF_058140415.1. Lineage (NCBI taxonomy): Bacteria > Bacillati > Actinomycetota > Actinomycetes > Micrococcales > Microbacteriaceae > Microbacterium > Microbacterium sp. C-MGS6. Next base: position 1,091,166 of record NZ_CM176934.1, read on the forward strand.
CCCGTCCCGCTCAGTGCCAGGACGAGGAAGGTCGTGGTCGCGACGAGCGTCGCCGTGACCCCGCCGAGGTAGACGCGGAGGGGGCCGAAGCGGCGCACGACCAGGCGGCTCGACTGGCTGCCGACGATGCTCGCGAGGGCGCCGGCGGCGAAGGCGAGACTGAAGCTCTGCGGGCTGAGGCCGAACTCGTCCTGCAGCACGAACGACGACATCGAGAGATAGGTGAAGAACGCCACGCCCGCACCGGCGGAGGCGCACAGGACCGCGGCGAAGAGCCGGTCGCCCAGCACGGCGCCGGCATGCGCCCGCAGCACGCGGAGGCCTCCGCCGTGGCGCGCCTCCGGTCGCAGCGTCTCCGGCAGGAGGAAGACGACCACGAGCAGCAGGATGACGCCGATCCCGCTGAGCACCCCGAAGATCCCGCGCCAGTCCATGATGCGGGCGAGCTGGCCGCCCACCACCGGCGCGATGATCGGCGCGGTGCCCGAGACGAGGAACAGCAGCGAGAGCATGCGGGAGAGCTCGATGCCCTCGAACTGGTCGCGGGCGATCGCCAAGCAGATCACGATGCCTGCCGATCCCGCCAGCCCCTGAAGGAAGCGGGCGACGAGCAGCAGCTCGATGGTCGGGGCGACCGCGCACACCGCGGAGAGCACCGCGAACGCCGCGACGCCGACCAGCAGCGGCAGACGTCTACCCAGCCGGTCGCTGAGGGGACCGGCCACGAGCTGCCCCAGGCCGAGGCCGATCATGCACGCCGACATGGTCACCTGCGCCAGGGCCTCGGTCGTGCCGAGCGACGCCGCGAGCTGGGGGAGCTGGGGGAGGTAGAGGTCCATCGACAGCGGACCGAAGGCTTCCAGCATGCCGAGCACCAGCATCGCCCGCAGCGTGCCCATCCGCGCGGGCTCACCGCGCGCCGGGAGACTCATCCGCCCAGGCGCAGCACGCGGCGCAGCCAGCTCTCCCGTGCGGCCACCGCGGCCTGCGACACCTCGGCCTCGGGGGAGAACCCGGAGAAGCCGTGGTAGCCGCCCGCCCAGACGTGCAGTTCCGCCTGCCCGCCCGTGGCCCAGATCCGCGACGCGTAGTCGACGGCCTCATCGCGGAAGGTCTCCGCGGCACCCACCTCGATGAACGCCGGAGCGAGTCCCCACAGATCCGTGGCCCGGGTCGGCGCCGTGTACGGCGACACGCGGTCGGTGAACCGGTCGGCTCCGGCGATCGCGTCCCACGCGGTGTCGTTGTTGTTCCGGTCCCAGGCGCCGAAGCCGTCGTACTGCCGGCTCGACGGGGTCTCGTTGCGGTCGTCGAGCATCGGGCAGCCGAGGAGCTGCCCGGCCAGCCGTGGTCCGCCGCGGTCGCGGGAGAGTAGCGCGACCGCCGCCGAGAGTCCGCCGCCGGCGCTCTGCCCGGACGCGACGATGCGGGAGGTGTCGATGCCGAGCTCGTCGGCGTGGGCGACCATCCACTCCAGTGCCGCGTAGCAGTCCTCCGCCTGCGCCGGTCCGGGGTGCTCCGGGGCGAGACGGTACTCGACCGCGACGCCGACGACACCGTGCCGCTCGGCGAGGTCGATGAGCTCGGCGGTGCCGAAGAAGCGCGTGCCGAGCACCATGCCGCCGCCGTGGATCGACAGCACCGCCGGTGCCGGGTCTGCGGGCGCCTGCGCCGGGCGCACGATGGTGACCTCGAGGTCCGGAGCCCCGACGGGGCCGGGGATGACCCGGTCCTCCCAGGTCACGGCGCGACCCTCCGCCTGCACGGCCATCGGCGGGATGATCGTGGCGAAGTGATCGCGGTTGGCGTGGATGGTGTCCGCGCGCAGCGGGATGACCTCGACGAGGTCGACGAAGGCGTCGAGTCCGGCGACGAGCTCCGGGTCGTAGGGCACCGGTTCGGGCGTGCTCATGCGGCGGTCCGCCAGATCCGTCGCAGCCAGGAGGCACGTGCGGCGAGGGCAGCGCGGGTGATCTCGGCGTCCGGCATGTACATGTCGAAGCCGTGGGCGCCGCCGCCCCACACGTGCAGCTCGGCCTGACCGCCGGTCTCCCAGATCCGGAGGGCGTACACGGTGTCCTCGTCGCGGAACATCTCCGCCTCGCCGACCTCGATGTAGGCGGGCGGAAGGCCGGAGACGTCTGTCGCCCGGCTCGGCGCGGCGTAGGCGGGAGCCTCGACGCTGAAGGCGAGCTCCTCGCCGAGGACGCACGACCAGGCGAGGAGGTTCATGTCGCGCTGCCAGGTGCCGATGCCGTCGTACTGCCGACTGGCCACCGTGGTGTTGGTGTTGTCGATCATGGGACACAGCAGCAGCTGCCCGGCCATGACGGGGCCCCGCCGATCACGCGCCAGCAAGGCGACGGCCGCGGTGAGGCCCCCGCCCGCGCTGCCGCCGCCCACGACGATGCGCGCGGGGTCGATGCCGAGCTCCGTGGCGTGGGTGTGCGTCCACACGAAGGCCGCGTAGCAGTCCTCCACGCCCGCGGGGTACGGGTCCTCCGGAGCGAGGCGGTACTCGACGTTCACGGCCACGACGCCGTGCTCCGCGACGATGTCGACGACTCGAGCCGTCTCCCAGGAGCGGTGGCCGACGATCATGCCGCCGCCGTGGATGTTCACGAAGCCGGGGAGCGTCGAGGTCTCCGAGCCGGCGGGGCGGAAGATCGTGACCTCGATGTCCGGTGCTCCGGGCGGGCCGGGGATGACGCGGTCCTCCCAGGTGATGTCCCGGCCGGCGATCACGGCGTCGTTGTCCGGGAACATCCGGTCGACGCCGTCGCGCGGCAGGGTCTCGCGGGTGAGGGCGGGCTGCGGGTTCTTCGCGATCTCGTCGAGCACGGCCTGCACGTCGGGATCGAAGGGGACGGGGATGGTCATGGTTCTCCTCGGGTGGGACGGCGTCAGGGGCCTTCGGGGTCGACGACCCCGCGGTCGGCCCAGAAGGGCTCGACGAGACGGCGCAGCTCGGCGGCGCCGACGCGGTCGACGAGGGCGGCCGCGTCGAGGTTCGCCCGCAGCTGCGCGACGCGGGAGGCGCCGAACAGCGTCGTCGTCAGGGCGGGGTGGGTGAGGGTGAACGCGATGCCGAGCTGGGCGGGGGTCACGTCGAGGTCGTCGGCGACCGCCGTGAACGCGGGGACGTCGGCGATGATCCGTTCGCGGATGCCGCCAGGGTCGCGCCCGATCTGCCGGTCGCCGATCACCTTCCCGGCGAGGATCCCGCCCTCCAGGCAGTCCGAGGCCTGCAGCGTGAGGCCCTGCTCCCAGAGGCGCGCGAAGGGCTCGCCGTCCGGGATCGACCGCCGCGAGACGCTGTACTTGAGCTGCGCGATCTGCGGACCGGGCACGCCTTCCGCGGCGGCGAGGTCGATCAGGGCCTGGATGCTCGCCGCCGACCAGTTGTTCACGCCCCACGCGCGGATGAGGCCGGCGTCGGCGAGCGCGGCGAGGTCGAGCACGAGATCGCGCAGCTCGAGGTCGTCGCGGCGGAGGTCGCCGAGGATCACGAGGTCGGCGTGCTCGACTCCCACCCGCATCAGCGCGTTCTCGAGCTGTGGACGGAAGCCGTCGGCGCCGAAGGCCTCGAGCCAGAGCTTCGACGACAGCAGCCACTCCTCTCGGCGCAGCCCGGCCGCGCGCACCATCGCCGAGAAGATCACGTCGGTGAAGACGGGCGGGGCGCCGGGCGCGGAGTACACGCCCACGTCGAAGAGGTTCACGCCGCGGTCGGTGGCCTCGCGGAGGAGCGCCACCGCGTCGGCGAAGTCCATGCGGTCGTAGGTGTGCCAGGAGCCGAGGGAGAACAGGGAGGCGTGCAGGCCGCTGCGGCCGATCTCGCGGAGGGGGAGGGGAGTGGTCATGGTGCTCCTCAGAGGCTCGGGTCGATGACGGCCTTGACCTCATCGAGGTGGTGCATGTGGGCGATCTTCGCGGAGGCGTCGGCGAGGCCGACCGGGGCGCTGAACAGGTCGTCCCAGGGGAAGCGGTCGGCGAACGCCATGAAGAAGTCGATCGCACGGGCGTAGTCGGAGATGTCGCCGTTGAGCGAGCCGACGACCGTGAGCTCCTTGCCCATGATCGTGCTGAGGGCGAAGCCGTCTCCGGCCGGACCGGTCGAGCCCACGATCGCCACGGTGCCGCGTTGGGCGGCCATGCCGACGGCGTCCGGGCCGACGCTCGGGGCTCCAGCGAAGTCGAACACGTGGTCCGCCCCCTCGCCTCCGGTGAGCGCCAGGACCTGGTCGACGACGGGCCCGTCGCGGAAGTCCACGACGGCGTCGGCGCCGAAGCGGGCGGCGAGCTCCAGACGAGCCGCGGGTGCGCCGACGGTGATGACCTGCCCGGCACCCGCGATCCTCGCGACTGCGGTGGCGAAGATGCCGAGGGCGCCGGAGCCCTGCACCACCACGCGGGAGCCGGGACGGATCCGGCCGGCCCGCTCGAACGCGCGGAGGACGGTCTTCGCGGCGCAGCCCGCCATGGAGGCCCAGGTGTCCTTGACGGCCGCCGGGAGCAGGAGCGTGGCGGCATCCGGGGTCACGTACGCGTACTCGGAGAGCCCGGCCGTCGCGAACGGCGGAACGTCGGCGCGCTGGAGGAAGCCGTAGCCGCGGCGGGAGCACGCGACCGGCTCGCGCAGCACGACGCAGCCGTGGCACTCGCCGCAGGTGGACTCCGACCAGCCGATCCGGTCGCCGGGGGAGAGTGCGCGGCCGAGCGCGTCGCGGGTGTCGGGCCCGGTGGCCACGATCTCGCCGACCATCTCGTGACCGAGGACCATGGGCAGCATGCCGGGGAACGACATCTTCCCCTCCCAGATCTCGATGTCCGTGCCGCACAGCGTCGTGCAGGCGATGCGGACGAGGGCGGCGCCGGGTTCGATCTCGGCGGGCAGCGGGAGGTCCTGCAGCGTGAGCGGCTCGCCGTGCGCGGTGAGCACCGCGGCGCGGGTGGTGGTGGGGAGGGTCATGGTTCTCCAGTCGCGGGGCGGGTGGCGGGATCGAAGACGGTCCTCCGCGGTGCCAGGAGGGGCGGGATCGATCCCGCACGGAGGGGGACGGGGGTCAGACCAGGAGCTGGCCGCCGTCGACGGGGACCGAGACCCCGGTGATGTGGCTGGCGGCCTCGCTCGCGAGGAAGAGCACGAGCGGGGTGACCTGGTCGACCTCGGCGATGGTGCCGAGCGGGATGCGCGATTCCCAGGCGGCGCGGGCATCGGGGTTCGAGGCGAAGTCGGCGGTCAGGGGCGTGAGCACGGGACCGGGGGCGACGGCGTTGACGCGCACCCCGGAGCCGGCGAGCTCGATGGCGGCCGTCCGGGTGAGCGCGTCGACCGCGGCCTTCGTGGCCTCGTAGTGTCCGAGGCCCGGTGTGGGCTGCCGGGCGCCGATCGAGGAGATGTTGACGATGGCCCCGTGGCCGGCGGCCGCGAGCAGCCCGCCGAAGACCCGCAGCATGAGGAACGTGCCGCGGACGTTGACGCGCAGGGCCGCGTCGACCGCGTCGACCGCGACCTCCTGGAGTGTGCCCCCACCGGCGACGACGCCGGCGTTGTTGACGAGGACGTCGAGCCCGCCGGCCTCCGCGAGCTGCGCGGCGGCGGTGGTGACCGCGCCCTCGTCGGCGATGTCGAGGGGGAGGGCGGTGGCGCCGATCTCGGCGGCGACGGCCCGGGCGGCCTCGAGGTTCACATCGCCGAGGAACACCTCGTCCCCGGCGGCGCGGAAGGCGCTGGCGATGCCGCGGCCGAGCCCGGAGGCTCCTCCGGTGACGAGGATGCGGCGCGGGGAAGCGGTCATGGTCGTCCTCACTGACGGTGTTCCGATGGGACTACTCCGTTATATTCTACAAACATAGAAAAACACAACCCCGTGCCCCGAGACGGCGAAGGAGCCCTCATGCCCGATGTGACATACCCCCGCAAGCCGCTGTCTTCTCGGGGTGCGACGGTGCCGCCGCTCGCCCTCGGATCGTGGAACACCTGGGACCGCATGGGCTTCGACGATGCCGTGCAGCTCATCCAGCGGGCGGTCGACCTCGATGCCGGATTCTTCGACATCGCGTACTACAACATGGGGCCGCATGCCGAGAACTCCCGGACCGACATCCTCTTCGGAGAGGCGTTCCGGGCGAGCGGGGTGGACCGTGTCGACGTCGTGCTCTGCGGCAAGCTCTGGCTGTGGGACTGGCCGCACCAGGGCTTCCGCGGGCAGATCGAGGAGTCGCTCGAGCGGGCCGGCCTCGACCGCTTCGACACCCTCGTGGTGGGGGACTACCTCGACGCCCCGGACATGCCGCGACTCGTCGCCGACGTGAACGCCCTCATCGCCGACGACCTGGTCGACTCGTGGGGGATCAACAACTGGCGGATCGCGGACACCAGGGCGGCGCTCGCCGAGGCAACCGCTCAGGGGGTGGTCGGCCCCGCGTTCGCGCAGCTCAAGTACGGCATCGCGCGCCGGGCCATGGCGGAGGGCGACGCCTACGGGCCCCTGTTCGCCGACGGAACCCTCACGCTGCAGGCCTCCGACGTGTTCGAGGGCGGAATCCTCGCCACGGGACGGATGCCCCAGCGCAAGATCGGTGCCGATGTCGGGGGTATCCGCGAGCGGATCCTCGCCGTGTACCCCGAGGTCGCGCGGGTCGCGGGGGAGTTCGGGGTGACGCCGGCTGCCCTCGGCATCGCCTTCTGTCTGGCGAACCCCGCGACGGCCAACGTACTCTTCGGTGCCTCTCGCGTCGCGCAGCTCGAGGACAACCACGCCGCCCTCGCCCTCGCCCGAGACCATGGCGCCGAGGTCCGCGCCGCCCTCGCCGACTGCCGCGTCGACCACGCCGTCCGCCCCGACGGCACCTGGTGACCTTTCGTATCTCGCACCCGCACCTCCCCCCGCTTCCCCCGCCCGCTTCCCCGGCGTCCAGGATCACTTCCGCACCTCCCGCGCGTCCCGCAGGCCCGTTTCTGATCCCGCCTCGCTCGGCCCCCGCCTCCCACTCCGGGTGCGGGATCAGTTCCGCACCTCGCGCGCACCCCGCAGGCCCGTTTCTGATCCCGCACTCGCTCGCCCCCGCGTCCCACTCGGCCCGCGCGTCCCACTCCGCGTGCGGGATCAATTTCGCACCTCGCGCGCACCCCGCAAGCACGTTCCTGATCCCGCTTCGCTCGGCCCCGTCCCACTCCGCCCCGCGTCCCACTCCGGGTGCGGGATCAGTTCCGCACCTCGCGCGCACCCCGCAAGCACGTTCCTGATCCCGCTTCGCTCGGCCCCGTCTCATTCCGCCCCCGCGTCCCAGTCCGGGCGCGGGATCAGTTCCGCACCTCGCGCGCGCCCCACGGGCACGTTTCTGATCCCGCAGGACGTGACGTTCTGCGTGCCGATTCGAGAACGCGCCGAGTAGGGAGGGCGTGCGGCCGATTCTGATCCCGCTTCTGGTGGCGGCTGTGTGTCGGTCGTCGGGCGCGCCGCTCGTGCGCGACCGGACCGCTCTCCGGAGCCCCGGATCAGAAGTGCTCCTCGAGTTCGCAGCAGATCGTAAGCGCTCCTCGCCTCCGTGCTGGATCGGAAGTGCCCCGCGCACGCTCCGGATCAGAAGTGCTCCTGGGGCCCGGGTGGGAGGTGCGTTCTTGATCCCGGGAAGGGGTGCGGGGCCCTCGGGAGCGGCAGTGTGGCCCGTTCGCGCCGTCGTTCACCCCGGTGCGGGATGAGAAGGGTGCCGAAAAGGCGTCGCCGAGGGGTGTTTCTGATCCGGCTGGAGGGGTGGGCGCGGTGGCGGGGTCAGAAGTGGGCCGCGCGGGGAGGACAGGGGTGCGTTATTGATCCCGGTACCCGCACCTGCACCCGCGGGGTGCGGGCGGGCGGGGTACGGGACGGGGCGGGGTGTGCGCGGGGGAGCAAGGCGGGTGCGCGCTGAGGCATCGGTCCGCGCGGCCAGAGGAAGAAACCCGCTTGCGCTCTTTTTCCACGCATGTAGACTAACCAGCACGACACATCGAAGTGGCGTCGGTCCCGGTCTCCGGTCAGCGGCTCTTCGAACCTTCTTCACCACCCCCTGCACCCGAGAGAAGGAACCATGAAACGAATGCCCCTCGCGGTCGCCGCCGCCGTCGCCGCGACCCTCGCACTCGCCGGCTGCAGCGGCGGCGGAACGCCCTCGCCGTCCGAGGGCGGCGGCGCCGAAGGCCCCGACGCCCTCAACATCGGCAACTTCCTGGACGTCACCTCGTGGGACCCGTCCCTCGCCGACATCGGCTTTGACGGCCCCTACCTGTCCGCGGTGTACGACGCCCTGATCGCCCTCGACGCCGACGGCACCCCGATCCCGTCGCTCGCGACGAAGTGGACCGTGGCCGACGACGACCTCAGCATCGACCTCGACATCCGCACCGACGCCGTGTTCAGCGACGGCACCCCGGTCGACGCCGACGCCGTCGTCGCGAGCCTCGAGTACCTCAAGGCCGGCGCCCGGTCCGGTGAGGCCTACGTCAACGCGAAGGGCTTCGAGAAGGTCGATGACGACACCGTCCGCATCGCCCTTACGCAGCGCGACGACACGATCCTCTACCTGATGGGCCTCGGCCGCAGCTACGTCATGCCCCCGGCCTCCATCGAGGCGGGCACGCTGGGCAGCGACCCGGTCGGCTCCGGCCCCTATGTGCTCGACAGCGACACCAGCGTCGCGGGCGCCGAGTACCACTTCACCAAGACCGAGGACCACTGGGACGCGAAGACGTACCCGTTCTCCGAGCTCGCGATCTACCCGATCACCGACGCGACCGCCCGGCACAACGCGATGCTCAGCGGACAGATCAACGTGCAGTACGGCGACGTGGCCAACCTCGACCAGGCCGAGCAGCAAGGCTGGAACACCGCCCAGCGCGTCTCCGGGTGGGCGGGCCTCGTCATCACCGACCACACCGGCGCGAAGAGCGAGCCCCTCGGCACGCTCGAGGTCCGCCAGGCGCTGAACTACGCGTTCGACGGTGCGGCCGTCCTCGCGGCGGTCGGCAGCGGTGCGGGTGTGGCCACCAACCAGGTCTTCCCGGACGGCGGCGACATCAACGACCCCGAGCTCAACGATGCCTACGCGTTCAACATGGACAAGGCGAAGGAGCTCCTGGCCGACGCCGGCTACCCGGACGGCTTCGACATCTCGATGCCGATGTCCCCGATCTTCGAGATGTGGAAGCCGTCGGCCGAGCAGGCCCTCAACGAGCTCGGCATCACCGTCACCTGGGACAACATGCAGATGCCGGACTACCAGCTCAACGCCCCGAACTACCCGATGTTCATCTCCTTCCTCGCGATGGACGGCAACGACGTGGCCACCGTCTCTCGCCAGCTGACGAGCGTGCAGTGGTTCAACCCGGAGCCCGACTACGCGAAGAACGAGGTCATCGCCCCGCTCGTCGAGAAGGTGCAGACGGAGCGCGGCGACGCGCAGACCGCCGCCATCAAGGAGCTCAACGAGGCCCTCGTCGACCAGGCCTGGTGGTCGGTCTGGTACCAGGCGAACAACATCTACTACACGGCGCCCGGCATCCAGCTGCAGCCCGTCGTGGGGATGATGTTCCCGACGCTGCGGTACATCACGCAGGGCTGAACGCCCGCCGGGGCGGTCGCCACGCGGCCGCCCCGGCACCCCTTCCCCTCCTCCTCACCATCGAGAGGCCCCCATGCTCCTCTTCACGGCGAAGCGGGTGCTGTCCGGCATCCTCCTGCTCGTCGCGGTCTCGATCGGCACGTTCTTCCTCGCCCACCTCGCGATCAGCGACCCGACCGCCTCGCTCCTCGGGACCACGGCGAGTCCTGCGCAGCAGGAGGCGCTGGCGGCGAAGATCGGTCTCGACCGCCCCCTGATCGTGCAGTTCTGGGACTGGTTCTCCCACGCCGCGCTGCTCGACTTCGGCCTCTCGTGGCGCAACTTCCAGCCGGTCGGCGCGCAGCTCGCGGTCAAGGTCCCCGTCACGCTCTCCGTCGTGACCCTGGCGACCCTCATCACCGCGGTCATCGGCGTCGCGTTCGGCATGATCACCGGACTCCGCCCCGGCACCTGGTTCGACCGGATCATCAAGGGGATCTCCGTCGTCCTCTTCGCGCTCCCCGGGTTTTGGGTGAGCCTGGTCCTCGTCATGTGGCTGGCCGTGCAGCTCAAGTGGTTCCCGGCCGTGGGGTACGTCCCGCCGACACAGTCCGTCGAAGGGTGGCTGCGCTCGATCACGCTGCCGGCGATCTCCCTCGCCCTGGGCGGCATCGTCGCCGTGTCGGAGCAGCTGCGCAATGCCGTGATCGCCCAGAGCCGCCAGGACTGGGTGCGCACCCTCCGCAGCCGCGGCCTGTCCGCCGCCCGGGTGAACCTGCACATCCTCCGCAACGCCTCGCCCGCCGCGCTCACGGTGATCGCCCTGATGTTCGTGGGCCTGCTCTCCGGGGCGATCGTGGTGGAGCAGATCTTCAGCCTCCCCGGTCTGGGGCAGCTCACGAACCAGTCGTCGCAGAATGGCGACATCCCAATGCTGCTCGGGATCACGGTGGTCTCCATCGTCTTCGTCGTCCTCATCAACCTCCTGCTCGACCTCGTGCTCGGCTGGATCAACCCGAAGGTGCGCGTCGCATGACCACGACAGACATCCGCGTCGCCTTCGACCGGGCCGCCCAGAAGCGCCGGTCGAGCCTGTTCCGACGCTTCCTCCGTCACCCCGGCGGCTACATCCCGCTCGCGATCTTCGTACTCATCGTGCTCGTCGGGGTGTTCGCGCCGTTGCTGGCGCCGATGGACCCGAACCTCGTCGACCTCGCGGCAGCCAAGGCCCCGCCCTCGCCGGAGCACCTGCTCGGCGGCGACTCCACCGGCCGCGATATCCTCAGCCGCCTCATCTACGGGACGAGGACGACACTGTGGGGTACGCTCATCACGATCGTCACGGCGCTCGTCGTCGGGGTCCCGTCGGGTGTCGCAGCCGGGTACTTCGGCGGCGTCTTCGACCGGGTCGCGACCTGGATCAGCGACGCCCTCCAGTCGATCCCCGGGATGATCATCCTCCTCGTGGTCGCCGCCGGCAGCCGCAACAACTTCGAGCTGCTGATGGTCACCGTCGGTGTCTTCATGGTGCCGGGCTACTTCCGGATCGCGCGGTCGCAGACGCTCGCCGTCCGCGGGGAGGCGTACATCGACGCCGCCCGCGTGTCGGGCCTGTCGGACGCGCGCATCATCTTCCGGCACGTCATCACCGCCGTCTACCCGCCGGTCATCATCCAGACCGCGCTCACCGCCGGCGTCGCGATGGGCATGCAGGCCGGCCTTCAGTTCCTCGGCATCGGCGACTCGAACGTGCCGAGCTGGGGCGCGATGATGCTCGAGGGCTTCCGGCTCATGCTCACCTACCCCCTCATGCTCCTGTGGCCCTCCGCCGCGCTCGGTCTCACGATCGCCGTCCTCGCGATCATGGGCTCCACGCTCGCCGAGCTCGTGCAGGTGCGCACGCCGCGGGCGGCCCGACGGCGGCGGCGCGGTGTGCTCGAGACCGGCGACGAGGTCGCCGCGGCTCCCGCCACGGGCAGCGTCCGCCACGAGGCCCCGGCGTCGGCCCTCCGCGTCGAGAACCTGCACGTCGTCCACGCGACGCCGACGGGGGAGACCGAGGTCGTGCATGGCGTGACCCTCGACGTCGCGCCAGGCGAGGTCGTCGGGATCGTCGGCGAGTCCGGGTCGGGCAAGTCGCAGACAGTGTTCTCGGTGCTCGACCTGCTGCCCGCGACCGGCCGGGCGACCGCCGACGCGATCTGGGTCGGCGGCGCGGAGGTCACCCACGCGACGCTGAAGGAGCGCCAGGCCCTGCTCGGACGCACGATCGGATACGTGCCGCAGGAGCCGATGAGCAACCTCGACCCCTCGTACACGATCGGGCATCAGCTCATCGAGCCACTGCGTCGCACGCACGGGCTCGGCAAGACCGCCGCCCGGCAGCGCGCGCGGGAGGTGCTCCTGCGGGTCGGGCTGACCGATCCTGATCGGGTGATGCGCAGCTATCCGCATCAGGTGTCCGGCGGCATGGCGCAGCGGGTGCTCATCGCCGGCGCGATCGCCGGGCGCCCCTCGCTCCTCGTCGCGGACGAGCCCACCACCGCCCTCGACGTCACCGTGCAGGCCGAGGTGCTCGAGCTGCTGCGGGAGCTGCAGGCCGAGTACGGGATGGCGCTGCTCATCGTGACACACAATTTCGGCGTCGTCGCCGACATCTGCGACCGCGTGATCGTCATGCGCGGCGGCGACATCGTGGAGTCGGGGCCCGTGGACGACCTCTTCGCCGCGCCCACCCAGGAGTACACGCGCGAGCTCATCGCCGCGTCGCTCGATGATGCCGAAGGGCGCGCCGCGCTCGACAGCCGCCGGACGGAGGTCCCCGCATGAACGCCGCTCCGGTGAACCCCCTGCTGCAGGTCGACGACCTCGTGGTCGAGTACGGCCGCGGAAGACACGCCTTCCGCGCGCTGCACGGCGTCTCCCTCGACATCGCCTCCGGTGAATGCCTGGGCCTCGTCGGGGAGTCCGGATCCGGGAAGTCGACCCTCGGCAAGGCCATCCTCGGCCTCGCCCCGGTGACCGCGGGCCGCATCCGCTTCGACGGCCGGGACATCGGCGGCCTCGGCGGCAAGGCACGACGGGCACTCGCCGACGATGTGCAGGTCGTGTTCCAGGACCCGTACGGCTCCCTCAACCCGGCACTGACCATCGGCGACATCCTCGCCGAGCCGCTGCTGACGACGGGCATCGGAGCGAAGGCGGCCGACACGCGCGTGCGCGACATGCTCGACCGCGTGCGCCTGCCTTCCACAAGCATGGACCGGTATCCGAGCGAGTTCTCCGGCGGGCAGCGGCAGCGCATCGCGATCGCCCGCGCCCTGGTCCGCGGACCCCGGCTGATCGTGTGCGACGAGCCGGTCAGCGCGCTCGACCTCACCACGCAGGCGACCATCCTCGACCTCTTCATCGAGTTGCAGCGCGACACCGGCGTGGCCTACCTGTTCGTCTCGCACGACCTCGGCGTCGTCCGGCGGGTCTGTCACCGGGTCGCCGTGATGTACCGGGGCGAGATCGTGGAGATCGGCGACGGCGAGCAGGTCACCCGCACGCCGCGTCACCCGTACGCCGAGCGCCTGCGGCTGGCCTCGCCCGTCGCGGACCCGGTGGCGCAGCGGGAACGCCGGGCGCAATGGCTCGCTCTGCGGGAGGTGCCCGATGCGGCGGTACGGTAGCTCCAGGCCGGAACACGCCACACCCCGGACTCGGCCGGAAGGACGCCATGCCGAAGATCATCGACCACGACCAGCGGCGACGGGACATCGTCGAGGTGGCCAAGAGCATCATCCTGAAGGGTGGGTTCGAGGCGGCGACCATGCGCAGCATCGCCGCGGAGGCGGGCTTCGCGAACGGCGCGCTGAAGCACTACTTCCCCGGGAAGGAGAGCATCGTCGCGGCGACGTTCGAGACGATCCTGCAGCAGATGTCCGAGGGCGTGGAGGCCGCGGGGCAGGAACCGGTGGCGGCGGACGACGCGCTGCGGGGCTTCCTGCAGGCCACCGTGCCGCGCGACCCGGAGCAGATCGCCGCGGGCCGGGTGCTCCTGGCGCTCTGGGAGTACGCGATGGCGAACGAGTCGCTGGCCGAGCTCTACCGCGGACACCTGGGTTCGTGGCGATCCTCGCTCATCGCGCGCATGGAGGCGGCCCGCGACGAGGGATCGATCCGTGATCAGGACTACGGCCCGCTCGCCGACGAGTACATCTCCGCGGCGGTCGGGGCGACGGTCATCAACCTCATGTACCCGGACGGCGACCGCATCGCCGACTACGAGAACTACATCGACCGGTTCCTCGCGCGGCTGCGCTGAGGGCGAGGGGCCGGTCCCGAGAGGACGGCCCGTCATGACCCTTTCCCCCGAACGACCCGTGGTGTTCCTGCACGGCCTCGCCTCGCGCGGCACGCAGGACTGGCCGGAGAGCGAGTGGGCGGCGGTGCTCGGCGACCGACCGCGCCGCGTCCTCGACCTGCCGGCGCACGGCGACGCCCCCGGGCTCGGAGCCGTGCCGACCTCCGCGGTGCTCGACGCGCTCGCCGAAGCGATCGGCCCGGACGAGATCGACCTCGTCGGCTACTCGCTCGGTGCCCGGCTCGCGTGGGACCTCGCCCGGCACCCGGGTGTCGCGGTGCGGCGTCTCGTGCTCGGCGGCCTCAGTGCGGGGGAGCCCTTCACGCTCGTCGATCTCTCCGCCGCGCGGGCCGCGATCGCCGGCGGACCGACCCCCGTCGATCCGCTGACCGGGATGATCGTGCACATGGTGAGCCTGCCCGGCAACCGACCGGACGATCTGCTCGACCTCATCGAGGGGCTCGCGGCCGAGCCGTTCGCTCCCCGGGCCGGAGCACCGGCGATGCCCGTGCTGCTCCTGGGCGGCACCGATGACCCGATGGCCGCGGGCATCGACGAGCTCGCCGCGCGGCTGCCCGACGTCCGGGTGGGACGCGTCCCCGGGGATCACCTCGTGGCGCTGCACACCGCCGCGTTCCGCGACGCGGTGCGCGGGTTCCTCGCGGACTGACCCGCCCGATCGACGCCCGGCCCCCTCCTGTCCTTTATTTCCAACGTTCGTAGACATATCGAAAGGCATCCGCCATGACCGACACCCCCACTCCCGACGCCGCCCGCATCCTCGACATCGCCACCGGCTACATGGCCGCGAAGCAGCTCTTCCAGGCCAGCCGCATCGGTCTGTTCGCCGCCGTCGCCGCCGGCGCCGACACGGCTGCGGCGATCGCCGAGCGCTGCGGGGTGAGCGAGCGGATCGCCCGGCTGCTCGCCGACGCCCTCGCGGCGAAGGGTCTCCTCGTCCGCACCGAGGGGCGCTACGCGCTGGCCCCCGACGCGTCCGCCTACCTCACCGGGGAGGACGCGGTGATCGACCTCGCGCCCTTCCTCACGTTCCTCGACGAGATCAGCTACCCGCACTGGCTGCAGTTCGCCCACACGGTCGACACGACCGAGCCCGGCGACCTGCAGATGGACGACGCGCGGTGGGGCACGTTCATGGCCGGCGTCATGACGTACAACCGCCTGCACGCGCAGGAGTTCGGCCGGCTCGTCGACCTCGCCGGCGCGACGAAGGCCCTCGACTTCGGTGGTCTGTCCGCCGAGTTCGCCCTCGCCGTCATGGCGCGCAACCCCGAGCTGCACACGACGTTCGTCTACGCCCCGGGATTCGAGGACGGCGTGGCCGAGGCGGTCGCAGCGGCGGGCGTCGCCGACCGGGCCGCCGTCGAGGTCGGGGACACGGCGACCACGGCTCCCGAGGGCGCGTACGACGCGGTGTTCGCCAACCACGTCATCCACCGGTTCTCCGCGGAGGAGAACGCGCAGATCTTCCGCCGACTCCGTGCGGCGGCGGCCGACGGGGCGACGCTGACGGTGCTCGACTTCTTCCTCGATGACGACGACGAGCAGCGCGCCCTGGATGCCCTGCACGCGGGGGAGTACCTCGTGATCGACGGCACCGTGGTGTACCCCGAGTCCGAGGTTCGCGGTTGGCTGTCGGATGCCGGGTGGGCGGTGCGCGACACCGTCGCCCTGCCGGGGAGCCCGCGCGTGCTCCTGGCCACCGCGGTCTGACGACCGCGGTCCGAGACTGGTCCGAGGGGGATCAGAGGCGGGCGGCATGCGTGAACATGCCGCCCGCCGTTTTCGTGGGTGGGTGGTCAGCCGCGCGCGAACACCGTGCGGCCGTCGACGATCGTGCGCTCGACCTGGAGGGCGGCGAACGGGCGCCCCGGGGTGCACGGATCCTCGTCGAGCACCGTGATGTCCGCGACCCTGCCGAGTTCGAGGGTTCCCTTCCAGGTCGCGGCACCGTCCTGGATCGCGGCGTCCGCCGTCATGGTGCGCAGCAGCCGGCGCCGAGTTGCGGCGTCGTCCGCCCGACCGTCGGCGGCGAGGAGGGCGAGGGAGGCGTCGAGGCTGGGGCGCCAGTCCGGCGTGGCGATCGGCGCGTCGCTGGTCAGCGTGGTCAGCGCCCCCGAGGAGAGCATCTCGGCCAGCGGCCAGGCGGCGGCGACGCGGGCTTCTCCGAGCTGCACGGCCGCCCAGGAGTGCGTGTGCGCGGCGATGAGGGGCTGCACGGCGAACCCGACGCCGAGACGCTCCGCGCGGCGGATCTGCGCCGGCGTCGCGAGGTCGCCGTGCACGACGTGGTGGGGTGCCGGCGGCGGGGGAGTCTCGCCGGCGCGTTCCAGTGCGGTGAGGAACTCTTCGATCGAGCGATCGCCGGTGGCGTGCACGGCGATCTGGAGTCCGCGACCGGCGGCCAGGGCGATCATCTGCTGGAAGGCGCTGAGCGGATCGGCGTCGCCGCGGGTGAGCAGGTGCCCGGTCGTCCCGTCGGGGTACGGGTCGGACGTCCATGCGGTGGCCATCGGCGGGATGCCGTCTGCGAAGATCTTCACGCCGGGGATCGCGAGCCAGCGCGGGTCGGTCGTCGGCGGCGGCACCGGGAGTCCGGCGGCGAAGTCCTTTAGGGAGCTCTCTCCGTCGATCGTCCCGAACAGGCGCAGCAGCGTGACGCGCGAGGTCTGGGCCCCCTCGCGGTGCAGCTCCACATACGACTCGAGCATGTCGGTGCCGAAGCAGCCGGTCTCCCCGTCGTCCTCCCCGGGGCCGATGCCCGGCTCCGTGTAGCTCGTGATGCCGAGCTCCGCGAGCAGAGCCCAGGCGCGGCGCAGGGCGCTGCGTCGCTCACCGGCCGTGGTCACGAGGCGGCCGGTCGGCTGCTCCTCGGGCGGGGTGTCGGAGAAGAAGAGGTGCGGCCAGCGTGCGCCCAGCCACGCGGCGTGGAGGTGCGCGTCGTTGAGGCCGGGGATCGCGGTGCGGCCGTCGAGCTGCACGATCTCGCGGGCTGGGAGGGCTTCGGCCGCGGCATCGGTGGCGACGATCATCCCGTCGCGGACGGCGATCGCGGTGGCGACGGAATCGGTGGCGTCGAAGGTGTGGATGCGGCCACCGCGGAGGAGGAGGTCGGCGTCGTCGCCGAGGAGTGCGCTGCTCATTATTCCACCAGTGTAGACGTAAAACTCGTGCACTCGGGATGTCCCGCGCCGACCGATTCGGCGCGCGGTTCCGCGGCTTGTACCCTGGAGTCATCCCCCGAACACCCCGGCAACCTCGCGCGCGCCGGCGACCTCGGCGCGCGCTCACACATGCAAGGACGCAGATGAACGATTCCGCGGCACACCGCGACGAATGGACGGCGAGCGAAGAGCTGGCGGAGCGGATGATCCCGCTCATCGGGGCTCTCAAGCGCGAGCGCGACGTGGTCACCTCGCTGCACGGCCACCGCCTGCTCGGCCTCTCGGCCACCGGCCTCGTCGAGGTGCACGAGCGCGTGGCCCAGCTCGGCCACGAGCGGCTCGAGGTCGAGGACAGCCTGGCGGTGCTCGAAGGCATCCACGCTCTCGCCCCCGGCGCCTCGTCGATCGACGTGGCCCGCCTCGTGGAGGGGCACGCGGAGAGCGGCCGCCCGCTCGAGGAGTACCTCGCCGAGACCCTGGCCCCGGCCGTCGGCGCGGTCCCGGCGCCGCCGACCGACGTGGTGCTCTACGGCTTCGGGCGCATCGGCCGGCTGCTGGCCCGCATCCTCATCGCGCACACCGGCGGCGGGAGCGGACTCCGGCTCCGCGCCATCGTCGTGCGCCGCGGCTCCGAGAACGACCTCGTCAAGCGCGCGTCGCTGCTGCTGCGGGACTCGGTGCACGGCCGCTTCGCGGGCTCGGTCACGGTGGATGAAGAGGCCGAGCAGATCATCGCGAACGGCACGCGCATCCAGGTCATCTACTCCGACGACCCGGCGGCGGTCGACTACACCGCCTACGGCATCGATGACGCGATCGTCGTCGACAACACGGGCCGCTGGCGCGACGAAGCCGGACTCTCCCAGCACCTCCGTGCGAAGGGCGTCGCCCGCGTGCTGCTCACCGCCCCCGGTAAGGGCCCGCTGAAGAACATCGTGCAGGGCATCAATGACGACACGATCACCGAGGAAGACCGCATCGTCTCCGCGGCGTCGTGCACGACCAACGCCATCACCCCGGTGCTCGCCGCGATCGACGAGGCCTACGGCGTCGTGAAGGGCCACGTCGAGACCGTGCACTCGTTCACGAACGACCAGAACCTCATCGACAACTTCCACAAGGGCGACCGCCGCGGCCGCTCCGCCGTGCTGAACATGGTGATCACCGAGACCGGGGCGGCGAAGGCCGTGGCCAAGGCCCTCCCGCAGCTCGAGGGCAAGCTCACGGGCAGCGCGATCCGCGTCCCCACGCCGGACGTCTCGCTCGCGGTGCTGCACCTCACGCTGGAGCGCCCCGCCACCAAGGACCAGGTCAACGACTACCTGCGCCGGGTGTCGCTGCACTCGAAGCTCCGGCAGCAGATCGACTACGTGGAGAGTCCTGAGGTCGTCTCGACGGACTTCGTCGGCTCGCACCGCGCCGGCATCGTCGACGGTCTGGCCACGATTGCTGACGAGGACACCCTCATCCTCTACGTCTGGTACGACAACGAGTTCGGCTACTCCTGCCAGGTCATCCGGGTGCTGGAGACCATGGCGGGCTCGCATCCCGTCGTCCTCCCCACCCGCCGCGAAGTCACCCTCTGACCTCTCCCGTCGACCCACCCCCTTCCGCTCGACCCGGCCCCCTGCGTCCGCACGCACGGGGCCGGGGCACGCGAAAGGGGGTGGGTCGCGGCATGATGAGGGGCATGAAGACCTCACAGTGGCGGGAGGAGCGGCTGCGGTGGCAGGGGCTGACCGCGCCGGAGGCGGACGTGGCGGGGGCGGCGGGACGGCTGCTCGCGGTGCAGAGCCAGGATCTCACCGCCGGACGGTGGGCGCTGGCTGTGCGGACGAAGGGCGACGTACGCCTCCGCGACGTCGATGCCGCGTTCGACCGCGGGGACCTCGTCCGGGCCTGGACCATGCGGGGGACGCTCCACACGATCCCCGCGCGCGATCTCGGGTGGGTGCTGGAGGTCACGGCCGCACGACAGCAGCAGCAGGCGGCCTCCCGACAGCGGCAGCTCGGCATCGACGACGCCATGATCGACGCGGTCGTCCGGGAGCTCACGCCGCGGCTCCGTGACGGCGGCCTCACCCGGAGCGAGATCTTCGCGGTGCTCGAGGGCATCGGCATCGACCCCTCGGGGCAGCGCGGCATCCACCTGCTGTTCGCGATGACCGTCTCCGGCGTGCTCGTGCAGGGGCCGGTCGTGCCGCGGGAGGGCATCACGCGGGAGCAGCGGTTCGTGCTCGCGGCCGATCACATCCGCGACCACGCCCACCCGGAGGACCCGCTGGCCGAGCTGTTCGTCCGCTACGTCGAGGGACACGGGCCCGCCGGGGTCGCGGACTTCGCGTGGTGGTCGGGCCTGACGCTCGGGCGGTCCCGGGAGGCGGCGGATCGGGCGGCACCCCGGGTGACCGAGGTTGACGAGGGGGTCTTCGTCGGGAGCACCCCGCCCCGGCGCGCGGCGGGCCGGCCGTCCGTGTTCGCCCTCGGTGCCTTCGACGAGTACTACATCTCTTATGCCGACCGCACCGTCGTGTGCGCTCCGGAACACCTCGCCGCCGTCGGGCCGGGGAAGAACGGGATGGTCCGGGCGACCGTGGTGGAGCACGGCCGCGTGATCGGCTGCTGGACGCACGCCGCCGCCGCCCACACCGCCCCTCCGACTCTCTTCGAGCCCCCCGAGGACCCCGCCGCCGTCACCGCCGCACTCGCCCGCTTCGCGGCCTTCATCGCCTGAGCCCCTCGTCGACCCACCCCTTTCCGTGCCTCCCGGCCCCCTACGCCCGCGCGTAGCGGGCCGGGGCGCACGCAAGGGGGTGGGTCGGCGGGTCACTCACTCGCGTGGCGGCCGAGGAAGTTGTAGACCTCGTTGTCGTCCACGCCGGGGAACATGCCGCGGGGGAGCGGCGAGAACATGTGGGTGTGCACGCGGGCGCTCGGCCACGCCCGTCCCTTCCAGCGCTCCGTGAGCTCGGCCGACGGGCGGCGGCAGCACGCCTCGTCGGGGCAGGTCGACACCGCCCTGTCGTTCGTCTCGCGTCCCCGCCACCACCGGGCGTCGTCGAACGGCACGCCCACCGTGACGGAGAACTCGCCCTCGCTCGACGACCCGGTCTGCGTGGAGCACCAGAACGTGCCGGACGGCGTGTCCGTGTACTGGTGGTGCTCGACGGTGCGGTTCTGCTCCGTGAAGGCGGAGCGGGCCTGGAACTTCCGGCACACGCGCTGCCCCTCCACCGCTCCCGTCACGTCCATCGGCAGGGGCAGGTCGTCGTTCTCGTAGACGCGAGTGATGGCTCCGGTCGAGTCGACGCGCAGGAAGTGCAGCGACATGCCGAGGTGCTGCGTGAGCAGGTTCGTCATGCGCATGCCGGCCGCTTCGTGCGTCACGCCGAACCCGTCGCGGAAGTCCTCCACCGCGAGGTTGCGGTCCTTCTTCGCCTGCTGCAGGAAGGCCACCGCGGCGGTCTCCGGCATCAGGCAGCACGCGGCGAAGTAGTTGATCTCCAACCGCTGCTGCAGGAAGTCGGCGTAGTCCGTCGGCGGCGTGTGCCCGAGCAGTCGATGCGCCATGGCCTGCAGTGCCATCGACCGCAGGCCGTGTCCACCGGGGATCGAGGCGGGGGGCAGGTAGATGCGGCCGTTCTCGAGATCGGTGACCGAGCGCGTCGAGTGCGGCAGATCGTTGACGTAGATGAGTTCGAAGCCGAGCTTCTCGGCCATGATGCTCACGGTGCGGTGGGTCAGAGCGCCCTGCGAATGGCCGGCGGCCTTGAGCTGCTTCTCCGCGAGCTTCTCGATGTCCGGGAGGTAGTTGTTCTGCGCGCGCATCCGCAGTCGCAGCTCCGTGTTGGCGCGGCGGGCCTCCTCCGGGGTGGCGATGGCCTCGCGCTCGCGGCGCTGCAGCTCGCGGTGGAGGCCGAGGATGGACTCGATGGTCTCGTCGCTCATGCCCTTCGTGACGCGGACCGGGGAGACACCGAGCTGACGGAACACCGGGCTCTCCTGGGCCCGCTCCAGCTCGATCTCCAGAGCGGCACGCCGGTTCGGCGGCTCGCCGGAGATGAGGTCGGTCACTTCGGTGCCGGTGGCCTGGGCGATCGCCTGGAGGAGGGAGAGCTTGGGCTCGCGCTTGCCGTTCTCGATGAGGCTGAGCTGGGAGCCGGCGACGCCGACGAGGGCGCCGAGCTCGTCGAGGGTGTACCCCTTCTCCAGGCGGCGGTGCCGGATGCGGTGGCCGAGGGTCGTGAGGTGGATGCCGGAGGACGCCATTGTTTGAGTCTAGCGAAAGAACAGCGATTCTTATCGTTCGGTTTGGCCGAAAGTCCGCGTCAAGGGCGAAGAAGATGGAAGCAACGCCCCACACTTCGAAGGAGCAGTCATGGCCATGGCCGAAGTCCTCACCCCTCGCACGTCCCCTGTCGCCCAGACGCGCACGTTCGGCACCGCCCCCTCCTACGACACCCCCGCAATGGCCGAGCTCGCCGCCTGGGTGGAAGAGATCCGCGCGCTCACGCAGCCGGACGCCGTGCACTGGGTGGACGGCTCGCGCGCCGAGAACGACTGGCTGCTGCGCGGACTCGTCGACGAGGGCAAGCTCATCAAGCTGAACCCCGAGTGGCGCCCCGGCTCGTACCTGGCGCGCTCGCACCCCAGCGACGTCGCCCGCACCGAAGCCCGCACCTTCATCGCCTCGGAGCGCGAGGACGACGCCGGGCCCACCAACAACTGGGCCGACCCGGAAGAGATGCACGCGAAGATGGACGAGATCTTCGAGGGCTCGATGCGCGGCCGCACGATGTACGTCGTGCCGTTCTCGATGGGTCGCGTCGGCGGCCCCCTGTCGCACATCGGCGTGCAGATCACCGACAGCGCCTACGCCGTCGCGTCGATCGGCATCATGACCCGCGTGGGCGACGAGGTCACCCGCCAGATCGCCGAGGGCGCGCCGTGGGTCAAGACGGTGCACTCCGTCGGTGCTCCGCTGGAGGCCGGCGAACCGGACGTCGAGTGGCCCTGCAACGACGACAAGTACATCGTGCACTTCCCGGAGACGCTCGAGGTCTACTCGTACGGCTCGGGCTACGGTGGCAACGCCATCCTGGCGAAGAAGTGCTTCGCGCTGCGCATCGCCTCGGTGATCGCGCGTGATGAGGGCTGGCTCGCCGAGCACATGCTCCTCATCCGCGTGATCGACCCGCGGGGCAAGGCCTACCACGTCGCGGCCGCGTTCCCGTCGGCCTGCGGCAAGACCAACCTCGCGATGCTCCGCCCGACGATCCCCGGCTGGAAGGTCGAGACCCTCGGTGACGACATCGCCTGGATCCGTCCCGGCGAGGACGGCCGCCTGTGGGCCATCAACCCCGAGGCCGGCTTCTTCGGCGTCGCGCCCGGAACGGGTGAGTCGACCAACGTCACCGCGGTCGAGACGCTGTGGGGCAACACGATCTTCACCAACGTCGCGCTCCGCCCCGACGGCGACGTGTGGTGGGAGGGCCTGACCGACGAGGCGCCCGCGAACCTCATCGACTGGGAGGGCAACGACTGGACGCCCGACTCCGGTCGTCCCGCGGCGCACCCCAACTCGCGCTTCACGGTGTCGGCGGCTCAGTGCCCGCAGATCTCCGAGGACTGGGAGGAGGCCGTGCCGCTCGACGTCATCCTCTTCGGCGGACGCCGCGCGAGCAACGTGCCGCTCGTAGTCGAGGCCACCGACTGGACGCACGGCGTCTTCCTCGGCTCGAACATCTCCTCCGAGCGCACGGCGGCGGCCGAGGGCACGGTCGGCGAGCTGCGCCGCGACCCGTTCGCGATGCTGCCGTTCTGCGGCTACAACATGGCCGACTACTTCGGTCACTGGCTCAAGGTCGGCCGGGGCCTGCGCTTCGACCGCGCGCCGCGCATCTTCCAGGTGAACTGGTTCCGTCGCGGAGCGGACGGCCGGTTCCTCTGGCCCGGGTTCGGCGACAACTCCCGCGTCGTCGACTGGATCATCCGCCGCGTGGCCGGTGACGTGCCGGCGGTGGACAGCCCCATCGGACGCCTGCCGCGCGTGGAGGACCTCAACCTCGACGGGCTCGACATCCCCGCGGAAGACCTCGACGAGCTCTTCTCCGTCGACCCCGAGGCGTGGAAGGCCGAGGCCGACCTCACGGAGGAGTTCTACGACACCTTCGGCGACCGGGTGCCCGCGGCCCTCCGCACGGAGCTCGCGTCGCTGCGCTACCGCCTCGCGAAGGCGTAGCCCCCAGACCGGTGCCGGTTCGGGGGAGCCGGCACCCTCGGCCTCCGGGTCGAGCCCTACCCGCGAAGGCGGGGCATCAGAGACGAACCCATGGCTGAGTGGTCTCCGACGCCCCGCCTTCGTGTGCCCACTCCCGCCGAGACCCCGGTTTCGCGTCGAGACCCCGCCCCGCATACGTGCGGAAGGCGGGGTCTCGGCGGTGTACAGGGAGGGTCAGGCGAGGAGCTGGTGGCGGGCGAGGTCGCGGTAGAGCGGGGTCGACTCCACGAGCTCGGCGTGGGTGCCCTGTCCCACGACCACGCCGTCCTGCAGCACGACGATGAGGTCGCTGTCGACGACGGTGGACAGACGATGGGCGATCACGACGAGCGTGCGGTCTGTGGCGACCGCATCGATGGCCTCGCGCATGCGCTGCTCGTTCACGCCGTCGAGCGAGGAGGTCGACTCGTCCAGCAGCAGGATCGGGGCGTCGGTGAGGAGCGCCCTGGCGATCGCGAGTCGCTGCCGCTCGCCGCCGGAGAGCATCACGCCGTCCTCGCCGACGGGAGCGTCGACGCCGAGCGGGTTCCGTTGGAGCACGTCGCCGAGGTTCACGGCGCGGAGCACGCGGGCGCAGTCCTCGTCCGTGGCCGTCGGTGACGCGAGCCGCAGGTTCTCGGCGAGGGTGCCGGCCAGCGTCGGGGCGTCCTGCTCGACGTAGCCGAAGTGGGCGCGGAGCTCGTCCCGCGGATAGGTGCGCGTGTCGTGCCCCTTCAACCGGATGGATCCGCCTGTCGGGTCGTAGAAGCGCTCGATGAGGGAGAGGATCGTGCTCTTCCCCGCTCCGCTCGGACCGACCAGCGCCACGCGTGCCCCACGAGGGACCGCGAACGACACCCCGCGGAGCACCTCGTGGTCCTGGGGGTCGGGTGCGGCCTGGGTCTGCTCCAGGTGCGCATCGGCGAGCAGGGTCTGCGCCTCCCTCGCGGCGGCACGGCGGGCGGCGACGACGTTCTCCGGGTAGCGGAAGCGCACGTCGCGGAACTCCAGGGCGGGGGCGTCCGGAGCCGGTTCCTCCTCGCGGGGCAGGGCCGCGGCGGTGGCCGCGTCGTCCTGGGTCTCGGTGGGCAGGTCGAGCACCTCCTGGATGCGGCCGAGCGCGCCGAGGGCCTGGTTGACGGAGGTGATCGCGCCGAACGTCGAGGCGAGCGGCATCACCAGCAGGAAGAGGAACATCACGAACGAGATGAGGGCCGCGATCGAGATGGCTCCGGCCGCGACGCGGAAGCCGCCCACGCCGAGCACGACGAGGAGGGAGAGCTGGAGGGCGATGCCGGCGACCGGCACCACGAGCGAGGAGATCTTCGCGATCCGCACGCCGATGCCGTACGCCTCGGAGGCCCGCTCCGTCACCGCCGCGGTCTCGCGTTCGGTCGCACCGGAGGCCCGGATGGTGCGGATGGAGCCGACGGCCCGCTCGACGCCCGAGGCCAGCTCGCCGACCTTCTCCTGCTGGGCCGTGGACGCCGTCCGGATCCGGCCGCTGAGGGCGACGACGACCACGACGGAGACGCCGATGACCAGGACGATGAGCAGGAGCAGAACGGGGTCGATGAGCAGCATCGCGATGAGCGCGCCCGCGAAGAGCACGACGTTGCCGACGGCGTCGGCGAGCCCCTGCGTGAGGACGGCGTAGAGGAGCGTGGTGTCGGTGCCGACGCGGGAGACGAGATCGCCGGTGCGCCGTGCGTCGAACTCGGACGTCGGCAGGTGCAGGATGCGGGCGATGAGCTTGCGGCGGCTCGAGTAGACGACCGCGGTGCCGGTGCGCTGCAGCAGATAGTGCTGGAACCCGGAGATGATCGACGACACGATCACGAAACCGACGAGCAGCCACACGAGGACGCCGATCGTGCCGTCGGCTTGCACGGCCTCGATGACCTGTCCTACGAGGAGGGGCTGCACGAGCGAGGTCGCGGCGCCGAACACGCTGAGGACGGCGACGACGACGAGCGTGCGCTTGTGCTCGAAGAGGAAGGGGAGGAGCTGGCGGAAGGTGGCGCGCGGCCCGTCGGCCGGTGCGCCCCGTCCGCGTCGGCGTGCTGTCGCCGTGCGGGACATGGGGGACCTCGATCTGGAGATGGTACTTCGACCGTACTCGGGGCGCGGTCATTTCCTATGGGGTGGCTGTATGGGCTCAGGTGCGACCGAAACGGCGATGTGCCGCCTGCTTGGTGACGCCGAGGGCGCTCGCGATCGCCTGCCACGAGTAGCCGCTCGTGCGAGCGCGACGGACCTGGGCCTCTTCGGCGCGCGCGAGCTCCTTGCGCAGCGCCGCCAGGCGGTGGAGCTCGGCGAGGGGTTCGCCGCCCTCGGCCGCGGCGATGGTGGTGGGGTGAGACATGGAGACCTCCTTCGCGTCAATATTCGTTGACGCTTGGGGCGGTGTCAAGAAGTGTTGACGTGCGCGTTGTCCACAGGGGCGCCCTTGTCCGCATGTGTGGCGCATGCGATGCTGACAGGATGGCTCGCATGCTGCAAGTGAGGAACCTGCCCGATGACGTGCATGCCCGGCTCAAGGAGCGTGCCGCGGCGGAGCGCATGAGCCTGTCGGACTACGTAGCGCGCGAGTTGGAAGACCTCGTCCGCTACCGCAGCAATGCCGAGATCCTCGAGGCGTCGCGAGCACGAGCGCGCGCGGCCGGCGTCTCTCTGACGCGCGAGAGCATCCTCGCCGCCCGTGATCGTGAACGGGACGAGCGGGAGTGAGCGGGACGTCCGAGGCGGTCGTGCTCGATGCCTCGGCGGCGATCGAGGCACTGCTCGGCGAGGAGGTTTGGACGCACGGCGAGGGGTTCCATGCGCACGCGGGCCTCGACATCGAGGTCCTCTCCGTGCTCCGACGCCTCACGATGCGGAATTCGGTGCCGGCGCATGCTGCTCGTGAGGCCCTCGAGGCGTTCGCGGCGCTGCAGATCACCCGCCATCCGCTGCGTCGGCTCATCCCGCGGATCTGGTCGCTGCGCGAGGACGTCTCCGCGCACGACGCCGGTTATGTCGCGCTCGCGGAGGCCCTCGACGTCCCACTGCTCACGGCCGATCGCCGGCTGGCGAAGACGGCGACCCGGTACTGCGATGTCGTGGTGCTGTGAGCGTCTGACCAGGAAGACGAGAACGGCTGCACCCCCGAGGGAGTGCAGCCGTTCCGCTCGTCTCGGTTCTAGAGCTCGACGGCGGAGGCGAGTCCGAGGTCGTCCTCGTAGTCGTGGTCCTTCGTCTCGGGAGTGAAGATGAGCGCGATGAAGGTCAGCACCGCCATCGACGACAGGTACAGGCCCACGAGCCAGGGCTCGCCGCCGACGGCCGCCCACAGGGCCACCGCGATGAACGGCGCCACGGCCGCTCCGAGGATCGACGACACGTTGTACGCGATCGCCGAACCGGAGTAGCGCACGTTCGTCGGGAACAGCTCCGGCAGGAGCGCCCCCATCGGCCCGAACGTCGTGCCCATGAGCATGAAGCCGAACACGAGGAAAGCCTGGGTGAGGGCCCCGGTGAACTTCGGGTCGGCCTGCGGCAGCAGGAAGAGGTTGAACGACAGACCGAAGACGACGATGAGTCCGGTGACCCACAGCAGCAGCTTGCGGCGCCCGATGGCGTCGGCGATCGGTCCGGACAGCAATGTGAAGATGCCGAAGAACACGACGCCGATGATCTGCATGAGTACGAAGTCGGTGTAGCCGAAGCCGAGGCCCGGGTAGAACTGCGCCGCGAACACACTCGGGTCGAAGTCCTTGCCGGTCGCCTCGGCCGCAGCGCGGGCGGCGGCCGACGCGGTCTCGAGGTCGGCGGCCTTCGTGCCGTAGGTGAGCGTGAAGTTCGTCATCAGGTAGAACAGCACGTACGTCGCCAGCATGATGAACGTGCCGAGGATGAGCTGCTTCCAGTGGTGCCGGAATACGGTCGCGAGCGGGAGCTTGCGGATCGCGCCGGTCTTCTCCGCCTTCTTGAACGTGTCCGACTCGACGAGGCGGAGCCGCACCCACAGACCGATGATGACCATGACGGCGGAGAACAGGAACGGCACGCGCCAGCCCCAGGAGAGGAAGGCCTCCGACTTCAGCGCCGAGTCCTCCGGGTGCGGGAGGGCGAAGTTGATGGCGAGGAAGATGCCGTTCGCGATGATGAAGCCGAGCGGTGCGCCGAGCTGCGGGAACGAGCCGTACCAGGCACGCTTGCCCTTCGGGGCGTTCTCGGTGGCCACGAGCGCGGCGCCCGACCACTCGCCGCCCAGCGCGAAGCCCTGGGCGAGACGGAGGATCAGCAGGAGCAGCGGGGCGACCCAGCCGATCTGCTGGAACGTGGGCAGGAGGCCGATCACGAACGTCGCGATGCCCATGGTGAGGAGCGAGGCGACGAGGGTCGCCTTGCGCCCGAACTTGTCGCCGAAGTGCCCGAAGACGACGGCGCCGATCGGGCGGGCGACCATGGCCGCGCCGAAGACGGCGAACGACGACAGCAGCGACGCGGTGTCGTTCGTGCTCGGGAAGAAGAGTGTGGGGAAGACGAGCACGGCTGCCGTCGCATAGACGTAGAAGTCGTAGAACTCGATGGTGGTGCCGACGAGGCTCGCGGTGATGACGCGCGAGCGGGGGTTCGCGGGGGTGGTGGCGGTGCTCAAGGGGTCTCCGATCCTCCGCCGGTATACCGGCGGACTCGGGCGAGTCTACGCCTTCCTGGGAGTTCCCTGGACGTTGATGACGGACCGGGTCGAGGGCGTCGGTGCCCGCGCGTAGAGTCGGGGGAGACCGGCCGGAGGGGGATCATGACGACACGGATGCTGCTCCTCGCCGATACGCACGTCCCGAAGCGGGCGAAGCGGCTGCCGGACGCGGTGCTGCAGGCCATCGACGAGGCCGACGTCGTCGTGCACGCGGGGGACTGGGTCGATCTCCCCACCGTCGAGCTGCTCCAGTCCCGCGCGCGCGTGCTCCACGGTGTGCACGGCAACAACGACGGCCCCGAGATCCGCCGGGTGCTGCCGGAGATCGCGCGGTTCACCGTGGAGGACACCGCCGTCGCCGTCATCCACGAGACGGGCGCCGCGACCGGGCGGGAGAAGCGGATGGATCTCGCCTTCCCCGATGTCGACGTGCTGATCTTCGGACACTCGCACATCCCCTGGGACACCGTCACGCCGAACGGTCTGCGGCTGCTCAACCCGGGCTCTCCGACCGACCGGCGTCGACAGCCGGTGCACACGATGATGCGCGTCGTGGTCGACGGGCGCGATGTCGAGGCGACCCTCGTGCCGCTCCCATGACGGACGAAAGCCCCGGCGAACCGATCGCCTACCGCGCACCGATGCGCTCTCGCGACGATGCCGTCGCGCCGGGAGTCGCGGTCGAGCGTGCGCTCGCCGAGGGCGTCTGCGGCATGGGCGGGCGGCTCGACAGCACGCCCGGCTCTCTGACTGCGGCGCTCGCAGCCGTCGACGCCCGCCATGGAGAGCGGGCCGCGCGGCGGCTGGAGCGCTTCGCGGCGCTTCCGACGGGAACCCTCGTCTGGACCAGGGACGTCGACGGACTCTTCTGGCTCGGGCGGCTGACGGGACCGTGGCGCTACGACGACGATCCGGCCGCGGTGGCGGCAGACCTCGTGCACGTGCGCGCCTGCACCTGGTCGTCGAGCCCGGTGGCGGCTTCCGACGTCCCGCCGGGCGTCACCGCCACGTTCGCCCGCGGGGGACGCAACGGCCAGCGCATCCGTACGGATGGGGCCGGGGAGCAGTCATCCGCGCTCTGGGAGCGCAGCCGGGGCTGATCCGCGCGTC
Source organism: Microbacterium sp. C-MGS6 (assembly GCF_058140415.1). Taxonomy (NCBI): domain Bacteria; kingdom Bacillati; phylum Actinomycetota; class Actinomycetes; order Micrococcales; family Microbacteriaceae; genus Microbacterium; species Microbacterium sp. C-MGS6. The sequence continues at coordinate 1,120,334 of NZ_CM176934.1, forward strand.
AGCGCCAGATCGCGGCGATGGCGGCGTTCACGGCCGTGAGGATGCCCACGAGCCAGAAGATCGCGGGCGGCACGACCTGGTCGCGCTTCTGGCGCGCCGTGCCGATGCCGAGCAGGGCGCCGATCACGAGGAGGATGACGAGCTTCGTGCCGATCTTGGCGTAGTTCATCTCGACGCCCTCCGGGAGGCCCCACGGGGCGGAGAGGGCGAGGCCGGCGACCGCGGCGATCGTCATGCCGATGGTCATCAGACGCGTGAACACCCGCTTGCCGCCGAACGCCTGCGCCGCCCAGGCCCCGAAGAGCACGGCGAAGCCGATGAGGTGGACGAAGAGCACGATGTGGCGCAGGGTCTCCATGCCCTCACCGTACGAGAGCGCGGCATTCCGCGCCACCAAGGCACGCCTGACCTCGCGCCCGCGATCGGGCGCAGAGCGTGAGCGTGCTCAGCCGCGCAGCTCGCGGATCACGAGGGCGGTGCGCAGCGCCGCGTCCGCGGCCTCCGCGCCCTTGTCCTCCTTCGAGCCCTCCAGGCCCGCGCGGTCCAGTCCCTGCTTCTCGTCGTCGAGCGTGAGCAGCCCGAACCCGACCGGCTTGCCGGCGTCGAGGGAGACGCGGGTGAGGCCGTCGGTCGCCGCCGCCGAGACGTACTCGAAGTGCGGCGTGCCGCCGCGGATGATGACCCCGAGGGCGACCACCGCATCCGCACCGCCCGCGAAGGCGGCCTGCGCGGCCACGGCGAGCTCGAACGAACCGGGCACCCGCACCAGGCGATGCGTCGCTCCGGCCTCGTCGAGCACCCGCTGGGCGCCGGCGATCAGGCCGTTCGAGATCACCTCGTGCCAGGTGCCGGCGATCACGACGACCTCCAGCCCCCGCCCGTCGATGTTCCCCGTCTTGGGTGCTCCGGCGCCGCTCATTCCTCGTCCTTTCCTGCCGCGAGGGCCTCGGCGAGCTCTGCTTCGCCGATGATGTGGCCCATGCGGTCGCGCTTGGTCTCCAGGTACTGGTGGTTGTTCGGACCCACGCCCACGATCAGCGGCACCTGCTCGACGACGTCGAGGCCGAGCTCACGCAGCTTGTTCACCTTGTCGGTGTTGTTGGTGAGCAACCGGACCTTCGAGACCCCCAGATCGGTGAGGATCCCGGCCGCCGCCGCGTAGTCGCGGGCGTCCGCCGGGAGGCCCAGTGCCAGGTTCGCATCGACGGTGTCCAGGCCGTCCTCCTGCAGGCTGTAGGCGCGCAGCTTGTTGATGAGACCGATGCCCCGGCCCTCGTGTCCCCGCATGTAGATGACGATGCCGCCCTCGCGGTCGATGGCGTCCAGCGCGGCATCCAGCTGCGGGCCGCACTCGCACTTCTGGGATCCGAACGCCTCGCCGGTCAGGCACTCCGAGTGCACGCGCACGAGGGCGGTCTCGGTCGGCTCGCCCGATACGACCGCGATGTGGTCGGTGCCGGTGACGCGGTCCTTGTAGGCCAGGAAGCGGAACGTGCCGTGGTCGGTGGGCACGGTGGCGTCGGCACGGAGGCTCACCCGGCGACCGCGCTGGGCGGCCGGCGTCGCCCCCTCCGGGTCGATCTCGTTGAGGTGTGCGATGAGCTGCTCGATCGTGATGACCGGCACGCCGTCGCGGGCGCCGAGTTCGAGGAGCCCGGGAAGCCGCATCATGCTGCCGTCCTCGGCGACGACCTCCGCGATCGCGCCGACGGGCCGGAGGCCGGCGAGCTTCATGAGCTCGACCGCGGCCTCGGTGTGACCGCTGCGCTCGCGCACGCCGCCGTCCACGGCCCGGAGCGGGAGCACATGGCCGGGGCGGATGATGCTCGTCGCCGTCGAGTCGGGGTTCGCCAGCACGTTGAGGGTGCGGGCGCGGTCGCTGGCGCTGATCCCGGTCGTCACCCCTTCCGCGGCGTCGACGCTCACGGTGTAGGCGGTGGAGCGGGCGTCCTCGCTGGCCGCGACCATCGGCGGCAGGTTGAGGCTGTCCGCGAGGTCGGTGGGCATCGGCGCGCAGATGAACCCGGAGGACCAGCGCACGGTCCAGGCGACCCACTCGGGTGTGGCGAGTTCGGCGGAGAGGACGACGTCGCCCTCGTTCTCCCGATTCTCGTCGTCGGCCACGAGTACGGGGCGTCCTGCGCGCAGCGCCTCCAGGGCTTCGGGGATGGTTGCCAGGCTCATCGCGAGCCCCCTTCCGGTGCGGCGCGGAATGCGAGCAGCCGCTCGACGTGCCGCGCGAGGATGTCGGTCTCGAGGTTCACACGGTCGCCGACCGCGCGGGTGCCGAGGGTGGTCGCCGCCAGGGTCTCCGGGATGAGCGACACCTCGAACCAGTGCCCGCCCCCGGTGCCCGAGCGCTCCTGGGTCCCTGAGCCCTCCTGGGTCCCTGAGCCCTCCTGGGTCCCTGAGCCTGTCGAAGGGGTCGAAGGGCTCACTGCGCTCACCGTCAGCGAAGTGCCGTCGACGGAGATGGAGCCCTTGTCGACGACGAGCGGCGCGAGGTCGTCGGGAAGGCTGATGCGCAGGACGCTCCACTGCGCGCCGGGGCGCACCTCGAGCACGGTGCCGGTGCCGTCGACGTGGCCCTGCACGATGTGCCCGCCGAGCCGCGCCCCCACGGGCATCGCCTTCTCGATGTTGACCCTGGTGCCGACGGTCGCCGCTCCGAGGGCCGCGACGTCGAGCGTCTGCTTCATGACGTCGGCGTCGAAGGTCTCGGCGGTGGAGCCGACGACGGTCAGGCAGACGCCGGAGACCGCGATCGACTCGCCGTGCACGGCGTCGGCAGCGGCCTTCGGGGCGCGCACCGTGAGGCGCCAGCCGTCGCCCGACTCCGCGATGGCGGTGATCTCGCCGATCTCCTCGATGATTCCGGTGAACATCAGAGGGTTCCCTCCTTCTCCGGGCCGGTGCGGTCCGGGTCGTCCGCGTCCGCAGGATGCGCGATCGCGAGCAGGTCTGCGCCCAACGGCAGCCACTCGTCCACGACGAGGCGACGTGCCTGGTCGATCGAGCGGACACCGACGTCGGTCACGGCCAGGCGGCTCCCGCCGAGCAGGACGGGGGCGACGTATGCGAGCACGCGGTCCGCGAGCCCGGCGGAGAGGAACGCGCTGGCGAGCGTCGGGCCGCCCTCCACGAACAGCGTCTGGATGCCGCGCGCGTGCAGCTCGGCGAGGACCGCCGACAGGTCGTGCGTGTCGAAGAACAGCGGCGTGTGCGGATGACGATGCACCGCCGCATCCGCAGGGGTGGCCCTGGTGCCGATGACGACCGGGACGGGCTGGTGCGGCAGGAGCTCGTCGCCGGCGCGGGCGGTGAGCGCGGGGTCGTCGGCGAGCACGGTGCCGGTACCCACCGCGATCGCGTCGGCCTGGGCGCGTCGCCGGTGCACGTCGGCGCGGGCCTCCGGGCCAGTGATCCACTGACTGGAACCGTCGTCCGCCGCAGCCCTGCCGTCGAGGCTCTGCGCCCACTTGACGGTCACGTGCGGACGGCCGAGGCGCGACGCGGTGAGCCAGTCGCCGATCACGGCGCGGGCCTCGGTGGCTCGCTCGCCGGACTCCACGCTCACGCCCGCGGCGCGCAGCCGCTCCGCGCCGCCGCCGGAGACCTCACCGGGGTCGTCGAGCGCGTAGACGACCCGCGTCACGCCGGCCTCGATGAGCGCGAGCGCGCAGGGGCCGGTGCGACCGGTGTGGTTGCAGGGTTCCAGCGTCACGATCGCCGTCGCGCCCCGTGCAGCGCCCGGTGCGAGCTTCGAGAGGGCGTCGACCTCGGCGTGCGGGGTGCCGGAGCCCCGATGCCAGCCTTCGGCCAGCACCTCGCCGTCGGGGGAGAGGATCACGGCGCCCACCTGCGGGTTGACCCCGCGCGGGCCGCGGGTCGCGAGGGCGAGCGCACGATCCATCGCACGGAGCTCTGTCGCGGTCACTGCCATCCGTCGTCGTCCTCTCTGCGGCTCGGGGTCGCTGCAGGCTGGCGGAACGGACGCACGCGCGTGCGCCTCGTGCTGCCTCCCTTCCGGACTAGCGAGGTGTCCCTCGCATCACCGTCGGTTCCGGAATTCCACCGGATCGGCATCCCGATCACTCGGAACGCTCGCGGACTGTCACCGCCGGTTCGGATTCCCACCGACCCCGGAGCACGTTGCTGCTCTGAGTGTACTCAACGCGTCTGCGCCCGTTTCATTCCGTGGCAGGGGCCGTGCCCGGCCCTCACTTGAGCAGGCGGGACAGTCGCCGGTCGGCGAGGACCTTGCCGCCGGTCTGACAGGTGGGGCAGTACTCCAGCGAGCGGTCGGCGAAGAAGACGCTGCGCACCTCGTCGCCGCAGACCGGACACGCCTCGCCCCGGCGGGCGTGTACCCGCATGCCGCGGCGCTTGGCGTCCTTGAGGTCGGCCGGAGGTTTGCCCGCGGCAGCAGCGACGGCCTCGGCGAGGGTCTCCTGCATCGCCGCGAACAGCCGGTCGATCTCGGCGTCGTCCAGCGTGCCGGCGATGGCATACGGCGACATGCGGGCTGCATGCAGGATCTCGTCGGAGTAGGCGTTGCCGATACCCGCGATGACGCCCTGGTCGCGGAGCAGCCCCTTGATCTGCATCCGGCGGTCGTCGAGCAGCGCGGCGAAGGCGTCGCGGGTGAAGGACGGGTCGAGCGGATCGGGGCCGAGGCGGGCGATACCCGGCACCTCGGCGGGGTCGCGGACGACGTACACGGCGAGCGACTTCTTCGTCCCGGCCTCGGTCAGGTCGAAGCCACTGCCGTCGTCGAGGGCGATCCGCAGCGCGATGGGCGACTTGCCCGGCTTGAGGAGCGTGGTGGGCAGGGTGTCGTACCAGCGCAGCCATCCCGCCTTCGCCAGGTGGAAGACGAGGTGCAGCTCGGGCCCGCAGGACAGCACGACGAACTTGCCGCGGCGCTCCGCCCCGGTGATCGACGCGCCTTCCAGCGCCGAGATCGGCGGGTCGTAGGTCTTCAGCGCGGCGATCGCGGCCACGGAGGCACGGGTGATGGTGCGTCCGGTGGTGCGCTCGCCGAGGAACGCGACGAGTCCTTCGACCTCCGGCATCTCAGGCATGCAGCCATCCTGTCACCGGGGTCCGACGCTGTCACGCGTGGCGTGCGCTCAGAGCACCGGCCACTCCACCGGCGTCCGGTCATCGTCGCGCAGCAGCCCCGCGAGCCAGCCGTCGTCCCGACCGCGCTGGCTGGTGAGGCCCTGACGCATGGTGCCCTCGAAGCGGAAGCCGAGGGCGCGGGCGGCGCGGGCGGAGGGGACGTTGCCCACGACGGCCTGCCAGCGGATCCGCGCGAGACCGAGCTCCGCGAAGCCCCAGTCGAGCACGGCACGCGCGGCCTCGACGAGGTAGCCGCGGCCGCGTGCGTCCGCGACGACCCAGTAGCCGAGCTCGGCATGACCGCCGGCCGGATGCTCCCCGATGTGGTGGAGGCCGACCATGCCCACGAGGACGTCGTCGGCGTAGACACCCCAGACGGTCTGCGAGCCGTCCTCCCACCACTGCTCCACGAGGGCGACGAAGTCCTCCGCGTCCTGGCGGAAGTAGGGGGAGGGCACCGTCGTCCACCGCCCGATCTCGGGGTCCTGGCAGGCCTCGGTGATCGCGTCGACGTCGGCCTCCGTCGGAGCGTGGAGGACGAGTCGTGCGGTGGTGAGGGTGACCGGAGGCATCCCTCCAGCCTAAGACGCTCGGCCCGGCCCCTTCGGTCCGCCCCGGCCCCTTCCGCGCGTCCGTAACGGGGTGGGAGGCACGGAAAGGGGTGGGACAGGGAGAGTCGACCGCAGTGTCCGTGGGCGCGATTAGGCTTGTCCGGTGACTGTTCCGGGGATTCTGCGCGCCTTGGAAGAGGCGTCTCTGTATCGTGACGCTCTCGCCTGGGCGCACACCGACGCCGACCTCGGCCTGGTCGACGGGCTCGACGCGCCCGTTCTCGCCGGTCTGCTCGCCAAGCGTGCGGCGGCCGGCCACCCGGCGGCGCTGCTGGCCGTGGTGCCCACGGGGCGCCGCGCGGAATCGGTCGCGCAGGCCCTGGAGACCTACGTCCCGGATGCCGAGGTGCTCACCTTCCCGGCCTGGGAGACGCTGCCGCACGAGCGCCTCAGCCCCAGCCCGGACACGGTCGGCCTGCGACTGCAGACCCTGCGCCGCGTCGCCGAATGGAGAGGCGAGCGCCCTCTCGTGGTCGTCGCCTCCGTGCGCGCCGCGCTCCAGCCCATCGCCGGGAACCTCGGCGACATCGTGCCGCTGGAGCTGACGGTGGGCAGCCGCGGCAACGAGCTCGACCACGTCGCCGAACAGCTCGTGGAACGGGCCTACTCCCGCGTCGACATGGTGTCGCGACGGGGCGAGTTCGCCGTCCGCGGCGGCATCCTCGACGTCTTCCCTCCCACGTCCGAACACCCGTACCGCGTGGAGTTCTTCGGCGACGAGATCGATCAGATCCGCGCGTTCTCCGTGGCGGACCAGCGCTCTCTGCCCGGCGACGTGCCAGGCGTCGACCTCCCGCCCAGCCGCGAGCTCCTGCTCACCGCCGAGGTGCGGGAGCGGGCCAGGGCGCTCATCGGGGGCTTCCCCGCCATCAGCGGCATGCTCGAGAAGATGGCCGAGGGCATCCCGGTCGAGGGCATGGAGTCGCTGCTGCCCGCGGTCGCCGGTCCCCTCAAGTCGCTCGTCGAGTACCTGCCCGAGGGCACGGCGACCGCCGTCATCGACCCGGAGCGCTCGACCGCCCGCGCCCTCACCCTCGGCGAGACGAACCGCGAGTTCCTCGACGCCGCCTGGAGCGCGGCGACCTCGGGAGCCTCGGCCCCCATCGACCTCGGCGCCGGCGACTTCCTCACCATCGCCGATCTGCGCGAGGTCGTCCGCGACCGCGGCGGCGTGTGGTGGCGCCTGAGCCCCTTCGGGATCGGCGACGCGACCGCGGAGAGCGTCGAGGCGGCCACCGTCATCCCCTCCTTCCACGGCAACGTCGACGGCGCGATCGCCTTCGTCGACGCGAAGGTCGCCGACGGCTGGCGGGTGGTCGTCCTCGCGACCGGACACGGCCTCGTCGACCGTGCCCGCGACGTGCTCTCCGACCGCGGCATCGCGGCCCGGGTGGTGGAGTCGATCGCGGACGCACCGGACCCGGGGGTCGCGACCCTCACGGTGGGCGGGGTCGAGGCCGGCTTCCAGGTGCCCGAGGCGAAGCTCGCCGTCCTCACCGACAACGAGTTCTACGGCCGCACGATCGGCGGCGACCAGCGCGTCGTCAAGAAGCTCGCGTCCCGTCGGAAGAACGTCGTCGACCCGCTGCAGCTCAAGCAGGGCGACTTCGTGGTGCACGCCACGCACGGCATCGGCCGGTTCGTCGAGATGACCCAGCGCGAGGTCTCCACCGGCGGCCGCAACGCCGCGAAGTCGATCCGCGACTACCTCGTGCTGGAGTACGCGCCGTCCAAGCGCGGCTACCCCGGCGACAAGCTGTACGTGCCCACCGACCAGCTCGACCTCCTGTCGAAGTACGTCGGCGGCGAGGCCCCGACGCTGTCGAAGATGGGCGGCAGCGACTGGGCGCAGGCCAAGGGCAAGGCGCGCAAGGCGGTCCGCGACATCGCCGTCGAGCTCGTCAAGCTCTACTCCGCCCGGATGAGCGCCAAGGGGTACGCCTTCGGCCCTGACACCCCCTGGCAGCGCGAGCTGGAGGAGGCGTTCCCGTTCGCGGAGACCCACGACCAGCTGCAGACCATCGACGAGATCAAGGCCGACATGGAGCGGCCGATCCCGATGGACCGGCTGCTCTCGGGCGACGTCGGCTTCGGCAAGACCGAGGTCGCGGTCCGGGCGGCGTTCAAGGCCATCCAGGACGGCAAGCAGGTGGCGATGCTCGTCCCGACGACCCTGCTCGTGAAGCAGCACCTCGAGACGTTCACGGAGCGCTTCGCCGGGTTCCCGGTCAAGGTGCGGCCGCTGTCGCGGTTCCAGACCGACAAGGAGGCGCGGCTCACCCTGCAGGGCCTGCTCGACGGCTCCGTGGACATGGTGATCGGCACGCACCGCATCCTCACGGACCAGGTGCTGTTCAAGGACCTCGGCCTCATGATCATCGACGAGGAGCAGCGGTTCGGCGTCGAGCACAAGGACGCGCTGAAGAAGATGAAGACCAACGTCGACATCCTCGCCATGAGCGCCACCCCGATCCCGCGCACCCTGGAGATGGCGGTCACCGGCATCCGCGAGATGTCGACCCTCGCCACGCCGCCGGAGGATCGGCACCCGATCCTCTCGTTCGTCGGCCCCCGCAGCGACAAGCAGATCGCCGCCGCCATCCGCCGCGAGATCCTCCGAGAGGGCCAGGTCTTCTTCGTGCACAACCGCGTGCAGTCGATCCAGCGCGTCGCGGCGGAGCTCGCCGAGCTGGTCCCCGAGGCGCGGATCGCCGTCGCGCACGGCCAGATGGGCGAGCACGCGCTGGAGCAGGTCGTCGACGACTTCTGGGAGCGCAAGTTCGACGTCCTGGTGTCGACCACGATCATCGAGACCGGCCTCGACATCTCCAACGCGAACACGATCATCATCGACCGCGCCGACAAGTACGGTCTGAGCCAGCTCCACCAGCTCCGCGGACGCGTGGGTCGCGGACGGGAGCGCGCCTACGCGTACTTCCTCTACGACGACATGAAGCCGCTGAGCGAGACCGCGGCCGACCGGCTGCAGACCATCGCGGTCAACAACGACCTCGGCTCCGGTATGCAGGTCGCCCTCAAGGACCTCGAGCTGCGCGGTGCGGGCAACCTCCTCGGCGCCGAGCAGGCCGGACACATCGCGGGGGTCGGCTTCGACCTCTACCTGCGCATGATCGGCGAGGCCGTCGCGACCTTCCGGGGCGAGGAGGTCGAGACCGGGCAGGAGCTCCGACTCGAGCTGCCGCTCGACGCCCGCATACCGGAGGACTACATCGACAGCGAACGCCTCCGGCTCGAGGCGTACCAGAAGCTCTCCGCAGCCTCGGCCGCGACCGCGAAGGACGACGCCATCGACCTCGTGGTGGAGGAGCTCGTCGACCGGTACGGCACGCCGCCGGAGGAGGTCACCGGACTCGTGTCGATCGCGCGACTGCGGCGCCGGGCGGCCAGGGCCGGGCTCACCGACGTCGTGGCCATGGGCTCGAACCTGCGCCTCGCGCCCGCCCGCCTCGAGGACTCGATCAAGGTCCGGCTGCAGCGGCTCTATCCGAAGGCGAAGCTCGTCTCCGGCGGGGAGGCTCTCGTCGTGCCGATGCCCACGGTGCCCGCCGCGGTCGGCGTGGGCGTGGAGCCGCTGCCCGACGCGGAGCTGCTCGCCTGGGTCGACCAGCTGTTCACCGCCATCTTCCCCGAGCCCGCCAAGCCCGAGTGACCCGGCCGGCGGTCGCGGCCGCCTCCGCCGTGCACGACTGCGGAGCCCGCGGACGACACGCCGTCGCCGGCGGCTCGGGTCCGGCGTGTCGGTGATGATCTCCGAAGTCGTGCACGCCGCAGACGCCGGGGGCTAGTCTGGCCGCATGTTGTACGAGCACCTCGGGGCTCGCCCCCGCATCCACGACACCGCCGTCGTCGCTCCCACCGCCGTCATCTCCGGCGACGTGGAGCTCGGACCCGGCTGCCAGGTGCTGCACGGCGCCGTCATCACCGCGGAGGGCGGCCCCATCACCCTCGGGGCGCACGTCATCGTCATGGAGAACGCGCTGATCAGGGCGACCGCGGCCAACGCCGTCCACATCGGGGCGCACACCCTCGTCGGCACGCTGGCGAGCATCGCGGGGGCCACCGTGGGCGAGGAGGTGTTCTTCGCGTCCGGGGCCCGGGTCTTCAACGGAGCCCTCGTCGGGGACCGCTGCGAGGTGCGGGTCGACGCCATCGTGCATCGCCGTGCCGTGCTGCCGTCGGGGACGGTGGTGCCGATCGGCTGGGTCGCGGTGGGGGATCCGGTGCAGCTGCTCTCGCCCGACAGGGACGCGGAGATCGCGGCGGCACAGCCCGAGCTCGACTTCCCCGGACACGTCTTCGGCGTCGACCGGGACACTCCCGACCTCATGGTCCAGCTCACGGAGCGCTACGGCAGCTCCCTCGCGCGGCACGCCGACGACCGCCAGGTCTGACCGCACACCCTTCGAATCGTCCGATTGGTCGCATTCCGGCCGGATTCACGACCAATCAGGCGATTCGAACCGGGTCAGATGACGCCCTGGGCGAGCATCGCCGCAGCGACGCGCTCGAAGCCGGCGATGTTGGCGCCGGCCACGTAGTCGCCGGGGACTCCGTGACGCTCGGCGGCCTCGAAGGCGGCACGGTGGATGTCGCCCATGATCTCGCGGAGCTTGTTCTCGCTGTCGCCGAAGCTCCAGCGCTGCCGCGAGGCGTTCTGGCTCATCTCCAGCGCCGAGGTCGCGACACCGCCCGCGTTCGCTGCCTTGCCCGGGGCGAACAGCACGCCCGCCTTCTGGAAGGCCTCGACGGCCTCGGGGACGCACGGCATGTTGGCGCCCTCGGACACGGCACGCACGCCGTTCGCGATGAGGGCTTCCGCGTCGGCGAGGCTGACCTCGTTCTGCGTGGCGGAGGGCACCGCGATGTCCACGGGCACCTCCCACACGCTGCCGCTCTCCACGAAGCGGGCGCTGGGGCGGCGGTTCGCGTACTCGACGATGCGGGCGCGCTCGACCTCCTTGAGCTGACGCAGCAGGTCGAGATCGATACCCGCGTCGTCGACGACGTAGCCGGAGGAGTCGGACGCCGTGACCGCGGTCGCGCCGAGCTGGGCGGCCTTCTGGATCGCGTAGATCGCCACGTTGCCGGAGCCCGAGATGCCGACGCGCTTGCCGTCGAGGGAGTCGCCGTGCACGCCGAGCATCTCCTGCGCGAAGAACACCGCGCCGTAGCCCGTGGCCTCCGTCCGCACCTCGGCGCCGCCCCAGCCGGTGCCCTTGCCCGTGAACATGCCGGACTCGTGGCGGTTGGTGACCTTGCGGTACTGGCCGAAGAGGTAGCCGATCTCGCGGCCGCCGACGCCGATGTCACCCGCGGGGACGTCGGTGTGCTCGCCGAGGTGCCGGTAGAGCTCGTTCATGAACGACTGGCAGAACCGCATGACCTCGGCGTCGGACTTCCCGTGCGGGTCGAAGTCGGAGCCGCCCTTGCCGCCGCCGATGCCCTGACCGGTGAGCGCGTTCTTGAAGATCTGCTCGAAGCCGAGGAACTTGATGATCGAGAGGTTGACCGACGGGTGGAACCGCAGGCCGCCCTTGTACGGGCCGAGCACAGAGGAGAACTGGATGCGGTACCCGCGGTTGACCTGCAGCTTTCCGGCATCGTCGACCCACGGTACGCGGAACATGATCTGCCGCTCCGGCTCGACCAGGCGCTCCAGGATCCCGCCGTCCACGTATTCCGGGTGGCGCTCCAGCACCGGGGCGATGGAGTGCAGCACCTCGTGGACGGCCTGGTGGAACTCCGGCTCGTGCGGGCTGCGTGCCAGCACCGTGTCGAAGACGGGCTGCACGGAGTCGGCGAGCGGGTGGAAGTCGGTGGGGGTGGTGACGGTCACGCGGGAGGGCTTTCTGATGGGGGATGGGGTGCGGGCGATCGTGTCGCGCGCGAAAGCAGAGCCGGGTGAGGCGGAGGTTTCACTCTAGCGTCGGCGACGAGGGCCTCCGCGCACGCGGCGGGAGGGCTCGGGTCACCCGGTGTTCTGCAGGCCGGCGGCGACCCCGCTGACGGACAGGAGGAGCAGGCGCTGCTGTTCGGCGTCGGCCCCCGATCCCTCCGGCTGCTCCGGCGCCGACCGGAGAGCGCGGAGCGCCCGCAGCTGCAGGAGCGAGAGGGCGTCGACGTACGGGCTGCGCAGCTGCACGGCCCGCTGCAGCACGGGCTTGTTCTCCAGCAGGCCCTCGCCACCGGTGAGGCGGATGACCCAGCGGCGGGTGAGCGCGAGCTCGTCGAGCACCAGGGCGGCGAGGTCGTCGCGGTCGCCGAGGGCGAGGTACTGCCGGGCGATGCGCTCGTCGGTCTTGGCGAGGCTCATCGCGACGTTGTCGACCATCGTGCGCAGCAGCGGCCACTCGCGGTAGGCCTCCGCCAGCAGCTCCTCGTCGCCGACGGCCTCGAGCGCGGTGCCGAGCCCGAACCAGCCCGCGAGGTTGATGCGGGCCTGCGTCCACGCGAACACCCAGGGGATGGCCCGGAGGTCCTCCAGCGACTCGACCGAGAGGCCGCGGCGGGCGGGTCGCGAGCCGAGCGCGAGCAGGCCGATCTCCTCCATCGGGGTCACGGTGGCGAACCACGGGGCGAAGCCCTCGGCCTTGACGAGCGCGAAGAACCGCTCGCGCGAGGCGGCGTCCATGGTCGCGGCGACATCGGCGTAGCGGGCTGCTGCGCTGCTGGTGCGTTCCTCGACCGTGGGGGACGAGGCGAGCAGCGTCGCCGCGGCGACCTGGTCGATGTGCCGCATCGCGATCGCGGGCTCGCCGTAGCGGGCGAAGATGACCTCGCCCTGCTCGGTGAGCTTGAACCGGCCGTCGACCGAGTGCGGGGGCTGCGCGAGGATCGCCGAGTTCGCGGGACCGCCGCCGCGGCCGAGCGCACCGCCGCGGCCGTGGAAGAGGGTCAGTTCGATGCCGGACTCCTGCGCCCAGCGGGCGATCTTCTCCTGCGCCGTGTACAGCGCCAGGTTCGCGGCGACGGGCCCGACGTCCTTGGAGGAGTCGGAGTAGCCGAGCATGACCTCCAGCCGGTTCCCTGTTGCGGCCATCCGCTCGCGGAACTCGGGGAAGGTGACGGCCTCGGCGAGGATCTCCGGGGCGGCCTGGAGGTCGGCGAAGGTCTCGAACAGGGGCACGACGTCGAGCACCGGGGCGTCGTCGCCGAGCGCGTGGCGGGCGAGGCGGTGCACGTTCGCGAGGTCGGAGGCCGCCTGTGTGAAGGAGACGACGTAGCGGCCCGCGGCGCGAAGCCCCCGGTCGCGCTGGATGTCCGCGATCGCGCGGAACACCTCCAGCACCTCCTCCGTCTGCGTGCTGATCGCCCCGCCGGCCTCCAACTCGGCCAGAGCCTTCGCGTGCACCTGGGAGTGCTGGCGCACCTCGAGCTCCGTGAGGTGGAAGCCGTAGGTCTCGACCTGCCAGATCAGGTGCTGCACGCCCCCGAAGGCGTGGCGGCGGGCTCCGGCGGCGACGAGGGAGGACTGCACGGCGCTCAGCTCCGCGAGCAGCTCTTCCGGACCGGTGTAGCCCTCGTCGTCTCCGCGGCGGGTGGCCGCCACGCGGCGGGCCATGACGAGGACGACGCGGCGGTGCGGCTCGTCGGGCGAGCGGGCTGCGAGTTCGTCGGCGACCGCCGGCTCTGCGGCCGCGAAACGCTCCCAGAGCGCGATGACGTCGGTGCTGGGCGGGGTGTCGTCGGCGGCGAGCGTGAGGGTGCGGCCGATCCGGTCGAGTGCCCGCTCGAGCCCGCGGAGCACGTGGTCGGAGGCGATCTGCGAAGCCTCACGGGTCACGGCGGCCGTGACGAACGGGTTGCCGTCGCGGTCGCCGCCGACCCAGGAGCCGATACGCACGAACGCGGGGACGACCGGAGCGCTGGCGCCGGACTCCTCGCCGCGGAGGGCGTCGTCGATGCGGCGGTAGACGTGCGGGACCGTGGTGAACAGCGTCTCGTCGAAGACGCCCATGACGGTGCGCACCTCGTCGGTCGGGGAGGGCTTCTGTGCCCGCAGCGGCGCCGTCCGCCAGAGGGTGTCGATCTCCTCGAGCATCCGGCGGCGGGCCCGGTGCTCCTCGGAGCCGCCGGCGCTCGCCGCGTCGTGCTGGGTGAGCAGCTCGGAGAGGCGGCGGATGCTCGACGAGACGGCGCGTCGACGGGCCTCGGTCGGGTGCGCCGTGAAGACCGGGTGGAAGCGCAGGCCGTCCAGACGCCGGCGGGCCTCGTCGTCGCCGACCTCCTCGCGCAGCCGCGCATACGCCCCCGCGACCGTGTCCGTCGCCTGGGTCCCTGAGCCTGTCGAAGGGCCCGAGCCCCCCTGGGTCCCTGAGCCTGTCGAAGGGCCTGAGCCTGTCGAAGGGCTCGGCTGTCCCGCCCGCTCCCGGAGCACGCGCACGCGCTGGTGCTCCTCGGCGAGGTTCACGAGGTGGAAGTAGCAGGTGAACGCCCTGGCGACCTCGTCGGCGCGGGCGATCGTGAAGGAGTCGGCGATCGCCGCGGCGCGGTCGAACGCGTCGGAGCTGTGGTCCTCGTAGGCCTGGATCGTCGCGAGGCGCAGGCGCTCGACGTCCTCGAAGAGGTCGTCGCCGCCGGCTTCGCGGAGCACCTGGCCGAGGAGCTGGCCCAGCATCCGCACGTCGGAGCGCATGGCATCGGGGATGCCGCGACCGGCTTCGAAACGACCGATCACGCGGATGGCCTCGGTGGGCGTCGGCTCGGAGAAAGCGGGGGAATCGGGGGTCACCCTCCGAGAGTAGCCGGGTGGATCGGGGTGTCCCGCACGCATGACGACCGTGTGACATCCCGGCCTACGATGGACGGGATGCGCATCACAGCGAACCCCCTCCGCGGGCAGCAGTTCCCCGCCGTCCTCCTGCTCGTGGCCGCCGGCCTCGGCCTCCTCTTCGCGAACCTGCCCACGCACGACGCGATCGCCGGACTGCTGGACACGCATCTCGCGGTCCCAGGGACGGCGCTGGACCTCTCGATCGCGCACTGGGTGTCGGACGGCCTGCTCGCGATCTTCTTCCTCGTCGTGGCGATCGAGCTGCGGCACGAGCTCACCCACGGCGAGCTCGACTCCCCGCGGAAGGCTGTGCAGCCGGCCATCGCGGCGACCGGCGGCGTGCTCGTGCCGATCCTCGTGTACCTGCTGATCGCGGGCGGGCCGGAGACGGCGTCGGGCTGGCCGATCCCGACCGCCACCGACATCGCCTTCGCACTCGGCGTGCTGGCGATGTTCGGTCGCGGACTGCCCTCCCGGGTGCGGGTGTTCCTGCTGGCCCTTGCGATCCTCGACGACATCATCGGCATCATCTTCATCGCGGTGCTCTTCGCGCACGACGTGCAGTGGCTCCTCTTCGGTCTCGCGATCGTCGGGGTGGCCGTGTTCTGGTTGCTGAGCCGCCTGCTGCATGCGACCGGCCACACACTCGTCGCGGTCGCGATGGCCGTCGTCGGCGTCGTCACGTGGGGCCTCGTCGCCTCGTCCGGCATCCACGCGACCATCGCCGGCGTGATGCTCGGCCTCGTCATGGCGCCGGTACCCGCCGGACGCACCCGGCATGCGCTGGAGCCGACCGTGAACGGGGCGATCCTGCCGCTGTTCGCGTTCGTGGCGGCGTTCGTCGTGATCCCGGCGGTCTCGCCGACGGCCTTGTCCCCGGCGTTCTGGGCGATCGTCGTGGCGCTGCCGGTCGGGAAGATCATCGGCATCTCCCTGTTCGGCTGGCTCGCCATGCGCATCCGGCCGAAGGGCGCCGACCCGGCGCTGCCCTTCGCGGACATCGTCGCCGCTGGCGCCCTGGGCGGTATCGGGTTCACCGTCTCGCTCCTGCTCGCGAACCTCGCGTTCGAGGGCGATGCGGTCATCCGGGACCAGGCGATCCTCGGCGTCCTCGTGGGCTCGCTGCTCGCGCTGATCCTGTCCGGCATCGTCGTCACCCTGCGCGCCCGGTGGTACCGTCGCGCTGCGCCCATCCCCGCGTGAGCCGGAGTCCGGAGGAAGCATGACCAGCGAGCAGCGAGGCCCCGACGGCATCGACGATCCGCTGCGTGCGGCCGCGGAGACCATGCGCACGGTGCGGGAGCGGTGCGTGTGGTCGCAGCGCATCACACATCGCGATCTCGTGCCGTACCTCATCGAGGAGTCCCACGAGGTGATCGACGCGGTCGAGGACGGGTCTCGCGCCGACCTCCGCGAGGAACTCGGCGATCTGCTGTGGCAGGTGCTCTTCCACGCCGCCATCGCGGCGCAGGATCCGGACGACCCCTTCGACATCGACGATGTGGCCCGCACGCTCACCGAGAAGATGGTGCGGCGGCACCCGCACGTGTTCGGCGACGAGGTCGCGGAGACGCCGGAGGAGGTGCTCGTGCACTGGAACGCGGCGAAGGCGGCGGAGAAGCGCACCCGCCGCAGCGTGCTCGACGGGATCCCGCGCGCGATGCCGGCCCTCGCCCGCGCCCAGAAGATGTCGGGCCGTGCCGCCGGTGCCGGCGTGGCGCCCACGCATCCGTCCGCCATGCGCCCGTCTTCGGAGGAGGAACTCGGCGATGCCCTCCTCGCCCTCGTGGACACCGCCAGGGCCGAGGGCTGGGACGCGGAGCGCGCGCTCCGGGAACGGCTGACGCGCCTGGAGGACGAGGTCCGCGCCGCCGAGGCCGGCTGACGCGACGCGGACACCGCCGCCGACCTGGGAAGATGGACGGGTGGCTACCGTGAACGCGCCGCGCGGCATGCGCGACTTCCTCCCCGCCGACAAGGCCCGCCGTGAGCGGGTGCTCTCCGTCATCCGCGACCGCTATCGCGCGCACGGATTCGATGAGATCGAGACCCCCGTGGTCGAGGAGTACGACCGGCTGCATGCCGGCATCGGCGGCGACAACGAGAAGCTGTCGTTCAACATCCTGCGCCGCGGCCTGGATGCGGAGGCCATCCGCGCCGCTGCCGATGACCCCGCCGAGCTCTCCGATCTCGGCCTGCGCTACGACCTGACGGTGCCGCTCGCCCGCTTCTACGCGAGCAACCGCGGGCAGCTCCCCGGTGTCTTCCGGTCCATCCAGATCGGGCCCGTGTGGCGGGCCGAGCGCCCGCAGAAGGGGCGCTACCGCCAGTTCGTCCAGTGCGACATCGACATCATCGGCGACGCGTCGGCGCGCGCGGAGGCCGAGCTGCTGGCGGCCTCGCTCGACACCGTCGACGCGCTGGGTCTGGAGGGCGCGAGCGTGCGGATCAACGACCGCCGCGTCCTGGAGTGGATGCTCGAGCACTTCGGCTTCACCGAGGACGAGCGCCCGCAGGTGCTGATCACGATCGACAAGCTCGACAAGATCGGACCGGAGGGCGTGGCCGCCGAGCTCCGCGAGCGGGGGGCGACGGCCACGGCGGTCGACGCGTTCCAGGCCTTCCTCGGTCGCCCGCAGACGCTCGAGTACCACCCGTTCGGCGACAGCCAGATCCGCAAGGCGCTCCCGGACGGCGCGCCGGACGAGCTCGTCGCCCACCTCGTCGGCATCGGCGAGGCGGTCGCGGCGGGGCGCGGGCAGGACGACATCCCTCTCGTGTTCGACCCCTTCCTCGTGCGGGGCATGGGCTATTACACGGGGACCATCTTCGAGCTCGCGCACCCCTCCGTGACGTACTCGCTCGGCGGCGGTGGACGGTACGACGGCATGATCGGCCGGTTCCTGCAGCAGGAGGTCCCCGCGGTGGGCTTCTCCCTCGGCTTCGAGCGCCTGGTCGACCTCGTCTCGACGGATCCGGCGACCGCCGCGCAGGCCATCGTGCTCGTCCACGACGCCGCCGTCCCCGTGGCGGAGCTCGTGGCGCACAAGACGGCTCTCGTCGCCAAGGGCGCGCGGGTGCGACTCGAGCAGCGGACGAAGAACCTCAAGGCGCTGCTGGAACGGTCGGCGGCGGACGGGTACACGCACTTCGCGAGCGTGCGACCGGGAGACGACGAGCTCGAGATCAAGACGCTGGCCTGAGTCGCCCCCGTCGGAAGACGCGTTCACCGGGCGTTCACGGCGGTCGGCTCGAATCGGGCCGTGCGCCGCCTGCCTCTCTTCACCGTCATCGCGCTCGCCGCGGCCCTGCTCGTGGGCGCCCGCACGGTCCTCGACCGGCAGGCCGCCGTCGCGCGCCGGCGCATCGGGAAGCCGCTGGGGGAGCAGTCGCTCGACGCCGACCGTGTCTGGCGCCCAGGTCTCGAGGGCGAGCCGCTCGACCTCCTGCTGCTGGGCGACTCCCTCGCCGCCGGGCTGGGAGCGGCACGGCGGAAGGAGACCCTCGGGGCGCGGCTCGCGAAGGCGACGGCACGCCGACTCGGGCGTCCGGTGCGGCTGCGCACCGCCGCGGTCGTGGGCGCGGAGTCGCGGGATCTCGCCGGGCAGATCTCCCGCCTCCCCACGGACTATCGCCCCGACGTCGCCGTGATCGTGGTCGGCGGAAACGACGTCACCCACCGCCTCCCGCCCGCGGAGTCGGCACGGCATCTGCGCGAGGCCATCGTCCGCCTGCACGCGCTCGGCGCCCGCGTCGTCGTCGGCACCTGCCCCGACCTCGGCGCCCTGCGTGCCGTGCCCCAGCCGCTGCGCCGCATCGCCTCCGGTCTGTCCCGGCGGCTGGCCGAGGTGCAGGCGGAGGCGGCAGGCCGAGAGGGCGCGGAGACGGTCGACCTGCGGCGCGCCGTGGGGCCGATGTTCTTCGACGAGCCCGAGGAGATGTTCAGCCTCGACCGCTTCCATCCGAGCGCCCTCGGCTACCGCCGCACCGCGGAGGCGCTGCTGCCCGCGGTCGAGCGCTCCGCCGTGGCCGCTTTCAGCTCTCGGCGCCCTCCGGTGCCGCAGTGAAGGAGGCAGCCCACGCGGCCACCCGTCGGGCGCTCTCCTCGTCGGACAGATCCTCCACGCGCGTCATGATCGACCACCGCACGCCGAACGGGTCGCGGATGCTCGCGTAGCGGTCGCCGGAGACGAACAGGGACGGCGCCTCGCGGACGGTCGCCCCCGCCTCGACGGCGCGCGCGACGACGGCGTCCACATCCGGGACGTAGAGGCCCATCGAATAGCAGTCGTCGTCGCCGGAGGGGGCGGGCACGAGGTGGTACTCGGGACTGGGTTCGCCGAGCTGCAGCCGGCCGAGTCCGAAGTCGAGGTCGGCGTGCGCGACGGTGCCGCCGAACTCCGTGACGTCGACCACGCGGGCGCCGAAGACGTCCCGGTAGAACTCGACGGCGCGGGCGGCGTCGGGGATCGCGAGGAAGGGGGTCAGCGAGGTCGCGCTGTGGGGGCGGCCGTCGGTCGTGTGCGCGCCGGTCACGCCGGCCGGAGGTGTCTGATCCGTCATGTCGCCACGGTAGGACGGGGAGGGCGACAGCCGCTTGAAGATCCGCGACACGTCCTCGACGACACGTCGGTGGCGCGCTCTACGCTGGGGGCCATGGTGGACCGGACGCGCGGAGTGCTCTACCCCGCGCGGCTGCCCGCGTTCCATCGGCTGCCCCCGCCCGAAGACGCCGCCGCGCTCGTCGCCTGGTTCTGGATCCCGGAGTGGAGCCTTCCGGAGGGCGAGGTGTCCCGGCAGGAGATCGTCGCGTATCCGGCCGTCAACCTCGTCGTCGCCCCCGAGGGCGTGTCGATCTCGGGCGCCACGACACGGGCGTCGACCAGGGAGCTGCGGGGGTCGGGGTGGGCTGTCGGCGCTCTCCTGCGCCCGGCGGCCGTCGTGGCCCTCACCGACGACCCGCCGGGTCTGATCGACGCGGAGCGGTCCTTCGACGCCCCCGATCTGCACGAGGGGGTGACGGCGGCGATGCGGTCACAGCCCGGGCGACGGGAGCGCGCCGTCGCGGTCTTCTCCGCGTGGCTGTCTCAGCGCGTCGGCCCGGTCGGCGCGGTGGGGCGGCAGGCCAACGCGATGCTCGACGTGCTGCTGGGGGAGGGGGCGGCGCTGACTCCGGAGGAGGCGGCGACCCGACTCGCGGTCTCGGTGCGCACGCTGCAGCGGCTCACGCACCGCACCGTCGGGCTCTCGCCGGGCGCGATCATCCGCCGCCGCCGGTTGCAGGAGGCGGCACAGCGTCTCCGCGAGGAGCCGGAGACGGATCTCACGTCGCTCGCCGCCGCGCTGGGGTACGCCGACCACGCCCATCTCACGCGCGACTTCGCGGCCGTCCTCGGTCTGCCACCCCGCGACTATCGCGCGGGTGTCTCCGGCTGAGACCGATCAGGGCCGCCCGCGCTGCGGCCACCGCATCCGCAGGGCCCGTCCGGCGATGCCGAGCAGCACGACGCCTGTGCCGAGGAGCGAGGCGAGGACGGGAAGCGTGCTCACCAGCACGAGACAGCCGAGCGCTCCTCCCACCTGCAGCATCCGCGGGTAGCGTCGGGCGGCCCCCTGCTGGCGGAACGCGGCGGCGTTCGCGATGAGGTAGTACAGCAGCACGCCGAAGGACGAGAACCCGATCACCTCCCGGAGGTCTCCCACGAGCACCAGCCCGATCACGATGACGGCGAGGGTGATCTCGGCACGGCGCGGCACCTGGTGCCGGTCGTCGATACGGGCGAGGACCCGAGGGAGATCGCCTTCCCGCGCCATGGCGAGCGTCGTGCGGCCGATGCCGGTGAGCAGGGCGAGCAGCGCGCCGAGGGAGGCGGCCGCCGCAGCGATCCGCACCACGGGGGCGAACGCCGACCAGCCGGCCGCGGTGAGGATGTCGGCCAGGGGTGCGGCCGCTCCCCGCGCGTCGCCGCCGAGGACGAGGAGCACCACGAGGCCCACGAGCGCGTAGACGACGACGGCGCCGCCGAGAGCGAGCACGATCGCGCGCGGGATCGTCCGCGCGGGGTCCACCACCTCCTCGCCCATCGTGGCGATCCGGGCGTAGCCCGCGAAGGCGAAGAAGAGCAGCCCGGCGCCCTGCAGCACCCCGTAGACGGTCGCGTCAGGCAGCGGTGCGGGCGAGGCGGTCGGGGCGGCGCCGAAGCCGACCGCCACCACGACCGCGAGCCCGAGGAGGGAGCACGCCACGAGGATGCGGGTCGCCAGCGCCGTCCGGGTCACGCCCAGGCAGTTCACGACCGCGAGGGCGGCGACGGCGATCACGGCGACGGGGGTCTGCCATCCCGCCGGCGCGGCGTAGGCGGCGAAGGTCATGGCCATGGCGGCGCAGCTCGCGATCTTGCCGATCACGAAGCTCCATCCGGCGACGAAGCCCCACCACGGTCCGATCTCCGCCCGCGCATAGGCGTACGTGCCGCCGGCGACCGGGTGCACAGCGGCGAGCTGCGCAGAGGCGGTGGCGTTCGCGTAGGCGACCGCGGCGGCGATCGCGAGGGCGACGAGCGTCGCGTTTCCGGCGACGTCGACGGCCGGACCCCAGACCGCGAACACGCCGGCGCCGATCATCGATCCGAGGCCGATCGCTACGGCGTCTGGCAGCGTCAGGCGGCGGGCGAGGGGCATCCGGTCATCGTCCCACGCCGGGGTGAACGGCGGGTGACGGGTCATCCCCGCGCTGCGGTGACGCGCTTCTTCTCGCGGATGTAGACCTCGCGGCGCACCTTCGCCACGACGTCCCCGTGGCGATCGGTGATGACGGTCTCGAACCACTCGAGCACTTTGGCCCCGCCGTGGGCACGCTGTCGCAACTCCTCGGCCTTCTCCCGCGTCACCTCGAACTCCGCGGTCAGCACCCCACGCCCCGGCTTGAGGAACTCGATCTCGCCGCGCGTGTCCCATACGACGTAGTCCCGCCCGAGCTGGTGCATGACGAGCATGAAGAAGTAGGGGTCGGTCATCGCCGACATCGACCCGCCGAACGCGGTATTCACATAGTTGCGGGTGAGGAGGTTCACGTGCAGCTCCACGGTCGCGCGCGTCCAGTCGTCGCTGAACCGGCGGACACGGATGCCGCTGCACAGGTTGGGGATCCAGAGGCTCATGCCGAGGGCGAGGCGGCGGGGCGTGATGCGCATGAGGTCAGTGTGGAGGATGCGCGCGGCTGCGACGAAGACGACTGGAGGGTTGGCACAGTTATTCTAGTTCACATAGAATAACTAGAGAAGGGAGGCGCCATGCTCATCCGCGTCGATGTCGACAGTCCGCACGCGCTCTACGACCAGGTGGCCGCTTCGGTGCGCGCGGACATCCTCTCCGGCGCCCTCGCGCCCGGCGATCGTCTGCCGGCCGCCCGCGACGTGGCGGCCGCGCTCGACATCAACCAGCACACCGTCCTGCACGCCTACCAGCGCCTGCGCGACGAGGGCCTGGTCGACCTCCGGCGGGGCAGGGGCGCCGTGATCGCCGCCTCCGCCGCGCCCCTCGCGGAGCTCTCGCACGAGATCGACGGGCTGATCCGACGGGCCGCCGCCCTGGGGGTCTCCGCCGACACTCTCGCCGGAATCGTCCGCACGCACCGCGCAGAAGCCGAACCGCCCACTCCCGCCGCGACTCCCCAGGAGGCCCCCGATGACGACGCCTGACCCCACTCGCACCCCTCCGGCCACCCTGCGCCTCGCGCGACGGGCCTTCGTCCTCGTGGCGTCGGTCCTCCCCGTGCTCATCGTCGCGATCTCCGCTCTCGTGCTGATGACCTGGCTCCCGTCATTCCCCGCCGACGTCGCGATCCACTGGGGCGTCGACGGGGCGGACGGGTTCGGCCCGGCAACCACCTACCTCTGGGTGCTCCTCGGGGTCGGTCTCGGCATCCCGGTGCTCCTGACCATCACGACGCTCGTCGCCGTCGGGGCGCACTGGGGCGCCACCGCCCGGCTGCTCGGGGCGACCGCAGCCGGCATGTCGGCGTTCGCGGCCGTGATCTGCCTGGGTTCCCTCGCGATCCAGCGCGACATGCCGCCCGCCGGTGACGTCCCTGGCATCGCGGGGGTGATGGGGCTGGCCTTCGCGGCCCTGCTCGGCGTGGGCGCGATGGCGTGGTTCGTGCAGCCGCGCGTCCGTGCGATCCCCGGCGCCGCCCTCACGCCGCGACACGACGTGCGGGTCGGCGAGGGGGAGCGCGTCGTGTGGGTGGGGACGACGACCATGCCCACCGGTGCTCTCGTCTTCCTGCTGCTCGTGCTGCTCGGGCTCGTGGCGCTCGCCGTGATCATGGTCGTCACCCGAACCCCGATGGCCTGGGTCTCGGCCCTGGTGGCGCTCGTCGTCGGATTCGCGCTGGCGGCGACCACGTCGTTCCGGGTGCGTGTCACGCCGGACGGCATCGACGCCCGAGCCGTGATCGGGTGGCCTCGCAGGACCATCCCGGTGGCGGAGATCGTCTCGGTCCGGGCCGTGCGCATCTCGCCCTTCGGGGAGTTCGGCGGCTGGGGCTGGCGTCTCGCCCCGGACGGCCGCAGCGGGATCGTGATGCGGCAGGGGCCGGCGATCGAGGTGCATCGCCGCGACCACGGTCCCTTCGTCATCACGATCGACGGCGCGGAGGAGGCGGCAGCGCTCCTGCAGACGTACGTGGACCGGTCTGCGGGGCCTGCAGTCTCCGGGGAGACGGAGAGGACGGAGCGATGACCACCACGACACCGACGCGTGTCCCGTGGCGCGCCGTCCTCATCTTCACCCTCACGGCCTGCGGGCTCGCCGCTCTCGTCTGCCTGCCCCTCTGGCTCGGCGACGGCCTCGCCGAGCCCTTCGCGGGGGCGATCCTTCCCGTGATGATGTTCACCCCGGCGGCCGCGGTGCTCGTCGTCATGCTCACCACGGGCGTGCCGGAGAAGGGCGTCCGCGCGCGCTTCCTCGGGATGTGGCCCCTGCGGCCCGCGAAGCGCGTCGTCGGCCTGCTGGTCGCGGCCTGGCTCGTGCCGCCGGTGCTCGTCGCCCTCGGCATCCTCCTCGCGGCCGTGCTCGGGTGGGTGCGACTCGACCTCACCTTCTCGGCGTTCGCGGACCAGCTCGCCGAGGCCCTCCCTGCGGGCGCACCCGTGCCGCCGGTCGGCGTGGTCGTGTTCGCGCAGCTCGCGGCGATCCCCGTCGGCGCCCTCGTGAACAGCGTGCTCGCCTTCGGGGAGGAGCTCGGGTGGCGCGGCTGGCTGCTCCCGGCGCTTCGTCCGCTCGGCACCTGGCCGGCGCTCCTGCTCACCGGAGCGATCTGGGGGCTGTGGCACAGCCCTGTCATCCTGCTCGGCTACAACTTCGGCCGGACGGACGTCACCGGCGTGCTGTTCATGATCGGCGGCTGCGTGGCGTGGGGCGTGCTGTTCGGCTGGCTCCGGCTGCGCTCCGGCTCGCTGTGGCCGGCGGTCGTCGCGCATGGATCCCTCAACGCCGCCGCGGGCATGATCATGATCGTCGCCGCCGTGCAG
This sequence comes from Microbacterium sp. C-MGS6, assembly GCF_058140415.1. Taxonomy (NCBI): domain Bacteria; kingdom Bacillati; phylum Actinomycetota; class Actinomycetes; order Micrococcales; family Microbacteriaceae; genus Microbacterium; species Microbacterium sp. C-MGS6. The sequence goes on from NZ_CM176934.1 coordinate 1,144,396, forward strand.
CCCGACCTCGCCCTGGCCGGGCCGCTCGGCGCGGCGGGCTGGATCGTCGCCGCCGTCGTGGCCCTCGTCCTGGCGCTCACCGGGCAGTTCCGCCGTCAGCCGGAGCTCGCCGCGCCGCGGACCCCTCCGGCCCCGCCGACGCTTGACGGCCGACCGGCGCCGGGGGTTGGCTGAGCACATGGAATCCACTCCCGCCGCCTGGGCCCGCGCCGACACCTTCCTCGCCGACACGCTCGTGGGCACGGACCCGGCCCTGGAGGCGACGCTCGAGGCGCAGCGGGCCGCGGGGCTCCCCGAGATCGAGGTCGCCCCGGTCGCGGGGAAGCTGCTGAACCTCCTCGTAAGGATGAGCGGTGCGCGCCGCGTGCTGGAGATCGGCACCCTCGGCGGCTACTCGACGATCTGGATGGCGCGAGCGGTGGGACCGGACGGACGAGTGGTGACGATCGAGGCGGAGGCCGACAACGCCGCCGTCGCCCGCGCGAGCATCGATGCCGCCGGGGTGGGGGATCGGGTCGACATCCGGATCGGGCGCGGAGCCGACGTGCTCCCGACCCTCACCGGCGCCTTCGACCTGGTCTTCATCGACGCCGACAAGGAGTCGAACACCGTCTACCTGGACTGGGCCGCGAAGCTCGGTCACCCCGGCACCGTGGTCGTGCTCGACAACATCGGCCGCGACGGCGAGATCGTCCGCGACGACTCGACGGACTCCAAGGTCAACGGCACCCGTGCGGGCCTGCGGATGCTGGGGGAGGACCCGCGCTTCGACGCCACGGCGCTGCAGACGGTCGGGATCAAGGGGTGGGACGGCATCGCGCTCGCCCTCGTCGTGTGACTCCGGCGCATCGCGCCGCTTCATCTCCGGGAGCCGTCCGATGCCGGGGATAGACTGGGCGCGGATCGACGACGCTCCACACACCCTTCCATCCTGAACAAGGAGCACATCAGTGGCACTGATCGAGGCTGTAGGCGCACGCGAGATTCTCGACTCGCGCGGAAACCCGACCGTCGAGGTGGAGGTGCTCCTCGACGACGGCATCGTGCAGCGCGCGGCCGTCCCCTCCGGCGCCTCGACCGGCGCCTTCGAGGCGTACGAGCTGCGCGACGGCGACAAGAGCCGCTACTCGGGCAAGGGCGTGCTCAAGGCCGTCGAGGCCGTCATCGACGAGCTCGGCCCGGCCATCGAGGGCGTGGAGGCGAGCGAGCAGCGCATCGTCGACGAGATCCTCATCGAGGTCGACGGCACGGACAACAAGAAGCGCGTCGGCGCCAACGCCATCCTCGGCGTGAGCCTCGCCGTGGCCAAGGCGGCCGCCGACTCCGCCGACCTGCCGCTGTTCCGCTACCTCGGCGGTCCCAACGCGCACGTGCTGCCCGTGCCGCTGTTCAACGTCATCAACGGCGGCGAGCACGCCGACAACGGCATCGACATGCAGGAGTTCTTCCTCGCGCCCATCGGCGCGGAGACCTACTCCGAGTCGCTGCGCTGGGGCGTGGAGACCTACCACGTGCTGCGTGCCGAGCTGAAGGCCGCGGGCTACGCGACCGGTCTCGGCGACGAGGGCGGCTTCGCCCCCGACCTGCCCAGCAACCGCGAGGGCCTCGACTTCCTCGTCAAGGCGATCGAGAAGGCGGGCTTCACCCCCGGCACCGACATCGCGCTCGGCCTCGACGTCGCTGCCACCGAGTTCTTCACCGACGGCGTCTACCGTCTCGACAACAAGGACTGGGACGCCGAGGCGCTCACCGAGTACTACGTCGGTCTCGTCAACGACTTCCCGATCGTCACGATCGAGGACGCCCTCGCGGAGGACGACTGGGACAACTGGAAGCACCTCACCGACGCCCTGGGCTCGAAGGTGCAGCTCGTCGGCGACGACCTGTTCGTCACGAACCCGCAGCGTCTGGCCGACGGCATCACGCGCGGCGTCGCCAACTCGCTCCTGGTGAAGGTCAACCAGATCGGCACGCTCACCGAGACGTTCGACGCGGTGAGCCTCGCGCAGCGCTCGGGCTACACCGCCATGCTCTCGCACCGTTCGGGTGAGACCGAGGACACGACGATCGCGGACCTCGTGGTCGCGACGAACGCCGGCCAGATCAAGGCGGGCGCCCCGGCGCGCAGCGAGCGCGTCGCGAAGTACAACCAGCTGCTGCGCATCGAGGAGGAGCTGGGCGACGCGGCGGTCTTCGCCGGCCGCTCGGCCTTCCCGCGCTACCGGGCCTGAGCGCCCGAGACAGCGACGCCGCTTCCGCGGCACGACCGCGCCGCCCGGAAGGCGGCAGAGACGAAGGAGGAGCCGTGGCACGACGACCGGCTCCTCCTTCGCCGTCTCCCGGGGCGGCCCCTGCCCGCCCCGCATCGTCCAGGTCGCGACGGCCCCGCGAGGCCGCCACGACCGCGCCACGCGTGGACGTGCGCGAGTGGGCATCCGGCATCCGGCTGTCCGCGTTCTCGGTGATCATGCTGTCCCTCGTCGTGCTGGGCGCCTGGGTGCTCGTCCCCACGCTCGGGACCTTCATCGACCAGCGGCAGAAGATCGCCGCGCTGGAGCAGTCCGTGCAGGTGAGCGAAGGCGAGATCGCGGCGCTGACCGCGGAGCGCGAGCGGTGGGACGACCCCGCGTACATCACGACGCAGGCCCGTGAGCGGCTCTACTACGTCAAGCCGGGCGAGGTCGTGTACCTCATCGACAACGACCTCGATCCTTCCGCCCTCCCGCGGGAGCAGGAGCCGGTGAGCGACACGCTCGAGGAGAAGCCGGCCGACTGGATGCCGCAGCTGCTGCGCACCCTCGTCTCCGCGGGACTGAGCGACACCGCCGCCACCGCCGGCTGAGGGTCCGGCTCCGAGCATCCTCCCGGACGGCTCCCCTACGCTGGTGGGGTGACCACTCCGCCGTTCCCCGCGCCCACTTCCGCCGAGCTCGCCGTCGTGTCGACCCAGCTCGGACGGCCCGCCCGCGGAGTCGTCGGCATCGCGGCCCGTTGCCGATGCGGCAACCCCACGGTGGTGGCCACCACTCCGCGCCTGCCGGACGGCGCGCCGTTCCCCACCTTCTACTACCTGACGCACCCGGCCGCGACGGCGGCGATGTCCACGCTCGAGGCGAACCAGGTCATGCCCGAGCTGGCGGGGCTGCTCGCCGAGGATGAGACCGTGGCCGCGGCCTATCAGGCGGCGCACGAGGCCTATCTCGCGGACCGGGCGCAGTTCGGCGAGGTGCCCGAGATCGACGGGATCTCTGCCGGAGGCATGCCCACGCGGGTGAAGTGCCTGCACGCGCTCGCCGGGCACGCCCTGGCGGCGGGTGCCGGTGTGAATCCGATCGGCGACGCCGCGCTCGCCCGCAGCTCCTGGTCTCCCGAGGTGTGCCGCTGCGAGGAGCCCGGCGCCGCCCTCCGCGACGATCCGGCACGCTCGGCATGACGCGGCGGCGGGTGCTGCGCGGCGCCGTCGCCCTCGTGGCGGTGGCGGCATCCGTCCTGCTCCTCGGGTCGACCGCCACGCCGACCCCCACGCCGCCGCCGGTCGCCGACGACCCCGCCGACCCGATCCGCGCGGCGGAGTACTGGCTGGACGGCGCCGGCATCAGGGAGGCCTGGCAGACCACGCGCGGCGAGGGCGTGACCATCGCCGTCATCGACACGGGCATCGGCAAGGTGCCGCAGGTCTTCGGCGAGGCGGTCGTCGGCGGCACCGACGTGTCCGGAGCCGGCACCCCCGACGGCCGCACGCCGCTCGGTGCGGTGGACGGCAACCACGGATCCTGGGTCGCGTCGCTCGCGGCCGGGCGAGGCAAGCCCGACGGCACCGGGATGATCGGCGTCGCCCCGGAGGCGGACCTGCTCTCGGTCTCGGTCGGCTTCGGCGCCGCGGCGGCCGTGCCGTTCACCGAGCAGGTGGCCAAGGGCATCCGATGGGCGGTCGATCACGGCGCCGACATCATCAACCTGTCGTTCACGACGAACACCCTCGACTGGGACGAGAGCTGGGACGACGCGTTCCTCTACGCCTTCGAGCACGATGTCGTGGTCGTCGTCGCGGCCGGCAACCGGGGGAGCGGCACGAACATCATCGGCGCTCCCGCCACGATCCCCGGCGTGCTCACGGTCGGCGGTGTCGACCAGACCGGAACGGCCAGCATCGAGGCCTCGACCCAGGGCATCACCATCGGCATCTCGGCGCCGAGCGAGGGCCTGCTCGGCGTGTCCGCGGACGGCGAGGTCGTCTCCTGGAGCGGGACCAGCGGCGCGGCCCCCATCGTGGCCGGTGTCGCCGCACTCATCCGCTCGGCGCATCCCGACATCTCGGCCAACGACGTCATCAACCGCATCATCAAGACGGCGATGCCGGTGGCCGATGCGCAGAAGCCACGCGACCCGCTGTACGGTTTCGGGCTCGTGGACGCGGACGCGGCGATCTCGGCGAACATCCCGACCGTCAGCGAGAACCCGATGGGCGACCTGGCCGAATGGGTGCGGCTGTTCCGCCGCGCGGACAGCGCGCCGACCCCCGAGCCCACCCTCGCCCCCGTGGACATCCCGCCGCTGCCGGATGCGGATGCACCGACCGAGCCCGGTTCACCGCTGCTTCCCAGCGCCGATTCCCTGCGCTACGGTACCCTGCCGCTCATCGCCCTCACGGTCCCTGGTATCCTGGTAGCGCTTGGCGTCACCGCAGCTGCCCGGCGCATCCGATCGGCGCGCGTTCCCGTACGCCACAATCCCGACTCCGAGGAGTAGTTCTTCTGTGCCTCAGAACAGCACTGTGCCCAAGATCCTGATCGTCGGCGGAGGGTACGCGGGTTTCTACACCGCGTGGAAGCTCGAGAAGCACCTGCGCAAGGGTGAGGCCGACGTGACCATGGTCGACCCGCTGCCGTACATGACGTACCAGCCGTTCCTCCCCGAGGTCGCCGCCGGATCGATCGAGGCCCGGCATTCGGTCGTCGCGCACCGCCGTCACCTGAAGCGCACGCACGTGCTCACCGCCAAGGTCACGAACATCAACCACGCGCAGAAGGTGGCCACCATCACGCCGCCCGTCGGCGAGCCGTACGAGTTCGCGTACGACCAGATCGTCGTCACCGCGGGCGCCGTCTCGCGCACGTTCCCGATCCCGGGCATCGCCGACAACGCCATCGGGCTCAAGACGATCGAAGAGGCCGTCGCGATCCGCGACAAGGTCATGTCGAACTTCGACAAGGCCGCCTCCCTCCCGGCCGGCCCCGAGCGCGACCGCCTGCTGACCGTCGTCGTCGTCGGCGGTGGCTTCGCGGGTATCGAGGTCTTCGCGGAGCTTCGCTCGCTCGCCTCCTCGCTGGTGAGCAAGTACCCGCAGCTGAGCTTCGAGGACACGCACTTCCACCTCATCGAAGCCATGGGGCGCATCATGCCCGAGGTCTCGCTGAAGACGAGCGAGTGGGTTCTCAAGGACCTCGCCAAGCGCGGCGCGAACGTCCACCTCGACACACAGGTCACCGGTGCCATCGACGGCAACGTCGAGCTCTCGACCGGCGAGGTCATCCCGACGGATGTCATCGTCTGGACCGCCGGTGTCATGGCCAACCCGACCGTCGTGCGCGGCGGCGATCTGCCGGTGGAGGAGCGCGGTCGCATCCAGACCCGTGCCGACCTCCGCGTCGGTACGGCCGAGGCGTTCGTCGAGGGCGCCTGGGCCGCCGGTGATGTCTCGGCCGTCCCCGACCTCTCGGGTGGCGGCGTGGGCGGCTTCTGCGTCCCGAACGCCCAGCACGCCGTGCGTCAGGCGAAGCTCCTGGCCAAGAACGTCGTCGCCGTGCTCCGTGGCGAGAGCCCCAAGGAGTACTTCCACAAGAACCTCGGCGCTGTCGCGGGCCTCGGTCTGTACAACGGCGTCTTCCAGTCCGGCAAGATCGCGCTCAAGGGCTTCATCGCCTGGCTCGCGCACCGCGGCTACCACGGCCTCGCGATGCCGACGTGGGAGCGCAAGTGGCGCGTGCTCTGGGGCTGGTGGAACAACCTGTGGCTGGGCCGTGACCTCGTGAACCTGCAGACGGTGCAGAACCCTCGCTACGTCTTCGAGGAGTTCGCCGCCCGCCCGCGTCCCGCCGCACCCGCGGACACTGCTCCGGCGTCTGGTGCCCCGGCGGCGAAGGCTCCGGCCGCCGAGAAGCCGGCCGCTGCCCCCGCGGCCGAGACGCCTGCAGAGATCAAGAAGCCGGCCGCGAAGCGGCCCGCAGCCAAGAAGGCTCCGGCCTCTTCGTCGAAGGACTCCGCGGAGACCGCCGCGGCGAAGTGACCACCCGGTTCTGAGGAGAAGGCCCTGAGCGCGTGAGCGCCGGGGCCTTCTTCCGTTCGCGGGGCGGCGAGAGTTGGCGACGTAACATCTCACATTGTACGCTCGCAGGGTGCTCGGGAAGGGCGTGTGCACGCACCCCCGGACGACGCTGGGAGGAGGTCCGGTGAGCGCGCACGGGGGAGAGTCGCCGACCGTCAGTGTGTCGATCCGGACGGCTGCGGGCGACGAGGAGCGGGCGGAGCGGCTCGCGGAACAGCTCGACGGCGCGCTCGTCCGCATCAGCCGCACGAACACGGAGGCGGGTGTCGGCGCCGAGGCCGGGGCGTGGCAGCCATGGACACGACGAGCCACCCACCATCTGGTACTCGACGCCGCGGTGCGCCCGCACCCGCGTCTCATCGCGCAGGTGCACGAGGCGATCGCCGGACGGCCCGGGGCGGCCCTGAGACTCTTCACCCCCGGAGACGGCTACGCCTCGCACGCCCTCCGGGTGGCGGCGTTCTCCGGCCGCCCGTGGCTCATGCCGCCCGGACCCGACCCGTCGGCGGTCGCCGTGGTGCTCCCGCTCCCCGAGGCCGCGGAGTTCGCGCGTTCCCTCCAGGTCGGCGAGGTCGCCCCTGCGGGAGTGCTGCTGCATCGGTTCGCGAGGGAACGCGGCCTCGCTCTGCTCGCCAGTACCGCCGATCTCGTGCAGCCCGACCGGCCGGGGACGCACGCTCCGGGCACCGCCTTCCTCCCCGCCGCGGTCGCTCCCGCGGACTGGTGGCAGCGCGAGACGCTCCTCGCGCCGCCCTCGATCCCGGTGGTGCATCTGCGGGATGGAGAGCCGCTCTCCTACGAGGCCGTGCCGGGCGCGGCGGACAGCTGGCGCCTTCGCGCGCGGCGAGACGTTCCGACGCCGCATGCCCGCCGATTCGCACGCATGATGCACGACCGCCTTCTCGGCACGGAGGTCGCTCGCAGCCACCTGCGCGCGGCCGCCGTGCTCCTCGGGGTGGCGGGAGTGCTGCGCGACCAGCTCGTCCTGGCATCGGATCGGGGGCGGCCGTCCGACGGCTTCGGCGCGGCGGCGGCACGGGAGGCGGCGGCGACCCTCGCCCTCGGGACGCTGCCGGAGGCGGTACCGGCCGCGGGGCGACCGGATGGCGCTGCGGAGCTCCGCGACGCGTTCCAGACGCTGTATGAGGAGATGACCGGGATCCTCGGCGGCTCCCTCCCCGTGCCGGAGCATGGAGCCGATCCATAGGCCGCCTCGCTAGCGTGTCGAAGGCAAGGGGAGTACTCCCGTCTGCAGCGACGTCGTCATGACGGGCATGTCATCGTGCCCCGGCCCGCTGGCCCGCGAGGGTGGAGGAGACCTTGGCACCCGAATCGCGGGCTGCCCGGAACCCTTGTCGTCGCCCGACGTCGCGGAGAACGGCGGCCCGTCCCACGAAGGGACCCCCATGTCGAAGCTCTCCCGCCTGATCCGCCTCGCCACCGATGCCATCGATGCGAAGGGCGGAAGTCCCGGTGCGCGTGCCGGCGACGGCACTCGCCCCTCGACGGACTGGAGCGGGATGATCCGGAGCGCGGTGGACGCCGTCCGAGCCCAGGACCCCCAGCCGCAACGCCCGACCACGCCTTCTGCCGCCTCCTCGACTCCGGACGCCCGTCCCGGTGGCGCACGAGCGTCCACCTCGGGCACGTACGCCCCACCGCCGGCCCCTGGTGCCGCCGGCGGGCGCGACGTCACCGCGGCGGACCGTGCGGCCATCGCCCGGTACGACTACCTCCTGCAGACGGCCGACCCCCACCGGATCGAGCAGATCCATCGCGAGGCCTTCACGCGCCTCACGCCGACGCAGCGGGAGCACGTCGAGGCCCGCATGCGGGCCGAGCTCCCCGCGGAAGAGCGGCCGCGCTCGTCCTCCCCTGACGACCTCGCCCGCGCGGCCGGGCGGACCGAGGCGATGCGACCGGGCCGTCTGCGCGGACTCCTCTCCCGTGTCCGCGGCGGCGGTGCGGGCGGGGCCGCGGTCGCTGCGGGCGGCGCGGCGGTCGGCGTGCTGGGCGTCGTGGCCGGCGGCGCCGTCGTGAGCACCGTGGCCCCACCGCTCCTGGAGCAGGCGGCGGGGCTCGGCGTGGACTTCGAGGCCCTGGCCTCCGGCGTCGACCTCGATGCTCTGGCCGGCGGCGCCGACGAGATCCTCGGCTCGGCCGGCGAGGCCGTGTCGGGGCTCGGCGAGGCGGCGACCGGTTGGGGGGAACGGCTCGGTGATCTCGGCATCCCCGGGATCGGCGACATCCTCGGACGGTGACGGGTGCCCCCGCTGGGACTCGAACCCAGACTGAAGCGATTTTAAGTCGCCTGCCTCTGCCATTGGGCTACGGGGGCCGCGCGGCCAGCCTATCGTCGGCGGGGTCGTGACCCGGCGGGGCTCAGGCCATAGGGTGGGGGAGTGCTCGACCTCACCGACGAACTGAGCCCCGTCCCGGGCGGCCCCGCGGTCGCCCCCGAATGGGAGGACCCGGGCCGCTACTGGCCGCGCTTGTCGGCGGCGACCGGGCATCTTCCGGCGCCGGTCGCGGTGATCGATCGCGAGGCCCTCCGCTACAACGCGATGGACCTGCTCGTCCGTGCGGGCGGTCTGCCGATCCGGGTGGCGTCGAAGTCGGTGCGGGTGCGTGCGGTCCTCGATGCCGTGCTGCGCCTCCCGGGTTTTCGCGGCATCCTCGCGTTCACGCTGGAGGAGGCCCTCTGGCTCGCGGAGACGCACGACGACATCGTGCTGGGCTACCCGACGGTCGACCGGGCCGCCCTCGAACGGCTCTGCGCCGACGAACAGGCGGCGCAGCGCATCACTCTCATGATCGACGACCCGGTGCACCTCGATCTCGTCGACAGCGTGGCGGCTCCTTCGGCGCGGCCCGAGCTCCGGGTGGCGATCGACGTCGACGCGTCCTGGCGATCGGCGCTGCTCGGACACATCGGCGTCCGCCGCTCGGCCCTCTTCTCGGCCGGTGAGGTCGCGGCGTTCGCTCGGAAGGTTGCGGCGCGCCCCGGCTTCCGTCTCGTGGGGCTGCAGATGTACGACGCGCAGATCGCGGGACAGGGCGACGCCGGCCCCGATGGGCCGCTCATCCGTCGAGTCCAGGCCCGGTCGCGTGACGAGCTGCGGGAGCGGCGGGCGGCGATCGTCTCCGCGGTCGGCGCGGTGACGGCCCTCGAGTTCCTCAACGGCGGGGGCACGGGCTCCCTCGAGTTCAGCGGCAGCGACGAGTCCCTCACCGAGGCCAGCGCGGGCAGCGGCCTGCTCGGGGGACACCTGTTCGACGGGTACCGGTCCTTCCGGCCCGCACCGGCCGCCGCGTTCGCCTTCGACGTCGTGCGCCGTCCCGCGGTGGACATCGCCACCGTGCTGGGCGGCGGCTGGATCGCCTCCGGTCCCGCGGTCGCCTCGCGGCAGCCGCGCCCGGTGTGGCCGGCGAACCTCCGCACGCTTCCGCGGGAGGCGGCCGGAGAGGTGCAGACGCCGGTGCAGGGGCCGACCGCCGCGACCCTGGGCGTCGGCGATCGCGTCTGGTTCCGTCACGCCAAGAGCGGCGAACCGGCAGAGCGCATCGCCGCCTACCACCTCGTCTCCGGCGACGAGGTCGTCGACGAGCTGCCGACGTATCGTGGCGAGGGGAAGGCGTTCCTGTGACGAGAATCGGCGGCACCTGGCAGAACTGGGGCCGATCGGCGTCCGTCCGCCCGGTCCGGGTCGAGCGCCCGCGCAGCCCCGAAGGCGTGCAGCGCGCCGTGCGGGCAGCGGCGCGGCAGGGGCTGACGATCAAAGCGGTCGGCGCCGGTCACAGCTTCACCGGGATCGCCGTCGCGCCCGGTGTGCTCCTCGAACTCGACGATCTCCAGGGCCTCGTCTCGGCGGACGTCGCGAGCGGACGGGTCACGCTCCTCGCCGGCACGCGGTTGCATCGCATCCCCGGGCTGCTCGCGCGCTACGGCCTCGCGATGGAGAACCTCGGCGACATCGACCGGCAATCCATCGCGGGCGCGATCTCCACGGGCACGCACGGGACCGGCGCCGGCTTCGGCGGTCTCGCCACGCAGGTGGTGGGGGTGACCCTCATCACCGCAGACGGGGAGTTCCTCCGCATCGATGAGGCGCACAGTCCCGAACTGCTGCCGGCGGTCGCCTTGGGGCTGGGTGCGCTCGGCATCATCGTCGAGGTGACGCTGCAGTGCGTGCCGACCTTCGTGATGCATGCGATCGACGAGCCGGTGCCCCTGGACGAGGTGCTCTCCACGATCGACGAGCGCGTCGCCGCGGCCGATCACTTCGAGTTCTACTGGTTCCCGCACACCGACGTGGCACTGACCAAGCGGCAATCGCGGCTGCCCGAGTCGACGCGGAGAAAGCCTCTGCCGATCGTGGGCCGGTGGGTGGACGAAACCCTTCTCGCCAACGGCGTGTACCGCGTCGTCTGCGCGGCGGGACAGGCCGTCCCGGCGATCACGCCGCCGTTCAACCGGCTCGCCGTGCGGCTCACCGGGGACCGGGAGTACACCGACCTGTCGAACCGCGTGCTCACCCAGAGTCGGACCGTGCGGTTCCGCGAGATGGAGTACGCGCTGCCGGCCGCCGAGGTCGTGCCGGCGTTCCGCGCCCTCCAGGAGCTCATCGCACAGCGCGGCTGGCGCATCGAATTCCCCGTGGAGGTGCGGTTCGCGGCGGCGGACGACCGCTGGCTCTCGACGGCGCACGACCGCGCGACCGCGTACATCGCGGTGCACCGGTACTGGCGGGCGGACCCGACCGTGTACTTCGGCGCGGTGGAGGAGATCATGCTGGCGCACGGCGGCCGCCCGCATTGGGGCAAGCTGCACACGCTTACGCACGAGACCCTGCATGACCGGTATCCGCGCTTCGACGACTTCGTGGCAGTGCGCGACCGCCTCGATCCGGAGCGCCGGTTCACGAACCGGTACCTGGAGCGGGTTCTGGGCAGCTGATGCGCGGGCCGGCGAGCTGCCGAGTCCCCAGTCCACGTGCAGGCACCGCGTCTAGGATGAGAGAAACACGGGAAAGGGTGGGGCACTGATGGAATGGCTCGTGCCGGTACTGATCGTCGTCGGGGTGATCCTGCTCGTCGGCGTCTATCTCTGGGCGACGTACAACTCGCTGGTGCAGCTGAACGTCCGCGTGGACGAAGCCTGGAGCGGCATCACGGTCCAGCTCAAGCGCCGTGCCGACCTCATCCCGAATCTCATCGAGACGGTCAAGGGCTATGCCTCGCACGAGAAGGCGGTGTTCGAGAACGTCACCCGCGCCCGTGCCGAGACCCTCTCCGCCGGCAGCCCCGGTGAGGCGGGGATCGCCGAAGGGCACCTGCAGCAGGCGCTGCGCAGCCTCTTCGCTGTGGCCGAGGCCTACCCGCAGCTCCAGGCGAGCCAGAACTTCCTGCAGGTGCAGCAGGCCCTCGTCGACACCGAGGACAAGATCCAGGCCGCGCGGCGCTTCTACAACGGCGGGGTGAGGGAGCTGAACACGAAGATCAAGGTGTTCCCCAACAACCTCTTCGCCAAGGGGCTCGGCTTCACGGAGCGCGAGTTCTTCGAGGTCGCCGACAGCGGCGCCATCTCCGAGCCGCCGCGCGTGCAGTTCTGATCCTCGCCCTCACCACACGGTGAGGGCGAGTTCGTCTGCGGTGATCTCGACGCCTCCGCGCACGCTCCATGCGGTGCTGCGATAGGTGACCGAGCGCGTCGTCCCGTTCTGTCCGGTGCCGGTCACGGTCGCCTCGAGGACGCCGTCGTCGGCGGCGAACGTCGTCGGGGTGAGGGTCACCATCGGGAACCGCTCGACGCGGAAGGCGACATCGGAGACCTCTCGGAACTCCGTGCCCCAGGGGATCCGGATGCCGCAGTTCTCGGGAATCGCGCTTCCACCGGCCGTGCAGGTCTCCAGGTAGGCCTCGAGCTGCGACTGTGCGGCCTCGGTCGCCTCGGGGCGGAGCGCGGCGGTCACTGTCGCCGTGGCGTCGCCGCCGGGCAGCACGACGGCCTCGGTCGTCCCCGTCAGCAGCGTCAGGGGCGCGGCCGCCACGGGATACACGGCAGGCAGCAGCGCCGCATCCTCCGCCACCGGGAGGACGGCATCGCCGACCTGCACGGCCGTCCCGACCGTCGTCGTGGCGCGGAGCGTGCCGAGGCCGGAGGCGTCGACGACCCAGCGCCCGTCCTCCTGATCCAGCCTCAGCCGGGCCTCGTGCTCGTCCCCGTCGAGCCGGAACGTCACGGTCGCTGACACCTCGCCGTCGCTGTCGCGGACCCCCGTGACCTGGGCGTCCTCGATGGTCGAGGCTGCCCCGGCGAACGCGGCGAGGGCGCGGTCGGACACCGCGGTCCCGGTCGCCGTGACCGCCTCCGGATCGCCCGTCTCCAGAGCCCGGAGGTAGTCCCGCACGGCCTCTTCCGGTGTGGGCGAGCGGAGCGTGGAGACACCCCACCACACCGCTGCGGCCACGGCGACGACCGCGACGAGACCGGCCAGGAGCCACCAACGACGACGGGTCATGCGACGCCCTCGCGTACGTGGACATGACGCCGCACCACGCCCGGCGCGGTCGAGGCGAGCGCCGCGTGGACGCCTGCGGTCGCATCGCCCCACCCGGAGACCGACACCTGCTCGAGGCCCTGCCACTGCGCGGCCCGCAGGAGCTCCGCGGCGATCGCCTCGGCGTCACCCGGGCGAGCCTGCGGCTCCCACCACGCCGACTGCACCTGGAGGGTCGAGGTGCCGCGGTCGGCCTTGAGGTCGACGCGCGCCACGATCCGGTCGCCGACGAGCACGGGCAGCGAGTAGTAGCCGTAGCGGCGCTTCGCAGCCGGGACGTAGATCTCGATGCGGTAGTCGAGCTCGAATGCCCGCAACGCGCGTTCCCGGAACCACACCACCGGATCGAAGGGGGTCAGCAGGGCGGCGGTCTCGACCCGGCGTGGGAGCACGGCGTCCCGGTGCCGCCAGGCGGGGAGAGGTCTGCCACCACGCTCCCAGCCGCGGACGCTCACCGGCTGCACCTCTTCGGTGTCCACGAGGTCGGCGATCGCCGCCGTCACCGCAGCGCGGTCGCGGAGACGGTAGTAGTCCGCGAGATCGGCCGCGGTGCCGACGCCGCTGGAGCGCGCCGCACGCCGGACGAGCTCGCGGATGGCGTCCTCCCGCGGGATCTCCCGGGACCGGATGCCGTCCGGGATGACCTGCTCGGCGAGGGCGTACGTGCGTTCGAACCCCCGGCGCCCGCTCACGGCCACATCGCCCGTGCGCCACAGATGCTCGAGAGCGAGCTTGACCTCGTCCCAGTCCCACCAGGTGCCGCGCTCGCGCGGGGCATCGGCACGGAGGTCGACGGGGCGCAGGGGTCCGCGCGCGCGAAGCTCGTCCTGAACCCACTCCACCGTCCGGGCATTCGAGCGGAGCCAGGAGTCCTCCGCGGACCAGCGTCGCCGGAAGTCGTCCATGCGGAACCGCCACAGGGGCCAGTCTTCGACGGGGATGAAAGTCGCCTCATGGGCGAGATACTCCACGTAATGGGTCGTGCGGGACAGGAAGAGGCGGTCGAGGAGCGCGGGATCATAGGCGCCGAGACGGGAGAACAGCGGGAGGTAGTGCGACCGGGCGAACACGTTGACGGAGTCGATCTGCAGCACGCCGAGCCGGTCCATCACGCGGTGCAGATGGCGCCCGGAGACGGTGGCCGGACGTGCGCGGGTGAAGCCCTGGGCGGCGAGGGCGATCCGGCGTGCCTGAGCGGGACTGAGGGTGTCGGTCACGCCGCCAGCGTATCCCCGGTATCCGACATCGTCGCCGCGCGCAAGATGCGTCGAACGGCATACGGCATGACCGTAGACTGAGGCGATGAGCGAGGACCAGCGACCCCGGCTGCGCGATCTGTTCCGTCCGCGCCCCGTGGTGACCGATCGGACCGTGACCACCGAAGCCGACGAAGCGGTGCCGCTGCCTCTGCGCATCACGGCGAGCTACGCCTGGCGCCTGCTGCTCATCGCAGCGGCCATCGGCGTCTTCATCTGGCTGGTGATGCTGCTCAAGCTCCTCGTCATCCCGCTCATGGTCGGGATCCTCATCACCGCCCTGCTGTGGCCGGCGTTCTCCTGGATGCTGCGCCACGGGTTCCCGCGCTGGCTCGCGATCGCCGTCTCGCTCATCGGCACCGCGGCGATCGTCACGGGACTCATGTGGCTCGTGGTGTGGCAGGTGCGCGCCCAGCTCCCCGACGTGCAGCAGCGCACGACCGAGGCCTTGGACCAGTTCCAGGTCTGGCTGCACGAGGGCCCGCTGAGTCTGTCGGATACGCAGATCGCGGACTATCTGCAGCAGGGCCTCGACTTCATCAGCGAGCAGGCGCAGGTCCTCTGGACGGGGGCCCTCGCGATCGGGACCACCGTGGGGCACGTCGCCACGGGGGCGCTGCTGTCCCTGTTCATCCTCATCTGCCTCCTCGCGGACGGCGCCGGTATCTGGCGCTGGACGCTCCGGATCTTCCCGCGGAAGGCCCGTCCCGCTGTCGACGGTGCCGCGCGCAACGGCTGGACGACGATCGTCAACTACGCCAGGACGCAGCTGTTCGTGGCGACGATCGACGCGATCGGCATCGGCCTCGGTGCCTTCCTGCTCCAGGTCCCGCTCGCGCTGCCCGTCGCCGTCCTGGTGTTCCTCGGCTCGTTCATCCCGATCGTCGGTGCGGTCGTGACCGGTGCGGTCGCCGTGTTCCTCGCGCTCGTCTACAACGGCCCGTGGATCGCCCTCTGGATGCTCGTGGTCGTGCTGGCCGTGCAGCAGATCGAGGGTCACATCCTGCAGCCGATCATGATGGGTTCCGCCGTCAAGGTGCACCCGCTCGCCGTCGTCCTCGTGGTCGCGGGCGGCGCGATGATCGCGGGGATCCCCGGCGCACTCTTCGCCGTCCCGCTGGCCGCGTTCGTGAACGTGGCGGCGGTGACCATCAGCTCGGGATCCTGGCGCACCGGCGTCGGGCCGAGCGGAGACCTGATCTGGAGCACAGTTCCGCGCGAGCGGAGACGGAGGAATCGATGAGCGCAGTCCCCAGCCTGACCGAGTTCCAGGACGCGGCTCGAAGTCTGGCTGAGGTGATCTCGCACACCCCGACCCTGCCCTCGCGGGCGCTGTCCGATGCGCTCGGCGCCCCGGTGCTGCTGAAGATGGAGAACCTGCAGCGCACGGGCTCCTTCAAGATCCGCGGTGCGGCCTACCGCCTCTCCCGGCTCAGCGCGGAGGAGCGCTCCCGCGGCGTCGTGGCGGCCTCGGCCGGGAACCACGCACAGGGCGTCGCCCTGGCCGCCCAGGCACTCGGCATCCCCGCGACGATCTTCATGCCGCTCGGGGTCCCGGTTCCGAAGCTCCTCGCCACACGCGGGTACGGCGCGGACGTGGTGCTCGAGGGGGAGACGGTCGCCACCTCGCTGCGCCTGGCCGCCGAGTTCTCGGAGCGCACCGGTGCCGTGCTCATCCATCCCTTCGATCACCGTGACATCGTCATCGGGCAGGGCACGCTCGGCCTGGAACTGCTGGAGGATGCGCCCGAGATCGACACCGTCGTCCTCGGGATCGGCGGCGGCGGGCTGATCGCCGGCGTCGCCGCAGCGGTGAAGGCCAAGGCCGCGGAACTCGGTCGCACGATCCGCGTGATCGGCGTGCAGGCGGAGAACGCGGCCGCCGTCCCGCCGTCGCTGGCGGCCGGGGAGCCGGTCGACATCGTCACGCGCCCCACTATCGCGGACGGCATCCTCGTCGCGCGACCGGGCGCCGTGCCGTTCGAGATCATCAAGGAACTCGTCGACGAGGTCGTCACGGTCTCCGACGACGACCTCGCGCGCGCGATGCTCGTGCTCCTGGAACAGGCGAAGGTCGTGGTCGAGCCGGCAGGTGCGGCAGGCGTCGCTGCCATCCTCTCCGGACGCGTGTCGGCGACCGGCACGACGATGGCGGTGCTGTCCGGCGGCAACATCGACCCGCTCCTGCTGCAGCGGGTGGTGTCGCACGGCCTCGCCGCCTCCGGGCGGTACCTCACGATCCGCATCCCGCTACCCGACCGTCCGGGTCAGCTCGCCCGCGTGTCCGAGCTCATCGCGGAGGCGGGAGCGAACGTCATCGAGGCCATGCACACCCGTCACGGCCACGGACTCCAGATCAGCGAGGTCATCCTCGAACTGAGCGTGGAGACCCGCGGGGCGGAGCACTCGGCCCACACGCTGGACACCCTCCGTCGCGCCGGGTTCGCGCCCATCGTCGTCCCGGACTGAGTCCGCCCGATACGACGCACCCCCTCGACCGTCGCGGTCGAGGGGGTGCGTCGTGACGAACAGGCGTCAGCCCGTGTAGGTCTCGACCTTCACGATTTCGACGCTGATCGAGCGGCCGTTCGGCGCCTCGTACGACGAGGACTCACCGACCTTGAGGCCGAGGATCGCCTGGCCCAGCGGGCTGGCCTCGCTGTAGACGTCGAGGTCGCTGCCGGCGGCGGCGATCTCGCGGCTGCCGAGGAGGAAGACCTCCTCGCCGCCCGCGACGACCGCGGTCACGACAGTGCCCGGCTCGACGATGCCGCGGCTGGCGGGAGCCTCGCCCACCTTCGCGGTCTTCAGCAGCGCCTCCAGGGTGCGGATGCGCGCCTCCTGCTTGCCCTGCTCGTCCTTCGCCGCGTGGTAGCCGCCGTTCTCCTTGAGGTCGCCCTCCTCGCGGGCCGCCTCGATGCGCTTGGCGATCTCGTCGCGGCCGACGGTGGAGAGGTGTTCCAGCTCGGCGACGAGCCGGTCGTAGGCTTCCTGCGTGAGGAAGGGGACCTGAGCATCGGTGGACATGACGAAGCTCCTTCTATCGGGATCCCGCCGAGATGCCGCGGGGGATATGCCAAGACGCCCCGGCACGGTGCCGGGGCGTCGTCTGTCTGGCATCAGTCTAGGCGACCCAGCAGGTGTTCACCAAACCTGTCGTGGCCTCCGCGACGGTCGGGATGCGCTCCGCACGGGTGAGCGAGTGGGCGTCTCCGGCCGGGATCTCCACGATCTTCCAGCCCACGACACCGAACTCCTCGTCGAGGGCTTCGAGCACGCAGACGACGTCCTTGCCCTGGACGCCGGTGACCTGGAAGCGGAGGTCGACGGCATGCTCGTCCACGAGTTCGAAGCCCAGGTCGTCGGCATCGACGGAGCTCATCGACTGACTCACGGTGGACCAGGCGAGGGCGGCGAGGAGGAGCAGGGCGACGGCCCCGGCGAGGAACCACGGCCACCGACGGCGGCGGGTGCGGCCGTAGCGTTCGTCGAGCTGGAGGGCGGTCGTCACAGGTGGGGTCTTCCGGTCGTTAGGCTGGTGTTACCAGGTTATGCGACCTGCGTACGAAAGGCCGATTCATGCGCTTCCTCTCCGAGACTCCGATGCCGACACCGTCGATGACGGTGGCTCCGGAGTCGGTCACGCCGGGCTTCGCCGGCTTCGCGGTGATCGTCTTCGTGCTCATCGCCGTGATCCTGCTGATCTGGGACATGAACCGCCGGATCCGCCGGGTGCGGTATCGCGAAGAGGTCCGCGAGGAGCTCGACGCGGAAGAAGCCGCCCGCGCCGCCGAGAACGCCGCGGACGACGGTCGCACCGCACCGGAAGCTCCGGCCGCGTCCGATGAGGAGCCGCGCGAGCGCTGACCCCGGCTCAGGGCGCGCCGAGCGACGGCGACAGCGGGTGCAGGGCGATCAGCAGGCACGCCGTCCAGTGGCACAGGAACGCCAGAACAGTGCACACGTGGAAGATCTCGTGGAAGCCGAAGTGTCCGGGCCAGGGGTTCGGCTTCTTCAGCGCGTAGACGATGGCGCCGCCCGTGTAGAGCAGACCGCCGACGATCACGAGGACCATCATGGCGACGTTGGCGTCGAGCAGGTCGACGATGTACATCACCGCGGCCCAGCCGAGCAGTAGGTACAGCGCGACGTAGAGCCAGCGCGGCGCGTGGATCCAGAACACCCGGAAGAGGATGCCGAGCAGGGCTCCGCTCCAGACCAGCGTCAGCAGCAGGACGCCCTTCGCCGGCGGCAGCGCCAGGGTCGCGAGCGGCGTGTACGTGCCGGCGATGAGCAGCAGGATGTTCGCATGGTCGATCCGCTTGAGGATGCCCTTGACCCGCGGCCGCCAGTTGAAGCGGTGGTACACGGCCGAGTTCCCGAACAGCAGCAGCGAGGTGGCCATGAAGACCACCGCGGCCCACTTCGCCGCGGCGCCCTGCGACACGGCGACGAGGACGATGCCGGCGACGAGCGCGACGGGGAACGTGCCGGCGTGGATCCAGCCGCGCCAGGTCGGTTTGATCTCGGTCGCCGCATCGGCGGCCGCGGCTTCGAGCAGCGGCAGCTGTGGGACGTCGGCGCCGGTCTGGTCGGAAGTGCTCACGTGCTCACTCTAAGCGGCTGCGCATGCCCCGCCCCGTACATGTCCCCAGGTTCTGCACCGGCGCGGAAGACCGGGGCAGGGTAGCGTAGGTGGGTGATGTCACGCGAGAGCCCGGGGCGGGGACCGCTGTACCGGCTGTACACCAGCCGGCTGCGTCGTCAGCTCGATCCGGCCTCCGTTCCGCACCATGTCGCGATGATGATCGACGGCAATCGCCGGTGGGCGCGGCAGCTCGGATTCGACACCCCGGCCGAAGGGCACCGTGCGGGGGCGGCCAAGATGCAGGAGTTCCTCGGCTGGTGCGATGAGCTCGGGGTACGGGTCGTCTCGCTCTACCTCCTGTCCAGCGACAACCTCCGCAAACGGGACTCGGCCGAGCTCGCCGACCTCATCGAGATCATCGCGGAACTCGCCGAGGCGCTATCCCAGAAGGGGAACTGGCGGGTCAAGCACGTCGGCCGCTCCGACATCCTCCCCGTCGAACTGGCACGGGTGCTCGCCGACGCGGAGGAGCGGACGAAGGACCACACCGGACTGCACGTGAACCTCGCGGTCGGCTACGGCGGCCGGAACGAGATCGTCGACGCGGTGCGCAGCATCATCACGAAGCATGAGGCATCGGGTGGCACGCTGGAAGACCTCGCGGCGCACCTCACTCCGGAGATGATCGGGGAGCACCTCTACACGGGCGGCCAGCCCGACCCCGATCTCGTGATCCGCACGAGCGGCGAGCAGCGGCTGAGCGACTTCCTGCTGTGGCAGAGCGCGCACAGCGAGTTCTACTTCGTCGAGGCCCTGGGGCCGGACCTCCGCCAGGTCGACTTCCTCCGCGCGATCCGCGACTACGCCGACCGCGACCGCCGATTCGGACGCTGATCCGGGAACCGCGCGCGCGTGTCACAATGACGCAGTGAGCTCCTTCGACGACTACATCGGAACGTTCGACGCCGAGCCCGGGTACCTGAACTGGGCGGCGTTCGGCCCCGTGTCACC
Source organism: Microbacterium sp. C-MGS6 (assembly GCF_058140415.1). Taxonomy (NCBI): domain Bacteria; kingdom Bacillati; phylum Actinomycetota; class Actinomycetes; order Micrococcales; family Microbacteriaceae; genus Microbacterium; species Microbacterium sp. C-MGS6. The sequence goes on from NZ_CM176934.1 coordinate 1,164,136, forward strand.
CTCGGTCCGTGCCGAGGTGTTCGCGGACGCGGACCTGCTCGGCAGCGGTCGGCCGTCGTCGCTGGCCCTCGTGGGAGAGCGGATCGGGCAGGCGCAGGAGGTCATCGCCGAACTCCTCGGCGCGGACGCCGCGGAGGTCACGCTGCAGCCGTCGTCGACGCACGGCCTCATGCACGCGCTCTACGGGGTCTCCGGCGCGGTCATCGCGAGCACGGCGGAGTTCCCGAGTGTGAGCCTCACTCTGGAGCGCGCGGCGACCGCGTCCGGCCGCGTGGTCACACCACGGTGGATCACGCCCGAGGACGGACGGGTCACTCCCGACGCCGTCAGTGCTGTCCTCGACGACGAGGTCGTCGCCCTCGCCGTCAGCCACGTCGACTTCCGCACCGGCTACCGTGCCGACCTCGCCGCGCTGCGTGACGTCCTCGGCCCTGATCGCCTCCTCATCGTCGATGCCGTGCAGTCCTTCGGTGTGATCGACGCCGACTACAGCGTCGCGGACGTCGTCGTCGGGCACGGGTACAAGTGGCTGCGCGCGGGCCGGGGCACCGGGTTCGCCTGGTTCTCGCCGCAGGCGCGCGAGCGCATCGCGCCCGTGCTCTCCGGCATCATCGGGACGACGGCGAGCGGACTCTTCGTCGACGAGCTGCCCGCCCCGGCACCGGACGCGAAGGCGTACACGATCAGCGTGCCGGACACGCTCGCCGCCGGCCGGCTCTCAACCGGCGCACGTGATGTCAGGGACGCCGGCGTCGCGGCCATCGAAGAGCGGGTCTCCGCGCAGGTGGACGCGGTGATCGAGACCGCCGACCGCCATGGGATCGCCGTCGTCTCCCCGCGCGCCCGCACCGAGCGCGCGGGGATCGTCGCCCTCGCACCGGAGGAACCCGCTCGGCTCGCGGCGGCCCTCGCGAACGCCGGACTGGTCGTCACGGCGCGTGGCGAGTCGATCCGCGTCGCACCGCACGCGGGCACCGACGCCGAGACCCTCGCACTGCTCGATGAGACCCTCGGCGCGTTCGGCAAGGAATCGTTCATCGTCCCGTAACGAATCGCTGGCGTGTCTTGTCCGTGGAAAACGCCCGGGCGGTCGTACCTTCAAGGCATCGGGCAAGGCGCCCGGTCGGGTCGGCCTCAGGTTCGCGACTCGTGACCCCCTGGTCGACTCGTTCGAATAGCCGGGAATCCCCGGGTCGGGAGTGGGTCGTGACCACACGTTCAGCGCAGCAGTCCACCAGCACCGCGCAGCAGTCCACCCGTCAGACGACGAGACAGGCCGCGGCCGCAGAACCCGATCAGGATCTGCGCACCTACGTCCTCGACACCTCGGTCCTGCTGAGCGATCCGCAGGCGCTCTTCCGCTTCGCGGAGCATTCCGTGGTGCTCCCGGTGGTCGTCATCACCGAACTCGAGGGCAAGCGGCACGACCCGGAGATCGGCTACTTCGCCCGCCAGGCGCTGCGTCACCTCGACGACCTCCGCGTCGAGCACGGCCGCCTCGACTTCCCGGTGGAGGTCGGCGAGGGCGGCACTCTCCGCGTGGAGCTCGGCAACGCCGACCTCTCGGTGCTCCCGGCCGGCATCCGCCTCAGTGACAACGACAGTCGCATCCTCTCCGTGGCGATGCACCTCGCGCAGGACGGCCAGGACGTGACCATCGTGTCGAAGGATCTCCCGATGCGGGTGAAGGCCGCGTCCCTCGGGCTGCGTGCCGAGGAGTATCTCGCGGAGCAGGCCGTCGACTCGGGCTGGACGGGTATCGCCACCCTCGACCTCTCCGGCGATGACATCAGCGACCTCTATGAGAGCGAGGTCGGGATCAGTGAGGACGTGCACGGGCTCCCCGTCAACACCGGCCTCATCATCCACTCCGAGCGCGGATCGGCCCTCGGCCGGGTCACCGGCGACGGCGAGTTCCGGCTCGTCCGCGGGGACCGGGACATCTTCGGCATGCACGGGCGCTCCGCCGAACAGCGCATCGCGATCGACCTGCTCCTCGACCCCGAGGTGGGCATCGTGTCGCTGGGCGGACGCGCAGGCACCGGCAAGTCCGCGCTGGCGCTGTGCGCGGGTCTGGAGGCCGTGCTGGAGCGGCAGCAGCAGAAGAAGATCATCGTGTTCCGTCCGCTGTTCGCCGTCGGGGGCCAGGAGCTCGGATACCTCCCGGGCGACCAGGGGGAGAAGATGAACCCCTGGGGCCAGGCGGTGTACGACACCCTCGGCTCCGTCGTCTCCGGGAACGTCATCGACGAGGTCGTGGAGCGCGGGTTGCTGGAGGTCATGCCGCTCACCCACATCCGCGGACGGTCCCTGCACGACGCCTTCGTGATCGTGGATGAGGCGCAGTCCCTGGAGCGGAACGTGCTGCTCACGGTGCTCAGCCGGATGGGCCAGAACTCCCGGGTGATCCTCACCCACGACGTCGGGCAGCGCGACAACCTCCGTGTCGGTCGGCACGACGGCATCGCGAGCGTCATCGAGACCCTCAAGGGACACGGCCTCTTCGGACACGTCACGCTGACCCGCTCGGAGCGCTCCGCCATCGCCGCCCTCGTCACGGACCTCCTGGAGGGCGGCGAGCTCAGCTGACCCGATCCGTGCGGGCGGGCTCTGCACGACCCGGGCCCGCCCGCACGATCGCGTCCCGGCCGCACGATCTCGTCCCGCCTGTTGGCCCCACCGGCCTCTTCGATCGTGCATCCATGTCGGGCTCGTGCACCTGGAGGTCCAGACGTCACGTCACGCGAGCGGGTGGATACACGGTCCCGTCGGGATACACGATCTCCCGGATGCACGATCCGACGACAGTGGTGGGTCGATCAGGGGTGTTCCGTCGTGCAGGCGTACCCAGCTCGTGCATCCGTCCCGCGGGCCCTCGGACGTCGGTAGCGACACCTGCACGATCCTGCACCGTCGGCCGGCTGCCGGGGCCAGAGGGGTCGTGCACGCGGAACGGGGTCGTGCAGGTGGAACGGGGCCGTGCGGGCGGAACGGGGCCGTGCGGGCGGAACAGGGCCGTGCGGGAGGAACCGCGGTCAGACGCGGTCGCGGGCCCGGCGCAGAGCCCCTTCGATCGCAGCCTGGACCATGGGCCAGTCGTGCACGACCTGGGCGTAGTCGAAGCGCAGCGTCTCGTACCCGAGTCGCGATGCCGCAGCATCGCGGGAGAGATCGCGGTGACGCATCTCGGGAGCACCGTGGTGCTCGCGGCCGTCGACCTCGATGATGAGGCGACCGTCGACAACGAAATCGACGCGGCCGACACCGGGGATCGAGACCTGCGTCGCGAGGTGGACGCCGAGGATGTGGAGACGGAGGCGCAGGAGGGATTCCAGACCGCTGTCCGCGTCGGAACGGGCGAAGTCCACGAGCCAACGCGCGGACCGGGGCAGCGCGGCGCGGATCCGGGCTCGTGCGGTCCGCCCGATCAGTCCCTGCCGCCAGGCCGACTCGAAGGACACGAAGAAAGCCTCGTCACCCTCGCACACGTGCAGGTGCCGGAGCGCGTCTTCGACAGCCACGATGCCGAACCGGGTGCGTCCCTCGAAATGATGCGGGATGCACCGGCACTCGATGTGCGGGTGCGCGCGCCCGTTGCGACCGAGCCAGACGTGCGGCGCATCGCTCTCCGACAGCACCCAGACTCCGTGGGCACGTAGCGCGGTGCCGCAGCTGATGGCCCCTCCGTGGGCAGCCGCCGTGAGCACCGTCGCGTCGAGGTCGTGGGTGGCGAACACCCCCGCGCGGACCCGATGGATCCGGCCGGCGCGCACCGCGCGGGACAAGGCGGAGCGGGAGATTCCGAAAGTCCCGAGGTCGCGACCGCGGGCGATGCCTCCGAGACGGTGAAGGGTCGAGACGGGATCGAGCATTCGCCGATTCTGCGTCCTCCGGCGTCACGGCGGGAGCCGAAGGACGTCGTGGGAACGAGTCGGGGTGTCCGCGGATCCGTGGAGGAAGAGTCACCTGCACGATCCGGAGCCGCGGGTAGTCCTGATCCGGGGATTCCGTCGTGCAGACGGAACGTGGTCGTGCATCCGAGGTGGGAACGAGAACGGGATCGGAGAACGGGACGGTGCCGGAAACGACGGATGCCGCGGGGACCGAGGTCCTCGCGGCATCCGTCTTCGAGCGTGGATCAGCCCGGGTGGGTCATCGACAGCAGGTCGAGCTTCTCGTCCAGCTGCTCGAGGGTGAGCTCGCCGCGCTCGACGTAGCCGAGGTCGATCACGGCGTCGCGCACCGTGATGCCCTTGGCGACCGAGTGCTTGGCGATCTTCGCCGCGGCTTCGTAGCCGATGAGCTTGTTCAGGGGCGTCACGATCGACGGGCTCATACCCGCGAAGGCCGCCGCCCGCTCGACGTTCGCCTGCAGGCCGTCGATCGTCTTGTCTGCGAGCACCCGCGAGGCGTTCGACAGCAGACGGATCGACTCGAGCACCGCGGTGCCCATGACCGGGATGGCGACGTTCAGCTCGAACGAGCCGGAGGCGCCGGCCCAGGCGACCGTGGCGTCGTTGCCGATGACCCGCGCGCACACCATGAGCACGGCCTCGGGCACGACGGGGTTGACCTTGCCCGGCATGATCGACGACCCCGGCTGCAGGTCGGGGATGTGCAGCTCGCCGAGACCGGTGTTGGGGCCGGAGCCCATCCAGCGCAGGTCGTTGTTGATCTTCGTGAGCGACACGGCGATCGTGCGGAGCGCGCCGGAGGCCTCGACGAGACCGTCGCGGTTCGCCTGCGCCTCGAAGTGGTCCTTCGCCTCGGTGATCGGCAGCTCGGTCTCGGCCGCGAGCAGCTCGATGACCTTCTGCGGGAATCCGAGGGGAGTGTTGATCCCGGTGCCGACGGCGGTGCCGCCCAGGGGCACCTCGGCCACGCGGGGGAGCGCCGACTGCACGCGCTCGATGCCCAGACGGATCTGGCGGGCGTAGCCGCCGAACTCCTGGCCGAGCGTGACGGGCGTCGCGTCCATGAGGTGCGTGCGGCCGGACTTGACCGCGTCCTTCCAGAGCTCCGCCTTGGCCTCGAGCGCGACCGCGAGGTGGTCGAGCGAAGGGATCAGGGTGTCGATGAGCGCCTGGGTGACCGCGATGTGCACCGAGGTCGGGAACACGTCGTTCGACGACTGCGAGGCGTTCACGTGGTCGTTGGGGTGCACGGTCGATCCGAGGATGCGGCTCGCGAGCGTCGCCAGGACCTCGTTCATGTTCATGTTCGACGAGGTGCCGGAGCCGGTCTGGTAGGTGTCGACCGGGAACTCGCCGTCGTGTGCGCCGGATGCGACCTGGTCGGCGGCCTGCGCGATGGCATCGGCGATGGCGCCGTCGAGGGTGCCGAGCTGCTTGTTGGCCAGGGCGGCGGCCTTCTTGATACGCGCGAGTGCGGCGATCTGCGTCGACTCCAGGCCCTTGCCGGAGATCGGGAAATTCTCCACGGCGCGCTGCGTCTGCGCCCCGTAGAGCGCGTTCACGGGCACTCGCACCTCACCCATGGTGTCGTGTTCGATGCGGTACTCGGTGTCGGTCATTCCGAACCCTCCTTGGTTGCGGGGTCGATCCCCTCGGCTTCGATGCCGACCGTGACGACGGGCGCTGCCTCGCCCTCGGCCAGACGATAGTTGGCGCCGACGATGCCGAGACGGCCTTCGGCGACGGCGTTGCTGATGATCTCGGACGACTGCAGCAGGTCGTTGACGGTGTTGCGCAGGTGCTCGCGGCCGACGAGCTCCGCATCGATGTCGGCCACCGTGCCGCCGCCGCTCTCCGCGAGGACCTTGCGGGCGGCAGGGACGATCGGCGCGATGAGCTTCCAGATGTGCGGGGGGAGCGGGTCGGCGTCGATGGCCGTGCCGTCGATGGCGGCACGCACCGCACCGCAGGAGTCGTGCGCGAGGACCACGATGAGCGGCACCTCGAGAACGGCGACCGCGTACTCCAGGCTCGCCACGATCGACTCGCCGATCACCTGTCCGGCGTTGCGCACGACGAACAGGTCGCCGAGGCCGAGGTCGAAGATGATCTCGGCGGCGAGACGGGAGTCCGAGCAGCCGAACAGCGTCGCGACGGGGTGCTGGGCCGCGGTGAGGTCCTTGCGACGGTCGACGTTCTGGTTCGGGTGCTGGGGCTCGTCGCGGACGAAGCGACGGTTGCCGTCCTGCATCTGCTTCCAGGCGGCGGCGGGGGTCAGCGGGTGGGTCATCGGGCCTCCGAGACGGTGCGGATCTGGGGGATGAGCGACTCCGCGAGCTCGGCGGTGGAGTCCGCGGAGCGGGAGCCGTAGAGGAGCACATAGTCGTCGCCGGCCTGGGTGCCGAGGGCATAGGTGACGTTCGCCTCGGCGCCGGCGGAGCCGGGCTGGTAGACGTCCCACTCCCGGCCGCCGATGCGCACGGTGTCGGTCGGGGCGACGCCGTTCAGCCGCTGCGGGGCCCAGGAGGCATCGGCGTCGAACGCCTGGGCGAGCTTGATGAATCCGCGCTCATCCTGCGCCGCGGGCGCGAGGGTGACCTCCCAGACCACGGGGGCTCCGCTCTGGAGTTCCGCCGCGTTCACCCGCCAGAACTCGTCCGTCTCGGGAACGATCGCCGGGCTGCCCATGGACGACTCGACGTCGGCGGCGATGGCGGCCACGTCGATCGGCTTCGCCGCGACCGGCTCGCCGCGGGGAACGAGCGCGATGATCACGACGACGACCGCGAGGGTCACCACGAGGGCGGCGACGAGATTGCGGACCGTCTGGCTCGACCGATAGGCCTTGCTCGACGCGGCCTTGCGCGCGGCGGTCTCGTCAGGTGTCTCCGGCCGACCGAGGTCGGCGTTGATCGCGGGGCCCTTGCTCATGACGCGTCGCTCTCGTCGGCGGCGGCGGTGCGAGCGGCCTCGAGCCGGCGCTTCGCGCCGAGCAGCCACTCCTCGCAACGGGCGGCCAGGGCCTCGCCGCGCTCCCAGAGTACGAGCGAGTGCTCGAGGGTCGGTGCCCCCTGTTCGAGCTCGGCGACGACCCGCACGAGCTCGTCACGGGCCGCCTCGAACGACAGCGTGTCCACGGGGGTGTCGTTCACGGCGCTCACTCCTCCATCCTACGTCGTGCCTCGGACGCCTCCCGCTCAGGCTTCCTCCGCGATCTCGCCCTCCGAGCGCACCGCCAACGACCCTCGGTCCACCGTGAGCGTCAGCGCACTGCCCGCGGGCGCATCGGCTGCATCGCGGAGGATGACACCGCCCTCGAGGTGTGCGATCGCGTAGCCGCGGGCCAGGGTGGCGGCGGGGGACAGGGCGCGCAGCGAGGCGCGCAACTCGCCCGTCCGGCGGCCGGCGTCGTCGAGCTGCCGGGTGACCGCGTCGCGGCCACGGGCGAGGAGCAGGAAGGTCTCCTGCGCGCGCGTGTCGATGATCGGAGCGGGGGAGCGCAGCACGGGACGGGACCGCAGCTGCTCCAGCTGTGCGATGTCGTGCGAGAGGCGCTGGGTGAGGCGCGTCGTGGCGCGGGACCGGAGCTGCGCGATGAGCGCGCGCTGCTCCCCGACGTCCGGAACGACGCGCTTGGCGGCGTCGGTCGGCGTCGACGCGCGCAGATCGGCGACGTCGTCGAGGAGGGGATGGTCGTTCTCATGGCCGATGGCGCTGACCACCGGCGTGGAGGCCGCCGCGACGGCGCGGACCAGGCGCTCGTCGCTGAAGCCGAGGAGGGTCTGCGGGTCGCCGCCGCCGCGCGCGATGATGATGACGTCGACCTCGGGGTCGGCGTCGAGACGGGCCAACGCGGCCAGGGTGTCCGGCACGCAGCGGTCGCCCTGCACGGCGGCGTACGCGGTCTTGAACCGTACCTGCGGCCAGCGCAGCTCGGCGTTGCGGTGCACGTCCTTCTCGGCGTCGGAGCGCTCGCCGGTGATGAGGCCGATGACGTGGGGGAGGAACGGTAGGCGCTTCTTGCGGGCGGGGTCGAAGAGGCCCTCCTGGCGGAGCTGCACGCGCAGCCGCTCCAGGCGTTCGAGCTGGTCGCCGAGCCCGACGTGCTTCATGGCGGAGACCGCGAAGCTGAAGTCGCCGGAGCGGACGAAGTAGTCGGCCTTGACGGCGGCGACGACGTGATCGCCCACACCCAGGTCGGCGGGGATGCGGCCGCGCACGCTCGACCAGACGCGGATGGAGATCTGCGCGTCGGAGCGGGTGTCCTTGAGGCGGGCGAAGACGTTCCCGGCGCGGACGTTCCACGAGGTGATCTCGCCCTCGACCCAGACCGTGTTCCAGCGGGCCACGAAGTCGCGGATGGTGGCGTTCAGTCGGGCCACGGACGTCGGCGCCTGGGCGGTGGAGTCGCGCGGGGCCACGGCATCCGCCGGCGGCGTCTCGCCCGGTCCTGTCGCCGCTTCGAAGACTGTCATCTGCTCCCGTTCCTGCCCGCGCGCTCACCGGCCCCGTCCAGCCGGGCGACGGTAGAATCGAGGGGTGACTTCGACTGCCGTTCATCTTCCCGCTCCTCGCATCCCACGAGTGCGCGCCGCGGCCGGGCGGCTTCAGGATAACCCGGTGCCCGGACACAAGCGCGTCCTGCTCGCCGCCCCCCGCGGATACTGTGCAGGGGTGGACCGCGCGGTGGTCGCTGTGGAGAAGGCGCTCGAGCGCTACGGCGCCCCCGTGTACGTCCGCAAGCAGATCGTGCACAACATCCACGTCGTGACGGAGCTCGAGGCCAAGGGCGCGATCTTCGTCGAAGAGGTCGACGAGGTGCCCGAGGGGGCGCACGTCGTCTTCAGCGCGCACGGCGTCTCCCCGGCCGTCGTCAATGCCGCATCGGATCGCGGCCTGCACGCGATCGACGCGACCTGCCCGCTCGTCACCAAGGTCCACCGCGAGGCCGTGCGCTTCGCCCGGGACGACTTCGAGATCCTGCTCATCGGCCACGACGGCCACGAGGAGGTCGAGGGAACCGCGGGGGAGGCCCCGGACCACGTCACCGTCGTGAACTCGCCGGAAGAGGCCGACACCGTGCAGGTGAAGGACCCGTCGAAGGTCGTGTGGCTGTCGCAGACGACGCTCTCGGTCGACGAGACGATGGAGACGGTGAACAGGCTCCGCACCCGCTTCCCCGAGCTGCACAACCCGCCGTCCGACGACATCTGCTACGCCACGCAGAACCGGCAGGTCGCCATCAAGAAGGTCGCCCAGGGCGCCGATCTCGTGATCGTGGTCGGATCGGCCAACTCGTCCAACAGCGTCCGGCTCGTCGAGGTCGCCCTCGAGTACGGCGCCAAGGCCGCCTACCGCGTGGACTACGCCGAGGAGATCCGCCAGGAGTGGCTCGACGGGGTGGAGACCGTGGGCGTCACCAGCGGTGCGTCGGTGCCCGAGGTTCTCGTGCGCGAGGTGCTCGACGCGATCGGCGATGCCGGGTACCGCGACGTGGAAGAGGTCAAGACGGCGGAGGAGGACCTCATGTTCTCGCTGCCGAAGGAGCTCCGTCAGGATGCCGCGGGTCAGCGCGACGCGCGCGCCCTCGGCGGCCGCGCCTCCGCTGGAGGGGGTGCGTAGCGGTGAACGCCGCGGAGGCGGAGCCGACCCTCATCGGGTCCGTGCAACGCGCGCTCCGCCTCGTCGACATCGTCGCGAACTCCCCACGGCCTCTTCCGGCCAAGATGCTCTCGTCGATCACGGGACTCACGCCGGGAACGACCTACAACCTCGTGCGCACGCTGGTGCATGAGGGGTATCTGAGCGCAGAGCCGGACGGACTCGTGCTGGGAGGCCGATTTCCGTCGTTCCAGCAGCAGATCGACTCGCGCGGGGTGTTCCTGGCGCGGGTGCGCGCCGCGCTGCGCGCAGTGACGGAGGACGTCGGCGCCACGGCCTACCTCTCCCGATACGCGGACGGGGAGATGCACCTCGTCGACATCGTGGACTCCGTGCGGAATCCGCGCATCGAGCTCTGGGTGGGACTGCACGCCAGTGCCCACGCCACTGCGCTCGGCAAACAGATCCTCGCGGCGCTCTCCGAGGAGGATCGCCTGGACTACCTCTCCCGGCACCGGCTCGAAGAGCTCACGCCGCGGACGATCAGCGACCGGCGGACCCTCCTCACCCAGCTCGAGCAGACGCCGGGGTGGGCGGTCGACCGGGAGGAGTACGCGATCGGCGCGACGTGCGTCGCGGTGCCCGTCATCGCGCCCGGTGTCACGGCGTCGCTGGCGGTCTCCCTGCCCGCCGACCGCGCCGTCGTCAACCGCCGACTGGTGTCGAACCTGCAACGCACGGCGCGGCGGCTCTCGCTGCAGCTGGGGGCGGATGCCCTCGACACCGACGGGCCGGACGCGGAGTTCACCATCTGAATTCCGGGGCCTGGTGCGGGCATCGCGGGTTCCCTATGATCGAAGACGTAGTGGCTGACAACGCCCTACTGATCGCCTACGGCGTCCCCAGCGCCGGCGACCAACGGGATGAGGAGCGTCCCCAGCGCTCCACGTCCGCGGCCCCGAGAAGTCCCCACTTCTCCGGGGCCGCTATCGGTTGGGGCCCGGTTTCCTGAACGTTCCGCTGAGCCCCTGCCGATACCATGGCGGGATGACCGACCAGCGCCCCCGTTACGGGGAACTCGCCACGCCAGAGGAGCAGCGGAGGGCCGCGGGTCTTCCACCCCTGGCGGAGGTGGTCGCACCGACGGCGCCGTCCCCGGCGCCGGCACCGTCGGCCGCACCGCAGACGTCCGCTCCGGCGCGCCCCCACCCTGTGGACAGGTTCGCGACGATCGCACTCCTCGCCTACGGCCTCGTCAACGTCGTGGTGACCGGTCTGTCCTACCTCGACATCGTTCCCGTCATGAACCAGACCATGGGCATGCTGGGCATCGAGGGCGAGTTCACGAATTACGCCGCGGGCCGCATGTGGGGGACCATCGCCGCCGTGGTGCTCGCTGTCGGGTGGTGCGTCACCGCGGCGCTGTCCATCCGTCGCCTGCGCCGTGGCCGCGTCACATGGTGGCTCCCGGTCGTCGGGGCGGTGGTCACGGTGGGCATCGCCGCCTTCTGTCTCGTCGTACCGATGATGGGCGATCCGGCCTTCACCGCCTACCTCGACCAGGCGACCGGGACCCGCTGACCCCGCGCGCAGACACGAAAGGGCCCGGCATGATGCCGGGCCCCTCCGGGTTCGTGCGGACGGTCAGCTCTTCGACTGGCCGTACGAGCCGAGCTGACGGGTCGACTCGACCACGCGGGCGGCCATCGCCGTCTCGGCGATCTTGCCCCAGGCGCGCGGGTCGTACTGCTTCTTGTTGCCGACCTCGCCGTCGACCTTCAGCACGCCGTCGTAGTTCTTGAACATGTAGTCGGCGATGGCACGGGTGTAGGCGTACTGCGTGTCGGTGTCGATGTTCATCTTGATGACACCGTTGGCGACCGCGAGCGCGATCTCCTCGTCGGTCGAACCGGAGCCGCCGTGGAAGACGAGGTCGAGGGGCTTGGCGCCGGTGTTGTACTTCGCGGCGACCTCGGCCTGGATCTCGCCGAGAAGCTCGGGACGCAGCTTCACGCCGCCCGGCTTGTACACGCCGTGCACGTTTCCGAAGGTGAGGGCGGCGATGTACCGGCCCTGCTCGCCGAGGCCCAGTGCCTGCACGGCCTGGTCCACGTCGGCGAAGGTCGTGTAGAGGGCCTCGTTCGAGCCCTCGTGCTGCACGCCGTCCTCCTCGCCGCCGACGACGCCGATCTCGACCTCGAGGATGGCGTTGATGGCCTTCATGCGGGGGAGCAGCTCCTTGGCGATCTCGATGTTCTCGGCGAGCGGGACCGCCGAGCCGTCCCACATGTGGGACTGGAAGATCGGGTTGCGGCCGGCCTTGACCTCTTCCTCCGAGGCGGCGATGAGCGGCTCGACGAAGCCCGCGAGGGCGTCCTTCGGGCAGTGGTCGGTGTGCAGGGCGACGGTGACCGGGTAGTTCTTGGCGACCTCGGTGGCGTAGCGGGCGAAGGCGAGGGCGCCGGTCGCGCGCGCCTTGACCGTGTGGCCGGCGAAGTAGTCGGCGCCACCGGTGGTGACCTGGATGATGCCGTCGGAGCCGGCCTCGGTCAGGCCCTGGAGGACGGCGTTGATCGTCTGCGAGCTCGAGACGTTGAACGCGGGGTACGCGAAGCCGCCTGCCTTCGCGCGGTCGAGCATGTCGGCGTACTGATCCGGGGTGGCGACGGGCATGAGAACTCCTGCGGTAGGTGAAGCCGGGACAGCTGCCACTCTATCGGGGCGGGTGTGCGGCGTCGGCAGGGCGAGGCACGCCGTCGCGGTGGGTCTCCTTCGTCGGCGTTAAGAAGTGCGATTTCTTCATAGCCCGCGAGCGGAAAACGAGCCGATCGATGCCCTCCTCGTGGCTAGGCTGGGAATCATGGTGAGTCTGACTGCCGACCTGAGTCCGCTGCGTCCCGACCGGAACCTCGCGATGGAGTTGGTGCGCGCGACCGAGGCGGCGGCGATCCGAGCCGTGCCGTTCATCGGCCGCGGGGCGAAGGAGGCCGCTGACGGTGCGGCCGTCGACGCCATGCGGGCCTTCCTCGGGACGGTCGACTTCCAGGGCCGCGTGGTGATCGGCGAGGGCGAGAAGGACAACGCCCCGATGCTCTTCAACGGCGAGGTCGTCGGGACCGGTCGCGGGCCCCTCTGCGACATCGCGGTGGACCCCATCGACGGCACGTCGCTGACCGCCGCCGGGCGGCAGAACGCCCTCTCGGTGATCGCCGTGTCCGACCGCGACACGATGCTCGACGCCTCCAGCGTCTTCTACATGGACAAGCTCGTCACGGGGCCCGCCGGTGTGGGCGTGGTGGACATCCGTCTGCCCATCGGCGCGAACATCCGCAAGCTCGCCGGTGCGCTGGACAAGCCGGTGGACGAGATCGTGGTGTCGGTGCTCAACCGCCCCCGGCACGAGCAGCTCATCCAGGAGATCCGCGACGCCGGAGCCGGAACCCGCCTCATGAGCGACGGCGATGTCGCCGGCGGCATCAACGCCGCCCGGCACGACGCCCGCACGGACATGTGCGTGGGGGTCGGCGGCAGCCCCGAGGGCATCGTCACCGCGTGTGCGATCAAGGCCCTCGGCGGTCATATCCAGGGTCGGCTCTGGCCGCGGGACGACGACGAGCGCCAGCGCGGCATCGACGCGGGGCTCGACATGGACAAGGTCTACGAAGCCGACGACCTGGTGCAGGGGAACAACACGATCTTCGTCGCGACGGGTGTCACGGACGGCCAGCTCGTGGCCGGTGTGCGGCGCGAGCGCGGCTACGTCTACACCGAGAGCGTGGTCCTGCGAGGAGCCTCCGGAACTCTGCGCCGCATCGCGTCGGAGCACCTCGTCTCGAAGTGGCTGTGAGGCCTCTCCCGCGGTGATGATCGTGGGCCGGATTCCCGCCATCGTTACCGACCCGGTATCGCCTCCTCCACGGGTCGGCCCCGGTTCGGCGAGCCGTCGTGTCACAATTGTCACTGGGTTTGTCGCCGTCGACGGAGCCGCCAGGCACCGCAGGCACAGGAGGGCGAACGCATGACAACGCAGCACACGAGCGGCTCGAAGAGCGCCGCGCCGACCAAGATCATCACGACGAACACCGGACGCATCCTCCGGGTGAGCGCCGATGCCGAAGCGGCGGCCGTGGCCCCGCCGGCACCCGTCGCGCAGCCGACCGTCGACCCGGCTCGGCGCGCCGACGTGCTGTTCCGCGTCCGCCGCGCCGAGGGGCACGAGGTCAGTGCCTGGTGGATGATCGGCGCCTTCCTCGCTACGAGCGGCCTCGTCATCCTGCTGCTCAGCGGCGTTCCCGGCGTCGCCTGACGCCCTCGCGGCCGGTCGATCCGTCGCCGCTGTCAGTCCTCCCGGTCGGGAAGCGCGGCGGCGTGATCCAGACGCGCGCGAACCTCGCCGACATCAGCCTGCATCGCGTCGGCGGCGTCTTCGGCCTCGGTCGGGACCAGGAGCTCCGGCGCGGTGAAGCGCCGTCCGTCCGCGGTGATCGCCGGCACCGGTGCCAAGGCGTCCGCATCGACGCCGGGGAACTGGCGGGCGGTGACGAGAACCCGGGACTCCAGGGATCCGGCGAAGCGGTTGTAGCTGTCGACCGTGCGCTCGATCGCCCGACGGAGGTCGTCGGCATGACCCGCGAGCGTGCCGAGGCGCTCGTACAGCTGTGTGCCGAGTGCCAGCAGTGACCGGGCCTCGGTGGACACCTCCTGTTGGGTCCACGTGTAGGCGACCGTCTTGAGGACCGCCCAGAGGTTCACGGGAGAGGCGAGCGCCACGCGGCGGCTGAAGGCGTAGTCGAGCAGCGTGGGGTCCTCGTCGATGGCGGCGGCCAGCAGCGACTCGCTCGGCAGGAAGCAGATGACGAACTCCGGGCTCGCGTCGAGGCCGGACCAGTAGGCCTTCTTGGCGAGGGCGTCGACGTGCGCGCGCACCGCGCGGACGTGTTTCTGCATGTGGGCACGACGCTGCGGTTCGTGGGCGTCGCCGACGGGGAGCGCCGACGCCTCGAGATAAGCGTCGAGCGGCACCTTCGCGTCCACGGCGATCGACGTGCCGCCCGGCAGGCGGACCACCATGTCCGGGCGCCCCTGCCCGCGGTCGGAGGTGATCGTCGCCTGCAGGTCGAAGTCGACGTGCCTGGTCAGCCCCGCGGCCTCGACGACGCGTCGCAGCTGGGTCTCGCCCCAGACGCCGCGCGTGGAGGTGGATCGCAGCGCGCCGGCGAGCGACTCGGTGGTAGCACGGAGCGCTTCATCGGACTCCTGGGCACGTCGGAGCTGCTCGGCGAGCGTGCCGAACTGCGCCTGCCGCTCGCTCTCGATCGCAGCGACCTTGGACTGCATCTGCTGGAGGCTCTCGCGCACCGGTGCCAGGGCCTGCAGCACGGCGTTCTGCTGCTGGACACGCTGCGCTTCCGCCCGCTGCTCGGAGCGGGCGTGTTCGACCGCGTCCCGGTAGAGGTCGTACTGGCGGTCGCGGTCGTCTCGCGCCGCCGCGAGCTCAGCCTGCGTGCGCGCGATGTCGGCGGCGCTCCGTCCGGCTCGGAGGAACCAGCCGAGAGCAACGCCCGCGGCGAGGGCCACGAGCAGGAGAACGATCGACAGGGCATCCATGGCTCCATGATGCCGAGGGCCTCCGACATCGCCGGGAGGCGGCGAGGCGCGTCAGGCGACGGCGCGCTCCAGCGCCGGCACGGCGGGCTCGGTGACGCGGAGCCCGAGGGCGTCGGCGAGCCCGAACACGTCGAAGGCGCCGGCGCGGGCGGCCGCGTCGACGATGATCTGTGCGCAGGCGAGCGCATCCGCGAGCGCGTCGTGATGCGAGAACTCCGCATACCCTGCCGCCGCGGCGGCGAGCGGAAGGCGGTACGAGTCGAGCTGGTAGGTCTTCCGCGCCACCTGGAGGCTGCACAGTGAACGGTACGGCGGGCAGATCTGGCCCGTCACCTCCGTCGCCCGACGCAGCACGTTGAGGTCGAAGCCGGCGTTGTGAGCCACGAGCACGTCGGCTCCGGCGAAGGCGCAGAGCCGTTCGAACTGGTCGACCCACGTGGCCGCCGAGAGCACGTGCTCGGGGCGGATGCCGTGGATGCGGACGTTCCACTCCTGGAACTCGTCATGGCCGGGCGGAGGCTGGATCAGCCAGTTCGCGGTGGCGACGACCTTCCCGTCCCGCACCCGCACGAGTCCCACGGAACACGCGGAGGCCGGGCTGGAGTTCGCGGTCTCGAAGTCGATCGCAGTGAAGTCCAGTGGCACGTCCTCACTCTCTCCCGGGCCTCCGACGTCGCTGTGCAGGCTCGCCGTATGCTGGCCACATGGCGGACGAACTGGCGAGGTCCTTCGGTGCGGCGGCCGGAAGCTACGAGGCCGGACGGCCCGAGTACCCGTTCGAAGCGGTCGCCTGGATGTTGGAACCGATGGCGGACGGTGCGCGTCGGGTCGCCGACGTCGGCGCCGGGACCGGCAAGCTCACGCGGGCGCTCGTCGCGGCTGCGGACGCCGAGGTCGTGGCGGTCGACCCGGACCCCGCGATGCTCGCCGCGCTTCGCGAGGCCGTACCAGGGGTCCCCACTTTCGTCGGGACCGCCGAGGAGCTCCCACTGCCGGACGCGAGCGTGGACGCCGTGGTGCTCGGTCAGGCATGGCACTGGGTCGAGCCCGTCGCCGCATCCGCGGAGATCGGTCGTGCGGTGCGGCCGGGCGGTGTACTGGGACTCGTCTGGAACCTCCGTGACGAGCGCGTGGACTGGGTGAAGCGGCTCACCGACATCATGCACGGCAGCAACGCCGAGATCATGCTCGCGGCCGGCGACCCCGTGGTGGCGGAGCCGTTCGGCTCCTTGGCCCAGGAACGCTGGGAGTGGTCGCGCCCCATGACGCGGGAGCTCCTGCACCGCATGGCCGCGTCGCGCAGCGCCGTGATCACCGCCGACGAGGCCGAGAAGGACCGGATCCGTCGCGAGATGGACGCGCTGTTCGACGAGCTCGGCCTGCACGGGCACGACACGGTCGAGGTGCCGTACGTGACGAGGGCGTTCCGCGCGACCCGCGGCTGAACAGGCGCCCGCGCCGTATCAGGCTGTTTCTGCGCCCTGCCGCCTGATCTCGCGTGAGTGCCTGCCCTCCGCGAGGGTGAGGAGGGGAGAGCGGCGCAGGTAGACTCGTTCCCCGTGGCTCTCACTATCGGAATCGTCGGCCTGCCCAACGTCGGCAAGTCCACCCTCTTCAACGCTCTCACCAAGAACGACGTGCTCGCGGCGAACTACCCGTTCGCGACGATCGAGCCGAACGTCGGCGTGGTGAACCTGCCCGACCCGCGGCTCGAGAAGCTCGCGGAGATCTTCGGGAGCGAGCGCATCCTGCCCGCCGCCGTGTCGTTCGTCGACATCGCGGGCATCGTCCGAGGGGCGAGCGAGGGGGAGGGCCTGGGCAACCAGTTCCTCGCGAACATCCGCGAGGCCGACGCGATCGCCCAGGTGGTGCGTGGGTTCTCCGACGACGACGTCGTGCACGTGGACGGTGCCGTGAACCCGGCGTCGGACATGGAGACCATCAACGCGGAGCTCATGCTCGCCGACCTGCAGACCGTCGAGAAGGCCATCACGCGGTACGAGAAGGAGGTGCGGGGCAAGAAGATCGACCCGTCGGTCCTCGAAGCCGCGAAGGCCGCCAAGGATGCGCTGGAGCGCGGAATTCTGCTCTCCACCAGCGGCCTCGACCTCGAGCCGATCCGTGAACTCGGGCTCCTCACGGTCAAGCCCGTCATCTTCGTCTTCAACGTCGACGAGTCCGTGCTGACCGACGACGCCCGCAAGGCCGAGCTCGCCGCCCTCGTCGCGCCGGCGCAGGCCATCTTCCTCGACGCGAAGATCGAGTCCGAGCTCAAGGACCTCGACCCCGAGGACGCCGCCGAGCTCCTCGCCTCGACGGGGCAGGACGAGTCGGGCCTCGACCAGCTCGCCCGCATCGGCTTCGACACGCTCGGCCTGCAGACCTACCTCACCGCAGGTCCGAAGGAAGCCCGCGCCTGGACCATCCCCAAGGGGTCGAAGGCCCCGCAGGCCGCCGGCGTCATCCACACCGACTTCGAGAAGGGCTTCATCAAGGCCGAGATCGTGTCGTTCGACGACCTCGTGGAGACCGGGTCCGTGCAGGAGGCCCGCGCCAAGGGCAAGGCGCGCCTGGAGGGCAAGGACTACGTCATGCAGGACGGCGACGTCGTGGAGTTCCGCTTCAACAATTAGACCGGGGTCCTCGCGCCCTGACTGCTGACGGAGCGTCCACACGAGATTCCCGTCCTCTCCGGGGCCGGATCACGTACTCCCTCGGCGTTGATCTTCATGACCTCGTGATCGTCGCGCGTCACGCGACGGGAGGATCATCCGATTGCTGCGCCGCAGCGTCCAGCAGCTGGGACAGAGTCTCGAACGTGATCAGGGGAGATTCCCCCTTCCACTCCTGCTCTGATGTGTATGCCTGAATCCCTTCGACGACGACCAACGACAGGTCGGCGTCACGACGAAGAGCCTTCTCGACCCACTCCCGTTTCTTCCCCAGGGTGGTGCGCCAGCTGTGGCTGTCGAGTCCGAGCTTCTCTGCGATGTTCCGAATCCGACCCATCGAGAAGATGGATTTGCATTCCAACACGAAGACACCGTCGTCACGCGTCGCGAGCACGTCGATCTGGCCGGGGTTCTTCTCGTCGCAGTGGAGGCGCTCCTTGCCGGATTGCGTCGTCCACGTTCCGTTGGCATCCACCGAACCGGCTCGGAACCCATGCGAACGGAGCAGGCTCACGACCTTGTCTTCGAAAGGCTGGGAGATGACGTGCTCGCGGAGTGTGGTCTGCTGAATCGCAGCCAAGAGCCACGGCGCGAGGGAGTCCGCGAGCAGATAACAGCTCGTCCAGCAGGCGCCGGCGGAGCTGATCACCGGGTACGAAGCGACTTCGTCCTCAAGGCTGATGAGGAGTGAGGTGATCTCCGCGTAACCGAGCACGATCGACTCTCCGGTTTCGGAATACAGCTGCGTGGAGAACTGCTCTGAGAGGGATGCTATGCCCGGTTCGAACGGTGCCAGGCGGATGATCAGCGACATCCGCAGATACAGAGCCAACCAGATCGGACGCGCCTCGCCCGACGCAGGTAGCCGGGACAGATGAGGGAAGTCTCCGGCGGAGAACATCTCTCCAGGGTCGGACTGCAGCGAGAGGATCTCAGCGATCGCGCGGATGCTGCCAGCCACATCGGACATCAGTGAGCGTGCATCAATCGTCGTGGGAAGGCTCGCTCCGCTGATCAGTATCGTGACGGCCTGGTCGGGGTCGGAGGACTGCCAGATCGGAGCGAGTTCCGTCATGTCGGCTTCGTGGCTGAGCCAGCATGCAGAGACCAGGTTCGCGAGATCGACGAGAGCCCTGGAGCTTCCCGAATCTGGCATCCTCTGCAAGAGCTCCAACGCCCGCTTCACGTGTGGGCGGGCAGGCTCGGTCGGCTCCCTGAGCGAGTTCCATACGGCGAGCAGTACGACAGAGGCCCAATCCGAGTCGATCGAGGCGGCGAGCTCTGCTGATCTCCCTCGGAGAAGCTCGAGGTCGACCGTCTCATCCTCTCGCCTCTTCTCGAGCACACGCGAAAGCTCCTCGGCGTCGCGGCGTGCGCGCTCTCCGACGAAACGAACATCGCTCCTCATAGGGCTCCAATCCACATCGACGTGCCGAGCAAGTAGGGCTTACCCTATGGGGTCGGCGACCCCGAGGCGCGACCGACCCGCTAGTGCCGCACCCCCGCGTCCGGCCCGTGGCGATCCTCGAACTCACGGAGCGGGCGCCTCGCGCGGCGGGTCTCGACGATCCCGACGACGATCCCGGCAGCGAACACGATGATGCTGAGAACGCGCCACAACCCGGCGGGCGCATCGAGGAGGAACGCGACCGTCCAGCCGACCGTCATCACCGACGAGAACACGATCGCGTAGATGCCCCAGTTCCGCCGCCGTTCCAGTGCCATGCGCTGCTGGATGAGCGACGGCTCCGGTCCGCCCGCGGGCCTGCTCATACCCGGAGGGAGGTGCCCTCGCCGCTGCCGGCAGGGATCGGGACCGCAGCGCCGGAGCGGGTGCGGAACCACAGGGTGAGTTCGAACAAAGCGCGCTCCATGGTGGAGGAGTCCGCGCCGTCGACGAGGTCGTCGAAGGAGTCGCGGAAGCCTGTGGGGGCGGCCGCGCTCCCACCGCGGAACGACCGGTAGCCCATCGACCAGTCGGAGAAGAGCCGGGTGGTGATCGGCGTCTCCAGGAGGATGCGCATCGCGCGGTGACGCGGATCGTCCGCGATCGTGTCAACGAGTCGGCGTACGGCCTCGACCGGTCCTTCGAGGACCTGGAGGAAGCGCCCCTGGCGGAACAGGAGGAGACCGGTGATGTCGCGGGCCGCGTTCGACCGACGGCACTGCTCCAGAAGCTGCTCCAGGGCGGTCTCACGGAACGGCTGCGCCGCCGTGCTGGTGTAGACGAGGCGGAGCAACCCGTCGGTCATGGCCGCCGTCACCCCTGCACCAGCTCCGGGGTTCCGAGGGCAGCATCGCCCTCCGAGGGGCCGGCGTGGGCGACGACCTCCGTGGTCGCGTCGCTCAGCGTGGCGTGCAAGCCGAGGGGCTGCGCGGACGCGGAGAATGCGGCGAAGCGGCCGTCGGGCTGACGGTCGACGTAGCCGAGGAAGTCTCCGCCGCGGCTTCCGACGTGGAAGCCGTCCTCGACGCACGCCCAGAGGACATCCGATGCGGGGTGGGGGGAATCAGGCACGGCTCCACCCTACGGTGGACGGCCGACATCGCCGCGGGCCTTGCGCGCACCCGCCTCGATATGGCACACGGACCCGGCGCGGCCTCAGTCGCCGGCGCGCGGGCGTCCCGGTTCCCGCCAGCGCGGCGGCACAGGTGCCGGGGTGAGCGGCTCGACGCGGTCCGGCGTCGGCAGGCTCGCGGGAACCCCGGCGTGCAGGACGAGCTCCTCGTCGGCGTGCCGGATCGTCACCGGCTCCCCGGCGCTCAGTCGGTAGGTCGTCTCCGTCGGTGTGATGTCGACGTGCAGGATGCAGCCGTGCAGCCGGACTCCGAACGCGAGACGGGTGACGCCGTCCGGAAGCTGCGGCCGGAAGGACAGGCCGTCGTCTCCCTCCCGCATACCCCCGTAGCCGGCCGTCACGCCCGTCCAGATGCCGGCGAGTGCCGCGATGTGCAGTCCCTCGTCGGTGTTGCCGTGGAGGTCGTCCAGGTCGAGGGCAGCGAGCTCGGCCAGATAGGCCGATGCCAGTTCGAGATGCCCGACCTCGGCGGCGATCACGGCCTGAGCGGCCGCGGAGAGCGAGGAGTCTCGCACGGTCAGGGCGTCGTAATAGGCGAACGCCCTGGCCTTCTCCTCCCAGGTGAACTCCTCGTGGGAGGTGTAGAGCGCCAGCACGAGGTCGGCCTGCTTCAGCACCTGCTTGCGGTAGATGTCGAAATACGGGAAGTGGCTGTGCAACGGATACTCGTCGGGCGCCGTGGCGTCGAAGTCCCACCGGGCGTGCGCGGTGAAGCCCGCCGACTGCGGGTGCACCTGTCGCTCTTCGTCGTAGAGCACGGTCATGGCGTCGGCCGCGGCCTCCCAGGCGGCGACCTCCTCCTCGTCCGCTCCCAGCGCTGCGGCGACCTCCGGGTGCCGTCGGGCGGCAGCCGCCGCCCCGCGGAGGTTCCGGCGCGCGGAGAGGTTCGTGTAGACGTTGTCGTCGACGACGGCGGTGTACTCGTCCGGGCCGGTGACGCCGTCGATGTGGAAGCCGCCGTCGTCATCCCCGCGCCCGAGGGACAGCCAGAGGCGCGCCGTCTCGACGAGGATCTCCGTGCCCGCCTCCCGCTCGAAGTCCTGGTCACCCGTCGTGCGGACGTAGTGCATCACGGCACCTGCGACGGCGGCGTTGATGTGGAAGGCCGCCGTGCTCGCGGGCCAGTAGCCGGAGCTCTCCCGGCCGTCGATCGTGCGCCAGGCGAAGGACGCGCCGCGCAGGCCGAGCGTGCGCGCCCGCTCCCTGGCGTGATCCAGCGTCGCGTGACGCCAGCGCAGTGCCTGGAGCGCGGCATCGGGAGCGGTCGAGGTGAGCACGGGGAGCACGAACGCCTCGAAGTCCCAGAACGTGTGGCCCTCGTAACCGGAGCCGGTGAGGCCCTTGCCCGGCACGGATCGGGCTTCGGCCCTCGCCGACGCCTGGAACACCTGGAACAGCGCGAAGCGCACGGCCTGCTGCAGCCGCGCATCGCCGTCGATACGGACATCACCGCACTCCCAGTACCGATCGAGGACCGCGCGCTGACCCGCCATCAGCGCCTCCCAGCCCAGACGAGCGGCTTCCTCCACGGCCTCCTCCGCGCGGTCCCGCAGCGTCTGCGGCGCGAGGGTGGCCGACCACTCGTGTCCGATGAGCTTGACGACCTCGAGCTCCTCGCCGGGCGCGAGGTCCACGCGGATGCGCGTGCGTGCCAGGTCGTCGTCGACCTCGGTCGTCACCTCCGGAGCGCCCTCTGCGGAGACGCGCACGATGTGGTCAGCGCTCACCGCGACGCGCAGGCCGCTGCGCCGGGTGCGATGCAGCAGCGTGCTCCGCGCGCCGCGCTCCGATCCCGCGACGGCTTCCAGCGGACGGGCGAGGAGCTCCTGCACGCGCGGGTCGTCGTGGGTCGTGGGAAGCGGTTCGTTCGCGAGCAGCTCGGACAGCACGGTGATCGCGAGGGCGCCGTCGACCGCTGTCACGCGGTAGCGCACGGCGGCCAGCGACCGGTGCTCGAGGGAGACCAGACGGGTCGACGTGATGTGCACGCGACGGCCCTCCGCCGATTCCCAGTCGACCTCCCGGTGCAGGGTGCCGTCGCGGAGGTCGAGGCGGCGGGTGTGCGTGTGCACCGTCCCGTGCTCGACGTCGAACGGCTCGTCGCCGACCAGCAGGCGGATGAGCTGCCCGTTCGGGACATTGATCACCGTCTGTCCGGTCTCGGGGTACCCGTACCCGTCCTCGGCATACGGCATCGGGTGCTCTTCGAACACGCCGTTGAGGTAGCTTCCCGCGACGCCTCGCGGGTCACCCTCGTCGAGGTTCCCGCGCCAGCCGACGTGGCCGTTGGAGAGACCGAAGACGGACTCCTCCTGCGCGAGATGGGCGGTGTCGACGCTCTCGATGCCGACGGCCCACGGTTCGACGGTGAAGCGCGCCGTCATCGGCGCGCCCGACCCTCGGGGGGCTCGTCCGAGGAGGAGGTGAGGATGCCGAGGAGCATGGAGTTCCCTTCTGCCGGAGACCGTGTGCCTCGACGGTATCCGTGCCTACGCGTCGGCACGAGGGAGTTGCGCGGCGCCGAGCCGGTCGGGTAGGTGCTCAGCGGCGCGAGCGGCGCCAGGGCACCAGTACCGCGCCGAGGACGCCCGCGACCGCCACGGTCCGCCACCCGGGGTGCACACGCAGCCAGGTCGTGATGCTGCCCCGTCCGCGGTGCGGCAGCCCGCCCCGCTGATCGGTGTCGCGGAGCGGACCGACGAGGTTCCCGAACTGCGCAGGGGCGCTCTCGTTCGTGCGCATCATCCGGAACCCGAACCGGCCGAGCGCCGCATCAAGAAGACCGGGCGCGATCCGCTGGACCCCGGTGAGCAGCAGGGCGCCACCGCCGACGTGGATCGTGCGGGCCGGATGGACGGCGGCGTAGACGATCGCCCGCGCGACGGACCGGGCGCGGTAGTGCGGATGCGGTCCGCTCGGGCGATACGTCATGCGGCTGCGGGCGTGGCGGTAGATCGGGGTGTCGATGACGGCGGGACGGACGACGGTGATCGTGACGGGCGCGCGCTCGGCGCGCAGTTCGCGGCGGAGGGCGTCGACCGCTCCTTCCACCGCATGCTTCGAGGCGGCGTAGGCCCCGTGCAGCGGCATCGCCGCCACCGCCTCGGCCGAGCTCACCACGATGATGGTCCCGCGCGAGTGCCGGAGCGCCGGCAGCGCCGCCTGGAGGCCGTTGAGCTGTCCGACGACGTTGACGTCGAGGACCCGCCGGAGCTCCTCGGGGGTGGTGTCGGCGACGGGGGCGTAGAGGAGCACCCCTGCGTTGCCCACCCAGGTGTCGATCCGGCCGAACGCATGCGTGATCTGGTCGACTGCGTCCTGCACCGCCCGGCGGTCGGAGACGTCGCACACGACGCCGCGGACGTCCCCGCCCTCCGCGGCGATCTCCTCGACCGTCTCGGTCAGCGCCTGTTCACCGCGGGCGAGCAGGACGACGGATGCCCCCGCTCGGGCGAAGCCGAAGGCCGCCTCCCGGCCGATCCCGCGGGAGCCGCCGGTGACCACCACCACCTGGGCGTCGAGGGGCGGCCGCCGTACGCGTGTGCGCGGCGACCGTCCCTTCCGCGAGACCGATGACGGCATGTCACTCCTTGTGGAGCGCGTCCTGCGCGGCGCCGGCCACCTTCTCCACGACGTTCGGCAGCTCGGTGGTGCCGTAGAAGCGTGCGTCCGGGTGAGTGGGCGGAGGCATCTCGGCCGTGGTCGTCGGACCCTCGTGGTAGCTGAACTCGCCGTGTCCGTCCGGCGTGGGGCCGGATGCCCAGGTGCCTTCCGCGGCGGCAGGACCGTCGCTGAAGTTGAGGTACTGGTACGACACGTCGCGGTGCTCCTTGGAGAGCGGGAAGTTGCTCGGCACGGGGAGCTTCTCGGCGCCCTCGGCCTTCAGCTCCTCGGCCGCGGCGAGCCATTGGTTCTGGTGCATCGTGTCGCGCGCCAGCAGGAAGCTCAGCAGATCCCGGACGCCGTGGTCGTCGGTCATGTGGTAGAGCCGGGCGACCTGCACCCTGCCCTGCATCTCGGCGTTCGCGTTGGCCATGAAGTCGGCGAGGAGGTTGCCGCTGGCGGTGATGTACGAGCCCTGCCACGGGTTGCCGTTGCTGTCGACCGGACGCGCGCCGGCACCGGCGACGATGCCCTGCTGCACATCCGTGCCGCCCACGATGGCGGCGACCGTCGGGTCATCCTGCACGGCGTCCTCCGTGATGCCGAGCGGGGACTTCTCGAGCAGCTGCGCGATCATGACCGCGAGCATCTCGACGTGCCCCATCTCCTCGGCGCCGATGCCGAAGACGAGGTCGCGGTACTTGCCGGGGATGTGCATGTTCCACGCCTGGAACTGGTACTGCAGCGCGACGGTGATCTCGCCGTACTGCCCGCCGAGGACCTCTTGCAGCTTGCGGGCGTAGACGGCGTCCGGGGCCTCGGGCGTCGCGGAGAATTGGAGCTCCTGTCGATGGAAGAACATATCGAGCCTTTCTCTTCTGGGGATGGGCTGGCCATGCAACGCCCGGTCGGCCGATCCACGCAGGGCCTTTCCAAACCCCGACGCGCCTGGGACAATCAGTCTCGGCCCGCGTGAGATCGGACCTCGCCGCGGCGATAGCCGGTCAGCGCCGACGCCGTCAACCCCCGCCCGCATCCGCGGTCCTCCGGGCAGTCTGTTCCCATGACGGAGGAGACGGCGGCAGCGCAGGACGCGATCGACGCCTTCCTCGAGTCCCACCTCGATGAGATGGTCGAGCGGCTGTCGGCCTGGGTCGAGATCCCCTCCGTCTCGGCGGACCCCGAGCGTCGGATGGACGGGGTGCGATCCGCGCATTGGATCGCCGCAGAGCTGCGCGACGCGGGCTTCACGACGTCGCTGCTCCCGGCGGGCGATGCGGTGACCGTGTTCGCCGAGCGCGAGGGCGCGCCGGGGTCACCCACGGTCCTCGTCTACACGCACCACGACGTCCGCCACGCCAAGCCGGAGGAGTGGAACGAGACGGCGCCGTTCGCGCCGGTGCTCCGAGAAGGGCGGCTCTACGGGCGCGGCGCGTCGGACGCGAAGGGCCAGGCCCTCGCGCACGTCTGGGCGCACCGGGCGGTCGAGGCCGTGGACGGCGTCGGAGCCGGGGTGCACCTCAAGCTGCTCATCGACGGCGAGGAGGAGATCGGCTCCCCGCACCTCAAGGACCTCCTGGAGGCCGACCCCGACCGGTTCGCGTGCGACCTCGTCGTCTTCTCCGACACCCTGCAGTGGGAGGTCGACTCCCCGGCTCCGGTCACCTCGATGCGGGGGACGCTCACCGCGACGCTCACGGTGGAGGGGCCCGACCGGGACGTGCACAGCGGTGCCGCCTCCGGCGTGACGGTGAATCCTGCCCTCGTGCTCTCCCGCGTGCTCGCGCAGCTGCACGACGAGGACGGGGGGATCGCCATCCCCGGATTCCATGACGGCGTGGCCCCGCTCAGCGACGAGCGCGCTGCGGAACTGGACGCGTTGCCGTTCGACCCCGAGGACTGGACGCGGCGTACCGAGACCAGGGTCATCGTGGGGGAGGAGGGCTTCACCCCGAAGGAGCGCCTCTGGGTGCGCCCGGCCATCGAGGTGATCTCGCTGCTCGCCGGAGACCCGGAGGGCATCGAGCGCTCCGTGATCCCGCGGGAGGCCATGGCCTCGCTGAGCATCCGAACCGTCGCCGATCAGCGAAACCACGACGTCGCCGACGCGCTCCGCGCCTTCATCGCCGACGTGATGCCCGCCGAGGCGCCGTATCGCCTCGAGGTCGACGAGGACATCGCGCAGGAACCGTATGTCTCTCCTCCCGGACCCTATCGGGACGCCCTGGAGCGGGCCCTCGCCCGCGGTTACGGTCGCGCGGTGCGGGGGAGGATGGGCAACGCCGGGGGAGGGCCGGCCGAGCTGCTGTCCCGGGAACTCGGCGCCCCGGTCGTCTTCCTCGGAACGGGTCTGCCCGAGGACCACTGGCATGCGAGCGACGAGAGCATCGATCTGCGCATGCTGGTCCGCGGCGCTGCGACCCTCGCGCATCTGTGGCGCGAGCTCGCCGCCGCCTCATGACTCCGCCGGGGGATGCGAGGAGGAGGCTCGTCCCCCGGCGGGCTACGCTGGACGCAGGCGCCACCGCCCGGTGCCCGGTCGCAGGAGCCCGGCGCGGACGGCGCCTGCGAACCTGACACCGACGGCTTGAGGAGAACGACGCCGATGACCGACACCCAGATCTTCGAGCCCGAGGGCCGCGCCATCCCCTTCGTCGACGAGGGCGATGGTCCGGTCAAGCTGGTGCTCATCCAGGAGCGCGGCCTGGCCGCCGACGTGCTCGGAGTGGTCGGTCACTACCTGGCGGAGGAGGCCGGATTCCACGTGGTGCGGATCGGCCATCGCGCGGATGACGCAGAGGCCTCGGTCGAGGACCGCGTCGCGGACGCGCTCGACGTCATCGACCACATCGGCCTCGGCGACACGTGGATCGGCGGGCACGGCTTCGGCGGCACGATCGCGCGGTCGTTCGCGCTCGTTCACCCGGAGCGCGTGAACGGTCTGGCCCTCCTCGGCGTGGAGGACGTGGACACCCCCCTCGCCCCGGTCATCCCGGTGCTGCTGATCCAGGGGACGGCCGACGAGGTCACCCCGCCCGCGAACGCCGAGAGCCTGCGCGCCATGGCTCCGGAACGCGCCAGCATCAAGGTCGTCGAGGGCGGGGATCACCTCTTCCCGATGACGCACCCCATCGAGACGGCTGTCGTGCTCGAGGAGTATCTCGACTGGGACTGAGCCCGACCCTGTGCACACGCGAACGCCGCGGCCGGATCGGCCGCGGCGTTCGAAGTCTGAGCTCTCAGGCGACCTGAGGGAGCACGGCGAAGGAGACGGAGCCCTCGTCGTCCACGCCCGCGTCGAGCACCTTGTCGTCCAGGGCGGAGGCGGCGGCCTCGTCGAGGAACAGGCGGGTGCCCGACAGCTCGACGACCTGATCGGCGGGCTCCGGGTCGGCGGTCACGGCGACGGCGAGCCGGGCCGCGCCCGTGTCGTCCTGCGCCTCGGCGGTATGGATGCGCAGCCCAGCGGCCGGCGCGTCGTTCTGACGACTCACGAGGGTCGACACGATGGCGGTGGCGTTGTCGGTGAGGGTGAGCATGAGCTCTCCTTTCCGGTTGGGGCATGACGCGGTCGCGACATGTCCGGACTACGATTCCGCATCGTCCGGATCCGCTCGACCCCCTTGCGCCTGCGGGGGTGGTGCCTTTAGCCTCGCAGCCGCTTGCGGAGGAACACCTGAGCGGTGCCGTCGCCCTGCGGCACCCGCTCGCGCTCCTCGTAGCCGCAGGACTCGTACAGCCGGATGTTCGCCTCGCTGAGGCTTCCGGTGAAGAGCTCGGACTCGCGGGCGTCCGAGGCCTTCTCCGCCGCGTCGAGGAGCTTCCTCCCGATGCCCTCGCCCTGCATGTCGGGGGCGATCGCGATCCGCCCGATCAGGAGCAGGTCGTCGTCCTCGACGAACCGGATCGCCCCCACCAGGCGGCCGTCGATCCGTGCGCCGAGCCCGCTCTCCGAGGTGAGCTCTGCCTCCATCTCGGCGAGCGTCTGCGTCAGCGGCGGCATGTCGACGCTGCCGTAGATCGCCGCCTCGGACACGAAGGCCGCCCGCTGGATCGTGAGCACCTCTCCGGCATCCGCCGCGGTGAGAGGCGCGATGACCACCTCGGGACGATCCTCCTGTGCTGCTGTTCCCACTGTTCCGCCTCTCTCGATGGCCCTGTCGCCTCCCTCACGTTCGGGGGTCCGCCCGGTGGGTGTCAACCCCCTCGAATCGGCTGTGCCGCGGGGCTACCGTGACAGCAGGAGGTCACACCATGGCAGACACGAAGACCAAGAAGACCGGCAGCTCCAGCAGCAAGAGCGGAGCGACGAAGGCGGGCGTCAAGACCACGCGCCAGCAGAATGCGGAGAAGGGGTTCACCGCATCCCCGACCCTCGCGGCGAACCTGCAGGCGGTGCTCGTCGACCTTCTCGAACTCTCGCTGCAGGGCAAGCAGGCCCACTGGAACGTCGTCGGACGGAACTTCCGCGACACCCACCGTCAGCTCGATGAGATCATCGAGGACGCCCGGACGTTCAGCGACACCATCGCGGAGCGCATGCGCGCCCTGCACGCCGTGCCTGACGGGCGCAGCGCCACGATCGCGAAGACGACGACGCTCCCCGAGTTCCCGACCGGTGAGGTGTCGACGACGGAGACCATCGACCTCGTCACCGCGCGCCTCGAAGCCGCAGTCGGGACGATGCGCGACGTGCATGACGCCGTCGACGAGGAAGACCCCACGTCCGCGGATCTGCTGCACGCCGTCATCGAGCGCCTGGAGCAGTTCGCGTGGATGGTGAGCGCGGAGAACCGCAGCCCCGCCGGCCGCTGATCAGCCCGCTGTCCGACCGCCGCCCCCGTCGCGCTCATGCCGACGAGGGCGGCGGTCCTTCGTCTGCTCCGACCCGCGCGCGGGCTCGCCGCAGCAGGCCGGGCAGCGCCATCCACAGCCCGACCACGAGCAGGAGCGAGGCGATCAGCGCGACGATCCCGGCGGTGCGGCTGACCGTGAAGTCCACGATGAGCGTCGTGACCCCGATCGTGAGGGCACCGATCACGAAGAGGTCGATCTTCACCAGGCGCGCCGCCGTCCGGACGAGCTCAGGCTTCAGCCGGCTGCCGAACAGGGCACGATGGATGCCGACGGGGGCGAGGGCGAGGATGGTGGCGACCGCCGCGAGTGCCACGAGCACGACATACAGGTCGCGCTGGAATTCGTCCATATCGGTGAAGCGCGGCTGGAACGCCACCGCGAGGAGGAAGCCGGTGAGGATCTGCGTGCCGGTCTGCATCACCCGCAGTTCCTGCAGCAGCTCCTCCCAGTTGCGGTCCGCGCGCTCGTTCGGGGTCTCGTCGCGGCCGTCATCGCGGTCGTCGCGCTCGTCGGCGCCGCCACGGGATTCTGCTGTCATGGCGATAGTCTCGTGGGCACGATCCGGCGCTGTCCAGAACCTTGCGCTGCCGGATGGACAGGCCTCAGGAAAGGACCCGAGATGACCCTTCCCCCGATCGACGAATGGTGGCCCGAGCTGTCCGACGATGCGCGTCGCGCGGTCATCGACAGCGGGTCGCGGCATCTCGACGAGGACGTCCGGGAGGAGATCCGGGAGATCACCGGAGCGGTGGTGGGGATGATCGAGTCGCTGTCCGACGACGACCTCGCGTACGCCCGGGACCACGCACCCGACGAGGACTGAGACGTCAGCCCTCCGGCTGCTCGGCGGTCTCCTCGCGCAGCCGCGGCTCCGTGCGACGTTCGGGGCGCACGCCGTGCTTGTCGGCGTAGAACGCGCGGATCCGGTCCATGTCGGCGGCCACGTCGCCCGTGAGGTCGATCGTCGGCCCGAGGCCCGTCGTCATCGTGTGGCGGTCGACGAAGCCGAGAGTGACCGGCATGCCGGTGGCTCGCGCGATCCGGTAGAAGCCGCTCTTCCAGTACTCGTTGCCGCCCCGTGTGCCGTCGGGGGTGACGACGAGGCCGAACACCGTCCCGGCATGCACCTGGTCCACGACCTCGCCGACGACGCGCGCCGGATCCGCCCGGTCGACGGCGATGCCCCCGAGCCCGCGCATGATCGGCCCCCGCCAGCCGCGGAACAGGCTCTTCTTGCCCAGCCAGTGCACGTCGATGCCGAGGCGCCACGCGATCGCGAGCATGAGCACGAAATCCCAGTTCGAGGTGTGCGGGGCGCCGATCAGGACGGTCGGTCGCGTCGGCGCGGCGTCGGCGACGAGGGTCCACCGGCTGACGGCCCAGTACACGCGGGCGAGGAATCGTCGGAGCATCCGTCCAGATTAGGCGGAACGGCCTATCGATCGCCTGGCGGCGGGGCCCCGGTGGTCCGCGTGAGAGCCGCGGTGAGCGCCGGGTCCAGCCCCGGGACGTCCTCGACGGGCACGGCCAGCGCGAGAAGAGCCCTGCTGAAGTAGTTGCGCGCCGCCGCCGCCAGGGTGATGTCCACGATCTGCCGGTCGCTGAACCCCTGGTCTCGCAGCTCCTGCGCATCGGCGTCGGTCATCGCCCCCGGATCGGTCGACAGCCGCGTGGCGAAGCGGATCACGGCCTGCTCCTGCTCCGTGAAACCGCGGTCGTCTCCCGCGGCGAAGGCGGCGAGTCCTTCCTCGTCGACGACGCCGGCGCGCAGGGAGCGGCGGCCGTGGGCGAGCAGACAGTGCGCGGATCCGATGGCCCGCGCCGCCCCCAGGGTCGCGGCCTCGTAGATCGGCACGCCGATCGACGGGACGACCGCGCGGACGAGGGCTTCGAAGGCGGCGTGGGCGTCGGGGTTCACGGCCATGGCCTTGGTGTGAGCGAACACGATGCCGTCGTCGGCGAGGTCGCTCTCGTACATCGCGGCGACGTGGCCGGTCGCGGTGGCCCGTTCGGGAGGGTGGATGATCATGGCGCCTCCTCGGCTCCGGGGCGCGCGGCGAGGGTGCGCACCCCTCGCCGGGAACGATACGCCGCTCTCAGGCCGCAGAGAAGAGCGTGCGGCGCCCGGTGCTCCTGGCAGGCGTACGATCGAGGGATGACCGAATCGAAGCAGGAGAACACCGGGCAGGACGCGCCGCTCGGGCTGCAGCCGCTGCCGGGTGCGATCGAGCTGCTCGAGGGCGATGCCGCCGGCTACTGCAGCAACGGCGTCTGCCACATCCCCGCCCCCAAGGAGCGGTGAGCAGCAGACGCCGTCGGTGTGGCTGCGCGGTCAGTGACCGCCGTGCGCCGCGTCGCCGATGTCGTCGGCGGGCTTGCGCACCAGCGGGCTGAGCGCGACCGCCGCGAGCGAGATGATCGCCGCGATGAGGAAGGCCGTCCGCGCTCCGGGGGCACCGGCCACGGCCCGCGACAGGCCCTCGTCCTCGCCGGCGTGCAGGATCGCCGAGTACGTGACCGTGAGCAGGGCGACGCCGGCCGCCCCGCCGACCTGCTGCAGCGTGTTGAGCACCGCCGAGCCGTGCGAGTACAGCGAGCGGTGCAACGACCCGAGCGACGAGGAGAACAGCGGCGTGAACGACATCGCGAGGCCGACCGACATGGCCGCCTGCACGATGATCAGCAGCCACCACACGGTGTGCTCTCCGACCGTCGAATAGAAGAACAGCGCCGCCGAGACGAGGATCGTCCCGGGGATGAGCAGCGGACGGGTGCCCTTCGCGTCGTAGACACGGCCCATGATCGGACCGAGCAGGCCCATCAGCACCGAACCGGGGAGCAAGATGAGGCCCGACTCCAGCGCGGTCAGTCCGGCCACGTTCTGCAGGTACTGCGGCAGCAGCGTCAGGGTGCCGAACATCGACAACGCCAGGATCGTCATGATGATGACGGCCAGCGAGAAGTTCGCCGAGCGGAACACGCGCAGGTCGAGCAGGGCGTCGTCGACGCGCTGCAGCACGATCTGACGCCAGACGAACAGGGCGAGCGAGACGGCGCCGACGACCAGAGCGATGACGCCGGTCGTGCCGCCCGATCCGCCCTCGCCGCCGAACTGGCTGAGGCCGAAGACGATGCCGCCGAAGCCGAGCGCCGCGAGCGGGATGGACAGCACGTCGAGCGGAGCCTTGCGGGTCTCGCCGAGGTTGGTCATCCACTTCGCGCCCATGGCGAGCGAGATCAGGGCGATGGGCAGCACGATGGCGAACAGCGCGCGCCAGTTGAACGCGTCGAGCACGGCCCCCGCGAGCGTCGGGCCGATCGCGGGCGCGAGCGAGATGACGAGACCGACGCGGCCCATCATGCGACCGCGGGACTGCGCGGGCACGACGTTCATGATCGTCGTCATCAGCAGCGGCATCATGATCCCCGTGCCGGCGGCCTGGATCACGCGGCCCACGAGCAGCACCGAGAAGCCGGGTGCGACGAAAGCCACGAGCGTCCCGATCGAGAACGCGGTCATCGCAGCGATGAAGACCTGCCGCGTCGTGAAGCGCTGCAGGATGAAGCCGGTGGTCGGGATGACCACCGCCATCGTGAGCATGAACGCGCTCGTCAGCCACTGGCCGAGCTCGGGCGGGATGCCGAGATCGGTGTTCAGGTGCGGGATTGCGATGCCCATCGTCGTCTCGTTGAGGATGGCGACGAAGGCGGCGACGAGCAGCAGCCAGATGACCCGCATGTCCTTGCGCGGGATCTCCCCGTGCGATGCGGGGGGCGTCGTGATGGAGCCGGTATCGACGGCAGACATGGGCGGCCTCCAGGGCATCGGAAGAAAAAGAGATGTGCGAGAGTTCGCGAGAGTCATTCAGCGTAACGGGTCGGTGGGACATTTCATTCCGATCCCTGCGATATCCGCCCTGAGCGGAGACGACGGCCCGCGGTGTCCGCCGTCCTGAGTACGCTGGCGCCATGAGCATGGGCGGGATGGGCGGTGGTCCGCGGGGCGGTTTCCGCGGCGTGGACGAGGACGCCCAGCGTCGGCTCAACGCGGAGGCCCCGAAGATCGACGGGCTCGGCACCCGGGTCGTCGCTCTGTTCAGCGCCTACCGGTGGCGCATCCTCTTCACCGGTGTCCTCGTGGTCCTCGGCGCGGGTATCGCGGTCATCCCGCCGCTCCTCGTGCAGCGCATCTTCGACGACGCCCTGTTCCCCGTCGACGGCGGCGGCCCCCACCTCTCCCTGCTCGGCGTGCTCGTCGGGGCGATGGTCGGCCTCTTCCTCTTCTCGGCGGTCCTCGGCGTCGCGCAGACCTGGCTCACGGCGACGGTCGGCAACAGCGTCACGGGCGATCTCCGGGTGCGGCTGTTCGAGCACCTGCAGGCGATGGAGCTCGGCTTCTTCACCCGGACGAAGACCGGGGTGATCCAGTCCCGGCTGCAGAACGACGTCGGCGGTGTCTCCGGCGTGCTGACGAACACCGTCACCAGCATCCTCGGCAACGCCGTCACGGTGATCGCCTCCCTCGTCGCGATGATCCTCATCGACTGGCGCCTCACCCTCATCGCGGTCGTGCTGATGCCCTTCCTCGTGCTCGTGCAGCGACGCGTGGGGCAGGTGCGGGCGCGCATCGCGGGGGAGACCCAGGAGTCGCTGTCCGAGTTGACCTCCATCACCCAGGAGACCCTGAGCGTCTCGGGCATGCTGCTGTCCAAGGCGTTCAACCGCCAGCGCAACGAGTCCGAGCGCTACCAGCAGGAGAATCGCAACCAGGTGCGCCTGCAGGTGCGCCGGGCCATGAGCGGCCAGGGCTTCTTCGCGGTCGTGCAGGTCATCATGGCGAGCGTGCCGGCCGTCATCTATCTGGTGTCCGGCTACCTCATCGCGGGCGGGACGGGAGCGATCACCGCGGGTACGATCGTGGCCTTCACGACGGTCCAGGCGCGGCTGCTCATGCCGCTCATGGGGCTCATGCGGGTCTCGCTCGATCTGCAGACCTCGTCCGCGCTGTTCGCCCGCATCTTCGAGTACCTCGACCTCGTACCGGAGATCACCGACGCCCCCGACGCGGTCACCGTCGCGCAGGCCCCTGGGCCGCGCGGACGCGTCGAGTTCCAGGACGTCGTGTTCCGCTATCCGGATGCCGCGGCCGACTCGCGCCCCACGCTGCACGGGGTCTCGTTCGTGGCCGAGCCCGGGCAGCACGTCGCCTTCGTCGGCCCGTCCGGCGCCGGCAAGACCACGATCCTCTATCTCGCCCCACGGCTGTACGAGGCCAAGGGCGGCGCGGTGCTGTTCGCAGGGGCGGACGTGCGCACGCTCACGCAGGAGTCGATCATCGACGACGTGGGCATCGTCTCCCAGGAGACCTACCTGTTCCACGCGACGATCCGGGAGAACCTCCGCTATGCAAAGCCCGATGCGACCGACGAGGAACTGGTCGCCGCCTGCACCGCGGCCAACATCCACCACATCATCGCGGGCTTCGAGAAGGGCTACGACACCGTCGTGGGGGAGCGCGGATACCGGCTCTCCGGCGGAGAGAAACAGCGGATCGCGATCGCCCGCGTGCTCCTGAAGGACCCGCCGGTGCTCCTGCTCGACGAGGCGACCTCCGCCCTGGACACCGTGTCCGAGCGCGTGGTGCAGGAAGCCCTCGACGAGGCGGCCAAGGGGCGCACGACCCTGTCGATCGC
This sequence comes from Microbacterium sp. C-MGS6, assembly GCF_058140415.1. Lineage (NCBI taxonomy): Bacteria > Bacillati > Actinomycetota > Actinomycetes > Micrococcales > Microbacteriaceae > Microbacterium > Microbacterium sp. C-MGS6. The sequence continues at coordinate 1,198,662 of NZ_CM176934.1, forward strand.
GCACCGCCTCTCGACGGTCATGGGGGCGGACGTCATCCATGTGCTGGAGGCCGGTCGCATCGTGGAGTCCGGCACCCACGCGGAGCTCCTCGCGCAGGGCGGCCTCTACGCCGAGCTGGCGGCACAGCAGGTGGCCGCGTCGCGTGTGCTGAACGCCGAGATCGAAGCAGAAGCCGAGGAGGAGGCCGCGATCCGTGGCGGTGTCGAGGAGGGCGTCGATGCTCCGCTCGCCGGGCGCCGTGCGGACCGCGAGCCGGAGGACTCCGCGGCGGCCGACGCCGTCGTGGCGCTCACGACCGGCGTACCGCTGCCGACGGCATCCAGCGCCGACGCCCGACCGCGCCCGACCGACGGCTGACGGCTTCGCGGGTCAGTGGACGGAGAGCCCGCCGTCGACGAACAGCGACTGGCCGGTGACATACGCCGAGCCGGGACCCGCGAGGAAGACCGCGGCCGCGGCGAAGTCCTCCGGGAGGCCGTTGCGTCCGACCATCGTCCGGGCCGCGAGGGCCGCGATCGTGGCGGGATCCTCCTGCAGGCGGGCGTTCAGGGGAGTGAGGACGAATCCCGGGACGAGGGTGTTGCTCGTCACGCCGGTACCACCCCAGGCCTCGGCCTCCGAGCGCATGAGCGACTCGACCGCGCCCTTGGAGGCGCCGTACACCCCGCTGCCCACGAATGCCCGGTGCGCCTGCTGCGAGCTGATGTGGATGAGCCGCCCGTACCCGCGCGCAGCCATGCCCTGCGCCCAGCGCTGACCGAGAAGGAACGGGGCGAGCGCGTTGACGGTCATCGTCGCGTCCCAGTCCGCCTCGGTGATCTCGGCGTAGGGCGGACGGATGTTGATGCCGGCGGAGTTGACGAGGATGTCCGGCTCGCCGAAGGGGACGGCAGCGGCCTCCGCGACCGCGTGGATGCCGTCGCGGGAGCCCAGATCGCCGACGACGCCCGCGGCCCGGCACCCCTGCGCGTTCAGCTCCTCGACGGTCTCCGCGATGCGCTCCGCGCCGCGGGCGACGATCACCGTGGCCGCGCCGGCCCGGGCGAGCGCCGTCGCGATGCCGCGGCCGATGCCCGAGCTGCCGCCGGTCACGACCGCGGTGCGGCCGTCGAGCGCGAAGAGCGAGGAGAGGTAGTCGGTCATGCGGGGGTCCTTCCGGCGGGGCTCACCACGCGAGGGCGTCGGCGAGGGTGGGGTCGGGGCGGGCGTCGGCGAATTCGGGAAGGGCGCGCAGTTCGGCCAGGAACGCGGACACCTCCGCCGCGTAGGCGGGATCCGGGTGCGTGTCCGCGATCTCCCGGAGCGGAGCGACGTCCATCGCGAGGATGAGGTCGAGTCGAGCGGTCACGGCGGCGTGCGCGCCCGCCGCCTGCAGCACACGGATGCCGCCGCGGAGCGCAGCGAGGTAGTCGCGGAGCACGGGGAGCTGCGCCTTGCCCTGGGTGATCGAGGTGCCGTCCGCTCGGACGCGCCAGCGCACCACGACGTCAGGCAGCACGTCGAAGGCGCGCGCCCGGGTGTACATCGTCTGCGCGACGACCTGGTCCTCGTAGGCGACACCCTCGGGGAACCGCAGGTCGGACCACATCTCGGTGCGGCTCACCTTGGACCATGCGACGATGTTCGACACGGCCTGCGGATGCTCCGCGAGGGTGGTGCCGAGACGGCGAGGAGAGGTCGCCGCGGCCACCCACGGCTGTACGCGGCCGGGCACGTACCCTCGCCCCTGGGGACGCAGCCGCACGTAGGCACCGGCGGCGAAGTCGCTCTCCGTGCGTTCGAGCGTGCCCACGAGCGTCGAGAGGGCGTCCGGCATCAGCTCGTCATCCGCATCGAGGAAGCCCGTGAAGGGCGTGTCGACCCGCGCGAGGCCGACATTGCGCGCGGCGCCGAGCCCGACGGAAGCCTCATGCCGGATCAGGGTGAAGCGGTGATCCGTCGCGGCGGCGTCGGCGAAGATCGCTCCCGTGTCGTCGGTGGAGCCGTCGTCGATGAGGATCGCACGCCACCGCTCGTCCGTCTGCGCACGGAGGGAGTCGAGGGCGGCGGGGGCGAACGCGGCGATGTCGCGTCCGGGCACGATCAGCGTCACGATCGGGGCGGGGGCGGTCACTCCGCCGAGTCTAGGGCCGTCCGTCAGCCGCGGACCGCGTCGACCGCTTCCGCCACGAGTGCGGCGAGACGCTCCGGAGCGTCCGCAGGGAGGGCCGAGCGCCCGAAGGTGAAGCGCACGGCCGTCTGGGCGACCTCCGGGGCGATGCCGCACGCGAGCAGCACGGGGGAGGGCTCGTCGCTGCCGGCGGCGCAGGCGGAGCCGCTGGACGAGATCACCCCGCGGCGCTCCAGCTCCAGCAGCACCGCCTCGCCGCTCACGCCGGCGATCGTGAAGCTCGCCGTCGCGGGGAGCCGCTGCGTGGGATGCCCCGTGAGTGCGGCCACGGGCACGCGGCGCTGCACCTCGGCGATGAAACGCGCCGTCGCGGCCTCCACCCGGGTCGCGGTGTCTTCGCGCTCCCGCTCGGCGAGATCCAGTGCCGTCGCCAGGCCCACCGCTCCGGCGACGTCGACGGTGCCGGACCGCCGCCCACGCTCCTGGCCGCCGCCGTGCAGGAGCGGTTCCAGAGGGAGGCGTCCGCGGACGACGAGCGCCCCGGTGCCCTTGGGAGCGCCGAGCTTGTGCCCGGCGATCGACACCGCGTCGGCATGCAGCTCGTGCAGCGGCAGCCAGCCGGCCGACTGCACGGCGTCGACGTGGAGGGGCACGCGGCGGGCGTGGACGACCTCGCGGAGCGCCGCGATGTCCTGGACGGTGCCGATCTCGTTGTTCGCGTGTCCGAGGGACACGACGGCCGTGTCGTCGGTGAGCGCCGTGTCGAGGGCGTCCGGCGTGATCCGTCCGGTGCCGTCGACGGCGGGCATCGCGACCGTCACCCCGTGGAACCGCGCGAGGTGCGCCGCCGACTCCCGGATCGACTCGTGCTCGATGGGGGACACGACGACGCGCCGCCGGCCGGAGGCGAGCGCTCCCAGGGCGAGTCCCTTCACGGCGAGGTTGTTCGCCTCCGTGCCGCCGCCGGTGAAGACGACATCCCCTGCCCGCGTCCCGAACACGCGGGCCACCCGAGCGCGGGCGTCCTCCAGCGCGCGCGCCGCGGTCTCGCCCGCGGTGTGGTGACTGGCGGGGTTGCCGAACACCTCGGTGAGGAAGGGCTCCATGGCCGCCCGCACCTCGGGGCGTACCGGAGACGTCGCGGCGTGGTCGAGGTACAGCACGGACTCAGTCGATCCGGAGGTCGAGTCCGAGGTCCAGCGCCCGCGCGGAGTGCGTGAGGGCTCCGACCGAGATCACATCCACCCCGGTCTCGGCGATGGCGCGGACGGTGGTCAGCTCGACGCCGCCCGAGGCCTCCACGGTGGCGCGCTCGCCGATGAGCGCCACGCCGGCGCGCAGATCGTCGAGGGAGAAATTGTCCAGGAGCACGGTATGGGCGCCGCCGTCGAGCACCGCAGGGATCTGGTCGAGACGGTCGACCTCGACGACGACGTGGGCGGTGTGCGGCAGCCGCGAGAGTGCCTCGCGGAGAGCCGTCGCGAGATCGAGCCCGGACCTCTGGAGCACTGCGAGGTGGTTGTCCTTCGCCATGACCGCGTCGGAGAGCGAGTACCGATGGTTCCGCCCGCCGCCGGACACGACCGCGTGCCGCTCGAACGCCCGCAGACCGGGCGTGGTCTTGCGGGTGTCGGCGATGCGCGCCCGCGTTCCCTCGACTTCGCGGACGTAGGCGGCGGTGAGCGTCGCGATGCCCGACATCCGCTGCGCGAAGTTCAACGCGACGCGTTCGGCGGTGAGCACAGCGCGGGCCGGCCCTGTCACGGTGGCCAGCACGTCGGAAGCCGTGAAGGCATCGCCGTCGCCCACGTGCAGGTCGACCGTGACGTCCGGGTCGGTGAGGATGAACGCGGCGGCGAACACCTCGCCGCCGCTGAAGACCCCGTCCTCGCGGGCGACGAGGTCGGCCGTGGCCGTCGTCTCCGCGGGGAGCAGGGTGGTGCTGGTGAGGTCGCCCCAGGGGGCGTCCTCCTCGAGCGCGGCTCCGACGACGCGGTGCAGGGTGGCGTGGGTGAGCATCAGGCGGTCTCCAGGATCGACGGGTGTGCCATGGTCGGTGCGTCGGGGGCGGGATCATCGCGGTGATGGGCGCCGACCGAGGCCGGGCGTGCCAGGGCGGCACGAAGGGTGGCGTCGGCGACCAGCAGCAGATTCCGGTCCTCGTACGTGCGGACGTCGACCGCAGGAGGCAACCCGACGGCCCACCCGCGCACGATGCGGAGAGCGCGCTGCAGGCCGGATCCGTTCCGCCGCAGGCCGACCTCGTCCCACAGCAGCCGCTGCAGAGCCGCGCGGTCGAACGGGGGGAGGGGCTCCGGTGCGACATCCGCGTCCGCCGCGTCTGTCCCGTCCGTCGGTGACGGACACGGGGTGATGTCGACTGCAGCGGTGGGCCATGGCTCGTCCAGCGCGGCGGCGGCCCTGGCTCCGAACACGGCTCCTTCGAGGAGCGAGTTGGAGGCGAGCCGGTTGGCTCCGTGCACTCCTGTCCGGGCGATCTCGCCGGCGGCGTACAGCCCCGGGATGGTGGTCCGTCCGTGCCGGTCGGTGACGACGCCGCCCATGAGGTAGTGCGCGGCGGGGGTCACCGGCAGCGGCTCCCGGGACCAGTCGAAACCGCGGTCGCGCGTCATGCGGTCGATGGTCGGGAAGCGGCGGGCGAGCGCATCGGCCCCCAGCCCGGTGGCATCGAGGTGCACAGGCGTCCCCTGCCGGGCTGCCTGCCCGGCGATGGCCCGGGCGACGACGTCGCGCGGGGCGAGCTCCCCGTCGGGGTGGCTGTCGAACACGAACCGTCGTCCGTCGCTGTCGCGGAGCACGGCTCCCTCACCGCGGACGGCTTCGGACAGGAGGAAGACCGGGACGCCGGGGAGGGTGGTCGGGTGGAACTGCACGAACTCCAGGTCGGCGATGGCGGCGCCGGCGCGCAGAGCCGCCGCGATGCCGTCGCCGGTCGTCTCGATCGGATTGGTCGTGTGCGCGTAGAGCTGCCCTGCCCCGCCCGTGGCGAGGATCACGGCGTCGGCCCGGATCTCGACCGCGGCGCCCTCGCGGAGGACCGTGATCCCGCGGATCCGTCCCGCCTCGACGATCAGATCGAGGAGCATCGTCCGCTCGCGGACGGACATCGGCGTGCGCTGAACGGCCGCGCACAGCGCCGCGGAGATCGCGGCCCCGGTCGCGTCGCCCCCGGCGTGGAGGATGCGGGCATGGGTGTGCGCCGCCTCCCGCCCGCGGGCGAGGGCACCGCCCGGCGCCCGGTCGAAGGCGACGCCGCGGGCCAGGAGCTCGGCGATCCGGGCGGCGCCGTCCGCCACGAGCGCGTCGACGGCGGCCGGATCGCACAGACCCGCTCCGGCGCTGATCGTGTCGGCGGCATGCGCCGCCGGTCCGTCGCCCGGCCCGTAGCCGCCGGCCACGCCGCCCTGCGCGAGCGGCGTGCATCCGCCCCCGAGCGCGCTCTTCGTCACGAGCGTCACGGCATGCCCGATCTCGTGCGCGTGCAGCGCGGCGGTGAGTCCGGCGATCCCGGAGCCGACGACGACGACGTTCATCGTGCCCCGGCGGCCACCGGCGGCTTGGCGGCGAGCATCCGCTCGAGCGCGAGGCGAGCCGGGGCGGCGACGTCAGGGGAGACCGTGATGCGGTTCGGGGTGCGGCCGGCGACCAGCTCCTCCAGCACCCACGCGAGGTAGCCGGGGTGGATGCGGTACATGGTCGAGCACGGGCAGACGACCGGGTCGAGGCAGAAGATCCGGTGCTGCGGGTACTGCGCGGCCAGGCGGCGCACGAGGTTGATCTCGGTCCCGACCGCGAACGTCGTCGGCTCCGTGGCCTCGGCGATGGCGCGGCGGATGTACTCCGTGGAGCCGGCCGCATCGGCCGCGTCGACGACCTCCATCGGGCACTCCGGATGCACGATCACGCGGACCCCCGGGTGCTCCGCGCGGGCCTGGTCGATCTGCGCCACGGTGAACCGCCGGTGCACGGAGCAGAAGCCGTGCCAGAGGATCACCTCCGCGTCGACGAGCTCCTCCGGGGTGGAGCCGCCGAGCGCTCGCCGCGGGTTCCACATCGGCATCCGGTCGAGCGGCACCCCCATGGCCTTCGCGGTGTTCCGACCCAGATGCTGGTCGGGGAAGAAGAGCACGCGACGGCCGCGGGCGAAGGCCCACTCCAGCACCGTGGCGGCGTTCGACGAGGTGCACACGATGCCGCCGTGCCGCCCGACGAAACCCTTGATCGCCGCGGAGGAATTCATGTAGGTGACGGGGATCACCGGCACGCGGCCGTCGGAGTCGGGGGTGTCGAGGTCGCCCAGCACGTCGGCGAGCTGCTCCCAGCACTCCTCCACCTGGTCGATGTCGGCCATGTCCGCCATGGAGCACCCGGCGGCGAGATTCGGCAGGATCACGGCCTGGTCAGGCTGCGACAGGAGGTCGGCGGTCTCGGCCATGAAGTGCACGCCGCAGAAGACGATCGCCTCCGCATCCGGCCGCATCGTGGCGGCGGTGGCGAGCTGGAACGAGTCACCCACCTCGTCCGCATGGGTCACGACCTCCTCGCGCTGGTAGAAGTGGCCGAGGATCACCACCCGGTCTCCGAGGGTCGCCTTGGCCGCCTCGATGCGCCGGTGGAGCTCGGCTTCGTCCGCCTCGCGGTAGGCGGCGGGGAGCTCCCCCTGCCGGGGAGCCCCGGTCGGGATGACGTCGCCCATGGAGGATCCGGGCCCGTACCCGGGGCGCGTGTCGAAGTCCCACGGGCCGACGGCGAGGTCGGTGGTGCACGTAGCGTCGGTGGAGGCTCCACCGACGATGGCCTGGATCGCGTGATCGACGGACGGGTCGGCCGCAGGGACCACGGGGGTCGGGATGAAGGTGATGCTCATCGGGTTCTCGTTTCCTCGGGGCGGAGCGGGCCGCGGTCGGCCAGCTCGACGTCGGTGTCGTCGCGGTACAGGCGGGCCGGGCGGTGGCTGCCCGTGCGGAAGCGGTCGGTGCGGGTGAGGTTGCCCGCGGCCTCGACCTGCCGCCGGAAGTTCGCAGGGTCCAGTGGGCGCCCGAGGATCGACTCGTACGCCTCCCGCAGCTCGGCGAGCGTGAACTCGGCGGGCAGGAAGCCCTGGGCCACGCGGCTGTAGCCGACCTTGTTGCGGAGGCGCCAGAGCGCGTACTCGATGATCTCGTGATGATCGAAGGCGAGTGCGGGCAGGCCGTCGACATCGAACCACTCCACGTTCTCCGGCGCGCGACCGGATGCCCGATGCGCGGTGATCTGGGCTTCGACGTCGTCCTGACGCAGCAGTGCCCAGTACACGATCGAGACGACCCGCGTGGGGGAGCGGTCGACGGCGCCGAAGGCGTAGAGCTGCTCCAGGTAGGTGGGCGCAAGGCCCGCCGTCTCGGCGAGTGTCCGGGCCGCGGCGTCGACCGGCGACTCCTCGGGGGTGAGCCACCCGCCGGGAAGCGCCCATCGCTCTGCGAACGGCTCGCGGGTACGGCGGACGAGGGGGAGTGCGAGAACGGGAGGACCGTCGTCACCGCGGCGCAGCGTGAGGATCACCGTCGAGACGGCGACGCGGATGTCCGCACTTCGAGTCATATGCACCTTAACCTCCGCAGCCGATCTTAGTGTCATGACGACCTTTAGTGCGGGCATATGACGCGCAGGAGTGTCGAGTCCGAAACGTTATCTCCTGCCCGCAGGAAGGCTTGTTCCCCCGGAGCGGGTTTGTTAGGTTACTGTCCTAACAAACCCCTTCGAGGGCGGCCCGCAGGCCACCTCCCGGGGTTCCCGTGAACCCCGCCCGGGGTTCGGCTCCAACCGGAGAATCCCTCCTGCAGTGCAGCACCGAGAGGAAATGAAGAATGATCCGTAACGGAAAGCGCAAGATCGCGCTCACGGCGGTCGCGGGGGCCTCGGTCCTCGCCCTGGGCCTGACGGCCTGTGGTGGCGGCGGCGGTGACGGCGACGAGGGCGGCAACGCGTCCAGCGACCGTGCCCTCCGCGTCTGGGCCGGCAGCACGACGCCGATCACGACGAACTACAACCCGTTCGCCCCGAACGTGCTCCACGGCGCACTCGGCCCGATCTACGAGCCGCTGTTCTTCTACAACAAGACCAAGGACGAGGAGCCCATCGGCCTCATCGGCGAGTCCTTCGAGTACAACGAAGACGGCACGCAGATCACGGTGAAGATCAAGCCCGACCTGAAGTGGAGCGACGGCGAGCCGCTCACGGCCGCGGACGTGGCCTTCACCTTCCTGTACGAGGCGAACAACCCCGAGGGCAACCAGCTGGTCTCCGCCGAGGCCACCGACGACACCACGGTCGTGCTCACCTACGGCATCGCGCAGTACACGACGGAGTTCCAGCGGATGGGGTCGAGCTACATCCTCCCCGAGCACATCTGGAAGGACGTCGACGACTTCGCGAACTTCACGAACGAGGAGCCGGTCGGGTCGGGCCCGTACGTCGTGGACAAGACCACGAGCGAGTCCTACACGCTGGTCGCCAACGAGAACTACCGCGGCGCCGACGAGCTGGCCATCAAGAAGGTCCAGTACATCGCGGTCGACAACAACCAGACCGCGCAGGATCTCGTGACGGCGGGTGAGCTGGACTGGACCGGCATGTTCATCCCGAACCCGGACGACGCGACCGCCAACGGCAAGATCGAGTGGATCAACACGCCGCAGGACCCGACCGTCCTCTACACCTGCTCGAACGCCGAGCTCGGCTGCACGGGCCCGCAGACGGACGTGGCGGTCCGGCAGGCGCTGAACGTCGCCGTCGACCGCGCCACCATCAAGGACAAGGCGTTCGTCGGTCTCACCGCCGACGTCTCGCCCGCCTACACGCTGCTCCCGCGCGATGAGAAGTGGCTCACCGACGACGCGTACGAGGTCAGCCCGCAGGAGGCCAACGTCGAGGAGGCCGCGTCCATCCTCGAGGCTGCCGGCTACACCAAGGGCTCCTCCGGGATCTACGAGAAGGACGGCGCGCCCGTCGAGCTCAGCCTGATCTCGGTCGACGGCTGGACGGACTACAACGACGCCGCGAAGCTCATCGCCGAGCAGGCCGAGGCTGCGGGCATCAAGATCACCGCGTCGACCGTGCAGTGGCAGGAGTTCGTCGACGCCCGCCAGTCCGGCGAGTTCCAGCTGATCGTCGGCGGCGTGGTCGGCACGACCATCGCCGACCCGTTCCAGATCTACCGCGACTGGTTCGGTGGCACCGAGGTGCAGTCCACCAGCCCCGTCGGCACCGAGATCCCCCCGGGGCGCTGGAACTTCAGCCGCTACAACAACCCGACCGTCGATGCGGCCATCCAGCAGGCCATCAGCACCGAGGACGAGGCGGAGCGCAAGGAGCTCTACGCCACGATCCAGGACGCGATCGTCACTGACGTGCCCTACATCCCGCTCGTGATCAACGCCACGCAGACCTTCTACAACACGAAGGACTACACCGGTTGGCCGACCGAGGAGAACCTCTACGCGTTCCCGCCCTCCTGGGGTGCGATCGCGGCCGGGTACGTGCTGACGCAGATCAAGCCCGCCGGCTGAGTCTCGAGAGGAGCAGGGGAAGCAGGAAGTCAGGACAGGTGACATGAAGTTCTATGCACGAAGGATCGGGTTCTACGCATTCACGCTGTGGGCCGCGATCTCCATCAACTTCCTGCTTCCCCGGCTCATGCCGGGGGATCCCGCCGACATCATGATCGCGAAGATGCAGCGGGCCGGCGGAGAGGTCTCCGAGACCACCATCCGCAACATCAAGCTCCTGCTCGGCGGTGATGATGCGTCCCTCTGGGAGCAGTACCTCGCGTACTGGGGACGCATGCTCCGCGGCGATCTCGGGGTGTCGGTGACCAAGTTCCCCACCCCGGTGTCGGAGCTGATCGCCGGCGCCCTGCCGTGGACGCTGGTGCTCGTCGGCACCGCCACGGTCATCTCCTTCCTGCTCGGCGTCGTTCTCGGCGCGTGGGCCGGGTGGAAGCGCGGCACCTGGGTCGACCACCTCATCCCGGCGACCACCGTCCTGCAGTCCATCCCGTACTTCTGGCTCGCGCTCGTCCTCATCGCCGTCTTCGCCGTCGGTCTGGGATGGTTCCCGATGTTCGGCGGGTATGACGTCTTCGACTTCCCGGACGGCCCGGAGCCGACCTGGGCGTTCTTCACCGACGCCGTCACCCACTCGCTCCTTCCCGCGATCACGATCGTGATCAGCTCGGTGGGCGGCTGGATGTTCGGCATGCGCAACATGATGGTCTCCACGCTCGCCGAGGACTACGTCCTCACCGCTGAGGCGAAGGGACTGCGGCCGCGGCGCATCATGACGACGTACGCCGCGCGGAACGCCGCCATCCCGTCGATCGCAGGCTTCTCGATCACCCTCGGCTTCGTCGTCGCCGGCTCCATCGTCATGGAGCAGGTGTTCACCTACCCGGGTGTCGGCAAGCTCATGTTCCAGGCCGTCACCAACAACGACTACGCGCTGATGCAGGGGCTGTTCCTCGTGATCACCCTCACGGTGCTCGTCGCCAACTTCTTCATGGACCTCGTCTATGGCTTCATCGACCCGAGGGCTCGCCAGAATGTCTGACACGAAGAACCCGCTCCTCGTGGAGGAGTCGCCCACCGTCGCCCCCGAGGGCACCGTCGCTCTGGCCACCCAGCGTCAGGAACGCAGACGTCGCCGCATCCTGCCCAGCACCTCGCCGAAGTTCATCGTCGGTGCCGTGCTCGTGCTCGCCATCGTGCTCTTCGCGATCATCGCGCCGTTCTTCACGCAGAACCCGCGCAGCACCGACAACCCCGCCCTCGCCGCGCCGTCGGCGGAGCACTGGCTGGGCACGACCAAGCTCGGCAACGACGTGCTCGCGCAGCTCGCGATCGGAGCGCAGGGGTCGCTGCTCATCGGCGTCACGGCCGGCGGCATCGCCATCGTGCTCTCGCTCCTCTTCGGTGTCCTGGCCGGGTACCTCGGCGGTTGGCGGGAGGACGTCCTCGCGCTGCTGACCAACGTCATGATCGTGATCCCCGGACTGCCGCTGGTCATGGTGATCGCGTCGTTCGTGCCGCAGCGCAGCTGGCAGCTCGTCGCCTTCGTCCTCGGCATCACCTCCTGGGCCGGAGCGGCGTACGTGCTGCGGCTGCAGACCCGCTCGCTCCGCACCCGCGACTACGTGTACGCGTCGAAGGTGGCAGGCGAGAAGTCCCTCCGGGTGATCCTCGTCGAGATCATGCCGAACCTGCTCCCGCTGCTGACCGCGCAGTTCCTGTTCGCGATCATCTTCGCCATCCTCGGCGAGGCGGGGCTCTCCTACCTCGGCCTCGGCCCGAACTCCTCGATCACCTGGGGCTCGATCCTCAACGACGCCCAGTCTGGTCAGGCCCTCGGCCGCGGCGCCTGGTGGTGGTTCGTGCCGCCGGGCATCATGATCGCGATCCTCGGCGCGGGGCTCGCCCTGATCAACTTCGCCATCGACGAGGTCATCAACCCGAAGCTGCGCAACGCGCCCGATGCGGCCCGTCGTCTGCGCAAGGCCGCGAAGGAGAAGGGGGTCACCGCATGAGCGACGCCGTGCTCACCGCCAGGAACGTCTCGATCGAGTACGAGGTCGACCCGCCGGTCAAAGCCGTCCGCGATGTCTCACTCACTCTCCACCGGGGCGAGATCCTCGGGCTCGCGGGGGAGTCGGGCTGCGGGAAGACCACCCTCGCGTACGGGATGAACCGGCTGCTCAAGGCGCCGGCCCTGATGACCGACGGCGAGATCGTGTTCCACGACCGCGACGGCCATGACATCGACGTCGTCGGACTCGACGGCGACGGGCTGCGCGCATTCCGCTGGGACAAGATCTCGATGGTCTTCCAGGGGGCGATGAACTCCCTCAACCCCGTCATCTCGGTCCGCGCGCAGATCTTCGACATCTTCGACACCCACCGCCCCGGAATGTCGAAGAAGGCCAAGCACGAGCGCGCCGAGGAGCTGCTCACGCTCGTCGGCGTCGACCCCGGGCGGCTGACGAGCTTCCCGCACGAGCTCTCCGGCGGCATGCGCCAGCGCATGATGATCGCGATGGCGCTGGCACTCGACCCGCAGGTCATGATCATGGACGAGCCCACCACGGCGCTCGACGTGGTCGTGCAGCGCGGCATCATCCGGGAGATCATGCGTCTGCGGGAGAAGCTCGGGTTCGCCGTGATCTTCATCACCCACGACCTGCCCATGCTCATCGAGATCAGCGACCGCATCGCCGTCATGCTGCAGGGACGGATCGTCGAGCAGGGCACGGCCGAGGAGATCTACCGCAACCCGCAGCACGAGTACACCCAGCGGCTGCTGTCGAGCTTCCCGTCCCTCACGGGCGAGCGGGGCGACTTCGTCCGCAGCGGCGGCGTGAACCAGGAGGTCATCCGATGAGCGTGGACGGGACGAGGCGTGCGGGCACCCTCGAGGCGAGGAACCTCGTCAAGGACTTCCACCTGCGGTCGGGGTTCCGCACGAGTGTGCTGCACGCGGTGAAGGACGTGTCGTTCACCCTGGAGGCGGGGCGGACCACGGCCCTCGTCGGCGAGTCCGGATCGGGGAAATCCACCATCGCCCGGATGCTGATGAAGCTGGAGACGCCGACCTCGGGGAGCATCCTCCTGGACGGCGAGGAATCCGGCACGCGGGGCTCGGCCCTGGAGCGCTACCGGTCGGACGTGCAGATGGTCTTCCAGGACCCGTTCGCCTCGCTGAATCCCTTCCACACGATCGTGCACCACCTGGAGCGTCCGATCCGGCTGCACCACCCGAAGCTCGACAGCCGCGAGGTGCGGGCGCGGGCGATCGAGCTGCTGGAGCGCGTGCGGCTCACTCCGGGGGAGAGCTTCGCCGAACGGCGCCCGCACGAGCTCTCCGGTGGGCAGCGGCAGCGCGTGGCGATCGCGCGGGCCCTCGCCCCCGGTGCCCGGTTCATCGTGGCGGACGAGCCGGTGTCGATGCTCGACGTGTCGATCCGGCTCGGCGTGCTCAACCTGCTCGCCGAGCTGCAGCGCGAGGAGAACCTCGGCGTCCTCTACATCACACACGATCTGGCGACCGCGCGGCACTTCTCCGACGACATCATGGTGCTCTTCCAGGGCGATGTCGTGGAGCGGGGAACAGCCGACGAGGTGATCCTGAACCCGCAGCACGAGTACACCAAGACGCTCCTGGCGGCGGCACCCGAACCGGAGAACCTCGGCAGGCTCCGTGACGAGGTCAGGGCGGAGCTCGCCCTGGGCTCCTGAGCGGGCGGGGGAGACCGCTAGACTGAACCCACAATCGAAGACAGGCCGAACGACCGACGCGGGAGAGCCCCGGCGCATGCAGCCGGGCACCGAAGGAGCAAGCCTCCCCGCCAATCTCTCAGGTACGCGTACCGCGGAGGTCCGGCCGCTCTGAAAAGCGATCCCGAGCACCGGGGGATCCGCCGACGGTGAAAGCCCTGTGCACGCGCGCGGGCGAAGCTCTCAGGCCCATGACAGAGGGGGAGTTCCCAGGGACGACGTCGTCGTCCCGCCCGACCCAGCCCGGGAGAACTCCATGTCCGACCCCCGCTACACCCCGTTGCGCGACCGCCATGAGGCGCTCGGCGCCTCCTTCACCGATTTCGGCGGCTGGCAGATGCCGGTGCGCTACACGTCCGACCTCGCCGAACACCACGCGGTGCGGCAGGCGGCGGGCGTCTTCGACATCTCGCATATGGCGGAGTTCACGGTCCGCGGCACCGGTGCCGCGGCGTTCCTCGACTACGCCCTCGCCGGACGGCTGTCCGCGCTCGCGGTCGGCAAGGCGAAGTACTCGCTGCTGCTGACGCCTCAGGGCGGCATCGTCGACGATGTGATCGTCTACCGCCTGGCGGACGACGACTTCCTCATCATCTCCAACGCGGGCAACCGCGAGGCCGTGCGTCAGGCACTCACCGAGCGGGTGGCGGACGCCGACGCGGGCCCCGTGGAGGTCGCGGACGTCTCGGACGACTACGCGCTGATCGCCGTGCAGGGCCCTCGGGCCGAGGAGATCCTCGCGGCGACGGAGGGCATCGCCGACGTCAGCGTCCCGTGGGCGGAGCAGAAGTACTACGCGTGGGCGACCGCGTCTTTCGCGGGGGAGCCGCTGCTCCTCGCCCGCACCGGCTACACCGGAGAGGACGGCTTCGAACTCCTCGTCCCGGCCGCCCACGCGACCGCGCTGTGGGACGCGGTGCTCGACGCCGGTACTCCGCACGGTCTGGTTCCCGCCGGCCTCGCCGCCCGCGACACGCTCCGGCTGGAGGCCGGCATGCCGCTGTACGGCCATGAGCTCAGCCTCGCCACCGCACCCGCCCAGGCCGGCCTCGGCCGCGTCGTGGTCGCCGCGAAGGACAGTTTCGTCGGCAAGGACGCGCCGGCGCCCGCCGACGACGCCCGGATCCTCGTCGGCCTGACGGCGGAGGGGCGACGCGCCGGCCGTGCCGGCTACGCGGTCGTCGACGCCGACGGCACCCCGATCGGAGAGATCACCAGCGGCGCCCTGAGCCCGACGCTCGGCCACCCCATCGCGATGGCCTTCGTCGACCCTTCTTCCGCAGAGGAGGGAACCGCAGTATTCCTTGATGTGCGGGGGACCCGCATCCCCGCGACCGTGACCGCCCTGCCTTTCTACCGGAGGACAAAATGACCGACCTCAGCGCACTCCGCTACACCGACGAGCACGAGTGGATCGCCGGTGATGGCGACACCGTCACCATCGGCATCACCGACTACGCCGCCGAGAAGTTGGGGGACGTCGTCTTCGTCGAACTCCCCGCCGTCGGCACCGAGCTGACCGCCGGCTCCGTCGTCGGCGAGATCGAGTCCACCAAGTCGGTCGGGGAGCTCTACGCCCCGGTCGCCGGCACGGTCGTCGAGATCAACGACGCCGTCGTCGACGACCCCTCGCTCGTCAACGCCGAGCCGTTCGAGGGCGGCTGGCTGCTCAAGGTGTCCGTCGCCGCCGGCGCGCTGGACGGACTGCTGGACCGCGACGCCTACGTCGCACTCACGGAGGGCTGATCCGGAAGTGGTTGCATTCGCCGATCGTCACATCGGACCGACCGAGGCCGCCCAGCGCACGATGCTCGACGCGCTCGGTCTCGGCTCCGTCGACAGCGGGACGCTGAGCCCGGTCGAGGAGCTCATGCGTCAGGCCGTCCCCGCCTCGATCTACACGGGACCGGAGGGCGCGGTCGCCGACTCCCGCATCCCGGTCGCCGCGTCGGAGACCGAGGCGCTGGCCGAGCTGCGTGCCCTCGCCGGGCGCAACACCGTGAACCGCTCGATGATCGGCCTCGGTTACTACGGCACCGTCACCCCGCAGGTCATCCAGCGCAACGTCCTCGAGAACCCGTCCTGGTACACGGCCTACACGCCGTACCAGCCCGAGATCTCGCAGGGGCGCCTGGAAGCGCTGATCAACTTCCAGACGATGGTGGCCGAGCTCACCGGCCTCACCACCGCGAACGCGTCGATGCTCGACGAGTCCACCGCGGTCGTGGAGGCGATGCTGCTCGCGCGCCGGGCATCGAAAACCGCGTCGAACGTGTTCGCAGTGGACGCGGATGCGCTGCCCCAGACGAAGGCCATGCTCGCGTCCCGCGCCGAGGCGCTCGGCATCGAGCTCGTCGCGGTCGACTTCGCGGCGGGGGAGGAGCTCCCCGCCGAGCTCTTCGGCGTCTTCGTGCAGTATCCGGGGGCTTCGGGCCGCGTGTGGGATCCGTCCGCGGTGTTCGACGCCGCGCACGTCGCCGGCGCGCTCGCCGTCGCGGCCGCCGACCTGCTCGCGCTGACGCTCCTCACCGCGCCCGGCACCCTCGGGGCCGACGTGGCCGTGGGCACGACGCAGCGCTTCGGTGTGCCGATGGGCTTCGGCGGCCCGCACGCCGGCTACATGGCCGTGCGCGCAGGCCTGGAGCGGCAGCTGCCCGGACGCCTCGTCGGCGTCTCCGTCGACGCCGAAGGCAAGCCGGCCTACCGCCTCTCGCTGCAGACCCGCGAGCAGCACATCCGCCGCGAGAAGGCGACGTCGAACATCTGCACCGCTCAGGTGCTCCTCGCCGTGATGGCGTCGATGTACGCGGTCTACCACGGCCCGGACGGGCTTCGACAGATCGCCCGCGATGTGACCGCCAAGGCGACCCTGCTGCGCGAGTGGCTCGTCGAGGCCGGCGCCGAGGTCGTCCACGAGCACTTCTTCGACACACTGACCGTGCGCGTCCCCGGCCGGGCGGCGGAGTACGCGGACCAGGCACGGGGCGGCTACGGCATCCTCCTGCGGGTCGCCGACGTCGACACGATCGGCATCGCGGTCGACGAGACGACCACGGTGGCCGAGCTGCACCAGGTCGCGCAGGTCTTCGGAGGGAAGCAGGAGCGCGCCTTCGGCTTCGGCCTCGGCGACGCGGACGCGCTGCCGGACGCCCTCCGCCGCGAGGACGAGTACCTCACGCACCCGGTGTTCCACAGCCACCGCAGCGAGACCGCCATGATGCGGTACCTGAAGAGCCTGTCCGACCGGGACTACGCGCTCGACCGCGGAATGATCCCGCTCGGCTCGTGCACCATGAAGCTCAACGCCGCCACGGAGATGGCCGCCATCACGTGGCCGGAGTTCGCGGGCATCCACCCGTTCGCCCCGGAGGCCGACGTGCGCGGCTACCTGGAGCTCATCGACCAGCTCGAGGGCTGGCTCGCCGAGATCACCGGGTACGACGCGGTGTCGCTGCAGCCGAACGCCGGATCCCAGGGGGAGCTCGCCGGCCTCCTCGCGATCCGCGGCTACCACCGCGCGAACGGCGACGACCACCGCATCGTGTGCCTCATCCCGTCCTCCGCCCACGGCACGAACGCGGCCTCCGCCGTGCTCGCGGGCATGAAGGTCGTCGTGGTGGCGAGCGATGCGCTCGGCAACGTCGACCTGGACGACCTGCGCGCGAAGATCGCCCAGCACGCCGACGACCTGGCGGCGCTGATGATCACGTACCCGTCCACGCACGGCGTGTACGAGGAGCAGGTCGTCGAGATCACCGGGGCGGTGCACGCGGCCGGCGGTCAGGTGTACGTCGACGGCGCGAACCTCAACGCGCTCCTCGGCTACGCCCGCTTCGGCGACCTGGGCGGCGACGTCTCGCACCTCAACCTGCACAAGACGTTCGCCATCCCGCACGGCGGCGGCGGCCCGGGTATCGGTCCGGTCGCGGCGAAGGCGCACCTCGCGCCGCACCTGCCGTCGCACCCGCTCGCGCAGCGCGCCGAGCACTTCGGCGGCCACACGTTCGAGGGCGCCGTGATCTCCGCGGCACCGTACGGCTCCGCGGGCATCCTCCCGATCTCGTGGGCGTACGTGCGCATGATGGGGGCCGAGGGGCTCCGGCGCGCGACCGCCGCGGCGGTCCTCTCGGCGAACTACATCGCCGAGCGCCTCGGCGGCCACTTCCCGGTGCTCTACACGGGGGAGAACGGTCGGGTCGCGCACGAGTGCATCCTCGACCTGCGTCCGCTCAAGGAGGCCACCGGCATCTCCGTCGACGACGTCGCCAAGCGCCTGATCGACTACGGGTTCCACGCCCCGACCATGTCGTTCCCGGTCGCCGGCACCCTCATGGTGGAGCCCACCGAGTCGGAGGACCTCGACGAGATCGAGCGGTTCATCGAGGCGATGATCATGATCAAGGCCGAGGCGGACGCCGTCGCCGCGGGGCGCTGGCCCGCAGACGACAACCCGCTCGTGCACGCCCCGCACACCGCGGTCTCGCTCATCGCGGGGGAGTGGGCGCACGCCTACACCCGCGAGGAGGCCGCCTATCCGGTGCGCTCGCTGGTGGCGGCGAAGTACTGGCCGCCGGTCCGCCGGATCGACCAGGCGTACGGCGACCGCAACCTCGTCTGCGCCTGCCCGCCGATCGAGGCCTTCGCCTGACACGGACCCGCACGACGAACGGCGTCGCGCCCGCCTCCCGGCGGCGCGGCGCCGTTCGCGTTACGCCATGTTTCCGTCATGTGACAGATGGTCACCACTCAGTAACAGTTCGTTAGCCGAACGTCCTGGACGCGCGACCCCCGGGTTACGCTCAGGTATCCCTGCGCGCTCGATGATGAGCCGCGCAGAATTCCCACGTCCACAGGAGGACAAAAGTGAAGCGCAACAAGATCGCCCTCGCGGGCAGCGCACTGTTCGTGATCGGCGCCCTGACTCTCGCCGGCTGCGCGAGCGGCGGCGGCAACTCGGGAGACGACGGCAGCGGGGCGAAGGCCGACCCGGATGCCATCATCACCACGAACGGCTCCGAGCCCGAGAACCCGCTCATCCCGACCAACACCAACGAGGTCGGCGGCGGCAAGATCCTCGACGAGATCTTCGCCGGGCTCGTCTACTACGACGCCGAGGGCAAGCCGGTCAACGACATGGCCGAAGAGATCGTGACCGAAGACCCGCAGCACCTCACGGTGACGCTGAAGGAGGGGCAGACCTTCTCCGACGGCGAAGAGGTCACGGCCGACAACTTCATCAAGGCGTGGAACTACGGCGCCCAGGCGGAGAACGCGCACCTCTCGAACTACTTCTTCGAGGACATCGAGGGCTTCCAGAACACCGAAGAGGTGTACGGCGCGCAGGGCGACCTGACCGGCCTCGAGCAGGTGGACGACTACACCTTCAAGATCACCCTGAACAAGCCGGCCGCCGACTTCGCGCTGCGCCTCGGCTACTCGGCGTACTACCCGCTGCCTGACGCGGCGTTCGAGGACATGGACGCCTTCGGGGAGAACCCGATCGGCAACGGTCCGTACAAGCTCGACGGCGAGGGCGCCTGGCAGCACGACGTGCAGATCGACCTGGTCCGCAACGACGACTACGAGGGCGGGCGCCAGGCGAAGAACGGCGGTCTCACGATCAAGTTCTACGCGACCCAGGATGCGGCCTACGCGGACCTGCAGGGCAACAAGGTCGACGTCATCGACGTCATCCCCGCCGTCTCGCTGCCCACGTTCCAGGACGACCTCGGCGACCGCGCTGTGAACCAGCCGTCCGCCGTGTTCCAGTCGTTCACGATCGGGCAGTTCCTGCCGCACTTCTCGGGCGAAGAGGGTATCCTCCGTCGCCAGGCCATCTCGATGGCGTTCGACCGCGACCAGATCACCGACAAGATCTTCTTCGGCACCCGCACCACGGCCTCCGACTTCACGTCGCCGGTCATCGACGGCTGGTCGGACTCGATCTCGGGCAATGAGGTCCTGAAGTACGACCCGGAGAAGGCCAAGGAGCTGTGGGCCGAGGCCGACGCGATCTCCCCGTGGGAGGGCGAGTTCAAGATCGCCTACAACACCGACGGCGGCCACCAGGAGTGGGTCGAGGCCGTGACCAACGCGATCTCCAACACGCTGGGCATCGAGGCCTCGGGTGACCCGTACCCGACCTTCTCGGTCATCCGCGAGGAGATCAACAACAACAGCATCAAGACCGCCGCCCGCTCGGGTTGGCAGGCCGACTACCCCGGTCTGTATAACTTCCTCGGCCCGCTCTACGCGACCAACGCCGGTTCGAACGACGGCGACTACTCGAACCCCGAGTTCGACAAGCTGATCGCCGACGGCATCAGCAACACCGACACCGCGGCTCAGGTCGAGGAGTTCACCAAGGCGCAGGAGATCCTCTTCAACGACCTCCCCGCGATCCCGCTGTGGTACTCCAACGTGACCGGTGGCTACGCCGACACGGTGGACAACGTCACCTTCGGCTGGAACTCGGTGCCGCTGTACTACGAGATCACGAAGGCTGCCGAATAGGCCTGACGGAGCTCGCAACCGCGAGGCGGTGACGGTCTTCCGTCACCGCCTCGTCGGGTGCTTCCGTCCTGCCTGTTCGCGACCGCCCGAAAGCGACAGCGGATGCTCAGCTATATCCTCAGACGTCTTCTCCAGGTGATCCCCGTCTTCTTCGGGGCCACTCTGCTCATCTACTTCCTCGTCTTCGCGATGCCGGGAGACCCGATCCTCGCGCTGTTCGGCGACCGTACGCCCAGCGAGGCCCTCGTCAACGCGCTCCGCGAGGAGTACCACCTCAACGATCCGTTCCTGGTGCAGTACTGGTACTACATCACCGGTGTCTTCCAGGGTGATCTCGGCGTGACGTTCTCCGGCCGGCCGGTCTCCGACGTTCTCGTCGACACCCTGCCGGTCACGGGTCGTCTCGCGATCATGGCGATCGGCATCGAGTTCGCCCTCGCGATCTCCGTCGGAACCATCTCGGCGCTGCGCAAGGGGAAGCTCTTCGACACGACGGCCCTGCTCGTCGCGCTCGTGGCCCTCGCCATCCCGATCTTCGTGATGTGCTTCCTTGCGCAGTACTTCCTGGCGATCCAGTGGGGCTGGTTCAGCCCCACGGTCGGCTCCGACAACGACTGGGGCGGCCTGTGGCTCCCCGCGCTCGTCCTCGGGTTCAGCCTGTTCGCCGTCAGCATGCGCCTGATGCGCAGCTCGGTGATCGACACCCTCAACCAGGACTGGGTGCGCACGGCATACAGCAAGGGGCTCTCGCGGCGACGCGTCCTCCCCGTGCACGTGCTGCGCAACTCCCTCATCCCGGTCATCACCAACTCCGCCACGAACTTCGGTGTCCTTCTCGTCGGGGCCACCGTGACCGAGGGGATCTTCAACATCCCCGGTGTCGGCAACACGCTCTATCAGGCGGCGATCCGGGGCGAGGGACCGACCGTGGTCTCCTTCGTGACGGTGTTCGTCATCCTGTACGTGCTGGTGAACCTTGTCATCGACCTGCTCTACGGTCTGCTCGACCCGAGGATCCGCTATGTCTGACCCCACCACGCAGAAGCACTACGTCGCCCCGGTCGAGACCGAGACGATCTCCGTCGACGCCGTCCGCGTCGGCGAGAAGCCCAGCAACCTGTGGCGTGACGCCTGGCGGGACCTGCGCCGTCGTCCGCTGTTCTGGTTCGCCGTGTTCCTCGCCGCCGTGTTCGTGCTGATGTCGTTCTGGCCGACGCTGTTCACACAGGTCAATCCGCGCGTGTGCGAACTGACGTACAGCAACGAGGGCCCCACCGCGGGTCATCCGCTCGGCTACAACTTCCAGGGATGCGACATCTACGCGCGTGTCGTGTGGGGTGCGCAGACCTCGCTCGCCGTCGGACTGATCGCGACCGTGATCTCCGCGGTCCTCGGCCTGATCATGGGAGCGATCGCCGGTTTCTACGGCGGCTGGCTCGATGCCCTCCTCTCCCGCGTGGGCGACATCTTCTTCGCGATCCCGTACATCCTCGCCGCGCTCGTCGTGATGACGGTGCTGTCGGACTACCGGTCGGTGTGGACGCTCGCGCTCGCCATCGGCGGGTTCTCCTGGGCCTCGACGGCTCGCGTCGTGCGTGCCGAGATCCTGCGGGTGCGTCAGGCGGACTTCGTCATGGCATCGCGCGCCCTGGGGTTGTCGCAGTTCAAGACGCTGGTGACCCACGTCGTTCCCAACGGGATCGCACCGCTGCTGGTCGTGTCGACGCTCGGCCTCGCCGCCGCCATCGTGGCCGAGGCGACGCTGTCGTTCCTGGGCGTCGGGCTCGACGGCACCGTCGTCTCCTGGGGTAAGGACATCAGCCAGGCGCAGGCGGCTCTGCGCGTCGCTCCGATGTCCCTCATCTATCCGTCGATCGCGCTCACCCTCGCGGTGCTCGCTTTCGTGAGCCTCGGCGAGCTCATCCGAGACGCCATCGACCCGAAGGCGAGGGCTCGCCGATGAGCGACCGCAACACCCCACAGATCCCATTGCTGAGCGTGCGCGACCTCACCGTCGCGTTCCGCACGCAGGACGGGATGCGCGAGGTCCTGCACGGGATCACGTTCGATGTGATGCCCGGTGAGACCGTGGCCATCGTCGGCGAGTCCGGCTCGGGCAAGTCGACCACGGCGACCGCCATCGTCGACCTGCTCCCGGGCACGGGGACGATCACGGGCGGGTCCATCACGCTGGAGGGACGCCCGCTGACCGGGCTGAGCCGGCGCGACATGGAGGCGGTGCGCGGTCGAGACATCGGCTTCGTTCCGCAGGACCCGATGTCGAGCCTGAACCCCGTGTGGAGCATCGGCTTCCAGGTGAAGGAGGCCGTCCGCGCGAACGGCGTCGCCCAGGGGCGCGCCGCCGCGAAGGCGCGGACGATCGAGGTGCTGCAGCAGGCCGGGCTGGCGGATGCCGAGCGTCGCCTGCACCAGTATCCGCACCAGTTCTCCGGCGGTATGCGCCAGCGGGCGCTGATCGGGATCGGTCTCGCGGCCGACCCGAAGCTCCTCATCGCCGACGAGCCGACCTCGGCTCTCGACGTGACGGTGCAGCGGGTCATCCTCGACCACATGGCGTCGCTCACGCGCGATAAGGGCACCTCGGTGCTGCTGATCACGCACGACCTGGGACTCGCGGCCGAACGCGCCGAGAAGATCATCGTCATGAACGGCGGCAACATCGTCGAGGCGGGCCCCAGCCGGCAGATCCTGGAGAACCCGCAGCACCCGTACACGAAGCGACTGGTCGCTGCGGCGCCCAGCGTCGCCTCGCAGCGGATCCAGGCGGTGGTGGAGGACCGGGGCATCGAGACGCTCGACGACCTGGCCGACATCCCGCCGACGGTCCGCGTGGCCGGGCTGACCAAGGACTACAAGATCCGGCAGGGCAACTTCCGCAGCGAGGCGTTCCGGGCGGTGGACGACGTGTCGTTCGAGATCCCGCGCGGAAAGACGCTGGCCCTCGTCGGCGAGTCGGGTTCGGGGAAGTCCACGGTCGCGAAGATGGTCCTCAAGCTGGAGGAGCCGACGAGCGGGACGATCGAGATCGACGGGCAGGACGTGTCCCACCTGTCGAACGCGCAGTCGTTCGGACTCCGCCGGCGCATGCAGCCGGTGTTCCAGGACCCCTATGGGTCCCTGGATCCGCTGCGGAACATCGGCAACACCATCGCGGAGCCGCTGCAGATCCACGGCGTCGGCGACCGGGCCTCGCATCGCGCCCGTGTGGAGGAGCTCCTGGAGCAGGTCGCCCTGCCGCAGGCGCTGGCCACGCGCTATCCGAACGAGCTCTCCGGCGGACAGCGTCAGCGCGTCGCGATCGCGCGTGCGCTGGCACTCAAGCCCGACATCATCGTCCTCGACGAGGCGGTGTCGGCGCTCGACGTGCTCGTACAGGATCAGATCCTGAAGCTCCTCGCCGACCTGCAGTCCGAGCTCGACCTCACCTACCTCTTCATCACGCACGACCTCGCGGTCGTGCGGGTCTCCAGTGACCTGGTCTGCGTCATGGAGAAGGGCAAGGTGGTCGAGCAGGGGACGGTCGACGAGATCTTCGCGGACCCGCAGGAGGAGTACACGGATCGTCTGCTGCAGGCGATCCCGGGTGCGTCGATCCCGCTCGGCGGCCTCTGAGGTGGCGTCTCCCGGACACCCCGAGGGCGCACGGACCTTCCGTGCGCCCTCGGGCACCGTCGTCTTCGTGCTCAGCATCCTGCTCGTGCTGTTCCTGCTGGGCGACACCGTCGTCAACGGCAGCATCGTGCAGGCGCTGCTCGTGGCGCCCTGGCTGCTGCTCGGCCTGTGGATCGTGTACGAGACGGCCTTCGTCTCCTTCGTCCGCGTGGATCAGGAGGGGGCCGTGGTGCAGAACCTGCTGCGTCGCACGACCTTCGGCTGGGCGCACGTGCAGGACATCGACATGCGGTGGCAGCTCGAGTTCGCGCTGGACGACGGCCGTACCCTGAGCTGCTGGGGCGGACCGGCCAAGGCGCGTCCGCCTCGTCGCTCCCGCGAGGAGGACGCCGAGCCGGAGGTGCCGTCCGCGCTCCGGGTGCTCACGGGCATCCGCGATCTGTGGACCGCGGCTCCCTCGACGGCGGACGCGCCGATCCGACGCAGCTGGGACGGCCCGGCCCTCATCGCCCTCGCGGTGATCGTGCTGTGGGCCGTCGCGGCGCTCGTCGTCGTCAACCTCGGCTGAGCGGGCCTCAGCCGGGAAGACCGAACAGGGCGGGCCAGGTGGCCGCGGCCCAGGGGTAGCCGACGAAGGCCGCCGCGTCGATGAGGAAGTGCGCCACCAGGAACGGCAGTAGCCGACCGGTGCGGTGGTAGAGCCATCCGAAGAGCAGCCCATCGCGAGGTTGCCGATGAAGGCGCCGGGCCCCTGATAGAGGTGGTACGTCGCGCGGAGCACCGAGGTCGAGACGATGATCGTCCATGGCGACCACCCCAGCTGCCGCAGGCGGGCGAACAGGTACCCGAGCACGACGAACTCCTCCTGCAGCGACGCGCGCGCGGCGGCGAGCAGCAGGATCGGCACGGTCCACCAATGGGCGTCGAGGCCCGCCGGGTTCACGGCGACGAAGAGTCCGAGGGCCCGGCCGCCGAAGTAGAGCGCCAGTCCCGGCACGCCGATCGCGAGGACGAGGAGCGCGCCGCGGCCGATGTCGGCCGCCACCCGTGTGCCGTCGAGTCCCAGCCGCTCCAGGTGGGGGCGGCGGCGCTGCCACAACAGGAAGCAGACGAGGAGCACAGGCACCAGCCCGAAGCCGATCGACAGCACCTGATAGATGAGGTCGAAGACCTCCCGGTCGCTGCGGGAGGGGTTGAGGGTGGCCGTCTGATCCGCGAGGGGCGTGTCGTCCGTGAGTCGATAGGCGAGCTGCACGATCGCGTAGATCGCGGACTGACCGAGACCCAGGGCCAGCACGATGGCGATCTCCCACCACAGCCGCCCTGAGCCTTCGCGCGGCTCGTCGCTCCGCCTCGGCGCGGTCGAGGACGTCTGCGGGACCGGGGGAGTCGGGTCGGGGAGGGTCACGGGACGATGGTACGACGTGCGTTCAGGAACCCGATCCGCGCGTACGTTATCCTGGAACGTCGGCTTCCCGGCGCAACCCCACACTCTTTGAGGACCCTTGTATGGCGCACGCCCTCCGCTCTGACCTCCGCAACGTCGCAATCGTCGCCCACGTCGACCACGGCAAGACCACGCTCGTCGACGCGATGCTCCGCCAGACGGGCTCCTTCGGCGACCACTCGCACGTGGAGGAGCGCGCGATGGACTCCAACGACCTGGAGCGCGAGAAGGGCATCACGATCCTCGCCAAGAACACGGCGATCACCTACAAGGGCAAGCACGCCGACGGCAAGGAGATCACGATCAACGTGATCGACACCCCCGGCCACGCCGACTTCGGTGGTGAGGTCGAGCGCGGCCTGTCGATGGTCGACGGCGTCGTGCTCCTCGTCGACGCGAGCGAGGGCCCGCTGCCGCAGACCCGCTTCGTGCTGCGCAAGGCGCTCGAGGCCAAGCTCCCCGTCATCCTCCTGGTCAACAAGACCGACCGTCCGGACGCCCGGATCGCCGAGGTCGAGGAGGAGGCGCACGACCTGCTGCTGGGCCTCGCCTCCGACCTCGTCGACGACGTCCCGGACCTCGACGTCGACGCGCTGCTCGACGTGCCGGTGGTCTACGCCTCCGGTCGCGCCGGCGCTGCATCGCGGAACCGTCCCGCCGATGGAGCGCTGCCCGACAACGACGACCTCGAGCCCCTGTTCGAAGCGATCCTCGAGCACGTCCCCGCTCCGGCGTACGACGACGAGGCTCCGCTGCAGGCCTGGGTCACGAACCTCGACTCCAGCCCGTTCCTCGGCCGCCTCGCCCTGCTGCGCGTCTTCAACGGCACGCTCAAGAAGGGCCAGACGGTGGCCTGGGTGCGTGCCGACGGCACCACGAGCAACGCGCGCGTCACCGAGCTGCTCAAGACCCGCGCTCTCGAGCGCTACCCGGCCGAGTCGGCCGGCCCCGGCGACATCGTCGCGATCGCCGGTTTCGAGAACATCACCATCGGCGAGACCATCGCCGACCCGGAGGACGTCCGCCCGCTTCCCGCGATCACGGTCGACGACCCCGCCATCTCGATGACGATCGGCACCAACACCTCGCCCCTCATGGGCAAGGTCAAGGGGCACAAGCTCACGGCGCGCATGGTCAAGGACCGTCTCGACAAGGAGCTCATCGGAAACGTCTCGCTCAAGGTCGTCGACATCGGGCGCCCGGATGCGTGGGAGGTGCAGGGCCGCGGCGAGCTGGCCCTCGCCATCCTCGTCGAGAACATGCGTCGTGAGGGCTTCGAGCTCACCGTGGGCAAGCCGCAGGTGGTCACCAAGAAGATCGACGGCAAGACCTATGAGCCGTTCGAGCACCTGACGATCGACACGCCGGAGGAGCACCTCGGCGCGATCACGCAGCTCCTCGCGAACCGCAAGGGCCGCATGGAGAACATGACCAACCACGGCACCGGCTGGGTGCGCATGGAGTTCATCGTCCCGTCGCGCGGTCTGATCGGCTTCCGCAGCGAGTTCCTCACCACGACCCGCGGCACCGGCATCGCGAACGCGATCTCGCACGGCTACGAGCCGTGGGCCGGTTCCATCACGACGCGCCAGAACGGCTCGATCGTCGCCGACCGCCAGGGTGTCGTCACCCCGTTCGCGATGATCGCCCTGCAGGAGCGCATGTCGTTCTTCGTGCAGCCCACGCAGGAGGTCTACGAGGGCATGGTCATCGGCGAGAACTCCCGCGCCGACGACATGGACGTGAACATCACCAAGGAGAAGAAGCTCACCAACATGCGTGCGGCCAGCTCCGACACGTTCGAGTCGATGACGCCCCCGCGCGTGCTGACCCTCGAGGAGAGCCTCGAGTTCGCCCGTGACGACGAATGCGTCGAGGTCACGCCCGAGGTCGTCCGCATCCGCAAGGTGATCCTCGACCAGACCGTCCGTGGTCGCGAGGCCTCGCGCCTCAAGCGTCAGGACGCGAACGCCTGATCGTCTCGCACTCCTCTCGAGAGGGCCCCACGCCGCCATCTGGCCGCGTGGGGCCCTCTCTCATGAAAATCCCAGGTGAGGGCTAGTTTTCGTTCAGGTTGATGGCGCAGACTCGTTCACTTGCGCCCGGGGCGAGCTCCCGATGAGTCCCCTGTAAGGGCGTACGACGACCCGAAAGTCACAGCCTTGCTTCAGAAGACCCGTGCGCTTCGGCGCGCCTCCGACGCGGCAGCCGCTCGCGCCACTGTCACCCGTACACCCCTGATCGCCCTCGGTGCCGCCACGGCCGCGCTCGTCGGCATCACCCTCAGCGTCGGCCTCGCCTCCGCCCCGGCAGCCGGGGCCGAGCGCTCCGACACCGCCTCTGCCGTCACGAGCCAGAACCTGGGCTCCGTGCCCCTCACCCGCATCGCCGACAAGGCCGTCATGACGGTCTCTGACGGAACCGACGCGGTCGCCGCGGCGAAGAGCCTGACCGCGGAGGTCGCCGAGTCGGGCCTCGACGTGAGCGCCGCGGCGCCCGTCGACACCACCGCGCTCGAAGACGACCTGGAGACCCTCGCCGACCGATCCACGCTCCCGCTGGTCCTGATCACCGTGACGGCCGAGCAGGCCGAGGCGGAGACCGAGAAGGTCGTGACCGCCACGGCTGACCTCCAGAAGGCCTTCACCGCCGCGCAGGAGAAGAAGGCGGCCGACGACGCCGCCCGCGCGGCCGAGGAGAAGGCGGCGGCTGCGGCGGCTGCACTCGCCTCCGCGAACACCCCGGACGGCGCTCGGGCCACGGCGCAGCAGATGATGGCGGACCGCTACGGCTGGGGTGGCGACCAGTTCTCCTGCCTGAACTCGCTGTGGAACAAGGAGTCCGGCTGGAACTACCAGGCGTACAACAACGACGGGGGAGCGACCGGCATCCCGCAGGCGCTGCCCGGCAGCAAGATGGCCACGGCGGGCGCCGACTGGCAGACGAACGCCGCCACCCAGATCGCCTGGGGCCTGAAGTACATCGCCGACGCCTACGGCACTCCGTGCAGCGCCTGGGGACACTCCCAGGCCATGAACTGGTACTGAGCCGCAGAGCCGGCTCCTCGCGGAGGATCTGCCCCTAGCCGTCACCCGACACGGGCGCTACCGTGTCAGGGAGACGGCTGGGGGCGTCGCGATTCCGAGGAGGAGTGGTGCTCGATCCCACCGTCTGGCTCGATGTCCCTCAGGAGGTCTCCACGGGCACGCTGCCCGGGTGGGAGCGGGTGGACGAGCTCGTCCGCGAGGCCCACGCCCGGTACGCGGACGAGGTGTCCGGCCGGGTGGCGGACTACATCCCCGTGCTCGCCGCGGTCGATCCGGAGCTCTTCGGGCTCGCGGTGATCGAGGTGGGCGGCGGCATCCACGACGCCGGAGACGCCCTGCACCCGTTCTCCATCCAGTCGATCTCGAAGATGTTCGTCTATGCGCTGGCCATCCAGGAGCACGGCCACGAGCGGGTCCGCGAGATCGTGGGTGTGAACAACACCGGGCTCGCCTTCAACTCGGTCGTGGCGCTGGAGCTCAACGACGGGCATCCGCGCAACCCGATGGTCAACGCCGGGGCGATCGCCACCACGGCGCTCATGCCGGGCGCCACGGCGGTGGAGCACTGGGAGCGTGTCCGCGAGGGGCTGTCCGCCTTCGCCGGACGGCCCCTGAGCCTGGACGGCGAGGTCTACGCGTCCGAGGCGGGGTCGAACGAGCGCAACCGGGCCCTGGGCTGGTTGCTGCGCAGCTACGGCCGGCTCGCCGGCGACCCCGATGAGATCGTCGACGTCTACACCCGGCAGTGCGCGCTGGCGGTCACCGCGCACGACCTCGCCGTCATGGGGGCCACGCTCGCCGACGGCGGAGTGAACCCGGTGACGGGGGAGCGGGTGGTCTCCGCGGACGTCTGCCGTGACACGCTGGCCGTCGTCGCGGCGAGCGGGCTGTACGAGCGGTCGGGCGACTGGCTGTTCGAGATCGGTCTGCCCGCCAAGTCGGGTGTCGCCGGCGGCCTCGTCGCGGTCTCTCCTGGCAAGGGCGCCGTCGCCGGGTTCTCACCCCGCCTGGACGAGGCGGGCAACTCGATCCGGTCGCAGATGGCGATCGGACACCTGTCGCGGTCGCTCGGGCTGAACCTCTTCGCCTCCGCGCCCGCCCGTGAGCATGCCGGCGGGGCGGGCGCCTCGTCGTCGTCGGAAGGAGAGCGCTCATGACCCGCACGGCTCCCGCACCCGTGAAGACGTCCTGGCTGCCGATGGTCAGCCTGTTCCTCGCGCAGGTGCTCATGTCCTTCAACGTCGCGGCGCTGCCGATCTCGCTCGGCGGCATGGTGGCCGACTTCGGCGTACCGCCGACCATCGCGAGCACGACGATCGTGATGTACGGCCTCGCCGTCGCCGCGCTCGTGATGACCGGTGCCAAACTCGGGCAGCGCGTCGGCTGGGTGCTGATCTTCCGCGTCGTCGTCGCGCTCTTCGCCGGGTCCGCCGTGATGATGCTCCTCGCCCCGACCGTCTGGTGGGCCATCGCCGGGCAGGCTGTCGCGGGTGCGGCCGCCGCGATCATCGTCCCCTCGATCGTGGCCCTGATCGCCGAGAACTACCGGGGACCGCAGCAGGCCACCGCGATCGGAGCGATCGGCTCGGCACGCGCGATCTCCGGCGTCAGCGCCTTCCTCATCGGAGGGACGCTCGGCACCCTCGTCGGGTGGCGTCCGCTGTTCGTCATCGTGCTGGCGATCGCCGTGGCGGTCTTCGCCCTGAGCTTCACGCTGCGCGGCGACCGCGGGGACGCGGCGATCCGCATCGATCTCGTCGCCGCCCTCCTCATCGGCGCGGCGATCGTGCTGCTCACCCTCGGGTTCAACAACCTGAACAGCTGGGGAGCACTCGCGGCGGCGCCGTCCGCGCCGTTCTCCGTCCTCGGACTCTCGCCCGCCCCGATCTTCATCGTCCTGGGCATCATCCTGGGCCAGGGGTTCTTCCTGTGGACCCGGCGGCGGATGGCCGAGGGGAAGGTGCCGCTGATCGACCTGACCGTGCTGGGCTCGTCGCGGGAGCGCGCCGCGGTGTACGCCATGTTCATCGTCGTCGCCCTCGAGGCCTGCGTGAACTTCACGGTGCCGCTGTACATCCAGATCGTCCAGGGACGCACGCCGTTCGATACGGCCCTGGCGATGATGCCGTTCAACCTCACGGTGTTCATCACGGCGACGCTCGTCGTGCGCTTCTACAGGCGATACCCGCCGCGGACGATCGGCGTGTTCGGGTTCATCCTCACCACGGCGGCGCTCGTCTGGCTGTCGGTCGTGGTGACGAACAACTGGGAGACGGTGCCGACCATCGCCGGGCTCGTCGTGTTCGGCATCGGCCAGGGCGCCCTCGTCACCCTGGTGTTCAACGTACTGGTGACGGCGGCGCCGCCCGAGCTCGCCGGCGACGTCGGGTCGCTGCGCGGCACCACGCAGAACCTGGCCTCCGCCGTGGGGACCGCGCTCGCCGGGGCGCTGCTGGTGTCCCTGCTCGCGCTCAACGTCGGCCGCGCGGTCGTGGAGCATCCCGAGCTGCCGCCGTCGCTGGTGTCGCAGGTCGATCTGAACGAGGTGAACTTCATCAGCAACGACGAACTGCGCGCGGTGCTGGAGACCACGGACGCGACGCCGGAACAGGTCGACGCCGCGGTCGCCGTGAACGAGGAGTCGCGGCTGCGCACGCTGAAACTCGGCCTTCTGATCCTCGCCGCGGTGAGCGCGCTCGCGATCCTGCCCGCGTCGCGCCTGCCGCAGTACCGACCGCACGAGATCCCCGACCCGTCGCCGACGGGCCCGGGGGAGTGAACCTCAGCGCAGCTCGGAGATGAGGACGGCGCTCGTGCCGGGCTCGACCGCCTCGAAGACGTGCGCGACGTCGCCGGCATAGGTCAGGTAGTCGCCGGGGTTCAGCACCACGGCATCGTCGGGGGGACCGACCCGTGCCTGCCCGGCGATGAGGATCACGTGCTCGACCGTGCCCGCGTGGTGGGGGTCGGACCGGCGGGGGTCGCCGGGCTCCGCCTGGATCAGGTAGACGTCCCTCCGGGCACCCGGAGGGCTCGCGGAGAGCAGGGTGGCGCTGTAGGCCGCGGCGGAGGACGGCACGCCCGCGAGGTCGTCGGCGCGGATGAGGGTCGGGGCGTTGGCCTGCTGGTCGACGAGCACCGCGAAGGGCACGCCGAGCGCGACGCCCAGCGCCCACAGCGTCTCCACGCTCGGATTGCCGGCACCGCTCTCGAGCTGCGAGACCGTGGCCTTCGAGATCCCGGCCCGTCGGGCGAGTTCGGAGACGGACAGGTTCGCGGCCTCGCGCTCGCGGCGGAGCGTGCGGGCGATGCGGGTGCGGAGATCCTCCATGTGTTCATCATGGCAAACGATCGTTCGCTTGACTATACGGATCGCCATGTTCAGAATGATGATCGTGTGTTCAGTGAAGCGAACGTCGCGGTGGAGCGGGACCCGGTGACCGCTGAGCGTGAGGTGTGGCGCGAGGCGCTCGGTGTCGTGCTCGCCACGAGCGCCTACGGCATCTCCTTCGGCGCGCTCGCCGTCGCCGCGGGGCTCGACGTCTGGCAGACGTGCGTGCTCAGCCTCCTGATGTTCACCGGGGGATCGCAGTTCGCGTTCGTGGGGGTGTTCGCCGCCGGTGGCCTGGCCGCCCTGCCTTCGGCGATCGCATCGGCGGCACTCCTCGGCGTGCGCAACGTCGCCTACGGGATGCGCATGTCGCCGCTCATCGGGGGCGGGCCGGCACGGCGAGCGGCCGCCGCGCACTTCACCATCGACGAGTCCACCGCCGTGGCGATCGCGCAGGACGATCCGCGTCTGCGTCGCGTCGGATTCTGGGTCACGGGCGTCGGGATCTTCCTCGGCTGGAACCTCACCACGCTGGTCGGTGCGCTGGTCGGCGACGTGCTCGGCGACCCGAGGGCCTGGGGGCTGGATGCCGCGGCGGCTGCGGCCTTCCTCGCCCTGCTGTGGCCGCGTCTGCGTGAGCGGCAGGCCGTCGCCGTCGGGATCGCGGCCGCCGTGATCGCGGCAGCCCTCACCCCGTTCCTCATGCCGGGACTCCCGGTGCTCGTCGCCGCTGTGGTCGCGATCGTCGTCGGGTGGTTCAACTGGCTGGGGACACCGCGTCCCGCGAGCGCCGGCGAAGGCGAGGGGGGCGCATGAGCCTCTGGAGTGCCATCCTCCTCGCCGCCCTGATCTGCCTCGCGCTGAAGGCCGTGGGCTATCTCGTGCCGCCGAAGGTGCTCGAGGCGCCGCGCCCCGCCCGCATCTCCGACCTCCTCACCGTCGCGCTGCTCGCCGCCCTCGTCGCGGTGCAGTCCCTCGGTGACGGGCAGGCGATCACCGTGGACGCGCGCGTGCCCGCCCTGCTCGTCGCGGCGGCACTCCTCTGGCTGCGGCAGTCGTTCCTCGTGGTGGTGGCGTCCGCCGCCCTCGTCGCCGCGCTGCTGCGGCTGTCCGGTCTCGCCGCCTGAGCCGTCGTCTCGCCGGGCACGGCCCGGGTAGGATCGGGGGGTGCGCGGGAAGTGGTTGTCGAGGGTGCTGTCCTGGGTGGCCGCTGCCCTGGTGGGCGGGGTCTACGGCGTCGCGGGAACCATCGCGCACAGCGTCATGTGGGGGCCGATCCCGATCGGCCTGATCGTCGCCGCTGTCGCGTGTGCCGCGATCCTCATCGCCGTGCGGGCGCTCACCCACGACCGGGGGGCCGCGGTCGCCGCCGGTCTCGGGATGCTGGCCATGATCGTACTCATCTCGGGCGTCGGTCCCGGTGGCTCCGTCGTCGTGCAGGACACCCTCGCCGGGCGCATCTGGACCTATCTCGCCGCCGGCATCGTACTGCTCGTCATCGCGTGGCCGTCGTTCTCCCGGCAGCCGGTCCGCCCCGCCACGCCGTCCTCGGAGGAACCCGAGGTCCACGGGTCGTAGACTGAGGGGGTGACGTATGTGATCGCCCTCCCGTGCGTCGATGTCAAGGATCGCGCCTGCATCGACGAGTGCCCCGTTGACTGCATCTACGAGGGCGAACGGTCGCTCTACATCCACCCGGACGAGTGCGTGGACTGCGGGGCGTGCGAGCCGGTGTGCCCCGTCGAGGCGATCTACTACGAGGACGACCTCCCCGACGAGTGGCAGGACTACTACAAGGCCAACGTCGAGTTCTTCGACGAGATCGGCTCGCCCGGCGGCGCCGCCAAGGTCGGCGTGTACCCGTTCGACCACCCGATCATCGCCGCGCTCCCGCCGCAGGGCGAGTAGGCACGCTCCGTGAGCGTCCGCGACCTCGCCGACTACCCCTGGGACGCCGTGGTCCCCTACCGCGAGCGCGCCGCCCGGTACCCGGACGGTCTCGTCGACCTCTCCGTCGGCTCGCCGGTCGATCCCACGCCGGAGGTCGTCCGTCAGGCCCTCGCCGAGGCGACCGACGCCCACGCATATCCACAGACCGTCGGCACCCCCGCGCTCCGGGAGGCGATCGTCGACTGGTATGCCCGCCGCCGCGGCGTCCCGGACCTCCGGGTCGACAACGTGCTGCCGACGATCGGCTCCAAGGAG
Source organism: Microbacterium sp. C-MGS6 (assembly GCF_058140415.1). Classification (NCBI taxonomy): domain Bacteria; kingdom Bacillati; phylum Actinomycetota; class Actinomycetes; order Micrococcales; family Microbacteriaceae; genus Microbacterium; species Microbacterium sp. C-MGS6. Next base: position 1,232,273 of record NZ_CM176934.1, read on the forward strand.
CTCGTCGCGCTCCTGCCCACGCTGCTGGGGCTCGGTGCCGGAGACATCGTCGTGCATCCCCGCGTCGCCTACCCGACGTACGAGGTCGGCGCGCGGGTGGCGGGGGCGACGCCCCTGGCGGCCGACGACCCGGCGGAGTGGCCGGAGGGCGCGAAGCTCATCTGGATCAACACCCCCGGCAACCCGGACGGCCGCACGTGGACCGTCGACGAGCTCGCCGTGGCCGTGCAGCGGGCGCGGGAGCTCGGCGCCGTGCTGGCGAGCGACGAGTGCTATGCCGAGCTCGGCTGGGACGGCCCCTGGGCGGACGAGCCCATCCCGTCCGTGCTCGACCCCCGGGTGACCGGCGGCACACGGGCGAACCTCCTCAGCGTCTATTCGTTGAGCAAGCAGTCCAACCTCGCGGGATACCGCGCGGCCTTCGTCGCCGGATGCGCCCGCGTGGTCGGCGAGCTCCTCACCGCGCGCAAGCATCTCGGCCTCATGCCGCCTGCGCCCGTCCAGCAGGCGATGGTCGTCGCCCTCGGTGACGAGGCGCACGTCGTGGCGCAGAAGGAGCTCTACCGTGAGCGGCGCGCCCTGCTGCTCCCCGCCGTCGAGGCGGCCGGCTTCCGCATCGACGGGTCGCAGGCCGGGCTCTATCTCTGGGCGACGGAGGGACGCGACGCCTGGGAGTCGATGGCGCGTCTCGCCGACCTCGGGATCCTCGCCGGACCAGGGCACTTCTACGGAGCGTCGTCCCCCGAGCATGTGCGGCTGTCGCTGACGGCGCCGACGGAACTCGTCGCCGAGGCGGCTCGGCGTCTGCGCGGAGCGGATCTGTAGGAACCCTCCCTGCTGTGCCGATCCCTTTGGCGGTTGTCACAGTAGGCCTGTGTGACGACTAGGCTGTAAAGGCGATTCGGTCGGCACCCGGCCAGGCGCTCAGCGCCCGAGAGATCGCCAGTTCCGGCTTGATCAAGAACTTGCTGACGCCCGCGACGCCGGGGCGATCAGACAGAAGGAGGAGGTCCGCGTGAGCGCTGCGGCAGACCAGACGGCGAAGCTGACGATCGGCGACACCACCGCCGAATTCCCCCTGGTCCGCGGCACCGCGGGCCACGACAGCATCGACTTCTCGACGCTGACCCGTCAGACCGGCCTCACGGGGCTCGACTACGGCTTCGTCAACACGGCCTCCACCAAGTCGGACATCACGTTCATCGACGGTGACAAGGGCATCCTGCGGTACCGCGGCTATCCGATCGAGCAGCTCGCCGGCAGCACCAGCTACCTCGAGGTCGCCTGGCTGCTCATCTACGGAGAGCTGCCGTCCGCCACGGAGCTGGCCGAGTTCGACGAGAAGATCCGTCGGCACACCCTGCTGCACGAAGACCTCAAGCGCTTCTTCTCCGCGCTGCCGCACACCGCGCACCCCATGTCGGTGCTGTCGTCCGCCGTCGCCGCTCTGTCGACGTACTACGAGGGCCAGACCGACCCGCACAACCCCGAGCACGTCGAGCTGAACACCATCCGCATGCTCGCCAAGCTCCCGGTGATCGCCGCCTACGCGCACAAGAAGAGCGTCGGCCAGGCGTTCCTCTACCCGGACAACTCGCTCGGCTTCGTGGAGAACTTCCTGAAGCTGAACTTCGGCGTGAACTCCGAGCCGTACGAGATCAACCCGACCATGGTGAAGGCCCTCGAACTGCTGCTCATCCTGCACGAGGACCACGAGCAGAACGCCTCGACCTCCACCGTCCGTCTCGTCGGCTCGACCGGTGCCAACCAGTTCGCCTCCGTCTCGGCCGGCATCCAGGCCCTGTCCGGACCCCTGCACGGCGGTGCGAACGAGGCCGTCCTCACCATGCTCGGGCAGATCCGCGACTCGGGTCAGAGCGTCTCCCGGTTCGTCGAGCGGGTGAAGAACAAGGAAGAGGGCGTGAAGCTGATGGGCTTCGGGCACCGGGTCTACAAGAACTACGACCCGCGCGCCAAGCTCGTCAAGGAGGCCGCAGACGAGGTGCTGAGCTCGCTCGGCGTCACGGATCCGCTGCTGGACCTCGCGAAGGAGCTCGAGGAGATCGCCCTCGCCGACGACTACTTCCGTGAGCGGCGCCTGTATCCGAACGTCGACTTCTACACCGGCGTGATCTACAAGGCGATGGGATTCCCCACGCGCATGTTCACCGTCCTCTTTGCGATCGGCCGTCTTCCCGGCTGGCTCGCCCAGTGGCGCGAGCTGCAGCTCGACCCGCAGACCAAGATCGGCCGCCCGCAGCAGCTCTACACCGGGTCGCCGGAGCGCGCCTTCCCGACGCGCTGAGCGCTGCGCCGCAGACGCTGAAGGCCCCCTCGCACCGGAGTGCGAGGGGGCCTTCGCTGTTGTCAGGCACGAGCCGGGATCAGCGTCCCTGGGCTCCACGCGTGCCCTGACGGCCCTGGCCGCCCTGACGCTGCGAGCCCGACGCGCCGCCCTGGCCCGCGGCGCGGGGACGACGACGGCGGCGGGACGGCGGGGTGGTCGCGGTGCTTCTCTCGCCACCCGCCGGCCGCTGCTTCGCGGAGCGCTGCTGCTGCGGCTGCGGGGGCGCGGGCCGCACGTGCGGTGCCCGCTCCGGGACGAGCTCGGTGACGGCGTCGGTGGTGAGGTTCTCCAGCGGTGCCGTGATCGCGGCCTTGCGCAGCAGATCCTTCACGTCGCGGCGCTGCTCGGGCAGGACGACGGTGACGACGGTGCCGGCCGCGCCGGCCCGAGCCGTGCGTCCGGAACGGTGCAGGTACGCCTTGTGCTCGACGGGCGGGTCGACATGGACGACGAGGTCGACGTTGTCGACGTGCACACCGCGGGCCGCGACGTCGGTCGCGACGAGGACGCGGACGCCGCCGTCCTCAGGAGCGGCGGAGAAGGCGCCGAGGTTGCGCTCGCGCGCGTTCTGGGACAGGTTGCCGTGCAGGTCGACGGCCGGGATGCCGGCGGCGGTGAGCTGCTTGGCGAGCTTCTTCGCCTGGTGCTTGGTGCGCGTGAAGAGGATGCGGCGGCCCGTGCCGGAGGCGAGGTCGCGCACCAGCACGGTCTTGTTCTCCGGGGAGTCGACGACGAGCACCCGGTGGGTCATCTCGCCGACGGGCACGCTCGCCTCGTCGACCTCGTGGCTGACGGCGTTCGTGAGGAACCGGCGGGCGAGGGTGTCGATGCCGCGGTCCAGCGTCGCGCTGAACAGCAGGCGCTGACCGTCGGCGGGGGTCGCCGAGAGGATGCGGGTGACGCCGGGGAGGAAGCCGAGGTCGGCCATGTGGTCGGCCTCGTCCAGCACGGTGACCTCGATCGCGCTGAGACGCACGATCTGCTGCTTCATGAGGTCTTCCAGACGGCCGGGGCAGGCGACGACGATGTCGACGCCGCCCTGCAGCGCCTGCTCCTGCGGACGCTGGCTGACACCGCCGAACACGGTGGTGACGCGCAGCCCGACGGCCTCGGCCAGGGGGGCGACGGTCGCGGCGATCTGGGTGGCCAGCTCGCGGGTGGGGGCGAGCACGAGGCCGCGCGGCAGGCCGGAGCGGCGCTTGTGGCCGGACGCAGCCAGGCGGGCGACGAGCGGGAGCGCGAAGGCGATGGTCTTGCCGCTGCCCGTGCGTCCGCGGCCGAGGAGGTCACGGCCGGCGAGCGAATCGGGCAGGGTGTCGCGCTGGATGGCGAACGCCTCGGTCTTTCCGGAGGCGGCGAGAACGGTGGCGAGCTCGGCGGGAACGCCGAGATCGAGGAAGGAAGACATGCAGAGAACTCCGTCAGCGCACGAGAACGGCGCGGGATAGTGGGGTGAGGTGGGCGAAGACGCAGCGAGTGCGCGTCCGTTCGCCGTGCGAATGGCCAGTTCGGGCTGGAGAGGGGAGCGCAGGCGCTCGCTTCGGTCCTCGGAGACCCCTAGACGACGACGATGCTGACCGGCCGGCGGCGCGGGCAACGACCCCAGTCTACCAGCGGCGACCGGTCGAAGGCTGCAGGTGCGCTGTCAGGCGTGGAGCGCTTCGTTGAGCGTCACGCCGACGCCGGCCCGGCGGACGGCCTCGACGGCGCCCGTGAGGGAGTTGCGACGGAAGAGCAGGCCGTCCTCACCCGAGAGATCGGCGCCCTTGACGGTCTTCCGTCCGCCGTCGGCGGTCGCGGGGCCGTCGGCGAGGACGATCTTCGTGCCGGCGGTGACGTAGAGCCCGGCCTCCACGACGCAGTCGTCGCCGAGGGAGATGCCGATGCCGGCGTTCGCGCCGAGCAGCGTGCGGGCGCCGATCGACACACGGTGCGACCCGCCACCGGAGAGCGTGCCCATGATCGAGGCCCCGCCGCCGATGTCGCTGCCGTCGCCGACCACCACGCCCTGCGAGATACGACCCTCGACCATCGAGGCGCCGAGGGTTCCGGCGTTGAAGTTCACGAAGCCCTCGTGCATGACGGTGGTGCCCGGGGAGAGGTGGGCGCCCAGCCGCACGCGCGAGGCGTCGGCGATGCGCACCCCGGCGGGCTGCACGTAGTCGGTGAGGCGGGGGAACTTGTCCAGACCCTGGATCTGGATCCCGGCGCGCTGGAGCTGCGGGCGCAGGCGCGCCGCATCGGCGGGGAGCAGGGGGCCGGCATTGGTCCAGGCGACGTTCGGCAGATGACCGAAGATGCCGTCCAGGTTGAGGGCGTTCGGCCGCACGAGCAGGTGCGACAGGGCGTGCAGGCGCAGATAGGCGTCCGCCGTGGAGGCCGGAGCCGCGTCCAGATCGATCGTGAGCTCGACGACCGCGATGGTCACGTCGCGCCGCTCGTCCTGGCCCGTCTGCGCGTCGAGCGCGGTGCGGGCGGTGGCGACCTGGTCCGCGGACGGCGCGGACGAGCGGACCTCCGGGTACCACGCGTCGAGGACCGTGCCGTCGCTCGCGGTGGTCGTCAGGCCCAGTCCCCAGACAGATCGTGCGTCGCTCATGCCTCCACGGTATCGCGCCGACGACGGTGTCCCGTCCCGCATGACGGGCATCAGTAGGCTGGGGGCATGGTGCTCGATCTGACCGCGTCCTCCGCCGACATCACCCGCGCGATCTGCGACGTCCCGAGCGTCTCCGGCGATGAGAAGACCCTGGCCGACCTGATCGAGGAGGCCGTGTCCGGTCTGCCGCACCTGGAGGTCATCCGCCACGGCAACACGGTGGTCGCCCGCACGGATCTCGGCCGAGCGCAGCGCGTGGCGATCGCCGGGCACATCGACACCGTGCCCCTCAACGACAACCTGCCCACGCGCGACGTCGAGATCGACGGCGTGCCGCATCTGTGGGGAAGGGGCACCGTCGACATGAAGGCCGGGGTCGCGGTGCAGCTCAAGCTCGCCGCCGAGCTCACCGACCCCGCGATCGACGTGACCTGGATGTGGTACGACAACGAGGAGGTCGCGGCCTCCCTGAACGGCCTCGGGCTTCTCGCCGCGGCACGGCCCGACCTGTTCCAGGCCGACTTCGCCATCCTCGGGGAGCCGTCGAACGGACAGGTCGAGGGTGGGTGCAACGGCACGCTGCGGGCGATCGTGCGGACCACCGGCGTCCGCGCGCACAGTGCCAGGGCCTGGATCGGCGAGAACGCGATCCATCGCGCGGCCCCCATCCTCACTCGGCTGTCCGAGTACCGGGCGCGCGAGGTGATGGTCGAGGGCCTGCTCTACCGGGAGGGGCTCAGCGCGGTCCGCATCGCAGGAGGGGTCGCGGGCAACGTCATCCCGGACGCCTGCGAGGTCGAGGTCAACTACCGCTTCGCGCCGAACAAGTCCGCGGCCGACGCCGAGGCCCACGTCCGGGCGGTCCTCGCCGGATTCGACGTCGAGATCACGGATGCCGCCGAGGGCGCGCGCCCCGGTCTGGACGCCGACATCGCGCGCCGCTTCGTCGCGGCCGTCGGCGCGGAGCCGCAGCCGAAGTACGGGTGGACCGACGTGGCCCGCTTCTCGGCCCTCGGCATCCCGGCCGTGAACTACGGGCCCGGTGACCCGCATCTCGCCCATCACGACGAGGAGCGCGTGCCGCTCGCCCAGATCGACGCCGTCGAGCGGGGTCTGCGCGCATGGCTCACGTCGCACTGACGCTCACGCGTCGCTGGGCGCGGATGCCGCTCGCCCTGCGCATCGGCATCGTCTACGTCCTCGCACGGGTCGTGACGACCGGATTCCTCATCGCCGCGGCCTCCCTGTCCACGGTGTTCTCCCGCTTCGGCGACGACGCCGGACTCGTCGACTTCGTCCTCGGATGGGATGCGCAGTGGTACTGGCAGGTGGCCGTGCACGGCTATCCCTCGGACCTCCCGCTGACCGACGACGGGCAGGTGGCCGAGAACGCCTGGGCGTTCATGCCGGTGTTCGCGTACGCCGCGAAGGCGTTGGGCTTCGTGCTCGGTTCCTGGGCGGCCGGCGCCCTCGTGCTCTCGCTCGGTGCCGGCTACCTGGCCTGTCTCGCCCTGCATCGGCTGCTCCGCGACCGCGTCGGGAACGCGGCCGCGTTGTGGGCCGTCGTCTTCTTCGCATCCGGTCCGCTCGCCGCCCTGTTCCAGGTCGGATACGCCGAGACGCTCTTCCTGCTGCTGCTGTTCCTCGCCCTGGACGCGACGATCCGGCGGAACTACGCCTGGCTGTACGTGCTGATCCCCGTTCTGGGGTTCACCCGTCCCGGCGTGCTCGCCTTCGCGCTGTACCTCGGCCTGCACGGGATCCTTCGCTGGAGGCACCGCCGCACCGATCCGCTGGGCGCCAGGGAAGTGGTGCACATCGTGGCACTCGGCGCGCTGGCGACGGCCACCGGATTCGCCTGGCAGCTGATCGCGGGCGTCGTGACCGGAGACCCCGGCGCCTACCTCGCCACGGAGCTCGCGTGGCGACGGCACTGGATCGTCGGCGGCGTCGAGGGCTTCGTGCCCTTCGAGGGATGGGTGCAGGCGTCGCACTTCTGGTTCGAGCTGTGGGGTCTGCCGTCGGGATGGGGGCCGGTCGCCCTCGTCGTGCTCGTGGTCGCCGCGGCCGCCGCGCTGCTGCGGTCCCCGCAGGTGCGCGCGCTCGGCCCGGATCTGCGTCTCTGGAGCGCGAGCTACCTGCTCTATCTACTCGCGGTGTTCTTCCCCCAGTCGAGCACCTTCCGCCTCTTGCTGCCGCTCAGCCCGGCGTGGGGAGCGGTCGCGGTACCGCGCTCCCGTGCCTGGCGGCTCGGCGTGCTCGCGCTGTGCCTGCTGGGTCAGTGGGTCTGGATCTATCACGTGTATGCCCTCGGCAGTACGTTCTGGCAGGTGCCCTGACGACGCGGCGACGCGGATTGTGTCCGGTGACGTCCACGGCGCGGCCGCACCCGATAAACTCGTCCCATACCACCGGAGGAAAGGGAGCCACGATGGCAGCGATGAAGCCGAGGACCGGAGACGGACCCATGGAGGCCGTGAAAGAGGGACGACTCATCATCGTGCGTGTTCCGCTCGAAGGAGGAGGCCGCCTGGTCGTCTCCGTGAACGACGCCGAGGCCAAGGAGCTTCACGACGTGCTCGGTGCCGTCGTGGCCCCGGCCTGATCGAATCTGGTCCGCTGCGGCGGAACCGAGAGGGCGATGGATCCGCGGATCCCTCGCCCTCTTCGCGTGAGCGGCGTCCGATCAGGCGCGGTCGTCGAGGCGGATCAGCTGCAGCAGACCCTCGCCCGCGGGGGAGACGGTCGCCAGCACCGCCGACGACTCCTGGGTCTCCTGCACGAGCGACCGGTAGGCGGATGTGATGTCGTCGCGCTGGACGGGGTCGGCCACGCGGCCCCCCGCGAGGATGCGGGGCACGAGCACCAGGCCGCCCGTGCGGGCGAGGCGGAGGCCGTGCGAGACGTACTCGATGACGTTCTCGGGGTCGGCGTCCACGAAGACGATGTCGTACGACGCCTCGTTCATCCGGGGGAGCACGTCGATCGCGCGACCGGCGATGAACCGGGCACGAGTGGCGGGCACCTTCGCGTCCGCGAACGCCTGGCGGGCGGCGGCGAGGTGCTCGGGCTCGTTGTCGATCGAGGTCAGCACCGCGGTCGGCGCACCGCGCAGCAGCCAGAGTCCGGAGACGCCGGCGCCGGTGCCGATCTCGACGATGGAGCGGGCGGTGCCTGCGGCGGCGAGCACGGCGATCTGCGAGCCGACGACCGCGCTGATCGGGGCGGCCCCCAGCTCGACGGCGTGGGCGCGAGCGCGGGCGATGGTCTCCGGCTCGACGATGGACTCCCGAAGGAAGCGCGCGTTGGCGTCGTGCTCGCTCATGACCTGCCTCTCCTGCGTGCATGGCTGATGTGTCCAGGGTATTCGCTCACCGCGCGCAGAGCCTGCAGGCGCGGCGGTAGCCTGGTCACATGACGTTCGGCCTCACCTTCGAGAAGCTGCTGCTCATCGGCCTGATCGCCGTGCTGATCATCGGCCCCGAGCGTCTGCCGCGTGCCGCGGAGGGCTTTGCGCGCATCGTGCGCAAGGCCGGTGAATACCTCCGCGACACGAAGTCCCGCGTGCGCGAGGAGATGGGTCCGGAGCTCGACGACGTGGACTGGCGCAAGCTCGACCCGCGGCAGTACGACCCTCGGCGCATCATCCGCGACGCGCTCCTGGAGGAGCCGGAGCCCGCGACCCCCGCGCAGGCCACGGCGACGATCGCGGAGCCGGTGGCCCCGCGCACCGCGCCGCCGACCTTCAGCGCGGAGAACCGTCCGCCGTTCGACACCGAGGCGACCTGAGCCGCCCGGGTCACGAGATCCGCGTCCGCAGCGTCGCCAACTCCTCGTCGCTGAAGAGGGAACGCGGAATGGCGGTGGCGACGGAGGCGTCGCGGACTTTGAAGATCACCGCGTCCCGGCCGACGCGCAGGCTCTGGAACGTGCGGTAGGGGATCTCGGAACGGCGGCGATCGCTGCCCAGCTGCAGACGATCCTCGTCGAGCGCGACCCACACCACGCTCTCCACCGGCATTGCGGCGCGCACGGCCCGACGGGCGCTCGAGGTGGTGAGGATCACCGCATACGCTCCCAGAGCGATGGTCACCGCGGGCATCCAGGCGACGAGCGCGCTCACCTCCTCTCCGGCGGCGAGACGGTCGTTGAGGGTGAGGACGGAGAGCACGAGGCCCGCCGTCAGCGCGACCCACATCACGATCGCGACAGGCCTGGTCAGCGCGTAGACGGCCGCGTCTCTGGCCATCCTCCGCAGAAGCCCTTCATCCACGGTCACGGAGCGATGCGGCATCCGTCCATCCTCCCACGCGCCCTCACCCGATCGACATGGGCAGCGTTCGGCCGGCCAGGCCTCGCCCTCGACGCGCGAGCGCCTCCGCCAGCGCGCGGATCGCCCCCGCGGCGGCATCGTCCGGCGCAGAGGTGACGACCGGAACGCCCTCGTCCCCGCCCTGGCGGAGGGCCGGGCTGAGCGGGATGGAGGCCAGCAGCGGCACCGCAGCGTCGGGCACGGACAGGGCCTCCGCGACAGATGCGCCGCCGCCGGCCCCGAAGAGATCGACGACGGTGCCGTCGGGGAGCGTGTATGCGGCCATGTTCTCGACCACGCCGATCACGCGCTGTCCGGTCTGGCGTGCCACGAGCCCGCTGCGGATGGCCACGTCGGAGGCCGCCGCCTGGGGTGTGGTGACCACGAGCACCTCGGCGTGGGGGAGGAGCTGCCCGATCGAGATGGCGATGTCCCCGGTGCCAGGGGGCATGTCGATGAGCAGGACGTCGAGGTCGCCGAAGAAGACGTCGGTGAGGAACTGCGAGACCGTGCGGTGCAGCATCGGTCCGCGCCAGGCCACCACGGACTCCCCGTCGCGCAGGAACATCCCGATCGAGATGGTCTTCACCCCGTGGGCCACCGGCGGCAGCATGAGGTCGTCGATGCGCGTCGGCTGCGTGCCGGAGGGGATCCCGAGCAGTCCGGGGATCGAGAAGCCGTGCACGTCCGCATCCACCAGGCCGACGGCGAGGCCCTGGTCGGCGAGGGCGACCGCGAGGTTCGCGGTGACCGTCGACTTGCCGACGCCGCCCTTCCCGCTGGAGACGAGGATCACGCGGGTGAGCGAGTCGGGCCCGAACGGCATGTGCCGCGCCGGGCGGCCGGCGCGGAGCCGTTCGGTGAGGGCCTTGCGCTCGGCAGGCGTCATCACGCCCACCTCGACCGCGACGTCCGTGATGCCGGGGACCGCGGCGGCGGCGCCGCGCACGTCGCGCTCGATGCGGTCGGCGGCGGGGCATCCGACGATCGTCAGCACGATGCCCACACGCGCGACCCCGTCCTCGACCGAGATGTCGCGCACCATGTCGAGGTCGCCGATCGGTCGCCGCAGCTCCGGGTCGGTCACCGCCGCCACTGCGGCTCTGACGTTCTCGGCCGCGGTCATGAGGCGGTGCCGCCCGCGGACTTCTCCTCGGTGTCGCCCAGCTCAGCCAGCAGGGCACGGAGCTCCTGCCGCAGCACGTCGCGGGTGACCACCTGCGCGTTGCGCTCCTCCAGCGACATCCGCAGCGCGACGATCTCGCGGGCCAGGTACTCGGTGTCCGCGAGGTTCCGCTCGGCGCGCTGCCGGTCCTGCTCGATCTGCACGCGGTCGCGGTCGTCCTGGCGGTTCTGCGCGAGGAGGATGAGCGGCGCGGCGTACGACGCCTGCAGCGACAGCATGAGGGTGAGCGCGGTGAAGCCGAGCGCGGCGTCGTCGAAGCGGACCTCGCGCGGCATCAGCGTGTTCCAGCCGATCCAGAGGATGCAGAAGAGACTGAGGATGACGAGGAACGCGGGAGTTCCCATCGCGCGGGCGACCCACTCCGTGAAGCGGCCGAAGCGGTCGCGCGAGGTGGAACGGGGGCGGGTGCTCGTCCGTCCTGGCGCGTCGAGGCGGGCGGCCCGCTCCTTGCGCGCCATCAGTGCGCCTCCGTCACGGGCGGCGCCACGTCGTCGCTGTCGTGGGTGCGCCAGTCGTCCGGCAGCAGGTAGTCGAGGACGTCGTCGATGCTGATCGCGCCGACGAGGCGGTGCGCGGCGTCGATGACCGGCAGCGAGACGAGGTCGTAGCTGGCGAGCATGCGGGCGACCTCGGCCGCGGAGGCGGTGACCGGCACCGGCTCGAGGCTGTCGTCGAGGATGGCGCCGAGACGCTCGTGCGGCGGGTAGCGCAGCATCCGCTGGAAGTGCACGAGCCCGAGCAGGCGGCCGGTGGGGGTCTCGAACGGCGGGAGCGTGACGAACACGGCCGCGGCGAGGGCCGGATGCAGCTCGTGACGGCGGATGAGCGCCAGCGCCTCGGCGACCGTGGCGTCGGCGGAGAGGATGATCGGCTCCGGGGTCATCAGACCGCCCGCCGTGTCCGGGCCGTAGCGCAGGAGCATCCGCACGTCCTCCGCCCTCTCCGGCTCCATCCGCTGGAGCAGCTCCTCCAGCTGGGTGGGTGGGAGCTGGGCCAGGAGGTCGGCGGCGTCGTCCGGCTCCATCTGGTCGAGGATGTCGGCCGCGCGCTCCTCGCCGAGGCGGTCGAGGATGTGCACCTGCTCGTCCTCGGGCATCTCCTCGAGGGCGTCGGCGAGGCGGTCGTCGGAGAGCTCCTCCGCCACCTCGATCATCCGCTGCTGCGGGAGGTCGAGGAGCGTGTTGGCGAGGTCGGCGGCGTGCAGCTCGGAGTAGGAGGCGACGAGCTGCTCGGCGGACTGGGACTCGCCCGGCGCCTGTTCCTCGGTCACCTCGCTCCAGGCGGCGAACGTCGTCGGGCCCTTGGCGAACGGCGACGCGCCGGTCTTCGGGCGACGCAGGAAGAGCTGGCTGATCGCCCACTCGCCGAGGCGGTTGGGTTCGATCGCCACGTCCTCGATCACGGCCGTGCCGCTGCCGTCGGTGAGGCTCACCCGTCGGCCCAGCATCTCGGCGAGGACGCGCACTTCGCCGGCGCGCGGGGAGAAGCGGCGCACGTTGATGAGGCCGGTGGTGATGACCTGCCCGGACCGGATGGACGTCACCCGGCCGATCGAGAGGAACACGTGCCGGCGGCCGGGGATCTCCACGACCAGCCCGATGACACGCGGGGCCGCGGTACTTCGATAGACGACGACGACATCCCGGACCTTGCCGAGGCGGTCGCCGACGGGATCGAAGACGGCGCACCCTGCCAGGCGCGCGGCGAAAACCCGTTGTGTGCTCACTCGACCAGCGTAGCCCGCGGCGTGCCGGGGCGGCGGCTGCGGCGGTCGCTCGGCCGGCCGCGGGGCACGACGTGGAAGAATAGCCGGATGAGCATGCTGAATCGCCCCGCGAGCGGCACGGACACCGGTGAGATCGTCGCCTCCATGCGCGACTACGAGAGCGCGCAGAAGGCGGTGTCGAAGCTGATCGCCGGAGAGGTCCCCGCGCGCGACATCGCGATCGTCGGGCAGAGCGTGCGGACGGTCGAGCGGGTGACCGGACGACTCGGCTACGCCGCCGCCGCGCGCTCGGGAGCGATCAACGGGGTGCTCATCGGACTCTTCCTGTCGGCGATCCTCGTCCTGGGTAACCCCGAGGTGCCGATCCAGCTGTTCGTCGGCTTCGTCCTCATCGGCGTCGCGGTGGGCATGCTGCTCAGCCTCATCACCTACGCCATCGTGCGCCGCCGCCGGGACTTCGCGAGCGTGACGCAGTTCGCCGCGGATCACTACGAGGTGACCGTGCAGCCCGGCTCGCTGGCGAAGGCGCGGCAGGTCCTCGGCGCGCAGCGGGTCGCCCCCGTGCGTCCTCCGGTGAACCTGGACGAGCCGCCGAAGTACGGCGAGCGGATCCCGCAGGGCGCTCCGGCTCCCGCTCCTGAGCCTGTTCCGGAGCCCGCTCCCGCTCCGGAGCCTGCCCCCGCTCCCGAGCCGGCACCGTCTCCGGAGCCGGCACCGGCTCCCGAGCCGGGTCTTCCGCCGCGGCCGGCCGACCCGGAGACGGGCACCCCCGGGTCCGTGCGGTGACCACGGGGGCCACCGCCCTGCGCATCGAGGTCGCTCTGCCCGCCGGGGCGACCACGGTGTCCGCCGAGTGGACGCCGGGTACCCGTGATGACGTCGTCCTGATCGCGCACGGGGCGGGGGCCGCGAAGGACCACCCGTTCCTCGTCGGGTTCGACCGCGCACTCGCGGCGCTCGGGTACTCGACTCTGCGCTTCAACTTCCCGTACATCGAGCAGGGGCGTCGCATGCCCGGTCCTGCCGCCCACGCGGTCGCGACCTGGGAGGCCGCGGTCGCCGAGGCCCGCGCGCGGGCGCCGCGATCCGCCGTGTGGGCCACCGGGAAGTCCTACGGCGGCCGCATGGCGTCCATGGCCGTCGCCGAGGGCCTTGCCGTGGACGGCCTCGTCTACCTCGGCTATCCGCTGCATCCGCCGGGCCGCCCGGATAAGCCCCGCATCGCCCACCTGCCATCGATCACCGTCCCACAGCTCTTCGTGGAGGGCACCGCGGACCCGTTCATCCAGCCGATCGCCCAGCTCGACGAGGCCGTCGCCGGCTGTCAGGACGCGCGGGTGCACTGGGTCGAGGGCGGCGGGCACTCCTTCGAGGTGAAGGGGCGGAGGCGTCCGCCGGCGGAGGTCGCTGCGGACCTCGCACCGGTGGTCGACGCCTTCGTCACCGGGCAGCGGGACTGAGCGGGGCCGCCGCCCCGCTCCCGCCCGTCGTCAGCCCTGCAGACGCGCCATCCACGCCTCGACCTCGTCGGCCGTGCGGGGGATGCCCGCGGAGAGATTGACCGGGCCGTCCTCGGTCATCAGGATGTCGTCCTCGATCCGGACGCCGATCCCGCGCAGCTCGACGGGAACCGTGAGGTCGTCGATCTGGAAGTACAGTCCCGGCTCGATCGTGAAGACCATGCCGGGCGTGAGGATGCCGTCGTAGTACATCTCGCGGCGCGCCTGCGCGCAGTCGTGCACGTCGATGCCGAGGTGGTGCGACGTGCCGTGCACCATGTAGCGACGGTGCTGGCCGCCCTTGTCCGCGTCCAGGGCTTCCTCCGCGGTGACGGGGAGGAGGCCCCACTCCGCGGTGCGCTCAGCGATCACGGCCATGGCCGCCGCGTGCACGTCGCGGAAGCGGACGCCGACCTTCGCCGCCGAGAGAGCCGCGTCCGCGGCCTCGCGCACCGTCTCGTAGACCCGGCGCTGCACCTCGGTGAACGTTCCGGACACCGGGAGCGTGCGGGTGATGTCGGCGGTATAGAGGCTGTCGGCCTCCACACCCGCATCGACGAGGATGAGGTCTCCTGGCACGACGGCGCCGTCGTTGCGCGTCCAGTGCAGGTAGCAGGCGTGCGGTCCGGACGCGGCGATCGTGTCATAGCCTTCGCCGTTGCCGTCCTCGCGGGCGCGGCGGTGGAAGACGCCCTCGACGACGCGCTCGCCACGGGCATGTGCCACCGCGGCGGGGAGCTCGCGGATGATGTCGTCGAAGCCCTGCGCCGTGATCTCCACGGCCCGACGCATCTCGGCGATCTCGAAGTCGTCCTTGATGAGGCGCAGCTCCGAGACGACACGGGTGAGGGTCTCGTCCTCCTCGAGGACCAGCTCGCCCTCGACCGGGGCGAACTCGTGCAGGTGCGCCGTGGCCAGCTGCAGGTCGGCGGCGACACCGGCGAGCGACGGACGCGGCCCGATCCAGAACTCGCCGACCGTGGCGTCGGCGTAGAACTCCGTCGTGGTGCGGTCGGCGCGCTCGCGGAAGTACAGCGTGACGTCGTGCCCGTCGTCGGTCGGCTCGAAGACGAGCACCGAGTCCGGTTCGGCGTCGGACGCCCAGCCGGTGAGGTGCGCGAAGGCGGAGTGCGCACGGAAGACGTAGTCGGTGTCGTTGCTGCGCTGCTTGAGCGAACCGGCGGGGATCACGAGCCGCTTGCCGGGGAACGCGGCCGAGACGGCAGCGCGGCGGCGCTCGGCGTACGGAGCCTGGGCGCGCGGCGCGGGCAGCGTCTCCGGACGCTCGGCCCACCCGGTGGAGATGGTGTCGAGGAAGCCCTGCGGGAAGGGCTGCTTGCGATTGGTCGAGCTGTTCTCGACGGGGGTTTCGACGGTCTCGTCAGCGATCGTGTCGTTTTCTCCGGTGCTCATCCGTCCAGTCTCTCACCTGGAGGCCGCGCAGCGTGATCAGCCGGCCGGCTCGAGCTGCACGATGAGGGCGCGGTGGTCGCTCCCGCCGGCATCCTCGAGGACGGCAGAGCCGGTGGGGCGCCAGTTGGCGGACGCCATCACGTGATCGATGGGGGCACCGGCGAGGGCGGGGAACGAGCTCGGCCAGGTGCCGGACATCCCGTTGCCGGTCCGGGAGGCGACGTCCCGGCAGTAGCCGATGTCGCCGCCGTCGACGCCGAGGGAGGCCATGTGATCCACGGTCGCGTTGAAGTCTCCGGCGAGGATGAAGTCACCCGCAGGGCACTGGTCGGCGATCCACTGCAGATCGCTCTGCCATTGCTGCATCTCCTCCATGCGCGGCGCGACGGCGTGCACGGCGACGATCGTGGGGCCGTCCCCGTCGATCGGCATGAGCACGGCGCTCGGCACGGATCCGGTGTTGTTGCTTCCGTCCTTGGAGGACTCGATCACGGAGTACTCGCCGAGCTCGGGAGCCACCAGGACCGTGGTCTGCCACGACTGCGGGCCGTCCTCCACGTCCGGGCGGAACTGCACATGGTGCACCCACATCGGATGGCCCTGCTCGCGCAGCATGAGCGCGATCCGCTCGCCGACCTCTTCGGTGGTCTCCGGCAGCGCCACCACGTCGGCCTCCTGCTCGAGGATCTCCCGGGCGATCTGCTCGGCGGAGACGGCCTCACCCGCCGTGTTCCAGGTGAGCACCCGCAGACTCGTGTCCGTCCGCTCAGGCAGGGCCGCCACCCCGAAGCCGCGGGTCGCTCCGATCGCACCCGTCGCCGCAGCACCGAGGAGGGCGACGATCAGGACCGAGGCCGCGAACCCTCGCAGCGGTCGGGCGAGGAGCAGCAGCAGCGCCAGCACCGCGATGACCAGGAACCCGCCGAGCACGAGGCCGCGGGCGGCGACGAGCTGAGCGAACGGGTAGGTCTGCTCGAGGTGGAAGAACTGCGGCCACACCACGATCGCCGACGCGATCGCGAAGAGCACGGTGAGCAGGATCCCCAGGAGACGAAACATCCCCTCCAGCCTAGAAGCGCCGCCTGTGAAGTCCCTGCCTCGCATCGCCGGTCCGTCCACGCGATCCGGGTCCGGTTTCCGCGCCACGCGCGTCGACGCTCGGTACGCTCGGAGGATGCCCGTTCCACCCGCCGGTCCTGCCGACCTGCACCTGCACTCCAACCACTCCGACGGCACCGAGTCGCCCGCCGAGGTCATGAGGCAGGCGCATCGGCACGGCGTACGGACCGCCGCGCTCACGGACCACGACCGCACCACGGGCTGGACGGAGGCCGGCGACGCCGCCGTCGCGCTCGGCATGACCTTCCTCCCCGGGATGGAGCTGTCAGCCAAACACGAGTGGCGCAGCGTGCATGTGCTCGGCTATCTCTTCGATCCGGAGGATGCGGCGCTGCGGGCGGAGACCGACCGGATCCGGAACGACCGGATCGGACGAGCGGAGCGCATCGTCCGCAACATCGGCCGCGATTACGACCTGCACTGGGATGACGTCCTCGCCCAGACGACGCTCGACGCGACGGTCGGTCGGCCCCACATCGCGGACGCGCTGGTGGCGCGCGGCATCGTTCGGGATCGGGGCGAGGCCTTCGACGGCATCCTCCATCCGCGGGAGGGCTACTACGAGCCGCACTACGCCCCGGACCCGCTGACCGCCGTGAGGCTTCTCACCGAGGCGGGCGGCGTGGCGATCATCGCGCACCCTGTGACGGCGGGCCGTGATCGGATGATGCCGGTGCCGTACATCGAGCGTCTGATCGACGCGGGGCTGGCCGGATTCGAGGTGGACCACCGGGAGAACACCGCCGCCGGCAAGCGGCTGCTGCGCGAACTGGCAGCCCGGCACGACCTCATCGTCACCGGGTCCAGCGATTACCACGGCACCGGAAAACCGAACGTGCCGGGGGAGAACACCACCGCGGCGGACATGGTCGCCCGGATCATCGATCGCGCCTCCGGCTCCGGCCCGCGGCGTCCCTGACCCCGGCGGACTGTCGGCGGTCTCCCGGCATTCTGTCGAGGCGGACCGATACGGTCCGAGGCATGCAACGTGCCACCTCCCTGGAGCGCCGCGTCGACGCGATCGCTCGCCGACTCCTCCGTGCGGTGCCGACATCGGGCTTCCGCGCCGGGCTGGCCGAGTTCCTCGTCTTCGTGCTGAAGCAGGCCTGGGCCTGCGTGTTCGGTGCGGCGCTGCTGGTGGTGATCGTCGCCGCCCGCCTCTGGTACCCCGACGACGCCGCGCTCGCCCGCAACGATGCGCTGACGATCGCGGCCGTGCTCATCCAGGTGGCCATGCTCGTGTTCCGCCTCGAGAGCGGGCGGGAGCTCTGGGTGATCGTGCTCTTCCACATCACCGGCACGGCGATGGAGCTGTTCAAGACCGACGTCGGTTCCTGGGCGTATGCCGCGGACGGCACCCTCCGCATCGGGGGAGTCCCGCTGTTCAGCGGGTTCATGTACGCGGCGGTCGGCTCCTACATGGTGCGCGTGTACCGGCTGTTCGACCTCGGGTTCACCCGCTACCCGCGCCGGTGGTTGACGGCCGTCCTGGCCGCCGCCATCTACGTCAACTTCTTCACCCACCACTGGTGGTGGGATGCCAGGTGGCTGCTCCTCGCCGGGGTGGTGGTGCTGTGGCTGCCCACCGTCATGCACGCCCGCGTATGGCGCCGCACCATCCGGCTGCCGCTCCTCGCGGTCTTCGCCGGGGTGGCGGTGTTCATCTACCTGGCCGAGAACATCGGCACGTGGGCAGGCGCGTGGGCGTATCCCGACCAGGCGGCGGGGTGGCAGCCCGTGTCCCTGAGCAAGCTCAGTTCCTGGTTCCTGCTGATGATCATCTCGGTGGTGCTCGTCGCCTGGGTCTACCCGCCGCAGGTTCCGGCCGACCTCCTGCACGACGAAGGGCGCCCCACGGCAGACCGTGCGGGCGCCCCTCGGACGACGATGACGCGGATCAGGCGCCGGTGACGGGTGCCGCCCCGGTGCCGGAGCCGCCGCGACGACGGCGGCGACGGCGGGCGGGGGCGGGCTTGCCGTCGTGGTGCTCCTTGCCGGCGCCGTCGTGGGTGCCGGCACCCTCGGCGCCGCGGTCGGCGGTCTGCGCGGCGGAACCCTCGCCGGACGACCCTTCGGGCGTGCCCTCCGCGAACGTGGAGCCGACAGACGACGAGCCGGTGCGGCGGCGGCGACGGCGGCGCGTGCCGCCCTCTCCGGTGCCCTCTTCGGCGGCGTCCGCGGCCCGCTCCGGACGACGGGTGCGCTCCGTCTTGACCGCTTCCTTCTTCGGCGCGCTCACGAGCCGCCCCTTCGTCCCCTCGGGGATGTCGAGGTCGGTGTACAGGTGCGGGCTCGACGAGTAGGTCTCGACCGGCTCGGGCTGACCGAACTCGAGCGCGCGGTTGATGAGGGCCCACTTGTGCAGGTCCTCCCAGTCCACGAACGTCACCGCGATCCCGGTCTTGCCCGCGCGGCCCGTGCGTCCTGCGCGGTGGAGGTAGGTCTTCTCCTCGTCGGGGATGGTGTGGTTGATGACGTGGGTGACGTCGTCGACGTCGATACCGCGGGCCGCCACGTCCGTCGCCACGAGGACGTCCTTCTTGCCGGCCTTGAACGCGGCCATGGAGCGCTCACGCTGGTCCTGTCCCATGTCGCCGTGGACGCCGCCCACGTTGAAGCCGCGGTCGCTCAGCTCGTCCACCAGACGCTGCGCTGCGCGCTTCGTGCGCGTGAAGATGACCGTCTTCCCCCGGCCCTCGGCCTGCAGGATGCGAGCGATGACCTCGTCCTTGTCCAGCGAGTGGGCGCGGTAGACGAGGTGCTTGATGTTCGCCTGCGTCAGGCCCTCGTCCGGGTCGTTGGCGCGGATGTGGATCGGGTTGGTCATGAACCGCCGTGCCAGCGCGACGATCGGACCGGGCATGGTCGCGGAGAACAGCTGCGTGTGCCGCACCGCGGGAACCTTCTGGAAGATCTTCTCGATGTCGGCGAGGAAGCCGAGGTCGAGCATCTTGTCGGCCTCGTCGAGCACGACCTCGGTCGCGTTCGAGAGGTCGAGGAGGCGCTGGCCGGCGAGGTCGATGAGACGCCCCGGCGTGCCGACGACGATCTGCGCTCCGGCCTTGAGCTGGTCGATCTGCCCTTCGTACGCCTTGCCGCCGTAGATGGCGACGACGCTGGTGGAGCGGTTGCTCGTGAGCAGATCGATGTCTTCGTAGACCTGCACCGCGAGCTCGCGGGTCGGGACGACGATGAGGGCCTTGACCCCGTGCTCCGGATCCTTCCCGAGGCGCTGCACGACCGGGATGCCGAAGCCGAAGGTCTTGCCGGTACCGGTCTTCGCCTGTCCGATGATGTCCTGCCCCGGGAGCCCGAGGGGGATGGTCTGCTCCTGGATCGGGAAGGCATCGACGATGCCCTTCGCGGCCAGTGCGTCGACGATGTCCTGATCGATGCCGAGTTCGGCGAAAGTTGTCACTGTTG
The DNA here is from genome assembly GCF_058140415.1 of Microbacterium sp. C-MGS6. NCBI lineage: Bacteria > Bacillati > Actinomycetota > Actinomycetes > Micrococcales > Microbacteriaceae > Microbacterium > Microbacterium sp. C-MGS6. Next base: position 1,251,897 of record NZ_CM176934.1, read on the forward strand.
TTCAGATGCCTGTCCGGCGACCATGCGCGATCGCCTCGTAAACGGAGCCACGCCGTCTCGTGTGCCACAGGCGCGGGGCCCCGCTCCGACGGCGGGGACACGCCCAGCCTACCGGAGGGGCGGCTCCGGGCAGGGAGGACGTCTTCTGCCGAGTATTGTGAACGACGTGGCCGACTCGGGAGGAACACCTCGTGGTTAAGTGGTTCTGGCAGCGCGACGCCGTGCCGCGACGCACCCTGGCGCTGCGCAGCCGCGGCGAGCAGAGCGATGCGACGCGTGTCGACTTCGCGGAACTGGCGCCGGAGCTCGACCGATTCCTCGGCCAGGCGGCCTACCTCCAGCTCGGCTACTTCGAGACGCTGACGCGGCTCATCCGCGCGACTCCCGAGCTGGCCGAGAAGGAGTCGCTGTCCCGGGCCGCCGGTGCGGCGCTCACCAAGCACCGGGGCATCGTCGACATCATCGCGGCGCGCGGTCAGGACCCGACGCAGCTCATGCTCCCGTTCCGCGAGCACCTGGACGCGTTCCGGCGCAAGACCATCGGGGCGCGCCCGCGCGAGACCCTGCTCGCGGTCTACATCACGGCGGGCATGCTCGACGACTTCTATCTCGCGCTCGCTTCGAGCTACGGCGAGACGGGGCGGCGGGTCGCGGAGATCCTGCGCGAGGACGACGCGCGCCACGAGATCGTCGCGATCATCCAGGAGACGATCGAGAGCGACGAGGAGTGGCGCTCGCTGCTGTCCATGTGGGCGCGGCGTCTCGTGGGCGACACGATCCTCGTCTGTCGCGCGGCTCTGCGTCCCGAACTCCTCGCCGTGGAGGAGGCCCGCATCGAGCCGGTGTACACCGAGCTGATGGGGGCGCACGCCCGGCGCATGGACGCGATGGGCCTCGCGTCCTAGCTCAGATCCCGAGCGCGGCTCTCCGCTGCTCGTCGCCGCGTCGACGCGCTGCGGTGAGAGCCGCGGCGGCGAGCGCCGCGACCGCGGCGGCTCCGAGGGTGCTCGCCAGCCACAGCCAGACGCTGTCCTCGCCCACGCCGGACCACTGCAGAGCCGTGTAGACGATCGCCGAGACGGCCGTCGCGATCGCCGGAGCGAGTGCGACGCCGCGCCGTTCGCGACCCCCGATCAGGAAGTGCGCGGCGATGCCGAGCACGCAGGCGCCGACGAGGGCGAGGAGGATGTACATGCGCGGGTCAGGCGACGAAGCCCACGCGACGCGACTCCTCGGTGCCCAGCTCGATGTAGGCGAGGTTCGCGGTCGGCACGATGTAGGAGTTGCCCTTCACGTCGGCGAAGCTCAGGTGCGAGGCGCTCTGCTCGAGCGCGGCGGAGACCTGGGTGCGGACCTCGTCCGCCGTGGCAGCGGTGTCGAAGCTCAGCTCGCGGCCGGTGTTGATGATGCCGATGCGGATTTCCACGGGTGCTCCTTGCAGGTCGTCGGACTCGGCCAACTCTATCGCGCACCGAGCGGGGGAGACCGGCGGCGACGGTCGTTTCGCCCTGAGCGCACAACCCGCGAGGAGGTTCGCCCTCGACGCCGATGTCCGCGCCTCCCGATAGCGTGGAGGGATGATGTCGGATGCCGCGCAGCGAGCCGTGATCACGGCGCCGCCGACCGCGTCGGGCGTCGTGATCGGTGCCCCCGGCACCGGTAAGACGCGCACGCTCGTCGACCGTGTGGTGCAGCTCCTCGAGGTCGAAGGGCTGCGGCCGGAAGAGGTGCTGGCGCTCACGCCGAGCCGACAGGCGGCCACCGCGCTGCGCGACCGGATCGGCGTGCGCATCGGCCAGGCGACGCCGGGACCGCTGGCCCGGTCGCTCGGGTCGTTCGCGTTCCAGCTCGTCCGCGGCGCGATGGTGAGGGAGGGCGCGGAGCCGCCGGCTCTGCTCACCGGCGCCGATCAGGACCGCATCATCGCCGAACTGCTCGCCGGCGATGCCGAGGACGCCCGCATCGCCTGGCCTCCGGCGCTCAGCGAGCCCGTCCGCGCCTCGAAGGGCTTCCGCTCCGAACTCCGCGCCTTCCTCGCGGAGTGCACGGAGCTGGGGGCGAGCCCGGCCGAACTGCGCGCCACCGGCGATGCGGTGTGGACGGCGGCGGCCGACTTCGTGGAGGAGTACCGCGCAGTGCTCGATGCCCTACGGGCCGCGCACCGCGACGCCGCCGATCTGCTCAGCGAGGCAGCGGGGATCCTCCGCACGGCTGACAGCGCGACCCTCGGGCCGCTGTCGCCCCTGCGGGTGGTGCTCATCGACGACGCCCAGGAGCTGACGCGCGGAGGCATCGGCGTGGTGCAGGCGCTCCTCGACCGGGGCATCGCGGTCCACGCATTCGGCGACCCCGACATCTCCTCCGGTGCCTTCCGCGGAGCCAGCCCCGAGCTTTTCGCGCAACTCGCCGGCGCGCTCACCACCGTGCACGTGCTCGACGGCGCCCACCGTCAGCGCCCGCTGCTGACCGCGTTGACGCGCACGGTGACGCAGGCGATCGGCGTCTCGGGACGCGTCGAGCATCGGCGCGCCCCGGCGCCCACCGCGGGGGACGACAGCGCGGAGGTCTCGACCTTCCTCGCGCCGTCGCCCTACGAGGAGTTCGACCGCATCGCGGGAGTCATGCGCGACTGGCATCTGAGCGCCGGCATCCCGTGGGAGCGGATGGCGGTCATCGCCCACGACACCCGTCAGGTCACAGCCTTGGAGACCGAGCTGGCCGCGCGCGAGATCCCGACGAGGGCCGCCGGGGTGCAGCGCCCGCTCGGGAGCGAGGGGATCGTGCGCGACATCGTCGGCATCGTGCGGCTCGCGCTGACTCCGGACGAGGACCGCACCGTGCAGGCCTGGGAGGAGGCGCTGCGGACGCCGTTCGGTGGAATGGATGCGATCGCGCTCCGTCGGCTGCGCGCGCGGCTCCGCCACCTCGAACTCGGTCAGGGCGGGTCGACTCCCGCGCGCGAGCTGCTGCGCGCGGCGATGTCGGCGCCGGCCACCCTCACGCTCATCGATGCACCGGAGTCGCGGACCGCCGAGCGCTTCGCCGAGACGGTCGCCGGCGTCGCTCGTGCGGCGGCGGAAGGCGAGACGATCCACGACCTCCTGTGGCGCATCTGGGAGCAGGCCAGGGCCGTCGACGGGCGGCGGCTGCAGGTCGCGTGGCGGGAGATCTCGCTGCTGCCGACCGGAGCCGAGACGGCGCGATCGCTGGATGCTCTCGTGGCTCTGTTCGACGCGGCCAAGCGCTTCGTCGAGCGCACACCCGACGAGCGCCCCGAGGTCTTCGTGCGCGACATCCTCGACAGCGAGGTGCCGGAGGACACGCTGTCGTCGCCGGACCGGCCGGGGACGGTCACCCTTCTCACGCCGGCCACCGCGCTCGGCACGGAGTTCGACGCGGTGGTCGTCGCCGGTGTGCAGGACGGCGTCTGGCCCAACGTACGGCTGCGTGGCGGGCTGCTCCAGACCTGGCGGCTCGCCGACGCGCTGACCGCGGCGCGCTCCGGCCTCCCGGCGGAGGTACCGGGCGTGCTCGACCGGCGTCGGGCGGCGCTCCACGACGAGTTGCGGCTGTTCGTGCGGGCACTCTCGCGGGCGCGCCATCGCCTCCTCATCACCGCGGTGGACGATGACGACCTGTCACCCAGCGCCTTCTTCGGATTCCTTCCCCCTCCGGAGCCGCCGGAGCGTCATGCCTCCGCGGAGCACCCGCTCACGCTGCGCGGGCTGGTCGCGCGGCACCGTCGGGTGCTCACCACGACACACGCCGAACCCGCGAGGCGCGAGGCGGCCGCCCAACTCGCCGTCCTCGCCCGGGAGGGCGTGCCGGGAGCGCATCCGCACGACTGGTACGGCGTCACGGCGCCCTCGACGGCGGCGCCGCTGCGCGATCTCGCTGCGAGCGGAGCCCGGGTGTCGCCCTCGGCGGTGGAGTCGTACGAGGAATGCGGGCTCAACTGGGTCGTCTCGGCTCTCGGCGGCGACACCGTCATGCCGCCGACGGCGGGCATCGGCACGATCGTCCACGAGGCGATGGAGCGCGTGCCGGACGGCGACCTCGCGCGCATGCGGGAGATCGTCGAGGAGCACTGGCCGGAGCTCGACTTCGAGACGGCCTGGATCGGGCGCAAGGAGCGCCGTCGCGCCGACCTGTTCGTCGACCGGCTGCACAGCTACCTCGGTGAGGTGACGAGGGACGGCGGGCGCGTCCTCGGCAGCGAGGTGGAGTTCCGGTTCGCCGTCGACGTGTCCGGCGAGACCGCCGAGCCGAGCGTCTACCCGGTGGGGGAGGACCGCGGTCACCGCGCCATCGTGCACGGCTACATCGATCGGGTCGAGGCGTATCCGCCCGGCGCGGGCGAACACGGACCGGCGCGCGGCCGCGGCTGGCAGTCGATGGCCGGCGGGCCGGAGGGGACCACGGTGGTCGTCGACCTCAAGACCGGGAAGACCGATCCGGAGGCGGACGGGGGCGTCGTCGACCATGCCCAGCTCGCGGCCTATCAGATCGCTGTGCAGGAGGGGCTCGTGCCCGGTGCCGCGCCCGGTTCGCTCGGGGGCGCGCGTCTTGTGATCGTCTCGAAGACCCTGGCGAAGAGCGACTACCGCGTCGCGCACCAGCACGCCTTGGACGCCGAGGCCCGGTCGCAGTTCCTGCACCGGGTCGCCGAGGTCGCCCGCGGCATGTCGGCGGCGAGCTTCACCGCACAGGTCGAGGCGCACTGCGCCGACACGCAGCGCCGGGTCCATCCCTGCCGCATCCACACCGTGCCGGCGGTGAGCGCATGACCGCAGGAGCCCCGGACGCCGTGCTCTCGGCGACCGACATCGCCGCCGCGCTCGGACTGCCGACCCCGACGCCCGCCCAGCAGCAGGTGATCGAGGCGCCGCTGGAGCCGGCGCTCGTCGTCGCCGGGGCGGGCAGCGGCAAGACGGAGACCATGTCGGCCCGGGTGGTCTGGCTCGTCGCGAACGGGCTCGTCCGCCGGGACGAGGTCCTCGGCCTCACGTTCACCCGCAAGGCGGCGGGGGAGCTCGCGGAGCGCATCGGCGCCCGCCTCGCCGTCGTCGACGAATACGGTCGGCGGGGCCTGCTCCCGCATCTCCCGGAGATCGTCGCCGGAGGGGCACTGCGTCGAGTGGCGGAGGCCGCGCCGGGGCGGCAGCGCGAACTCGTGCGCAGCCATGTCCTCGACGAGCTCGCCCAGCACTACGGCACGGCCGGGGAGCCCGGGGCGCTCCGCACCGCCGACGACCTCCTCATCCGTCCCCGCGTCTCGACCTACAACGCCTTCGCCGACGGCATCGTGCGTGAGCACGCCGCACGCATCGGCCGGGATCCCGATGTGGCGATGCTCAGCCAGGCGGCGTCCTGGATGCTGGCGCGGGAGGTCGTGCTCCGCAGCGATCTGCCGGAGCTGGAGGAGGTCGACTACGCCCTCGGAACAGTCATCGACGCCGTGCAGCGGCTCGCCGGCGCGGCGCTCGACCATCGCGTCGACCTCGCCGAGGCCGAGCGTCTCGCGGCAGCACAGGCCGCGGCGTTCGAGCCCTACCGCTCCCATGCCGATGTCGAGAAGGCGGCGGTCAACCTGCGCACCCTCCCGACTCTGACCAGCCTCGTGCGCGACTACATCGCCGAGAAGGACCGGCGCGGCGTGCTCGACTTCGCCGACCAGGTGTCCGGAGCGTACGACATCGTCGAGTCCGCGCCGGACGTCCGCGCCGAGCTCCGGGAGCAGCACCGGGTCGTGCTGCTCGACGAGTACCAGGACACCTCGGTGATCCAGACGCGCTTCCTCGCGGAGCTGTTCCGCGACACGGCGGTCATGGCCGTCGGCGATCCGCACCAGTCGATCTACGGCTGGCGTGGAGCCAGCGCCGACAACCTCTACGCGTTCCCCCGATCCTTCTCTAGCGCCGGAGAGGTACGCACCTACAGCCTCATGACGAGCTGGCGCAACGACTGGCGGATCCTCGACGTCGCGAACCGGGTGCTGGGGCCCCTGCAGCGCCCCGGACTCGACGTCCCGCCGCTGGAACCGCGGCCCGGCGCCGGGGAGGGTACGGTCGCCGTGCGCTACCCGTTCACCGTCGACGACGAGGCCGCCGAGGTCGCGGCCTGGTTCGCGGAGCGTCGTGCCGCCCACGAGGAGACCTCCGACTCCCCGCACACCGGCGCCATCCTGTTCCGGTCCAAACGCCATATGCAGACCTTCGCCGGCGCGCTCGCCGCGCGAGGCATCCCGCACCGCATCCTTGGACTCGGGGGCCTGCTCGCCACGCCCGAGGTCGTCGACGTGGTCTCGACCCTGCGGGTGGTGCACGACCCGACGGCCGGTTCGGCGCTGATCCGGCTCCTGACGGGCCCGCGCTTCGGCGTCGGGGTGGCGGATATGGCGGCGCTGTACGAGCTGGGACGCGCGCTCGCGGAGCGCGACACCGCCCTCATGCCCCTGCCGGAAGAGGTGCGGGCGCGGCTGCGCTCCTCCCGCGGTGCCGACGAGGCCGTCTCCATCGTGGACGCGGTCGACATCGTGCGCGCGGTCCGCGACGACTATCGCCTGCTGGAGGGCATCACCCCGGAGGGCCGCTCACGGATCCGCGCCGCGGGGGAGATGCTGGAGCGCCTGCGTCGCGCGTCGTCCCAGCCGATCCCGGAACTCATCCGGCTCATCGAGCTGGAGCTGCGATTGGATATCGAGCTCGCCGCCAACGAGACCCGGGGACCCGCGCGGGTCGCAGCCACCCAGCTGCGGGCGTTCGCCGACGAGGTGCGCGCGTTCCTCGCCGCCGACGAGCGCGGCACGATCGGCAGCCTGCTGGCCTGGCTCGACAAGGCGGAGAGCACCGACGAACTCATGCCCCGACCGGAGCCCCCGGAGCCCGGGGTCGTGCAACTGCTCACGATCCACGGGTCGAAGGGCCTGGAGTGGGACGCCGTCGCGGTCGTGCGCCTCGTCGTCGACGAGCTGCCTGGGCGGGTGTCCGACACCTCGGGATGGTTCGGGTTCGGCGTCGTGCCGTTCGCGCTGCGCGGAGACCGCGACGCGCTCCCGCGTTTCGTCTGGGACCCGGAGGAGGCGATGGAGGGCGAGGTCGACCCCGGCAAGCGGCAGAAGCTCGCACAGGCGTCGCTGTCGGGCGGGGCGACGAAAGCGAACCCCCACGGCGGCGCGCTCAAGCGCTTCAAGGACGCCTACCGGGAGTATCAGCGCCAGGAGGAGCGTCGCCTCGCCTACGTGGCGATCACCCGCGCCAAGAGCGACCTGCTGCTGAGCGGCGCCCACTGGGCGGGTCAGAAGGCGCCGCGCACGCCGAGTCCGTACCTCCTGGAGGCCATCGACGTCCTCGGGCTCGACGCGATCCCTCCGGTCGACCCGGACGAGAACCCGTACGACGGTCCCGGCGCCACGCTGCACTGGCCGCTCGACCCGCTCGGCGGACGGCGCCCCGTGGTGAGCGCCGCGGCGGCGGTCGTCGAGGAGGCCCTCCAGGGCGATACCCTCGAGCCGACCGAGGAGTTGCGCCGGCTCCTCGACGAGCGCGCCGCCCGCCAGCGCGGGACGGACGCGGAGGCACCCACGCGAGTGCCCGCCTCCCGGTTCAAGGACTACGTCACGGACTACACCGGGACCCTGTCCTCGCTCGTGCGCCCGATGCCCGAACGCCCGTACCGCCAGACCCGTCTGGGGACCCTGTTCCACGCGTGGGTCGAGCAGCGCTCCGAGCTCGTCGGTGTCGGAACCCGGGTGGACGAGGCGCTCTGGGAGGTCGACGAGGACGAGCCCGAGGACGACGGTGCACCGGGTGCTCCGGCATCCGGTGCCGCTGCGGACGCCGCCGACCTCGCCGCACTGCAGGAGACCTTCGAGCGGAGCGAGTGGGGGCTGTTGCAGCCGCTCGCCGTGGAGATCGAGATCGACTTCGCGCTGGGAGCCGGTCTCCCCGGAGTGCGCCCCGACGCGACGGAAGCCCACATCGTCATCTGCAAGCTCGACGCGGTGTACCGACGCGCCGACCGCGGCGGACGGATCGAGATCGTCGACTGGAAGACCGGGCGGGCGCCACGCACACCGCAGGAGCGCGAGGAGCGCATGCTGCAGCTGGCCCTCTACCGGCTCGCGTACCACCGGCGTTTCGGCGTCCCGCTCGAGGAGATCGACGTGGCGCTGTACTACGTGGCCGACGACCTCGTCATCCGCGGGGACCGCGTCTACTCCGAGGAGGAGCTCTTCCAGCGCTGGAGCGCCGCCCGCGCCGCGCGCTGAGCCTCTTCGGAATCGTCGTCGTCCGCCGAGGGGGAGGAGGGGAAGGAAGTCTCGACCCGTCCGCTTCCGCGCGTCTCGGCGAACGCGTGCGCGACGCCGGAGAGGTCCTCGGTCTCGATGCTCGCCACGGCGGCACGATGTTCCGCGTCGGGCTGCGACGGCGCGCCCGCGGGCTCGCCCGCCCCCGCCACCGACGACCCGGTGCGCGCGGCGTCGAGATCCATGTCGTCCGCCTCCGCCGCCCAGAGCTCTTCCGGGTTGTAGGCATCGGTCTGCATCGAGGTGTCCACCTCGGGAGCGGCCGCCACCGGCACGCGGTCGAGCGCGTCCATCGCCGAGTCCACGTCCGAGCGGCGATCACCGGGCACGCCGAGATCGTCGTGGCGCAGGCCGTCGGCGAGAGCCTCCAGCAGCGCGGCCGCGTCCTCCACGATGTCCTCGCGCCGCAGCGCGTCCCCGTGGACGAGCCAGCGGGCGAACTCCAGCTCGGCGAGCAGCCGCGCACGGATCTCGAGACCGGCGTCGGGAGTTCGATCCATCGCACGGGCGTACGCGCCGTGCACGTCGGCCGCGGCGTCGGGCGCGGCCGACAGCCAGGACAGGTCGAGCGCCGGATCGCCGACCGCGAGACCGTGCCAGCCGATCACGCCGGTGACCTCGGGGCCGCGCTCGGGATGATCGTCGAAGAGGAACGACGTGGCCTGCGCGCCGCCGAGCACGACCGTCGACTCGAAGCGCCAGAGGTCGTCGTCGGCGACGGCCTCCCGCCACCGCACCGTGAGGCGGGCGGGGACGCATCCCGTGGCTGCGGCGGTGTCGACGAGCCGCTCCAGCTCGGCGCGGCTCTCCTCCGCACTGCGCATCACGAGTCCGGCACCGCGGACGACCGACGTCGGCAGCGCGTGCACGGCGGCGATCGCGGCCCCCATGGACTCCGCGGCGCCGCGTCCGGCGGGAACCATCGACGCCTCGATCTGGAAGCCGGGGAGCAGTTCGGTCACGAGCGCTCGGCCCTCGCCCACCCTCGTCTCGCCGATGTATCCGGGAGCGCGGAACGGGAGCATGGCGCGCGCGCCGTCGGTGAGGGCGCGGAGCGCGAGGGCTTCGGCCGCCAGCTCGCGCGCGGCGTCATCATCGTCCGCCACGCGGATCGCGAGCTCCCGGCCGTCGGCGAGGGAGGCGACGGCGGAGTCGAAGCGCCCGTCGCCGTTCGCGGTGAGCGCCCGGGTGCCCGTGACCTCCGCGCCGGGAAGTGCGGCCGTCACCGCCGCGGCTAGAGTGAATGGAGAGCGTCCCATGCCCCCAGGGTAGGTCGGCTCAGGGGCGGTCCCGCCTCCGCCACGCCCGTGAGAGAGGGAGTCGATGAGCATTCCGCGCCCGTTCTTCGACCGCGCCGCCGAACTCCGCGAGGAGGAGGGCGTGATCGAGCGTCTCCGCGGCCTCGCGGCCTCGCGCGTCATCGTCGTCCGGGAGGGGCGTGTGCGCGTCGCGGCCTCGGCGCTGCTGCGCGTCTCGGCGGACGACGTCACGGACGGGACATGGGCGCTGCTCGGTCGGGAAGCCGACGGCTCCGCGCTCCTGCTCGCCGCGCTCCCGCCGGAGACCGATGCTCTGGACACGGCGCCGGACGAGATCTGGCTCGGCCTCCGCGACCTCGGCGGGCGCCTGGACGCCGGGGAGTCCGAGGTGCTCGTCGCCGCGGTCGCGCTGGCCGGCTGGCTCCGCGACGCCCCGTTCTGCCCCACCTGCGGCGGAGGGACGGAGCTGCGCAACGCGGGCTGGTCGCGGCGGTGCCTGGTCTGCGGCCGCGAGCACTTCCCGCGGACCGACCCCGCGGTGATCGTCGCCGTCGAGAGCGCGGACGGCGAGCGGTTGCTGCTCGGTGCCAATGCGAACTGGGGCGGTCGCATGTACTCCTGCTTCGCCGGCTTCACGGAGGCGGGCGAATCCCTCGAGGCCACCGTGCACCGGGAGATCGAGGAGGAGTCCGGCGTGCGCCTCTCGACGCTGCGCTACATCTCCTCGCAGGCGTGGCCCTTCCCCCGCTCGCTCATGGTCGGGTTCCGCGCCGCGGTCGAAGACGAAGCCGCGGCCAGACCCGACGGCGAGGAGATCATCGACGTGCGCTGGTTCACGCGGGAGGAGATCGGCTCCGCGCTCGCCGGGGACGGTCCCGTCGGGTTGCCGGGACCCGCCTCGATCGCGCGCGCTCTCATCGTCGACTGGTTCGGGGAGCGCCCGTGAGCGCACTCGATGCCCTCGACGAGCGGCAGCGAGCGGCGGCTTCGGTCCTGCGGGGGCCGGTGGCGGTGCTCGCGGGGGCCGGAACCGGGAAGACCAGGGTCATCACGCACCGCATCGCGCACGGGGTGGACACCGGTGCCTACTCGCCGTCCCGGGTGATGGCGGTGACGTTCACCGCGAAGGCCGCCGGTGAGCTCCGCGGACGCCTCCGTGCGCTGGGCGTCGAAGGCGTCGCCGCCCGCACCTTCCACGCGGCCGCGCTCGCCCAGCTCAACTTCTTCTGGCCCACGCTGGCGGGGGCCCCCGCGCCGTCGATCATCGACAACAAGGTGCGCATGCTCGGTCAGGCCGCCGATGCCCTCCGCCTGCGTCCCCGCACGGCGACCCTGCGCGACATCGCCTCGGAGATCGAGTGGCGGAAGGTGTCGATGATCTCGATCGACCGGTACGCCGAGCTGGGCCGTCCGATCACCGGGATCGACCCCACCCAGCTCGTGGAGCTGATGCGCGGCTACGAGGCGCTGAAGGACGAGCGTCATCAGCTCGACTTCGAGGACGTGCTGCTCGCCTGTGCGGGGATGCTGGAGACCGAGCCACGGGTCGCAGCCGCCGTTCACGAGCAGTACCGGCACTTCACCGTGGACGAGTTCCAGGACGTGTCGCCGCTCCAGAACCGGCTCCTGGAGCTGTGGCTGGGCGATCGGCACGACATCTGCGTGGTGGGCGACGCCAGCCAGACGATCTACTCGTTCGCGGGGGCGGAGCAGCGGTTCCTCCTCGAGTTCGAAAGGCGGCACCCCGACGCGACGGTCATCCGGCTGGAGACGAACTACCGGTCCCAGGCCCCCATCCTGACGGCGGCGAACGCGCTGATGCACGGTCGCCCCGGGGCGCTGGAGCTGGTCCCCGCGCGGGAGCACTTCACCGCCGAGCCGCCGACGGTCACGGCGTACGACTCGGAGTCGGAGGAGGCCGCGGGGATCGCGGCCGGTGTCGCGGCCCGTATCGCCGACGGCGCCTCCCCGTCCGAGATCGCCGTGCTGTATCGGGCCCATGCGCAGTCCGCGGTGCTCCAGCAGGCGCTCGCCGCCGAGGGGATCGCCACCTCGGTGCTCGGCGGCACGCGATTCTTCGCCATGCCGGAGGTACGCCAGGCGATCCTCGCGCTCCGCGCGGCGGCGGTCGCGCCGACCGAGCACGGATTCCTACCCGGGGTGCGGCGGGTGCTTCGCGAGCTGGGACTCACCGAGGAGCCGCCGGCCGCCGGGGGAGCTCAGCGCGACGGCTGGGAGGCGCGACGGGCCATCCTGCGGCTCGCGGAGGATGCCGGACCGGAAGCGACCCTGCGATCGTTCAGCGACGAGCTCATGGCCCGCGCGAAGGATCAGCACGAGCCGACGATGCGGACGGTGACACTGTCGACGCTGCATGCGGCCAAGGGCCTCGAATGGCCGCACGTCTACCTCGCGGGGTGGGCGGAGGGGTCGCTGCCCATCTCGTATGCCACGACGTTCGAGGCCGTGGACGAGGAGCGTCGCCTCGCCTACGTGGGGATCACGCGGGCTGCGCGCACGCTGGAGCTGTCCTGGGCGCGATCGGCGGGGCGCGGCGAACGGGCGCCCTCGCGGTTCCTGGCGGAGATGGGGACGACGGGTCGCGGCACAGGCATTCTGCGCGAAACCGCACCGAACGCCACCCGATCGCGCCGTCCGCGCTGATCCGGGCGATGCGGGCGGCCTCGGGGTCGGCGAGGAGACGCGCAGCGACCGCTCCGGCCGCAGCCACCCTGGCGAGTGTGATGCGTCCGGGGTCGCGGCCGACGAGCTGACCGTGGAGCAGCGGCCAGGCAGGGTCCCGAGCGGTGTCCTCGGCATCCCGGCAGGTCAGACACGGCGTGAGCCCCGGCATGACCAGCGGTCCCACGGTGATGCGCGCCGGCTCGACGGCGATCGGCAGGTGCGGGGAGTCCGTGCGCAGGAACGGCGCGAACTGCACGGCGGCCGCCGCACCGGGAACGAGGACGACGGCGACCACCGTCGATGACGGCGCCGAGGTCGTCGCGAGCGACACGCCTTCGTCGGCGAGCGCCTCGCACAGCCGCCCTTCGGCGCGGGTGTCGGTGAGCCCGAGCGTGGACACCCGGGCGGCGAGCGGGCGGGCGGGCTCGTCCTGCAGTGCCGGGTCGACGATGGCCAGCAGCCGTCTGGCCTCCTCCCGCGGCGCTCCCGCGCGGTGCGCGATGACATCGAAGGCGCTGCGTCGGAACCCTCGGCGCATGCGGCTGAGGAGCCGTTCGACCCAGGGCGCGGACGCCGGGACCCGGATGGCGGGATCGTCGCCGACCTGGAGGGTCATCCCGTCGCGCCAGAGCAGCGGGAATGCGGGGTCGAGACGGGTCAGGGTCGTCGGGGTGAGCGGCACCCCTCGATTCTGCGGAGCATAGTGGAGCCGCAGGCCGATTCGGGGGATCGGTGGAGAAGTCGGCGGTCCGTCCGTGGTCGGGGAGGGAGAGTGATCGTCCGTCCCCGACCCGGATGGCCGGACTCAGACCGGGCGCTCGCCCTCCGGAGTGTCGTCGTCGCCGTCGGTGCGCGGATCCGTCTCGCCGTCCTCGGCGGGCGCCTCCGCGGAGAAGTCGTCGCCGTCCAGCAGGCGGGCGAGCGCCTCATCGAATTCGTCGGCCTCGGGCTGCTCCCCGCGCTCGGCGGCCTGCAGACGCGCGATCAGGGCCGTCGGGTCGTCGATGTCCTCGGCGGTGGGCATGAGGTCCGGGTAGTCCCAGAGGGAGTCCCGGGCGGCGACGCCGACCGCGTCCGTGACCGCCCGCCACATGGCCGAGGCCTCGCGGATGCGTCGCGGTCGGAGCTTGAGCCCGACCAGCGCACCCAGAGCGTCCTCCGCGGGGCCGCCGACGGCACGGCGACGACGGGCCGCCTCGGCGATCCGGCCGCCGTCCGGCAGTCGGGAGGTGGCCTCCGCCGTGACGACGTCGACCCACCCGTCGATCGTCGCGATGAGGTTCTCCAGGCGGGCGAGGGCCTCGCGCTGCGCCTCGGTCTGGGTCGGGAGCAGGGCTCCGCCCTCGATCGCCGCGCGCAGCTCCTCGGGGTTCGAGGGGTCGAGGCGGCTCGCCACGTCCTCCAGGGCATCGACGTCCACCGTCACGCCGCGGGCGAAGTCGGTGATCTGCGCCATCACGTGCAGGTGCAGCCACTTGGCGTGCCGATACAGGCGGGCGTAGGCGAGCTCGCGCGTCGCGACGTAGAGGGCGATCTGGTCTGCCGGGATCTCGAGCCCCTCGCCGAACGCGGTGAGGTTCTGCGGGATCACGGCGGCCGTACCCGCGGGGAGCACCGGGATGCCCACGTCGCCTCCGGAGACGACCTCGAGGGAGAGGTTGCCGAGGACCTGACCGAACTGGGCGGCGAACACCGATCCGCCGAGGCCCCGCATCAAGCGTCCCGCGCCCTGCACCACGCCGCGCATCTCCTCGGGCACCTGGGTGTCGAGGGCGGACGTCAGCGCGTCGGCGATGCTCGTCGAGACGGGGCCGGCGATCTCCTTCCACACCGGAAGGGTCCTCTCGACCCACTCGCCGCGGGTCATCGCCACCGGCGGCTCTGCGAGCTCGGAGATGGTGGTCGCTTCGCTCAGCCAGAGACCTGCGAGTGCGAACGAGTCGGCGAGGGAGGAGCGGGAGCCGTCGCCGATGCCCTGACCCTCGCGGTTGGCGATGTGCAGGGCCTGCCGGAGCGAGTTCTCCCAGGGATCACCGCCGAAGGCGCCCTGGAGCTGCGACATGATCGTCTGCATCATCGCCGGGTCGAAGGCGAAGCCGTCCATCCCCTGGAAGGCGCCGCGCAGCGCCTCGGGGTCGATGTCTCCACCGCCCTGGTTCGAGAGCATCCGTCGCAGGAACTCCTGGAAGTCCTCCGGGTTCGGTTCGTTGTCTGCCATGTCGCTCGCCCTCTCAGCACGTCTGAAGCCGTGGCATCTACGCTAGTCACAGGTTTCAGTGCGCGTCCCCGAAGCGGGCAGATCGCTGTACGCCGCTCGCGAACGACGGAGGATTGCTGTGGAACGACCGCGTGCAGGGAAGCTCGGACTCGGGGTCTGGGCGCTGGTGGTCGCGCTCGCCGCGCTCGCCGTCCTCACCTTCCTGCCCTCGCCGTACGTGATCCAGCGTCCGGGCCCCGTGTACGACACCCTCGGTACCGCGAAGAACGCGGACGGCGATCAGGTCCCGCTCATCAGCGTCGAGGGGACCGAGACGTACGAGACGGGCGGCACGCTCGACCTGACGACCGTCCAGGTCGTCGGCAACAGGGAGCGCACGCCGAGCTGGTTCGAGCTCGCGCTCGCCTGGACGGACGCCTCGCGCGCCGTCGTGCCGCTGGACGCGGTGTTCCCCGAGGGCGTCACGACCGAGCAGCGCGACGAGCGGAACGCGATGCTCATGGTCGACTCGCAGCACGAGGCGACGGCCGCCGCGCTGAACGAGCTCGGCTACGACACCGGAGCCGAGGTCGTGGTGGTCGACGCGGTCGAGGGCTCTCCTGCCGACGGCCTGCTCGAGGCGGACGACGTGATCACGGCGATCGACGGCACGCCCGTGACCTCGGCGACCGCGCTGCGCGAGGCCATCCAGGAGGCGGGCGGGGATCCGGTCGCGCTCACGGTGCGCCGCGACGGCTCGGAGCAGACGGTCGAGATCACGCCGGAGGAGCAGACCCAGGACGGCACGACGACGTGGCTGATCGGCATCACGCTGCGCACCGACTACGACTTCGAGGTCGACGTCACGATCCAGCTCGACAACGTCGGCGGCCCCAGCGCGGGCATGATGTTCGCCCTCGGGATCATCGACACCCTGACCCCGGGCGAGCTGAACGGCGGCAAGGAGGTCGCGGGCACCGGGACGATCGACGCCGAGGGGACCGTCGGACCGATCGGCGGCATCCGCCAGAAGCTCTACGGCGCCCGTGACGCCGGCGCGGACTACTTCCTCGCACCGGAGGCGAACTGCGACGAGGTCGTGGGGCATGTGCCGGACGGCCTGCAGGTCATCCGCACCGCGACCCTCGACGAATCCCTCGCGGCGCTCGACGTCATCGCGGAGGACGGCGACGTCGACGCGCTGCCGACCTGCGACGTTCCCGCCACCTGAGCCCGCACGGTCGTGACCCCGCCGTGACCGGTGTGACAGCCCGCCCACAGCGAGCGGTGCCTAGGATGGAGGGGTGACCTCGACCCCAGCCCAGCCCCCGGCCACGCCTCGAACCTCCCGACGCATCCTCGGCATCTCCCTGGTGATCATCGCCGCGCTCATCGCGGCGTTCTTCGTCTTCGCGTCGCTCTACACCGAATTCCTCTGGTTCGACCAGGTCGGGTTCACCGGCGTGCTCACCACGCAGTGGATCGCGACGGCGGTGATGTTCGTCATCGGCTTCCTCGGCATGGCGGTTCCGCTGTTCGTCGTCATCCAGCTCGCCTACCGGCTCCGTCCGGTCTACGTGCGGCTGAGCTCCCAGCTCGACCGCTACCAGGAGGTCATCGAGCCGCTGCGCCGCCTCGCGATGTGGGGCATGCCGATCTTCTTCGGCCTCTTCGCGGGATTCGCGGCGGCCGGCAACTGGAAGACCGTGTGGCTGTGGGCCAACGGCGTCGCCACCGGTGAGGTCGACCCGCAGTTCGGCGTCGACACCGGTTTCTACATGTTCGCGATGCCGTTCTACTCGATCCTCCTCGCGTTCGTCTCGGCGGTCCTGCTGCTGAGCCTTCTCGTCACCACGCTCGTGTCCTACCTCTATGGCTCCGTGCGCATCGGCCAGGGCGAGCTGCGCATCTCGAAGCCGGCCCGCATCCAGCTCGCGGTCATCGCAGGGCTGTACCTGCTCGTGCAGGCGGCGAGCCTGTGGCTGGACCGCTACAAGACCCTCGTCGAACCGGACGACCGGATCACCGGTGCCGCCTACACGGGCGCCAACGCGACCATCCCCGGCCTCGGCATCCTCGCGATCATCGCCGCCGTCGTCGCCATCCTGTTCTTCATCACGGCCGTCATCGGCCGCTGGCGCTTCCCCCTCGCGGCGACCGCGCTGCTGATCGTGGCCTCGCTGGTCATCGGCATCGGCTACCCGTGGGTGGTCACGACCTTCCAGGTGAAGCCGAACCAGAACGCCTATCAGGCCGAGTACTACCAGCGGAACATCGACGGCACGAAGGAGGCCTACGGCGTCGCCGACCTGGAGACCACGGCCTTCGAGGCTGAGACGGACGCCGAGGCCGGTCAGCTCCGCGCCGACGCGGAGACCACGGCGTCGATCCGCATCATGGACCCGAAGGTCATCCCGCCGACGGTCCGCCAGCTCGAGCAGTACCGCGGCTACTACCAGTTCCAGACGACCATGGACGTCGACCGCTACGAGATCGACGGCGTGAAGCAGGACACGGTCGTCTCTGTCCGCGACCTCGACATGTCGGGTCTGGGCGACGGTGACAACTGGAACAACCGCGTCGCGGTCTACACGCACGGCTATGGTCTCGTCGCCGCGGCCGGAAACCAGCGCACGACGGACGGCGAGCCCGTCTTCCTCGAGCGCGGCATCCCGACCTCGGGCTTCCTGTCCGAGCAGGGCGACTTCGAGCCGCGGGTCTACTTCGGCGAGAATTCCCCGGAGTACTCCATCGTCGGCGCCCCCGAGGGGGCCGACCCGGTCGAGATCGACTACCCGCGGGGCAAGGACGGATCGAGCGAGACGAAGACCACGTTCTCCGGGAACGGCGGACCGAAGATCGGCGACAGCTTCACCAAGCTGCTCTACGCGCTGAAGTTCCAGTCGGAGCAGATCCTCTTCTCCAACCTCGTCAACGACGACTCGCAGATCCTCTACGACCGCGACCCGAAGACCCGCGTGCAGAAGGTCGCGCCGTACCTCGAGCTCGACAGCGACCCGTACCCGAGCGTCGTGGACGGCCGCATCGTCTGGATCGTGGACGGGTACACGACCAGCTCGACGTACCCGTACTCGACGAGCGTGAGCCTGTCCGACGCGATCGCCGACTCGAACGTGCCGACGCCGTCGCTCGCGATCGACGACATCAACTACATCCGCAACTCGGTCAAGGCCACGGTCGACGCCTACGACGGCTCGGTCACGCTGTACGCCTGGGACGAGGAGGACCCGGTCCTGAAGACCTGGCAGAAGGTCTACCCGTCGACCCTCAAGCCGATCAGCGAGATGTCCGGGGAGCTCATGAGCCACGTCCGGTACCCGACCGACCTGTTCAAGGTGCAGCGCGACATCCTCGGCATCTACCACGTCGACAAGGCCGGCTCGTTCGCCCAGCAGGACAACCGCTGGCAGACGCCGAACGACCCGCGCAGCGACGCGATGCTGCAGCCGCCGTACTACCTGACCATGCAGATGCCAGGGCAGGAGGAACCGCGGTTCTCGATGTTCTCGACGTTCATCCCCGCCTCCCAGGGCGCGGGCGGCAGCCGCGACGTGTTGATGGGCTACCTGGCCGTCGACTCGGATGCGGGCGCCGAGAAGGGCGTCAAGGCCGAAGGTTACGGGCAGCTGCGCATGCTGGAGATCGACACCGACACCACGGTTCCCGGTCCCGGCCAGGTGCAGAACACCTACAACTCGGACACGGCCGTGGTGCCGCAGCTCAACCTGCTCCAGCAGGGGGAGTCCGAGGTCATCTACGGCAACCTGCTGACCCTGCCCGTCGGTGGCGGTCTGCTCTACGTCCAGCCGGTCTACGTGCAGTCGTCCGAGGGGACGCAGCTGCCGCGTCTCCAGAAGGTGCTCGTCGCCTTCGGTGACCGGGTGGCCTTCGAGAACACCCTCACGGAGGCGCTGGACACGCTGTTCGGCGGCGACTCCGGCGCGACCGGTGGCGATGACGAGGTCGAACCCACCGACCCGGAGGCGACCGATCCCGACACGGGGGAGACGCCGACCACGCCGACGCCGACGGATGAGCAGGCCGACGCCCTGGCGAAGGCGCAGCAGGCGCTCCTCGATCGCCAGGCGGCCCTCACCGAGGGTGACCTGGAGAAGTTCGGTGAGGCGGACAAGCGGCTCACCGCGGCTGTCGAGAAGCTCCTGGAGCTGGAGGCCGCCGCAGAGTGATCTTCCTGCGCACACGAAAGGGCACCCCCACGGGGTGCCCTTTCGCATTCCCCGCCACTCCCGCGTCTCTGACGCGCGCCCGCCGCATCAGGCGCTCGCGCCGTTTCAGGCGACATCCTGCAGGCGTGCCTGCTGTCGCACGGGTGCCTGCGTGCGCGCGTGGCGCGCCGGGACAGGCGTTCTCGCGGCAGCAGGCGGGCGCGCGAGGTCAGGCGCCCTCCTGATAGGAAGCCTGATCTGGCGCGAGTGCCTGAGCCGGCGGAGGGTTTTGTCCGGGACGAACCGTCGCGCGAGGAGGGGATGGCATGGGAGGGTGGAGGCGAACAGGGAGGTCGCCGTGGCTGAGCGCATCGTTGTAGGAGTGGTGGACACGTCGGCGGGACGACGAGCACTGGAGTGGGCCGCGCATCGCGCACGGTCGCGGAAGGCCACTCTGCTCCTCGCGAGCGTCGTCGGGGGAGCGGTCGGTGCCGTCGGGGAGGGCCCTGTGGTGGACGCGGCGATCGCGGCCGCGCGGAGTCTGCTGGAGGAGCACGCGGAGACGCTGAAGGCCCAGGGCCTGGACGTCGACATCGTCGTGCTCCGCGGCGACCCGGTCCGCCAGCTCGTCTCGACCACCGCGGGCGCGAACCTCCTGGTGATCGGAAGCGACTTCCGACCCGATGACGCGGACAGCCCGCGGCGCGGGGCGCACGGGCTGCGCATCGTCGCCGACTCGTCCTGCCCCGTCGTGGTGATCCCGGATATCGAGGCGGGAGACCGCCGCGGTGTCGTCGTCGGAGTGGACGGGTCGCCGATCTCGGAAGCCGCCGTCGCCTTCGCCGCTGCCGAAGCCGACCGCCTCGGCGAGCCCCTCATCGCGGTGACGGTATGGACGCCCGTGCCCCTTCCGCGCGGAGCGAGGTCGTATCCCGAGCAGTACCTCTCCTCCATGCAGGAGCTGGCCGAAGAGACTCTCGCCGTCGCTCTCGCCGGGCTGCGCCAGACGTATCCGGATCTCGGGCTGCAGCCCCGGGTCGAGCGCGGGTACCCGTCCGAGGTCATCAACCGGGCGGCCGCCACCGCGAGCCTCGCCGTGGTGGGCTCACACGGGCGGGGGGCCGTCGCCCGGTTCCTGCTCGGGTCGATCAGCCACGAGGTCCTCGCGGCGCTCGTCGCGCCCACCGCCGTCGTCCGCTGACCGGCGGGACGGCATCCGCGGCCTAGAGCGGGCTGGTCAGCACCTCGTGAAGCACGCGTCGGCTGTCGTCTCCGCCCGGTCCTGACCCGCTGGAGAGCGTCACCAGGGCTTTCCAGAGCGCCCAGCCGCGAGCCCGTCGCCACGTCGCGGCATCGAGGCCGGCGGCGTCGCGGAACGCGTCACGCGCGTCCCCCTCGAAGTACGTCCACGCCATGACGAGGTCGCAGGCAGGATCGCCGACGCCGCAGGTGCCGAAATCGATCATCGCCGACAGGCGGCCGTCGCTGACGAGGAGGTTCCCGACGGCGACATCACCGTGGAACCAGACGGGCGAAGACTCCCAGACGCTGCTCGTCGCCGCGAGCCAGACGCTCCGGCAGTTCTCCGTGTCCACGGTGCCGTCCAGCCGCTGCAGCGCGGCGTGGACGTCATCGCTGTAGACGCTCGGATGCGAACCGCGGAAGAACGAGTGCCGGCCGGCGGCCTGCCCCGCGTGCACGGGGAGAGACCTCAGGACGCGGAGGAGGCCCCCGAGATCGACGGCGAGGCGGACACGATCGAGCCCCGCGACGCGGTCGACGGTGTCGCCGTCGAGCCACCGGCGGATGGACCACGGAAACGGATAGCCGCGGCCGGGTTCGCCGAGCGCAACGACGGAGGGAACGGCGACCGGGAGCCGTCCGGCCAGGAACTCGAGCGCTCTGCTCTCCTTCTGCACGGCCGTCGCGTAGGACTCGGCAACGGGAAGGCGAACCGACAGATCCTCACCCAGGCGGAAAGTCCTGTTGTCCCACCCCTGACGCGCCACGGCGCGGACGGGCAGGTGCGCCCAGCGGGGGAACTGCTCTTCGACGAGCTCAGCTACCACGGCTGCATCGATGTCGACTGGTCGGCTCACCCCTCGATACTCCCGGAGGTCGGCTCCCGCCACATGCGAAAGGCCCTCTGGCCTGGGATTTCTCCCGGCCAGAGGGCCTTCCATTTGTTGCGGGGACAGGATTTGAACCTGCGACCTCCGGGTTATGAGCCCGGCGAGCTACCGAACTGCTCCACCCCGCGGCACAAGAGATAACTTATCACGGATCTGGAGAGGCGTCGAATCGAGCGCGGCAGCGACGGGTGCGAGAGGATGGCGTCATGCCTGAGAACGCCGCCGTCCCCGTCGCCGTGTGCCAGTTCGCTCCCACCGATTCGCGCGAGGCCAACAGGGAGCGGATCGCCGAGCTCGCGACGGACGCCGCCCGACTGGGGGCGAAGCTCATCGTGTTCCCGGAGTACTCGAGCTTCTTCGTCGATCCGATGGACGAACGCCTCGCGGCGAATGCGGAGGGTCTCGACGGTGAGTTCGTGACCGGACTGATCGGCCTGGCCGCGGAGCTCGCCGTCGTCATCGTCGCGGGCGTCACGGAGAAGGCCTCGGACGAGGGGCGCGTGCGCAACACGGTCGTCGCCGTGCGCGGCGACGGCATCCTCGCGGTCTA
The DNA here is from genome assembly GCF_058140415.1 of Microbacterium sp. C-MGS6. Taxonomy (NCBI): domain Bacteria; kingdom Bacillati; phylum Actinomycetota; class Actinomycetes; order Micrococcales; family Microbacteriaceae; genus Microbacterium; species Microbacterium sp. C-MGS6. Next base: position 1,273,215 of record NZ_CM176934.1, read on the forward strand.
CCGCAAGCAGCACCTGTACGACGCGTTCGGGCAGAGCGAGTCGGACTGGGTGGAGCCGGGGGAGATCGGCGAGCCCGCGGTCTTCGAGCTCGGAGGTCTGCGCTTCGGGCTGATGACCTGTTACGACCTGCGGTTCCCCGAGCTGTCGCGGCGCCTCGCGGTCGCCGGTGCCGACGCGCTCGTGGTGCCGGCGGAATGGGTGCGCGGGCCGCTCAAGGAGCACCACTGGACCACGCTGCTCGCCGCGCGCGCCATCGAGAACACGGTGTTCGTCGTCGCCGCCGACCACCCGGCGCCGATCGGCGTGGGGCACTCGCGCATCGTGGACCCGCAGGGCGTCGTCCGCGCGGGGGTCGGGCCCGAGCCGGGGGTGGCACTCGGAGTGGTCGACGGAGCGGCGATCACCAGGGTCCGGGAGACGAACCCCTCGCTGCGTGCACGGCGTTACGACGTGGTCCCGCGCTGACCGACCCGCTTCAGGCGCGCAGACCGGAGAGACGGGCGGCCGCCTCCTCCAGCACATCGACGCGTTTGCACGCCGCGAAGCGGACGAGGCCCGCGTACGCCGGGCGTCGCGCGGGGGACACGAAGGCGGTGAGGGGGATCGCCACGACCCCGGCCCGTTCCGGAAGCGCGCGGCAGAAGGCCGCCGCATCGGCGCCGCCGAGAGCCGTCGCGTCGGCCACCGTGAAGTAGCCGCCCTGTGGGGCATGGACGGTGAAGCCGGCCACGCGCAGACCGTCGCCGAGGATCGCGTGCTTGCGGGCGAGCAGGGAGGCGGCATCGGCGAAGAACGCATCGTCGAGGCGCAGGCCCACGGCCACGGCGGGCTGGAAAGGCGCGCCGTTGACGTAGGTGAGGTACTGCTTCACCGTCAGCACGGCCGTGATGAGCGCGGCGGGGCCGTGCACCCAGCCGATCTTCCACCCCGTGGTCGAGAAGGTCTTCCCGGCCGAGGAGATGGTCAGCGTCCGCTCCGCAGCGCCGGGCAGCGTGGCGATGGGCACGTGCGGGCCGCGGAAGGTGAGGTGCTCGTAGACCTCGTCGGTGACGATCACGGCCTCGTGCTTCTCGGCCAGACGCACGACCTCTCGGCGGACCACCTCGTCGAAGACCGCTCCCGTGGGGTTGTGCGGGTCGTTGACGAGGATGATCCGCGTCCGATCCGTGACCGCGTCCGCGAGCTGCTGCAGGTCGGGCTGGAAGTCCGGCGCCCGCAGCGGCACGGTCCGGAGCCGAGCGCCCGCGAGTGCGACCGCGGCGGCGTACGAGTCGTAGTAGGGCTCGAAGACGACGACCTCGTCCTCCGGCCCGTCGATGAGCGCGAGCAGGGTCGCCGTCAGCGCCTCGGTCGCCCCGGCCGTCACGATGACCTCGGTGCCCGGGTCGACGGCGAGCCCGTAGAACCTCTGTTGATGTTCGGCGATCGCCTGCAGGAGATCGGGGAAGCCGCGCCCCGGCGGGTACTGGTTGACGCCCTCGGCGATCGCTGCGCGTGCGGCGGCGAGGACCACCTCGGGGCCGTCCTCGTCCGGGAAGCCCTGCCCCAGATTGATGGAGCCGGTTCTGACCGCCGCGGCGGACATCTCTGCGAAGATGGTGGGCGCGACGGTACCGTCCGCGTCGAGCAGACCGGCACCGGCCGCCGTGCGACGCCATGCGCCGGGGATGACACTCATGAAGAACAGGCTAAGGCCATAGCTGAAACTCAAGCTCGGCATAAGGAACGCACAGGGATGCGGGGCATCCTGGAGGAGCGTTGAAGGAGCACACCATGAACCAGGACAACCCGCAGGACCGCCCGGCACCGGCGTCGGACGACGCCGTGTCGGCCGGACACACCCCTCAGACCCCTCAGACCCCCGAGGCCGCGCCGAGCGCGCCGTCTCCGGCCGCCGACGGCACCCTCACGGGCACCCCGGCCGCTTCCGCCCCGGTCGCCCCGCAGGGCCACCACATGCCGCCGACGTTCGCGTCGCACGCCGCGGGTGCCCCGACTGTGGCACCCGTGCCGCACGGGCTGGCCGCGCCCGGTCCCGCCGCGGCGGGCGTCCCCGGCGCCGCATTCGGCGTCCCGGCGCACGACACCCGGCCGCTCGACGGCACGGCGCCGCCGGCCGAGGGCACCCCGACCGCGACGAAGGAGAAGTCGCGCGGCGGCACCCGCGTCGCGGCGTTCATCGTCGCAGCCGCCCTCGTCGGCGGCGTCGCCGGCTTCGGCGGAGGCGCGCTGCTCACCGGGCTGCAGGACTCCCCGTCCTCCGGCACGGCGCAGGGACCGCAGACCGTCACGGTCAACAACCCCGGCTCGGTCAACGAGACCACCGCGGTCGCGACCGAGGCGCTTCCCTCCGTCGTCACCATCGAGGTGGCCGGGTCGCAGGAGGCCGGCAGCGGCTCCGGCGTCATCATCAGCAAGGACGGCTACGTCCTCACCAACACCCACGTCGTGACCCTCGGCGGCGCGGCGGCTGATCCGACGATCCGCGTCACGACCTCCGACGGCCGCATCTACGAGGCGACCGTGGTCGGCACCGACCCGATCTACGACCTCGCGGTGATCAAGCTCACGGACGCCGAGGGCCTGACTCCGATCGAGTTCGCCGACTCGTCGAAGCTCAACGTCGGCGATACCGCCGTGGCGCTCGGCGCCCCGCTGGGCCTGGCCAACTCGGTCACCACCGGCATCGTGAGCGCGCTGAACCGCAGCATCCAGATCGCCTCCTCCGCGCTGCCCGACTCCTCTTCCGAGGACGCCCCGCAGGAGCAGGCACCGGAGGACGGCCAGGGCGAGGGGCCCTTCCAGTTCGATCTGCCCGGCAACAGCGGGCAGCAGGCCACCGAGTCGATCTCGATCGCCGTGATCCAGACCGACGCGGCGATCAACCACGGCAATTCCGGCGGTGCCCTCGTCAACAGCAAGGGCGAGCTGATCGGCATCAACGTCGCGATCGCGAGCTCGGGCAACTCGGAGGAGTCGGGTTCGATCGGCATCGGCTTCGCCATCCCGTCCAACATCGCCCAGCGCGTCGCCGATGAGATCATCGCCGATGGCGCGGCCACGCACGGCCTCCTGGGCGCCTCGGTCCGGGATGCCTCCGGCGTCGAGGGCGCGACGGTGGCCGGCGCCTACATCGCCGAGGTCACCGACGGGGGCGCCGCCGAGGCCGCCGGTCTCCAGGCCGGTGACGTCGTGACGCGTTTCAACGGCGTCCCGATCACGAGCGCGACCGATCTCACGGCGCAGGTGCGCGCAGCGGCCGCCGACAGCAAGGCCGACGTGACCTACGTCCGCGACGGCAAGGAGAGCGACATCGAGGTGACGCTCGGCACGCTCGCCGGCTGATCCCCACGTCAGAGAAGGACGCCACCTGCGCGATAGGCTCGCCGGGTGGCGTCCTTCTCTTTCGGCACCGGCAACGCGGCCAAGCTGCTCCGGATCCCGCTGTACGCCCTCGGCCGTCTCGGCACCCTTCTCGTGCCGCGCGGTCCGCGCTGGGTCTTCGGATGCGGCGCCGGCGTCGGGGACGGCGCCCTCGCCCTGCAGCGGTACGCAGCGGAGGCGGGCCATGACACCCTGTGGCTGGCCGGGTCCCCGCGCGAAGCGGCGGACGCCGCGGCCCTCGGTCTGCGGAGTGTGCCACGGGGCGGTCTGCGCGGCTGGTGGGCGACCGCGCGCGCCGGGGTGCTGATCGTGACCCACGGCCTCGGCGACGTGAACCGCTACGGCAACGGCGGCGCGTTCGTGGTGCAACTCTGGCATGGCATCCCGCTCAAACGCATCGGCCTCGACTCTCCCGCCACGACCCAGGTGCCGGCCGTGCCCGGTGCGCCGGTCCTGCGTCGGCTCGTCGGTTGGATGTACCGGGGTGCCGCGCAGCGCATCCGGGTCCTCCCTGCCGCCTCGCACCGCGCCAGAGCACGCCTCGAGTCCGCGTTCGGGCTGGGCGATGATCGCGTGGTGGTGACCGGGGAGCCGCGCGTCGACGTGCTCTCGAGCGGTTCGCCCGAGGAACGCCGCGCCCATGCACGGCGGCTGCTCGCCGAGGCCGTGGGCGCGATCGGCGACACCGACCGGATCGTCCTCTACGCGCCGACCTGGCGCGACGGCGCTCCCGACCCCTCCGTCCCGACGGCCGAGGAATGGGTGCGGATCATCCGGGTGCTCGAAGACCACGATGCCGCTCTCCTCGTGCGCTCCCACCCCCTCGGCGACGGCAGCTACGCGCCGCCGGTGCCGACGACGCGGGTGCGGGCGCTGCCCAGCACGGTCGTCAGCGATGTGACGCCGGTGCTGCCCGCCGTCGACATCCTCATCACGGACTACTCGTCGCTCGCGTACGACGTGGGGCTCCTCGCCCTGCCGGTCGTCTTCCTCGCACCGGATGTCGCCGAGTACGCCCGCACCCGCGGCTTCTACGGCCGCTTCGAGGAGGTCGCCGCGTCCGGCGTCGCCACGGGGTGGGAAGACGCCCTCGTCCGGCTGGCGTCGCTGCTCGGCGATGCGGCCGCGTTCGACGAGGCCGCCGGGCGTTCCGCTACGCTCAGCGCGGAGATGCACGCGTTCCGTGACGGTCAGAACACTCGTCGGGTATACCGGGCGATCCGTGCGCGGGGGGTCCCCGCGCCGAAGGGAGCAGCATGACGACGGCCCGCATCGATGACACGGCACAGGCGCTGGTCATCGCAGGGACCGGGCAGCGTCCGGAGAGCGCCGAGCTCACCGGACCGCGGGCGCGGGTGAAGGCCCGCCTCACCGGTGGGGGGAAGACCTGGAAGGCGACGTTCGCGCTCCGCGCGTCGCGATGGGGCGGTCCGGAGCTGCCTCTGCCGTCCGGGGAGTACGACCTGCGGATCGACGGCGTCGATCCGGCCGAGCTGCGTCTCGCGCCGGTGCTCCTCCCGGGGGTGCGGATCGCCGTCGACGGTGCCGTCGTCCACATCGCGGCGCCCGTGGACCCCGTGTACGACACCGCCGAGGGGCGTTCCACGCTCGAGGAGCGCTACGTGGCGCAGGCAGGCGGCACCGAGAACGCCGTGTTCTTCGAGAGCTTCTACGGCCGGAGCGTCGGCTGCAACCCGCGCGCCATCGATCGCGAGCTCGCACGGCGCGCGCCGGGAGTGCGCCGGTACTGGAGCGTCGCCGACCTGTCGGTCGAGGTGCCGGACGGAGCGATCGCCGTGATCGAGGGCAGCCCGGAATGGTGGCACGCCCGCGGGGCCGCGCGCCTGCTCGTCGTGAACGACTGGCTGCGACGGCGCTTCGCGCGGAAGCCCGGGCAGAAGGTGCTGCAGACCTGGCACGGCACGCCCCTCAAGCGTCTGGCGCTGCACCGCCCCGGGTTCGATCCCCGGCGGATGGCGGCGGTGGTCAAGGAGTCCCGGCGGTGGGACGTGCTGCTCGCGCAGAACACGTACGCCGCGCGGATCCTGCGCAAGGCTTATGCGTTCTTCGGGCGGCCGATCTGGGTCGACGGCTATCCGCGCAACGATGCGCTGCGTACCGGGGACCCGGTCGCCGTCCGCGCGGCGCTCGGCATCGGGGCCGACGAGCGCGTCCTCCTCTACGCGCCGACCTGGCGCGACGACCGGGCGGAGATGGTCGACTTCGTCGATCCCGAACTCCTCGCGCGGCAGACGAACGCCGTCGTGCTGGTGCGCGGCCACTCGCGCACGCTGGGCGAGGGCAGGGATCGCGCCGGCGCCCGGGTGATCGATGTGACGGGCTACCCCGAGACGTCGCAGCTCCTGCTCGCCGCCGACGCCCTCGTCACGGACTACTCCTCCGTCATGTTCGACTACTCGGTGACCGGCAAGCCGATGTACTTCCTCGTGCCCGACCTCGACCACTACCGCGGTCAGCTCCGCGGCTTCTACTTCGATCTGGCGGAGCGGGCGCCGGGGCCCTTGCTCGGTACGCAGGACGAACTCGTGGCCGCGCTGGAGGATGCGGGGCACCGGGAGAGGTACGCCGAGCGCTATGCCGCCTGGCAGCGGCAGTTCAACACCCTCGACGACGGTCGGGCCGCGCAGCGGGTGGTCGACCGGATCCTCGACCTCGGATTCGTCACGCCGTAGTCGTCGGACGTCAGGGCAGGGGGGTGTTCCGCGTGCCGAGCCGGGACGCGTCCACCGTGTCGCCGGCTCCGCGCAGCACGCCGCCGAGGAAGCCGAGACCCCACGAGAGGTGCATCGTGGGCAGCACGAGGAGCGTCCACAGGCGTTGCCGCACGCCGCCCCCGCCGGGAGCGAGGGCCACGCCGACCACGAGCAGCACGTAGAGCGCGAGCGGGACGTAGACCAGGCACGAGGCGATGAGGGAGGCGGTTCCCGACACCGCACCGGACAGCTGCAAGGCCCCGAGGACCACGGCGAGTGCGACGAACAGCAGCAGGACCGGCGGCGCGAAGTAGCGAAGACCGTTGCGACGACCGAAGCGCCGCACCAGCTCCCCTCGCCAGGCGCCGGTCGCGCGGAACTGCCTGGCCAGGCGCAGCCAGCTCTCGCGGGGCCAGTAGGTCACCGACAGCTCGGGGTCGAACCACACGCGGTGCCCGGCCTGGCGGATGCGCAGGTTCAGCTCCCAGTCCTCGCCGCGGCGGATCGTCTCGTCGAACAGACCGACCTCGTCGAGGACGTCCCGACGGATCACGCCGAGGTAGGCGGACTCCGCCTCTCCTTCGACGCGGCCGCCGTGATACGCCCCGCCGCCGAGGCCGACGGGGGAGTTGTACAGCCGGGCGACGGCCTTCTGGAAGGGCGTCCGGCCCTCGGCGTGCATGACGCCGCCGACGTTGGCGGCCCCCGTGCGCTGCAGGGTCTGCAGGGCCCTGGCCGCGTAGCCGGGAGCGAGCTCGGAGTGGGCATCGACCCGGATGACCGTGGGGTAGCGGCTGGCCCGGATCGCGGCGTTGAGGCCGACCGGGATGTGCGCGGCCGGGTTGTCCACGAGACGGATCCGGTCGTCGGCCGCGGCCAGTCGGCGGGCGAGGGCGGTGGTGCCGTCCGATGACGGTCCCAGCGCGAGGATGAGCTCGGCGGGGACGCCGACCTCCTGGGCGAGCACCGATGCGACGGCGTGCTCCAGGTAGGCGCGTTCGTTGAGCACCGGCATCACGAAGGACACCCCGGTGACGGGGGTGGGGGATCCGTTGGCTGGCACACGTCGATCATGTCACGCCGCTCCTGCCGCTCTCTCTCAGGCGGCGTCCGCCTGTCCGCCGCCGCGGATGCCGGGACAGGACGAACTATCCTGGAGGGATGGGTGCACTGTCTGACGCGAAGAAGGCCTACCGTCTCCTGCAGCGGGCGCTCGCTTCGCGCTCGGCGGTGCAGCGCGTCCGCCGCCGGCTGGCGGATCAGGTGCCGTACCCGGCCGAGCACTTCCAGGTCGCGGTGTACTTCGCGGACGGCGCCGTGAACATGTACCAGATGCGGCAGTGGTACCGCCCGCTGGCCGCGCTCGCCGAGCGGTGGCCCGTCGTGGTGCTGGCACGCCAGGCGACCGGCGCGGAGAAGCTCCTCGAGGAGGACGGCCCGCCCGTCGCCTTCGTGCCGAAGGTGCGCGATCTCGAGCGCTTCCTGGCCACGCAGGACATCCGCGTGGTGCTGTACGTGAACCAGAACACCCGCAACTTCCAGATGTTCCGGTACGGCCGCCGGTGGCACGTGTTCATCAACCACGGCGAGTCCGACAAGATGTACATGACCACGAATCAGTACAAGGCCTACGACTACGCCTTCGTCGCCGGTCAGGCGGCGAGGGACCGGCTGTCGCGGACGCTGTGGGACTACGACGTGGAGAGCCGGACGATCGAGATCGGACGCCCCCAGGCGGACCACTATTCCGGCTCGCTCCCGTACACACCGGACGACCGTCTCGTCGTGCTGTACGCGCCGACCTGGGAGGGAGACCGGCCCAGCGCGCACTACGGCTCCATCGCCTCGCACGGCGAGCGCCTCGTGGCGCGACTCCTCGCGACGGGGGAGCACCGCGTCATCTACCGTCCGCACCCGCGAAGCGGTGTCGTCGACGAGGCCTACGGGGCGGCGCACAGGCGCATCATCGCGGCCATCGCCGCCGCGAACGCGGCCGATCCGACCGCCCAGCATGTGTTTGACGACGGTCCGGAGCTCGGATGGCAGCTGGCCGCCGCCGACGTCGCCGTCGTGGACATCTCGGCCATGGTGTACGACCGCCTCGCGGCGGGAAAGCCGCTCATGATCACGCGACCGGTCGACGAGGAGGCCGCCGTCGACACCACCGGCTACCTCTCGGACTGCGAGTGGCTGTCCGCAGAGGCGGCGGACGACATCGTCGCCGAGGTGGAGCGCGTGCGGCAGGACGAGGCGGCCGTCGCGCGGCTGCAGATGTGGGTGCGCCACTACTTCGGCGACACCACCCCCGGTGTCGCGACGCAGAAGTTCCACGCGGCCGTCGACCGTCTCATGGGGGAGTGGGAGCGGTGGCGCGATCGCGAGATCGGCGCCGTCCGCGGTGACGCGGACGATGACGACGACGAAGCCGACGACGAGGACGTATGAGCGGCGACTTCCCGCGCTCCGCCGCGCTCGCACCGCGTCTCGAGGTCGTCGACGCGGCGGGGTCGACGAACGCCGACCTCCGTGCACACGCCGACGACGCCGACGGCTGGCCGCACCTCTCGGTCCTCCTGACCCGGCACCAGACCGCCGGACGGGGGCGACTGGATCGCCGGTGGGTGGCCCCGGCGGGGTCGGCGCTCGCGGTGAGCGTCCTCCTCCGCGATCTGCCCGCCGAACCCGCGGTGCGAGGCTGGATCCCGCTCGCCGCCGGAGCGGCCATGACCGAGGCCGTCGCCGCGCAGCTGCCCGCCGCCACCGTCGCCCTCAAGTGGCCGAACGACGTCCTCGTCGACGGCCGCAAGATCTGCGGCATCCTCGCCGAGGCGACCCCGCACGCTGTCATCGTCGGCGCGGGGGTCAACACGTCCATGACCGCGACGCAGCTTCCGGTGCCCACGGCCACCTCGTTCGCCGTGCACGGCGTGGTCGTCGACGAGGACGAGCTGCTCCACTCCTACCTCTCGGCGCTCGACGGTCACCTGACCGCGCTCACCGCGGCGGACGACGCGATCGCGAGCGGTCTCCATGCGGCGGTCGCCGCACGGTGCGCGACGGTGGGACAGGCCGTGCGGGTCTCGCTCCCCGGCGGCTCCCTGCTCGACGGCACGGCCGTCGGCATCGACGCCGAGGGACGCCTGCGCGTCGAGGCGGAGGGCACCGTGCACGCGGTCTCGGCCGGCGACGTCGTGCACGTCCGCCCCGCGTGAGGCGGGGACACGCCGCCGCACGGACGGTGTTGTCGGCGATCCCGGGCACAATGGGGGTGTGACCCAGCCCGTGACGCTCGGCGGACGCCCGCTGATGCCGCCGCCCGGCACTCCCGCCGAGGAGTTGCTGATCGCGCGCTTCCGTGGCCACGCGCGTCGGCTCTTCTGGTCGGCGCTCGTGCTCATCGCCGTCTTCGGGGCCGCCGCCTACTTCTACGGCAACCTGCCGGCCGGCTTCGAGGACTGGATGCTGCTCGCGGCTGCCGGGACCGTCGTCCTCGTCGCCGTCGTGATCCCCTTCATCGTCTGGTACTCCCGGACGACGACGATCACGACCCGTCGCGTCATCGCCGCCCAGGGACTGGGCGCGCGCAACCGCCGCGAGATGTCGCACGCACGCGGTTACACGATCGGCGTCCGTCGCGGCCCGCTGCAGCGGATGTGGGGCTGCGGGACCATCACGCTCTCGAACGGCGTGGACGCGCCTCTGCGTCTGGTGAACGTGCCGAACGTCACCCTCGTGCACGAGACCCTCGCCGACCAGATCGAGGTCGGTCAGATCCTGGCCCACCGCGACGCCCAGGCGAGCGGCGACGACTTCGCCTGAGCTCGGCCGACGTGCCCGGTCCGTCCGGGGCGCACCTGCGTTCCCCGGGCGCTCGCGCGTGCGGAAGAATGGGCATGACGAATGGAGGCGGCACATGGCGCTGCGCGTGGGCGTGATCGGCGGAGGACAGCTGGCACGGATGATGATCGCTCCGGCGGTCGAGCTCGGTCTCGATCTGCGGGTGCTCGCCGAAGAGGAGGGTATGGCCGCGGGCCTCGCCGCCACAGCGGTGGGTGACTACCGGGACCTCGAGACCGTGCGTGCCTTCGCCGCCGACGTCGACGTCATCACGTTCGACCACGAGCATGTGCCGCAGGACGTGCTCCGCGCTCTCGTCGCCGAGGGCGTCGCCGTGCACCCCGGCCCGGATGCGCTCCAGTTCGCCCAGGACAAGCTCGTCATGCGCTCCCGGCTGGCGGAGCTCGGCGTGCCGCAGCCCGAGTGGGCTCCGGTCCGCTCCGCTGACGACCTGCAGCGCTTCCTCGACGAGCACGACGGTGCCGCGGTGGTCAAGACGCCGCGGGGCGGGTACGACGGCAAGGGTGTGCGGGTGGTGCGCTCGGGCGCCGAAGCGCAGGACTGGCTCGATGCGCTGCAGGGCTCCGACGCCCTGCTCGTCGAGGAGCTCGTCCCCTTCGTCCGCGAGCTCGCCCAGCAGGTCGCACGCCGACCCGGGGGAGAGATGATCCCGTATCCGGTCGTCGAGACGGTGCAGCGCGACGGCGTCTGCGCCGAGGTGATCGCCCCGGCGCCCGCGGCGACCGAGCGTCTCGCCGAGGTCGCTGAGGACATCGGCCGTCGTATCGCGGAGGGCCTGGGCGTGACCGGGATGCTCGCGGTCGAGCTCTTCGAGACGGACGACGAGCGCATCCTCGTGAACGAGCTCGCGATGCGACCGCACAACAGCGGACATTGGAGCCAGGACGGAGCCGTCACCGGACAGTTCGAGCAGCATCTGCGTGCCGTGGCGGATCTGCCACTGGGGAACACCCAGCCCCGCGCGGCCTGGTCGGTCATGGTGAACATCCTCGGCGGCCCGACGGACGGCACTCTCGGAGACCGTTTCGAGGCGGCGATGACCGCGCACCCCGATGCCAAGATCCACACGTACGGCAAGGCGCCGCGGCCCGGCCGCAAGGTGGGGCACGTGAACGTCGCCGGGGACGACCTCGACGACGCGGTGTACGAGGCCAGGGCCGCCGCAGCGGCCTTCGCCTGAGGATTCCCGCGGCGGCACACGGAAAAGACGTGTGCCGCTCGGGGGTTCTCCCAGCGCGAGACCGTAGCCTGATCTGGTGACCGAGCCACTGCACTCCTCCGCCGCTCCTCTGGTCGGCGTTGTCATGGGATCCGACTCCGACTGGCGCGTCATGAGCGACGCGTCCCAAGCGCTCACCGACTTCGGGATCCCTCACGAGGTCGAGGTGGTCTCGGCCCACCGTACGCCGGACAAGCTCATGTCGTACGCGCGTGAGGCGCGGTCTCGTGGCCTGCGCGTCATCATCGCGGGCGCCGGCGGTGCCGCCCACCTGCCCGGCATGCTCGCGTCGATGACGGCGCTCCCGGTCATCGGCGTCCCCGTGCCGCTCGCGTACCTGGACGGCATGGACTCCCTGCTGTCGATCGTGCAGATGCCCGCGGGTATCCCGGTCGCGACGGTGTCGATCGGCGGCGCGCGCAACGCCGGCCTGCTCGCGGTCCGGATCCTCGCTGCCGCGGACGACGATCTGGCGGACCGCGTCGAGGCCTACGCCGCCGACCTCGAGGCGCAGGTCGAGGAGAAGAACGATCGGCTGAAGGGCTCGCTGTGACCCTTGCGCCCCCGCGCGCGACACGACGTCCGCTCATCGAGACGCGGCCGCTGCGACACCCGGACCCGGCTGATCCGGGCCTCATGTCGAAGCGCGCCTGGTGGCTCGTCGGGCTCAACCTCCTCATCCCGGGCTCCGCGCAGGTGCTCGCGGGCAATCGCCGCCTGGGCAGGTTCGGACTCGGCGTCACGCTGACGACGTGGGTCTCGGCCGCCCTCGCCCTCGCCCTCGCCCTGTTCGCGCGCCCCGTCTTCCTCTGGCTCACGATCGGCGGCGGCTTCGTCTCGGCGGTACTGCTCACCCTCGTGCAGGTGCTGCTCGTGGGTGTCGTGGTGCTCTGGATCGTCCTCACCTTCGACACGCTCCGGCTCGTCCGTCTGGTCAAGGTCCCCGCGCCGTCGCGCTTCGTCCTCCCGGTCGTCGCCCTCCTCCTGTTGGGGCTGGTCGGCGGCATGACCGGGTACGCGGCCACGGCGGTGGGCTCGGTGCGGGGCAGCGTCGGGGCCATCTTCGGGCAGAGCGGGCCGAGCCTGCCGCCCAGCGACGGCTACTACAACATCCTGCTGCTCGGCGCGGACAGTGGAGACGGTCGCGACTCGATGCGGTTCGACAGCATCTCCGTCGTCTCCGTCAATGCCGAGACCGGCGCGGTCACCATCACCGGCATCCCCCGTGAGCTCCCGCATGCGCCGTTCAGCGACGGCAGCCCGATGCAGGAGCTGTATCCCGACGGCTTCCAGGGACAGGGCTCGTCCACCTGCGGCTGGAACGGCTGGATGAACCATGTGCGCAACGCCGCGGAGGTGTGCCGCGAGGACAAGGGGACCGGGCTCTATCCGGACGCGGAGGCCACGGGCTCGGCACCGGGCATCGAGGCGACCAAGGACGCCGCGGAGGGCGTGCTCGGCATCGAGATCCCGTACTACGTGTTCGTCGACATGCACGGCTTCGCCGACCTCGTGGACGCCCTCGGCGGCGTGGACATCACCGTCACCGAGCGCCTCCCCAAGGGCGGTCCGCCTGAGGGGTGGTCCGGGACCGACGTGAACGAGTGGGCGATCGGGTGGATCGAGCCCGGGCAGCAGCACATGGATGGCGACACCGCGCAGTGGTACGCCCGCTCGCGGTACACGACCAGCGACTGGGACCGCATGAAGCGGCAGCGCGAGCTGCAGGAGGCGATCCTCGCCCAGTTCACGCCGCAGACCGTGCTCACGCGTTTCAACGAGGTGGCTGCCGCGGGCACGGCGCTCATCGACACGGATCTTCCGCAGGGCAAGCTGCCGGAGTTCTTCGATCTCATGCTCAAGGCCAAGGAGCAGCCGGTCCAGACGGTCGAACTGACGCCGGAGAACGGTGTCGACGAGTTCGACCCGAACTACGACTTCATCCACGAGCTGCTGCAGCAGAAGCTGCACCCGCCGACGGAGACCCCCGTTCCCACTCCCTGAGTCCGCAGGGAACGACGCAGCCCACGGGCGATGTTCCCGGGAACATCGCCCGTGGGCCGTCCGGTGCATGACCGGATTCGCCAGACGACGGTGATCGGAGGGGGAGGGATCACCGTCGTCCAGCCGGCCACCGCACAAGGCGGCGACCTGGCTCAGGCGCGCGTGCGGCGCGCGACTCAGGCGCGCTTGCGGCGCGCGGCTCCGACGGCGACGAGGCCACCACCGGCGACCAGAGCGACTGCGGCGCCGCCGACGATCCACGGCGACACCGATCCGCCGGTGAGGGCGAGCTCCGTGCCGCCCGTGAGCGGCAGCTCGGTCCCGGCGGGAGCAGCGGTGCCGGGGTCGTGGTCGCAGCTGGAAGCGGCGGCGTTCCCGTGCGAGACCGTCACCGTGGCGGTGTATGCCCGAGAACCGGCGAAGTCGAGGGCGTAGGCCCCCTGCCCGTCGGAGGGCGGGCGGAACGTGACCCTCAGGCTGCCGTCGGATGCGGCGGTGTTGCCCGAGATGGCGGCGGCGCCGGCGTTCTGCCCCGAGACGGACACTCCGACGGTCTCCGAGGGCTCGAAGTACCCGGCGCCGAAGGCGACGGTCGAGACCTCACAGGTGTCGATGATCGCGTCGCCCACCTTCGCGCCCGGAGGCGAGGGGTAGGAGTCGCTCGGTGCCGCAGAGGCGACGGTCGGCGCGGCCAAGATGAGCGCGCCAGCGGTAAGGCTGATGGCAGCCAGTTTCTTCAGCATGATTTCTCCCCAGAATTTCACGCGGAATCGCCTCCGGACACACCCCTGCGTCCGACTGCGCGAGATCCTCTGCCCCCACGGCAGGTTCACGGACCCCGGTTATTCCCCAGTGAGATGACAGTACCTCATCCGTCGGCGATTGTCACGAGCCGCACTGCAGGGTGTCGCGGGTCAGCTTCGGACCCACGATCAGCGGGGTGTGCTCGACCTCGGTGAGACGTGCTCCGGCGCCGTCGCCCTGGAACTCCACGGTGATCGTCGTGGAGGCGCCGGGGGCGAGGAGCACCTCGTGCTGCACGACGGAGCGATCGCCGATGGTCGTCGTCTGCACGCCCTCTTCCGAGCCGTCCCGGTCGATGTGCGACGGCAGGGCGCCTTCCGGACCGTAGACGGCGATCAGAGTGCGCACGCTGCCGGCCGGCACGCCGTACACGCCGTCGCCGGTGACGTACGGGGGCAGGGAGGTGGCGGCGTCGGCGGGGGCCGTGTTCGACCACGTGACGCGCACCTGGGTCGTCGGCACCCCTGCGCAGGTGCCCACCGCCGTCGCGATGGACGCGCGGGTGTAATAGTCCATCTTCCCGCCGGTGCCGTCGTTCATCAGGACGCCGACCACCGCGGCGTCCTCGTCATCCTGCGGCATGGCGCCACCGAGCGCGCTGGCGGCGAGGAGCGACTCCTCCGACTCATGCGCGCTCCAGATCCGGATGCGGCCTTCGCCGGCGGCGTCGGCGAGCGCGCGGACGAGGGCCTGCGGCTCGGCATGGGACAGAGCAGCCGAGAACAGTCCGCCGGCGGCCTGAGCGAAGATCGCGTCCTGAGCCGCGGGATCGGGGATCGCTGCGTAGATCTCGGAGAGGAGCAGGTCGGTCACGGTCTCCGCGGTCGCCGTGAACGGCCCGAAGGACAGGTCTCCGGTGGCCCGCATGAGGTGCGCGGCCACCACGGCGTCCACCGCGATCACCCCGTCGACCTTTCCCCCGTACCGCCCTTCCCACCGGGCGGCGATGGTCTGCCCGGCCTCCCGGAAATCGGGGATGCTGGTGATGTTCTGCAGATAGCGGCCGGGGCGGTCCTCGAAGAGCGCGACGGTGCTGTCGCTGAGCGGGAGCGCCGTGTCCAGCGGGGGGAAGTCGCGCGTCGACGCCTGCCGCTGCAGCGTGACCTTGCCGTTCTCCGCGCGCAGGAGCGCGATCGATCCGATGATGCCGCCCGACGACCGCAGCTCGGCGTTGTTCTGCATCGCGAGCACGTAGGTGCGCGGGCCCTCACCGCCGAGCATGGTCGGCAGCAGGACCGAGGCGCCGTGCAGCGCCCCGACCGCCGTCGCGGCCTGGGTGACGGCCCCGCGCACCTCCCGGACGGCGTCGGCCAGAGGGGGGAGGGTGGCGTCGGCATCGATGCGCCGCGCCCGCTCCTCCGCGGCAGCCAAGGCCGAGCTCGCGGTGCCGAGTGGCTTCTCGACGGTCGCGAAGGGGGCGAGGCCGATCGCCCCGCCCGAGAAGCCGAGGCTCGTGATGTCGACGTCGGCGGCGACGTCGAGCAGCGGACCGAGCGCGTCCGTGGAGACGTCGTCGGCGATCTCGGCGACATCGCTCACCGCGCGGAAGTTGGGCCCGATCCAGGGCAGCACCCCGAAGGCCTGCCAGACCGGGTCCCCGGTCAGCGACCGGGCCGACTCCGCGTTGCGGGAGATGCGGTCGGCGATCGGGGCCGCCCCGTCGAGATCTCCGTCGGCGATGGACTGCTTGAGCTGACTGGTCGCCTTCGCGATCTGCTGCAGGTTGTCGACCGCGCCGATGCCGCGCACCGTGACCCAGCCCAGTGCGAGGACGAGGAGCACGAGGACGAGGCCGACGGTCCACCCGACCCATCGGCGGCGGACGGGAAGGCGACCATCGCTCACCCTGGCATTCAAGCACGGCGAAGCTGCCGGGCGCGCTCCCGATGCTGTGGGAACGCTGAGTAGCGGTGCGGACAGGTGATGCGCTCCCGGGGTCGTCGGCATCCCGCGGCTAGCCTGATCGCATGGGTGCTCGACTGCGTGTTGTTCTGGATCAGCTCGTGCACGTCGTCGACCCCGATCAGGCGGCGGCATCGCGAGATCTCGCCGCCGGGCTCGTCCAGACGGCGCCGCCGAACTGCACGGTCGATGCGATCGTGCCCTCGGGGGCAGAGGTGCCGCTCCGCGGGATCGGAGAAGTGCGCACGCTCGCGGTCGGACGGCGCGAGCTCGCCGCGTCCTGGCAACTCGGTATCGCCCCTGGCGTCGGCGGCGGCCTCATCCACGCGCCGACGCTGCTCGCCCCACTGGTCCGCCACGACCGGGTGCACGACAACGATCAGACCACCGTCACGCTGTGGGACCTGCGGGCCTGGGAGGCGCCGTCTCAGCTGTCGCGCGGCGCCGTCGCCTGGCAACGAGGCATGCTCCGACGTGCCGTGAAACACGCAGATGCCGTGGTCGTTCCGTCCCACTCCATGGCGGAGCGCCTGTCCGGTCTCGCGAAGCTCGGTGACCGCATCCGCGTCATCGCCGGCGCGCCACCTCAGGACCTCCTGCGTCCCGCGGACGTCGCCTCGCGTCGGGACGACCTCGGTGTCCCCGCGGACTACCTCGTCCTCTCCGGGCCGGAGGACGCGCTGGCCGCCGGTTTCCGCGGCGCCGTCGCGGCGAACCTCGACGCCGTGGTGATCGGAGCGGCCGAGGGGGCGGAACCGCGAATCGCCGAGATCGCCGCCGCCGCCGGGCTGCCCGAGCGGCGCGCGCACATCCGGGGGACGCTCGAGGTCTCGGATCGCGCCGCCGTCGTCGCCGGGGCGCGCGTCTTCGTGTCGACCGATGCCGTCTCCGGATGGCCGTGGCGTGCCGTGGAGGCGATGTCGCTCGGCGTCCCCGTGGTCGCCGTGGAGTCCGGGTGTCATCACGACGTCCTCGCCGACGGGGGAGCGGTGGTCAGCGAGAGTGCTCTGCCGGAGGCCGTGGAGGACGCGGCGACGACAGGGAGGGAGCGCCTGCGCGTGCTCGCCGCCGACCGGTCGCGGGCGTTCTCCTGGGCGAGTTCGGCGGAGCGCGTGTGGAGTCTGCACGCGGACCTCTGATCACCTGAACGCCAGCTTCGCATCGGCGCGACACGCCGAGAGCTGATCGCATTTCTGTGGCAACAGTGGCATCATCCCGCAACTTCCGTCACACTGGTCACATGTCTCGACGTGCCCCACGCTCTCGAAACACCACGAAGGTCACCCGCCTTCTCACCTGTTTCCTCGCTGCCTCCGCCCTGGTGATCGGCACGGTGGTCCCCGCCACCGCCGCCTCCGCCGCGACCTCCGTCGCACCGACCGTCGCGCGTACCGCCGCCGATCCCGCGCAGACCGGGCTGGCCAAGACCACTCTGGTCGGGTTCACGCCGGGCAACATCATCAGCGACGCCGTGTTCACCAACAAGAGCACGATGACCGAAGCGCAGATCCAGACCTTCTTCAACAGCAAGGTCTCCCGCTGCCTCGGCGGACGGGACGAGAACAACGAGCCGATCGTCTGTCTCAAGGACTTCCGCATGAACACGGTCACCCGTCCGGGGGACCAGTACTGCAGCGGATACTCCGGTGCTGCGAACGAGTCCGCTGCGCGCATCATCTACCGCGTGGCCCAGGCCTGCGATATCAATCCGCAGGTGCTCATCGTCATGCTCCAGAAGGAGCAGGGGCTCGTGACCCACACCTGGCCGAGCGCCTGGCGGTACCGGATCGCGCTCGGGCAGGGCTGCCCGGACACCGCGCCGTGCGACCCGAACTACATCGGCTTCTTCCACCAGATCTACGGCGCCGCGCGCCAGATGCAGATCTACATGGAGGGCAAGTGGTTCCAGTGGTACGCGCCGGGGCGCACCTGGAACATCCTCTACAACCCGAACAGCTCCTGCGGATCCTCGCCGGTCTACGTCGCGAACAAGGCGACGTCCGCGCTGTACTACTACACGCCGTACCAGCCGAACGCCGCAGCGCTGCGGGCCGGCTACGGAAAGGGTGACGGGTGCTCCGCGTACGGCAACCGGAACTTCTACAACTACTTCACGGACTGGTTCGGCTCGACCCAGAAGCCGGTGGTGGACCCGCTCGGCGACATCCGTCGCCTGCACACCTCGCTCGGCGGGGCGACCGGCGTTCTCGGCGCCGCGAAGACGACTCCGGCCTGTACGGCAACGACCGCGCGGTGCACCGTGACGTACGTCAACGGCATCATCACCTGGACGAAGGCGCTCGGCGCGCGACAGGTCTACGGTGAGGTGTATAAGGAGTACACGGCTCAGGGCGGTCTCGGGGGAAAGCTCGGATACCCGAAGACCACGCCCACGGCCGTCACGGACCCGAACGGCAACGGGACCGCGCAGCAGTTCGACGCCGGGTGGGTTCATTCGTCGGTGGCGGGGACGTTCGCGTCGTCGAACACGATCATGACCGCGTACAGCAAGGCGGGATGGCTGCGTGGAAAGCTCGGGTGGCCGGCGGGTGTGGAGACGTGCTCGGCGACGTCGTGTGTGCAGGCGTTCCAGGGCGGCTCGATCGGTTATCAGAAGGGGAAGGCGGCGGTTCCGCTGGTGGGCGTCGAGGCGGACGCGATCGATGTGGTGTTCGCGGCGCAGGGCGGCAGCTCGGGGGCGCTGGGTGCGCCGGTCGGGCAGTTGACGGTGGTGTCGGATCCGCAGGGCAATGGTCTCGTCCGTCAGTTCGCGAACGGGTGGATTCACGCGTCGGCGGCCGGGGCGTTCGTGACGTCGAACGCGTCGATGAAGGAGTACAGCGCGTCGGGGTGGCTGCGGGGGAAGCTGGGATGGCCCACGAGTGCGGAGTCCAAGGTGACGGATCCGAACGGCGACGGGGTCGCGCAGAGCTTCCGGGGTGGGTGGATCCACTCTTCTGCAAAGGGTGCGTTCGCGACCTCGACGCGGATGATGTCGGGGTACAGCAAGGCCGGTTGGGTGAGGGGTTCGCTCGGATGGCCGGTGAGCGCTGAGGTGTGCACGGGCGCTTCGTGTACCCAGGCGTTCGCCGGGGGTGTCCTCTCGTTCACGGGCACCGCTGAGCCGACGAGTGCGGTGGGTGTCTCGGCCGCGGCCATCGCGAAGGTTCGCGCTGATCCGGCCAGCAGTCCGGTCGCGCTCGGCGGAGCTGTCGATCCCGTACCTTCGCTCGTGGCGGACCCGAACGGTGGCGGTATGGCGCAGAAGTTCTCCGGTGGGTGGGTTCATTCGTCGGTGGCGGGGACGTTCGCGTCGTCGAATACGATCATGACCGCGTACAGCAAGGCGGGATGGTTGCGTGGAAAGCTCGGGTGGCCGGCGGGTGTGGAGACGTGCTCGGCGACGTCGTGTGTGCAGGCGTTCCAGGGCGGCTCGATCGGTTATCAGAAGGGGAAGGCGGCGGTTCCGCTGGTGGGCGTCGAGGCGGACGCGATCGATGTGGTGTTCGCGGCGCAGGGCGGCAGCTCGGGGGCGCTGGGTGCGCCGGTCGGGCAGTTGACGGTGGTGTCGGATCCGCAGGGCAATGGTCTCGTCCGTCAGTTCGCGAACGGGTGGATTCACGCGTCGGCGGCCGGGGCGTTCGTGACGTCGAACGCGTCGATGAAGGAGTACAGCGCGTCGGGGTGGCTGCGGGGGAAGCTGGGATGGCCCACGAGTGCGGAGTCCAAGGTGACGGATCCGAACGGCGACGGGGTCGCGCAGAGCTTCCGGGGTGGGTGGATCCACTCTTCTGCAAAGGGTGCGTTCGCGACCTCGACGCGGATGATGTCGGGGTACAGCAAGGCCGGTTGGGTGAGGGGTTCGCTCGGATGGCCGGTGAGCGCTGAGGTGTGCACGGGCGCTTCGTGTACCCAGGCGTTCGCCGGGGGTGTCCTCTCGTTCACGGGCACCGCTGAGCCGACGAGTGCGGTGGGTGTCTCGGCCGCGGCCATCGCGAAGGTTCGCGCTGATCCGGCCAGCAGTCCGGTCGCGCTCGGCGGAGCTGTCGATCCCGTACCTTCGCTCGTGGCGGACCCGAACGGTGGCGGTATGGCGCAGAAGTTCTCCGGTGGGTGGGTTCATTCGTCGGTGGCGGGGACGTTCGCGTCGTCGAATACGATCATGACCGCGTACAGCAAGGCGGGATGGTTGCGTGGAAAGCTCGGGTGGCCGGCGGGTGTGGAGACGTGCTCGGCGACGTCGTGTGTGCAGGCGTTCCAGGGCGGCTCGATCAGCTATGTGAAAGGCAAGGCGGCGACGGTCGCCTATCGCTGAGGCGCGGCCGTCGCCTCGGGCAGTTCGCGGGGATCGGATAGACTCGAACGCATGAAGGTACTGCTCACAGGAGCTGACGGATTCATCGGATCGCACCTCGCGGAGCAGCTCGTCAGAGATGGTCACGACGTCCGAGCCCTGGTGCTGTACAACTCGTTCGACTCGCGCGGTTGGCTCGATGGCATCGCGGACGAGGTCGCCCAAGAGATCGAGTTCCTGCCTGGTGACGTCCGTGATCCTGCGCTGATGATGTCGGCGGTGAGTGACCGTGATGCGGTCCTGCACCTCGCCGCGCTCATCGCCATCCCCTACTCGTACGCGGCTCCTGACCTGTATGTGCAGACGAACATCCAGGGCACGCTCAACCTGCTCAATGCAGCGCGTGCCGCCGACGTGAGCCGCTTCATCCACACGTCGACCAGCGAGGTCTACGGCACCGCCCGGTACGTGCCGATGGATGAGGGGCACCCGCTGCAGGGGCAGTCGCCGTACTCCGCATCCAAAATCGCGGCGGACCAGATGGTGAACGCGTACCACTCGTCGTTCGGGCTCCCCGCGGTGACGATCCGCCCGTTCAACACCTTCGGGCCGCGGCAGTCCGCCCGCGCCGTGATCCCCACGATCATCAGCCAGCTCGCCGCCGGCAAGCGGGAGGTCCAGCTCGGGGCACTCACTCCGACCCGCGACTTCACCTATGTCCCGGACACGGTCGCCGGATTCACGACGGCGCTGACCAGCACCGCCGGCGTCGGAGAGGTGATCAACCTCGGTGTCGGCTTCGAGGTATCCATCGGGCAGACGTTCGATCTCATCGCCGAGGTGATGGGCGTCGATGCTGTGGCCACCGAGGATCCCGCGCGGCTGCGCCCGGCGAACTCGGAGGTGGAGCGGCTTTTCTCCGACAACGCGAAGGCGCGCGAGATCCTGGGGTGGGCGCCCCGGTACGACGGTGTGGACGGCTTCCGCGAGGGCCTGCGCGCCACCGCCGAGTGGTTCACCGACCCGGGCAACCTGGCGCGCTACCGCACCGACGCGTACGTCGTATGATCACCCCCGCAGATTTCGTCCGCACGATCCGCCGCGTGGTGGGCGATGAGCCTTTCGTCGGCCTGCACGTCCCCGACATCACCGAGGTCGAGAAGGTACGGGTGCAGGAATGCCTCGACTCGACCTTCGTCTCGAGTGTCGGCGCTTTCGTGACCGAGTTCGAGCGGGGCATCGCCGAGTTCACCGGTGCCCGTCACGCGATCGCGGTGTCCAACGGAACGTCGGCCTTGCAGGTCGCGCTCGAACTGGTCGGAGTCGGCGCGGGCGACGACGTGATCGTCCCGACCCTGTCCTTCGTGGCCACCGCGAACGCGGTCTCGCATGCGGGCGCCCAGCCGTACTTCGTCGACAGCGATGAGATGTCCGCTGGGTTGTCTGTCGATGCCGTCTCGGACGTGCTCCGCTCCGCGCGATCCACGTCCGAGGGCCTGGTGAACGCCGTCACCGGACGACGCATCGCCGCCATCGTGCCGATGCACACGCTCGGCCACCCGATGCGCATCGTCGAGCTCGTCGCGCTCGCGACCGAGTACGGCGTTCCCGTGGTCGAGGATGCCGCCGAGTCGCTCGGCAGCCGGGTCGACGGCGTCCACACAGGCAGGTTCGGCCGGATGGGCATTCTCAGTTTCAACGGGAACAAGATCCTCACGACCGGTGGCGGCGGGATGATCCTCACCGACGACGACGAGCTCGCCCACAGGGCGCGCCACCTCACCACGACGGCGAAGCTGCCGCACCGCTGGGAGTTCGAGCACGACGAGGTCGCGTACAACTACCGGATGCCCAACCTCAACGCCGCCCTCGGCGTCGCGCAGCTCGAACGCCTGCCTCGCTTCCTCGCCGACAAACGCCGGCTGGCGGCTCGCTACCGCTCCGCCTTCGCCGACGTCGATGGCATCGAGTTCCTCGACGAGCCGGAGGGGACCGTGAGCAACTACTGGCTGTGCGCGGTTCGCGTGGACGGCGACATCGCGCGCCGCGATGAGTTCCTCGAGGCGACCAACGACGCCGGCCTGCAGTGCCGGCCGTTCTGGAATCTGCTGCACGCCCAGGCGCCCTATCGTCAGCTGCCCCACGCCCGGGTGCCCGTGGCTGAAGCCCTGCACGCGTCCGTCGTGTGCATTCCGAGTTCGCCGGCGCTGGCAGCGGCATGAGGACGATCGCCGTCGTCACCGGCACCCGTGCGGACTACGGGCTGCTGCGCGGATTGCTCCGGGCGATCGATGACGACCCGCAGCTCGACCTGCGGATCATCGTCACGGGCACTCATCTCACGGATTCCTTCGGGAGGACGGTGTCCGAGATCGAGCGGGACGGGTTCACCGTCGCCGCGGCGGTTCCGATCTGGTCGGGCGACGATAGCGCTCTCGCCGCCGCCGCGGACGTCGGCCGCGCCCTGCCCGAGTATGCGCGGGCGCTGGCGGATATCGGCCCCGACGTGGTCGTGGTGCTGGGGGATCGTCTGGAGGCCTACGCCGTCGCGACGGCCGCGACGATCCTCTCGGTTCCGGTCGCGCACATCCATGGCGGGGAGCTCACCGAGGGGGCGATGGACGACGCACTCCGCCACTCGATCACCAAGATGTCGTACCTGCACTTCACCTCGACACCTGAGCACCGCACGCGGGTCATCCAGCTGGGGGAGGACCCGCGACGGGTCTTCTTCTTCGGCGCGCCGATCGTCGACATCCTGGAGACCTTCGAGCCGATGCCGCGCCGTGACGTCGAGGAACGGTTCGGCATCCGGCTGCCCGAGCCGACGGCGCTCGTCACCTTCCATCCGGCGATCATGGACGTGGCACCGGCCGAGCACCTCGTCGAGGAGCTCCTCGACGGATTGCTCGCGGTGGACGAGCTCCACATCGTCATCACGGGGTCAAACTCGGACATCGGCACGGATGCGGTCCGGGAACGGATCGCGCGCTTCGTGTCCGAACACCCCGAGCGCGTCGACTATGTCGAATCGTTCGGACAGCGCGGCTATCTCAGCGCCATGAGGGCGGCTGCCGTCGTCGCGGGGAACTCGTCCAGCACCGTCTTGGAGGCGCCGGTCCTCGGGACCCCCTCTGTGCTGATCGGCGATCGCCAGAAGGGCCGACCGATCGCCGCGAGCGTGGAGGTGCCAGAGCCCACCGCCGCGGCGATCGCCGCCGCCATCCGCCGGCAGCTCGCCGCCCCGCCTCTCGCCGATCCGGAGAGTCCGTTCGGTCGGCCGGGCTTCGCCGCCCGCACGGCGGCGACGTTGCGAGACGCGGAGATCCCCCGCCCGCCGAAGAAGTCCTTCCACGATCTCGAACAGGGAGATGACCATGGCCGCTGATGTGTTCGTGATCGCAGAGGCGGGGGTGAACCACAACGGTTCGCTCGACGTCGCCAAGGAGCTCGTGGACCTCGCCGCCGACGCGGGGGCGGACGCGGTGAAGTTCCAGACCTTCTCCGCCGATGCGCTCGCGCTCGAGACGGCAGAGCTCGCGGACTATCAGCGGGTGTCCGACCAAGACGCGCGCAGCCAGCATGACCTCCTCCGCGGGCTGGAGCTGAGCCGTGAGGAGTTCCGAGCCCTGCGGACGCACTGTGACGAGCGCGGAATCCGGTTCCTGTCCACGGCCTTCGATCTCGACGGTCTCGACTTCCTCATCGACGAGCTCGGCATCCCTCTCGTGAAGATCGCGTCGGGTGATCTCACCTTCGCCCCGCTCCTGGTCAAAGCGGGCCGAAGCGGGCTGCCGGTGATCCTGTCCACGGGGATGGCCGATCTGGAGGAGATCGCCAGGGCGCTGCGCTTCCTCGCCGCGGGACTGGGGCAGCGTCACGGTGTGCTTGAGCCCTCGGAGCGCCTCACCGAGAGCGCGCTCGCCAGGGCGTGGGAGGCACGGAACGAGCGCATCCGGTTCGACGAGCACGTGACGATCCTGCACTGCACGACTGAGTACCCGGCAGCGGACGAGCACCTGAACCTGAGAGCGATGCCGACGATCGCGAGCACGTTCGGGCACAGGGTCGGCTACTCCGATCATTCGCTCGGCTCGCTGGCCTCCGTGCTCGCCGTCGGGCTCGGCGCGACCGTCCTCGAGAAGCACTTCACATTCGACGTCGCCGCGGAGGGACCTGATCACGCGGCCTCGCTGGATCCCGACGGCCTGCGCGACTACGTCGCGGCGGTCCGCCGCGTGCCGGCGATGCTCGGATCGCCGGAGAAGCGGGCGCAGAGCGTCGAGGAGGGGAACCGCGCGGTCGTGCGGCGCAGTCTGGTGGCCGCGCGGGACATCCCCTCCGGCGCCGTGATCAGGGAGCAGGACCTCGCGTGCTTCCGCCCCGCGACGGGTCGCACCTCCTTCGACTTCTGGGAAGTCGTCGGCGGCTTGGCGTCCCGGGCATATCGACGCGGTGAGCTCATCGATGAGTGAGCTGGTCCTGCTGGGCGGCGGGGGACACGCGAAGTCCGTGCTGGCGGCCGCACGCGCTCTGGGGCTCGGAGTGCGCGGGTATCTCGCGCCGGAGGCCGGAGATCTGGGCGAGGACTGTCCGTACCTCGGCGACGACGACCTGCTCTCGTCGCTCCGCGCGGATGACGTGCTCTTCGTCAACGGGCTGGGCTCGACAGCGTCGACGCGGGCCCGGCGCGCTCTGTATGAGCGGGCCGTCGCATACGGTTTGCGGGCGGCGCAGATCGTCCATCCTCGAGGTTTCGTCGACCCGGGGGCCCGCCTGGCGGCGGGGGTTCAGGTGCTCGCCGCGGCGCTCGTGAACAGCGGGGCCGTCATCGGGGAGAACGTGCTGATCAATTCCGGGGCGATCATCGAGCACGACGTCCTGGTGGACGCCCACGCGCACGTCTCTCCCGGTGCGGTGATCGCCGGCGGTGTCCGGATCGGCGAGGGTGCCCACGTCGGTCTCGGTGCCCGTGTCAGCCAGGGACTCACGCTGGGACCCGGGAGCGTCATCGGTGCCGGCGCCGTCGTGATCAGGGACGTCCCGGCGGGGGCTGTGGTCGCGGGCGTGCCGGCCAGGGTCATCGAATCCGAGAGAAGGGAACCGGCATGAGCTCGAACGCCGACCTGTCCGTGCACCCGGAGACGAGCATCCGCGACGCGCTCTCCCAACTCGACCGGAGCCGACGCCAGGTCGTCTTCGTCGAAGATGACGGAGGGCGACTGGTCGGAGCGGTGAGCGACGGCGACATCCGTCGTGGCCTCCTCGCCGGAGCATCGCTCGAGGACCGTGTCGACCGGGTGATGAACGCGAGCCCGGCCACGGTGCCTCCGACGGCGACTCAGGACGCCGTCGACGAGCTGAAGGCGAGACGCGGCATCCGCGTCGTCGCGGTGGTCGACGACGGGCGCATCGTCGACGTCGTCGGCGAGGGCGAGCGCATCGCCACGCCGCTTCCGACGTCCGTGGTACTCATGGCCGGCGGCCGGGGGCAGCGGCTCTACCCGATCACGAAGGACATCCCGAAGCCTCTCGTCCCCCTGGGCGACAGTCCGATGATCGACATCATCCTCGGCAGGCTCCGCAGTCAGGGGTTCCGCCGCGTGCACGTGTCCGTCAACCACCTCGGGCATCTCATCGAGGAGCATCTCGGCGACGGCAGCGCGCACGGGTTGGACGTCACGTACCTGCACGAGCCGATGCCGCTCGGCACAGCCGGCGCGATCGCCCAGCTGCGCGGCGAGATCACCTCGCCCTTCGTGGTGATGAACTCGGACCTGCTCACCGACGTCGATCTCCGGCGCATGCTCGGCTTCCATCGCGATGCGCGGGCGACCGCCACGATCGGAGCGCGCGAGTACGGCTTCGAGATCCCGTACGGCGTCATCCGTCGTGACGGCCACCGTGTCACCGGGCTCGCCGAGAAGCCGTATCACAGCGAGCTCGTCAGCGCCGGGATCTATGTTCTCGATCCGGACGCCCTGCAACTGCTCGAACAGGACGAGTACTGCGACATGCCGACGCTGTTGTCGCGCCTCATGGAGGTCGATCGTTCGGTCGCCGCCTATGAGATCCGCGAAGAGTGGATCGATGTGGGCAGACCGGAAGATCTCGAACGCGCCAGGGTGGCGTGGGAACGGAGAACCAGATGAGGATCTGCACGATCACCGTGCGCGCCGGTTCGAAGGGAGTCCCGGGGAAGAACCTCCGCATGGTCGCGGGGCGGCCGATGTTCGCTCATTCGGTGGCGCAAGCTGCGGCGACAGGACTCTTCGACGAGGTCGTCGTCTCCAGCGACTCGGAGGAGATCCTTGCTCTCGCCCCGCAGTACGGCGCGACGGGCGTCGTGCGCCGACCCCCGGAGATGGCTACCGACACGGCGGGCAAGGTCCCCGCCATCGCCCACGCCGTGCGCACCACGGAGCAGCGCACCGGTAGGACCTACGACGTGTGCGTGGACCTCGACGCGACCAGTCCGCTCCGCACCTTGGACGACATCCGCGCGGCCGTGCGGATGTTCGAGGAATCGGAGGCCGCGTCACTGATCACGGGTGCGGAAGCGCGGCGCAATCCGTACTTCAACCTCGTCGAGGAGCAGCCGGACGGCACCGTCGCCGTGAGCAAGCAGCCCGACGACGCGGTGCTCCGGCGGCAGGACGCGCCGCGGTGCTTCGACATGAACGGCTCCATCTACGTGTGGAAGCGGGAGGCGCTGGTGGAGGACCAGGTCGTCTTCCTGCCGTCGACCATCCTGTACGAGATGCCCGCTGAACGTTCCGTCGACGTGGACAGCGAGTTCGACTTCCGCATCGTCGAGTGGCTGATGGAGCAACGGGAGGATCTGTGACCGCCGATTCGCGCAGCCTCGACGCGCGGACGTCCGATGCGGTACGCCGGTTGCTCGACCTCGAGGACGATGCCCCCGACGTAGTGCGGGAGACGCTGCCCGGAGCATCGGTGCCCTTCTGGGCCCAGGTCCGCATGCGGGTGGCCTGGGCGCTCTCCGCACAGCAGACCGGCAGTGTCGATGTGACACCCGGTACGTGGAACCGATGGAAGCAGGCCCGGCGCATCGCGAGGGCCCAGCTTCCGGACCGCTGGGATGCGCCGCGGCGCGCTCGACGCCACGATGTCTGCTTCTACGTCGGAGGCGGCACGCTGGCCGCCTCGGACGGCACAGCGCTGAACTGGCTCGTCGACGATTTCGCCGGGGCGGCCGGGGATGCGGTGGTGGTGCAGCAGCAACCTCTGCCGTCCCCTCTGGGACGGCCGTCGTTCCGTCCGACGCTGACCATGGATGCCGCGAACGCGCGGGTGACCATGCGGGTGCGCGGCGCGCATCCGTCCGATGCGGTAGGGCGGTCGATAGAGTCGCTGCTCGCCGATTTCGCCCGACGGCTGGGGCAAGAGCCCGGTGCGTTCGCGAAGATCGCGCAACGCGCGGTCCGGGATGAGAACTATCGCCGACCGCAGCTCGACGAACTTCGCCGCCTGATCGACAGGGTCCGTCCGCGCGTCGTCCTCTTCGACAACGGCTCGTACACGTATCACGGCGAATCGGTGGGATTGTTCAAAGACGCGGGCGCGTACGTCGCCGAGCCGCAACACGGCTGGATCGGCCCGTCCCACGCCGCATACAACTACGGGCGGTTGTTCCGGGAGCCTGCGCTCCGCCGAGCGCTGCCGGACGAGGTGCTGACGTTCGGCGATTTCTGGTCCGACTCGATCCGTCATCCCGGGCGGGTGACGGCGATCGGAAAGCCGCATCTCGAGCGGCAGGCCGCATCCGCGCCGGCGTCCCGACGCCCGCAGGTCCTCGTGGTCTCCTCTCGCACTGACCCTGAGCGGACCGATGCGCTCGTCATCGAGCTGCGGGGGCTGCTCGATGACAGCTGGTCGGTCGTCTTCCGTCCGCACCCGGGCGAGCGCTACGAGACCGGGGGGAGGTACCCGCGGCTCTCTGCGCACCCGGGAGTGACGGTTGACGAGCAACCGGACGTCTACGAATCGTTGAAGCAGACGACGGTGGTGGTCGGTGAGGCGAGCACGGTGCTGTTCGAGGCCCGGGCCTTCGGGTGCGAGGTGATCCCGCGGGACAGTGCGTTCGCGGCCGCAGTAATCGGCGATGCGTTCGGGGATCGGGTGCAGGACGCGCGACAGATCGCAGATCGCATCCGCAGCATTGCGGGGCATCGGATGGCGGCGAAGGTCGACGACAGCATCTGGGCAACGCACGCAGTCCAGAACTTCCGAGACTGGCTGGCCGCAAGGCTCGACTCGGAGGACAGTCCGCGTGCAGGAAGCTCCGAACCCGCCTGATCTAGAATGATGGAGTCGCGGCACAGGCCGCCGTGCGTCGAATGAGTGGACTGTGACTGAAACCCGAGATCTCTTCGCTGCCATCCCACGCACCGAGTTCGACACCCCCGGCACGAGCCACGGGCTGATCGATGTGGTGCGCTGGCGGTATCTGCTGAGCCTCCTCGTCCGTACCGGCGTGACGACCCGGTACCGCAACTCCGTGCTGGGCTGGGTGTGGTCGTATGTCCGCCCAGCGGCGCAGTTCCTGGTCTTCTGGGTCGTCCTCGGGATATTCATGAACCTGGACCGTGTCCCGAACTACGCCGTGTACCTCTTCTCCGGCATCGTCGTCATCAACCTCTTCTCCGAGGGGTTCAAGAACGCGACGGGGTCGATCGTCGGGAATGCGGCGCTGGTGCGGAAGGTGTTCCTGCCGAGGCAGCTCTTCGCGGTCTCGGCGGTGCTGGTGTCTTTCGTGCACTTTCTCCCTCAGGTCGGGCTCCTCCTGCTGGTATGCGCGCTCATGGGCGGATTCGCGCACATGACGGTGCTCGGCGTGCTCGCGGCGATCGCCGGAATGCTCATCGTGATGGTCTTCGCGCTCGGCACCGGTCTCTTCTTCGGAGCAGTGAACGTGAGGTTCCGTGACGCGGAGAACATCGTCGAACTGCTTCTCCTGCTGGCGACGTGGGCGTCGCCAGTGCTCTATGCCTGGACCATGGTGTACGAAGCGGTGGTCGACAAGCTGGGCTGGCCGTCCTGGCTCGTCGAGGCCTACATGCTCAATCCGATCACCCAGGGCGTGGAACTCTTCCACTACGCGTTCTGGCGCCCCGCGAGTCAAGACCTCGTCCAGTCCGCCGGGTACGCCGGTGAGGCGCTGACCCCGATCCCGCCCGACCTCGGCATGAATACGCTGTGGACCGCGCTCATCGCCGTCGGCGCGCTGCTGCTCGGGCAGCTCGTGTTCCGACGCCTGGAAGGAAAGTTCGCACAGGACCTATGAGTGATACCGCGCTCCGTCCGAGCATCATCGTCGAGGGTGTTCGCAAGACGTTCACGTTGAACCATGCGTTCTCGCTGAAGGACACCGTGGTGTCCTGGATCCGGCGCCGGAAGCTGACGTCGACGTTCGAGGCTCTCCAGGGTGTCGACCTCGTTATCCAGGAAGGTGAGTCGGTCGCCATCCTCGGGATGAACGGCTCGGGGAAGTCGACACTGCTCAAGATGATTTCCGGCGTCATGGACCCGGACGCCGGTGAGGTGCTCACCCGAGGGCGCGTGGCGGGGCTCATCGAGGTCGGGGCGGGCTTCCATCCCGAGCTCTCCGGCCGAGAGAACGTGTTCTTGAACGCTGCGATCCTCGGGATGAAGAAGCACCAGATAGAGGAGCGCTACGACGAGATCGTGGCGTTCAGCGAGATCGAGGAGTTCATCGATCAGGAGGTCAAGCATTATTCGTCAGGGATGTTCCTCCGCCTGGCGTTCGCCGTGGCGATCCACGTGGAATTGGACGTGCTCCTGATGGATGAGATCCTCTCGGTCGGCGATGTGCCGTTCCGGGAGAAGTGCCGACAGAAGTTCGAAGAGCTTGTGGCTGCAGGCAAGACCCTCGTCGTGGTGAGTCACGACATGGAGATGGTCCGCCAGCTGTGCACGCGGGGCGTGGTCATCAGCAAGGGCAGGGTCGTCTACGACGGCGAGCTCGAGGGCGCCATCGCGCTGGTGGACGCGTGAGCGCCGACTGGCTCGGGCAGATCCCGGCCTTTCTCGTCGCATGCGCGCTGCTGACCCTCCCCGGTCTTCCCTCCGCGTTGCTGCTTCGTCTCCGAGGCGTGACGGCTCTCGGAGGCGCGATCGTCCTGTCGTTGGCGAGCGTCGGTGCGGCCACGCTGTTGGCACCCGTCCTCGGTCTGCGCTGGTCGCTTTTGCCCGTGCTCATCGCGGCGGCAGCAATCATGGTGGTGGCCGCTGCGCTCTGGTTCGTCCGGCGATCGGCCGTCCAGCCGTTGGGTGGGGGTGCCGGCCGGAGTGTATGGCTGGGGGTCGGCGTCGGCGCGCTCGGCTGGATACTGATCTTGATCGTGGGCATGTCGGGTGCGGGACATCCGAGTCAGCTCTTCGACGGCCTGTTCCATCTCAACGCCGTCGAGTTCGTCATGGAGAACGGCGATGCATCGCCGTTCCACATGACCATGGTGATGCCGGGCGTCGCGAGCACGTTCTACCCGACCCTGTGGCATGCGCTGGTCTCTCTGGTCGTACCCTTCAGCTCTGGCATCGTCCCCGCGACGAACGTCATGACGATCGCCGCGATCGCCGTCGTGTGGCCGGTCGCCCTCGCCACGCTGACGAACGTTCTCTTCGCGCGCTATCGCGCCGCGGCGGCGTGGGCACCGCTGGTCGCATTCGGCTTCAGCGTCTTCCCCCTCGGTTTCCTGAACTGGGGGGTGCTGTATCCCAACCTGATCGGGACGCTTCAGATCCCTCTGTTGCTCGCGTTCGTCGTCCTGGCCTGCCGTCCCGGCCTGACGTGGGGCCAGCGCACCGGTCTCGTCCTGACCGCCATCGCCGCGATGGGCGCGACCGCCCTCGGCCACCCTTCCGCGCTGCTCGGGGCGATCGCTCTGCTGGTGCCGTTCGCCGTATGGGGCGCTTGGAGGGTGGCGAAGGCGGGGAGCACCCGTACGAGGGTGCTCGTCGCCTTCGCGGTCGCTGTCGCAACGGTGGCACTGGTTGCCGTGTGGAGACTCGCCAACGTGACGACTCACGAATGGCTCCCGGGCTCGACCCTCGGCGCGGCCCTCGGCGAGGTTGCCTTCCTCAGCCCCGTCGGTCGGGCGACCGGTCTGCTCGTGGGACCGCTGGCATTCGTCGGGATCTGGACCGTCGCGAAGAGCCGTCGATGGTGGATCCTGGGGAGTTATGGGGTCGCGATCATCCTGTTCCTCGTGTCGACCTCGCTCTCGATTCTCGGGCTCCGAAGCGCGTTGGTGGGAATCTGGTACGACGACACGACTCGCGTGGCAGCGCTTCTCGGAGTGCTGGGCGTGCCGCTGGCAGCACTCGGGGCAGCCGTGGTCTGGAACTGGATCCGGACACAGTGGAAGCAGAGGCGCAGCGTGCGCGCTGTTGCGGTGGTCGTCCTGGGTGTGCTGCTCGCCGCCACACACCTGAGCGCGCTGGTCAACGATCTGCGGTACATGCGCAATGTGAGTTTCCGCTTCGACGCTCATTCGCAGGGGCTCTCCGCGGACGAGGCCGAGCTCTTCGCCGAAGCATCCTCTCTGCTCGGACCGGACGCTCTCGTGCTCGGTGATCCGCTCACCGGCGCGGCACTGCTCTATGCATACACAGGCCACGACGTCGTGTTCCCGCACGTCACCGGGCGATACGACGCCGACGCGTTGCTGCTGGCTCGATCGTTGAACACCGCCTCGACCGAGGTCTGTTCATCGATCGACCGCCTGGGGGTCACGCACGTGCTCGACTTCGGGGACAGGCAGCTCTATGAGAACCACTACGTCACGTACAACGGTCTGCACGACCTCGCCGGGTCCCCGATCCTGACCGAGGTCGCCAGCGTCGGCGACAGTGCTGCGCTCTATCAGGTCACCGGCTGCCCGTAGACCTCAGGGGCGATCGCCCTCGACCGGGTGCTCTCGTGACTCGTGTTCCTCGGCCTCCAGCAGAGCGATCTTGCGCGAGAGTCGTGTTAGCTGACGCTGCTGTTGGGCGTTTCGCCGATACTGCGTGTATACGAATGCGAGGAACATCACGATGAGTCCGTACAGCACGAGATCGGTGCCGCGTCCGACGCCGACGAGCTGAGCGAGCCACGAGAGCCACTGGGGGAAGAGTACCGAGAGCACCGCGACGACAACGAACAGGCCCATCAGGATGCGGCGGATGGCCAGATGGCTGTCGGCGCCGGTGCGCCGCATCATGAAGGCGGCGAGCACGACGATCGCCGCGATGAGAAGGAACTGGATCCACATGGGTCACCTCACCACCAGATCGACGAGGATGTTGACCGAGTTCAGCACACTCTGTCCTTTGGCTTTCGAGTAGTCGGTGTAGAGCAGCTCGACCGGATACTCCCGCCAGGGCAGGCCGGTGCGGCCGAGCTCGAGCACGATCTCTGTGGCGTGCGCCATGCGGTCTTGCTTCAGATCGATCTGCTCGGCGGCGTCGCGGCGGATCACCCGGAGGCCGTTGTGCGCGTCGGTGAGCTTCAGACTGGTGGTGAGGTTCGTCACCCACACTGCGGTCTTCAACATGACCTTCTTGATCCAGCCGGGGTTGGTCCGGTCGTCGAGGAAGCGCGAGCCGAAGACGATCGCGAGGTCCTCCGCACGCGCTAGCTCGAGCATCCCGAGGGCATCTTCGATACGGTGCTG
Organism: Microbacterium sp. C-MGS6; assembly: GCF_058140415.1. Lineage (NCBI taxonomy): Bacteria > Bacillati > Actinomycetota > Actinomycetes > Micrococcales > Microbacteriaceae > Microbacterium > Microbacterium sp. C-MGS6. Next base: position 1,306,096 of record NZ_CM176934.1, read on the forward strand.
GCCATCGGCGTCGAAGGTGACGATGTACTCGCACTCCGAGTGGCTGAGCGCGTAGGTGATGCCGGTCTGCAGTGCGGCACCCTGACCCAGGTTGACGGGGTGCTGGACGAGCATCGCTCCCGCCTCCGTGGCGATCCGTGCGGAAGCGTCGCTGGAGCCGTCGTCGACGCAGATGACGTGGGCGAACTCCTGACGCAACTGGGTGATCACGCTGCCGATGACGCTGGCTTCGTTGTACAGGGGGATGACGATCCAGGCTCGCCGATCGGGCGTTCGAGGTGAGGGGACGCTCGGGGACATGATTCCATTGTGTCAGGTGTCTTTCCGGTCACCGTGAACCCCGAGCCCGTTGGACGAGATGACGAAACGAAACAGAGTGATCGTCGCGACCCGGCTGTACACCCCGGAGGTGACCGCCGCGAGCTTCCGGATGGAGGCGCTCGTGCAGGCCATGACGACGAGCGCGGACGTGACCGTGCTCACCACCCGGCCGCCAGCCGGCAGCGTCGCGCGCGCTGAGGACACCGCAGCCAGGATCAAACGGATGCCCGTGCTGCGCGACCGCTCCGGCGCGATCCGCGGGTACGTGCAGTACCTGTCGTTCGATATCCCTCTGTTCTTCCGTCTGCTCGTGAACCGTGCCGACGTTATCGTCGCGGAGGCGCCACCTACCACGGGGTTGGTGGCTGCCGTCGCCGGCATGCTCACCAGGCGACCGGTTGTGTACTACCCGGGGGACGTGTGGTCGGATGCCGTGGCCTCGACGGAGGCGCCAGGACTGGTGGTGCGACTGATGACAGCGGTCGAGCGCTTCGTGCTCCGGCGTTCCGCGCGGTCGATCGCCGTGTCGGCGGAGGTCGCCGAACGTCTGGTCGCGGTCGGTGCGCTGCCCGAGCGCGTCGTCGAGGTGGGCAACGGCATCGACACGGATGTGTTCCGCCCCGATGTGTCACCCGCCGCCGCCGAGCGTCCGTACTTCGTGTACACGGGAACGATGTCGGAGTGGCAGCAGCCCGACGTGTTCGTGCGCGCATTGGCCGAGCTGGACGACGTCGACGTCGATATCCGGTTCTTCGGCCAGGGATCCGTGGAGGCGGAACTGAAGGCGCTGGCGGACACGCTGGTGCCCGGCCGCGTGCACTTCGGTGGGCTCGTGCCGCCTGCAGGCTCGGCGTCCTGGATCAGGGGAGCGGTGGGTGCGCTCGTGAGCATCGTGCCCGGGATCGGCTACGATTTCGCACGACCGACGAAGACGTACGCTGCGGCCGCCGTCGGCACCCCCGTGCTCTTCGCGGGGGCGCAGACGGGCGCCGAGGTCGTTCGGGCCGCGGGTCTCGGTGAGGCCAGCGACTTCACGGTCTCCGAGGTCGCGCAGGCGATGCGACGACTCGTCGCCCAGGCACAGGACGGGACGACGGAGCGCGAGCGTCCGCGTCGAGCGCAATGGGCCGTCGACACGGTGTCCTGGAGCACGGTCGGTGGGAAGGCCGCCGATGTCGTGCGGAGCGTGCTTGACGGTCTGCGCGGCCGACGCCGGTAGAATCGCCTGTGGTGCCGCCACGTCCTGGCATCATGCAAGGAGCGCTGTGACCGAATCATCCCGCGTGCGGATCGTCGAATCCGCTGATGTCTCCTCGGATGCCTCCATCGGCGACGGCTCCTCGATCTGGCATCTCGCACAGGTGCGGGAGCAGGCGCAGCTCGGCGAGAACTGCATCATCGGGCGGGGGGCCTACGTCGGCACCGGCGTCGTCATGGGCGACAACTGCAAGGTGCAGAACTACGCGCTCGTCTACGAGCCGGCGCGGCTCGGCGACGGTGTCTTCATCGGGCCGGCCGTGGTCCTCACCAATGACACGTATCCGCGGGCCATCAACCCGGACGGCTCGATCAAGAGCGCGCACGACTGGGAGCCCGTCGGCGTCACGATCGAGACGGGCGCGGCGATCGGTGCCCGGGCGACGTGCGTCGCCCCGGTCACCATCGGCGCGTGGGCGACGGTCGCCGCGGGAGCGGTGGTCGTCAAGGACGTCCCGGCGTATGCACTCGTGGCGGGTGTGCCCGCCAAGCGGATCGGCTGGGTCGGCGAGTCCGGCGTACCGTTGACCGCCGGCGCCGAGGCCGGTGTATGGATTTGCCCGCAGAGCGGCGAACGCTATGCGGAGAACGATGGAACCCTGACCAAGGAGGCAGTGTGAGCGAGTTCATCCCCCCGGCGAAGCCGATCATCGGCGACGAGGAGCGCGAGGCCGTCGACCGGGTGCTCCGCAGCGGCATGGTCGCCCAGGGGCCGGAGGTCGCTGCCTTCGAGGCGGAGTTCGCCGATCACTTCGTGCAGGGGCGTCCGTCCGTCGCCGTCAACAGCGGCACCGCCGGCCTGCACCTCGGGCTGCTGGCTGCGGGCGTCGGTGCGGGCGATGAGGTCATCGTTCCGTCGTTCACATTTGCCGCGACCGGCAACTCCGTCGCACTCACCGGCGGCACGCCGGTCTTCGTCGACATCGAGCCGGAGACCTTCTCCCTCGATCCGGCCGCCGTCGCCGCCGCCATCACCCCGAACACCAAGGGCATCCTGCCCGTGCATCTTTACGGGCACCCGGCCCGCATGCGCGAGCTCGAGGCGCTGGCCGCTGACCGCGGTGTCGCGCTGTATGAAGACGCCGCGCAGGCGCACGGCGCTTCGCTGGACGGCCGCCCTGTCGGCACGTTCGGACAGTTCGCCATGTTCAGCCTCTACCCGACGAAGAACATGACCAGTGGTGAAGGTGGCATGGTCACGGCGGAGAACGCCGGGATCGCCCGGATGCTGAAACTGCTCCGCAACCAGGGCATGGAGCGTCAGTACGAGAACGAGATCGTCGGCTTCAACGCCCGTATGACCGACATCCACGCCGCCATCGGGCGTGTGCAGCTGACGAAGGTCGACGCGTGGACGGCTCAGCGCCAGGCGAACGCCGCGTTCCTGGATGCCGAGCTGCGAGGCGTCATGACGCCTCCGGTCGCCGAGGGCGCCGTGCACGTCTACCACCAGTACACGATCCGCGTCCCCGAGGACCGTGACGGCTTCGTCGCGGCTCTCAAGGCGGAGCACAATGTGGGCTCGGGCGTCTACTATCCGATACCGAATCACCGCCTGCCGTCGCTCGCACCCTACGCACCGGATCTGGACCTGCCCGAGACCGAGCGCGCCGCCCGCGAGGTGGTGTCGCTGCCGGTGCACCCGTCGCTGTCGCAGGACGACCTCGATCGCATCGTCACCGCAGTGAACACCCTCGCGGGAGCGGGCGCCTGATGGTGTTGCGGGCGGGTCTGCTCGGCGTTGGGATGATGGGACGCCATCACGCGCGCGTCCTGCGTGAGGTGGACGGCGTCGACCTGGTCGCTATCGCCGACCCCGGAGGAGACCCGCACGGTGTCGCCGGCGACCTCAGCATCCTGCCCGACATCGAAGCCCTCATCGATGCGGGCATCGACCTCGCCGTCGTCGCCGTGCCGACGCGTTTCCACGAGGACGCGGCGCTCAAACTGGCCGCCGCCGGAGTGCACACGCTGGTGGAGAAGCCCATCGCGCACAGCATCGAGGCCGGACAGCGCATGGTGGACGCGTTCGAGAGCGCGGGCCTGGTCGGCGCGGTCGGTCACATCGAGCGCTTCAACCCCGCGCTGCAGGAGCTGCGCCGTCGGATCGAGGCCGGTGAGCTCGGTGCGGTCTACCAGGTGGCGACGCGCCGGCAGGGGCCGTTCCCGTCCCGCATCGCCGACGTCGGAGTGGCGAAGGACCTCGCCTCGCACGACGTCGACCTCACGGCCTGGGTCGTGCAGTCCGACTACGAACGCGTGTTCGCGCAGACGGCGTTCAAGAGCGGCAGAGAGCATGAGGACATGATCACGATCACCGGGCGCACCATGTCGGGTGTCATCGTGAATAACATCGTCAATTGGCTCTCGCCCATGAAGGAGCGGTTGACCGTGGTCACAGGCGAGAAGGGCGCGTTCGTCGCCGACACCTCGACCGGCGATCTCACGTTCTACGCGAATGGCACCATTCCGCTGGAGTGGGAGTCCGTGTCGACGTTCCGTGGCGTGTCCGAGGGCGACGTCACCCGCTACGCCTTCGCGAAGCGGGAACCCCTGCGCGTCGAGCACGAGGCGTTCCGCGACGCGGTCCTGGGAGCCGACAGCGACGTGGTGACGATGGCCCAGGGCTTGCGCACGCTCGCAGTCGTCGGGGCCGCGCTGGAGTCCGCGCGCACGGGCAGCTCGATCACGATCTGAGGCCCGAGGGGTCCGGAGGGATGACTCCGCACGAGCTCCTTCCGGATCTCGGGCTCAGACGATCGCTTCCAGAGCGTCCAGGAACACCCGGCTCTGGGCGTCACGCGTGAACTGCGTGCCCTCGGCGAGCGATGGGGCCTGTACGCGTCCGGTGCGCGACTTCTCCTCGGCCATCGCGTATAGAGCGTCCGCGATCGCCGCGGGGTCATTGCTGACGACGCCGAGCCCGTTGTCGCGTATCAGGTCGCCGGCGGCGCTGTCCTCGAGCCCGGTCATGATGATCGGGCGCGCAGCTCCGATGTACTCGAAGACCTTGCCGCTCAGCACGCCCTTCTCGCCGGGGTCGTTCCACAGCAGAAGCAGCAGCGCGTCGGAGTCGGCTTGGATCTGCAGCGACTCCGCGTGGCTCACCTTCCCGTGCTGGCGGACGGCGGCATCGAGCCCCAGCGACTCGATGGCGGCAGCGACCTCGGCCGAATGCGGACCGTAGAAGTCGACGGAAATGCGGGTGTCCGGGTGCGCACGCAGCAGCTCCGCAACGCCGCTGAGGAACGGCAGGGGATCGCGTCTTTTAGGGATCACCCAGCCGCAGTAGGCGATGCGCAGTTCGGAAGAGGACGGGTGGTACTCGAGATGCGCGAAGTCCTGGGGGTCGTAGCCATTGGTGACCACGACCGTGGGGACCCCATACGCAGCTTCGAGTTCGTCCGCGAGGGGGGCGCTGACCGTGGTGAGCAAGGCAGCGTCCGACACGTGCCGACGCTCGACAGACGAGTCCAGGCGACGTCGGAGCGCGCCGTACGGGTAGTAGGTGCTGTTGGAGAGCAGGTCACGGTAGTCGACGGCGAGCTTGGCCTCGAAGTGCTTCGCCAGTCTGGAACCGAGCATCAGGGCGCTGAACGGGCCGACGCTGGTCACGACCACGTCAGGGCGCCAGTCCCATGCGGCGGCGTGGCGCCCTGCGGCTTTCGCCCACCGGCCGTAGATGTCCGGCCAGACGAACTTCATCGCGATGGCGTAAGCGACCGACGCGGCACGGTGCCACGGCCGCGGCTTCTTCGGTTTGAGGCTCTGCACGCCGGAGACGGCCTTCATCATCGGGTCCGCCACGCGGTGGATGGTCAGCCCGGCGTGCTCGGGGACGATGAGACCCTCGTCCGCGCCGTCGCGGGTGAGCACACGCACCTCGTGCCCCGCGGAGGCCCAGAACGAGGCGAGCTTCGAGATCCGCACGGCGGCGATCTTGTTCTCGGGCGGGAAGAACGGGCAGATGAGCAGGATTCGCATGTTCCGGGTCTCCTGGGAAGGGCGGACGGGGGAGGGAGCGGACGAAGCTACGGCACAAGTCCGGCGAGCGACGCTTGGAACCGGAAGTCGGGTACCTGCGCGACGACTTCGTCGAAGGTGCCGAAGCCCAGGACGCGACCCTGATCGAGGTAGCAGACCTGGTCGTAGTGCCGGATGGTGGCGAGACGGTGCGCCACGGTGATGAAGGTCACCTTGCCGTGCAGCTCGTTCATCGATTCGACGACTCGGTTCTCGGTGGCCGTGTCGAGCGAGCTCGTTGCTTCGTCCATGACCATCACCAAGGGATCGGTGTAAAGCGCCCTGGCGATCCCGAGTCGCTGTTGCTGCCCTCCGGATACCGAGGAGCCGCGTTCGCCGAGACGCTCCTCGAGTCCGCCGGGACGCTCGGCAATCTCGCTGATGTGCGCTCGTCGAAGAGCCTGGACGACACGGTCGGGATCGTAGTCCTGCTCCCACGTCAGCGCGACGTTCTGCGCCACGGAGCCGTCGAACAGTGCCACCCGCTGCGGCACATACCCCACGCGCTGACGCCACTGATGCAGGACACGGTCCACGGGGTGCCCGTCGATCTCGAGAGTTCCCGACGTCGGTACGCTGAGGCCGAGGATGATATCGATCAGCGTGGACTTCCCGGCGCCCGAAGGACCGACGATAGCGAGGCTGGATCCGAACGGGACGCTCAGATCGAGGTCCTTCAAGACCGGTCCGCGGTCACCGTCGTAGCTGAAGGAGACGTTCCGCAACCGCAGCTCGCGGGGGTGCAGGGGCAGGCTCTCGGAGTCGCTCGGCTCGGTCTGCACGGCCGTGTTCGTCTGCGTGAGCTGTCGGATCACGTCCCTCGCGTAGACCTCGTTCGAGGATGCGGCTGTGAGGCTGGCCTGCACAGCGTTCATCGAGGGGATCATCCGGAATCCGGACGCGGCGAACAGCGATATGGCCACGACAGCCTCCGCGGCGCCGCCGGTCAGGAATGCCGAGGCGCCGATGAGGACGAATCCGCCGATCAGGGCGGCCTCGAAGGCGTAGCGCGGGACGATGGTCATGAAGGCGAGGTTCGCCCGCGATCGGGTCGCAACCGCTCGGTTCTTCGAGATGACGCGCCCGGCCTCGTCAAGCTTGCCCCGCAACGTGACCTCTTTCAGCGCCTCCACCATCTCCGTCATCACAGTCGCGACCCGATAGGAGTAGTCACGACTGCGTTGGCCTTCGGATTTCGAACGACGGGAGAGTGTGAGCGAGATGGTTCCGGACACGATCGAGAGGTAGACGAAGGCGATCAGTGCCGTCAGCGGCTGAGCGATCACGAGGATGAGCAGTGCCGCGAGGAACGTGAACAGGTTGCCGGGCACTTGGGAGAGCGCGAGAAGGAATCCGCGGTTCGCGCTGCCCACCGAGGAATCGACCACGCGCGTGAGCTCCGCAGTGCTGATCCGCGAACGGTCCTCCCAGCTTGAGTGGGTGTACGCGGCGAACAACCTGTCGCCGAGGTCCAGCTCGTACCTGGCGAAGCGGCGCGTGGCGCGCCAGTGCAGCGTCGCCGCGAGCACTCCCTTGAGGATGAACAGCGCGGCGACGGCGACCACGACCCAGGCCGTGGCCGACTCGGGGAGCGGGCCGAAGAACGGGATCTCGATCGGTTTGTCGGTGACGAAGGTGTTCACCGCGAGGACAATCAGAGCCAGCGCCGCGGTGTCGAGGATCGCGAGCAGGCCTGTGGCGATCGAATACCAGAGATAGAACGGGCGGGCATCGCGCGGAAGCACGCGGAACAGATCGAGCAGTGTCCGCCAGATGCTTCTCATCGGGGTGAGTCTCCTTGCTGTTTCACAGGGCTACGCCGACGCGGGAAACCCTCATGGATCCTACCCGTTGGCATTCGGGCGGATCTGTGGGCGTGCGCAGAGACGCGGAGGCGTCGCTCTTCACCCGTGTGCGAGGATGGACGGCAGCTGAACCGACGGGAGACCGATGCGCCACGCCGCCGCCAGAGAGCAGGCTTCGGAGACCTGCCTGATCCTCCTCACGAACTGCTTCCCGTTCGCCCCCGGCGAGGAGTTCCTCGAATCGGAGATCGGCCACCTCGCGGCGGCATTCGATCGTGTGCTCCTCATCCCGGTCGTCCGCAGCGTCGGACAGACACGGAGACGGGCGACTCCGGAGAACGTCGAGGTGATCCTCCCCGAAGCCGTCAGCACGGCGAAGGCTGGCATCCGGAGAGCTCTTCGCTATGTGGTCCGGCACCCCGTCAGAGCCGCGGCGGCTTTCGGGCGCGCATTGCGATCCTTCCCCCATCCGCGGCGGATCTTCGTAGACCTCCGTCTCGATCTGCTCGCCTGCACGGTCGCCGACGAGGTGGCAGCACCGGTCCGCGCGCGGCTCGCTCCGGGAACGCGCGCCGTGTTGTACAGCTACTGGATGATGGTGCCGGCGCGGACGGCGGTGCGACTGGCTGACCGGTTGGGCAGTCGGACGGTGCCGGTGATCAGCCGCGCACACGGCTACGACGTGTTCTCCGAGCGTAGCCCTGGCGACTTCCTGCCTCAGCGCGAGCTGCTCCTCTCCCGCGTCTCGGAGGTCTTCACCGCTTCAGAGCACGGGGCGGACTACCTCCGGACGAAGTACCCGGACTACGCCGACCGCATCAAGACTGGCCATCTCGGTGTCGCACCGGCGAGGTCGGCAGGCAACGTGGTGCAACACCCGCTGAAGGTGTACACCTGCGCCTACCTGGTGCCGGTGAAGCGCATCCCGCTGCTCATACAGGCGCTTGCCGTCGCGCAGCGTCGGGGGCTGAAGGTCACCTGGACCCACATCGGCTCAGGGGGCGGGGAGTATGCCGCTGCTGTCGAGAGACAGGCGGGCGAACACCTGGAGTCCGGAACCTTCGAGTTCCTCGGCGACCTCACCAACGACGAAGTCCGCGCGCAGTACACAGCACAGCCGGGCGGTGTGTTCGTCAACGTTTCCGAATCGGAGGGGGTTCCCGTGTCGATCATGGAGGCACTCGCACAGGGGTTTCCCGTGATCGCCACGGACGTCGGGGGCAACAGCGAACTGATCGACGTCGATGGCGGGATGTTCGACGGACTGCTCCCGGCTACGCCGACCGCCGAGGAGATCGCCGACCGACTCGAGCTGCTGACCGCTGCGGAGACGGATGACTACCGACGGTACGTGGAGGCGAGCATCGCGCACTGGCAGCGAGCATGGTCGAGCGATGCGAACTACTCCGCGTTCAGCGCACACCTGCTCGGCGCGGCGCGCGCAATCTGACAGCCTGTCCGCGCGCATCGCCCCGCAGCGGCTTGCCTAGGATGGGTGTCGTGAAGATCATGAGTGTCGTGGGCGCGCGCCCGCAGTTCGTCAAGCTCGCCCCCATCGCCCACGCCATGCAGGCTGCCGGCCACGAGCACGTCATCGTGCACACCGGCCAGCACTACGACCCGATGCTTTCGGACGTTTTCTTCCGCGACCTCGGCATCCCCGAGCCGGACGCGCACCTGGGTGTCGGTTCCGCTTCACACGGTGTTCAGACGGGCGCGATGCTCGCCCAGATGGATGAGGTGCTTGCGCGTTTCGAGCCGGACAGCGTCCTCGTTTACGGCGACACGAATTCCACGCTCGCGGCGGCCATCAGCGCGGTGAAGCTGCACTACCCCGTGGCGCATCTGGAGGCAGGGTTGCGGTCCTTCAACAGGGCGATGCCCGAGGAACACAACCGCGTACTCACCGACCATTCCGCCGATCTCTGCCTCGCACCCACTGAAGTGGCGATGGGCCACCTCGCAGAGGAGGGACTCTCCGCGCGGTCGGTCTTGGTTGGCGACGTCATGACCGACGTGCTGTACCAGGTTCGTGATGCTGTGATCCGCGAGGGCTCGACCGCCGCTGCAGGCATCAGTGGTCCGGGGGAGTACTACGTGGCCACCATTCACCGCGCCGAGAACACGGATAGCCCTGAGCGGCTGCGCGAAGTCGTTGCGGCCTTGGCTGCCGCGGACAAGCCGGTGATCCTGCTGGCGCATCCGCGCGTGCGCGCCAAAGCGGCCGAGCACGGCATCGCGCTCGACGCGGGCGCGTTGCGAACGCGGGATCCACTCGCGTACCCGGAGCTGATCGCCGCGGTTCTCTCGAGCGCCGGCGTCGTGACTGATTCCGGAGGCCTGCAGAAGGAGGCCTTCCTGCTGAGGGTGCCGTGCACCACAGTCCGGCGTGAGACCGAGTGGGTGGAGACGGTCGATCTCGGATGGAATGTGCTGGCGAACTCCGCGGAGGAGATCACCGCCGCACTGACGAGGCCGGCGCCCGAAGCGACCGAGGCGGCCCCGTACGGCGACGGGCATGCCGCGACACGCGCGGTGAACGCGATCGTCGCGGCTTTCGGCGGCTGAGCACTCGGCGCAGGGCGCCAGCGTGGCCATGTGGTTCTGCGATACGATTCGGCCGTGCTTCTGACTATCGGGATCCCCACCTACAACCGCGCCGAGGACGTCAGGAAGACCGTGACGGAGATTCTGGCGCACGAGGATTCTGAACTGGTCGACATCGTCGTCATCGACGACGGGGGAACCGACGACGCCGCTGAGCGCCTGCGCGCAGATCCGGCGGTCGTCGACAGGGTCCGCGTGCTGCGGAACCCGGAGAATCTGGGTTACGCAGGCACCTTTGCGAGGTTGTTCCGCGAGTGCGAGACCGAGTACCTCATGCTCACGGCCGATGACGACCGTGTCCTGATGGAGAACATCCGAGCCCTTGTGGAATACCTGAGCGACCACGCCCCCGTTTTCGTCTCTCCCCAGTTCCTCAGAGATGGGCGAGTTTCCCGGGGACGCTCGTTCACCGGGGCGATCGCCCCCAGGGACTTCCTCGCGGCATCCGCGCACGCGCCGGGCCTGGTGTATCGCGTGGAGGACTGCCTGCCCGCGCTGGGGGAGCTCGCGGAGCGAGCGGAGGCCGAGGAGGTCGACGCCCTCGTATACCCGCAGGTGCACATCGCCATGCGCCTGATGCTGGCTGGCGAACGCTGCACCTGGCTCGCGCTGCCCACCGTCGCCGAAGGTGCGTACCGGCCATCGGGTATCCGGGATGCGGCAGGGGGCCAGTACTGGTCGGTCGAGTCGCGTTGGAAACAGCTGCAGGCATACGACGCTCTTCTCTCCCGGTGGACCGCCGACGATGCGAGCGGGCGGGCGCAGGAGATGCTCACAGCGCAGCGGGACCGCGCCTTCCATGCGATCGCGAGCGCTATCCGCATGGAGCACCCTGACCTCGGCGCCGCGTTCGACGAGGGCGCTCGTCGGCGTTATCAGAGAACCCTGCGAAGCCGCATCCTTGCCGTGCCGATCGTCGGGTGGGTGGTGCGCCAGCGCCGGTCTTTCGCACGCCGATCATGACGGTGCTCCCCCTTCCGAGGGGTCTGTCGCGCGCGGGCATCATCCGCCGAATAGCCCCATAGACTGGACCCCATGCGTATCGCCGTCGTGGCCCTCGGAAAGATCGGGCTTCCCCTCGCCGTCCAGTTCGCCTCCTCCGGTCACGATGTGATCGGTGTCGATGTCAACCAGAAGGCGGTCGACATCATCAACGCCGGGCAGGAGCCGTTCCCCGGTGAGGCCCACCTGGCGGAGAAGCTGCAGGAGCTCGTCCCCTCCGGCCGTCTGCGCGCCACGACCGATTACGCCGAGGCGATCCCGGGAGCCGACGCCGTCGTGCTCGTCGCACCCGTGTTCGTGAACGACGAGACATGGGAGCCGGACTTCCAGTACATGGACTCGGCGACGCGATCGCTCGCCGAGCACCTCACGCCCGGCACCCTGGTGTCGTACGAGACGACGCTGCCCGTGGGGACGACGCGGAACCGGTGGAAGCCCATGATCGAAGAGGGCTCCGGCCTGACGGAGGGCACGGACTTCTTCCTCGCTTACTCGCCGGAGCGCGTGCTCACCGGGCGGGTCTTCGCTGACCTGCGCAAGTACCCGAAGCTCATCGGCGCGCTGTCCGACGAGGGAAACCGTCGCGCCCGCGAGTTCTACGAGTCCGTCCTGCAGTTCGACGAGCGTCCCGACCTCCCTCGCCCCAACGGTGTGTGGGACCTGGGAACGACGGAGGCCTCGGAGATGGCGAAGCTCGCCGAGACGACGTACCGCGACGTGAACATCGGTCTGGCCAACCAGTTCGGTCTGTTCGCCGCTGCACACGGCATCGACGTCTACAAGGTGATCGAGGCCTGCAACTCGCAGCCGTACAGCCACATCCACCGCCCCGGCATCGCCGTCGGCGGACACTGCATCCCGGTCTACCCCCGCCTGTACCTGTCCACCGACCCCGACGCCGACATCGTGCGCGTCGCGCGCCAGCTCAACGCCTCCATGCCGGAGCGCCTGGTGGCGCAGGCGGAAGGCATCCTCGGCGACCTGAGCGGTCTGCGAGCGGTCGTGCTCGGGGCCGCCTATCGCGGCGGCGTCAAGGAGACGGCGTTCTCCGGCGTGTTCCCGACGGTGAAGGCTCTCCAGGACCGCGGCGCGCAGGTCGTGGTGCACGATCCGCTGTACAGCGACGAGGAACTCGGACGCCTCGGCTTCGACGCGTACGAGTTCGGCGGCGAGGCGGACCTCGTGATCCTGCAGACGGATCACGCCGACTACCGCGAAGTGTCGCCGGCGGACCTGCCGGGGGTCCGGCTGCTCGTCGACGGGCGCAACGCCACGGATGCGGCTCGCTGGGCGGGGACCCCGCGGATCGTGGTGGGCGCTGCGGCCTGATCGGCCCGGTGACCCGACCTCCCAGGCGCGCCCCGATACGATGGGGAACATGGATCTTCTCGTCGTCGGGTCGGGTTTCTTCGGCCTCACCATCGCCGAGCGCGCCGCGGAAGCGGGCCGCACGGTGACCGTCATCGACCGCCGCTCGCACATCGGCGGCAACGCCTACAGCGAGGCGGAGCCCGAGACCGGGATCGAGGTGCATCGCTACGGTGCGCACCTGTTCCACACGTCGAACGCGACGGTGTGGGAGTACGTCAACCGCTTCACGTCGTTCACGAACTACGTGCACCGCGTCTACACGACCCACAAGGGCGTCGTCTTCCCGATGCCGGTGAACCTGGGGACGATCAACCAGTTCTTCCAGGCCGCGTACACGCCGGACCAGGCTCGCGCTCTCGTCAAGGAGCAGGCGGGCGAGTTCGATGCGAAGTCCGCGACGAACTTCGAGGAGAAGGGCATCGCCCTCGTCGGCCGCCCGCTGTTCGAGGCGTTCTTCCGCGACTACACCGCGAAGCAGTGGCAGACGGACCCGCAGAAGCTCTCCGGCGACATCATCAGCCGGCTCCCGGTGCGCTACACCTACGACAACCGGTACTTCAACGACACCTGGGAGGGCCTGCCCACGGACGGCTACACGGCGTGGCTCGAGCGGATGGCCGACCACCCCCGCATCGAGGTGAAGCTGGACGTCGACTACTTCGACGAGTCCCAGCCGCTGAACAAGAAGGCGACCGTCGGTCAGGTCCCGGTGGTCTACACCGGTCCCGTCGACCGCTACTTCGACTACGCCGAGGGGGCGCTGAGCTGGCGCACGCTCGACTTCGAGCAGGAGGTGCTGGACGTCCGCGACTTCCAGGGCACCAGCGTCATGAACTACCCGGACATGGACGTGCCGTACACGCGCATCCACGAGTTCAAGCACTTCCATCCGGAGCGCAAGGACGTCTACGAGTCCGAGAAGACCGTGATCATGCGGGAGTTCTCCCGGTTCGCCGAGCGCGCCGACGAGCCGTACTACCCGGTGAACACCCCGGCCGACCGCGAGGGCCTGCTGGCGTACCGCGAGCTCGCGAAGGGGGAGAAGGACGTCCACTTCGGCGGTCGCCTCGGCACGTACCAGTACCTCGACATGCATATGGCCATCGGGTCGGCGCTGTCGCTCTGGAACAACACTCTCTCCTAGACTCGGAATCGTGAGTCACGCTGCTGTCGGGGCGCCCGGGACGCCCCGGCGCTATCTGCATTCGCTGTGGCTGCTGTCCGCGCGCGACCTCAAGGTCCGGTATGCGACCAGCTTCCTCGGTTACGTGTGGTCGGTTCTCGACCCGCTGGTGATGAGCGCCATCTACTGGTTCGTGTTCACGCAGGTGTTCAGCCGCGACGTCGGCGAGCAGCCGTACATCATCTTCCTCATCAGTGCGCTGCTGCCGTGGGTGTGGTTCAACAGCTCGGTGTCGGACTTCACCCGGGCGTTCAAGAAGGACGCGCGCCTCGTCCGCTCGACGTCGATCCCTCGTTCCATCTGGGTGAACCGCATCGTCCTCAGCAAGGGCATGGAGTTCCTGTTCTCCCTGCCGGTGCTGGTGCTGTTCATCGTCATCAACCTCCTGTTCGAGAGTCATGCCGACCAGGTCGTGCAGATCGGCTGGGGCGTGCTATGGGTGCCGGTGGCCATCCTCATGCAGACCGTGCTGCTCGTCGGGCTCGGCCTGCTCGTCGCTCCGCTGTGCGTGCTCTACACCGACCTCGAGCGCACCACCGCCCTCATCCTGCGTGCGATGTTCTACGCGACACCGATCATCTACAACGTCACGGATCTGCCCGGCATCTTCCAGACCCTCGGCGCCTTCAATCCGCTCGCGGGGATCTTCATGCTGTACCGCATGCCGTTCTTCCCCGATCAGTGGAACCCGTTCACGCTCACCGTCAGTGCCGTGATGTGCCTGCTCATCCTCGCGCTCGGCGTCTGGGCGTTCCGACGTCTCGAGCGCCCCGTCCTGAAGGAGCTGTGATGGACGCCGCTATCGTCGTGCAGAACCTCGGCGTCCGCTTCCGCCGCAACCGTCGCGGGCAGCGGAACTTCAAGGACCTCTTCGCAGGAGCGTCCCGGCGCTCGCGTCCCGGCGAGTTCTGGGCGCTGCGCGACGTCTCCTTCACCGTGCAGCCGGGTGAGTCGATCGGCGTGGTCGGTCGGAACGGGCAGGGCAAGTCGACGCTGCTCCGCCTCGTGGCCGGCGTCCTCCTGCCCGATGAGGGCACGGTGAGCGTGAACGGCGGCGTCGCCCCGCTCATCGAGATCACCGGCGGATTCGTCGGCGACCTCACGGTCCGGGAGAACGTCCGCCTGACCGCCGGACTGCACGGCATGTCGAAGGACGAGGTCGCCCGTCGGTACGACGACATCATCGCCTTCGCCGAACTCGCCGGATTCGAGGAGACGCCCTACAAGCACCTCTCGAACGGCATGAAGGTGCGCCTCGCGTTCTCCGTCGTCTCCCAGCTCGACGAACCCATCCTGCTCGTCGACGAGGTGCTCGCGGTCGGCGACAAGGCCTTCAGGGAGAAGTGCTACAAGCGCATCGACGAGCTGCTCTCGGACGGCCGCACGCTGTTCTTCGTCAGCCACAACGAGCGCGACCTGCGCCGCTTCTGCACCAGGGGGCTGTACCTGGATCGCGGCACGCTCGCCATGGACGCCCCGATCAAGGACGTCCTGGACCGCTACAACGCGGACTACTCCGTCTGAGACGACGCACCGACCCGGAGTGTCAGAGGCCGACGAGGCCGCGCAGATCTGCCGCGGCGGAGCGTGCATCGGCGATCGCCCCTGACACTCCGGAGCCGCTCTCGATCGCCGCTCGCAGTGCTGCGAGGCGCTGCGCGTAGGTCTCCACGCCGGAGCGCCAGGGGTCCTGGATGGACGACGGCGGCAGTGCGTCGCCCAGGCGCTGCGCGTCCTGCTGGAGCGAATCCACGACAGGAAGCGCGTCCTGGCCGCTCGCTCCCGCGATGATGTCGAGTCCCCGGTCAGCGGAGTTCAGCCACCCGGACACCTTGTCGCGGAAGACCTCGACCGTCGGGTCGCCGACCGGGGGCGCGGTCGTGATCGGAGTCGGGTCCGGGGTCGCGGACGGGGCCGACGTGGCGGTCGGCGTGGGAGCGGACGTCTCGGACGGGCTTGCCGTCGGAGACGGACTCGCGCTGCCGGCGGGCTCGGGGCCACCATCGCGCGGCAACAGGAAGAACAGCAGGACCCCGACGATCGCGAGCGCCGCAACGCTCAGCCCGACGATCAGCCACACCCGGCCGGTGCGCTTCGGCGCGGGGGGAAGCGGGGCCCACCGTACCTCGGGCTGCGGCTCGTCCATGTCAGGCCTCCAGGGGGCTCATCGGCTCCCAGGTGCGATCGCGACCGATGCGGCCGCCGTCCCTGAGCCCGCGGAACAGGTTGCTCGTGCCGCGGACGGTGCGCTCCACGAAGACGAGCCGGATCAGCTCCTTGAAGAACGTCGCCGTCGTCCCGAGACCGAACAGCACGGGGTTGTAGACGCCGTGCACCCGGTAGTACTGCTTGATGAAGGCCCGGTTGCGCATGATGTAGTAACGGTAGGCGTTGCTCGAGGCGTTCATGTGCCGGATGCCCATGTCCCATTGGCGGATCTCGCGCGTGCGGCGCAGCACGAACTCGTCGACGATGACCGCGGTGGTCAGGCGCGAGGCCAGCCACCCGTACATCTGGTCGTCCCAGTAGATGAAGAAGCGGGGGTCGGGGAGGCCGATCTGCTTCACGATCGAGCGGTGGATGAACATCCCCTCGAAGCAGCCGCTGTTCATCTCCTTGTAGCCGGAGGAATCGAAGCCTGCAGGGGCGAAGGGGATCGGGATGCCCATGCGCTCCGCGATGCGGTACTGCCAGTAGAACTCGCTGCCGTCGTAGTCGTAGCGCCGTCCCTGGATGCTCTTGAAGCGCGGTGCCCAGGCGCCCATTCGGGCGAGACCGTCCGGGAGCACCTCGACGTCGTCGTCCATCATCCAGATCCACTGCGCGCCGAGGTCGTACGCCGTGCGCATGCCCTCGCTGAATCCGCCGGACCCGCCGGTGTTGACGTCGAGACGGCGATACACGAGGTCGGTGCCGATGTCGTCTCGGAAGGACTCGACCACGTCGGTCGTATCGTCCGAGGAGGCGTTGTCGATCACGATCACGTGGCCCGGCTTCGGATCCATCGCGGTGATGCTCGTGAGCAGGCCGGTCAGCAGATGCGAGCGGTTGTACGTGACGATGACGATCGCGGCGGAAGAGGGATCGAAGGCAGGAGCCTCGGTGGTCATGCCTTCTCCTCGAAGACCTGCTGCCAGGATTCGGGCGAGACGAGCTCCGGCAGTGCTTCCCGGTACTGACGCTGCAGTTCGGGCCATCGACGTCGCAGCTGAGCGTGCAGACGCACGGTGTCTCGGAGCATGCGGCGGTACTTGGCGCGGTCGCGCGTGTAGATGTTCTTCCCGGACCCGTCGGCGGCGCTCACGAGCGCGCTGTCGTACAGCGGGACGCGCCACCAGTGTGCGTCACCCTTCCCGAACTCCACCTCCGGCCGAGCGATGTTCGCCGGGTCGGGGCGGTGCACCCAGTGCGAGAGTAGCGTCTTCAGCGTGAAGATCCGCAGTCGCAGGCCGGTCGGACTGTCGAACTCGTTCTTCGGCAGCCGCTTGTAGACCTGTCGTCCGCGGCGCGAGTGCAGCACGCGCGCAGGATCGCGATGGACCACCGTCTCCGGGTATTCCGCGGCCAGGGCGCGTGCGGCCGGCATCGCCGTGGCCAGGTTGCGGCGCATGTGGTCGGGTCCGGAGAGCACGTCGCGGAGGGCGCGATTGCGCAGCGCCACCGGGTAGTACTGCATCATCATGAGGTGCTTCAGATCGACGCGCCGGCTGTGCACGATGAGGCGGCCGCCTCGGGGTGCTCCGGAGTGCAGGAGCCCGGCGACGATCCGGTTGCGGGCGTGGAAATAGGCCTGCCAGTCGATCGAGTCGTCCTTGTTCACCCAGGAGACGTGCCAGAGCGCGACGCCGGGCATCGACACGGTCGGGAAGCCCGCCTCGCCGGCACGCAGGCAGAACTCGGCGTCGTCCCACTTGATGAAGGCGGGAAGGGACAGCCCGACCTTGCGCACCGCGTCGAGCGGGATGAGGCACATCCACCAGCCGTTGTAGTCGGCGTCCATCCGCATGTGCAGCAGCGGCGACTGGCGCAGGTTGGCGACGCCGAAGTCGTGCGGCATCTTCTCCTGGTAGAGGTTGCGCCACATGAATGGCCCCTCGTCGACGACCTCCGCCCAGCCGTGCAGCTTCGGGCGGTCGAGGAGGTCGAACATGTGTCCGCCGACGAGCACGGGCGTCGTCGCGAACTGACCGAAGACGATGGAGCGCCGCAGGGACTCCGGCTCGATGCGGACGTCGTCGTCCAGCAACTGCACGAAGTCGCTCTCCGGGCGCTGCAGGGACTCGTGCATCGCTCGGGCGAAGCCGCCCGATCCGCCGAGGTTGCCCTGGCGGATGACCTGCAGCGTCTCGCCCAGGCGCTCGGCGACCTCGGCGTAGCCGTCCTGGTCCGCGACGAGCTGCGTGCCCTGGTCGACGAGGAAGATGCGGTCGACGAACTCCAGCGCATCGGGGGAGGAGGCGAGCGCCCTCAGGGTCTCCACGCAGTAGTCGGGCTTGTTGTACGTCGTGATGCCGAGGGAGGCCTTCCCGGTGCGGGCAGGCTCCTGCTCGGTGGTCCACTCCGCGCCCTCGAGCACGGCGGGCTTCTCGTCGGCGACGATGTCGAACCAGATCCAGCCGCCGTCGCTGTACTGGGTGAGGTCGAGGTCGAACGAGGTCGTCGCCTCGCCGGTGACCTCGCGAGTGGCCACGCGCTGGCGGACTCCGCCGCCGTTGGAGCGGTAGACGAGGATGGTCGCCGGCCCCGTGGTCCGTACCGTGAGCTGCACCTCGCGGACGCTCGTCCAGTGCTGCCAGTACGACGCGGGGAAGGCGTTGAAGTAGGTGCCGAGGGAGACGCGCCGACCGGCCACGATCCGGGCGCGGTGCCGTCCCAGGATGTTGCCCAGGTGCGCGCGGCTGGAGACCCGGACCGGTTCCTCCTCGATCACCGACCACGTTTCCGGATCCGCGTACAGCGGGAGAAGATCGGGGTCGCGATCGAGCGGGAAGACGACGTTCTGAAGGACGTGGGCCACAGGGAGGTTCTCCGTTGTTGGTGCCGCGGTTGCTGCCGGAGGGGCAGCACGCGACTCGACGAGCAGTGAGTAGCCTACCGGTGGTCGCCTTCGGATCTGCGGAGAGCCGACCCCCTGCGCTCGGCGCGTCTGGCTAGACTGGCCGCGATGAAGGTACTGATCACCGGCGGGGCCGGCTACATCGGATCGACCGTGGCGACGGCGTGCATCGAGGCCGGGATCGAGGTCGTGGTGCTCGACGATCTGTCCACCGGGCTGGCGGCCTTCGGGGAGGGACGCCACCTCTACGTCGGCGACATCGCCGACGCCGCCGTCCTCGACCGGCTGCTGAGCGAGCACCCCGACATCGACGCGGTCGTGCACTGCGCCGCGCGCATCGTCGTGCCGGAGTCCGTGGCCGATCCGCTCGGCTACTACGACAGCAACGTCGGCAAGACGATCACGCTCCTCCGGCGCCTCCGCGATGCGGGCATCCCGCGCATCGTGTTCAGCTCCTCCGCCTCGATCTACGCGGGGGAGACGGGCGACGGGGTCGACGAGAGCGGGCGTCTCGCTCCCTCGAGCCCCTATGCGACCACGAAGGCCATGGTCGAGCAGATCCTCTCCGATGCCGCCGCCGCCGGGGACTTCCGGGCCATCGCGCTCCGCTACTTCAACCCGATCGGTGCCGACCCGAAGCTCCGGACCGGATTGCAGAACCCCACGCCGTCGCACGCGCTCGGCAAGATCATGCAGGCGCGCGCGGCCGGTGAGCCTTTCACGATCACCGGCACGGACTGGGCCACCCGTGACGGGTCGGGCCTGCGGGACTACATCCACGTCTGGGATCTCGCGCTCGCACACGTCGCGGCGGTGACCCGTTTCGACGACGTCGCGACGCCGGAGCAGCCGTATCAGGTGATCAACCTCGGCACCGGAGACGGTGTCACGGTCCGGGAACTCGTGCAGGCGTTCGAGCGCGTGACCGGGGCACCGCTGCCTGTGGTCGAGACCGATCGCCGGCCCGGCGACCAGGCCGGGGCCTTCGCGATCGTGGATCGGGCGCGCGAGGTGCTGGGGTGGCGTGCGGAGCGCTCCGTAGACGACGGCGTGCGCGACGCGCTCGCCTGGGCGGAGAAGCTCCCCACCGTCCGCTGACCGCCCGCCGAGCTCACTCCTGTGGGCGCAGGGTGGGAATGGTTCCCGTGTGCGCCGCGTCGATGTTCTCGCGCCACGACCGGGACTGACCGGCGCGCAGGGCGCACAGCGCGAGCATGAACCACCCGGCGCCGACGAGGGTGAAGCTCTCGAACATCGAGTCCACCGCGAGGGTCACGAGCGTGATCGGGGTCCAGGCGTAGACGACCGAGCGGCGGACGCTCGCGACCAGCCAGGAGCGGATCAACGCGATCCCACCGAGCAGCAGGAACAGCACCAGCCCCGCCGCGCCGAGCTGCAGCAGCACGTCGAAGAAGGCGTTCAGCGCGCTCTGGTGCCGGTCGTCGAGCTGGAAGTTGATGAACGTGAAGGGGTACTCGCCTCGAGCCCAGTCGCCGAACCACCCCCACCCGGTGATGGGCTTCACGGCGACGAAGTCGAGGATCATGTTCCACAGCTCGGCCCGCATGGAGAAGTCGGAGCCGGCGTCGAGCAGCGCGATGATCTGGTGACGCAGGGCGAACGCGACGGTGAGGGCGAGAGCGACCAGGACCCCCAGCGCCCATTGCACCAGGTTCCGACGCGCCGGAGCGGTGTGGCGGACGATGGTGAGCGCGACGGTCACGATCCCCACGGCGACCGCCAGCACGAGCACCGTCGGTGAGGACGACAGGAAGGCCAGGCCGCCGGCCAGGGCGACGGAGACCACGGCGAGCGGGGGGTCGACGGACTGGGTGCGCCACTCGATGACGAACGTGATCAGGGCGAGCACCGCGATGAAGCCGAGCATGTTGCGGCTGCCGAACAGCCCCTGGACCGGACCGCCGGCGGCGAGGTTGCCCTGGATGTCCAGGAACGCGAACGGGAGGTCGAGGAGCACCCCGGAGAGGATCTCCACGCCGAGGGAGACGCCGAGGAGCACGCGCAGGGTGTCGCCGAGTGCGCGGACGGTCTGGAGCGTGTCGCGGATGTGCCCGATGGTGATGGCCAGGAACGCGTACCCGAAGAGCGACAGCCAGCCCAGCACGGTGTCGGAGCGGTCGGTCGTCCACACCAGGCTCACGAGCGCCCACGCGAGGAACGCCAGCAGGGAGGAGGGCGCGATGCGCAGCGGGGACAGCTCCTCCCTGCGCACCCAGAGGATCGCGGCTCCCAGGAGGCACAGGGCGGTGATGACGGTGGCGAGGGTGACCGGCGACGTCATCCGTCCGATGGCGAACGAGCCGAACACGGCGGTCAGTGCCGCGAGCGTGAAGGCCCTGGCCATCTCGGCCGAGCCGAGGAGACGGGCGAGCGGATGCACCGTCACGGCACCCGCCGCGTCGCCGTGCCGCGCTCGAAGACGAGGTCGCGCTCGCCGACGCCCACCAGCGGCACCGACTTGAGCTTGAACGACAGCAGCACCAGGAGCAGCCAGCCCCACAGCATGATCGGCGTGGACTCGGTGAGCCCCTGCACCAGGAGGACGACGGTGTACAGGCTCGGCAGCAGGGTCAGCGGGGAGTACGGGCGGTGGGCATCCAGGTCCCACCGCGGGCGATCGACGGCGAAGAACCAGGATCGCCACAGCAGGCTGCCGTACGCCACGGCCATCAGCACGAGTCCGAGGACGCCGAGCTGCAGCAGCACGTCCAGCCACATGTTGTGGGCGTGGAACACGGTGATCCCGTGGTCGACGATCCAGCCGTCGAAGGCAGGGTCCGTGGGGACCCACGGGCTGGAGAAGCCGTTGCCGATGACCGGGTGCTCCCCGACGCGTTCCAGGACCGCCGCCCAGATCTTGTTCGAGCGGCCGGTGAGATCGGCGCTGCGGCCGAGGAGACCGAGGAGGGGCTCGCGCAGCAGCCACACGGCGAGGGCGAGGACGGCGGTGGACCCGATCGCGACGACGTAGATCCGGGTGCGGGCGGTCGGCGACGCTGCACGGCGCATCAGCAGGGCGACGACGAGGACCACGGCGGCTGCACCGGCGCACGCGAGCGCGGTCGCGGACGCGGTGCGGAAGAGGAAGTACGCCGCGAGGATCATCCACAGCGCGAGTGTCGTCCGCCAGCGGGCCCTCGCCGCGAACAGCACGCCGAACGTGATCAGCGCGAACAGCGAGACGATGCCGAGCAGATTCGCGTTGCCGAGGATGCCCTGGATGCGTCCCCCGTCGAACAGGTTGTCGCGGACCCAGTACCACTGGGGATCGATCTTCCCGGCGGGGATGTCCGCGAAGTTCGGCAGGAGAGGGCCGTGCAGGACCAACGACACCCACAGCTCGAGTGCGAGGGAGAGCCCGAGGACCCACTTGAAGGCGGACGACAGGGCGCGCACGATCTCGTGCCAGGTGAGCACGTGCGCGATGAACAGGCCGTTCACCGTGACGGCGGCCAGGAGCATGCCCGTGGCGACGGTGGGAACCCGCCACTGGGACCAGGCGACGGAGAGGAGGGCGAGCGCGGTGTAGCCGACGGCCGCCCAGGGGAGCCGGCGCCAGCGGAAGGGTTGCGGGCGGTTCCTCGCGAGCATCGGGACGCCGATCGCGAGGGTGGCCGCGCTGAAGAGCGCGAGCACGATCGCGGCGCCGATCTCGCCGAGCAGGTTGTACACCGCCGAGTGCGCGAACGCCACGAAGAGGACGGCGATGACGTATCCGCGCAGCAGGAGGTGCCCCGTGGACTCGCGCTCGGGCGCGGTGGGCAGGGCTGCCACCGGGTGCTTGGTGTACTGGGCCATCGCGACTCAGGCTACCGCGACGTGCCCGGATCCGACCTGTCCGTCGCACCGGGCTCTACGCTGGGGGCATGCTGCGCAGCCTCACCAACGTGCCCCGCGACTATGCCTGGGGATCGCCGTCCCTCCTCGCCGAGCTCGAAGGCCGCACCCCGACGGGTGCGCCGGAGGCCGAGGTCTGGTTCGGCGACCACCCGGGAGATCCCGCCGACCTCGCGGACGGGGGGACGTTGGACACGGTGACGGGCGGCACGCTGCCGTACCTGCTCAAGCTCCTCGCCGCCGCGCGGCCGTTGTCGATCCAGGTGCACCCGACCAGGGAACAGGCCCAGGACGGCTGGGCCAGGGAGAGCGCGCTGCCGCTGGACGACCCGCGGCGGAACTACCGCGACGCCAACCACAAGCCGGAGCTCATCGTCGCCCTGAGCGACCGCTTCGAGTCGCTCAGCGGCCTGCGTCCGATCGCCGACACGCTGCGCCTGCTCGAGGCCCTCGAGGACGGTCCGGGGGTGCGGTCCCTGCGGGAACGGCTCTCGGGTGAGGGCGATCCGCTCGGCGACGCGATCGGGTGGCTGCTCGGTGGAGGAGCGCAGGAGGAGGTCGCGGAGATCATCGGCGCCGTCGTCGTCGCCGCCGCCGGCGCCGCAGGGGAGGAGTTCCCGGCCCTGCGTGCGGTGGCCGCGATCGCCGAGAGCTCGCCGGGTGATCCCGGGGTCGTCGTCGCCCTGCTCATGAACCACCTCGTGCTGCGCCGCGGCGAGGGCGTCTTCCTTCGGGCGGGGCTGCTGCACGCCTATCTCTCCGGCCTCGGTGTCGAGATCATGGCCGCGAGCGACAACGTGCTCCGGGGCGGTCTGACCCCCAAGCGCATCGATGTGCCCGAACTGCTCGCCGTGCTGGACACCACGCCCGGCGAGGTCCCGGTCCTGCGGCCCGCGGGCGACGAAGCCGTGACGACGTACCCGGTGCCCGTGCCCGACTTCGCCCTCCGACGGGTCAGGATCGACGACACGGCGGTCACCCTGGACGTGTCCGGCCCGACCATGGTGCTGGCGACAGCCGGCTCCGTCCGGGTGACGGCGGAGTCGGGAGCGGAAGTCTCCGTCCCGATCGGCACGGTGGCGTTCGCCGACGCCGACGAGCGCTCCCTCACGCTGTCCGGGGCGGGCGAGGTCTTCGTCGCGACCCCCGGCCGCTGAGGGGTCGAGCGCAGGCGCGCGACACGCCGGTGGAAGCTCATGAACCTTCAAGAAACGCTTGAGGGTTTACGATCCGCGACTTGACCCGAGCGAATGACACGGGTGTAATTAGGTGAGCACGGCCCGCCAGGGGGGCGGTTTCTGAAGGGTTGGAGGTCGAGATGACGGGTTACCGTTCCGATGTGCCGGAGAACTGGTTCGTCGATCCGGTCAACCTCGGTGTTCCCGGGGTCCGCCGGTCCGACCCGGACGACGACAACGCCCTTGCCTGGCAGAGCGACGCGCTCTGCTCCCAGACCGACCCCGAGGCCTTCTTCCCGGAGAAGGGCGGCTCCACGCGGGATGCCAAGCGCATCTGCACGGCGTGCGACGTGCGTGGCGAGTGCCTCGAATACGCGCTGGCCAACGATGAGCGCTTCGGCATCTGGGGCGGGCTCTCCGAGCGCGAGCGGCGCAAGCTCAAGCGCCGCGCCAGCTGACGCCTCCACGGCGCGGCTTCGTGGGCGCGCCGGGAGCGGTGCGCTTCCTGGACTGACGCCCCGCATAGGCTGACCACGTCATGCCAGCCCGAGTTCATGCCCTCATCGTCGCGCGCCCCGGCCCCTCCGCCCGCGCCCAGCTCCTCCGCACGCTCGACGCCGTCCGTTCCCAGACGCTCCCGCCCGCGGCCGTCACGCTGATCATCTGCGGCGACGCCACCACAGCACGGGAGAGCGACGCCGTCGCCGCCACCGTCGAGGGCATCATCGAGGCGCGGTCGTCGACCTCGTTCGCCGAGGCCCTCGAGCTGGCGCGTCCACGCGTCCTCGACGGATCGGCGATCTGGATCCTCGCGCAGGACACCGCGCCGCACCCGCGGGCGCTGGAACGGCTCACGGGCATGTTGGAGCGTTCCCCGTCCGCGGCGATCGTCGCTCCGAAGCTCGTGGCCACCGACAACGAGCGCGAGATCGTCTCCCTCGGCGTGAGCATGACCACCTTCGGCCGCTCGGTCGAGCTGGCCGCCGGGGAGCTGGACCAGGGACAGCACGACCGGATGGACGACGCCCTCGGGGCGGACATCCGCGGCCTGCTCATCCGCGGCGAGGTGCGCGACGCGCTGCGGCCGGACCCCGCCCTCGGCGGTGCCGACGAGGGCCTCGACCTCGGCGTCCGCGCGCGGCTCGGAGGCGGGCGTGTGGTCCTCGCCCCGGCTGCGAGGGTCTCCGCGGCCCCGGATGGTCCGGCGGCGCTACCGGCAGGACGAGCCCGGAGGGCATTCGTCACCCGTCTCGCCCAGCTCCATCGGCGCCTCGCCTATGCGCCCGCGGCCGCCGTGCCGCTGCACTGGCTGACCTTCCTGCCGCTCGCGCTGTGGCGTTCCCTCACCCATCTCATCGGCAAGCGGCCCGAGGCGGTGTTCCCGGAGTGGGGCGCGGCTCTCCTCGCGATGATCCGCTTCGGCGCCGTGGCGCGATCGCGCGCCCGTATCCGCTCGTTCCGATCCTCCACCTGGGCGAGCATCGCCCCGTTGCGGGTCACCCCCGCGCAGCTGCGGCGCCGGCTCGACGACGGTCATGGCAGCGAACACGGTGCCGTCAGCGAGCTCCGCTTCTTCTCCGGGGGTGGGGCCTGGGCGGTGCTGGCCGCGCTCGTCGTGAGCATCGCCTCCTTCACCAGCCTCCTCGCCTGGCCGGCGCTGGGGGGCGGGGGCCTCCTGCCCCTGCGCGAGACCGTCGCCGCGCTGTGGCAGGACGCGGCGTGGGGGATGCGCGGGCTCGGCATCGACCTCGTCGGCCCTGCGGACCCGTTCGCCGCGATCGTCGCGGTGCTGGGCTCGCTGTGGCCCGGGGCGCCGTCCTTCGCGATGGTGCTGCTGTGGATCCTCGCACTGCCGCTCGCCGTCCTCGGGGGATGGTTCGCCGCGACCCGCGTCACCGACCGAGCCGGCCTGCGCATCTTCGCCGGCATCGCGTGGGCGCTCGCGCCGACGTTCCTCACCGCACTCGTGGACGGTCGGCCTTCCGCCGTGCTCGTCCACCTGCTGCTCCCGTGGCTGTTCCACTCGGCGGTGGTCGCCCACCGTTCCTGGGGCGCGGCCGGAAGCGCGTCCCTGCTCCTGGCGGCGGCCGTCGCCTGCGCGCCGGTCCTCGCTCCGGCGCTCGCGGTGCTGTGGGTCGTGGCTCTGGGGATCGTGCTGGGAACGGCGCAGTTCCGCGGGGCCGGCCGCCTGCTCTGGCTCCCGCTGCCGACCGCGGCGCTGTTCGCTCCTCTGATCTTCTGGCAGCTCGCCCACGGCACGGCCCTCGGTCTGCTCGCCGATCCCGGACGGACGTGGCTCGGGCCGCAGGCGGCCGCCGACGCCGCCGGTCGCCTGGCGATCGCCGGTGGCTTCCCCACGAGCGATCTGGCAGGGTGGGCGACCGTCCTTCCCGGCACCTGGGCGGCGCTGCTGTGCGCGCCGCTCGCGCTGCTCGCACTGGGATCCGCCGTCTCGCCCCGGTGGCGTGCGGGGATCACC
The DNA here is from genome assembly GCF_058140415.1 of Microbacterium sp. C-MGS6. Lineage (NCBI taxonomy): Bacteria > Bacillati > Actinomycetota > Actinomycetes > Micrococcales > Microbacteriaceae > Microbacterium > Microbacterium sp. C-MGS6. The sequence continues at coordinate 1,332,236 of NZ_CM176934.1, forward strand.
CTGCTGGTCGTCGCGCTCAGCGGACTCGCCACGGCGTTCCTCGCCGTCGGTGTCAGCGTCGCCTCCGCAGGAGCGACCGCTGTCCCGCTCTGGCCGGGCACCGGTCTGAGCCTCGCCTGGATCGGCGTCGTCGGCGCGGCGACGATCACGCTGGACACGGCGCTCACGCTTCCCCGACTGCGCGTGGCCGCCACGGGACTGGCCGCCCTCGCGCTGGTGGTGTGCGCGGTCCCCGCCCTCACCGCGTTCCACGGCGACCGTTCCGCGCTGACCAACGGCCCCGAATCCACGCTGCCCGCCTACGTGCGTGCGCAGGCGGCCGGGGACCGTCCGATCTCCACTCTCATCCTCACGCCGCAGAACGACGGCGGTCTCGCCGTCGAGGTGGTGCGCGGCGCGAGCGAGACCCTGGGAGCGCAGACGACGATGCTCTCCACGGCGGTCGAACCCCAGGGGACGGACCTCGCCGTCCTCGCCGTCGATCTCATCTCCGCCCGCGACTTCGACGCGCCGGCGCAGCTCCTGGCGCAGGGGATCAGCTACGTCCTCCTCGCCGAGGTGCCGGGCGAAGGCGATCGCGCACGCACCCTGCGCACGGCCTCCGTCGCCGCGATCGACCAGCGGGCGGGCCTCGTGCAGGCCGGTTCGACGGACCGCGGGGTCCTCTGGCGCCTCGAGGGCGAGCCGGCGGAGCCGGCAGCGCTGAGCGCGACGCAGGAGGGGACCGCCAGGGTCGTCGTGACGCTGCAGCTCCTCGTCGTGCTCGCCGCGCTGCTCCTGTCCATCCCGACGCGCGCGTCGCGTCGGGCCGCCAGAGCGCAGTCGAGGATCGTCGGCAGGGCGCCGGAGGAACCTCTGGTCCTGCCACGCCACGCGGAGGACTCGGTGCCGGACGCGGCCGTCGTGCCGCCGGTCGGTACCGTCGAGGACCCGCAGGACGAACCCGCCCTCGCCGACGAGGCACTCGCCCCGATCGCCGACGCCGAACCCGCTGACGACGGTGCAGACCCCCGCCCGACGGCGGACGGCGAGGAGGACCGGCCGGATGTCTCGTCCGCCGACCACCAGGGAAGCACCAGCTCCGAGGAGGACCACCGATGACGGGCACTCGCGCGTTCCGCGTCGCTGCGACCAGCGCACGGGTCGTCACCGGCGTCGTGGTCGCCGCCGCCTGTGTGCTGGGCGTCGCGACCGCCGTGCACGCCCCCTGGCCGACCGTCACGCACGAGCCGGCGCAGGAGCGGGTGACCCCGCTCCCCGGAGACAGCGTCCTGGTGTGCGCCGGCGACTTCCGCGCGCTCGGTCGCAACACGGCCGCGCCGTCGGAGATGCGCCGGGCGGCGACTCCCGAGCTCACAGCGGGAGGCACGAACGGCGTCCCGTCGCAGACGGGGCTCGCGGTGCCTGACCTCGTGGACGGGCAGGAGGTGCCGGTGCTCACCGGAGCCGTCGAGGGGCGGTCAGCACCGCTCATCGCCGGCGCCGAGTCGTCGACTCTCGCCGCGGAGGACCTCGCCGGCTTCGCCGCCTCTCCCTGCGGAGTGCCTCGGCTCGAGTCGTGGCTCGTCGGCGGGTCCGTGGGCACCGGAGCCGAGGACGTCGTCCTCCTCGCGAACACAGCCGACGTCCCCGCGACCGTGACGCTCGCGGTCTACGGAACGGCCCGCGGCGGACGGACGGTCATCGTCCCGCCGCGCACGCAGACGGCACTGCCGCTGACGTCCATCGCCGCGGGCAACGACGTCCCCGTCGTCAAGGTGAGTGCGGTCGGAGCGCCCGTCCGCGCCGTTCTGCAGTCGGCGCTGATGCAGGTGCTCGACCCGGTCGGGGCCGACCAGCAGGAAGCGGTGTCGGGCCCGCAGCAGCACGTCGTGCTCCCCGGCGTGCAGGCCTTCGCGGCAGCAGGGGACCAGGGCGACATGACGGTGCTGCGTCTGCTCGCGCCCGGAGCGGACGCGCTCGCCGAGGTCCGTGTGACCGCCGAGGGGGGTGGTGCCGGTCTGGACGCGTTCACGGTGCCGCTCACCGCCGACGAGCCCGCGCAGGTCTCGCTCAGCGGTCTCGAGCCGGGGACCTACACCGTGGAGATCGAGGCCGATGCCCCCGTCGTCGCCGGGGTGCGGCAGCAGGACGGCTTCGGAGCGGACTCCGATTTCGCGTGGGTCACCCCCGCACCGGAGATCGACGCGGAGGTCGCCTTCGCCGTGCCGTCCGGTCCGTCCCCGCGGCTGCAGCTGGCCAACACGTCCGATGAGGAGACCACCGTCTCCCTCTCGACCATCGACGGGGGCTCGCCGCAGGAGATCGTCATCCCGGCGGGGGAGACCCGTGGCCTCGACGTCGCAGCGGACACGACCTACGTGCTCCGTCCGGAGGGAGAGGTGCACGCCGCCGTCGCGATGACGGCGCCCGGCGCCCTCGCCGTGCTTCCGGTCCCGCCGTCGCCGGGGGTCGAGGCGTCGATCACCGTCTACCCCTGACGGGCGGGGTCAGCGGTCGTGGCCGAGATCCCACGGCTCCCGGCCGACGTACTCCGCCGCCGCACGGAAGACGGCACTCTCGATCGCCATCCGTCGATGCGCGGCGTCGTCGTGTCCCGGCGGGAGCAGCCGCTCGATCGGGATCCGGAAGAGGACGATCCTCCGCTGATCGCGGTCGAGGTGCCAACGCGGCACCTCGCCGTCGGCGTCGTACGTCGGCAGCGCACCGATCTCGAATCGGACGTCCTGGAGTTCCGGCCACGTCCCGCGCAGGAACTCGACCGCTGTGCCCACGGTGAGGTCGAAGCGATCGATGCGGCCGTCCAGCGGGGCAAGCGGCGGCTTCACGACTTCGCTGCGTCCGAGACGACCGTGCCGGCCGTGCCTGGCACCGCGGCGAGCGGCGGCGGCGGGGACGGAACGGCGACGGGGCATGCCGAAAAGTCTAGGCGCTGTGGCGGCTCCCGGCGCGGCAGCCCCGCCGCCGCCGGGGGGCGCCGTACGCTGACGGAGATGGACGGACGACTGTGCTCGAAGGTCGGCTGCGCGCGCGAGGCCGTGGCCACCCTCACGTATGACTATGGCGATCAGATGGCCGCGCTCGGGCCGCTCGGTGCGGCGAACGATCCGCAGGCGCACGACCTCTGTGCGCCGCATGCGGACCGCCTCTCCGTCCCTGCGGGATGGCTGGTCGTCCGCCACGAGGCCCTGCGCGCCTGACCGACGCGACCGGCGAGGTGGTCAGGCGCCCAGACGGCGACCCGTCAGTCGCTCCGCACGTCGATCCGCGTTGTCCAGCGCGCGGCGTTCGCGCTCGCGCCGGAGGACGGTGACACCGACCAGCACGAGCTCGGGCGGCGCCGCCGGTACGGGGGAGAGGAAGGGTGCGGCCTCGGCGAGCAGGTCGCGGGCCACGCGTTCCCGAGCAGCCGGGAGCATGCGCGGGGCGCTCACGAGGAATTGGGAGATGCGGCGGGCGAGCCGATCAGGAAGCCGCGCCACGTCGGCGACCTGCGCCCATGCCGTCAGCGCCGGAGGCAGCGTCGGCGCGAGCGTGACCAGCTGCGGGGTGCGCACCCGCTGGCTGTACGTGCCGGCGACCAGGTCGCCGAGGCGCTGGGAACGCGCCGTGAAGGCCCCGACCAGGACGGCGAGGCCGCCGAAGGTGAGATAGATCTCGAGGACGCCGAGCAGGGCGCGGATGAACGCGTGGCGGAACCCGGCCGCTCCGCCGTCCATCCGTACGATCCTGCCGCCGACGGCGAGCTTTCCGAGGCTGCGTCCCTTCAGCGCCACCTCCATCGTGATCGGCAGGATCACGAAGCTGATGACGAGGGAGGCCACGAGGGCGATGCGGTCGGTTGCGGTGTCGAGCACGCCGATGTCGAGAAGCCAGATGCGCAGGAAGATCGACCCGACGAAGACGGCGTAGCCCAGCAGCATGTCGATGACGGCCCCGGCCGCCCGGAGGAGGAACCCCACCGGCTGGACGTCGATCGCGACCGCCTCGCCGGAGAGCACCTCGTCGGAGACGTCGATCTGCGCGGACATGAGTACAGTAAATCAGGTGGATGCCGATGCCCTCACCGATGCGCGCCGGTCCGAATGGGAACGGCTGGACACCCTCAGCCGTGCCCGCCTGGACGGTGCCGGTGTCGACGAGCTCATCGTGCGCTACCGTGCCGCATCGGCCGACCTCGCGGAACTGAAGACGTCGGTCGGGGAGTCCCCGCAGGGCGCCTACCTCTCCACGATCCTCGTGCGTGCGCGGCTCCGGCTCACGGGGGCCGCGGACAGCATCCTCACCCAGACGTCGCGGTTCTTCCGCCTCCAGCTCCCCGCGGCGCTCTACCGCCTGCGTCGGACGACCCTGGTCATCGCGCTCGCCTTCGTGGCGGTCGCCGTCGGCACGGCCGCGTGGATCGCCGGTGACCCGGCGCTCGTCGCCACGCTCGGTCCACCGGACGCCTTGGAGCAGTACGCCGACGAGAGCTTCACCGGCTACTACACCGAGAACCCCGCAGCGGTGTTCATGGGGATGGTCTGGACGAACAATGCCTGGATAGCGATGCAGTGCGTGCTGTTCGGGGTGACCGGCATCTGGCCCGTCTACATGCTCGTGCAGAACGCCATGGGGCTGGGCACGTCGGGGGCGGTCATGGCGATCCACGACAAGGCCGACCTCATGGTCCTGTACATCCTTCCCCACGGCATGCTGGAGATGACGTGCATCTTCGTCGCCGCGGCCGCCGGCCTGCACATGTTCTGGGCCTGGGTCGCGCCGGGCCACCGCACCCGCGGCGAGGCGCTCGCGGAGGAGGGCAGGGCGCTGGCCACCGTCGCCCTCGGGCTCGTGTTCGCGCTCTTCCTCTCCGGGCTGGTCGAGGGGTTCGTCACCGGATGGGCACTGCCCTGGCCGGTCAAGATCGGCATCGGTGCCGCGGCCCTCGCGGTCTTCCTCATCTACATGCTCGTGATCGGCAGGCGCGCCTATCGCCGCGGCGAGACCGGTGACCTCGTCGAGTACGAGTCCGGCACGCCGCGGCTCGTGGCGGGCTGAGGCACGGCGACCGCCGTCAGAGCCGCCCCGCCGCCTTGAGCTCGAGGTAGCGGTCGGCGATCCGCGGCGGGAGGTCCTCGGGGTCCGCCGCGATGGCTTCGCCACCGGCGCGGCGGATCGCGTCCGCGACGTTCTCGGCGTCCCGGAGCGTGCGCTCGGCGGCGGCGGCGAGATAGACGTCCTCCCGGGACTCCCGCGCGCGGGTGAGGGCGGCGATGCCGTCGTCCGTCACCGATCCGACCAACACCGTCATGGCCCGTGAGGCGTCGGGGAAGGCACCGAGGAAGCCCCGTGCCGACTCGGCGGCGTCCTGCGCCGTGAGCACGACGAGAAGAGAGGGACGCGTGGTCAGCGTCCGCACCGCCGCGAAGGCCCCATGCCAATCGGTGTCGACGAGGCGGGCGTGCACCGGAGCCATGGCGTCGGTGAGAGCCGGCAGGAGCGCCGCGCCGTCCACCCCGGTCACCCGTGCCCTGGTCACCCTGTCGTGCATGAGCAGGTGCACGTGGTCGCCTGCCCGTGCCGCGAGCGCGGAGAGCAGGAGCGCGGCCTCCAGCGCCGCATCGAGTCGTGTGCCGTCGCCCACCCGGGCTGCGGCCGTGCGCCCGGTGTCGACGATGAGGACCACATGCCGGTCGCGCTCGGGGCGCCAGGTGCGCAGCATCGTCGTCCCCGCTCGTGCCGTCGCCCGCCAGTCGATGGAGCGGACGTCGTCCCCTCGCACATACTCGCGCAGGGAGTCGAACTCGGTGCCCTGTCCCCGGACCTGGATGCTGGTGTTCCCATCGAGCTCCCGCAGCCGCGCCAGCCGCGAAGGCAGATGCTTGCGCGAGGAGAAGGCGGGCAGCACACGGATCGCGCCACGGACGGGGTGCAGTGCCTGTCGGCCGGCGAGCCCCAGGGGACCGCGGGAACGAAGCACGACGAAGGCGCTGACGAGCTCGCCACGGCGTCTCGGGCGGAGGGGGATGTCCACGCGCCGCCGTTCCCCGGGCGGAATGCGCAGGTGCTGCCGTTCCGACGGCGCTCCCGCGGTGGGCTGCCACGCGTCGCGGAGCAGGACGTCGAGCGTCCGCGTCCCCCGGTTCTGCACCGCCACGCTGACCGGCACCTGCTCGCCGAGCCGGGCGCGCGACGGGACGCGACGGGTGACGGTCGCCGCGCGCGGGTCGCCGGCCAGGAGGACGTCGACGGCCACGAGGAGGAGGCACAGCCCGATCCACCCGCCCAGCACCGCATACGGCGGAAACCCCGCCAGCCCGGTGAGGACCAGCGGCACGATGCCGACGGCGAGGGCGACGGCGAGACGGCCCGAGACGAACACCTAGATCGGCACCCGGGTCTGCTGGACCACCGATGTCAGCACGGCGTCCGCGGACACGCCCTCCATCTGCGCGTCAGGACGGAGCTGGAGACGATGCCGCCAGACCGGGACGAGCATCGTCTGCACGTGGTCCGGCGTCACGGCGGTGGAGGCGTTGAGCCAGGCCCAGGCCTTGGCCGCGGCGAGCAGTCCCGTCGAGGCGCGGGGGCTCGCCCCGAGCTCGACGGAGGGGGAGTGGCGGGTCGCGCGGGCCAGGTCGACCACGTAGCCGAGCACGTCGTCGGTCACCTCGACCCGGGCGGCGGCCCGCTGGGCGGCGCGGATCTCGTCGGCGCCGATCACGGCCTCCACACCCGTGAGCTCGCGCGGCGAGAAGCCCTGGGCATGGCGCCGGAGCACGGACACCTCGGCGTCGCGTTCCGGCATGCCGACGACGAGCTTCATCAGGAAGCGGTCGAGTTGGGCTTCGGGCAGAGAGTAGGTCCCCTCGTGCTCGACGGGGTTCTGCGTCGCGGCGACGAGGAACGGGTCGGGCAGCGCGCGGCTCACGCCGTCCGCGGAGACCTGACGCTCCTCCATCGCCTCCAGGAGCGCCGCCTGGGTCTTCGGGGGCGTGCGGTTGATCTCGTCCGCAAGCAGGATGTGCGTGAACACGGGGCCCGCGCGGAAGTCGAACTCCCCGGTCCTGGCGTCGTAGACGAGGGACCCCGTGACGTCGCCGGGCATCAGGTCGGGCGTGAACTGGACGCGTTTGGTGTCGAGCCCGAGAGCCCGGGCGAACGACCGCACGACCAGGGTCTTCGCCACGCCGGGAACACCCTCCAGCAGCACATGGCCGCGCGCCAGGAGCGACACGAGCAGGCCGGTGACCGTGCCGGCCTGGCCGACCACCGCCTTGTCGACCTCGGTGCGGACGCGGTGCATGGCCTGGCGCAGCGCGGCGTCGTCGGCGGGACTGTTCTCGTCGGTCACGGGGTCTCCTCGGCTTCGGTCGGAAAAGGGGTGTGGGGCGGACGGATGGTCATGTGCCGCTCCGCGGGGACTGCGCGCTCGTCTCCACGGCGGTCTCGAGCTCGTCGAGGCGACGGGCGAGCGCGACGAGGGCGGCGTCGTCGGTGGGTGGAGGTCCCGACAGCAGGCTCTGCAGCGTGCCGCGCGGGATCCGGAGACGGTCGGCGGCGGCGTCGGCGATCTCGTCCGCGTCCGCGTGCACAGCCAACCCGAGTCGTCGGGCCAGTCGCCTCCGGGTGCCCTCCCGCAGTGCGTCCGCGGCGTGTGGGGCGTCCGCGGCCCTGGCCGTCAGCCGCGCGCGTCCGTGCATCGTCTCCGACGCGCGGACGGTCACCGGAAGGGTCTCCGCCACGAGCGGGCCGAAACGTCGGCCGCGGGCGAGGGCGACGGCCAGGCCCGCGGCGAGGAGCAGCAGGATCGCCGGGGTGACCCAGTCCGGGGTGAGGCTCCCGAGCGTGTCGGGGGTGGTGCCCTCGATGTCGGTGTCCTCGAACGACGGGACGTACCAGACGACCCGGTCGGTCTGCCCGAGCAGGGCGAGTCCGAGCGCGGCGTTGCCGTCCTCGGCGAGGGCCGCGTTGCTGAACAGCTTCACGCCCTCGACCACCGCGCGGTATCCGTCCCTCTCGTCGACGAGCACGGCCGCGGCATCGTCCTCGCCGAAGCACCCGGTCACGTCGTCCGCGGGGGAGAAGAGCCGATCAGGGCGGATGGCGCCGACTTCGGCGAACTCGGGGACTGCGCAGGTGGCTGTTCTCGGCGCGGCCGAACCCGACGCGTTCTCGCCGATCGCGAGTTCGGCCAGCAGATGCGTGCCTGTGGAGAGGAAGACGACGCGGTCGGCCGGCGCGAGGAGATCCGCCAGCGCGTCGTCGGAGAGCGTGTAGGGGTTGGTCAGGGCCAGCGTGGTGTCCTCGTCGAGGGCGGCGGCTGCCGCGGCCCGCGAGCGGACGACCTCGACCTCGACTCCCTGGTCCCGCAGCAGCTCGGCCAGGGCCAGGGCGCCGGTGCCGGACCGGCTCTCCGGATCGAGGGTGCCCCGCGCGCCGGGGCCGCTCGCCGCGAGTTGGGAGGCTGCGAGGGCGACCGCGACCACGAGCGCCGCGACGAGGAGCCACCCGAGGAGAGAGGCGGTCCGACGCCGCGGGCGCTCGGCGGTGGTGTCGACGGCGATCTCGTCCGATGCGATCGTCGTCACGCGGGCACCCCCTCGGGGCGGTGGGCGCGGAGGCGCTCGTCCGTCGCGGCGAGGTGCCGGTAGTCGTCCTCCGTGGCGGGATGCCGTAGGTAGCGCACGTCGTCGAAGGACGCGGCGGCCCGCCGCAGGGCGTCCGCCTCGTCGGTGAAGACCGCGCTCGCGGAGCGGGCGAGGGACTGCGCCGTCGCTCCGGGCGCCGGATCGATGAGGTCACGCTCGAGCAGGCTGCGGGCGATCGCGCGGTAGCGGAGCACGACCGCGGCGTCCCAATCGCTCTGGCGTGCGCTGCGCTCGGCGTCGGCGCGGAGCTGTGCCGCGCTGCGGTCGTCGGCGGCGCCGAGGAGGTCGCCGTGCGCGCGCCGGATCGCTCTCGAGCGTCGGGGGCGTCCCCACACGATCAGCGCGGTGACCAGAGCCGCGGCGATGAGCACCGTGACCACGATGAGTGCGGTCGGGCCGACGCTCGCCCCGTTCTCCCCGCTGAAGAGATCGGTGAGGAAGCGCATCACGTCGCGGGCGAGAAGGTCGAACCACGTGGGCTTCGCGTCCGCGTACCGCGGATTGGACAGCTCCTCCTCGGCCCAGCGTCGCGCTTCGTCCCCGTCCGGGACGAAGACGTCGTCGAACCGTCGCATCATGACGGCGGGGTGCTGCCCGGCGCCGTCCATCCGGCTGCGTCCTCGGCGGACGGCGGGGCGGGAGGGGCCGGTGCGGGCGGCGGCGGAGGGGCGAACGCGGTCGGCGCGGGAGAGGTCGGAAGAGGACCCGCCGCCCCCGGGAACGGCATCGGCGCCACGGGGGGCCCGCCATACGCCGGAGAGCCGTAGCCCTGGGACATCATCACGTGCTCCGGCACCTGCCGGGGCGGGGGAGCGCTGGTGACGGCACGGGCGGGATCGATCGCGAACGGGTCGCCGAGCTGGTCTTCCGGCACACCGAGGTCGCGGCGCTCCACGTGGGAGAGGAGCGTCTGGTCGAGTCCCTCGTAGCGCATCCGGCAGTCGAGGTAGACGAGCACGCCGCCGGTGCTCTGCACGACGATGGTGATCGCCTGCAGGATCAGCAGCAGCATCTGCGGGGCGAGGAGGGCGAAGACATACGCGATGACGGCGCTCGGCTCGCTGGACCCGGTCGGGGCGATGACCGTCCCGAGGAACGAGGAGAACATGGCGGTCGGGATGCTGACCACCTGCATCGCCAGGCCCATGATGAGGCTGATGAGGAAGGTCACGCCGAACGCGACCCAGAACCGGCCGCGGGTCAGGCGCCACGACCGCACGAACGCCTCCCGGAAGCGGGCCCGCTCCAGCACGAGGATCGACGGGACGAGCAGCAGCTTGGTCGACAGCCAGACCGTGAGCGGGATCGCCGCCAGGGCCAGGAGCACCACGACGAGCACGACGATGCCGATCATCTCCGGGGTGCCCCCGAGACCGCCGGCGATGAGAGCGGCGATGACGGCCGCGACGATCGCGAGGCCGCCGAAGAGCGCGAGCACGGAGAGGGAGGCGAAGCCGGCGAGCCGCCAGAAGGCCGGGGCCATGCGGCGCCACAGCATCCGCAGCGTGGCCTTGACGCCGACCGTCGCGTAGCCGACCTCGGCGGCCACCACCCCCTGCATGATCGCGGTGAACGCGACGGAGGCGAGCCCGACGACGAGGCCGGCGATGAGGTTGATGGCGATCGTGCCGGCGAACACGGCCTCGAAGTCGGGGGAGGAGGGGGAGACCGTCTCCAGCCGGGAGAACGTCGAGAACAGGACGAGCCCCATCACCCCGGCGGTGGCGACGACGACGATGAGCTGGATGACGACGGCGAACCCGAACAGGACCTTCGGGTTGTGCCGCAGCGCCGCGAAGGCCTTGCCCAGCAGCATGCCGAACGTCAGCGGATGAAGGGGGATGATGCCCTTCCGGGGAGCTGGGGTCCACGTCTGGCCGCTCACGGGCCTCCCTCCGTCGTGCGCTCCCATCGTGTCATATCCGGGCACTGAGGCGCAGACCTGCGGAGGGCGGGACTCGGTGCCATAAGGTAACAGTTATGACCTCACGCATCCTTGTGGTCGACGACGACACCGCGCTCGCCGAGATGATCGGCATCGTGCTGCGCACCGAGGGATTCGAGCCGGTGTTCTGCGCGGACGGTGCGCGCGCGGTCGACGAGTGGCGCGCGCAGCGCCCCGACCTGGTGCTCCTGGACCTGATGCTCCCCGGAATGGACGGCATCGAGATCTGCACGCGCATCCGCGCCGAGTCGGGCGTGCCGATCATCATGCTGACGGCGCGCAGCGACACGGCGGACGTCGTCCGCGGCCTCGAGGTCGGCGCCGACGACTACATGGTCAAGCCGTTCAACCCGAAGGAGCTCGTGGCCCGCATCCGCACCCGGCTGCGCCCGACGCCGCAGGCCTCCAGCGAGCAGCTGCGGATCGGCGACCTCACCGTCGACGTGGACGCGCACGAGGTGCGCCGCGGGACGACCCCGATCGCCCTCACACCGCTCGAGTTCCAGCTTCTCGTGGCCCTCGCTTCCAAGCCGCAGCAGGTGTTCTCCCGCGAGATGCTCCTCGAACAGGTCTGGGGCTACCACTACAAGGCGGACACCCGGCTCGTGAACGTGCACGTGCAGCGGCTGCGGGCGAAGGTCGAGCTCGACCCGGACAACCCCAAGATCGTCATGACGGTCCGCGGCGTCGGCTACCGCGCCGGCAGCGTCACCTAGGGACCCCATGGCCGCGACGACTGCGACCACGGCCGTCGCCGTCCTCCGCGACTGGCGCGGCTGGCCGGACGTGCTGGCGGCGCTGTGGCGGCGCTCACTCCGGTTCCGCACCCTCGCGATCACCCTCGTCGCCACGTCGCTGGCGATCCTCATCACGTGCGTCACGATGGCGCTGGTCATCCAGAACGACCTCTTCGTGTCGCGGAAGAATGTGGCCCTGGAGGACGCACGCCGAGCGGTGGACCAGGCGCAGTCCCTGCTGGACGTGGCGGAGGTGGGCGATGACCCCGCCGCGCTCACCGATCTGTGGAACGGCATCCCCGACACCCTCTCGCGCACGTCGAGCGCCGACCTGCTCGCCGGCTTCAAGATCCAGGACGGCTCGGGGACGGTCCGGCTCAACGGCTTCACCGCCGGGCTCACGCCGGATCTGCTGAGCCCCGAGCTGCAGGCCAGGGTCCGCGAGTTCGACGACCGGCAGGCCTGGCAGTCCGTCGCCCTGCCCACGGAGGACGGCGGCGTCGTGCCGGGCATCGTCGTGGGGCAGCAGCTCCAGGTGCCGCAGGCCGGGACCTTCGAGATCTACTTCGCCTACGACCTCGCCGACGCCGACCAGACCCTCGTGTTCGTGCAGCGCACCCTCTGGATCGCCGGCATCGGGCTGGTGGCCATCGTCGCGGCCATCTCCTGGATCGTGCTGCGGACCGTGTCCACCCCGATCGTCCAGGCGGCCGAGACGAGTGCGCGGCTCGCGGCGGGCGATCTCGGCGTGCGGCTGGAGGTGCACGGCGAGGACGAGCTCGCGACGCTGGGGCGCTCCTTCAATGCCATGGCCGACAGCATCGAGGCGCAGATCAAGGAGCTCGGCGAGCTCTCCATGGTGCAGCAGCGCTTCGTGTCCGACGTCTCGCACGAGCTCAGGACCCCGCTGACGACGATCCGCCTCGCCGCCGACATGCTCAACGACCAGCGCGACGAGTTCGACCCCACGACCGCCCGCACCGCCGAGCTCCTGCACGCGCAGGTGCAGCGGTTCGACACGCTGCTGGCCGACCTGTTGGAGATCAGTCGGTACGACGCGGGGTCCGTGCAGCTCGAGCTGGAGGCGACGAGTCTCGCCCAACTCGCAGAGGACATCATCGAGCAGATGCGACCTCTTGCGGAAGGGCATGGCACGGAGATCCGCTTGGTGGCGCCCGGCGGCTACTCGCCGGTGGATATGGACCCGCGTCGTGTGCGGCGCGTGCTGCGGAACCTGATCGGCAACGCGATCGAGCATGGAGAAGGGCGTCCGGTCGTCGTCACGGTCGACAGCAACCAGCACGCGGTGGCCGCGGGCGTGCGCGACTTCGGGCTCGGGATGGACCCCGGAGACGCGGAACGCGTGTTCGATCGCTTCTGGCGCGCCGACCCGTCGCGGCAGCGCACCATCGGGGGTACGGGGCTCGGCCTGTCGATCGCCCTCGGCGACGCCACCCTGCACGGCGGCACCCTCGCCGTGTGGTCGGAGCTGGGGGTGGGCTCGCACTTCGTGCTGACCATTCCCCGCCACGACCGGGTGCTGGACGGCCCGAGCCCGATCTCGGTGGAGCCGCAGGAGCCCCTCACAGAACTCGGCGACGCGACGCAGCCGATCTCGATCGCCGAGACCTATTCCGATCTGCTCGACGGGAAGGACCAGTCATGAGCCCGCGCGCGAGGAGCCGATTCGTCCGTGGCGCCGCACTGGCGCTGGTCGCGCTGCTGCTTCCCGCGTGCGCCGGCCTGCCGACGAGCGGCGACGTCGCGGTCGGTCTCCAGCTGGGGGAGTCCCCGGACGACGTCGACGTGCTCCCCGTGGCTTCCGGTCCCGTCGCGGGGGCGGGCCCCGAGGAGATCGTCGAGGGGTTCCTCGAAGCCGGCATCACGACATCGGACAACTGGGCGACGGCTCGGGAGTTCCTGGCGCCTTCTCTGCAGCGCAGCTGGCGACCATCGGCGGGGGTCTCCATCGACGCTGGTCCCGAGGCCCGCACCCTCAGCTCGAACGTCCCCGACGACCAGGTGGAGGACGCTGAGGAGGCCGAGGTGCAGGTCCTCCTCGAGCTGGTCGCCAGCGTGGACGACTCCGGGGCGTACAGCGGTGCCCCCGGCGACTCGAGCGTGCCGTTCGCGCTCGCGAGGGGGGAGGACGGCGAGTGGCGGATCACCGAGGCGCCCGACGGCGTGGTGATCGACCAGAGCCGGTTCCCGAATGTGTTCGAGGGGTACTCGCTGCAGTGGTTCGACGCGCGCTGGTCCCGACTCGTCCCGGATATGCGGTGGTTCCCGCGACGCCAGAGCCCGGCGACGACCGTGACGCAGGCCCTCGTCAGCGGTACTCCGGCGGAGTGGCTCGATCCGGCCGTGCAGACGGCGTTCCCCGCCGACGTCCAACTGGCACAGGACGCGGTGCTCATCACGGGGCAGGCGGCCGAGGTGGCGCTGACCCGACCCGCGGCGAGCCTGGACGAGACCACGCTGGCCCGGATGCGCACCCAGCTGCAGGCCACGCTGAAGGCCGCGGGCGTGAACGTCACGCAGGTGCGTTTCAGCGTCGACGGCCGCGCGCTCGACGCGGGGGTCGTCGATGTCATCAGCACCCCGTCGGAGCCGGGGACGCTCGTGCTGAAGGACGGCAGGTTCGGTCGCATCGTCGGTGACGAGATCGCGTCGATCCCCGGGATCAGCGCGCAGATCCAGGCGGTCACGCAGCCGATCGAGGCGATCGACGTGGCCGCGGACGACGCGACCGCAGCGCTGCAGCTCGACGACGGCCACGTGTACCTCGCGACCGAGAACGGACGCAACGAGCTGGATGCCCGGTCCGGCCTCGTGCAGCCGTCCCTCGACCCCTACGGCTACGTGTGGTCGGTGCCCGCGTCAGCCCCGCAGGCGGTGCTCGCCGTCGGCCCCGATGTGGTCGGACACGAGGTCGCCGGCGCGTGGCCGAACGCCTCGTCCATCTCCGATCTGCGGGTCGCCGCCGACGGCGCCAGGCTCGCGGCTGTCGTCCGGGTCGGCGGCCAGCTCTGGGTGGTCGTCGCGGCGGTCGTCCGGGACGGCGCCGGTGTGCCCACAGAGCTCGGTGAGGTGCGACAGCTGCTCCAGCTCACCGAGCCGTCGACGGGGCTCGTCTGGCTGGGGCCCGATCGGCTGGCCGTGCTCACAGACTCCACGACGCCCCGTCTGATCGTGCAGCCGGTCGGCGGACCGGGCTCGGCCGAGAGTGCACCCAGCAATGCGGCGTCGATCGCCGGTGCCCGCACTCCGGCGGGTGTGCGCATCCTGGACACCTCGGGGCAGCTGTTCGCGCACGCGGGGTCGGCGTGGCGGGAGGTGACGGAAGGCGTCTCCGTCCTGGCCACACGAACCGGCGAATGACCTCTCCTGCACGGAACGGCCTCGGCGCCGATCGAGTCCCGCCACAAGGGGATGGCTCTCGGGGGCACGCGCCTGACGGCAGGATCTCGACATGGGGTTCACGACACGGGTGGGCGCGCTCGCCGCGGAGACCGGGGCGCTGCTGCTCGCGGCGAGTTGTGCCGGATGCGACCGGCCCGGCATCGTGCTCTGCGACAGCTGCCGGGTCGCGCTCACCGCGAGGCCGCGCGACGTGCGGACCCCGGGCGGGTTGCGGGTCCGCGCCGCCCTCGACCTGGACGGTCCGGCCGCTTCCTGCATCCGGCGTCTGAAAGGAGCGGGGCAGACCGCGTTGGGACGACCGCTGGGCGCCGCCCTCTCCGCCGTCCTCCTCCCTGCTGTCGGACCGGGAGTCTGGGTGATCCCCGTCCCTACCTCGCGGGCAGCCTTCCGTCGGCGCGGCTACCGCGTGCCTGAGCTCCTCGTCCGGTCCGCCGGTGCGGAGCCGCAGCGCGTCCTCGCTCTCACCCGTCAGGTGCGGGACCAGCGCGAGCTGTCTGCCGTCGCGAGGGCCGACAATCTCCGGGGCGCGATGCGCGCACGCCGACGAGGGCTCGGCGCACCCGCGATCGTGGTGGACGACGTCGTGACAACGGGGGCCACGCTCGACGAGGCCAGCCGCGCCCTCGTCGCCGCCGGATTCGTCGTCGCCGGGGTCGTCGCGCTCGCCGCCACGCCGATGTCGGCCCGATCCGGATGAGGTTCATTGCAGACTCACCGGAGACACAGGGCCTCGGGCCGTGACATCGGCCGCGGGTCGGACTACGGTGGGGTGTCACAAGGCGACCACGGTCCGCCCTTGGCCGGGTGGACCGGGACAAGGAGGCAGCAATGGAAACGAGCATCGTGGGCGTCGGAGTGGGCATCACCGATCGCTTCCGCACCGTCGTCGAAGAGAAGATCGCCAAGATCCAGACACTCGCCGCCAAGGCGCAACGCCTGGACGTGAAGGTCACGCACCGGGTCTACCGCAACGGTCGGGTCCCGGACGAGACGGTCGAGTTGACGCTCGTCGGGAAGGGCCCCGTGGTCCGTGCCGAAGCGGTCGACGGCGACAAGTTCGTGGCGCTCGACCTCGCGATCGACAAGATGACCGAGCAGCTGCGCCGCGCGAAGGAGAAGCGCGTCGACGGACGACAGCATCCGCGAGGCCCGCACTTCGAGAAGGGCAGCGGTTCGCTCGAGGGCATCGACGTGCAGCCCGCCTCAGCCGAGGTGCTGCACGCCGTGGCGACGGGGAGCATCCCCGTGCAGAGCGAGGAGGAGGAGGACTACTCCCCGGTCGTCATCCGCACGAAGAGCTTCGAGGCGGAGTGGATGACGGTGGAGGAGGCCGTCGACCGGATGGAGCTCGTCGGGCACGACTTCTTCCTCTTCGTCGATGCGCGCACCGACCACCCGAGCGTGGTCTACCGCCGCAAGGGCTGGGACTACGGTGTCATCGCTCTCAGCACGCAGGCTCCGCCCGCTGAGGCGCTCGCCTCCTGACAGGACCGAGAACGGCCCGATCCCTGCGGGGATCGGGCCGTTCTCGTGTGAAGCTCGGGGGCGTCAGTCGAAGATGCCGTCCAGGAGGCTGCCGATGACGAGCCCGCCGAGGATACCGGAGGCGAGGTCGCCACCGCCCATGCCGCCGCCGCGACGGGGGCCGCCGCCCCAGCCCCCGCCCCAGTCCTGGTCCTGCGGGCGCGAGGAGTCGATGTCCCGCTGTGCGAGCTGGAGAGCTTCCGCGGCGAGGTGGGCCACTCTGCGGGCCTGCGCCAGGGCCGCCTCGCGCGTCTCCTCGGCGGGCAGGAGAGCCGGAAGGTCGACGCGGAGCCGCTCGGCCTCGGCCAGACGCGTGCGGGCGTCGGCGCCGATCCATCCGCGGTGGCCGGCGATGAGGCCGCGGGCGACCCCGAGCTGCCGGTCGGCGTCGTCCATCGCGTGCTGCACCTGTGCGATGGACGGCAGGGGGTTCTCGGCCCGGTGTCGCGCCGTGGCGATGGCGTGGTCGAGGCCCGCGTTCGCTTCGCGCAGCTGGGAGAGCTCCGCGAACGGATCGTTGGGCTGCCCCGAGGGGGTGAGCGCGGCCAGAGCCGCCTGCAGCCGCGCGACGGCTTCCGCCACGGCGGGCGTGGAAGGAGCGGTCCGCGCGGCGATGAGGTCGTTGCGGGAGTCGGCGATGACCTCGGCCAGCGTCGACTCGGCGCGCAGCGCCTCGATCTCGAAGTCCTCGACGGCATCGAGCAGGGCGCCGGCGCGGCGCGTCGCCTCGGTGGCCGTCTCCAGTGCGAGGTTCGCCTCCTCGTTCTGCTTCGCGGCACGACGGCGCTCCGAGATGTCGGCGCTGTGGGTGGCGAAGCGGATCAGCTGCTCCGCCTCGGCGGCGCTCGCGGTGATCTGATGCATGGCGGAGTCGGAGTAGCGGGCGGACAGCCGGGATACGGTCTCGTCCGTCTGTGGGATGCGGGCGCTCAGAGCCTCCGCGTCGGCGCGCACCTGCGCGATGATCTCGGGCGCTCGCCGCACCTTCGCGACCGACTCCGCGAGCACGGTGGTCTTCTCGTCGAGCAGGTCCTGGGCCCAGTCGCAGAGCTGCAGGATCCGCGCGTTCCGCGTGCGCAGTTCCTCATCGGTGTCCGGGATCTCGTCGTGGTTGAGCTGGTGGAGCTGGAACGCCTCCCGCAGGTGCGTCCGGACCGACAGCAGCGCGGCCTTGAGGTCGGACGTCAGGGACTCGCCGAGCTCGGCCTCCGCGAAGACGAGCTCGTCGGAGGTGGTGCGGATCCGCTCGTCGGCGGCGACGAGTGCCTGCTCCGCGCGTCGGGCGAGGTCCGCGTCCTGCGCGGCGAGTTCTTCCTGTTCGCGTTTGCGTCTACCCCAAAATCCAGCCATGTGCCGATCCTAGTTTCCCCGGCACCCGCGCGGGCTGAGCATCCGCTTCAGGCGAACGGCCCGCCGCGGAGCTCAGGCGGGCACCGCGACGGTGTCCTCGCCGCCGACGGCCAACGGCGTCGCCTTCGCCGGACGTCCCCTCTTGGGCCGTTCGGTGGTCAGTTCCAGCGCCATCTCGGGGTGCGGGTGCTGCGCGAGCCGCGCCTCCGCCTGATCGAGCCAGCGGAGCTCGGCTTCCGCCGCGCAGATGAGGGAGTCGAGGACGAGCGACCACGCGAGGTCCTCGGGGCTGCCCGCCGCGAGCCCGGGGGAGGGCGTGCGGCGCAGCTCGTCCAGCCGCTGCTGTGAGGCGTCCCGCTGGCTGCGGAGGATGGTCGCGGCATCCACTCCGGGCAGCGTGGCGGCGACCGCGAGTTTCACGGCGAGCTCCTCGCGCGTCGCCGGAGCGCGGAGCACCGGGGCGGCGAGCCAGCGCGCCGCCTCGGCCGAGCCCGCTGCGGTGATGTGCCAGTAGACATGGCCGTGGTCGTCGGCCTCCCCGCGCTGGACGAGGCCGTCGCGCTCGAGTCGCTCCAGGGTGTTGTAGATCTGGCCGACGTTGAGGGGCCAGGTCGACCCGGTCCGGCGGTCGAACTCGTGGCGCAGCTGGTAGCCGTAACAGGGGCCCTGATCGAGGATGGCGAGCAGGCTCTGGCGTACGGACATGGCCGGTCTCCCGAGGATGGTGGATGGAAAGCAGTGCCGAGTATATGCATACCCGGCAATTTCACTGACGCGGCGCGGCGGCCGCCCTTGCAGGCGACGTGGAGGTCACAGCCCGGTAACATGGCAAAGCATGCCTGTCGCTCGCCTCGCGACGACCGGCGAATGACCCAATGACAGGGAGATGACATCCGTGGCGAATCCTCTTGAGAAGCTGCTGCGTGCAGGTGAGGGGCGGATCATCCGCCGTCTGAACCAGGTGGTGAAGGCGGTGAACGCCCTCGAGGAGGACATCTCCCAGCTCACGGACGACGAGCTGCGCAACGAGACCGCCGAGCTGCGCGCCCGGTACGAGAAGGGCGAGACGCTCGACCAGCTCATGCCGGAGGCGTTCGCCGCGGTGCGCGAAGCCGCGAAGCGGACGCTCGGCATGCGCGCGTACGACGTGCAGATCATGGGTGGCGCGGCCCTGCACCTCGGCAACATCGCGGAGATGAAGACCGGTGAGGGCAAGACCCTCGTCGCGACCTTCCCCGCCTACCTGAACGCGATCGCGGGCGAGGGCGTGCACGTCATCACCGTGAACGACTTCCTCGCGAGCTACCAGGCGGAGCTCATGGGTCGTGTCTACCGCGCGCTCGGCATGACGACGGGCATCATCGTGTCCGGGCAGACACCCGCCGTGCGCCGCGAGCAGTACGCCGCCGACATCACCTACGGGACGAACAACGAGTTCGGCTTCGACTACCTCCGCGACAACATGGCCTGGCGCAAGGAGGACCTCGTCCAGCGCGAGCACTTCTTCGCGATCGTCGACGAGGTGGACTCCATCCTCATCGACGAGGCACGCACGCCTCTGATCATCTCCGGGCCGTCGTCCGGTGAGGCGAACCGCTGGTTCGCCGAGTTCGCCAAGATCGCGCGCACGCTCGTCGCCGGTGAGGACTACGAGGTCGACGAGAAGAAGCGCACCGTCGGCGTCCTGGAGCCCGGCATCGAGAAGGTCGAGGACTACCTCGGCATCGACAACCTCTACGAGTCGGCCAACACGCCGCTGATCTCGTTCCTGAACAACTCCATCAAGGCGCTCGCGCTCTTCAAGAAGGACACCGACTACGTCGTCATGAACGACGAGGTCATGATCGTCGACGAGCACACCGGCCGTATCCTCGTCGGCCGCCGCTACAACGAGGGCATCCACCAGGCGATCGAGGCGAAGGAGGGCGTGCCGGTCAAGGCCGAGAACCAGACCCTCGCCACCGTCACGCTGCAGAACTACTTCCGCCTCTACGACAAGCTCGCCGGCATGACCGGTACGGGCGAGACCGAGGCCGCCGAGTTCATGTCGACGTACAAGCTCGGCGTCATCCCGATCCCCACGAACAGGCCGATGATCCGCAAGGACCAGCCGGATCTCGTGTACAAGAACGAGGCGGCGAAGTTCGCGCAGGTCGTCGAGGACATCGCGGAGCGCCACGCGAGCGGTCAGCCCGTGCTCGTGGGCACCACCAGCGTCGAGAAGAGCGAATACCTGTCGCGGCTGCTCGCGAAGAAGGGCGTCAAGCACGAGGTCCTCAACGCGAAGAACCACGCGCGCGAGGCGGAGATCGTCGCCCGCGCCGGTCGGCTCGGTGCCGTGACGGTCGCGACGAACATGGCCGGTCGAGGCACGGACATCATGCTCGGTGGTAACGCCGAGTTCCTCGCGGTGCAGGAGCTGAAGGCGAAGGGGCTCGACCCGGTGGAGACGCCGGAGGAGTACGAGGTCGCCTGGGACGAGACCTACGAGGCGATGAAGAAGGTCGTCGAGGAGGAGGCCGAGAAGGTCATCGAGGCCGGTGGCCTCTATGTGCTCGGCACCGAGCGCCACGAGTCGCGCCGCATCGACAACCAGCTGCGCGGTCGTTCCGGCCGTCAGGGCGACCCGGGCGAGAGCCGCTTCTACCTGAGCCTCACCGACGACCTCATGCGTCTGTTCCAGTCGGGTGCCGCCGAGGCGATCCTGGCCCGCACGAACTTCCCGGACGATGTGCCGATCGAGTCGGGCCTCGTGTCCCGCGCGATCCGCAGCGCGCAGTCGCAGGTCGAGGCCCGCAACGCCGAGATGCGCAAGAACGTCCTCAAGTACGACGACGTCCTCAACCGTCAGCGTGAGGCGATCTACGCCGACCGTCGACAGATCCTCCAGGGCGACGACATCGCCGACCGGGTGCAGCACTTCATCGAGGACGCGATCAGCGGCGTCGTGCGCGATCACACCGGCGAGGGACACAACGAGAGCTGGGACTTCGACGCCCTCTGGACCGAGCTGAAGACGCTCTACCCGGTGAGCGTCACGATCGACGAGGTCGTCTCCGAGGCCGCAGGCCGCAAGGGCGGCATCACCGCCGAGGGTCTCACGCGCGAGCTGCTCTCGGACGCGAAGATCGCGTATGAGAAGCGCGAGGAGTCGCTGGGCGAGGCCGCGACCCGCGAGCTCGAGCGTCGCGTGGTCCTGCAGGTGCTCGACCGCCGCTGGCGCGACCACCTGTACGAGATGGACTACCTCAAGGACGGCATCGGCCTGCGGGCGATGGCGCAGCGTGACCCGCTCATCGAGTACCAGCGCGAGGGCTACGCGATGTTCCAGTCGATGATGGGCCAGATCAAGGAGGAGTCGGTCGGCTACCTCTACAACCTCGAGGTCGAGGTCCGTCGCGCGGGCGACGCCGAGACCGCGGAGGTCGAGGCGAAGGGCCTCGCCAACGACGGCGGAGAGCAGAGGCTGGAGTACTCGGCCGCCAACGACGCCGGAGAGGTCGAGGTCCGCAACGACCGGGGCCAGGTGCAGCAGGCCGCGACCGACCGGATGCGTCAGGCCGCCGCGCGCGCTCAGGCACCGCAGGCCGCCGAGCCCGAGGAGGCTCCGCGCGGGGCCTTCGGGCAGCGCACGGAGCAGAGCGCCCCGGCCGCGGGCAACCGCGAGCAGCGCCGCGCGCAGAGCAAGAAGAAGAAGTAGCCCCCGGGTGAGAAGGAGGGCCAGTCCGTGCGGATTGGCCCTCCTTTCGTCCCTGTAGGCTTGATCGATGACACCATCGCGCACCTTCGACCAGTCGTCGAAGCTCAAGAACGTCCTGTACGAGATCCGCGGAAACGCCCTCGTCGAGGCGGCGCGACTGGAAGCAGAGGGCCACCGGATCCTCAAGCTGAACACCGGCAATCCGGCGATCTTCGGGTTCGACGCCCCGCATCAGATCGTGCACGACATGCTCGCCGCGCTCCCCACGGCCCACGGCTACAGCGACAGCAAGGGCATCATCTCGGCTCGCCGCGCCGTCGTGAGCCGGTACGAGGAGATCGACGGGTTCCCGCGTTTCGATCCGGACGACGTCTACCTCGGCAACGGCGTCTCCGAGCTGATCACCATGACCATGCAGGCGCTGCTGGACGAAGGGGACGAGGTCCTCATCCCCGCTCCCGACTACCCGCTCTGGACGGCAATGACGAGCCTCGCCGGCGGCACCCCCGTGCACTACCTCTGCGACGAGGACGACGACTGGCAGCCCGACCCGGAGGACATCCGGTCGAAGATCACCCCGCGCACCAAGGCGCTCGTGATCATCAACCCGAACAACCCCACCGGCGTGGTCTACTCGCGGCAGGTGCTGGAGGGACTCGTGCAGATCGCGCGGGAGCACCAGCTCCTCATCCTCTCCGACGAGATCTACGACCGGATCCTCTTCGACGACGCGGTGCACATCCCGACGGCGACTCTCGCCCCTGATCTTCTCTGCCTCACCTTCAACGGACTGTCCAAGACCTACCGCGTCGCCGGCTACCGCTCCGGGTGGATGGTCGTCACGGGTCCCCAGGACCATGCCAAGGGGTTCATCGAGGGGATCACCCTGCTGGCGTCGACCCGGCTCTGCCCGAACGTCCCTGCCCAGCATGCCGTGCAGGCGGCGCTGTCCGGAGTCCAGTCGATCGACGCCCTCATCGCCCCGACGGGGCGTCTTCACGAGCAGCGCGACATCGCCTGGGAAGGGTTGGAGGCCATTCCCGGCGTCTCCTGCGTGAAGCCCCAGGGCGCTCTCTACGCGTTCCCCCGACTGGACCCGAACGTGCACGAGATCCGCGATGACGCCAAACTCGTCTACGACCTGCTCGTCTCGGAGCACATCCTCCTCGTGCAGGGCACCGGGTTCAACTGGCCGACGCCTGATCACCTGCGGCTCGTGACCCTGCCAGAGCCGCGAGTGCTGAGCGAAGCCGTCGAGCGCCTCGGGAACTTCCTGTCGAGCTACCGCCAGTAGTCGTCGGGGGGGCGGACGGCTCGAGACCGGCCGCGAGCCGACGGACGGCAGCGACGAGCGCCGACCGCGGCGCGACGTCCGAGATCGGCCGGGCATGGAGGAGAGCCGCGTCGACGGCGCGCCGATCCAGGGGAAGGAAGACGATGTCGGTGAGCCCGGCGAACCGCTCCAGCGTGCGACGGATCTGACTCCGGGCATCGAGGCCGAGGGGGCCGGGACGGACCTGGTTCACGACCACCGTCACCGGCGTCTGGCCCACGAGGCGCCGGAGCTCGGCGTGGTCGCGGAGGAATCGGCTGATCCCCAACGGATCCGCTGCCGCCACCGCCACGACCCGGTCCGCCTCGCTCAGCGCTGCGACGGTCGCCGCGTGCCGCCGCGGGCCGACCACGTCGTAGGTCGCCTCCTCGTCCGCGTCGACGGCGGCCGAGACGTCCACGACGGTCTCCTCCGTCCATGTCCGGCAGAGGGAGAGCGTCGCCCGGACCCGCGCATCGGACAGCTCCGGCCAGCGGTTGGGGCGGTTGAGCCCGGCCAGCACATCGACCTCGGCACCTCCGGCTGCGAGGCGGGTGGAGAGGCGGGTCAGTTCCGCCGGATCGAGCGCGCCGGCCTCGGCGCGACGGCAGGCGGCGGCGAGGCCCGGGGCGTCATCGTCCATCCCGAGGAGCAGCGCGAGAGCGGGGGCCACGGTGTCCGCATCGACCAGCGCCGTCCGGCGTCCGCGGCGCGCCAGCTCCACGGCGAGCTGGACGGCGACCGTCGACCGCCCCGGCGCCCCGTGCGGACCCCAGACGGCGATGACCCGGGGCGGAGCCGACGGAGCCGGGGCGACGGGCTGAAGGTCGGCGGACAGTGCCGCCGCGATCTCCCACCCCGCTGCGTCCGCGCGCAGGGGAGGGGCGAGGCCCATCCGTATCGCGGCGCGACCGTCCGCGCCTCCGAGTGTGAGGACGCGGATGCCGGCGCGGTCGCACGTGGACAGCAGTTCGGTGGTCAGCACAGCCCTGCTCGCGGGAACGACGACGGCCTCCACCTCCGGATGCAGACGAGACGTGATCATCGCCGCGGAGGCGGAGGGGATGCTGGCGGCCGAGACGCCCTCCCACTCCAGCTCGGCGACCAGCTCGTCGGCCCGCGGCGCGGCCACCGCGATGAGGACGACGCTCACGACCCTGCCCCGACCGGGACCACGGAGAGTGCCGCACCGCCGGTGACCGCGGCGAGGACCGCCGCGACATCGCTCCGGTCGATCACGATCTCCAGCTCCGCGGTGGTGTCCGCCAGGAGCCCCTCCCGCTCGAGGACGGCACGCACGACGACGTCTCCGACGAGGATGCGGGGCTCGTCATAGGAGCGCCCGTCCTCGCGCAGGGGCGCCTGCCAGATCTCGACCTCGGTTCCGGCCTCCACGTCTTCGGGAAGGCCCACGCTGCTCGCGACGACGACCGTCGTCGTACGGCTGTCCGCTGCCGTCGTCATCGCCGTCCTGGGCACCAGCTCGCCCTCCGATAGCGTCCGGGCCGCGACCTGGCCCGTGTCGAGCTGGCCTGGCCGGACGTACTCGTCGGACACGGCCCCCAGCGCCACATCGACGGTCGCGAAGTCGGAGGCGCGGAGGACTTCTCCGCGGACGATCGTGCGCTGCGCCTGAAGCACCGGCGTCGCCTGATCGGATGAGGTGAGCACGAACCAGACGCCGGCCATCGACGCCAGGACGAGCACGATGCCCACCGCGAAGCGGGCATCTCCGCGGAAGCGACGAGGGGAACGGGAGAGCGGGGCCATGGCGATATGGTCACAGAAGCGGCCACCAGGGCCGTCGAGTTATCCACAAGCTCTCGCCACCCCGCACCTCCTCCGCCCTGCGCGCCCAGAATGAGGGCATGACACCCCCGCACCCGCACACCCCCCGTTTCCTCGCGCCTGCGCAGGTGGCAGAGCTGCTGAGCATCGATGTGGACGAGGTGATCGCGCTCGTCCATGCCGGAGACCTTCGCGGCGCCCCCCTCGGTGCGCCCGCGCGCTGGCGCATCGAGGAGTCGAGCATCGAGGAGTACCTGGCCGCGCAGGTGGAGGAGGCGCGGCGGATGGCCCTGTGGCGGCAGTCGCAGGCCGCGAGCTTCCCCGAGCTGTGGGGACCCGCCGCGTCACGGCGTCCCTGATCGTCAGAGAGTCGGAGCTCCCTGCACGCGGATCGCGGCGAGGGCGGCGTACGGCACGATCCGGAAGCCCCGTACCGCGTCGGCCCGGCGGGTGGCGCCGCTGTCGTGCTCGGCGAGATCGAGGTGGTCGGCGGCGGCGCGATCGATGGTTCCGTGGAGATCGTCGCCGACGAGGAGGCGGAGCTGCACCGGAAGACGGCGACGCGCGAGGTCGCGGAGGGCGAACCCCAAGGTCATCCGTTCGCGGAGCCTGGTCGCTCCACCGTTCGTGTCGTCGGCGAGGCTGCCCAGCATCGATCCGTGGTCGAGCGTGAGTCCGAGCACGGATGTCATCGGGATCAGCAGCATGGAGCTCGGCACGCGCGCGCCCTGGGGCACGCGCGAGACGGCGGCGAGCCAGTCCACGCCCAGGGACCGCAGGCCGACGGGCAGGTGAGCCCCGTCGACGAGGTGGAGTGTCGCTTCGATGTTCGCGGCGCACAGATGGCGCAATCGAGCGCGCAGGTCGAGTCGAGCGATGCGGAGTCGCTCGGACTCGGCGTCGCGGGCGGCGCGTTCCGCCTCCCACTCCGCGGCGAGCTGTCCTTCCAGGTCGTCGAAGAGGGAATCCCAGTGCACCCGACCGAGCGTAGGGGCGGACATCGTGTCGTCCGAGTTATCCACATCCGCGCGGACGGTCGCCCCGGCCCTCGCCCGAAGCGCGGAATCTACGGGTTGTCCACAGACCTCCTCCTGCGCCGACCGTGCCGTACCGGGAACGTGTTCTACTGACGGCTCGCCGACGCCTCCGAGGGGAGATCGAGATGATGCTGGCCGAGTACTTCGGACCGCAGCCCACTCCGGCCGATGAGCTTCCGGACCCCGTGCTCCTCGTGCGGAGCCTCACCCAGGGGGCGCTCGAGGCCCTCGCCGGAGTGCGGGAGGTGGATCAGCTCGCCCGCTGGTTCAGCGAGGAGGCGTACCGCAGCGTCGTCACCAGGGCCAACCTCGCCGCCCGCGCGCGCAGTGCTCGCGGTGTCGCGCCGACCCGACCCACCTTCGTCATCCGGACGGTGCGGGTGACGCACCCGCGGGACGGCATCGTCGAGGCGGTCGTCGTGGTCGCGGGCCCGGGGCGCACCCGTGCCGTGGCCATCCGACTCGAGGGGCTGGACCGACGGTGGCGCGCGACGTCGCTCGCCATCCTCTGAGGCGGGGGAGCCTAGGCTGGTGAGGTGTCAACCCTCAGTGATCTCGCCCAGGCCCAGGGCCTTCTGACCGACGACGACGTGGAGTGGCTGCACCGGCTCGCCGGTGACGGACAGCTCCTCGCGGACCTCGCCTCCGCCGATATCGTCCTGTGGATCCAGACGGACGACGGCTCGTTCGTCGCCGTCGCTCACGCGCGACCGAGCGGTGCGGCGACGCTCTTCTACCGGGACATCGTCGGGGAGCGGGTGCGCCCGCAGTGGCGCACGCAGGTGCACGGCGCTTTCGAGTCGGCGGAGATCGTCGACTCGTCCTCGCCCGACTGGTTCGAGGAGACACCGACCAGGGTGCGCGCGGTCCCGATCGTGATCGAGCGGCGCGGCGAGGACAAGGCTCCGCGCGTGATCGGGGTGGTGACGCGGCACACCAACCTCGGGGAGGTCCGCACGCCGTCGCGTCAGCAGATCACCTTCGACGAGTGTGCCAACGACCTGTTCCGCATGATCGCGGACGGCAGCTTCCCCGACCCCGCAGCGCCGACATCGCCGCGCCGCGGTGCGCCTCGGGCATCGGACGGTCTCATCCGGATCGACGTGGACGGCATCACGACCTTCGCCAGCCCCAACGCCCTGTCCGCGTTCAATCGGATGGGCTTCGACGACGAGCTGGAGGGCGAGTCCCTGGCCGAGGTGACCACCCGGCTCGTACCGCCGTCCCGCCAGGTGGACGAGTCGCTGCCCGTGGTGGTCACGGGGCGGGCGCCCTGGCGGACCGACATCGAGGCGCGGGGGGTGACGGTCTCCCTCCGTGCCATCCCCCTGAAGGATCACGGCACCCGCATCGGGGCGATCGTGCTCTGCCGCGACGTCTCGGAGCTGCGCCACCAGGAGCAGGAGCTCATCACCAAGGACGCGACGATCCGCGAGATCCACCACCGGGTCAAGAACAATCTGCAGACGGTGGCGTCCCTGCTCCGGATCCAGGCGCGACGCACGCACTCCGACGAGGCGCGGGATGCTCTCACGCAGGCCATGCGCCGCGTCGATGCGATCGCGGTCGTCCACGACACCCTCGCTCAGGGCCTCACGCAGAAGGTCGACTTCGACGAGGTCTTCCATCGTGTCCTCAAGCTCGTCGCCGAGGTGGCGTCGGCTCCCAACACGCGGGCCCGCACGCAGTCGACGGGACACTTCGGCGTGCTCCCGAGCGAATACGCCACGCCGCTCGCCCTCGCCCTGACGGAGGTGGTCACGAACGCGGTGGAGCATGGCCTCGCCGGGCAGGAGGGCGTCGTCACGATCGACGCGAAGCGCACCGAGGACAACCTCCGGGTGACGGTTCGCGATACCGGCCACGGGCTCCCGGAGGGCCGGATCGGTCAGGGCCTCGGCACGCAGATCATCCGCACCCTGATCCAGGGCGAGCTCGGCGGCACGATCGACTGGCGGGGGAGCGAGGGTGAGGGGACCGAGGTGGTCATCGACATCCCGCTGCGCTGGCTCGAGCGCTGACGCCTCGTCGGAACACGCAGAAGCGGCCTGAGACGGTGTCTCAGGCCGCTTCTCGGATCTCAGGAGGCGCGGCGGGCGCGGGCGGCGCGGCGCTTGAGCGCGCGGCGCTCGTCCTCGGACAGGCCGCCCCAGACGCCCGAGTCCTGGCTGGTCTCCAGGGCGTACTGCAGGCAGATCTCGGTGACCGTGCACGTCGCGCAGACGGTCTTCGCCTTCTCGATCTGGTCGACGGCCGGGCCGGTGTTGCCGACCGGGAAGAACAGTTCGGGGTCGACGGTCAGGCAGGCGGCCTTGTCACGCCAGTCCATGGGGGCTCCTCGGTGTGGATTTCATGAGATGTCGCGATGCGACCTCTCGATTCGGGCGACGGTTCGGGTTCCGCTACCCTGTTGAGATACGGGCGGATGCCCGCTGATTGTGATGCGAACGCGAACGTTCGCCCCACGCCGCTGTGGGAGCACATGACTTTCTCTATTCTGTTACATGAATACCCTGAAATCAAGGGTTTTCTCGTCATTCGATCCCCGGGAGGACCACGTGCGCGCACCGGGAATCGCCCGCGCCGCCGCCGCCGTCCTGGCCGTCGAAGCGGTCGCCCTGCTCGTCTTCGCGGCCATCGAGATGGCGGGACTCGGGGCAGGGGACGCCGCATCGCTGCCGACGGCCATCGCTCTCATCGTCCTGACCCTGATCGGTGCTGCGGCACTGGGAGCCTTCGCCTTCGGCACCCGCGCCGGGCGCTCCTGGGCGCGATCGGGCGGGGTGGTGTTCCAGGTCCTCGCGATCGCCCTGGCGCTCGGCGCCCTCACGCTGCCGCCGATCCCGTGGGTGTTCGTGCTCGGCCTCGGGGTTCCCGCCGTCGCCGGCTTCGCCCTCCTCATCGCGAGCGCACGCCGTGAGGGGACGAGGCGCGAAGCGGAGTGACTCCGCCGCGACGCGTCAGGCGTCGATGCCGAGCTGCTTGCGCAGACGCGCGACGTGGCCGGTGGCCTTCACGTTGTACTGGGCACTCGTGATGATGCCGTCCTCGTCGAGGACGAAGGTCGAGCGGATGACGCCTTCGACGACCTTGCCGTAGTTCATCTTCTCGCCCCAGGCGCCGTACGCCTCGTGCACTGCGTGGTCGGGGTCGCTGAGCAGCGGGAAGGTGAGACCGTCGCGGTCGCGGAAGGCGGCCAGCTTCGCAGGCTCGTCCCTCGAGACGCCGACGACCTGGTACCCGGCGCCTTGGAGCGAAGAGATGCTGTCGCGGAAGTCGCAGGCCTCGGTGGTGCACCCCGGGGTCATCGCCGCGGGGTAGAAGTACAGCACGGTCTTCGTGCCGCGCAGATCGGCCAGCCGGACGGTGTTCCCGTCCTGGTCGAGCAGAGCGAAGTCGGGGGCGGCGGTTCCGGTTTCCAGGCGTTCGGTCACGCCCCCAGCCTACCGTCCGGGCGGCTGCTCCGCCTTGTCGGCGAAGGTCTGCAGCAGCCGCTGCAGCGAGTCCAGCCGCGCCCGCCCCGTCTCGCTCAGCTCGCCGCGCTCCGCTGCCTCGATGAGGGCGCAGTCCGGCGCGTCCGGCAGGTGCGTGCAGCCGCGCGGGCAGTCCCCCGCGATGACGGCGAGCTCGGTGAAGGCGGCGAGGATGTTCGCGGGCTCGACGTGCCCCAGCCCGAAGGAGCGCACGCCGGGGGTGTCGATGACCCAGCCCGTGCCGCCTGGGCCCTCGTAGCGGAGGGACACGGTGGAGGAGGAGGTGTGGCGTCCCCGGCCGGTGACCTGGTTCACGTGTCCGGTGGCGCGGCCCGCGGTCGGGACCAGGGCGTTCACGAGGGTCGACTTGCCCACGCCGGAGTGCCCGACGAAGACGGTCGAGTGGCCGATGAGCGCCGCGCCGATCTCGTCGACGGGCATCTCGTCCTGTGCGCTCGTGAAGACGCGGAGGTCGAGGCCGTCGAAGTGCGCGAGGAAGGGCGCCGGGTCGGCGAGATCGGTCTTCGTCACCACGAGGAGGGGGCGGATCCCGGCGTCGAGGGCCGCCACGAGGTAGCGGTCGACCAGGCGGGCACGCGGCTCGGGATCGGCCGCGGCGACGACGATGAGCATCTGGTCCGCGTTCGCCACGATCACCCGTTCGACCTCGTCGGTGTCGTCGGCGCTGCGACGCAGGAGCGAGGTCCGCTCGACGATCCCCACGATCCGCCCGAGCGTGCCCTCGTCTCCCGAGGTGTCGCCGACGACGCGGGCCTGGTCGCCCGTGACGATCGGCGTGCGCCGCAGCTCGCGGGCGCGGGCGGCGGTGATCGTGCGCTCCTGCGGGGTGTCCTCGTCGAGGAGTACGGAGTACCGGCCCCGGTCCACACCCAGGACGCGGCCGACCTGCGCGTCCTCGTGCGCGGGGCGCCGCTTGGTGCGCGGCCGGTTGGCCTTCGGGTTCGGGCGGGTCCGGATGCTGCTCTCGTCGTAGTCCTCGAAGTCGTCCTCGAGGTCGTCGGCGTCGTTCAGCCAGCTCACCCGTCAGCCTCGCAGCATCCGCTCCCAGAGCGTGGTGAACTCCGGGAGGGTCTTGGCGGTGGTGCCGATGTCGTCGATCACGACGTCGGGGACGCGGAGGCCGATGAGCGCGCCGGTCGTCGCCATCCGGTGGTCGTGGTGCGCCGCCCAGGAGCCACCGCGGAGCGGGCCCGGCACGATGCGGATGCCGTCGGGGAGCTCTTCGGCGGTCCCGCCCAGAGCGCGCAGGTTGCCGACGAGCGCCGCGATGCGATCGGTCTCGTGGAGGCGGATGTGGCCGATGCCCCGGATCGTCGTGGGGCCGTCGGCGAAGGCCGCGAGACCCACGAGGGTCGGCGTCAGCTCGCTGGCGGCGGAGAGGTCGAGATCGAGCCCGCGGATGCCGGAACCGGCGCGCACGGTGAGGACCCCGCCGTGACGGCTGACGTGGGCGCCTGCAGCCTGCAGGATCTCGGGCAGCAGCGCCCCGGGCTGGGTCGAGTGCGCCGGCCAGCCGGTGATCGCGACGGAGCCGCCGGTGACGAGCGCGGCCGCGAGGAACGGTGCCGCATTGGAGAGATCCGGCTCGATGGGGATCTCCTTGGCGCGGGGGACCCCGGCCTCCACCAGCCACTCGCCGACCGCGGGGCGCTCGATGCGGATGCCACGGCGGCTGAGGGCCTCGATGGTCATGTCGATGTGCGGCAGGCTCGGCAGCCGCTCGCCGGTGTGCACGAGGTGCAGGCCGACGTCGAAGCGTGGAGCGGCCAGAAGCAGCCCGGACACGAACTGGCTGGAGGCCGACGCGTCGATCTCCACGCGACCGCCGCGGATGTGACCGTGGCCGCGGATGGTGAACGGGAGGGCCCAGGTTCCCTCGTCGTCGATGTCGACGCCGAGGTCGCGCAGGGCGCTGATGAGCCCGCCCATGGGTCGGTGCAGAGCCGTCTCGTGCGCGGTGAGGTGGACGTCCTGCTCGGCGAGGCCGGCCAGCGGCGCGATGAAGCGCATGACGGTCCCGGCCTGGCCGCAGTCGATCGTCGTGCCGCCGCGGAGCTTGCCGGGCGTGATCACGAGGTCGGGACCGAACTCGTGGCCGGCGTCGACCTCCTCGATGCCGACGCCGAGCGCGCGGAGGGCCTCCACCATGCGCTGCGAATCGTCAGAGTGCAGCGGCGCGATCAGGCGGCCGGGGCCGTCCGCGATGGCCGCGATGAGGAGCTCGCGGTTGGTGAGGGACTTGGACCCGGGGATCGTGAGCTCGGCGTGGACCGGGCCGTCGATCGTGGGCGCGGGGTAGGCGCCCTGCACACGGGTGGGGGAATACCTTTTGGCGCTCATCGGTTCTCACCTTAGTAAACGCAACGCCGTCCTCGTGAGAGGCGGCTTCGGTGCGAAGGGAAGAGGATGCCTGCGACGCTGGAACGCGAGGTGATCGACCTCAGCCGCCTAGACTGGCCGGTGATGGACGACACCGCAACCGCAGCCACCGTCGGCGACCCTCGGCGCGAGTTCGAGGAGCAGGCGCTCCCCTTCATGGACCAGCTCTACGCCGCCGCGATGCGCATGACGCGCAATCCCGCGGACGCCGCCGATCTCGTGCAGGAGACCTTCGTCAAGGCCTACGGGTCGTGGTCGACCTTCGCGCAGGGAACGAACCTGAAGGCGTGGCTGTACCGGATCCTCACCAACACGTACATCAACATCTACCGGAAGCGGCAGCGCGAACCGTTCCAGGGCACCATCGACGAGCTCGAGGACTGGCAGCTCGGCGGCGCCGAGTCGACGACGGCCTCGCACAGCCGGTCGGCCGAAGCCGAGGCCATCGACCGCATGCCGGCGTCGGTCGTCAAGGACGCGCTGCAGGCAGTCCCGGAGGACTTCCGTCTCGCGGTGTACCTCGCCGACGTCGAGGGCTTCGCGTACCAGGAGATCGCCGACATCATGAAGACCCCCATCGGCACCGTCATGAGCCGTCTGCACCGTGGCAGGCGGATGCTGCGGGAGCTGCTGGCCGACTACGCCGCGGAGCGGGGAATCGCCGCGGCTGACCCGAGGAGCAAGAAATGAGCGACTGCGGCTGCGACAAGGCCCGTCAGGATCTGGAGGAGTACCTCCGCAATGAGGTGTGCAAGACGGAGCACGCCGAGATCCGCGAGCACCTGGAGAACTGCCCGGCGTGCCGGGACGAGGCTCTGGTGGCGACGACCCTCACCGAGGTGATCGCCCGTGCCTGCAAGGAGACCGCTCCCGAGGAGCTGCGCGACCAGGTGTTCGCCCGGCTGCGCGAGGTCCAGGCCGCACAGCACTGAGGCGCTGCGAGCGCGTGCGGGGCGTCGGAGACCGCCCGTAGGCTGTGTGCATGGCCCTCATCGATGCGCGCGGGATCCCCGCTGACCAGACCTCCGTCGACCGCCTCGCGGCACAGGACCTCGACTACCGGGTCCTCGATACGACGGACTCGGCGCGGGTGGCCGCCTTCCAGCGAGCGATGGCGCGCGGGTTCCTCGGCGCCGACCCCTCGGAGGCGGCTCGCGAGGAAGGCGTCGGCACCCTGAGGAGCCGGCGCAACATCGGCGTGTACGAGCCCGACACCCCGGCCGACCGTTTCCCCGTGGCGACCATCGACTCCTGGGTGACTCCGCTGACGATCCCCGGCGGTGAGATCGGCATGTGGGCGATCAGCGGAGTCACTGTGGCCGGCACCCATCGTCGTCGTGGCATCGCGCGGGCGCTGCTGGAGGGGGAGCTGCGCGCCGCCTCCGACGCCGGTCTCCCGGTCGCCGGGCTCACGGTGTCCGAGGCGACGATCTACGGACGGTACGGCTTCGGCTCTGCCGTCCCGGTGTCGCGGTTCACCGTCGACGTCCGCCGCGCCGGATGGGCGGGGCCCGGTCCCGCGGGCGGCGTCGAGTACCTCGAGCGCGAAGAGCTCGCGGCCGCGCTGGCGGAGGCGCACGAGCGGGCGCGTATCGCCCGATCGGGGCAGGTCCCCGGATGGCCGGCCCGCTGGGCGGGCATCAGCGGGCTCGCGAGCACAGACACCGACCGGGACCGGGTGCGCGGTATCCGCTATCGCGACGAGTCCGGGCAGGTGCGCGGCGTGATGGCGTTCCACCTCGCCGAGCGCGGGGGCACTTTCCGGTTCGCGCTGCACGTGCGTCTGCTCGTCGGCGAGACGGCGGAGGCGACGGCCGCATTGTGGCGATTCGCGCTGCAGCACGATCTCGTGGACGAGGTGACCGCCGACCTCCGTCCTCTCGACGACCCGCTGCCGTGGCTCGTCGGAGACCCGCGCGGGGTCACCCAGGAGGTGCACGACCACGGTTGGCTCCGCGTCCTGGACGTCCCCGCCGCGCTCACGGCCCGGTCCTACGCCGCGCCCCTGGACACGGTGCTCCGCATCGAGGACGCGCTCGGTTTCGCCGCGGGCACGTGGCGTCTGCGCATCGACGCCGAGGGGCGGGCGCGCGTCGAGGCGGCTCCGGATACCGGGGCGGACCTCGTCCTCGACGTCTCCGCGCTCTCGTCGATCTACGCAGGCAGTATCCGTGTCGCCGCGCTGCACGGTGCGGGCCGGATCGCCGGCGCGCCCGCGGCCGTCGAGGCCCTGGACCGCGCGTTCGTCGCCTTCCCGGCTCCGTCCCTCGACATCTGGTACTGATCCCCGGACGACGAGAAGGGCGCCCCGGCCGAAGCCGGGGCGCCCTTCTCGTCGTCCGAGAGCGGATCAGCCGAGGGTCACCGCCGCGCGGATCAGAGCGGCCTGCTCGGTGGCGTGCACCTTGGACGAGCCCGTCGCCGGAGACGCCGAAGCCGGACGCGACACGGGGCGGAAGGAGCGGTCGCCGGGGACATCCGCGAACGCGAGGGCCAGGAACGGCCAGGCGCCCTGGTTCTCCGGCTCCTCCTGCACCCATACGAGCTCGGCGTTCGGGTACGAGTCGGTGATCTTCTTCAGCTCGTCGATGGGTGTCGGGTAGAGCTGCTCCAGACGCACCAGGGCGATCTCCGGGTTCGGGTTCTTCTCCAGCTCGGCGCGGAGGTCCCAGTGCACCTTGCCGCTGTGCACGAGGACGCGCTTCACGGCGGAACGATCGAGACCGCGGTCGTCGTCGATGACCGGCTCGAACCGACCGCCGGTGAACGCCTCGACCGGGCTCGTCGCTCCCCGCAGGCGCAGCATCGCCTTCGGGGTGAACACGATCAGCGGCTTGCGCGGGCGCGCATAGGCCTGACGGCGCAGCAGGTGGAAGTGCGACGCCGGCGTCGACGGACGCGCCACGATCATGTTGTCCTGTGCGCACAGCTGCAGGAACCGCTCGATGCGTGCGGAGGAGTGGTCCGGCCCCTGGCCCTCGTAGCCGTGGGGGAGCAGGAGGGTGACGCTGGACTGCTGACCCCACTTCTGCTCCGCGGCGGAGATGTACTCGTCGATGACCGACTGCGCGCCGTTGACGAAGTCGCCGAACTGCGCCTCCCAGAGCACCAGGGCCTCGGGAGCCTCCACGGAGTAGCCGTACTCGAAGCCGAGTGCGGCGTATTCGCTGAGGAGGGAGTCGTAGACGAAGAAGCGGCCCTGGGCGTCGGAGAGATTCGACAGCGGCAGCCACTCCTGGCCGTTCGCCCGGTCATGGAGCGCGGCGTGACGCTGTACGAACGTCCCGCGGCGCGAGTCCTGGCCGGCGAGGCGCACCGGAGTGCCCTCGACGAGAAGCGACCCGAAGGCGAGCAGCTCGCCGAAGCCCCAGTCGATGTTCCCGTTGCGGCTCATGTCGAGACGCTTCTCCAGCAGCTGCTGGATCTTCGGGTGCACGGTGAAGCCCTCGGGCTTGTTCACGAACGCATCGCCGATGAGGCGGATGACCTCCGCGGGGACACCGGTGACCTCGGGGGCTCCGACCTGGTCCTCGACCTGCGGGGCCTCCTCCGGGGCGATCGGGGTGGCTCCGGTCTCGGCGGCGTGCGTCTCGGCGAAGGCGATCTCCAGACGGTTCTGGAAGTCGGCCTTGGCCTCGTCGTACTCCTCCTCGGTGATGTCACCGCGACCGACGAGCGACTCCGTGTACAGGCGGCGGACGGAGCGCTTCGCCTGGATGAGGTCGGTCATCAGCGGCTGCGTCATCGAGGGGTCGTCGCCCTCGTTGTGACCGCGTCGGCGGTAGCAGACGAGGTCGATCACGACGTCGCGGTGGAAGCGCTCGCGGTACTCGAACGCGAGCTGGGCCACGTGGATGACCGCTTCGGGGTCGTCGCCGTTCACGTGGAAGACGGGTGCCTGGATCGTCTTGGCGACGTCGGTGGCGTACACCGAGGTGCGGGCGTCGCTCGGCGTCGTGGTGAAGCCGACCTGGTTGTTGACGACCACGTGGATCGTGCCGCCGGTGCGGTAGCCGCGCAGCTGCGACATCTGCAGCGTCTCGACGACGACGCCCTGGCCGGCGAAGGCCGCGTCGCCGTGGACGAGGATCGGCAGCCAGGCGAAGGTGCCGATGGGCTTGCGGTCCTGCTTGGCGCGGACGATGCCCTCGAGCACGCCGTCGACCGTCTCCAGGTGCGAGGGGTTGGCGGCCAGGTACACGGGGAGCGAGGAGCCGTCGTCGGCGACGAAGGTGCCCTCGGTGCCGAGGTGGTACTTCACGTCGCCGGAGCCGCGCTGGTTGCCGGGGGTCTGCGTGCCCTCGAACTCGCGGAAGACCTGGCCGTAGGTCTTCCCGGCGATGTTGGTGAGCACGTTCAGGCGACCGCGGTGGGCCATGCCGATCGCGGCACCCTCGAGACCGGCGGTGGCCGCGCCCTGGAGGATCTCGTCGAGGAGCGGGATCAGCGACTCGCCGCCCTCGAGGGAGAAGCGCTTCTGACCGACGAACTTCGTCTGCAGGAAGGTCTCGAAGGCCTCGGCCTCGTTGAGCTTGCGCAGCACGCGCAGCTGCTCGTCATGGCCGGGCTTCTGGTACTTGACCTCGACCTTGTCCTGGAACCAGCGGCGCTGCTCCGGGTCCTGGATGTGCATGTACTCGATGCCGAGCGTGCGGCAGTACGAGTCGCGCAGCACGCCGAGGATGTCGCGGAGCTTCGCGACGCGGCGCCCGCCGAAGCCGCCGGTGACGAATTCGCGGTCGAGATCCCAGAACGTCAGCCCGTGACTCTCGATCTCGAGGTCCGGGTGCGAGCGCTGCCGGTACTCGAGCGGATCGATGTCGGCCATGAGATGACCGCGCACGCGGAAGGAGTTGATGAGCTCCTGCACGCGCGACTGCTTGTCGACGCGCTCGGCGAGGTCGACCGCGATGTCGGGGTTCCAGCGGATGGGCGCGTACGGGATGCGCAGCGCGGCGAAGATGTCGTCGTAGAAGCCGCGCTGGCCGATCAGCAGCTCGTGCACCTTCTTGAGGAACTCGCCGGAGCCGGCGCCCTGGATGACGCGGTGGTCGTAGGTGCTGGTGAGCGTGATCGTCTTGCCGATCGCGAGCTCGTTGAGCGTCTTGTCGCTGGCGCCCTGGAACTCGGCCGGGTACTCGAGGGCACCGGCGCCGATGATGCAGCCCTGGCCCTTCATGAGACGCGGGACCGAGTGGACCGTGCCGATGCCGCCCGGGTTGGTCAGCGAGACCGTGGTGCCCTGGAAGTCGGCGGCGGTGAGCTTGTTGGAGCGTGCGCGGGTGACGAGGTCCTCGTAGGCGGCGAGGTACTCGGTGAAGGTCATGGTGTCGGCGCGCTTGATGCTCGGGACCATCAGGGCGCGGGTGCCGTCCGGCTTGGGCAGGTCGATCGCGATGCCGAGGTTGACGTGCGCCGGGGCCACGACGGAGGGCTTGCCGTCGATCTCGGCGTAGAAGACGTTCTGGCTGCGGAACTCGTCGAGGGTGCGGATGAGCGCCCAGCCGATGAGGTGGGTGAAGCTGACCTTGCCGCCGCGGGTGCGGGCCATGTGGTTGTTGATGACGATGCGATTGTCGATCATCAGCTTGGCGGGGACCGTGCGCACGCTCGTCGCGGTGGGGACGGTGAGGGACTCGTCCATGTTCGCGGCGAGGGT
Source organism: Microbacterium sp. C-MGS6 (assembly GCF_058140415.1). Classification (NCBI taxonomy): domain Bacteria; kingdom Bacillati; phylum Actinomycetota; class Actinomycetes; order Micrococcales; family Microbacteriaceae; genus Microbacterium; species Microbacterium sp. C-MGS6. Next base: position 1,369,217 of record NZ_CM176934.1, read on the forward strand.
CTTCGGCAGACCGCGCAGCGGGGTGACCTTGTCCTCCTCGGAGGGCGGCTGCGCCTCCTTGGATTCCTGCTTCGGCTTCGGCGCCTGGGCGGGGATCGGGGCGGACGCCGCGGGCTTCGCCGTGGTGCGGGCGACGGGCTGCGAGCCGATCACCGGGATGGGCGCGGTCACGGGGTGTGCCGGGGCCGTCGTCGCGGTGGGAGCAGCAGCGCCTCCGCCTGCGGTGGTCTCGGAGTGGTACTTCTCCAGGATGGGCCACCACTCCTTGTCGACCGAGTCGCGGTTCTCCTTGAACTGCTCGTAGAGCTCTTCGACGAGCCAGGAATTGGCTCCGAACCCCCCGTCGCCACCGACGCCGGTCACCTGGTTCGACACGCTCTATCGCCCTCTTTCATCGCTGAAGATCTCCGATGCGGACGCACGACGCAGGATGCGCTCGGGCCCGCACACTCTCGACCACCAAGCCTAACCTGTTTCGACCGGGGAGACGTCGAAGAGAGCGACCCGCGCCGCGCCGATCTGGGTACCGTGGAGGCATGGAGTTCTCAGGTGCGCAGCCGACCGTCGATCTGACCTACTCGGATGTCTTCCTGGTGCCGCGCCGTTCGGCCGTCACCAGTCGGTTGCAGGTCGATCTCGCCCCGCACGACGGCACGCCCGCGACGCTGCCGCTCGTCGCCGCGAACATGAACTCGGTGACAGGGCCGCGTATCGCCGCCGTGCTCGCACGCCGCGGGGCGCTGGGCGTGCTCCCGCAGGACCTGCCGCTCCAGGAGCTCGACGCCGCGATCCGCGACGTGAAGGGGCAGCCGGTGCTCTGGGACACGCCGCTCGTGCTGCCCCCGGAGGCGACCGTCGCCGACGCGCTCCGCCTGCTTCCGGCCGCCGTGGGACACGGGATCGTCGTGGCCCACGGGGCGGCGCCGATCGCTGTGGACCGCATCGTCGGCGTCCTTCCGGCGACGCGTCTGGCGACCGCGTTGCCCGATGCACAGCTCGGCGACCTCGTGCACCGGGGGACGCCGTCCATCGACGCGGACGACATCGGCTCCGAGCGTCACGCCTTCGACGTCATCACCGAGGCGGACGTCGAGATCGTCACCGTCGTGCACCACGGCCACCTCGTCGGGACGCTGAGCGCGCGCAGCGCCTTGCGCGCCACCCTGTACCGCCCGGCCGTGGACGCCGACGGCCGCCTCGCGGTGGCCGCGGCGGTCGGCATCAACGGCGATGTGGCGGCCAAGGCGAAGGCGCTCGCGGCCGCCGGCGTGGACGTGCTCGTCGTCGACACCGCGCACGGTCACCAGGAGGGCATGCTCCGGGCGCTGCAGGAGGTCGCGTCCCTCGGCCTCGGGCTCCCGATCGTCGCGGGGAACATCGTCACCGCGGACGGCGTCCGGGATCTCGTCGACGCGGGCGCCTCGATCCTCAAGGTCGGCGTCGGCCCCGGGGCGATGTGCACGACCCGGATGATGACGGCGGTCGGTCGTCCGCAGTTCTCCGCGGTGCTGGAGACCGCCGAGGCCGCCGCCGAGGCCGGAGCGCACGTCTGGGCCGACGGCGGGGTGCGCTACCCCCGCGACGTCGCCCTCGCGCTCGCGGCCGGTGCCGCCTCCGTCATGGTCGGCTCCTGGTTCGCCGGGACGATCGAGGCCCCGGGGGAGCTCCAGCGCGACGCGGACGGGCGGCTGTTCAAGGAGTCGTGGGGGATGGCGTCCACGAAGGCCGTGCAGGCGCGGTTCGGTCGGCTCGACGCGTACGAGCGGGCGCGCAAGGAGCTGTTCGCCGAAGGCATCTCCTCCTCGAAGATCTATCTCGACCCGCTGCGGCCGGGAGTGGAGGACCTGCTCGACATGATCACCTCGGGCGTGCGGTCGTCCTTCACGTACGCCGGTGCTGCGACCGTGCCGGAGTTCCACGAGCGCGCCCTCGTCGGACTGCAGTCCGCGGCGGGATACGAGGAGGGCAAGGCGCTGCCGGTCAGTTGGTGATCGCCTGCCGCGTCCACAGTCCGCTTCTGTAGAATCGAGCGCACTATGGACGACCCTCCCAGTTGCCGAACATCGCCCCACCGTCCCGTTCTCTCCCCGGAGAGGAAGATCTGATGGACTACATCATGTTGGGCGTGGGGCTTCTGCTCACGGTCGGCACCGGCCTCTTCGTGGCGAGCGAGTTCGCCCTCGTGAACCTCGACCGCGCGGATCTGGAGGCGCGGCAGGCGCGCGGGGAGTCCCGCCTCTCCCTGACGATCAGCGCTCTCCGGCACACGTCGACGCATCTCTCGTCTGCACAGCTCGGCATCACGCTGACCACGCTGCTGACCGGATACACGATGGAGCCGGCGCTGTCGAACCTCCTGCGTCCCACGCTGGTCGCCTGGAACATCCCGGAAGCCGCCGTCGCTCCCATCGCGACCGTGGTGGCGATGTTCGTCGCGACGGTGCTCTCGATGATCCTCGGCGAGCTCGTCCCGAAGAACTTCGCGCTGGCGCTGCCCCTGGCCACGGCCAAGCTCGTGGTGCCCTTCCAGATCGCCTTCACGACGGTGTTCAAGCCGGCGGTGGTCGTGCTGAACGGCAGCGCCAACGGCGTGCTGCGCAGCATGGGCATCGAGCCCAAGGAGGAGCTCTCCGGCGCGCGCAGCGCGGAGGAGCTGTCGTCGCTCGTGCGACGGTCGGCGAGCGCCGGAGTTCTGGAGGCCGACACCGCCACGCTGCTGGACCGCACGCTCACCTTCTCCCGGCTCACGGCGGCGGACGTCATGACGGCGCGCCCGAGCATGCACGCGATCGCCGCCGGCGACTCCGTGGACGACGTGATCCAGCTCGCCCGGCGCACGGGCCACAGCCGCTTCCCGGTGTTCGACGAGGACCTCGACGACATCACCGGCGTCGTGCACCTCAAGGCCGCCATCTCGGTGCCGCGGGAGCGTCGCGCCGAGGTGCCCGTCGGCGCTCTCGCGACCGATCCGCTCCGCGTGCCGGAGACCGCCCATGTCGACGCGCTCATCTCGGACCTCCGCGGCCGGGGTTACCAGCTCGCGGTCGTCGTCGACGAGTACGGCGGGACCGCCGGCATCGTGACCCTGGAGGACCTCGTGGAGGAGCTCGTCGGCGAGGTCTCCGACGAGCACGACCGGACGAGGGCCGGGATCATCCGGAACCGCGACGGGGTGACCTTCCCCGGCGAGCTGCGCCCGGACGAGCTGCGCAGCCGCGCGGGCGTCGAGGTGCCGGAGGGCGATGTGTACGACACGGTCGGCGGCTACGTCATGAGCGTTCTGGAGCGGGTGCCTGTCGTCGGCGACGAGGTGCCCCTGGAGAGCGGCACCCTGCAGGTGGTCCGCATGGACGGACGCCGGGTGGATCGGGTGCGCTACGTCCCGAGACCGGATGCCGTCATCATCGAGGGGGTGTCCCTGTGAGCGATTGGGGAGGCCTCGCCTGGCTCGTCGTCCTGCTGGCGGCGAACGCGTTCTTCGTCGGCGCCGAGTTCGCGGTGATCTCCGCGCGGCGCTCGCAGATCGAGCCGAAGGCGGAGCGCGGCTCGCGTCCCGCCAAGACGGCGCTGTACGCCATGGAGCACGCGACGCTCATGCTCGCGACCTCGCAGCTCGGCATCACGATCTGCTCGCTGCTCATCCTGAACGTCTCCGAGCCCGCCATCCACCACCTGCTCGCCGTGCCGCTGCACGCCGTGGGCTGGTCGGATGGTGCGGTGGACGTCGTGTCGTTCACGATCGCGCTGCTCATCGTGTCGTTCCTGCACGTCGTGTTCGGCGAGATGGTGCCGAAGAACCTCGCGTTCTCGATTCCGGACCGGGCCGTGCTGCTCCTGGCGACGCCGCTGGTGTGGGTGTCGAAGGTGTTCATGCCGGTGATCTGGCTGCTGAACGCGGCGGCGAACGGTGTGCTGCGCCTGTTCCGGGTGGAGCCGAAGAACGAGGCGGCGTCGACCTTCACGCTCGATGAGGTGGCGACGATCGTCAGTCAGTCGCGCCGGGAGGGCGTGCTCATGGACACCGCGGGCACGGTGACGGCCGCGGTGGAGTTCACCGACAAGAAGGCCCGCGACGTGGCCGTGCCGCTGAGCGACCTGGTCACACTGCCGCAGACGACCACGCCGGACGACATCGAGAAGGCGGTGGCCCGCTACGGGTTCTCGCGCTACGTGATCGTCGACGACGAGGACGTCCCGATCGGCTACGTCCACCTCAAGGACATCCTGCGGGCCTCCGAGGGGCCGGACGCCGAAGCCAAGGTGCTCGAGCCGATCCCCGGCAAGCGCATCCATCACATGGTGCCCGTGCAGGAGGACACCGACCTGGAGGACGCCCTCGCCGTCATGCGACGTGCGGGCCGTCACCTGGCCAAGGTCCGCGACGCGCGGGGGGAGACGACCGCCGTGCTGTTCCTGGAGGACATCCTCGAGGAGCTCGTCGGCGAGGTGCAGGACGCGACCCGTCGCGTCCGCGGTCACTGACGTCGCGACACGCGAAGGCCGCCGGCTCCCACGGGAACCGGCGGCCTTCGTCGTGGGCGTCAGCGCCAGTGCGCCCGCTCGTACTGCGGCGGCCAGGCGACCTCGTCCCCCAGCTCGTGCGCGGCGCGGAGCGCGAAGTGCGGGTCGCGCAGCCACTCCCGTCCGGCGAAGATCGCGTCGGCCGCGCCGTCGGCGAGCACCTGTTCGGCCTGCGCGGCCGCGGTGATGAGGCCGACGGCCGACACCGGGATCCGCCCGCCCTGGCGGACGGTCTCGGCCAGCGGGACCTGGTAACCGGGGGAGACGCTGATGCGCTGGTGCGCGACGAGGCCGCCGCTGGAGACGTCGATGAGGTCGGCGCCGTGCGCGGTCGCCCAGGTGCCGACCGTCGCGGCCTCCTCGGGCGTGAACCCGCCCTCGGCGTGATCGGTCGCCGAGATGCGGACGAACAGCGGCACGTCGTCGCCGGCCGTCTCGCGCACCGCGTCCACGACGCGCAGCAGCAGCCGGGCCCGGTTCTCCAGCGAGCCGCCGTACTCGTCCTCACGGAGGTTGGACAGCGGCGACAGGAACTGGTGCAGGAGGTAGCCGTGGGCGCCGTGGATCTCGATGACGTCGAATCCGGCCTCCCGCGCCCGCCGGGTCGCGGCGGCGAACCCGTCGACCACGCGGTCGATGCCCGCCGCGTCCAGCGCGACCGGCGCGGCGAACCCCTCGTAGGCCACGGCCGACGGTGCGGTGGTCGTCCATCCGCCCTCGGCGGCGGGGACCGTGCCGCGCTCGTCCGCCCACGGCCACCAGGTCGAGGCCTTCCGCCCGGCGTGCGCGAGCTGGATGCCCGCTGCCGCCCCTCGGTCGTGGATCGCCCGGACGATCGGGGCCAGGGCGTCGCGCTGCGCGTCGTCCCACAGCCCGAGGTCGCGGGGAGAGATGCGCCCCTCCGGCACGACGGCCGTGGCTTCGGCCACGATGAGTCCGGCGCCCCCCGAGGCGAACTGCGCGAGGTGGGTGTGGTGCCACTCCTGCGCGACGCCGTCGATGGCGCTGTACATGCACATGGGGGACACCCAGAGGCGGTTGCGGAACGTGGTGGACCGGATGGTCAGCGGGGAGAAGAGAAGACTCACCGTTCGACGGTACCGCCGACGCGGACGGGACAGGGCCGTCGGGCTAACGTGGAGTCATGAGCGACGTGCGCGAGTGGTCCCGCAACGACGCGGCGCGGTTCTTCCGCGCTCCGACCGTCGAGGACGACAAGTACTCGCGGGGCGTCGTGGGGGTGCGCACGGGATCGGCCGCCTACCCCGGCGCCGCGGTGCTCGGCGTCGAAGCCGCCTGGCGCACCGGTGCCGGGTTCGTCCGCTACGTGGGCGCGCCGTCGGCGGTCGCGGCGGTGCTCTCGCGGCGCCCGGAGACCGTCGGCGGGCCGGATGCCGGACGCACGCGGGTCGGTGCCTGGGTGATCGGCTCCGGGACCGACCCGGACGACCGGAGCGCGACGGAGGCGCAGGCACTGCGGGAGATCGTCGGCGGCGACGTCCCCGTGGTCATCGACGCCGGAGCGCTCGATCTGGCGCCGACCGCACGCGCCCCGTTCGTCGCCACGCCGCACGGCCGGGAGTTCGCGCGGCTGCGGGAGCGCATCGGCATCGACGGGGCCTCGGACGATCTCGCAGACGTCCGCGCCGTGTCCGCCGCGATCGACGGCGTGGTGCTGCGCAAGGGCGCGCGCACCGTGCTCGCCGCACCCGACGGCACGCTGATCGCCGTCGAGGCGGGAACGGGCTGGCTCGCGACGGCGGGCACGGGCGACGTGCTCGGCGGGATCGTCGCCGCCGTGATCGCCGCGAATCCGGACAGCCCGCTCGTCGAGTCCGCTGCGGCGGCCGTCTGGCTGCACGGGCACGCCGCCCGCATCGCCGCCGCGGCGACCGCGGGCGCGAGCGGCCATCCGATCGTCGCGCTCGACGTCGCGGAGACGCTGCCCCGCGCGGTCGCGGACCTCCTGTCGTGAGGACCTCGACCCGGAGGAGCGCGCTCGCCCTGTGGATCGCCTTCCTCCTCGTCCACCTCGTGACCGCGTGGCTGGGCTGGGTCTACCCGAGCCAGCCCATGGGGGACGTCGTGCTCGTGTACGAGCCCTGGGCCACCGCGGCGTGGAGCGGCGGGGAGGTCGTGGGCGTCACGGAGTCCTGGGTGTATCCGCAGCTCGCGCTCCTGCCGATGATGCTCGCCGCCGGGCTCGCCGCACCGTTCCTCCCGCTGCTCGGCGTCTCCGGCGCCTACCTCATCGGCTGGGCACTGCTGGTGACGGCGCTCGACGCCCTGGCGTTCGCCGTCCTCGTCGGGCGCGGACGCGTACGGGCGCGTCGGACAGCCGCGTGGTTCTGGTGTGCGGCGCTGCTGCTCCTCGGACCCATCGCGCTGTACAGGATCGATGCCGTGACCGTGCCCCTCGCCGTCGTCGCCGGTCTGTGGCTGGTCAGCCGCCCCACCATCGCCGCGGCGCTGCTGACGGTCGGCGCCTGGATCAAGATCTGGCCCGGTGCGCTCCTCCTCGCGGCGGTCGTGGCCGGGAGGGCGCGGCTGCGGATGCTCCTGGCCGCCGCGGGGGTCACCGCCGGTGTGGTGGTGGCGCTCCTGCTGCTCGGCGCCGACACCGAGATCCTCGGCTTCCTCACCGCACAGACCGGCCGGGGGCTCCAGATCGAGGCGGTCGCCGCGACGCCGTTCCTCTGGATGGCCGTGACGGGGGCCGCCCGCATCGAGTACAGCTACGACATCCTCACCTTCCAGTTCGTCGCTCCGGGCGCGGAGGTCGTCTCCACGGTCCTCACCCCGCTCCTCGCGCTCGCCGTGGTCGTCGTCGCGCTCGTCGGCGGGGTCAAGGCCGCGCGAGGCGCGTCGTTCGCGCGACTCTTCCCGCCGCTGGCCCTGCTGCTGGTGACGGTGCTCATCGCTCTGAACAAGGTCGGCTCGCCGCAGTTCCAGACCTGGCTGCTGGCGCCCGTGATCCTGTGGCTCGTCCTCGATCGCCGCCGCGCGCAGACCGCCGCGGCGCTCGTGCTCGCGCTGTGCCTGCTCACCTGTCTCGTGTATCCCCTGAGCTACGACGGGCTGCTGCGGGCCGAAGCCTCCCCGGTCCTGCTGCTCACGATGCGCAACGGGCTGCTCGTCGTCCTCGCCGTCGTGAGCGCCGTCGCGCTCGCGCGGGTCCCCGTCGTCCGCCGTCCCCGAACCCAGGAGTGAACCCATGTTGATCGCCTTCTCCGTCGCCCCCAGCGGCGCGCCCGTCGATGGCGCCGACCGCAGCGATGCCTCCGTGCACGATGCGGTGGCCGCCGCGGTGCGCGTCGTCCGCGCTTCGGGGCTCCCGCACCGCACGACGAGCATGTTCACCGAGATCGAGGGGCCCGACTGGGACACCGTGATGGATGTGGTCAAGCGGGCGACCGAGGCGGTCATGCCGTACGGATCGCGGGTGTCCCTCGTCCTCAAGGCGGACATCCGTCCCGGCTACACGGGGGAGCTCGACGCCAAGGTCGAGCGCCTGGAGGCGGCGATCGAGGAGTCCGACGACCGGTAAGCTGAACCGGTGAATCCCTCGACACCTTCGAGGGGTGCGGCGAAGTGGGCGCTCCTCTCCCTCGCCATCGGCAGCTTCGGCATCGGCATGACCGAGTTCGTCGTCATGGGCCTGTTGCCGAACATCGCCGCCGATCTCCTCCCGTCCGTCTGGGCGTCGAGCCAGGAGGAGGCGCTGAGCCAGGCCGGCTGGCTGATCTCGCTGTACGCGCTCGGCGTAGTCATCGGCGCCCCGACCATCGCCGGCTTCGTCGCCCGCTATCCGCGGCACCGGGTGATGATCGTCCTCGCCCTGGCGTTGACGGTGTTCAATGCGCTCACCGTGGTGCTGCCGACGTTCGAGCTCGTCGGGGTGTCGCGCTTCCTCGCCGGGCTCCCGCACGGTGCGTATTTCGGCATCGGCGCGCTCGTCGCCGCCGACGTGATGGGACCGGGCAACCGTGCCAAGGGCGTCGCGTTCATCCTCACCGGACTCACGGTCGCCAACGTCATCGGGGTGCCGCTGGGTACCTTCCTCGGTCAGGCATGGGGCTGGCGCGCGGCCTTCGCCGTCGTCGCGCTCGTGTTCGCGCTCGCCACCGTTTTCATCGCGCTGTTCGTGCCCGCACACCCGGGGAACCCCGGACGCACGATGCGGGCCGAGCTCGGAGTGTTCCGCATCGGTCAGGTGTGGTTCACGCTCGGCGTCGGGGCGATCGGGTTCGGCGGGTTCTTCGCCGTCTACAGCTACATCGCCCCGCTCGTGACGGAGGTCGCCGGATCGCCGGACTGGGTCGTGCCGATCGTGCTCGTGCTCATGGGGCTCGGCATGACCGGCGGGAACCTCGTCGGCGGTCACCTCGCCGACATCGACCTCCGCCGCACGCTGCTGCTCGGTCTCGCCGCGATGGCGGTCGTGTTCGCTCTGCTCGCCGTGCTCTCGTTCTGGATCGTGAGCCTGAGCCTCGTCGTCGTGCTCGTCGGGTTCGTCTCGTCCGTGCTGAGCCCGACGATCCAGACCCGGCTGATGGACGTGGCCGGCGACAACCAGTCCATCGCGGCGGCCATGAACCACTCCGCCCTGAACATCGGCAACAGCCTCGGCGCCTTCCTCGGCGGCATCGTGATCGCGGTCGGCTGGGGCTTCACGGCGCCGGCGTGGACCGGCGCCGTGCTCGCAGTGGCCGGTCTCCTCATCGCACTGGTGTCCTACCGCGTGGAGGCGCGGCGGGTCGCGCAGACGCCGGTCCTCGCGTCGTAGAGTGACGGGGTGACCACCCCCGACGAGGACCTCCCGCTCGCCGGCACCGTCGTGCTGCTGCGGCCCGCCGCCGACGGCTTCCAGGTGCTGCTGCTGCGCCGTCCGTCGCGAGGCTCGTTCGCAGACGCCTGGGTCTTCCCCGGCGGGAAGGTCGAGCCGGGGGACCGTCAGCCGGGCGCTGCAGAGGTCGACGACGCGCGTCGCGCCGCCGCCAGGGAGACCGCGGAGGAGGTCGGACTGACGGCGCGCGATCTGGTGCCGCTGTCGGAGTGGCGTCCGCCGGCGGAGGCGCCGGTCCGGATCCGCACCTGGTTCTTCCTCGCCCTCGCGCCGGACGCCGAACCGTCGCCGTCCGCCGACGAGGTCGTCGAGCTCGCCTGGGTGTCACCCGCCGAGGCTCTCGCCCGTCACGCGTCAGGAGAGTGGCGACTCTTCCCGCCGACTTGGCTCACACTGCACCGACTCTCCGCCTTCGCCGATGTCGATGCGGCGCTGGCCTCCGGCGGGGCTGTCGAGCTGTTCCAGACACAGGTGCGCGATGAGGGCCGGGCGTTCGGCTGGGCACAGGGGACCCTCCACGCCCACACCCTGCCGTGGCGGTTCGATCCGGTGTGACGCGGCTCAGGCGTCGAGCAGACGCCGTAGGTGCGCGCCGACGGCCTCGGTCTCGATGAGGAAGCCGTCGTGGCCGAAGTCGCTCGTGAGCACCACCGCTTCGCCGTCGAGCACGTTCGCGATGCTCCGCGCGATCCGCTGCTGCCCGTCGACGGGGAAGAGGCGGTCGCTGTCGATGCCGAGGACGAGGGTCTTCGCGGTCACCGCCTTCAGGGCCTCCTCGACGCCGCCGCGGCCGCGACCGACGTCATGCGAGTTCATCGCCTCGACGAGGGTGACGTAGCTGTTCGCATCGAAGCGCCGCGTGAACTTGTTGCCATGGAAGTCGAGGTACGACTCCACCGCGAAGCGCCCGCCGTGGCCGAGCGGCGACACGTCGGACTGCCAGGAGCGCTGGAACCGCTGGTTGAGCTCGATCGGGCTGCGGTAGTTCAGCAGAGCCATGCGGCGGGCGAGGGCGAGGCCGCGATGCGGACCGTCGCCGTCCGCGAGGTCGTAGTACTCGCCGCCCTGGTAGCGCGGGTCCATGCGGATGGTCTCCAGCTGCACGGTGTTGAGCGCGATCTGGTCGGCGGTGGTGACCGGGGGAGAGGAGAGCACCGCGAGCCGCTGCACCCGGTCGGGCTGCGACACGGCCCACTCGAGCGCATGCATGCCGCCCATCGAGCCGCCGATCACCGCCGCCCAGCTGTCGATGCCGAGCGCGTCGGCCAGGCGCACCTGCGCGGCGACCTGGTCGCGGATGGTGAGGTAGGGGAAGCGCGACGCCCACTCGTAGCCGTCCGGGGCGATGCTTGCCGGCCCCGTCGATCCCTGGCAGCCGCCGAGCATGTTCGGCGCGATCACGAACCACTCGTCGGTGTCGAGCGGCGCACCGGGGCCGACGACGTCCTCCCACCAGCCGGCGGTCGGGTGGCCGGCGCCGGCCTCGCCGCGCACATGGCTGTCGCCGGTGAGGGCGTGCAGGACGAGCACCGCGTTGTCGCGGGCGGCGTTCAACTCGCCCCAGCTCTCGTAGGCGAGGCGGATGCCGGGAAGCTGTGCTCCGCTCTCCGCGGTGAAGGCGCCGAACGCGGCGAAGCGGCGGCCGCCGACGGGATCGCCGTCCCGCCAGGCGCCGGTGGCCGGCGGGCGGGCACGGAGCAGCCGGACGTCGGCCTCCGTCACCGGTGCCGACGGCACCGTGTCCTCGGAGGTCGTCTGCCAGTCCATGTCTCCATTCTCGCCTGGCCGGTGGGTCTCGGCCCGCAGGTTACGACACGGGCACGACGAAGGCCCCGAGCCGTGCGGTCCGGGGCCTTCGTGGAGGGCGTGCGGGTCAGGCGCGCGCGGCCTCCGAGACGGCACGCGCGGCGGCGAGCGCCTGGTCCAGATCCGCCTTGAGGTCCTCGATGTTCTCGAGGCCCACGGACAGGCGCACGAGGCCGGGGGTCACACCCGCGGTGAGCTGCTGCTCAGGCGTGAGCTGGGCGTGCGTCGTGGAGGCCGGGTGGATGACGAGCGAGCGCACGTCGCCGATGTTGGCGAGGTGGCTGAACAGGGAGAGGCTGTTGACGAACTCCCGTCCGGCCTCGACACCGCCCTTGAGCTCGAACGACAGCACGGCGCCGACACCTTTCGGTGCGTACTCGTTCGCCGTGGCGTACCAGGGCGAGGAGGGAAGGCCGGAGTAGTTGACCCCGGCCACGTCGTCGCGGCTGTCCAGCCACTCGGCGATCTCCTGGGCGTTCTGCACGTGGCGCTCGATGCGCAGCGACAGCGTCTCGACACCCTGGATGAGGTTCCACGCGCTCTGCGGGGCGATGGCCGAGCCGAGGTCGCGGAGCAGCTGCACGCGGGCCTTGATGATGTAGGCGAGCGGGTCGCCGACCGCGGCCGTGTAGCTGGCGCCGTGGTACGACGGGTCCGGCTCGGTGAGCCCGGGGAACTTCTCGACGTTCTCCGACCACGCGAACGAACCGCCGTCGATCACGACGCCGCCGATCGTGGTGCCGTGGCCGCCGAGGAACTTCGTGATCGAGTGGACGACGATGTCGGCGCCGTGCTCGAACGGACGGATCAGGTACGGCGTCGCGATGGTGTTGTCGACGATCAGCGGGACGCCGTTCTCGTGGGCGATGTCGGCGACCGTGCGGATGTCGAGCACGTTGATCTGCGGGTTGCCGATCGTCTCCGCGAAGAAGAGCTTCGTGTTCGGACGGACGGCGCGGCGCCACTCCTCCGGGTCGTCCTGATTCTCGACGAAGGTGACCTCGATGCCGAGCTTGGCCAGGGTGTACTTGAACAGGTTGTAGGTGCCGCCGTAGATCGAGCTCGACGCGACGAAGTGGTCGCCGGCCTGCGCGATGTTGAGGATCGCGAAGGTCGAGGCGGCCTGGCCGCTGGAGAGGACGAGGGCGCCGGTGCCCCCTTCGAGTGCGGCGAGGCGCTGCTCCAGGACGTCCTGGGTCGGGTTCTGGATGCGGGTGTAGATGTTGCCGAACTCGGCGAGCGCGAAGAGGTTCGCGGCGTGGTCGGCGCTGTCGAACACGTAGGACGTGGTCTGGTAGATCGGCGTCGCCCTGGCCTTGGTGACGGGGTCGGGGGCGGCGCCCGAGTGGATCTGCTTGGTCTCGAAACGCCAGGTCTCGGGTGCGGACATGTGTTCCCCCTGGAACGGTCGGAAGGTCGGATGGGCTGGTGCCCTTGCAGCGAGAGTACGGAATATCGCGCCGTGTCAACAGCGACCGGGAAATGTGACGTAACACGGCGTGCGGTCCGGAACGGGCGGAACCCGCGCGGACATCGTACGGTGGAGGACATGGCCAACAGACGTGCAGTGGTGACAGGTGCGAGTTCCGGGATCGGTCAGGCGACGGTGCGGGTGCTGCGGGCGCGGGGGTGGGACGTCGTCGGCGTCGCCCGCCGTGCGGACCGCCTCGCCGCTCTCTCCGCCGAGACGGGGGCGTCGACCATCGCCTGCGACCTGACCGACGACGCCGCGGTGACGGCGCTCGTCGGAGAGCTGGAGCGCACGGGCCCGGTCCACGCCCTCGTCCAGGTCGCCGGCGGCGCGCGGGGGACCGACCGCGTCGAGGACGCCGCGCTCGCCGACTGGCAGTGGATGTACGACGCGAACGTGCTCGCCACGCAGCGCCTCGTGGCGGGGCTGCTGCCGCTGCTGCGCCGCACCGCGGACGCGGACGGTCACGCCGACCTCCTCTTCGTGACCTCGACGGCTGCGCAGACCGCCTACCCGGGTGGTGCGGGGTACAACGCGGCGAAGGCTGCCGAGGCGATGCTCGTCCGGGCGCTGCGCCAGGAGCTGAACGGCGAGCCCCTCCGCGTGGCCGAGGTCGCTCCGGGCATGGTGCACACCGAGGAGTTCACGCTGAACCGGCTCGGGGGCGACGCCGTCGCGGCGGAGGCCGTGTACTCGGGCGTCGAGGCGCCCCTCCTCGCCGAGGATGTGGCGGACGTCATCGCCTATGCCCTGGAGGCCCCCGCTCACGTGAACCTCGACCTCATCACGATGCGGCCGGTCGCCCAGTCGGCGCAGCACCTGCTCGCGCGGGGACCGCTGCGGGTCCGGCCCGTCGAGTGACCGGAGGACGCACCCTCGCCGAGCTCGCGGAAGAGGGACTGATCGACGCGGGGTGGGCGGAGGCGCTGGCCCCGGTGCAGGACACCATCACGGCGCTCGGGGAGCGGCTGCGCGCCGAGCAGGCCGCGGGTCACGGGTACCTTCCCGCGGGACCGAACGTGCTGCGGGCCTTCCAGCGACCGCTCGCCGATGTCCGGGTGCTCATCACGGGTCAGGACCCCTACCCGACCCCCGGCCACCCGATCGGGCTGTCGTTCGCCGTCGACCGCGACGTGCGCCCCTTGCCGCGGAGCCTGGTGAACATCTACAAGGAGCGCGAAGCGGACCTCGGGCTGTCCCCCGCGCCGCACGGCGACCTCACGGCGTGGAGCGATCAGGGCGTGCTGCTGCTGAACCGCGTCCTGACGGTCCGCCCCGGAGCCGCGGCCTCCCACCGCGGCTGGGGGTGGGAGCAGGTGACGGAGCTCGCGATCCGCACCCTCGTCGCGCGCGACCAGCCGCTCGTCGCGATCCTCTGGGGGCGTGACGCGGCGAACCTTCAGCCTCTCCTCGGTGACACCCCGGTGATCGCCTCGGCGCATCCGTCCCCGCTCTCCGCCAGCCGCGGCTTCTTCGGCTCCCGCCCCTTCTCCCGCGCGAACGCGCTCCTGGAAGAGCTCGGCGGCGCTCCGGTGGACTGGAGGGTGGAGGGTGAGGGGCCCGGCTCCCTAAGCTGAGCCCATGCAGTTCGAGCCCGGGGACCGTCGTCGCGTTCTCCCGCGTCATCTGCGACCGGCCGCCGCGCCGGACACGTTCTCGTACGCGATCCGCCCCGCCAGGGCCGCAGACCTCCCGCACGTGCGCGAGATCTACAACCACTTCGTCAGCAACTCGGCCGTCACTCTGGACGAGCGCCGCAGCAGCATCCCGTACTGGAGAGACAAGTTCGAGCTCCTGGAGCGGCTCGGGCTGCCTTTCCTCGTGGCGGTGTCGCCCTCCGGCGCGATCCTCGGCTATGCCCTCGCGCAGCCATGGGCCGGGAAGAACGCCTACCGGTACACGGTGGAGGACTCCATCTACCTCGGGCCGGGCGCGGCGGGGAAGGGACTCGGCTCCGCTCTCCTGCAGGCCCTGATCGACGCCTGCGAACAGCGCGGGCTCCGCGAGATGGTCGCCGTCGTCAGCGATCAAGGGGCGGACGCCTCGATCCGGCTGCACGAGAAGCTCGGCTTCGTGGAGGCCGGGCGCATGGGGCGGGTCGGCCGGAAGTTCGGTCGTGACCTGGGCACCGTCTACCTGCGCCGAGCCCTGCGCCCGTCCCGCCCCCGCCGTCGCCTCTCGCTCTTCCCGCGCTGACCCACCCCTTTGTGTGCGCCCCGGCCCCTTGCGGACGCGCGCAACGGGGTGGGAGGCACGCAAGGGGGTGGGTCGACGATCAGGCGTCGGGGATGACGGGGATCGCGGAGAGCAGCGTGCGGGTGTAGTCCGCCGACGGGTGGAGAAGGACGTCACGGGTCGGACCGCGCTCGACGATGCGGCCGTCCTTCATGACGACGACCGTGTCGCAGAGGTTCTGCACCACACCGATGTCATGGGACACGAGCAGCAGCGTGAACTCGTCCGCGACCCGCAGCTCCGCGAGGAGCTCGAGGATCTGCGCGCGCACCGTGACGTCCAGCGCCGACAGCGGTTCGTCGCCGACGAGGATCCGCGGACGATGGACGAGCGCGCGGGCGAGGGCGATCCGCTGCCGCTGCCCGCCGGAGAACTCGTGCGGGTAGCGGTCGCCCATCTCGGGGTCGAGGCCGACCTGGGCGATGACCTCTCGTACCCTGGCGCGATGATCTCCGTCGATGCCGAGTGCCCACAGCGGCTCCCGCACGATCTGCCCCGCCGTCATCCGGGGGTCGAGGGAGGCGTAGGGGTCCTGGAAGACGAGTCCGGTCTGCCGGCGCAACCAGTGCAGCGATCGTGCGGAGGCAGTGGCATCGACGGTCCGGCCGTCTATCGACACGCTCCCCGCGGTCGGACGGTCGAGCCCGAGCAGGAGCCGCACGAGGGTCGACTTCCCGGATCCGGACTCGCCGATGATCCCGACGGAGGCGCCCTCGGGGACGTCGAGGTCGGTCGGCTCCAGCGCCGTCTGCCGCCGTGTGTGCTCGAACGCCGTCCGCTTCGGCAGGACGAAGTCCCGCCGCAGCCCTCGTGCTTCGATCAGGCTCATGCCGTGCCTCCGTCGGGACGCCACAGCGTCGCGGTCGCGTCCCGCAGCAGGCCCTGCGTGACCGGCGAGGAGGGCGCGGTCAGCAGCCGCGACACCGGGGCGCTCTCGACGACGCGACCGTGCTCCAGCACCACGCCCGCGGTCGCCACCTGGGACAGCACCGCGAGGTCGTGCGTGATGAACAGCAGCGACATGCCCTCGTCGGCCACGAGCCGGAGCAGCAGCGACAGGATCTCCGCCTGGATCGTCACGTCCAGGGCGGTCGTGGGTTCGTCCGCGATCAGCAGCCGCGGACGGCAGGCGAGGGCCATCGCGATCGCCACGCGCTGCCGCTGACCCCCGGAGAGCTGGTGCGGGTACCGGTCGACGATGGTGTCCGGGTCGGGAAGCCGGACGCGGGCGGCTTCGGCGATCGCCCGGTCGCGCGCCTCGCGCCGCCCGAGGCCCTCGTGGATGCGGATGGATTCCGCGATCTGGCGGCCGACGGTGCGGATCGGGTTGAGCGCGGTCCGCGGCTCCTGGAAAACGATGCCGATGTCGTCGCCGCGCAGTCGGGCGAGATCGCGGTCCCGCATCCCGATCAGCTCGGTGTCGTCCCACCGGATGCTCCCGTGCGCTGTCGCCCCGTCCGGCAGGAGCCCGAGGACGGCGAGCGCGGTGAGGGATTTGCCGGAGCCCGACTCGCCGATCACGCCGAGGCGCGCGCCGTCGGGCACCTGGAACGACACGCCGTCGACGACGCGCCGTCCATCGATCTCGATGACGAGATCCTCGATCGTCAGACTCATGCGACCACCGCCGGTGTGTGCGTCTCGGCGGCGCGGTGCCGCAGCGTGGGATCCGTGGCCTCGCGGAGCCCGTCTCCGAGCAGGTTGAGGGCGAGCACGGTGAGGGTGATGGTGAGTCCGGGCCAGATCACCGTGAGGGGATGCACACCGATGTAACGCTGCAGATCGGCGAGCAGCAGCCCCCAGCTGGGCTCCACGACCGAAGCGCCGAACCCGAGGTAGGACAGGCCGGCCTCCGCGAGGACGGCCACGGCCATCGACCACGACAGCTGCACGATGAACACCGGCGCCACATTCGGGAGGAGGTGACGGACGAGGTTCTGCGCGGGGGTGAGGCCGGACGCGCGCGCCGCGAGCACGAAGTCGCTCTGCTGTACGCGGCGCAGCTCCGGACGCGTGACCCGCGCGATGTTCACGCCGAACCCGATCCCCACCGCCCAGATCACGACCCAGAGCGAACCGCCCCACACCGACGAGATCATCATCGCGATCAGCAGCACGGGGAAGGCGATGAGGATGTCGACGAGCACGGCCACCGTCTCCCGGACGAGGCGGGTGGTCAGGGCGCCGAGGGCGGCGAGGGCGATGCCCACGAGCGTCGCGACGAGTCCGGCACCCACGCTGACGAACACGGTCGTCCGCGCCCCGGCCATGAGCAGGCTCAGGATGTCGCGACCGGTGTCGTCCGTGCCGAGCAGGTGCGGCCAGCTCGGCGGCAGCCAGCGGTCGCCGATGTTCGAGGCCCGCGGGTCGAATGGCGTCCAGAAGAGCGACACGACGGCCGCCAGCGCGACGACGGCGATGACGATCAGCCCGAAGCGACCGGTCGAGGTCCGCCACAGCCGGGGGAACCAGCGCGCGCTCATGCGGCCTCCCGGTGTCGAGGATCGATCGCCCGGTGCAGCAGATCCACGAGGAAGCCGACCACCAGCACGAAGCCGGTCAGCACGAGCAGCTCGCTCTGCACCTTGACGAGATCCCTGGTGCCGACGTCGGTCACGAGCATGCGGCCGATGCCCGGAAGCGTGAACAACTGCTCGATCACGACCGAGCCGACGATGATCCCGGCGACCTGGAGGCCGAGGACCGTGATGATGGAGAGCCCGACCGCGGGGATGCCGTGCTGGATGAGGGCGCGGGTCTTGGTCAGTCCCTTGGCGGCCGCGGTGCGGACGAAGTCCTGCCCGGCCGCCTGCAGGGTCGCGCTGCGCACGAAGCGCATGAGCATGGCCCCCTCGACGATGCCGATGGTGAGGGCGGGCAGCAGCAGCGCCTCGATCGCCCTGCCCGGCGTGGACCATCCGGTGCGGGGGAAGCCCTGGGGCGGCAGCCAGCCGAGCCACACGGAGAACACCACGATCAGCATCATGCCCGCCCAGACGACGGGCACCGCCGCGAGCGCCTGCGCGCCGACGCTGAGCGCGGTACCGTCGCGATGGCCGCGCCGCAGGGCGGCGAGGATCCCGAAGGGGACGGCGATCAGCACGGCGATCGCCAGCGACATGATCCCGAGCGGGACGGTCACCTGCGCCTTCAGCAGGAGCTCCTCGCCGACGGATGCGCCGGACAGCAACGACGTGCCGAGGTCGCCGCGGAGGATGCCGGCGATCCAGTCGGTGTACTGCACGAGCAGGGGCTGGTTCAGGCCCAGTGACTCCCGCAGGGCCTCGACCTCGGCGGGCGAGGCCTGCGTGCCGGCGATCAGCTGCGCGACGTCGCCGGGGAAGACCCGCAGCGTGAGGAAGATGAGCGCGCTCGACACGAGGAGCCCCGCGATCAGCAGGGCCCCTCGGACGAGCGCGTAACGCAGCACGGGGAGTCGGCCGTCGTCAGCTCGCCGCGGAGACGGTCACACCCGCGAGGTCGATGCGCGAGTTGATCGAGTCCTTAGGGAAGCCGCTGACGAGCGGGCTCACGGCGGTGATCGTCTGGCCGTTGTAGAGCCAGTCGGCCGCGTGGTCCTCGGAGACGATGCGGGCCGCCTCGGCGAGGAGCTTCGCGGAGGCGTCCGCGTCGACCTCCGCCATCGCCTGCGCGTAGAGGTCCTGCACCTCGGCGTTGTCGTAGCCGAAGTAGTAGTCCGGATTGGCGAAGTTGCCGAAGTCCCGCGGCTCGACGTGCAGGACGAAGCTGAGGTCGTAGTCCTTGTTGGTGTAGACGTCCTCGAGCCAGGTCGGGAACTCCACGGAGTCGACCTCGAGGTTCACACCGACCTTGTCGAAGTCCGAGATGAGGACCTTCGGCACGGTGGTGCCGTAGAACGACGGGATCGTCAGGGTGAGGTCGAGATCCTCCTGGCCGGCCTCGGCGAGCAGCTCCTTCGCCCGGTCGGGGTCGTACGAGATGACGTCGGAGAGGTCCTCGTAGCCGGGGTCGAGCTCGGGGATCGGACCGTACAGCGGGGTGCCGGCGCCGACGGCCTCGATGAGCGCGTCGTGGTCGATCGCCAGGCGCAGGGCCTCTCGCACCCGGACGTCGTCCAGCGGGGCCTTCTTGTTGTTGAAGGCGAGCGTGGCCTTGTCGGTCGTGCGGCCCGTCGTGAGTGTGAAGTCGCCCGAGTCCTCGAGCTGGGGAGCAAGGTTGGGGTCCACCGCGGTGAGCACGTCGACGTCGCCGGCGAGAGCGGCGTTCACTCCGGCCGTGAAGTCGGGGATGTACTGGAACTCGACCTCGGCGACGCCGGCCGGCTCGCCCCAGTACTCGTCGTTGCGGGCGAAGGTGATCGTGCTGCCCTTGTTCCAGCGCGTGAGCGTGAAGGGCCCTGTGCCGTTCTCCGCGGTCTTGAGGTCGGTGGTGTCGCCCTTCTTGAAGACGAGGCCGGCCGGGCCGGTGAGCGAGAAGAGGAAGTTCTGGTTCGGCTCCGACAGCACGATCTGGACGGTCGTGGCGTCCGGGGCCGAGATCGAGGCGACGGACGCGAACTCCGCGTTGCCCTGCACCGTCGTGTCGGTGCGGACGGTCTCGTACGACGCCACGACGTCGGCGGAGGTGAGGGGCGAGCCGTCGTGGAAGGTGATGCCGTCGTTGAGGGTGAACGTGTAGGTGAGGCCGTCGTCGGACACCTCGTAGTCCGAGGCGAGCCGCTCGACGATCTCGTTCTCCTGCGTGCGGCTGACCAGTCCTTCGTAGATGTTGTCGATGAGGACCTGCTCGAGAGCGGCGCCGCTGGTGTGCCGGATGTCGAGGTTCGTGGGTTCGAGCACGAGACCGACGTGCAGGGTGGCGTCGGGGTCGGGCTCGCCGCCCGCGGACGGGGCGGGCGCGGCGGAGCCGGAGCAGGCGCTGAGGATCACGGCGGTGGCCGCGAGCGCGGAGATCAGCGCGAGGCGTCGATGACGTCGGAACATGGGTGTTTCCTCTCGGTGCGGCAGGTGCTGTGTGCCGGTGGGACGAGCCTAGGGTCGGGCAGAGGTTTGCGGGGCGGGTGCGGAACGGAACGTCATATTCCGGCCGTGACCGCGGAGGCGACGAGTGCCGCGAGGTCACGAGGTGCCGTCTCCTGCACGTTGTGCGTGGCGTCCAGCACCACGACGCGGGCGTCGGGGAGCCGCTGCTGGAACTGCTCCGCATCGGCAGCGCTGACGAAGCCGCGCTCGGCGCGGACGAGCGTGACGGGCGCTGCCACGGCCGCCAGATCATCCCAGCCGGTCTCGTGCAGCACCGAGGGGGCCGCCGCGGTGCCGGGGTCGTGAGCGGCCAGCGCGGCCGCCGCGAGGTGCGCGAAATGGTGCTTCCACTCCACGCGCCCGTCTGCACGCACGCGCGTGTTGAGGAAGACGCCGCGCTCCGTCTCGGGGCGGGTGCCGCCGAATCCGAGGGCCATCGCCTTGTCGACGAGCTCCGCACGGCTGGCGAAGTCCGTCGGGCCGGCGTAGAACTCGCGCAGGGCGGCGGGGCCGGCGGAGACATCGATGCCGGGGGTGATGTCCACGACGACGAGCGCGGCCACCAGGTCGGGTCGGGCCGCGGCGACAGCGGCGCCGGTGAGACCGCCGAGAGACTGTCCGACGAGCACCTGCGGCCGGGACGTCCATGCGTCCAGCGCGGCGACCACGTCCGCGGCGAGGGTGCGGGGGGAGTAGTCCGCATCGTCACGCCAGGCGGAGTCGCCGTGGCCGGCGAGGTCGATCGCGAGGAGCGGCTGTCCGAGCGCCAGCGCCGTCGTGTCCCACGTGTGGGCGTTCAGCCCCGCGCCGTGCAGGAGCGTGATGCGCGGGGCCTCGGTGCCGAAGCGCAGCGCGCTGACGGACCGGCCGTCGGGAAGGGGGAGGGTCAGTCGCTCCACCGTCGGGAGCGGGACGCCGAGAGCATCGGCCTGTGCGGGAAGATAGGAGAACTCGCTGCTGTCGATCGCCACGCGGCTATTCTGCGCCCGAAATCGCCGCCACGGGAAATGCGAGAGCACATCGACAATTCAGCACCGGTATTCGGTGCGCGTTCAGCTCGGATTTTGCGTAGTATGCTTGTCGATCTGCATTTCGACCTCCCCTCGGGGTGCCGCTCTCCCGCGCACTCGCCGGAATATCATGGGGGTATGACCGAACAGCGCGTGCACCTGTCCAAGACGGAGCCTGCGGCCTATCAGGCCCTCGACGCCTTCTCGAAGACGGTCGGCACGATCTGTGCCGAGAACGGGATCGACGATCGGCTGAAGGAGATCGTCATGATCCACTGCTCGCAGCTGAACGGGTGCAGCTACTGCACGCGGATCCACGTGGACCGCGCGGTCGCTGCCGGATTGGACGCCGACACGATCAGTCAGATCGCCGTGTGGCGTGAGAGCGGTGTGTTCAGCGATCGCGAGCGTGCCGCCCTCGAGCTGGCCGAGGCCTTCACCTTCATCGCGGAGGACGGCATCTCGGACGAGGTCTACGACCTGGTGGGGAGCGTCTTCACCGAGAAGGAGTACGCCGCGCTGAGCTGGGCGTGCGTGTCGATCAACGCTTTCAACCGCATCGTCATCGCCGGGCGCTACCCGGTGCCCCCGCGCGGCTCTCAGGCGGGCGCGTGACGGTCCTCGACGTCGAGGGCGTGACCAACGTCCGGGACGTCGGCGGGATCCCCGCGGCGGGTGGACGCATCCGCCACGGCGTTCTGCTGCGGTCCGGTCAGCTCTCCACGGCGACGACGAAGGGCGCCGCGCGCCTGCGGTCGGCGGTGCGCCACATCGTCGACCTCCGCGACGGCGAGGAGGTCGCCGCGGAACCGAGCGAGATCGAGGGCCCGGAGACGACCCACCTTCCGCTGTTCCTCGGGTCGGTGCGCTCCTTCTTCGAGTCCGACACGAGTCTCGACGACCTGTACCTGCATCTTCTGGAGGAGAGCGGCGAGCGGCTGGTCGCCGCCGTCCGGGTGATCGCCGCGGGGGAGCCGACGCTGGTCCACTGCACCGTGGGCAAGGACCGCACGGGGGTGACGGTCGCGCTGGCGCTCTCGGCGGTCGGCGCCGACAGGGAAGCCGTCATCGCCGATTACGCTCTCACCGAGTCGCAGCTGCCGGCCGAACGGTCACGGCGCATCGCCGCGTACCTGCGGTCGCAGCATCCCGAGGCGGTGCACGCCGTGGATCTCGCCACCCGCTCACCGGCCGAGGTGATGCGTCGGCTGCTCGCGGAAGTGGACGAACGGTGGGGGTCGGCCGCCGGCTATCTGCACGCGAACGGCATGACGGATGACGAGCTCGCCGCTCTGCGCGATGCGCTCGTCGAGCCCGTGTCGGAGGATGCCGCCGCCGAAGGTTAGGCAAGCCTTCGCTTGGTGTACGATGGGATCACCATGGACACCACGCTCGACACCCGGGGCACGCGTGCGGCACGCCGCGCGGCGCGCCGTCGCGCACACCACCTGGTCGCCGCCGACGAGCATTCGCTGCTCGACCTCGAGGCGTTCCTCGCGACTCTCCCGCTCTGTGCGTCCGGTCGCATCTTCATCGAGGTTCCCGATGCCTCCGACATCGGCGTGATCCATGCGCCGGGCCGCATGACGGTCACCTGGCTCGCGCGTTCGGCGCGCTCCGGAGCCCCGGGAAGCGGGCGCGGCTGCACCCCGGGTCAGGCGCTGGCCCGAGCCACGTGCGCATGGGCTGACGAGATGCTGCTGGATGACGAGGTCGAGACGCACGTCACACTGCTCGGCGGCTACCTCGGCACGGCCGACATCGTCGAGCACCTCACCGACCGCCTCGGCGTCGCCGCGCACCGCATCCGCGTGCCGGAGCGCTTCGGTCTGCTTCCCGTCGAGAGCTGAGTCAGCGGGTGCGGCGCACGTAGTTGCCGTCTTCCAGTCCTGCTTCGATCTCGAAGCGGTTGCGCAGCGGGTCCCGTCCCGCGAACAGGTAGAGCACCGGCATCAGGAAGCCGTAGCGCAACCACTGCTGCTTGTGGACGGCCTCGTGGCGCAGCACCGCGTCCGTCGGCCGCGCGTCGCCGGTGAGGAAGCACCCGCCGACGCAGACGCCGCCGCGGTGGAAGGTCCACCGGGGCATGCCGCGGAAGACCCAGAGTCCGCCGCGCCGTTCGATCGGACCGGTGCTCCACAGCGTGCCCCAGATCCAGCCGACGGCCGTTCCCCAGAGGTAGCCCAGTCGGCTGATCGGCGAGCGCAGCAGGAACGAGGGGATGCGGCGATCCGCCCGGCGCCCGCGGGCGAGGCGTTCCGCCGCGATCGTCTCCCAGCCCGCCCTGGCACTCATGCGACGGCTCCGACGAGGCGCAGAATCGCGCCGAGATCGTCGACCGCGTCGGCGGGCGTGCGGGGTGCGAAGCCCGCGATGGTCGCCCCCGCCAAGGGGACGCGGGCCCGCAGTTCTCTGATCGCCGTGCTCAGAGACGTCGGAGTGACGCCGAAGGGGACGGCAGCGGATACCCCGCTGAAGGTCGCGGGGTCGAGGACGTCGACGTCGATGTGCACCCAGCCGCGTTGGGCGCCCGTGTCCTGCACGGCGTCGGCGAGCGCGCCCGGATCGTCCAGATCGGCCACCCCGAGGTCCCGGAGGCGGTCCAGTTCGTCGGTCTCGGCGTCGTCCACGTTCCGGACGCCCACGGTGACGACGCGGTCCCGGGGGATGCCGGGGGAGAGGGCGAGCTGCGGTTCTCCCTCACCGAGGACGGCGCGCAGCGCCATGCCGGAGAACGCACCGGAGGGTGATGTGTCCGGAGTGTGCAGGTCGGCGTGCGCATCGCACCAGACCACCGCGAGGTCGTCGGTGCCTCCGGGGAGCGTGTCGAGTGCGGCGACGGTGATGCTGCAGTCGCCGCCGATCAGCACGGTCCCGGCTTCGAGATGCCCGGCCACGAGCTCCCGGGTCCGCGCGAGCGCGCTGAGTCGTCGGACGCCCGTGCCCAGCGATTCCCCCGCCTCGACGGGGACGTCGAGGACGGTCGTCGCCGCACGCGGCAGATCGCCCGCGATGGCCGACGCGCCGTCGACGAGGAGCATCGCGCGGGCGGCGGGTGAACCCTGCCACTGCGGCACGACGAGGAAACGCACCATGGAGACCTCCCGGAGACGGAACGGCGGATGCCCGGGCGTGCGCCCGGGCATCCGCGACGGGGTCAGTTGCCTTCGAGCGCCTGCCGCGGCGCGCTGCCGCCGGCCTTCAGCTCGGCGAGGCGCGCCTCGACCTCGGTGAGCTCCCCGAGGTCCTCGAGGCTCTCGAACTGGGCGTCGAGGCTCGAGGCGGCCAGTTCCGCCTTGCCCTGGGCGAGAGCCTCCTGGCGGCGGACCTTGTCCTCGAACCGTCCCAGCTCGCTGGTGGGGTCGAGCACGTTGATCGAGCTGACCGCGTCCTGCACCTTGGTCTGCGCCTCGGCGACCTTGGCGCGGGCGAGGAGCTCGCTGCGCTTGTTCTTGAGCTCGTTGAGCTTGTCCTTCATGCCGTTCAGGCCGCTCTTGAGCTTGTCGACGATCTCGGTCTGAGCCGCGATCTGCGGCTCGGCGCTCGTCGCCTCCCGCTCGGCGCTGATCTGGCGCTGCAGGGCGATCTTCGCGAGGTTGTCGAACTTGTCGGCGTCAGCGCTGTTGCCCGAGCCGCGCATCTCGTCGGCCTTGCGGCTGGCGGCGAGGGCCTTGTTGCCCCACTCGGTGGCCGCCTGCACGTCTTCCTCGTGGTCGCGCTCCAGCAGCCGCAGGTTGCCGATGGTCTCCGCGATGGCGGACTCGGCGTCGGCGATGCTGTTGGTGTAGTCGCGGACGAGCTGGTCGAGCATCTTCTGCGGGTCTTCCGCAGAGTCCAGGAGGGCGTTGATGTTCGCGCGGACGAGGGTGGAGATCCGTCCGAAGATGGACTGCTTGGTCATGCGTGGTTCCTTTCAGAGGGGCGTCTTCGAGAGCTTGGCGTATGTGTCTGTGCGAGGGATCAGAAGCGTC
Organism: Microbacterium sp. C-MGS6; assembly: GCF_058140415.1. Lineage (NCBI taxonomy): Bacteria > Bacillati > Actinomycetota > Actinomycetes > Micrococcales > Microbacteriaceae > Microbacterium > Microbacterium sp. C-MGS6. The sequence continues at coordinate 1,394,080 of NZ_CM176934.1, forward strand.
GACCTCCGGACCGTCCTCGTCCGCCACCGCGGGATCCGCCGCCGCCGAACCCGGAGCTGCGGAAGCCGCCCGAGGAGCGCCAGCCGCTGCTGCGCCGCGAGGAGCCGCCGCCCCCGCCGCCGGCGAGCAGTCCGCCGATGATCCCGCCGAGGATGTCCCCGCCGATGCCGGAGCCGGTGGAGCGGGACCCGGAGCCGCCGAAGACTCCGCCCCAGCCGTCGTCCGCGTAGGCGCCGGGGGAGTACGCGCGCAGGTCGGCCTCCGCCGCGGATGTGGCCTCGCGCGCGAGACCGAGGGCGCGCTGCGCCTCGGCGAGGGCGCGCTCCACCTCGGTCGTGCGCAGGGTGAGCGCCAGGGTGAGGGCGGCGTCCGCCGCAGCGAGCCGGGTGCGGGCGGTGGAACCCACCGTCCCCCGACGCGTTTCGATGAAGTCGCGCGCAGCGCGGATCTCCGACCCGGCCTGGGCGAGCGTCTGCTCGAGGAGCTGCTGTGCGCGACGCGCGCGGTCCACGGCTTCCCGCCCCTGGGCGATCGCGCCGTCGATCTGGGCGTTCGCAGCGGTGAGCGCGTCCAGGGCCCGCTGCGGGTTCCGCGGCGTGCCGAGGAGATCCTGGTGCGCCGCCCGCACCTGCGCGGTGACAGCGCCGGACGCGGCGGCCAGAGCGCCGGTCGGATCGGGGAGCTGCGAGGCTGCGGTGACATCGGCCTCCAGCTCCGCCACGAGGGCCTGCGCCTGCGCTTCGATGGCGGACAGCTCGGCGCCGAGGGCGGTGATCGCCTGGACGAGCTGCGCGGCCTGTGCGACCGCCTGTTCGGCGGTGCGGATCGCGAAGGCGGCCTCTCCGCTGCGGCCGGCGGCCAGGGCCTGAGCCGCCGCATCGATCGAGCGATCCGCCAGTGCCGCACGTTCCTGAGCCTGCGCGGGGTTGTCCGCCACGGTGGCCAGCGTGCTCTGGTCGTACGTTCCGGAGAGAGCAGCGAGCGCGGGTGCGGCGGAGGTGAGGAGCGGCATCAGCTGGTCGCGCTCCCGACGCACGCGCTCCAGCTCCTGCGGCGCGTTCTCCTGCAGCTTGCGCAGTTCGTCGAAGGCCTCGGTGTTGTCGTCGAGGATGTCGTCGATCTCGTCCGCCAGCCGGATGATGCGGATGTGCCACGCGCGCCGGTCGTGGATGGAATCCTCGATCTCGTCGTCGAGCTTCTGCCGGAGGTCGAACGCCTCGGCGATCTTCGCCTTCGCCTCGTCGACGGCGCGGGAGAACTCCGCGGTCGCGCCCTCGCCGTACTGCGCCACGGCGAATCCCAGCTCCTCCCGGCTCGAGGTGATGGCGTCGTCGGCGCGGACGAGCGCGGCGCCGGCCTGCTGCTCCACCTGCGCATCGGTGAGCGTGGAGAACGGATCGGCGGGGTCCGGGGTCTCCGGCATGGCGCCCCGCTCGCGGATGGCCGCGTTGCGGCGCGAGCGACGGACCAGGGCCACGACGAGCCAGATCAGCAGGGCGGCCGCGACCACCCCGACGACGATCAGCGTGACGCGGAGCGCTCCGGCTCCGCCGTCCCCCTGGATCTCGTCCGCGGCCAGTGTGATGGCGCCGACCCAGTCGCCGCTGCCGGCGAGCGGGGCGATGGCGTCCTCGATGGCGGCGAGCTGCCCGTCGCTCAACGGTCCGGAGGAGTCCGCGGAGATGTAGAGGCTGCGGCCCTCGACGGCGATCGCGAGCAGGTACTGTTCGGGGCCGAGCCGGTTGTCGTTCGCGACCTGATCGGCCCAGTCGACGCTGTCGCTCGGGTCGGTGAAGTCGTCGACGAGGACGACGAAGAGGTCGGCGGAGGAGTTGTCGGTGAGCTCCTGCAGGCGCGACTCGACCTGTTCCTCCTCGGCGGGGGAGAGGACGTCGGCCTGATCGGTGACGTACCCGGAGTCGAGCGTGAGCGGATCGGTCGCGGACGCCGCCGAGGCGGACAGCGCACCCGTCGCGACCGCGAGGGCCAGAGCACCCAGCGTCAGCCACCGTTTCGTCATCGTGTTCCCTCCGACCGGCAGCCGAGCCCCATGTGTCGAGTCTATGCACCGGGTACGACACGCGACAGCACTCGCGCGCGTCTCGGCGTTCGCCCTCAGCGGAGGCACATACGCTGGAAGGCATGGACGACAGGTACGGATCGGACGTGCTGGCGGCGGGCTGGCGCGAGCGCGGCGCGAAGCCGGTGCCGCAGGTGCCCGCGGAGGTCGATCTCGTGGTCGAGGTCGCGGCGGACGGGTTCTGCGGCGCCGTGACCAAGGTGCAGGGCGGCACCGTGGAGCTCGAGGACCGGCTCGGGCGGCGGCGCCTGTTCCCCCTCGGCGGCGGCTTCCTCATCGACGGAGCTCCGGTCCGCCTCGCCGCCCCGGCGGCGTCCGCACAGGGACCCCGTCGCACGGCCTCCGGATCTTTCGCGGTGGCGGATCAGCGGGCGCGGACGGCGCTGCCCAGCCGCATCCTCGTCGAGGGGCGGCACGACGCCGAGCTCGTCGAGAAGGTGTGGGGCGCCGACCTGCGCGTCGAGGGCGTCGTCGTCGAGTACCTGCAGGGCGTGGATCTGCTCGACGAGCTCCTCGCCGCTGAGCCCCCGAGTGCGCGACGGCGGTACGGAGTCCTCGTCGACCACCTCGTGCCGGGGTCGAAGGAGTCCCGCATCGCCGAGGCGGTCGCCCGCGGCCCGCACGGCCGGCACGTCCGCATCGCGGGCCACCCGTTCGTGGACGTCTGGCAGTGCGTCACCCCTCGGGCACTCGGCATCGCGGCATGGCCCGAGATCCCGCGCGGCGTCGACTGGAAGACCGGCATCTGCCGCGCGTTCGGCTGGCCGCACGAGACCCAGGCCGACACGGCGAGGGCCTGGCAGCACATCCTGTCGAAGGTGACGACCTACCGCGACCTCGAGCCCGCGCTCCTCGGGCGGGTGGAGGAGTTGATCGACTTCGTCACCGCGCCCGCGGGGTGACCGCGTCCGGCCGCGGGACCGCCGGCGACTACCCTGGATCCATGCCCGAACCGCGTACCTTCCGCGACGAACCGGTGTCCTTCGTGCGTCGGAGCGGCCGGATGTCCGAGGCGCAGGAGCGCGCCTTCACCGATCTCGCCCCGCACTATCTGCTGGATGTCCCGCGCGCGGTGGCATGGACCTCCGTGCACCCCGAGGCGCGGCTGGACGTCGCCGCCGAGTACGGCCGGGAGGCCGATCTCTTCGTCGAGATCGGGTCAGGACAGGGGCACGCCATCGTCGCCGCCGCGTCGAGCCGTCCGCACGACGACTTCCTCGCGGTGGAGGTCTTCCGTGCGGGGCTCGCCCGGACCATGCTCGACGCCGACCGCGCGGGTGCACAGAACCTCCGCGTCGTGGAGGCCAATGCGCCGGAGGTGCTCTCCTCGTACCTGCCGGAGGCAGCGGCGGCCGAGGTGTGGATCTTCTTCCCCGATCCCTGGCACAAGAAGCGCCACACGAAGCGTCGCCTGGTGCGCCCGGGATTCGGGGACACGGCCGCCAGGGCGCTGCGCGACGGCGGCCTCCTCCGGCTCGCGACCGACTGGGAGGACTACGCACTGCAGATGCGGGAGGTGCTCGACGCCGAGCCTCTGTTCGAGCGGGCCTTCGAGGGCGACTGGGCCGAGCGGTTCGACGGCCGCGTCATGACCGCGTTCGAGCGGAAGGGCCGTGCGAAGGGCCGCGACATCCGCGATCTCGTGTACCGCCGACGGGATCGTGCATGACGGAGGCCTCTCCGAGTGCGCCCATGGGGGTGCGCCTCGTCCCCGCGGCGCTGGTGTGCGCGGCCGCCCCGGCCTTCTTCGTCGTGGCGCTGCCCTGGCTCGGCTGGCTGCTGCTGGCGCTGGGCGTCGGTGCCGCCCTGCTCGTGGAGCGCCGCGGCGAGCCGCTGACCGGGGCCGACGGATCCCGGCGGCCCTCGCTCACCCGTGACCTCTCGCTGATCGCGCTCGGCATGCTCATCGTGAGCGTCATCCCGCTCGCGGCGGAGCTCGACAACCTGGCCATGCTGCGCTTCACCCTCGCGCTCGGCGGTGCGGTGCTCGTGCCGTATCTGCTCTCGCGGTTCGCCTTCCGCGACCGGGCGATCCGGTTCCCCTGGCGGACCGGGCAGCGCTGGGGACTGCTCCACTGGGGCTGGCTCGTCGCGGTGCTGGTGCTCGGCTGGCTGATCCTGCCCTTCTACTTCATCACCAGCGGCGTCTATCAGAACTGGCCCGTGGTGGACACGCCCGACCTCATCGCGCGGCTCTTCGTCGGCGTCGGCGCGGTCGGCATCTGGGATGAGCTGTTCTTCATCTGCACCGTCTTCGCGCTGCTGCGTCGCCATTTCCCCGATGCGCTGGCGAACGTGCTGCAGGCTGTCGTCTTCGTCTCCTTCCTCTGGGAGCTCGGCTACCGGGAGTGGGGGCCGCTGCTGACCATCCCGTTCGCGCTGCTGCAGGGGTTCATCTTCCTCCGCACCCATTCGCTGGCCTACGTCGTCACGGTGCACCTCCTCTTCGATGCGGTGGTCTTCGCCGTCCTCGTCCACGCCCACAACCCCGGGCTCCTGCCGATCTTCCTCGTCTGACGGGGTGACTTCGCGGTCGTCAGCGGTCACACTCGATGCATGACCGAGTGGGTGCTGCACGTCGACATGGATCAGTTCATCGCGGCAGTCGAGGTGCGGCGCCGTCCGGAGCTGGCCGGCCGTCCTGTCATCGTCGGGGGACGCGGTGATCCGACCGAGCGGGCCGTCGTCTCGACGGCGTCGTACGAGGCCCGCGCGTTCGGCATCGGGTCGGGCATGCCGCTGAAGATCGCGGCGCGGAAGGCGCCGGAGGACGCGGTGTTCCTGCCCGTCGATCACGCGGAGTACGAGCGGGCATCGGACGAGGTGATGGCCGCGCTGCGTGCACTGCCGGACGTGGTGCTCGAGGTGGTGGGATGGGACGAGTGCTTCCTCGGAGTCGCGACCGATGATCCGGAGGGCGTCGCGCGGGCCGCCCAGCGGGCGGTGGAGGAGGCCACCGGCCTGCACTGCTCGGTGGGCATCGGCGACAACAAGGTGCGGGCGAAGATCGCGACCGAGTTCGGCAAACCGCGGGGGGTCTTCCGGCTGACCGCCGACAACTGGTTCGCGGTGATGGGCGACCGGCCGACGCGTGACCTGTGGGGCGTGGGACCGAAGGTGCAGAAGCGCCTGGCGACCCACGGTATCGCGACGGTGCGCGAGCTGGCGGCCGCGGACGAGGAGACGCTGGTCGCGGAGTTCGGTCCGAAGATGGGGCGGTGGTATCTGGGTCTGGGCTCGGGGCTGGGGCCACGGATCGTCGACGACACCCCGTGGGTGGCCCGGAGCCACAGTCGGGAGACCACGTATCAGCAGAACCTCACGACACGCGACGCGGTACAGGATGCGCTGCGCGAGCTCGCGGGGCACGCGTTCGACGACTGCGCCGTCGAAGGGCGTCCGGTCACCCGGGTGCACCTCAAGGTGCGGTATGCGCCGTTCGAGACGAAGACCTTCGGCCGGAAGCTCCCGGACCCCACGACGGAACGAGAGGACGTGGTCGCGATGGCACTCGCTCTCGGCGAGACCCTCGACGCCGACCGGGAAGTGCGGCTGCTCGGTGTTCGTGCCGAGATGACCATGCCCGACGAGCCGGACGGCGCGGAACGCACCCCCGTGCGCGGTCGCATCTGACTCAGTCGCGGACCATTGCGGCGATCGCGCTCACCTCGATGAGTGCTCCGGACACGCCGAGGCCCGCCACCCGTGCGGCGGTCACCAGGGGCGGGGCGCCCTCTCTGGCGAGCGTGGCGGCCACGGCGCCGTACGCCGCGCGCAGATCTGCCTCCTGATCGATGAGGATGGTCCAGCTCACGACGTCGTCGAGCGTCGCCCCCGCGGACTCCAGTGCGACTCGGGCGTTGTCGAGAGCGCGAAGGGACTGCGCGGCCACGTCGGGGGAGACGACGGCACCGGAGGCATTGACGCCGTTCTGCCCTCCGATGTAGACGGTGGTCGCCCCGGGCGGGATGACGGCGGCGTGACTGAAGGCAGGGCTGCGGACGAGGCCGTCCGGTTGCAGGAAGGTGATGTCCATGCGCAGATCATGCCCGAGGGCACCGACATCGCGCACCCCTGGTCTCACACGGGGTCGGACGGGACGAGCGGTGGTGGGGCCGGGACGCTGGTCACCGTGCCGGTCGTGCCGAGGTTGCCGAGGGCATCGAAGACCGCGATCACGACCGCGGCACTCGCCACGGCACCGTGCAGCGGGTGGTGCCAGAACTGCAGCCGCGCGGTCAGCCGGTCTGCGCTCACGCTGACCACGAGTGCCCGCACGCCCTCGTGCCGGTGCACGCCCTCCGCCGTCCTGGCCGCGTCGACGAGCGGCGCGAGCAGATCATCGATCCCGGTCGTCCCGTCCCGCCGGAGCCGCACCTCCACCTCGCTGCGCCGGGCGCCATGGGTGGAGTCGTTGACGACGGGATCCGAGAGCAGGCGCGCATTGGGGATGTGGAGGGTGCGCCCGTCGACGGTGTGCAGGATCACCGCGCGGGCGTTGAGCTCGGTCACGGTCCCGGCGATGACCGAATCCAGGGCCTCCACGACGATCTCGTCGCCGATGCGGACCGTCTGCCGTGCCTGCAGCAGCACACCGGCCGCGAAGTTGTCGGCGACGCCGCGGAGGACGAGGATCGCCACGATGCCGAGGATGACGACGATCGCGAGCAGAGGCTGGACGTTGGCGCCGAGCATCGCGAGCGCGATGCCGAAGCCCAGCAGGAGGATGGCGTAGCCGACGAACTGCGCGATCGCCGTCCCGACGGCGGCGGAGATCCCGGGGGCACGCCGGAGCAGGGCTGTGGTGCCCCGGCGTGCGAACCGCGAGATGATCCAGGTCGCGAGGGCGACGAGCAGGGCGAGCAGCAGCTGCCACCAGTCGATGTCGGTGGGCAGCAGATCCTGCAGGTCCATGCCGCGGGCTCCTCGCGATGGTGGGGGCCGGCCGCGGCCTACTGCAGCGCCTTCGCCTTGATGAGGGAGTACTCGTCCGGCGTGATGGTGCCGGCGTCGAGGAGTGCCTTGGCCTTCGCGATCTCCTCGCTCGGACTGCTGCCGGCGACCTGCTGGATGTAGGCGTTCGCGGCCTCCTGCGCCCGACGCGCCTCGGCGCTGCTGCGTTCGGCCATGCCGTTGCCGCGGGCGATGAGGTAGACGAGGGCGGTGAGGAACGGCACGAAGATCAGGAAGAGGATCCACACGGCCTTCCACCAGCCGCTCAGCTTGTGATCGCGGAACAGGTCTCCGATGATCGCGAACAGAGCGAAGAGGTACGCGGTGAAGGCGAAGATCCATAGGAACCACCAGATGATGTCCCAGAACGATGCCCAAAATCCCATGACTGCTCCTTTCTCGGTGCCGCCGTCGCCGGGGCACGCTCGGAACATACCGGCGGCCGTGATCCTCCGCACCGGTTCCGTGGGGAGTTCACCCGGGTGACTCGGGTCCGCGACGCGTCCTCGGCCGGACGCCGCCGGAGCGTCGGCAGTACGCTTCCCTCGACGGCGGAGGGAGCCCCGATGAGCGCAGTGCGCAGACCGTCCTGGCTGCTGAGCACTCTGGACGGCTACCAGCGCGGGTGGATCGTGCGGGACGTCCTCGCCGGCCTCTCCGCGGGTGCGGTGGTGGTGCCGCAGGCCATGGCCTACGCGACGATCGCCGACCTCCCGGTGCAGGTCGGCCTCTACACGTGCATCGTGCCGATGCTCGTCTACGCTCTTCTGGGCGGCAGCAGGGCGATGAGTGTCTCGACGACCTCGACCATCGCCACCCTCACCGCGACGACGCTGGTCTCGGCGGGCGTCGCTGCGGGGTCGGACGACGCTCTCGGCGCGCTCATGATGCTCACCCTCCTGGTGGGGGCGGTGCTGCTGCTCGCGCGGGCGTGCCGCCTGGGCTCGCTCGTCGAGAACATCAGCGGAGCCACCGTGCTCGGACTGAAGATCGGGGTCGGGGCGACGGTGGCCGTGGGCCAGCTGCCGAAGCTCCTCGGAGAGTCGTTCGACTTCTCCGGCCACGGCTTCCTCCGGTCCCTGGTCGCCGTGGGAGGGGCGTTCGACAGCGTCAACGTGCCCACGCTGCTCCTCTCGACCGGATCCATCGCCACCCTCCTGCTCCTCAAGCGCTTCGCTCCGCGGGTGCCGGGCACCCTCGTCGTCGTCGCGGCCGGCATGCTGCTCGTCGGGGTCGGCGGGATCGATGAACTCGGGGTCGACCTCATCGCCCCGGTGGCCGGTGGTCTGCCCGTTCCTGGCATCCCTGACCTGTCCGAGGCCGCGGCCCTCCTGCCGGGAGCGCTCGCCATCGCCGTCATGGCCTTCCTCGAGTCCGCTGCCGTCGCGCGCAGCCTGCGCCAGGCGACGGAGCCGCAGATCGACAGCGACCAGGAGCTCTTCGCGACCGGGGCGGCGAACACCGTCGGCGCATTCTTCGCGGCCATGCCCGCAGCAGGCGGATTCTCGCAGAGCGCGGTCAACCAGGGAGCCGGCGCCCGCTCCCAGCTGGCGACGCTGACGACGGTCGCGCTGGCCGTCCTGGTCGCGCTCTTCCTCGCTCCTGTGCTCAGCCTGCTGCCGGAGGCGACGCTGGCCGCCATGGTCTTCACGGCGGTGGCCGGACTCATCAACATCCCCGAGCTCGTGCGGTGGGCGCGCATCAGCAGAGTGGACTTCTGGGTCGCGACCGCGGTCGCGGCGATCGGCCTCACGGCGGGACTCCTTCCTGCGGTGGCCGTCGGGGTCGTGGTGACCCTCGTCCTCGTCTTGCGGGAGCTCAACATCCCCCGGGTCCGGGTCGTGGGGCGGAGGGGGAGTGCTCTCGGTCTGGAACCGGAACGGGGGCTGTACACCGCGAACGCGCTCGCCAACCAGCGGCTCATCGTCCAGACGGTCGCGGCTCAGGCCGAGCCGGTGCGGACGCTCGTGCTCGGGCTGCCGCAGCAGGTGGTGATGTCCATCACCGTGCTCGACACCCTGGAGGCGCTCGACCGGGAGCTGGCTCAACTCGGTGTGCAGCTCCACCTCGCGGCTCTGCCGGAGGAGGCGTCCGTCGTCGCGGCGCGGACCCCTTGGTACGCCGGGCTGGTGGAGGCGGGCCGCGTGCACCCTGCCGTCGATGTCGGGCTCCGGGCCGCGGCGGACCGGGAGGAGCGCGGGGGCGTTCACCCGGGTGAAGTGCCCGACGAGCGGTGACGCGCGGTCATCGCCTGCCTAGGCTGACGGCACGAGGGATCCGTGGGGCGATCGATACCGGGGAGAGCATGCCCGACCGCAGCCGGAACCGGAGAGCGAGGCGATGATGGCGGCGCGCGGGGGACTGACGTGGCGGTGGTCGCGGTTCGGTCTCGGCGTCCTGTACGCCGTGCCTCCGATCGCGGTCGCACCGTTCGACCCCGCTCTCGCGCTGGCGCTGAGCATCGGGGTCCTGCCCGCGGCCGTCATCGGACTGCCCCCGCGGCGGCGGGCCCGCTCGGCGATCCCGGTGCTGGGGGCGCTGGTGGCGCTGGGGCTCCTGCTCGGCGCCACCCTCTCCCTCGTACCGATCTTCGCCGTGCTCGCCCTGGCCGTGCTGGCGGTGCTGGCCAGCATGCTCGCCGCGCGGGAGCGCGCCGGACAGCTCGCTCTGACCCTTGTCCTGCCCATGGTCGGGATCGGTCTGAGCTTCCCCCTGTCTTCGACGACGCTCCTTCTGGCGGGCGCGATCGTCACGGGTTCGATCTACGCGTGGCTCATCGCGCTTCTGTGGCCGGAGCACGGGGCGGGTGCGCGGGCCCCGGCGGCCATGCCCAAGGGGCGAGCCCTGCTGATCTACGGGATTCTCCTGGGCGCCGCCGCGGGGACGGCGGCCGCCATCGGCTTCGCGACCGGGGTCGAGCACGTGGGCTGGGCGACGGGCGCCGTGCTGCTCGTGATGCGTCCCGTGCGCGGGCAGCTCGTCCTCCGCAGCGTCGGTCGGGCGGCGTCGGTGCTCATCGGAGCGCTGGCGGCCGCCGGTTTCGCGTTGCTGTCTCCGAGTGGTGCGGTGATCGGCCTCGCGATCGGCGTCGTGCTGGGGTGTCTCGGCGCGGTCCACGAGAGCCGGTGGTATGTCGCCCCCGCCTTCACGACCTTCCTCGTCCTGACCCTGCTGCTGTCGACATCGGCCGAGTCGCCGACCGCGCGCATCCTGGAGCGGACCCTCGAGACGTTCCTGGGCGTGGCCCTCGCGCTGTTCTTCGGGGCGCTGGTGCCGGCGTTGTTGGCGATCCGACGGCCGGTGCGCGCCGGAGTCACCGAGTGAGCCCGGTCCGCGATACCTCTTGCGGGACCGCTCCCACCTTGCAATAGACTGCCCGCGAGGGGGAGCAAGATCGAAATCGGGGGGTTTCGAGTGCTGCACGATGTACGGAGGGCGGGAACGGACGAGAGTCCCCTACCCGCTGCGGTGAAGGGCGAGGTCCGTCGAGAGCGCCTGCTCTCGCGATTGACGGCCGCGATGGACGGGCCGTGGACGCTCACGCTCGTGAGCGCGCCGGCAGGATCAGGCAAGACCAGGCTGCTGTTGCAGTGGGCGCAGGATCTCCGCGCCGATGCGGAGATCGCGCTCGTCTGGGTGTCGCTGGAGCGCGGGGAGGCGGACCTGCCGCTCGTGCGTGCGGCCCTCGAGCGGATCGACGATCCCGGGTTGCAGGACGCGCTGTCCCAGGTGTCCTCCCTGCGGTCCGCGGCCACGGCGCGGGCGCTCGCCCGGGCCCTCAGCGAGGCGAGGGGGCGCATCGTCGTCGTCGTCGACGACGTGCACCGTGTGGAGGACGAGGAGACCGCGCAGCTGATCTCGACGTTCGTGCAGAACGCCCCGGGCAACGTGCACGTGGTGCTCTCCGGACGAGGGACGAGAGCCATCCCTCTGGCGCGTCGACGCATCGCGGGGGTGGCACTCGAACTGGACGCCCGCGCGCTCGCGTTCGACCCGACCGAGGTCAGGGCGTTCTTCCGCACGCGGGGTATCCGGCTCTCCCAGGGGGAGATCAGCTCCGTGCTCTCCCGAACCGAGGGATGGGCGACCGGCCTGCAGCTCATGATGCTCGACGCCGCGGGGGCGCAGACCGTGCTCTCCCGTCCGCTCCGCGGAGACGCCCCCGAAGTCGCGGACTACTTCGTCGAGGAGGTCCTCGGCGACCTGGACGGCGAGCTCCGGTCTTTCCTGGAGGCGACGGCGGTCGTGGAGACCTTCACCGCCGAACTCGCCGCAGTGCTCTCGGAAGCCGGGGTCGTGACGGCCCTGATCGACCGGCTGCTCCGCCTCACCGTGCTCGCGGGACCCGACGCCGCGGACCCGCCCCGCTACCACTATCCGCCACTGCTGCGGGAGTTCCTCCTCGGCCGGCTGCGGGAAGGCGGCCCCGACCGAGAGGAGCAGCTCCACCGTCGGGCGGCGGACTGGTTCGCCGCGCGACGGGAGCCTCTCCTCGCCTTGCGGCACGCGGTCCGCGGTGGGGAGACGGCCTGCACGACCGGCGTCCTGCGGCGCTGTGGGATGCAGCTCGTGCTGGACGGCCGCGCGGACGCGGTGCGGCAGGTGATGGCGGAGCTGCCGGCTGCCCTGCGATCGGTGCCGACGGTGCGGATGCTGATCGCCGCGGCGGAGTTGTCCTGCGGGGACCCGTCGGCCGCCGTGATCGTGCCGTCCGTCGACGCGGGGGAGTCCGACGTCGACCGTCGGTGGCGGCACGGGATCGAACTCCACACCGCGTTGCGCCGGGGCGGGATCGCCGAGGCGCTCGACGGGGCGGGCGCCGCCCTCCGCGGCCTCAGCGGAGAGGAGCAGCTCGACACCTACACCCTCCTGGAGGCCGCGACGGCGGAGCTCTACATCGGACGGCTGGATCAGGCGGAGGCGACCGCGCGACTCGCGGGAGATCTCGCGCGAGCGATCGGGGCGCGCGCGGCGGAGCTGCAGGCCGAAGCTGTCCTCGCCACCAGCGTGCTGTTCCGCGGGAGGCTCCGCGACGCCATCGTCGCGGGAGCCGCTCTCGAGCACCGCTGGCACGAGTTCGACGAGCCGGACAATCCCTTCTTCGAGGTGACGCGGGTCTGGCGTTTCTGGGCACCCTACGAGGGCATGCAGACCATCGACGAGGCGCAGACCCTGCACACGGCGGCGCGGGTGATCGCCGACGGCGGAGAGACCGCGATCGCGCGGGGCCTGCAGGGGATGCGCGGGCTGCTCGAGGCGGACCGGTCCGCGGATCCCCGCGAGGCGGCCGTGCGGCTCCTGGACACCCTGACCCCCCGTGATGATCTGCCGCTTCCGCCGCACTGGTACGCCATGATGGCGCCCTTCGCCGTCCATGCCTTCGACCGGCTGGGGGAGCCGACGCTCCGCGACCGTTTCATCACCGACATGGAGGGCGCGCTCGGAGATACGGGGGATGTGCTCGTGCTCCGCGCGATCGCCGCCGTGCACGACCGCCGGGACGGCATCGCCCGGGGTGCGCTGGCGTCGGTGCTGGAGGGGGCGACCCCGTGTCTGCTTCCTGCGTCGATGATCGACGCGTGGCTGGTGGAAGCCGAGCTCGACGTGCACGACGGGGAGCCGGATCGGGCGCAGTTGGCGCTCGCGACCGCCCTCGCCCTCGCGGAGCCGGAGGACCATGTGCGCCGCATCGCCGAAGCGGGACCCGTCGTGTCGCGGCTGCTCGCGGCCCGGGCGACGGTCGGGGCGCGCACGCACTTCGCCGATCGGGTGCGAGAGCGGCTCGCCGCCGCCGGGGTCCTCGTCGAGGAGGAGCTGACGCAGCGCGAGCGCATCGTGCTGAGCGCCTTGAGTCGCAACGCCACGCTGCGCCAGATCGCACAGCAGGAGTACATCTCGCCGAACACGGTGAAGACGCACGTGCGCAACATCTATCGCAAGCTGGGCGTCTCGGACCGCGACGGGGTGACGGCGGCCGCCCAGGCCCTCGGACTGCTCTGAGGGCCGGGGCGGCCGCCGGGCCGTCAGTCGCGGGCCATGGCGGCCGCCAGGTGCGCCTCCAGGTCGAGATAGGCGTCGTCGGCGATGTCGAACACGACCTGGGCGATGTTCCCGCCGCGGAAGTCGAATCCGTATCCGTACATGGACGACACGGGGTCGGCGCTGTCCCGTCCGATCGTCAGGCCCTCCCCGCAGAGCGAGAAGTGACCGAGGACCGTGCGGATCTGCTTCTCGTCGACCTTCTCCTCGTCGATGTAGAGCCGCGCGGGCCCGACGCCCTCCCGGTACTCGCCCATGCCCTCCTTGACGAAATCGACCCCGATGATGTGCTTCCCGGAAGTGGGGGCGGGACCGGAGATGCGGTCCTCCGGCGGGATCCCGAGGAAGTTGTAGACGTAATGGACCTGACCGTCCTTGACCACCAGAGCATGGCCGCCGAACCGGGAGCCGTGCGCGAAGATGACGCCCTCGGTGTCGGGCGTGAACTCGACCTCCGCCGCGATCTTGAAGGAGACGCCGTGGGTGTTCGCCGCCGACCGCTCCGGCACCTCGCTGGTGCCCGGATAGTAGACGAACCGGCCGGAGGGCGGCGCGGGCTGATGGAACTCCATCGCCACGAAGGTCTCGAAGTCCTTCGGGTTTCCGATGATCTGGAGGTCGTTCAGCGGGAGCACCGCGTTGGCCTTCGCCTCTTCCATCCAGAGCGCCTTGAGCTCCTCGAGCTTGTCCGGGTGCTCCGCGGCGAGGTTGACGGCCTCGGCGCGGTCGACGTCGGTGTGGTACAGCTCCCATTCGTCCTCGTCGAAGTGCCCCGTGCCGCTGATCGGGCCGTGGACGGTGACGGCCTTCCAGCCGTGGTGCCAGATGCCGCGCTGCCCGAACATCTCGTAGTACTGCGTCTCCTTCTCCGTGGGTGCCTCCGGCGCCGCGTCGAACGAGTACGCCATCGAGACGCCGGACAACGGCGTCTGCTCGATGCCGTTGTACACCTCTGGGAACTCGACGCCGCAGGCCTCGAGGATCGTCGGCACGATGTCGGTGGAGTGGTGGTACTGATGACGGACCTCTCCACGCGCGCTGATGCCGGCCGGCCAGTGGATCACCAACGGATCGCAGACGCCGCCCTGGTAGGTATAGCGCTTGAACATCTTGTAGGGCGTAGAGAAGGCGGCGGCCCAGCCCGTCGGGTAGTGGTTGTAGGTGTCGGGGGAGCCGAGCTTGTCGACCATGCGCAGGTTCTCGGCCTCGTCGTCCGGGTACCCGCCGAAGATCTTGCCCTCGTTGACCGAGCCGTTCGGGCTGCCCTCTCCGGAGGCGCCGTTGTCGGCGCAGTAGATGATGAGGGTGTTGTCCAGCTGTCCCGACTCCTCGAGGTAGTCGACGATACGGCCGACCTGGGCATCGGTGTACTCGCTGAATCCGGCGTAGACCTCGGCCATGCGCGAGAACATCGCCTTCTCCTCGGCATCCAGGGAGTCCCACGGGCGTACTTCGTCGGCGGCCGAGAACGAGCCTTCCGGCATCGGGTTGAGCGGGGTGAGCTCGGTGCCCTCCGGGACGATGCCCTTCTCGATCATCCGGGCCAGCACCCACTCGCGGTACGCCTCGTAGCCGTCGTCGAACATGCCCTTGTACTTGTCGATGTATTCCTGCGGGGCGTGGTGCGGGGCGTGGTTCGCGCCGGGGCAGAACCAGAGGTACCAGGGCTTGTCCGGCTCCGTCTGCTTGACGTCGCGGATCATCGACAGCGCCTGATCGGCGAGGTCCTTCGACAGGTGGTAGCCGTCTTCAGGGAGGGCGGGCTGGTCGATGTAGTGGTTGTCCTCGGCGAGGGAGGGGTACCAGTTGTTGGTCTCACCGCCGATGAAGCCGTAGAAGCGGTCGTAGCCCTGCGCCAGCGGCCAGTGCTTCTTGGAGGCGCCGGCCGTCCACTCGTCGATCGGGACGTTGTGATTCTTGCCCACCCAGAACGTCGACCAGCCGGCGTCGCGCAGGACGTGGGCCATGGTCGTGTTCGAGTCGGGGATGTGGGAGTTGTATCCGGGGAACCCCGTGGACGACTCCGAGATCGTCGCGAAGCCGTTCAGGTGGTGGTTGCGCCCGGTGAGGAACGTCGAGCGGGTCGGCGAGCAGAGCGCCGTCGTGTGCCACTGGGAGTAGGTCAGACCGTTCTGCGCCAGGCGATCCATGGTCGGCATGTTGATGCGTCCGCCGTACGGGGACCACGCCGCCATGCCGGTGTCGTCGTACAGGACGACGAGAACGTTGGGTGCTCCCTCTCGTGGCTTCGCCGGGAGGAAGGCCTCCCAGTCGGCCTCCGAATCGCGGACGTCGAGTTCGATCCTGCCCTGGAAGTCACGGGCCATGTCCATCTCCTTCATCTCTGCCGAACCGCCTTCCCCGCACAGTACTGCCGCGCCGGCGCCGTGGTCACGGATGCGAGCCGCGTTCATCCGGGTGATCTCCTCTGCCAGCCGGACGCTGTGCTCAGAAGCTGCCGATGCCCTTGCCGATCATGGACACGCCGATGACGAGCAGCAGCACGGCCATGATGACCGCGTTCTCGGCGGCGAGCCAACCGCGCAGGGCGTCGAGCGGCGCGCGAAGTCGTGCGGCGGCGATGAGATAGCCGATGACGGGAACGAGGACCGTCGATGCCCCGATCAGGGTGAAGACGGCGATCACGAGGATCGTGGAGCCTGCGTCCAGCGACGCGCTGCCGATGTCGACGCCGGCACCGGCCGCGAGGAGGAGGTTCTTGGGGTTCACCGCCGACAGCAGGAGCCCGAGACCGAGGGCGGTGCCGAACGACATCGTGTCGATCGCCTTCATCCATGACGGCAGGGCCGCGGGCTGCCCCGCTTTCGGGCGTTTGCGCCACTGACCGACGGCCAGGACCAGCAGCAGGAGGCCGAGGATGAGCTGGATGACGCCGCGGATCGGCCGGGAGGCGTCGGGATCCTCCTCCGGAAGCACGGCGGAGAGCAGGGTGAAGACGGTGACCGCGGCGACGATGCCCACGATCCATCCCAGGAGGAACCCGATGCTCGTGACCCGCGCCTTCGGGGACAGGAGCATGAGGATCGCGGCGATGATCGGCACGGGGCTGATCGCGACACCCACGGCGAGGGGGAGGATCTCCCCGATGACGGCACCCATTCAGCTGCCCTTCCTGTGCGGAGCCGGCGAGGCGGCATCGGTCGGCGAGAGGTCGGTGATCGCCGCGCGGTTGGTCGCGTAGACGGTCTCCCGGTCGAGGAGGCCCAGGGTGCGGAGGCGGCGGAGAGTGTTCGGACGGACGCGGCTGAAGGCCAGCGAGATCGACTGGGTGTCGAGCCACTCCCGGAGCGCCTGGAAGGCCTCGGCTCCGGTGACGTCGACGTCCGTGACGGCTTCCATGTCGATCACGACATGCTGGACGGCGGTGGGGCCCGCGGTGCGGACCGCGTCCTTCACGGCCGCGGAGAACACAGCGCCGTTCGCGAAGAACAGCGGGGCCGCGAGCCGGACGACGATGACCCCCGGTGCGGTGGTCGTGCCGGCGGGAGCATCCTCCAACAGGGATTCCCCGGGGTCGCCCGAGGTCTCCAGCACGTCGATCGCCGGATGGGAGGCGCGTTGCGCGAGATTGATGAGGGCGAGCACGAAGGCCACGACGATTCCCGCGATCGACCCGACGAACAGTGTCACGAGGAAGCAGACGGCACCGATGACGAACTCGAACCGATCCAGCCGCCACAGCCGGATGAAGTCGCGGATGCCGAGGAGCGGGATGATCGCCACGCCGACGATGGCGCCGATCGCCGGGAAGGGGATGTCGGCGAGGAGCGCGGTGCCGAAGAGCAGCAGCAGGAGCGTCCCGACCGCGAGCACGAGCGCGGGGAGCTGCGTGCGCGAGCCCGCCTGATCCATCGCGGCGGTGCGCGAGGTCGAGGACCCGACCGCGAAGCTGCCCTGAGCGCCGGCCGCGACGTTCGCGACGCCGAACGCCAGCAGATCGCGGTTGGCGTGGAACGGGTAGCGGTGCTTCTCGGAGTACGAGCGCGACACGAGCAGGCCCTCCGCCGTGGTCACGAGGGTCAGGGCGATCGCGGAGGGGATGAGGGCGAGCCACAGCGACCAGTCGATGACCGGCCAGGTGAGCGCGGGAGGGCCGGCGGGGACCTCGCCGAGCACATCCACGCCCCGTCCGTCGAGGCCGGTGAGGACGACCACGACGGTCGTCGCGACGAGCACGATCAGCGCCCAGGGGACGGCGCGGAGGTAGCGCTGTCCGACGAGTAGCACCGCGACGGAGACGGCGGCGAGGAGCACGGACCAGCCATTGAGCGAGGGGAGACCTGTGACCAGCGCGACGACCTTGTCCACGAACTCCGCACCGGAGTCGATCTTCACGCCGAGCATCTTCGCGATCTGGCTGACCATGATGTCCAGCGCCAGGCCTCCGACGAAGCCGACGAGGATCGGCTTGGACAGGAAATTCGCCAGGAACCCGAGCTTGAAGACGGCGAGCAGCAGGAACATCCCGCCGCAGAGGATCGCCTGGGCGAGGGCGAGGGTGGCGTAGTCGGCGCTCCCGGCGACCGCGAGCCCGCCGATGGAGGAGGCCACCAGCGCGGCGGCGGCGGCATCGGGGGAGGCGACCAGCTGACGCGACGACACCACGAGCGCATAGACGACGGTCGGGATGATCAGCGCGTACAGTCCGGCGGTGGCGGGGAGCCCCGCGATCTGCGCGTATCCGATGTTGAGGGGGATGGCGATCGCCAGAAGGGTGACTCCCGCGGTGAGCTCGGTCGCGAGGTTGCGTCGGGTCAGGCCCGCGAGCGGACGCGGCATCCGGTCTCCCTTCCCGCCCGATGGATGGTTCCGGCTTCAATATGGCATCGACGGCAGCCGACGACCAGAGGGACGAAGAGCCTCGCCCTGGTGATTTCGGATGAAAGAGTCGCCCGCGCCGCGTCAGCGTCGTCGGAAGCGGCGTCGGGTGGGCACCGCGGAGGGCTCAGGGGTCGGAGCCGGCGCCGGGAGGGCGGTGCGGTCGCCGCTCACCCAGCGCACCCACGTGGAGCCCGGGTCGCCCTCCAGGACGAGGGCGCGCACGAGCAGGGTGAGCGGGATGGAGAGGATGGCGCCGAGCGGCCCGATCACGAAGGTCCAGAAGATCACGGAGAAGAAGCTCAGCGTGAGGCTCAGGTCGACGGCGTCGCTGACGAACTTGGGCTGGACGAGCACCTGGAGCACGACGTTGACCACGCAGTACACGGCGATGACGCCGAGCAGCAGCGGCCAGCCGCCCACCACGAAGGCGAGGATCGCGGGCGGGATGAGTCCCAGCACGAAGCCGATGTTCGGGATGAAGTTCGTCACGAAAGCGAGGATCGCCCAGACGACCGGGGCGGGAACGCCCATCCACCAGAGCGCGAGGCCGTCGACGATCGCCACCACGGCGCCGAACGCGGCATTGACGACGTAGTACCGGCGGACCCCCGTCTGCAGGCGGGCGATGCGCTGCAGCGCCGGGCCGTGCGTGGCGCCGAAGAGTGCAGGTGCCGTCCGGTAGCGAGCGGCATCCGCCGCGAGGAAGATGATGTAGGCGCAGACGAAGAACAGGGCGGTGGCGACTCCGAGCACCGCGCTGCCCAGGCTCCCCGCCACACCGAGCAGGGTCTCGGGGTCGAGGACCGAGGCTGCGGCATCCGCCGCCTCCTGATCGAGTCCGAGGGACTGCAGCCAGGCGACGATCTGATCGGCGGCGCGCACCAGCCCGTCCTGAGACGCGAGGTCGCCGACCAGACGGGCGAACTGGGTGCCGGCGAGCCACAGCAGCGCCGCCATCGCCAGCAGGATCACGTAGGCGAGCACGATCACGGCGGTCGTCCCCACCCAGGCGGGCCGACCGGGGCGCTGGAACGGACGGCGGATCGGTTCGCAGATCACCACGATGACGATCGCGAGGGCCAAGGGACCGAAGACCTCACGCGCCAGCGAGACGCCGGCGAGGACGATCGCGCTCGCCGCCAGGATCAGCAAGGTCCGCAAGGCGGGCGAGGACGCGCGGTCTGCCGCGGGGCCGGAAGGAGTCGGGAGCGAGGTCACGCGGCCAGCGTAGTCCCCGGCACTTTCATCCGGGTGATTGCGGGCCCACCCCCTGGAAGGGCGCTCGGGCCCGTGGTTTCGTGTTGCCATGCCGCCTCCCGTACGTTCCACGAGGCCGGGACCGGCGATGCGTTTCCGGCCGCCCGCCCCGCCCATCGGCGTCCTGCCGCGGGAGCGCGTGACCGCAGCGATCACGGCGGCCGTGGAGGCCGACGGGGTGACGGTTCTCAGCGCGCCCAGCGGCTACGGCAAGACGACGGCGGTCATGGCCTGGGCGGTGGCGCGCGACGACGTCGCCTGGCTCACGCTGAGCGCCTCGGACGACGATCCCGCGCTGCTGACGTCCGGGGTGGTGAATGCGCTGGCGCTCGCCGCCGAGCGCACGGGGCGCGCGTTCGCCGTCCGCCGCGATATCGAGGATCCGGTGCGCGCCTACCGGCAGATCTGCGCGGCGCTTCAGGACGCCGAGCATCCGATGCACCTCATCGTGGACGACGCACACCGTGCCGGCGAGTCCTGGCGGGAGGGACTTCTCGGCCTCCTCGCCGATCAGCCTCCGGACGGACTGCACCTCGTCCTCGTCGGGACCACGTTGATCGAGGTCACCCTGTCCCGCCATCGACTCATGCATCCCGGATCGTTCGTCGGCGTGGAGACGCTCCGGTTCTCGACGGACGAGATCCGTCGTCTGCTGCGGTCGGTGCCCCGAGGTCTCGATGCGACCGCCGTGCGAGAGGAGACCGGCGGGTGGCCCATAGCGGTACGGCTCGTCCTCGTGGGAGGTGCGCTGCCGTCGACGGCCGCGTCCACGGCCGCGTCGTTCCTCGGCGAGTACGTCCGCGAGCACGTGCTGGACGCGTTGCCGCCCGCGCTCGCCGACTTCGTGCTCGACGGCACCGCCTGCGCGGAGCTCACCCCGGAGACCGCCGCACTCGTGACGGCGAGGGAGGACGCCGCCGACCTCCTGGAGAGCTGCGTCCGACTCGGCCTCTTCCTGGACCGGTTCGACGGCCCGAACGGCCCGACGTACCGGTGGCACCCCGCGTTCGCGCGTCGGTGCGCCGACCTCGCGCGGACGGATGCCGCCCGTTTCGCCACCGTGCACCGCCGGGCCGCCCGTGCTCTGGAGCACACGGATCCGATCGCCGCCGTGACGCACGCGCGGCGCGCCGGGGATCGCGCCGGTGCCAGGGCCATCCTCCTCCGGCACTGGTTGGGCCTCGTGGTCGGCTCCTCGGCCGGCGACGTGGAGCGGACGGCGACGACTCTCCTGCGCGACAACCCGGACGATCCGCACCTGCTGCTCGTGCGAGCCGGGGCCAGCGATGTCCTCGGGGACCATCGTGTCGCCCGGGAGCTGTGCCGACGGGCCGAGGCCCTCCTCGACCGCACGCCGGGGGAGGCCGCCCCTGCCGTCCTCCTCATCGTCCGCCTGCTGCTCGCGGAGTCGTCCGTCGAGGTGGCGGTGTCCGGTCCCGAGATCCGCGCGCTGCTCGATGCCGAGGACGACAGGATGTACGGCGGTCGGGTGGCGCTCAACCACCTGCTGGGGTGGACCGCTCTGCGCAGTCGCGAATCGCCGGACCTCGCGATCGAGTACTTCTCTGCAGCGGCGCGCGAGGCGCAGGAAGCGGGCGACCGGGAGCTCACGTCCCGCGCCGCCGGGCATCTCGCCTACGGCCTCGCCACCTCCGGCCGGCTCACGGAGGCCGCGACCGTGCTCGCCGAGGCCGAGAGCACCCGCGAGACTCTTCTTCCGCGGAACACCTTCGCGCGCGGCAGCGCCATGGCCGCCGCGGGGTGGGTCGCGTACTGGTCCGGCGAGGCGGAGGAGGCGGTCCGGATCTTCGACGCGGCACGGGAGGAAGCCGCATCCGGCCGCGACCTCGCCGGGCATGCACGCATGATGGGCGCCTATTCGGCCGCGCTCACAGGAGACCCCGCGATATGTCGCCGGGCGGCCATCGGCGTGCAGGAACTCCCCATCGACGTCGTGCAGGGGGTGGCGTGGCCGGCGTTCCGAGAGTCGTCGGTGGCCCTGCTCGAAGAGGCGGTGGGGCGGAGGGAGCGCGCACTGCGCATCGCGAAGAAGTACGCGAGCGGTACCGACCTCCCGCTCGTGGGCGTCGCCCTGTCCGGAATCCTGCGTCGCGCCGAGGATCACGCTGCGGCGCTGGAGATGCTGCGATCGTTGCGGGGCGCCTCCGAGCTGTCGTACGTCAAGGCCGCCACCTTGATCACCGCGGCTGCGCTCCGGAGGGCGACCGGCCACCAGGAGGACGCGCATGACCTGTGCGAGGCCGCACTCGCCGTCGCGTCCGCGGAGAACCTCGTCGTGCTCTTCGGTCCGCGGGAGGTCGCGGTGCGCCGGCTGCTGCAGGCGCATGTGCATCACGGCACGCAGTTCGAGGAGTTCATCGAGACATGCCTCGCCGTCGACGCGGTCGGATCCGTGACCGATCGGCTGTCGGAGCGGGAACGCGACGTCTTCCACCAGATGCAGACGGCGCGCACGCTGCCGGAGATCGCGCAGGAACTCTCCGTGTCGGTCAACACGGTGAAGACGCATCAACGCGCGATCTACCGCAAGCTCGGGGTGTCGTCCCGGCGGGAGGCCGTCCACGCCATGGTGTGAGCGGTGAGCCGTCTCACGACGCTGCGCCCAGGGTCGCCGCCAGGGCGGCGTTCGCGACCGCGGAGGGGATCGCCTGCGTCGCCAGGATCCGATCGCCGCCGTCCTCGACCTCGCGGACGAACCGGACGTCCCAGCACTGTTCGACGAGGATCACGGCGGCGACCGAGCCGACGGGGACCCAGGGGAGGAAGTGTCCGACGTCTTCGACGCAGATGAGTCCGGGCGCATACAGGCGGAGACCGGCGAGCGCGAAGTCGTCGCCGTCGATCTCCGTGATGCGGTGTGCGTCGGCGTCCCGCCGCACCACGAGGAAGTCCAGCACGCGCAGGGTGCCTGCTTCGACCTGCCGCAGGAGTGGCTCGAGAACCGGTGGTCCCGGGTGCTCGCGGCGGAGCTCGATCACGACGAACGCGACGTCGCCCAGCACCCGGCTTCTCATGACCGCCCTCGATCCTCCATCACTCCGTCCTTGATGGTGACAGCCGCGCGAGAGCCCGAGTACCCCCTCTCACCCGGAGCGGGTGAGAGGGGGTACGCGCCCCACGGTCGCGGTGCCATCCTGTTGCCGGACGAAGGGTGGCGACATGGAGGAGTTCCGATTCGGGCCCGTCGAGTTCTACCTCGTGGGCTTCGACGGCGACCGGCCGGACCCGGCGACGTTCGCGGCGCTGACCGACCTCGTGTCGAGCGGCGTCGTGCGCGTGCTGGATTTCGTGCTGGTGACGAGGACGGCGGGCGGGGAACTCGACATCCTCGAACTGGACGAGGGCGACGGGTCCCCGGCGCTCGGCGGGCTCGAGCCGATCGTCGCCGGACTCGCGAGCGAGGACGACGTCCTCGCCCTGGCGGAGGTCGTGCCACCGGGACGATCCGCGGCCGTGGTGGTCCTGGAACTCCTGTTCGCCCGGACCCTGGCCCAGGATGTCGCCGCCGCGGGAGGCCAGGTGCTGCGCACCGAGCGCATTCCGGCTCCCGTCGTGAACGCGGTGATGGACATCCTCGAACAGGAAGGTGAATGACATGCCCTTGCGGAGATTCGGCCGGCCGGGGCTCATCGGTCTCGCCGCACGGACCGCGGTGGTCGCCGGAACGGCGACCGCGGTGCAGGGAGCCGCCATGCGGCACCAGGAGCGCCGCGCGCAGAGCGAGTACGAGCAGCAGCAGTATGAGGCCGCCCAGCAACAGGCCCAGATGGACGACGCGGCCCGCACCGCGGCTGCGCAGTATGCGCCGCCGGCGTCCCCGCCGCCCGCACCGGCGGACGACCTGATCGCCAAGCTGCAGGAGCTCGGGTCGCTGAAGGCCTCCGGTGTGCTGACGGAAGAGGAGTTCACCGCGGCGAAGCAGAAGCTGCTGGGCTGAGCGCCCGCGACGATCGAGACGAGGCGCCCATGAGCGAGATCGACGATCTGCGGGAACGATTGCGCGCGCTGGAGCAGGAGAACGAGGAGCTGCGTCGCCCTCGACGTCGGGTCTCGGCCCGGAGCATCATCGCCGGGATCGTGCTCGTCGTCGCAGTGCTCCTCGCACCGATCGCGGCGATGGGGACGTGGGCGCGGCTGCAGCTCGTCGATGCGGATCGGTTCGTCGCGACGTTCGCTCCACTGGCCCAGGACCCGGACGTCCAGGACTTCGTCGCCGATCAGGTGACGACCGCCATCGATGAGCAGGTCGACCTGGATGCGGTGGTCGGAGAGCTCTTCGATGGGCTGCGCGCCCTCGATCTGCCGCCCCGTGCCACAGCCGCCCTCGGGCTCCTGGAAGCACCGGCCGCGTCCGGGCTGTCGTCGCTGATCGACGGTGTCGTGCACGAGGTGGTGTCGTCGCCGCAGTTCGCCGACATCTGGGCGGAGTCGCTGCGCTTCACGCATGAGCGTGCCGTCGCGATCCTCCAGGACGACCCGGGCACCGCACTGCAGCTGAGCGACGACGGCGTGCTCTCGGTGGACGTGGGGGCGGTCGTGGAACGCGTCAAGGAGGCTCTCGCCGAGCGTGGGGCCGGCGTGGCCGACCTCATCCCCGTGATCGATCGCACCATCCCGGTGGTGCAGGCGGACGCCCTCGCGTTGGTGCGCACGGTCTACCAGATCGCGGTGGCCGCAGGGTTCTGGTTGCCCTGGGTCGTGCTCGGCCTCGTCGTGCTCGGCGTGCTGCTGGCGGTGGACCGGCCGCGGGCGCTGTTCTGGACGAGCGCGGGCTTCGCCGTCGTCTTCCTGCTCCTCGCCGCGGGGATGGGGATCGGACGCGGGTTCTTCGTCAGCGCCGTCAGTCCGTCCATCATGACGGCCGCGGCGGCCGAATCCCTCTTCGATCAGCTCACGGCGCTCCTCGGGTCCACCATCGTCGCCCTCGCTCTCGTCGGCGTGCTCATCGCGCTCTGGGCCTGGCTGGCCGGATCGAGCCGCAGCGCCTCGACGGTGCGCGGTGCGACCGAGAGCGGCTCCGGGGCGCTGCGCGAGGCGGCGGAGGCTCGGGGGATATCCACGGGACGATTCGGGCGGGCGGTCGACCGCTATCGGGGCGCGATCCTCATCACGGGGATGGCGATCGGTGTGCTCATCCTCGTGGCGACGCGCCCTGTGACCTTCGGTGCCGTCGTGGGCGTGGCGATCGGCGTCCTCGTGCTGACGGTCCTCGTGGAACTGCTGCGCCGCCCGGACTCCGCAGCGGATGAGACAGACGAGCCGGTCGAGGATGACGCCACTGAGATCACCCTTCCCGGGTGAGAACCGTTGTCCACACGGACGCCGGCTCGGAAGACTCGTGCCGAGGAGCGCGGACGCGCCCTGAACGAAGGAGAGACGATGTCGGAATTCAACGCAGACTTCTCGGGCGAGATCACGCTGGACGTCCGCGACTCCCGTCCCGACTGGTCGCCGTACGAGCTGCGGAAGGCGCCGGACGGAGCACCGAACGTCCTCGTCGTGCTCTACGACGACACCGGGCTCGCCTCCTGGTCGCCGTACGGCGGTCGCATCGCGATGCCGACCATGGATCGTCTGGCCGCCGGGGGCCTCACCTACACGCAGTGGCACACCACGGCGCTGTGCTCGCCGACGCGGTCCACCATGCTCACGGGGCGCAACCACCACGTCAATCGCGCCGGCGTGATCATGGAGGGCACCAACGGCTTCCCGGGCTTCGCGGGACGGCTCCCGGCGGAGTGCGCGACGATCGGGCAGGTGCTGCAGGAGAACGGCTACAGCACGTTCTGGCTCGGCAAAGACCACAACGTCCCGGAGGAGGACATCGCGCCGGGAGGCAGCCGCTCGATGTGGCCGCTGCAACTCGGGTTCGACCGGTTCTACGGCTTCCTCGGTGGCGAGACGAACAACTGGTACCCCGATCTCGTCGAGGACAACCACTTCATCGAGCAGCCGTACCGCCCGGAGGACGGGTATCACCTGTCGAAGGATCTCGCCGACCAGGCGCTCGCGATGATCCGGAACCAGCAGGCTTCGAACCCCTCGAAGCCCTGGTACATGTGGTTCTGTCCCGGCGCGAACCACGCTCCGCACCACGCGCCGCAGGAGTACATCGACAAGTACAAGGGGGCGTTCGACGACGGCTACGACGCGTATCGCGAGTGGGTGCTCGCCCGCATGATCGAGAAGGGCGTGCTGCCGGAGGGCACGCAGATGACGCCGTTCAACCCGTTGCCGGACGAAGCGGCGAACCCGGCCGACTACGTGCGCCCGTGGGCGGAGCTGAACGACGACGAACGGAGGCTGTTCGCGCGGATGGCCGAGGTCTTCGCCGGCTTCTCCGAGTACACGGATGCCCAGGTCGGTCGGATCGTGGACTATCTGGAGGAGACGGGCCAGCTGGACAACACGATCATCTTCTACTGCGCCGACAACGGCGCCTCGGGGGAGGGATCACCGGACGGCTCCGTGAACGAGAACAAGTTCTTCAACGGCTACCCCGACGATCTCGCCGAGAACCTCGCGATGATCGACACCCTCGGCTCCGCGGACACCTACAACCACTATCCGACCGGGTGGGCGGCCGCGTTCTCCACGCCGTTCCAGATGTTCAAGCGCTACTCCCAGTACTCCGGCGGCACCTGCGACCCGATGGTCGTGCACTGGCCGAAGGGGATCGCGGCGAAGGGGGAGCTGCGCCACCAGTACCACCACTCGGTGGACGTCGTGGCGACAGTGCTCGACGTCATCGGCATCGAGATGCCGGAGTCCTACCGTGGGGTGCCGCAGAGACCGCTCGACGGCGTCTCGATGAAGTCGTCCTTCGACGCGGCGCCGGACGGTCCGACGCAGAAGACGGTGCAGTACTACTCGATGCTCGGCACGAGGGGCATCTGGAAGGACGGCTGGAAGGCCGCCGCCGTACACGCGCCGCTGAGCGGCAAGGGCCACTTCGACGACGACGTGTGGGAGCTGTATCACGTGGCGGAGGACCGTTCCGAGTCGAACGACCTCGCCGCGACCCACCCGGAGAAGCTGCAGGAGCTCATCACCGCATGGTTCGCCGAGGCGGAGGCGAACTTCGCCCTTCCGCTCGATGACCGCTCCGCTCGCGAGATCCTGACGGTCCCGCGGCCCCAGGCCGAGGCGCCCCGGGATCGGTATGTGTACTTCCCCGGCACCGCGGCGGTACCGGAGAGCGTCGCGGTGAACGTCCGAGGGCGCTCCTACAAGATCATCGCCGACGTCGTGCTCGACGAGGGTGCCGAGGGCGTGCTCTTCGCGCACGGCTCGCGCTTCGGCGGGCACTCGCTGTTCCTCAAGGACAACAGGCTCGTCTACGTGTACAACTTCCTCGGCATCCCGCCGGAGCAGTCGTTCACCTCGGACGAGCTCACCCCCGGCCCGCATACCCTCGGCGTGGAGTTCGTCCGCGAGGGGGCGGGGGAGCACGGCGAGTCCGTCGGCACGACCACGCTGTACGTCGACGATCGCGCGGTGGCGTCCGGTCCGATGCGGGCGCAGGTCGGGAAGTTCACGCTCTGCGGCGACGGACTCTGCGTCGGGTGGGACAGCGCCGACCCGGTGAGCGCGCAGTACCGCAACCCGTTCCCGTTCACCGGCGGCAAGCTCCTGGGCGTGGCGGTGGACGTGAGCACGGAGCAGTATCTCGATATGGAACTCGAGGCAACGGCGATGCTGTCGCGCGAGTGATCGACCGGAGCGGGCCGAGGCCTAGCATGAGGGCATGACGGCGATGATCGAGGTCCCCGGCGGCACGCTCCTCATGGGGTCGGACGAGTTCTACCCGGAGGAGGGGCCCGTCCACGAGCGGCGCGTGGAGCCGTTCACGCTGGACGAGCATCCCGTGACCAATCGCCAGTACGCGGCCTTCATCGAGGACACCGGCTACGTCACGATCGCCGAGCGGCCGATGGACCCTGCCGACTACCCAGGCGTGCACCCGGACGACCTCGTCCCCGGGGCCATGGTCTTCACGCCGACACGCGGTCCCGTCGACCTTCGCGACTGGCGTCAGTGGTGGCGGTGGGAGCCCGGGGCGTCCTGGCGGCACCCCTTCGGGCCGACCTCGTCGATCGATGACCGTCTCGATCATCCGGTCGTGCAGGTCGCGTACCCCGATGCCGTCGCCTACGCCGCGTGGGCCGGCAGGCGCCTGCCCACCGAGGCGGAGTGGGAATGGGCGGCGCGCGGTGGCCTCGTCGGTGCCCGCTTCGCCTGGGGGGAGGACACGAAGCCGGACGGCACCCTCATGGCGGATACCTGGCAGGGTGCCTTCCCGTACCGGAACCATGGCGCCGACGGGTGGATCGGCACCGCTCCGGTGGCCTCGTTCCCCGCCAACGGCTACGGCCTGCACGACATGATCGGCAACGTGTGGGAATGGACGGCGGACTACTGGACGCACCGACATGTACCGCCGGGAGCCGTGGGCGTCGAGGCGGGACATCGCGCGAGCCTGCTGTCCTCCGAACCCGGGTCGCCCATCCCGCGCCGCGTGCTCAAGGGCGGTTCGCACCTCTGCGCTCCGGAGTACTGCCTCCGCTACCGCCCTGCGGCGCGATCGGCGCAGGCAGAGGACACCGCCATGACCCACATCGGCTTCCGCTGCGCCCTCTGACCGCCCGGCACCGCCCGACTCAGGCGCGGTCGGGGAACACGGACGCCCAGTCGTCCTTGACGCTGACCACGGTGTAGCCGCGGTCGTCGGCTGCGCGCAGGGCCTTCTCGGCTCCCGTGTCGTAGGGGGTGTCGTCGCGGCCCGCGTCGTCGTGATGGATCAGCAGCGCGAGTCCGCGGCGAGGGCCGCCGTGCGCGAAGTCGAGCATGGGCATGTCCCCGTTGGAGTTGCCGGCGGCGAGCAGCGGACGCCGACCGATCCGGCTCCAGATCCGCACCGGTTTCTCCGGACCGTCGTCGAAGAACGCCAGGGCGGACGAGTAGCGGACGCTGGCATCCTTCTCGTCGTAGGTGAGCCCGAGCGCCGAGCCGATCACGCGCTCAGGAGGGACGCCGTAGTTCGCCTGGGTCATCGGCCGCATGAAGTCGCGCTCGCCGCCGGAGACGATGTAGCAGGTGAAGCCATGGGCTTCGAGGTAGCGCAGCAGCTCCACCATCGGCGTGTACACGGAATCCGCGTACGGGCGACCGAGGATCGGGTGCTGCGCGGAGCGGTAGAACTCCGTGACCGAACGGGCGTAGTCCTCCACGCTGACACCGTCGGTCAGCCCCAGGAGCGCCTGGATGATGACGCCGAGGTCGGAGTCGTCGCCGGCGTAGTGCTTGTCGATCGCGGTGCCGAGCCAGGCGAGGTCACCGGTCACCGCCGCGCGGTACGGCTGGTTCTCGGCGAGGGACGGGTCGCGGGTGGCCGCCTCGCGCCAGCGCTCGACCACGTAGTGCAGCTGGGTGGGCATGGGCTTCTCCGACCACAGTGTGCCGTCGTTGTCGAACACGGCGATCCGTTCTTCGACGGGGACGGCCTCCGGGCCTGTGGTCGCGGCGGCGACGAACGCCTCGATGGCGCGGCGCGTGGTGGTGTCCCGCCAGGATGACAGGGGAGTGGAGTCCATGACCGCGATCCTCCCAGGCGCGGCGTCGGATGCCGAGCGTCCCTCACCCGGAGCGGACGAGTCCCGTTGCCGCCCGGGCGTGCGGGAATACCCGCGGAGGGTATAAGGTTGTGCCGAAGGAGTACCCCAGGGGGGTATCCCGAGGAAAGGAAACATGATGAGCACGAGCGAGTATCAGGTCGCCGGAATGACGTGCGGCCACTGCGAGATGGCGATCCGCGACGAGGTGTCGCGCATCCCCGGTGTCGAGGGTATCGATGTCAGCGCGCAGAGCGGGAGACTCGTGGTGCGCAGCTCCGCCCCCGTCGACGACACGGCCGTGCTGGCCGCCGTGGACGAGGCGGGCTACCAGGCGGTCCGGTCCTGATGGACACCCCATCCGCGACCAGCGTGGAGCTGGAGATCGGCGGCATGACCTGCGCGTCGTGCGCGATGCGGATCGAGAAGAAGCTCAATCGTCTCGACGGCGTCACCGCCACCGTGAACTACGCGACCGAGAAGGCGAGCGTCACGGTGCCGGCGGGCGTCGACACCGCCCTGCTCATCGCCGAGGTCGAGAAGACCGGCTACACCGCCGTCGTCCCCGCGCCTCCCGCGCCGGAGGGTGCGCAGCCCGACGGAGAGCAGCCGGATCCGGAGCTCACCGCGCTGCGGCAGCGGCTGATCGCCGCCGTCGTGCTCACCGTCCCGGTCATCGCGATGGCGATGATCCCGGCGCTCCAGTTCACGTACTGGCAGTGGCTGTCGCTCGCGCTCGCGGGACCCGTGATCGTGTGGGCGGCCTGGCCGTTCCACAAGGCGGCCTGGATCAACCTCCGGCACGGAGCGGCCACGATGGACACGCTCATCTCGATGGGCACGCTCGCCGCGCTGCTGTGGTCGCTGTACGCGCTCTTCTTCGGCACCGCCGGGATGCCCGGTATGACGCACCCGTTCGAGCTGACCGTGGCGCCCAGCGACGGTGCTGCCAACATCTACCTCGAGGTCGGAGCCGGGGTGACCACGTTCATCCTCGCCGGGCGCTACTTCGAGAAGCGCTCGAAGCGGCAGGCCGGTGCGGCGCTCCGCGCGCTGCTGGAACTCGGCGCGAAGGAGGTCGCCGTGCTCCGCGACGGCGTCGAGACGCGGATCCCGACGAGCGAGCTGCGGGTCGGGGACCAGTTCGTCGTGCGTCCAGGGGAGAAGATCGCCACCGACGGTGTCGTGGTCGGCGGCACGTCCGCGGTCGACGCCTCCATGCTCACCGGTGAGTCGGTGCCCGTGGAGGTCGGCGCGGGCGATGCCGTCACCGGAGCCACCGTGAACGCCGGCGGGCGGCTGGTCGTCCGTGCGACCCGGGTCGGCGCCGACACCCAGCTCGCGCAGATGGCGCGGCTGGTGGAGGACGCGCAGACCGGGAAGGCCGAGGTCCAGAGGCTCGCGGACAAGGTCTCGGGGATCTTCGTGCCGATCGTGATCGTCATCGCCCTCGGCACGCTGGTGGCCTGGTTGGCGGCCGGATTCCCTGCGTCCGCCGCGTTCAGCGCCGCGGTCGCGGTGCTCATCATCGCCTGCCCCTGCGCGCTGGGTCTGGCCACGCCGACCGCCCTGCTCGTCGGCACCGGTCGCGGCGCCCAGATGGGCATCCTCATCAAGGGCCCCGAGGTGCTGGAGTCGACCAGGAAGGTCGACACGATCGTGCTCGACAAGACGGGGACGGTCACCTCCGGTCGCATGACGCTGACCGCGGTGCACACCGACGACGGGGTGGAGCGCGAGGAGCTGCTGCGGCTGGCCGGCGCCCTCGAAGACGCCTCCGAGCACCCGATCGCTCAGGCTGTGGCGGCCGCGGCCACCCGCGAACTCGGCGCCCTGCCGGCCGTCGAGGAGTTCGGGAACATCGAGGGCAAGGGTGTCCAGGGCATCGTGGACGGTCACGCCGTCGTCGTGGGACGCACCTCGCTGCTCGCCGACTGGTCGCAGCACCTGTCCGCAGGGCTGAGAGCGGCCACGACCGAGGCGGAGGCTCAGGGCACGACCGCGATCGCGGTGGGCTGGGATGGCCGGGCCCGCGGAGTGCTCGTCGTCGCCGATACGGTCAAGGCCACGAGTGCGGAGGCGGTGGCGCAGCTCCGCGCACTGGGGCTGACCCCCGTCCTGCTCACCGGTGACAACCGCGTGGTGGCGGAGCAGATCGCACGCGAGGTCGGGATCACCGAGGTGATCGCCGAGGTGCTGCCCCAGGGCAAGGTCGACGTCGTGCGCCGGCTTCAGGACGAGGGCAAGGTCGTCGCGATGGTCGGGGACGGCGTGAACGACGCGGCGGCCCTCGCGCAGGCGGACCTCGGGATGGCGATGGGGACCGGAACCGACGCGGCGATCGAGGCGAGCGACATCACCCTCGTCCGCGGCGACCTCCGCAGTGCCGCCGACGCGATCCGCCTGTCCCGCCGCACGCTCGGCACGATCAAGGGCAACCTGTTCTGGGCCTTCGCCTACAACGTCGCGGCGATCCCGCTCGCGGCGCTCGGCCTGCTCAACCCCATGCTCGCCGGTGCGGCGATGGCGTTCTCCAGCGTCTTCGTCGTCGGCAACAGCCTCCGCCTGCGGTCCTTCCGCAGCAGGGCGGTGGACACCCCGTGAACGAACGACAGAGGAGCACCGACATGTCCGATTCCCCCGCAGGATCCTGCTGCAGCGTCCCGCGCCAGAGCGGCGTCTCCGCCGACGGGCGCACCGACCTGCTCGCCGTGCCGGCCGAGGGCATGGCCGAATGCCCGGTGATGGCCGGAACACCCGTGGTGATCGCGACCGCCGAGGCCGCGGGCCTGTACCGCGACCACGAGGGCACGCGCTACTACTTCTGCTGCGCGGGCTGCGGGCCGGCGTTCGACGCCGATCCCGCGAAGTACACCAGGGCGGCCTGAGCCCCCATCCGTGCGGGGCCGCGACAGAATCGGCCCCGCACGGCATCATCGACGTTGGAGGGAAGACATGAGCACCTCGCACCACGACCATTCCGCGCACGGCCACCCCGCGGCAGCCGGGACCGGGACGCAGACGAGCCACTCCGGACACGCGGACCACACCGCGCACGGAGACCACACGGACCACGCAGGACACACCGGGCACACCGGGCACGGGGATCACGAGGGACACGGAGGTCACGGGGGCCATGGCGGTCATGGCGACCACGTCGCCCAGTTCCGGCGGCTGTTCTGGATCATGCTCGTCCTCGCGGTCCCCACCGTGCTGCTCTCGGGCATGTTCGCGATGATCCTCGGCTACCCGCTCCCCGACATCCCGGGCCTGGCATGGGTGTCGCCGGTCCTCGGCACCGTCATGTACGTGTGGGGAGGGAAGCCGTTCCTCACCGGCGCCGTCAGCGAGATCCGTGCGCGCAAGCCCGGGATGATGCTGCTCATCGGTCTCGCGATCACCGTGGCGTTCGTCGCCTCGTGGGGAGCGAGCCTCGGCCTCCTGCACCACGAGCTCGACTTCTGGTGGGAGCTCGCCCTGCTGATCGTCATCATGCTGCTGGGGCACTGGATCGAGATGCGGTCGCTCGCACAGACCACCTCCGCCCTCGACTCGCTGGCCGCCCTCCTGCCGGACGAGGCGGAGCGCGTCGAGGGCGATCAGGTCGTGCGCGTCTCTCCCTCGGACCTCCGCGTGGGAGACGTCGTGGTGGTGCGCCCCGGCGGCAGCATCCCCGCGGACGGTCGCATCGTCGACGGCCGCGCCTCGATGGACGAGTCCATGGTGACGGGGGAGTCCCGTACGGTCACCCGTGCGACCGGCGACCCCGTGACCGCGGGCACCGTCGCCACCGACTCCGGGCTGCGCGTGGAGATCACCGCGACCGGCGACGACACGACGCTCGCGGGGATCCAGCGGCTCGTCACGGAAGCGCAGAACTCCTCGTCTCGCGCGCAGCGCCTCGCCGACACGGCCGCGGGTTGGCTGTTCTGGTTCGCGTTGGGTGCCGCCGTGATCACCGCCGTCGTGTGGAGCGCCGTCGGTCTGCCGGATGACGCCGTGATCCGCACGATCACCGTCCTCGTGATCGCCTGCCCGCACGCACTGGGACTGGCCATCCCGCTCGTCGTGTCGATCGCGACCGAGCGTGCGGCGCGCGGCGGCGTCCTCGTGAAGGACCGGCTCGCCCTGGAGAGCATGCGCACCGTCGACACCGTGCTGTTCGACAAGACCGGCACCCTGACCAAGGGCGAGCCCGTCGTGTCCGAGGTGTCGGTGGCCGGCGCGGAGACCGCGGACGAGGTGCTGGCGCTCGCCGCGGCCGCCGAGGCCGACAGCGAGCATCCGCTGGCGAAGGCCATCGTGCGCGCTGCGCGCGACAAGGAGCTCCCGGTGCCGGCCAGCCGCGACTTCTCGTCTTCTCCTGCGGTCGGTGTGACCGCGACGGTGGACGGAACTGTGATCCGGGTCGGCGGCCCGCATCTGCTCACGGAGGAGGACGCCCAGGAGCTCCCCGTCGCGGAGGGCTGGCGTGCAGACGGTGCGATCATCCTGCACGTGCTGCGTGACGGCCAGGTCGTCGGGGCGCTCAAGCTCGCGGACGAGGTGCGTCCGGAGTCGCGGGACGCGGTCGATGCGTTGCATGCGCTCGGCGTCCACGTCGTGATGATCACCGGTGACGCGGAGGCCGTCGCGCACACCGTCGCGGCGGACCTCGGCATCGACCGCGTGTTCGCCGGCGTCCGGCCGGAGGACAAGGCGGCGAAGGTGCAGGAGTTGCAGCGCGAGGGCCGCAAGGTCGCGATGGTGGGAGACGGCGTGAACGATGCGCCCGCCCTCGCCCAGGCCGACGTGGGTCTCGCGATCGGCGCAGGGACCGACGTGGCGATCGCGTCCGCGGGGGTCATCCTCGCGGGCGACGACCCCCGCGCCGTGCTGTCGGTCATCGAGCTGTCCCGTGCCTCCTACCGGAAGATGAAGCAGAACCTCTGGTGGGCGGCGGGGTACAACCTGCTCTCCGTGCCGCTCGCCGCGGGGGTGCTCGCGCCGATCGGCTTCGTGCTGCCGATGTCCGTGGGTGCGGTGCTGATGTCGCTGTCGACGATCGTGGTGGCCCTCAACGCGCAGCTGCTGCGGCGGCTCGACCTCCGTCCTGAGGTCGTCACCGCAGAGATCCGGCGGCGCTGAGCCTCACACGCCGCCGTCTCGGTCCCGGCTCAGTGCCGGCGGCCGAGGCGGCGGAGAGCGCGGACGCCCAGGACCGCCGTCAGCACCCAGGGCCCGACGACGATGATCGGGTCGAGCCACGTGTGCCGGAGATCGATGCGGCCTCGTCCGAACCGTGATGCGAGCGGACGGTGACGGGGCTCCGCGAGGACGCCGGTCTGGGTGATCGGATCGTCCGGTCGCCGGGTCACCAGGGAGCGGGCGTGCGCTGTCACGGCGTCCACACGGTCTCCCAGGACGAGCAGCAGCCAGCGGGTGTTCTTCGTCTCGCTGAACCGGTCGTAGGCCACGCGCCGGATGGCTCCGGACACGCCGTGCAGCGGCTGCGCGGTGCCCCAGACCGGGGGCAGCATGCCGTGTTCGATCGAGCGCTCGCGGCCGCGGTCGGGGCCCTGACGCTCCGGGAGGTCCCAATGGGCGCCGGTGTCGCCGACATCGTCCACCTGCTGCCAGGTGCGGCGGTGCTCCGGGGCGAGGTCGGCGC
The DNA here is from genome assembly GCF_058140415.1 of Microbacterium sp. C-MGS6. Taxonomy (NCBI): domain Bacteria; kingdom Bacillati; phylum Actinomycetota; class Actinomycetes; order Micrococcales; family Microbacteriaceae; genus Microbacterium; species Microbacterium sp. C-MGS6. The sequence continues at coordinate 1,428,533 of NZ_CM176934.1, forward strand.
CCCAGCCCGGGATCCGTGCGCGCAGCTCGTCGGGGGTCGGCGCGGGGACGGGTCGAGATCCTTCGTACGGCATGGTCATTCCTCTCCGACGACGATGAGCGGCTTGATGCAGTCGTCGAGCTTGGACGAGAACACGTGGTAGGCCTCGGCGATGTGCTCCAGGGGGAAGCGATGGGTGAGCAGCTCGGACGGACGGATGTGCCCCGCCTGGATGTGTTCGAGCAGTCGCGGCCACTGCCTCTTCACGGGAGCCTGATTGCCGCGCACGGTGAGTCCCTTGTTGACGATGTCCCCGAGACGGACGGAGGTGACCAGCGGCCCGTAAGCCCCGAGGATCGAGACCGCCCCTCCCTTGCGCGCGCTGTCGATGGCCCAGTTCAGGGCGACGGGGGAGCCGCCCTGCAGCTTCAGTTTCGCGCCGGTCACGTGCTGGACGACGCTGCCGTCCGCCTCCGCGCCGACCGCGTCGATCACCACGTCGGCGCCGAGGTAGCCGGTCGCCTTCTTCAGGGCGAGGACGATGTCACCGACCTCATGGAGGTGCATCGTCTCGGCGAAGGCGAACTGCCTGGCCTTCTCGAGCCGGTAGTCGAGGTGGTCGACGACGATGACGCGTCCCGCGCCGAGGAACCAGGCCGAGCGCGCGGCGGCGAGGCCGACGGGACCGGCGCCGAACACGACCACCGTGTCCCCTTCGGCGATGTCACCCTGCTGAGCACCGAAGTAGCCCGTGGAGAACGCGTCTGTGAGCAGCAGCGCATCCTCCGAGGCGAGCCATTCCGGGATCACCGACGGGCCGACATCGGCGAACGGCACACGGACGCGCTCGGCCTGCCCGCCGTCGTACCCGCCTGTCGTGTGCGAGTAGCCGTAGATCCCGCCGACGGCGGTCGCGTTCGGGTTCACGTTGTGGCAGTTCGAGAAGAGGCCGCGACGGCAGAAGTAGCACGACCCGCAGTAGATGTTGAAGGGCACCATCACCCGGTCGCCAGGGCGCAGCGTCTCCACCGAGGAGCCCACCTCCTCCACCACCCCGACGATCTCGTGACCGAAGGTGTGCCCGATGCGGGTGTCGGGCATCATGCCGTGGAAGAGGTGGAGATCCGATCCGCAGACGGCAGCCCTCGTGACCCGCACGATGGCGTCGTTCGGATGCTGGATCGTCGGATCGGGTTTCTCCTCGACCCGGATCTTGTACGGTCCGCGGTAGGTCATCGCCTTCATCGGGTGCTCCTTCGCTGCGTCGGGGTGACCGACGCTAAGCACCGCCTCGAGGATCACTCAGGGCGTTGACGAACGGCGCAGGAGAGCGTAGAGCGGGTGCTCACCTCTCGGAGAGGGCCCCGGTCTCCGCACGCGCACGACGGCTGCGGGCCGCGAGCACCAGGCCACCGAGGACCGCGGCGAGGAGCGAGCCGACGAGGACGCCGATCTTCACGTGATCGTCCGCGACGCTGCTGCTGCCGTACGCGAGTTCTCCCACCAGCAGCGAGACCGTGAACCCGATGCCCGCGAGCAGGGACATGCCCGCGAGATCCGGCCAGCGCAGCGACTCATCGAGGCGCAGGGCCGGCACGCGGCTCAACAGGAAGGTCGTGAGCAGGATGCCGATGGGCTTCCCGAGCACGAGCCCCACGATGATCCCGATCGTGATCGGATCGGTCAGCGCCGAGACGAGGCCGTCCATGCCGCCGATCTCGACCCCGGCCGCGAAGAACGCGAACACCGGCACGGCGACGAGGGTCGCGACGATGCCCCAGCGGTCGGCGAAGTGCGCGGCGAGCCCGTCGTACACCGGGGCACCGTCGCCGTCCGTCCCGGTGCGCACCCGCGCGCGGTCCGTCGGGCGCACCGGCACCATGAAGCCGAGCAGCACGCCGGCGACCGTCGCGTGCACCCCCGAGGCGTGCACGAATGCCCACACGGCGAGAGCGAGGGGGAGCAGGATCCACCAGGATCGGATGCCGTTCTGCACGGCGAGCGCGAAGCCTGCGAGGGGGAGGAGCGCGAGGATCAGCCAGGGGAAGCTGATGGTCTCGGTGTAGAAGGTGGCGATGATCGTGATGGCGATCAGGTCGTCGATGATCGCGAGGGTCAGCAGGAACACCCGCAGGGCCGGCGGGAGGAAGCGGCCGACCACGGCGAGCACGGCGATCGCGAACGCGATGTCCGTGGCCGTGGGGATCGCCCACCCGCGCAGCACGTCGGCGCCCGAGGCCGCGTTGATCGCGACGAACAGCAGGGCAGGGACCACCACGCCGCCGACCGCGGCGGCGATCGGAAGCGCGGCACGGCGCGGATCGCGCAGGCGCCCGGCGACGAACTCCTCCTTCAGTTCCAGACCGACGACGAAGAAGAACACCGCGAGGAGGCCGTCGGCGGCCCAGGCGCCGACACTGAGCTCGAGGTGCCACTCCGGGATCCCGAAGCGGAAGTCCCTGATCGCCTCGTACCACGGGGCGGCGGGGGAGTTGGCGAGGATCAGGGCGGCGAGCGTGGCGGTCAGCAGCAGACCGCCGCCGAGCACGTCGCTGCGGGCGGTGGAGCGGATGCCGCGCCAGAGCTCATGCGGCGCGAGACGGAAACGGGCAGGGGACGACGAAGAAGACACAGGGATACCTCACGGCAGATGGATGGGTGACGCGATGTCGCCGCACCCGTCCGGGTGCGGCCTATCCCTGTGGCGGCGGGCAGCCCGCGATCTCGCCGTGCGAGAGGGTGCCCCAGACGCTCGTCCACCCGTTCGTGCCGGGGTGCAGGACCACGCGCATCCACTCCGTCATCGGCGTCGCGGACGACAGACGGCGCGGAGCGCGCGTCGAACCGGCGATGAGGAGGGAGGGCACGGATCCAGGCTACCGGTCCGTGCGTCGGGGCTGCTGACGGGACCCTGGGCGCACGAGAAGAGGGACCGTCCGTCTGGACGATCCCTCTTGTCTCAAGTGAAGTATCCGATCCAATTGCCCAGGCCTCAGCAAGCAGATCGGTTGGTTCGATTACCCGCGGTCGCCTTCAGCTCATCTAACACGGGCATCGCATCAGACGGGTACCTGCTGCGCGAGCGAACCGCATTCAGGGTGAAATTACGATTTGACGAGCTGATGCGCGCGTTGGTGAGAAACTTCGAACAAGTCGCCTATGTCCCGAAGAGTGATCTCTTGAGCGGCTAGCTGTTTGGCCAACGCTCGAGCTCGCTCATTCGCTTCGCGCTCTTTCCTCTCGGCCTCCGCGCGTTCGATCTTGATGTCTTCGAGGATCTGCGTGACGTGCTCTACAGTCCCGATGCGCTCAGCTTTGACGTGAATTCCGAATGAATCGAGTGGAATATCGAGGGTGACGGCGATGTACTCTTTTGCCATTTGATGCGCTTCCTTGATCGTGCGGGCTTGCGTGAGCCCATCGATCTCGGGGATGGCGACCATCCACCATTTTCCCTCACGGCTGACGATGACCTCATAGCTCTTCACTTGGTGGCCTCCTCAATTGCCTTGTTGATCTGGCGAACAACGCCGGGAGAGATCGTCTTGTGCCCGTCCGGGACGCTGATGCTGGTGTTTTCCTTTGCCCAGACGGTGTGCGACCCAACCGTTCGGACCGCGGTGAACCCGGCGGCCCGTAGTGCCTTGACCATCTTCCGGGTGGGTTGCTCGCTGACCATGAGTATAGTCTACCCAGGGTAGACAGTGGCATCAAGGGAGCCTAGACAGGCGATGGGTGGCTGCGGTTTCTTCGGCCACCCGCTCAGCCCTCTCTTGAACGCGCGCGAAGAATACGCCTGGAGTCACCCCGAGAACCTCGAGCAGATCAAAGACAGTCTGCACTCGAATCGGCCTCCCGCCAGTGACCGCCCTGAACAGAGTGGTGTAGTCGACGCCAAGTTCCGCAGCGACGTTTCGGATACTGCGCCCGGCTCCCGCGATCTCGGCCCTTAGCTGCACAGTGGTCGCGGCGGCGTAGTTGATCCCCATGCTCGCATCGTAAATGCCGCTCAATTGCGTGTCATCTAGAGAAGCGGATGCCTGACGCCACAGCGATCATCGGAACCGTGACGCCCGGTACTCGCAGTCGAAACCGAGACCCGAAGCGCCCCAACCGACACCCACCCCATCCGCGGCCCAACGCCACATCAGTGAAGTCCGCTACTGGACGCTCCTCCACCGCCGGGCGATCCATTCAAGGAATCGAAGCTGGCCCGGTGACGGCGCGGATGGTGAGAGAGCGGATCGGCAAAACGGTTCCGCGGACGGCTGAAACGTGCCGCCTGAGCGCGAAACGCCGATAAAAACGTGGCCACCTCGAAAATCGAGGTGGCCACAGTTTTGGCTACTGCGAGCCGGGGTTTCCCCAGCTCTCCCAGTGTTTTCTAGTGCCCCCGACAGGAGTCGAACCTGCGACCTACGGTACCGGAAACCGGCGCTCTATCCACTGAGCTACGGAGGCGTACCGATCGACAATATCACTCGTCGGGGGTGGTCTCCGACCCACCGGCCTCGGTGACCGGCGCGGCGCGCAGTTCGTCGAGCGCTGCGGCCAGCTTCTCCGCCAGGTAGCGGTGGCCGTCGGTGGACGGATGCTTGCGCCCGACCTCCACGTCGATGACGGCGAGATAGTTCTCGTCGGTGATCCAGTCCCGCTCGATCGGGGAGATGTACCACCAGCCGCGGGCCGAGGCGAGAGCCGCGAGGTCCCGATCGATCCGTGCCGTCTGCGCCCCGACCGGGAGCTCGTGCGGCGCGGGCCCGAGCACGACGATCGCCGCCTCCGGGTAGCGCGCCGTCAGCGCGTCCCATGCGGCGGTCACGGCGTCGCGATAGCCGGCCTCGCCCTGCGCCCGGTCGTTGATGGAGCCCTGGATGATGACGAGATCCGGGTCGAGGGCCGGGTCCAGTGCCGCGATGCGCTCGCCGAAGGTGGGGCCGTCGATGCCGGGCTTGAGGTAGCCGCTGCCCCGGACGCCGTCCACGATGGTCGTGCCGCGCAGGAGGTCGGCGAGCACGTACGCATACCCCAGGGTGGGGTCGGAGGCGGCCGAGCCGTAGGTCCAGGAATCACCGAAGACGAGGACGGTCGGCTCCTCCGGGAGCGCGAGCGGCGCGGGAGCGATCACCGCGATGGATTCGTCTCCGGCTGCCGCGCCGACGGGGAGGGACGACGGCGCCGGAACCCAGGGGCGCCAGACTCCGAGGACCCCCGCGGCGACGGCGACGAGAAGAGCGGTGGCGACGCCCGCGATGCGCAGTCGACGAGAGGCGGCGGGGGCGTTCATGGCATGAGAGTAGATCACGGAACGCGGAACGCAAACTCTTCGCGACGAGGGGCGGCGGAGAGGGGCGGCGCGCCCCCGTAAACTGGGGAGTCTATGAATCCTGAAACGCTCGCCCACGCCCTCCTCGCCGTCCTCGCCCCCATCGCCGAGGAACGACGTCCGGGCGAGCCGTTCGACCTCTCCGCCGCCGACATCGTGCTGGAGCGCCCGCGTAACCGCGACCACGGCGACTGGGCCTCGAACATCGCCATGCGCCTGGCCAAGCCCTTCGGCACGAACCCGCGTGAACTCGCCCAGCAGATCGCCGGCGGACTGGCCGATGTGGACGGTATCGCGAGCGTGGAGGTCGCCGGTCCGGGCTTCCTCAACATCCGTCTCGACGCCGCCGCCGCCGGTGCGCTCGCGAAGGTCATCGTCGACGCCGGTCCCGCCTACGGGACGAACTCCTCGCAGGAGGGAGTCAGCGTGAACGTCGAGTTCGTCTCGGCCAACCCCACCGGTCCTCTCCACATCGCGCACACGCGCTGGGCCGCCCTCGGCGACGCGATCGTGCGCCTGCTCCTCGCGAGCGGCGCCCGCGCGGTCCGTGAGTACTACATCAACGACGCGGGCGTGCAGATGGACCGCTTCGCCGCGTCCGTGCTGGCCGCGGCCAAGGGGGAGCCCACGCCGGAGGGCGGCTACCCGGGGCAGTACATCGCGACGCTCGCCGGTCGCGTGCTCGAAGCGCGTCCCGACCTGCTCGATCTCCCGGAGGAGGAGCAGCTCACGGTCGCCCGCGAGCTCGGCTACGAGTACCAGCTCGCGGAGATCAAGAACTCGCTCGAGCGCTTCAACGTGCCGTTCGACGTGTGGTTCTCCGAGCGCACCCTCCACGCGAAGGACGCCTCGGGATCGAGCCTGATCGACCAAGCCGTCGACCGTCTGCGCGAGCAGGGCCATGTGTTCGACGAGGACGGCGCCGTATGGGTGCGCACGACGGACTTCGGCGACGACAAGGACCGCGTGATCCGCCGCTCGAACGGCGAGTACACGTACTTCGCCGCCGACGCCGCCTACTACCTGAACAAGGGCGACCGTGGCTTCCGCGACAAGATCTACCTGCTGGGCGCCGACCACCACGGCTACGTGCACCGCCTCAAGGCGGTTGCGGGGGCGGCGGGGGACGACCCCGCGAAGAACATCCAGGTGCTGATCGGCCAGATGGTCTCGATCAACGGCGCCCGCCTCAGCAAGCGTGCCGGCAACATCATCGAGATGGACGACCTGCTCGACTGGCTCGGCACGGACGCGCTGCGCTACTCGCTGGAGCGCTCGCCCGCCGACTCGCCGCTCGACCTCGACCCGGAGCTGCTGCAGAAGCGCACGAACGACAACCCGGTGTTCTACGTGCAGTACGCACACGCCCGTACCCACAACGTCGCGCGCAATGCCGCCGACTCCGGCGTCGACCGCTCCGTCTTCGCCCCGGAGACGCTCACGCACGAGACCGAGGCGGCGCTGCTGGGCGCGCTCCAGGAGTTCCCCCGCATCGTGGCGTTCGCGGCCGAGGTGCGCGAGCCGCACCGCGTCGCGCGCTATCTGGAGGAGCTCGCCGGCCTGTACCACCGCTGGTACGACAACTGCCGGGTGATCCCGCTGAGCGACGCCCCGGTGGAGGACGTGCACCGCACGCGCCTGTGGCTGAACGATGCCGCCGGCCAGGTCTTCCGCAACGGACTCGACCTGCTCGGCGTGTCCGCGCCCGAGCGCATGTAGGAGCGCCATGAGCGACGACAACCACACCCTCCCGTATCCGAAGCCCTCGGACGAGCACCCGACGCTCGTGGTCCCGGACGCGGCGGACGGTCGGGGCGGTGCCGGACGTCGTCGCCGGCGGTGGCCGTGGGTCGTGCTCATCGTCGTGGTCGTGCTCGCCGCCCTCGTGGTCGCGGCCGAGTTCGTCGCCCGTGCGGTGCTGCCCGGTGTCGTCCGATCGATCGTCATCGAGCAGCTCGACCTCCCTGCCGACCAGCAGCTGGACGTCGAGACCGAGGGGATCCTCCTCCCACAGCTCCTCGCCGGTCGTCTCGACACCCTGCGCCTGTCGACGGAGGCCGTCACGCTGCAGGGCATCACCGGTGCCGCCGACGTCACGGCGACGGGCGTTCCGCTGCGGGGCGGCGACCTCGACGGCGCGGACGGCACCATCCGCATCGACCAGGAGCAGTTCACCGCTCTGCTCGCCGACTCGGAACTCCCTGTCGACACCGTGGAGTTCGTGGCACCGAACGCGACCCTCGGCGGCTCGTTCGACGTGCTCGGCACCGCGGTGCCGGTATCCGTGACCCTGACCCCCGGGGCTGTCGAGGGCGACCTCGAACTCACCCCGGTGGCGGCGAGCATCGGCGGCGTCGACATCGATCTCGATCGTGTGGGCTCGTCGTTCGGCTCCCTCGGCGAGGGGATCACCGAACCGCGGCGCGTCTGCATCGCGGACCAGCTGCCGGCCGGCCTCACCCTGACGGGAATCGAGATCGTCGACGACCAGGCCGTGATCGACATCGACGTGGACGGGGCGATCGTCACGGACGAGACGCTCCAGGAGAAGGATACCTGCGACCGCTGAGCGGTCACGCACCGGTCAGGTGGCCAGGCGCTCCTCCAGACGCGCGGCGAGCTCCGCCGGCCGTTGCAGGGGGATGCCGTGTCCGCACCCCTCGGCGACCTCGAGGGTGCTGCGGGGATGCACCCGGTCCAGCAGCGCGGCGGAGCGGCGCATCATCGGCTTCTCCTCCGCACCGACCAGGATCAGGGCGGTGCCGGGATGCGCGCGCCACGCGGGCGGAGGCGTGAAACGGAGGTTCTCCTCTACCGCGCGCAGCAGGGTCGTGCGCGAGATGGCCGCGGAGGTCTCCAGATAGCGGGGGAGCAGCGCGTCGGGAATGAACAGCTCGCGGGCCTGAAGGCGGGCGAAGCGCTCGTTCCTGGCGAGCCCTGCCGTGAGGCGGAGCAGCGCGAGGGTCGGGCCGACGGCGCGCAGCGGTTCCGCCTGAGCGCTGATGACCACGGCGTCGGCGACGAGGTCCGGTCGTCGTGCCGCGAGCAGGACGGCGAGCTGGGCGCCGAGGGAGAACCCGACGACGGTCGCCGGTTGCGTCTCCTGCTCCAGCAGCGGGACGAGCGCCGCGACCGTCTCCTCGTGCGACACGTAGTCCGCTGTCGCGCTGCCACCGTGTCCCGGAAGATCCGGGAGGATGACCCGCCGTGCGGGGTCGAGGTGACTGCGCAGCGGCTCCCACATCCAGCCGGCGACCCCGCCCCCGTGCAGCAGGAGGAGGGGAGGGGTTCCTGCGGAGCCTGTCGTCTCGTGATGCATGTCACTCCGTCTCGAAGCTCGCGGCCATGCGGCCGACCGTGTCGATGGCGCTCTCCAGCGTCGCGCGATCGAGGGGCCCCAGGGTGCGGGCCGCGGAGAGCAGGCCGAGCGTGGCACTGGACAACGCGAGAGCCAGGGCCTCGGGCTCCACGTCCGGCACGATCCGGCCCTGCTCCTGCAGCTCACGGATCCCGGCGACGACCTGTTCGTGACGCATCCGGTACCGGGCGGGTGGCTGCGCGGCGACGTGCGCACCGAGCACTCCCGCGTCGTCGAGGAACGCGGCCGTCATGAGCTCGTCGCCGAGCAGGGCAGCAGCTGTGGCGCGGTAGAGGGCACTGAGCGAGGGCTGCGGTCCTGCGGTACGGGCGACCGCATCGGCGATCCGAGACGTGCCGCGCTGGAGCAGCGCGTCGAGGATGTCGCGCTTCGCCGCGAACTCCAGGTAGACCGCGCCCTTGCCGATGCCGGCCGCGCGTGCGATCGCGGCGACGCTCATGGCATCGAACCCGTGGGTCAGCACCATCCGCTCCGCGGCATCGAGGATGCGAGCGCGCCGGTCGGGCACGAGCGGCCTAGGCATCGGAGCCTCGGGCGAACCAGTCCCGGAGGGCGGGGATCACGAGGTCGGGGCGGTCGCGTTGCACCCAGTGTCCGGCTCCCGGTGCCACCAGGAGCCGGCCGGCCGGCAGCGCGTCCGCCGCCTCCTCGATCCTCCGAAGAGGCACGCCGGAATCCCGGTCGCCGTGCACGAGCAGGACGGGGACCCGGATCTCGGCGAGCCGGTCGCGGTAGTCGGTGCGGAGTCGCAGCGGTCGCACCTGATCCCGCTGCCAGTCGCCGAACGTCGTGAGACCCGATCCGGTCGCTGCCTCGGCGAGCACCGCATCGACGAGAGCCGGGTTGCGGGCGTCCGGGGAGTGCACGAGATCCTGGAGGCCGCGCATCATCGCCTTACGGTCGCGCGCGTAGGCGCGTGTCATGGCGCCGAGCAGCCCCGAACGCAGGAGCAGGAATGTCGACAGGTGCGAGAGGGCACCGAGGCGTCCGTCCGTCAGCCGTGGCATCAGCCCGTAGCTGCCGAGGAGGGCGGCGGAGAGCGCAGCGTCCGGGCGGTCGAGGAGGTGGCCCAACGCCAACCCGGCACCCAGGGAGAGTCCGCCGACGACGTAGGCCTGCAGGTCGAGGGCATCGACGAGGTCGCCGACGTACTGCACCAGGCGCTCCTGCGTCAGCGGCGCTTCGAGGCGCGGACTGCGCCCGAACCCGGGGTGGTCCGGTGCCACGACGCGGTGTCCGGCGGCCGCCAACGCCGGTCCGACCTCGCCCCAGGAGAGTTCTGCACTGTCGGCGCCGCCGCCGTGCAGAAGGAGCGCGGGCGGCTGCGTCTCCGCCGCGGGGCACCATTCCGCGACCGACACCCGCGCGCCGGGAACGGTGACGGTGTGCCGTCGTGGTGCGGACATGCGTCCCCTCTCGTTGTGACCACCATATCGACGGCGGTCACAACGAGGATGGTCAGTCTTTCTCGGTCGCCTTCTCGGCGGTGCCGTTCTCCTCGGCCGCCGCACGCTGGGCGTCACGCAGCTCGGCTGTGGCGATCTTGACGTCCACCTCGGCGCGCTGCAGCCGCCGTTGGACGAACGTCCGTGCGCCGAACCGCTCGTGCAGGCGGTCGCCGCGCTCCTCCTCGGCCGTGACGATGTAGGCGCACGAGACGAGGATGACCTGGGTGGACAGCTGGAGCCAGATCAGCAGCGCCAGGAGCGAGGCGAACGAGGCGAGCAGGGGGTTGCTCGTCGCACCGCCGACGAAGAGCCCGGAGAGCTGCTGCAGCACGATCAGACCGAAGGCGCCGAGGAAGGCGCCGCTCCACAACGACCGCGCAGCGGGTCGGACGCCGGACAGCAGGAGGAAGGCCCCCACGATCAGAGCCGCGTCGAGGATGAACACCACGAGGAGCGACAGGATCCGGACCGTCCAGGCGAGCAGAGGCGAATCCGACGGCACCCCGAGCAGGTCGCCGATCCAGGTCACCCCGAGCTGTCCGATGAAGGTGATCCCGGCGGCGAGCACGAACGCGAGGCCGATGCCGATGCCGAGAAGCAGGTTGCGGACGATGACCCAGATCCACAGGATGTCCGCCTGGATCGTGCCGGCGATGGTCCGGATGGCCGTGCGGAGCGAGCCGATGGCGCCGAGCGCGGCACCGACCAGCGCGACGAGGGAGATGATGCCGGCGATCGAGAACGACGCCGGAGTCCGGAGGTCCTTCGTATTGATGACACCGCCCTCGCCGATGAGCCCGGGGACCGCGGACTGCACGGCGTCGATGATCGCGCGCCAGGCCTCCGGGTTTCCGGAGAGCCAGAGGGCCGCGAGGGAGAAGCCGAGGAGCACGCCGGCGAAGACGCTGAACAGGGCCCGGTAGGTCACGCTGTCGGCGAGCATCGGACCGCGGCGCTCGGAGTACAGCAGCACCGCCCTGACCGGGCGCCGGGCCAGGGCCCAAGCGATCACCGGTCCCGTGATGCGGGCGACGAGTCCCGGTCGGGCCGGGGCTGCGGAACGGTTCTCGGAGTCTCGCGTGTCGGTGTCTGCCACGCCCCCACCCTATGAGCCGCTCGGCACCCCTCCCCAGGGGGTTGACGCGGCGTGTCACCATGACCAGGCGGGGACAGGGGGTGCCCTAGAATCGGGGCAACTCGATGTGCGCCTCCGCCCGAGATCCGTCCCACGATTGGTGTTCCGTGCTCGACTCTGCCGCCACGCTCGCTCCGGATTGGCTCGTCGTCCCCGACGACCCGAACGATCTCGCGGTCGGGGTCTGGCCGTCCTCCACGGAGCGCGACGAGGACGGAGCCCTCGTGCTGGCGGGTGTGACGGCGCCGGAGCTGGTCCGGGCCTACGGCACGCCGCTCCTCGTGCTCGACGAAGACGAGGTGCGCCGCCGCGCCAGGGCCTTCCGCGACGCTTTCGACCGCGCCGCCTCCGCCCACGGCACGACCGCGCAGGTGTACTACGCGGGCAAGGCGTTCCTGTGCACGACGGTCGCCCGGTGGGTCGTCGACGAGGGGCTCCGCATCGACGTGTGCACCGGCGGCGAGCTCGAAGTCGCCCTCGCCGCGGGGGTCGCTCCGGCCTCGCTCGGCTTCCACGGCAACAACAAGTCGGTCGCCGAGCTCGAGCGCGCGGTCGCCCTCGGCGTGGGGACGATCGTCGTCGACAGCGCGATCGAGATCGAGCGCCTGGCCGCCATCACCGCCCGCACCGACGCCGTGCAGCGCGTCATGGTCCGGGTCATCAGCGGCGTCCACGCCGAGACCCACGACTTCCTCGCCACGGCGCACGAGGACCAGAAGTTCGGCTTCCCGCTCGCCGAGGCGGAGGTCGCCGTGGCACGGATCCGCGAGATCCCCGGGCTGGAGTTCGCCGGACTGCACTGCCACATCGGCTCCCAGATCTTCGGCGTGGCCGGCTTCCGCGAGTCCGCCTCCCGCGTGCTCGAACTGCACGCCGCCCTCCTCGAGGACGGCCCCGTGCCGCAGCTGAACCTCGGCGGCGGGTTCGGCATCGCCTACACCCGCATCGACGACCCCACCCCCATCGACGAGCTCGCCGGCGGCATCGTCGCGGCGGTGGCCGAGGGCTGCGCGGCGCGCGGCATCCCCGTGCCGGCGCTGTCGTTCGAGCCCGGGCGTGCGATCGTCGGCACCGCGGGCGTGACGCTCTACGAGGTCGGCACGACGAAGGACGTCACGGTCGCCTCGGGGGCGACCCGGCGTTACGTCAGCGTCGACGGCGGGATGAGTGACAACGCCCGCACGGCCCTCTACGGCGCCAGCTACTCCGCCCGCCTGGCCTCGCGCGCGGGCACGGGCGACCCGCAGTTGAGCCGGGTGGTCGGCAAGCACTGCGAGTCCGGCGACATCGTCGTCGATCACGAATATCTGCCCGGCGACGTCACCCCGGGGGACCTGCTCGCGGTGCCGGCGACGGGCGCGTACTGCGCCTCTCTCGCGAGCAACTACAACCACGTCCCGCGGCCGCCGATCGTGGCGGTGCGCGAGGGTCGCTCGCGGGTGATCGTCCGCGGCGAGACCGTCCACGACCTGCTGGCCCGCGACGCGGGCATCGACGGGGCGCACGCCCCCGAGGGAGCACGATGACCCACCCCAGAAGGAGCACCCATGACTGACTACAGACGACTTCGCGTGGCGCTGCTGGGCGCCGGAGCCGTCGGCTCCCAGGTGGCGGCCCTCCTGCTCCGCCACGGCGACGAGCTGGCCGACCGCGCGGGTGCCGCGCTGGAGCTGGCGGGCATCGCGGTGCGCAACCTCGACGCGCCCCGCGACGTCGAGCTGCCGAAGGAGCTCTTCACGACCGATGCCGAGTCGCTCATCCTCGGCGCCGACATCGTGATCGAGCTGATCGGCGGGATCGAGCCCGCCCGCACCAACATCCTCCAGGCCATCGGCTCCGGCGCCGACGTGGTCACCGCCAACAAGGCGCTGCTGGCGACCCACGGGCCGGAGCTGTTCGAGGCCGCGGATCGCGTCGGCGCATCGGTGTACTACGAGGCGGCGGCCGCCGGCGCCATCCCGATCATCCGTCCGCTGCGCGACTCGCTCGCCGGCGACCGCGTCGTGCGCATCATGGGCATCGTCAACGGCACCACGAACTACATCCTCGACCGGATGGACACCGAGGGCGCCGACTTCGCCGACGTGCTCGCCGACGCGCAGCGCCTGGGGTATGCGGAGGCCGACCCCACCGCCGACGTGGAGGGCTACGACGCCGCGCAGAAGGCCGCGATCCTTGCCAGCCTCGCCTTCCACACCGCGGTGCCGCTGGAGGCGGTGCATCGCGAGGGCATCACCTCGATCACCGCGTCGATGATCGAGGAGGCCCGCGCGGCCGGCTTCGTCATCAAGCTGCTCGCCGTCTGCGAGCGGATCGAGGCGAACGGCGCCGAGTCCATCTCGGTGCGGGTCTACCCGGCCCTCGTCCCCGTGTCCCACCCGCTCGCCTCCGTGCACGGTGCCAACAACGCCGTCTTCGTCGAGGCGGAGGCCGCCGGCTCTCTCATGTTCTACGGGGCGGGCGCCGGCGGCGTGCAGACGGCCTCGGCCGTCCTCGGCGACGTCGTCTCCGCTGCGCGTCGGCATATCGCGGGCGGCGTCGGCGTGGGCGAGTCCACCCGGGCGAATCTCCCCGTCGTGCCCATCGGCCACGTCACCACGCGGTATCAGATCACCCTCGAGGTCTCCGACGCCCCCGGCGTGCTCGCGACCGTGGCGGGCATCCTCAGCGACGGCGGAGTGTCCGTCGCGACCGTCGTCCAGACCGTCGAGGGCGAGGACGAGCCGACCGCTCGCCTCATCATCGGCACGCACCGTGCGACCGAGCAGGCCCTCAGCGACACGGTGGACGTGCTGGCCGACAGCGATGTCGTCGCCCGCGTGGTCTCCGTCCTCCGGGTGGAAGGCGAGTGACCACGGTGACGGCTACGGCTCCCGCTCCCGAGGAGCACGGCGCCCGCATCGGCCGCACGGTCGAGGTGACGGTGCCGGCGACGAGCGCCAACCTCGGCCCCGGCTTCGACACGCTCGGCCTGGCCCTGAGCATCTACGACCGTCTCGAGGTGACCGCTCTGCCGGAGGGGGAGCTCGAGATCGAGGTCTCCGGTTCGGGCGCCGCCGACATCCCCCGGGATGCGTCCAACCTCATCGTCCGGACGATCGCCTACGTCTTCGCGGACGTCGGCAGGCCGATGCCCGGCCTGCGCATCGTGGCCGAGAACGCGGTCCCGCACGGCCGCGGCCTGGGGTCCTCCGGTGCGGCCGTCGCGGCCGGCGTGCTCGCGGCGAAGGGGCTGCTGGCCGGCGACGTCGACCTCTCCGACACCGATCTGCTGCGCCTCGCGACCGAGCTGGAGGGCCATCCGGACAACGTGGCGCCCGCGCTGTTCGGCGGGCTCACGATCGCGTGGATGGGGGAGCGGGGTCCGCAGCACAAGAAGCTCCTCGTGCATCGGGGCGTCTCGCCCCTGGTCCTCGTCCCCGCGTACACGATGTCGACCTCGCAGGCCCGCTCGCTGCAGCCGCCGCACGTCTCCACGGCCGACGCCGTGTTCAACGTGTCCCGGTCGGCTCTGCTCATCGCGGCGCTGATGCAGAGCCCGGAGCTGCTGCTGGACGCGACCGCCGACCGCCTGCACCAGGACTATCGCGCCGGCGCCATGCCCGAGACGCAGCGCCTCGTGCAGGCGCTGCGGGCCGCCGGATTCGCCGCCGTCGTCTCCGGGGCCGGCCCCAGTGTGCTCGTGCTCGCGGACGGTCCGGGCAGTCGTCTGGACGCCGTGGAGCTGGCCAACCGGGTGACCGACACCCCGTGGGAGGCGCTTCTGCTCGCCGTCGACGTCCGTGGTGGTACAGTGGGGGATCGAGCGGAGGGCTCCACGTAGCATTCGTGAATCTGGCCCCATTGCATCTCTTGCAAGACCCGCACGCAAACCCCTGAGGCCCAAGTGCCGAGGCTGGCTGACGCCGAGCGTCAGCCCGTGCGATCGTGCGCAGCACCCGTTGTGCGCGTTCACGCTCATTTCCCATGACCTATAAGGGAGTACTCGTGGAGAACCTCTCCGAGACCCAGAACGATCAGGCGGCTCCGACCGCCGACGCCCCCGTCGCCGCGCAGGCGACCGAGTCCGCTCCGGCCAAGAAGCGCGCGCCGCGCCGGGCGAGCACCGCGACGGCCGCTGCCAAGGCCGCCAAGGCGGAGGAGTCCGGCACCGCCGATGCTCCCGCCGCTGCCGGCGACTCCGCCGAGGGGGCAGAAGCCGCGCCCAAGGCGAAGGCTCCGCGCCGCACCCGCGCGAAGAAGGCGGACGCCGAGGCCCCCGCCGAGACCGCCGCCGCCGAGCCGGCGCCTGCTGCCGAGGCCGCCGAGGCGCCGGCCGAGGCCCCGAAGTCCGGACGCGGCCGTCGCACGAAGAAGGCGGACGCCGAGGCCCCCGAGGCGAAGACCGAGAAGGCCGAGGCGGCACCGGCCGACGGCGCGACCGAGACGACCGACGCGGGCACCGCCCAGGGCGGCCGCACCAAGAACGACGCGGCGAAGAACGAGCCGAAGAACGACGGCGCTGCCGCGAAGAACGAGGCCGAGGCGGACGCCCCCGCGAAGGACACGTCCGGCGAGGGAGACAACGGCGACGAGCAGGGTGGTCGAGGCCGCAGCCGCAACCGCAACCGCAACCGCGGCCGCGGGCAGGGCGGCGGTCAGGAGCAGGCGCAGAACGCACCGGCCGACGACGACCAGTCCGGCAACGGCAACGGGCGCAACCGTCAGCGCAACAAGCGTCGCGGCGCCGGCCCGGTCGACGAGTTCGAGACCGAGATCACCGAGGACGACGTCCTCATCCCGATCGCCGGCATCCTCGACGTGCTCGACAACTACGCCTTCGTGCGCACCACCGGCTACCTCGCCGGGCCCAGCGACGTCTACGTCTCGCTCGGCCAGGTCAAGAAGTACAACCTCCGCAAGGGCGACGCGGTCGTCGGCTCCATCAAGCAGCCGCGCGAAGGCGAGCAGCAGGGCCGCCAGAAGTACAACGCCCTCGTCAAGGTCGACTCCATCAACGGCCTCTCGGTCGACGACGCGGCCACCCGCGTGGAGTTCGGCAAGCTCACGCCGCTCTACCCGCAGGAGCGTCTGCGCCTGGAGACGGCTCCGGAGAAGCTGACGCAGCGCATCATCGACCTCGTCGCACCGATCGGCAAGGGCCAGCGCGGCCTGATCGTCGCGCCGCCCAAGGCCGGCAAGACGATCGTCCTGCAGCAGATCGCCAACGCGATCGCGCAGAACAACCCCGAGGTGCACCTCATGGTCGTGCTCGTCGACGAGCGCCCCGAAGAGGTCACCGACATGGAGCGCACGGTGAAGGGCGAGGTCATCGCCTCCACCTTCGACCGGCCAGCCGAAGACCACACGACGGTCGCCGAGCTCGCGATCGAGCGCGCCAAGCGCCTCGTCGAGCTGGGCCGCGACGTGGTCGTGCTGCTCGACTCGATCACCCGCCTCGGACGCGCGTACAACCTGGCCGCTCCGGCGTCCGGCCGCGTCCTCACCGGTGGCGTCGACGCATCCGCGCTCTACCCGCCGAAGCGCTTCTTCGGTGCCGCCCGCAACATCGAGAACGGCGGATCCCTCACGATCCTCGCCACCGCGCTCGTCGAGACCGGCTCCAAGATGGACGAGGTCATCTTCGAGGAGTTCAAGGGCACCGGCAACAGCGAGCTGCGCCTGTCCCGCCAGCTCGCCGACAAGCGCATCTTCCCGGCGGTGGACGTGAACGCGTCCAGCACCCGCCGCGAGGAGATGCTCCTCTCCGCCGACGAGGTCAAGATCACCTGGAAGCTGCGCCGCGCTCTCGCCGGCCTCGACCCGCAGCAGGCGCTGGAGGTCGTGCTCGGCAAGCTCAAGGAGACCCACTCCAACGTGGAGTTCCTCGTTCAGATGCAGAAGTCGATCCCGACGCTGCCCTCGGGCGCCCACGGGCACGACAACAACATCCGCTGAGGCCCGACGTGTTCGAGTCCGTCCAGACTCTGATCGACGAGCATCGCCGGGTCCAGGAGGAGCTCTCCGACCCGGCGGTGCACGCCGACGCGGCCCGCGCCAAGCGTGTCAACCGTCGGTACGCCGAGCTGTCACGCATCGTCGCGGCGCACGAGGCGTGGACGGGCGCCGTCGATGATCTGGAGGCGGCGCGCGAGCTCGCCAGGGAGGACGAGGCGTTCGCCGCCGAGGTCCCCGCGCTGGAGGAGGGCGTGCAGACCGCGCAGGAGCGCCTCCGACGACTCCTCATCCCGCGCGACCCCGACGACGCCCGCGACGTGATCATGGAGATCAAGGCGGGGGAGGGCGGCGCCGAGTCGGCGTTGTTCGCCGCGGACCTGCTGCGCATGTACGTGCAGTACGCCGCGTCCAAGGGGTGGAAGACCGAGCTGCTCGAGCGCAACGAGTCCGACCTCGGCGGCTACAAGGACGTCCAGGTCGCCATCAAGGGCTCTTCGTCCGACCCTGCACAGGGCGTCTGGGCGCACCTGAAGTACGAGGGCGGCGTGCACCGCGTGCAGCGGGTGCCGGCCACGGAGTCGCAGGGACGCATCCACACGTCCACGACCGGCGTGCTCGTGTTCCCCGAGGTGGAAGAGCCCGAGGAGATCCAGATCGATCAGAACGATCTGAAGATCGACGTGTTCCGTTCCTCGGGCCCCGGCGGCCAGTCGGTGAACACCACCGACTCCGCGGTCCGGATCACCCACGTGCCGACCGGCATCGTCGTGTCGATGCAGAACGAGAAGTCGCAGTTGCAGAACCGTGAGGCCGCGATGCGCGTGCTGCGCGCCCGACTGCTCGCCAAGCAGCAGGAGGAGCTCGACGCGGCCGCCTCCGACGCGCGCAAGTCGCAGATCCGCGGCATGGACCGCTCGGAGCGCATCCGTACCTACAACTTCCCGGAGAACCGGATCGCGGATCACCGGACCGGGTTCAAGGCGTACAACCTCGATCAGGTCATGGACGGTGCGCTCGACCCCATCATCGAGAGCGCCATCGCCGCCGACGAAGAAGCACGCCTCGCCGCCGTGGGCTCCGAGGGCTGAGCGGCCGCCCACCGCGTCACGTGCGCGTCGCGTACCGGTGCTCGGGCCGTCCGGTCGATCCGTACCGCAGCCGCACCTCGACGATCGTCCGTGCGGCGAGTGCCGCGAGGTGCCGTTGCGCGGTGGCCCGTGAGATGCCGACCCGCTCGGCGACCTCCGCGGCCGAGGCCTCGCCGTCTCCGAGCGCTGCGAGCACGCGCTGCTCGGTGGCCGAGCGTGAAAGGGACACCGGCTCACCGCCGCCGTGCAGGATCGCGAGCGCCCGGTCCACGTCCTCCTGCGTGAGGGGCCGCTCACCCGCGAGCAGGTTGCGATAGCGCAGGTACCGGTCGAGGAGGCCGGTCAGTCCGCGACGGTCGAACGGTTTCACGAGATAGCCGATCGCGCCGGCCCGCAGGGCTCGTCGCACGGTGGGCGCGTCGTCCGCGGCGGAGATGAGGATCGCGTCCACCCGGACCTCACGGACGAGTCCGATGCCGTCGCCGTCGGGGAGGTAGACGTCGGCGAGCAGCAGGTCGGGGCGTGTCGAGCGCACGAGGTCGCGAGCCTCGCCACAGGAGCGCGCGGTACCGGTCACGGTGTATCCGGGATGGTCGTCCACGACCGCCCGGTGCAGGTCGGCCACCCGGAAGTCGTCGTCGAGGATGAGCGCACGCAGCGGTTCCGTCACAGGTCCTCCTTCGAGAGATGCGGAGTGGGGTCGACGGCATCTCCGATGCGGGCGGCGAACACCGCGCCGTGGTCGGTGCCGCCGGGGTCGATGATCCAGAGGTCGCCGCCGCTCCGGCGGGCGATCTCCGTGGCCAGGGGCAGGCCGATACCGTGCCCGTGCACGCGATCCTCGCTTCCCGCGTCGTCGGCGGGCGCTCGGAGGTCGGGCTCCCGGATACCGGCGCCGGAGTCGGAGACGGTGACGACGAGCGCGCCGCCGTCGCTCAGCGCGGAGACCTCGACCCACCGCGGGTCCCTCGTGCCCGCGACGGCGGCGGCGATCGCGTTGTCGACGAGATTGCCGAGCACGCTCGCCACGTCCTCCGCCCGACGCACGGTGCCGATCAGCTGCGTGTCCTCCGCGATCCGCAGGGCGACGCCCCGTTCGGCGGCCTCCACGCCCTTGGCTCCCAGGAATGCGTGCAGGAACGGATCGCCCACGAGGTCGAGGCCGGCGACGGGGAACGACACGGGACCGCGGCTCACCAGCTCGTCGAGGAAGGCGCGCGCGTCGGCGACACGGCCGGCGTCGATGAGGCCGGCAGCCACGTGCAGGCGGTTGGCGAACTCGTGGCGCTGGACCCGCAGTGCTGAGGTCATCGTGCGCACGGCCTCCAGCCGCTCGGTGAGGGCGATGAGGTCGGTGCGGTCGCGCACGATCAGCACGTCACCGAGTTCCTGCCCGTCGCGCCGCACCGCGCTCGACTCGAGATAGAGCATCCGGTCGCCGACGACCGCCTCCGCACGCTCGCGGGCTCCCGTGGCCGTGTCCCGTACGACCGGTGGCAGCGGGAGCTCGCCCACGCGGCGGCCGACCGGGTCGTGGAGCCCGAGGAGCCGATCCGCCGCGGCATTGCTCACCCGCACGACGCCGTCCTTGTCGACCGCGAGCACGCCGTCGCCGACACCGTTCAGCACCGCCGTCTGGTTCTGCACGAGGGCGACCAGCTCCTCGGGCTGCACGCCGAGGGTCAACCGCTCCCAGCGGCGGCGGAGGAGAAGGAAGGTCGCGAGCGCGAGCGCGAGCGCGCCGGCGGCCGTCAGCCCGATCGCGGCGAGCACGGGCGGGAGGTCGTCGAAGACCCCGGTGCGCTCGAACCCGACGCTGATCTCGCCGACCGGCGTGCCGGTATCGTCCCGCACCGGCACCTTCGCGCGTGCCGACTCGCCGAGCGTGCCGGTCTGCCAGTCGACCACCTCGTGGCCCGCCAGCACCTCGGCGAACGGGGTGCTCACCACTTCGCCGATCCGCGACGGCAGGGGGTGGGCGAGGCGGATGCCGTGGTCGTCCGTGATCACCACGAACAGAGCCCCGGTGCGCGCCATGACGGCGGCGGAGATCTGCTGCAGCTCCCCGTCGCGCAGCGCCGCCGCATCCGGCTCGTCGTCCGACGCGGAGATGGCGGTCACCGTCTCCCGCACCTGCGCGTCCTCCGCCAGGGTCCTGGCGATGCCGAGTGCCGTCGACTCCGCCTCGGCGCGCAGCTGCTGGACCGCGAGGGCGAGATACACGCCCGTGCACAGCGTCACGGCGAGGGCGACGGCGGCGAGATGCAGCAACAGGGCGCGGGTCGCGAACCGGACCCGCTTCTCCGTGGACATCGTCACCTCGCTCCCGACGCGCAATATGCGCAGAAGTCACGGTACGCGCACAATACCCGGGAATGCGGCATACCGCGCTCCGCGTCTCCGGATTGCCTAGCCTCGTCAGGATCCGTCAGCGATGACGGAGCGACGACGAAGGAGTCACGCATGTTCCACGCATCGACCGCGCTGATCGCTGCCGCCGAGGAGGCACCCACCTACGACGTGGCCTTCGTACCGCCGGAGGGGGTGCTCGTCATCCTCGGCTTCACGATGGTCCTCGTGTTCATGACGCTGATCATGACCAAGCGCCTCACGCCCATGGTGGCGCTGATCCTGGTGCCCACCGTCTTCGGGCTGTTCGCGGGGGCGGGTCTCGGCCTGGGCGACATGATCCTCGACTCGATCGGCACCATGGCGCCCACGGCGGCGCTGCTGATGTTCGCCATCATGTTCTTCGGCATCATGATCGACGTCGGCCTCTTCGACCCGCTCATCCGGTTGATCACGCGGTTGCTCGGGGACGACCCGGCGAAGGTGGTGCTCGGGACCGCGATCCTCGCCGGCGCCGTGTCCCTCGACGGCGACGGCTCGACGACCTTCATCATCACGACCTCCGCGATGCTGCCCATCTACCTGCGCCTCGGCATGAGCCCCGTCGTCCTCACCTGCGTCGCCGGCCTCATGAACGGCACGCTCAACATCGTCCCCTGGGGCGGACCGACCGTGCGCGCCGCGACCGCGCTCGGCGTGCAGCCGACGGAGATCTTCGTGCCGATGCTTCCGGCGCTGGGCGCGGGCATCGTCGTGACGCTCGGCTTCGCCTGGCTGCTCGGCCTGGGGGAGCGGCGTCGTCTGGGGCGGATCGATGCGGACGGGCGGCTCACCGGAGCCGACGGCGGTGTGCTCGCCTCCGTGCCCCGCATCTTCCGCGGCGCCGAGCTCAAGCCGGGGGCGCGCGCCTCGCTGCGCACCGGCAACCTCGTCGTCGTCGCCGGCGGACACGCCCCGGTCGCGGCCGGGAGCGTCGACCCCGCGGATACGGCGATGGCCGACACCATGCTGGATCCGGCCCGCCCCACCCTGCGCCCGCGGCTGATCTGGTTCAACCTCCTGCTGACCGTCGCCGTCATGGTGCTCCTGGTCGTCGACATCCTTCCGCTGCCCTACGTGTTCATGGTCGGGGCCGGCGTCGCCCTCGTCGTCAACTTCCGCGGCATCAAGGATCAGGCGGCGGAGATCGTCGCGCACGCCCCGAGCATCGTCGGCGTCGTATCGATGGTCATCGCGGCCGGCGTCCTCGTGGGAGTCCTCTCCGGCACCGGAATGGTCGACGCGATGGCGACCTGGATCACCACCGTGCTGCCACCCGCGCTCGGACCGTTCCTCGCCCCGATCACGGGCGTGCTGTCCATCCCGTTCACGTTCTTCATGTCGAACGACGCCTTCTACTTCGGCATCCTCCCCGTGCTCGCACAGAGCGCCGCGAACTTCGGCATCGATCCGGTCGAGATGGCCAGGGCCTCGATCACCGGGCAGCCGGTGCACCTGCAGAGTCCGCTGGTCCCCGCGATCCTGCTGCTGGTCTCGCTCGCCGGGGTGAACCTCGGAGACCACCACCGGAAGGTGCTGTGGCGCGCGGTCATCGTGTCGCTCGTGATGCTGGGGATCGGCATCCTGGTCGGCGCCGTCCCGTTCTTCGTCGCGCAGTGACGAAGGTCACCGGCCGCGGGGCGAGCGTCAGATGGAGTAGTCCGGGGCGGTCAGCAGGGCCCTGGTGTCCTCTCCGGCGGTCCGCTGGCGCGGCTTCGCGGGAACGCCGACGAGCACGCTGTCGGCGGGTGCGTCCTTGGTGACCACGGCGTTGGCGCCCACGACGGAACGGGCTCCGACCGTGACGGCGCCGAGGATCTTCGCCCCCGCGCCCACGGCGACGCCGTCCTGCAGGGTGGGGTGCCGCTTGCCGACGTCCCGTGTCCGGCCCCCGAGCGTCACGCCGTGGTACATCAGCACGTCATCGCCGATCTCCGCTGTCTCGCCGATGACGACGCCCATGCCGTGGTCGATGAAGAAGCGCCGGCCGATCCGGGCTCCGGGGTGGATCTCGACGCCGGTCAGCCACCGGGAGATCTGCGACCCGGCGCGCGCGAGGAGCCGGAGGCGCCGCCGCCACAGCGCGTGCGAGACGCGGTGCGCCCAGATCGCGTGCAGGCCGGGGTAGAGCAGTGCCACCTCGATCGCCGTGCGCGCGGCCGGATCGCGAAGGCGCGCGGCGGCGATGTCCTCGCGCATTCGCCCGATCATGCCCATCGACGACCTCAGTCCTCGCGCAGGTCCTCGAACAGGGCGGTGGAGAGGTACCGCTCGCCGGTGTCCGGGATGATCACAACGATGGTCTTGCCGGCGTTCTCCGGGCGCGCGGCGACGGTCAGGGCCGCCGACACGGCGGCACCGGACGACATGCCGACCAGCAGACCCTCCTTCGCCGCGAGCTCGCGGGCCACGCGCAGCGAGTCCTCGAACTCCGCCGGGATGATCTCGTCGAGCACCTCGCGGTCGAGCACGTCGGGCACGAAGTTCGGGCCGATGCCCTGGATCTTGTGCGGTCCAGGGTGCCCCTCGGTGAGGACGGGGGAGTCCTTCGGCTCGACGGCGATGACCTGGACCTCGGGCTTCGCCGCCTTCAGCGCCTGGCCTGTGCCGGTGACCGTCCCGCCCGTGCCGACGCCGGCGATGAAGATGTCGACCGCGCCGTCGGTGTCCCGGAGGATCTCCTGCGCCGTGGTCTCGCGGTGGATCTGCGGATTCGCCGCGTTCTCGAACTGGCGGATCCAGACCGCGCCAGGGGTCTCGTCGACGATGCGCTTGACCTCCTCGATCGCGCCCTTCATGCCTTTGGTGGGGTCGGTGAGGACGATCTCCGCGCCGAACGCCTTGAGCAGCACACGGCGCTCCTTCGACATCGAGGCGGGCATCGTGAGGATGACACGGTAGCCGCGGGCGGCGCCGACCATGGCGAGGGCGATGCCGGTGTTGCCGCTCGTGGACTCCACGATGGTGCCGCCGGGGGAGAGCTCACCCGCGGCCTCCGCCGCATTGATCATGGCGATGCCGATGCGGTCCTTCACGCTGGACGCCGGGTTGTAGTACTCGAGCTTGGCGAGCACGGTGGCGCCGAGGCCCTCGGTCACGCGGTTGAGGCGGACGAGCGGCGTGTTGCCGAAAGCGGTGGTGATGTCGGGGTGGATGCCGGACATGGGGGAGCCCTTCCTGTGCGGGTGCGCTGCCGATCCAGCCTAGGCGAGCCCGAGGGGGGACGGGGCATTGTGACGTGCGCGCACTCTACGCTGGAGCCATGCCCGACCTCTCCCTCGCTGCGGCCGTGCGCGCCGCGGCGCAGCGTCTCGCCGACGCCGGCGTGCCCGACCCCCTCGTCGACGCCGAGCTGCTCGCCGGACACGTCCGAGGACAGCGCCGCGGGGAGGTGCAGGCGGCCATCGTCCGAGGCGACAGGCTCGACGACGACGACGCGACCGCCTTGGACGCGCTCGTCGCCCGACGCGCAGGCCGTGAGCCCCTGCAGCATCTCACCGGCACCGCACCGTTCCGGCATCTGGAGCTCGCGGTGGGCCCTGGTGTCTTCGTCCCCCGGCCCGAGACGGAGACCGTGGCGCAGTATGCGATCGACGCCCTTCTGGGATCGGGCGATCCGTCCCCCATCGGCGTCGATCTCGGCACGGGCAGCGGGGCGATCGCGCTCGCGATGGCGACCGAGGTGCCGCACGCCCGGGTGTACGCCGCGGAGATCTCCCCGGAGGCCCATGTCTGGGCCCGTCGCAACGTCGAGGGTGTCGAGAACCTCACGCTCGTGCTGTCCGATCTCGCCGATGCCTTCCCCGAACTGGACGGCACAGCCGCGGTCGTCATCTCGAACCCTCCGTACGTCCCCGCTCAGGCGATCCCGCGCGACCCCGAGGTCCGGCTGTTCGACCCCGCCCTCGCGCTCTACGGCGGAGAGGACGGGCTGGACGTCGTCCGTGTGCTCAGCACCAGGGCTCTGCGTCTGCTGCGGCCGGGGGGCATGCTGGTGATCGAGCACGGAGAACTGCAGGGCTCCCCGATCCGCGAGCTGCTCGCGGCTGACGGATGGCGGGCCGCAGCCACCCATCGCGATCTGACGCTGCGCGACCGCGCCACCACCGCCGTCCGCCCCTGATCAGCAGACGTCGAGCTCGTCCCGAACCCGCCCCGCGTAGAATCGAACCGTCATGTCCCCCATCTTCGACTGCAGCGACGAGGCGCAGCTGCTCGCCGGGATGCGCAATGCGCGCCAGGCGATCGGCCGCGGCGACCTCATCGTCATCCCCACCGACACCGTCTACGGCGTCGCCGCCGACGCCTTCTCGCCGCCTGCGGTGCAGCGCCTCCTGGACGCCAAGGGTCGCGGCCGCAATCAGCCGCCGCCCGTGCTCGTCGGCACGAAGGAGACGCTGACGGCCCTCGCGGAGGCTGTTCCGGAGCCCGTCCAGCGTCTCGTCGACGCGTTCTGGCCCGGGGGGCTCACGATCGTGCTGCCGGCGCAGCCCTCGCTGGTGTGGGATCTGGGGGAGACCAAGGGCACGGTCGCCGTCCGCATGCCCGAGGGGCGGGTGGTGCTCGAGCTGCTGGCCGAGACCGGACCGCTCGCGGTGTCCAGTGCCAACCTCACCGGCAAGGCGGCAGCGATCTCCGCGCTCGACGCGGAGAAGATGCTGGGCGACAGCGTCGCGGTGTATCTGGACGACGGCATGAGCAAGGACGGCGTCGCGTCCACGATCATCGATGCGACCTCGCTCGTCCGCCGCGCGGGTGACGCCGAGCAGGGCGCCGTCCGGATCCTGCGGGACGGCGTCGTGACCAGGGAGCAGCTGCGCGAGGTCCTGGGCGACCTGCTCGAGCCGGACCCGCAGGACGAGGATTCGTGAAGCAGTACCTCTTCACGATCATCGTCACCGCCGCGATCACCTTCGTGCTGACCTGGGCGGTGTGGCGGCTGAGCCTCCGCTTCAAGCTGTATCCCGGCATCCGCGAACGCGACGTGCACACCACGCCCACGCCCCGACTCGGCGGCGTCGCGATCTTCCTCGGCATCGTCGCCGCCTTCGCCGTGTCCGCCACGAACCCGTTCTTCCAGAGCATCTGGACGCCGCCGCAGACCATGTGGTCGATCCTGGCGGCGGCGCTGCTCATCGCCGTGATCGGGGTCATGGACGACCTCTGGGACATCGACTGGATGATCAAGCTGGGAGCGCAGTTCCTCGCCGCCGGCATCATCACGGTGGGCGGCGGCCTGCAGATCCTCTCCCTGCCGTTCGGCGACCTGATCGTCGTGTCGAGCTGGCTGAGCATCACGATCACCATGTTCGCGATCGTGATCGTCATGAACGCCGTGAACTTCATCGACGGTCTCGACGGTCTCGTCGCCGGCGTCTGCCTGATCTCGAACGGCGTCTTCTTCGCGTACTCGTATATCTTCACGCGGGACTCCGGGGCGTCGAGCTACTTCAACCTCTCCACGTTTCTCGCCGCGGTCCTCATCGGCGCCTGCCTCGGTTTCCTCCCGCTGAACTGGAGCCCGGCGAAGCTGTTCATGGGCGACTCCGGTGCTCTCGTGATCGGTCTGCTCATGGCGACCTCGGCCATCGCGATCACCGGGCAGATGGATCCGTCCGCCCTGGACCCGGAGCGTCTGGGGCGTTCGCAGCTGGTCGGCGCCTTCCTGCCGATCCTGCTCCCGTTGCTGGTCGTGCTCCTCCCGCTGCTGGACTTCGGCCTCGCCGTGCTGCGTCGGATGAGCGCGGGGCGATCGCCGTTCTCGCCGGACCGCAAGCACCTGCATCACCGGATGCTCGACCTCGGCCACCGCGACCGCGACGCGGTCCTGATCTTCTACGCCTGGACGGCCGTCATCTCCCTCGCCGTCCTCCTGATGTACGTCGGCGCCCGAGAGGACTGGCCCGGCCAGTACCTTCCGGGTGTCGCGTTCGGGGTCGTCGGCATCGCTGCATGCCTCGTCATCACCCTGAGTCCCACCCGCCGACGCAAGACCGCCGCGGGCGTCGCGCCCGACCCGATCCCCCTGGAGCCCCGATGAGCCCGAGCCCCGTTTCCAGCACCCCGATCCTGCGTCGCACCCTCGTCTGGTCGGCGGTGGCCACCGTCGTGCTGGCGCTCGTCGCCGGCGGGATCGGCTTCGCCGTCGCGCAGGGGGAGGGGCTGGTCAGCGGTCTCCTCGGTGTCCTCCTCGCCGCGCTGTTCCTCGGGATCACCGGGCTGAGCATCCTCATCGCCAACCGGTGGTACGGCGATCCGCTGTACGTGCAGCTCTTCTTCGCGATCGTGCTGGGCGGGTGGCTGCTGAAGCTCGGGGTCTTCGTCGTCGTGATGATCCTGCTCGCCGGACAGCCGTGGATCGAGCCGATGGTGTTCTTCCTGTCGATCGTCGCGGGGGTGCTCATGTCCCTCATCATCGACGTCGTCGTTCTCACCCAGATGCGGCTGCCGAACGTCAGCGACACCACGCTGCCCACCGAGGTGCCGGAGGACCGCGCCCCCGGAGCGGTGAACGATGCCTCCGACGGCCCTGCGGACGCGGCCCCGCGGTCTTAGGGCACCCTTGGATTCTGATAGTGTTGAGGAGTGCCCGCCGCTCGCCCGCGAGCGCTTGCGCTGTGTAGCACACCGACCATCGTCGCCCCGGTTCTGACCGGTGCCCCGAAGCTGGAGCCCGCGCTGTTTAATCTTGCTGCGACCCTGACCCCCCGACTCGCGTCCTCTGATGGCGAGTTCCACGGCCCTTCGATCGATGAGTTCTTCCCGGAGATCCTCTTCCACGTCGGACCCATCCCGGTCAACCGGATCCACCTGATCCAGTTGCTCTCCGTGATCGCCGTCGTCCTGATCCTCTGGCTCGGCACCCGCCGCATGAAGGTCGTGCCCGGCCGGTTCCAGAGCCTCGTCGAGATGGGCCTCGGCTTCGTCCGCGGCGGCATCGCGCACGACCTGCTCGGCCGCAAGGACGGCGACCGCTTCCTGCCGATCCTCACCACGATCTTCTTCATGGTGCTGTTCATGAACGTGACGGGAATCATCCCGTTCCTGAACATGCCGGGAACGGCGATCATCGCGGTGCCGCTCACGCTCGCCGTGGTCAGCTACGTCACGTTCATCTACGCCGGCATCAAGAAGAGCCCGAAGAACTTCTTCAAGAACGCGCTCTTCCCGTCCGGCGTGCCGTGGCCGGTCTACTTCATCGTCACGCCGATCGAGCTCATCTCGACGTTCATCATCCGCCCGGTGACCCTCACCCTGCGACTGCTGATGAACCTCGTCGTCGGCCACATGATCCTGGTCCTCTGCTTCGCGGCGACCCAGTTCTTCTTCTTCACCGCGGGCGGCGGCTGGGCTGCCCTCGGTATCGGAACCCTCGCCTTCGGCGGTGCCTTCACTCTCTTCGAGATCCTGGTCGCCGTCCTGCAGGCCTACGTCTTCACCGTCCTCACCGCGGTCTACATCCAGCTCGCGGTCGCAGAAGAGCACTGAGCGGGCGGGCAACAGCCCTCCCACCCAACGAAAGGAAAAACCCGTGGACGCAACTACGGTTCTCGCTGAAATCAACGGCCACCTCGCGGCGGTCGGCTACGGCCTCGCGGCCATCGGCCCGGCCATCGGTGTGGGCATCGTGGTCGGCAAGACCATCGAGGGCGTCGCCCGTCAGCCCGAGCTGGCCGGTCGCCTGCAGGTCCTCATGTGGATCGGTATCGCCTTCACCGAGGCGCTTGCGTTCGTCGGCATCGCCGTCGGATTCATCCCCTTCCCGTAATCCCCACCGACTTCTGAAGGAGACAGGATGCTGAACGCTCTTGTCACGAACCTCGCGGCTGAGGGTGAGGCGGCGAACAACCCGCTGATCCCCGCGTGGTACGACATCATCTGGTCGGGCTTCTGGTTCCTCATCATCCTCGCCGTCGTCTGGAAGGTCGCCCTTCCTCGTCTGACGAAGATGCTCGACGAGCGGTCCGCCGCCATCGAGGGCAACATCGCCAAGGCCGATGAGGCGCAGAAGCAGGCGGAAGCGGCTCTCGAGGAGTACACCCGACAGCTGGCCGAGGCACGCACCGAGGCCGGTGAGATCCGTGAGGCCGCCCGTGAGGACGGCAAGAAGATCATCGCCGAGGCGAAGGAGACCGCAGCCAGCGAGGCCGCGCGTCTGACCGCCACCGCGCACACGCAGATCGAGGCAGAGCGCCAGACGGCTCTCGTCTCCCTGCGCAGCGAGGTCGGCTCGCTCGCTCTGGACCTCGCCGGCGGCGTGGTCGGCGAGACGCTCTCCGACGACGCCCGCGCGGCCGCTGTGGTCGACCGCTTCCTCGCCGATCTCGAAGCATCCGACCTTCGACAGGCTCAGGTCCCGGGCGGGCAGTCGTAATGGGCAGCGCGACCGCTCAGGCACTCGCGGCATCCACTCAGACGCTTGCCGCAGCGAAGGACGTCACCCTCGAGACCGCGCGCGAGCTGTTCGCGGCCGCGCGGGCCGTGGGCGAATCGTCTCAGCTGAGCGGCGCGCTGGCTGACCCCTCGGCTCCGACCTCGGCGCGGCAGAACGTCGTGTCCGCGGTGTTCGGGCAGTACGGCTCCGCGGCGCAGGATGTCCTGCGCACCGCTGTCGCCGAACGCTGGTCGAACGCCTCCGAGCTGATCGACGGTCTCGAGGAGCTCGCGATCCGGGCGGCGACCATCGCCGAGCCCGGCGCGGACATCGAGGGCGAGCTCTTCGGCTTCTCGCGGGTGATCGCGGCGAACCCGGAGCTCGAGCTCGCGCTCGGCAGCCGGCTCGGGGGAGAGGACGCCAAGGCCGCCCTGGTCGAGCGTCTCCTCGTCGATGCCTCCGCCAGCGCTCCGACGGCCTTCATCGTCACGTCCCTCGTGCGTCAGCCGCGCGAGCGCCGGGTGCGGCAGCTGCTGAGCCGGGCGATGCGTATCGTCTCGAACCAGCGCGGTCGCCTCGTGGCCACGGTGCACACGGCGACCGAGCTCAGCGACGCGCAGCGCACGCGACTCGGCCAGACGCTCTCGCAGCGATACGGCGGCCAGGTGTCCCTCAACGTCGTCATCGACCCCAGCGTCGTCGGAGGCCTGCGCGTGCAGATCGCCGATGACGTCATCGACGGCAGCATCTCCGCACGACTCGCCGACCTTCGCCAGAAGCTCGCGGGCTAACACGACTTCGCGCGGGGAACCGCGCACCCAGATACAAAGGGAAGACAATGGCAGAACTATCGATCAGCCCCGACGTCATCCGTGACGCGCTGAAGGATTTCGCCGCCGCGTACGAGCCCACCGGGGCCGCGGCGACCGAGGTCGGCACCGTCATCGACGCCGCCGACGGCATCGCTCACGTCGAGGGACTTCCCGGCGTGATGGCGAACGAGCTCGTGACCTTCGCCGACGGCACCAAGGGTCTCGCGCTGAACCTCGACGAGCACGAGATCGGTGTCGTCGTCCTCGGCGACTTCACCGGCATCGAGGCCGGTCAGGAAGTCACCCGCACGGGTGAGGTCCTCTCCGTCCCGGTCGGTGACGGCTACCTCGGCCGTGTCGTCGACCCGCTCGGCAACCCGATCGACGGCCTCGGCGCGATCGCGACCGAGGGTGTCCGCGAGCTCGAGCTCCAGGCCCCCGGCGTCATGCAGCGCAAGTCGGTGCACGAGCCCATGCAGACCGGCATCAAGGCCATCGACGCGATGATCCCGGTCGGCCGCGGCCAGCGCCAGCTCATCATCGGCGACCGCCAGACCGGCAAGACGGCCATCGCGATCGACACGATCATCAACCAGAAGGCCAACTGGGAGTCCGGCGACGTCAACAAGCAGGTCCGCTGCATCTACGTCGCCATCGGTCAGAAGGGCTCGACCATCGCTTCGGTGAAGGGCGCGCTCGAGGAGGCCGGCGCTCTGGAGTACACCACCATCGTGGCTGCTCCGGCGTCCGACCCCGCCGGCTTCAAGTACCTCGCTCCGTACACCGGTTCGGCCATCGGTCAGCACTGGATGTACGGCGGCAAGCACGTCCTCATCATCTTCGACGACCTGTCGAAGCAGGCCGAGGCCTACCGTGCCGTCTCCCTGCTGCTGCGCCGCCCGCCGGGCCGCGAGGCATACCCTGGCGACGTCTTCTACCTGCACTCCCGTCTGCTCGAGCGGTGCGCGAAGCTGTCCGACGAGCTCGGTGCGGGTTCGATGACCGGTCTTCCGATCATCGAGACCAAGGCGAACGACGTCTCGGCGTACATCCCGACCAACGTGATCTCGATCACCGACGGCCAGATCTTCCTGCAGTCCGACCTCTTCAACGCCAACCAGCGTCCTGCGGTCGACGTGGGTATCTCGGTGTCGCGTGTCGGTGGTGACGCTCAGGTGAAGTCGATCAAGAAGGTCTCCGGAACGTTGAAGCTGGAGCTGGCGCAGTACCGCTCGCTCGAGGCGTTCGCGATGTTCGCATCGGACCTCGACGCCGCTTCGCGTCGTCAGCTCTCGCGCGGTGCCCGTCTGACCGAGCTGCTCAAGCAGCCGCAGTACTCGCCGTACCCGGTGGAGGAGCAGGTCGTCTCGATCTGGGCCGGCACCAACGGCAAGCTCGACTCGATCGAGGTCGAGGACGTGCTGCGCTTCGAGCGCGAGCTGCTCGACTACCTGCGTCGCAACACGAAGGTGCTCGACACGCTGCGGGAGACCAACGTGCTGGACGACGCCACCGTCGCCGAGCTCGACAAGCAGACCGACAACTTCCTCCTGGAGTTCCAGGGCGGCAAGGGCCACGCCATCGGCGCCCCTGGCCACGAGGAGCACGCTGCGGCCGAGGCCGAGGACGTCAACCAGGAGAAGATCGTCAAGGGTCGTCGCGCGTAACCGCGTGAGGTACTGATTCATGGGCGCTCAACTCAGGGTCTACAAGCAGAAGATCTCTTCTGCTCAGACGACCAAGAAGATCACGAAGGCGATGGAACTCATCGCGGCTTCGCGCATCCAGAAGGCGATGGCACGCGTCAAGGCGTCCACCCCCTTCGCGCGGGCCGTGACGAGGGCCGTGTCCGCCGTCGCGACGCACTCGAACGTCGACCACCCGCTCACCCGCGAGCCCGAGACGATCCGCCGCTCCGCGGTCGTGATCTTCTCGTCGGACCGCGGTCTCGCCGGAGCCTTCAACTCGCAGATCCTCCGTGAGGGTCTCGAGGTCGCGGAGCTCCTGCGCGAGCAGGGCAAGGAGCCGGTGTTCTACCTCGTGGGCCGCAAGGCCGTCGGGTACTTCCAGTTCCGTCGCATCGCGGCCGCTGCAGAGTGGACCGGCGACACCGACACCCCCTCGTTCCACACGGCGGAGGAGATCTCGCAGACGCTTCTCGAGGCCTTCAACCGTGGCGGCGAGGACGGCGGCGTCGACGAGATCCACCTCGTGTACAACCGCTTCGTCAGCATGATGACGCAGTCGCCGGAGTCCGTGCGCCTGCTGCCGCTGGAGATCGCGGAGGCCGACGACTCGGAGGCGGGCAGCACCGTCTACCCGCTGTACGAGTTCGAGCCCGACGCCGAGACGGTGCTCGACGCGATCCTGCCGGTGTACATCCAGAGCCGCGTCTTCAACGCCCTCCTGCAGTCGTCCGCCGCCAAGCAGGCCGCGACGCAGAAGGCGATGAAGTCGGCCAGCGACAACGCCGACAAGCTCATCACCGACTACACCCGCCTGCGCAACAACGCGCGTCAGGCCGAGATCACCCAGCAGATCGCCGAGATCGTCGGTGGCGCCGACGCTCTCGCATCGAGCTGACAGACCCTCAGGAAAGAGACGAAGAAATGACCACCACCGCCACGGCTGAGCAGCCGGCGACCGCGGTCGTCGGGCGCGTCGCCCGCGTCAACGGTCCGGTTGTCGACATCGAGTTCCCGCACGACTCGATCCCCGACATCTACAACGCCCTGAAGACCACCATCGTGATGGGCGAGGAGTCCACCGAGATCACGCTCGAGGTCGCGCAGCACCTCGGCGACGACCTGGTCCGCGCCATCGCCCTGAAGCCGACCGACGGCATCGTCCGCGGTCAGGAGGTGCGCGACACCGGTGAGGCCATCTCGGTCCCCGTCGGCGACGTGACCAAGGGCAAGGTCTTCAACGTGATCGGCGAGGTGCTGAACCTCGAACCCGGCGAGACCATCGAGGTCACCGAGCGCTGGCCCATCCACCGCAAGGCCCCGAACTTCGACCAGCTCGAGTCGAAGACGCAGATGTTCGAGACGGGCATCAAGTCGATCGACCTCCTCACCCCGTACGTGCTGGGTGGCAAGATCGGTCTCTTCGGTGGTGCCGGTGTCGGCAAGACCGTCCTCATCCAGGAGATGATCCAGCGCGTCGCGCAGGACCACGGTGGTGTGTCGGTGTTCGCCGGTGTCGGTGAGCGCACCCGTGAGGGCAACGACCTCATCCACGAGATGGAGGAGGCGGGCGTCTTCGACAAGACCGCCCTCGT
This sequence comes from Microbacterium sp. C-MGS6, assembly GCF_058140415.1. NCBI lineage: Bacteria > Bacillati > Actinomycetota > Actinomycetes > Micrococcales > Microbacteriaceae > Microbacterium > Microbacterium sp. C-MGS6. The sequence continues at coordinate 1,461,679 of NZ_CM176934.1, forward strand.
CTTCGGCCAGATGGACGAGCCGCCGGGGACGCGTCTGCGCGTCGCCCTGTCGGCTCTGACGATGGCGGAGTACTTCCGTGACGTGCAGAAGCAGGACGTGCTGCTCTTCATCGACAACATCTTCCGCTTCACGCAGGCCGGTTCCGAGGTCTCCACGCTGCTGGGCCGCATGCCCTCCGCCGTGGGTTACCAGCCGAACCTCGCCGACGAGATGGGCCTCCTGCAGGAGCGCATCACCTCGACGCGCGGTCACTCGATCACCTCGCTGCAGGCGATCTACGTGCCAGCCGACGACTACACCGACCCGGCCCCGGCCACGACCTTCGCGCACCTCGACGCGACGACCGAGCTCTCCCGTGAGATCGCGTCGAAGGGTCTGTACCCGGCCATCGACCCGCTGACCTCGACGTCGCGCATCATGGACCCCCGCTACTTGGGCGAGGACCACTACCGCGTGGCCACGACGGTGAAGCAGATCCTCCAGAAGAACAAGGAGCTGCAGGAGATCATCGCGATCCTCGGTGTCGACGAGCTCTCCGAGGAAGACAAGATCGTCGTGTCGCGTGCACGTCGCATCCAGCAGTTCCTCTCGCAGAACACCTACATGGCGAAGAAGTTCACGGGCGTCGAGGGCTCGACCGTGCCGCTGAAGGAGACCATCGAGTCGTTCGATGCGATCACCCGGGGTGACTTCGACCACGTCGCCGAGCAGGCCTTCTTCAACGTCGGTGGCATCTCCGACGTGGAGGAGCGCTGGGCGCAGATCCAGAAGGAGAACGCCTGACCATGGCGCTGCATGTCAGCCTCGTCTCCGCCGACGCGGAGGTCTGGACGGGAGAGGCGAGCCTCGTCGTCGCCAAGACCGTCGAGGGCGAGATCGGCTTCATGTCCGGTCACGAGCCGGTGCTGGCCATCCTCGCCGAGGGTCAGGTCCGGATCACCCAGACGGATGGCGCCAAGGTGCTGGCGAACGCGCAGGACGGCTTCCTCTCCATGGAGGGCGACGTCCTGACGATCGTGGCCGGCAACGCGGCACTCATCTCCTGACAGTCCTGTACATCGCGTCCGCCTCGACACCCGCCCGGGTGTCGAGGCGGACGCGTCTCTTTCCCCTGAGGTCCCATGAAGATCCTGCTTCCGCCGTCCGAGACCAAGCGCGAGGGCGGTGACGGCGGCCCGCTGGATGTGCCCGCGCTGGCACTCCCGGACCTCACACCGCAGCGGACCGCCGTGATCGACGCTCTCGTCGCTCTCGCCGCCGATGAGGACGCGAGCCGGCGCGTGCTGAAGCTGAGCGATCGGCAGCGGGGGGACATCGCGCACAACCGTGTCATGAGGAGCGCGCCCACGATGCCCGCGGTGGACCGCTACACCGGTGTACTGTTCGACGCCCTCGACGCGGCGTCGCTCTCGACCGCCTCCCGTCGCTGGCTGGACGCCCACGTGTGGATTCACAGCGCTCCGTTCGGCCCGGTCGCGGCCCTGGACGCGATCCCGACCTATCGCCTGGCAGCCGGCACCACGCTTCCGGGGATGCCGCCGCTGCGTCGCCACTGGGCCGATCCGACGGCGGCGGCGATCGCGGCCGATGCCCCGGCTTTCGTGCTCGATCTGCGCAGCGAGGCGTACGCGGCACTCGGACCCGTGCCGGCCGGGGTGCCGTCCGTGTACGTGCGGGTCGTCACGGCGCAGGGGAGGGCGCTGAACCACTTCAACAAGAAGTCCAAGGGGCTGCTCGTCCGGGCACTTTCCGAGGACCGGCCGCGTCTCGGCTCGCTCCGAGGGCTGCACCGGTGGGCGCGGGCGCACGACGTCGTTCTGCGGGACGGCGCCGCACCGGGGGAGATCGAGCTGGTCGTCGCCGACTGACGGTCCCGAGGCCGGCGAATCGCCCCCGGCGGTCGTTGCCGCCCCCTGGGCGCACCGCTACCATGTCCAATGCGAGGCGGGGAGTCTCGTGGCGGGGGACGAGAGCCGTCTCCCCTGACCAGAGAATGTGAGCCTCATGGGTTACGACGACTACGGAGCGGGCTATCTCGGCCTGCTCTTCGCCTACTTCTTCGTCATTCTGCTGATCGCGGTCGCCGGGTACGTCCTGGTGTCGCTCTTCTACATGAAGATCTTCCAGAAGGCCGGCGTGCAGGGCAACTGGCGTGCCTGGGTGCCCGTCTACAACATGATGATCTTCTTCAAGCTCGGTGACCTGAGCCCGTGGCTCGTCCTGTACGGCATCGCCGGCACGGCCCTGCTGAGCTGGATCGGCATCGGCTTCCTGTTCTCGCTCGCGCTCTCGGTGCTCTCGGTCATCGCCGCGTGGCGCGTGGGCCTCAAGCTCCAGAAGGACGCCGTCTGGGTCGTCCTCTACGTCTTCCTCTCCGTCGTCTGGCTCGGTATCAACGCGTTCGACAAGTCGCGCTGGAACCCGAACATCCAGCCGGCCTCCTGGGCGGGTAACGGCTTCCTCGGCGACCGCACGGTGTGGGACGGCATTCCCGTCCAGCCGGCAGCGGCCGCCCCGCAGCAGGGCTACGGTGCGCCGCAGGGATATGGGGCACCGCAGGGCTACGGCACCCCGCCGCAGGGCTACGCGCCGCCGACGCAGGCGTACACGCCGCCTTCGGCACCCGGCTACGCGCCGCCCGCCGGCCCCGCCGCCCCGGCGACGGGTGCGCCGATCCCTCCGGTGCCGCCCACGACGCCTCCGGCGCCTCCCGCGGCTCCGCCCACGACGCCTCCGGCCCCGCCCGCGGCTCCTCCCGCCGCTCCTCCGGCTCCGCCGACCACACCGAACGATCCCACGCAGCCGCCTGCGTGACGACGTGAGGAGAACCCCCGGTCTTCGGATCGGGGGTTCTTCGCGTCCGTGGCTCCTCCGTGTCCCCACATGCCGCTAACGTGGAGACATGGACTCGTCGCAGCGGAGGGAAGTCGTCCCTCCTCCCGTCGCCCCGCGCCCCGTCCACCGCCATCCCGGTGCGGTCCCGAGGAGCGAGTTCCACTACGATGTGTGAGTATCCTGCGCCCGCCCCATCCGCCGCAGGTCCATCGGAGGCAGTTCGTGGCTGAGACCAAGACGCACACCCTCACGGTTGCGCATCGTCCGTTGCGGCTGTCCTGGGCCGGCGTCACCGACCAGGGGCGCCGCCGGGAGACGAATCAGGACGCCCTCCTCGCCGAGTACCCGCTCTTCATCGTCGCGGACGGCATGGGAGGTCATGCCGGCGGGGAGATCGCGAGTCAGAGCACAGTCGCGCGCCTGCGGGCGATGGTCGATGCCGACGACGTCACCCCCTCCGCGATCGAGAAGGCTCTCGCGCTCGCGGTAGACGACATCGCCGAGCACCCGGACACCACCGACGAGGGGACCGGCACCACGCTCACCGGCGTCTACCTGGACGAACAGGGAGACGAGCCGCACTGGGTGGCACTGAACATCGGTGACTCGCGCGTGTACCTGCTGCGCGACGACCGGCTGCTGCAGGTCACGACCGATCACTCCGTTGTGCAGGAGCTCATCACCGCCGGCAAGCTCAGTCCCGAAGAGGCGGAGGGCCACCCGTACAGCAACGTGATCACCCGCGCGGTCGGTGCGAGCGAGCTCACGGCGCCGGACTACGTCACCATCGACGTGCGGCCGGGCGACCGTTTCGTCATCTGCTCCGACGGTCTCACGAAGGAGCTCACGGACTACGGCATCCAGCACTTCCTCCGCGCTCATGCCGACCCCGCGGAGAGCGTCGACGCGATGCTCGCGGCGGCCCTCGACAACGGAGGGCGCGACAACGTCACCGTGATCGTGCTGCAGGTCGACGATCCCGAGGATCCTTCCTCCCCACCCGCGGACTCGGGGGAGTAGCGCTCCGGACCCTGTGGAGAGGCCCTATCCGCCCCGGCGGTGAGCTCCACTGGAGGCATGCACTCCTCGCCCCTGGTCCTCCCGTCCGCCATGGCGCCGGCCCGGCGGCGCCCGCTTCCCCTCATCGCCGCCGTCGTCCCCGTGGGAGTCGGTCTGGCTCTCTGGTTCACGACCGGTGCGCTGCATGCGCTCTGGTTCGCGGCTCTCGGGCCGCTGATGCTGGGCGCGTCGCTCCTCGACGCAGCCCGCGGACGTCGTCGCGAACGGCGAGCCGAGGTGCTCCGGATGGACGCCGCATGGGCAGAGGTCGAAGCCCAGCTGCACCGCCGCCACGCGGAGGAGCGCGCAGACGAGGAACGTCGTCACCCGGATGCCGCCTCGTGTCTGCGCAGCCGCCCGTTGCAGGATGCCCGGCCGCCCGACCACGACACTCCGCTCGTCGTGGGACGCGGATCCCGGGTCAGCACCGTGCGCTGCGAGGGCGGTGACGACGAGCGCGCCGCTGCGTTCCGCCGCCGGTGCGGTGTCCTGGAAGACGCGCCGCGGGTCGTCCTCCTCGGTCGAGGAGTATGCCTGCGGGGCCCGCAGCCGCTCGCCAGGGCCGCCGCACGTGCGCTCGTCGTCCAGCTCTGTCTCCGCTTCTCCCCGAGTGTGCTCTCCCTCGTCGGCGACCCGGCGCGGGACGGGGCGCTGGCGGGCTTCCCGCACATGCAGCAGGCGCGACGCGGTGGTTTCCGGCTCGCCCTCGCAGAGGAGGCCGCATCGGCCCCGAGCGCCGATGCGGTGATCTGGACCCTGCCGACCGGTGCGGACGTTCCGGACGGCATCACGACGGTGGTCGACATCGTGGAACCCGGTGCGGCGACTCTGCGCACCCCGGACGGCGAGGACGGGGTGGACGTCGAGTACCTGTCGTCGGCGCAGGCGACGGCGGCCGCCGAGCTGTGCGGCGGGAAAGGGTCCGCGACGGAGGCGACCGGGGCGGCGGTGGCGCTCCGGGACCTTCCGCAGCCACCGGTGGGCCCAGGCCTCCTCGTGGCGCTCGGTCGCGGAGCACACGATGCCCCGGTGATGGCCGACATCGTCGAGGACGGCCCGCACGCGATCGTGACGGGGATGACGGGGACAGGCAAGAGCGAACTCCTCATCACATGGGTCGCCGCCGTCTGCGCGGGGTACGGGCCGGAGCGGGTGAGTGTCCTCCTCGCGGACTTCAAAGGAGGGACGGCCTTCGATCGCCTGCGTGAGCTGCCGCAGGTCGTCGGCGTCCTCACGGACCTCGACGAGACGGAGGCGCGGCGCGGCGTCGCCAGCCTGGTCGCAGAGATGCGCCGCCGTGAGGGTGCCCTCGCGGCGGCGCAGGCGCGCGACGTGCGTGAGACCGACCTTCCCCGACTCCTGATCGTCGTCGACGAGTTCGCCGCCCTGCTGCAGGAGCACACAGAGCTGGCGGCGGTGTTCACCGACGTCGCGGCGCGGGGGCGCGCCCTGGGCATGCACCTGGTCCTCGGCACGCAGCGCGCCGCCGGGGTCATTCGCGATGCGCTCGCGACGAACTGCCCGCTGCGGCTGAGCCTGCGCGTCGCCGAGACTTCTGACAGCAGGGCGATGCTCGGCACCTCCGGCGCCGCCGAGCTTCCCGGCGGAGCGGAGGGCCGAGGCCGTGCGCTCCTCCGTCGCCCGCAGGACGACGAGCCGCTGCCGGTGCGCATCGCCCTCACCGATGACGACGTCATCCGACGGATCGCGCAGCGATGGGCGGGAGCGCCGACGTCTCCACCTCCGTGGCGACCCGCTCTCCCGACGCGCCTGCCGCTCGACGCGCTGCTGACCGCTCGGGCAGGGTCCGCGCCTTCGGAAGCCGGGCCCTCCCTGGTGCTCGGACGCGCTGACGAGCCCGAGAATCAGGCGCAGCCGCTGGAGATTCTGCATCCTGGCCGCGACCGCGGGCTCGTGGTCCTCGGCGCCCCGGGAACGGGGCGGACGACAGCCTTGCGTGTGATCGCAGCGCAGCATCGCCACAGCGCGTGGTTCCCGGATGATCCCGAAGCGGCCGTCGACCTGCTTGCCGCGTGGGTCGAGGGCGGCACGGCGCCACCCGACGTCGTGCTCGCGGATGATCTCGATCTGCTCCACGCGCGCCTGCCTCTCGACGTCGGCCACGAGTTCGTCCAGCGGTGGGAGCAGCTGGTGCGATCATCGGCCACCGTCACCTGGGTGCTCGCGGCCGGTCGGGCGACGGGTCCGCTGGCCCGCGTGCTGGAGGCACTCCCGCGTCGGGCCCTGCTGCGGATGCCGACCCGCGTCGAGCACATCGCCGCGGGCGGCGAGGTCGCTCACTTCCGACGCGATCGTCCGCCGGGGAGGGCCGTGTGCGGAGAGCGGGAGATGCAGTTCGCCTGGGTCGAGGGTCCCGGGGTGGAGTCGCGCTCCGGAGAGCTGCGGGGGACCACGCCGGTGTGGGTGCCGCAGGCGGAGATCACGGCGTTGGTCACCCCGGGCGTCGTCGGCGTCGTCGCGGCGTTGGCGGCCGCGCATCCCGGCTGCGACGTACAGGCGGTGGGTCCGGAGGTGAGCGGAACGGGGCGACCGCTCGTGCTGGTGGGCGATGCCGAGAACTGGCAGCGTCAGTGGGCACTGTGGCAGCGGGTGCGATCGCAGGGGGAGGTGCTCATCCGGGCGGAGCGGCCCGGCGAGCTCCGCCAGCTCGTCGGCATCCGCGCTCAGCCGCCGTACGCGCGACCGGACGCCGGGCGGGCCTGGTCCGTGATCGGAGACCGCCCTCCCCGGAGGGTGGTCCTCCCGGCGCTGGACCGGCGATGACGGTCAGCGGCACGGGGACGACGAGGTCGGGTCAGATGCCCGCACCCGGACGGATCGCGCCGACGTTCGCGCCGCCTCCGAGCACCGTGAGCGGCAGGGAGTCGGCCAGTCCGGTCACGTCGGCGTCGCTGAGCCCGCCCGCCCGTGCCAGCAGCGTGGCGGCCACGATCGTGGACGCGCGTGCGCCGCCGTCGAGCATCTTCAGCGCCACCGTGGTCCCGTTCGGGGCGACCATCACCATGACACCCTCCGCGCCGCCCTTGGCGAAGACCCCGAGCCGTTCGATCGCGATCGTGTCAGGGCGCCCGGGACCGTCGATGGTCCAGGGGTTCTCGCGCACCGCCTTCACCAACGAGCCCGCCACGCGGTGCAGCGCGAAGGGGGAGCGCTCGGAGGCGGTTCCGATGCGGTGGATCGCGCGGGCCAGTCCGGTGAGGCTGAGCGCGTACACGGGGGCACCGCAGCCGTCGATCGCAGTGTGGGCCATCTTCTCGCCGGTCAGCCGGGCGATCACATCGCGGATGTGCGCCTGGAGCGGATGCGAGGGCTCGAGGTAGCCGTCGGTCGGCCAGCCCGTCGCGACGCAGGCGCGGAGCATCGCGGCGTGCTTGCCCGAGCAGTTCATGCGGATGCGCGCCTCCTGGCCGTGCTCGCGCACCATCTCATCGCGGGTCGCGGAGTCGCTCGGCCAGGCGGGAGGACACGCGAGGTCGTCCTCGTTGAGGCCGCCCGCGGTGAGCATCTCGCGCACGACCTCGGCGTGCCGATCGGTGCCGGAATGGCTCGCCGTCGACAGCGCCAGCTGCTCGCCCTCGAGTACCGCACCGGCGGTGAGGCAGGCGACCGCCTGCAGGGGCTTCAGGCTGGAACGGGGGAGGATCAGCGCATCCGCATTCCCGTGCCGCGCGACCACCTCGCCCTCGGGGGAGAGCACCACGGTCGCCCCGGCGTGACGCGACTCGATGAAGCCGCTCCGCTCCACGACGGCGAGCTCGACGGAATCCTGAACGGTGAGAGTCTCCAGCACCCGACAACTCTACCGGCGGGTCCGGCCCAGCCTGGTCGGGTGCCGAGTCGGCGCCGTGTCGGCCGCACCTGGCAGACTGAGCGCATGCCAGAGCAGACGACTCCGCGGTCCCTCGGCGAGCACCGCTACGCCCTCACCTCCACCTGGACCGGCAACACCGGATCCGGCACGAGCGGCTACCGGGACTACCGCCGCGATGTCACGATCGAAGTCGCGGGCAAGCCCGAGCTGCTCGCCTCCTCCGACAAGCCGTTCCGCGGCGATCCGGCGCGGTGGAATCCGGAGGATCTGCTGCTGGCCTCGCTCTCCGAGTGCCATCTCCTGTCGTACTTGCACGCCTGCGTGACGGCCGGAGTGGTGGTCGTGTCCTACCGGGACACCGCGAGCGGCCTGATGCGCGAGAACGGCGCCGGCGGCGGTTCCTTCGTCGAGGTGCTGCTGCGCCCAGAGGTCGTCGTCGCCGAGGCCTCGATGATCGAGGCGGCCGAGCGCGCGCACGCTCAGGCGAACGAGTGGTGCTTCATCGCCAACTCGGTCAACTTCCCCGTCCGGCACGAAGCGACGGTGACGGCCGCCGGCTGAACGGACTCCTCAGCGGCGTTCGTGCGGGAGCGCCTGCTTGATCTTCTCGATCGTGTTCTGAGCCGGCGCCTCGTTGTAGGTGCCCGCGAGCTCCTGTCCGGAGAGCGCGTGGATCGCGGCCATGATCTCGTCGGTCGCGAGCCGGCGCGCGCGGCCGCTCGTGGCCGGTCCGTGCGGCGACAGATCCAGGGGCTCGCCGAAGCGCACGGTGATCCGCTCGGACAGCGTGGGCATCTTGGCGCCGACCGGCATCACCTTGTCGGTGCCGATGAGTCCCACGGGGACGACGGGTGCTCCCGTCTGCAGAGCGAGGAAGGCCACGCCCGTGCGGCCCTTGTACAACCGGCCGTCGGTGGAGCGGGTGCCCTCAGGGTAGAGCGCGACGGCGAGGCCCTCGTCCAGGAGCTGACGCTGCAGGTCTAGGGCGTCCAGCGCCGCCTGGCCGGCGCCGCGGCGGACCGGGATCGCACCGATCGCCTCGAAGAACGTCTTGGACGCCCAGCCCTTCATGCCGGTGCCCTCGAAGTAGCTCGACTTGGCGAGGAAGTGCACGGGACGCGGAGCCGCCACCGGGATGGCGATGGAGTCGATGAACGACAGGTGGTTGCTGGCGAAGATCACCGGGCCTGTGGTGGGGACGTGCTCACGTCCTTCGATACGCGGCCGATAGACGAGCCGGGCGAGCGGGGCGATGAGGCTGCGGCCCAGCGTGTAGGTGAAGCCGGCGTGCCGGGGCTTCGGGGAGTCCTCTGAGGGGGTTTCGGGGTCCACGGACTGCTCAGAGCTCATCAGAGCAGGCTACTCCCGGATCCATGCCGACGTGGGAATGAAGACTCGCGCCGCCGCTTCCCAGCGCGAGCAAAGGGCGATGAGGCAGGATGGAAGCTCCCGCCCGCGATCGTGAGGTCTTCCTGTGCGCACCCGTCCGCTGCTCGTCCTGTCCACCGTCGCTGCGGCGACCCTGCTGCTGGCGGGATGCTCCGGGAACGGCGATCCGCAGAGCACCTCCTCTCCGGACGCCTCCGGGTCGAGCCAGTGCCTCGTGAACGCGAAGGCCGGCGACACCTCGGACGCCATCGAGGTGGACGGCGAAGGTCTCGACGCCAAGATCACGGTTCCCGCCGATGCGGAGTTCGCGAACGTCGAGCGGACCGTCGTGTCCGAGGGCGAGGGAGACGACCTCGCGGCGAACGACCTCGTCTCCGTCCAGTATCAGATCGTCGATGCCGCCAGCGGCGACGTGGTCGACTCGTCGGCGCGCGGCGAGGACGGCACGCTCCCCGTGCTCCTCGACCCGAACCAGTCGTCGCTGTTCGTCGCCGCGCTCGAGTGCGAGCCGGTCGGATCCCGCGTCGTCCTCGCCATCCCCGGCAGCGCGCTCGGTGAGGGGCAGAGCAACATCGTCGTCTACGCGGAGGCCGTCGACCGGCTCCCCGAGGTCGCCTCCGGCAAGGAGGTCGAGCCGACCGCCGGCATGCCCGAGGTCGAGCTCGACGACGATGGCAAGCCGTCCGTCACGATCCCGGACGGCGATGCGCCGACCGAGACGAAGGTCTCCGTCCTCAAGCAGGGCGACGGCGCAACGGTGGCGTCCGGCGACCTCGTCGTGGTCCAGTACCTCGGGGTGAAGTGGTCCGACGGCGAAGAGTTCGACTCCAGCTGGAGCCGCGATGCGGCCCCCGCCCAGTTCCAGACGACGGGAGTCGTCGCCGGGTTCCAGAAGGCGCTCGAGGGTCAGAAGGTCGGTTCGCAGGTTCTCGTCGTCATGCCGCCGTCCGATGGCTACGGCGCGAGCGAGGGGCACGAGCTGCAGGACGAGAGCCTCGTGTTCGTCGTCGACATCCTCGCCACGACTCCGGTCCAGCCGCAGCAGTAGCCGCGGCCCGGGAGAGCCGGCGGCGTGTCCTAGGCTGGCGTCATGCGTCGCGTCATCATCCTCGGCTCCACCGGTTCCATCGGCACGCAGGCGCTGGATGTGATCCGCGCCAATCCGCGACGCTTCGAGCTCGTCGGTCTCGCCGCGGGGTCGAACGCCACGATGGTGGCCGAGCAGGCGGCGCAGTTCCAGGTGGAGCACACGGCTCTCGGCGCGGTCGAGGCTGAGCAGCTGGTCCGCGACGTCGAAGCCGATGTGGTGCTGAACGCCATCACCGGCTCGATCGGTCTCGGCTCGACGCTCGCTGCGCTGGAGGAGGGGCGGACCCTCGCGCTGGCGAACAAGGAGTCGCTGATCGTCGGCGGTGATCTCGTGCTCGCCGCCGCGGCACCCGGGCAGATCGTCCCCGTGGACTCCGAGCACTCCGCGCTCGCCCAGGCCCTGCGCTCCGGCACACACGATGAGATCCGCCGTCTGGTGGTCACGGCCTCGGGTGGCCCGTTCCGCGGCAGGTCGCGCGACGAGCTCACCGGAGTGACCCCGGAACAGGCGCTGGCGCATCCGACGTGGAACATGGGTCGCACGGTCACCACGAACTCCGCCACACTGGTCAACAAGGGGCTCGAGGTCATCGAGGCGCACCTGCTGTTCGACGTGCCCTACGACGACATCGACGTCGTCGTGCACCCGCAGTCGATCATCCACTCGATGGTGGAGTTCGTCGACGGCTCGACCATCGCGCAGGCTTCGCCGCCGGACATGCGTCTGCCGATCTCGCTGGGCCTGGACTGGCCGCACCGCGTGGGCGGCGTGGGCCGTCCGCTGGACTGGAGCACGGCGACGTCCTGGACCTTCGAGCCGCTCGACGACGACGCCTTCCCCGCGGTGGCGCTCGCAAAGGCCGTCGGGCGCGCCGGAGGCACCTTCCCCGCCGTCTACAACGCCGCCAACGAGCAGGCCGTGGACGCGTTCCACGAAGGGCGTCTGCCGTTCCTCGGCATCGTCGACACCGTGCAGCGGGTCGTCGACGCGCACGACGCTCCGGACGCGTTGACCGTGGAATCGCTCGCGGCGGCCGAGGACTGGGCGCGGCGGAAGGCCGACCAGCTCATCGCCGCCGTCTGACGCGGCGCGGGCTCAGTCCTCGTCCGGGTACGGCACGGGCCAGCGCGGCTCCGGCACCGGCCAGCCGGCGGCCTTCAACGCACGCCGGGAGAGCTCGCGGGCCGAGTACGGCGTCCGCACCCCTCGGATGTCGCGGTAGTCCTGGTGCCCGGGACCGGCCCAGAGGATCGCGTCGCCGTCGCCGACGAGTCCGACGGAGGCCACGATCGCGGCCTCCGGCGGGGAGTACTCGTGGATCTCGGCGTCGGGACGGGCGCGACGTGCGCCCTCGACGAGCGTCGCGCGGATCGACGCCGGGTCTTCGAATCGTGGGTGGTGATCCGTCACGACGAGGATGTCGCTGCCCTCCACCGCGGTGCGGGCCATGTCGAAGCGCTTGCTGGCGTCCCGGTCGCCGTCGGCGCCGAAGAGCATGAGCACCTTGCCGGGAGTCACCCGCCGCACGGCGGCCAGGGTCTTCTCGAAGGCGTCGGGCGAGTGGCCGAAGTCGACGAAGACGGCCGGCCCCCGCGCGCCTGAGACGAGCTGCGTGCGCCCTGGCAGGTAGGCGTGGATGCCGCCGTCGCGCTGCAGGGCCTCGACGATCCGCTCCCAGGCATAGCCGCCCTCGAGCAGCATGACGATCGCGAGCGCCGCGTTCGCGGCCATGTGGGGGCCGATCACCGGGACGGTCGTGGTGAGCGTGCCAGCCGGTCCCGTCATCGTGAACGTCGTTCCGGTCGTCCGCTCGTCGTCGATGACGACCACCCAGTCCGCTCGCGATGCCTGATCGGCGTCGGCGGCGATGGAGGGCGTCCCGACGGTGATGACGGGGATCTCGGAGCGCTCCACGACCAGGGCCCCGGAGGCGGAGTCGAGGCACACGACGCCGCGGACGGCGCGATCGGGCCGGAAGAGCGGCAGCTTCGCCTCGAAGTACTCCTCCATGTCGGCGTAGTCGTCGAGGTGGTCGTGGCTGAGGTTCGTGAATCCCGCGACGTCGAATCGGATGCCGTCGACACGGTGCCGGGAGAGGGCCTGGGCGCTGACCTCGACCGCGACGGCCTCGACCTCGCGCTCCCGCATCAGCGCGAGCAGGGCGTGCATCTCCGACGCCTCAGGGGTGGTGAGCCGCGAGACGATGACCTCGCCCGCGATGTGTCGTTCGGCCGTGGAGGAGAGCCCGGTGACGACGCCCATCTGTTCGAGGATGCCCTCGAGGAGGTGCGAGACGCTCGTCTTGCCGTTCGTCCCGGTGGTCGCGAAGAGGAGGGGAAGCGGGTCCTCCGCTCCCGTGCCGTACACCCAGGCGCTCAGCGCGCCGAGCACGCCGCGGGGGTCGTCGACGATGAGGATCGGGAGGCCGGCGTCCGCGGCGATGTCGGCGCCCGCCTGGTCCGTGATCACGGCGACCGCCCCCTTCTCGGCAGCGGTCTTGGCGAAGTCCGCGCCGTGGCGGTTCACGCCGCGGATCGCGACGAACGCCTCGCCGGGACGCAGGTCCGCCGTGGCGAGGGTGATGCCACTGAGAGCGACGCCCTCCACGTCGCCGCGCACGGAGCGGGCGAATCGGGAGGCGAGTTCGGACAGCTCGCGCCGGGGCGGGTTCGCGGGGCGGAGCACGGGGGGCAGGGTCGGCTGTTGTTCCATCGACATGTCGTCTCCATGTTCTCATGACGGCGGTGTCGGCCCGGGCGGGTCGGTCCGCCGCGCGCCGGAGCCGGGCGCGGCGGACCCGGGGCTCAGGCGCGGCGGCGGAACGCGAGCACGGCGACCACGAGAGCCGCGACACCGGCCAGGAGGCCGCCGGCGCCCAGCGCGATACCCAGGGCGTCGTCGCCGGCATCGGCCGTCGCGGGCTGCGGTACGGTGCTCGTGCCGTGACCGCCCTCGGCGTTGTCCGTCACCGTCACGACGGGAGCGGGGGAGTCGAGGTCGTGAGGGTCCTCGCCCTTCTCGGCGAGCTGCGTCCACTCCGTCGCCCCGTCGACGCACTGCTGGACCACCGGGAAGGCGAGCGTCTCGGGCGTGTCCTCATCCAGTCCCACCGACATGCTCACGGCGCCGCGGAGGTCGGTCGGCACGGGCGTGAGGGCGGTGTAGGTGACCGCGCTCACGAGACCGTCGTCGCCGCGTTCCACCTGGATGCTCCAGTCGCCGTCGAGCGTCGGGGCGACGGAGGCGAGGCCCTCCGGCATGGTGACGCGCAGGGCTGTGGTGGGCGAGGTGCCGCACCCGTGCGAGAAGGAGAAGGTCAGCACGCCGTGGTCACCGGCGGCGAGCTCGTCCGGGCTGACGGTGACGTGGGCGCCGGCCATCGCCGGGACGGCGAGGGCGAGGGCGAGTCCGCCGATGATGCCGGTGGCTCCGAGGAGGGCGCGGCGCGGACGGCGGGGGCGGATGGTGGGGTTCGACATGGGGTCTCCAGATGCTCGTGTGGGGGCGCGCGGGAACAGCGCGGCCCGAAGGGGCCGTCTCTCGAGGACGGCAGGGTCGGCGGGGCGGCTCAGCCGCCGACGGGCACCGGCGGACCGCGCCGCGACACCACCGCGGTCATCGCGGCATCGAGCGGAGAGCGGAGAGCGGAGCGCAGCGGACGCGGCGGTGCGGGAGGCGCGGAGGTGGGAGTCGCCGCGCGCCGGAGCGCGGCCTGGAACCAGCGGGCGATCGCGCGCAACACGCTCTCGCCATGCCACAGCAGCAGCGTGGTCAGCACCGCGCAGGCGAGGTGCGCCGACAGCATCAGCGTGTCCGGGCCGGCAGCCGGGGACAGCGGTGCGAGCGCGCCCAGGTCGAGGTGATGCGCGTGCGTGCCGATGACGGACGCGCCCCCCGCTGTGGGCGCACCCAGAAGCTGGAAGAGCAGGTGGAACGCGGCCTGCGCCAGGAGCACGGCCACGGCGACCCGTGCGCGTGACGGCCGACCGCCGGCCACCGCGGCGGAGAGCGGGACGAAGAGCACCGCGACGGCGGCGATGAGCAGGGGGTGCGGAGCGGCGCCGCCGGCGAGCGTGTGCGACACGGCTGCGAGGAGCGTGGCGATGGCGGACACGGCGGCGGCGCGGAGGAAGCGCAGCTGCCGGGACGTCATCCCGCCAGCCTAGCCATGCTGTGCGAGCCGGGCGGATTCCTAGGCGGTGGGCAGTAGCGTGGGCACGTGGAATTCCTGCTCTATCTGGGCGGCATCGTGTTCATGCTGATCGGCCTCGGGCTCTCGATCGGTCTGCACGAGGTCGGTCACCTCGTCCCTGCGAAGCTCTTCGGCGTGCGTGTCGGCCAGTACATGATCGGCTTCGGGCCGCGCCTGTGGTCGAAGCGGATCGGCGAGACGGAGTACGGCTTCAAGCTCCTGCCTCTCGGCGGCTTCATCTCGATGTCGGGGATGTATCCGTCGTCGAAGGACAGCGGACCCGCGTCCGGCGCGTTCCGCACGCTCATCCAGGATGCGCGCTCGGCCAACGACGAGACGATCGCCGAAGGCGCGGAGGATCGGGTCTTCTACAAGCTGCCGGTCTGGAAGCGCGTGATCGTCATGCTCGGCGGACCGCTCATGAACCTCGTGCTGGCCGTGGTCATCTTCACTGTCCTCGTCAGCGGAATCGGCGTGCAGCAGGGCACCACGACGGTCGCGGCGGTGAACGAATGCGTGGTCCCTGCCTCATCGTCGGCGACCGAATGCGGTGCCGACGATCCGGAGTCTCCGGCGGCGGCGGCCGACGTGCAGCCCGGCGACGTCCTCGTCTCGATCGACGGGACACCGGTGGCGACCTTCGCCGAGGCGACGGCGATCGTGCAGGCCTCGCCGGGACAGCCCCTCGATCTCGTCGTGCGCCGGGACGGCACGGAGCAGACGCTCACCCTCACGCCGATCGCCGCGGAGCGCACCATCACGGATGCGAGCGGGCAGCCGGTGCTCGACGACGACGGCGAACCCGTCGTGAAGGAGGTCGGCTACGCGGGCATGATCGCGCAGATGGGCTACGTGCAGCAGCCGCTCACCGCCGGACCGCAGATGGCGGCGGACACGGTCGCCCGGGTCGGCTCGCTCATCGTCACGCTGCCCGTGCGGCTGTGGGACGTGGGCGTGTCGTTGGTGACGGGTGGGGAACGCGATCCGAACGGGCCGCTGAGCGTCGTCGGTGTCGGGCGTCTGGCGGGCGAGGTGGCCGCGACGGACGCGCCGGTTCTCAACCGCTTCGCCGTGCTGCTCGGCCTCCTCGGGTCGCTCAACGTCGCGCTCTTCGTGTTCAACCTCATCCCGCTGCTGCCCCTCGACGGCGGACACATCGTCGTCGCGCTCTGGGAAGGGATCAAGCGGGCGTGGGCGAAGCTCTTCCGGCGGCCGCCGCCGGCTCCGGTCGACGCCACGAAACTCGTCCCGCTGACCGTCGTCGTCGCGACGCTGCTGATCGCGATGGGAGCTCTGCTGTTGGTGGCCGACCTCTTCAACCCGGTCAAGCTGCTGGGCTGAGCGACCGGGACGCACTCAGCGCAGGGCGTGCGCGACCAGACGCTCCAGCGTGCGGATGCCGTCGCGGGACAGGATCGACTCGAGGTGGCCCTGCACCGATGCGAACCCGTCGCCCCGGAGGGCGTAGACGTCGCCGGTCGCCGGATCCGCCGACACCTCGGCCGCGCCGACGGTCAGCGTACCCGGGTCCACCCGCGCTGTGAACGTGTTGTAGAACCCGATCGACGCGTCCTCGCCGAAGATCGGCACGGCCTTCTGCAGCCCCTGATGCGGAGCGTCGAGGGGCGTCAGCGCGATCCCCATCCGGTCCGCCAGGATCTGGTGGCTCAGGCAGACCGCGAGCAGCGGGGCATGCGCCTGCAGGCGGGCCGCCACGACCTCGCGCATCCGGGCGATGCGCGGGCTCGCGTCGTCTCGGGGGTCGCCGGGGCCGGGGCCGGCGACGACGAGATCGGCCGTCTCGACCGCCTCGTCGTCCACGTCGTCCCAGGACGCGATGGTCACGTCGAGCCCGAGGTGCCGCAGCTGATGCGCGAGCATCGTCGTGAAGCGGTCCTCGGCGTCGACCACGAGGGCGGAGCGGCCGGAGAACGGCCCCGTGAAGTCCTCACCCTGCGGGTTCAGCCAGAACTCGGCGAGGCGGGCGTTGCGCGAGGAGAGGAGCGCGGCGACGTCCGGGTCGTCGGCGAGACGCCGGGGCTCACCGGGGGCGTCGGCGTCGCTGCGGGCTTCCGCCACACGGTCCCGGTCGATCGCGCCGATGGCGCCGAGCACACCCGCTGCCTTGCCGTGGGTCTCGGAGACCTCGCCGTGCGGGTCGGAGTGGCGGACGAGGGTGGCGCCGACGGGAACGCTCAGCTCGCCGTCCTGCAGATACACCGTGCGGATGAGGATCGGCGCGTCGAGGTCGTGGCCGCCGTCGGCGTTGGGGGTGAAGAGCGCGGCGACGCCGGAGTAGTAGCCCCGCGGCTTGCGCTCGTGCCGCCGGATCACGGCGCAGGCGTTCTGCATGGGGGAGCCGGTGACGGTGGGGGCGAACATCGTCTCGCGGAGGATGTCCCGGGGGTCCAGAGCGCTCCGGCCGCGCAGCATGTACTCCGTGTGCGTCAGCCGCGACATCTCCTTCAGATGCGGGCCCGTGATGCGTCCGCCATCGGCACAGACGGCGCTCATCATCTTGAGCTCCTCGTCCACGACCATGAACAGCTCCTCGGTCTCCTTGGTCGAGGCCAGGAAGTCGGTCAGCGTCTCCTTCGTCGCGCCGCCCGCCGGATGCCGGAAGGTCCCCGAGATGGGGTTCATGGTGACGACGCCACCGCGGGCCACGACGTGTGCCTCCGGGCTCGCCCCCACCGCGATGTGGCGGGGGGTGAACACCGCGAACGTCCAGTAGGCCCCGCGCTCATGGGCGAGCAGAGCCCGGAACCAGGTGAGGGCCGCCTGCCGTTCGTCCGCCTCGACGGTCGCCGTGAAGTCGCGACGGATGACGAAGTTCGCCCCCTCGCCGCGGCCGATCTCGTCGGCGATCACGGTCTCGACGATGGCGGCGTACTCCTCGTCGGCGATGTCGAAGCCCTCGTCGCGCAGTGGGATCGGCGCGGTGGGAAGCGCATCGAGCACAGCCGCGGTCGGCAGATGGAGGTGCTCGTCCACGACGATGCAGCGCAGCGGCGCCCCGTCGTCCTGCGCGACGAATCCGCGCTCTCGGACCTGCCGGTAGGGGACGAGGGCGAAGACCTCCCGGGGCTCTCCCTCGGACGTCAGAGGGATGTCGGAGAGCAGCTCGACATCGGTCACGGCGCCGGTGAGCAGCTCCACGGTGTCCGCGCCGTCACGGGCGATCAGCACGAAGGACGCGGTGGGATCGGCGCTGAGCTCGTCGAGGCGAGAGAGGGTCATCGATGTCTCCTGTGCGAGGGCTCCGGCTCGGCGCAACGAAAAGACCGCCCCGGAGGCGGTCTGGATTCGAGGGAACGCGAACACACCGCCTAGGAGGCGGGCCACCAGGTGATGTGCGCGATCATGGGGCGAAACTACCACACCCGCCGCATCCAGCCCTTCCGCATCCTGGCGGCGTAGGCTGGGATCGTGCCAGCAGTGAATCTTGGGATGCCGAAGGTCCCCGAAGTCCTCGCCCCGCGTCGCAAGTCCCGTCAGATCAAGGTGGGCAAGGTGCTCGTCGGCGGCGATGCGCCCGTCAGCGTGCAGTCGATGACGACGACGAAGACCACCGACATCAACGGCACTCTGCAGCAGATCGCGGAGCTCACCGCCTCCGGCTGTGAGATCGTCCGGGTCGCCGTGCCCTCGCAGGACGACGCCGACGTGCTGCACATCATCGCGAAGAAGAGCCAGATCCCGGTCATCGCGGACATCCACTTCCAGCCGAAGTACGTCTTCCAGGCGATCGACGCCGGCTGCGCCGCCGTGCGGGTCAACCCGGGCAACATCCGCAAGTTCGACGACCAGGTCGGCGAGATCGCCAAGGCAGCGAAGGACGCGGGTGTCTCGCTCCGTATCGGCGTCAACGCGGGCTCCCTCGACCGTCGCCTGCTCGAGAAGTACGGCAAGGCCACTCCGGAGGCCCTCGTCGAGAGCGCTGTCTGGGAGGCGTCGCTGTTCGAGGAGCACGACTTCCACGACTTCAAGATCTCGGTGAAGCACAACGACCCCGTCGTCATGGTCAAGGCCTACCGTCAGCTCGCCGAGCGGGGCGACTGGCCGCTGCACCTCGGCGTGACCGAGGCGGGACCGGCCTTCCAGGGCACGATCAAGAGCGCGACCGCCTTCGGCATCCTGCTGGGGGAGGGCATCGGCGACACCATCCGCGTCTCGCTGTCCGCGCCGCCGGCCGAGGAGGTCAAGGTCGGTCACCAGATCCTCCAGTCCCTCAACCTCCGGGAGCGCAAGCTCGAGATCGTCTCGTGCCCCTCGTGCGGTCGGGCTCAGGTCGACGTCTACACGCTCGCGGAAGACGTCACCGAGGGGCTCAAGGAGATGACGGTGCCGCTGCGCGTCGCCGTCATGGGCTGCGTCGTGAACGGCCCGGGTGAGGCACGCGAGGCCGACCTCGGCGTCGCGTCCGGCAACGGCAAGGGCCAGATCTTCGTCAAGGGCGAGGTCATCAAGACCGTCCCGGAGGCTGACATCGTCGCCACCCTCATCGAGGAGGCGAACCGCATCGCCGCCGAGATGGGCCCGGACGCTCCGCTCGGCACCGCCCAGGTCGTCACGGCCTGACTCGAGGAGCGCCTGTGTCCGACTTCCTGTTGCCCGCGCCGGTCCAGACGATGATCGACGCGATCAATGCCGGAGACACCGAGGCCTTCGTCGCCGCGTTCACCGCGGACGGCTTCGTGAGCGACTGGGGCACCGTGAAAGCCGGTGCCGACGGCGTGCGCGGCTGGGCGGACAGCGACGCGATCGGCGCCGGGGCACGGATGACCGTGCTCTCCGCCACCACGGACGGCGACATGACGCGCATCCGCTTCGGGTGGAGCAGTCGCGTCTTCAACGGCGAGTCCGATGGGATCTTCGTCGTCGACGGCGACCGGCTCGCCAGCTTCACGATCCCACCGTCCCACTGACACCCCGTGCCTGATCGGCACCATCGTTCCGTCGTCTCTCCGAGGAGCCCCATGACCACGCCCACGATCGTCACCTTCCCGGACGGCAGCCTCCGCGGAGACGCCGTCGTGACCCGCGTGGCGGACGATGCCGACGGAGCCGTGGTCGTCGTCGACGCCACGCCGTTCCACCCCGTCGATCACACCTGGCCCGATCAGCCCGGCGATACCGGCGAGATCTCCGGCGAGGACGGAGCCGTCCACGTGACCGAGGCGCTCATGGCGGCGGTCTCGGATGACGGCGCGTTCGCGGTGGGGAGTGCGATCCCCGTCAAGCGTGGGACCGAGGGGTGGACCTGGCTGGTGGGCCAGCGGCTCGATGGTGCCGCGCCCGCCTGGCTCGCGGAGGGGACGCGCGTGGCCCTCTCGGTCGACGAGGCGCACCGTGCCGGCCTCAGCCGCGGTCACACCGCGTGCCATCTCGCCTCCCTCGCTCTCGATATCGCCGTCTCGGACCTTTGGCGCAAGGACCCGGGGGAGGATGCGCTGGGAAACCCGGACTTCGAGGGACGGGCGAACCAGTCCAGCCGCATCCACGAGGACGGCGCCGTCGACGAGTACCGCCTGGGCAAGAGCCTGCGCCGCGCGGGATTCGACACCGAGACGTTCGCGGCGACGTTGTCTGACCGCGAGCACCGCATCAATACGCAGCTCACCGCGTGGGTCGCCTCGGCTGCCGCGAGCCGCATCGAGGTGGACGGACCGACGATCGTGGACCGGCGGCGCTGGCACTGCGAGCTCCCGGAGGGCGAGGCCGTCATCCTCTGTGGCGGCACCCACGTCCGTTCCCTCGCGGAATTCGCCGCCATCACGGTGGCCCTGGACCTGTCCGACCCTCAGCTGCTCGTGATGACGACGACTGCGACCCCCGCCTCCTGAGCCCTCGCCCGCCTCAGGCCTTCGCGCGAGGACAGGCGCCAGCCGCCGGTGTCGCCTGCTGTCGCGCGATTGCCTGTGAACGAGTGAGGTCAGCGCACGAACCCCGCCTGCACTCGACCACCCGCCATCGTCAGTTCCTCATCGACCCGCGCCGCGAAGCCGGGGAAGTCTCCAGCGAGCAGCGGAGTGCTGAGCTGGTCCGCGCGCTCGGGGCTCCACGCGCGCAGACGTCGGGGGAGCCACTTCCCGGATCCGATCCACTGCCCGCTGGCCAGCAGCATCAGCTCGGCCATGCGCTCGAACAGCAGGCCGGCGACGACGCGCTGCTCGAGAGGGTCCGTCGCGTCCTGGAGGTCGTCGAGGAGATCGGTGATCACGTACCGCCGGATCCGCGACTCCGTCTCACTCAGCACAGAGCCGAGAGCGAGCACAGCGGACCACCGCGTCCGCAGTTCCGCGAGCGCGGGCGTCGACCGGATCGCGGCTCCTTCCACGAGCATGTGCGCGATGACGGGGCGGTGCTGGGCCACGCCGCGGTCCGCCCACTCCCGGAACCCTTCCACCGTGTACGCGAACACCTCGAAGATCTCGTCCTCGAACGCGTGGGTGGCGGCCTCGCTCACCTGTGACACGTCGGCGAAGAGGTCGTCGTCGATGAGGAGGAGGTCGATGTCACTGGTGGGCGTGCGCTCCCCACGGGCCGTGCTCCCGGCGACGATCGCGATCCCTGCACGCGGATACCGCGCCACGAGGAAGCGCTCGATGCGCTCTGCCTGATCCATCTCGACAGGGTATCCGGCGCGGACGCAGGCGGCCGCTGCGGTACAGGCAGTCCTGCCCGGGAGCGCCTGATTCGACGTCTTCGCCTGATCCCCGGCGGCGGGCTCAGAGGGCGAGCTCGATCTCACCCGTCCCGATGTCCACGCGCACGACGCGCACCTGCACCACATCGCCGGGCTTGGTGTCGGGGGCCACCGGCGCGGTCGTGGTCACTGCAGGGTCCGCGATCTGGACGGCGGCCCGCTCGCCCCGGAGCTCGATCACCGTGGCCTCGATGGTCTGTCCGACAAGCGGAGTGAGCAGCGCGGCCTCGACGCGGTTCACGGTGTCCGCGTCCAACTGCGACGCCCGCCGACCCGATTCCTGCATGAGCGCGGGGAGCTCTCCGAGGGAGGAGCGGACCCATCCCGGCACCGGCTGCCCGGTCGACACGGCGAGGCAGATGGCGAGCACCCAGCGGTCGACCAGTCGGCGCAGGGGTGCGGTCGCGTGCGCGTACGGTGCTCCGATCGCGGCCTGCACGGCGTCGGCGGGTGGTTCGCCGTCGAACACCAGGTACCCCGCGCCGCGGAACAGCGAGGCGGCGGCCTCCAGCACCGGGAGCGTCATCGGGTCGGAGCGGTCGAGGCCCCGGAGGTACTCGCCGTAGGTGCCGTCGGTCCACGGGCGCCCGAGTGCCTCCGTCTGGTGCCGGAAGGCAGTGAAGGCCGCCTCGTCGGGTTCCGGCATCGTGCGGAGGATGCCGACGCCCGCGTCGATCATGAGCGCGGCGGCCGCCATCCCCGTCATGAGCGACAGCTGCGCGTTCCACTCCTCGACGGGCAGCGGGCTGCGGCGCTCGATCGCATAGGAGCCGTCGTCGGTGCGCACGACCTCCTCGTCCGGCATGTTCAGGCTGGCGCCACCGCGGCGGCGCTCCTGCTCCAGACGGAGGGAGCCGATCTCCGGCAGCAGGGCCGCGTGACCGCCGTCGCCCCGGTCGAGCGCCTCCTGGGTGGAGGCGTAGTCGAGCTGGGCCCGGGAACGGATGAGGGCGCGCTCCAACCGGAAGTCGATCACGGATCCGGCCGCATCCAGGTGGAACGTCCACACCAGGGCGGAGCGGTCGACGTCGGGGAGCAGGGAGGCACGGTCCTCGCTCAGCACGGGTGGGTGCAGCGGGATCGAGCCGTCCGCGGCGTACAGGGTCTGTCCGCGCCGGCGGGCCTCCGCGTCCACGGCACCACCGGGGGTGACGAAACCCGGCACGTCCGCGATCGCGTAACGCACCCGATAGCCGTCGCCGTCCCGTTCCAGGTGGAACGCCTGGTCGAGGTCGCGGGCACCGGCCGGATCGAGGGTCGCGAACGGCACATCCGTGAGGTCGAGGTCGGGGAGAGTCGCCGTGGCGGCTTCCGCCTCCGCGAGTACGTCGGCGGGGAACTCCGTCGACGCGTCCAGATCCTCCCGAAGGGCCGAGAGCGCCGCGGCGAGCTCGGTCTGGGCGGCGGAGGGGGCGACATGCGAGCGGCGCTGGGGCATGCTGCCAGCCTAGGTCGACCGCCGCAGGGAACCCGGGCATCCGGCCCGCGTGCCCGCACCGGCCGCTAGCGTGGGGACATGACCACTGCTGCCAAGGCCCAGACCCTCGTCGGACTCTATGACGCCCCGGAGATCCTCCGCGTGGTGAACGTGTGGGACGTCGTCTCCGCGCGTGCCGTCGCCGCACTGCCGGAGACCACGGCGATCGCGACCGCCGGTCACGGCATCGCGGCGTCGTTCGGCTACGACGACGGGGGCACCCCGCGCGACGTCATGATCGACATGGTCGGACGGATCGCCGCGGCCGTGTCCGTTCCCGTCACCGCCGACCTGGACGACGGATACGGGGACGCCGGGGAGACCACCCGCCTCGCGATCGCGGCCGGCGTCGTCGGCGCGAACGTCGAGGACCGCCTCAAGCCGCTCGACGAATCGGTCGCCGTCGTCGAGTCCATCGTGAAGGCTGCGGAGGCCGAGGGCGTGCCCTTCGCCCTGAACGCCCGCACCGATGCGTTCGTGCGTGCCGGGTCGCGGCCCGTGGAGCAGAGCATCGCGGATGCCATCCAGCGCGGCCGCGCCTTCCTCGACGCCGGTGCCACCGCGGTGTTCGTCCCCGGCATCCTCGATGCGAACGTCACGCGACAGCTGGTCGAGGGCATCGGGGAGCGCAAGGTCAGCGTGATCGGGATCCCCGGGGCGCTCGCCGCATCCGAGTACGAGAAGCTCGGCGTGGCCCGCATCTCCTACGGTCCGCTGCCGCAGCGGGTCGCGCTGACCGCGCTGCAGGAGCTCGCCGAGAGCCTCTACCGCGGCGGCGTCGTGCCACAGGGGCTGCCGGCCCTCAACTGAGCGACGAGGCGGGTGACCGCGGCTCACTACACTTGAGCCGTGGTCACTCGTCTTTCGAACTTCTTCCTCCGTACGCTCCGCGAAGATCCTGCCGGTGCCGAGGTCGCCAGTCACAAGCTGCTGATCCGCGCCGGGTACATCCGACCGCAGGCAGCAGGCATCTTCGCGTGGCTGCCGCTCGGGCTGCGCGTCAAGGCGAAGATCGAGACCGTCATCCGCGAGGAGATGGCCGCCGCCGGTGCCCAGGAGGTGCACTTCCCCGCACTGATGCCGCGCGAGGCGTACGAGGCGACCGGGCGCTGGGACGAGTACGGCGACCTGCTGTTCCGCCTCCAGGACCGCAAGGGCGGCGATTACCTCCTGGCGCCGACGCACGAGGAGGCCTTCACGCTGCTGGTGAAGGACCTGTACTCGTCGTACAAGGATCTGCCGCTGACGATCTTCCAGATCCAGGACAAGTACCGCGACGAGGCCCGGCCGCGCGCCGGTCTCCTCCGCGGGCGCGAGTTCACGATGAAGGACGCCTACTCCTTCGACGCCTCGGACGAGGGGCTGGACGTGAGCTACCAGGCGCAGCGGGACGCCTACGAGCGCATCTTCCAGCGGCTGGGCCTCGAGTACGCGATCGTGCAGGCCGACGCCGGCGCGATGGGCGGTTCGCGGAGCGAGGAGTTCCTGCACCCGACGCCCGTCGGGGAGGACACCTTCGTCCGCAGCGCCGGGGGGTACGCGGCCAACGTCGAGGCCTTCAGCACGCCCGTGCCCGCTCCGGTCCCGTTCGACGCCGATGGCGCTCCGGTGATCTTCGATTCGCCCGACACGCCCACCATCGAGACTCTCGTCGCGCACTGCAACCGAGAGCTCGACGGCGAGTACACCGCCGCCGACACGCTCAAGAACGTCGTGCTCGCCCTGAAGCACCTCGACGGCACCCGTGAGCTCGTGATCGTCGGCATCCCCGGCGACCGCGAGGTGGACGAGAAGCGTGCCGAGGTGGCCTTCGCCCCTGCCGAGGTGGAGACCGCGACCGCGGACGACTTCGAGAACAACCCGCTCCTAGTGAAGGGGTACATCGGTCCCTGGTCGCCTACGGGTGCGGTGCTCGGCGAGGAGTCCGCCACGGGCATCCGCTACCTCGTCGACCCCCGCGTGAGCGAGGGCACGAGCTGGGTCACCGGCGCGAACATCGACCAGAAGCACGCGCACTCGGTCGTCGCCGGGCGCGACTTCGAGGCGGACGGCATCGTGGAGATCGCGAACGTGCGCGCCGGCGACCCGGCGCCCGACGGCTCCGGTCCGGTCGAGCTCGCCCGCGGCATGGAGATCGGTCACGTCTTCCAGCTCGGGCGGAAGTACGCGGAGGCGCTCGGCCTGAAGGTCCTCAACGAGAACGGCAAGCTCGTCACGGTCACCATGGGGTCGTATGGCATCGGCGTGACGCGGATCCTGGCGATCATCGCCGAGCTCAACAACGACGACAAGGGCCTCATCTGGCCGGCCTCGGTCGCGCCGTTCGACGTGCAGGTCGTCGCCGCCGGCCGTGACCAGGTCGCCTTCGACGTCGCGGAGGGCCTGTCCGCGCAGCTGGAGGCGGCCGGCCTCGACGTGCTCTACGACGACCGCCCGAAGGTGTCGCCCGGGGTCAAGTTCGGCGATGCCGAGCTCGTCGGCGTCCCGAAGATCGTCATCGTCGGCCGCGGAGCCGCCGACGGGCAGGTGGAGTTCTGGGACCGTCGGACGGGCGAGCGTGAGGCCGTCTCGGTCGCCGAAGCGGTGGAGCGGGTCTCCGCCGCGCGCTGAGCCGGCGCTCGGAGCGGGCCGCTCAGCAGGTGATGCGGCCGTGGTTCATGATGTCGTCGTCCGGGGTGTCTCGGGTCACCAGCGCCTTGAGCGCCCCGGCGGCCATCGCGACCTTGCCCTTCGCGGGCTCCCAGAACTCGGCGACGACCGGAGTGACCTTGAGCAGCGCGATGCCCGGGGTCCCCAGGCCGTCCTCGAACCAGATGTCGAGGGAGGGGGAGTAGAGCTCCTCCATCTTCGCGCGGTCGTGGACGATCTCCGCGGTGCCGGCGACCGACACGTAGCGCATCCCCTTGGCGTCGCAGTAGGCCAGCCCCACGTCGTGATGACGACGGGCCTCCTCGACCTTCTCGGTGTCCTCCGCCGTGAAGAACCAGATGGCGCCGGCATCGTCCATCTGCCTGGTCGACATGGGGCGGCTGACGAGGTTCCCGTCCGGATCGGTGGTCGTGAGCATGGTGAAGTCGATGTCCTCCACGAGTTCGGCGACGCGGGCGAGGGCTTCGGGACCGGTGATCTCTGTCATGTCGCCATGGTGACGCCTTCCCCGGCGGCGGGCACGGGTGTTGACACCGCTCCTTCTCCGTGCTCCGGAGCCCCGGGGTACGGTCCCTCGGCGTTGCGTCCCGCCGACCGGATGCCGCGTGGGACGCTGGGGGCATGACCGAGGAACCGCTGCCGGCAGCCCTGAGCGACGAGATCAACCGTGTGCTGGACGAGGCGGGTGTGGCCACGGACCGTCGCCTCGTGATGCGGATGCTCCGCACCGCGCTGCTGCTGGGGGAGGACGGCACCGACCGCCTCGACCTCAAGATCGCTTCCGCCGCCCTGGCCGAGATGCGGGACGCGTTCCGCCTGTTCGCGCCCTTCCGCGGGGTGCCGAAGGTGACGGTGTTCGGGTCCGCCCGCACCCTCCACGACGACCCGCTGTACCTGCAGGCGCGTGATGTCGCCGCGGCCCTCGCGAGCGACGGCTGGATGGTGGTCACGGGCGCCGGGCCGGGGATCATGCAGGCCGCGGCCGAAGGAGCCGGGCCCGCGCTGTCGCTCGGTGTCTCCATCCGTCTCCCCTTCGAGGAGAAGGCGAACAGCCTGGTCGCGGGAAGCGATCAGGTCGTCGCGATGAAGTACTTCTTCACCCGCAAGCTCATGCTCATCAAGGAGTCGAGCGGCTTCATCTGCCTCCCCGGCGGATTCGGCACGCTGGATGAGATGTTCGAGCTGCTCACCCTCCAGCAGACGGGCAAGGCCGAGCCCACGCCGATCGTGCTGCTCGACGAGAAGGGCGGATCGTTCTGGCAGGGCATGCGGCGCTTCGTCGACGAGCACCTCGCGCCGATGGGGGTGATCTCCCCCGGTGACTTCGATCGGGTCGTCGTCACCGATTCCGTGGAGGAGGCTCGCGCCGAGATCACGGGGTTCTGGCGCAACTACGATTCGCTGCGGTGGGTCGGCGACACCCTGGTGCTGCGCCTCAAGGCCGAGCCGACAGACGCCGAGATCGAGGAGCTCAACGCCGGCTTCGCAGGGCTGCTGTCCACCGGGCGCATCGAGCGCACGGCTCCGCGGTCCCCGGAGGTCGCCGACGACGACCGGCTCGACCTCCCGCGCCTCGCCCTGCACCTGAATCAGCGTCAGGTGGGCAATCTCTTCCGCCTGATCGGGGCTCTCAACGCGCTCCCGTCCGCGCCGAAGGTCTGACCCCGCGACGCATCCCACGACGCAACAGGCTCCCACGCGGAGTCAGGCTGTTCCCGCGGTGGGCGCCTGCTGCCGCGCGAATGCCTGTGCCCGGGCGCGGATGGCCCGGGGGCGCGGCACACGGTATCGTGGTACGGATGTCGCGCGTGCATTCGGGCGCGACGAGAGCTGAATAGGGAGGCCGTCATGGACATCGAACTGAGTCTGCTGCGAGGGATCGAGAAGGAGAAGGCGATCCCGTTCGACGAGCTCGTCGCGATCATCGAGCAGGCGATCCTGACCGCGTACTCCAAGCACGTCTCGCCCGAGGGCGCCGCGCCGGAGGGCGTCCGCGTGCACCTCGACCGCAAGACCGGCCACGTCGCCGTCCTCCAGGTCGTCCGCGACGACGAGGGTGCGATCATCGGCGAAGAGGAGGCGACGCCCGACGACTTCGGGCGCATCGCCGCGTTCGCCGCCAAGCAGGTCATCAGCCAGCGCCTCCGGGACATCGCCGACGACGCCGTCCTCGGCGAGTTCAAGGGCAAGGAGGGCGACATCGTCGCCGGCGTGATCCAGCAGGGGCCCAACCCGCGCATGATCCACGTCGACCTCGGCTCCGTCGAGGCGATCCTCCCGCCCGAGGAGCAGGTGCCCGGCGAGGAGTACACGCACGGGTCCCGTCTGCGCGTCTACGTCACCAGCGTCGCCAAGGGGCTCAAGGGTCCGCAGATCACCGTGTCGCGCACGCACCCCGGCCTCGTCCGCAAGCTCTTCGCCCTCGAGGTGCCGGAGATCGCCGCCGGACTCGTCGAGATCGTCGCGCTCGCGCGTGAGGCGGGCCACCGCACCAAGATCGCGGTGAAGGCCAACGACCCGGCGATCAACGCCAAGGGGGCGTGCATCGGTGAGATGGGGCGCCGTGTGCGAGCCGTCACGGAGGAGCTGGCGGGGGAGAAGATCGACATCGTCGACTACGACGCCGACCTGCCGACGTTCGTGGCGCACGCGCTGTCGCCCGCCAAGGTCACGAGCTCGTTCGTCCTCGACGCGAGCACCAAGGCCGTCCGCGCCCTCGTGCCCGACTACCAGCTGTCGCTCGCGATCGGCAAGGAGGGTCAGAACGCGCGTCTGGCCGCCAAGCTCACGGGTGCGAAGATCGACATCCAGCCGGACAGCGTCCTCGACTGATCCCGGTCCGTCCTCGACGCCACGCCCGGTGGCGGCGAGGACGGACGGAACGCAGGTGTAAGATGGAACCCGTACGAACGTGCGTCGGTTGCCGCACGCGTGCTCCCCGCTCCACTCTGCTCAGGGTGGTTGCCCAGAACGACACCCTCATCCCCGATGAGCGTGCTGTCCTGCCGGGGCGCGGCGCGTGGGTGCATCCGACACCCGAGTGCATGGAAGCCGCTCTGCGGCGTCGAGCTTTCGGAAGAGCACTGCGTGTGACCACTCAGCTGGACACACGGACCTTCGAACAGCACCCACCAAGAAACAAAGGCTGAACAGCTATGGAAACAAAGTGAACGGCTCGAAATGAGACCCGTCCGCGACTAGTGGTCTGCCCTGTCTGGGCAGACCGACCCAGACAGGAGAATTGTGGCTGGTAAACCACGCGTACATGAGATCGCCGCCGAACTCGGCGTCGACAGCAAGGTCGCACTTGCGAAGCTCAAGGAACTCGGCGAGTTCGTGAAGAGCCCGTCCTCGACGGTCGAGCCCCCGGTGGCGCGCAAGCTGCGCGCCGCGATCGAGGCCGACCCGTCCCTCAAGGCCGGGTCCGAGCCCGCTGCGGCGAAGCCCGCCGCGAAGCCGGCACCGAAGTCCTCGGCGCCCACCCCTGGCCCGAAGCCCGGACCCAAGCCGGGTCCTGCGGCTCCGGCCGCCCCGGCACCGGCGCCCGCCCCCGAGGCGGAGAAGGCTCCGGCACCGTCGGCGCCCGCGAAGTCCGCGGCTCCGGCCCCGGCCGCGCCGTCCTCCGGTGACGGCAACGCGCCGAAGCCCGGCGCGCCCCGTCCCGGCAACAACCCGTTCTCGTCCGCTCAGGGCATGGGCCAGCGTCCCGCCGGCCCTCGTCCCGGCAACAACCCCTTCGCCTCGGCGCAGGGGATGGGCCAGCGGCCGACCCCCGGCAACATCCCGCGTCCGCAGGCGCCGCGCCCCGGTGCTCCGCGCCCGGGTGCCCCGCGTCCCGGCTCGCCGCGTCCCGGCGCTCCCCGCGGCGGCCAGGGTGGTCGTCCCGGTGCTCCGTTCCAGCAGCGTACGGGCGGTCCCGGTCGCCCCGGCGGCGGTGGCGGTCCCGGTGCGGGTCCCCGTCCCGGTGGCGGTTTCGCCGGTCGTCCGGGTGGCGGCGGTGGCCGTGGCCGTGGTCCCGGTGGTGGTACCGCCGGTGCCTTCGGTAAGGGCGGCGGCAAGAGCAAGCAGCGCAAGTCGCGGCGGGCGAAGCGGCAAGAGTTCGAGATGCGGAGCGCCCCGGTCGTCGGTGGCGTCAACGTCACCCGCGGCAACGGGGAGATCATCCGCATGCGTCGCGGTGCGTCCATCGCGGACTTCGCCGACAAGATCGAGGCCCTGACCGGCTACACGGTGCAGCCGGGCACCCTCGTCACGATCCTCTTCAACCTCGGCGAGATGGCCACGGCCACCGAGTCGCTGGATGAGGCCACGTTCGAGGTCCTCGGTGAGGAGCTGGGCTACAAGGTCCAGATGGTCTCGCCCGAGGACGAGGACAAGGAGCTCCTCGAGGGCTTCGGTCTCGACCTCGAGAAGGAGCTGGAGGAGGAGAGCGAGGACGACCTCGAGATCCGTCCCCCGGTCGTCACCGTCATGGGTCACGTCGACCACGGTAAGACGCGCCTCCTCGACGCGATCCGTCAGACCAACGTCATCGAGGGTGAGGCCGGCGGCATCACCCAGCACATCGGTGCTTACCAGGTCTGGACCGAGCACGACGGCATCGAGCGGGCGATCACGTTCATCGACACCCCGGGTCACGAGGCGTTCACCGCCATGCGTGCCCGTGGTGCGCAGGTCACCGACCTCGCGATCCTCGTGGTCGCGGCCGACGACGGCATCATGCCGCAGACGGTCGAGGCGCTGAACCACGCCCAGGCGGCGAACGTGCCGATCGTGGTCGCGGTGAACAAGGTCGACAAGCCGGAGGCCAACCCGGCCAAGGTGCGTCAGCAGCTCACCGAATACGGTCTGGTGGCCGAGGAGTACGGCGGCGACGTCATGTTCGTCGACGTGTCGGCCCGTGCCAACACCGGCATCCAGGAGCTCCTGGACGCGGTGCTGCTCACGGCGGACGCCGGTCTCGACCTGACCGCCAACCCGAACAAGGCTGCTCGCGGTGTCGCCATCGAGGCGAAGCTCGACAAGGGCCGCGGTTCGGTCGCGACGGTGCTGATCCAGTCCGGAACCCTCCGGGTCGGCGATGCGATCGTGGCGGGCACCGCCTACGGCCGCGTCCGCGCGATGATCGACGAGAACGGCGAGGTCGTCGAGGCGGCTGCGCCGTCCCGACCGGTCCAGGTGCAGGGTCTGAACTCCGTGCCGCGCGCCGGCGACGTCTTCATCGTCACCGAGGAAGACCGCATGGCGCGTCAGATCGCGGAGAAGCGCGAAGCCGTCGAGCGCAACGCCCAGCTGGCCAAGGCCCGCAAGCGCATCTCGCTCGAGGACTTCACCCGTGCTCTCGAAGAGGGCAAGGTCGAGTCGCTCAACCTCATCATCAAGGGTGACGTCTCCGGTGCCGTCGAGGCGCTGGAGGAGTCCCTCCTCAAGATCGAGGTCGACGATTCGGTGCAGCTGCGCATCATCCACCGCGGTGTCGGTGCGATCACCGAGTCCGACGTGAACCTGGCGACGATCGACAACGCGATCATCGTGGGCTTCAACGTCCGCCCCGACACGAAGGCGCGCGAGCGTGCTCAGCGTGAGGGCGTGGACATCCGCTTCTACTCCGTCATCTACAACGCGATCGACGAGATCGAGAGCTCGCTCAAGGGCATGCTCAAGCCGGAGTACGAAGAGGTCCAGTCGGGTGTCGCCGAGATCCGCGAGGTGTTCCGCTCCTCGAAGTTCGGCAACATCGCCGGTGTCATCGTGCGGTCCGGGACGATCACGCGCAACGCGAAGGCCCGTGTCATCCGAGACGGCGTCGTCATCGCCGATGGCCTCGCCATCGAGTCGCTGCGCCGGTTCAAGGACGACGTCACCGAGGTGCGGACGGACTACGAGGCCGGTATCGGCCTCGGCAAGTACAACGACATCCAGATCGGCGACGAGATCGAGACGACCGAGATGGTGGAGAAGCCGCGCGGCTGATCCGCACGGCTCCGGCGGCTGCCTCCTCCTCCCATGACGGGGGAGGGGGCAGCCGCCTCCGCGGTTCGCTGGGAACCGCGATGCACAGAGGTGGGAGAAGGAACAATGGCTGGTGAACGACAGGCCCGACTCGCGGATCGCATCCGCGTGATCCTCGCCGAGCGCTTGGAGAAGGGGCTGCGCGACCCGCGTCTCGGCTTCGTGACCATCACCGACGTCCGCGTGAGCGGCGACCTGCAGCACGCTTCCGTGTTCTACACGGTGCTCGGTACGGAAGAGGAGCGCCTCGCCAGCGGTGCCGCGCTCACGTCCGCGACCGGAATGCTGCGCAGCGAGGTCGGTCGACAGCTCAGCACGCGACTCGTCCCCACGCTCGAGTTCATCCCGGACGCCCTCCCGGAGAACGCGGATCACATCACCGCCCTGCTCCGTGAGGCGCAGGAGCGGGACGCGGAGGTCGCCAAGCTGGCCTCTTCCGCGACCCACGCCGGTGAGGCCGACCCCTACCGTGCGGACGACGACGAGGACTGATCCCGTCTGATACCCTCAGGTCCGCGGCGGGACAACCGGTGGATCTGGGGGGATCGACATCGAGTCTCGGAACGCGCCTGCGGGGTCGTCCGTCGCGCCCGGCGACGTCGAGGCGCTGCTGGACGAGCTTCGGGCTCGAGAGCTCGCGTGTGCCCCGCACGTAGCCGCGCGGCTCGTCGCCGCGCTTCCGGAGGATCAGGCTGCCGTCATGGCGGTGGCGGCCCGCCTCACACCGGAGCAGCGGCGAGGTCTCGGCCGGCTGCCGTGGCCGCTGCCGTCCGCCGCCGATGCCGTCCCTCTCGGCATGCTGTCGACCCCGGACCGGCTGCTGCTGCTCACCGTGGCGTTGGCGTTCGAGGATGACCTCTATCCGGTCCTCGCGGTGGACGGGCGCGGCGTGGAGGAGGTGCGGGCGAGCGGCGCCGCGCCGCACCTGGTGATCCACGCGGGACGCGTCCGGTTCGCCGACCCTCGGATGGAGACGCGAGTGCACGCGACCGCGTCGGCGGCTGAGGTCGCGCATACGCACGCGCGCCTCGCCGCGGTCGCCGTCCGGCGGCGAGATCGGGTGGCTGCGGCCTGGCATCGCGCCCGTGGAGGCGCCGCCCGCGATCGTCTGTCCGCGGCGGCGTTGACGGCGGGTGCCCGCGCCGCGGCCGCAGAGGGACGCACGGAACGCGTGCTGCTGCTCGCCGCCGAGGCCGCGAAGCACGCGGCCGGCGACATCGGCGAGGAAGCGCGAATGCTCGCCGGGTGCGCGGCGCTCGCATGCGGTCATGCGGCGGATGCCGAGGAATGGTTGGGAAGCCTCGTCTGCGGTGCCGCCGAGCACCGTCGGGGGCGAGCGCTCGGACCGTTCCTCGTCGCCCGCACGTTCCGGTACGGAGCGGTGCCGGCCGTCGATCCGCAGCGGCTCGCTCCGCTGCGTACGGCGGACGGCGACTCCTGGGCGCGGTCCGCGGCGCTCCTGGCGATCCTGTGCGCGGAGCGCGGCGACCGCAGGGCGGGGCGCCGCTGGCTCGCCGATGTCCGTGACGGGGCCTCGCGCGTCGGCGGAGACGGCGTCCTGCGGGACGCGGTCGAGTCGCTGTGCGGCCTTCTCGCCGGGGAGGTCGTCACGGGTGACGTGCCAGGAACCGGCGGGCTGCTGGGCGCCGTGTCGGGGGCTCTGCATGCCGCGTGCGGCGGCGACATCGACGAGGGCCTGCGGCTGCTGCAGACCGCGGATCTCTCCGGGGTGGGGGAGCGCGATCCGATGATCCCCGGTTTCGAGCACAGCCCACTGGGCCGGGCCTACCGGGCCGTCACCGAGGTGCTGCTTCTGGTCTGGCGGGGAGACATCGGTCGCGCCAGGCTGCTGCTGCGGCAGGCAGCGGTCGAGCTCCCCGTCGCGATCCCGTTCGCGGGACTCGGCGTGGTGCTGGCTCGGCGGCTCGATCTCGCGGTCCTCGGCGCTTTCAGCCCGATCGCCAGGGCTCTCACCGCCGTGCTCCCTCCGGCCGCAAACATGGACGTACTGGTGGACCGCGCTGTCGAGGCGTTCCTGAACGGCTCCTTCGAGGCGGCCGCCGGTGCGATCGGGCTGTGGCGGGATCGCGGGGAGCCGCAGGCGCGCTTCGCGGTGCCGGGGGTGGAGGAGGTCGTGCTCGTCCCCGAGGCCGGACGGGCGTCACCGGCGGTGCGCCCACCGGAGACGGAGTTCGCCGACGCCCTGCGTCACGCCGTCGCGCCGTCCGGCGACGGTGCCTGGCGCACGGAGCAGGAGACCCTGCGAGAGGCGGCACGACGGCTTCGGTCGCCCTTCGCCCGCGGCCGCGTCGAGACGCTGCTCGGGGTCAGGTCCGGGCTGCACGGGGATCCGATCGCGGCCCGCAGTCACCTTGCGCAGGCCGAGATACTGTTCGAGGCCGCCGGGGCGAGCGCGTGGGGGCGTGCCGTCCGCCGGCGTCTGCAGCGGCTGGAGACCGACCCGCACGTCACGGGCGGCGCGCATCTCCCCGTGTGCCGGAGCGCCTGGGCGCAGCGGCTGACGTCGCGGGAGCTGGAGGTCGCGATGCTCGCCGTCGAAGGCACGGGGAACCGCGCGATCGCGGAGCGCCTGTCGGTGTCGATCCGGACGGTCGAGGTGCATCTCGGACGCGTGTTCGCGAAGCTGCACGTGCGCAATCGTGTCGAGCTGACCGTGTTGGCGCACCGGACCGAGCAGTACCTCTGAGCAGCGCTCACCGCGGCAGCGAGAGGCCCTCCCCGTCCGCTTCCGCGAGTCCGTCTGCGATCAGGGAATCGATCGCCCGATCCCGCTGACGCAGGTCGGGCCATGCCGGGAGGACCGCCGCGAGGGGAACCGGCTCGGGGGCCGCGTCGCGCAGGAGCCGGAGCACGGCGCCGCGGGCCTGCCGGTCCGACCCCTCGAACGTGGCCTGTCGCCGTCGCTCGTCTCCGGTATCGGGTCGGCCGGCTGCGAGCCACGCGCAGGTGTCAGCCAGCGGGCAGCGCTCGCACCGGGGCGCGCGCGACGTGCAGATCGTCGCGCCGAGTTCCATCGCCGCGGCGTTGAGGACGCTCGCCTCAGTCACCCCCTCGGGAAGCAGGGAGGACATGAGAGCGAGGTCGCGGCGGGATGGTGGCCCCGGTTGTGCCCGTCCATCGACGGCTCGTGCCAGGACGCGCCGTGTATTGGTGTCGACGACGGGATGTCGGTCGCCGTACGCGAAGACGGCCACGGCACGGGCGGTGTAGTCGCCGATGCCGGAGAGGGCGAGGAGGGCGTCGACGTCGCGCGGCACGACGCCTCCGTGCCGTTCGACCACCTCGATGGCGGCCCGGTGCAGCCACAGGGCCCGCCGCGGATAGCCGAGGTTCGCCCACTGGTGCACGACGTCCGCCGTGGACGCTGTCGCCATCGCGCGGGGCGTGGGCCACCGTGTCAGCCACGCGTCGAGATGCGGGATCACCCGGGTCACGGGCGTCTGCTGCAGCATGAACTCACTCACCAGGACGCCCCAGGCGCCGAACGTCGCATGGAAGTCCGGCCGGCGCCACGGGAGGTCGCGCGCCGCCTCGGCGTACCAGCCGAGCAGGGGCGTCAACGTCGCAGGGGACGGTGCGGGCGCGGCCATCCCTCCAGCCTAGGCGAGCGGTCGCCGCTCTCGGCCTCGGTAGGCTGGAGGGATGGCGACCCCCGGTATCCTCCTCGTCGACAAGCCCGGCGGGCTGACCAGTCACGACGTGGTCGCCCGCACCCGACGGGCCTTCGGGACCCGCAAGGTCGGCCACGCCGGGACTCTCGACCCGATGGCCACGGGGCTGCTCGTCATCGGCATCGAGGGTGCGACCCGCCTCCTCACGTACATCGTGGGCGCCGACAAGACCTACGAGGCGACCATCCGGCTCGGTGCCGTCACCTCCACGGATGACGCGGAGGGCGAGATCCTCCACACTGCGGACCCCGCCGCTCTCGTCGCGGTCGAGGACGCGGCGATCGATGCCGGGGTGGCCGCGCTGACGGGCGCGATCTCCCAGGTCCCGAGCGCGGTGTCGGCGATCAAGGTCGACGGTCGTCGCGCGTACGACCGGGTCCGTGCGGGGGAGGAGGTCGTCCTCGAGCCGCGGGAGGTCGTCGTCTCCCGGTTCGATGTCCTCGCCCGTCGCCGCGACGACCACGCCCTCGACCTCGATGTCGTGGTGGACTGCTCGTCCGGCACCTACATCCGCTCGCTCGCCCGCGACCTGGGCGCTGCCCTCGGCGTCGGCGGCCACCTGACGGCGCTCCGCCGCACCCGCGTCGGCCCGTTCGACGTGCGCGACGCGGTGTCGATCGACGCGCTCGACACCGCTCCCGTGCTCACCCCCGGCCAGGCCGCCGCTCGCGTCCTCCCCGTCCTCCCCGTCACGGCGGACGAGGCCCGCGATCTGCGCCACGGCAAGCGTCTGGCGGGGCAGGCGGTGCGCCTGGACGGTCCGCTCGCCGCGGCCATCGAGGACGACGGCGCGCTGGTGGGGATCGTCGAGAAGCGCGGCGCCGATGTGAAGAGTGCCATGAACATGCCGGAGGTCTCCCGATGATCCTGTGGTTCACGATCGTGGAGATCGTCGTCGCCGTCGCCGCCGGGCTCTTCTGCCTCGGTGCCGGGTTCGCCGGTCGGCGCCCCAGCGACTTCTCGGTGGGCGCACTCGCGCTCGTCGAGCTGCTGCTGCTCGTGCAGGTCGTGGTCGCCATCGTCGCGCCCCTCGCGGGGAATCCGCCGACCGGGGACCTGCTGGAGTTCTGGGTGTATCTCGTCTCGGCGGCTCTGCTCCCGATCGGTGCGGTGCTCTGGGCCCTCATGGAGCGCAGCCGGTGGAGCACTGTCGTTCTCGGCGTGGCCGCCCTCGCTATCGCGATCATGCTGTGGCGCATGCAGGTCATCTGGACGATCCAGGTCGCCTGAGCGCGGGCCGGGAGCGGACGCCGGGCGGCTCACCCGGCTCTAGGATGGAATGCGCTATGAGCTCCACCGCCCCCTCCACCCGGATGACCGGTATCGGTCGTGTCCTGGTGATCGTCTACGCCGTGATGGCGCTGGCGGCCACCGGGCGCAGCTTCGTGCAGATCGTCCGTCGATTCGACGAGGCCCCGCTGGCCTACACGCTGTCTGCGCTCGCCGCGGTCGTGTACGTCCTGGCGACGCTCGCACTCGTCTTCGCGCGGCGTCGGGGCTGGTACACCGTCGCGTGGGTCGCGATCGTGTTCGAGCTCACCGGCGTCCTGGTCGTCGGCGTCCTCAGCCTCGTCCTCCCCGAGCTCTTCCAGCACGAGACCGTGTGGTCGCTGTTCGGGCGCGGTTACCTCTTCATCCCTCTCGTCCTCCCGGTCTTCGGGATCTGGTGGCTCCGCACGCACCGGCCCGTCGAGGCCACGCGTCCGGTCGAGGTCGCCGCGTGATCGTGTTCCGGAATCCGGACGAGGTCCCGGACGGCTACGGCCCCAGCGCCGTCGCCATCGGGAAGTTCGACGGCGTGCACGAGGGGCACCGGGCAGTCATCCGCCGTCTGGAGGAGGCCGCCGCAGCCTCGGGGAGCCGTGCCGTCGCGGTGACGTTCGACCGCAACCCGCTCGCCGTGATCCGTCCGGACCGGTGCCCCGAGAACGTCGTGACCGTCGACCGCAAGCTGGAACTCCTCAGCGAGCTCGGCCTCGACGCGACGCTCGTGCTCACGTTCGACGAGACGCTCGCCGCCCGCAGCGCCGAGGACTTCGTCGTCGACATCCTCGTCGGCGCGCTGCACGTGTCCACCGTGCTCGTCGGTGCCGACTTCCGCTTCGGGCACCGGGGTGCAGGAACGCCCGAGCTGCTGCGCGCACTCGGCCCCCGCTACGGCTTCACGGTCGAGGTCGTGGACGACGTCTACCTTCCGGGTTCCAGCCGACGGGTCTCGTCGAGCTGGATCCGCGAGCTGTTGATGGCGGGGGATGTCGCCGAGGCCACTCGCGCGCTCGGACGGTATCCCGACGTGCGCGGCGTCGTGGTCCACGGTCTGAAGCGCGGACGCGAGCTCGGCTTCCCGACCGCGAACCTCTCCACGATCGTCGACGCGTTCGTGCCCGCCGACGGCGTCTACGCCGGATGGCTCGTCGACCACGACACGGGGATCCGGCATCCGTCGGCGATCTCGGTGGGAACGAACCCCACCTTCGACGACGTGCTCGTGCGTCAGGTCGAGGCCCATGTGCTGGGGGAGACCGGTCTCGACCTCTACGGTCATGACGTGACGGTCGAGTTCGTCGAGCGGCTGCGCGGCATGGTCGCGTTCGAGGGCATCGAGAAGCTGATGACGCAGATGGCCGCCGACGTCGCGCAGGCCGCGGCCATCCTCGACGAACCCGTGTAACACGGCGGCACCCTGCTTCCGCGGCCGGGGGCCGGGATGGCATAGAATGGCATCAGGCTCCCACCGGTCCCGCACGTATCGCGTGCTCCGGCGGGAACACCGATCCACAGTCCGCACGGTCCTGGCTCACGCCACACGCGGACGACGAGAACGGCTCACGGCTCCCTGAGGGAGCCGGAGCCCTTCAGGCTCAGGAGGAGCATGCCGACCACGGCAACCGCCGCCCCGCGGCGCAAGAAGACGTCCCGTCGCGATGACGAGGCACCCCTCATCCCGATCCTCGCGCGCAAGGTGCGCGAGATCGAGGCGAAGTCCCAGCGCGGCAAGCTGGGCCCCACGAACCGCACGAAGTTCCAGGTGATCGCGTTCCTGGTGCGCGAGGAGCGCGCCAGGGTCAAGGCCGACACCGAGATCACCGATGCGGCCCGCGCCGAGCTGCTCAAGCGGCTCGACGGCGTCGCGACGATCCTCGCGAAGACGGCCGCTCGGGACACCTCGCTCATCCAGCTGCTCGAGGCCGACCAGGCCACCTCGCCGGTCGCCAAGCGGATGCGTCGCGACTGGCTGCTCGAGTCCGGTGCCGAGCTTCCCCCCGAGGAGCTCATCATCGCCGACCCCGCGCCCGTACAGGTGTCGGTGGTGCCGGCGGCCATCGCGGAGCGTCAGGTCACCCCGCCGTCGGTCGAGGCCCGCCAGCTCGCCAACCCTTTCCTGGCGCCCGACCTGACGCCGCGTCCGGCCAGCACGCCGCGCCGCCGTCTCGACGGCTGGGAGCTCATGGGGCCGCTGTACAAGGCATTCGAGACGGGTGCGGGCGGTGCCGCGGCGTCGATGGAGCTTCCCCCGGCCCCCGAGTTCGATCACCTCTCGCCCAAGGGCCGCGAGATCATGGTGCACCAGTCGCGCTTCCTCGAGGCCGTCCGCGCCGGGCACCGCAGCTTCCTGCTCGCCGACGAGCCGGGCCTCGGCAAGACGGCGCAGTCGGTGCTCGCGGCCTCCGTCGCCGGCGCCTATCCGCTGCTGGTCGTCGTGCCCAACGTCGTGAAGATGAACTGGGCGCGCGAGGTCGAGCGGTGGACGCCGCAGCGTCGTGCCACGGTCATCCAGGGCGACGGCGATGACATCGACGCCTTCGCCGACGTGTTCATCGTGAACTACGAGATCCTCGACCGTCACATGTCGTGGCTGGCGTCGATTGGCCTGCGCGGCATGGTCGTCGATGAGGCGCACTTCATCAAGAACCTCTCGTCGCAGCGCTCGCAGAACGTGCTCTCGCTCGCCGCGCAAGTGCGCGAGCGCACGCCGGGGCACGATCCGCTCATGCTCGCGCTCACCGGTACCCCGCTCATCAACGACGTCGAGGACTTCGACGCCATCTGGCGTTTCCTCGGCTGGACGAACGGCGAGAAGCCCGGACCGGAGCTCATGGAGAAGCTCGACGCGACGGGACTGACGCCTGCCGACAAGGCCTTCTACCCGGAGGCCCGCGACGCGGTGATCTCGATGGGCATCGTGCGACGGAAGAAGAAGGACGTCGCCGCCGATCTGCCCGACAAGCTGATCGCCGATCTGCCCGTGCAGCTCGACGACGAGTTCGGCCGCAGCATCCGCCAGGCCGAGCGCGAGCTGGGGGAGCGGCTGGCCGCCCGTTACCGTCGCATCATCGAGGCACGCGGCGACCGCGGCCTCGCCCCGGGCGAGATCGACGACGACATTGTCCGTCTCGTCGCGCAGAACGAGCTCGAGGAGTCGAAGGCGGCCGGCACCGGGGGAGACAACGTCTTCACCATGGTGCGCCGCATCGGTCAGGCGAAGGCGCTTCTGGCGGCGGACTACGCCGCGCAGCTGCAGCGTTCGGTCGGCAAGGTCGTGTTCTTCGCGAAGCACATCGACGTCATGGACCAGGCGGAGGCGCACTTCGCTTCGGCCGGCATCCGCGCGGTGTCCATCCGCGGTGACCAGACGAACACAGCACGGCAGCAGGCCATCGACGACTTCAACGGCGACCCCGAGGTCGGCATCGCGGTGTGCTCGCTCACGGCGGCCGGCGTCGGCCTCAACCTGCAGGCGGCGTCGAACGTCGTGCTCGCGGAGCTGTCGTGGACCGCGGCCGAGCAGACGCAGGCCATCGACCGCGTGCACCGCATCGGACAGGACGAGCCCGTCACGGCGTGGCGGATCATCGCCGCCCACACGATCGACACGAAGATCGCGGAGCTCATCGACCAGAAGCAGGGGCTCGCGGCCCGCGCGCTGGACGGCGAGGCGACGGAGGAGACCGCCAGCGAGTCGGTGCAGCTGGCCGCGCTGATGCATCTTCTGCGCGAGGCTCTCGGCGGCCGCTGAGCGAGCGTCAAGAACAAGAGTTCTTAACGCTGCTGCAGGCGGAAGTTCCTGTCGCGGCGCGAACTTCGTCGGCATCGGTCGCTGCGGCCGTCAAGATCGCGGGTTTTCGACGCGCTCGAATGGCCACGCGAGGGGGCGGCGCGCTAGTGTCGATCGCAGGCACTGTCGCCTCACCCCCATCCCTCGACCTCCGAAGGCAGCAGCATGAAAATCGGCATCCTGACGAGCGGCGGCGACTGCCCCGGACTCAACGCGGTCATCCGCGGCATCGTGCTCAAGGGCACCACGACCTACGACCTCGAGTTCGTCGGCATCCGCGACGGATGGCGCGGCGTCGTCGAGGGCGACTTCATGCCCCTGACCCGGCACGAGGTGAAGGGCCTGTCCAAGGTGGGTGGCACGATCCTCGGCACCAGCCGCACCAACCCGTACGAGGGGGAGCGCGGCGGTGCGGAGAACATCGCGAAGACGCTCTACGGCCACAAGATCGACGGCATCGTCGCGATCGGCGGCGAAGGCACCCTCGCGGCGGCGGACCGTCTCGCCAAGGACGGCATCAAGGTGCTCGGCGTTCCGAAGACGATCGACAACGACCTCCGGGCCACGGATTACTCCTTCGGCTTCGACACCGCCGTGAACATCGCCACGGACGCCATGGACCGGCTCCGCACCACGGGTGACTCCCACCAGCGCTGCATGGTCGCCGAGGTCATGGGTCGTCACGTCGGCTGGATCGCGCTGCATGCCGGGATGGCCGCCGGGGCCCACGTCATCTGCATCCCCGAGGTGCCGATGTCGCTGGACGAGATCACCGCTCTCGTCACGAGCGCCCACGATCGCGGTCGTGCACCGCTCGTCGTCGTCTCCGAGGGCTTCAAGCTCGCCGGCATGGACGAGGCCTACAGCGACAAGGGCCTGGACGCGTTCAACCGACCGCGGCTGGGCGGCATCGGCGACCTGCTCGCCCCCGAGATCGAGCGGATCACGGGCATCGAGACCCGCGCCACGATCCTCGGCCACATCCAGCGCGGCGGCTCGCCGTCGGCGTTCGACCGCGTCCTCGCGACCCGCCTCGGCCTGCACGCCGCAGACGCCATCGTTGACGGCGCCTGGGGGCAGATGGTCGCGATGCAGGGCACCGACATCGTCCGCGTCCCGTTCGCCGATGCTCTCGGCGAGCTGAACACGGTGCCGCGCTACCGCTACGACGAGGCCGCCGCCCTCTTCGGCTGACCTCCGCCCGGCTTCAGGCTCTCGCGCCGCTTCAGGCCTCTTGCTGTCTTCCTCGCCTGAACTTGCGTGAGAGCCTGTGTCCGCGTGGCCGCCTGTTCTCACGGCCTCACGCCGTGTCAGGCTCTCGCGCCGCTTCAGGCGTCTTGCTGTCTTCCTCGCCTGAACTCCCGTGAGGGCCTGTGCTTGTGTTCGGTCCGCTATCCGCGACCCGTCGCTCGATGGTCTGCGCGATGGAGCCCCTGCGCGAGCGCGGCCAGGACGGTGTCCTCGACATGACGGTCATCGACCATGACCTGGTGATAGTCGAAGCGGAGGACGGTGTAGCCGCGGAGTGCGAGCCTTGCGTCGGCAGCGAGGTCGCGTCGCCGGTCGCCCGCGGCGCTGTGGTGGCGGAAGCCGTCGATCTGGATGGCGAGCCGTTCGCCGATCACACCGTCGAGCGGATGGCCGTCGACCCACACCTGCTGTCGCACGTCAATGCCGACCGCGCGCATCCGTTCTACGAAGACCGTCTCGGGACCGGAGTCCGACCGGCCGCGGACGGTTCGAGCGAGGCGGTTCGCGGCATCGCACCGCCACCGGACGCGTGCGAGGGTGTCCAGTTCCACGGCCCCGTGGCGGACGGCGGACTCCCAGATCGCGCGGGCCTCGATCAACGGCCGGCATCGCGCGACCTGGAACAGGACGCCTAGGACAGGATCGACCGCCGCCCGCGGATGCACCGGAACGGGCCCCTGTGCGCAGTGCACCTGGACGCCGACGCGATCGAATCGAGAGGCGGTGCGGGGGAGGGCGACGTGCACCTCCGCGGCCCCGACATCCCACCATCCGGCGAGGGCCGCCGCGCTCACGCAGGTGACCCTCCCGCCCACGGATGCTGCGGCCCTGCGCCGTGGATCGACCTCAGGGACGAGCAGCCACGACCGGCGCACGCGCTCGAGCGTCCCTTCCCGCACCGCCCGACGCATCTGGTACTCGGTGAAGCCCGCCTCGCGCACGCGCGACGAATGCGCGGATCCTCCCTGCTCCCGGACCCAGCTCTCCACCCGTGTGCGTGTCACCCCTCCACCCTGCGGGCTCCCGCTGCCGCGCTTCACCACGCCACCGCGGATGGGGAGGCGCTTCCCGGAACTCTCCGCCTGTGCAGGAGCAGTGCTCGGTCGTCGATACAGGCCTCCACGCGAGCTCAGGCCAGGACAGGCATGGGCGCCTGACGCCCCGCGCGTGCCTGACTCCGCGCCGATGCCTGTGCCGGCGTCGCGCCCCGTGAGCACAGGCGCGCGCGCGAGTTCAGGCCAGGTCAGCGCGCAGGCGCCTGATGTCGCGCGAGCGCCTGATGTCGCGGGTCAGGCGAGGTGGAGGGTGTCGAGGAGCCAGGCGATCTCGAACGCCCGCTCGCGCCAGGAGTTGTACCGTCCGCTCACGCCCCCGTGCCCCGCGACCATCTCGCACTTCAGCAGCACGTCCTTCGCGCCGGCCTCCCGCAGCCGGGCGACCCACTTCGCCGGCTCGACGTAGAGCACCCGGGTGTCGTTCAGCGAGGTCACCGCGAGGATCCGCGGATACTCCACGCCGTCGCGCACGTTCTCGTACGGCGTGTACGACTTCATGTACGCGTAGACCTCGGGGTCGTGCAGCGGGTCGCCCCATTCGTCCCACTCGATCACGGTGAGGGGGAGCGACGGGTCGAGGATCGTCGTCAGCGCGTCGACGAACGGCACACCCGCGAGGACGCCGGCGAAGAGCTCCGGGGCGAGGTTGGCGACCGCGCCCATCAGCAGACCCCCGGCACTGCCGCCCTCCGCGACGAGCT
The DNA here is from genome assembly GCF_058140415.1 of Microbacterium sp. C-MGS6. NCBI lineage: Bacteria > Bacillati > Actinomycetota > Actinomycetes > Micrococcales > Microbacteriaceae > Microbacterium > Microbacterium sp. C-MGS6. The sequence continues at coordinate 1,504,679 of NZ_CM176934.1, forward strand.
GGGCCGGGGTGGTCGTCCCCTCGTCGACGAGGTGCCGGGCGCAGGCGACGAAGTCCGTGAAGGTGTTCCGCTTGTGCAGGAGCTTGCCCTCTTCGTACCACTGCCGACCCATCTCGCCGCCTCCGCGCACATGCGCCACGGCGAACACGACTCCGCGGTCCAGCTCCGAGAGCCGTGCGACCGAGAAGCCCGGGTCGATGGAGTGCTCGTACGAGCCGTAGCCGTAGAGGTGGACGGGACGCGTGGTCGCACCGGGCTCGCCGAAGGAGCGCTTCCACACGAGGGAGATCGGCACGCGGGTGCCGTCCTCCGCGGGGGCCCACTCCCGACGCTGTCCGTAGTCGGCGGGGTCGTAGCCGCCGAGCACCGTCACCTGCTTGCGCAACACGAGTTCCCGCGTCGCGAGGTCGAGCTCGTACACCGTGCCCGGCGTGACGAACGACGTGTACCCGAGTCGCAGGAAGGGGGAGTGCCACTCCGGGTTGCCGCTGACCCCCGCGGAGTAGAGGGGCTCGTCGAACCGCAGCTCCTCCACCGTGTCGGTCGCGTAGTCCAGGAGGCCCACGCGCTCGAGTCCTTCGCTGCGATACTCCACCGTGGCGAAGTCGCGGAAGGCGTCCACTCCGAGCAGTCGCCGTCCTGGCTGATGGGCGACGACGACGCGGCGCTCGCCCTGCGGGTCGTCCGCCGCTACGGAGACGAGTTCGAAGTCCAGGGCGTCGTCGTTGTGCAGGATGAGGAGCCGGTCCTCACCGTCCACCACCGCGTGCTCGAGCGAGTACTCCACGCCTTCGCGCCGCGGCCACACCGTGCGCGGCTCCGCGGTGATGTCGCCGGCGAGGTCGACGAGGTACTCCTCGCTCGTGATGCTGGAGCCCACACCGATCACGAGGTAGCGCCGGCTCCGCGTGATCCCGGCGCCGAGCCAGAACTTCTCGTCGGGCTCGTGGAAGAGCGTGATGTCGTCCGCCACCGGGGTCCCGAGCCGGTGCAGCCACAGGGTGTCGGGGCGCCACGCATCGTCGCGGGTCGTGTAGAGGACCCCGGTGCCGTCCGGGGTGAAGAACGCGCCTCCGGTGTTCGGGATCTCATCGTCCAGGGTGAGGCCCGTCTCCAGATCGCGGACGCGGACCGTATAGAGCTCGTCGCCCTCGAAGTCCGTCGACCACAGCAGCTTCGTCGCGTCGTCGGAGGTGTCGAACGCGCCGAGGGAGAAGAACTCGTGCCCCTCCGCCTCGACGTTGCCGTCCAGCAGCACCACCTCACCGGGGACGGGCACCCCCGGCTCGAGACGCGGCGGCGTCCAATCGCCCTCGGCGGCGGCGGCGCGACAGTGGATGCCGTACTGCGCGCCTTCCTCGGTGCGGCTGTAGTACCACCAGTCTCCACGCCGTGTCGGCACCGAGAGGTCGGTCTCCTGAACCCGTCCCTTGATCTCCTGGAACAGCGTCTCGCGGAGCGCGGCGAGGTGCGCGGTCTCGGCCTCCGTGTGCGCGTTCTCCGCCTCCAGGTGCGCGATGACCTCGGGGGAGTCCTTGGCGCGCAGCCACTCGTACGGGTCGTCGACCGTGTCGCCGTGGTGCGTGCGGAGGGTGGAACGGCGGGCGGCGATCGGGGCGTCAGTCACCGTCCCACGCTATCCCAGGTCGAGTTGACCGGCACGGGGGACGGTGGCAGGATTTACCGGGGCCGGTAAACGGAAGTCAAACCCACGGTGAACTCTTCGTTCGTCACGTCGATCCCGTCGACATCTCCCTCTTCCTCAAGACCGAAAGCGAACGGTGGAAACCGCAGCCCTCATCGTCGTGCTCGTCATCGCGCTGGCACTCTTCTTCGATTTCACGAACGGGTTTCACGACACCGCGAACGCGATGGCCACGCCCATCGCGACCGGAGCGCTCAAGCCCAAGACAGCGGTCCTCCTGGCCGCTCTCCTCAACCTCGTCGGCGCCTTCCTGTCGACCGAGGTGTCCAAGACCATCTCCGGCGGCATCATCCAGGAGGATGCGATCATCGCCGCGGGAGCGGAGCTGTTCCTCTCGTTGATCTTCGCCGGGCTCATCGGCGCCATCACCTGGAACATGCTGACGTGGCTGCTCGGCCTGCCGTCGAGCTCGTCCCACGCGCTCTTCGGCGGACTGATCGGCGCGACGCTCGTCGGCGCCGGTCTCGGCGGCATCGACTTCGGCGCCGTGCTGTCGAAGATCGTCCTCCCCGCCCTCATCGCCCCCATCACAGCCGGCATCATCGCGTACGTCGCGACGAAGATCGCCTACTCGGTCACTCGTCGCTACGACGGCAAGCCGGACGGACGGGACGGATTCCGCTGGGGTCAGATCTTCACGTCCTCCCTCGTCGCCCTCGCACACGGCACGAATGACGCGCAGAAGACGATGGGCGTCATCACGCTCGCCATGATCACCGTCGGCTGGCAGTCCGGTGCGCACCACGAGCCCGAGCTCTGGGTCATCATCGCCTGTGCGTTCACGATCGCCCTCGGCACGTACCTCGGCGGCTGGCGCATCATCCGCACGCTGGGCAAGGGCCTGACCGACGTCAAGCCGGCTCAGGGCTTCGCGGCGGAGAGCTCGACGGCCGCGACGATCCTCGCCTCCAGCGCCCTCGGATTCGCGCTCTCCACCACGCAGGTGGCCTCGGGATCGGTCATCGGATCGGGCCTCGGTCGCCGCGGGTCCACGGTCCGCTGGCGGACGGCAGGTCGCATCGGCGTCGGCTGGCTGCTGACCCTGCCAGCGGCCGGCGGCGTCGGCGCCCTGGCGGCACTGCTCGTCGTCTGGCTCGGCCCGTGGGGCGTGGCCATCGACGCCGTCCTCGCGGTGGCGATCATCCTCGGGCTGTACATGCGCTCTCGGCGCAACGCCGTCACACCGGCCAACGCCATGAGCGACGTCGCCGAGTCCCACCTCGCCGTCGAGGTTCCGGACACGCCGCCGCCCACGCGCCGCCAGCAGCGCATCGCCCAGGCGAAGGCGGAGGCGAAGGCCCGTGCCGAGGCCAAGGAGAAGGCGAAGGCCGAGGCGAAGGACAAGGCGAAGAAGAAGGCCAAGGCCAAGGCGGACGCGAAGGCCGCGAAGACCGGCAGCGCCTCGTCGTCCGACGCGTCGCAGAACAGGGACTCGGCATGAACGTCACGATCGACTGGATCGCCTTCCTGCAGGTGTTCGCCGCCGCGCTCATCGGCGCCGCCGCCATCGTCACCTTCTACGCCCTGGGCCTGCGTCTGCTCGTGCGCAGCGGGCGGGCGCCCGTCGTGAGCCCCGCGGAGTTCACCGACGCCATCACGGTGATCTCGGAGAAGGAGCTCAAGCGGGCCGCCAAGCAGGCGGCGAAGGCAGCGAAGAAGAGTCCGCTCACCGAAGGACAGAAGACCCTCGCGCTCGTGGGCGCCTACGGCTGCTTCGTGCTCTGCGCCGCCGCAGTCATCGCCGGCATCCTCCTGATCGTCATCGGCCACTGAGTCCGCGGTGCGCCGGCTGCGTCGGTGACCGGCCGTAGGCTGAGGACATGTCCGCAGCGAAGGGAACACCACCGGTCTTCGGTCGGTACGTCCCCGCCTCCCACGTCCTGATCCATGTGAGCGATCCGCACTTCCTCGCCGGAGGTGCGGCTCTGGGGGGACGGTACGACGTCGAGCGCACGTTCGCGCGGACGCTCGAGGCGATCCGCGCCGTGCATCCCGCTCCCGCCGCCATCGTGATCACCGGGGACCTCGCAGACCTCGGCGAGCCGGATGCGTACCGCCGGCTGCGTGCGGCGATCGAGCCGGTCGCCGCCGAACTCGGCGCTCCCGTGGTCTGGGTCGCGGGCAACCATGACGAGCGCCCGGTGCTGCGCGAGGTCCTCCTCGATGCCGAGCCCACGGAAGAGCCGGTCACCGGGGTGTGGGATCTCGACGGGCTGCGTCTGGTGGCCCTCGACACGAGCGTTCCCGGGTGGCATCACGGCGACCTCGACCCGGCGCAGCTCGCGTGGCTCGCCGAGGTCCTCGCCGAGCCGGCGCCGCACGGCACGCTCCTGGCGATGCACCACCCGCCGCTGCCCAGCCATCTGCCGCTGTTCGACATCCTCGAGCTGCGGCATCAGGACGAGCTGGCCGCCGTCATCCGGGGCACCGACGTCCGCGGCATCCTCGCCGGTCACCTGCACTACTCCTCGCACGGGCTGTTCGCCGGCGTCCCGGTGAGCGTGGCGTCCGCCACCTGCTACACGATGAACGTCGCGCGCCCCGCGTCTGAGGTGAACGGCATGGACGCCGCCCAGGCGTTCCAGCTCGTGCACGTGCGGCCGGAGACCATCACGCACACCGTCGTCCCGGTGGTCGATGCGCCGACCGGCGACTACTTCTCCGAGGAGTGGGTCGCCCGCATGGCGGCGCTGACGCCGGAAGGGCGCCTGGAGGCGTTCTCCAGAAAACCCCCGCAGGGACCGGCGTAGACTGGACGCATCCCCCGACCTTTCCGTTCGCCACGACCCACGAGGATGTGACATGGCTTCTGCCGCGCCCGCCAATACCCGTACCGAGACCGATTCGCTGGGGAGCATGGAGATTCCCGCCGAGGCGTACTGGGGGATCCACACCGCCCGCGCCGACGCGAACTTCCCGATCACGAAGCGCCCCATCTCGGTGTACCCCGAACTGGTGATCGCGCTCGCGATGGTGAAGCAGGCCAGCGCGAGGGCCAACAAGGAGATCGGGGTCCTCGACGCCGAGCGCGCCGACCTCATCGACCGCGCGGCGCAGCGCGTCATCGACGGCGAGTTCCACGATCAGTTCACGGTCGGCGTCATCCAGGGTGGTGCCGGCACCTCGACGAACATGAACGCGAACGAGGTCATCACCAACATCGCGCTCGAGATGGCCGGACGCGAGAAGGGCGACTACGCCTTCCTCTCTCCGATCGACCACACGAACCGCAGCCAGTCGACCAACGACGTCTACCCGACGGCGGTCAAGATCGGCCTGTCGCTGACGCTGCGCTCGCTGCTCGACGAACTGGACGCCCTGCGCGTGGCGTTCCTCGGCAAGGCGGGGGAGTTCCACGACATCCTCAAGGTCGGCCGGACCCAGCTCCAGGACGCGGTGCCCATGACGCTCGGCCAGGAGTTCCATGGCTTCGCCACGACCCTGGGCGAGGATCACAGCCGCCTCACCGAGAATGCCTCGCTCATGTTCGAGATCAACATGGGCGCGACCGCCATCGGCACCGGCATCACCACCCACCCCGACTACGCGCCGGCCGTGCTGAAGCACCTGCGCGAGATCACGGGGCTCGACCTCGAGACGGCCACCGACCTCGTCGAGTCCACGAGCGACACGGGCGCCTTCATGTCGTTCTCGTCGTCGCTCAAGCGCAACGCCATCAAGCTCTCGAAGATCTGCAACGACCTGCGGCTGCTGTCGTCCGGTCCGCAGGCGGGCCTCGGCGAGATCAACCTGCCCGCACGGCAGGCCGGTTCCAGCATCATGCCCGGCAAGGTCAACCCGGTGATTCCGGAGGTCGTGAACCAGGTGGCCTTCGCGGTCGTCGGCGCCGACATGACGGTGACCATGGCCGTCGAGGGCGGTCAGCTCCAGCTCAACGCCTTCGAGCCCGTCATCGCGCACTCGATCTTCCAGTCGATCACCTGGATGCGTCAGGCCATGTGGACGCTGCGCGTGAACTGCGTCGAGGGCATCACCGCCAACCGCGACCGTCTGGGCGCGATGGTCGGCGCGTCGGTCGGCGTCATCACGGCGCTCACGCCCTTCATCGGCTACGCGGCGGCCGCGGCTCTGGCCAAGACGGCTCTGCTGACCAACCGCAACGTCGCCGACCTGGTGGTCGAGGCCGGGCTCATGTCCCGCGACGAGGTGACCAAGCAGCTCTCTCCTGCCCGCCTGTCGGGCCTGGAGGCGGTCACCGCGGCCATCCCGATCGTCACCCCGGACGACCTCATCCAGATCTGAGCGTCGACCCGATACGGGAAGGGGACGGGAGCTCGAGCTCCCGTCCCCTTCGTCGCGTCCGAGTCAGTCGAGGATGCGGCAGTGCGTCGTGAGCTCGCCGATCCCGTCGATGCCGACCGTGACGGTCGAGCGGTCGCGGAGGAAGATCTGCGGGTCGCGGGAGTAGCCGGCGCCACCCGGGCTGCCCGTCGAGATCAGGGTGCCGGGCAGCAGCGTGAGCGACTGGGAGAGGTGCGCGATGAGCTCCGCCACCGAACGCACCATCTGGTCGGTGCTGGCGTCCTGCACGGTGTGCCCGTCGACGACGGTCCAGATGTGGAGGTCCTGCGGGTCGGCGATCTCGTCGGCGGTCACCGCGAACGGGCCGGTGGGGGTGAAGCCGTCGAACGACTTGCAACGGGACCACTGCGCCTCGGAGAACTGGATGTTCCGGGCGGTGATGTCGTTGACCACGGTGTAACCCCAGACGTGCGCGAGGGCGTCCGCCTCCGGGACGTCCTTCGCGGGGGTGCAGATGAGCACGCCCAGCTCGGCCTCGTAGTCGACGGCCTCGCTGAGGCTCCGCGGCCAGGAGGTGGTCTGATCGTGACCGGTGAGCGAGTTGGGCCACAGGGTGAACACGGTCGGCGCGGCGTCGGTCTTGAGGCCGAGCTCGCTGGAGTGGGCGGCATAGTTGAGCCCGACGGCGAGCACCGCCGGCGGCGCGATGACCGCGGAGGCGAAACCCCAGTCGGTCAGCGGGTGGCGCGGGGCCGTGCCGTCGCGGAGGGCGGCGCGGAGCTCGTCGAGTCCGGCGTCCCCTCGCTCGATCAGCTGCTGCAGGGTGGCAGGCGCGTCGGACAGGAGATCGGAGACGAGGATGGCGTCCGAGCCCTCCACCACGGCGAGAACCGCACGGGAGGAGTCTGGACGGCGCAGGTGAGCGAACCGCATGGTTCTACGCTACCGGGTGCCTGCGGCCGGTCGGGTGGAGGAAGCCCCCAGAGCCCGGCGCGCAAGCTTGTGCCCCATAAGCTTTGACCATGACCTTCGGAGGACCGTCCGACCCCCAGCAGCCCGCCCGATACACGCCCCCGGCGGGGACACCACCACAGCCCTCGGCGTACTCCGCCGCGCAGTACGCGCAATCGCCCTACCTGCCGCCGTCCTACGGACAGCAGCCGGGCTATGCGTCGGCTCTCGCGCAACCCACGCCCTACACACCGCCGGCGCCGGTCGCGCCGTCGCCCGCGGAGTCGCTGCCGGCTCTCCCGGTGCCGAACAAGAAGGGCCGCACGATCTCGCTGTGGCTCTTCGGCTTCCTCGGCTTCCTGCTGCTCGCACTCATCGGCTATTTCGGCTGGGCCCTCGGCCCGACCGCCTCGGTGATCGGGCTCGTCCTGGCTGTGATCCCGCTCACGATCGTCTTCCTCGGAGTGCGCATGATCGACCGTTGGGAGCCCGAGCCCAAGCGCCTCGTCGCATTCGCCATCGCCTGGGGTGCGGTCGCCGCCGTCGGCCTCACGCTCCTCGTCGACATCGGGCTCACGATGCTGCTGGGCATCCGGTCCGAGGAGTTCTCGGCGGTGGTGCAGGCCCCCATCGTCGAGGAGTTCTGGAAGGGCCTCGGGGTCTTCCTCATCTTCCTGCTCGCGCGGCGGTCCTTCGACGGGCCGGTCGACGGCGTCGTCTACGGGGCGCTCGTCGGTGCAGGCTTCGCGTTCACCGAGAACATCCAGTACTTCGCCATCAGCCTCATCGAGGGCGGCGGGGAGCAGCTCGGCGTCACGTTCATCGTGCGGGCGGTGCTGTCGCCGTTCGCGCACGCGATGTTCACCTCGCTGACCGGCTTCGCGATCGGCCTCGTGGCCCGCCGGCACGCCTCCGCCGGAGCGGCCGCCGGAGCAGGTCTGCTCGGCATGGTCGGGGCGATCCTCCTGCACGCACTGTGGAACGGATCGGCCACATTCGCGGACTTCTTCGGCCTCTACTTCACCCTGCAGGTGCCGCTGTTCATCGGCTTCATCCTCGGGATCATCGCCTTGCGCAGGGAGGAGGCGCGGCTCACCCGGGCCCGCCTGGCCGAGTATGCGGCCGCCGGCTGGTTCACGCCGGAGGAGGTCACGATGCTGGCCACGCCGGCCGGGCGCAAGGTGGGGCTCGCCTGGGCCGCGCAGCTGCGCGGCGACCGCCGGCCGCTGATGCGCGAATTCATCAAGGATGCGGCGGCTCTGGCCGCGGTCCGCCAGCGGGCGATCACCGGACGAGACCCGCTCGCCGTCGAGGACGAGCGTGCCCTGTTGATCCGGACCAGGGCGGCACGCGCCGCGCTGCTGGCCTACTGAGCGGCGCCCCCGCAGACAGACTCAGCGCCCGGTGCTGCGGCGATGCCTGCATGTCTCCCGGGCGCTGAGTTGATCTGCCACCAGGGTGCACCCGCGTCCCGCGAACTGTCAAGAGCCCCGGGGGACTTCGGAGCGGAGTCCCTCGGCGAGGTGTTCGCTGTGAGCAGGTGCCGTCGCGTTGACCGGCCGCGCGACGGTCGGGTTGGATGGAGCCATGACTGATCGCACAAAGCCCGAGTTCGACGCCCCGACCGGCCCTGCCCCCGCAGAACTGGTCATCCGCGACATCATCGAGGGTGACGGCGCCGAGGCCAAGCCCGGCGACACCGTGACCGTCCACTACGCCGGTGTGGAGTTCGAGTCCGGCGAGGAGTTCGACTCGTCGTGGGGTCGCGGGGAGACCATCCAGTTCCCGCTCCGCGGCCTGATCCAGGGCTGGCAGGACGGCATCCCCGGAATGAAGGTCGGTGGCCGCCGCGAGCTGATCATCCCGCCGCACCTCGCGTACGGCCCGGCCGGGGGAGGACACTTCCTCTCCGGCAAGACGCTGATCTTCATCATCGATCTCGTCGCCGTCGGCTGACATCGTCGCTCCGAAGCGCCCTGCACCCCGTGGTGCGGGGCGCTTCTGCATGTCGAGACATTTCTGATCGTCACGGGAATACATGCGAGTGAATGTATGTTGTCGGAAGGGTGCCGCGGACGATCGCGGTGCCATCCCTTCGCCGCCGCCGCGGCCGACGTCTCCTGAGGAGCAATCATGAGCAGCATCGACATCCCCGGTTACCGCCCCGGCACCTGGGTCCTCGACCCGTCCCACAGCGAGGTGACGTTCAGCGTCCGCCACATGATGATCTCGAAGGTGCGCGGCACCTTCGGTGTGAAGAGCGCGACGCTCGTGGCTCCGGAGAACCCCCTCGAAGCCAAGGTCGAGGCCTCCGTCGACGTGACCTCCGTCGACACTAAGGACGAGGGTCGCGACCAGCACCTCCGCTCCGCCGACTTCTTCGACACCGAGAACTTCCCGACCATGGAGTTCGTCTCGACCGGCGCCCGCGTCGAGGGCGGCGACTTCCTCGTCGACGGCGACCTCACCATCCGCGGCATCACGAAGCCGGTCACCTTCGAACTCGACTTCGGCGGCTTCGGCAGCGACCCGTGGGGCAACTACAAGGCCGGCGCCTCCGCCAAGACCGTCATCAACCGCGAGGACTTCGGCCTCACCTGGAACGCCGCGCTGGAGACCGGCGGCGTGCTCGTCGGCAAGGACGTCACGATCACGCTCGACCTCCAGGGTGCGCTGCAGCAGGACTGACGCGCAGACCCTGTGAACCCCGGGCCCGTCAGGGCTCGGGGTTCTCTGCGTCGTAGTCGCGGAAACGAGGATGCCGCCGGGCGAGGACCGCGACGAGGGCGATCACGATGATCCCGCCGAGCAGCGGCGGGAACCACAGTGACGTCAGCGTCGCGAGCGTCCCGGCGTAGAGGGCGCCGACACGGGGACCGCCGGTCACCACCACGACGAACAGGCCCTGCAGGCGTCCGCGCATGGCATCCGGCACCGCCGCCTGCATCATGGTGTTGCGGTAGATCGAGCTGACGTTGTCCGACGCGCCGGAGAGGGCCAGCGCCACGCAGGCGGCGACGATCAGTGCGACGTGCGGTCGGTCCTCTCCGGCAGGCGTCGCGGAGAACGCGCCGATCAGGAGGACGAGGCCGAACAAGGCGATGGCGGCGCCGTAGGCCTCCACCGCGCGGGCGATGCCGCGGCCGTGCCACCGGTACTGCACCACGCGCCCGGAGAACAGGCTCGAGGAGAAGGTGCCGACGGCGACCGCCGCCGTGAGGATGCCGGTGGTGAAGGCCCCGCCGCCGAGGATGACCGTGCCGAGTGCCGGGAAGAGCACGAGCGGCTGTCCGAACGTCATCGCGATGATGTCCATCACGTACTGCATCCAGATGTTGCCCGCGCGGCGGAGGAAGCGCCAGCCGTCGACGAGCGAGGCGAGGCCGGGGCGCACGATGTCGCCTTCGGGTCGCAGGGCGGGGAGCGTCCACAGGCCGAGGAACATCGACAGCATGAGCACGACGTCGATCGTGTACGTCCAGCCGTATCCGGTGAGCGCCACCAGGAGCCCGGCGAGGGCCGGACCCGCCATGACCGTGAGCCCGAACGCGACGCCGTTGAGCGCGGACGCGGCCGCGAGCATGCTGCGGGGAATGAGGCGGGGGACGATCGCGGTCCGCGTGGCCATGCCGACGGAGTTCGCCGCCGAGTTCACGATGCTCAGCGCGTACAGCCACCAGATCGTCTCCGTGCCGGTCCAGGTGAGCGCCGCGAGCAGCCCCGTGGAGGCGAAGGTCACGGTGGCGGCGATGAGCGCGACCCGCCGCCGGTCGAACGCGTCGGCGAGCATCCCGCCGTAGAGGCCGGCGAGGATCATCGGGAGGAGGCCCGCGACGGCGATCATCGAGACGGCGAACGTGCTCGCGGTCAGATCGAACACATGCAGCATCACGGTCACGATGGTGAGCTGACCGCCGATGCCGGCGAGTGTTGAGCCGATCCACATCCGGGCGAAGGCCGGGCTCGCCTTCAGCGGAGTCAGGTCGATCAGATGGCCGCGTCGGGAGCTCACAGGGCGGTCTTCTTCTGCACATCCCGAGCCTAGTTGACCCCACGCGCCTCGTCCCGGGCGCCGTGTCCCGCCGTGGTCGTCCGGGCTGGTAGACTCGTCAGGTTGCCGTTCGATCGGCCGCGGATAAAGAGAGCTCACGCATCAGGCGTCGGGCGCCGCGCAACAAGCAGAGAGGGGATCGAATCTATGGCACTGGAAGCAGACGTCAAGAAGGCGATCATCGAAGAGTACGCGACGCACCCCGGTGACACCGGATCCCCCGAGGTGCAGGCCGCGATGCTGACGCAGCGCATCAAGGACCTCACCGAGCACCTGAAGGAGCACAAGCACGACCACCACTCGCGTCGTGGTCTGTTCCTGCTCGTGGGTCAGCGCCGTCGTCTGCTCGGCTACCTCCAGAGCGTCGACATCGAGCGTTACCGCTCGCTGATCGCACGCCTTGGTCTTCGCCGATAAGGCACCACGGACCCCGCGTTCAATCGCGCAGAACATTCTTGAGAAGGCCGCCCCACGGTGTGGGGCGGCCTTCGTCATGTCCGGACTTGTCCTGGCCATCACTTTCCGGTAGGAAAGTTCTAGAGCTTTCCACCAGGAAAGTCGGGGAGGCCACGATGGAGCAGAAACCGATCGCTGGTCAGGACCCTCTGGCCCCGCCGGACTCCGAGACCGCCAGTCAGTACCTGGCAGCGGCCCAGGCGGTGGTCGAGCGCCGCGATCGCGCGGTCGACCGGCGTGCGCTCGCGCGGCTGGAGATCGGCAACGCGGTGGTGACGGCCGCCTACCTCGTCGCCTTCGCACTCGTTCTCCGGCGCGGCGATGTGCTGGCGTCGCAGATCGTCCTGTTCACCTTCCTCGTGTGGGGGCAGTTGTCCAGCGGGATGGCGCAGCGCACCGGGCTGCAGTGGCGGATGACGCGTTCACGATTGCCGTTCCTGCTCGGAGGGGGAGCGGTTCTCATCGGCGCACTCGTGGTGTTCGGCTTCGCCGCCCTGGACACGCGGCTCCCCGAAGCCGTGGTACTCCTTCCCGCCGCCGTGGTGCTCGTCGGCATCGGGGGGCACGGAGTCGTGCAGCTCCTCCGAGCGTCGAACGACTCGCACCGTTCCCGCCCGGGTCCCGTCGCTCTTAAGGGCCCACGTCGTTGGGGCACCGCCCTGGTCGGCATCGCGATCGGAGTGCTGACCATGCTGGCGGGATCGCCGGACGATGTGCTGCGAAGCGCGATCTCGCTGCTCGTGATGCTCTGCCTGGTGGCGTGGATAGCGGTCTCGACCTCGGAGGTCGGGCTGCCGGCGATCGGCGCGTCGTGGCGGTGGCCGCATGTGCTCGTCTTCTTGCTCGCCGCGTGCGTTCCGGTGACCCTCGTCTTGGGTGCGGGAGTGCTCGGCGATGCGGGGTGGGCCGGAGTCTGGGGTGGGGTTGCCGTGATCGTGTGCTTCGCGGTGGTCACCTGCATCCCGGGACGTGCGGAACGTGACTGACTCCCATGCCGTCCCGCACCCGCGAACGCGGTTGGATGACAACTTCGCGTCCCCGATCCGCTTCTCGCTCATGGCGGGCTTGGGAGACGGGATGGAACTCGACTTCGCGGCGCTGCGCGAGATGCTGCAGTGTGGCGACTCGCCCCTGAGCAAGGCGATCACCCATCTGCAGGCGGCGGGATACGTGACCGCGCGCAAGGGGACCGTCGGCGGGCGCTCGCGCACGTGGGTGCGGTCGACGAGCACGGGCCGAGACGCCTTCGCAGCGCACCTCCAGGCGCTGCGGGAGATCGTCGCCCTGGGCGGCAAGACGTCGTTCTGAGACCCCGTCAGGCGGTGGCACCCACGAGATCAGGGTGGTGGATGGCCGCCACGTCGGGGTGTGCGCGCAGTCGGGACTTCATGGCGTTCTCGCCGTAGGTCGCGTGGATCGGATTGCTCGGGTCCTCGGTGACTCCGGTCGCCTCGGCGGCGAGGTCGGCAGGGAGCTCGAGCAACGGGAGCTGCTGATCGAGCGCCGGGTTGAAGAAGAACGGAATCGAGATGCGCTCCTCGGGCGCCCGCGGCGAGATCACCCGGTGGTTCGTCGCCTTGAGGTAGCCGCCGGTGGCGTACTCGAGCAGCTCGCCGATGTTGACGACGAAGGCGCCCGGCACCGGGGGAGCCGACACCCACTCGCCGTCACGCTCGACCTGGAGTCCGCCCTTGCCCGGCTCCACCCAGAGCAGCGTCAGCACGCCGGAATCCTTGTGCGCACCGACGCCCTGCTGCGGTTCCGGCTCGTTCGTTCCCGGGTATCGCACGATCTTGATCAGGGTGGACGGATCGCGGAACGGCTCGTCGAAGTAGTTCTCCTCCGCCCCGAGGGTGAGGGCCCAGGCGCGCAGGAGCTTGCGGGCGATCTCCGTGAGGGTGTCGTGCCACTCCGTGACGACCTCCTTGAGCTCCGGCTGCGCGGCGGGCCAGAGGTTCGGTCCGGTGAGGCGGTTGAAGGCGGGGCCCCCTTCGACCGGCTCGCGTTCGGGGCCGATGTCGATCTGCTCGCGCCAGTCGACCTTGCCCTGCGTCCGCTCCCCGCCGATCCGGGTGTAGCCGCGGAAGTGCGGGCTGTTGACGTTCTCGATCGCGAGCTTGTCCTCCTCCGGCAGAGCGAAGAAGTCGAGGGCGGCCTGATGCAGCCGCGCTTCCAGTTCGGGAGAGATGCCGGTGCCGGTCAGGTAGAAGAAGCCGACATCGTGCGTGGCCGCGCGGAGGTCGTCGCGGAAACGCGCCGCGGCCTCGGGGCCGTCGTCGAGCTGGGACAGGTCGAGGATGGGGAGCGAGAGTTCAGCCATGGACCGAGGCTATGTCGCGGATGAGGCCCGAGGATGCTCTGTTGCATTCCATTACTTCGGTGGCCGGTGTCGGGCGGGCGCCGATCACGGTGCTAGAGTCTCGTCGGTAAGGGATGCCTTACCTCAGTCGCCTGCCAGAGAGTGTCTCCCGTGCTCGCCACCTTCCTCATCGGACTCCGCGAGGGTCTCGAAGCCGCGCTCGTCGTCGGCATCCTCGTCGCTTACCTCCGCCGTCTCGGTCGCCGTGACGCGCTGCCGAAGATGTGGGCCGGGGTCGGCCTTGCGGTCGCCCTCGCTCTGGGCATCGGCGCGATCCTCACCTTCGGGGCCTACGAACTCACGTTCCAGGCGCAGGAGCTGATCGGCGGCGGGCTGTCCCTCGTCGCGGTGGCGATGGTGACGTGGATGATCTTCTGGATGCAGCGTGCCGGCCGCACCATGAAGGCGACCCTCGAGGGCGGCATCGACCGCGCGCTGACGGTGGGCGGTCTCTGGGCGCTCATCGCGATCGGCTTCGTCTCCGTCGCCCGGGAGGGGATCGAGACCACGCTGCTGCTGTGGTCGATGGTGCAGTCCTTCGGCGATGCCCCCTCGGCCCTCCTCGGCGCGCTCCTGGGACTCTCCGTGGCCGTCCTGCTCGGCTGGCTCATCTCCCGCGGGGCGCTGCGCCTGGACCTGCGGCGGTTCTTCGCCTGGACGGGCGGCTTCCTCGTGATTGTCGCGGCCGGTGTCCTCGCCTACGCCCTGATGGATCTGCAGGAGGCGGGAGCACTTCCCGGTCCCTTCACCGCCGCCGCTCCGCTCGACCCGGTCACCGGCGCCGTCGCCGTGGGCGCGGCCGGCTTCCCGTTCGGCTGGGCGTTCGACGTGTCGGCGGCGATCGCTCCCGGCGGCGCGCTGGCCTCCGTCCTGCAGGCCACGGTCGGCTTCATGCCCGCCATGACCTGGCTGCAGGTGCTCGCCTGGGGCCTCTACATCCTCGTCGTGGGCGGGCTCTACCTCCGCGGCCTCCGCTCGGCACGCCCTTCGACGCGCGGCGCCTCCGCCGTCACCTCGACGTCCTCCCTCACACAGCAAGGAGCAGCATGATCACCTCGCACCGGGTCCTCGCCGCGGCAGCCGCCGCGGGCACCGCCGTCCTCCTCCTCAACGGCTGCGTCGCGAAGAGCGATGCCCAGGCGACGGCGGCGTTCGACGTCTCATCCACCGCCACGGACTGCGCCGTCTCCGCGTCCACCGCGAAGAGCGGGACGCTGACGTTCGATGTGAAGAACGACACCGACCAGGTCTCCGAGTTCTACCTGCTGGCCGAGGACGGTCTGCGGATCGTCGGCGAGGTCGAGAACATCGCCCCGGCTGCGTCCCGCACCCTCACGGTGGTCGCCCAGCCGGGCGAGTACTTCACGCTCTGCAAGCCGGGCATGGTCGGCGACGGTGTCGGCCGGGCCTCGTTCACGGTGACCGGAGACCGCGTGGCGGTGGACGGCCCCGACGCCGAGCAGAAGCAGAAGGCCGTCGATCTCTACGGGGCGTTCGTGAAGGATCAGGTCGGGCAGCTCGTGCCGGCCGTGGAAGACCTCGTGGCCGCCTACGAGTCCGGCGACGATGAGACCGCCCGCACGCTCTTCCCACAGACGAGGGCGTTCTACGAGCGCATCGAGCCCGTCGCCGAGGCGCTCGGGGACCTCGACCCGCGGATCGACTATCGAGAGGTCGATGCGGTGGCCGAGGGCCTGGACTGGACCGGCTTCCACCGCATCGAGAAGGACCTCTGGGTGCCGGCGGAGGACGCGCTGAACGCCGACGGAGAGACCCCGGCATGGCAGGACTGGGCGCCGTCCACGCCCGCGGAGCGCGCCGATTACGGCGACCTGCTCCTGGCCGACGTGCAGGAGCTGTACGACTACGTGCACTCGGACGACTTCACCACCGCACTGGACGACCAGGGGATCGGCGGCATCTCCAACGGCGCGATCGCACTGCTCGACGAGGTGGCCACCGGCAAGATCTCCGGCGAGGAGGACTGGTGGTCCGGCACGGATCTCTTCGACTTCGCCGCGAACGTCGAGGGCTCCAAGATGGCCTTCTCGCTGGTGCAGGACTTCGCCGCGGCGCAGGGAGACGACGGCGAGGCCCTCGTCTCCGAGATCGAGACCGGATACACCGCCCTCGAGGAGTCCCTCGCCGCGCACGGCTCGCTCGCAGAGGGCTTCGTGGGGTACGGCGAGCTGACCGAAGCGGACAAGCGGGAGTTCACCGATCTCATCAACGCCCTGGCGGAGCCGCTCTCGCAGCTCACCGGCACGGTGCTCGACTGACGACGGTGCACGGGTAGGCATGGACGTGAACGAGTCGGAACCGGAGGCCCACGAGGCATCAGCGGGGGTGCCTACTGCGCCCTCCGGCGGCGGTCTCAGCCGCCGCGGGCTGCTCGGGCTGGCCGTCGGCGGCGGGGTCGCGGGCCTGGCCGTCGGCCTCGGGGCCGGGACGGCCGGCGGCGTGGCGCTCGGACGCGCACGAGCCGCGGAAGACGCCGAGTCGCGGTACGAGTTCTTCGGCGCGCACCAGGCGGGCATCACGACGCCCGTGCAGGACCACCTGCACTTCGCGAGCTTCGACATGATGCCCCGCACCGACCGGGACGACCTCATCTCCCTGTTGCAGGACTGGTCGTACGCCGCGGCACGGATGACGCAGGGCCTGGAGGTGAGTGCGAGCGGCGCGGTGAACGGTCCCGCCGAAGCGCCCCCGGATGACACGGGGGAGGCGCTGGGGCTCCCCGCCGCGGGCCTGACCCTCACGTTCGGGTTCGGTCCTGGACTGTTCGAGAACGAGGACGGCGATCGCTACGGTCTCGCCGCCCAGCGGCCACCCGGTCTCGAGCGGCTTCCGGCCTTCCTCGGGGACGACCTCGATCCCGCGGCGTCGCACGGCGACTTGTGCATCCAGGCCTGTGCCGACGACCCCCAGGTCGCGGTTCACGCGATCCGCAACCTCAGCCGCATCGCGTTCGGGCGGGCGCGCCTGCGCTGGTCGCAGCTCGGATTCGGTAAGACCTCTCGTACCACGGCCGGCCAGGCGACGCCGCGCAACCTCTTCGGCTTCAAGGACGGCACGGCCAACATCCTCGCCGACGACGCCACGGCGCTCGCGGACCACGTCTGGGTCTCGACCGACGACGAGCCGTCCTGGATGGCCGGCGGTTCGTACCTCGTCGCGCGGAAGATCGCCATGCTCATCGAGACCTGGGACCGGGTGCGGCTGGCCGAGCAGGACACGATCATCGGACGGGACAAAGGTGTGGGGGCGCCGCTCTCCGGCGGTGACGAGTTCACGGCCCCGGACTTCCGCGGCACGAAGATCGATGCGAACAGTCACGTCCGGCTCGCCCACCCGGAGCAGAACGACGGCATCCGCATCCTGCGCCGCGGGTACAACTACGTCGACGGCAACAACGCCCTCGGGCGACTCGACGCCGGGCTGTTCTTCCTGTCCTACCAGCGTGATCCCGCCCAGTTCATCAGCCTGCAGCGCCGACTGTCGACCGACCGTCTCAACGAGTACATCCGTCACGTGGGCTCAGGCATCTGGGCGATCCCGCCGGGCGCGCGACCGGGTTCGTACGTGGGGGCGGAGCTGTTCGCCTGAGCAGGACTCAGCCGGCGGCGACGTCTTCCAGGGCGGCGACGGCGTCCGCAGCGAACGCATCCGCTCCGGCGTGATCGTGAGCGGTCACCGTCACCACCGCGTCGCCGAGGAACAGCAGCAGCTGGCCGTGGGCCCCGTGCAGCCGCCACGCCCGCCCCGGACCCTGCCAGCCCGCGAGCGCATAGCGGTCGTAGCCCGGGTTGACGCCCGCGACGACGCCGTCCTCGTGCATGGCGTCGATCCACTCCGGGGCGACCAGTCGACGACCCTGCCAGGAGCCGCGATCGCGGATGAGCAGCCCCAGGCGCGCGACCTCCTCGGTGCGGAGCGGCAGGCCGCCACCCGCCTCGATGCGTCCGTTCGGGCATCGCGACCAGACCACGTCCTCGATGCCGAGCGGGGCGAAGAGGCGCGTCGAGAGGTAGTCGCCGATGTCGCCCACGCGGGTCGCGAGGGCGGTCATCGCGGTATAGGTGCTCGCGTCGGAGTACTGGAACACACGCCCGCGCGAGGGCCGTCGCAGGAACTCGCGGGCCACATCCGGCCAGTCCGTCATCAGCGTCTCGGACCACGGAAGGTCGATGCCGCTCGACATCGACAGCAGGTGACGCAGGGTGACCTGAGCGACACCGTCGCCGAGCTCGTGGTCCGGGAGGAGGGTGGCGACGGTGTCGTCCAGGCGGATCAGTCCGTCGTCGGCGGCGAGGGCCGTGGCCAGCACGCAGACGCCCTTCGCGATCGAGTGCACGTCCTCCCGGACGTCGGGTGCCCAGCGGTGACCTGCGGTGTCCTCGCCGATGCGCACGTGGAGCCCGTGCGCGGCGAAACCCTGGGAGTCGGCGATGGCGACGAGCCGATCCCTGACCTCGGACGCGGGGTGGGCGGCTGTCATCGCGGACGCCGGGATCCGGTCGGATCGTTGCGGCGGCCTTCCCGCGACGCGAGCTCGGGATCGGCGAACAGCCACCGCGGCCGCGGCTCCACGAGCGGACGGAACACCCGCCGCACGGGCGTGGTCGCGAGCAGCAGTGCGAGGACCACCGAGAGCGCCGTGACCGCAGGGAGCCAGAACCAGGTCGGCTCGAGGTCGCGCAGCACGCCGCTCTCGCGGAACGGGTAGAGCACGAACGAGTGCAGGAGATAGACGTACATCGTGTACTGGCCGAAGGTGGTCCACCAGTAGGACCCGCGGGGGATGAGGACGAAGAACGCAGCGCAGAGGACGACGGCGAGGAGCAGGAGCGCGAAACGGATGCCGCCGGCCCACCACTGGTCCCCGACGAGGTCGGAGTAGGAGGCCTCGTAGAACAGCCAATGCCGCAGATCGGTGGCCTGCCAGACGGGGAGCCAGTTCCACGCAGCCCACCCGGCGGTGCCGAGGACGGCGACGGCGGTGATCCGGACCCACCACGGGCGGAAGTCGAGGAGACGCAGGCGGTCGACGATGTTGCGCTCCCTGAGCCACCAGCCGAGGGCGAAGAAGGGCAGCAGGCCCAGGGTGCGCGAGAGCGAGAAGGTGCTGTCGACGTTCGGGAGATAGCCCGCGCCGACGGAGATGACCACCGTCCACAGCAACGGCCAGCGCAGCAGGGCGAGGTAGGGGAGGACGAGGCGGAAGATCCCGAGCGCGAGCAGGAACCAGAGCGTCCAGCTGGGCTGAGTGGGGTTCGGGGTGGTCTCTCCCTCCACGAGCCACTTGGTGAGCGTCCAGAGGGCCTCGAAGATGACGTAGGGGAGGATGATGTCGGTGATGACGCGGGCCATCTGCGTCCGGGTGGGGGAGCCCGATTTGGAGAAGTAGCCCGAGATGATCGCGAACGCCGGCATGTGGAAGGCGTACAGCGCCAGGTAGAGGGCGAAGGCGATGTCCGAGTCGTAGATGAGGCGCTGGATCGCGTGCCCCAGGACCACGAGGACGATGCAGGCGTACCGCGCGTTGTCCCAGAAGGGCACGCGTCGGCGTTTGCGGTCGACCGGCCCTGTGCTGGACCCCGTCGTCCCGACTCCGGTGGTGCTCATTCTCCGAGGCTACCGGCCGGGAATAAAGTTGCCCTGCACGCGTTGACCCAATTACATTCAAATGAATAGAACCGGATGTCGAGCATCCGATTCGGAGAACACGGAGCAATCATGAGCGAGCAGTCAGGCGCGCAGGCGATGCAGTTCGGCATCATGTCGGTCAGCGACATCACCCGCGACCCCACCACGGGAGTCACCCCCAGCGAGCAGGAGCGGATCAAGGCGACGCTGGCCATCGCGACGCATGCCGAGGAGGTCGGACTCGACGTCTTCGCGATCGGCGAGCACCACAACCCGCCGTTCTGGTCGTCCAGTCCCACCACGTTCCTCGCCGCGCTCGCCGCACAGACCGAGCGGCTCATTGTCTCGACCTCGACGACGCTGATCACGACGAACGACCCGGTGCGCATCGCGGAGGAGTACGCGATGCTGCAGCACGTCTCGGACGGCCGCATGGACCTCATGCTCGGTCGTGGCAACACCGGTCCGGTGTACCCCTGGTTCGGCCAGGACATCCGCCAGGGGCTTCCGCTGGCGATCGAGAACTACGCGCTCCTGCACAAGCTGTGGCGCGAGGACGTCGTGGACTGGGAGGGCAAGTTCCGCACCCCGCTGCAGGGCTTCACCTCGACCCCGCGTCCCCTCGACGGCATCGCGCCGTTCGTGTGGCACGGCTCCATCCGCACACCGGAGATCGCCGAGCAGGCCGCCTACTACGGTGACGGGTTCTTCGCGAACAACATCTTCTGGCCGAAGGAGCACTACCAGCGCCTCATCGAGCTGTACCGTCAGCGCTTCGAGCACTACGGTCACGGCACGCGGGAGCAGGCGATCGTCGGTCTCGGCGGCCAGGTGTTCATGGCGGCGAAGTCGCAGGAGGCGGTGAACCAGTTCCGCCCGTACTTCGACAACGCCCCGGTCTACGGTCACGGTCCCAGCATGGAGGACTTCACCGAGATGACCCCGCTCACCGTGGGATCGCCGCAGCAGGTGATCGACCGCTATGCGGCGATGCGGGAGCACTACGGCGACTACCAGCGTCAGCTGTTCCTCATCGACCACGCCGGCCTGCCTCTGAAGACGGTGCTCGAGCAGCTGGACATCCTCGGTTCCGAGGTCGTGCCGGTGCTCCGCAAGGAGCTGGCGAAGGACCGCCCGTCCACGGTGCCCGACGCGCCGACCCACGCCGCGCGCGTGCAGGCGACCTACGGAAACGGACCGACCCGGCAGGCGCGTCCCGGCGCGAACCGCGGCGACAACCTTACCGGGGACTCGCCCTACCAGGACACGCCGGCTCCCGCGGGAGCCGCGTTCGGACTCGGCCGGAGGGAGGCCTGACATGACCACGCGTCGCATCGCCGTCGTCTCGGCGGGTCTCTCCAACCCGTCGTCCACCCGGATGCTCGCCGACCGCCTGGCGGCGGAGACCGTGAAGGCGCTCGCGGAGCGCGACATCGAGGCCACGGTCGACGTGATCGAGCTGCGCGACCACGCGCACGACATCACGAACAACATGCTGACCGGCTTCGCGCCGCCTGCACTCGAGACGGCGATCAACACCGTCGTCTCGGCCGACGCGCTGATCGCGGTGACGCCGATCTTCTCCACGAGCTACTCCGGATTGTTCAAGTCGTTCATCGATGTGCTCGACCCGGACGCGCTCACGGGGAAGCCCGTGCTGATCGGGGCGAACGCGGGGACACCGCGGCACTCGCTCGCGATCGACTACGCGATCCGTCCGCTGTTCGCCTACCTGCACGCCGAGGCCGTCTCCACAGGGGTCTTCGCGGCGTCGAGCGACTGGGGCGGCGCCGGAGACGATGTCGCACCGTTGGCGAAGCGCGTCGAGAAGGGGGCGAGGGAACTCGCCGAGGCGGTCGCGCGCCGGGAGGCTGCCACCGTCGTCGACCCTTTCGATCCCGCGACCTACCTGGGTGAGGGGCGCTCGTTCGGCCACATGCTCGGCGGTCTCGCCGGAGAGTGACAGGGAGCCTCTCGAGAGCGACATGCCCCGTGCCTTTCGGCGCGGGGCATGTCCGTGTCTGCGGAGAGGGATGCGGGAGCCGTGGACCGGCTCCCGCATCCGCACGGTCAACCGCTCTTGCGTCGGAACTCGCGCCGCGTCTGCGGGGCGTTGGCGGCGTGCACGGCGGAGTCGCCGTCGAGGTGGGCCTCGCCCTGCCGGTGGTGCGCGTTCTTCTTCTCGAGCGCTTCCTTGAACTTGCGCTTCATGTCCTCCGAGGAGGAGCCGGCGCCTTCTTCGGTGCTCATGCTCCCGAGCCTAGGGCACGGCAGGAGCAGCGGCGAGTGTCACCGCTCCCGCCCTCGCGTGAGCCGGTCGACCCCGAGCCCGATACCGACGGCCAGGGCGACCGACACCGGGACCGCGACGAGGGCGCCGCCGGGCAGCACCGCGGCGACGAGCGCGCCGATCGCGGCCTGGTATGCCGCCCATCCGGTCGCGGCGAGCGTCACGAGAGCCAGATAGCGGGGCGGGTGGATCCGGGAGGCGCCCGCCACGAGGTTCACGGCAAGCCGGGCGAACGGGACGAAACGAGCGGTGAACAGCACCGTGGCCGTGCCGCGGTCCAGCCGGTCGCGTGCCCAGCCGAGGGCCTGCCGCATGCGGCGGCCTCTCATCCAGCCCCAGCGCTCGGTGCCGACGACGCACCCGATCAGATAGCAGCAGGTGTCACCGAGCGCTGCTGCCGCCGCCGCGCAGAGCACCACCGCCCAGAGCGCGGGCGTTCCGGTCGTCATCGCGACCGCGCCGAGGGCTGTCACGGCGATCTCCCCGGGGACGACGACGAAGAACGCGTCCCCGAGCACGAGCAGGCTCATCGCGGCCAGGCTCCAGGGACCGGCGAGGACGTCAGCGAGCAGGTCTGTCGACACCCCGCCACCCTGCCCTGAGACGGTGAACGGGAACCAACGCGCGGATAGCCGGTGACCCGTGATCCAGCATCCGGTGAACATCCGGTGCTCGACGCCGGTTTCTCGCAGCGGGGGCGAGGTGCACCGTCATCCTGAGGGGGTGAGAGTCGCGATTGTCACCGAGTCCTTCCTTCCGCACATGAACGGCGTGACCGGATCCGTGATGCAGATCCTCCGCCATCTGGAGCGCCGAGGGCACGAGGCCTGTGTGCTCGCTCCCGCCGCCACGGGCATCCCGGAGCGGTTGCACGGTGCCCCCGTCACGGCGATCCGCAGCGTGCCGCTCCCCGGATACCGGGATGTCCGCGTCGGCGCGGCGACGACCCGTCGGATCGGAACGGAGCTCGGCCGCTTCCGCCCCGATGTCGTCCACCTCGCGTCGCCGTTCGCCCTCGGGTGGCGCGGGCTGCTCGCCGCAGAACGCGGCGGCATCGGGACGGTCGCGGCCTACCAGACCGATGTGGCCGCATACACGGAGAGGTATCGCGTCGCCGCGACGACCGGTATGGCTCACGCCCACATCGCACGGCTCCACCGGCGAGCGACCCTCACGCTCGCGCCGTCCACCGAATCCGCGCAGCAGCTGGGTCACCTCGGCGTCGACCGACTCCGATCGTGGGGGAGAGGGGTGGACGCGGAGCGCTTCCACCCCTCCCGGCGCAGCGACGCGCTCCGAGCGGAATGGGGAGCGGAGATCGTCATCGGCTACGTCGGACGCCTCGCCGCCGAGAAGCAGGTGGAGGATCTCGCCGCGCTGCACGGCATCCCCGGCGCCCGTCTGGTCATCGTCGGCGACGGGCCACGGCGGGACCGGCTGCAGGAACAGCTTCCCGACGCTCTGTTCCTCGGGAGGCTCGACGGGGATGCGCTCGCCACCGCGCTGGCCTCCTTCGACGTGTTCGTGCATCCGGGAGAGAGCGAGACGTTCGGCCAGACGCTGCAGGAGGCCCACGCGAGCGGGGTGCCCGTGGTCGCCACCGGTCGCGGAGGGCCGCTCGATCTGGTGAGGGCCGGCGTGGACGGCTGGCTCTACCGCCCCGGGGACCTCGCCGACCTCCGCCGACGCGTGACCGCTCTCGCCGGGGACGAGCAGACCCGCCGAGCGTTCGGGCACGCGGGCTGGAGCGCTGTGCAGGGACGAAGCTGGGAGCACCTCGGGGATCAGCTCCTGGGGCACTTCGAGGAGGCGCGGGCGCTGCACGCCGTGGACAGCCGTCTGCGCGCTCGCCGCCTCGTCCGACCGGAACCCGCCGCGCCCGCCCCGTCGCGACGGCGGCGGCGGGTGGTCGCGCTCGGCGACTCCTTGACCGAGGGACTGTGCGACCCCGGGCCGGACGGTGCTCTCCGCGGGTGGGCGGACCGGCTCGCCCTGCTCCTCGCCGCGCGGGGCGGCCTCCACTACGCCAACCTCGCGGTCCGCTCGAAGCGCGTGGCCGACGTGTGCGGCCCGCAACTGGAGCGCGCACTGGAGCTCCGACCCGATCTGGTCACCGTGCTGGTGGGCGCCAACGATCTCGTGAAGCACCGTGCCGCCGTGCCGGCGCTCGCCGCGAGTCTGGAGGCCGCCGTGCGGCGAGTGCGCGCGACCGGCGCCGACGTGGTCCTGGTCACCCCGTTCCTCCCGGACCGACGCGCGGCGGCGCTGTACACCCGGCGCTTCTCCGCCTTCGCCACGGCCCTCGCGGGGATCGCTGCGCGGACCGGTGCGATCCTCATCGACACGGATCTGCATCCGGTGCTGGCGGAGCGGCAGCACTGGGGCGAGGACCTGGTGCACCTCAGCAGTCGCGGACACCGCTTCCTCGCCTATCGGGTCGCCGAGGTGCTCGGGGTGCCGCACGCGGACGCGCTCGGACTGCTGGATGCGGCCCTGCACGAGAACGAGCCGATCGGCCGCGCGGCCTGGTGGCGGCGGCACGCGCTGCCGTGGGTGTGGCGGCGACTCCACGGCCGTGCCGCGGGAGACGGCCGTCGGGCGAAGCACGACGACTACGTCTACGTGGGACGCTCCTCCGTCGAGCGTGACGCCAGCGTGGTCTGAGGGACGGCAGCCCTCAGCGTCGCCCCATCCCGCGGTACGTCCAGCCGGCGGCTCGCCAGGCGGCGGCGTCCAGACAGTTCCGTCCGTCGATCACGATCCGGCCCCGCACGAGCCCGCCGGCGTGCTGCGGACTGAGCTCGCGGCGGTACTCGTCCCACTCCGTGACGACGACGACGGCGTCCGCGTCCCGCAGGGCCTCATCCCTGGACGACGTGTATCCGAGCTGCGGATGCCGCGCACGGGCGTTCTCGATCGCCGCCGGGTCCGTCACCACGACATCCGCGCCGAGTCCGCGCAGCCGCACGGCCACCTCCAGCGCGGGAGAATCGCGGACGTCGTCGCTGAAGGGTTTGAAGGCCGCGCCGAGCACGGCGATCCTCCGCCCGAAGACCAGGCCGTCCAGGGCATCGACGACCAGACGCACGGCGCGATCACGCCGGCGGAGATTGATGGCGTCCACCTCGTGCAGGAAGGCGACGGCCTCGCCGCGGCCGAGCTCCTCGGCGCGGGCGGCGAACGCGCGGATGTCCTTCGGGAGGCAGCCGCCTCCGAACCCGATCCCGGAGCCGAGATAGCGGCGGCCGATGCGTGAGTCGTGGCCGAGGGCTTCGGCGAGGAGGGTGACGTCGGCACCGGCCGCTTCGGCGACCTCAGCCATGGCGTTGATGAAGGAGATCTTCGTCGCGAGGAAAGCGTTGGCGGCACCCTTGACGAGCTCCGCGGTGGCGAGGTCCGTGACCAGGAACGGGGAGCCCGCATCGATCGCCGCGGCGTATACGCGGCGGAGCAGGTCGACGGCGGCGGCACCCTCCGGGGTGTCATCGGCCCCCACCACCAGGCGGTCGGGGGTGAGCGTGTCGTGGACGGCCCAGCCTTCCCGGAGGAACTCGGGGTTCCAGGCGAGCGTCGCCCCGGTCTGTGCGATCCGACGGGCGAGGCGCGCGGCCGTGCCCACGGGGACCGTCGACTTCCCGGCCACCACCGCGCCCGGCCGCAGGTGGGGGAGCAGCCCGTCGATCGCCGCGTGGATGTAGCGGAGGTCGGCCGCGGGACCGGAGGCGGACTGCGGGGTGCCGACGGCGAGGAAGTGCACATCCGCCCCGGAAGCGGCCGCCGCATCCGAGGCGAAGCGCAACCGCCCGGATCGCAGCCCCGCGTCGAGGAGCTCGTCGAGGCCCGGCTCGAAGAAGGGCGCGGCGCCTGCGGCGAGGTCGGCCACCTTGCGCTCGTCCACGTCGACGCCCACGACGTCGTGACCGAGCGAGGCCATCGCCGCAGCGTGCACCGCTCCCAGATACCCGCAACCGATCACCGACATCCGCATGCGTCCAGCACAGCCGACCCGTCCCTCGCCCCGGCGGACGCGCGGTGAACGTCGGGTGACGGTGCGGTGTCGTGACCGAACCGCGTGAGGAACCCTCGGGACTGAGGGCGCACGCTGGTAGTGTGGTCGAGGGTGACCCCGGTCATCCGACAATTTCATATCGACTCATGGAGCGATCGGCGGAGAAGCTGGTCCCCTGTGGTGGGTTCCTCGGCACACGTCGGGTGGCTTTCTACTGGTGGCCAGCGCAGGCGAGATTCGCGGGAGTGCCCGCGCGCCCGAACCCTTCCGTTCCGCTCCTTTGAACATGCTCGCGCGTCACACGGATTCGCGAGTCTAAACAAAGAAGGAGAGACCTCTTGGAAGGTCCTGAAATCACCGCCACCGAGGCCGTTCTCGACAACGGCCGCTTCGGCACCCGCACCATCCGCTTCGAGACCGGCCGCCTCGCGCAGCAGGCTCAGGGCGCCGTCGCCGCCTACCTGGACGGCGAGACCATGCTGCTCTCGGCCACGAGCGCGGGCAAGCACCCGCGTGAGGGCTTCGACTTCTTCCCGCTGACGGTCGACGTCGAGGAGCGCTCCTACGCCGCCGGCAAGATCCCCGGCTCGTTCTTCCGTCGTGAGGGTCGCCCCTCGACCGAGGCGATCCTGGTCTGCCGTCTGATCGACCGTCCGCTGCGTCCGTCGTTCGTCGACGGTCTGCGCAACGAGGTCCAGATCGTCATCACGGTCCTCTCGATCGCCCCGGGCGAGTTCTACGACGCCCTCGCGATCAACGCCGCCTCCGCGTCGACGCAGATCTCGGGTCTGCCGTTCTCGGGCCCCGTCGCCGGTGTGCGCCTCGCGTTCATCCCCGGTCACGGCCAGCACGAGGACCAGTGGGTCGCGTTCCCGACCGCCGAGCAGGTCTCCGAGGCCGTGTTCGACCTGATCGTCGCCGGTCGCGTGGTCACCAAGGCCGACGGCTCCGAAGACGTCGCGATCATGATGGTCGAGGCCGAGGCGACCGAGGGCAGCTGGAACCTGATCAAGGCCGGCGCCACCAAGCCCGACGAGACCATCGTGGCCCAGGGCCTCGAGGCCTCGAAGCCCTTCATCGCCCAGCTCGTCAAGGCGCAGGCTGAGCTCGCCGCCACCGCGTCGAAGGAGCCGGGCGTCTACCCGGTCTTCCCCGCGTACAGCGACGAGGTCTATGACTTCGTGTCCGAGCGTGCCTTCGCCGAGCTGAGCGACGTGTACCAGATCGCGGACAAGAGCGAGCGTCAGAACGCCGACGACGCGATCAAGGATCGCGTCAAGGCCGAGCTCATCGAGGCCACCGAGGCGGGCTCGCTCCCGGCTGCGGCACCGCTGGAGTTCTCCGCGGCGTACAAGTCCGTCACGAAGAAGATCGTCCGCGGTCGCATCCTCACCGAGGGCACCCGCATCGACGGCCGCGGCCTGGCGGACATCCGTCCGCTCGACGCCGAGGTGCAGGTCATCCCGCGCGTGCACGGCTCCGCGATCTTCCAGCGCGGCGAGACCCAGATCCTGGGCGTCACCACGCTGAACATGCTCAAGATGGAGCAGCAGATCGACTCGCTGTCGCCCACGACGAGCAAGCGCTACATGCACCACTACAACTTCCCGCCCTACTCGACCGGTGAGACCGGCCGCGTGGGTTCGCCGAAGCGTCGCGAGATCGGGCACGGCTTCCTCGCCGAGCGCGCGCTCGTGCCGGTGCTGCCGAGCCGCGAGGAGTTCCCGTACGCGATCCGTCAGGTGTCCGAGGCGCTCAGCTCCAACGGCTCCACGTCGATGGGTTCGGTGTGCGCCTCGACCCTGTCGCTGCTGAACGCGGGTGTGCCGCTGCGCGCTCCCGTCGCCGGCATCGCGATGGGTCTGGTCTCCGACGAGGTGAACGGCGAGACCCGTTACGCGGCGCTGACCGACATCCTGGGTGCCGAGGACGCGCTGGGTGACATGGACTTCAAGGTCGCCGGTACCAGCGAGTTCGTCACCGCCATCCAGCTCGACACGAAGCTCGACGGCATCCCGTCGTCGGTGCTCGCGGGCGCGCTGACCCAGGCCAAGGATGCTCGTCTGACCATCCTCAACGTCCTCAACGCCGCGATCGACGCGCCTGACGAGATGGCGCCCACCGCGCCTCGCGTCATCAGCGTCCAGATCCCGGTCGACAAGATCGGTGAGCTGATCGGCCCGAAGGGCAAGACGATCAACGCGATCCAGGACGAGACCGGTGCGCAGATCTCCATCGAGGAGGACGGCACCGTCTACATCGGCGCGACCGACGGCCCCTCGGCCGAGGCCGCCCGCGCCCAGGTCAACGCGATCGCCAACCCGACCAACCCGGAGGTCGGCGAGCAGTTCCTCGGCACCGTCGTGAAGATCGCCACCTTCGGCGCCTTCATCTCGCTGCTGCCGGGCAAGGACGGCCTGCTGCACGTCACCGAGGTGCGCAAGCTCGCCGGTGGCAAGCGTGTGGAGAACGTCGAGGACGTGCTCTCCGTCGGCCAGAAGATCCTCGTCAAGATCACGAAGATCGACGACCGCGGCAAGCTGTCGCTCGAGCCCGTGCTCGACGACGCACCCGCCGCGGACGAGGCTCCGGCCGAGGACGCCGCCGCCGAGTAGGACACGGTCGGAACGGAACCCGGGTCCCTCCGTCGGGAGGGGCCCGGGTTCCGTCGTTTGATCCGTGATCGAAACGTTATGGGAAGTTTGCGCGCCGTTCCCCGGATTGGCCGGGACGCTCGCGCACGTCGCATACCCTCGAAGTACGCACCGGGGGGTGCCGGAGAAGCAGTGATGTCGATCGGTCCAGCCGATCGCAGCGGGGGTGAGAGTATGCGGTTGTTCGGCGTAGGCGCAGGTCCCGACGCGGAACGCGTCGCGCTCGAGCACGAGGATCATCCCTCCGCCCCGATCCCCATCGTCGGCCCCGGTGTGGGGGAATCCATCCGCACCGCCATCGGCGAGACCGGATACGAGACGTTCCCGTTGATGCTCGGCGCCGCGGAGTTCGGGTGGAACGTCGATCTCGAGACGAGCCACGGCATCCTCGATCGCTACGTGGAGTTCGGCGGCAACGCCATCCATACGGCGGACGGATTCTCCGGCGGTCGGAGCGAGCACATCCTCGGGCAGTGGCTGCGGTCGCGCGACCAACGGGAGCGCGTCGTCCTCAGCGTCCGCATCGGAGCGCATGCCGACAACCCCGGTCTGGGGTCGGTCAACCTCGTCCGCGCCGTCGAGGGGTCGCTCACCCGGCTCGGCGTCGAGCGCATCGACGTGCTGTACCTGGACGCCACGCTGGATGCGACCACCAACCTCGAAGACACGCTGGCCACGGTCGAGTGGCTCGTCGAGGCCGGGAAGATCGGCGCGCTCGGCGCGTACGGCTTCACCCCGGAGCGGCTGGTGGAGGCCCGCATCCTCGCGTCCGCAGGGTACCCGCGGATCACTGTGATCGACACGCCCTACAACCTCGTGCGGCGGCAGCCGTTCGAAGGCGATCTGCGCCTCGTGGCCGGCGCGCAGAACCTCGCGGTCACGCCCTCCCATGCGCTGGAGCACGGGTTCCTGTCCGGGCGCCACCGCACCAAGGCGCTCGCGTCACGAGGCGTCCGCGGAGAGCAGTTGCGAGGGAATCTCAACCGCCGCGGTACGAAGGTGCTGCGCGCGCTGGATCAGGTGGCCGCCGAACTGGCAGTGCCGGTGGCCGCTGTGTCCATCGCCTGGCTGCTCGCGCAGCGCACGGTCGCCGCGCCGATCGTGAACACATTCGCGACCGACCATGTCGACGAGCTCATGCAGGGCGCCGGTGTGACGCTGTCCCGGGCGCAGGTGGCCGACCTCACCCGCGCGGGCGCCTGAGCTTCCGCTGCCCGTGACATAGGGTGGAAGAGGAAGACCGGCGGATGCTGGCGATGAGGCGAGCGAGCGAGTTGTGACGCACTACATATATCTGGTCAGACACGGTGAACATCAGGATGCCGAGCACGGTCTCGCCGACGGACCCCTTTCGCCGCGCGGCCAGCGGCAGGCGGAGCTGATCGCGGATCGGCTGTCCGGGCTCCCGCTCGACGCCGTGTGGCATTCGCCGCTGCTCCGCGCGGCCGAGACGGCGAGATCGATCGCCGGTCGCCTCCCGTCCGTGGACCCCGCGCCGTCCGCTCTGCTGTTCGACTGCGTGCCCACGGGGATGACAGAGGAGACCCCGGCGGTGTTCGAACCGTTCTTCGGCTCGGTGACCGAAGCCGAGATCGAGGCCGGTCGCGCCCAGATGTCCGACGCCGTCAACGAGTTCCTCGTGCGGAAGACCGGGGACGTGCACGAGGTGCTCATCACACACAACTTCGTGATCTCGTGGTTCGTGCGCGAGGTGCTCGCCGCACCCGACTGGCGGTGGATGACGCTGAACCAGTCGCACTGCGGACTGACGGTGATCGCCCAGAAGCAGGGTCGGCCGTGGACCCTGCTCACGCACAACGACACCGGCCACCTGCCGATGGAGTTGCGGACGGGGATTCCCGACGCGCTGTTGGTGTGATCACCGTATCCGCGCGCCGCGGCCTCCGCTCGACGCCCGGAAAATAGACTGGACGCATGACCACGAAGGTAGCCCTCGTCGGCGGGACCGGAAAGCTCGGAACGATCATCGGCGCGGTGATCGGCGAGCTGGAAGGCTTCGAGGTGAGCCGGGTGCTGACCTCGGCGAGTGACCTTTCGGAGCTCGCGGGAGCGGACCTCGTGATCGACGCGTCCACTCCGCAGATCAGCATCGATGTGGTCCGCACCGCCGTCGAGCACGGCCTCAACATCCTCGTCGCCACCTCCGGCTGGTCGGCCGAGCGGATCGCGCTCGTGCGGCCGCTGGTCGAGGCCGCTGACACCGGAGCGGTCTTCATCCCCAACTTCTCCCTCGGCTCCGTGCTCGGTTCGGCCCTCGCCGCGGCCGCCGCGCCGTACTTCGGCTCCGCGGAGATCGTCGAGGCGCATCGGGAGACCAAGGTCGACTCCCCGAGCGGTACCGCCGTCCGCACGGCGGAGTTGATCGCCGCCGCGAGGGCGTCCCAGGGCCCCGTCAGCGCCCCGCATGCGGATCAGCGCGCGCGGGGGCAGCAGGTCGGCAGCGTGCCCATCCACTCCCTCCGGCGGCCCGGGGTGATCGCGAAGCAGGAGGTGATCCTGTCCGGGCCGGGGGAGTCGCTCACGTTCACGCATGACACCACCGACCCGGCGCTGGCCTACGCGCCGGGGATCCGGCTGGCCGTGCCGTATGCGGCCACCGCGTCCGGAGTCGTGGTCGGTCTGGAGAACATGCTCGACATCGGCATCCGCTCGTGATGTCCCGGATCGGGGTCGCACTGATGGCGGCGGCCCTCCTGCTGTACCTCGCGGTCGCGGGCTGGCTCGCGGTCATGTTCCTGGCCGTCGGGACGCCGGTCTCCATCGGGATGGGCGTCACCCTCCTCGTGCTCGCCCCCGTCGGCGGATGGGCCCTGGTTCGCGAGATGCTCTTCGGTTTCGGAGCGGATCGTCTGGGGCGTCTGCTCGACGCCGAAGGCGGAATGCCGCCGGTCGAGACCGAGCTCACGCCCAGTGGCCGCATCGCCAGGAAGGACGCGGACGCGCTCGTCGCGCGCTACACGGCGGAAGCGGAGGCGGCACCCACGGACTGGCGTGCGCGCTACCGGCTCGGCGTCGTGCAGGATGCCGCGGGGCGCAGGAAGGACGCCAGGGCGAGCATCCGGCAGGCGATCAGCCTGTCCCGCGCCTGACGTCCACGGAGCTCAGGCGAGCGTCGCCTCGAGGGTGATCTCGATGCCTGCGAGAGCCTGGGACACCGGGCACCCGGTCTTGGCGCCCTCGGCGATCTCCTGGAACTTCTCCGGAGTCAGACCCGGAACCGTGGCGTTGACGTTGAGGTGGCTGCCGGTGATGCCGACGCCTGGCTTGAAAGTGACCGAGGCGCTGGTGTCGACGCGCTCCGGCGGGGTGCCGTTCTCGGCGAGGGCGTGCGAGAGCGCCATGCTGAAGCAGGAGGCGTGGGCCGCGGCGATGAGCTCTTCCGGCGTCGTGGTGGTGTCGCTGCCCTCGCTGCGGGACTTCCAGTCGATCGGGAACGTCCCCAGATGCGAGGAGGAGAAGGCGACCGTGCCGGAACCCTCCATGAGCGATCCGGTCCAGGTGGCGGCGGCTTCACTGGTGACGGGCATGGTTCCTCCGGTTCTGACGCCACCGGGGGAGCGGCGTCGCTTGGTCGCCAGCCTACCGAGCGACCCGGCCGTCGGAAACCGGGATCACGCGGTGCGGCGCGTTCTCCCGGTCAGCCCGACGCGCTGTAGCAGGAGGTAGAGCTGGCAGCCGAGACAGAATGCGAACACGGCGTTGAGGAAAGCGGCGAGGAACGCTGCGGCGGTGGCGATGGGAAGGGCCCACGGCACGCCGGCGAGGTGGAGCAGGAGGCCGAGCCCCACCACGACGAGGCCCACGCCTTGGGCGAACCGCGGGGGGCGGGGATCCTCCAGTTCGACGGGCGGCGCCAGGCGCGGACGGACGAGGCGGCGGTAGAGCACGCCCCACGGTGCGGTGGCCGGCGAGACCACTCCCCAGAGGAACAGCAGCGCGATCAGCGTCGCAAGGAGGAAGCCCGGGTCGAGCACGCGCGCGACGGGCTCTACTGAGGGCAGTGCCCACGCGCCCGCCGGTACGAAGACGGAGCCGCTCTGCGGCTGGACGGCGAACCCGCCGGCGCGCTCTGCGCCGGCGGGAGTCGTGGAGATGCCGATGAGTGCGAGGAACGTCGCAACGGCGAGGAGGAATGCGGTGATCGCGCCGGCGAAACGGGGGCCTCGCGGGTCGATCCCAGCGGGTGTCGTCATCGGGTTCTCCATACTGCGCTTCAGACGAGGGTGGCGACGGCTGTGGCCAGGGCATCCCGGGCGGGCACGCCCCCGAATCGGGCTCGCACGACACCCGAGGCGTCGACGAGGAACGTGGTCGGGGTCTGCAACACCCGGTACCGGGCGGAGAGGTCGGGTCGGTGCGTGAGGTCGACCTCGATGTGTGCGAGCCCTGTCGTCTCGGCAGCGTACGCGCCGAGCAGCCGGCGCACCTGCGGACACCGGGTGCACATCTCGGTGCTGAACTGCACGAGGGTCGCGCTCGCGCCGAAGGCTGCGCCCGCCGCATCCGCCGGCTCGAACCTCAGGTCGCCGCCGTTGCGTCGACGACCCTCACGCCGACGGAGCGCGAGACCGACGAGGGTGGCGAGTGCGAGAAGCGCGGCCACGGCGGCGAGGGCGAGTGCGGGGGACACACGTCGAGCGTACGGCCGGAGGACCAGGGGTGCCGCGATGTGTCCATCCGTGACGAGAACATCGCGCCGATGACACCGCCTTCGGGGCGACCGAGGCGGGTATCCTGACAACCATGAGCGCCGCTGTCCCGACTCCGTACGAAGACCTGCTCCGCGACGTGCTCGAGACGGGCACGCACAAGAGCGATCGCACAGGGACCGGGACCACGAGCGTGTTCGGGCGGCAGATCCGCTTCGATCTCGCGGAGGGCTTCCCGCTCATCACCACGAAGCGCGTCCACTTCAAGTCCATCGCGTATGAGCTGCTCTGGTTCCTGCGCGGCGATTCCAATGTCCGCTGGCTGCAGGAGAACGGCGTCTCGATCTGGGACGAGTGGGCGGACGAGGACGGCGACCTCGGCCCGGTGTACGGCGTCCAGTGGCGGTCCTGGCCGACTCCCGACGGCGGCAGCATCGATCAGCTGGCCGAGGTCATCGAGCAGATCCGGCGGTCACCGGACTCGCGGCGCCTTCTCGTGTCCGCCTGGAACCCCGCGGACATCCCGGACATGGCCCTCGCACCGTGCCACGCGCTGTTCCAGTTCTACGTCGCCGACGGCAAGCTCTCCTGTCAGCTCTACCAGCGCAGCGCGGACATGTTCCTCGGCGTGCCCTTCAACATCGCCTCCTACGCGTTGCTGACGATGATGATCGCGCAGCAGGTGGGGCTGGAGCCGGGCGACTTCGTCTGGACCGGCGGGGACTGCCACGTCTACGACAACCACGTCGAGCAGGTGCGCGAGCAGCTCACGCGAGAGGCCTACCCGTACCCGACCCTGCGGTTCGCGCGGAAGCCGGACTCGATCTTCGACTACCGGTTCGAGGACTTCGTCGTCGAGGACTACCAGCACCACGCACCGATCCGGGCGGCGGTGGCGGTATGACCTGGGTGGGACTCATCTGGGCCGAGGCCGCCGGAGGCGTCATCGGTGCTGAGGGCGGTATGCCCTGGTATGTGCCGGAGGACCTGGCGCACTTCAAAGAGACCACGCAGGGCGCACCTGTCGTCATGGGACGGAAGACCTGGGATTCGCTGCCGGAACGGTTCCGGCCGCTCCCCGGGCGCGACAACATCGTCGTGACCCGCCAGCAGGACTGGGCGGCCGACGGCGCCCGCCGTGCGGCGACGGTGTCCGAGGCCGTCCGCGGCCAGGAGAAGGTGTGGATCATCGGCGGGGCGGAGATCTTCCGTCAGGTGATCGCCGACGCTGACCGGCTCGAGGTCACCGAGCTCGACCTCGAGGTCGCCGGCGACACGTTCGCTCCGCCCAAGACCGGGTGGCGCGTGGTCGACGAGGGGGACTGGCTGACGTCCCGTACCGGCGTCCGGTATCGCTTCGTGAGGTACGAGCGCTGATGCCCACCGCACTGATCACCGGAGCCAGCGCCGGGCTGGGAGCCGAGTTCGCCCGTCAGCTGGCTCGTCGGCGCGCCGATCTCGTGCTCGTGGCCCGCTCGGAGGAGTCGCTGTCGGCTCTTGCGACGGAGCTGCGCGGCGAGTGGGGAGTGGCCGTCGAGGTGCTTCCGGCCGACCTGTCCGAGGAGGACGGCGTCGAACGCGTCGCGGCTCGGCTCCGTGACCGGGACGACCCGATCGACCTGCTCGTGAACAACGCCGGCTTCGGGCTGCCGCTGCAGTTCGGCGACAATGACATCGAGGACGAGGTGCGGCATCTGCGCCTGCACGTCGAGGCCTCCATGCGCCTCATGCACGCGGCCCTGCAGACCATGCGGGGGCGGGGCGGCCGGATCATCAACGTCGCCTCGGTCGCCGGTTTCATCTCTCGATCGACGTACTCCGCGTGCAAGGCCTGGGTCATCGACTTCAGCCGCTGGGCGAACACGGCCTACGGTCCGGACGGTGTGAGCGTCACCGCGCTCTGCCCCGGCTTCACGCACACGTCGTTCCACGAGCGGATGGGTCTCGCGGTCGGCGAGGAGGGCGTGCCGTCGTTCCTGTGGCTCGATGCCCGAGACGTCGTGCGCGAAGGCCTCCGGGATGCCGCGCGCGGGAAGTCCGTGTCCATCCCCTCGCTGCGTTACAAGGCCGTCGTCGCCGTGACGAAGGTACTGCCCCGATCCCTCACCGCGGCGGTCGCGCGTCGGGGTCGGGTCTGACGGTTCCCGTCACCGTCCGCGGCAGCGGCATCCGACCCGATACGCTGGACGCATGACGCACTCGGGCAACCCTTTCGGACAGGTTCTCGTCGCGCTCGTCACTCCGATGACGGCCGACGGCGAAGTCGACTGGCCCGCCGTCGAGAAGCACATCGATGACGTGATCACCGCAGGCGCGGACGGCATCGTCGTGACGGGAACGACCGGCGAGACCTCGACCCTGACGGACCCCGAGAAGCTCAAGCTCGTCGAGGTCGGGAAGTCCGTCTCCGCCGGCCGGGCGAAGATCATCACGGGCGGCGGATCGAACGAGACCGCGCACGCCATCGAGCTGTACAAGGCCAGCGAGAAGGCCGGCGCCGACGGCATCATGATCGTCACGCCGTACTACAACAAGCCGACGCAGGCCGGCATCCTCACCCACTTCCGGCTCGTCGCCGACGCGACCGATCTGCCGGTCATCCTGTACGACATCCCCGGGCGCACCGGTGTGCCGATCAAGTACGAGACGATCCTCCGGCTCGCCAAGCACCCGAACATCCTCGCGGTGAAGGACGCCAAGGGCGACTTCTCCGAGGTGAGCCGCGTGCTCAATCAGACCGACCTCATGTACTTCTCCGGTGATGACGCGAATGTGCTTCCGCACCTGTCGATCGGTGCGACCGGCCTCATCGGCGTGACCGCGAACGTGGCGTCCGCGCCCTACCGCACGATCATCGACGCCGTGAACCGCGGCGACCTCGCCACGGCGACTGCGGAGCACAAGCGCCTGGAGCCGCTGGTCCGCGCTGTCATGACGCACGTCCCCGGCACCGTCGCCGCGAAGTACATCCTGCACGGGCTGGGTCGCATCTCCAGCCCGCGCGTCCGCCTTCCCCTCGTCGGCCCGGAAGAGTGGGAGGCCGCCCTCATCGAGGACGAGCTCGACCTCGTCAGCGGCGTGCCGGGGGCGGACTTCTCGAACTTCCGGCCCGACCGCAACGCGGCCGCGGGCGGCGCCCTGCCGAAGGTGCACGGCACGACGCGCTGAGCCGCGTCACCATGAACGAACGGACGCGTGGAGTGTCCGACTGAGGAGACAGCATGTCCATTCCCCTGGCCGAACCGTCCGCTCTCGACGAAGGGACGCTCCGGGTCATCCCGATCGGCGGCCTGGGGGAGATCGGTCGCAACATGACCATGTTCGAGTACGACGGGAAGATCCTGATCGTCGACTGCGGCGTGCTCTTCCCGGAGGAGCACCAGCCGGGGGTCGACCTGATCCTCCCGGACTTCGAGCCGATCCGTGATCGCCTCGATGACATCGTCGGCGTGGTGCTTACACACGGTCACGAGGACCACATCGGTGCCGTGCCCTACCTCCTGCGTCTGAAGAGCGACATCCCCCTGATCGGCTCCGGGCTCACGCTCGCGCTGGTCGAGGCGAAGCTCAAGGAGCACCGCATCAAGGCCTTCACCCTCACCGTGAAGGAGGGTCAGGAGGAGCGGGTCGGTCCGTTCGACCTGGAGTTCGTCGCGGTCAACCACTCCATCCCGGACGCCTTGGCGGTGGCCATCCGCACCCCTGCCGGCATGGTCCTCGCCACCGGCGACTTCAAGATGGACCAGCTGCCGCTGGACGGTCGGATCACCGACCTACGCGCGTTCGCCCGCCTCGGGGAAGAGGGCGTCGACCTGTTCCTCGTCGACTCGACCAACGCCGACGTTCCCGGTTTCACCCCGACGGAACGCTCCATCGGTCCCGTGCTCGACCAGGTCATCGCGAAGGCGCCGCGTCGCGTCATCGTCGCGAGCTTCTCCAGCCACGTCCATCGCGTGCAGCAGGTGATCGATGCCGCACACGCCAACGGGCGCCGCGTCGCGTTCCTCGGACGCAGCATGGTGCGGAACATGACGATCGCCGAGCAGCTCGGCTATCTGAAGGTGCCGTCGGGCGTGCTGATCGACTTCAAGAAGGCACGCGACCTCCCGGACGAGCAGATCGTCTACATGTCGACAGGGTCGCAGGGCGAGCCGATGGCCGTGCTGAGCCGGATGGCGAACATGGACCACGCGATCGAGATCAGCGAGGGCGACACCGTCATCCTCGCCTCCAGCCTCATCCCGGGCAACGAGAACGCGGTCTACCGCGTCATCGACGGCTTGACCAAGCTCGGCGCCAACGTCGTGCACAAGGCGAACGCGAAGGTGCATGTCTCCGGACACGCCGCCGCGGGTGAGCTCATCTACTGCTACAACATCCTCAAGCCGAAGAACGTCCTGCCGGTCCACGGCGAGTACCGGCACCTCATCGCCAATGCCAAGCTTGCACAGGACACCGGGGTGCCGGAGGACAACACGATCATCGCCTCGAACGGCACCGTGATCGACCTCAAGGGCGGCATCGCGAAGGTCGCGGGCCAGCTCGACCTCGGCTTCGTCTACGTCGACGGCTCGACCGTCGGCGAGATCACCGATGCCGACCTCAAGGACCGCCGCATCCTCGGAGAAGAGGGCTTCATCTCGGTCATCGTCGTCGTGGACGCCACGACCGGACGCATCATCTCGGGTCCCGAGATCCACGCCCGAGGTGTGGCGGAGGACGACGCGGTCTTCGACGACGTCGCGCCGAAGATCGTCGCCGCGCTCAAGGAGGCGTCGGGCAACGGGGTGCGTGACACGCATGCGCTGTCCCAGGTCGTCCGCCGGACGATCGGTCGTTGGGTGAACCAGAAGCTGCGCCGCCGTCCGATGATCGTGCCTCTCGTCATCGAGGCCTGACCCTCCGATACGGCGTGCTGTCGCGCGCCGTATCGGCGAATTCCGCGTGGTGACGCGGAGATGTCGGTCGCGGGTCGTACCGTGGAGGCATGGCCAGGAGCAGCACCAAGACCGAGCGCGCCTCGACGAGCGCGCCGTCGCGCCCCAAGCGGCAGGCGGCTCCCAAGGCGCAGCCCGCCCCCAAGAAGTACATCGATGAGGCGGACAAGCCGTCTGTCGCCGCGCGCGCCTGGACCGGGCTCGCGCACGGCGTCGGCGGACTCTTCCGCGCATTCGGACCGGAGACGCTGCAGAAGGACGACCGGAGGGACGGATTCCCGTTGCTCCTGGTCATCCTGGCGGCCCTCGGCGCCGTCAACGAGTGGTTCTTCATCGGCAACGAGGTCGCGTCGAACATCAGTGCCTACTCCGTGGGCCTCTTCGTGGGCCGCGTGGCATTCATCATGCCCGTGCTTCTGCTGCTCTTGGCGGGCTGGCTGTTCCGGCACCCGTCGTCGGTGCACGACAACGGCCGCATCGGGATCGGCTTCGGCATGTTCGTCCTCGCCCTCGCGGGGATCTTCCACGTCGCCGGTCCCCGTCCCCACCCCAACCAGGGCATGCCCGCGCTGAGCGAGTCCGGCGGTCTGCTCGGCTGGCTTGTCGGGCAGCCGCTCACGTACCTCACCGACATCCCCGCCTACATCGTCCTCGGGCTCCTCGCCGCCCTCAGCATCCTGATCCTCACGAAGACACCGCCGAACCGCATCGGTGCGCGGCTCGGAGACCTCTACGCCTGGATGTTCGACGCCGAGCGCCCGGAGAAGCCGGCGAAGGACGCCTCGGCCACGGTCGACGAGGCCGACAAGGTCGACGACCCCGACGTGCTGCCCTGGTGGCGGCGCAACAAGACCGGCCGCGAGGAAGATCCTGACGAGGGCACGCTCGCGTCCGACGACATCACGGCGCTCCTGTCCACCACGGAGGCCACCCCGGCGTACGACCAGGCGGTGACGGTGGCGAACCCGTACGATGCCGCGACCGAGGTGCTGAGCGACGTCCGCTCCGTCACCGACACGCTCGCGGAGCAGCAGACGACCGCGCTGCTGGACGATGAGTCCGACACCGGCGAGATGCCGGAGCTCCCCGGGCTCGACGGGTTCGGCACTGAGGGACCCGGCGACCGCGGTCCGCAGGCGCCGGTGGCCCCGTACATCCTCCCGTCGCCGGGAGTGCTGTCCGAGGGTCCGCCATCGGTCGCCCGCTCCGAGGCGAACGACCGCATCGTCGAGCAGATCACCAGCGTCCTGGACCAGTTCAAGGTCGATGCCAAGGTCACCGGCTTCTCCCGCGGTCCGACGGTCACCCAGTACGAGGTCGAGGTCGGCCACG
Organism: Microbacterium sp. C-MGS6; assembly: GCF_058140415.1. NCBI lineage: Bacteria > Bacillati > Actinomycetota > Actinomycetes > Micrococcales > Microbacteriaceae > Microbacterium > Microbacterium sp. C-MGS6. The sequence continues at coordinate 1,544,005 of NZ_CM176934.1, forward strand.
GCGTCAAGGTGGAGAAGATCCTCCAGCTGAGCAACAACTTCGCCTATGCCGTCGCCTCCAACGACGTGCGCATCCTCTCGCCGATCCCCGGCAAGAGCGCGATCGGCATCGAGATCCCGAACACCGACCGCGAGACGGTCGCCCTCGGCGATGTGCTGCGCTCGGGTGCAGCGCAGAAGAGCACGCACCCGCTCACGATCGGCGTCGGCAAGGACGTGGGCGGCAACTTCGTCGTCGCCAACCTCGCGAAGATGCCGCACCTCCTGGTGGCGGGCTCGACGGGGTCCGGTAAGTCGAGCTTCGTGAACTCGATGATCACGAGCCTCCTCATGCGGGCCCGCCCCTCGGACGTGCGCATGGTCCTCATCGACCCGAAGCGCGTGGAGCTCACCAGCTACGCGGGTGTCCCGCACCTGATCACCCCCATCATCACGAACCCGAAGAAGGCCGCAGAGGCGCTGCAGTGGGTCGTGAAGGAGATGGACATGCGGTACGACGACCTCGCGTCGTTCGGCTTCCGCCACATCGACGACTTCAACCGCGCCGTGCGAGCGGGGGAGGTGGAGGTGCCCCCGGGCAGCGAGCGCGTGCTCAAGCCGTACCCGTACCTCCTCGTCGTGGTCGACGAGCTCGCGGACCTCATGATGGTCGCGCCGCGGGACGTCGAGGACTCGATCGTCCGCATCACGCAGCTCGCCCGTGCCTCCGGCATCCACCTGGTGCTCGCCACGCAGCGCCCGAGCGTCGACGTGGTCACCGGCCTCATCAAGGCGAACGTGCCGTCCCGCCTCGCGTTCGCGGTGACGAGCGTCACGGACAGCCGCGTGATCCTCGACAGCCCCGGCGCCGACAAGCTCATCGGCCAGGGTGATGCCCTGTTCTCGCCTATGGGATCGTCGAAGCCGTTCCGCCTGCAGGGCGCGTGGGTCGACGAGAAGGAGATCGACGCGGTCGTCAAGCACGTCACGCGTCAGGCGCGTCCCGAGTACCGCGCGGACGTCCAGGAGGCGATGGAGCCGGTGAAGAAGAAGGAGGTCGACGAGGACATCGGCGACGACCTCGAGCTCCTGCTCGCGGCGGCCGAGCTCATCGTCTCCTCGCAGTTCGGATCCACGTCCATGCTCCAGCGCAAGCTGCGGGTCGGGTTCGCCAAGGCCGGACGCCTGATGGATCTCCTCGAGTCGCGTGAGGTCGTCGGCCCCTCGGAGGGCTCGAAGGCCCGGGATGTGCTCGCGACCCCCGAGCAGCTGCCGCAGGTCATGGCGAAGCTCCGTGGCGAGGACGTGCCGTCGGCTCCCGCGGCACCGGCTGCGCCCGCCGCCGCAGCGCCACCGGCCGAACGCGATCCGCTGGAGGCTCAGTACGACGGCCTGCCGGTCGTCGAAGCAGAGGGCGACGAAGACGCCTGGGGCCTGACGGGACGCGACTGATGGCGATTCCCCGACAGCTCCCCAACGCGATCACCGTGGCGCGCATCCCGCTCGCCGTGGTGTTCTTCGTCCTCCTGCTCGTCGGCGGGACATACGGTCTCACCGACCTCACCGTGCGCTGGATCGCCGCCGTCCTCTTCATCGTGGCCATCTCCACCGACTGGGTCGACGGCTATCTCGCCCGCCGGTACGACATCGTCAGCGACTTCGGGAAGCTGTGGGATCCGATCGCGGACAAGCTCCTCACCGGCGCGGGATTCGTAGGGCTGGCGATCCTCGGCGAGGTCTCCTGGTGGATCGTCGCGGTCATCCTCGTCCGCGAGTGGGGGATCACCATCCATCGCCTGGTCGTCGCGAGCGAGCACGTGGTGGCGGCCGCCTGGATGGGCAAGATCAAGACAGCGTTCCAGGGCGTCGCTCTCGGGTGGGCCCTCCTGCCGTTGCATGTGTTCATCGGTCTCGGGCCCTGGACCGTCGTGACCACCGTCCTGATGGTCATCGTTCTGGTGCTCACCGTGGTCAGCGGCATCGACTACATCGTCGCGCAGGTCCGCGGCGCCCGTCAGAGCCGATGAGCGGGACGACGCCGACCGAGGCGCTGACCGCTCTGCGGGGGCGGGGTTGGACGCTCGGCGTCGCGGAGTCCCTCACCGGCGGTGCGGTGTCTGCGGCGCTCGTCGCGGTCCCCGGCGCCTCGGCGGTGCTTCTCGGCGGCGTCGTCGCCTACGCGACCCCGGTCAAGCACACCCTGCTCGCGGTCGATGCCGAGCTTCTGGAACGATACGGGCCGGTGCACGCGGAGGTCGCGCGGCAGATGGCCGCCGGTGTGCGAGAGGCTGTCGCGGTCGACGGGCGCCCTGCCGACGTCGGAGTGTCCACCACCGGGATCGCGGGGCCGGAGTCCCCGGACGGCCAACCTGTGGGTACCGTCCACATCGGAGTGGTGACGCCGACCATGAGTCGCACCGAGCAGTTCCGCTTCGGAGGCGACCGCGACGCGGTGCGGGCGCAGACGGTCGCGGCCACCCTCGACGTGATGGCCGCCGCACTGCGGGAATAGGGACGTGCAGCGTCATGTTGATACGGATGTGCTCACATTCAAACCACAGAGTGCAAGGGTAGATTCTGTGCAAGCCAGGAGGACTAGACTGGCCGTCTCTTCGGGGGAGACCCCGATCCATGAACTGCGGAGGAGGTTCCGATGATTCTTGTACGACAGGAGATCGGCGACGTGCTGAGGGACTTCCGTCTGCAGAAGGGGCGGACGCTCCGCCAGGTCGCGAGCAAGGCTTCGGTCGCCCTCGGTTACCTCAGTGAGGTCGAGCGCGGTCAGAAGGAGGCCTCGAGCGAGATCCTCGCCTCGGTGGCGGAGGCGCTCGACGTCCCCATCTCCACGATCATGCGCGAGGTCGGGGACCGCATCTCGGTCCTCGAGGGTATCCAGGTCTTCCCGGACGTCGTTCCGGACGACCTGGTAGCGTCCGTGGAACCCGAGCTCTCGCTCCGCTGAGTCCCGGAGATCCCTTCTATGCGACGCAGTGAGTTCCTGCGCGCCGTCGATGCCGAGTTCCACGCCCGAGCATCATCTCTGGTGAACGACCTCGTGCTGTCCGGGATGGACGGGCGCACCGCGCTCGAAGCGCTCGACGCCGGGGTGCCGCCGCGGGACATCTGGTTGGCGCTCTGCGCGGACATGGACGTCCCGGAGTCCCGCCGTCATGGCGTCGGACGCCTGGAGCCGCGAGGGCGGTGACGGTCACGTCCCGGTGTGCGGATGTCCGACACGCCGATCCCGGCGTGGTGTCGAAAATCTGTTCGAAGCGGGCGTAGTCTTCTGCACAAGTGGTCAGACGGATCTGATCCCCACGATCCCCGGCTCCTGCGACCGAATGTCGGAGGCCCGCCGTACCGTGAGGGCCAGGCTGAAAAGCCATACGCCTTGTCGGAGAGTTCCTTCCAGCCGGAAGAGCCGCGACAGCCTACAGGCGGCAGCACACGCGCAGAAGGAGCACACCATGCCATCACCCGCCGACCGCGAGAAGTCCCTCGAGACAGCCCTCGCTCAGATCGACCGCCAGTTCGGAAAGGGCTCGGTCATGCGGCTGGGCAGCGATGAGCGTGCCCCTGTGGCCGTCATCCCCACCGGCTCCATCGCCCTCGACGTCGCTCTCGGCGTGGGAGGTCTGCCGCGTGGACGCATCGTCGAGATCTACGGCCCGGAGTCCTCGGGTAAGACGACGCTGACGCTGCACGCCATCGCGAACGCCCAGCGGGCCGGCGGCATCGCGGCGTTCATCGACGCCGAGCACGCCCTCGACCCCGACTACGCCGCGAAGCTCGGCGTCGACATCGACGCCCTTCTCGTCTCGCAGCCCGACACGGGTGAGCAGGCGCTGGAGATCGCCGACATGCTGGTGCGCTCCGGAGCCATCGACCTCATCGTCATCGACTCAGTGGCAGCGCTCGTGCCCCGTGCCGAGATCGAGGGCGAGATGGGTGACTCGCACGTGGGTCTGCAGGCGCGACTCATGTCGCAGGCCCTTCGTAAGCTCACCGGTGGGCTGAACCAGACCAACACCACCATGATCTTCATCAACCAGCTGCGCGAGAAGATCGGCGTCTTCTTCGGTTCTCCCGAGACCACCGCCGGTGGTAAGGCGCTGAAGTTCTACGCGTCGGTCCGCATGGACATCCGTCGTATCGAGACGCTGAAGGACGGAACCGACGCCGTCGGAAACCGCACCAGGGTCAAGGTCGTGAAGAACAAGATGGCCCCGCCCTTCAAGCAGGCGGAGTTCGACATCCTCTACGGCGTCGGCATCTCCCGCGAGGGCAGCCTGATCGACTTCGGCGTCGAGCACGGCATCGTCAAGAAGTCCGGGTCGTGGTACACCTACGACGGCGATCAGCTGGGCCAGGGCAAGGAGAACGCGCGGACGTTCCTGCTCAACAACGCGGACATCGCGTTGGCGATCGAGAGCCAGATCAAGCAGAAGCTCGGTATCGGCGGCCCGACCGCGGCTCCGGGTGCTGATGAGCTGGCCGAGCGTCGCCCGGCCTGATGAGTGACCAGCGTGGGGGCGATTCCGAGCGGATCGCCCCCATCATCCCTCTCTTCGGCGGCCCCGCGCGTGCCGAGCGCCCGGCGGATGACCGTGCGAGCGGCGCGTCGCCCGGGCGGCACGGCCGGTCGGCGCCGTCTACGGACGCTGCGGGACTCTGGCGGTCGACCTGGGACGATCCCGCGACAGCGGGGAAGCGGACTGCTGACGACGACGGTTCTCCCGGCGCACGTCATCCCGCACGCGGGACCGCGGGTGCGAAGAAGACCAGGCTGCGTGCAGTGGGTGACACGTCCCGGTCGGACGGTGGGGGAGAGGCCGGCGAGAGCGCGCCCTCCGCGGAGGAGGTCCGCACCACGGCGGAGGAGTCGTTGGTGCGGAAGCTCCGTACGCGATCGCTGTCCGTCTCCGAAGCGCGGCTGGTGCTGAAGGGCCATGGGCTCGCCGCAGACGCGATCGAAGACGTCATCGACGACTTCATGCGGCGAGGCTATCTCGACGATGCGGTACTCGCCGAGCTCCTCGTCACGGCCGGGGTCGAGCGCAAGGGCCAGGGCCGGATCGCGCTGTCCCGGGCGCTGGCACAGCGGGGCATCCCTCGCGAGGTCATCGATGCCGCTCTCGACGAGCTTCCGGACGATGACGCGGAGCGGGCGCTGGAGTTCGCACGGACCAAAGCGCGCTCGATGAGCCGCCTCGATCCCGACGCGGCACTACGGCGATTGGTCGGGCAGCTGTCGCGCCGCGGATACGCCGGTTCCGTCGCCATGAACGCCGCGAAGACGGCGCTGCGGGAGGCGTCTTTCGGTAGCGGCGTCTCCGGCGTCCGGTTCGTGGATTCCGACTGACAGCCGCACGCGGTCGCCTCTCGGTGACGCTCGTACAATGGGAACATCATGACTATCCCCCGCAGCGAACCGACGATCATCAGCGCGTCGTCAGCGGCCGTCGACGATGACGGGCGCCAGCGATCGTACGAAGTGCGCACGTTCGGTTGTCAGATGAACGTGCACGACTCCGAGCGCCTGTCAGGGTCTCTGGAGAGTGCCGGCTACATCCGTGCCGACGCCGGGACCGAGGCCGACGTGGTGATCATCAACACCTGTGCCGTGCGGGACAACGCTGCCGGCAAGCTCTACGGAACGCTCGGCCATTTGGCTGCCGTGAAGCGGCGCAAGGCCGGTATGCAGATCGCGGTCGGCGGCTGCCTCGCGCAGATGGACAAGCAGGCCGTGCTCGACAAGGCACCCTGGGTCGACGTGGTCTTCGGTACCCACAACATGGGCTCCTTGCCCGGTCTGCTCGAGCGCGCCCGTCACAACGGCGACGCGGAGCTCGAGATCCTCGAATCACTCGAGGTGTTCCCCTCGACGCTTCCCACCAAGCGCGACTCCGCGCACAGCGGCTGGGTGTCGATCTCCGTGGGCTGCAACAACACCTGCACGTTCTGCATCGTCCCCAGTCTCCGCGGCAAGGAGAAGGACCGTCGACCGGGCGACATCCTCAACGAGATCCGTCTTCTCGTCGAGGACGGCGCCATCGAGGTCACCCTCCTCGGACAGAACGTCAACTCCTACGGGGTGGAGTTCGGGGATCGTCAGGCGTTCGGCAAGCTTCTCCGTGCCGCCGGTGAGATCGAGGGCCTCGAGCGCATCCGCTTCACGAGCCCGCACCCCGCTGCCTTCACCGACGACGTGATCGACGCGATGGCGGAGACCCCCGCGGTCATGCCGCAGCTCCACATGCCGCTGCAGTCCGGAAGCGATCGGATCCTCAAGGCGATGCGGCGCTCGTACCGCAGCGAGCGCTTCCTCGGCATCCTGGACCGCGTTCGGGAACGCATCCCGCACGCGGCCATCACGACCGACATCATCGTGGGCTTCCCCGGCGAGACCGAGGAAGACTTCGAGGACACGATGCGCGTCGTCGAGCAGTCCCGATTCTCCGGAGCCTTCACCTTCCAGTACTCGATCCGCGAAGGGACCCCCGCGGCCACCATGCCGGATCAGGTGCCCAAGGAGGTCGTGCAGGCCCGCTACGACCGGCTGATCGCGCTCCAGGAGCGCATCTCGTTGGAGGAGAACCAGAAGCAGGTCGGCCGGGAGGTCGAGGTGCTCGTCTCCACGGGTGAAGGCAAGAAGGACACGGAGACCCGTCGACTGACCGGACGAGCTCAGGACAACCGGCTCGTGCACTTCGAGGTGACCCCGGGTTCGGAGCTGCCGCGTCCGGGTGACGTCGTCACCGTGAGGGTGACCCACGCCGCACCGTTCCACCTCCTCGCCGACGATCCGACCGGCGCGCCGCTGCGCATCCGCCGTACGCGCGGTGGAGATGCCTGGGATCGGGGACAGGCGGAGTCGTGCGCCGTGCCGGCTCCGAGCGACGGGGCACCGCGCGCCGTCTCCCTCGGCCTGCCGACTCTCCGCGTCGGAGTGTGACCACACCTCGGCTCTGGGCCGTCGTCGGCGCGACAGGCACCGGGAAGAGCGATCTGGCGCTCGATCTCGCCGAGGAGCTCCGGCGTCGCGGCAACCCGGCGGAGATCGTCAACGCGGATGCGATGCAGCTCTACCGCGGCATGGACATCGGAACGGCCAAGCTGCCCGTCTCCGAACGACGCGGCATTCCGCACCATCTCTTCGACGTGCGAGAGGTGACGCAGGATGCCGCTGTGGCCTGCTATCAACCGCTCGCACGCGAGGCCGTGCAGAGGATTCACGCGGGGGGCGGCGACGCGATCCTCGTCGGCGGATCCGGACTCTACGTGTCCAGTGTCGTCTACGAGTTCCACTTCCCGCCTCGAGACCCCGTGATCCGCGAGCGTCTCGAGCAGGAGCTGGATCGGGATGGCGTCGATGCTCTCCTCCAGCGGCTGCATGCGCGCGATCCGGAAGCCGCAGCCCGGGTGGACCCGCGCAACGGCAGACGAGTGATCCGTGCTCTCGAAGTCGTCGAACAGGGGAGCGCGACGCACGGCGCGACACTGCCCGAGAAGCCGACGCTCTGGCATCCGCGCACCCGGCTGATCGGTCTGCACGTGGATCGCTCCGATCTCGTCGCCCGACTGGATGCTCGTGTCCGGCGGATGTGGGAGCACGGCCTCGTGGCCGAGGTCGCGCGGCTGCGTGACGAGGGTCTGGAGCGCGGGACGACGGCTCCCCGGGCCATCGGGTACGCGCAGGCGCTCGCACAGCTGGAGGGACGCTCCACCGCCGAGGAAGCGATCGCGGAGACGCAGGCACTCACCCGGCGCTACGCGCGTCGTCAGGTGTCGTGGTTCAAGCGCTATCCGGAGCTCGAATGGATGGCGCCGCCGGTGGCCGTCGCCGACCTGCTGGCGCCCTGACCTGATGTCGGTGGCCCGTGCGACGATGCGCGCATGGCCACTCATTACTTCACCGCGTCCAGCCTTGACGGGTACATCGCCACGACGGAGCATTCCTTGGATTGGCTTCTGACGCAGGACATCGACATGGAAGGTCCCATGGCCTATCCGGCGTTCGAGAAGAGTATCGGGGCGCTCGTGATGGGGTCATCGACGTACGAATGGGTCATGCGCCACGAGGAGGGCCGGTGGGCGTATGAGCAGCCCACGTGGGTGCTCTCGCATCGTGAGCTCGCCGTGCCGACCGGGGCGGACGTCCGTGTGACGAGCGCGGCGATCGCCGACGTCCATGCCGCGATGCGCGAGGCGGCGGAAGGAAAGGACCTCTGGGTCGTCGGCGGGGGAGACGTGGCAGGACAGTTCGCAGACGCGGGCCTCCTGGACGAGGTCTGGGTCCAATACGCCCCGGTGACCCTCGGGGGCGGTGCCCCACTGTTGCCCCGGCGTCTCGACCTGGATCTGATCGAGGTCGCCCGCAACCGCAGCTTCCTCTGCGGGCGTTACCGCGTCGCGGGGCGGAGCGCCGGCTCGACGGCTCCCTAGACTGGTCCCATGGTCGCATTCACCAAGGGGCACGGTACCGGCAACGACTTCATCATCATCGCCGATCCCGACGGCCAGCTGGAGCTGACCGCGGAGCAGGTCGCGGTGCTCTGCGATCGCCATTTCGGCATCGGGGCCGACGGCGTTCTCCGAGTCGTGCGTTCGTCCGCGATCGCGGAGGGGGCAGCGGCCCTGGCGGAGGAGCCGGATGCCGAGTGGTTCATGGACTACCGCAACGCGGACGGCTCGGTCGCCGAGATGTGCGGCAACGGGATCCGAGTCTTCGCGCACTACCTCGTGCGCTCCGGTCTCGCCGACATCGAGGCCGGCAGTACTCTCCCCATCGGCACCAGGGCTGGCGTCCGTGACGTCACGCGCGGCGTGAGCGGTTACCAGGTCGACCTGGGCGCGTGGCGCCTGTCGGGCGTCGACCCGCTGGTGCGCGCGGACGGGCTGACCGTGACCCGGCCCGGACTGGGCATCGACGTCGGGAACCCGCACGTCGTGGTGGCGCTCGCCTCCGACGCCGAGCTCGGCCTGCTGGAACTCACGCGCGCGCCCGAGTTGGAACCGGCTCCGCCCGCCGGGGCGAACGTCGAGTTCGTGGTGCCCGGCGAGCCCCTCGTGCGCGACGGCGTCGGCCACGTGCGGATGCGTGTGTTCGAACGCGGCGTCGGCGAGACCCTGAGCTGCGGCACGGGCGTGGCCGCCACCGCACTCGCCGTGCGCTACTGGGCCGGTGCCCAGGCGCCTGACAACTGGAAGGTCGAGGTTCCGGGTGGCACGCTCGGAGTCCGGATGTTCCCCGCCGAGGACGGGGAGCACGTCGCGCTGTCCGGACCTGCTCAGCTCGTCTACCAGGGCGAAGTCGATCTGGTCTGAGGGGTGAGGGGGGCTCAGACGACGTCGATCGGTTCCGTCGGCGGCGTCCCGTGCTTCCTCACCTTGAGGATGCGGTAGCCCTTGCCCGTCGCCGTGCGGAAGACGCTGAAACCGGGGTGGAAGGTCGCAGCGATCCAGCGCTGCAGAGAGTCGGCGCCGAGATTGCGCTGGACGACGAGCCACGCGTCGCTGCGTTCGTCGAGCCGCGGGATCCACTTCTCCAGCAGCCCGTGCAGTTCGTTCTTCCCGACGCGGATCGGCGGATTGGACCGGATCGTGCGGAAGGTCACGTCGTCGGGAACATCTTCGGGCAGGGAGGCGTTGATATTGGTGAGGCCAAGGGCAGCCGCGTTGCGACGTACGAGATCCAAGGCCCGCTCGTTCACGTCCACCGCCCAGACGGTCGCGTGCGGCGAGGCCAGTGCCATCGACAGGGAGATCGGCCCCCACCCGCTCCCGAGGTCGAGAAGATGACCTCCGGGAGGAACGGGAGGCATGTTGGCGAGGAGCACTGCGGTGCCGGCGTCGAGTCGATCCGGGCTGAAGACACCACCCGCGGTGGTCACTTCGAGCTCACGGCCTGCAAGGGATACGCGGATCTTGCGCAGGTTCTCGGGGCTAGCCGGGGCCGCAGTGAAATAGTGGTCGGACCCCATACGGTGAGCGTACCGGACAGCGCGGGCTAAGGTTAAGGCTCGCGAGGAAACCAGAGACAGGAACGGATGACGGAGACGAAGACACCCTCCACCGACGACCAGACGGTCGACCGCGTGCTGGCGAACGCAGAGAAGCGCTCCGAGGTGCGCACGTTCGGCGCCGCGCAGGCACTCCAGGACGAAGCGACGGCCGCGCATTCGACGGCCGACGGCGAACAGTGGGACCTCGAAGATCGGCACGCGCTGCGGCGCGTGGGTGGTCTGTCCACCGAACTCGAGGACGTCACCGAGGTCGAGTACCGCCAGCTCCGGCTGGAGAACGTCGTGCTCGTCGGGGTGTACCCGCAGGGTGCCCAGGAGGACGCGGAGAATTCGCTGCGCGAACTCGCGGCGCTCGCGGAGACAGCGGGCGCGGTCGTGCTCGACGGCGTGCTGCAGCGCCGCCCGCACCCGGATGCCGCCACCTACCTCGGGCGAGGCAAGGCCCAGGAGCTGAAGGACATCGTCGCGGCGGTCGGCGCCGACACGGTCATCGCCGACACCGAGCTGGCGCCCAGCCAGCGACGAGCGCTCGAGGACGTCGTGAAGGTCAAGGTGATCGACCGGACCACTGTGATCCTCGACATCTTCAGCCAGCATGCCAAAAGCCGGGAGGGCAAGGCCCAGGTCGAGCTCGCACAGCTCGAGTACCTGCTGCCGCGCCTGCGTGGTTGGGGTGAATCGATGAGCCGTCAGGCCGGTGGACAGGTCGGCGCCGGCGGCGCCGGTATGGGTTCGCGCGGTCCTGGTGAGACGAAGATCGAGCTCGACCGTCGACGCATCCGGACGAAGATGGCGCTGCTGCGCAAGCAGATCCGCGACTTCGCCCCGGCGCGTGAGGCGAAGCGCGCCGAGCGCAAGCGGAACACGATCCCGTCTGTCGCCATCGCCGGATACACGAACGCCGGAAAGTCCAGTCTGCTCAATGCGCTGACGAGCGCGGGCGTCCTCGTGGAGAACGCGCTGTTCGCCACCCTCGACGCGACCGTGCGGCGCTCGGAGACCGAGGACGGCCGCGTGTACACGCTGACCGACACCGTCGGCTTCGTGCGCAACCTGCCGCACCAGCTCGTCGAAGCCTTCCGTTCGACGCTGGAGGAGGTCGGGGACGCAGACGTCGTCCTCCACGTGGTCGACGGCTCGCACCCCGATCCGGCCGGACAGCTGCAGACCGTGCGTGACGTGATGGGCGACGTCGGTGTGCGTGACATGCCGGAGCTCGTCGTCTTCAACAAGGCCGATCTGATCCCCGAAGACGAGCGGCTGGTTCTCCGCGGCCTGGAGCCGCGGGCGCACTTCGTGTCGTCGCGGTCGGGTGAGGGCATCGCCGAACTCCGTGCAGCGATCGAGGAGGCCCTACCGAAGCCCGCGGTCGAGCTCCACGCCGTGATCCCTTACGACCGTGGAGACCTTGTCGCCGCGATCCACGAGACCGGGATGCTGCTGTCGGTCGAGCACGAGGAGGCGGGTACCGCCGTCCACGCGCACGTGTCGGAGCGCCTCGCCGCCGACCTCGCCCCCTTCGTCGTCGCCAACTGAGGGCGCGGGTCAGCGAGCGAGGAACCGCGCCTCGACGGTTGCCGTGAGCACGATGTCCTGCGGCTCGTACTCCATGGCCGGGGCGGCATCGGCCGCGAAGGCGACGGCGCCGCGTGCCTTCCCGAGCGGAGCGCCCGGCGCCGGCGTCGTGGAGGAGAGCAGGCCGGTGTCAGCGATCTCCACGGGAGTCACCTGGGCGAGACCGAGAGCAGCGGCGTAGGCCTCGGCCCTCGTCACGGCCACGCCGACGGCCTGTGCGGCGACCTCTCGTTCCACGCGGACGCGGGTCTCCGGGGTGAGATGCCAGTCGACCCAACCGATCTCGACACCGTCCCACGCGGAGATGTCGGAGATCCAGAGGGACAGCTCCGAGGCCTCCGCGAAGGTCGCGGTCACGTCGATGCTCGCGTAGTACACCGGGGCGAGACGCTTCCCCTCGGCGTTCCACGGGCGCTCGGCACGCACCGAGAGTCGCGTGCTGCTCCAGTCGAGGGCGGTGCCGGCATCCACACGTCCCACGATGCTGCTGCGGACGGGCTCGGTCAGACGCAGGACGTGGTCGACGACGGTCGCGCGCTCCGGACCCTCTGCGCGCACCGTGACGCGGATGGTCGCCCGTTCCGGCGACAGACGCGCCTCGTGTTCGCCGCGGACGGTGACTGTCACATCGCTCATGGGCCGACTCTACGCGACGGGTATCGGCGGCGGGGAATGGCGGCCGAGGCGCGAACGTTGTAGTCTGAGATGCTCGGGTGCTCGTCGCCCGGGAGTGACAATTCCACAGTGTGACAGCGGCTCCTTCGAGAGAAGGACCACGGGGCTGATCGGTTTCGACAGCGCCTGTGAATCCACGAGAAGCGGGCCGAGGATGCAGAGTTATCTCGTAAACGCTCTCTGCAAAACAATAGTTGCCGAAACCAAGCGCAACGACTTCGCCCTCGCTGCCTAAGCGAGCCCGATAGTCCGTCAGACCGTATGTGATTCCGATACGGATCCTGGCGTCATCTAGGAATCTTGCTGCGTGACGGCGTCTGGACGTCACGTGGGACTCTTCCCAGGCTGGGCTCGTCGACTTAGGTGTCTGTGACAAAGGTCGGAGCCGAGCAGAACGCTTCCACAGACTGCGCCCGGAGAAGGCGTGGAGACTCAGCGTTGGACGGGGGTTCGATTCCCCCCAGCTCCACCAGGTCGCTGTCACCAGAAAGAAGCCCCGGTGGCTCGGACTCTCGTCCGGGACACCGGGGCTTCTCCTATGAGGCCACCCAGCGGACGCCGTCGGCGTCCGGAGGGAAGCGGTGCGCGGCGTCCGTCTCCAGCTCCTCCATGAGGGGGACGATGACGCTCCACAGCGCCCAGTGCTCTGATGTCCCCTCTCCGCCCTGGACACGACCCTCCCACCGCGCGGCATTCGGAAGCGCCACGCGCATGCCGAATCGCGAGCCGGCGGGGTCGGCCACCTGAGCAGTCAACGATCCGGCATCGACCGTCACCTCCGTCAGCTGGAATCCCGAGGGCATGAGGATCGTTCCCCGCGCCCTGGCCCACGCCTCGCGGACTGCTGCCACCAGCGGCTCCGCAACGACATCGATCGTCATGAGAAGTCCTTCCGATCATGAGCGCCGGGCGATGATCGGCGTGACCGGCCATCGACGCTCGCACCTCTCGCATCTCGCACGAGTCCCCTGATCCGGCCAGAGTATCGACGTATGCCAGGAGCCGTCTGTCCCCTCTTCGGGGGACGTCACTCAGCGGTGGGCGCTCATACAGACATGCTCGCGCTCAGATCCCGGCGGCCATGAACTCCAGAGGACCTGACTGCCTCTGGTGACGGATGGAACGCGGGCCTACGATTCGCACATGGGGTTCATCATGTACGACGGCACGAGCCAGCTCCACATCGAAGACCGAGCGCTCGCGCACCTCAAGGTCGTGATCGCGACGAAGCTCCGACGCAACGAGAGCTTCACGGTGTCCTGGACCCACCCCGAGGGAGAGGCCTACGGTCGCTCTACGATCTGGCTGCATCCGGCGATCCCGCTGCGCTTCACGTTCGAAGGTCGGGAGCCGCCGAAACTGAATCCGCAGTGGATCGAGGATCTGATGCAGTCGGCCAACTCGACTGGGGGGATCCACCTCGTCGACGAGATCGTCCAGGGGTCGACGCCCGGACGAGACGATAGGAGCCCCGCCTCGTCATGAGGCGGGGCTCCTGTGTTCGACAGGCTCAGTGCGAGCGGTCCGGATCCTCCGCGAGGACGTCGTCCCCGTCATCGTCGGACCCATCCGTGGGCGGAACCGTTCGCGGCTCGCCCTTGTTGTCCTCGGCGCCGAGGTTGTCGTTCTCCTCCGGGCCGGGGGAGGGCTCGGTGCTGATGTCGTTGCGGTCGCTGTCGTTAGCCATGCGCGTTCCTTTCCTCGACGAATACCTCCAGCATGCTCTCTCCGCGGAGAGGAGCCCAGACGCTTGACAACGTCGTCGGGATGATGCGCTGCTCAGTCCCGGCCTTCGACCAGAAGCAGCCCCTGTTTGGTGTCGGCGACCTTCACCCAGCCGTCGCCGAAGAGGTACGTCATGCCGTAGCCGTCCTCGTCGGTGCTCATCGCGTACTGAGGATCCTCCGTGACGTAGACGCCCTGGGCGCTCTCCTCGCTCCGCCAGCCCTCGTCCTCGAGGCCCTCCCGCGCCCGTTCGGCGTCGGCGGGGGAGAGCGCAGACCAGCCGTACATCTGACCGTGATCGGACGGGACGGTGAAGTCCGCCCAGAAGCACAGGAGTCCCTCCGAGAGCTCGACGCCGCCGACGCGGAATTCCCGCGGCTCGGCGGTCCACCCGGCTTCGGTGAGGGCGGCGACCGTGCCCTCCGAGATCATCGACTCGCACGTCAGCTCATCCGTGGCCGCCGGCGTCGCCGCGGCGTCACCCGCGGCGGATGTGGGCTCCGGCGAGGGCGACGGGTCGGGTGTGCCGCCGTCAGTACACGCCGTGAGGAGCGCCCCGATCAGTACGAGGCCGGTCAGAGCCGCGAGTCGTCGGGAGTTCATGGTGCCTCGGAGGTATCAGTCGTGCAGAAGACGGAGGAAGTCGTCGTGAAGGATGCCGTTGGTGGCGAGCGTCGAGCGCGCCGAGATCGTCTCGGAACCGTCGAAAGCCGTCATGCGCCCACCCGCCTCGTTGACGATGGCCACGGCGGCGGCGATGTCGTATTCCTTCACATCGAACTCGGCGACGGCTTCCAATCGTCCCTCCGCCAGGAGCATGTACGCATAGACATCGCCGTACGCCCGATCGCGCCAGACGTGCTCGCTCAGACGCAGCAGGGCGTCCAGCTGCCCGGCGTCGCGCCACTGGGCGATGCTCTGGAAACTCACGCTGGCCTCATCCAGCGCCGAGACGGAGGAGGTGGCGAGGCGTCGCTCCGTGCGGTCATCGACGGTCCAGGCGCCGTGTCCCGTCGCCGCCCACCACCGTCGACCGAGCGCCGGCATGCTGACCACGCCGACCCGTGGCACACCGTCGATCGCGAGAGCGATCATCGTGCCCCACAGCGGGACGCCCCGGAGGAAGTTCGCCGTGCCGTCGATCGGATCGATGATCCACTGCCGCGCGGTGCTGCCCTGGGCGCCGAACTCCTCGCCGAAGATGCCGTCGTCGGGACGTTCCTCCTCGAGGAGTCGGCGGATCGCGCGCTCCGTGGCGAGGTCGGCGTCGGTCACGTGGGAGTGATCCGCCTTCGTGGAGATCACCAGATCGGCAGCGTCGAACCGGGGGAGCGACTGCGCGTCCGCGGCGTCGGCGAGGCGAAGGGCGAGCTGGAGATCGGCGCGCAGGTCAGCGGCGTCGGAAGTGGCGGTCACGCTCTCAGAATAGTCGCCGTCATCGACGCAGCCGCAGAGACCATCGGCCAGGATCGGCGGGCGAAACGCCCGAGCCACGCCCGGGTCGCCGTGGATTTCGTCTCGGCGCCAACCGCTGGTAATGTAATTCCTCGGTCGGGGTTATCCCGGGCCACGCACCTCTAGCTCAATCGGCAGAGCAACTGACTCTTAATCAGTGGGTTCAGGGTTCAAGTCCCTGGGGGTGCACGGAACAAGCCTCAGAGATCTCGCCATCTCCGAGGCTCTTTCTTTTGTCTGTACGAACGAGACGCTCGCTGCATCCACGGTCGCGTCCATGCCGGCCGCCAGGGTGCTCTTAGCGGGATCGAAACCGCACCTCTGCAGGCTAGGGCAGGAGCCTTTTCGAGCCCGCACGGTGCGTGCGGGTCGACCTGCGCGAGAGGGTGGGAAACGTGCGCTCGGGTGGGCGGGTCGCGCGTCAGGCGCGACGGACCGACAGCAACTGCCAGCCCTCGGGCACTTTGGCCTCGATGCCTGCCATGTCGTCGGCCTCGATCTGCTCGACGCCGTCGATGCGATGGAACGTTCCCGTCGCCTCCATCTTCGCCTCGCCCTTGAGCATGCGCACCGGGGCGGACGTGAGCGCGTAGCCCGGCTCGCGATGAGCATCGAGCTGCGTGTGGACGTCTTCGAGGGATGTCCCGGTGACGTCGATGGTCATGGATCCTCGGGGGCGGATGAGAGCGACGAGCATCGGTCCAGTCTACGAGCGGGCCGTGCTCCTCAGAGATCCCAGTCGAGCGTCGAACGGGCGTCGATGGGGGCATCCTGCCCCGTGTCCTCGCGGATGAGGTAGACGACCACCCGGGATTGGGCGGTGATGAGCACGCTCGTCAGCGCATCGCCCGTCGCCAAGTCGACGAAGGTCGGTTGCGAGCGGGCGGCCGCTTCGATCCGAGACATGAGGTCCGCGACGTCCGTGCTGCGAGGCAGGAGGAAGTCGTGCCCATCGATCTCGATGTGCGTCGTCGTCATTCCCGTATGGTTCCCCATGGCTCCACGGTACGAAGGGACAGGACCGATACGAAGGGGGGTTGAACCCGCTCCGTCGGCGTGTTAGGAGCGCGTGAGAGCGCTCTCGCGCTCATCCGGCTGCTGCTGCTCCGCGGGCTCGGGGACGAGATACAGCCCGCTCGGGGCGTTCGCCGTGAATGCGAGAGCCTCGATCCAGGCGCGGTTCACGCTGGGCTGACGGCTGCCGTGGTACTTGTACACGAGCGAGCTGCCGGCATGGATCCAGACCGTCGTCCGGCCGCCGCCCATGCTGACGTCGTCCTTCCACGTGAAGCCGAAGGGCTCGCCACGGCGGAGCTTCGCGGTCATGACCAGCTGGATGTGAGTGAGAGCGCGGTCTTCGATATCGACCTTGACGCTGTTCTCGTAGATGAACTTGCCCATTGCAAGATTCCCTTCTCGCCACGGGAACCTGTGCCAAGAGGCGCGGACGCGATGACCGCTGGTGTGGGGTGTGCTCAGCGTTTCACACTTCTGCCCGTTCTCCTACCCGACCGGGGTGTCGTGCGTCGTCGCGTGTCTCCCCGTTTCAGGCCACCGGATCGAGAAGCGTGGGATCGGACGGGTCGACGGTGCGGGTGTTGCTCACCTTGCGGTCCACGACGTGGCCGCGGAGCGTCGCCGCGACGTCGGCGGAGGTGTGATCGAGCATTGCCAGCGTGTCCAACTTGGTCTGCCCGGTGAGCTTCTCCGGTGTGAGCCAGGCGTCCCACGTGTCGGGGGTCAGGAAGGCGGGCATCCGGTCGTGCACCTCGCCGCCGGCGTCGCGCGCCTCCCTGGTGACGACGACGAAGCAGCGCACCTTCTCGCCCTCGTGATCCATCGACCAGGTGAGGCCGGCGGCGGCGAGCAGGCCGTCCCCGTGGAGGAAATGCGGCGTCTTGTGCCCCTTCTCACCTGTCCACTCGAAGTACCCGCGCATCGGGACGAGGCAGCGGGCCGCAGAAAACGCCGGCGCCCAGAATCCGGCGGCGAGCTTCTCCATCCGTGCATTGATCAGCGGGGCGCGCTGGGGACGGTTGGGGGGACTCTGCCAGTCCCACCGCACGAGTTCGAGGATGCGGCCCTCACCCCGGTCCCGGACGATGGGGGCGCTCTCGGTGGGCGCGATCGAGTAGGCGCCGTGCCAGGACTTCCACCAGTCCTCCGGTCGGCCGCCCTCGGCGACGAACTCCCGGATCAGCTCGTCCGTCGTCGCGTCGTTCGCGAATCGTCCGCACATGTCGTCGCCTCCCTGTCGTCGGTCACCCGACCGCGGCCGGTATCGCCTCCATCATGGGGCATGGCGCGGACATCCGGTCAGACGACCTTGATCACCGTGCCGGCGGTGAGGCTCGACAGCTGGGCGAAGGTCAGCGGCATGACGGTGTGCGGATGGCCCGCCGCGGCCCAGATCGCGTCGTGCTGCTGCAGGGCGCGGTCGATGAAGGTGGGGAGGGGTGCGGGATGGCCGACGGGCGCCACTCCGCCGATCGCCTGTCCTGTGGCCTCACGGACGACGGCGGGTGGCGCCATGGCCACCGCACGCGCCCCGATGCTCCGCGCGAGAACGGCGAGATCCGCCCGGTGCCCGCCGCTGGTCATGACGAGGACGGGGCGGCCGTCGGCGAGGAAGACGAGACTGTTGGCGATCGCGGCGACGTCGCAGTCGATGGCGGCGGCCGCCTCCGCAGCGGTGCGTGCCGAGTCCGGCAGGACCCGGATCTCGGTCTCGACACCGGCCGCAAGGAGGTGCTCCTGCACCCGTCGGCTGCGCTCGGGGAGGGAAGAGGGGTCGCTCATGCCCCCACGGTAGTCGAGCGTGTCAGCCGGCGTCACCGACGAGGATCGCCGCCGCGTCCTCCGCGGTCGCGTCGGCAGGTTCGTCGTCGATGTGCGCGAGGACCTTCCGGCCGAGGAGGATCGTCAGTGCTGCCAGAAGGACGGCGGCGGCGGCGAAGAGGTACGGCACGGTCGCGCTGAACAGGTGCCACAGGAGCGCCGCGATCGGCGGGGCCATCGCGCCGCCGAGGAAGCGGACCGCGGAGTAGGCCGAGGAGGCGACGGAGCGGGGGAGGTCGGTCGCCTCCATCACGGCTTCGGTCAGCACGGTGTTCATGACGCCGAGCAGCAGGCCGCCCACGATGATGCACACGACGAGAGCGGCAGGTTCGGCGACCACCAGCCCCGCGACGACGAGGTCGACGGCGAGCAGCGGCAGCACGGCGAGGATGACGTGGGTCCTCGGCATCCGGCGCATCAGCACGGGCGCGACCCACACGCTGGTGACCGCGAGGGCGACGCCCCAGCCGAAGAACGTCAGGCCGATGCCCATGGCCCCGAAGCCCAGGGGGAACGGCGAGAACGCCAGCAGCACGAAGAAGCCGATGTTGTAGAACAGGGCGGCCACGGCGAGGATCGCGAGAGCGGGACGGCGCAGAGCGGTGAAGGGGGCGGAGAACTTCACGGGGGTGCGCTTCTCGCCCGGCCCTCGCAGCAGCACCAGGACGGCGATGAACGCGATGGCCATCAGGGCGACGACGCCGAAGAACGGTCCGCGCCAGCTCTGCTCGCCGAGGATGCCGCCGAGCAGCGGGCCCACGGCGATGCCGAGGCCGAGAGCAGCCTCATACAGCACGATCGCCGCGCTGCTGCCGCCGGATGCCGCGCCGACGATGGTGGCCAGCGCGGTCGAGATGAACAGCGCGTTGCCCAGACCCCAGCCGGCCCGGAATCCGATGACGGCGTCGACGCTGCCGCTGATCGCGCAGAGGAAGGCGAACACCACGATCAGTCCGAGTCCGACCAGCAGCGTGGCCTTGGCGCCGATCCGGCTGGAGATCCAGCTCGTGACGAGCATCGCGAGGCCGGTGACCAGGAGGTAGCTGGTGAACAGGAGCTCCGTCTCGACCGGCGTCGCTTCCAGGGACTCCGCGATCGCCGGGAGGATCGGATCGACGAGGCCGATGCCCATGAAGGCGACGACGCACGCGAAGGCGACGGCCCACACCTGGGCGGGCTGCTTCCAGACCGATGGGGTGCGGGATGCGGGGGCGGTGTTCAACGGATCTCTCCTGTCCGGTCTGCGGAGGTGCGGGCGGCGAGGATCTCTGCCGCACGGGTGAGGGCGTGCCAGTCATCGTCGTCGAGGTCGGCGAACCGCGGCGCGATCGTCTCCCGGAACTCGGAGCGCCAGGCAGTCAGGGCCGCCGTCCCGTCCCGGGTCACGGCGACGACGGTGGCACGGGAGTCGTCGGCATCGGGGGAGCGATGCACGAGACCCTCGCGTTCGAGCGTGCCGAGCAGCCGGGTCATCCCGGGCTGCGTGGTGCGAGCTGCTGCGGCGAGCTCGCCGACACGGCGGGGACCGGACTGATCGAGCAGGCTGAGCACCCGCCACTGCGCCGCGGGGGCGTCGTTCCCTGCGTCCTGGGCGGCGATGCGGCCCAGCGCGTACCCCGACAGGACGAGTGACGGGATGACCTCCGAGCGATTCATACCAGAAAGTATATACCTACTGATATGTATCGAGGTCACCGCCGGGCGTGGGCGATCCTCGCCGAGAGCTGATGGGCGTGGGCGAGGAGGATCCGGCCCAGCTCGGCCTGACGCTCCGGGCCGAAGCGGAAGGCGACACCGGTGAGGCTGAGCGCCCACTCCGGGCGCCCTGCACGGTCGAACACCGCCGCGCCGAGGCCCCAGCTCCCCTCGACGATCAGGCCGGGGTTGACGGCGAATCCGCGTTCCTTCGTCTCGGCGAGGCGCTTCCGCAGCGGGCGCTCGCCATGAGCGCGCCCCCAGCTCTCGACGAGCTCAGGATGGCGCTCCAGATAGGCATCCACATCATGGTCGGGGAGGAACGCGAGGATCGCGAGGCCGGCGCTCGCCACTCCGAGCGGGAAGCGCACCCCCTCGCTCAGCACGAAGGAGCGGATGGGGAACGAGCCCTCCTCGCGCAGCAGGCAGACCGTCTCGTCCGCGCGCCGGACGGAGAAGAAGGCGCTCTCCTCGGTCTTCACGGCGAGCGACCGCACGATGTCCCGGGCCAGGGCCGTCACGTCGTATCGAGCGGCGGCCACGGATCCCATGAGGAAAAGCTCGGGTCCCGGCATCCAGCGGCTGCTGTCGCCGTCCCGGTCCACGAGCCCCTCCACGCGCAGGGCGCTGAGCAGGCGATGCGTCGTGGGGCGGGAGAGACCGGCGCTGCCGGCGAGTTCCTGCAGGGTGGCGCCGTCGGTGCCGGCGGCCGTCACCAGTCGCAGGAGCCGCGCCGCCCGCGCGACAGCCTGAGTGCCGGGGACGGGGTTCGTCGCAGTGTCCACATCGTGGACGCTAGTGGCGCGGGCGTCCACATCGCAAGAGGGAGCTGGCCGTGACTCCGCCGGGGCGGGAGGCTGGTGGGGACACGGAACCGAAGGAGCAGACGTGATCGACAAGCAGTGGGAATCCGCGGAGGCCGCCGTCGCCGACATTCCGGACGGCGCTTCGCTCGCCGTCGGAGGCTTCGGACTCTCCGGGAACCCGATCGCGCTCATCGAAGCGCTCCTCGCACAGGGCACGACCGACCTGAGCGTGGTGAGCAACAACTGCGGGGTGGACGACTGGGGGCTCGGCGTGCTGCTCGCCGCGCAGCGCATCCGCAAGATGACCTCGTCGTACGTGGGGGAGAACAAGGAGTTCGAGCGGCAGTTCCTGTCCGGGGAGCTCGAGCTGGAGCTGACGCCGCAGGGCACGCTCGCCGAGAAGCTGCGAGCGGGAGGATCCGGGATCGCCGCGTTCTACACCCAGACGGGCGTCGGCACCCAGGTGGCCGACGGGGGCCTGCCCCGCCGGTATCACCCCGACGGATCGATCGCGGTGGGATCACCGCCCAAGGACGTGCGCACGTTCGCGGTGCACGGCGAGCCCCGCGAGTTCGTGCTGGAGGAGGCCATCACCACCGACTTCGCCCTGGTGCATGCGGCGCGCGGCGACCGGCACGGCAACCTCGTGTTCCGCAAGGCAGCCCGGAACTTCAACCCGCTCGCCGCGATGGCCGGACGCGTGTGCATCGCGCAGGTGGAGCGGCTCGTGGAACCGGGGGAGCTGGATCCGGACACGATCCACTTGCCCGGGGTCTTCGTGCACCGGATCGTCGAGGTCGGCGAGGACATCCCCAAGCGCATCGAGCGGCGGACCGTCGCCGCGGAAGGAGCCTGACATGGCGCTCACCAGAGATCAGATGGCCGCGCGCGCTGCGGTCGAGCTCCCGGACGGCGCGTACGTGAACCTCGGCATCGGCCTGCCCACGCTCGTCCCGAACCACGTCCCGTCCGACGTGACCGTGGTGCTGCAGTCGGAGAACGGCATCCTCGGGGTCGGGCCCTACCCGCGGGAGGACGAGGTCGACCCGGATCTCATCAACGCGGGGAAGGAGACGGTGACCACGCTCCCCGGAGCGGCGTTCTTCGACTCCGCCCTCAGCTTCGGCATGATCCGCGGCGGGAAGATCGATGCCGCCATCCTCGGGGCGATGCAGGTCTCTGCCTCCGGCGACCTCGCGAACTGGATGATCCCGGGCAAGATGGTCAAGGGCCCCGGGGGCGCCATGGACCTCGTGCACGGCGCCGGACGGGTGATCGTGCTGATGGAGCACGTCGCCAAGGACGGCTCGGCGAAGATCGTCGATGCCTGCACGCTGCCGCTGACCGGCCGCGGCGTCGTGGACCGGATCATCACGGACCTCGCGGTGATCGACGTGACGCGGGAGGGCCTCGTGCTGGTCGAGGTCGCGCCCGATGTCACGGTGCAGCAGGTACGGGAGGCCACGGAGCCGTCCCTCCGCCTCGCCCCGGAACTGGAGAACGGAAGGACCGAGCAATGAGTGAGAACGATGTCGTCATCGTCGCCGCGGCGCGCACCCCGCAGGGCCGGCTGAAAGGACAGCTCGCCGCCTTCACCGCGCCGCAGCTCGGATCGTTCGCGATCCGCGGCGCCCTGGAGCAGGGGGGAGTGGATCCGGCAGACGTCGACGCGGTGATCGTGGGACAGGTGCTCGCCGCCGGATCCGGGCAGAACGCCGCCCGTCAGGCGGCGATCGGCGCAGGGATCGGCTGGGACGTGCCCGCGCACTCCGTGAACAAGGTGTGCCTGTCCGGGCTCACCGCGGTGATCGATGCGGCGCGCATGATCCGGACCGGGGACGCCGAGGTGGTCGTCGCCGCCGGCATGGAGTCCATGACCCGCGCGCCGCACCTGCTCATGGGATCGCGCGACGGCTGGACCTACGGCACTGTCGAGGTCCTCGACCACATGGCCTACGACGGGCTGACGGACGCCTACGACCGGGAGAGCATGGGCGCGTCGACGGAACGGCACAACGCGCGATACGAGCTCACCAGAGAGATGCAGGACCAGGTGGCGGCGCTCTCGCATCAGCGGGCCGCCGCCGCCCAGGAGAGCGGGGTGCTGGACGCGGAGATCGTCGCCGTCGAGGTGCCGCAGCGCCGGGGCGAGCCCGTGCGGGTGACCCGAGACGAGGGGGTGCGCCCCGAGACCACCGTGGAGACCCTCGCGGGACTGCGTGCCGCCTTCGCCGAGGGTGGGTCGATCACCGCAGGCAACTCGTCCCAGATCTCGGACGGCGCCTCCGCCGTCGTCGTCACGACGCGCGGGACGGCCGAGGCCAAAGGCTGGCCGGTGCTCGTGACCGTCGGGGCGAGCGGCCAGACCGCCGGCCCGGACAACTCGCTCCAGGCGCAGCCGGCGCGGGCGATCGAGCAGGCGTGCCGGAAACAGGGCATCACGCCGCAGGATCTGGATCTCGTGGAGATCAACGAGGCGTTCGGGGCCGTAGTCGCGCGCTCGCAGACCGAGCTCGGGCTGCACGGCGACATCGTCAACGTGCACGGCGGCGGCATCGCGATCGGTCATCCGATCGGCGCCTCCGGCAACCGTCTCGTGGTGCACGTCGCGCACGAGCTGGCCCGCCGGGGTGGCGGAACCGCGGCGGTCGGCCTGTGCGGCGGCGGCGGTCAGGGCGAGGCGCTGATCCTCACCCGTTGACGCGGGAGGCGCGGGGGTGCGTCAGGACCGCTTGTCCTGGGCGTGCCCCTGCGCATCGGCGAGGGCCTTCTGCGAACGGAACTGCAGACGCTGCGCCTTCTTGGACTTCTTCACCGACTGCGGGGAGTCGGCGTCCACCGGCACGCCGTGGCGTTCGCGGCGCAGGTCGACGACCGCGCCGACCGCGAGCGCCATCGTGATGCCCCAGCTCACCCACGACAGGAGCGAGCGCCAGGTGATGGGTTCATTGCGGGTGCCGCGCAGCAGCGAGATCCCAGCCGAGATCGCGGCGACGAGTCCGGTGCTGAAGAGGTAGCGCATGCCCCTACGGTACCCGCAGCCGGGGCGCGGGGGCCGGAGCCTTGACAAGCCGGGGGAGAGGCTGGCAGGGCGTCCGTCCAGGGCCACCGGATATCATGGGAGGGTCGCGGTTCACCCGCGGCCGCAGAAACCGTGTATCTACCGGCCGTCGGCGTCTCCGGCGGACAGCGGCGGCACCCGACACGCGTCATCGACGCGCGAGAGCCATGACACACACCAGCACCACGCCTGACACCGCCGAGCCGAGCCTCTTCCGCCTCGCCGGCCTGCCGTACTTCCTCATCGCGTTCATCGCGCGACTGCCGTTCGCCATGATGGTGGTCGGCGTCCTCACCGTCGTCGTGTCGGCGCGGGGGTCGCTCTCCCTCGGCGGACTCACTTCGGCTGCGGTCGGTCTCGGTACCGCCTGCTTCGGACCGCTCCTGGGCGCCGCCGCCGACCGCTTCGGTCAGCGCACGGTCCTCCTCGCGCTCGCCGTGGGCAACGCGGCGATGCTCCTGCTCTTCACGGCGGTCGTCTACGGCCCGGCCGCTGATGGGTTCGTGCTCCTCGCCGCGATCGGCATCGGCGCGACCGCGCCCCAGGTGGCGCCGCTCTCGCGCTCCCGGCTGGTGACGATCATCGGCGAGCGGATGCCCGCGGAGCGCCGCGCGCGCACCGTCTCCGGCACGATGGCGTACGAGTCGGCCGCGGACGAGACCGTCTTTGTCTTCGGGCCCTTCCTCGTGGGTGTGCTCGCCTCGGCGCTCGCGCCGTGGGCCCCGCTGGTCGGGGCCGCCGCGCTGACCCTGGTGTTCGTCGGAGCCTTCGCCCTGCACCCGAGCGGGCGGCACGTCTCCCAGGACCGCACTGACGACGGTCGGGCACCGTCCGCCGTGTCCGAGCTGTTCCGTCCGCAGCTCCTCATCGTCGTCCTCGGCATCCTCGGCGTCGGGATCTTCTTCGGCACCATGCTCACCTCGCTCACCTCGTTCATGGCCGACCTCGGAGCCCCGGAGCAGGCGGGGCTGCTGTACGGCGTGATGGGCGTCGGCTCCGCGCTGTTGGCCCTCGGCGTCGCCTGGCTCCCCGTCCGGTTCTCCCTGCGCGCGCGCTGGCTCGTGTTCTCGGGGATCCTGCTCGCCGGATCGCTGCTCCTCGGCATCGTCGACTCCCCGGGGGGCATGATGCTGGCCCTGGCCATCATGGGCATCGGCATCGGTCCGACCCTCGTCACCCAGTACAGCTTCGGAGCCGCTCGAAGCCCCCGTGGCCGGTCGGCGACGGTGATGACGATGCTCGGCTCCGGCGTGATCGTCGGTCAGTCGATCGGCGCCGCGGTGGCGGGGGAGATCGCGGAGAGCCTCGGCACCTCCGCTGCGCTCGTCCTCCCGATGATCGCGGCCGGCATCGCGTTCGCGGCGGGCCTCGGGAACTGGGCTCTCAGCGGTGTGCACCGCGCGGCGTCCGCTGTCAAGGCCTGAGGGAGGACCGGCGGTCGGCGCGCATCCTCGATAGGTTGGAAGCTACTGGACCGAGGAGTGCCCCTGTGACCGCTGCTGATTTCGTCGTCGTCGCCAACCGCCTCCCGGTGGACCGGGTCGTGGGCCCCGACGGCGAGGAGACCTGGCGGACGTCGCCCGGCGGCCTCGTCGCCGCCCTCGAGCCCATGATGCGCCGTGTACACGGTGCCTGGGTCGGCTGGCCGGGCCAGCCCGACGTGGAGCTCGAGGCCTTCGATGCCGACGGCATCCACCTGATCCCGGTGGCGTTGAGCTCCGACGAGGTCGCGGACTACTACGAGGGCTTCGCCAACGACACGATCTGGCCGCTGTACCACGACGTCATCGCGCCGCCGCAGTATCACCGCGAGTGGTGGGACGCGTACGTGCGGGTGAACCGACGCTTCGCGGAGGCGGCCGCGGCCGCGGCGGCGCAGGACGGCACCGTCTGGGTGCACGACTATCAACTCCAGCTGGTGCCGCAGATGGTCCGCGAGCTGCGCCCCGACGTCACCATCGGCTACTTCCACCACATCCCCTTCCCGGCCCACGGCCTCTATGCCCAGCTTCCCTGGCGGGACCAGGTGCTGCGCGGACTGCTCGGCGCCGACGTCATCGGCTTCCAGCGGGCGCAGGACGCGACCTACTTCCTCACCGCGGTCCGGCGCCGGCTGCGCTACGAGGTGAAGGGGTCGAGCATCGCGGTCCCGGATGAGGGGGGCTCGCGGACGGCCATCGCCAAGGCCTTCCCGATCTCCATCGACACCGCCCCGTACCTCGAACTCGCCGCCCGCGAAGACGTCAGGGCGCGGGCCGCGGAGATCCGCGCCAGCCTCGGCAACCCCAAGCGCATCCTCCTCGGCGTCGACCGCCTGGACTACACCAAGGGCATCGGGCACCGGATCAAGGCATACGGCGAGCTCCTCGAAGACGGCCGCCTGGACGTGGAGGACGTCACCCTCATCCAGGTGGCGAGCCCGAGCCGGGAGCGGGTGGACGCCTACGCGCACCTCCGGGACGAGATCGAGCTCGCGGTGGCCCGCATCAACGGCGACCACGACACGGTCGGTCACTCCGCCATCCGCTACCTCCACCAGGGGTACCCGCGCGAGGAGATGGTCGCTCTGTACCTCGCGGCCGACGTCATGCTCGTGACAGCGCTGCGTGACGGCATGAACCTGGTGGCGAAGGAGTATGTGGCCACCCGGACAGACAACCGCGGCGTCCTCGTGCTCAGCGAGTTCACCGGCGCGGCGGACGAGCTCCGCCAGGCCGTGCGCGTCAACCCGCACGACATCGCGGGCCTCAAGGACGCGATCATGGAGGCGGTGGAGATGTCCCCCGCGGAGCAGTCGCGGCGCATGCGCTCCCTCCGCCGCCGGGTGCTGGACAACGATGTGAACGCCTGGTCGTCATCCTTCCTTGACGCTCTGGCCGACGTCCGCCGCCGCTGACCGCACTCCCTGCACACCCTTCTTCATCTCGATCGGAGACACCGTGACGCGCCCCTGGATCCCCGGAACCGCCGACGCCGACCTCACCGCCCTCGCGACGACGCCGCGCTTGGTCGTGGCCCTCGACTTCGACGGCACCGCGTCCCCGCTCGTCGCGGACCCGATGGCCGCGCGGGCGCTGCCGGAGGTCGCCGTGCAGATGGCCCGTCTCGCGGCGATGCCCGACACGATCGTGGCCTACGTCTCCGGTCGCAGCATGCACGACCTCAGAGAGATCACCGAGCACACCGACGACTCCGTGTTCGTCCTCGCCGGCTCCCACGGCGCGCAGTACTGGTTCCCCGGTGAGGGGGCCGCCGACGCCCCGGGGGACACGACCGAGCCCGGGGCGCGCGAGGAGCTGTGGGCCGCCGCGCAGCCGATCATCGACCGCTACGAGGGCGCGGAACTGGAGCCGAAGACCTTCGGCATGGGCGTGCACACCCGGCGCGCGGATCGGGAGACGGAGGAGAGGGTCTTCGCCGAGATCGACGCCCTCGTCGCCGAGCGCTTCCCGCAGTGGCGCCGGCGCGCCGGCCATCGGGTGCTGGAGTTCTCGTCGCGGAACGAGGGCAAGGACGCCGCGATGATCGCCCTTCGGGAGCGCTTCGACGCGACGGGCATCCTCTTCGCCGGTGACGACGTGACCGACGAGGATGCGATGCGTGTGCTGCAGGAAGGCGACCTCGGTGTGCGCGT
Source organism: Microbacterium sp. C-MGS6 (assembly GCF_058140415.1). Classification (NCBI taxonomy): domain Bacteria; kingdom Bacillati; phylum Actinomycetota; class Actinomycetes; order Micrococcales; family Microbacteriaceae; genus Microbacterium; species Microbacterium sp. C-MGS6. Next base: position 1,571,472 of record NZ_CM176934.1, read on the forward strand.
CGGACCGGGGGAGAGCGCCGCGACCCTCCGTGTGGACTCTCCACAACAGATCGCCGCGCTTCTGGAGACGCTCGCGAACGAGAGGGCCGTCGCGCAGGAATAGACTCTCGTCATGTCCTCGCATGATCCCTCCACCAGCGCGCCCATCGACATCAAGCCCCGCAGTCGCGTCGTCACCGACGGCATCGAGGCCACGACCTCCCGCGGCATGCTCCGCGCGGTCGGGATGGGGGACGCCGACTGGGACAAGCCGCAGATCGGCATCGCGTCCAGCTGGAACGAGATCACACCCTGCAACCTGAGCCTCGACCGGTTGGCGCAGGGGGCGAAGGAGGGCGTGCACTCCGGCGGTGGCTACCCGCTGCAGTTCGGCACCATCTCCGTCTCGGACGGCATCTCGATGGGCCACGAGGGGATGCACTTCTCGCTCGTGTCGCGCGAGGTCATCGCCGACTCGGTCGAGACCGTCATGATGGCCGAGCGCCTCGACGGCTCCGTCCTGCTCGCGGGCTGCGACAAGTCGATCCCCGGCATGCTCATGGCCAGTGCCCGGCTCGACCTGTCCAGCGTGTTCCTGTACGCCGGATCGATCGCGCCGGGCTGGGTCAAGCTCTCCGACGGCACCGAGAAGGACGTCACCATCATCGACTCCTTCGAGGCGGTCGGTGCCTGCCGGGCCGGCCTCATGAGCGAGGAGGACCTCAAGCGCATCGAGTGCGCCATCGCTCCCGGCGAGGGCGCCTGCGGCGGCATGTACACGGCCAACACGATGGCCTCCGTCGCCGAGGCCCTCGGGCTGAGCCTGCCGGGCTCCGCCGCGCCGCCCGCTGCCGACCGCCGCCGCGACTACTTCGCACACCGGTCGGGCGAGGCCGTCGTCAACCTGCTCCGCCAGGGCATCACGACCCGCGACATCCTGACCAAGGAGGCGTTCGAGAACGCGATCGCCCTGGCGATGGCCCTCGGCGGCTCGACCAACGTCGTGCTCCACCTCCTCGCGATCGCCCGGGAGGCCGAGGTCGAGCTGAGCCTGCACGACTTCAACCGCATCGGCGACAAGGTCCCGCACGTGGCCGACATGAAGCCGTTCGGCAAGTACGTCATGAACGACGTCGACCGGCACGGCGGCATCCCCGTCATCATGAAGGCGATGCTCGACGAAGGGCTGCTGCACGGCGACGCGCTCACCGTCACCGGCAAGACGCTCGCCGAGAACCTCGCCGAGCTCGACCCGCAGCCGATCGACGGCGAGGTCATCCACACGTTCGACAACCCCATCCACGCCACCGGCGGCCTGACGATCCTGCACGGGTCGCTCGCTCCGGAGGGTGCCGTGGTCAAGACCGCCGGCTTCGACGCGGCCGTCTTCGAGGGTCCCGCGCGGGTCTTCGAGCGCGAGCGCGCCGCCATGGACGCGGTCGCCGCGGGGACCATCGAGCCGGGGACGGTCATCGTCATCCGGTACGAGGGCCCCAAGGGCGGACCGGGTATGCGCGAGATGCTCGCCATCACCGCGGCCATCAAGGGCGCGGGGCTCGGAAAAGATGTACTACTCTTGACGGACGGACGATTCTCAGGCGGCACAACCGGCCTGTGCATCGGACATATAGCACCCGAAGCGGTGGACGCAGGTCCTATCGCCTTCGTGCGCGATGGTGATCTGATACGGGTCGATATCGCAGCTCGCTCTCTCGACCTACTCGTCGACGAGGCGGAGCTCGCCTCCCGCCGCTCTGGCTGGGAGCCGCTTCCCCCGCGCTACACCCGAGGCGTTCTTGCCAAGTACTCGCGCCTCGTGCGGTCCGCCGCCGAGGGAGCGACGACCGGCTGATCCATCGACCGGCTCAGGAACCGCTCGATCGGAGCGCCGGTGTCCCGCACAGTTCATCAGAAGGAAAGTCATGACTGCTGACTCCGTCTCGGCCGTGCCGAGGCCGCCCGCCCGCCCATCCGCTCCGGAGATCACCGGTGCGGAGGCCGTCGTCCGCTCGCTCGAGCTTCTCGGTGTCACGGACGTCTTCGGCCTTCCCGGCGGAGCGATCCTCCCGGTCTACGACCCGCTGATGGATGCGTCGCAGCTGCGTCACATCCTCGTGCGGCACGAGCAGGGCGCGGGCCACGCGGCGGAGGGATACGCCTCCGCATCCGGCAAGGTCGGCGTGTGCATCGCCACCTCGGGCCCCGGGGCGACCAACCTCGTCACGGCGATCGCGGACGCCTACATGGACTCGGTGCCGCTGCTCGCGATCACCGGTCAGGTGTTCTCGACGCTGATGGGCACGGATGCGTTCCAGGAGGCCGACATCGTGGGGATCACGATGCCGATCACGAAGCACTCGTTCCTCGTGAAGGACGCCGCGGACATCCCCGGCGCGATCGCGGCTGCCTATGAGATCGCCGGCACCGGTCGCCCCGGTCCGGTTCTGGTGGACATCACCAAGGATGCGCAGCAGGCGACCGCGCCCTTCGTGTGGCCGCCGAAGATCGAGCTCCCCGGGTACCGCCCGGTGACGAAGGCGCACGGCAAGCAGATCCAGGCGGCGGCCGCGCTCCTCGCGGAGGCGAAGAAGCCGGTGCTGTACGTGGGCGGCGGTGTCGTCCGCGGCCGGGCCGCGGCCGAGCTGCTCGAACTGGCCGAGTCGACCGGTGCGCCCGTCGTCACGACGCTGATGGCGCGAGGTGCTTTCCCCGACTCGCATCCGCAGCACCTGGGAATGCCGGGCATGCACGGCACGGTCCCCGCCGTGCTGGCGCTGCAGGAGGCCGACCTCCTCGTCTCGCTGGGCGCACGGTTCGACGACCGCGTCACGGGCAAGGCGGCACTGTTCGCGCCGCACGCGAAGGTGGTGCACGTCGACATCGACCCGGCGGAGATCTCCAAGATCCGCACGGCCGACGTGCCGATCGTCGGAGACGTGCGCGACGTGCTCACCGATCTCGACGCGGCCTTCCGCGGAGCGACGGCAGACACGAAGCCCGACATCGAGGAGTGGTGGTCGTACCTCGACGGCCTCCGGAACGAGTTCCCCCTCGGGTACGCGCCGACGACCGACGGCCTGCTCGCGCCCCAGTACGTGATCCAGCGCATCGGCGAGCTGACCGGACCGGAGGGCATCTTCGCCTCCGGTGTGGGGCAGCACCAGATGTGGGCCGCGCAGTTCATCAAGTACGAGCGTCCGAACGCCTGGCTGAACTCCGGCGGTGCGGGCACGATGGGCTACTCGGTGCCGGCGGCCATGGGAGCGAAGGTCGCCGAGCCGGAGCGCCAGGTCTGGGCGATCGACGGCGACGGCTGCTTCCAGATGACCAATCAGGAGCTCGCCACCTGCGCGATCAACAACATCCCGATCAAGGTCGCGATCATCAACAACTCGTCGCTGGGCATGGTCCGGCAGTGGCAGACGCTGTTCTACGACGGCCGCCACTCCAACACCGACCTGAACACCGGACACGGCACGATCCGCATCCCCGACTTCGTGAAGCTCGCGGAGGCGTACGGCTGCCTCGCGATCCGCGTGGAGAAGGAGGAGGAGGTCGACGCCGCCATCCAGCTCGCGCTGGAGACGAACGACCGCCCCGTGGTGATCGACTTCGTGGTGAGCGCCGACTCCATGGTGTGGCCGATGGTGCCGCAGGGGGTCAGCAACAGCTATGTCCAGTACGCGCGCGACCACGCGCCCGCGTTCGACGAGGAGGACTGAGCCATGTCGACCCACGTCCTGAGCCTGCTGGTGGAGAACACCCCCGGCCTTCTGACCCGCGTCGCCGGCCTGTTCGCGCGCCGCGGCTTCAACATCGACTCCCTCGCCGTCGGCGTGACCGAGGTGCCGGGGATCTCCCGCATCACGGTCGTCGTCGATGTGGAGGAACTGCCGCTCGAGCAGGTGACCAAGCAGCTCAACAAGCTGATCAACGTCATCAAGATCGTCGAGCTCGACCCGGCGTCGTCCGTGCAGCGCGAGCACATGCTCGTGAAGGTGCGCACGGACAACGCCAGCCGCTCGAACGTGATCGAGGTCGTCAACCTCTTCCGCGCGTCGGTCGTCGACTACGCCGCCGACGCCCTCGTCATCGAGGTCACCGGCGACAAGGGCAAGGTCGAGGCGCTGCTGCGCGCTCTGGAGCCCTTCGGCATCAAGGAGATCGCCCAGTCCGGCCTCCTCGCGATCGGCCGCGGCGGCAAGAGCATCACCGAGCGCGTCCTGCGCGGCTGACCCTTCGACAGACTCTGGGACCGCGCGTCCCGCACAACCACAACCAAGGAGAGAAACCAGTGAGCACCGAGATCTTCTACGACGACGACGCCGACCTGTCCCTGATCCAGGGCAAGAAGGTCGCGATCGTCGGCTACGGCTCGCAGGGCCACGCCCACGCCCAGAACCTGCGCGACTCGGGTGTCGAGGTGGCGATCGCCCTCAAGGAGGGCTCGAAGTCCGCCGCGAAGGCCGAGGAGGCCGGCTTCCCCGTGAAGACCGTCGCCGAGGCGACCGAGTGGGCCGACGTCATCATGACCCTCGCGCCGGACCAGCACCAGCGCACGATCTACAGCGAGTCCATCGCCCCGAACCTGACGGCGGGCAAGACCCTGGCCTTCGCGCACGGCTTCAACATCCGCTTCGGCTACATCGACGCGCCCGAGGGCGTCGACGTGATCCTCGTCGCCCCGAAGGCTCCCGGCCACACGGTGCGTCGCGAGTTCGTCGCCGGCCGCGGCATCCCCGACATCATCGCCGTCGAGCGTGACGCCTCCGGCCAGGCCTGGGACCTCGCGCTGTCGTACGCGAAGGCCATCGGCGGCACCCGTGCCGGCGTCATCAAGACGACCTTCACCGAGGAGACCGAGACCGACCTGTTCGGCGAGCAGGCCGTGCTCTGCGGCGGCATGAGCCACCTCGTCCAGGCGGGCTTCGAGACCCTCGTCGAGGCGGGCTACCAGCCGCAGATCGCCTACTTCGAGGTGCTGCACGAGCTCAAGCTCATCGTCGACCTCATGTGGGAGGGCGGCATCGCCAAGCAGCGCTGGTCGATCTCCGACACCGCCGAGTTCGGTGACTACGTGTCCGGCCCGCGCGTGATCGACGAGCGCGTCAAGGAGAGCATGAAGGGCGTCCTGTCCGACATCCAGTCCGGCGCGTTCGCGAAGCGCTTCATCGAGGACCAGGACAACGGGGCCGAGGAATTCCTCGCACTCCGCGCCAAGGAGGAGCAGCACCCGATCGAGGCGACCGGCAAGGAGCTGCGTTCGCTCTTCGCCTGGAAGCAGCAGGACGAGGACTACGTCGACGGTAGCGCCGCGCGCTGATTCGACTCGCGAACGAACGGGCGTCCCTCCGGGGGCGCCCGTTCGGCGTTCCGTACGGCATTCCGCGGCGCAGACATCCGATGTCTGTGCCAGGATGGACGCATGCGACAGGAATGGTTTGATGACGCCCGCTTCGGCATGTTCGTCCACTTCGGCCTCTACAGCGGGGCCGCGCGGCACGAGTGGGTGCAGAACTACGAACGCCTCACCGACGAGGAGTACCGCCCGTACTTCGACAACTTCGATCCCGACCTCTTCGATGCCGCGGCCCTGGCGAAGACCGCCAAGGAGACGGGGATGGGCTACGTCGTGCTGACGACGAAGCACCACGACGGCTTCTGCCTCTGGGACTCGAAGCTGACCGACTTCACCTCCGTCGCGGCGGTCGGGCGCGACCTGGTGCGCGAGTACGTCGACGCCCTCCGTGCCGAGGGGATCCGGGTCGGCCTCTACCACTCGGTCATCGACTGGCATCACCCCGACTTCACGGTGGACTGGAACCACCCGCGACGCGACGACGAGAACGCGCACGCCCTGAACGAGGGGCGCGACATGGCCCGCTACCGCGAGTACCTGCACGGTCAGGTCCGCGAGCTGCTCACCGGGTACGGCGACATCGACTACCTGTTCTTCGACTTCACCTATCCCGAGTCCAAGGACGGCTGGGAGGGGAAGGGGCCGCAGGACTGGGACGCCGAGGCGCTGCTTGCGCTGTGTCGGGAGCTGCAGCCGGAGATGCTCGTCAACGACCGGCTCGGCATCCCCGCGGACTTCGTGACGCCCGAGCAGTATCAGCCGACGGCTCCCATCGTCCGCGACGGCGTGCCCCTCGTGTGGGAGGCATGCCAGACGCTCAACGGCTCCTGGGGGTACCACCGGGACAACACCGACCAGAAGTCGCCGGTGCTGCTCGCGCAGATGCTCGTCGACTCGGTGTCGATGGGCGGCAACATGCTCCTGAACATCGGCCCGGACGGGCGTGGGGCGATCGCGCCCCGGGATGCGGAGACCCTCGCCGAGATCGGGGAGTGGATGCGCCTGCACGACCGCGCCGTGATCGGGGCCGGTCACGCGCCGTTCACGCCGCCCCGTGAGGGCGTGTACACGCTCCGCGGCGACCGGCTCTACCTGAGCCTGTTCAGCTGGCCGCTGGGCTTCGTGCATCTGCCCGGTCTTGCGGGCAAGGTCTCGTATGCGCGGCTGCTGAACGACGGCTCCTGGCTGCGTACGAGCGTCAGCGACCCGGACCAGCAGGCCGACCTGATGACGCCGGCGGGCGAGGCCGAGGGGACGCTCACGGTGCATCTTCCGGTACGGCGTCCCGACGTGCTGATGCCGGTCATCGAACTGCGCCTCACGGGGGAGTGAGGCTGACGGTGGCGGCGGCTCAGGCCGTCGCCACCGGGATGTCCATGCCCTCGAGCGCGAGGCGGGCGGCGCCGTGCAGGATCGCGTCCGCGCCGGTGGCCGCGGCCTCGATCCGCAGGCGCTGGGTCGCGAGCGGGTGGCAGGCCTCGTAGACCCGGCTGCGCACCGCGGCGATGAACGGCTCGGAGGCGCTCATGCTCCCGGTGAGGAACAGGGCGTGCGGGTTGAAGAAGTTCACGACGCCGGACAGTGCCTGACCCAGGTGGGTCCCCGCGGTGCGGACGAGGGTCGTGGCGAGGGGGTCCGCGTCCCGCGCCAGCGTGAGGACGTCGGCCGTGGTGCGGACCTCGGTGTTGCCGCGCTCGCGCATCTGGCGGACGAGGCTCGCGCCGCTGGCCACGGTCTCCAGGCAGCCGGTGTTGCCGCAGGAGCAGGGGATGTCGCCGCTGCCGTCGATCCGCGTATGCGTGATGTCGCCGGCTGCGGCGGTCGCTCCCCGATGGATGTGCCCGTCCACGATGATCCCGCTGCCGATCGCGGTGCCCGCCTTGACGGTGATGCTGTGCTGGGTGTGCCCGAGCTGGCGACGGTGCTCGCCGAGCGCGGCGAGGTTGGCGTCGTTGTCGACGACGACGGGGACGCCGTGGCGCTCCGCGAGGTGCTCGCCGACGCGGAATCCGGGCCACCCCGGCATCCGCGAGGGCTGATCCACGGAGCCGGTCGCGACGTCGACGGGGCCGGGCAGGCTCACGCCGATCGCGTGGACCCGTGTCTCGGCGAGCAGGCGCTCGAAGACCTCCGACACTCTCTCCAGCGTCGCTTCCGGGCCGTCCGCGACGTCGATCGCGATGGTCTCCGAGTGGAGCAGGCCGCCGCTGAGGTCGTGCCGTCCGATGCGGGCATGGCGTCCGCCGAGATCGGCGGACAGCACGATGCCGTCGCCGGCGATCCGCAGCACGCGCGGCCGTCGTCCGCCGCGGGAGGTGCCGGCCCCCGCCTCCTCCAGCACGCCGGCATCGAGGAGCGCCTGTACGCGCAGGCCGACGGTCGACGCGGCCACGCCGAGGGCGGAGGCGAGTTCGGAGCGGGAGCGCGCCTGTCCGCGGGCGACGAAGTCGAGGATGCGCCGCGTGTGCGGGTCGTCGACGGTGGTGTCGGCGGGGTTCGTCATGAAGGCCCTTCGTCTCGAGGCATCGTCAGCGTAGCGGGGGTGCCGCGTGTTTCAGGCGAGTGACGAATTATCACCACCCTATAAACATCGGATGTTCAGCTTGCGGCACCTTGCGAACTATGACAGCGTAACTTCATACGAAATCCTAATTGGTTAGTTCGAGTGTCGAAATAACCTATCCCTTCTCAGGAGGCATTCAATGAAGAAGTTGCGTGTGGGGGCTGTCGCCGCTGTCGCGGGCGTGGCCGTGGCGATGACCGGCTGTGCGAGCAGCGGGGGATCCGGGGGCTCGGCCGACGGCGACACCATCGTGGTGGACATGTGGGCCGGCAGCGAGTCGGACGTCGATGCGCTGGAGGCGCAGATCGAGTTCGCGCAGAAGCAGAACCCGGACATCAAGATCAAGCTGCAGACGTCGCCGTGGAGTGACTTCTTCACCAAGCTCACGACCAACATGGCCAGCGGCAACATGGCGTGCATCACCGGCATGAGCGGCGCGCAGCTCGGCGGCTACACGGCCGGCTTCCGCGAGCTCAGCGACGAGGATCTCAAGACCGCGGGCATCGACTGGTCGGAGTTCAACCCGAGCGCCGACGGCATCCTCAGCTTCGAGGGCAAGGTCTACGGCGTGCCGTTCGACGTCGCCACGATGCTCGTCTACTACAACCAGGACATGCTCAGCGCCGCCGGTGCCGCCACGCCGGAGATCGGCTGGACGTTCGACGACTTCGACACGATCGCCGCCGACGCCACGAAGGACGGCAAGTACGGCTTCGGCATGGGCATGGGCGGCTACCAGTGGATGTCGATGCCGATCGCGTACTCCGCCACGCAGCCCGCCTCCGAGGACGGCACGCTGCACATCGACGACGAGGACTTCGTCGACGCCGCGTCCTGGTACGCCGGCCTGGTCACGGAGAAGAAGGTCGCGGCTCCGGTCGCCTCCGCCTCCGACACCGGCTGGGGCGAGAACCAGTACACGGGTGGCAACGCGGCCATGGCCGTCGACGGCACCTGGAACGCCGTCAGCTACCTCAACAACGAGTCCGGCTTCGCCGCCGGCATGGTGCCGCTGCCCGCGGGCGTGGACGGCAACCCCGGTCCCATCCTCGGTTCCGGCTACGGCATCGCCGAGAACTGCAAGAACCCGGAGGCCGCGCTGAAGGTGCTCGGCTCCCTCGTCGGCGAGGACGCGCAGGACTACATCGCGTCGTCCGGCCGCTCCTACCCGGCCCGCATCTCGTCGCAGCCGCTGTACTTCGAGTCGATCGACGAGCAGTACCGCGACCAGGTCCAGTCGGTGTTCGAGGCCGCGTTCGGCGACACGGTGCCGCTGTACATGACCAAGAACTGGCAGAAGCTCGACAGCTACATCCAGCCCAACCTCGTCAGCGTCTACAACGGCCAGATGACGATGGAGGAGCTGCTGTCGAACGCCCAGGCGCAGTTCGGCGAGTGAGCCGGATCCGGCCCGCACAGCAGTAACAGAGAAAGACAACGAGATGACGATCACGACGAGACGTCGAGGATCGCTCGCCAAGGTCGAGGGCCGCCAGGCGCTGGGTTTCGCAAGCCCAGCCCTGGTGGGCCTCGCCCTGTTCACGATCGTGCCCGTGGGGCTCTCGATCGTGATGAGCGTCTTCGACTGGCCGACCTTCGGCGAACGCACCTTCAACGGGGTGGACAACTACGTCAAGCTGTTCACCAGCAGCCCGGACTTCTGGCCCGCGCTGCGCAACTCGGCGGTGTACACGCTGCTGTACGTGCCGTTGAGCGTCGCTCTCTCGCTCGTGCTCGCCCTCGGCCTCGGCCCCCGCATCCGCGGCCGCGGTGCCCTGCGCGTCCTCTTCTTCATCCCCGTCGTGACCCCGATGGTCGCGAACGTCCTGGTGTGGAAGATGATGCTGCAGCCGCAGGGGCTCTTCAACGGCCTCTCGGTCACCTGGTTCGGCATCGAGCTGCCGAACTTCCTCGCCGACCCCAACTGGGCGATGATCATGGTCGTCGTGATGAGCGTCTGGCAGGGACTCGGCTACAACATGCTGATCTTCTCCGCCGCCCTCGAGCAGCTCCCGGAGAGCGTCCTGGAAGCGGCCAGTATCGATGGCGCACAGGGCATCCGGCGTGTGTGGAGCATCATCATCCCGATGATCTCCCCGTCGATCTTCTTCGCGACGATCATGACGATGATCACCTCGCTCCAGGTCTTCGTCCAGCCGCAGATGCTCACCGGAGGCGGCCCCGGCAACGCCACCAAGCCCCTCGTGATGTACATCTGGGAGCAGGGCTTCACCTTCGGCGATCTCGGACTCGCCGCCGCCGCCGCGTGGATCCTGTTCGCGATCATCATCGCGATCACGGGCATCCAGTTCGCCGCACAGAAGAAGTGGGTGCACTATGAGCACTGAGACCCTCGTCCGGCCCACCGGCACCGCCCCGCGGCGTCAGCGCGAGCGGGAGAAGGCGCGCGGTGCGGCGACCACGCCGGGCGCGCGCGCCCGGCTGATCCTCGCGCACGTCACCATCTACGTCGCGGCGCTCATCTTCATCGCGCCGCTCGTCTACGCGTTCTTCTCGGCCCTCAAGCCGAACTCCGAGATGTTCTCGATGCCGCCGACGCTCGTGGGCTCCGAGCTCCGCTGGAGCAACTTCGTCGACGTCTTCGCCTACGGACCGTTCCTCACGTACATCATGAACTCGTTCATCGTGGCGATCGGCGGCACCCTGGTCGTGCTCGTGGTGTCCACGACCGCCGGATACGCGTTCGGGCGCCTGCGGTGGAAGGGCCGCGACGCGGTCTTCGTCCTCTTCCTGGCCACGCTGATGGTGCCCGCCGAGGTGCTCGTCATCCCCATGTTCCAGGTCATGCAGTGGTTCAACTGGGTCGACACCTATCAAGCGCTCATCCTGCCCTTCGCGTTCGGCGCCTTCGGCACGTTCCTGATGCGGCAGTTCTTCCGCGGCATCCCCTACGAGCTGGAGGAGGCGGCCCGTGTCGACGGCGCCGGCCCTGTCCGGTCCTTCCTGCAGATCATCCTGCCGCTGTCGAAGTCCGCGGTCGCGGTACTCGCGGTCTTCACGTTCCTGTCCTTCTGGAACAGCTACCTCTGGCCCCTCATCGTCACGGTCGACTACAACGCGCACGGCACGCTGCCGGTCGGTCTGGCGAGCTTCGCCGGTCTCACCGGCACCCGGTGGGACCTGCAGATGGCCGCCGCGATCATCTCGATGATCCCGACCACCCTGCTCGTGATCGTGCTGCAGAAGCACCTGGTCAAGGGCATCGCGATGGCCGGACTGGGCGGACGATGAGCGCGGTCGGGCAGCAGACGGACGACCCTCGACGAACGACCACGAGCCCCGGGTCCGACTTCGCGCTGGCGGGGGTGGACATCGGGGGCACGAAGATCGCGGCCCTCGTCGTGGACGCCTTCGGAGACGTCCTCGCACGCGGAAGCGTCCCGGCGCCCGCGAGCGTCGGCGGCTCGGCCATGGCGGATGCGGCGGCCGACCTCGTCACGCGGCTGGCGGCCGAGGCCGGTGTCGCCGTCGCCGCGGTGGGGGTGGGTGCCGCGGGCGTCATCGACCATGAGAGCGGCACCATCCGTGCCGCGTCCGCCCTGTTCGCAGACTGGGCGGGTTTCCCGCTCGGCCCGGAGCTGGCGCAGCGCGTCGGCGTCCCGGTGCGGGTCGAGAACGACGTGAACGCCTTCCTCCTCGGAGAAGCCGCCGCGGCGGGTCCGAGCGTTCCCGATGTGCTCGGTGTGATGCTCGGCACGGGCGTCGGCGGCGCGCTGGTCATCGGCGGGGAGCTGCACCACGGCCCCCACGGCGCGGCCGGCGAGATCGGGCACACGCCCGGTTACAGCGACCTCGTCTGCACCTGCGGCCAGACCGGTCACCTGGAGACCCTGGCGTCCGGGACGTCGATCGCCCGGCGGTTCGAGGAGCGCACCGGTCGTCCGGTGAACGATGCCAGGGAGGTCGCGGAGGCCGCACGCGCCGGCGACGCCGACGCCCGCGCCGTGTTCGACGCCGCCGGACGGGCGCTCGCTCTCGCCTGCGCCAGTGCCGCGACGCTCCTCGACCTGCCGATCGCCATCGTCGGCGGCGGGGTCACGGCCGCCTGGGACCTCCTGGAGCCGTCGATCGAGCGGACGCTCGGTACCGATGCCCCGGTGTCGGGCATCGCGCTGCGCGTCGTCCCCGCCGTCCTCGGAGCCGACGCCGTCGCGCTCGGCGCCATCGAGAGCGCACGACGCGCCCTCGCCCCCGTTTCCTGACCACGACTGCGACCGCAGAGGAGAACACCACCGTGACCGCACGCCCGGAAGCCCACGAGATCTGGATGGGTCCGCTGCCGCCGCTCGCCGAGGGCGGGCTCGCGCGGCCCCGGATCGGCATCGGCGGCATCTCCATCGAGTCGAGCACCTTCTCCCCGCATATCTCCGGGGACGAGGCCTTCACGATCCGCACCGGCGATGCACTGCGGGCGTACTACCCGTTCCTCGACGCCGGACGCGAGCTCGCCGAGGCGGCGGAGTGGGTCCCGCTCACGCACGGCCGTTCGCTGCCCGGCGGTGCCGTGGACCCGGACACCTACCGCCGGATGAAGGACGCGATCGTCGAGGGGATCCGCACGCAGGGGCCGTTCGACGGATTCTTCTTCGACATCCACGGCGCGATGAGCGTCGTCGGGATGGACGATGCCGAGGGGGATCTGGCCCTCGCGGTGCGCGAGGCCCTCGGCCCGGACACCCTCGTCTCCACATCGATGGATCTGCACGGGAACGTCTCGGAGACCCTGCGCGATGCGGTCGATCTGCTCACCTGCTATCGGATGGCGCCGCATGAGGACTGGCTGAACACGAAGGAAAGGGCGGTGTGGAACCTGCTCGACCGTCTCCGTGGACCGCACGGCGGCGACGCGCAGGCGCGGCGGCCCTTCACCGCCTGGGTGCCCGTACCCGTGCTGCTGCCGGGGGAGAAGACCAGCACGCGGTTGGAGCCCGCGCGGAGCATCTACGCCGAGCTCCCCGAGATCGAGGCGCTGCCGGGCGTCGTGGACGCGTCGGTGTGGATCGGCTACGCATGGGCCGACGAGCCGCGCTGCCAGGCGTACGTCGTGGTCACCGGGGACGACAGGGAGGTCATCGCCCGTGAGGCGGAGCGCGTGGCCCGGATGTTCTGGGAGGCACGGAAGGACTTCGTCTTCGTCGCGAAGACGGGAAGCCTCGACGACGCGCTGGAGGAGGCGCTGGCCCCCGGTGCCCCGCATCCGTACGTGATCTCCGACTCCGGGGACAACCCGACGGCCGGGGGAGCGGGCGATGTGACCTGGACCCTCGCCCACCTGCTGCAGCGACCCGAGCTCACCGACGGCACGCACACGACGCTGGTCGCCTCGATCTTCGATGCGCGGGCCGTCGCCGAAGCCGTGGAGGCGGGCGTCGGTGCGACGGTCACGCTGTCAGCCGGAGCCGCGGTCGATTCCGGGCCCCACGGACCGGTCGAGATCACCGGCACGGTGTTCTCCGTCACCGACGGCGACCCGGACGCCGGCACCCAGGTGGTGCTCGCGGTCGGCGGGCTGCACGCCATCCTGACCGAGCGCCGCAAGCCCTTCCACCACCTCTCCGACTTCCGGATGCTGGGGCTCGAGCCGACGACGGCCGACATCGTGGTCGTGAAGATCGGCTACCTGGAGCCGGAGCTGTACGAGCTGGCGGCGGGATGGACGCTGGCGCTCACCCCGGGCGGGGTGGACCAGGACCTGCTCCGCCTCGGACACCATCGCCTGCGCCCCGGGGTGTTCCCGTTCGACACGACAGGCGACCCCGATCTGACCGCGGTGGTCGGGCGCCGCGGGGCCGACGAGGAGGACACGGCATCATGATGAACTTCGAGAAGCGCACCGGCCCCGACTTCGGTGCGGCGTCCCCGGTCTACCCCGCGAACGGCGTGCCGGACTGGTACCGCGACGCCAAGCTCGGCTTCTTCGTGCACTGGGGGCTGTACTCCGTGCCGGCGTGGGCCGTGCAGCACGGGGAGGGCGTGAACATCCCCACCGAGGATGCCTATGCGTGGCACCAGTACGCGGAGTGGTACGGCAACACGGTGCGCATCCCGGGCAGCCCGACGTGGGAGCGCCACCAGCGCACCTACGGTCCTGGGACCTCGTACGAGGACCTCGCCGACCGGTGGGACGCCGACGCCTTCGATGCCGAGGCCTTCGTCGGTGAACTCGTCGCGGCCGGAGCGCGCTATGTCGTGCCCACGACCAAGCACCACGAGGGGTTCTGTCTGTGGGACACCGCCACGACCGGATTCAACGCCGTCGCGCGCGGCCCTCGCCGTGACCTCATCTCCGAGTTCCACGACGCCACGCGGCGGGCGGGAGCCAAGTTCGGCGTGTACTACTCCGGAGCGCTCGACTGGCACGTCAGCGACTTCCCGCCGATCGAGTCGGACACCGACCTGTTCCGGTTCCGTCGCAACGACGCCCACTTCTCCCGGTACGCCGCCGCGCAGCTCGAGGAGCTCGTGGAGCGGTTCGCGCCCGACGTGCTCTGGAACGACATCGAGTGGCCGGACGGCGGCAAGGGCACCGAGGAGTACGCCGTGGCCGCACTCCTGCAGCGGTACTTCGACGCCGTCCCGGACGGTGTGGTCAACGACCGCTGGGGTGTGCCGTACCACGGGTTCCTCACCCGCGAATACACGGACATCCCGGACATCATCCCCGAGCCGTGGGAGTCGACCCGCGGGCTCGGCTACTCGTTCGGGTTCAACCAGGCGGAGGACGAGCGCCACTCGCTCTCCGGCGCGGCCCTGATCCGGCTCCTCGTCGACGTCGTCGCGAAGAACGGCAACCTGCTCATCAACGTCGGCCCCGCGGCGGACGGATCCATTCCGGCGCTGCAGCGGAAGGCGATGCAGGAGCTCGGCAGCTGGCTGGCCGTGAACGGTGCGGCGATCTACGGCACGCGGCCCTGGACGCGGATGGGGGAGCGCACGGGGGCTCCTCGCCGCTACACCACGTCCACCGACGCGGTGCACGTGCATGCGCTCGACCCGGCGGACGGCGAGTTCGAGCTGCCGTCCGAGCTCGCGGCCGCTGCGCTGTCGTGGGCCGACGGGACCCCGGCGGAGGTGTCCGCAGACGGCGGTTCGACCCGCATCGTGATCCCGGCCGGTCTCCGCGAGGCTCCGGTCGCCGTGCTCACCGCGCACGGCGCCTGACACACGCTCCGCAGAAGGGCCCCCGTCGGTGATCCGACGGGGGCCCTTCGTCGCTGAGCTAGGGGCGCGTGCGCTCCTCGAGAACCTCGATCACGTGGCGGTACGGGCGGCCGGTGGCGCGGGTCATGCCGATCTCGCACGTGCGGTTGGCCGACACGAACGCGTCGAAGCCGCCGCGGGCCGTATCGGCCGCGGAGACTTCGGCCGATTCCTGGGCCGTCGCGCTCGCGGTGAGCTCGGGGTGCAGCATGCCGCGGTCACCGGCGAACGCGCAGCAGCCCCAGCCGTCGGGCACGAAGACCTCGTCAGCGACGGCGGCGGCGATCGCCGTCAGCGCCCCGGTCGCGCCGAGCGCGGTCGTCGAACAGGTCGGGTGCACGGCGATCGAGGGGAGCTTCGCATCGACGGAGAGGCGCGGCAGCACCTCCCGCGCGACGAACGTGGTGGCGTCCTCGATGCGCAGACCGGCGTACTCCGGATGGGCGGCGACGGCCTGGGTGAGCATGACGTCGAGGCCCTCGGTGCAGGAGGCCGCGTCGCAGACGACCGGCAGCTCCCCGTGATGGCTGGCGTCCCAGAGCGAGGCCAGCACCCGGTCGGACATGAGGCGATAGCCGTCGAGGTGCCCCTTGGACTTCCACGGTGTCCCGCAGCAGAGCCCGCCGTTCTCCTCCGGGACCACGACGGGGATCCCGGCGCGGTCGAGCAGGGCGCGCAGGGCGTCGCGGGAGCCGGGACCCTCGTCCTCCGGACCGAACATCGTGCCGATGCAGGCGCCGAAGAAGACGGCCTGGGCGTCGGGAGGCGAGACCGGTCGGGGCGGCGCGGTGCCGCCGCGGGGGAGACCCCCGTCGTAGAGGGGGACGGTATCGGCGCCGAGCACCGCCCGTCCGACCCGCGTCGCGCCGCGCACGAGCGGGACGGGGAGAGCATCGGCGACCGTGAGGGCGACGCCGCCGGCGCGAGTGACGGTGCTCCAGTGCTTCGCCGCCGTCCCCCAGGCCGCACCCTCCACCGCGTTCTCCTGCTCGGCCCGGAGGCGGCGGACGAGGTCGCCGGTGTTGATGTCCACCGGACACGCGACGCCGCACATGCCGTCGACCGCGCAGGTCTGCACGCCGTCGTAGTCGTAGTCCGCGCGCAGGTCCCGCAGCAGCGCCGTGTCGCCCTGCTCCTCGGCCCAGGCCATGTCCCGCCGCAGCACGATGCGCTGCCGCGGGGTGAGCGTGATGCTCTTGCTCGGGCAGGTCGGCTCGCAGTAGCCGCACTCCACGCAGCGGTCCACCTCGCGCTCCACCGTGGGCACGCGCTTGAGATCCCGGAGGTACGAGTCCGGGTCGTCGGACAGCACGACGCCGGGGTTGAGGATCCCGTCCGGATCGAACAGCCGCTTGATCTCCCACATCATGTCGGTGAGCTCGTCGCCGTACTGACGCCGCACGAACGGCGCCATGATGCGTCCGGTACCGTGCTCGGCCTTGAGGGATCCCTCCTGTGCGAGGACGAGCTCGACGAGGTCGTCCGTGAAGCGGCGGTACCGCGCCACGCTCTCGGGGTCGTCGAAGCGCTCGTTCAGCAGGAAGTGGACGTTGCCGTCCTTCGCGTGCCCGAAGATCACGGAGCCCTCGTAGCCGTGCTCCGCGAACAGCTCGATCAGTCGCTCGCAGGTGGCCAGCAGCCGGGGGACGGGGACGACGATGTCTTCGAGGAGCGCGGTCGTCCCGGACGGCCGCGCCCCGGCGACAGCGGTGTAGAGGCCCTTGCGGACGTGCCACAGTGCGGCGCGCTCGGCGGCATCGGTCGTCAGGCGTGGGGCGACGGCGAGGGGGAGGGCATCGAAGTGCGCCTGCGCTGATGCGCTCGCGACGGCGAGGGCGTCGTCATCCACGGCGTGCACCTCGACCAGGAGGGCGGCGTGGCCCTGGACGTCGATCTCGGAGATCGCGGCGGGGACGTCGCTCAGGCCCTGGGCGACGCGCAGTGAGGCGGCGTCCAGGAGCTCGATCGTCGCGAGTCCGAGCTCCGTGAGAGCGGGGAGCGCGGTCATCGCCGCCGACAGCGTCTCGAAGACGAGCAGACCGGTGGCGATCGCGGGGCGCACCTCGATGGTGCGGAAACGGGCCTCCGCGACGAAGCCGAGGGTCCCTTCCGATCCGATGAGGAGGTGCTCCAGGATCCGCACCGGGTCGTCGAAGTCGAGCAGGGCGTTCAGGCCGTAGCCCATCGTGTTCTTCATCGAGAACTGCTGCCGCAGGAACGCGACGTTCCCGGGCGAGGCGAGCAGACGCTCCCGGAGCGACGACAGCCCGGCGAACAGGGCGGGTTCCGCGGCGCGGAGCACGTCCGCGGCGTCCGCGCGTCCGGTGTCCAGGACGGTGCCGCTGGGCAGCACGACGACCATCGACGTGATCGTCTGGTACGAGTTCTCCGTGATGCCGCAGGCCATGCCGCTGGAGTTGTTCGCGACGACGCCGCCGATCGTGCAGGCGATCTCGCTGGCCGGATCCGGCCCGAGCTTGCGGCGATACCGGGCCAGCCGCGTGTTCACCTGCCGGACGGTGGCCCCGGGGCCGACCCTGACCGCGGCGCCGTCGTCCTCGATGTGGATGTCGCGGAAGTGGCTGCGCGTGTCGACCAGGATATCGCCGCTGATGCCCTGTCCGGAGAGGCTGGTGCCGCCGGAGCGGAACGTGAGCGTGCGTCCGGCCGCCCGGACCGCCGAGAACGCGCGGGCGACGCCCTCCGCGTCCGCGGGGGACAGCACCGCGTCCGGGACGAGCAGGTAATGCGAGGCGTCGTGGGCGCGGGCGAAGCGGTCGATGGATCGGGCGTGGACCTGCGTCTCGGGCCCCAGCAGTGCGGGATCGAGGGGGTGGTCGAGGGTGGTGGGCACGGTGCTCCTCTGCTCCGCTCGAAGATTGTCAGACAAGTGTACTGAACGACGGACGCCTCACTAGACTGTTCCGCATGACCTCGATCGCGGAGCGCCCCCTCGGCGTGGTCGGCGTGGTCGACGCCGTGACCGGACAGCTGCGCAGCCGGATCCTCTCCGGCGAGATCCGCTCGGGGGAGCCTCTGACCGAGGCGGCCGTCTCCCAGACCTACGGCGTCGCCCGTCCCAGCGCGAAAGCGGCCATCGAGCAGCTCGTGGCCAGCGGGCTGCTCGTGCGGACGGCGCATCGCACGGCGCGCGTGGTCGGCATCGAGGCGGAGACCGTCCGCGACGTCTACCGCACGCGGATCCGGCTGGAGAGCGCGGCACTACGCGAGCTGGCGGAGAGCGCCGCCGTGCCGGCAGCCGCCGTGGCGGCGAACGCCGAGCTGCAGGCGATGGCACCTGGCCCTGATCCCGCGACGGTCGATCCCGACCTCCGCTTCCACACGGCGCTCATCGACGCCCTGGGCAGCGAGCGGACCAGCCGCATGTACCGGAGCGTGCTGGACGAGGTGCGGCTGTGCATGGCGCAGGTGCAGGGGCGGCGTCTCCTCGATGCCGAACTCATCGCCGCGCAGCACGCGGAGATGCTCGAGGCTGTCGCCGCCGGGGACGCGGAGCGCGCCGCCGCGGTGCTGCGCGCCCACCTCGCCTCGGCGGAGGACCGTCTCGTCGAGGCCCTGAGCGCCTCCTGACGTCAGCCTTCGTCGGCCGGGGCGTCCTGGATCTCGATGGGTGCGTCCGTCGGGTCGGCCCAGACCGGAGCGGGCAGAGGCGTGTCGACCTGACCGGCCTGGATCGCGCGGAGGGCCTCGGTGATCTCGTCGGCGTTCTCGGGTACCGCCAGGCCGCAGGTGCGCAGCTCGGACGCGAACTGCAGGGTGAGCCGGATCTTCCCCGCCTCGATGGCCTCGGAGGTGGTGCCGGTGCGGATCTCGCTGCCGGTCTGGATCGCGGGCACCTCGTCGCAGACGTGATAGACCTTGCCGCCGTCGACCCACACGACCTCATCGGCCCCGAGGAGCTGGATCACGGCCGACTGGTCCGCGGTGTACTGCTCGACGGACGGCGGGGCGAAGCTCGTCCCGACGATCGCGGCGAGGACGGCCAGGACGATGCCGACGATGCCGGCGGTCGCCTTCTGCCCCTTGTCCATGTCCTTGTTCAGGAAGATGAGGATGACCAGGGGGAGGAAGGCCACGACCGCGATGATCGCGCCGAGCTGGTTCTGGATGAAGAACCGCGTCTTGTCGGCGCGGCGGGCGGGGTCGAGAGTGTTGGCCTTCTTCCACAGGATCGAGCCGATGATCGACAGCGCCGCGATCACGACCAGCAGGACGAGCAGGGCGACGAACGCCCACTGGGGGAACTGCGCCGTCGCTCCCTGCTCTTCCAGGAGGCCGGTGTCCGGATCGCGGAGCAGCGCGCCGCCCTCGTCGACGAACTCGCGCTGGCGCAGGAGCCAGAAGATGCTGACGGCCTCACCCGCGATCGCGAGCGCCCAGAGGACCGCGGCGATGATGCGGAAGCGCGTCGCGGAGGCCTTCGCCTCCGGGCTCGGCGTCCAGCCCGCGGGCGGTTCGCCGGTCGTGGCGCCGGCCGTGGAACGACGCGGCGCAGCAGACGACGTGGGCTCGTTCTCGGCCATGGTTGTCCTTTCCCCCGAAAGCCCCCGGCGACCCCGCCGAGGCATCCCCGAGCCTAGTGGTCGGGGTGTCCTACTCTGGAGAGATGACATCCGATTCGGACGACGCCCTGAGCTGGGACGGCGACGACAGCGCGGAGCAGCGCCCGCGGGACGCCGCACGGCGTTCCACGCCTGCTCCGGAACCGACGCCGGCCGAGGCCGTCGCACCCTCAGCGTCCGCACCCGCGTCGGTGGACGAGGAGACCGCAACGCCCTCCGGTCTCAGCAACGCGATGCTGGTCCTCGTCGGTGTCGTCGGGGGCGTCTACCTGCTCTACACCGTGGGGTGGATCGCCGGCGGTCTCCGCCTGCAGCCGCTCGCCTCGTTCCTCGTCGCGGATTTCATGTTCCTGCCCTGGTTCGTGCTGGCGATCGCCGCCCCCGCGCTCTGGTTCCTCGCGACGTGGGTGCTGACGCGGGGCCGGGCCTCCTGGATCCGCGCCGCCGTGCTCCTGGCCGGCGTCGTGCTGCTCGTGCCGTGGCCGTTCGTGACCGTGGGGGTGATCGGCTCATGACCGCTCCGGAGTCACCGTCCGCCGTGGCGACCGGCTCGCCGCGCTGGCTCGTGTGGACCGTCATCGCCCTCGCGGGGCTCTTCTACGCGTATGCGGTGTGGAACGCGGTCGCGCACCTCATCACCATGGCCCAGACCGGCCTCACCGGCACCGGATGGGCGACGCTGCTGTTCGGCGTGGTGTTCCCCGTGATCGTGTTCGGGTTCGCCTTCGCCATCGGCCGACGCCGTCGTGTGGGCGAGCTCGCCCTGACCTTCCTCGCCGGACTCGGCATCGTCGCGGTGTTCTGGATGAGCCTGCTCGCGCTGAGTCTGACGCTGCCCAGCGCCTGAGCCGGATCCGTCACGCCGTCACACGGCACGGAGCGGTCCCGGCGCTCCGGTAGAGTTGTCGCGATCGCGCCCCCGACGGTGTGCGGCGCATCGGCCCCTCCCGCCTGTCGCGCTGCCCCGAAGGATCCACTGTGCCGAAGCCTGTCGTGCTCATCGCCGAAGTACTCTCTCCCGCCACGATCGAGGCGCTCGGCCCCGACTTCGACGTCCGCCACGTCGACGGCACCGATCGCGAGGCGCTCTTCGCCGCCCTCGCGGAGTCGGACGCGGTGCTCATCCGCTCCGCGACCCGCATCGACGAGGAGGCGCTGTCGCACGCGCCGAAGCTCAAGGTCGTCGCGCGGGCCGGTGTCGGCCTCGACAACGTCGACATCAAGGCTGCGACCGCGGCCGGCGTCATGGTCGTCAACGCCCCGACGTCGAATATCGTCTCCGCCGCCGAGCTGACGGTCGGCCACATCCTCAGCCTCGCCCGCCGGATCCCGGCCGCGCACGCCTCGCTCTCCGCCGGCCAGTGGAAGCGCAGCTCCTTCACCGGTGCCGAGCTCTTCGAGAAGACCGTCGGCATCGTCGGACTCGGCCGGATCGGCGCTCTCGTCGCCGCTCGCCTGGCCGCCTTCGACATGCGCGTCGTCGCGTACGACCCCTACGTCACCTCGGCGCGCGCCCAGCAGCTCGGCGTGCAGCTCCTCTCGCTGGACGAGCTCGTCGCCGAAGCCGACTTCCTCACGATCCACATGCCCAAGACCCCGGAGACGACGGGCATGATCGGCGCCGAGCAGTTCGCCGCCATGAAGCCGACCGCCTTCGTCGTGAACGTCGCCCGCGGCGGGCTCATCGACGAGGAGGCGCTGCACGAAGCTCTCGTCGCCGGTGAGATCGCCGGTGCGGGTCTGGACGTCTTCACCTCCGAGCCCCCGGCCGAGGGTGGCAGCGCCCGTGCCCTGCTCGACCTCCCGAACGTCGTCGTCACGCCGCACCTCGGTGCGAGCACGGAAGAGGCACAGGAGAAGGCCGGCGTCTCGGTCGCACGCTCGGTGCGGCTCGCGCTCGGCGGTGACCTCGTCCCGGATGCGGTCAACGTCGCGGGCGGCGTCATCGACCCGTACGTGCGTCCCGGCATCTCGCTCGTGGAGAAGCTCGGTCAGATCTTCGCCGCACTGGCCACGTCGCCGCTCACGAGCCTCGACGTCGAGGTGCACGGCGAGCTCAACGACTACGACGTGAGCGTGCTCAAGCTCGCGGCCCTCAAGGGTGTCTTCACGAACATCGTGAGCGAGACCGTGTCGTACGTGAACGCGCCCCTCCTGGCGGAGCAGCGCGGCATCGCGGTGCGCCTGCTCAAGGACGACGTGAGCGAGGAGTACCGGAACGTCATCACCCTCACGGGGGCGCTGTCCGACGGATCGCAGCTCTCGGTGTCGGGCACGCTGACCGGACCGAAGCAGGCCGAGAAGCTCGTCGGCATCAACGACCATGCCCTGGAGCTGCCGATCGAGAAGCATCACGTCGTGATGCTCTACACCGACCGCCCCGGCATCGTCGCCGTCTACGGACAGAAGTTCGGCGAGGCCGGGATCAACATCGCCGGCATGCAGATCTCGCGGCTCGCGGCGGGCGATCAGGCGCTCAGCGTGCTGACGCTCGACTCGCCCGTGTCCGAGGAGCTGCTGGACGACGTGCGCGGTGCCATCGACGCCGACCTCTTCCGTCAGATCGAGATCACCGAGGTCTGACACCGCAGAGCGGGGGAGAAGGGCGGGAGCGCGAGGCTCCCGCCCTTCTCCGTACCCGCAGCCTTGTCCGGCGTCAGGCGGTGGCGCGCAGCACGAGGGCGATGAGATCGGCGAGCTCGTCGCTGCGCGGGACCAGGCGCTCCGGCCCGTGCACGTCGAGCGAGTTGTTGAAGTAGAGGCCGTCGCTCACGAGCATCACGAGGTCGAGGCTGGCGGTGTCGCGGACGTGCGGACGGATCGTCTCCGCCCAGCGACGCCGGGTATCCCGGAGCATGTCGGAGGCGGCGGTCGAGCCGCCCTGGGCCAGCCGGGTCGTGGCGATGAGCGCCCGATCGAGGGCGTCGTCCTCCATCACCGAGGTCCGCACGTAGTACGCGACGGGGCCCTCCTCGGCGGCGCGCATGCGCTCCAGGTCGAGGGTGGTCAGGTGGTCCAGGCGCTCCAGGAGCCCGGTCTCCAGGTCGTCCTTGGAGCGGAAGTGGTAGAGCAGGCCGCCCTTCGACACGCCGGCGGCCTTCGCCGTGGCCTCGAGCGTCGCGGCGCGTTCGCCGTCGCCGATGAGGATCGCCTCGAAGGCGTCGAGGACCTTCTCACGGGCGAGGGGAGGGCGGGGCATCGGTCATCCTCTGAGCGGGATCGGGAGGGCTGCATCTGTTACTATACCAGCCGGACGGTTTAGTAACGAGCGGTCCACAGGAAGGAAAGGTGTTCCATGACCCGTACTGCGTCGATCCCGACGACAGAGACGGAAGCTCCCCGCGTCGGGGCTCGGGGGTGGGCGGCGCTCGTCGTCCTCATGCTCCCGGTGCTGCTGGTGTCGGTGGACAACACGGTGCTGAGCTTCGCGCTGCCCGAGATCTCGATCTCGCTCGCGCCGAGCGGGGCCGAGCAGCTGTGGATCATCGACGTCTATCCGCTCGTGCTCGCCGGACTCCTGGTGACCATGGGGACGCTGGGCGACCGCTTCGGGCGCCGCCGCCTGCTCCTCATCGGAGCCACGGGGTTCGCCGTGGTCTCCGCTCTGGCCGCCTTCGCGCCGACCGCGGGCCTTCTCATCGCGGCGCGCGCCCTGCTCGGCTTCTTCGGCGCCATGCTCATGCCCTCGACGCTCTCGCTGCTGCGGTCGATCTTCCAGAACCGCGACCAGCGCCGCATGGCCATCGCGGTCTGGGCGTCTGCGTTCTCCGCCGGATCCGCGCTCGGCCCCATCGTCGGCGGCTTCCTCCTCGAGCACTTCGCGTGGGGCTCGGTGTTCCTCATCGCCGTCCCCGTCCTCATCCCGCTGCTCATCGCCGCGCCGCTGCTCGTGCCGGAGAGCCGTGACCCGAATCCCGGCCGCACCGACCCGCTCAGCATCGTGCTTTCGATGGCCGCGATGATCCCGGTCGTCTACGCCATCAAGTCCTTCGCGGTCGACGGCCCGTCGCTGTACGCCGGGGGATGGGCGCTGCTCGGCCTCGTGATGGGGACGTTGTTCGTGCGCCGTCAGCTCCGTGCCGACACCCCGATGCTCGACATGGCCCTGTTCCGCCGCGGGTCGTTCTCGGGGGCGATCCTGGTGAACCTGCTCAGCGTCGTGGCCCTCGTCGGGTTCCTGTACTTCGTCTCGCAGCACCTGCAGCTCGTGCTGGGGCTCTCGCCGATGGTCGCGGGCCTCGCGCTCGTGCCGGGGATGGCGGCGATGATCGTCGCCGGACTCACGGTGGTGCCGATCTCGCGGCGGGTGCCGCCGCACGTGCTCATCCCGGCGGCGCTGGTGTTCTCCGTCGCGGGGTACCTCATCGTCGCCTTCACGACGCACGAGCACGGCGTGGCACCGCTCATCCTCGCCTTCGTCGTCCTCGGCATCGGCATCGGCGCGGCCGAGACCATCTCGAACGAGCTCATCCTCTCCAGCGCCCCCGCGGCGAAGGCCGGTGCCGCGAGCGCGGTGTCCGAGACGGCGTACGAGCTCGGTGCCGTGCTCGGGACCGCGATCCTGGGCGGCATCATCACCGCGTTCTACCGCGGCGCGCTGGTGCTGCCCGAGGGGCTTCCGGCCGAGGTGGCCCGCGCTGCGCAGGAGACGCTGGCCGGCGCGTACACCGCCGCCCACGAGCTCCCGGCCGCGCTCGGCGACGCCCTGTGGCAGGCAGCGGCCGACGCGTTCGGCTCCGGCGTCACCGTGACCTCGCTCATCGGCGCGGGCCTCGTCGTCGTCGCGGCGGTCATCGCGGCCGTCACACTGCGCAAGGCACCCACGCACTGACCACTACGCTGGGGGGACCGGCCCGTTCGACCCGCGGTCGCGCCGCGGCCGGTCCACCCCCGTGCAGTGCGCAAGGAGTCTCATGTCGCGTGTCGTGAAGCTGGCCGTCATCCCGGGTGACGGCATCGGTCCCGAGGTCATCGCCGAGGCGGAGAAGGTGCTCGACACCGTCACGGCCGACAGCGACGTGACGTTCGACAAGACCCGCTTCTCGCTCGGTGCCGGCCGGTACCTCGAGACGGGCGACACGCTCACGGACGACGACCTCGCCGCGATCGCCGCACACGACGCGATCCTCCTCGGCGCGGTCGGCGGGACGCCGGGCGACCCGCGGCTGAAGGACGCGAACATCGAGCGCGGGCTGCTGCTGAAGCTCCGGTTCACGCTCGACCACTACGTGAACCTGCGTCCCTCGAAGCTCTTCACCGGAGCTCCCGGTCCGCTGTCGGACCCGGGCGAGGTCGACTTCGTCGTCGTCCGCGAGGGGACGGAAGGTCCCTACGTCGGCAACGGCGGAGCGATCCGGAAGGGGACGCCGCAGGAGGTGGCGAACGAGACCTCCGTGAACACGGCGTTCGGTGTCGAGCGGGTCGTCCGCTATGCGTTCGCCCTCGCGGAGCGCCGCCGTCAGAAGCTCACCCTGGTGCACAAGACCAACGTGCTCGTGCACGCCGGCGCGATCTGGCAGCGCATCGTGAACGAGGTCGCCGCCGAGCACCCCGACGTCGCCGTCGACTATCTGCACGTCGACGCCGCCACCATCTTCCTCGTCACCGATCCCTCGCGCTTCGACGTGATCGTGACGGACAATCTCTTCGGTGACATCCTCACCGACCTCGCCGGCGCCGTCACGGGCGGCATCGGCCTCGCCGCCTCCGGGAACATCAATCCCGATGGCAACTTCCCGTCGATGTTCGAGCCCGTGCACGGCTCGGCTCCGGACATCGCGGGTCAGCAGAAGGCCGACCCGACCGCCGCGATCCTCTCCATCGCGCTGCTGCTCGACCACCTCGGCCTGACGGCCGAGTCGGCGCGTGTGAGCGCCGCGGTCGAGGCGGACATCGCCGCCCGCAGCGGTGCCCGCACCACCGCGGAGATCGGCTCCGCGATCACTGCCCGTCTCTGAACGGCGGGCGTAGGCTGACAGGGCGCGAGGATGCGCCCACCCCACGAGGATTGGATGACGACATGACGACGATCGACGCCGAGACGAGCGTGGCTCCCCTGGAGTTCGCCGTGACGAAGAACCTGAACGCGGCCTCGCCGGCACGCGTCGCCGAAGTGCTGGAGAACCCCGGTTTCGGGGTCGTCTTCACCGACCACATGGTCGACATCTGCTGGTCGGTCAAGGGCGGCTGGCACCGTCCGCGTGTGCAGCCCTACGGCCCGATCCCGCTCGACCCCGCGGCGTCCGTGCTGCACTACGCACAGGAGATCTTCGAGGGCATCAAGGCCTACCGGCACGCCGACGGCTCGATCCACACCTTCCGTCCCGACCGCAACGCCGCGCGCCTGCAGGCGAGCGCCCGCCGCCTGGCGCTGCCGGAGCTGCCGACGGAGTACTTCATCCAGTCGCTGCGGGAGCTCATCGCCGTCGACGGCCGGTGGGTGCCGTCCGGTGCCGACCAGAGCCTGTACCTGCGACCGTTCATGTTCGCCAAGGAGGCCTTCCTCGGCGTGCGAGCGGCGCAGAAGGTCGCCTACTACGTGATCGCCAGCCCCGCGGGCGCCTACTTCACCGGAGGCGTGAAGCCGGTGCGCATCTGGCTCTCCGAGGACTACGCCCGCGCCGGCCGCGGTGGCACCGGCAAGGCGAAGACGGGGGGCAACTACGCCTCCAGCCTCCTGCCGCAGGCCGAGGCCAGCGCGAAGGGCTGCGACCAGGTCGTGTTCCTCAACGAGAACCGCGACGTCGAGGAGCTCGGTGGCATGAACGTTGTGTTCGTCTTCAAGGACGGTCGTGTCGTCACGCCGGAGTCCGACAGCATCCTCGAGGGCATCACGCGGGATTCGCTGCTGCAGCTCGCCGAGGACCGCGGCTACACGGTCGAGAAGCGACCGATCTCGATCGACGAGTGGCGCGAGGGCGTGGCCTCCGGCGACATCGTCGAGGTGTTCGCCTGTGGCACGGCCGCGGTCGTGACACCGATCGGCGCGCTCGTGGGCGAGGGCTTCGACGAGCCGCAGCCGCTGGGCGAGCTGGCGCTGTCGCTCCGCGAGGAGCTCACCGACATCCAGTACGGGCGTCGCGAGGACAAGCACGGCTGGCTCCTCCGCCTCGACGCCTGATTCCATTCCCCGAGACCCCGTCTTCCCGCCGACACCCCGCCGTGTCGACGCGTGGTAGGCGGGGTCTCGTCGTGTACCCGGGGTCTCGCGCGCCGGGGTCGTTCCTGCACAGTGCGGGGGGAGTGGGGGATGAGGGGTGGGGGGTGTGGAGAACGGGGGGAGGAGAGGGTGAGCGGGGGAGAGTGGGGGGATGTCGCGGCGCCTCTCGTTCTCCGATGCCTGGGATCTCGTGCGGTCGCGGGAGGAGGCCCTCGATGCGGGCGTCACGGAACGGGAGCTGGCGGCGGCGGTCGCGCACGGCAGGCTGCGACGGGTGCACCGCGGGGCGTACGTCGACACGGAGGTCTGGGACGAGCTGTGGCCGGAGGGGCGGCAGCTCGTGCGGGTGTGCGCCGTCCGCAGGGCCAGTCCGGGCGGGGGTCCCGTGTTCTCGCACCTCTCCGCCGCCGCGCTCTGGGGGCTGCCGCTCGTGGGGCCGATCCGGGACGACGTGCACACCGCGATCCGCAGCCGTCGGCACAGTAGAACCGAAGCCGGGGTCATCCGACACCAGATCGCGCTCGACGAGGGCGACATCGTCCGGCGGCACGGGCTCCGGTGCACGTCTTTGACCCGCACGGTGTTCGATCTCGCCCGACTGCTGCGACCGGAGGCCGTCGTCGCCGCGGGGGATGCGGCACTGCGGCTGGTCTCGGTCGACGGGCACGAGGTGGACCAGGATGCCGTCGCCGCCTGGCGGGCCGAAGTCGAAGGCCTGTGCGCGGCGGGACTCCGGGGTGTGCGGCGCGCGCGATGGATCGGAGCCTTCGCGGATGGACGGGCGCAGCTCCCGGGCGAGAGCGTGAGTCGCCTCCAGCTCCACCGACTCGGCTTCCGAGACATCGATCTGCAGGTCCCCATCGTGGGCTCCGACGGCGCGCGGTACTTCGCCGACTTCGGGTTCCCGCGGTCCCGGGCCTTCGGAGAGTTCGACGGGGAGGACAAGTACCGGGATGCGGAGCTGCGGACGATGCCCACGGCGGCCGATGCGGTGATGGCGGAGAAGCACCGCGAGGACGAGATCCGCGGGGTGACCGGCTCGCGGGTGGTGCGCTGGGGCTCCCGGCACATCCGCACCCCCGAGGACCTCGGACGACGGCTCGCCGCGTTCGGCATCCGTCCTCCCGGTTGAGTTCCACCGAGGCCCCGGGCTTCCGTCGAGACCCCGCCTCTCCCGCGCAAGCGAACCGGGGTCTCGACGAGAAACCGGGGTCTCGACGATAAAGGAGGGGATCTAGGCTGGAGGCATGAAGATCGCCCGGTTCAGCCACGACGACGCCATCATGTACGGGATCATCGACGACCGCGAGCTCGTGGTCCTCGCCGGGGACCCGATGTTCTCGGGGTATGAGACCACCGGCGCCCGCGTCCCGCTGACCGAGGTCACGCTGCTCGCGCCCGTCATCCCGCGCTCCAAGGTCGTGTGCGTCGGCAAGAACTACCACGATCACGCCGCCGAGATGGGGGGAGTGGCCCCCGAGGAGCCGCTGCTGTTCCTCAAGCCGAACACCGCCGTGATCGGCCCGGACGACGCGATCGTGCGTCCCACCGCGCTGTCCGAGCGCACGGAGTACGAGGGCGAGCTCGTGGTCGTGATCGGACGGATCGCGAAGAACGTGAAGGCGGAGAACGCCCTCGACCACGTGCTCGGCTACACGATCGGCAACGACGTCACCGCACGCGACCTGCAGCGCAAGGACGGGCAGTGGTCGCGGGCGAAGGGCTTCGACACGTTCTGCCCGCTCGGACCCGTGATCGAGACGGACTTCGACCCCGCGCAGGCCACGATCGAGACGCGGGTCAACGGCGAGGTCCGCCAGCACGCGCCGCTCACCGACATGATCCACTCGGTCGCCGCGATCATCGAGTACGCCTCCGCGGTGTTCACGCTCCTTCCGGGCGACGTCATCATGACGGGGACACCCGCGGGCGTCGGCACGTTCGAGGCGGGCGACACCGTCGAGGTGGAGATCTCCGGACTCGGCATCCTGCGCAACCCCGTGCGCGACGCCGCTCCCGCGTCATGACCGACGTCGCCCTCACGGCGACGCAGCAGCAGGCGGTCCAGCGCCGCACCGTGCTCGTGCTGTCGCTGGGGCAGGTGCTGGGCGGCATCGCCTTCGGCGCCACCGTGTCGCTCGGTGCGCTGCTCGCCGCGGACATCTCCGGCAGCGACGCGCTCTCCGGGCTCGCGACGGCATCGGTGACCCTGGGCGCCGCGCTCTGCGCGATCCCGCTCGCCCGGATGGCCGCACGGCTCGGACGCCGCCGCGCCCTCACCCTCGGCAATCTCTTCGCCCTCGTCGGCATCGCCGTGGTGATCCTCGCGGCGTCGGTGCGCGTCTTCCCGCTCCTGCTCGTCGGCATCCTGCTGATCGGTGCGGGGAACGCGGGCAACCTGCAATCCCGGTTCGCGGCCACGGACCTCGCGGCGCCGCAGCACCGCGGGCGTGACCTCTCGATCGTCGTCTGGTCCACCACGATCGGCGGCGTGGCGGGACCGCTGCTGCTCGGCCCGGGGGAGATCGTCGGACAGGCGATCGGGATGCCTCCGCAGACGGGTTCCTACGTCTTCTCGTTCGTCGCGCAGTGCGCGGCGCTCGCGCTCTACCTCGTCGCCCTCCGCCCCGATCCGCTGCTGGCCGCGCAGCGACTCGCTCAGGCCGCCGCCGCGACGACGAGCGCCGTCGTGGCGGACCGCCCGCGCGTGGC
The DNA here is from genome assembly GCF_058140415.1 of Microbacterium sp. C-MGS6. Lineage (NCBI taxonomy): Bacteria > Bacillati > Actinomycetota > Actinomycetes > Micrococcales > Microbacteriaceae > Microbacterium > Microbacterium sp. C-MGS6. Next base: position 1,601,048 of record NZ_CM176934.1, read on the forward strand.
CCGCTACGCGATCTTCGCCATCGCGGGGTCGCACGTGGTGATGGCGTCGGTCATGGCGATGACCCCGGTGCATCTCTCGCACATGGCCCACGGCGCTCACGGTGCGGCGGCGACACCGGCGGACGTCTCAGCGCTCGTCGGCATCACCATCGCGCTGCACGTCGGCGGCATGTACGCGCTCTCGCCGGTGTTCGGCGTGCTGGCCGACCGCTGGGGGCGGCTGCGCGTGGTGCTGCTCGGGCAGGCTCTGCTCGGCGGCGCCCTGGCCTTCGCCGTCTTCGCGGGCACCGAGGCGTGGGGCGTCATGGTCGCCCTCATCCTCCTCGGCCTCGGCTGGAGTGCCGCGACGGTCGCCGGTGCCGCGCTGCTCACCGAAGCCTCCGCGCCCGAGGTGCGCACTCGTCGTCAGGGACGCAGCGACTCGCTGATGAGCCTGTCCGCCGCCGCCGGGTCCGTCCTCGCCGGCATCGTGCTGTCGAACTTCCAGTACGCCGGGCTCGGCATCGCGGCCTCGGTGCTCGTCCTCGCGATCGTCGCGCTGTCACCGCTCGCCCGGAGCAGCGCGCGGTGAAGGCCTGGGACGGCGTCGGAGAGGCCTATGCCGCTTCGTACGCCGCCCTGTGCGCCGGGACCTTCGAGCCTCTCACCGCCGCACTCGGCCCGGCGGAGGGTCGTGGCCTGCTGGACGTCGGCGCGGGGGAAGGCCGTCTCACGTCCCGCTTCGCACGCCGGGGATGGGACGTCACAGCCTGCGAGCCCGAGCCGACGATGCGTGCCGTCGCCCACCGGGAGCACCCGACGCTGCGCATCGTCGAGGGCGGGCTGCCGACGCTGCCCTTCGGCGACGGGTCCTTCGATGCCGCCGTGGCGAACTTCGTGCTGAACCACGTCTTCTCCCCGCGGACCGCCGCCCGCGAGCTGGGTCGGGTCGCGCGTGGTCCGGTCGCCGCGACGATCTGGACCCGTTCGCCGTCGTGGTTCTGGGCGGAGGTCGTCGAACGCGCGGGGTTGCCGCCGTACGCGGGGGAGAGGCTCCCCGCCGAAGAGGACTTCGCACGCACCCCGGACGGCTTCGCGGACGTGCTCACCGACGCCGGGCTCCCGGAGGTCGTGGTCACCGAGCACACCTGGACGTGGGAGGCCGACCCCGGCGCGCTGTGGACCTCCGTCGAAGGGGGTGTGGCCGGCGCCGGCGCCCAGTACGCCCTGCTCTCCACGGCCGAGCGCCGCCGGTTCCGCGCGGGGTTCGAGGAGACGGTCGCGGCGCATCGGGTGGGAACAGTGCTGCCCCTGGAGCACCGCGCGGCGGTGGCGGTCTCGCGCCGGGGCTGACCCGCCCGCACCCGTAGAATCGAAGGGCTATGGCTACTCCGCATCCCCTCACCACGACCGCCAGCGGCGCCGACGTCCGCGTCCGCTTCTGCCCCTCTCCGACGGGGCTGCCGCACGTCGGCATGGTCCGCACGGCTCTGTACAACTGGGCCTATGCCCGTCACAACGGCGGGAAGATGGTGTTCCGCATCGAGGACACCGACGCCGCGCGCGACAGCGAGGAGAGCTTCCGCCAGCTCGTCGACGCGCTCACGTGGCTGAAGATCGACTGGGACGAGGGTGTCGAGGTCGGCGGCCCGCACGCCCCGTACCGGCAGTCCGAGCGGCACGACATCTACCGCGAGGTGATCGACAAGCTCCTCGCGACGGGCGCGCTCTACGAGAGCTACTCGACGGCCGAGGAGATCGACGCCCGCAACGAGGCCAACGGCCGCGCGAAGCAGCTCGGCTACGACAACTTCGACCGTGACCTCACCGACGAGCAGAAGGCCGCCTTCCGCGCCGAGGGCCGGCAGCCCGCCCTCCGCCTGCGGGTGCCGGACGAGGACCTCACGTACGTCGACCTCATCCGCGGCGAGGTCACCTTCCCCGCGGGCTCCTTCCCGGACTTCGTCGTCGTGCGCCCGAACGGGGTGCCGCTGTACACCTTCGTGAACCCCGTCGACGACGCGCTGATGGGCATCACGCACGTGCTCCGCGGCGAAGACCTCATGCCCTCCACCGCGCGCCAGCTCTCGCTCTACGCCGCTCTCATCGACGCGGGTGTGACGACGTTCGTGCCGCGGTTCGCCCACATGCCGCTCGTGCTGGGGGAGACCGGCAACAAGAAGCTCTCCAAGCGTGACCCCCAGGCCGATCTGTTCCTGCACCGGGAGCGCGGCTTCATCCATGAGGGCCTCCTGAACTACCTCGCGCTCCTGGGCTGGTCGATCGGCCCGGACCGCGACGTGTTCTCGCTCGACGAGTTCATCGCCGCGTTCGACATCGAGAACGTGAACCCCAACCCGGCCCGCTTCGACCAGAAGAAGGCCGAGTCGATCAACGGCGACCACATCCGCATGCTCGACGTGAAGGACTTCGCCGAGCGCACGGTGCCGTACCTCGCCGCGGCCGGTCTGTTCGACGAGCCGACCCACGAGCAGCTCGTCCTCGCCTTCCGCGCGGCGCCGCTGGTGCAGGAGCGCGTGCAGCTGCTGGGCGAGGTGCCGGGCATGCTCGGCTTCCTGTTCCGCGACGAGGTGTCGTACGACGCGGATGCGCTCAAGGGGCTGCCGGCCAACGCCGCCGCGGTGCTGGACGCCTGCGTCACCGCGCTGGAGCCGGTCGCCGACTTCACCCCGGAGAAGATCCAGGAGGCGCTCTCGACGGCGCTCGTGGAGAACCTCGAGCTCAAGCCGCGCGTGGCCTACGGGCCGCCGCGCGTGGCCATCACCGGCCGCCGCGTCTCGCCGCCCCTGTTCGAGTCGATGGAGCTGCTGGGCAAGGACGAGTCGCTGCGCCGCCTGCGCGCGCTCTCGGCGTTCCTCGCGAACTGATCCGCGACGCGCCCGAGCGGCGACACGGCACCGGTGGTTTTGGTGATCGGTCGCCGCTCGGGTAAGCTTGACTCTCGGTGCGAGGCTCCGGTTTCGCCCTTGGGGTATGGTGTAATTGGCAACACGGCTGATTCTGGTTCAGTTGTTCTTGGTTCGAGTCCAGGTACCCCAGCACTTCGAAAACCCCCGCTCCGGCGGGGGTTTTCTCGTTCCCCCGGCAGGAACGTCAGTGCTCACGCAGCTTCGAGGAAGGGCTCGTACCGGTAGCCCGCCTCGTCGAGGATCGAGACCGTGGATTCGGGGACCTCTTCGAACGCACCGGGCAGATCGTTCAGCGGCTCGGAGACGATCACGTGCGCCCGGCGACCGAAGACGCGAAGACGTTCCGCATCGGGGTACATCCGACGAAGAGTCTCGATGTCGGTGGAGTGGAAGAGGGAGCGGGAGCGTCCGGCGGTCGAATAGCGGATCGCCCACACGGTGGCGCCGTCGGAGACCGCGAAGGTGCCCTGCACCGGGAAGCGGATGCCATGCTCGTGGCCCACTCGCTCGGCCTCCCGGATGGCCGCCCGCATCCCCGCGATCGGATCGTCCTGCAGGCCGAGTGTCAGGGCGAGGTGGAACAGCACCTCGGAGTCGGTGGTGCCCTGGATCTCCGGGTAGAGGGAGGGATCGACGGCGAGAGTGAGGTCGCGTTTCACCGTCAGGAAGTCCGTCAGGCCGCCGTTGTGCATGAAGAGCCAGTTCGCGTGCCGGAACGGGTGGCAGTTGGTCTGCTGGACCGGCGGCCCGGCGGCGGCTCTCACATGGCTGAAGAACAGCGGGCTGCGGATCATGCGGGAGATCTCGCGCAGGTTCAGATCGTTCCAGGCGGGCTCCATGCTCCGGAACAGCGCGGGCCCCGGCGGCTGCCCCGAGTCCTCACGGTTCGACACCGGATACCAGCCGAGGCCGAAGCCGTCTCCGTTCACGGTCTCCGCACCGAGTGGCGAGTCCAGGGACTGCGCCACGAGCGAATGTCGCGCGTCGAGGATCACCTCCGACGGGTGCAGCGGTTCTCCCACATACGCCAGCCACCGACACATGTCGACACCTCGTCCCCGACCCGATCAGGTCTGTGCCCGACGATACGCTCGGTCGGCCTCCCCGGCGAGACCCGCGGATGGTGAACCGGCTACTCGCACTCCCCGAGGAACCCCAGATAGCACACGGCCTCGTGGGTGACGGCCGGCTCAGCATCGTCGTTCGAGACCTGGCGCGTCGCCGTCTCGGGCGTCCGGGTGAGGTGTCCGAAATCGCCGAGGGAGGCCACGTACATCCCGTCCGCGTCCTCCGCGATCATCCGGTCGATCTCGGCGCGGTGCTGGGCGCACAGGTCCGCGGCGGCGGGGACGAGGTCGACCCCGGCGCAGGCGCCCGCGTACTCGGCCTCCATGAGGCCGATGCAGTCCGTCCAGTCCTGGTCCACCGCGCACGGGCTCACGCCGTCGTCGGCGACGAGGTACTTGCCGGTCTCGTACTCCTCGCTGTGGAAGGTCTCGGGCTTCTCCGGCACGTCGACCTTGGTCCAGTGGCGTGCGGTCGTGAACGCGAACACCGTGACGATCGCGGCGATCAGCAGCAGCGCGCCCACGATGCCCAGCGTCACCCAGAGGCCGACCCGGCTCTTCCTCCCGGTGCTCTCCGAAGCGGGGAACGCGATCTCCGGCCCACCGGAGGAGACGGGTCCCTGCGCGGCCGGTGCAGGCGGCGGCGCCGCAGCGAACCCGGGCGCTGCGGCGATGGGGAGTTCGTGTCCGCCGAGCCCTGCCGCCGCGGGGGCGGGCGTCGCCGGCGCCGTGGTGGCGAGCCAGTAGTCGTACCAGGCCCGGCTCGCCTGCTCGTCCGCGGCGACCTGCTGCGCCTCGGCATCGGTGAGCACGAGGCCCCAGGCCTCACGGGTCGGTGCGTGGAGCAGGGCGGAGCGGAAGTCTTCGAACGACACGGGCATGTTCGCAGAATATCGGCTTTGTTCCCGGGAGCCCGGCGGTCATCCGATGTCCGCGGCTCCTGGAACAATGACGAGGTGATCGGTATGAGGTCTTTCTGGAACGCGTTGCCCACCGAGGGGCGCTGGCTGCTGTCGACCGTGGCGATCCAGACGCTCGGGCGGGGGATGACGCTGCCGTTCACCATCATCTACCTCCACGAGGTCCGCGGCTTCGACCTCGGGTTCTCCGGGGCGCTCATGAGCCTCATCGCGATCACGGGGCTCTTCGTCACGGGCCCCGGCGGTACGCTCATCGACCGCTTCGGCGCCCGCCGTGTGCTGATCGTGGGCCTGCTCTCGATGATCGCGGGGTGCACGCTCCTCGCCTACGCCACGCATCCCGCCGTCGCGACCGTCGCGGTCGTGCTCATCGGGGTCAACTTCGGGGTGTCCTGGCCCGGCTTTAACGCGCTCATCGCCTCGGTGGTCGACGGCGAGGTCCGCCAGCAGTACTTCGGCGTGAACTTCGCCCTCGTCAACCTCGGCATCGGCGTGGGCGGCATCATCGGCGGCTTCTTCGTCGACGTGACGGAGCCGTCGACCTTCACCACGATCTTCCTCATCGACGCGGCCACGAGCCTCATCCCGCTGGCACTGCTCCTGGGTCCGCTCCGGCACGTGCGCACGCAGGCGGAGCCCGACCCGGCGGTGACCACCGAGGGCGGCTACCGGGAGATCCTCCGTCGACCGGCGGTGCTGTGGATGACGCTGTTGACCTTCTTCTCCGTCTTCATCGGGTACGGACAGATCGAGGCGGGCTTCCCCGCCTACGCCCGTCAGATCGCCCAGGTGTCGACCGCCGTGGTCGGCATCTCGTTCGCGGTGAACACGGCTGTCATCGTGCTGCTGCAGTTCGCCGTCCTCCGCCTCATCAACGGTCGCCGCCGCACCAGGGTCATGCAGGTCATGGCGCTCATCTGGGCCGTCTCCTGGGTCATGCTCGGTGCCGCGGGTCTGCTCCCCGACTCGGTCACGGCCGCGATCGCGGTGATCGCGTTCATGGGCGTCTTCGCGTTCGGGGAGACCATGATGCAGCCGACGATCCCCGCCATCTACAACGATCTCGCGACCGACCGCACTCGCGGCCGCTACAACGCCCTCAACTCCGCCGCTTTCCAGGGCGGAGCGATCCTCGGCCCGCTCGTCGCGGGGGTGCTCCTCGGCGTCGGCGTCAGCGGGTGGTTCATCGCGGTCATGGTGGCGGGCAGTCTCGCCGTCGGCGTGCTGGCGATGGTGCTGGAGCGGGTGCTCCCGGAAGCAGCCAACGGCAGCGCCGAGCTCCATCGAACGGACGAGGTCGAGCGGACGCCGCCGGTCTAGGCTCCGAGCATGGCCCTCGAACCGCTCTTCCTCCGTCTCGACCGGATCGCGGGTGGGCGGCAGGCCGGCGTACTGATCAGCGACGCCGGCCGCACTCACCCCAGGACGGTCCGTGCCTTCACCTGGATCCTCTGGCTCCTCGTCGCCGAGCTGGTGCTCGGGGTGGGCGCTGTCCTGGTCGCGCTCGTGCTCGCCGCGGACGGGGACAGTGTGCCCTTCGCCGTGTGGATGCGCACGCTCGTGGTGCTCGCGATGACGGCGACGCTGTTCTACTTCGCGTGGCGTGCGCGCCGCGGATGGCGTTGGGCCTACCTCCGACTGCGGCTGTTCGCGCAGATCTTCCCGGTCATCACGCTCGTCATGGCGGCGATCCCCGGTCTCTATCCCGTCTGGATGGTCACCGAGCAGATCGTCTTCAGCCTGATCATGATCGGCATCGCTGACTTCCTCACCAGCGACCACATGCGGGCGGTCTTCGCGAAGGACGCCGACGCGGATAGCACGTCGGCGGGGTGAGACGCCACTCCCTTCCCGCCGAGACCGGGGTCACTCCACACTCGGAGGAGCTGCACGGCGGGAGGAGAGACGCATGGCGCGACTGGTGCGAGTGGTACCCGGTCAGGACCCGGGCTTCACGCGGAAGCGGACGAGCTCGGGATTCCGGTACGTCGATCCGATGGGGGAGCCTGCGCCCGAGGCGGATCGCGAACGCATCAGCGACCTGGTGATCCCGCCGGCGTGGCAGGACGTGTGGATCGCGGCCGACCCGCTCGCGCACATCCAGGCCGTGGGGATCGACACCGCCGGTCGCAAGCAGTACCTCTACCACCCGCTCTGGCGGGTCTCCCGCGACCGTCGCAAGTTCGTCCGCGCACTGGACCTCGCCGCGGCCCTGCCCAGCGCCCGCGCGCAGGTCACCAAGGCTCTCAAGGAGGACGGCCAGACGAAGGAGCGAGCCCTCGCGATCGCCTTCCGCATGCTCGACGACGCCGCGCTGCGGATCGGTTCGGAACGCTACCTGGCGCGCCACGGCAGCCGCGGCCTGACCACGCTCCGCCGCCGCGACGTCCGCATCGACGGCGGCGACGTCGCCCTGTCCTTCCCGGCGAAGAGCGGACAGACCGCCGCGATCGAGATCACCGACGAACCCCTCGCCGAAGCCCTCACGGATTTCGCGAGCGGCGCCTCCACCGCCTTCCTCCTGGCCTACCGGAAAGGCCGGCGGCGGGTGAAGATCACGCCCGCCGAGGTCAACACGTACCTCAAGGACGTGCTGGGGGCCAGCTTCTCCGCCAAGGACTTCCGCACCCTCCACGGCACGATCATCGCCGCAGACGCCCTGGCCCGCATCGGCGTCCTCGACCGCCGCGGACAGCGGAACCAGGCCGAGCGCCTCGCGGTGCAGGCGGCGGCGACCGCCCTGGGCAACACGACTGCCGTCGCCCGCAACAGCTACATCGACCCTCGGGTGTTCCGGCAGTACGGCCGGGGGAGGACGCTCGACCTCGACGTGACCCCGGAGACGGCGATCCGGCGGCTGCTGGGCGGGCCCGAAACGTCGCGGAAGGTCAACCGGCGCGGTGCCGGGCGGCGCGGATGAGGCCGCGGGAGCTCCCCGGCTGACCTCGGGAAGATGCCAGGATGGAGGGATGCACACCGCGAACCTGACCCGTGAGGAGACCGCGGCGCGATCCGCCGCGATCACCCTGCACCGCATCCGCGTCGAGCTGGACCTGACCGGGGCCCCGGAGCGGGCGCGCACGGGCTTCCCGACGACGACGGTCCTGGAGTTCGATGCGACGGTCCAGAGCACGTGGCTGGACTTCATCGGCGAGGAGGTCCGGCGCGTCGAGGTGAACGGGGAGGAGCGGGACGTCGTCTACGACGGGGCGCGCCTCACGATCGACGACCTCGCGGCGTCGAACGTCGTGCGCATCGAAGCGGTCGGCGCCTACAGCCGGTCGGGGGAGGGCCTGCACCGGTTCCACGACCCGGCTGACGACCGCACCTACCTCTACACGCAGTACGAGCCCGCGGACTCCCGTCGCGTGATGGCCTGCTTCGAGCAGCCGGACATGAAGGCGGAGTACACCTTCGTCATTGACGCGCCGTCCGGGTGGGAGGTGCTCTCGAACCAGTCGCCGGCCCACGTCGACCTCGGCGTCGGCGTCCAGCGCGTGCAGTTCGCCCCCACGCTGCCGATCTCCAGCTACATCACGGCGGTCGCGGCCGGCCCGTACGCCCGTGTCGACGGGGAGTGGACCAGAGACGAGCAGCGAGTGGCCCTCGGCGTGCTCGTCCGCCGCTCGCTCGTCGAGCACCTCGAGGCCGACGAGATCCTCGAGGTCACCCGGCAGGGGCTCGACTTCTTCACCGACGCCTTCGCCTATCCCTACCCGTGGGGCAAGTACGACCAGATCTTCGTCCCCGAGTACAACCTCGGCGCGATGGAGAACCCCGGCCTGGTCACCTTCACGGAAGGCTACCTCTCGCGTGGTGCTGCCACCGAGGCGCAGCGGGCCGGCAGGGCCAACACGATCCTGCACGAGATGGCGCACATGTGGTTCGGCGACCTCGTCACGATGACGTGGTGGGACGACCTCTGGCTCAAGGAGTCCTTCGCCGACTACATGGGATCGCACGCCTCGGCGGTGGCCACCCGGTTCCACGACGCGTGGGTGACGTTCGCCATGCGGCGCAAGGCCTGGGCCTATCAGCAGGACCAGCTGCCGACGACGCACCCCATCGTCGCCGACATCCCCGACCTGGAGGCCGCGAAGCTGAACTTCGACGGCATCACCTACGCCAAGGGCGCCTCGGTGCTGAAGCAGCTCGTCGCGTTCGTGGGCGACGAGGCGTTCTTCGAAGGCGCCCGGCGGTACTTCGCGGCCAACGCGTTCGGCAACACCACCCTCGACGACTTCCTCGTCGAGCTCAGCGCGGTGTCCGGCAGGGACATGACCGATTGGGCGGGCGCCTGGCTGCAGACGACGGGCGTCTCGACCATCTGGGTGGAGACCGACGCCGACGGCGCACAGCACCTCGTCCAGGACGACGTCCGTCCGCACCGCCTGCGGATCGGACTGTACGACCGCGTGGACGACCGGATCGTGCGTCGGGAGCAGCGGGAGCTGGACCTGATCGGGGAGCGGGTCGAGATCGAGCTCCCCGAGGCCGATCTCGTGCTGCTCAACGACGACGACCTCACCTACGCGAAGGCGCGCCTGGACGAGCGGTCGCTCCGCACCGTCGAGGAATCCCTCTCGGACATCGAGGACCCGCTCGCCCGGGCGCTCGTGTGGTCGTCGTTGTGGAACGCCACCCGGGACGGCGAGCTCGATGCCGCCCGTTTCGTCGCGATCGTGCGCGCGCACGCACTGCGGGAGTCGAACGGCGGTCTGCTGGCTGCGGCCCTCCTCGACGCCGCGTTCGCGCTGCGGCACTTCGTCCCCGATGACCGACGCGCCGCGGAGCAGCGCGCCTGGACCGAGACGACGTGGGCGGCACTGCAGCAGGCGGACGCCGGCAGCGACGCCCAGCTCTCCTGGGCGCGTGCGCTGGCAGCCGCCTCGGCGTTCGATGACGTCCACCACGCGGAGGTCCGGGCCCTGCTCGACGGCGACGTGCCGGAGGGCCTCGTCGTGGATCCCGATCTGCGCTGGCAGCTCCTCACAGCCCTCGTCACGACCGGTCACGCCGACGCCTCGGACATCGCGGCCGAGGAGGAGAGGGACGACACCGGCGACGGACGCACCGCCGCCCGCCGCGCCCGCGCCTCCGTCCCCGACGCGGCGGTACGCGGGGCCGCCTGGACCGCCGCGTGGGAAGACCAGTCGCTGACGAACGACCATCTCGATGCCGAGATCGGCGGCTACCGCGCCGGTGGCCGCCGCGACCTCATCGAGTCCTACGACGAGGAGTACTTCGCGCGGATCGGGACCGCGTGGACGGACCGGAGCATCGAGATCGCTCGTCGGCTGGTGATCGGGCTGTTCCCCGCCCGTTCGTCGCTGGATCTCGTCGATTCCTGGCTGTCGGCCAGCCCCGAGGCCCCGGCGGCGCTGCGACGACTCCTCATCGAGCAGCGCGACCACCTCGCGCGTGACCTGCGGGTGCGTGGCGCTCAGGGCTAGGTCGCGGCCTCCACGGTCATCCCCATCACCGTGCGCACGATCCACGGATGGGCGCGATCGTCATCGATGTGGGTCATGCCGAGCTTCTCCGCCACACCGCGGGACGCCTCGTTCGCGGGGTGGATGATGGCGGTGAGGAGCGTGGGAGCGAAGGTCCGCGCGACGAGGTCGACACAGGCGCGTGCGGCCTCGGTGGCATAGCCTCGGCGCTGGCGATCGGCGCGGACGTGGTAGCCGACTTCGAGCACGGGAGCGCCGTTCACCGACTGCCAGGTGAGGCCGCAGTCGCCGAGGAAATCGCCGTCGTGCGTCTCGATGATCCAGAGACCGTGGCCGTCCTCGCGGTAGCGCTGCTGCATCCGCGCGATCCACTCGGCGGCTTCCGCTCGCGACTTGGGCGCGGGGTAGTACGCCATGACCTCCGGATCACCCAGGAGCGCCGCCATGTCGTCGAGATCGTCCGCGATCATCTCCCGGAAGGCGAGTCGCGGGGTCGGGGCGGGCAGGAGGCGGCGTGGTCCGCTCACAGATCGATGGTGTCGCCGGGCTCGAGCACGAGGAACTCGCCGCCGCCCTGCTCGGTCGCCCACTGCAGCCGCTGCCGGTGCATGTTCTTGCCGATCACGGACAGGGTCATGTCGTGCGTGCCGAACGCCCGTCGGGGCTTCACGGCCAGGACGTAGTCGATGGCGTCCCCGATCTTGAGCCACGGGGCTCCGAGCGGCGCGGCGAGGGTGCCGACCTCGACGCCTTCCGGCACCGCATACGAGTCGCCGGGGTAGTAGAACGTGTCGTTGACGAGCACGCCCACGTTGTCGATCGTCGGGATCGAGGAGTGGATCACTGCGTGCGTGCCACCGAAGAAGCGCAGAGTGAAGGCGCCGACCTCCACGGTGTCGCCGGGGGAGACGACCGTGACCTCGTAGCCCTCCGCCGCCTTCGCCACGCCCTCCGGCCCGAAGATCGGGGTCCCGGGGGCCGCGCGGAGGATCCGGTCGAGGTGCTCCGGCGTCCAGTGGTCGGGGTGCTCGTGCGTGAGCACGATGGCGACCAGTCCGCTGAGGTCGTGCAGCGGGGCTGTGAAGGATCCCGGATCGATCAGGAGGGTGTCGTCGTTCTGGTCCAGGCGGAGGGTGGCATGTTCGAACTTGGTGACGCGCATGAGACGAGTCAACTCCTTCCCGGGGTCTGCGGCAAACGGAAATCGGCGCGCCACGCCCGGGATCTCGGGTGGACTGGCCTCGATTTGGCGCAGTGAGAATCGCCGTGGCATACTTGAACGGTTGTCGCGGAACGGAAAAGCTCCGCAAGACGGCCCCATCGTATAGCGGCCTAGTACGCCGCCCTCTCACGGCGGTAACGCGGGTTCGAATCCCGCTGGGGTCACACAACACGTCGAAAGCCCTCCGGTTCTCCGGGGGGCTTTCGCCGTTCCCGAGCGTGCGCGTCAGTCGTCCGCGCGCAGCGACAGGGTCCGGAACGCACGAGCCCGGAGCGGTACGAGCATGAGCGCCGTCATCGCTCCACCGGCCACGACGAACGGCACCCAGACGGCGGTGACCGTCGCGAGCGCGCCGAAGCCCGCCATCGCGAGCGGCATCAGGCAGTCGTCGCCGAGCCGGGTGAGGGACCCCATCCGACCGAGGAAGGCGGTGTCCACCGTCGCGGCGAAGGTCGCGCTCAGCAGCACGGAGGCGTAGCCCGCGGTGGCGCCGACGACGGTGGCGGCGACGGCCACGGTCCAGACGGGGCCGAACCCGAGCGCGACGATTCCCGCTCCCTGGACGAGGAGCGCGCCGAACCCGCTCCGCGCCTCGTGGCGCGGCCGCCATCTCGCGACCGCGGCAGCCCCCACGGCGGCGCCGAGGCCGAGGAGGCCCTCGAAGAGGCCGACCGCGGGAGCCCCCCAACCCTCGTCGTGCGCCCGCAGAGCCAGGCCGATGCCGATGGCGGGGCCCACGGCGAGATTGAGTCCGGAGAGGGCGATGACGAGAGTGCGCGTCGTGGGGTTCGCTCCGAGGTGGGCGAACGCCGCGCCGATCGCGCGCAGGGACGAGGTGCGCGGGGCCCGGGCGAGCCGGAACCGCGGGCGCAGGACGATCGCCAGGAACCCGACGACCAGGGCGAAGGTCACCGCGTTCGCGGATGCGCTCCCCGCGAGACCGGCTTGGGCGACGAGCAGGCCGCCCAGTGCGGCGCCCCCCATCGTGCCGAGGCGCGACGCCGTCTGGATGACGGCCGCGTAGGAGGGGAGATCGTCGGTGCGTACCAGCTGTCGCCCGATGGTGCCGGCGGAGGGTTCGTAGAACGCGTCGCACACCCCGAACGCCACGGCGGCGGCGAGCAGGACGGGCACGGTGGGCGCATGCGAGACCGTCCACACGGCGGCGGCGACGAGCACCCCCACACGCACCGCATTGCAGGCGATCATCACCCGGCGGGCGTCGGCGCGATCCGCGATGACCCCGCCGAAGAGCAGCACCATCGCGCGCGGAACCGTGCCGGCGGCGACGATGAGTCCGGCGACGGCGGGGGAGGCGATCTGCACGGCCGTCCACGCCAACGCGATCGTCCACACGGCGTCGCCGGCGTCGGACAGAGCCTTCACGCCGATCCACGCGTGCACCATCCGGTCACGCCGGAACGGAGGAGGACTGGTGAGCTCGAGGGGCGGGGTGAGCGCGGTCATCACGGCTCCGTGGGGAACGCGTGAGCGAAGAAGAAGACGGGCGTGCGCGCCTGGCCGTCGCCTTCGTCGATCGAGGCCTGCCAGTCCCGCACCACGTCCAGCACGCGCGCGGAGAGGTCGCGCAGTTCCTCCGGGGTCGCCCACGCGGTGGTCTCCGTGTTGGAGGCGTCGTAGGCCGCGACGGCGGGCTCCCCTAGGCGTCGGTGCCAGCGCTGGAGGCGGTCGATCTGCATGCGGATGCCCTGCCGCTGTGCTTCCCGGGCGAGAAGGGCATCGGCGGGGGAGTCGACGAAGTCCTCCACCGACCAGGTGAGGCCGCGCCGGGCGACGGTCCACCAGCTCGTGCGCCGGTCGCCGGTCGGATCGGCGGCACGCTCGACGATCCCGGCCCGCTCGAGCATCCTGAGGTGATGGCTGATGCTGCCGACCTGGCTGTCGAGCGCACGGGCGAGGGCGGTCACCTGCGAGGTGCCGTACAGCAGCAGATAGTCGTAGATGCGGCGCCGCAGCGGGTGATGCACGGCGGTGATCACGGAGATGTCTTCCACGCTCCGAAGGCTAAGCAGCGACCCGGATGCGCACAAGAGTTCTTGTATACCGCGGAAAAGCGCGGTTCCCGCTAATCCTCCCGGACGGGCGGAGCTGCGGGCGCCCGCCGCTTCCGCCGGCCGCGGCGGAGGAGCCACACGATCAGGACGACGACGGCGGCGACCGCGAGCCAGGGGAGGAGGAAGCCGACCGCGATCACCAGGGCGTTGAGTGAGACCACGAGCCCGTTCCACCCGGCCAGCAGACCGTCGCCGAAGCCGGCGGGGTCTGCCGACGCCGCGGTGCCGCTGCGGGACAGCTCCACGGTGAGCGACGACAGGGTCACCTGGTCCTCCAGCGCGGCGAGCTGCTGTTCGTACGACTCGAGCTGCGCCTGGCGATCGGTGAGCGCGACTTCGGCCTCGATGAGATCGGCGACAGTGCCCGACTGCCCCATGAGCTCCGTGAGCCGCTGCACCGACGCGCGGGTCGACTCCACGCGGGCGCGGAGGTCGATCGCCGTGGCGGTGACGTCCTGCTTCGTGACGGAGGACGACAGCACCTCACCGGTGTCGCCGAGGGCGGCGATCACCGTGGTCAGATCGTCGGCGGGGATGCGGACCGTGATCCAGCCGTACCCGGAATCCGCGGGAGCCGGTTCGGCGGGGGCATCCGACGAGACCGCTCGGCCGACCTCGGTGCTCTCGACGTAGCCGCCGTGCTCGACGGCGAGATCGCCGATGGCGGATGCAGCGTCGGCGATGTCCCGCACCTGCACCGACGCCTGGGCGGTGGCGACGATGTCACGGGCGTCCTCGGCAGACGCCGCGGCGTCCGATCCGACGGTGCCGGGAAGGGTCGCCCCTTCGACGGCGCGGTCCGGCACGGCCGAGCCCGCCTCGTCGGTCGACCAGCCCGCGGTGCCGTCCGCTGTGGATACGGACGAGCCGCCGCCTCCGACGGCGCCGAGGATCGGCGGGGTCACCAGGACCCCGACGACGAAGGCCGCCGCGATCCCTCCGGCGGTGAGCAATCGGCGTCGACGGTTCCGGGCGCGTTCGGTTCGCGGAGACAGCGGGCGCCGCTCGCTGCGGATCTCGGTGAAGACGGCCTCCTCGATCCGGGCGACGGTCGCGTCCGACAGTGGCGGGAGGCTCTCCTGCGGAGTCTGGTGGTTCATGCGTCCCTCACTTCCTTGACGGCGCCGCGCAGCTGGGTGCGCACGCGTGAGAGACGGTTCCGGACGACGGCGTGCGTCACGCCGAGCTCGTCGGCGGCGGCCTGGTACGCGTAGCCCTCGGACGCGCACAGCCGGAAGATCTCCCGGTCGAGCTCGCTCAGGGTGCCCACCTCCGCGGCGATCCTCGCGGCGAGCGCCGCCGTGATCACCTGCTCCTCGACGCTGACGACGTCCGGGAGCTGATCGTCCGCCGCGTCCGTCGTGTGCGCCTGGTCGCGACGGCGCTGGCGCAGCCGGTTCGCGGACTGGAAGCGGCAGATCGTCGCGAGCCAGGGGAGGATCGACTCTCCCTGCAGCTCCAGATCCGGAAGCTTCCGCCAGGCGACCACGAAGGTCTCCTGCGCCACGTCCTCCGCGTCGGCGGGGGAGCCCAGGATCCCGTGGGCGATCCAGTACACGGGGCGCACGTGGGCGCGGTACAGCGCGCGGAAGGCGCTCTGATCGCCGGCCGCCGCCTGGGCGGCCCATCGCTGGTCACTCGTCTGCGCGGGCATCCTGGTTCCGTTCGGTGTCTCTCCCTCGAGAGTGTCGGCGGATGACCCATCGTCTCAGCACGGCATCGGATCCGCAGCGGGTGGGGACTTCCTCTTCCGCGCGGCTCCCACCTCCGGTAGCATGGCCCGGGCGAGAGGGAGTATCCCGAATCCGCGCGTAACGTCATCACGAGCATCGACACCGCTGCTCCGGGCGCGCGCCGCACATCTGCGGGGGAGAGACTTTCGACTCATTCCCGACCCCTCGCGAAAGGTGCACAGCGCCCGTGGACATCCCCGTCTGGTTCGAGATCACGTCGATGGTCGTCCTCACGATCATCCTGATCGGCGACCTGCTCCTCATCCGGCTGCGCCCGCACATCCCCTCCACCAAGGAGTCGACGCTGTGGGTCGTGTTCTACGTGGGCCTCGCGCTGCTCTTCGCGGTGCTGCTGGGCAATGTGGGCGGATGGCAGAACGCCGGGGACTTCATCACCGGGTGGGCGCTGGAGTACAGCCTCTCCGTCGACAACCTGTTCGTCTTCGTGCTGATCATGGCGCAGTTCGCGGTGCCGCGACGTCTGCAGCAGCAGGTGCTGATGGTCGGGATCATCATCGCGCTGGTCCTGCGCGGGCTCTTCATCCTCGTGGGCGTGACGATCATCGAGAACTTCTCGCCGATCTTCTACCTGTTCGGCGCCTTCCTCGTCTACACCGCCATCCGGCAGGCGATGCCGGAGGGCGAGCACGAGGACGACGTCAAGCGCGAGAACTTCATCGTCCGGCTGCTCCGCCGTCGGATCGACATCAGCGAGACCTACGACGGCTCGAAGATCCGCACGACCGTCGACGGGACGCGCATGTGGACGCCGATGATCATCGTGTTCATCACGATCGGCGTCACGGACCTCATCTTCGCGATCGACTCGATCCCCGCGATCTTCGAGATCACGACCAACGGCTTCCTCGTCTTCGCCGCGAACATCTTCGCCCTCATGGGGCTGCGCCAGCTCTACTTCCTCCTCGGCGACCTCCTGGACCGCCTCCGCTACCTGCACTACGGCATCGCCGTCATCCTCGGGTTCATCGGCATCAAGCTGATCCTGCACGCGCTGCACGTCAACGAGCTCCCGTTCATCAACGGCGGCGAGCACGTGGAGTGGGTGCCCGACATCGACAACATGGTGTCGCTCGGCGTGATCCTCGTGTCGATGACGGTCGCGACGATCGCGAGCCTGATCGCGTCGTCCAGGGAGAAGCGCGCGGAGAAGCGCGTCGCCCCCGTCGGAGACTGAGTCCGCGCGGAGCGGGTCAGAACGACTGCAGGTTGGCCTGCAGGCCGCCGTCCGCGTACTCGCGCCGGAGCAGCCCGCGGCGGCGGAGGATCGGCACCAGCTCGTCGAGCGTGCGATGCAGGGTCACGGGGTGGAAGTCGCCCCAGAGCAGCACGCCGTCGTTGCCCCACTCACCGAGCTCCTCGACGAGATCGGCGAACTCCTCTGCGGTGCCCACGAAACCGCTGCGGTCGTGCAGCCGGCCGGTGCGGGCGAGTGCGGTGAGGTGCGCGCGGAGCGGGGCATCCTCTCCGCGGTCGCCGATCAGCCGCTGGATGCTCCCGCGGGAGACATGGGCTCCGAAGACCGAAGGGTCGAGGGGACGGTCCAGATCGAGGGCCGTGAGATCGGTCTCCAGATCACTCGACTGCTTCCGGGCGATCTGCGCGAGTGCGGCGTCGTCCGGGTGTGCGGAGGCGGCCACGATCCGGTCGGCCTCCTCGGCGGACGCCGTGATCACGGGCTGGATCGCGAAGAGGATCTTGACGTCCTCGGCACGGCGTCCCCGGGCGATCGCGGCGTCGTACACGCGCTGCCGATACTCCCGTACCGCCTTCTCGTGCAGCGGTGCGAGCGCGAGCTGGACGTCCGAGTTGGCACCCGCGAACGCCAGGCCGCGCCCCGAGCCGCCGGGGGAGACGATGGCCGGCTCCCCGTCCGTGAAGGGCAGGGCGTTCAAGGGGCCGTCGAAGTCGTAGTGCGCCCCGCGGTGCTGCACCGGGCGCATGCGGGTGCCGTCCGCATAGACGCCGGAGCCGGGATCGGCGACCAGGGCGCCCTCGTCCCAGCTCCGCCAGAGCGCGCGGATGCCGGCGAGCCATTCCTCGGCACGGTCGTACGCCTCGTCGTGGCCGAGCTGCGGGGCCGCGGAGAAGTGGCGGGCGCTGCCGGTGTCGGTGACCACGTTGAGGCCGAGCCGGTGCCCGCTCAGATGCTGCAGCGTCGCGAACTGGCGCGCCGACGTGTACGGCAGCGAGGCCGCCGGATTCACGGTCGGCACCACTCCGAGATGACGGGTCGCCTGGAAGAGGTACGGGGCGAGCAGCAGGGGATCGTGCTTCGGGCCGCCGAACGCGTGACGCACGCGCAGATCGATCGTCTCCGCCGAGCCGAGGGAGGGGCTGTCCTCGACGATCACGAGGTCGAATCCGGCCTGCTCGAGGGTGCGCGCGGCTTCCTGGTAGATCTCCGGTCGCGTCCAGTCGTAGTCCCAGTCCAGGGACGGATAGCCCCACCCCTGAGGGCCGAAGCCCCGGGCGAGGAACCACCCGAAGTGCTGCAGGCGGCTCATGCCACCGTCTCCCGGACGCTCTCGAGCACCCGCGCCAGATCCCCGATCAGGTCGTCGACGTCCTCGATGCCGATCGACAGTCGGAGCGTGCCGGGGCCCACACCGAGGATCCGGCGCTCCTCGTCGGTGCGCTGCGCATGGCTGGTCGTACCCGGGTGCAGCACGAGCGACCGCACGTCGCCGATGTGGGTCATGTGCGTGAAGACCGACACCTCCTCCACGAAGCGACGGGCCGCGGGCAGGCCGCCGCGCAGGGTGAAGGTGAAGATCGAGCCGAAGCCGCCGTCGAGGTAACGCACCGCGGTCTCGTGGTGCGGGTGCGTGGGCAGGCCGACGTAGTCCACGCTCTCCACGGCGTCATGCGCGGCGAGCCAGCGTGCGACGGCGAGGGCGTTCTGCGACTGCCGCTCCACGCGCAGGCCGAGCGTCTCGGTGCCCTGGCCGATCAGGAACGCGTTGAGGGGCGAGGGCGAGGCACCGAACCGCGGAGCCACCGACTCTCTGGCGTACCCGATGCGCGCGCGGCCGCCGTGCCGGGCGAAGACGCTGGGGGCGCCGCCCCGTCCCGGCAGCACGAGGTGCGGGGCGTTGTGCCCGGCGCGGTCGGCATCGAATCGGCCGTCATCGATCACCACGCCGCCGAGAACCGCGCCCTGACCCGCGAGGAACTTCGACGCCGAGTGCACCACGATGGCTGCGCCGTGCTCCAGCGGCCGGAGGAGCGCCGGGGTGGCCAGGGTGTTGTCGACGATCAGCGGAACGGCGATCTCGTCGGCCACCGCGCTCACCGCCGCGACGTCGAGGAAGTCGTTCCGCGCGTTCGCGAGCGATTCCGCGAACAGGGCCCTGGTCGTCGGGCGCACGGCCTCCCGCCAGGCATCCGGGTCCGCGATGTCGTCCACGAACGTCGTCTCGATGCCGAGTCTGGCGAGGTTGTCCAGGAACAGCCCGCGGGTGCCCTCGTAGATGTGGGTCGAGGAGACGATGTGATCGCCCGCCCCCACGACCGAGAGCAGGGCGGTCGTCACGGCGGCCTGTCCGCTGGCCACGAGTACGGCGTCCGCACCGGATTCCAGGCTCGCCAGCTGCCGCTCCACCGCGTGCACCGTCGGATTGCCGGTGCGCGTGTACCCGAATCCGGTACCGGTGCCGAAGTGGTCGGCGGCGTGATCGAAGTCGTCGAACTCGAAACCGGCCGTCAGGTAGATCGGCGTCACGCGGGAGGCGGCAGCGGCCCGGCCTCTCGCGGCGTGGACGGCGCGGGTGGCGAAGCGGGCGGTGTCGACGGTCATGCGGGGCCTCTCGGTCGGCGGGTGAGCAACAGAGTGTCACGGCGTGTCTCGGCGTGTCCGAGCGGTGGTAACCTGACGTCATGCGGACCGTGCTCCTTCTTAGCGGCCGCGGCGAGACCTCGATCTGAGCCCCTCCTCGTCGCGGAGTCCATCGTGGGCCGAACCGCCATCCACAGGAGACACGCCATGACCACCACCGCCGGTGCGGATTCCGCACGCCCCAGGACGCTCGCCGAGAAGGTCTGGGACGACCACCTCGTCGTCAAGGGCGAGGACGGCCAGCCCGACCTCATCTACATCGACCTGCATCTCGTGCATGAGGTCACCAGCCCGCAGGCCTTCGACGGCCTCCGCAGCGAGGGGCGGCCGCTCCGGCGGCTCGACCTGACGATCGCCACGGAGGACCACAACACGCCGACGTGGGAGATCGACAAACCCATCGCCGATCTCACCAGCCGCACGCAGATCGAGACGCTGCGCCGCAACGCCGCCGAGTTCGGCGTGCGCCTGCACTCGCTGGGGGACGCGGAGCAGGGCATCGTGCACGTCGTCGGCCCGCAGCTCGGCCTCACCATGCCCGGGATCACCGTGGTCTGCGGCGACTCGCACACCTCGACGCACGGCGCGTTCGGCGCGATGGCGTTCGGCATCGGCACCAGCGAGGTCGAGCACGTCATGGCGACCCAGACCCTGCCGTTGAAGCCGTTCAAGACGATGGCGATCACCGTCGAGGGCACGCTGCGTCCCGGCGTCACCGCGAAGGACATCATCCTCGCCGTGATCGCCAAGATCGGGACCGGCGGCGGTCAGGGCTACGTGCTCGAGTACCGTGGCAGCGCGATCCGCGCGCTCTCCATGGAGGGCCGCATGACGATCTGCAACATGTCGATCGAGGCGGGGGCCCGCGCGGGCATGGTGGCTCCGGACGAGACGACCTTCGCCTACCTCGAGGGGCGTCCGCACGCGCCGAAGGGGCAGGACTGGGACGACGCGGTCGCCTACTGGCGCACCCTGCCGACCGATGAAGGTGCCACCTTCGACGCCGAGGTCTTCATCGACGCCGACGAGCTGGAGCCGTTCGTGACGTGGGGAACGAACCCCGGGCAGGGCAGCTCGCTCTCCGCCGCGGTGCCGAACCCCGCGGAGATCGCCGACCCCAACGAGCGCGCAGCCGCCGAGCGTGCACTGGAATACATGGACCTGACGCCGGGTACCCCCCTCAAGGAGGTCCCGGTCGACGCGGTGTTCATGGGCTCGTGCACGAACAGCCGCATCGAGGACCTCCGCGCCTTCGCCTCCATCATCCAGGGCAAGAAGAAGGCCGACGGTGTGCGGGTGATGGTCGTTCCCGGCTCAGCCCGCGTGCGACTGGAGGCCGAGGCCGAGGGCCTGGACCGGATCATCAAGGACTTCGGGGCGGAGTGGCGCTTCGCGGGGTGCTCGATGTGCCTGGGCATGAACCCCGATCAGCTCGCCCCGGGGGAGCGCTGCGCTTCCACCTCGAACCGCAACTTCGAAGGACGCCAGGGCAAGGGGGGCCGCACGCACCTCGTGTCCCCTCTCGTCGCGGCGGCGACCGCCATCCGCGGCACCCTGTCCAGCCCGAGCGACCTGGAGGCCTGACCATGGAGAAGTTCATCACCCACACGGGCATCGCCGCGCCGCTGAAGCGGTCGAACGTCGACACCGACCAGATCATCCCGGCGGTGTTCCTCAAGCGCGTCACCAAGACCGGCTTCGAGGACGCGCTGTTCCACGGCTGGCGGCAGGACCCCGGGTTCGTGCTCAACCAGGCGCCGTACCAGGGGGCGTCCGTCCTCGTCGCCGGACCCGATTTCGGTACGGGTTCCAGCCGTGAGCACGCCGTGTGGGCGCTCCGCGACTTCGGCTTCAAGGTCGTGCTGAGCCCCCGCTTCGCCGACATCTTCCGCGGGAACGCGGGCAAGCAGGGACTCCTCGCCGCGACCATCTCGGAGGCGGATCTGGAGCGGTTCTGGGCCGTCATGGACGCCGATCCCGGCGCGCGGATGACGGTCGACCTCGAGGCGCGCACCGCTTCCATCGGCGACCCGACCGGGGGCGCGGAGGCCGGCTTCCAGGCCGACATCGGGATCGACGATTACACTAGATGGCGGCTCCTCGAAGGGCTCGATGACATCGGGCTCACGCTGCGCAACGAAGACAAGATCGCGCAGTTCGAGGCCCGTCGCGAGTCGTGGCGGCCGCGGACCCTTCCCGTCCAGTGAGACGGAGGGGGCGGGGGAGCCAGGGGTAACCCCGCCCCCGATGAATGAAGTGAGGCCCCGAATGACGACACCCGTGCGCGACGCTCTCTCCGACGACGTCCCCGCGCTGACCGGAGACGTCCTCGCCATCCGCGGAGGCCGTCCGCTGCGCGGACGCGTCGACGTCAAGGGCGCGAAGAACCTCGCCACCAAGGCGATGGTCGCGTCTCTGCTCGGGGAGACCACGAGCGTCCTGCGCGACGTGCCGGCCATCAGCGACGTCGCCGTGGTGCGCTCGCTGCTCGAGGTGCACGGCGTCCGCGTGTCGGAGGGCGACGAGCCCGGCTCCCTGGTGTTCGACCCCAGCGACGTCGAGTCGGCCCACTTCGAGGAGATCGACGCGCATGCGGGCGCCTCCCGGATCCCGATCCTGTTCTGCGGTCCGCTCCTGCACCGCCTCGGCCAGGCGTTCATCCCCGACCTCGGCGGCTGCCGCATCGGCGACCGGCCGATCGACTTCCACCTGGACGCGCTGCGGAAGTTCGGCGCGATCGTCGAGAAGCTCCCCAGCGGCATCCGCCTCTCGACCGGCGGGGCCCGTCTGCACGGTGCCAACATCCACCTCCCGTACCCGAGCGTCGGCGCCACGGAGCAGGTGCTCCTCACCGCTGTACGGGCGGAGGGCATCACCGAGCTGCGCAACGCGGCGATCGAGCCCGAGATCATGGACCTCATCGCCGTCCTGCAGAAGATGGGCGCGATCATCTCCTACGAGCCCAACCGCGTCATCCTCATCGAGGGCGTCGAGAAGCTCCGCGGCTACGACCACCGGTCGATCTTCGATCGCAACGAGGCGGCCTCGTGGGCCTCGGCCGCTCTGGCCACCGACGGCGAGATCTTCGTCGGCGGCGCGAAGCAGCAGGAGATGCTCACCTTCCTCAACGTCTTCCGGAAGGCGGGCGGCTGGTTCGACATCCAGGAGGACGGCATCCTCTTCCGTCGCGACGGCGACATCAAGCCGGTCGTGATCGAGACCGACGTGCACCCCGGCTTCATGACCGACTGGCAG
Organism: Microbacterium sp. C-MGS6; assembly: GCF_058140415.1. NCBI lineage: Bacteria > Bacillati > Actinomycetota > Actinomycetes > Micrococcales > Microbacteriaceae > Microbacterium > Microbacterium sp. C-MGS6. Next base: position 1,623,538 of record NZ_CM176934.1, read on the forward strand.
CAGCCGCTCGTGGTCGCGCTCACCCAGGCGCACGGCCGCTCCGTCGTGCACGAGACCGTGTACGAGAACCGCATGGGCTTCACCGAGGCGCTCGTCAAGATGGGCGCCGACATCGTCGTGCACCCGCGCGGGCTGCAGGACGGCCCGCGGCGCGTGCCGCGTCGTGACCTGGAGCAGGCCGCCGTCATCACGGGCCCGACGCCGCTCCACGGCGCCGACATCGTCGTCCCCGATCTGCGCGGTGGCTACAGCCACGTGATCGCGGCGCTGACGGCCACGGGCGAGTCGAAGGTGTCGGGGGTCGACATCCTGAGCCGCGGATACGAGAAGTTCCTCGCCAAGCTCGACGCGCTCGGCGCCGACTTCGACGTCATCCGGTGAGCCCCATGGCGTCCCGGTCTCCGGAGAAGACGCGTCCGAGCGTCTTCTGGCCGCTCGCGGCGATCGTCGTCCCGGTGGTGTCGCTGATCGCGAAGATCCGGATCGTCGGTGCGGAGAAGCTGCCGCGCGAGGGCTCATTCGTCCTCGCGCCGAACCACTACTCGGAGTTCGATCCGCTGATCGTCGCCATGGCGGTCTGGCGGATCGGGCGCGCCCCGCGGTTCATGGCCAAGGAGAGCCTCTTCCGGGTCCCCGTCCTCGGATGGTTCCTGCGCAAGACGGGGATGATCCCGGTCGCGCGCACGTCCTCGGCGTCCTCCGCGAAGCAGACGATGGCCCAGTCGGCGGCTCTCGTGGAGCACGGTCGCGGTGTCATCGTGTACCCGGAGGGCACGCTCACCCGAGACCCCGACATGTGGCCGATGCGCGGCAAGTCGGGAGCGGTGCGGCTCGCCCTCGCCGACGGCATCCCGCTGATCCCGATGGCCCAGTGGGGGACTCAGGCGATCATGGGCCGCTACCAGAAGGGGCTCAGCCTCTGGCCGCTCCGGAAGCCCGTCACCGTGATCATCGGCGACCCCGTCGACGTGTCCGACCTCCGCGGTCGCGCCGGCGAGCCGGCGGCGCTGACGGAGGCCACCAACCGCCTCATGAACGCGATCACCGCGCTGCTGGAGCAGGTGCGCGGCGAGAAGGCCCCCGCGGAGCGCTGGAATCCGGCGAGCCACGGCCAGAAGGAGACCGGACGCCTTGACCCCTAAGAGAACCGCGCCGGCCGGACCCCGCGTCGCCGTGATCGGCGCCGGCAGCTGGGGCACCACGTTCGGCAAGATCCTCGCCGACGGCGGCGCTCACGTGACGATGTGGGCGCGCCGTGCGGAGCTGGCGCACGAGATCGATGAGGCGAAGCGCAACTCGCGCTACCTGCCCGGCATCAACCTGCCCCGCACGATGGCGGCCACGCATGAGCTGGCGACCGCCCTCGAGGGCGTCGACCAGGTGTACCTGTCCGTGCCGAGTCAGTCGCTGCGGGAGAACCTCAAGGCGCTGCGCCCGCTGATCGCTTCGGGCGACGCGAAGATCGTCAGCCTCATGAAGGGCGTCGAGCGTGGCACCGGACTGCGCATGAGTCAGGTGATCCAGCAGGAGCTGCAGTGCGATCCCGACCGGGTCGCCGTCGCCTCCGGCCCCAACCTCGCGCTGGAGATCGCGCGGGAGCAGCCGACCGCGGCCGTGATCTCGTCGCGCAGCCAGGAGACGGCGGACGTCGTGGCCCGCGCCGCGCGCAACTCCTACTTCCGCACGTTCGTGAACACCGACGTCATCGGCACGGAGTTCGGCGGGGTGCTCAAGAACCTCATCGCCGTCGCCATCGGGATCGTCGACGGCGTGGGCTACGGCGAGAACACGAAGGCCTCGATCATCACCCGCGGCCTCGTCGAGATGACCGACTTCGCGGTGGCGAACGGTGCCCAGCCGGAGACCCTGCAGGGACTGGCGGGGCTCGGCGACCTCATCGCGACGTGTCAGTCGCCGCTGAGCCGCAACAACACGGCCGGGCGGCTGCTCGGACAGGGATACAGCTTCCAGGATGTGGTGAAGCAGATGCAGCAGACGGCGGAGGGTCTGGCCTCGGTCGCCCCCGTGCTGCAGCTCGCCCGCGAAGCCGATGTGCACATGCCGATCGTGGAGCAGGTGAAGATGGTGCTCGACGGCAAGATGGATCCCCGGGACATCGCCCCGCATCTGACGACGGACGACGACACCCCGCAGGGGGAGAGGACCAACCATGGACAAGCAGACGGTGGTGGTGCTCTTCGGAGGGCGCTCCAGCGAGCATTCGATCAGTTCCGCAACGGCGGGGGGAGTGCTGGGCGCGATCGATCGTGACCGGTATGCCGTGATCCCGGTGGGGATCACCCGCGAGGGCGCCTTCGTCCTGGAGGACGACGATCCGGCGAAGTTCCCGCTGGACGCCGCGCACCTGCCCGAGGTCGTGGACAACGGCACCCGGGTGCTCTGGCCGGAGCCCGGCGGCGACCGCACTCTGCGCGTCGTGCACCCGGGCGGCGCGACCGAGGGGCTGGGCGAGATCGACGTGGTCCTGCCGATCCTGCACGGACCCCACGGCGAGGACGGCACCATCCAGGGCTACTTCGACACGCTCGAGGTGCCCTATGCCGGCGGCGGCGTGCTCGACTCGGCGCTGTGCATGGACAAGCACTTCATGAAGATCGCGCTGCGGGCCGCTGGCATCTCGGTGGCACCGGGCGTGACCGTGCGCCGCCGCGAGTGGGACGTCGACCCTGCGGCCGTGCGCCGCCGTGCTGTCGAGCTCGGCCTGCCCGTCTTCGTCAAGCCGGCGCGCGCCGGATCGAGCGTCGGCGTCTCGAAGGTGACGGCTCCGGAGGAGCTCGACGCCGCCCTCGCCATCGCCTTCGCCGAGGATGACAAGGTCCTCATCGAGGCCGGTGTCACCGGGCGGGAGATCGAGGTCGCGGTCCTGGAGACCGCCGACGGCGTCCGCGCCTCCCTTCCGGGGGAGATCGTGCTGACCGACCGCGGCTTCTACGACTTCGAGGGCAAGTACCTCGGTGGCGACGGCGTCGATGTGGTGTGCCCCGCGGAGCTGAGCGAGGCGGAGGTGGCGGCCGTCCAGGAGGCCGGCGTGCGTGCCTTCCAGGCGGTGGACGGTCGTGGCCTCGCCCGCGTCGACATGTTCCTCACCCCGGACGGCGAGCTCGTCGTCAACGAGCTCAACACCATGCCCGGATTCACGCCCATCTCGATGTTCCCGAAGTGCTGGGTCGCCTCAGGGCTGAGCTACGGCGATCTCATCACCGAACTGGTCGAGGCGGGTCTGCGCCGCTGACATCGGCGTTCCCTGCGGGCGCTCAGCTCGCGGGGAACTCCACCCGGTCCGTGCACTGCGCGGTGGCCGGTGCGAGTCCGGACTGGATGTTCGACGAGAGGCTGTCGACGATCGACTGGAAGTCGACCTGCTCGCCGCGGCGGATGATGACCTCGATGGCGGGCTCCCGACCGTAGGTGACGAGGCGCTGGCGCTCGTCTTCCTGCTCCAGGACCAACCAGTCGACGCCACCGAGGGTGGTGCAGACGAGGTCGGACGGGGCGGGCGGCTCCACGCCGCAACGCAGGACGACCGTGGGATCGCCCCACGCGCCTGTCGCCTGCGCGTCGGTCCACACCCGCTCGTAGCCGCCGACGGTGTCCGGCAGGAGCACGGAGACGTTCGCGCAGGCCGGGTCGTTCGCGTCCTCCGCGGGCTCGAGATGCACGGTGGTGGAGCATCCGGCGAGTCCGGCGGCGAGGGTGATCGACCCCGCGACGGCAGCGAGGCGGCGGGAACGAAGCATGCATCCAGGCTACCTTTGACGACATGCCCTCCCGACCCGACTCCGACGATCCGCGCCTGGGAGATCTCTCGGAGGGCCGCATCCTCCGCGCCATCCTCCAGCGCACCGCGCCCGGCGCGCACACGCTCCTCGGGCCGGGTGACGACGCCGCCGTCATCGCGGCTCCCTCCGCCTCCGTCGTCGCGACGACCGACACCCTCGTGCACGGGCCGGACTTCCGCCTCGCCTGGACGAGCGGCTACGACCTCGGGTGGAAGGCGGCGGCGGTCAACCTCGCCGACATCGCCGCCATGGGCGCGCGTCCCACCGCCCTGCTCGTGGCTCTCGCCGTGCCGCGTGAGCTCCGGTTGTCCTTCGTGGAGCGCCTGGCTGACGGCTTCCGCGAGGCCTGCGCGGCGCTCGCCCCCGGGTGCGCGGTCGTCGGCGGCGACCTCACGGTGTCCGAGGTGCTCACGGTCGCCGTGACGGCACTGGGCGACCTCGAAGGCCGCCCTCCGGTGACCAGGGCGGGGGCGCGACCGGGCGACGTCGTCGCCGTGGCGGGGGAGCTGGGCCATGCCGCGCACGGACTGGCGGTGCTGTTCGGACGCTTCCGGGACGGCGAGACGCCGGTGCCGGTCGATCCTCCGGCCCTCGCGGCGGGGGAGAGCGCCGCGGTCGCCGCGCAGCTGCGACCATCCCCGCCCATCGGCCTCGGCGTCGCCGCGGCGGCCGCCGGCGCGACCGCGATGATGGACGTCTCGGACGGCCTCGCCCTCGATGCGCGTCGCCTTGCGGAGGCCTCCGGCGTCACCCTCGCGCTGGACGGCGCGGCGCTCGGTGCGAACCCGGAGCGGGCGCTCGCGGGCGGTGAGGACCATGCGCTGCTCGCGACGTTCCCGGACGGCGTGCTGCCGCCGGGGTTCCGCGCGATCGGTGTCGTGCGGTCGCGCGGCGACGAGGACCTGCTCTGCGACGACCGTCCTGTGGATGTGAGCGGCTGGGATCCCTACCGGGACTGGGATTCCGTCTCCGGCTGAACGGCCGCGGACGCCGGCTCGTCGCGGTCCGGCTCGGCCCACCAGAGGGTGGTGTCGCCGTAGGTCTTCTCCCGGAACACGCGGAGCCCGGCCGCCGTGAAGTCGGGGGTCGGGGAACGGCGGGCACGCTCGACGACCACGACGGCGTCGTCGCTGAGCAGCGGAGCGAGGGCGGCCAGGTCACCGTCCATCGCCTCGTCGTCGATGTCGTACGGCGGATCCGTGAACACGAGGTCGTACGACCCGGACGCTCGGCCGAGGAACGCCCGGACGGTCGCCTCCTGGACCTTCGCGGACGCGGCGCCGGATGCCTTCGTCACTGCCGCGACGTTGCGGCGTACGACGGCTGCCGCCTGCCGGTTGCGCTCCACGAGGTCGGCGCTTCGGGCGCCGCGGCTCAGGGCCTCGAGCCCGAGCGCGCCGGAGCCCGCGTAGAGGTCGAGCACCCTGGCACCCGCGATCGCGTCGAGCGACTCCAGGGCGCCGAACAGCGACTCGCGCACGCGATCGCTCGTCGGCCGTGTCCCGGCACCGGGGACGTCGAGCCGGGTGCCGCGTGCCGTTCCGGCGATGATCCTCGTCACCCGTTCACGATACGACAGGGCGCGGGCGGTCGTGTCCGTGCGGTTCCCTAGACTCGGAGCATGTCGCTCACGCTCGAATCCTCGCTGGAGGAGGCCCTCGGTGCGGCGTCGGCCAAGACGCTCGACCGCGCCTTCGGCATGAAGACCGTCGGCGATCTGCTCGCGCACTATCCGCGTCGGTACGCCGACCCCGGCGAGCTCACCCCCATCCGCGACCTCCCCATCGGAGAGACCGTCACCATCGTCGCGGAGGTCCTCTCGTCGAGCTTCCGTCGGATGCGCAACCGGCCGGGAGCCATGGTCGACGTCGTCATCGGCGACGGCGTCGGTCGCATGTCGTTGACCTTCTTCGCGAAGAACGTCGGCGCAGCGGAATGGCGCTCCAAGGATCTGGCGGTCGGACGCCGTGGCGTGTTCTCCGGCAAGGTCGGCGAATTCAACGGGATGACCCAGTTCGCCCACCCGGAGTACGAACTGTTCGACGACGAGGACGCGGCGCGGCGGCGTGCCGATGCCAGGGCAGCCGTGCCGATCCCGATCTACCCGGCCACCTCCGCGATCCAGACGTGGCAGATCGCCCGGCTCGTCGGTCGTGTCCTGGACGACCTCCCGACCGTGCCGGACCCGCTGACCCCGGAGATCCGCACCCGCGAGGAGCTGCTGACGGCGCGGGAGGCGCTGGAGGCGATCCACCGCCCGCGCTCCCGCAACGACATCGATCCCGCGGTGCGCACATTGCGCATGCACGAGGCGCTGACCCTGCAGACGGCCCTGCTCCAGCAGCGTGACGCGGTGCGGGCTCTGGCCGCCACCTCGCGGCCGGCGACCCCAGGCGGCCTCCTGGAACGCTTCGACGCCGCCCTGCCCTATACGCTCACGCCCGACCAGGAGACGGTCGGTGCGCAGATCGCAGACGACCTCGTCGGCTCCTGGCCGATGAACCGACTGGTGCAGGGCGAGGTCGGTTCGGGAAAGACGCTGGTGGCCCTGCGGGCGATGCTGCAGGTCGCCGAGAGCGGGGGACAGGCGGCTCTGATCGCGCCGACGGAGGTCCTCGCGGGGCAGCATCTGCGTTCGATCACGAAGATGCTCGGTCCGCAGCTCGCCCCCCTGCTGATGCCGACCCTGCTCACCGGGCAGATGCCGGCTGCCGACCGTCGCAAGGCCGCGCTGCGCGTCGCCTCCGGCCAGGCGCTGATCGTGGTCGGCACCCATGCGCTCCTCGGGGAGAAGACCACGTTCGCCGACCTCGGGCTGGTCGTGGTCGACGAGCAGCATCGGTTCGGGGTCGAGCAGCGGGAGGCGCTGCGTGCGAAGGGATCCAGCCCGCACGCGCTCGTCCTCACCGCGACGCCCATCCCGCGGACGGTCGCGATGACGGTCTTCGGCGACCTCGACACCTCGGTCATCCGCACGATGCCGGCCGGCCGCGCCGGCATCGAGTCGTACGTCGCGCCGTTGGCCGAGCATCCCGGCTGGTTCAACCGGGTGTGGGAACGGGCAGCGGAGGAGATCGCGCAGGGCCGGCAGGTGTTCGCCGTCTGCGCGGCCATCGACACCGCAGCGAAGACGGCCGAGGCGGGGGAGCAGGCGCTGCTCGCCCCCGAGGGCGGCAAGGGCCCCCGCTGGGGCGTGGTCCAGCTCGACGAGGCCTTGGCCACCCATCCGACCCTCGGCGGGCTCCGGCGGGCGGTGCTCCACGGGAAGATGCCCTCCGAGGAGAAGGACGCCGTCATGCAGGCCTTCGCTCGCGGGGAGATCGACCTCCTCCTCGCGACGACCGTGATCGAGGTGGGCGTGGACGTCCCCAACGCCTCGACAATGATCGTGCTGGACGCGGACCGCTTCGGGGTCTCCCAGCTGCACCAGCTCCGCGGTCGGGTGGGGCGAGGCGGCGTCCCGGGACTCTGCCTGCTTGTGACCGAGGCCGAGGCCGGATCGGTGGCCCGTGAGCGTGTCGACGCGGTCGCCGCCACCCTCGACGGCTTCGCGCTGGCCGAGGTCGACCTCGAACTCCGCGGCGAGGGCGACGTGCTCGGCGCGGCACAGGCCGGTGTGCGGTCGTCCCTCAAACTGCTGCGCGTCGTCAAGGATGCCGCCCTCATCACCCGGGCTCGCGAGCTCGCGGAGGACATCCTCGCCATCGACCCCGAGCTGGCGGCGCATCCCGGGCTCCGGGAGGCCATCGGACGGCGCGTCACCGACGAGGATCGCGCGGCGCTCGCGAAGAACTGATCGCCGTTCCGGGTGCCCTAGGCTGGATGCCATGAGCAGCCGGATCGCCGTCGTCCCGGGTTCCTTCGATCCGCCGACCCTGGGTCACCTCGACGTGATCCGGCGTGCGGCCGCCCTCTACGACGAGCTGCACGTGCTCGTCGTGCACAACCCGGGCAAAGAGGCGATGCTGCCGATCGCGCAGCGGCTGGCACTCCTGGAGCGCTCGATCGCCGAGGACGGCATGGCGGGCGACATCGTCATCGGGTCCTGGAGCATGGGTCTGCTCGTCGACTACGCGCGCGATGTGAACGCCGGCGTGCTCGTGAAGGGGATCCGCTCGCAGGTCGACGTGGCGTACGAGTCGCCGATGGCGATCGTCAACCGGCACCTCGCCGACATCGAGACCGTCTTCCTGCTCCCCGACCCCGCGCATGCGATGGTCTCGAGCTCCCTGGTGCGGCAGGTCGCGAGCCTCGGTGGAGACGTGTCGCCGTTCGTGCCGCCGGCGGTCGCCTCGTTCCTCGACACCGGCGCGCGCGGGATCTGATCCGCGTCCCGCTCCCGGCGGTCTCCCGGCCCTCCTCTCCGGTGACCCGGGTAGCATGGCGGGGTGCGTTCCCGACTCAACAGCCCTTTCGTCCTCCCCGTCCGTGACATCGTCCGGCGCCCGGGGGAGATGCGCGAGCACTCCTTCTCGGTGCCCCTGACGGAGCAGTGGGGGGAGGGGATCGTCTCCTTCGAAGCGGGCTCGGAGCTCGATCTCGACGTGCGCCTGGAGTCCGTCCACGAGGGCATCCTCGTCACCGGAGAGGCGGAGGGCGAGTACGTCGGCGTGTGCGGTCGATGCCTCACCGACATCGCCCGGCCCGTCGAAGTCGAGTTCCAGGAGCTTTTCGCGTATCCTGGTGAGGAAGAAACTGACTTCGAGGTTCAAGACGACCACGTGGATCTTGAAACTCTCGTCAGGGATGCGGCCGTTTTGGCCCTTCCTTTTCAGCCGGTGTGTCAGCCGGATTGCCTCGGGCTCGACCCGGTCACAGGCGAGAGGCTGACCGAGAGCACCGGAACGGAGCAGGCCGCTCCCATCGATCCTCGGTGGAGCGCGCTCCAGCAGATCACAGACCAGGACGGCACGGCAGAACGCGGTGCCGCCGAGAAAGAAGAGAGCTAGTCATGGCTGGTAACCCCCCGAAGCGCAAGGTCTCCCGTTCGAACACCCGCTCGCGCCGCGCGCAGTGGAAGGCGGAGGCCCCCGCGCTCGTCAAGACCATCGAGAACGGCAAGGTCGTCTACAGCCGTCCGCACCAGGCGAAGGTCGTCACCGACTCGCAGGGCACCGAGCTCTTCCTCGAGTACAAGGGCCGCAAGGTCGCCGACGTCTGAGTCGCGAACCGTGACGGAGGTCCCCGGGGGGACGAGGCCTCTCCCAGACAAGCTCCGCGTCGATATCGACGCGGAGCTTCTGGAGTTGGCCCTCACCCACCGCTCCTACGCGTACGAGCACGGCGGCATCCCGCACAACGAGCGTCTCGAGTTCCTCGGCGACTCGGTGCTGGGGCAGGCCGTCACGGTCATGCTGTTCACACGGCACCCCGAGCTCGACGAGGGGGAGCTGGCGAAGCGTCGGGCGAGCGTCGTGTCGACGGTCGCCCTGGCGGAGGTCGCTCGCGGCATCGATCTGGGCAGTCACCTGCTGCTCGGACGCGGTGAGGAGCAGACCGGTGGTCGCGACAAGGACTCGATCCTCGCGGACACCATGGAGGCCGTCATCGGCGCCACCTACCTGTCCGCCGGGCCCGAGGCCGCGACGGCGCTCGTCCTGCGTCTGACCGAGCCGTTGCTCGCCGATCCCGAGCGGTACGGCGCGGCGATGGACCCGAAGACCAGCCTGCAGGAGCTCGCGGCACGCCTCGGCGCCACGCCGCCGCAGTACTCGGTCGAGGCCAGCGGCCCCGACCACGACCGGCGCTTCACCGCGACCGTGGCCGTCGGCGACGTTCGCATGACGGGTGCCGGCAGCAGCAAGAAGACGGCGGAGATGGCGGCGGCACTCAGCGCCTGGCGCACCCTCAGCGAACGTGCCTGAGCTCCCCGAGGTCGAGGTCGTCCGCTCGGGCCTCGCCCCGGCCGCGGTGGACGCCGTCATCACCGGCGTCAGCGTCTTCGACGAACGCGCGCTCACCCGGCACACTGCCGGAGCCGCGGACTTCGTCCAGCGTCTGGAGGGTCGCCGCTTCACCGCGGCCGCGCGGCGGGGCAAGTTCCTCTGGTTGCCGCTCGATTCCGACGACTCCGCTCTGATCACGCATCTGGGCATGAGCGGCCAGATGCTGCTCCGCGCGCCGGACGCTCCATCCGAGCGGCACGAGCGGATCCGTCTGAGTATCGAGCACCCGCGACACGGCGAGCTCGCGATCGTGTTCGCCGATCAGCGCACCTTCGGATCGCTGGCCGTCGACGCCCTCGTCCCCGACGGCCCCTCCCGCATCCCGACACAGGTCGCGCACATCGCACGCGACCCGCTCGACCCGTTCTTCGACGACGCGGTCTTCCGGGCCGCCCTCGCCCGGCGGCACAGCGCGATCAAGCGGGTGCTGCTGGACCAGGGTGTCGTGAGCGGCATCGGCAACATCTACGCCGACGAGTCGCTGTGGGCGGCCCGCATCCATCCGGAGACACCGGCCGACGCCCTGCCGACCCGGGCGGTGAATCGCCTGCTCGCCGAAGTGCGATCCGTGCTGCAGAAGGCTCTCGCCGAGGGCGGCACGAGCTTCGATGCCCAGTACGTCAACGTCAACGGGCAGGCCGGCTACTTCGCGCACTCCTTGAACGCCTACGGTCGTGGTGGGAAGCCCTGCCCGCGCTGCGGCACGCCGATCACCCGTGCCGCCTTCATGAACCGCTCCTCGCACTTCTGCCCGCGCTGCCAGCGGAGGCGCTGACCCGGGCCGGTATCCCCGGCCCGCGACCGCATCACGCCGGAGCGAAAGCACGATCCAGCAGCGGACGGGTCGCCCAGGTGCTCGCCCACACGACTCCGATGCCGACGGCGACGACGGTCGCGATCGTCATCAGCGAGAGGGGCGCGACGATCAGCGCGATCCCCACCAGCGGGAACACGAGCACCGCAGCGCACAGCGCGGATCCCACCGCCGTGACGAGCAGCGGCGACATGATCGCGCGACGGCGCGCGCGGTCCACGGTCTCGACGGGCATACCCAGGTGGTGCAGGCTCCGGTGCAGGTCGCTCTTGTCGAGCACGTCCGAGGCCTGATTCACACCGACGGAGGCGGCAACCATGAGGAACGAGCCGACGAGGGTGATGATGAGCCCGGTGCGGATGTCCTCCGCGAGCGCGATGCTGGAGGGATCGTCACCGGCCCCGATCGTGTCGAGGAGGGCGACGCCGGTGCCGGCGAAGACGGCCATGAAGCTCGCCATCGCGATGCCGCCGACCTGACGCCAGGCCGCCTTCGGAGCGTCGAGCACGAGGCGTGCGGCCAGCAGCCGTTCGGGACGCTCCGCCCGCCGAAGCTGACGTCCCGCCGACACCTTCAGCACCCATGGGCCGAGCACGTTCAGGACCGTGAGGGCGAGCGCGAACGTCGCCGCGAGCACCGCGATCGTCGCCACGATCCCGCCGATCATCGGGAAGACCTTGACGAGCACGAACGCGAAGGCGATGCCCACCACCGCGATGACGGCCCGGACCCAGTGCACGTTCGTCGGCGCCGTGCGCGTTCGGACTCCGAGTGGCGAGATGACGACGCGGCGCAGCCCCACGACGGCACTTCCGGCGGCGAGCACGAGCACGCCGGCCACGACAGCGGCGATCATCACCGGAGGGAGCACGACCGCAGGCAGGCCGAGCGGCTCGCCACGGAACGGGATCAGACCGATGAGCGGGCTCAGGGCCAGATGGCCGCCGACACCGATGATCGCGCCGGTGGCGGCGACGAGGACGGACTCGACGACGGTCGCCGTCGTCACCCCGCCCGGAGTCACCCCGAGCAGACGCAGAGTGGAGAGACGTTCGTCGCGGCGTCGGGCGGACAAGCGGGCGGCGGCGCCGCCGAGCGAGGCCAGCGGCACGACCAGGAGGACCAGGGCGATGGCGGCGAGCGCCTGGTACAGGACGGCCTCGTCGTCGGTCCAGGTCCAGAAGGCCTGGGCCCCGCCGACGACGGTGAGGACGAGGGTCGTGACCACCGCGAAGGCGACGATCGGGAGCGCGAGGACGCTCCGCTGTCCGGGAGCGGGACGCAGGAGCAGGCCGAGGACGGAGAGGTTCACGCGTTCACCGCCGAACCGAGGATGCGGCCGTCCCGGACAGCGACCGTGCGGGTGCAGCGGGCGGCGACGTCGGCGTCGTGCGTGACGACGATGAGGGTGCGGCCCTGTCCGGTCGTGGACCAGAGGAGCGCGTCCATGACCTCGGCGGAGGTGTGCGAGTCCAGGGCGCCGGTCGGCTCGTCGGCGAAGACGAGGTCCGCACCCGTGGCCTGGGCTCTGGCGATGGCCACGCGCTGGGCCTGTCCTCCCGACAGCTCGCCGATGCGCCGTTCCTCCATGCCGCCGAGACCCAGTGCCGCGAGCCACGACGCCGCGTGGGGGAGTGCGTCCTTCTTCGCGACACCGTTGATCATCGAGGCGAGGGCGACGTTCTCCACTGCCGTCAGCTCGGGGATCAGCAGTCCCTGCTGGAAGACGAACCCGAATCGCTCGCGACGCAGCCGGGAGCGCGCCGCCTCGCCGAGCGCGGTCACCTCGATGGGCGTTCCGGTGGACGGGTGGAAGACCACGCGCCCGCTGTCCGGGGCGGTGATGCCCGCCAGCACGTGCAGGAGTGTGGTCTTGCCCGACCCCGACGCTCCCATGATGGCGACGGACTCGCCGCGGTGCACGGTGAGGTCGACTCCGGCGAGGGCGTGTGTGACGCCGTAGGTCTTCACGAGGGCGTGGGCTTCGATCACGGGAGTGTTCATGTTCCCAGCCTCGCCGGAGACCTGTGCCGGTGTCGTCGGTCAGGCGGATGAAGCTGAGCGGTAGCCGTCATCCGAGAGGATGACGGCTACCGCTCGTCCTCAGATCTTCTTCTGCCACGCGCCCGCGTACGACACGGGGACGAAGCCGATCGCCTCGTTGATGTCGAGCATCGGCCGGTTCTCCTCGGCGTTGAACGTGGAGACCACGTCCGAATCCGGGACGAGCTCCCGCCACCGCAGGAGGTTGGCGCACTTCACGATCGTTCCGAGGCGATGGCCGCGGTGGTCCTTGGCGACCAGCGTCCCGAACTGGTGGGTGGTCCCGGTCTTCTCCGCACCGATCAGCAGCTCGTTGTACGCGACGAGGGTGCCGGACGGGACATGCTCCACGGCGACCACGGACACCGTCTGGCCGGCGCCCGTGAGACGAGCATCGCGGCGGACGACCCGATCGGCGTCGTAGACCTCGGCGACGAAGTCCATGTCGCCACTGGGGGCGTCGGTCGACAGTCGGGCGAGCACCGCGGCGTATCCGTCGCGGAACTCCGGCGGGGTGGGCAGCTCCCACTCGACCACGCGGTAGTCCGGACCCGCCGCCGTGAGCGCCGCGCCCAACGCGCGGCGCAGGGGCTCCGGGTCGGCACGCAGGTCGAGCTCGCTGTTGCGCTCCACCTGCTCCAGCGTGAAGCCGCGGGCTTCGACCACGTCGCTCAGCGCTGTCGCCGGGATGCGCCCCCATCCCGTGCGCGGTTGGAGCATGCGGTCGGCCTCCTCGGGGCGGTGGAGGGTCCAGATCTGCAGGACGCTCCGGCCGCGCTCCCTGGCCTCGGTCTCGGCGCGGTCGAGCAGCGCGTCCTCGACACCACGCCCGGTGTGGGCGGCCGGGACGAGGAGGTCGAGCTCGGCGGCGTGCGCGTCCTCCTCCTGTGCGAAGGACACCGTCACCATGCCGATGATGTCGTCCCCCTCGCGCGCCACGAATCCGAGGTCCAGCGCATCGGAGTCGTCCTGCCAGTTGGGCAGCATCTGCGCGGCGTCCGGGGCGAGGTCGGGGAGGCCGACCTGCTCGTCGCAGATCTGTCGATTGAGGGCGCCGTAGGCGCGGAAGTCCGCGGCGTTCGCATCGGCGAGGGTGGCCGGGACGATCAGCGGCGTGATCGTCAGTGCGGCGGTCGTCATGTCGGGTCCTTCGTGTCGGAGGGAGGAGGAGGTGCCGGGTGGCCCGGCGTCCGTCCGCAGCTGTACGGACGGACGCCGGGTCGGCGTCGATGCGGTCGTCATCGTCTGTCAGCGCATTCCGCGCTGCATGTCGTGCATGAGGAGGGCGTGCGCCTCCGCAGCCGAGCGGTGACGCTGCTCTCCGACGAGGAACAGGTCGCCGGGATCGACGGTCCACGACCGGCGCGGACGCCGGGGCCGCTGCGCCCGCTGGAACAGCCAGAGGCCGATCCGGAGCGAGAGGCGGTCCGCGATGCCGAGCTGACGCAGCTCGTCGTCGCGGGGGATCTGGAGGACCTCGCGGTCCTCGGTATCGGGCGGATGGGTGGTGCTGCGTGACAGCGTGATGTTCACGATGGTTCCTTCGAAAGGGATGGATGGGGTGCGGAAGCACCACGTCAGGACCGAGTCGTCGGCCGCGACGGGTGCGGACGAGAGCAGCGCCTGTGGAGCCGCGGAATGCGGAGGCCGGAGGCGGGGATCCATGATCCGAGGGGATCAGAGGGTGGGACGCGACAGAACAGGCGGGAGAAGACCCGGATCGGGTCTGCGTTCCCAGGCTGCGGTTCTAGCCGAGCGAGCCGTGACGGACGCCGGCGGTCACCGATGCCGCGTGGCGCGGCGCAGAGTGCGCAGGCGCGGCGAGGCCAAAGACCTCTGCGGTGTGCTGAGTGATCATCATCGGTAACCTCCTTTCGTGTGGCGATCCGGAGGCCACCGTAGCGAAACTCACAGGAGATCGTCAAGCATTTCGTGCTAGCACCGGCGTGTCGCGATCGAGCCGGGGTCCGTGACGACCGCGCGGGATACCGGCCGTTCCGCGGGATTCCGGTAGCGTAGCGGCGTGAATCTCCCCGGACGAGCGGTCGCCCCATGCACCTGAAGAGCCTGACGCTCAAGGGGTTCAAGTCGTTCGCACAGCCGATGACCTTCGTGTTCGAGCCCGGCGTCACGTGCATCGTCGGACCGAACGGCTCCGGCAAGTCCAACGTCGTCGACGCCCTCGCCTGGGTGATGGGGGAGCAGGGAGCGAAGACGCTCCGCGGCGGGAAGATGGAGGACGTCATCTTCGCCGGCACGTCGACCCGCGGCCCCCTCGGGCGTGCCGAGGTGCAGCTCACCATCGACAATGCGGACGGCGCGCTGCCCATCGAATACGCCGAGGTGACCATCAGCCGCACGCTGTTCCGCAACGGCTCCAGCGAATACGCGATCAATGGGGAGGGCTGCCGTCTCCTCGATGTGCAAGAGCTGCTCAGCGACTCCGGCCTCGGCCGCGAGATGCACGTCATCGTGGGTCAAGGACGGCTCGACACGGTGCTCCAGGCCTCGCCGGAGGATCGACGCGGCTTCATCGAGGAGGCGGCGGGCATCCTCAAGCACCGTCGGCGCAAGGAGAAGACGCTGCGCAAGCTCGACGCGATGGAGGCCAACCTCACGCGTCTGAGCGATCTCGCGGGGGAGATCCGCCGCCAGCTCAAGCCGCTCGGCCGCCAGGCCGAGATCGCGCGCGAGGCGCAGACCATCGCCGCCGTCGTCCGCGATGCCAAGGCCCGACTGTTCGCCGACGACGTCGTTGCGCTGCGCACAGCCCTCGCCGACCACACCCGGACCGAGCAGGAGCGGCACACCGAGCGCCTGGTGCTGTCCGACCAGGCCGAGACCGTGCGCGCCGGGATCGCTCGGCTGGAGAAGAACCAGAACTCGATCGCCGTCGACGAGGCGCGCAGCGTCGCCTTCGGGCTCGAGCAGGTGCAGGAGCGGGTGCGCGGGCTCTACACTCTCGCCAACCAGCGCCTCGCGCTTCTCGGGTCCGAGGAAGACGACGCGGCCGTGACCGCGGTGACCGTCACACAGGCGACGATCGACGAGGCGAAGGAGGACATCGAGACGATCTCGTCCGGCCTCGGCGATGCGCAGGACGCCGCGGCTGCGGCGAGTCGCGAGGTCGTGAACGCCCGCGCCGAGCTCGACACGCTCGACGTGGACATCGCGGAGCAGAGCGCGCTCGTCTCCGAGTACGACATGCGACTGTCCTCGCTCCGCGGGAACGCCGATGCGGCGGCATCGGCCCTGGCCGCCGTCCGCGGCGCCGTGCTCCGCCAGGAGAACGCCCTCGAAGCCGCGCACGCCCGGCGACGAGAGGCCGAAGAAGCCCTGGAGGCGATCGACGACGCCGAGGCCCCCGAGGGCACGGCCGTCGAGTACGCCGCGGCCTACGAGAGCGCTCAGCGTGCGGCGACGGCGGCGGAGGCGGAACGGGAGAGCCTGCGCGAACGGCTGCATGCCGCCGAGCGCGAGGTCGACGCCCTCACCGCGAAGGCCGCCGCCCTGAGCAGTGCCCTGTCGCTGTCGGGAGGCGCCGCCGAGATCGTCGCCGAGGGGGGTCCAGGGGTCCGCGGTCTCGTCGGTGATGCCGTGCAGGTGCGGGCGGGATACGAAGCCGCGATCGCGGCCGTCCTCGGTCCGCTGGCCGAGGGTGTGCTGGTCGGTTCCGCGGAGGATGCGTTCATCCTCGCGGCGGAGGCCGCAGAGCGCCGCCGGGGCGTGGTCGACTTCGTGGTCGCCGATGCCCCGAGGGAGCAGCCGACACCCCCGGCCGTCGACGGCGTGATCGCCGCGACGGAGACGGTGACCGCGCCGGACGGGATCCTCGGCATCCTGGCGCACGTTCTCATCGCCGACGACCTCGATGCGGCGCGTGCCGCGCGGCGCGTTCTCGACGCGAGAGGCGACACCTCGACCACGATCGTGACCACCGGCGGCGACGTCATCACCGCTCAGACCCTGCGCACGGGTTCCGGAGGGGAGCGTTCGCGCCTCGAACTCGCGGCGGAGCGGGACACCGCGACCGAGCGGCTCACCGAGATCCAGGTCGTCGTCGACTCCCTCCGCGAGGCGCGTATCGACGCCGACGAGGCCGTGGAGGAGACGCGGCGTCAGGCGAAGGACGCGCTGCGCGCGTTGCGCGAGCACGACGCCGCCCTCGCGACGCACGCGGAGCAGCTCAACAAGGTGACCGTGCGTCACGAGGCCGCTGTCGCCGAATGCGATCGCCTGGAGACCGGACTCGCCCAGGCGCAGGCCGCCGTGGCCGACGCGGAGGCGAAGGCGGAGGCGGCGAAGGCGGAGCTCGATGCCGCGGTCGCCGCACCGCGTCCGGTGCTCGACGCCTCGGCGCGCGACGGTCTGTTGGAGGCACTGGAGAGCGCCCGCGAGGGCGAGGTCCGGGCTCGTCTGGAGGTCGAGACCCTGCGGGAGCGGGTCCGGGCGGCGCAGTCCCGGGTGACCGCATTGGAGCGGCAGCGCGAGCAGGAGCGGGACGCCGCGGCAGAGGCCGCCCGACGCGCCGTCATCCGCCGGGCGCAGCGCGAGGCGGCATCCGGAGTCGTGGACGAGCTGCCGCGCATCCTCGACTCCCTCGACCGCTCCGTGACCGAAGCCCGCGTCGCTCTCGCGGAGGCGGAAGCCGCCCGGTCGGCGCAGAACGAGGAGCTCGTCGCGCTGCGCGCCCAGGAGTCGTCGCTGCGGGAGCGTCTGGCCGGGCTCACGGAGAGCGTTCACGGCCTGGAACTGCAGATCCACGAGAAGAAGCTCCACCTGAACAGCCTGTTGGAGCGCGTCTCCTCGGAACTCGCGCTCGACGAGGACGTGCTCGTCGCCGAGTATGGGCCGGACCAGCTCGTGCCGCGGGATCCCGGGGCGGAGCCGGCCGATGGCGAGCTGCTCGACGACACCGCGATCCCGTTCGACCGCCGCATCCAGCAGCGGCGTCTCGCGGACGCGGAGCGGAAGCTCGCGCAGCTCGGGCGGGTCAACCCGCTGGCACTGGAGGAGTTCGCCGCCCTGGAGCAGCGTCACGCGTTCCTCACCACGCAGCTCACGGACCTGACGCAGACCCGGCAGGATCTGCTGACCATCATCGCCGACCTCGACGAGCGCATGCAGACGATCTTCGCCAGCGCGTTCGAGGACACCAAGGAGGCGTTCGGCCAGGTCTTCCCGCTGCTGTTCCCCGGCGGCACCGGCAGCATCTCGCTGACCGATCCGGACAACATGCTGACGACGGGCATCGAGGTCTCGGTCCGTCCCGTCGGGAAGAAGATCGAGCGGCTGTCGCTGCTGTCCGGCGGCGAGCGGTCCCTGGCCGCGGTGGCGCTCCTGGTGGCGATCTTCAAGGCGCGTCCCAGCCCGTTCTACATCCTCGACGAGGTCGAGGCCGCCCTTGATGACGCGAACCTGGGCCGGCTCCTCACCGTCTTCGAGCAGCTGCGGGAGAGCTCCCAGCTCCTCGTCATCACGCACCAGAAGCGGACGATGGAGATCGCCGACGCGCTCTACGGCGTGTCGATGCGTCAGGACGGCGTCTCGGCCGTGGTGGGTCAGCGCGTCGGCGACCGCGCCGCCGCCGCCGTCTGAGTCCTGCCGCCCTCCCTCGGCGCGCACAGCTTCGGAGATCATGGCCCTCATCCGGCGTGTCGATGGTCGGATCCGGCGTGTCGCCCGCGGTCTCCGAAGCTGTGACCGGACGGACGGGGCCGGGTCACATCGCGAGGGAGCGTTCGAAGCCCGTGATCACAGTCGGGAAGTCGGGATGGTCCTGCGGGCGGTGAGCGAAGCCGGGGAGCATCATGTGGTCGGCTCCGACGTCGACGAGCCTGCTGGCGATGATCTCGTACTCCTCGTTCCATCCGCCGGTGACCACGAGGGTCGGCACGCCGGCGAGACAACGCTCCCGGATGCCGTGACCCCAGGGAAGGTTCGTGGTCGCCCACCGCTGCGCGACCGCGCGCTCGTCCTCCCAGCGCTCCCGGGTGGACGGGCCTCCGAACATGAGCGGGCGCAGGATGGACCAGAAGCCGAAGAGGTCGCCCTGCGTCACCCTCGCCCGTGCCTCCGTCACCACCGCGATATGCCGCTCGATCGGAGCTTCACCGCGGGCGATGTCGTACAGGGCGGGCTCGACGAGGACGAGGCCGGACACCCGCAGGCCGTCGGCGACGGCGCGGACGGCGGTCACCGCGCCGATCGAGTGCGCGAACACGAGCGGCGTCCGGTCATGCTCTCCCTCGACGAGAGCGCCCGCCTGCGCTTTGACGGACGACTCCGGCGGGAAGCTGAGGAAGGTCCCCGACTCCGGATCCTGCGAGGGCCACGCGGTGGTGCCGCGTCTCCCGGCACCGTGCAGGAACACCCGGTGCGGGAGCGGCGCGCGGTGCATCCCTGGATGCTACCCGTAGGCTGGACGCATGGCAGAGAAGTCCTGGTCTCTCGGTCGCGCGCTGCGCGGCATGTTCGTGAAGCCCACCATCGACGAGACGACGTGGGAAGACCTGGAGACGGCGCTCATCACGGCGGACTTCGGCCCCGACATCAGCGAACGCATCGTCGAAGAGCTGCGCGACAAGGTCGCGAAGTACCGCACCACCGACCCCAAGGACCTGCAGCGCATGTTGCGGGAGACCCTGGAGGAGCACTTCGCGAAGTTCGACACCACTCTGAAGCTCACCGAGCGGCCCGCCGTGGTCCTCGTCGTGGGTGTGAACGGCGTGGGCAAGACGACGACGATCGGGAAGTTCACGAAGTTCCTTCGCGGCTACCAGCGGAGCGTGGTGGTGGGGGCTGCCGACACCTTCCGTGCGGCCGCCGTCGACCAGCTCGCCACCTGGGCCCAGCGCGGGGGAGCGGCGATCGTCCGCCCGCAGCAGGAGGGGCAGGACCCGGCCTCCGTCGCCTTCCAGACCGTCGAATACGCGAAGCGCGAGGGTATGGAGATCGCGATCATCGACACGGCGGGACGCCTGCACACCAAGGGCGGACTCATGGACGAACTGGGCAAGATCCGCCGTGTCGTCGAGAAGCAGGCTCCCATCAGCGAGGTGCTCCTGGTCCTCGATGCGACGACGGGGCAGAACGGCGTCATGCAGGCGGAGACCTTCCTGCAGCACGCCGGCGTCACAGGTCTCGTGCTCACCAAGCTCGACGGCTCGGCCAAGGGCGGCTTCGTGCTCGCGGTGCAGGAGCGCACGGGCATCCCGGTGAAGCTCCTCGGCCAGGGCGAGGGCATCGACGATCTGACCGGTTTCACGCCGCACGTGTTCGTGCAGGCGCTGGTCGGCTGACACAGGGCTTCCGCCCCGAGCACCAGGCTGGTTTCATAGCGTTATGGCGATCGAACACGACTACTTCGGACTGCTGTCGTCGGGCCCCGACGGCTCGATCTTCTGGTCGGAGACGGTCGAACTCGGCGACCAGAGCGTGACCGTGGACCTGACGGCTCCGGACCAGGACGACGTCTCCGCCGACGCCCTCGACATCGCCGCCGGACTCATCGCCGGTCTGGAGAACGTGGACGCGACCGCGCGCCGCGGAATGCTCGCCGAGGTGGACGACCGCACGAGTGAGGTGACCGAGTACATCCTGCAGCAGCAGGAGGTGTTCGGCGACGACCTCCCCGACGTCCTCATCGACGTGTCCGGGGACGCGGCCGTGGACATCATCCGGTCGCTGCGCCTGATGAGCATGACGATCCTCGCCGACGAGCATGGCGGCTCCGAGCCGTTCGCCGTCCTGGAGTACGCGCTCGATGACAGCGCCACCGACGACGTGCTGCTCGTGAACCTCGGTTCCGACGGCAGCGTGCAGTCGGTGATGAGCGCCGACTGACCGCCGCCCGTCAGACGGCCTGCGCGAACCCGAGGTCGGCGCTGTCCGCGATGTGCGCGAGATGAGCGGGGATCTCCCGTCCCTTCGAGGTCATCGACTGCGCCCAGAGCCGCCCGGCGCGGTACGAGGAGCGCACGAGAGGACCGGCGAGCACCCCGAGGAAGCCGATCCGCTCCGCCTCCTCCTTGAACTCGACGAACTCGGCGGGCTTCACCCACCGGGAGACCGGAAGGTGCCGCGGCGTCGGGCGGAGGTACTGGGTGATGGTGATGATGTCGCAGCCGGCGTCGTGGAGGTCCTGCAGCGCCTGGACGACCTCCTCCGGCTCCTCGCCCATGCCGAGGATGAGGTTCGACTTCGTGATGAGTCCGGCATCGCGAGCCTGCGTGAGCACGTTCAGCGAGCGCTCGTAGCGGAACGCGGGGCGGATGCGCTTGAAGATGCGGGGCACGGTCTCCACGTTGTGCGCGAACACCTCGGGGCGTGCATCGAAGATCTGGCCGAGGAAGGTGGGGTCGGCGTTGTGCTCGTTCGCCAGCAGCTCCACTCCGGTGTTCGGGTTGAGCTCGTGGATCTTCCGCACCGTCTCGGCATTGAGCCAGGCTCCGGTATCGGGGAGGTCGTCGCGGGCCACGCTCGTCACGGTCGCGTAGCGGAGGTTCATCCGCTGCACGCTCTCGGCGACGCGTCGTGGCTCGTCGGTGTCGTAGTCCGCGGGCTTGCCGGTGTCGATCTGGCAGAAGTCGCAGCGGCGCGTGCACTGCGACCCGCCGATGAGGAAGGTCGCCTCGCGGTCTTCCCAGCACTCGTAGATGTTCGGGCAGCCGGCCTCCTGGCACACGGTGTGCAGGTCCTCGCTCTTCACGAGGGAATGCAGCGCCGAGTACTCCGGCCCCATCTTGGCCTTGGTCTTGATCCACTCGGGCTTGCGCTCGATCGGGGTCTCGGCGTTGCGGATCTCGAGGCGGAGGAGCTTGCGCCCCTCGGGGGCGGCGGTCATGCCGGGACTCCTGTCAGGTCGGGTGCGTGGGCGGTGCGGAAGGCGTCCTGCACGGCGTCGACGAGGTCGAGCGGGCCGACCACGCGGCCGGACACCTCGCTCACCGTGGTCACGCCGGCGTCGGTGATGCCGCAGGGGATGATGTCGCGGAAGGGCGCGAGGCTGTTGTCGCAGTTGATGGCGAAACCGTGCATGGTGACGCCCTGCTGCACGCGCACGCCGATCGCGGCCACCTTGTCCTCCGACAGCGGTCGACGCACCCACACCCCGCTCCGCCCCTCGACCTGGTGACCGTCGACTCCGAACGGGCGCAGCACCTCGATGAGGATCCGCTCCAGACGCCGCACGTGCGCGACCACGTCCATCGGCTCCGGCAGCCGGAAGATCGGGTAGCCGACGAGTTGCCCCGGCCCATGCCAGGTGATCTTCCCGCCCCGGTCGACGTCGATGACCGGGGTCCCGTCCTGGGGGCGCTCGTGGTCCTCCGTGCGCTTCCCCGCGGTGTACACGGCCGCGTGCTCGAGCAGGATGAGGGTGTCCGGGCGGGCGCCGGAGACCACGTCCGCGTGCACGCGGCGCTGCAGGGCCCAGCCCTCTTCATAGGGGACGGGGGTCGGCATGAAGCCGGGAGTGAGGATGTCGAGCATGTGTCGTCGCTTCCCTCGAATACATGGATTGCGTCCAACAATACATCCTCGTCCGGGCCGCGGCGTCCCGCGCGGTACCGTGAAGTCATGAACCGGACTGGTCGCGCCGGCCGCCCGAAGGCTTCCTCGCGCGAGACCCTCGCCGAGGCCGCCTGCGAGCTCTTCCTGGAGCGCGGGTACGAGGCCGCCTCCATCGCCGACATCACCCAGCGGGCGGGGGTCAGCCGGTCGAGCTTCTTCAATTACTTCACGTCGAAGAGCGACGTGCTGTGGTCCGGCATCGACGAGCGCATCGGCGTCGCGATCGCCGCGCTGGACGACCTCGGCCGCGAGGCCACGGGGACGCGGGTGCGCGGGATCCTGCAGGGGATCGTGGACGATTTCGCCCCGGATCCGTTGGCGTTGGCGCTGCGGAATGCGGAGGCCATGGCGCTCGAGGTGGAGCTGGTGCGGGAGACGGGTGTCCGTCTGGCCCGCCTCGCCGCCGCGGTCTCCCGTGCGGCGTGCGCGGCGGGTATCGATGTGATGCGTGCGGACGTGCTGGGAGCGGCGCAGGCGGCCGCCGTCCTGTCCGCCCTGCGCGTCTGGGCCGAGGAGGGGGCAGGCCGCGGCACGCCGGAGTCCGTGCTCCGCGAGGCGCTCGCCCGCGTGCACGATCTGCCCTGGGGGGAGTGACGCGCGGACGGATCGGTGTCGGCCGGACACGTCAGTGATGAAGGCATCCCTGACGAGGAGGACACCATGACCACGGATCCGCTGGACGACCTGCTGGACGGCTCGGCGCCGCCCACCCCCGCCCTCGCTGGACACGAGCTGCGGGCGATGATCGACGCGTCCCGTGGGCGCGCTCGGCCCCGCCTCCGGTCGCGCGGTGTGATCGCCGCGGTCACGGCGGTGGTCCTGGTGGGCGGCGCCGGGGTGGCCACCGCCTCCTCCGACTGGCTCTGGGGCGACGGCCTCGAGGATCCCGCGCGGAGCTACCGGTTCACCGCGCCGACCTGGGGAGAGTGCGAGATCCGCTTCAGCCGCCTGGACACGCACAACCCGCTGATCCAGGCCGATGTCGATCGTGTGATCGATCAATGGTTCGCCTCGGCGGATGTGGAGGCGGAGGCCGCGCCCTACGTGGACGGCCAACTGCGGATGCTCGAGCAGGGCGACGAGGCCGCGGGTGTTCCGACGACGGATCAGAATGCGGCGGACACCCGCGCCTGGATGGCTCATGAGGGCGCGTTGAACGAGGCGCTCCACGCCGAACTCGAGGAGCACGGGTTCGGTCCGATCCCCGGAGCCGACTCCCACTCCCAGGTGCATTGCGACGACGAAGCCTGGAGCGGCGAGTGAGCAGCCGTGCCGACGACGCGGCGCTGATCGGCGCGTTCGAGGCGTGCGCCCCGGATCTCCTGGCCTACCTCGCGCGTCGGGTCGGGGCGGATGACGCCGGCGACCTGCTCGGCGAGACGATGGTCGTCGCCTGGCGGCGCGTCCGGCATCTGCCCGACGACCCCGAACGGGCGCGGATGTGGCTGTTCGGAGTCGCTCGCAAGACCCTGCTCAACCACGCCCGCGGTGAGAGGCGTCGGCGCGCCCTGCACGAACGGATGCGGGGAGAGGGAGAGGGATCCCGGCTGCAGGCACCGCCGGCGGACGGGGGCGCGGAGGTGCGCGACGCCATCGCCCGCCTGGATCCCGACCTCGCGGAGGTCATCCGCCTGGTGCACTGGGACGGATTCAGCCTGACCGATGCGGCCGCACTGCTCGGGGTCCCCGCGTCCACGGTCCGGGGGCGTCACCAGCGGGCCAAGACACTGCTCCGTGCCGCGCTGAGCGTGGAGGCTCCGCTCGCGTAGAATCGTAGGCACCATGGCTACCTTTGGCACGCTCTCCGATCGGCTCACCGACACCTTCCGCAACCTGCGCACGAAGGGAAAGCTCACCGCCGCCGACGTCGACGGCACGGTGCGCGAGATCCGTCGTGCTCTGCTCGACGCCGACGTCGCGCTCGCGGTCGTCAAGGACTTCACCGCCAAGGTGCGCGAGCGCGCTCTCGGCGACGAGGTCAACAAGGCGCTGAACCCCGCGCAGCAGGTGGTGCAGATCGTCAACGAGGAGCTGGTCCAGATCCTCGGCGGAGAGCAGCGGCGCCTGCAGTTCGCCAAGACCGCGCCGACCGTGATCATGCTCGCCGGTCTTCAGGGCTCGGGAAAGACGACGTTCGCCGGCAAGCTGGCCAAGCAGCTCGAGGGCGAAGGGCACACGCCCCTCCTCGTCGCCGCCGACCTCCAGCGCCCGAACGCGGTGAACCAGCTCCAGGTGGTCGCCGAGCAGGCCGGAGCCACGGTGTACGCGCCCGAGCCGGGCAACGGCGTCGGCGATCCCGTCAAGGTGTCGCGCGACGGCGTCGAGTACGCCCGCCGCCAGCAGCACGACGTGGTCATCATCGACACCGCCGGCCGCCTCGGCGTCGACGCCGAGCTCATGAAGCAGGCCGCCGACATCCGCAAGGCCGTCGACCCGGACGAGGTGCTCTTCGTCATCGACGCGATGATCGGTCAGGACGCGGTCAACACCGCCAAGGCCTTCCAGGAGGGAGTGGACTTCACCGGCGTCGTCCTCTCGAAGCTCGACGGCGACGCCCGAGGCGGAGCGGCGCTCTCGGTCGCCTCGGTCACGGGGCGTCCGATCATCTTCGCCTCGACGGGCGAGCGGCTGGAGGACCTCGAGCCGTTCCACCCCGATCGTATGGCCAGCCGCATCCTCGACCTCGGTGACATCCTCACCCTCATCGAGCAGGCGCAGCAGGCGTTCGACGAGGACGAGGCGCGCAAGGTCGCCGAGAAGCTCGCGAACGAGGCCTTCACCCTGGAGGACTTCCTCGAGCAGCTTCAGCAGATGAAGAAGATGGGCTCGATGAAGAAGATGCTCGGGATGCTCCCGGGCATGGGGCAGATGAAGCAGCAGCTCGAGGACTTCGACGAGCGCGAGATCGACCGCACCGAGGCCATCATCCGCTCCATGACGCCGGTCGAGCGTCGCAACCCCAAGATCCTCAACGGTTCCCGTCGTCTGCGCATCGCGCGCGGCTCCGGCATGACCGTCACCGACGTCAACCAGCTCGTGCAGCGCTTCGAGCAGGCCGCGAAGATGATGAAGACCGTCGCTCGTGGCGGCACGCCGAACATCCCGGGCATGGGTCCGGTGCCCGGAATGGGCAAGCCCGGGGCCTCGTCGAAGCGCGGCAAGAAGGGCAAGGGCGGCGGCGGAAACCGCTCCCGCTCCGGCAACCCGGCGAAGCGCGCTGCGGAGAACGCCGGCCTCGCGGCTTCCACGGCACCCACCGGCTCGGGCTTCGGCCTCGGCGGGGGAGCGGAGGCACCGTCGGAGGCCGACCTCGCCGAGATCCAGAAGCTGTTCGGCAAGGGCTGAGCGGCCGGGACCTCAGCGCACGGCGACGGGCGCGGCCGATTGCTCGACCGCGGTCGCCGGCGTTCCTCGCGGCCGCGCCGCGAACTGCCCGCCGACGAGGGCGGCGAGCGTGATCAGGATGCCCGCCACCTGGACCATGGTGAAGCTCTCGCCGGCGATGAGCACGCCGAGCAGCGTCGCGACGATCGGCGAGAGCAGTGCGAGGAGGCCCGGCACGATCACGGGCAGGCGCTGGATACCGCGGAACCAGAGCGTGTAGGCGATGATTCCTCCCGCTGTCGCGAGCCAGAGGTAGCCGAGGAGCGCACCCGCGTCGAGGGCAGGAGGCGGGCCCTCGACCACGAAGGTGAGGGGGAGGAGCAACAGCCCTCCCGCCGTGAGCTGCCACCCCGCGTAGGCCACGGGACCGACGCCGGAGGGGCGGCCCCAGCGCTTGGTGAGGATCATCCCGAGGCCGGTGGCGGTCACGCCGCCGAGAGCCGCGACGAGGCCCCAGAAGTCCAGCGCGGCGGCAGGGCCGAGGACGACGAGGGCGACCCCCGCTGCCCCGGCGACGGCGGCGGCGGCGGATACCGGTCGGACACGTTCCCCGAGCACGATCGCTCCGAGCCCTAGCACGATCAGCGGCTGCGCTCCGGCGACGGCGGCGGCAACCCCACCGGGGAGGCGTTCGGCCGCAAGGAACAGCAGCGGGAAGAACGCGCCGATGTTCAGGGCCCCGAGCACGAGCACCTTGCCCCACCAGGACCCGTGCGGCAGACGGCGGGCCAGCAGCACCGCGAGGAGACCCGCAGGAAGCGAGCGGAGGAGGCCGGCGAGGAGCGGATGTCCGGCGGGGAGCAGCTCCGTCGTCACCAGGTACGTCGTACCCCACGTCGCAGGGGCGAGAGCCGTGACGAGGGTGAGGGTGAGGCGGTTCATGTCTCCAGGGTGCGCGCATCCGGGGTATGAGTCCAACGCATTCTTGTCACATGATCTATGAAGCGAGATCATGAGTGGATGGAGCTCCAGCATCTGCGGTATGTCGTCGCGGTGGCGGACACCGGTTCGTTCACCCGCGCGGCGGAGCGCTGTCATGTCACGCAGTCGGCGCTTAGCCACCAGGTCGCCGCTCTCGAACGCGAGTTGGGCGTGCGGCTGTTCGCGCGCACCAGTCGCAGCGTCCGCGCGACCGAGGCCGGAGAGGCGTTCCTCCGCCCCGCGCGTCTGGCGGTCCGCGCCGCAGACCAGGCCCGGGAGGATGCGGCGGCGGCGAGCGGGAAGGTGGTGGGCACGCTGCGACTGGGCGTCATCCCCACGGTGAGCGCTGTCGACGTCCCGGCGCTCCTCGTGGCCTATCGCGCCGCGCATCCAGCCGCCCGCGTGGAGCTCCGTGAGGGGAACAGCGATGCGCTCGTGGCGGCGATTCGACAGGGCGATCTCGACGCCGCATTCCTCGGGCTCCGGGAGGGCGTCGAGCCCGAGGGGGTCGCCTCCCGCGCGCTGTCCCGGGAACCGCTGGTGGCCGTGGTGCCCCGCGGGCATGAGCTGGGCCGGGCGAGGGAGGTGCAGCTGAGCGACCTCGCGGACTCCGCGTTCGCCGACTTCCCCGCCGGCACGTCGGGGCGAGCCCAGAGCGACGCGGCATTCCTGGCCGCGCGGGTGCGGCGTGATGTGGCTTTCGAATCCGACACGGCCGCGAGTCTGATCGGTCTGGTCGCGGCGGGCCTCGCCGTCACCCTGCTGGCGCCCGCGGTGGTGCGGGGGTACCGGGAGGTCGTCGACACGGTGGCGGTCCAGGATGGCCCGGTCCGTGTCGAGCACCTGGCCTGGGACGCCGCGGCAGCGCGCAGCGCCGCGCGCGCCTTCCTCGACATCGTCGCGGAAGGCCTCCTGAGCCCCTGATCGGTCTGCACGACCAGGGAACGGGTGTACGACGGAACCGCCGGAACGGGTGGGCAACCGTATTCGGATCGTGCAGGTGAACGGGCGGATGGCGGCCCGGAGACGACGAAGCGGGCCCGGGAAGAACCCGGACCCGCCTCGTCATGCGGTGATCAGCGCACGTCGTCGTCGACCCAGTCCATCGACTTGGTGACGGCCTTGCGCCACAGGCGCAGCTGACGGTCGCGCTCATCCGCGTCGAGCGAGGGCTCCCAGCGGCGGTCCTCCTGCCAGTTCGCGGACAGGTCGTCGAGACCGCTCCAGAAGCCGACCGCGAGACCGGCCGCGTAGGCCGCACCGAGCGCCGTGGTCTCCGCCACGACCGGACGCACGACCGGGACACCGAGGATGTCGGCCTGGAACTGCATGAGCGCGTCGTTGGCGACCATGCCGCCGTCGACCTTGAGCTCGCTGAGATCCACTCCGGCGTCCGCGTTGACCGCGTCGAGCACGTCACGGGTCTGGAAGGCCACGGCCTCCAGGGCGGCGCGCGCGATGTGGTTCTTGTTCGCGTAGCGGGTGAGGCCGACGATCGCGCCGCGGGCGTCAGGACGCCAGTACGGCGCGAAGAGACCCGAGAACGCGGGGACGATGTACACGCCGCCGTTGTCCTCGACCTTCTCGGCCAGCTCCTCGACCTCAGGGGCCGAGGAGATGATGCCGAGCTGGTCGCGCAGCCACTGGATGAGCGAGCCGGTGACCGCGATCGACCCCTCCAGCGCGTAGTGCGTGGGCTGGTCGCCGAGCTTGTAGCCGACGGTGGTGAGCAGTCCGTTCTTCGAGCGGACGATCTCCTCGCCCGTGTTGAAGATGAGGAAGCAGCCCGTGCCGTAGGTGTTCTTGCTCTCGCCCTTCTGGAACGCGGCCTGGCCGAACGTCGCCGCCTGCTGGTCGCCGAGGATGCCGGCGATCGGCGTCTCGCGGAGCAGCGATGAGCTCTCGGCCGCACCGTAGACCTCGGAGGAGGAGCGGATCTCCGGCATCATCGAGCGCGGCACGCCGAACGCCTCGAGGATGTCGTCGCGCCATTCCAGCGTCTCGAGGTCCATGAACATCGTGCGCGAGGCGTTGGTGACGTCGGTCGCGTGCACGCCGCCGTCGATGCCGCCCGTGAGGTTCCACAGGACCCAGGAGTCGGTCGTGCCGAAGAGCAGGTCTCCGGCCTCGGCCTTCTCGCGGGCGCCTTCGACGTTCTCCAGGATCCAGGTGATCTTGGTGCCGGAGAAGTACGTCGCCAGGGGGAGCCCGACGATCGACTTGAACCGGTCGACGCCCTCGTCGCCCGCGAGGCGGTTGACGATCTCCTGCGTGCGGGTGTCCTGCCAGACGATGGCGTTGTAGACCGGCTTGCCCGTGGTCTTGTCCCACACGACCGCGGTCTCGCGCTGATTCGTGATGCCCACGGCGGCGATGTCGTGGCGGGTGAGATCGGCGCGACCGAGGGCCAGACCGATCACCTCCTGGACATTGCGCCAGATCTCGGCGGCGTCGTGCTCGACCCATCCGGCCTTGGGAAGGATCTGCTCGTGCTCCTTCTGACCGGTGGCGACGATGCTGCCCTTCTTGTCGAAGATGATCGCGCGGCTCGACGTGGTGCCCTGGTCGATCGCGATGATGTAGTCAGCCATGTGTTCTCCTTTGAATTCCCGAGCGGTTGAGGGGGATCAGCCGGCGAGGCTGAGAAGGCCGGGGGCGGCGAGGGCGGCGATGACACCACCGATGAGCGGACCGACGACGGGCACCCACGAGTAGGACCAGTCGCTGGAACCCTTGCCCTGGATCGGGAGGATCGCGTGGGCGATGCGAGGACCGAGGTCACGCGCCGGGTTGATGGCGTATCCGGTCGGACCACCGAGCGATGCACCGATCGCGACCACCAGCAGGGCGACCGGAAGAGCGGTGAGCGGGCCGAGGCCACCGGGCGTGCCGACCTCGATGTCGCCGTAGTCCGCGAACGCGAAGATGACGAAGACGAGGACGAAGGTGCCGATGATCTCCGTGACGAGGTTCCAGCCGTACGAGCGGATGGCGGGGCCGGTGGAGAAGACGCCGAGCTTGTTGGCGGCCTCCGGCTCCTGGTCGAAGTGCTGCTTGTAGGCGAGCCAGACGACGATGGCACCGATGATCGCGCCGAGGAGTTCCGCCCCGGTCGCGGTGAGGAACATCGTGAAGTCGATGCCCTTGGCGGGATCCAGCAGGTTCTGCACCCAGAGGCCGATACCGACGGCCGGGTTCAGGATGGCACCGGAGTACGCCGAGACGAGCACACCCGCGAACACCGCGAGACCCCATCCCCAGTTGACCATCAGGAAGCCGCCGCCGAAGCCCTTGTTCTTCGCCAGGGCGACGTTCGCCACCACACCGCAGCCGAGCAGGACCAGCATCGCTGTGCCGACGAGCTCCGAGAGGAAGTAGAGACCGAGACTGACGTCAGTCATGTCTTCGTTGACCTTTCTTGCGGGTCGGGGCCCCTCTGCCCCGACCCCTTATGGGGTAGCACCGCGAGGAGGGCGCGGTGGTCGGGGCCCCGTCAGCCGCGGGTGCGGGACGGGATGTCGAGTCCGTGTCGCTCGTTCAGCAGCAGGCGCGTCTGCTCCACCTCGGCGTCGTGACGCTCTCGGTCCCATCCGAGGAGCGGTGCCAGGGCGTCGGCGATCTCGTCGAGGACTTCTGCCTGCGCTCCACCGGTGAAGGCGATGCTGGTGCGGCGGAGGATGACGTCCTCGAGACGGGCGACCATCTCCTCGTTGACCATCCACTCCAGCTCACGGGTCGACAGGTCGCCGCCGGCGAGGGGGGCGTCGTCCCCCTGCTCGACGAACGCCCAGACGGCCGCCGCTCCGGTGCCGTAACGGGCGAGGAGCTGATCGGCCCGAGCGCCGGCGCCGGCGAGGTTCTCCTGGATCCAGATCCGCTTCGCCTTCTCGGTGCGCGGGAACTCGCGTCCGCCGCCGATCGCGCGTCCGGCCGTGGAGACGGTGCGCGTGCGGCCGAGGAGGCCGAGCACGGTGTCGGAGAGCGACTCTCCCAGGGCGCGGAACGTGGTCCACTTGCCGCCCACGAGGCTCACCAGCGGGACGGCGCCCTTGCGGTCGACCTCGACGCGGTAGTCGCGCGAGACGAATCCGGGAGCGGTGTCCTCGTGGCGGGGGAGCGGCCGGATGCCGGAGAAGTTGTAGACGATCTGCTCGCGGGTCACCGAGATCGACGGGAACACGTGGTGGATGAGGTCGAAGAAGTAGTCGATCTCCTCCTCCGTGCACACCGGCACCTCGCGCGGGTCGGCGTCGATGTCGGTGGTGCCCACGAGGACGCGCCCCTTGAGCGGGTAGATCAGCACGATACGGCCGTCGGAGTGCTCGAAGAAGATCTCGCGACCTCGCGTCGCCTCGAGCAGCTCCGGGTGGTCGAGCACGATGTGCGAGCCCTTGGTGCCGCCCATGAAATGGGTGTCGGTGCCGAGCGCGTCGTTCGTGAGGTCGGTCCACGGGCCGGAGGCGTTCACGACGACATCCGCGGTCACGGTGAACTCGGTGCCGCTCTCGCGGTCACGGAGGGTGATCTGCTCGCCGTCGCGGCCGATCGCCTCGACGTAGTTGAGAGCCACCGCACCCGGGTGGCTCGCGCGGCCGTCCTGCAGCACGTCGAGCGCCAGGCGCTCCGGATCGTGCATCGAGGCGTCGTAGTACGTGGCCGTGTACTTGATCTTCGGGTCCATCGACGGCAGCTCGGCAAGGGACTTCTTGCGTCCGAGGAAGCGGTGGCGGGGCACGGTGCCGCCGTCGCGGGAGAACGTGTCGTAGATGGTGAGGCCGACCTTGATGAGGAAGGCGCCGCGCTCCTTCGGCTTCCCGCTCTTGTGCGTGAGGAACCGGAGGGGAGCGGAGAGGATCCCCGAGAACGTGGAGTAGATCGGGATCGTCGTCTGCAGCGGCTTGACGTAGTGCGGGGCGATCTTGAGCAGGCCGTTGCGCTCTTCCACCGACTCCCGGACGAGGCGGAACTCGCCGTTCTCGAGGTAGCGGATGCCGCCGTGGATCATGTGGCTCGAGGCCGCGGAGGCACCGGAGGCGAAGTCGCCGCGTTCGACCAGGACGACGTCCACACCCTGCAGGGCCAGATCACGGAACGTCGAGATGCCGTTGATGCCGCCGCCGATGACGAGGACGCTGGTGCGCCCGGATTCCCGGAGCGCGCGGACCGCGTCCCGCTCCGGGGACGTGTGGGTGGAATCGATCATCATCGACCCTCTCTTCCTTGCTTGCCACCAGCATCGACCTCCGTGACGCCGCGCGCAAGCTGGCTGCACATATGTGCAAGGATCGAGGGAGAGGAGGTCATCATGGCGGGATCCGGAGCACCGTCGCGCGACGGGAAGCTGATCGCCGCGCTCACGGCCGCGCAGCTGTACTACATGCAGGACAAGACCATGGAGGTCATCGCGCAGGAGCTCGGCACCTCCCGGTCGTCCGTGTCACGGTTGCTCAGCTTCGCGCGGGAGAGCGGCCTCGTCGACATCCGGATCAACTCCCCCCTGGAGCGTCTGGGAATGCTCGAGCAGCGCATCAGGGATCGGCACCGCGTGGTGGCGCACGTCGTGCCGATGGCGGAGATCGTGAGCGAGGTCGAGCGACTGGAGCGCGTGGCGCTGACCGCAGGACGCCTCCTGTCCCAGTTCGTCGACTCCAACATGATCGTCGGCGTGGCGTGGGGATCGACGATCAGCGCGGTCAGTCGCGGTCTCACCCAGAAGGAGACGCACAACACGACGTTCGTGCAGCTCAACGGCGCCGGGAACACCCAGACCAGCGGTGTGGAGTACTCCAGCGACATCCTGCAGCGCTTCGGGAGCGCGTTCGGTGCGCAGGTGCAGCAGTTCCCCGTGCCCGCCTTCTTCGACGACCCCGCCACCCGGGAGGCTATGTGGCGCGAGCGCAGCACCCGCCGCGTGCTCGATCTGCAGGCGAAGATGGACATTGCCGTGTTCAGCCTCGGGTCTCCGGCGGCGGAGGTGCCCAGCCGCGTCTACGTCGGCGGTTACCTCGGGCGGGAGGACTACCGCAGTCTGCGGGAGGACCATGCGATCGGCGACGTGGCGACGGTCTTCTTCCGTGCCGACGGCTCCTGGCGCGACATCCGGCTCAACGCGCGGGCGACGGGGCCGGGACTCGACCGGCTCCGGCGGGTGCCGCGTCGCGTGTGCGTCGTCTCGGGTGTGCCCAAGCTCGCGAGTCTGCGGGCGGCGATAGCCGCCGAGCTGATCACGGACGTGGTGCTCGACGAGGGTCTCGCACGTCGACTCGTCGAGGACTGAGTCGCGTCCGCGTCACTCGCCTTCGATCGACGACTGCGGTCCGGTCCGGAACTCCCGGATGAGGCGCTGGACCACGGCGCGGAGATCGCCGTCCGTGGCGTCGGCGACCGCGAGCTGACGGGCATAGCTCGCCCCGCCGTCGAGGATCGACGCGATGCTGCCGAACTCCCGGACGCATCCGAGCTCGACGGCGACCGGGGCCAGTTCCTCGATCTTCTCGGTCAGGTGCTCGCGAACGGGGCGCTGCGTGCCGATCGTGTCGACGATGACGCGCGCGTCCAGGCCGTATCGGGCCGCGCGCCACTTGTTCTCGCGGTGGAACCAGGCCGGAAGATCGGGGAGTGCCGCGCCTTCGTCGAGAAGTCGGGAGAAGTGCTCGACGAGGACCTGTACGAGCGCGGCCACCGCGGCCATCTCGGAGAGCGTCGAGAGGCCGTCGCACGCGCGGACCTCGATCGTGCCCCAGCGCGGAGCGGGGCGGATGTCCCAGCGCACCTCGGTGGCATCGGCCATCACGCCGGTGCGGACCATGTCGTCCAGATACCGCTCGAACTCCGACCAGTCCCGGAGCGGCCAGGGCAAGCCCGCCGTCGGCAGCTGCTGGAAGACGAGCGCGCGGTTGGAGGCGTACCCCGTGCGCTCCCCGGCCCAGAACGGACTGGACGCCGACAGAGCCTGGAGATGGGGAAGATACGCCGACAGTGCGTTGATGATGGGGAAGACCTTGCGCTGCTCGTCGACGCCCACGTGCACGTGGATACCCCAGATCATCATGTTGCGCCCCCACCACTGGGTGCGCTCGATGAGGCTGTGATAGCGGGTCTTGTCTGTCACCGACTGGTCGTACCACTGGGCGAAGGGGTGGCTTCCGGCGGAGAGCAGCTCGATGCCGGCCGGATCGGTGGCCGACCGCACCGCCGCGATCGCGTTCGCGATGTCATCGACGGCGTGCGCGACGGAATCGCCGATCCCGCTGGTCACCTCGATGGTGTTCGTGAGCAGCTCGCCGGTGACGGTGTGGCGCTCGTCCTCGCTCTCCGCCTCCAGTGCGGCGAGGAGCTCCGGTGCGCGACCGACGAGATCACCGGTCTCGGGATCGGCGAGCATGATCTCCCACTCGAGACCGACGGTGGAGCGGGCCGAAGCGGCGAAGTCGAGCTGCACGGGGACAGTCTGACACGGGCCGGGGCCGACTCCGCAACGCCGTGTCGCCGGGTTTCGCGCCCGGCGCGCGCATCTGGCAGAATAGAGGGTCGGACGACGTGCTCGACCCTCTATCCAGCACTCGTCCTCCTCATTTGAGCTTCCGCCGGGTGTGCACCCCACGCTCCAGGCGACCGGTTCGTTTCCTTCCACACCATTCAGGAGAATCGTGGCTGTCAAGATTCGTCTCAAGCGCATGGGCAAGATCCGCGCGCCGTACTACCGCATCGTCGTCGCCGACTCGCGCACCAAGCGCGACGGTCGTGTGATCGAGGAGATCGGCAAGTACCACCCCACCGAGGAGCCCTCCTTCATCGAGGTCGACTCCGAGCGTGCGCAGTACTGGCTCTCCGTCGGCGCGCAGCCGACCGAGCAGGTCACCGCCATCCTCAAGATCACGGGCGACTGGGGCACCTTCAAGGGCGACAAGGACGCCAAGTCCACCCTCAAGGTCGCCGAGCCGAAGGCCGCCTTCGAGGTCGACGCCTCCAAGAAGTCCGTCGTGAAGCCCAAGGCGGAGAAGAAGGAGGAGGCCCCCGCTGCGGAGGCCCCCGCCGCTGACGCCGACGCGGAGGCCGCTGAGGCTTCCGCCGCCGACGCCGAGTAATCCATCGTGCTCGCCGCCGCGCTCGAACACATCGTCAAGGGGATCGTCGATCACCCCGAAGATGTGCGCATCCACGAATCCTCGTCGCCCCGTGGCGACCTGCTCGAGGTGCGTGTGCACCCCGACGACCGTGGACGCGTGATCGGGCGCGGCGGCCGCACGGCCAAGGCCCTGCGCACCCTCGTGAGTGCACTCGCCGACGGGCGTCGTGTCCGCGTCGATGTCGCGGACGACTGACGTGGTGTCGCAGGACCGCACCCAAGGCCGTAACCAACTGCGCGTCGGGCGCCTGGTCAAGGCTCACGGGCTCAAGGGCGCGCTGAAGCTCGAGCTCTACACCGACAATCCGGAGCGGCGCTTCGTCCCCGGGGCCGCGTTCACGTTGCAGGTGCCAGAGGCATCTCCGTGGCACGGCAAGGAGATCGTCGTCCGCGAATACCGCGTGATGAACGGCAACCCCGTCGTCTTCTTCGAGGACGTGGACGATCGCACCGCCGCCGAGAGCCTCGTCCGCGCCATCCTCTGGATGGACCAGGACGAGGACGAGACCGAGGACAACGCCTGGTTCGACCACCAGCTCGTCGGCCTGGACGTCGTGCGGGACGAGGTCGTCGTCGGCCGCGTGGTCCGCGTCGAGCACCTGCCGGCGCATGACCTCCTGATCGTGAAGCCGTCGTCGGGCGGGAGCACGGACGAGGTGATGGTCCCGTTCGTCGAGGCCATCGTCCCCACCGTCGACGTCGCGGCCGGACGGGTCATCGTCACCCCTCCCGCCGGGCTCTTCGAGGAGCTTCCCGAGTCGGAGGACGAGACCACCGCCTCCGACGCTGCCGAGTGACCGCTGATACGGTTCCCCCGTGCGCATCGACGTCGTCTCCATCTTCCCCTCGTACTTCGACGGACTGACGCTCTCCCTGCTCGGCAAGGCCCGCGGCTCGGGTCTGCTCGACCTCCAGGTGCATGATCTTCGCGACTGGACGCACGACCGCCATCGCACCGTCGACGACACTCCGTACGGCGGAGGAGCGGGCATGGTCATGAAGCCCGAGCCGTGGGGGCTCGCCCTCGACGAGCTCACCGCGGATACCGCCGCGCCGCCGACCATCATCTTCCCGTCGCCGGCGGGCGAGGTCTTCACCCAGGCGACCGCGCGGGAGCTCGCGGGGCGCGACCACCTCGTGTTCGGCTGCGGGCGCTACGAGGGCATCGACGAGCGCGTCTTCGAGTACGCCGCCGAGCGTGGCGAGGTCCGGCTGCTGAGCCTCGGTGACTACGTGCTCAACGGCGGCGAGGTCGCGACGATGGCCATGATCGAGGCCATCGGCCGTCTCATCCCCGGGGTCGTCGGCAATCCGGAGAGCCTGGTCGAGGAGTCGCACGAGGACGGCCTCCTCGAGTACCCGTCGTACACGAAGCCCTCCGTCTGGCGTGACCGTGCGGTACCGGATGTGCTCCTCAGCGGCAACCACGGGGCGATCGCGGCATGGCGGCGCGAGCAGCAGCTCGTCCGCACGCGGCTGCGCCGCCCCGATCTGCTTCCGGACGCGCCGACCGACGACTGACCGCACCGCGACCGTCTGCGGCGACGACTGCTGTTAGCGTCGAGACATGGTGGATGTGACACGCGCGCGATCGTTCGAAGGCATCGGCGAGGAGTACGACCGCTACCGACCGGGCTTCCCGGAGCGTGCGGCCGACATCATCGTTCCGGCGCCGGTGGCCACGGCGCTCGACCTCGGCGCCGGCACCGGCAAGTTCACCAGCCTGCTCGTCGAGCGTGCGGCGCGGGTGATCGCCGTCGAGCCTTCCGCGCCGATGCTCGCCGTCCTCGCCCGGACGCTGCCGACGGTCGAGGCGCGGCCAGGGACCGCGGAGAGCATCCCCGTGCCGGACGGTTCCGTCGATGTCGTCAGCGTCGCGCAGGCGTTCCACTGGTTCGACCGGGATACGGCGGCGGCCGAGATCGCCCGCGCACTCGTCGCCGACGGGACGCTCGGGCTGCTCTGGAATCGCGCCGACCCCGCCTGTGCGTGGGATCTCGCCTGCCATCGGGTGGCGCATCCCGCGGTCGGCGCGGACGACGACACCTCCGCATCGGCGACCGACATCCCCGGCTTCGTCCTGGAAACCCACGAGGAGGTGCGCTGGACGGAGCGGATCAGCCGCGAGGTCTACCTCCGACGCTGGGGCACGGTGAGCAGTCTCCTCGTGGCGGACGACGCGGAGCGTGCAGGGATGGTGGCGGCCCTGGAGGCGGTGCTGGACGGCGCGGACGAGACGCGCGGGAAGGCGGAGTTCGGCCTCCCCCATCTCACCGATGTGTTCCGCTACCGCCGCGTATGAGGATCTGGTCGCTGCACCCTGAGTACCTCGACCGTCAGGGTCTCGTCGCCTGCTGGCGGGAGACGCTGCTCGCGCAGGCGGTGCTCGCCGACGCCACGAAGGGGTATCAGCGACACCCGCAGCTCGAGCGCTTCCGGGAGGCAGCGGATCCGCTGGCCGCGGTGGGCGCGTACCTCGTCGCTGTCGCCGACGAGGCGGACGCCCGCGGCTACCGTTTCGACCGCACGCGCATCCGGCGCCGGGAGCCTGCCGTTCCGACCATGCCGGTCACCGCGGGCCAGCTCGCGCGGGAATGGGAGCACCTGCGTGCGAAGCTCGCCGAGCGCAGTCCTGAGGTGCTTCAGCGGCACGGGGATGTGGCGCTCCCGAAGGCGCACCCGCTGTTCACCGTCGTGCCGGGGCCGGTCGCATCCTGGGAACGCGCCGACCCGGCGGCCGAGGTCAGTCCACCCCGAGGAACGAGCGATCCGTCAGGATGATCGGCCCGTCGTCGGTGATCGCGATGGTGTGCTCGGAGTGCGCCCCTCGGGACCCGTCCGCGCTGCGCAGCGTCCACCCGTCGGGGTCGGTGACCAGCTCGTCCGTGGTCGCGAGGAACCAGGGCTCCAGCGCGAGCACAAGGCCGGCGCGGAGCGGGAACCCGCGGCCCGCGCGGCCGTCGTTCGCGACGTGGGGGTCGCCGTGCATCGTGCGGCCCACGCCATGCCCGCCGAAGTCGGTGTTGATGGAGTACCCCTCGCCGTGCGCGATCTCTGCGATGGCAGCGGAGATGTCACCGATGCGGTGCCCGACCACCGAGGTCTCGATCGCGGCGGTCAGCGCGCGCTCGGTGGTGTCGATGAGACGCAGGTCCTCATCCCGCGGCGTGCCCACGACGAAGGAGACCGCGGAATCCGCGACCCAGCCGTCGACCGAGACGGCGAAGTCGAGGGTGACGAGGTCGCCGTCCTTGAGTGCGTAGTCATGGGGGAGACCGTGCAGCACCGCGTCGTTCACCGAGGTGCAGATGACCTTGCCGAACGGGCTCGCGCCGAACGACGGGTGGTAGTCGATGTAGCAGGACTCGGCGCCCGCCTTGCGGATCATGTCGTGGGCCCGGCGGTCGATCGCCAGGAGGTTGGTGCCGACCTTCGTCTCGTCGCGCAGGGTCGCCAGCGTCTCGGCGACGAACCGGCCTGCCGCGCGCATCTCATCGATCTCGGCAGGGGTGCGCAGCTCGATCATCAGTGTCCTCTCGTCCCGTCCATTCTCCCTGATCGTGCGGACACCCGGCGCCTCCCGCTCTCAGCGAACACCTGTGACGCGGACGTGACGTCCCCGTAGCATCGGAGCATGTGGATCCGACAGGCCTTCTTCCGCTGGCTGCTGCCCTCGGCCTTCCTCCTGCCGCTGTGGCTGCTCATCGGCTGGGCCGTCTTCCAGGGCGGGTGGTCGATCCTCTGGGTGCTGCTCATCGCGATGCCCTCGGTCTTCGTGGGACAGCTCCTGCTCACGCTGCTGACGCGTTCCCGGCCGTCTGTCCGCGCCGAGCGCGCCCTGTCGTGGTGGGACGTCGCCGGGTTCGGTCTCTGGCACGCGCTGACGATCGCGGTCGGCTTCTTCATCGATGGCGCTTTCGGTTGGCTCCTCGCCGCCGCCATCGTGGTGGGCATCGGACTGGTGTGGCTGCAGCTGTGGCAGCTCTGGAACGAAGCACGGGGGAGTGGAGCGCGGATTCGCGAGACCATCTCCTGGTCGACGATGACCGCGCCCCGCGCGGAGACGACGCAGACCAGCGTGCACGAGGTGATCGTGGTGCGGGAGACCGA
Source organism: Microbacterium sp. C-MGS6 (assembly GCF_058140415.1). Taxonomy (NCBI): domain Bacteria; kingdom Bacillati; phylum Actinomycetota; class Actinomycetes; order Micrococcales; family Microbacteriaceae; genus Microbacterium; species Microbacterium sp. C-MGS6. Next base: position 1,662,256 of record NZ_CM176934.1, read on the forward strand.
CGACCGGCCCTGAGCGCTCGTTTTGGTGGGGCCTGCCATCCGTGGCAGAATGGTTCTTTGTGCCGTGACCGGCTCTGCCCCAGGGGAGCCCGCGGACGCGTCAGCGCCGTTCGGCACACTCCCATTCTTGTTCCTTCCTAATCCGTGCATCCGACCTGAGGCGAGTGCAGAGAGAGACGATCATGCAGATCCTCGACGCCGTCGACGCGGCTTCGCTCCGTTCCGACATCCCCGAGTTCTTCCCCGGTGACACCGTCAAGGTGCACGTCAACATCACCGAGGGCAACCGTTCTCGTATCCAGGTCTTCCAGGGCGTCGTCATCGGCCGCCAGGGCGACAGCGTCCGCGAGACCTTCACCGTCCGGAAGATCAGCTTCCAGGTGGGCGTCGAGCGTACTTTCCCCGTGCACTCCCCGGTGATCGACCACATCGAGGTCGTCACCCGCGGTGACGTGCGTCGCGCCAAGCTCTACTACCTGCGCGAGCTCCGCGGCAAGAAGGCGAAGATCAAGGAGAAGCGCGTCAACAACTGACGCGAAGCTTCTTCACAGCACCCCGGGACACGATGTCCCGGGGTGCTTTCGTTCTGTCCCCGGTGTGCGAACCTTGTTACTGCCGTGCGCTCACGGTGCACTCTTCGAGAAGGAACCAGATGACTGACTCTCCGTCCGCACGCCCGACACGACGGCGGCGCGGGTTCCTGGTCTTCCTCCGTGACGTGCTGGTCATCGTCGTCATCGCCGCGCTGGTGTCGTTCGTCATCAAGACGTTCGTGGTCCGATCGTTCTACATCCCGTCGGCCTCCATGGAGCGCACGCTGCTGATCGACGACCGCATCCTCGTCGACGAGCTCACCCCGCGCTGGACCGGCTATGAGCGCGGTGACATCGTCGTCTTCAAGGATCCGGGCGGCTGGCTCGACCCGATGCCGCAGACACCTGCACAGCCGCCGCTGGTCCAGGCCATCGACTGGGTGCTCACATTTGTCGGCATCTCGGCAACCGACACCCAGGACCATCTGGTCAAGCGGGTGATCGGCGTCGAAGGTGACCATGTGGTGTGCTGCAACGCGCTGGGGCAGATCACGATCAACGGTGCCCCGATCGATGAGCTGAGCTACCTGAACCTCCCCGAGGGCGACACCGCGGCCTCCAACGAACCTTTCGACGTCGTCGTGCCCGAGGACTCCGTGTGGCTCCTCGGCGACAACCGGGACCGCTCCCGCGACGCCCGTGCACACCAGGAGCTGCCCAGCGGCGGTTTCGTCCCGGTGTCCAACATCGTGGGCAAGGCGTTCCTGACGACCTGGCCGCTCGACCGCTTCGGACCGATCGACGGCCACCACGAGATCTTCAACGGAGTGCCGGACCCCGAATGACTGTCATCGCGCCTCGACTGACCCTGGAGCGGAAGCTGCTGGGGGAGTGCGACCTGATCATCGCCCTCGACGAGGTCGGTCGCGGGGCGCTGGCCGGGCCGGTGGCCGTCGGGGCGGCGGTGATGGACGCCAAGGGGGCTCGTCGCCGCGTGCCGGAGGGGCTGCGCGACTCGAAGCTCGTCCCCGAGCGCCGGCGCCCCGACGTCGCCGCCCGCGCGGCTGCGTGGGTGCAGGCCTCGGGCGTCGGCTGGGCGACCGCCGCGGAGGTCGACGAGGTCGGGATCATGCGGGCGCTGGGCCTTGCCGCCTCCCGCGCCGTGCTGGCGGTGGTGGCGCAGGGTGCCACGGTCGAGAACGCTCTGGTCCTCCTCGACGGCAACCACGACTACGTCTCGCGCGTGCATCCTGGGCCCTTGAACGTCCGGCCGGTCGTCAAAGCGGACCGCGACTGCGCCTCGGTGTCGGCGGCGTCGGTGATCGCGAAGGTCGCCAGGGACGGGTACATGGCCGAGCTCCACGAGGATCACCGCGATTACCAGTGGGACCGCAACAAGGGATACGCGAGTCCGGAGCACCGGGAGGCAATCCGGTCGTTCGGCCTCTCACCGTTCCACCGTTCGTCGTGGGCGATCGCCGACGCACCGACGCTCTTCTGAGCGGTCGCGGCCGGGATGCCGCGACCGGCGCCCGCCGACCATAGGATGGACTCATCATGGATGAGGAAGCCTTCGACGACTACGACCGTGAGCTCGAGCTCGCGCTGTTCCGCGAGTACCGCGACGTCGTCTCTCAGTTCCAGTACGTCGTGGAGACCGAGCGTCGCTTCTACCTGGCCAACGAGGTCAACGTCGTGCGCCGGGACACCGAGCACGACTTCTACTTCGAGATCTCCATGAGCGATGTGTGGGTGTGGGACATCTACCGTGCGGACCGGTTCGTGAAGGCCGTCCGGGTGCTCACGTTCAAGGACGTGAACGTCGAGGAGCTGCAACGCCGCGAGTTCGAACTGCCGCAGGAGCTCTCGCTCGACGGAGAGTGACTCCAGCCGCCGTTCCTGCACAACGGTGACGTTCTCCGTTGTTTCCACAGCGGCCGGGCTGTCTGCTCCGGACCGCGGGGGTCACGGGGTGGCCCCGGGAATCCTGTGGGGATGGCAGCGAAAGACGACCTCGGGCGAGCCGGGGAACAGCAGGCAGCGGACTACCTGACGAAGCGCGGGTATCGCATCGTCGATCGAAACTGGCGGTGTCCGCAGGGCGAACTGGACATCGTCGCCGTCGTCGGTCGGCATCTGTCCGTGGTCGAGGTGAAGACACGGCGGTCGGCGTCCTTCGGGCACCCGTTCGACGCCATCGACGACCGGAAGCGCCGGCGGCTGTGGCAGCTCGCCTATGCGTGGCGGGCTGCGCATCCGGATCTGGCAAGGGGACGGGTGCTGCGGGTGGAGGCGGTCGGCATCGTGGGGGCGGTTCCGGAGACCGCGTCCATCGAGCACCTCGAGGACATCGCGTGAGCACCGCTCGGACGTGGTCGGTGGCCCTCACCGGGGCGGAGGGGCATGTCGTCGAGGTCGAGGCCGACCTCTCGCCGCAGACGCCGGAGTTCCGCATCATCGGCCTCCCCGACAAGTCTCTGGGCGAGGCGGTGCAGCGCGTGCACAACGCCTGCGTGAACTCCGGGCTCTCGCTGCCCCGGCGGCGTCTGACGGTGAACCTCTCGCCGGCGAGTCTGCCCAAGCACGGGTCCGCCTTCGACCTCGCGATCGCGGTCGCCTCCCTCGCCGCGAGCGACATGCTCGCTCGTCGTGCCGTGCGGCAGACGGTGCACCTGGGGGAGGTCGGGCTGGATGGCCGTCTGCGGCCCGTCCCCGGTGTGCTTCCCGCGGTCTTCGCCGCTGCACGCGCCGGCTTCGAGCGCGTGATCGTGCCGCACGGCAACGCGACGGAAGCCGGTCTCGTCGCCGGCGTCGAGGTGCGCGCCGCCGCGTCGCTCGCCGAGGTGGCAGTCTGGCACGGGGCCGAGGTGGAGGTGCCGGATGTCGAGCCGGTTCCCGGCCCGCAGCCGCCGGAGGGAGAACCGGACGACCGGGACCTCAGCGATGTCCTCGGACAGGAGGAAGCCGTCGAGGCCCTCATCGTCGCGGCCGCGGGCGGCCACAACATGCTCCTGAGCGGTCCGCCGGGAGCAGGCAAGACGATGCTCGCCGGGCGACTGCCCGGGATCATGCCGCCGCTGACGGAGCAGGAGGCCATCGAGGTCGCTTCCGTGCGCTCCCTCTGCGGCGAGGCCGTGACCGGGCTCGACCACCAGCCTCCGCTGGTCGCTCCGCACCACAGCGCCTCGGTGGCGGCGATGGTCGGCGGCGGGTCGCGGACGGCGCGCCCCGGCGCGGTCGCACGGGCTCATCGGGGCGTGCTCTTCCTCGACGAAGCGGCCGAGTTCCCCCGGGTGGCCTTGGACGCGCTCCGTCAGCCACTCGAGACCGGCTTCGTCGACGTGCATCGATCCGGCTTCGTCGTGCGGTTCCCGGCGCGGTTCCAGCTGCTCCTGGCGATGAACCCGTGTCCGTGCGGGAACCGGGGGGTGCGTGACGGCGACTGCATCTGCCCACCGCAGGCGCTGCGACGCTACGCGACTCGCCTCTCCGGGCCATTACGCGATCGTCTCGACATCGATCTGCCGGTCTCGCGCGTCGCCGCCTCACGCTCGCTCGCGGGGGAGCGCTCCGGGGTGACCACCGTCGAGGCCCGGCGCCGCGTCGGCGAGGCGCGCGCTCGAGCGGAGCGGCGATGGCGTGGCACGCCCTGGCGACGCAATGCGGAGGTTCCCGGGACCCTGCTCCGGCACGGCGGATTCCGCCTCCCGCCAGACGCGCGGGCCGGTCTCGATCGGGCACTGGAACGAGGGGCGTTGACGCTCCGCGGATACGACCGCGTCCTCCGGGTGGCCTGGACCATGGCCGACCTCGCCGGACACGACCTCCCCGGAACGGACGAGATCGGCCGCGCGCTCCTTCTGCGGACGGGGGTGGCGCGGTGATCGACGAACTCGTCTCCCAGCAGGATGCGCTCGACGCCGCTCGGAGACTGCGCGGCACCGACGACGTGGCGGAGGCGCTCGCACGTGTCGCCTGGTCCGTCATCGCCGATCCCGGGGACGCCGTCGCCGCGACCCTCGTGCGCGAGTTCGGACCTGTCGACGGCATGCGTTTCGCTCTCGACGCGCGGGGACGGTCATGGCCGATGGTCCGCGCCGCGGGCGCACGACGGGCGCTCGACGAGGCGCGGGCGCGGTGGCGACAGCGTGCCGATCCGGCGGCTGTGATCGATGCCCTCCGGCGGGCGCAGACGACGGGCGCCCATCTGCTCCTTCCGGGAGATCCCGACTGGCCGCTCGCCGTCGACGATCTGGATACGGAGGGTCCGGTGGTGCTGTGGGCGCGCGGGCGCCCGGAGCTCCTGACCAGCGCGGCACGCGTCGCCATCGTGGGCGCCAGGGCGGCCACCGCCTACGGGGAGCGCGTCGCCGCCGACCTCTCCGGCGATCTGGCCGCCGCGGGGACGGCTGTCGTGTCGGGCGGCGCGTACGGCATCGACGGGGCAGCCCACCGCGCCGCGTTGACTGTCGGTGGGGGGACGATCGCGGTTCTCGCCGGAGGCGTGGACCGCCCGTACCCCGCCGGGCACCGCAACCTTCTCACGCGGATTGCTGTCGACGGGGTCGTGGTCAGCGAGGTGCCCTGCGGGACGGCGCCGACCCGGTGGCGCTTCCTCGCCCGCAACCGACTGATCGCGGCACTGGGGCAGGCGACGGTGGTCGTCGAGGCCGGGTGGCGCAGTGGCTCCCTCAACACGGCGGGGCACGCGGCAACGCTCGGCAGGCCACTCGGCGCGGTGCCCGGTCCCGTCACCTCCGCCTCGTCGGCCGGCTGTCATCGGTTGCTCCGCGAGTACGACGCGGTGTGCGTCACCTCCGCGGCGGAGGTGGCCGAGATGCTCCCGATCGACGCGCGGTCGCCGCACGCACACGATGCCACGGAGGAGGGGCGGGTCCTGCTGCTCCGTGCCCTGAGCACCCGGACCGCTCGGACGGAGGCGGAGCTCGCGCAGCGCGCGGATCTCACCGTCGAGCGGACCAGGGCACTGCTCGGCCTCCTCGATCTCGACGGCCTTGCGCGGCGGGACGGGGACGGCTGGCGCGGGATCGGCGCGGCACGGACGTCATAGGACGGCTCGCGGCGGGGCGCGCGGCTCGGGGGGCGGGGGCGGGCCAGGGTGGAGGTATGGACTTCGCGGTCGCTGTCGAGGCGTTCGCCGACCACCTGGAGAAGGTGCGCCGGCTGTCGCCCGCGACCGTGAAGGCGTATCGCTCCGACCTGCGGGACCTCGGGGCGAGCGTGGCGGGCGGTCCGGTGGACCGGATCGACCTGGAGATGCTGCGTGAATGGCTGTGGCAGGCGACCCAGCGCGGCGACGCGCGAGCGACCCTGGCCCGACGTGCGGCCACCGCGCGAGCGTTCTTCGGCTGGGCGCGCGAGCAGGACATCATCCCCATCGACCCGAGTCTTCGGCTCGTGGCGCCGAAACGGGCCAAGACGCTGCCGACCGTGGCATCGAAGGACGCGATGTCCGAGCTGTTGGAACGCCATCGGCAGGCCGCATCCTCGGGCGAGCCCGTCGCCCTCCGTGACCACGCCGTCCTGGAGCTTCTCTACGGCTCCGCGGTCCGCGTCTCCGAGCTCTGCGGTCTCGACATCGACGACCTCGATCTCGACCGCGGGACGGCTCTTGTGCGGGGCAAGGGCGACAAGGAGCGCGTCGTGCCATTCGGTGCCCCGGCCAGGGATGCACTCGGTGCGTACCTGCGCCGCGCTCGCCCGGCGCTCCTCAGCAGGGCCGCGGGTGCCTCGCCTGCCGTCTTCCTCGGAAGCCGCGGCGCCCGGCTGGGACCGCGGACGGTCTACGAGGTGGTCGCCCGTGCGCTCGCACCCGTCGTCGGCGCGGAGACCGTCGGGCCGCACGCCCTCCGCCACACGGCAGCGACGCATCTGCTCGACGGCGGCGCCGACCTGCGCGCCGTGCAGGAGATCCTGGGGCACGCGAGCCTCGGCACGACGCAGATCTATACGCATGTCTCGGCGGAGCGGCTGACGGCGACGTACCGGCTGGCGCATCCTCGCGCCTGAGCGGCTGCCCGCTCGGTCGGAGATCAGGTCCCGCAGCAGGGCAGGAGACGGGCCCGCAGGACGGCGCCGAACAGCAGCATCGGGTTGATGTACTCCCCATCGCGCCGCACACCGACATGCAGCGCGCCAGGAGCCGTGTGCCCACCTGTGGAGACCCGACCGATCTCCTGACCCCGGCTGACCGTGTCGCCCGCCCGGAGCGAAGACTCCAGCGGCTCGAACGAGCTCACCAGGCCATCTGTGTGTCGGATGGTCAGCACGGGACGATCGACGACCACGCCCTGGAATGCGACCACTCCGTCCGCCGGAGCGCCGACAGCGGTACCGACGGCGGCGGTGACGTCCATGCCCCGGTGTCCGGGACCGTAGGCGTGCGCCGGTGCGCGATACGCGGCGCTCACATGGCGGCCACCGTCGACGGGCCATCGCCATGCACCCTCCGAGGCGGAACTGTCGGCCGGGGACGGGCCGGAGCGGGATGCCGTCGCCGTGTGTACGGACGCAGGGGCGGCGAGTGGGGCGCCGCCGCCGCCCAGAAGCACGAGACAGGCGAGCGCCGCCGTGATCGCGACGCGAGCGGCACGAGACGAGTGTGAACGGACAAGGTGAGGGGAACCGGAGGGAGAAGTCATGCGGTGAGTGTGCGCCGGGGGCGATCGCGCGGACCGGACGCCCGGGGGAAGAACCCTGTAGCGGGGGAGAAGGGCGAGGATTGCGCTCCTGTGCAGGACGAGCCGGCGGCGCATGATCCTGTATGCTGGACGAGCACCTCGATCTCGGGGTGACTACGCGTGCCCAGAGCGACTCCGTCGTGGCATCCACTCCCGCAGGTCCCGTTCTCCGAACGGGTGGGCGTGAGCCGGGCACCAGGATGTCCGACCGTCCGGTCGGCATGACAACCTCAACGGCGCTCCGCGCCAGAATCAGGAGACGACCATGGCTGTGGTCACCATCCGCCAGCTGCTCGACAGCGGCGTGCACTTCGGACACCAGACCCGTCGGTGGAACCCGAAGGTGAAGCGCTTCATCCTCACCGAGCGCAGCGGCATCCACATCATCGACCTCCAGCAGTCGCTCGGCTACATCGACAAGGCGTACGACTTCGTCAAGGAGACCGTGGCGCACGGCGGCACGATCCTCTTCGTCGGCACCAAGAAGCAGGCGCAGGAGATCCTCGCGGAGCAGGCCACGCGCGTCGGCCAGCCCTACGTGAACCAGCGCTGGCTCGGCGGCCTCCTCACCAACTTCTCCACCATCGCGAAGCGTCTCGCCCGCATGAAGGAGCTCGAGGAGCTCGACTACGAGAACCCCTCCGCCTCCGGCTTCACGAAGAAGGAGCTGCTGCTCAAGAAGCGCGAGCTGGACAAGCTCCACAAGTCGCTCGGCGGTATCCGCAACCTCACCAAGACGCCGTCCGCCCTCTGGGTGGTCGACGCCAAGCGTGAGCACCTCGCCATCGACGAGGCCAAGAAGCTCGGCATCCCGGTGATCGGCATCCTCGACACCAACGCCGACCCGGACGACTTCCAGTACCCGATCCCCGGCAACGACGACGCCATCCGTTCGGTGTCGCTGCTGACGCGCATCATCGCCGACGCCGCCGCCGAGGGCCTGCAGCAGAAGCACAACCCGGAGTCGGGCGACGCCGAGCCGCTGGCCGAGTGGGAGAAGGAGCTCCTCGAGGCTCCCGTCCAGGAGTCCGCTGACGCCGCCGAGGTCGTTACCGCCGACGACGAGGCCGCTGTCGTCGAGACCCCTGCCGCCGACGCCACCGCCGCCGACGAGGCCGGTGCCGAGGCGCACGACGAGGCGATCGCCGCCGCTTCCGGTGAGGAGACCGCCGAGGTCGCCGCCGCCGAGGCCGCAGACGCCAAGTAATCCCTCGTACACCCACACAACGAAGCAAGGAGCCACCACACATGGCCAACTTCACCATCGCCGACCTCAAGGCGCTGCGTGAGCAGCTCGGCACGGGAATGGTCGACACCAAGAAGGCACTCGAGGAGGCCGACGGCGACGTCGAGAAGGCCACCGAGATCCTGCGCCTGAAGGGTGCGAAGGGCAACGCCAAGCGCGCCGACCGTTCGACCAGCGAGGGCCTCGTCGTCGCTCGCGAGCAGGACGGCGCCGTGACGCTCGTCGAGCTCGCCTGCGAGACCGACTTCGTCGCGAAGAACGAGCGCTTCATCGCGCTGGCCGACAAGGTCGCCGACGCCGTCGCCGCCGTGAAGGCCGACTCGGTCGAGGCCGCTCTGGCCGCTCCGGCGGGCGACAAGACCGTCGAGCAGCTCATCTCGGAAGAGGCCGCCATCATCGGCGAGAAGGTCGAGCTCCGTCGCGTGCGCACCGTCACCGGTGACAGCGTCGAGGTCTACCTGCACCGCACGAGCAAGGACCTGCCGCCGCAGATCGGTGTCGTCGTCGCCTACACGGGTGACGACGCCGAGACTGCGCGCAGCATCGCCCAGCACATCTCGTTCGCCAACCCGTCGTACCTGTCCCGCGAGGACGTGCCGGCGGATGCGGTCGAGAAGGAGCGCGAGATCGTCACCGAGATCTCCCGCAACGAGGGCAAGCCCGAGGCCGCTCTGCCGAAGATCGTCGAGGGCCGTGTCTCCGCGTTCATCAAGCAGGTCGCCCTGCTCGAGCAGGACTACGCGAAGGACAACAAGCTCTCCGTCGCCCAGGTGGCGAAGGACGCCGGTATCACCGTGACGGACTTCGCGCGCTTCAAGGTCGGCGCGTAGCACTGTCGAAGGGGTTCGGATCGCTCGATCCGAACCCCTTCTTCATGCCCACCAGGCACTATCTTGAATCGGGACGAGAGGACATCCCCCATGACTGAACGCACCGGACGCCGTCGCGTCCTCCTCAAGCTCTCCGGAGAGGCGTTCGGCGCCGGGCAGCTCGGCGTCAACCCCGACGTGGTCAGCCAGATGGCGCGCGAGATCGCCGCTGCGGTCGACCGGGTCGAGGTGGCGGTCGTCGTCGGCGGCGGCAACTTCTTCCGCGGGGCCGAACTCAGCCAGCGGGGCATGGACCGGGGGCGGGCCGACTACATGGGCATGCTCGGCACCGTGATGAACGCGCTCGCGCTGCAGGACTTCCTGGAGCAGGCGGGCGCGGCGACGCGCGTGCAGTCGGCGATCTCGATGACCCAGGTCGCCGAGCCCTACATCCCGCGTCGCGCGGAGCGGCACATGGAGAAGGGCCGCGTGGTCATCTTCGGTGCCGGTGCGGGCCTGCCGTACTTCTCCACCGACACGGTCGCCGCGCAGCGCGCACTGGAGATCGGTGCGCAGGAGGTCCTCGTCGCCAAGAACGGCGTCGACGCGATCTACACCGCCGACCCGAACAAGCACGCCGACGCCGAGCGCATCGAGCGCGTGACCTACCGCGATGCGCTCCAGCAGGGCCTCAAGGTCGTCGACTCGACGGCGTTCAGCCTGTGCATGGACAACAACATGGACATGCGCGTCTTCGGCATGGAGCCGGCGGGCAACGTCACCCGCGCTCTCCTGGGCGAGCCCATCGGCACGCTCGTCACCGCCTGAGCGCCTGCACGGGACGGGGGCCCGCTCCCGATAGAATTTCCAGAACACCCCGACGATAGGAGCCACCGTGATCGCGGACGTCCTCGCTGAAACCACCACCCGCATGTCCCGGGCCGTCGAGGCTGCCAAGGAGGACTTCTCCACGGTGCGCACGGGTCGTGCGAACCCGCAGCTCTTCCAGAAGGTGCTGGTCGACTACTACGGCACGCCGACGCCGCTCGCTCAGCTCGCGTCGCTCGCGAACCAGGAGGCGCGCACGCTCATCATCACGCCGTACGACAAGTCGGCGCTGAAGGCGATCGAGCAGGCCATCCGCGACATGCCGAACCTCGGCGCGAACCCGACGAACGACGGCAACCTCGTGCGCGTCACGATGCCCGAGCTCACGGCGGAGCGCCGTAAGGAGTACGTCAAGCTCGTGAAGTCGAAGGCGGAGGACGCCAAGGTCCACGTCCGCGGCATCCGCCGGAAGGCGAAGGACGAGCTCGACGGCCTGAAGAGCGAGCTCGGCGAGGACGAGATCTCCCGTGGTGAGAAGGAACTCGACGCGCTGACCCGTCAGCACGTCGACCTCATCGACGACGCGCTGAAGCGCAAAGAGGCAGAACTCCTCGAGGTGTAGTCCGCATGTCCGACGAATCGCGAGGCACCGACGAGGGCGCTCCGGTGGCGCGGCCGGAGGTCGGCCCCGACGGCGGCGTGCCGCTCGGCGACGCGGCCTTCCCGGCCTTCGACGCCGACCGCGTGCCCCCGCGACCGCCGCTTCCGGCGACGCCGGGTGCAGCGCCGGTGACCGCCGACCGGCTGGACACCGCGGATCACAATGCGATCCGCGAGCAGTGGCGCCAGGCGCGGGACGAGTTCGGCACGCACGTGTCGCATGCGCGGGATCAGCTCGACCAGGCGAACGAACGCATCAAGCAGCGCACCGGACGTGACCTCGTCCTCGCGATCCTGATCGGCCTCGCCTTCGGTGCGGCGCTCCTCGGCTCGCTGCTCTTCATCAAGGCGCTGTTCGTCCCGTTCGCGTTGGCCGCGGCGCTCCTCGGCGTCTACGAGCTCTCGCGCGCGCTGCGCGCCGCCGGGCGTCGCGTCGACGTGATCCCGCAGTTGATAGCGGCGACCTTCCTCGTGCTCTCCGCGTACTTCGCGGAGCCCTGGCTGAGCTGGGTCATGCTGTTCGTCTCCGTGGCGTTCGTCATCGTCTGGCGCCTGCTCGCCCAGATGGTCGCGAAGGATGGGCGCACGTACGGCGATGTGCTCACCGACGCCGTGATCGGCGGGTTCGTGCAGGTGTACGTGCCATTCCTCGCGGGTGTGGCCCTCATCCTGCTCGAGCAGGAGGGTGGCCAGTGGTGGGTGCTCAGCTTCATCGCGATCGCCGTGGCGGCCGACACCGGCGCTTACGCCGCGGGGCTCGCGTTCGGGCGACACCCGATGGCGCCGCGGATCAGCCCCAAGAAGACCTGGGAGGGCTTCGGCGGTGCGGTGGTGGCGTCGCTCGCGGCGGGCGTCCTCCTGGCGATGTTCCTGCTCGACCTGCCCTGGTGGGGCGGTGTGATCTTCGGGGCCGCGATCCTGCTGTCCGCCACGCTCGGAGACCTCGGCGAGTCGATGCTGAAGCGGGATCTCGGGATCAAGGACATGAGCTCCTGGCTCCCCGGGCACGGTGGGCTCCTCGATCGGCTGGACAGCATCCTGCCGTCGACCGTCCCGGCCCTCTGCCTGTACTTCCTCCTCTCTCCCTGGTTGGTGCTGTGATGAACGACAGTGGTGCTGTGATGAACGACGACCGTCGCGAGGTCGCCACGCAACGCGCGGCCACGCCGGCCTTCGCGCTCACGACCGGACGCACGAAGGGGTACCACCGTGCCGCGGTGGACGGATTCCTCGCCTCGGCACGGCGGGCGTTCGAGAGCGGCGCGGACGATCTCACGGCCGATGACGTCCGCACCGTCTCCTTCCCCCTCGTCAAGGAGGGGTACGTGGTGGCTGACGTCGACGCGGCCCTCGGACGGGTCGAGGACGCTTTCGCCGCCCGAGAGCGGGAACGCGCCGTGCGGTCTCTCGGAGCGGGCGCCTGGGTGGAGCAGGCCAGAGCCGACGCGCAGGTCATCCTGGACCATCTGGCGCGTCCGCGTCGCCACCGGTTCGCCCGTACCGGCTTCCTCACGTTCGGGTACCGCGTCGACGAGGTCGACCACGTCACCTCCCGGATCGTCCGCTACCTGCGGGACGGCGACGCGCTGTCCGCTGAGCAGCTGCGGTCCGCAGCGTTCCGCATGCAGCGTGGCGGCTACCGCGAGGAGCAGGTCGACGCGCTCCTGGACGCCACCATCGACGTGATCCTGGCGGTCCGCTGAGCCGTCTGATGGCCTCTTCAGGCAGGTATGCGTAAACTGTCCTCCATCGTGAACTCCCGAAACGACATGATTCCCGAACGAAGCGACGCCGTGCTGGTACCCGCAGCCACGGCTGCATCAGCCTCCCGCGGCACGCGCCGCTGGTCGCGCCGCCGCGGTGTCGTGGGCGTCTTCAGCTCGCTCGCGGTCGTCGCATTCGCGGCCGCGATGGTCGCGCCCACCGGCGTCGCGCTCGCTCAGCCCGTCGCCACGGAGGCCCCGGACTCCGTGTATGCGGTGGCCCTGGCGGACACCCAGAACCTCACGGTCACGGTGGAGGGCGCGGCGATCACTCCCGTCGAGCGCGGCTCCTTCGACGTCTACGTCAAACCCAAGCCGAAGCCCAAGCCGAAGCCGGCCCCGGTGACCACCTCCTCGTCGTCGTCCGAGGGCTCGCAGGGCGGGTCGTCCGGGGGCGGCGGACTCCCGCCGTACAGCGGCGGAGGCGCACCCGCGGAGTGGATGGCAGCCGCCGGGATCGCGCAGGGCGACTGGCAGTACGTCGACTACATCGTCTCGCGGGAGAGCGGCTGGAACCCCAACGCGACGAACTCCTCCTCCGGTGCCTGCGGCCTCGTCCAGGCCCTGCCCTGCAGCAAGGTGCCGGGGAACGGCTACAACCCGGTCGACAACCTCCGCTGGGCGACCGGATACGCCACGGGTCGCTACGGCAGCTGGGCCGGCGCGTACAACTTCTGGGTCACCAACCACTGGTGGTGAGCCGGCACCATGCCCCGCTCACGCCGACGTCCTTCCGCGCGCCCTGAGGGCGAGGACTCGTTCGACCGTCTCCTCGCCGGCTGGAAGCGCACCGAGGTCCGCCGAGGCGTGGAGTGGACGGTGCAGCCCGTCTCCGCGCTCCAGGCGCAGAAGGCGTACATCTGCCCGGGCTGCGGACGATCCGTCGAACCGGGTACCGCCCATCTCGTGGCCTGGCGCGCCGACGGCGTGCTCGGCGATGCCGCAGCCCTGGCTGACCGCAGACACTGGCACAACCACTGTTGGAGGATCGCATGACCATGGAGATCCGGGGACCGCTGGAGCTCCCGGCGCGCCGCGAGGACATCGAGCTGCACACCGCGGACGGCCTGACGCTCGTCGGCGAGCTCGCGACGCCGGAAGCCGCAGCCCCGGTGGCGACGCTGGTCACGCTGCACCCGTTGCCGACCGCCGGTGGCTTCATGGATTCGCACATCATCCGCAAGGCGTCCGCGCGTCTTCCCGCCCTGGCCGATCTCGCGGTGCTGCGGTTCAACACCCGTGGTACCACCTCGCCGCGCGGCACCAGTGAGGGGACGTTCGACGGCGGCGCTGCAGAGCAGTTCGACGTCGCGGCCGCCATGGACGTCGTCCGCGACCGCGCGCTGCCGCGCCCCTGGCTCGTCGGGTGGTCGTTCGGGACGGAACTCGCCCTCAAGTACGGTGCCGACCACGACATCGAGGGCATCATCCTCCTCTCGCCGCCGCTGCACCGCGCGACGGCGGAGGAGGTCGCCGCCTGGGGGGAGACCGGCCACCGCGTGGTCATCCTCGTGCCCGAGTTCGACGACTACCTGCGCCCGGCGGAAGCGCGGGAGCGCTTCGCGACGATCCCGCAGGCGCAGCTGATCGCCGTCGAAGGGGGCAAGCACCTGTGGGTGGGGGAGACGCAGACGCGCCGGGTGCTCACCGAGATCGTCGCCGCCGTCAATCCGTCGGCGCTGCCGCTGCCGACCCACTGGCCGGCAGCGGACTGACGGCGAGGCCCGCCCCGGTCACCGCTCGTTCATGCGCGGGATGAGCACCTGCCGGTAGAGGATCAGGATGCTGGCCGCCACGGGGATCGCGATGAGCGCCCCGAGCAGGCCCAGCAGGCTTCCTCCCGCGAGGGCTGCCACCACGACGACGGCGCCGGGCACGGAGACGGCGCGGCTCATGATGCGCGGCGAGATCACGTACGCCTCGATCTGCATGTAGATCAGGTAGTAGATCGCCGCCGCGAGAGCCGTGCCGGGGGAGCCGAGGCCCGGGATGAGGCAGACGAGGACGATGATCGTCGAGCCGGTCAGGGTGCCCACCAGCGGGATGAGCGAGAAGAAGAACGCGACGACCGCGAGAACGGCGGGGAACGGCGCGTCGATGATCGTCAGGTAGATCGCGCTGAGGACGCCGTTGATGACGCCCTGGCTGACCTGGCCCATGACGTAGTAGCCGACCGAGTCGGTGATCTGCTCGGAGAGATCGATGAAGCGATCCCGCTTGGACGCCGGGACCAGCTGGTACACCGCGCGCTTGAGCGAGGGTGTCGAGGCCGTGAGATAGATGGTCAGGATGAGGACGATGAAGGCGCCGAACACGCCGCTGAGCACGGCGCCGCTGGCGATCAGCACGCCCTGACCGATAGACCCGCCGATCTCCGCGAGATTGGTCGTCAGCCAGTCCTCCACATACGCGAAGACGTCGTCGACGAGGAGGTTCGGGAACGTCTCCTGGATCCAGCTCCTCAGATCCTCGATCGCGGTTCCCCGTTGCACGATCGCCGTGATCTGGGCGATGAGCTGCGAGATCTGGTCGACCAGCACGGGCAGCACGATGAGGATGATCCCGACGAAGACGGCCAGCACGGCGACGATCGTCACGAGGACCGCGAGCCAGCGGGGCAGGCGTCGACGCTCGAGGAACGTGACGAGAGGGTCGAGGCCGAGGCTGAGGAAGAGGGCGGTGCCGATGTAGAGCAGCACGGTCGACAGCGTCTGGACGCTGCTGATCAGGACGATCCCGAGCCCCACGCCGAGTGTCGCCACGAGGGCGGTGCGGAACGGGTTGTGGATCTTCATGCAGACTCCTCGGTACGGCTGCAGCAAGGCTACCCATGCCGCGGCTCGACGCGCCGCCGACGTGCCGGGCGACGGACGAGGGAGGGCCCTCGTGGTCAACACACAGGTGGGTTCGCTAGTCTGAAATGTCGAGTGTGGCGTCGTGGGCGGGAAGCCGCGATGCGTGAGGAGACTATTCGTGCGTTTCGTATGGGCCGTGGTGGCCTTCGTGCTGGCTGCCGTGCTGATCGGTGCGGGGATCGCCCAACGCACCATCTTCGTCGGCCCTTCGTCCGAGGAGGCTCGCGTCGACATCGAGGAGCCCGCGCCCTTCGTTCTCCTGGACGGCGACGTCCTGCGGATCAACGCCGGCGCGCAGAAGCTGCTCATCCGCGGCGAAGGGGAGATCTTCACCAGCTACGGGCGCACGGCCGACATGGAGGCCTGGCTCTCCGACTCCGAGTACAACCACGTGGCCGTCGGGGACGAGGACGAGCTCGTCGTCGAGCATGTCGCCGCAGCGGACGACGAGGGGTCCACCGAGACGCCGGCGCCCGAGACGACCGCGACCCCGGCGCCGGGGGAGGACGCCGACGCGCCCGCGGGCCGGAACCCTGCCGGCTCCGATCTGTGGCTCGACTCCTTCAGCGAGGAGAACTTCCTCGCCACTGACAAGATGCAGCTCCCGGAAGGGACCAGCGTGCTGATCGCCTACGACGGCACCAAGGACGCGCCGGACGACATCGTGGTCTCCTGGCCGCTGGACACGCGGACGCCGCTGGCGGGCCCGCTCATGGCGGCAGGCGGGTTGGTGCTCCTCGTGGGCCTGGTCCTGTACGTGCTCGCGATCCGTCACCAGCGCCGTGGCCGCGGCCCGCGCCGGAAGGGGCCCGGGCCGCTTCCCACGACGCAGCCGATCGACGTGGCGGCCCTTCCGCCGTCCGAGCGCGAGGCCCTGGAGGCCACGGACGGCGAGCAGGCGCCGACACCGGCGAGGAAGGACGACGTGGAGGACGCGGAGATCGTCGACGAGAAGGAGCAGGACGGGAAGAGCACGATGCGCGCTGAGCGCCCGAGGCGTCGTCGGCGCCTGCTCGCCCTCCCCGCCCTCGGCCTGACCGCCCTGCTGGCCTCCGGCTGCACGGCGGAGTCCTGGCCGGAGTTCGGGGCCCCCTCCGCATCGCCGTCTCCGACCCCGACCGTGATCGCCCCCGAGAACCAGAAGCCGCCGGCGGTCACCGAGACGCAGGCCGAGCGGATCCTCCGGGAGGTCTCCGAGACCCTGGTGCAGGCCGATGAGGCGAAGGATCTGGACCTCGCGGCCACCCGTCTCGACGGCGCACCTCTCACGACGAGGACCACCGACTACGCCCTGCGCGCGAAGCTCCCGGATCGGGCCGCGCCCGCCGCGATCCCGACGGACGACGTCGAGGTGGTCCTCCCCGAGGCGACGGACCGCTGGCCACGCACCGTCCTCATGCTCTCGAAGAGCACCGGCGACGACACCGTGCCGCCGGTGGTGCTGACCATGACGCAGGCGGACCCCTGGTCCAACTACAAGGTCACGAACATGGCGGAGATGTCGGCGGACGCGGCGTTCCCCGAGGTGGCGGCCAGCTGGCTGGGGACCTCGCTGGTCCCGGCGGATTCGGCCTTCCTGTCGGTGCCGCCGAACGAGGTCGCCGCGGCTTTCGCCGACGTCGTCGACAACGGTGAGAAGAGCGCCTCCTACGGGCAGTTCGACGATCTGGCGCTGAACCTGGCGACATCGATCAGGGACAGCCGACAGAGCCTGGTGAAGGGACTCGCCGACGCCGGGGCTGCGAAGACCTCCAAGGCCGCGTTCGACATGAAGCCGACGACGACGGAGCCCGTCTCGATGACGACGCTGGACAGCGGCGCCATCGTCGCCGTCTCCGTCCTCGATGTCGAGACCATCACGCCCACGTCCTCCGATGTCGTCATCCGCTTCGGTGACAACAAGGAGGCCAAGGCGCTCACCGGGGCCAACGAGTCCGCGAAGGGCGCCCAGACGACCTATGAGTTCCAGCTGTTCTTCGCCGTCCCGTCCCAGGGGTCGAGCGAACCGATCCGTCTCCTGGCGTCCCGTCAGGATCTCGTGTCCGTGAAGGTGATCAAGTGAGTGAGATGTCTCCCGCGGCCCTGCGTGGCGCCGTCGATCTGTCCAGCCTGCGCAACCGTCCGTCCCCGCCGGCGGGTGGTGCAGCGGCGCCCGCGACCGCACCGGTGGCTGACGTCGTCGTCGACGCGACCGACGAGAACTTCGGTCAGGTCCTGGAGCTGTCGCGCACCGTCCCGGTGGTCGTCGACCTGTGGGCCGAGTGGTGCGGGCCGTGCAAGCAGCTGAGCCCGATCATCGAGAAGGTCACTCGGGAGCTCGGCGGCCGCGTGCTCCTGGCGAAGGTCGACGTGGATGCGAACCCGCAGCTCGCGCAGAGCTTCCGCGCGCAGTCCATCCCGATGGTCGTCGCCCTCATCGCCGGCCAGCCGGTGCCGATGTTCACGGGCGCCGTACCGGAGCAGCAGGTGCGTGAGGTCTTCGCGCAGCTGCTCCAGGTGGCGGCGCAGAACGGCGTCTCGGGAACGCTCCCCGTCGGCGACGCCGAGACCGGGGAAGCCGAAGCCGCTGCCGAGCCCGAGCTGCCGCCGCTGCACGCGGAGGCGTTCGCCGCCATCGAGCGCGGCGACTACCGTGCGGCCATCACCGCCTATGAGAAGGCACTCGCGGAGAACCCGCGCGACGAGGACGCCATCGCCGGCCTGGGCCAGGTCCGCCTGCTCGACCGTGTGCAGGGACTCGACCTCCAGACCGCCCGAGCCGCGGCCGCAGCGGCTCCGCTGGACGTGCAGGCCCAGTTCGACGTCGCGGACCTCGACCTCGCCGGTGGACATGTCGACGACGCCTTCGGCCGGCTCCTCGACCTGTTCGCTCAGCTGCCGTCCGACCAGCGCACTCCCGTCCGGGAGCGTCTCATCGAGCTCTTCGGCCTCATCGGCGCCAGCGACCCGCGCGTGATCGCGGCTCGGAACCGACTCTCCTCGCTGCTCTTCTGATCGGCCTGCGCGGGGATTGTTCCTCCGCGCAGACCGATCGTCGCCGGCCGTCCGTCAGCCGTTGTTCACCGTCGGCACGTGCGGCTCGGGCTGGTGGCGGAGCCAGAGCGTCGACAGCGCGGGCAGCGTGATCGACGCCGTGGGGGCGCCGGCGTCCGCGGGCTCGGCGATCACCATCCCGAGGTTGCCCGACCCCCGTCCGCCGTAGGCGACGGCATCGGAGTTCAGGATCTCCTGCCACACGCCCTCTCTGGGCAGCCCGAGACGGTAGCCGGTGCGTTCCACTCCGGCGAAGTTGCTGACGACGACGAGGCGCCCGCCGTGCGCGTCCCGTCGTTCGAAGGCGATGACCGACGGGTCCCAACTCGGGGCGCCGAGGCGGGTGAACCCGGAGCCGTCGTTGTCGCGCTCCCAGAGGGGGGCCTGCGACCGGTACACCCCGTTCATCGCGGCGACGAAGTCCTGCAGCTGGGCGTGGGAGGGCTGGTCACGGAGCCACCAGTCCAGCTCCCGACCCTCCGACCACTCCGCGAGCTGACCGAACTCCTGTCCCATGAACAGCAGCTTCTTCCCGGGATGCCCCCACATGTAGGCGAGGTAGGCACGGACGTTCGCAAGCTTGTGCCAGTGGTCGCCCGGCATCTTGGACAACAGGCTGCCCTTGCCGTGCACCACCTCGTCGTGGCTGATGGGCAGGACGTAGTTCTCGCCGAACGCGTACACGAACGAGAACGTCATCTCGCCCTCGTGGTGCGCGCGGTACATCGGATCGCGTCCGATGTACTGGAGCGAGTCGTTCATCCAGCCCATGTTCCACTTGAAACCGAACCCGAGGCCGGCGTGATCCGTCGGTGCCGTGACGCCGGGGAAGCTCGTGGACTCCTCGGCGATCATCAGGATGCCGGGGTGGAGCCGGTAGGCGGTGGCGTTGACCTCCTGGAGGAAGCGGATCGCCTCGAGGTTCTCGCGTCCGCCGTGGATGTTCGGCTCCCACTCGCCCTCCCGGCGCGAGTAGTCGAGGTAGAGCATCGACGCCACGGCGTCGACCCGCAGGCCGTCGACGTGGAACTCGTCCAGCCAGTAGAGGGCGTTGGCGACGAGGAAGCCGCGTACCTCGGGCCGGCCGTAGTCGAAGATGAGTGTGCCCCAGTCCTGATGCTCGCCGCGGCGGGGATCGGGGTGCTCGTACAGGGGCTGGCCGTCGAAGCGGGCCAGCGCGAAGGCGTCCTTGGGGAAGTGCCCGGGGACCCAGTCCATGATGACGCCGATGCCGGCCTGGTGCAGGCGGTCGATGAGGTAGCGCAGGTCGTCGGGGGAGCCGTACCGGCTCGTCGGTGCGTAGTATCCACTGACCTGGTAGCCCCACGAGCCGCCGAACGGATGCTCGGCCAGCGGCATGAACTCGACGTGGGTGAACCCCGTCTCCTGCACGTGTGCGATCAGCGGATCGGCCATCTCGCGGTAGCCCAGCCCCTCGCGCCAGGAGCCGACGTGCACCTCGTACACCGACAGCGGCTGCGCGACGGCATGGGTGGCGGCGCGACGGGTCATCCACGCGCCGTCCTGCCAGGCGTAGGACGAGGCGGTGACGACCGACGCGGTCTCCGGCGGCACCTGCGCCGCCAGCGCCATCGGGTCGGCCTTGAGGATCCAGGCGCCGCTCCGGGTGCGGATCTGGTACTTGTAGCGGGTGCCGACGGGCAGGTCGGGGATGAAGATCTCCCAGACGCCGCTGGCGCCGAGCGAGCGCATGGCGTGGCTCTCGCCGTTCCAGCCGTTGTGATCGCCCACGACCCGGACGGCCGAGGCATCGGGGGCCCAGACCGCGAAGGACACGCCCTGTTCGTCGCCCTGCGTACGGGGATGCGCCCCCAGCGCCTCCCACAGACGCTCGTGCCGCCCCTCGGCGATGAGGTGCAGGTCGAGTTCGCCCAGTGTCGGTGCATGCCGGTACGGGTCGCCGGAGACGATCTCCTCCTCGCCGCGGTAGCGCGTCGCGATGCGGTAGGGGAGCGGTGGCCCGGGGTGCGTGCCCTCCCAGAGGCCGTGCGCGACGTGGGACAGGGCGAGTCGGCTTCCATCGCTGAACACGGCCTCGACGCTCTCGGCGAGCGGTCGGCGGACGCGGATGGCGGTGACGGTACGGTCGGCGGCATCCTTGGCGGGGTGCGCGCCGAGCAGGGAATGCGGGTCGTGATGCTGACCGGCCGCGACGGCCTCCCACTCGGCGTTCGGGGTGTCCTCGATGCGGCTCATGCGCGCTCCCTCACCTTCAGGATGTGGACGGGCTCGGCGAAGGCGTCGAGCCGGACGTAGTTGTGATCGCTCCAGGTCCAGACGGCGCCGGTCAGGAGATCCTCCACCTCGAAGGTCTCGCCCAGGGGGACTCCCCAGCGCGTGGTGTCGAGGTGGACGGTGGTCTCGCGCACCGAGTGCGGGTCGACGTTCGCGACGACGATGAGGGTGTCCGGTCTCCCGGTACCGGTGAAGGCGGCGTCGAGATGCTTGCTGAACACGAGGATGGCGTCGTCGTCGCTCCAGTGCAGCTCGAGGTTGCGGAGCTGGCGCAGCGCGGGATGCGCCGCACGGATCTCGTTGAGCCGCCGGAGCAGCGGGGCCAGCGACTCCCCGCGTTCCTCGGCTCCCGCCCAGTCGCGGAACTTGTACTCGTACTTCTCGTTGTCGATGTTCTCCTCGGAACCCGGGCGAGCCACGTTCTCGACGAGCTCGTACCCCGCGTAGACCCCGTACACGGGCCCTGCCGTCGCGGCGATGCAGGCGCGGATGCGATACGCCGCGCGTCCGCCGAACTGGAGGTACTCGGTGAGGATGTCGTGGGTGTTCACGAAGAGGTTCGGACGCATGTAGTCGGCCGTCTCGTGGGAGATGGAGGTGAGGAACTCCTCCAGCTCGGATTTGGTGTTGCGCCAGGTGAAGTAGCTGTAGCTCTGCTGGAAGCCCACGGCGGCGAGCGCGCGCATCACGGCGGGCCGGGTGAAGGCCTCGGCGAGGAAGATGACGTCGGGATCCGTCGCGTTGACCGTCGCGATCAGCCACTCCCAGAACTGGAGCGGCTTGGTGTGCGGGTTGTCCACGCGGAAGATCCGCACACCCTCGGCCACCCAGTGCCGGACGATCCGGAGCATCTCGGCCGCGATGCCCTCCGGGTCGTTGTCGAAGTTCAGCGGATAGATGTCCTGATACTTCTTGGGCGGGTTCTCCGCGTACGCGATGCTGCCGTCCGGGAGGGTGGTGAACCACTCGGGGTGTTCGCGGACCCACGGGTGGTCGGGGGATGCCTGCAGCGCGAGATCCAGGGCGACCTCCAGCCCCTCCTTCCGCGCGGCGCGCACGAACGCGCGGAAGTCCTGCGGGGTGCCGAGGTCGGGATGGATGGCGTCGTGCCCCCCTTCAGTGGCGCCGATCGCGTACGGCGAGCCCGGGTCTCCCGCCTCGGCGACGAGCGTGTTGTTGCGCCCCTTGCGATTGGTGCTGCCGATGGGGTGGATCGGGACGAGGTAGATCACATCGAAGCCCATCCCGGCGACCTCGGGCAGGCGCTTCGCCGCCGTGCGGAACGTGCCGCTGCGCACCGTGCCGTCCTTGAGCCGTCTGGCACCTTCGGAGCGTGGGAAGAACTCGTACCAGGCGCCCACGCCCGCACGGGTGCGCTCGACGCGGAGGACCTGCTCCGCGGAGAGGGAGCGGAGGGTCGCGATCGGGCGGTCGCGGAAGATCGTTGCGAGTTCGGGGTCGACGGCCATCGCCGCAGTGGTGGTGGCGTCGCCGGCCTGGAGCTCATCGGCTCGGACGCGCAGGCGCGTGCGCTGTGCCGCGGGGCGATCCTTCTCCGCCGCGGCCCGCCGCAGCAGCTCCGCGCCGAGCGCGGCCATCACCTCCACATCGACGCCTGCGGCGACCTTGACGTGCGCGGCGTGCGCCCAGGTGGCGAAGTCGTCGGAGAACGCCTCGAAGTGGAAGTGCCAGACGCCCTCCGCGTCGAGGGCGATCTCCGCCTCCCAGCGGTCGGTGCCGTCCGCGAGGGCGGTGAGCCGGTGCAGGCTCTCCTCGCCGGTCGGGGACGTCAGCCGCACGTGCACGCCGATGAGGTCGTGACCTTCCCGGAAGGCGACCACGCGGAACGGCACGACCTCGCCGGCGAAGGCCTTGGCCGGGAAGCCACCGGGGACCGCGGGGCTCCCGTCGAGCAGCGGGATCCGCGTCGTGCGCAGCGCTCCGGGGCGGTCCGCGTCGGCGGCGCGCGTCGGGATCTGAACGGGGCTCCGCAGAGCCGTGGGCCGGGTTCCAGCACGAGCAGTCACATGCCGAATCTACCGGTCGGGCGTGCGGGAACCTACCGCTCGACCAGGGCGGCGAACCGTGCTATCACTCGACGCGGAACAGGCGCATCGAGGTGCCGGGGATCGGCAGCACCTCGCCCGGTACGAAGGTCTCCTCGGCGTCCGACGGCCGCTCATCCGCGCTCGACCAGAGCGAGACGAACCGGGTGGCGCCGTCGATGTCCTCCGGGAGCCGGACGTCGATCGGAGCCTCCGTGCCGTGCACGATCAGCAGGATCCGGTTCGCGGCTTCCTTGTCCGGCGTGGACGCGGCGACGTACTGCAGGGTGCGGTTGCCGGGGTCCGTCCACTGGGCCGGCTCCATCGTCGCGCCGTCCTGGTCGTACCAGTCCATGACCGACGCGTTCGGGATGTGCTCGCCGAGGCGCGCGTACCGGCTCGGGCGCAGCGCGGGGTTCTCCTCACGGAGCCGGAGGAGGCGCGCGACGTGGGCGCGGAGGTCCTCCTGCCACGGCTCGAACTCCCAGGAGAGCCAGGACAACGGAGAGTCCTGCGCGTAGGCGTTGTTGTTGCCCCGCTGCGTCCGTCCCACTTCATCCCCGGCGGTGAGCATCGGGATGCCGGCCGAGAGCAGCAGGGTGCCGAGCAGGTTGCGCATCGCCTTCCGCCTGGCGGCGAGGATCATCGGATCGTCGGTGGGGCCCTCCACGCCGTGGTTGAAGGACCGGTTCAGATCCGCGCCGTCGCGGTTCTGCTCGCCGTTGGCCTCGTTGTGCTTCACGTCGTACGACACGAGGTCGTGGAGAGTGAAGCCGTCGTGCGCGGTGACGAAATTGATGCTCGCGAGCGGTCCCCGATCCTCGCTGAAGGTGTTGGATGAGCCGGCCAGACGTGTCGCGAAACCGCCGATCCCCACCGGTGCCGAGGCCCGCCGGGCGTAGTCGATGTCGCTGAGCCAGAAGTTGCGCACCCGGTCGCGGTAACGGTCGTTCCACTCATGCCAGCCCGAGGGGAAGTTCCCGGTCTGCCAGCCGCCCAGACCGACGTCCCAGGGTTCCGCGATGAGCTTGGTCTCCGCGAGCACGGGGTCGGCGGCGATCGCCTGCAGAAGGGGATGGTCGGGGGTGTAGGTGTGCGCGCCGTCGCGGGCGATCGCCGTGGCCAGATCGAAACGGAATCCGTCGATCTGCATCTCCTCGGCCCAGTACCGGAGGGAGTCCACGACGAGGCGCGCCCCGGCCTCGGTGGCGGTGTTGAGCGTGTTGCCGCATCCGGTGGTGTCGATGTAGACGCCCGCGTCGTCCTGCCGGTAGTACCGGGCGTTGTCGAGGCCGCGGAGGCTGGACCGCGGGCCGCCGATCCCCTCCTCGGATGTGTGGTTGTACACGACGTCGAGGATCACCTCGAGACCCGCTTCGTGCAGCAGCCGCACCATGCCCTTGAACTCGGCGATGATCGCCTCGGGCCCGGCCTTGCGCGCGCCCTCGGTGGCGTACGCGGCGTGCGGTGTGAAGAAGTTCAGGGTGTTGTAGCCCCAGTAGTTCGTCAGACCACGCTCGAGGAGTCGGGGTTCCGGGACGAACGCGTGGACGGGGAGCAGCTCCACCGAGGTCACCCCGAGCGTGCGGAGGTGCGCGATCATGGCGGGATGCGCGAGGCCCGCATACGTCCCGTGCAGCGCCGGCGGGATGTCGGGGTGACGCTTGGTCAGCCCTTTCAGGTGGCCCTCGTAGATCACGGTCCGGTCGGCCGGGACCCGCGGCTTGGTGGAGTCGCCCCAGTCGAAGCCGTCCTCGATGAGCACGCCGCGCCACTCCTGGTAGCCGTGGCCCTGGGCGAGACCACGCGCGTACGGGTCGAGGAGCAGCGTCTCGGGGTTGAACGTGTTGCCGGGGCCGTGCGGTCCCTCGACCCGGAGGGCATACCGCACGCCCGGCTGGAGCAACGGCGTCGTGACCTCCCAGACCCCTCCGGGCCGCCTTTCCAGCGCCGCCTGGTCGACCACCCAGTCGAGGTCCGTGGCGTCGAACACGACGAGCTCGACGGCCGAGGCGTTCTGCGACCAGACCCGGAGAGTGCCGACGTCGTCGTGCAGGCGAACGCCGAGATCGTCGAGGGTCGCCCCACCGGGCACGACGGAGGCGGGGGACGAAGGCATGGATACACCCTAAACGTGTTGCATTTCAGTCTCATGACAGGACGCACCCGGTCTCACGCGCAGACGGAGCGTCCGCCGCGCGGATCGGGGAGAATCGACGTATGCGGCACTATCTCGACCACGCGGCGACGACCCCGCTGCGCCCGGAGGCCAGGGACGCGTGGCTGGAGGCGTCCGTCATCGTCGGCAACGCCTCGTCGACGCACGGGGCAGGGCAGGATGCGCGCCGGGTGCTGGAGGAGTCCAGGGAACGCGTGGCCGCGGTTCTCGGGGCCGACCCGATCGAGGTGGTGCTGACCTCCGGCGGGACCGAGTCCATCAACCTCGCTCTCCAGGGCCTGTGGCGCTCGCGTCGTCCGGGCTCTTCGGCGGTCGTCGTGCCGGACGGTGAGCATCACGCGACGATGGACACGGTCGCCGCCCTCGTCTCCGACGGAGCCGAGGTGCGCGCTGTTCCTCTCTCTGCCCAGGCGCGCATCGACGGAAGCCGCTTCGCGTCGGCCCTGCCCGGTGCGGCGTTCGCGACCGCGCTCGTCGCGAACAACGAGACCGGGACGGTCAACGACGCGGCGGCTCTGACCGCGGCCGCCGCCGATGCCGGAGTGCCGCTGCACCTCGACGCGGTCGCCGCGCTCGGGCACCTCCCGCTGTCGTTCCGGGAGCTGAGGGGCGGTGCGGACGAGGGGACGGGCCTGGTGGCGCTCAGCGTCGCCGGTCACAAGGTCGGCGCGCCCGTGGGCGTCGGTGCGCTGGTGGTCGCTCGGTCCGCCCGACTGACCCCGCTTCTGCGGGGCGGGGGCCAGCAGCGGGGTCTGCGTGCGGGTACGCAGGATGTGCCGGGAGCCGCGGCACTGGCGACCGCGCTCGAGCTCGCCGAACGGGAGCGGGCCGCCGAGACCGTCCGGGTGGGCCGCTTGCGCGACGGTCTCGTCGAGGGGGTCCGTGCGCGGGTGCCGACGGCCGAGCTCCTGGGCGACCCCGATCACCGTCTTCCCGGGACCGCGCATCTGCTCTTCCCCGGTGCCGTGGGGGAGAGCCTGCTGTTCCTGCTGGACGTGGCCGGGGTCTCGGCCTCCACGGGATCCGCCTGTCAGGCGGGGGTCGCCGAGCCCTCGCACGTCGTGATGGCGATGGGGCGCAGCGAGTCGGACGCCAGGAGCGTGCTGCGATTCTCTCTCGGCCGGACCTCGACGGACGCCGACGTCGACGCGGTGCTCGGGGCGATCGGCGATGCCTACGCCCGGGCATCCGGGGCCCGTGCAGCCGAGCGCTCGTAGACTGGACCCATGCGAATCCTTGCGGCCATGAGCGGCGGTGTGGACTCCGCCGTCGCGGCCGCCAGGGCCGTCGAGGCGGGGCACGATGTGGTGGGCGTGCACCTGGCGCTCTCCCGCGCCGGGGGGACCCTGCGCACCGGCAGTCGAGGCTGCTGCACGATCGAGGACGCGCTGGACGCCCGCCGGGCCGCCGACCTCCTGGGCATCCCCTTCTACGTGTGGGACTTCTCCGAGCGCTTCCGGGATGACGTGATCGACGACTTCGTCGCGGAGTACCGCGCCGGTCGTACTCCGAACCCGTGCATGCGGTGCAACGAGAAGATCAAGTTCGCGGCCCTGCTGGAGCGCGCCCTGGAGCTCGGCTTCGACGCCGTCTGCACCGGACACTACGCGACCCTGGTGGACGGTCCTGAGGGTCTCGAGCTGCACCGGGCCTCGGACAACGCGAAGGACCAGTCCTACGTGCTCGGTGTCCTGACGGCCGACCAGCTCGCGCACACCTATTTCCCGCTCGGGACCACGCCGTCGAAGGCCCTCGTGCGGGCGGAGGCGGCGCAGCGCGGTCTCAGCGTGGCCCAGAAGCCGGACAGTCACGACATCTGCTTCATCCCCGACGGCGACACCCGGGGGTGGCTGGCCGAGAAGGTCGGCACGGCCACCGGTGAGATCGTCGATCGCACGGGCGCGGTCGTCGGCGCGCACGAGGGCGCGCACGCGTTCACCGTCGGCCAGCGGCGCGGGCTCAAGCTCGGTGTCCCGGCGCCGGACGGCAAGCCCCGCTTCGTCCTCGAGGTGCGTCCCGTGTCGAACACGGTGGTCGTCGGCCCCAAGGAGGCCCTGGCGATCGCCGAGATCGCGGGGCAGCGTTTCAGCTGGGCCGGCGCCGCACCTGCCGCGTCGACGTTCGCGTGCGATGTGCAGATCCGCGCGCACGCCGAGCCGGTGCCCGCCACGGCCACCGTGACCGCGGAGGGCGTTCGCGTGGTGCCGCAGACTCCGCTCGACGGCGTCGCTCCGGGACAGACCGCCGTGCTCTACGTCGGCACACGAGTGCTCGGGCAGTTCACGATCGATACGACCGTCTCCGCCGTTCCGGTCGGCGTCTGATCCGGGTGGATGTCGGTCCCCGCTCCTAGACTGGCGGGGTGCCGGAGAACATCTCACTGGAAGACGCCCGCAGCGAGGCGGAGGAGCTGACCACCCGCATCCTCGAGGCGAAGGACGCGTACTACGGGCGCGACACGTCGCTCGTCGACGACGCGACGTACGACGGCTGGATGCGGCGCCTGGAAGAGCTCGAGCGCCTGCACCCCGAGCTCCAGGGTCAGGACTCGCCGACGCAGATGGTCGGCGCGGCCGAGGCGACAGGGCTCGCGACCATCGAGCACGCCGAGCGCATGCTCAGCCTCGACAACGTCTTCTCGATCGAGGAGTTGCGGGAGTGGGCGCAGAAGACGCGGGCGGCCGCCGGGCGCGACGTCGATTGGCTGACCGAACTCAAGATCGACGGGCTCGCGATCAATCTGCGATACGAGCACGGCGTCCTGACGTCGGCCGCGACCCGCGGTGACGGGCGGGTCGGCGAGATCGTCACCGAGAACGCGCTCCGGCTCCCCGAGATCCCGGAGCGGCTCGCCGGGGGGGGACACCCGCCGATCGTCGAGGTCCGCGGAGAGGTCTTCATCCCCGTCGCCGCGTTCGAGCGTCTGAACGCGGCGCAGGCGGCTTTCCGCGACCGCGCGTATGCCGACGCCCTCGCGCGGTGGGAGGCCAGGGGCGGCGCGAAGAGGCCGTTCGATGAGGAGAAGGCGCGCACCGCGGCGGCGCGGCGCTTCCCGGCCTTCGCCAATCCCCGCAACGCCGCCAGCGGCGGCCTGCGTCAGCAGATCGACAAGAAGGACGGCCTGGAGCTCGAAGCGGGCCTGCTGCGCATCGAGTCGCTCGCGCTCTACGTGCACGGCATCGGCGCCTGGACGAACCCGCCGGTCGCGGCGCAGAGCCAGGTCTACGAGCTGCTGGCCGCCTGGGGGCTGCCGACGAGCCCGCACACCAAGGTGTGCCGCAGCATCGAGGACGTCGTCGCCTTCGTCGAGCACTACGGGGAGCATCGGCACGACATCGAGCACGAACTGGACGGCATCGTGGTCAAGGTCGACGAGCTCGACCTGCACGACGAGCTCGGGGCCACGAGCCGGGCCCCCCGCTGGGCGATCGCCTACAAGTACCCGCCGGAGGAGGTGCAGACGAAGCTCCTCGACATCGTCGTCTCCGTCGGGCGCACCGGTCGCGCCACTCCCTTCGCGGTCATGGCACCGGCTCACGTCGCCGGATCCGTGGTCCGTCAGGCCACGCTCCACAACAAGGACGTGGTCAAGGCCAAGGGCGTGCTCATCGGCGACACCGTGGTGCTCCGGAAGGCGGGCGACGTGATCCCCGAGGTGCTCGGCCCCGTGGTCGAGAAGCGGGACGGGACGGAGCGGGAGTTCGTCATGCCGGCCGACTGCCCCGAGTGCGGCACGCCGTTGCGCGCCATGAAGGAGGGCGACATCGACCTCCGGTGCCCGAACGCGCGGTCGTGCCCTGCGCAGGTGCGCGGACGCGTCGAGCACATCGGTTCCCGCGGCGCCCTCGATGTCGAGGCCCTGGGCGAGGTCACCGCGGCGGCCCTGACCCAGCCCACGACTCCGGCCGAGCCCCCTCTGAGCACGGAGGCAGGGCTGTTCGCCCTCACGCTGGAGCAGCTCGTGCCGATCGAGGTCGTCGTGCGTGATGCGGAGACGGGTCTGCCGCGCGAGGACGAGGACGGCCTCGTGAAGACGCGCGCGCCGTTCCGACGGAACCCGACCGCCGCCGAGAAGAAGTCGGGTCTGGAAGGTCCGCAGCCGTCCTCGCAGGCGCTGACACTGCTCGCGGAGCTGGAGAAGGCGAAGACCAAAGACCTCTGGCGGCTGCTCGTCGCCCTCAACATCCGCCACGTCGGACCGGTCGCGGCGCGGGCGCTCGCGCAGTGGTTCGGGTCGCTCGACGCGATCCGGGAGGCATCGCGGGAAGAGCTCGCCGCGGTCGAGGGCGTGGGCGGCATCATCGCCGACTCCTTGCTCGCGTGGTTCGACGTCGACTGGCACCAGGACATCGTCCGGCAGTGGACGGATGCGGGCGTGCAGTGGGCGACGCCGGGCCACCCCGGGCCGGGAGCAGCTGTCGCCGCCGGGGGAGTGCTGGAAGGCCTCACGGTGGTCGCGACGGGATCTCTCGACGGCTACACCCGCGAGGGCGCGCAGGAGGCGATCATCAAGGCCGGCGGCAAGGCGGCCTCGAGCGTCTCCAAGAAGACCGACTTCGTGGCCGCGGGTCCCGGCGCCGGCTCCAAGCTCGCGAAGGCGGAGGAGCTCGGCGTCCGCATCCTCGACGCCGCGCAGTTCCACGTGCTGGTCACGGAGGGCCCTGCGGCGCTGGAGTGAGGCTCAGGCGCTCTCCGGGGCCGCCGTGGTGGGCGCGAGGAACTGTCGCAGCCGCGGTGAGTCCGCGAATCCCAGCTTCTGGTAGAGACCCACGGCGGCCTCGCTCGAATGCACGGTGATCCGCTCGGCACCGACGGACACGGCGTGCGCGCAGGCGGCGGCGACGAGGCCGCGGCCCGCTCCGCGCCCTCGATGCTCCGGGAGGACGAAGACGCTCTGGATGTCCGCGGAGATGCGATCGACCGCCCCGGGCCGCGGCACACGCGGCACGAGGGCGACCCAGGCGGCACCGACGATACGGTCATCCTCCTCGGCGCGCGCGACGAAGGCGACGTGGGTGCGGGCGTGCGCCTGCCACCAGTCGCCGAGTTCCGCGGTGTACGTGTCGAGCGATCGACCGGCCGTCAGGTCCCTCGGCACGTCCTGCCACTTGAGCTGGGCGAGCGCGGGGAGATCCTCCCTGCCGGCGCGGTCGATGCGCATCGTCGGTCCGCTCAGGCCTTGTGACGGGGCTTCCGGAAGGGCTTCTCCTCGCGGTCGCCGTGCGCCGGGCGCTCGTCGCGGTCGCGCTTGTCGTAGCGGGTCGGGCGACCACGGCCGTCGCCGTCGCGCGAGGACGACCCGCGTCGCGCCCCGGGGCCACGGTCGGGAGCGATCTCGATCAGTCGTCCCGAGATACGGGTGTCGCGGAGCTTGTCGAGGACGGCGGGGTCGAGGTTCGCCGGAAGCTCGACGATCGAGAAGTCGGGACGGATGTTGATCGCCCCGAAGTCGTCGCGGCCCAGACCGCCCTCGTTCGCGAGCGCGCCCACGATCTGTCGCGGCTCGACGCGGTGCCGGCGACCCACCTCGATGCGGTACGGCGTGTAGTCGCCGCGGCCGCGACGCTCCCGGGGTTCGCGCGGCTCCCGCGTCTGCCGCTCGCGCGGCGGGCGGTTGTCGGCGGCCACGGCCTGCGACAGGGCGTCCTGGGCGGGGTCGAGGAGCAGCGGCGTGGCGCCCTGGGCGACCACGGCGAGAGCGGCCGCGACGTCGCCTTCCGGCACATCGTGATGCCGCACGTAGTGGGCGATGATGTCGCGGAACGCGTCGATGCGCGTCGTCTCCGAGAGCGCGGTCGTGATGGCGTCGTCGAAGCGGGCGAGCCGCGTCGTGTTCACGTCCTCGGTGCTCGGGAGCTGCATCTGCGTGGGCTGCTGACGCGTGGCCTTCTCGATGTGCTTGAGCAGGTAGCGCTCGCGCGGGGTGATGAAGCTGATCGCGTCACCCGTCCGGCCGGCCCGCCCGGTCCGTCCGATGCGGTGGACGTACGACTCGGTGTCGGTGGGGATGTCGAAGTTGACCACGTGGCTGATGCGCTCGACGTCGAGGCCGCGGGCGGCGACGTCCGTGGCGACGAGGATGTCGAGCTTGCCGTCCTTGAGCTGGTTGACGCTGCGCTCGCGCTGCACCTGCGGCACGTCGCCGTTGATCGCGGCGGCGGAGTATCCGCGGGCGCGGAGCTTCTCGGCCAGGGTCTCGGTCTCGTTCTTCGTGCGGACGAAGACGATCATCCCGTCGAAGTTCTCCACCTCGAGGATGCGGGTCAGAGCGTCCACCTTCTGCGCGTAGGAGACGACGAGGTAGCGCTGGGTGATGTTCGTGTTGGTCGCGGTCTTGGACTTGACCGTGATCTCCTCCGGGTCGCGGAGGTACTGCTGCGCGAGGCGGCGGATCTGCGCGGGCATCGTCGCCGAGAACAGGGCGACCTGCTTCTCCTCCGGCGTCTGCGCGAGGATCTGCTCGACGTCTTCGGCGAAGCCCATCTTCAGCATCTCGTCGGCTTCGTCCAGCACGAGGTACTGCAGCTCGGAGAGGTCGAGCGTGCCCTTGGCGAGGTGGTCCATGATGCGGCCGGGGGTTCCCACGACGACGTGCACGCCACGGCGGAGCGCGGACAACTGCACCCCGTAGCCCTGACCGCCGTAGACGGGGAGCACGTGCACGCCCTTCATGCGCGACGCGTAGGACTCGAAAGCCTCGCAGACCTGCAGCGCGAGCTCGCGGGTCGGGGCGAGGACGAGGGCCTGCGGCGTCTTCTGCGTGACGTCGAGCCGCTCCAGCACGGGGAGGGCGAAGGCGGCGGTCTTGCCGGTGCCGGTCTGCGCCATGCCGACCACATCGCGGCCGGCGAGCAGCGTCGGGATGGTCGCGGCCTGGATGGGCGAGGGGGTCTCGTAACCGAGATCCTTGACGGCCTTGAGGACCGGCCCGGTGATGCCGAGGTCCTCGAATCCGGGGGTTGCGGGGGACTCGTCAGGGGCGTCGGTGGGGGTCACTTCTTCAGGGGTCACTTCCCAAGGGTAGCGCGCCCGGCGACCCGCTTCCTGTGCGACCGGGTCAGACGCCCGAGGTGAGGGCGAGCAGCTTCTCCTTCACCTGCCGGCGGAGCACCTTGCCGATCAGCGACGTCGGCAGCTCGTCGACGACGAAGACGCGGCGCGGCACCTTGTACGGCGTGAGGATGCTGCGGGCGTACTCGCGGATCGCCTCGACATCGACATCGGCCCCGGGGTCGACGACGATCGCCGCCACGACCTCCTCGCCCGAGTGGTCGCTGGGCAGTCCGACGACCGCAGCGTCGACGACCGACGGATGCTGGCGCAGCGCGTTCTCGACCTCGGTGGGGGCGACGTTGAAGCCGCCCGTGATGATGAGCTCCTTGATCCGGTCGACGATCCGCACGAATCCGGCGTCGTCGATCGTGACGATGTCGCCCGTCCGGTACCAGCCGTCGACGAACACGGCCTCCGTCTCCTCGGGCTTTCCGTAATACCCGGAGAAGACCTGAGGGCCGCGCACGACGAGCTCGCCGGCGGAACCGGCCGGGACGTCCTCGGTGGGGTCCTCCGGATCGACGACGCGGCACTCCGTCCCGGGGAGCGGGAGGCCCACCGTGCCGGGGACACGGTTGTCGGCCACCGGGTTCGCCATGAGGACGGGGGAGCACTCGCTCAGACCGTAGCCCTCGACGAGATAGCCGTGCGTCGCGGCTTCGAACGGGACGACGAGTTCGTGCGGCAGCGCCATGGCGCCGGAGATCGCCACTTCGATGCCGTCGAGGGAGACGCCCTTGGCGTTGGCGGCCGCGAGCAGCCGGTCGGCGATGGGCGGCACGAGCGGCAGGAACGTCGCCGGGTGCTTCTTGACCACGTCCAGCACGAGATCGGGATCGAACTTCGGGAACAGCACGAGGCGCGCCCCCATCGACATCGCGAAGGTGAGGCAGAGGGTCAGGCCGTAGGCGTGGAACATGGGCAGCACGGCGTACACGACGCAGCCCTTGCCGCGCTGGATGGATGGGACCCAGGCCTGGGACTGTGCCGCATTGGCGAGGAGGTTGCGGTGGGTGAGGGCGGCGCCCTTCGGCGTGCCCGTGGTCCCCGACGTGTACTGGATGATCGCCAGGTCGTCCGTGCCGGGCTGCGGGTGCGAGGCGGGGATCGGGGCACCGGCGACCACCGACTCCCAGAGGACGGTGCCGCGGACGCGCTCGGTCAGCGCCGCCCGCGATTCCCTCGCCTTCGCCACCGGCAGCCGGAGCGCGAAGCGGGTGAGTGCGGGCATGGCGCGAGTGACGTCAACGGACACGAGCGTCGAGACGGCCAGGTCGCTCGGGAACTCCTGAACCGTCGCCACGACCTTGTTCCAGACGATCGCGTGCTTGGCGCCGTGGTCCTCGAACTGCTTGCGCAGCTCGCGGGGGGTGTAGAGCGGGTTGTGCTCGACCACGACCGCTCCGAGTCGCAGCACGGCGTAGAACGCCACGATGTGCTGGGGGCAGTTCGGCAGGACGATGGCGACCGGGTCGCCGGCGCGCACGCCGAGATCCCGGAGCCCCGCGGCGGCGCGATCGATCGCCTCCTGCAGCTGTGCGTAGGTGGTCTCCCTGCCGAAGAACTGCAGGGCCGGGGCATCGGGATAGTCCCGCGCCGACGCGGCGACGATGTCCACGAGGGAGCCGCTGACGGGGGCGAGGTCCTCCGGGACGCCGTCGGCGTAGCTGGCGATCCACGGGCGAGGGGGCTGGAACGTGCTCACGCGCCCAGCTTAGGCGGGCCGCGCCGCACCGAGCGGCGGGCGGCTCGCCAACTAGACTGGGGAGCGTGTCTGAAATCACCCCTGATCTTGTGCGCCATCTCGGCGTGCTCGCGCGCATCCAGCTGAACGACGACGAGGTGACGCGGCTCACCGGCCAGCTCGACGCCATCGTCGACAACATCGCCAAGGTGTCCGAGGTCGCGACCGCCGATGTCGCCGCGACCAGCCACCCGATCCCGCTGAGTAACGTGTTCCGTCCCGACGTGGTCGGCGAGACGCTGACGCACGAGCAGGTGCTGCAGAACGCCCCGGACCAGGCCGACGGCCGGTTCCGCGTCACCGCGATCCTGGGAGAAGAGCAGTGAGCGACATCATCCGACTGACGGCGGCGGAGCTCGCCGACAAGCTCACGACGCGCGAGGTCTCCAGCGTCGAGGCCACGCAGGCGCACCTCGACCGCATCGCCCAGGTCGACGGCGCCGTGCACGCGTTCCTGCACGTCAACGAGCACGCGCTCGAGGCCGCGGCCGACATCGACGCCCGCCGTGCCGCGGGGGAGGACCTCGGGCCGATCGCCGGTGTCCCGCTCGCGATCAAGGACGTCCTCGTCACGACCGATCAGCCGACCACGAGCGGCTCGCGGATCCTCGAGGGCTACCGCTCGCCGTATGACGCGACGGTCGTGGCCCGCTCCCGTGCCGCCGGACTCATCCCGCTCGGCAAGACGAACATGGACGAGTTCGCGATGGGCTCGTCGACGGAGCACTCCGCCTACGGCCCGACCCGCAACCCCTGGGATCTCGACCGGATCCCCGGGGGCTCGGGTGGGGGCTCTGCCGCCGCCGTCGCCGCCTTCGAGGCCCCGCTCGCCCTCGGCTCCGACACCGGCGGATCGATCCGTCAGCCTGCGCACGTGACCGGCACGGTCGGCGTGAAGCCGACGTACGGCGGTGTCAGCCGATACGGCGCCATCGCGTTGGCGTCGAGCCTCGACCAGGTCGGCCCGGTCACCCGCACGGTGCTCGATGCCGGTCTGCTGCACGACGCGATCGGCGGCCATGACCCGAAGGACTCCACGTCGCTCGACGAGCAGTGGCCGTCCTTCGCGGCGGCCGCACGCGAGGGTGCGCGCGGCGACGGCCTCAAGGGTCTGCGCGTCGGCGTCATCCGCGAGCTCCCCGACAGCGTTTTCCAGCCGGGCGTCGCGGCGTCGTTCCGCAGCGCGCTGGCGCTGCTCGAGGCGCAGGGCGCGGAGATCGTGGAGATCGGTGCGCCGCACTTCGAGTACGGCGTGGCCGCCTACTACCTGATCCTGCCGGCGGAGGCCTCGAGCAACCTGGCCAAGTTCGACTCGGTGCGCTTCGGTCTCCGCGTCACCCCGGCCGGGAACCCCACCGTCGAGGACGTGATGTCCGCCACGCGCGACGCCGGCTTCGGCGACGAGGTCAAGCGCCGCATCATCCTCGGCACCTACGCGCTGTCGGCGGGCTACTACGACGCGTACTACGGCAGCGCGCAGAAGGTCCGCACGCTGATCCAGCAGGACTTCGCCGCGGCCTTCGCCGATGTCGACGTCATCGCGACCCCGTCGGCCCCGACCACCGCGTTCAAGCTCGGTGAGAAGATCGACGACCCGCTGCAGATGTACCTCAACGACATCACGACGATCCCGGCGAACCTCGCCGGTGTCCCCGGCATCTCGATCCCGAGTGGTCTTGCGGACGACGACGGCCTGCCCGTCGGCATCCAGTTCCTCGCCCCGGCGCGGGAGGACGCTCGTCTGTACCGCGTGGGCGCCGCCCTCGAGACGCTGCTCGTGGACTCCTGGGGCGCGCCGCTGCTGTCCCGTGCCCCCCAGCTGGAAGGAGGCGCGCGCTGATGGCCGCTGCCAAGCTCATGGACTTCGACAAGGCGCTCGAGATGTTCGAGCCGGTCCTCGGATTCGAGGTGCACGTCGAGCTCAACACGAACACGAAGATGTTCTCCGACGCGCCCAACCCCGCGAACGAGGCGTACCACGCGGCGGAACCGAACACCCTGATCGCGCCGGTCGACCTGGGTCTGCCCGGTTCGCTGCCGGTCGTCAACGAGACGGCCATCCGATCCTCGATCAGCCTCGGCCTCGCGCTCGGCTGCTCGATCGCCGAGTCCAGCCGTTTCGCCCGGAAGAACTACTTCTACCCGGACCTCGGCAAGAACTATCAGATCTCCCAGTACGACGAGCCGATCGCCTTCGAGGGCTCGGTGGAGGTGGAGCTCGAGGACGGCACGATGGTGACGATCCCGATCGAGCGCGCGCACATGGAGGAGGACGCCGGCAAGCTCACGCACATGGGCGGCTCGACCGGGCGTATCCAGGGTGCCGAGTACTCGCTCGTCGACTACAACCGTGCCGGTGTCCCGCTCGTCGAGATCGTGACGAAGACCATCTTCGGCACCGATCACCGGGCCCCCGAGGTCGCCAAGGCCTACGTCGCCGCGATCCGCGACATCGTCCGCGGGCTCGGGATCTCCGAGGCTCGCCTCGAGCGCGGCAACCTCCGTTGCGACGCCAATGTGTCTCTCCGTCCTCGTGGCGAGGAGAAGCTCGGCACGCGCACCGAGACGAAGAACGTCAACTCGATGCGCTCGGTGGAGCGTGCGGTGCGGTACGAGATCCAGCGCCAGGCGCAGATCCTCGCCGACGGCGGCACCATCACCCAGGAGACGCGGCACTGGCACGAGGACACCGGGACCACCTCTCCCGGCCGTCCGAAATCGGACGCCGACGACTACCGGTACTTCCCCGAGCCCGACCTGCTTCCGGTGCAGCCTCCCCGTGAGCTGATCGAGGAGCTGCGTGCGGCGCTGCCCGAGCAGCCCGTCGCCCGCCGTCGCCGGCTCATGGACGAGTGGGGCTTCACCCCGCTGGAGTTCCAGGACGTGCGCAACGGCGGTCTGCTCGACGTCGTCGAGGCCACGATCGCCGCCGGGGCCACGCCCGCCGCGGCACGGAAGTGGTGGACGGGGGAGATCACCCGCCTCGCCAACGCGCAGGAGAAGGACGCGGTCGACCTGGTCAGCCCGGAGAGCGTCGCCGCACTGCAGCAGCTCGTCGATGCCGGCACGCTGACCGACAAGCTCGCGCGCCAGGTGCTGGAGGGCGTGATCGCCGGGGAAGGCACGCCGCAAGAGGTCGTCGACGCCCGTGGTCTCGCCGTGGTCTCGGACGACGGCGCCCTCATCGCGGCGATCGACGAGGCTCTCGCCGCGCAGCCCGACGTGATGGCCAAGATCCAGGATGGCAAGGTCCAGGCGGCCGGTGCCATCATCGGCGCGGTCATGAAGGCCATGAAGGGCCAGGCCGACGCCGCACGCGTCCGCGAACTCATCCTCGAGCGCGCCGCGCAGTGATTCTCGCCCCCGGGCCTCCGTGTCGGAGGCCCGGGGGACAATGGACTCATGGGACACGGTGATGGCAGAGGCCGCATGGTGTCCTCCGCCGACGCCGACGATTCCGGGACGCGGATCCTCCACGTCGACATGGATGCGTTCTACGCCGCCGTCGAGGTGCTGGATGATCCGGGTCTTCGCGGGCTGCCGCTGATCATCGGATCCCCGGACGGACGATCGGTCGTCTCCAGTGCTTCCTACGAAGCACGGCGCTACGGCGTGCGCTCCGCCATGCCCGTGTCGCAGGCTCTGCGGTTGTGTCCCACCGCACGTATCGTCCCGCCGCACTTCTCTCGGTATCAAGAGGTCTCGCGGCAGGTGATGGCGATCTTCGAGTCGTTCACGCCGCTCGTGGAACCGCTGTCGGTGGACGAGGCCTTCCTCGACGTGCAGGGTGTGCGCCGGCTCTGGGGGAGTCCCGCCCGGATCGCCGCCCAGATCCGCGAGCGCGTCCTCGCGGAGGTCGGCATCACCTGCAGCGTCGGCGTGGCCGCGACCAAGCACGTCGCGAAGATGGCATCGACCATGGCAAAGCCCGACGGAATGCTCGTGGTCGCCGAGCACGACACTCTCGCGTTCCTCGCGCCGCGCCCGGTACGGGCGCTGTGGGGAGTGGGGCCGAAGGCGGCGGAAGCTCTGGAAGCCCGCGGCCTCCGCACGATCGACGACCTGCGCACGGCGCCGCCGGAGATGCTGGACCGGGCGGTCGGGCCGGCGCTCAGCACGCGGCTCGCGCAGCTCGCCCGGGGAGAGGACCCCCGCGCCGTCGACACCGAGCGCGTGGAGAAGAGCATCGGCCACGAGGAGACGTTCGACCAGGACATCACGGATCGAGCGTTCCTCCGCGCCGAACTGCTCCGGCTCGCCGATCGCGTGGGCGCCCGCCTGCGTCGGGCCGGGTGGGAGACCTCCACGGTCGCGATCAAGATCCGCTTCGACGACTTCCGGACCGTCAACCGATCGCAGACGCTGAGTGAACCCACCGCGGTCGGGCAGCGCATCGGCGAGGCGGCGCAGGGTCTGTTCGCGCTCATCGAGCGTCGCGACCCGATCCGCCTCGTGGGAGTCCGCGCCGAGAACCTCCGGCCTGCGGGAGGCAGCGCGCTGGCGCTCTGGGATGACGACGAGGGCTGGCGCAAGGTCGAGGGGGCGGTCGACGAGGCCATGGCACGGTTCGGTTCGGCGACGATCAGCAGAGCGCGCCACATCGGACGAGGTGAAGGACGAGGTGCCGCTCGCCATCCGAAGGATCACGGCGTCGATTGACCGCGCGCCGGAGGCCGCCGTCGGCTACCGTGGGAACATGCCGAACATTGCACTGGAACTCGGGAATCAGGTCGCGTCCTTCGGCGTGAAGAGCGCATACGGGGAGCCGCAGGAGATCGACGGTGTCACCGTCACTCCGGTGGCGTTCACCTACGCCGGCTTCGGCGGCGCCAGCGGCGACGGAGGAGAAGGCGGCGGGGGCGGCGGCGTGTCGGTCCCGGTCGGTGTCTACGTCCGTCGCGAAGAGGGACTGCGCTTCGAGCCGAACATCGTGACGCTCCTGGTCGTGGCCGTGCCCTTCGTCTGGGTCACAGGTCGGGCACTCACGCGCATCATCCGTGCCCTCAAGAAGTGACGACGCGGTCGCAGCTGCTCTCTCGCACGCCGCGACACTGATCGTCGAGGACGTCCGCGCACTCGCGGCGTCCAATCCTGTCGTGATCATCGACGGGGGAAGCGGCGCCGGCAAGACCTCTCTGGCTGCGCGTGTGGCACATGCCTGGCCGGTTGCCGGCCGCGTGCAGGTCATCGCGCTGGATTCGCTGTACCCGGGCTGGGACGGACTCGACGGGGGCGCGGAGAAAGCGCTGGAGGGCATCCTCCGCCCGCACGGACGCGGCCTGCTCGGCGCCTGGCGTCGCTGGGATTGGGAGCGCGGCGAGGAGGCGGAGACCCACGCCGTGGATCCCGCACTCGGGGTCATCGTCGAGGGCAGCGGGATCCTGCGTCCGTCCACGGCACGGCTGGCGGATGTCCGCGTCTGGGTGGAGTCCGGGGAACAGTCACGCAAGTCACGGGCGCTCGCCCGGGACGGAGACACCTACCGCCCGCACTGGGACCGCTGGGCGGCGCAGGAGCGCCGTCACGTCGAGCGGGACCACCCCCGCGAACTCGCCACCCGAGTCGTCGAGGTTCCCTGAGCGCGCTCAGCGGAGGGCGTCGGCGTCGCTCTCATCCACGGCTTCGATGAGGAGCTCGAGGCGGTATCCCAGCCAGTCGTACACCGCTTGGCCATCGCCCCCGACGTCGGGCTCGTCGTCGGTGATGCCGAGGCGCGTCGCGATCACGAGGCGGATGGCGGTGAGGGTGCGCAGCCAGGCGTCCACGTGGTCACGGCGCACCACGACATCGCGGGGGATCCGGGCGTCGGCATCGGTCACCTCGGCGTCGGGGTCGAACATCTGCAGCGATGCGCGAACCGTGCGGGCGTCGTGCAACCGCCGGTCGAGGAGGTCCGCGCGCGTGGCGGAGGCGAATGCGGCCGACGCATCGTCGTCGTCCGGGTAGGCGTTCGGGGTCAGCCGGGCCACTCCCGGGTCGTCCTGTTCGGAGTCCCGCAGCACCTCCATGAAGTCATCGACGAGTCGGGCCAGGTGCATCCCCTCGATCGTGGCGACGGAGACGGTGATCGGCGTGGCGTTCATGCGGCCTTCCTGACGGTCGCCCAGAGTCCGTAGTCGTGCATCGCCTGAGCGTGCACCTCCATGGTCTCTCGCGGGCCGGTGGCGACGATCGCGTGGCCGTCGTGATGAACGGCGAGCATGAGGCGGGTGGCGTGTTCGGTCGTGTAGCCGAAGTAGGTGCGGAAGACGCGCACGACGTAGCTCATCAGATTCACGGGGTCGT
Organism: Microbacterium sp. C-MGS6; assembly: GCF_058140415.1. Lineage (NCBI taxonomy): Bacteria > Bacillati > Actinomycetota > Actinomycetes > Micrococcales > Microbacteriaceae > Microbacterium > Microbacterium sp. C-MGS6. The sequence goes on from NZ_CM176934.1 coordinate 1,702,246, forward strand.
TCCATACGACGACCTCCCAGGGCTCCAGCGGAGCAGCGAACAGGTCAGTGGTCTCCTCGACCTCGGGAAGAGCGGTCGACATGGTCATGCCCACCCGAGCTCATGCAGCTGCGCGTCGTCGATGCCGTGGAAGTGCGCGATCTCATGGACGAGCGTGGTGTGGATCTCGTCACGGAGTTGGTCGATGTCGTCGCACTGTGCGAGGTGCGGCTCCCGGTAGACGATGATGCGGTCGGGGAGCTCGCCCATCCCGTATTGCGTGCGCTCCGTCAGCGCCAGGCCGTCGTACAGGCCGAGCAGGTCGAGGCCGCCGTCCTCCGGACGGTCCTCCACGACGAAGACGACGTTCTCGAGCTGCTCGACCATCTCATCGGGCAGCTGGTCGAGCTCGTCGATCACGAGGGCCTCGAAGGCCGCGGCGTCCATGTCCATCCCCTCCAGCCTACGGCGACGGCCGGGTGCTCAGTGCAGAAGGACGAGGAGGGCTGCCACGCCGATGAAGAGGGTTCCGAACACCGTGTTGAGGATCCGCTGTCCCTGCGGGGAGCGCGTGAGACGCCGGAAGGGACGCGCCGCTGTGGCGAAGAACCCCCACATCACCAGGACATCGACGACCACGACCGTCGCGACGAGTGCCAGGTACTGGGGGAGCGGTGGCTGGTCCAGTCGGATGAACTGCGGGATGAACGCGAGGAAGAACACGATCGCCTTCGGGTTCAGCAGGTTCACCCAGAACCCGCGGCGCATCATCGACCAGTGGCTCTCCCGGGCGTCCACAGGATCCGGCGCGTCGTCGAGTGCCGGCGCGGGCCGGGTCAGGATCAACCGGATCCCGAGGTAGACGAGGTAGGCGGCGCCGGCGTACCGGATGACGTTGAACAGGAGATCCGAGCGTGAGACGAGGAGCCCGACTCCAGCGGCGACGATCACCACATGGACGATGAGCGCGATCTGTTGGCCGATGATGCCCCAGATCGAGCGCTTCCAGCCCTGGGTGAGGGAGTTGGACATCGTGTTGATCGCGCCGGCTCCCGGCGTGAAGCTGATCACCACGGATGCGGTGAGAAGGGAGAACCAGACCGCCAGTGACACCAGGACAGTCTAGGGCCGCGCGACCACGGGGCCGGACCGGCCGAAAGGCGAAGAGGCTCGGACCGAACGGTCCGAGCCTCTTCGAGCTGGGGTGAGTAACGGGGCTTGAACCCGCGACCTCCTGGACCACAACCAGGCGCTCTACCAGCTGAGCTATACCCACCATGCGCCCGCCGAAACAGGCAACCCCACGAGTCTATTACATGTTCGAGGTGAACTCCGACACCGTGCGGGCGGCGATCTCCTTCGCATCATCGCTGGAAGGTCCCGGTTCGTCGACGAAGACGGCTTCGCGGTAGTAACGCAGCTCGCGGATCGACTCGAGGATGTCCGCCAGCGCGCGGTGCCCGCCGTCCTTGGCAGGTGCCTGGAAGAACACCCGCGGGTACCAGCGGCGGGAAAGCTCCTTGATGCTGGAGACGTCGACGTTCCGGTAGTGCAGCCACTGGTCGACCTGTGGCATGTACTTCGCGAGGAACATCCGGTCGGTGCCGATCGTGTTGCCGGCGAGAGGCGCGCGGCGCTCCAGCGGGACGAAGCGGCGGATGTAGGCCAGCGTCTGTTCCTCCGCCTCCTCGAGGCTGATCCCCTGCGGGATCTCCTCGATGAGCCCGGAGGTCTCGTGCATCGCGGTGACGAAGTCGTTCATGTGCGCGAGGGCGTCCGCGCTCGGACGGATGACGACCTGGAAGCCGGGGTCGAGCGGACGCAGCTCGAAGTCGGTGACCACCACCGCGATCTCGACCAGTTCATCGATGGCGAGATCGAGTCCCGTCATCTCGCAGTCGATCCAGACGAGGCGGTCGTTCTCGGAAGCAGTCACCATGTCGCCATCCTATCGACGGCCCCGACATCCGCCGGGGGAGCGCGGTACGGTAGAGATGTCCGCCTCCGTAGCTCAGGGGATAGAGCAGGAGCCTTCTAATCTCTTGGTCGCAGGTTCGAATCCTGCCGGGGGCGCCAGTGATCGCCGGTCACGTCGACCGGAGGTCAGCAGTGTCGCAGCGCGTCGACGGCGTCGTCCGCGCGCCAGAACTCGCCGATCAGCCGGAAGCCGCCCGTCGCCAGATGGAGCCGCTCCGCCCGGTAACGGAGGCCGAGAGGATCGGCCACCACGCGCAGGTGGCCGAGGACGTGCTCGCGGCTGTCCTGTACGCGCCACAGGTGATCGGCGGCACGGACGAGGTGCTCTCGCCGGGACGCGAGCGGCGGGGCTACGAGGGGGATTCCGGGAGCAGGGATCGAAGCGGTGGTGGTGGCGGTCATGGTCTCTCCTTCCATGGTTCGAACATACGACCGACCACCGACATTGGCCCGCGCCTCGATATCCGGCCGTGGCCTGGCTTCTTCTGCACGGATGACGGTTGCCTTAGCCCGTCCACAGATCGCGCGATCGTGCCCCTGCAACGTGCTCCGCGAGGTGCACGCTGGAGGGCATCCGGCCACTGAGCCGGCAGCGAGAGGACGAACGCATGATCGACACCGTGACCATCGTGGGGAGAGTCGCGACGGAGCCCACCCCGGGGCGGACGAGTGCGGGGGTGCCCGTCACGAACTTCCGGCTGGCGAGCACGCACCGGCGCTTCGATGCAGCGAGCGGCTCGTGGGTGGACGCGGGGACCAACTGGTTCTCGATCGCCGCCTTCCGCCAGCTCGCGGAGCATGCGCGCGCATCGCTCAGGGTCGGCGACAGCGTCATCGTCTCGGGACGACTGCGCGTACGACCGTGGGAGAGCAATGGCAAGCAGGGGACGAGCGTCGACATCGACGCCGACACGATCGGACACGATCTGCGGTGGGGGACCACCGCGTACCGACCGAGCACCCGTCCGTCTCCCACGGATGCGGAGGAGAGCGGGGACGTCCCGACGACCGATGAGGAAGGGCGCGACGCGTGGGAACAGCCGGCGGAGGGCGAGGCGGCCTAGACTCTGCTCGTGCTCCGATCGGTCCTGAACTCCCGCGCTGTGGCGCTCGTGCTCGTCGCCGGTCTCTCGGCAGCCGTCCTCGCCGGATGCGCCCCGGAGCCGGAGGTGACGCCGACCCCGACCGGGACGGCCAGTGCCACGCCGACACCGCCGGCCGCGCCTGCTCTGGTGCCGGGCGGGAGCGCCGCAGACAACCTTCCCGTGTTCACCGCAGTGGCCGAACAGGTGTGGGGCACGGAGCAGCGTGCGGAGGGGCGGGCATACGTCGACGGTCTCGTCGCGGCGGGATTCGATCGGGACGCCATGCAGCTCACGCCGGACCAGTCCACGGTCGGGAACCCGGCGGAGAGCATCCAGTTCTCGGTCCGCTGGGGCGAGGAGGAGTGCCTGATCGGACAGGTCGGGCCCTCCACCGGCGCCGTCGTGACCACCGTCATGCCACAGCTCGCCGGCGCGCGCTGTCTGGTGGGCGTGACGCGGCCGATCGACTGGTGACCCGCGTACACAGATAAGCCCGCTCACGGCCGGTAGGCTGGAGTGTCGATCTTCGACGCCAACAGAAGGAGCGGTTTTCGGTGGCTGAGTACATCTACTCCATGGTTCGTGCCCGCAAGGCGGTGGGTGAGAAGCTCATCCTGGACGACGTCACGATGGCGTTCCTGCCGGGCGCGAAGATCGGCATGGTCGGCCCCAACGGCGCCGGAAAGTCGACGATCCTCAAGATCATGGCGGGGCTCGACACGCCCTCCAACGGTGAGGCCAAGCTCTCGCCGGGCTACTCCGTAGGCATCCTCATGCAGGAGCCCGAGCTCGACGAGTCGAAGACGGTCCTGGAGAACATCCAGGACGGCATCGCCATCAAGGCCAAGGTCGACCGGTTCAACGAGATCTCCGCGCTGATGGCCGACCCGGACGCCGACTTCGACGCGCTGCTCGCGGAGATGGGCACGCTGCAGGAGGAGATCGACGCGGCGGACGGCTGGGACCTCGATTCCCAGCTCGAGCAGGCGATGGACGCCCTGCGCACCCCGCCCGGCGACGCGGCCATCGCTCCGCTCTCCGGTGGCGAGAAGCGCCGTGTGGCGCTGGCCAAGCTGCTGCTGCAGAAGCCCGACCTGCTGCTCCTCGACGAGCCCACCAACCACCTCGACGCGGAGAGCGTGCTCTGGCTCGAGCAGCACCTCCAGTCGTACAAGGGCGCCGTGATCGCGATCACCCACGACCGGTACTTCCTCGACCACGTGGCCGAGTGGATCGCTGAGGTCGACCGCGGCCGCCTCATCGGCTACGAGGGCAACTACTCGACGTACCTGGAGAAGAAGGCCGAGCGCCTCGACATCCAGGGCAAGAAGGACGCCAAGCTCGCGAAGCGCCTCAAGGACGAGCTCGACTGGGTCCGCTCCAGCGCGAAGGGCCGCCAGACCAAGTCGAAGGCCCGTTTGGCCCGGTACGAGGAGATGGCGGCCGAGGCGGAGCGGACGAGGAAGCTGGACTTCGAGGAGATCCAGATCCCTGCCGGTCCTCGACTCGGCAACGTCGTCATCGAGGCGAAGAACCTCAAGAAGGGCTTCGACGGGCGCTCGCTCATCGACGGCCTGAGCTTCAGCCTCCCGCCGAACGGCATCGTCGGCGTCATCGGTCCGAACGGCGTCGGAAAGACGACCCTGTTCAAGACCATCGTCGGTCTCGAACCGCTGGACGGCGGAGACCTGAAGATCGGCGAGACCGTCAAGATCAGCTACGTCGACCAGTCGCGTTCGTCGATCGACCCGAACAAGACCCTGTGGGAGGTCGTGTCCGACGGTCTGGACTTCATCACGGTCGGCAAGACCGAGATCCCGTCCCGTGCCTACGTGTCCAAGTTCGGGTTCAAGGGTCCGGACCAGCAGAAGAAGGCCGGCGTGCTCTCCGGTGGAGAGCGCAACCGTCTGAACCTCGCGCTCACCCTCAAGGAGGGCGGCAACCTGCTCCTCCTCGACGAGCCGACCAACGACCTCGATGTCGAGACCCTGAGCTCCCTGGAGAACGCGCTGCTCGAGTTCCCCGGCTGCGCCGTGGTCATCACCCACGACCGGTGGTTCCTCGACCGGATCGCGACGCACATCCTCGCCTACGAGGGCACAGACGAGAAGCCCGACCAGTGGTACTGGTTCGAGGGCAACTTCGAGGCTTACGAGCAGAACAAGATCGAGCGCCTCGGGCCGGACGCGGCCAAGCCCCACCGCTCGACCCACCGCAAGCTCACGCGCGACTGAGCCGGTCATGAGCACCGACTCGCCGGGTTCCCGCCTGCACATCCCGATCCAGCTCCGCTGGGGCGATCTGGATGCGTTCAACCACGTCAACAACACCTCGATGCTCAAGCTGCTCGAGGAGGCGCGCGTGCGCGCGTTCTGGCGTGCGGGACCCGGCGAGGAGGCGCCGTCCACCGCCGTCCTCGACTCCGGGATCGAGGAGGGGATCCTGACGCTCATCGCGCGGCAGGAGATCGAGTACCTCGCTCCCGTTCCGTACCAGCGGCGCCCGCTCGAGGTGCAGATGTGGTTCGGGAAGCTCGGCGGGTCCAGCGTCGAGGTCTGCTACGAGGTGCACAACGACCCCGCCGCCGAGCCGCGTGAGCTCTACGCGCGATCCACCGCGATCATCGTGCTCGTCGACGCGGGCACGGGACGGCCGACACGCCTGACGGCGGAGATGCGCGAGGCGTGGGAGCCGTACGTCGGTCCCTCCATCGAGTACGCACACCGCTGAGCGCAGCGTCAGCGATCCTCGGGAACCCGGATCATGATCTCCTGAGCGACGCTCGCCACGAGCGTGCCCTCTCGGGTGTACACGCGCCCCGTGGCCAGGCCGCGACCGCCGCGGGCGCTCGGTGACTCCTGCACATAGAGGAGCCACTCGTCCACGCGCGCCGGACGGTGCCACCACATCGCGTGGTCCAGGCTCGCGACCTTCAGGCCGGGAAGTGACCAGGAGACCCCGTGAGCGCGCAGAATCGACTCCTGGATCGTCATGTCGCTGAGGTAGGCCAGGGCTGCCCGGTGCAGCCGCTGGTCGTCGGGGAGCGGGGCGCGCAGTCGCATCCACACCGCCTGCCGGGGGACCCGTTCGTCATCGTTCGGAAGGTAGAGGGGGGAGTCGACGTGCCGGATGTCCGCCGCACGCTCGCTCAGCATGCGTCGCGCACCTCCGGCGAGTCCGTGCACACGGTCCTCATCGGGGGCGAGGTCTTCCGGGACGGGCACACCGGCGGGCATGGGCTCCGCGTGCTCTACCCCGGGGTCGGCATCCTGGAACGAGGCGATCATCGAGAAGATCGGCACGCCGTTCTGGTACGCCTGGGTGCGGCGAGTGGAGAATGAACGTCCGTCGTGGATCCGGTCGACGGCGATGGTGATCCCCTGGCTCGCATCGCCGGGACGGAGGAAGTAGCCGTGCATCGAGTGGACGGCGCGGTCCTCCGGCAGCGTGCGCTCGGCGGCCACGAGGGTCTGCGCGAGCACCTGTCCGCCGTAGATGCGGCCGCTCGGCATCGGGTGCGACGAGCCCGTGAAGATGTCCTCGGTGGTCCGCGCCTGGGTGGCGTCGAGGTCGAGGACGTCGAGAAGACGCTCCACGGTCTGGATGGCGTGCTCGTCGGCGCTCATGTGTTCCCCTCCGCGGCCCCGGGTCGCCGCTCGTTGGTAGTTTAGAACGCGTGACCCCTCAGCTCCTGCTCGCCGATCCGGACACGGCGAAGGATGTCCTCACGTTCACGGGCCGCGCGGCCCGGGTGTCCGACGAAGGGGTTCGCCTGCAGGCCCATCACGGCGTCCTGGCGCTCACGACGGCGGTCCTCGCACCTCAGGGGCTCTTCGACCAGACGCCGACGATCCTCGCCATGCGCATCGTCCGTGCCGATCCGGAGCTCGAGTGCGACCTCGTGATCGACGCCCTGAGCCCGACGGACGACCCGCAGCGCCTCGGGCTGCCCGAGACCGCCCTCTCGCCCGCATGGGCCGGCGTCGCGCCCCCGCGGCAGGGCTGGCTCGCGGAGTCCGTCCTGCCCGCCTCCATCATCGCGCAGCGCGCACAGTGGGGCATCTCCGCGGTCGCCCACGGTGCGGGGCCGGGGTCGGGTGAGGAGGCCGTGCGCGCGCTTCGCGCGGCCATCTGGGGCGAGCCGGACGACGACCTCGGCGGATTGCCGCGGGGCGTGGCGTTCGCCGCGGACGCGCTGGGCTTCATCTCCGGTGAAGAGGACGTGACCGTCACGCGGTCCGGCCGCTGGACGAGGCTCGCGTTCCGCCGCGGCCACGTCCTCGCACGGGGCCCCGTCGCCACCGGACTGACGGGGGTGCGGGCCACCGGCTCCACAGCCTGACGTGACCGCAGGCAGGACCAGGGAACAGTGCCGGTTCAGCCGAGCGCAGCCGCCGCGCGTCCCGCCTGACGGCCGGAGAACAGGCACCCGCCGAGGAATGTCCCCTCCAGGGCGCGGTAGCCGTGCGCGCCCCCGCCGCCGAAGCCGCTGGCCTCACCGGCGGCGAAGAGGCCAGGAATCGGTGCGCCGCCTACGTCCAGGGCACGACCGTCGAGATCGGTGTTGATCCCGCCGAGGGACTTCCTGGTCAGCACGTGCAGCTTGACCGCGATCAGCGGTCCTGCGGAGGGATCCTGCAGCCGGTGCGGCGCCGCGGTGCGGATGAGCTTGTCCCCGCGATAGGCCCGCATCGAGCGCAGCATGCCGATCTGCGCATCCTTGCTGAAGTCGTTCGCCATCTCGCGATCGCGAGCGACCACTTCCCGGCGCACGGCATCGATGTCCAGGAGCTCGCCGCCGGGATGAGCCGCCATCTGCTCCAGCAGCGACTCCAGGTCGTTCTCGACGATGAAGTCCTCGCCCTCGTCGAGGAATGACTGCACCGGTCCCGTCGGCCCCTTCGCGAGGCGGGACTTGAGCAGCAGCGCCACATCCTTGCCGGTGAGGTCGGGGTTCTGCTCGCTGCCGGACAGCGCGAACTCCTTCTCCACGATCTGCCGCGAGGTCACGAACCAGGAGTGGTCGTGGCCCGTCCGCCGCAGGTGCTCGAGCGTGCCGAGGGTGTCGAAGCCGGGGAAGAGCGGAACGGGGAGCCGGTGTCCGGTCGCGTCGAGCCACAGCGACGACGGCCCTGGCAGGATGCGGATGCCGTGCTGCGGCCACACCGGGTTCCAGTTCGTGATGCCCTCCACGTAGTGCCACATCCGGTCGCCGTTGATGAGGCGGGCGCCGGCGGTGGCGCTCACGGCCTGCATCGAGCCGTCGACATAGGCGGGCACGCCGGAGAGCATGTACGCCGGGGGAGTGCCGAGGCGCGGGGGCCAGGCCGCGCGGACGAGGTCATGGTTTCCGCCGATGCCCCCCGAGGCCACGATCGTCGCCGTCGCGTCGATCTCGAAGGCGCCGATGACCTCCCGCGAGGAGGGGATGCCGCGTGCGGCACCATCCGACGCCAGCACGCTCCCGCGCGCGCCGGTCACGCGTCCGTCGGTGAGGATGAGCTCCTCGACGCGGTGTCGGGCGAGGACGGTGAGCCGTCCCTCGCGCTCTCCCTGCTCGACGGCGGCCGCGAACGGGGCGACGATCCCCGGCCCGGTGCCCCAGGTGATGTGGAAGCGAGGGACCGAGTTCCCCGGTCCGAGGGCACCATAGCCGCCGCGCTCGGCCCAGCCGACCACCGGGAAGAAGCCGACGCCGCGGGAGCGGAGCCACGACCGCTTCTCGCCGGCTGCGAACTGCAGGTAAGCCTCGGCCCAGCGCCGAGGCCACTCGTCCTCGGGTCGGTCGAATCCGGCGGTACCGAACCAGTCCTGGGTCGCGAGCTCGAGCGAGTCGCTGATGCCGAGGCGGCGCTGCTCGGGGGAGTCCACGAGGAACAGGCCGCCGAACGACCACCACGCCTGCCCGCCGAGATTCGTGCGGGGCTCCTGGTCGACGATGACGACGCGACGTCCGGCCTCGAGGGCTTCCGCGGCGGCCACGAGCCCCGCCAACCCCCAACCGATCACCAGGACGTCTGCGGTCGGGGGTGTCGTCGTCATGGGTTCTCCGTTGATTCCTGACGGGATCGGGTCTCCAGGGTCGTGCGGCCCTGAGGTGCCGTACCGATACCGGACGGCTCGAATGTGTTCACCATGGCATAGGCGGCGCGCTCCAGGTAGTCCCAGAGAGTGGTTTCGTGCAACGGGGACAACTGCGCCTCGTCCACGGCGGTGCGCATATGACGAAGCCAACGATCCCGGGCGTCGGGATCGACCCGGAACGGCATATGGCGCATCCGCAGGCGGGGGTGCCCTCGGGTCTCGCCGTAGGTGGTCGGGCCGCCCCAGTACTGCTCGAGGAACAGCAGCAGCCGCTCCTCCGCGGGACCGAGGTCTTCCTCCGGGTACATCGGCTTGAGCACGGGATCGAGGGCGACCTCGCGATAGAACACCGAGACGATCTTCGCGAACGTCTCGCGGCCGCCGACCTCGTCGTAGAACGTCACTTGTCTGCACTCCCGTCGCCGCCGGTGTTCTTCTTGCGTCGCCAGATGCCGCGGTCGGGGATGACGGGCACCCCGGTGACGGCGTTGGGGCGCGTCTTCGGCGGGTTGGCGCCCCGGACGCGGCGCGCGCCCTCCAGTCCGGTGGGCACGACGTCCGCGAGACGCGGCACGTCGATCTCCTTCTCCAGCAGAGCGGCCCGGAGGCGGCGTCGGAGCTCCTGTGCCACGTCGTCCCGCGCGTTCGCCCTGGTCTTGATGACGGCCCGGACGACGAGCGCATCCCCGTCGATGGACTCGAGGCCCCACAGCTCCGGCTTCTCCACGATGCGCGTGCGCCACTTCGGGTCCTTCGCCAGTCCCTGCGCGGTCTCCAGAAGGATCTGCTCGACCTGCTCGAGGTCGGAATCCGGGGCGACACCGATGTCGACGATCGCCCGCGCCCAGCCCTGCGACATGTTCCCGATGCGGGTGACCTCGCCGTTGCGGACGTACCAGAGCGTCCCGTTCACGTCCCGTACCTGGGTCACGCGCACGCTGACGTATTCGACGACGCCGCTCGCCAGCCCGAGGTCGACGACGTCTCCGATGCCGATCTGGTCCTCGGCGACGAGGAAGATCCCGTTCAGCACGTCCTTGACGATGTTCTGGGCGCCGAAACCCAGGCCGGCGCCGACCGCTGCCGTGAGGAGGGTGAGCGATCCGAGGAGAGCGTTGTCGATCGCGTTGACGATGAGGATGATCGCGATGATGACAAGCATCACGTTCACGATGTTCTGCAGGATGGTGCCGAGCGTTCGGGTGCGCTGCACGAGGCGCATGTCCGCGAGCGGGGAGCGTTCCAGCGCCTGCGTGTCGTCGACGGCGGCCTTGTTCTTGGCGGTGTCCACGATGCGGTGCACGACGCGGGTGATCACCCGGCGCAGCACGAGCGCGATGAGGACGCAGGCGCCGATGATCATCGCGATCTGGAGGAGCTTGCCGCCGACCGTGGTCAGCACGGCGAGCATGTCCTGCACCCACGGCGGGAGTTCGGCGGGCGTCGGCGCGGGGGTCGTCTCGGCGGAAATCAGCATCGTCTCGATGGTACCGAGCGGGCCTCTGCGCCGGCTGGAAGAGCGGCGGCAGAGGCCCGTGTCGTGTCGGTGGCGGAGGGTCAGTCCTCGGCGTCGCGGGACTGCGCGGCGAGAGCGCGCTCCACGTCCGCGAGGTTCTCCAGAACGAGACGGCGCAGCGCGGGCGGCGCGTCCTGATGCGCGGAGAGCCATCCGCGCGTCGCGTCGCGCAGGGCGACGTCCGCGAGCGCGGTGGGGAACAGCCCGACGACCAGGTACTGGGCGATCTGGTAGGTCCGCGACTCCCACACCGGCAGGAGCATGTCGAAGTACTGCGACACGAAGGCACCGAGCACCTCGGCACCCGCCGGGTGGACGAAACCGAGGGCTGCGGAGCGGACGATCGTGTTCGGGGCGTCGTCGCGCGCGATCAGCGCGTCCCAGGCCTGCTGCTTCGCTGCGGCGTCCGGAAGAGCCGCGCGCGCCTGCGCGGCGAACTCCGCGCCCTTGGCCGTGTTGTCGGCGGCCAGCGCGGCGTCGATGGCACCGGCGTCGGTCGCACCGATCGTCGCAAGGCCGACGAGGAGCTGCCAGCTCAGGTCGGCGTCCACGTCGAGTCCGGGGAGCGTCTCCTCGCCCGAGCGCAGACGGCCGACGATGCCGGCGTGCTCCGGCGTCACCAGGTTGTTCGCGAAGGCGGTGACGAACTGGAGCTGGCTGTCGCTGCCGGCCTCCGCCGACTCGGCGAGCGCCCAGAGACCGTCGGCCACCTTCAGCCGTGCGGTTTCGCGCTCCGCCGGAGCGACGTAGAGCGTCGCGGCCGTCCGCAGCTGCGCGAGCGTGGTCCGGACCGTGGTGGACTCGGTCTCCCGACCGATGTTGCCGAGGACGAGGTCGATGTAGTCGGATGCGGGCGTCTCCGCGTCGCGGGTCTGGTCCCAGGCCGCACCCCACACGAGCGAGCGGGCGAGGGGGTCGTGGATGTCGGCGAGGTGGGCGATCGCGGTCGCGAGCGACTTCTCGTCGAGACGGATCTTCGCGTACGCGAGGTCGTCGTCGTTGAGGAGGATGAGATCGGGGCGAGCCAGGCCCTGGAGCTCGGGCACCTCGGTGCGGTCACCGTCCACGTCCACCTCGATGTGGTGGGTGCGCGTGAGCGCGCCGTCCTGCAGCGAGTAGAAGCCGATGCCGAGACGGTGCGGACGGATGGTCGGGTAGTCGGCCGGAGCCGTCTGAGTGATGGCGAAGCGCGAGATCTTCCCGTTGTCGTCCTCGGCCACGACCGGCTCGAGAGTGTTGACGCCGGCCGTCTCCAGCCACTTCTTGGACCAGGTGCCGAGGTCGCGACCGCTCGTGGCCTCCAGCTCGGACAGCAGGTCGCTGAGCTCGGTGTTACCCCAGGAGTGCTTCTGGAAGTACTGCGAGACACCGGCGAAGAACGCCTCGATGCCGACCCACGCGGCGAGCTGCTTCAGGACGGAGCCGCCCTTGGCGTAGGTGATCCCATCGAAGTTCACCTGCACGTCCTCGAGGTCGTTGATCTCGGCGACGATCGGGTGGGTCGAGGGGAGCTGGTCCTGGCGGTAGGCCCAGGTCTTCTCCATGGCGTTGAACGTGGTCCAGGCTTCGGTCCACTCGGTCGCCTCGGCGGTCGCGATGGTCGAGGCCCACTCGGCGAACGACTCGTTCAGCCAGAGGTCGTTCCACCACTTCATGGTGACGAGGTCGCCGAACCACATGTGCGCGAGCTCGTGCAGGATCGTGACGACGCGACGCTCCTTGACGGCGTCCGTGACCTTGCTGCGGAAGACGTACGTCTCGGTGAACGTCACGGCGCCCGCGTTCTCCATGGCGCCGGCGTTGAACTCCGGCACGAAGAGCTGGTCGTACTTGGCGAACGGGTACGGCACGCCGAACTTCGACTCGAAGTAGGCGAAGCCCTCTCGGGTCTTGTCGAAGATGTAGTCGGCGTCGAGGTGCTGCCAGAGGCTCTTGCGGCCGTAGACGCCGAGCGGGATCACCCGGCCGGACGCGCTGGTGAGCTCCGAGAAGGTGGCCTCGTACGGTCCTGCGACGAGAGCCGTGATGTAGGAAGAGATCCGGGGCGTGGGCTCGAAGCCCCAGGTGGCCGAGACGCCGTCGTCGTGGACGATCGGCTCGGGCGTGGGGGAGTTGGAGACGACCTTCCACTCCGCGGGAGCGGTCACCGTGAACTGGAAGGTGGCCTTGAGGTCGGGCTGCTCGAAGACGGCGAACACGCGACGGGAGTCGGGCACCTCGAACTGCGAGTAGAGGTACACCTCGCCGTCCACCGGGTCGACGAAGCGGTGCAGGCCCTCGCCGGTGTTCGTGTAGAGGCAGTCGGCGTCGACGACGAGGACGTTCTCCTCCTGCAGACCGGCGAGCGCGATCCGGGAGTCTGCGAAGACCTCGCGCGGGTCGAGCTGCTCTCCGTTGAGCGAGATCTCGCGCACGTCACGGGCGATGAGGTCGATGAAGGTGAAGCTGTCGGGGGACGCGGAGAAGCGCACGACGCTCCGGGAGCCGAAGACCTCGGCGCCCTTGGTCAGATCGAGGGCGACCTCATAGGAGTGCGTGTCGACGACGTCGCGGCGCTCCTGCGCTTCGGTTCGGGTGAGGTTCTCTCCAGGCAAAGCTGTACTCCCAGGGGTGAGGGGATGTAACCGGGGTCGGCGCAGTTGGCGCCGACGGCAACCATGACAGCCTACGCCAGAGCGACGCGCGCGCCGTCGATCCGCACGGACCGGGGATAGTCACGGTCGTGCGGACGCTCGTCGTCCGCGGAGGTGGGAAGATGGAGGGGTGACCGCGATCGAGCCGAATGTCGTTCCCTTTGCCTCGCCCGCCGCTGCCGGCGGCGACCCCTATGTGACCACGCCCGTCGCCTACGACGCCATCCTCTTGGCGAGCTTCGGCGGCCCGGAGGGTCAGGAGGACGTGATCCCCTTCCTCCGGAACGTGACGCGCGGTCGGGGCATCCCGGATGAGCGTCTGGAGGAGGTCGCGCACCACTACCGTCACTTCGGCGGGGTGAGCCCGATCAACGGCCAGAACCGTGTGCTCAAGGACGCGCTGGAGAAGGCGCTCGTGGCCCGGGGGATCGACCTCCCCGTGTACTGGGGCAACCGCAACTGGGGTCCGTACCTGGAGGACGTGCTGCCCGAGGCGTCCGCGAACGGTCACACCACCCTCCTCGCCTTCGCCACGAGCGCGTACAGCTCGTTCTCCAGCTGCCGCCAGTACCGCGAGGACTTCGCTCGCGTACTGACGGACACCGGCCTCGGCGAGACGGTCACCATCGACAAGATCCGTCCCTTCTACGACCACCCCGGCTTCGTCGAGGCCTTCGAGGCGGGCGTGCGGGAGTCGGTGCAGGGCTATCTCGACCAGGGCTTCGCGCCGACCGAGATCCAGGTCCTCTTCTCCACGCACAGCATCCCGACGGCCGACGCCGAGCGCTCCGGCGCCCGCGATATCGACTGGGGCGAGGGTGGGGCTTATGCCGCGCAGCACCTCGCCGTGTCGGAGTGGACGATGGAGCAGGTGCGGGCGGCCATCCCGGGAGCCGCCGATGTGCCCTGGGAGCTCGTCTACCAGTCCCGTTCGGGCCCCGCGTCGCAGCCCTGGCTGGAGCCCGATGTCTGCGACGTGATCGCGGAGCTCCCGGTGCGCGGTCGTAAGGCGGTCATCGTGGTCCCCGTCGGCTTCATGAGCGACCACATGGAGGTCCTCTGGGATCTCGACACCGAGGCCGCCGAGGCCGCGGAGGAGGCGGGCCTCGCCTTCGTCCGCACGCCGACGCCCGGCGTCCGCGAGGCGTTCGTGGAGGGCATCGTCGATCTCATCGAGGAGCGCCTGCAGGGTCGCCCGAACGCGGAGCGTCCGCACGTCACCGATCTGCCCGGCGCGTTCGACGTCTGCCGTCCCGGGTGCTGCGAGAACGTGCGCGCGGGGTTCAAGCCCGCGGCGGCCGGCATCGCCCCCTGAGTCCCGGACACCGGATCCTAGGATGGAGACCATGCGCATCCACATCGCCACCGATCACGCCGGACTCGAGTTCTCGACGCGGCTGCAGGAGCATCTCCGCGCCGCGGGGCACGAGGTGATCGACCACGGTCCGGTGGAGTACGACGCGCTCGACGACTACCCGGCCTTCTGCATCCGGGCGGCGCAGGCCGTCGTCGTCGATCAGGCGACAGGGGTGCCGGCGCTCGGTATCGTCTTCGGCGGCTCGGGCAACGGCGAGCAGATCGCCGCGAACAAGGTCGCCGGGGTCCGCGCGGCGCTCGTCTGGAACCTCTCCACGGCCGAGCTCGCGCGGGAGCACAACGACGCGAACGTCATCTCCATCGGCGCGCGTCAGCACACCTACGACGAGGTCACGGCGTTCATCGACAGGTTCATCGCCACGCCGTTCTCCGGCGACGAGCGGCACGTCCGGCGCATCGGACAGATCGCCGACTTCGAGCGCGACGGCTCGCTCCTCCCGGACCCCCGGGCCTGACATGCCCGAGGGACATTCCGTCCACCGCATCGCGCGGCAGTTCGATCGCAACTTCGTCGGCAAGACGATGAGCGCCTCCAGCCCGCAGGGACGTTTCGCCGAGGGCGCCGCCGTGCTCGACGGGCGCCAGGCCGTGAGCGTGCAGGCCGTCGGCAAGCAGATGTTCCTCGAGGCGGAGGGCGACCTCTGGCTGCGTGTGCACCTCGGCCTCTACGGCGCGTGGGACTTCGCGGGGGAGATCCTCGTCGATCCCACCATCGCGTCGGCCAACGGACGGATGGGGCAGACCAATCAGCGCGGCACCACACTCGACGAGGCGATCCTCGACGACGCGGGGGAGAACTCCCTCGCCTCGATCGGGGCTCCGCGGCGCGCCAGGGTCCACGTGCGGATGTCCGAGCAGACCAAGGGGCTGACCGACGAGGTCGACGAATGGCCTCCGCCCGTGGTGGGTCAGGTGCGTCTCCGTCTCATGACCGACATCACCGTGGCCGACCTGCGCGGTCCCACCGCGTGCGTGCTGCAGACGCCGGAGGAGATGCTGGCGACCGTGGCCAAGCTCGGCCCCGATCCGCTCGTCGGCGATCCGGCGGAGAACGAGGAGCGGTTCGTCCGCGCCGTGCGGAAGAAGCCCACCCCGATCGCGCTGCTGCTGATGGACCAGGCGGTCGTCAGCGGCATCGGCAACGTGTACCGCGCCGAGATGCTCTACCGGCAGCGGCTGAACCCGCACACGCCGGGCCGCGACGTCCCGGAGGACGTCGTCAGGGCGCTCTGGCACGACTGGGTGCGGCTGCTGGCCATCGGTGTGGAGACCGGTCAGATGATGACCATGGACGGACTGTCTCCTGAGCAGTACCGCGCCGCGATGGCCAGCCGCGACGACCGCCACTGGGTCTACCACCGCGCCGGCCTACCGTGCCGGGTGTGCGGGACCGAGATCGCCCTGGAGGAGATCGGCGCCCGCAAGCTGTACTGGTGCCCGCGCTGTCAGGCCTGAGGGCGGGATCCCCGGGGCTTCCGCCGCTCTAGGCTGGGATCCATGCGACAGAATCCGAGCTTCACGCTCGCCGATGTGGCCGAGATCCGCCGCGTCATCGACGCCAACCCGTGGGCGACGGTGGTGAGTGCGCCTGAGGATGGTCTGGTCGCCTCGCACTATGCCGTCCTCCTCGACGACGACCGCGATGATCTGACGGTCGTGGGGCACGTGGGCCGCCCGGACGACGCCATCCACGGTCTGGGGGACCGGGAGATCCTGCTCGCCTTCCAAGGGCCGCACGGGTACGTCTCGCCGGGCTGGTACGGCGACGTCCCCGCCGTCCCCACCTGGAACTACACCGCGGTGCACCTGTCGGGCGTTCCCGAGATCCTCAGCACCGCGGAGAATCTCCGTGTGCTCGATGCCCTCGTCGCGCGGTTCGAGTCGCGCCTGCCCGACCCGCGCCTGATGTGGGAGCGTCCGAACGACGCGGCCTTCATCGAGAGACTCGAATCCGGAACGGTCGGCTTCCGCCTCACCCCGACGAAGGTCGTCGCCAAGCGGAAGCTGAGCCAGAACAAGCCCGCGGAGACCATCGAGGCGGTGATCGCGGCGCTGCACGCCGAAGGGCCGTACGAGAACGCCGCCCTCGCCGCGGAGATGCGTCGTGCACAGGACGCACGGACGGGTGGCGGCGCGTGAGCGCCCTCGGAGTCGAGGTCGGAACGGTCCGTGCCGTCCGCCCCGTGGGTCCGGGGCGGGAGTTCCTGCTGGACGATGAGCCGGTCGACCTCCACCTCGCCGACGGGCACATCGTCGACATCGCACCGACCGGAGCGCTGCCCGCCCGTGGAGAGGTCATCGAAGCGGACGGTGCCTGGGCGGTCCCCGGGCTGTGGGACAACCACGTGCACACCGTGCAGTGGGCTCTGGCGGCGGAGCGCGTGCCCTTGGACGAGGCGGACTCGGCCGCAGCGGCCGCGAGACTGATGCGCGACGCTCCGGTCCTCCCCGATGGAAGACGGATCGGCACGGGGTTCCGGGACGCGCTGTGGCCTGACCGGCCATCCGTGTCCGCGCTCGATGCCGAAACCGGCGTCGTGCCGACCTACCTGATCAACGCGGACGTGCACAGCGTCTGGCTGAACTCGGCGGCCTTGGCGCGCGAGGGCTTCCGCGGGGACGACGGTCTGCTCCGCGAGGAGGACGCGTTCGAGATCTCCCGACGCCTGAATGCCGTCGACCCTGCCCACAGCGATGAGGCGGTCATCCGTGCGGGGGCGGCGGCCTCAGCGCGTGGCGTGACCGGTCTGGTCGACTTCGACATGGCGTGGAACGCCGATGCCTGGCCGCGACGGATCCTCGCGGGCTTCGCCGCGCACCGTGTCGAGTTCGCGTTCTATCGGGCGGATCTCGATCGGGCGATCACCGCGGGCCTCCGGACGGGGGAGCGCCTCGTGGTGTCGGATTCGACCGGGCTGGTCGGATCCCTCGTGCGGGTCGGGTCGTTGAAGGTCATCAGCGACGGCTCGCTCGGCACCCGTACCGCGGCCTGCTCACATTCCTACCCCGGCGACCCCGCGAACTACGGGGTGCTGACGGTGCCTCCGGACGAGCTCACGTCGCTGCTGACCACTGCGGCGGGAGCCGGGATCGAGGTCGCCGTGCACGCGATCGGCGATCGCGCCGTGACGGCGGCCCTCGACGCCTTCGGGGCCTCCGGGGCCACGGGATCGATGGAGCATGCGCAACTGGTGCGGCACGCGGATCTGGCTCGATTCGCCCGGCTCGGGGTGCGCGCGAGCGTCCAACCCCAGCATGCGGTGGACGACCGCGACCTGGTCGAGCACCACTGGGCCGGTCAGACGGCCATCGGCTATCCGCTCGCTTCGCTGCGGGCGGCAGGCGCGGAGGTGCGCTTCGGGTCCGATGCGCCGGTCGCCCCGCTCGACCCCTGGCACGCGATCTCCGCGGCCGTCTGGCGGACTGACGACGACCGTGCTGCCTGGCATCCGGAGGAGCGGCTGACGCTGGAGCAGGCGCTCGAAGCGAGTGTCCGCACATCTCTCCGTCCCGGTCAGAGCGCAGACATCGTGATCCTCGGGACGGATCCTCGCATCGCTGACGCGGCGGGGCTCCGGACGATGCCCGTCACCACGACGCTGCTCGGCGGCCGCCTCACGCACGTCGCCTGAGGCGGCGCGCACACGACGAAGGGCGGCCCCGTATCGGAGCCGCCCTTCGTCGTGAACGTGGTGTCAGGCCGCGATGTGCGACACGAGGAACCAGCGGTCCTTCTCGAGGCCGCGCTGGATCTCGATCGCCACATCCTGGCTCGTGAGGTCGACCTCGTCGAGGCCTTCCACAGCTGCCTTCACATCGACGAGGATCGCGTCGATGTCGGCGATCACGGCGCGGATCAGCTCGTCCGACTGCGCGAAGCCGGCCGGAACGCCGGTGGCGCCGGCCTTCTCGGCGACGGCGTTCACACGCGCGTCGATCGGGAGGCCCAGAGCGACGATGCGCTCGGCGGCGGTGTCGGCGAAGTCACCGGCGTGGGCGACGATCGTGTCGAGCAGCTCGTGCACGCCGACGAAGTTGGCGCCGCGGACGTGCCAGTGCGCCTGCTTGCCGTTGACGGTCAGCGCCTGGAGACCGAGGACGACGGGGGAGAGGAACTGCGCCGCACCGGCGGCGACAGTCGGGTCGATGGCGGTGGTGGAAACGGTCTGGGCCTTGCTCATCTTGTGCTCCTCCGAATGAAGTTCTCTGACTGACGAGTACAACGCTACTCAGCCTCAGACATTCCGCAAGCAAGCTGAGGCTCCACTCACTTCCGCGTGATTCCGGGGGAGTGAGGGTAGTCTCGCCTCATGAGCATCGCTGCCGGAGCTTCCATCCTCGCCCTCCCGGATCGCATCCCCGAGCTCGACGACACGGCCTTCGTCGCGGACGGCGCCCGCATCGTGGGCGCGGTCTCCCTCGGACCCGGTGCGAGCGTCTGGTACAACGCCGTGCTCCGCGGTGACTCGGCGCCCATCATCATCGGTCCGGGCAGCAACGTCCAGGACAACGTGTCGATCCACGTCGACGCCGGGCATCCCGTCGTCGTCGGCTCCCAGGTGTCCATAGGCCATAACGCGGTGGTGCACGGCTGCACGATCGGTGACGGCTCTCTCATCGGCATGGGGGCCGTCGTCCTCAGCGGTGCCGTGATCGGAGAGGGCTGCCTGATCGCCGGCGGAGCCGTGGTGCTCGGCGGGACCGAGGTGCCGCCGGGTTCCCTGGTCGCCGGTGTTCCCGCGAAGGTGCGCAGGGCGCTGTCGGACGACGAGCGTGCCTCTCTGGTGGCGAACGCGGCGATCTACCTGGAGCACGCGGCGACGCACGTCCGCGCAACGGAAGCGTAAGGCCCTGCCCCGCTAGGCTGGGCGGTACGGGGCGGTGGCCAAGCTGGTTAAGGCAGTGGGCTCATAACCCAACGATCGTCGGTTCAAGTCCGACCCGCCCTACTACCCGTCTCGTCCGTCGTAATCGTCGCCGCGTTCTCCCGTCTCTCCTCTGGAGGTCTCGACGCCCGTCAGCCTCCGGATCGGAGCAGGAGCCATGACGACCACGAGTGTGCCGAACGCGGAGACCCGTCGTCGGATCGAGGACGTGGGGCAGATCGCGTTGCGTCTCGCGATCGCGGCGAGTTTCGCCCTCGCCGTCGCCGACCGCTTCGGGCTCCTCGGCGGCCCGGGGGCTGATGGCGTGTCGTGGGGATCGTGGACGATCTTCCGTGCGTACACGGCGCAGCTTGTCCCTGTCCCCGTCGACCTGGTGGTGGACACGGCGGCCGTGCTGGCGACGGCTCTGGAGACCGTCCTCGCTCTGCTGCTGGCCGTCGGGCTGTGGACCCGGCTCGCGGCGGGAGTCGCCGCGCTGCTCACGGTGACGTTCGGCGTGACGATGCTCGTCTTCCTCGGGCCGCTTGCGCCGTTCCGATACCCGGTCTTCGTCTTCACGGCCGCCGCGATCCTGCTCGGTGGGCTGAAGCGCTACCGGTGGAGCATCGATGCGCTGCGAAAGGAGGTGCCGGGAGCGGGGAGAGACAACGATGCTCCCGGCACCAGGTAGACGGCGAATGCCTCTACAGACGGACGGACGCGTCGGAAGGGGAAGCGATCCGTCACAGGAGAGATGACGAGGTGACCGTTTCATGACGCCGTTTTCCGCAGGATCACGGCATATTGCACGTGGCGCGAGAAACCCGTTCGACCGAACCGCGTAACAGAACGCGCCGTTCTGCATCCCTTCCTGGGGACATCACTCGTGCGGAAGAAGCCATCCGCGCGAGTTCATCGATCATCTGGGGAGTCGAAAGTGCCAGTCATTCAGCATGCAATCAGATCGGGCGCGCGGGGAACGCGCCTGAGGACGTTCGTGGGTGCTCTGCTCGCGATCTGTCTGGCGGCCCTGGCGGCCGTCATCGCGACGCCGGCCACGGCCCGCGCTGCGGAGGTCGCGGGGATCACCTCGTTGACCATCACCGAACCCACCGACCAGATCAAGGTCTGGGACCGGATCGCGTTCGAAGCGACCTGGGCAGTGCCGGACACGGCGACCGCGGGAGACACGTTCCGCCTCGCCTTCCCGACGAGCCCGAGCCTGACCGGGGTGCGGGATTCCTTCGCCCTGACGGCGCCGGATGGCCAGACCGTCGGAACGTGCGAGGTGTCGACCGGTGAGCTCGTGTGCACGCTCACGGACTACGTGGACAGCCACACCGACGTCAGCGGCACCCTGCACTTCCGCGCCAGGGCGGACGAGGAGACCACACTGACGGAGATCCCGTTCACGACGGGCGGCGGAACCGTCGTCCCGGTCGACGTTCCCGGCGGGATCGGGCCGGTCCCGGAGTTCCCTGCGCCGACGACCCCGACCAAGTGGGGCGACGTGACGCTCGACGGTCGGAACATCGCGTGGGGCGTGAACATCCCGTCGTCGGCACTGGCCGGGGAGGCCCCGACGCTCACCGACACGTTCACGGCCGGCCTCGTGCTCGATCCCGCCTCCGTCACCGTGGCGTACGTGCTCGCGAAGGACTGGGCGGGAGGCAAGTACACCGTGTCGACCGGGCTGCAGTCGGGCAGCGACTTCACCGTCACGGAGGTCAGCTCCGAGTCGTTCACTGTGACGGTGGACGCGCCGATCGTCGCCGACGCGATCTACGTGCTCCGGTACAAGACCGCACTGCCCGCCGACGTCCGTCCCGGTGATGCATTCCACAACACCGTGACCGGCTCCCGGTGGGTCGCCGAGAGCACGCCGGTCATCTACTCGCAGGGTGGGGGAGACGGCGAGGGGGTGATTCCGGTCGGGGGGTTCACGGTGACCAAGACGCTCAGCGGTCCGGGGGCGGCTCTGGTGCCCGACGATCGCGAGTTCCGGGTGGCCTACTCGTATCAGCGCGCAGGACAGACGGTGGAGGGCGAGCTCGCCTTGCGATCCGGACAGACCGATGGTCTGAAGGATCTGCCGGTGGGCACGGTCGTCACCCTGTCTGAGGTCACGCCTGCGGACGTCGACGGCGTGACCTGGCAGGCGCCGGTCTTCTCCGGCACCGATGTGGCGATCACCGATGGCGGCGCGACCGTCACCATCGCACGGGGCACGACAGTCGCGGTGACGCTCACCAACCCGACGACGGTCACGCCGCCGCCGGTCGGGGGGTTCACGGTGACCAAGAAGGTCACGGGGGCCGGGGCCTCCCTCGTTCCTGCGCACCAGACCTTCACCGTGGAGTACTCGTACGAGCTCGCGGGGCATTCCGTCACCGGTGAACTCGCGCTCCGTGCCGGCGAGAGCGAGGGACTCGCGGATCTGCCGGCGGGAACGGTCGTCACGCTCCGCGAGAAGGCGCCGATCGCCGTGGAGGGCGTCACGTGGAAGAGCCCGCACTTCACCGGCGCAGGAGTCGACGTCGGCGACGACGGCGCGACGCTCACGATCTCCGAAGACGCGACGCTCGGGGTGGTCCTCACCAATGGGACCGCCGTCACTCCGCCGCCCCCTCCGGGTGGTGAGCTCGCCTTGACCGGATCCGAGGGACCCGCCGGCCCGTTCGCCCTGGGAGCGCTGCTGCTGCTTGCGGGACTGACAGCGCTCGGCGTCCGCCGTCGGGTGGCGGGTCGCGCCGGTGATTGAGGACTAGGAGAGGCCGGGCAGATCGATCGCGCGACGACTTCTTCGTCGTCGCGTGATCGATCGTGCCATTCGGCGTCTAGTGGTCGTCGAGGAGTTTCCCTCGACGACCACGCCGACGCCGCAGCGCGTCGGAGAAAGGCATCTCTCATGACCAAGACGCTCATTGCCCGTGCCTCTGCCGCCCTCGGCGTCGCGGCCGCTCTTTCGCTCGGTGGAGCGACGCTCGCTCCCGCCGCTCACGCGGAGGCGACACCTGCGGACCCGGCCGTGTCGAAGCCGCTGAGCACGGGCGTGCTCGCGCAGCGCGTCGGGCCTGCCTGTCTCTTCTTCCAGTACACGTTCAACATGAGCCCGACCGATCCCCAGGTGGGGGACACCGTGACGTACACCATGCAGTTCCTCAACAACGGCGAGGTGGACTCCACGAAGAGCGCGCTCACGTTCCGCCTGGACGGCCTCCTCGACGACTCGACCTGGGCAGCGTCGACGCTGGAAGCGACCTCCGGCCGCCCTTCCGCGGCGGAGAACGCCGTCACGTGGAACGGGCCGCTCGACGCCGGAGACGATGTCGTGCTGCGCTTCACCGGCGTGTGGACGGGCGAAGGCGATGGCCTCGCGTTCCCGCGGGTCGAGTCTTACGGCTACGTGAGGTGAAAGCGGGGCGGAGTCCTGTTTTCCACGGTATCCGCGGCGACGTGGCGCGCTCGTCGTCGAGAGGCTGAACGGACACCGACCGAAAGGCAGCCATGCAGCTCTCCACGGATTCCGAAGCCATCGTCCGCGCCACCGCCGGCGTCGTCGCCTCACACGCCGACGAGATCACCACCCTGTTCTATCGGCGCATGTTCGAGGCGCATCCGGAGCTGTTGAACGTCTTCAACCGCGCGCATCAGGCGCAGGGCGATCAGCCCAAGGCACTGGCGGCGTCCGTCGTGGCGTTCGCCGTCCACCTCATCGATCCCGACGCGCCGGACTTCTCCCCGGTGATGCGACGTATCGCCCACCGCCACGTCTCGCTGGGGGTGTCGGCCCGTCAGTACACGATCGTGGGCCGCTATCTCCTGGCCGCCGTCGATGAGGTCCTCGGCGAGGCGGTCACACCGGCGGTGCACGCCGCGTGGGATGAGGTGTACTGGCTCTTCGGCTGCTCGCTCATCGCGGAGGAGGCGCGGCTCTACGCGGAGGCGGGCACAGACCCGGACCACCCGTGGCGGCCGCACCGCGTCATCGAGCGGGTGGAGGAGGCCCGCGACGTCATCTCCCTCGTCATGGAGCCGGTGGACGGTCAGCGGGCGCCCCATCGGACCGGGCAGTACGTGGCCGTCGCCGTCGACCTCCCGGACGGCACGCGCCAGCCCCGGCAGTACACGATCTCCTCGTTTGCACCCGGGGCAGCGCTGCGCGTCACCGTGAAGCGTGTGCGTCGTGTGGACGGCGCACCGGACGGTCAGGTGTCGACCTGGCTGCACGAGAACGCGCTGGTCGGTACGGTACTCGATGTCTCCCAGCCCGCCGGCGACCTGCTCCTCGACGACTCCGATGACGCGCTGGTCCTGATCTCGGCGGGAATCGGCATCACTCCCGTCGCGGCGATGGTGGACGACCTCGCACAGCGGCGTCCCGACCGGCCGGTGCACCTGTTCCATGTGGACCGGGAGCCGGACACGCACGCCCTCGTCTCTGCCGTGCGCGGTCGTGCGCAGCATCTGAGCGACGTCCGCGCCCTGACCTGGTACACGGCGGGCGTGGAGGAGGGGCCGTCGGTGCGGTCCGGCCGGATGGATCTCGCCGGCATCGACCTTCCGCCGACGGCACGCGTCTTCCTCTGCGGGCCGCTGTCGTTCATGCAGGCCGTTCGGGGCGGACTGACGGCCCGCGGGATCGCGCCGGACCGTATCGACTACGAGGTCTTCGGCCCTGACCTCTGGGCTCGGCACCCGGAGTCCGGTGCGGCCTGAGAGTCCCGGAGACCTGAGCGTGGCCGTGTCAAGCCCCTCCTCGACGCCACGAGGTGCTGCCATGCTCCCCGAGAGCGGCACCGCGCCGCGGAACGGGAGAGACAATGAGCATCGGCAGCGGAATCGCGCTCTTCGTCATCGGAGCGATCCTCGTGTTCGCGATCAACGTCGACGTGCCGTGGGTCAACCTGGACATGGTCGGCTACATCCTCATGGGTGCCGGCGTGATCATCTTCCTCATCGGCATCGTGCTGCTCGCCCGCCGACGTCGCACGGAGACCGTGTCGCGCACGTACGTCGACCCGGCGACGGGGGAGCCCACGACCCGGCGTTCGGTCAGCTCCAGTTCGGACGAGGGCCTCTGAGCTGACTCATTCGGAAACGAGAAGGGCCGCGGGGAAACCCTCGGCCCTTCTCGTCAGACGACGTCTGCGCCTTCGAGATGTTCCTCGACGAGGGTGATGCCTCCGCTCGAGTTCGCGGAGTGCGCGAGTTCCTCGATCCAGCGACGGCTCAGCTCGGGCGTCTCGGCCTCGTCGAAGACGAACCGGAGCGGGATGGACGGGTGCAGCCACAGCGTGGAGCGGCCGGGGGCGTCGCCCTCGGGGTGGCGCCAGGAGAGGGTGAAGCTCTCGTTGCGCCGCAGCTTGGTGGCGATGACGACCTTGAGGTGCGCGAGTGCGCGGTCTTCGATCTGGATCGGCGTCTGGGTGTCGCCGTAGTACAGGCTGCCCATCGTCAGCCGACCTTCGCGCGGGAGGCGGGGGTGTTCATGGCGCTCCTTCGGAACGTGCAGGGGGAAGACGGCAGACCGCTCCCGGGGATACTTGGACTCTACCCAATTTGCGCACGACATCGTGCGCATCGCCGGGACTCGCCGTCGGGCGCGAACAGAGTATGCGCGCGGTGTCAGTCCGGCGTCACAGGGCCGCCAGGACGGGCGGATTCCCGTACGCCTCGCGATAGGCGGTGGCGAACCGGGAGACATTGCTGAAACCCCATCGGCGGGCGACGGCCGACACGGAGGCTCCCTTGCCGTGTCGCAGATCCCGATGCGCGCCATCGAGCCGAGCACGCCTCAGGGCCTCGTTCGGTGTGATGTCGAGTGCGCGGCGGAACGCATACTGCAGGCCACGCGTGGACATGTACGCGGCCGCGGCGACGTCGTCGACCGTGATCGGCAGATGTGCGTTGTCCTCGATGTACGCCAGGGCACGACGCACCGAGGCCGGTGCCGCAGAGCGCTGCGCGGGACGGTGCAGCGACTCGCTGAACGTGGTGGGGAACGCCGACATCGTCAGCAGGAGGGCGTGGCGTTCGAGTTCTGCGGCGATGAGAGGGGCGGCGCCGTCCGGTCCGAACGAGCCGTCGATATAGGAGAACATCTGCTCCCACCGCGCTCCGTCCTCCCGCGTATGCGGAGCGAGTCCGGTGGCCCGGAGCTCGAGGCGGTCGTCGCCGGTGATCTGCCTGATCGAGTCGCGCGCTGCGGTCCGATCGAACACGAGGGCCCGGACCCGGGCCACCTGATTCCATTTCGCTTCCACGCGGACGCCGTCCGTCAGCCACGGCTGGGCGGCGTCCAGTCCCTGGCGCCCCGACCAGATCCGGGCATCGGCGGCATCCACGCGGCACACCAACAGCTGATCCTCGGGCTCGGCGCGGGAGTGCACCTGGGCGGCGAGCTGGTAACGGACCAGCGACATCGAGGGTGCCTCCACCGAGCGCCAATCGAAGCGGAACCGGCGCGGGTCCACGTCCTGCAGGGTCGCCGAGGGCACGAACTGCTGCCAGGTGGTCTCCACCTGCTCGATGTCCGTGGATGTGAACTGCACCGACACTCCTTGCTGCGCCCTCTTCCGGGCGGCCGGGGCTTCTTGGACAGTAGCCCATGCCACTGACAGCACGGTGGGGATGCTCCGCGGGCCCGCGGGCGGGCCGCGCGGTCGGGGCCTCGTAGACTCGGATCATGAGTGTGCCTTCCCCGTATGCGGAGCGATTGAGCCGGATTCCGGTGCAGCGCCATGAGGTGGAGGTCCGCGGCGGATCGACGGCGTACTGGGCGTACGGTCCGGACGACGCCGAGACGACCGTCATCGCGGTCCACGGCTTCCGGGGCGAGCACCACGGTCTCGAGTCGGTCCTGGCCTTCCTGCCTGAACTCCGGGTGCTGGCTCCCGACCTCCCCGGATTCGGGGAGTCCGCGCCGTTGCCCGGTCGCCGCCACGATCTGGCGGAGTACGCGGGATGGCTCACCGACTTCACGGCGGCCACGGCACCTGGTGCCGTGATCCTCGGCCATTCGTTCGGTTCCATCGTGACTGCCGCCGCCGTCGCCGGGGGGCTGGAGACCCCGCGGCTGATCCTCGTGAACCCCATCGGCGCGCCCGCGCTGGAGGGACCGAAGGGCATCATGACCCGACTGGCGGTGCTGTACTACGCTCTCGGTGCCAAGCTTCCGCCGCGGATCGGCACCGCGCTCCTGCGCAACCGGGTGATCGTCCGTGTCATGAGCGTGACCATGGCGAAGACGCGGGATCCGGAGCTGCGTCGCTTCATCCACGACCAGCACGACACCTACTTCTCGCGGTTCTCCGACCGGGAGGTCCTGCACGACGCGTTCGTCGCGAGCGTCTCCCACGACGTCAGGGAGTTCGCGCCGTCGATCGACGTTCCCACGCTCCTGATCGCCGCCCAGAAGGACGACATCACCCCGATCGAGGCGGAGCGCGCGCTGGTCACTCTCTTCCCGGACGCGTCCCTCGTCGAGATCGCGCACGTGGGTCACCTGATCCACTACGAGACCCCGGCCGAGGCGGCCGGAGCGGTCCGTCGGTTCCTCAGGATTCCCGTCGCGCGAGGCCGATGAGTCCGGCCACCCGAAACGGGATCACCTCGCCCATCGCGAGCGAGGTCTCCGTGCGCTCCACGCCCTCGATCGAGAGGATCCGGGCGTCCGTGTCGAACAGGTGACGCGCGTCGCGGCATGCCACGCGCGCCAACAGGTCGATGGAGCCGCTCAGGCCGTGCGCCTGGACGACCTCCGGGATGCGCGCGAGCTCGTTGATGATCCGGGGAAGCTCGGTCTGGCGGACGCCGATGCTGACGAACGCCTGCAGCGGGAACCCCAGGACATCGGGGGAGAAGGCGCGCTCGTAGGAGAGGAACACGCCGCTCTGCTCCAACCGCGCCATCCGCGCCTGGATGGTGTTCCGTGACAGGCTCATGCGCTCGGCGAGAGCGACGATGGTCACGCGCGGGTCGTCGGCGAGCGCGGCGAGAAGCTCCAGGTCGATCCGGTCCAGTCCAGGCATAGTGCCAAACCCTAGCAGCACGCGACCGGAGAAAAATGAGCAACATGCTCAATCCAGGTTGAGTTGCTTGAGCGAGGTGTTCACCGGACGTACCCTCAGACCATGCCGGTGATGACGCCGGCACCATTGCGCGTCGCCCCACGAGGGCCGCCAGGGACGAGGAGGACGATGATGTCGCCGCAGACCACCCCCATTGCGGACACCGCCCAGGATCTGGAGCTGTCGGAGCGCATCCTCGCTCCGGACGGGACCCGTGTCGCCAACGACCGCCTCGACCCGTTCGTCACCGATGTCGACGCCGCGCAACTGCGGGCACTGCACCGCGACATGGTCATCCTCCGCCGCATCGATGCCGAGGGCGTGGCCCTGCAGCGTCAGGGGCAGCTGGGACTCTGGGCGCCGTGCCAGGGCCAGGAAGCCACGCAGATCGGTACGGCCAGGGCGCTCGATCCGCAGGACTACGTCTTCCCGAGCTACCGGGAGACCGGCGTGATCTACGCGCGCGGCGCGCAGCCGGGGGACTACGTGCGGATGTGGCGCGGTGAAGAGGGGGCGGCCTACGATCCCGCGGCCCTCCGCGTCGCTCCGTTGCAGATCATCATCGGCGCCCAGACCCTGCACGCGGTCGGGTACGCGCTCGGCATCCAGCATGAGAAGGCACCGGAGGTCGCCGTGACCTACTTCGGTGATGGGGCGACCAGCCAGGGGGATGTGAACGAGGCGATGATCTTCGCCGCGTCGTATCAGGCGCCGGTCGTCTTCGTCTGTCAGAACAACCACTGGGCCATCTCCGAGCCGGTCGCCGTGCAGTCGCAGTATCCGATCGCCGGGCGCGCGCCCGGGTTCGGGATCCCGAGCCTCCGTGTGGACGGGAACGACGTCCTCGCCTGCCTGGCGGCGATGCGCTGGGCGTTGGACCACGCGCGCTCCGGGAAGGGCCCGGCCTACATCGAGGCCGTGACATATCGGATGGGCCCGCATACCACCGCGGACGACCCCACCCGGTACCGGGACGAGGCCGAGCTGGAGTCCTGGCGCCGCCGCGACCCCATCACGCGACTGGAGGCGTACCTCCGTGCGACCGGGGACCTCACCGAGGAGCATCTCGCCGAGACGCAGGCGGCTGCGGACGCGGTCGCCAAGGAGATGCGCGCGACCTGCCTCGGCATGGTCACCCGTCCGCCGCTGGCGGTGTTCGACGGCGTCTATGCCGAGCCGCACACGGGCCTGGAACGGCAGCGCGACGAGTACGCGGCATACCTCGCGTCGTTCGAGGGCGAGGCGTGACCATGACCGAACTCACTCTCGGCAAGGCGCTGGGCGCCGGCCTCCGTCAGGCGATGCGCGACGACGAGAAGGTGGTGCTCCTGGGCGAGGACATCGGCAAGCTCGGCGGCGTCTTCCGGATCACCGACGGCCTCCTCGACGAGTTCGGGGCGGCCAGGGTCATCGACACACCGCTCGCGGAGTCCGGGATCGTCGGCACGGCCGTCGGTCTCGCGTTCCGCGGCTACCGCCCGATCGTCGAGATCCAGTTCGACGGGTTCGTCTACCCCGCCTTCGACCAGATCGTCTCGCAGGTCGCCAAGCTGCACTACCGCACCCAGGGGCGGGTGAAGATGCCGATCACGATCCGGATCCCGTGGGCCGGCGGAATCGGTGCCGCCGAGCATCATTCCGAGTCGCCGGAGGCCTACTTCGCCCACACGGCGGGCCTCCGTGTCGTCGCCGTCTCGAACCCGGAGGACGCCTATCGGAGCCTCCGGCAGGCGATCGCGTCGGACGACCCCGTCGTGTTCTTCGAGCCCAAGCGGCTCTATCACCACAAGGGCGAGGTCGACCTCGAGGCCCCGCTCGCGGATGCGCCGCCGATGGGACTCGCCCGGGTCGTGCGCTCCGGGACGGACGTCACGGTCCTCACCTACGGAGCCATGGTGAGCACCGCGCTGCAGGCGGCGGAGGCCGCGGAAGACGAGGGCGTCGCCCTGGAGGTCATCGACCTGCGATCGCTCTCTCCGGTGGACTACGACTCCATCGCCGCCTCGGTGCGGAAGACCGGACGAGTGGTCGTCGCGCACGAGGCCTCCCGGGAAGCCGGCCTCGCCGCGGAGGTCATCGCGAGCGTGACCGAGCTCTGCTTCGAGTACCTCGAATCCCCTCCGCTGCGAGTCACCGGGCATGACGTGCCGTACCCGCCTGCCAAGCTCGAGAAGTACCACCTGCCGGATCTCGACCGGATCCTCGATGCGGTCGATCGCGTGATGGATCGCCCGCACAGCCTGACGGGAGCGGACGCATGATCGCCGAATTCCGTCTCCCCGACCTCGGCGAAGGACTCACCGAGGCGGAGGTCGTGCAGTGGCTCGTCGCGCCCGGCGACAGCGTCGCGCTGAATCAGACCCTCGCGGAGGTCGAGACGGCCAAGGCCGTCGTCGAGCTGCCGTCGCCCTATGAAGGCACGGTGTCGACCCTGCACGCGGACGCGGGAGAGACCGTCGCCGTGGGAGCACCACTGATCGCCTTCGACATCGAGGGGGACGATCCTCCGGCGGCGTCGTCCGGTGGCGAGGAAGAGGCCTCCGCGGAGAAGGCGCAGCCGAACCTCGTGGGCTACGGAGCCGCCCCGACATCGAGTGGACGCCCCGCGCGCCGGGCGCGGCGCCGGAGTGCCGCCCAGGTGGCCTCGGCGGCCGACACCGCCGTTCTCGAGGCAGCGCCGCACGACGCGACGCCATCGGTCTCGGTCGAGCCCGTTCTGGAGCGACCACGGTCAACCCCTCCGGTGCGCGCCTACGCCAAGCGACGGGGCGTCGACCTCGTCCTCGTCGCCGCGGAAGTCGGTGACCGCGTGATCACGAGGGCAGACGTGGATGCGTACGCGGAGCGTATCGGAGCGGAGCCGTCACGGCCCGCCGGGACGCCTGAGCGCGAGACCACCGCGGCATCCGGAACCCTTCCGCGCGCGGAGGGGAGGCCGCGGGAGACGCGCGTCCCGATCCGCGGGGTCCGCAAGCACACGGCGGCGGCGATGGTGCAGAGCGCGTTCACCGCCCCGCACGTCACGGTCTTCCACACGGTCGATGTGACCGCGACCATGGAGATGCTGGCACGTCTCCGCGAGGACCGAGCGCTTGCGGAGCAGCGGATCGGCCCGCTCGCCGTCGTCGCGAAGGCCGTCTGTCTCGCTCTGCGCCGGGCGCCCGGCCTGAATGCGCGCTGGGATGAGGAGTCCGGCGAGATCGTCCACTACAGCTATGTCGACCTGGGGATCGCCGCGGCGACCGATCGGGGTCTCATCGTGCCGATGATCCGGGATGCGGAGCGGATGAACCTGGTGGAGCTGTCGACCGCGGTCAGGCGGCTCGCCGACACCGCTCGCGCAGGGAAGACCTCCCCGGCCGAGCTCGCCGGGGGCACGTTCTCCCTGTCGAACATCGGGGTGTTCGGGGTGGAGGCCGGAACGCCGATCCTCCCGCCAGGGCAGTCCGGGATCCTCGCGGTCGGCGCGGTGCGGCGGCAGCCGTGGGAGTACCGCGGTGAGATCGCACTCCGTCAGCTCATGACGCTGAGTCTGTCCTTCGATCATCGCCTCGTCGACGGGGCCGAGGGCGCGACGTTCCTCAAGGACGTGGCCGACATCCTCGAGGATCCGGGACGGGCGATGCTGCTCAGCTAGCGGCGCGCAGTGCAGCCTCGGCCATCGCGACCAGCACGGTCGCGGTGGCCGTGTGCCTTCTCGTCGCGGCCCGCGTGCTGTGCGGGGTCGAGTTGATGAGACCGAAGCACGCCTGCACGCGGAGCCGGAGTTCGTCCCGGTCGAGCGGTTCCGGACG
The DNA here is from genome assembly GCF_058140415.1 of Microbacterium sp. C-MGS6. Taxonomy (NCBI): domain Bacteria; kingdom Bacillati; phylum Actinomycetota; class Actinomycetes; order Micrococcales; family Microbacteriaceae; genus Microbacterium; species Microbacterium sp. C-MGS6. The sequence continues at coordinate 1,733,628 of NZ_CM176934.1, forward strand.
CTCGAGCGCGGCGAGAGCGTCCATCCAGAGCTCGATGTAGGCGCGTTGCAGTCGGCGGACCTCGGCGCGATCGTCCTCGTCGAGGAAGGCGAGATCGCGATCCTGCACCTGGATGACCTCGGCGTTGCCGAGCGCGAACTCCACATGGAAGCGGATGAGCCCGCGCATGCGCTCGTCGGGTGCGCTCGTCTCCTCGGACACGCGTCGTCCGCCCGCGACGAGGTCCTGGCTGACCTTCACCAGGACCGCTCCGAGAAGGGCCTGCTTCCCGGCGAAGTGGCGGTACACCGCGGGCCCGGACACACCGACGGCAGCGCCGATGTCCTCCAGGCTCACCCCGCTGTACCCGCGCGCGGCGAAGAGCCGAGCCGCGGCATGCAGAAGGGCGTCGGAGCGTTCTGCCTTGGCGCGGTCACGGGCGGTGGCGGGGCTTGTCATCTCAGTTAATCCTCGCTAACCTGAATCAACGGGTTAGTGAACACTAACCGAGAATGCATGCAGCGCGCCAGGTTCCCCGCCCGGCGCGACGTGGGTCGAGGAGGACGTCACGATGCCGGCAACCCAGGAAGCACTCGCCCAGCGGCTCCGTGACCGTCTCGCGACCGCAGCGCAGGGTGGCCCCGCGGCCTCCCGCGAGCGACATGTCGCCCGCGGGAAGCTCCTCCCGCGCGACCGCGTCACCCGTCTCCTCGACGAGGACAGCCCGTTCCTCGAGATCGCCCCGCTCGCGGCCGACGGTCTGTACGGCGGGGAGGCGCCGGGGGCCGGTGTCATCGCCGGCATCGGCCTGGTCCACGGCCGGCACGTCATGGTCGTCTGCAACGACGCCACCGTGAAAGGCGGAACGTACTATCCGCTCACCGTGAAGAAGCACCTGCGGGCGCAGGAGATCGCCCTCGAGAACCGTCTGCCGTGCCTCTACCTCGTGGACTCGGGCGGCGCCTTCCTTCCTCGACAGGACGAGGTCTTCCCGGACCGCGAGCACTTCGGACGCATATTCTTCAACCAGGCCCGGCTGTCCGCGCAGGGAATACCGCAGCTCGCGGCGGTCCTCGGATCGTGTACGGCGGGTGGCGCCTACGTTCCCGCGATGAGCGACGAGACCGTCATCGTCCGCGGACAGGGCACGATCTTCCTCGGCGGGCCTCCTCTGGTGAAGGCTGCCATCGGCGAGATCGTCACGGCGGAGGAGCTCGGCGGAGGGGAGCTGCACGCCCGGCGCAGCGGCGTCGTGGATCACCTCGCCGACGACGACGAGCACGCGCTGGAGATCCTCCGCGACATCGTGGCCACGCTGCCGCCGCCGCTCGCCCCGGCCTGGAACGTCGGGGAGAGTCGCGCCCCGGCGGAGATCGGCTCCCTGTACGACGTGGTTCCCGTGGACGTCAACGCCGCGTACGACGTGCGCGAGGTGATCGCACGCCTCGTCGACGGCGACACCTTCCATGAGTTCAAGGCCGAGTACGGCACCACACTGGTGACGGGTTTCGCGCGGCTGCACGGCCACCCCGTGGGCATCGTCGCGAACAACGGCGTGCTGTTCAGCGAGTCGGCGCTCAAGGGCGCGCACTTCATCGAGCTCTGCGATCAGCGCGGCATCCCACTGCTCTTCCTGCAGAACATCACCGGGTTCATGGTCGGCTCCGATGCGGAGGCGGGAGGGATCGCGAAGGACGGGGCCAAGATGGTCACGGCGGTGGCGACCACCCGGGTCCCCAAGCTCACCGTCATCATCGGCGGCTCCTTCGGGGCGGGCAACTACTCGATGTGCGGGCGCGCCTACTCGCCGCGATTCCTCTGGACCTGGCCGGCGAGCCGGATCTCGGTGATGGGCGGGCCTCAGGCCGCCTCGGTGCTCGCCACGGTGAAGGACGACCAGCTCGCGGCGCGCGGGGAGGCGTGGACCGCGGAGGAGCGTGCGGCGTTCGAAGAGCCGATCCGGGCGCAGTACGAGGAGCAGGGCGAACCGTACTACGCGACCGCACGGCTGTGGGACGACGGCATCGTCGACCCGGAGCAGACCCGTGACCTCCTCGGTCTCGCCCTGGACGTCGTCGCCCGCAGCCCCCTGCCCGAGCCGCGCTTCGGCGTCTTCCGGATGTGAGCCCCATGTCGCACTCGCCTTCCCTCTCGTTCTCCTCGGTCCTCGTCGCGAACCGCGGCGAGATCGCGCGCCGCATCTTCCGGACCCTCCGCGACCTCGGCATCCGCAGCATCGCGGTCTACAGCGATGCAGACGTCGACGCGCCGCACGTCCGCGAGGCGGACGCCGCCGTGCGGATCGGGCCGGCGCCGGCGGCGGAGTCCTACCTCGACATCGACGCCGTCATCGCCGCGGCCCGCGCTTCCGGAGCGGAGGCCGTGCATCCCGGCTACGGATTCCTCTCCGAGAGCGTCGGGCTCGCGGAGGCCTGTGCGGAGAGCGGCATCGTGTTCATCGGCCCGACGGTCGAAGCACTCCAGATCATGGGAGACAAGGCGCGAGCCCGTGAGCATGTGAGCCGCAGCGGCGTGCCGGTGGTGCCGGGGTTCGACGCCAGGGGCCTCTCGGATGCGGAGATCCGCGAGGAGGCGGAGGCGGTCGGGTTCCCGCTCCTCGTCAAGCCGAGTGCCGGCGGGGGTGGGAAGGGTATGGAGGTCGTCGTCGACAGCGCGGGTCTTCCCGGCGCGCTCAGTTCAGCCCGACGCGTCGCGGCATCCGCCTTCGGCGACGATGCGCTCATCCTGGAGCGTCTCATCCGCCGACCGCGTCACATCGAGGTGCAGGTGTTCGGCGATGCGCACGGCACCGTCGTGGCGCTCGGCGAGCGCGAGTGCACGCTCCAGCGTCGTCACCAGAAGGTGATCGAGGAGGCGCCGTCAGCCGGGATCCCGCCCGCGACCCGCGACCGGCTGCTCACGGCAGCCGTGCGCGCCGCGGAGAGCGTCGCCTACGTCGGAGCGGGGACCGTGGAGTTCCTCGTCGACGCCGATGCTCCCGACGACGTCTTCTTCATCGAGATGAACACCCGGCTGCAGGTGGAGCACCCGGTGACCGAGGAGGTCACCGGACTCGACCTCGTCGCACTCCAGCTCCGCATGGCCGACGGACAGCCGCTCGACGTCGCACCCCGGACGACCGGGCATGCCGTCGAGGCCCGTGTGTACGCCGAGTCGCCGGAGCGCGGGTTCCTGCCGTCGACCGGCACCGTGCTGCTCTTCGACCCGCCTTCCGGTGTCCGCGTGGACGCGGCCGTGGAATCCGGGAGCGTGGTGAGCGGGTTCTACGACCCGATGATCGCGAAGATCATCGCGTGGGCGGAGGACAGGGCGACAGCGCTGCAGCGACTCGACGATGCCCTCGCCCGCACCGTGGTGCTGGGAGTGGAGACGAACATCGCGTTCCTGCGCCGGCTCCTCCGGGACCGTCGCGTGCTCGAGGGCGACCTCGACACCGGTCTCATCGACACCCTGCTCCCGCTCGAGCCGATGAGCCCGTCGGCGGCGCAGGTCGCGGCAGCTGCCGGACTGGTGGACGCTCGTCGCGAGACCGCCGCATCACCGGGCGGCGCCGGACCGCTGTGGCGCTCCCTCCCCGGGTGGCGTCTGGGGGCAGCACCGCACGCGCCCGAACCGTTCACCCTGCTCACCGACGACGACGAGATCGTACGCACGACACCGACGCTGCCCCCGCCCGACCGCGTGTGCGCGGCCCGCGATGCCGAGGGCGCGATATGGGTCTGCGAAGACGGGCGGACGCTGCGGCTCCGCCCCCTGGATCGCCGCGGCCGGATGCGGAGGCGACTCGCCGCCGCGGAGCGGGAGGCCCGCGCCACCGAGCCCGAGGCGCGCGCCCCCATGCCGGGCGGTGTCGTGGCGGTCCATGTCGAGGACGGTGCGGCGGTCCGCGCGGGAGAGCCTCTCGTATCGATCGAGGCGATGAAGATGGAGCACCCCGTGGTCGCGCCGCACGACGGCGTGGTGCGGATGCTGGTCGCGGTGGGCGATCAGGTGCGGCGCGATCAACCGGTCGCCCGCGTGTCGATGACGGAGGAGGACCGATGATGCACGATCTCACCGAAGAGGAGCGCGAACTCGCCGCGATGGCACGCGAATTCGCCGACACGGTGGTCGCCCCGCAGTCCTACGAGGCGGATCGCACCCACACGCTCTCGATGGACGTCGTGCGGCAGATGGGCGAGCTCGGCCTCTTCGGGCTGCCCTTCCCCGAGGAGTACGGCGGGCAGGGCGGCGACTACATGGCGCTCGGCCTCGCCATCGAGGCTCTGGGACGAGTCGACCAGTCGAGCGCGATCACCCTCGAGGCCGGCGTGAGCCTCGGGGCGATGCCCGTCTTCCGCTTCGGCACCGAGGAGCAGAAGCGCGAGCTGCTGCCGGATCTCCTCGCCGGTCGTGCCCTCGCCGGGTTCGGACTCACGGAACCCGAGGCGGGGAGCGATGCCGGGGCGACGCGGACGACAGCGCGGCTCGACGGCGACGAATGGGTGATCGACGGCTCCAAGCAGTTCATCACGAACTCGGGCACCCCGATCACACGGTTCGTGACGGTCACCGCCGTCACCGGTCAGAACGAGGGGCGCAAGGAGATCTCCACGATCATCGTCCCGAACGGAACGCCGGGGTTCACGGTCGAGCCGCCCTACGACAAGGTGGGCTGGAACGCCTCGGACACGCATCCGCTGACGTTCGACGGGGCACGGGTGCCGGCGGGCAACCTCCTCGGCGAACGGGGGAGCGGCTTCCGGAACTTCCTCAGCATCCTGGACGAGGGGCGCATCGCGATCGCCGCCCTCTCGACCGGCGCCGCGGAGGGCTGCCTGGAGGCCGCGGTCGACTACGCCAAGAGCCGCACCATCTTCGGCAGCGCACTCAGCACTCGGCAGAACGCCCAGTTCACCCTGGCGCGCATGCGAGCCCGCGTCCACACGGCACGACTCGCCTGGCACCACGCCGCCCGCCTCCGCGACGCGGGAGAGGCGTTCGCCGAGCAGGCGGCGATCGCGAAGCTCGTCGCCGGGGAGGCCGCGATGGACAACGCCCGCGACGCCACGCAGATCTTCGGAGGCAACGGCTTCATGAACGAGTTCCCGGTGGCGCGCCACTACCGCGACTCCAAGATCCTGGAGATCGGCGAGGGGACCACCGAGGTCCAGCTCCTCGTGATCGCCAGGGCGCTCGGACTCGCCCGGTAGCGTGGAGGCATGACCATGCGCGAGATCGTGCAGCGCGGCCTGTACTACGAGGAGTTCGAGACCGACGTCCGGTACGTGCATCGCCCCGGTCGCACGGCTACGGAGGCGGACAACGTCCTCTTCACGACCCTGACGATGAACACTCAGGCGCTGCACCTGGACGCCGCGTTCGCCGATGCCCAGGAGCCCTTCCACGCGCGCCTCATGAACTCCATGTGGACGCTGTCGACGATGGTGGGCTCCTCCGTCGCCCAGCTCACGCAGGGGACGCTGGTGGCGCAGCTCGGCCTCGGCGACATCGCCTTCCCGCATCCGCTGTTCGCCGGTGACACGCTCACGACCGAGAGCGTCGTCGTCGATAAGCGGCTCTCGTCGTCCCGCCCCGGTCAGGGCGTCGTGCAGATCGCGCACACCGGACGCAATCAGGACGGCACGGTGGTCGCGACGGCCGTCCGCACGGTGCTCGTGCGCTGCCGGCCGGAAGGGGAGGCGGTATGACCTTCGAGCTCGGTCCTGCCCTGCTTTTCTGCCCGGCGGACCGCCCCGAGCGCTTCGCGAAGGCGCAGGAGCGGGCCGATGCCGTGATCCTCGACCTGGAGGACGCCGTCCTGCCGGCTGCGAAGGCCGAGGCCCGGAAGAACGTCGTCGCCGCTGACCTCGATCCCGCGCGCGTCATCGTGCGGGTGAACGCCCCGGACTCCGCGGCCTTCGCTGACGACCTCGAGGCCCTGGCACGGTCGCCCTTCCGGACCGTGATGGTGGCGAAGACGGAGAGCGCGGAGAGTCTGGACGCCTTCGGCGCGGACTACTCGCTCCTCGCGCTGTGCGAGACGGCGCGCGGGATCCATGCGGCGCCCGACATCGCCGCGCATCCGACGGTCGCCGGACTGATGTGGGGAGCGGAGGATCTGGTGGCCTCGCTCGGCGGCACGTCATCCCGGAACGACGAGGGCGGGTACCGGGACATCGCCCGCTACGCCCGTTCCCGGGTGCTGCTGGAGGCCGGCGCGTACGGCAAGGCGGCGATCGACGCCGTGCATGTCGACATCGCGGACACGGCAGGGCTGGAGCAGGAGGCGAGGGACGCGGCGGCCTCGGGGTTCCGTGCGACGGCCTGCATCCATCCGAGTCAGGTCGAGGTGATCCGAGCCGCGTACGCACCGGACCCCGAGATCGTGGCCTGGGCACATGCGGTCCTCGCGGCAGCGGCGGAGGAACGGGGTGTGTTCCGCTTCCAGGGGCGCATGGTGGACGAGCCCGTCCTGCGCCACGCGCGCGCCGTGGTCTCCCGCGCCGGCTGACCGTCCCGTCAGAGGACGGGCGTCTCCTCCAGCAGGCGGAGGTAGCCGGGTGCGGCGACGAACCGGTGCGCGGAGCCGTTGCGCAGCACCTCACCGTCGCGGGGGAGCGTGCCGCCGGAGACGTGGTCGATGACGGCGCGGATCACGCCCCCGTGGGTCACGACCAGCACGGACTCGGCCTGCGGCGCCGACCTCCGTCGCGCGTCCCGTGCGATCCGGTGCAGCGCGGCGATGGCACGGACGCCGACCTCGTGCAGCGATTCCGCCCCGGGCACCTCCGCGTGCCAGTCGCCGTAGGTCGAGATGTAGTCGGGAACGAGCATGCCCTCGCCGTCGCCGAACTCCCGTTCCCGGATGTCGGGGACCACGCCCGCGATCTCCAGCCCCAGGCGCTCCGCGATGATGCCGGCGGTCTCGCTCGCTCGCACGAGCGGGCTCGTGTAGACGGCATGGTGCGTCGTGCCGGCGAGCTTCTCCGCCGCCCACCGTGCGTCCTCGCGCCCCGTCTCGTTCAGCGGGATGTCGGTCGACCCCTGGATGCGGCGGGCGAGGTTCCAGTCGGTCTGACCGTGGCGGATGAGAGTGAGATAGGTCACGAGAGCATCTCCTGGAGGGCGGGGAGCACGTCGCTGGTGCCGGCGGCGATGGTGACATCGGCCCAGGCGTCCGCGCGGGTCGGCTCGCGATTGACGATGATCAGGGGGATGCCACGCCGACGCGCACGGTTCACGAGGCGCACGCCGGAATTCACGACGAGCGAGGAGCCGGCGACGATGAGCGCATCGCTAGAGCGGAGCAGCGACTCCGCGGCGCGGAAGCGGTCCTGCGGCACGTACTCGCCGAAGAACACCACGTCGGGCTTGAGCATGCCGTCACAGACCGTGCAGGTCGGGACGAGGAAGCCCTCGGTGCTCTCCGGCAGCACGTCGCCGTCCGGGGCCAGGGCCACGTTCTCGGGGACGGTGATCCAGGGATTGCGCTCCTCGATCTGCACGGCGATGTCGCGACGATCGAACACCTGGCCGCAGTGCAGGCAGAGCACCCGGCGCATGGTGCCGTGCACTTCGATGACGTGTGAGCTTCCCGCGCGGAGGTGCAGGCCGTCGACGTTCTGCGTGATGACGCCCGAGACGACGCCTCTGGACTCCATCTCCGCGAGGGCGCGATGGCCGGGATTGGGCGCCGCCTGCGCGAACGCCCGCCAGCCGAGATGACCGCCGACCCAGTAGCGACGACGCGCGGCCTCGTCGCCGAGGTACGTCTGGATCGTCATGGGATTGCTGCGCGTGCGCGCGCCCTCGCCGCGGTAGGCGGGGATGCCCGAGTCGGTGGAGATGCCGGCTCCGGTGAGGAGGGCGATCCGCTTGCCGCGCAGCAGGTCGGCGGCGTGGGAGAGCTCTGCCGACGGCTCGGCGGTGTTCGTCACGCTCACAGGACCTCCTCGATCGAGTCTACGGGGCGTGGGGCGGACGAGAACGGGGATGGCAGAGTGGAGCGGTGGACCTCCAGCATGTGACCGACATCGACGACCCGCGGCTGGACGATTATCGCGGCCTCACCGATACCGCCCTCCGCGCCGTGCGAGAGCCCGCGGAGGGACTCTACATCGCCGAGACCGCCAAGGTGATCGAGCGCGCGCTGACCGCCGGACACGAAGCCCGATCGGTGCTCGTCTCGGCCCGGCGCGTCGACGAGGTCGGCCGGATCATCGGGAAGCGCGGCGTGCCGGTGCTCGTGGTGCCGGAGGAGGTCGCGGAACAGGTCACCGGCTATCAGGTGCACCGTGGGGCCCTCGCCGCGATGCACCGCCCGACTCTGGCGCCGGTCGCGGAGGTGGTACGCGACGCACGTCTGGTGCTGATGCTGGAGGACCTCGGCGATCACACCAACGTCGGTGCGGCCTTCCGTGCCGCCGCCGGGTTGGGGGCCGATGCGGTGCTGGTGTCGCCGCGCTGCGCCGACCCGCTGTACCGCCGGAGCGTGCGGGTGAGCATGGGCACGGTCTTCCAGGTGCCCTGGACCCGGATCGACGACTGGGATGCGGCCGTGGGCGCCCTCCGTGACGAGGGTTTCGACATCGCCGCCCTCGCTCTCAGCGACGCGGCGGTGGATCTCCGGGTCTACGCAGCGCAGCGGCCGGAGAAGGTGGCGCTGCTCCTCGGCGCCGAAGGAGACGGACTCACGCCGACTGCTCTCGACAGCGCGGACACCGTGGTCACGATCCCGATGGCCGGCGGCGTGGATTCGCTCAACGTGGCCTCGGCGGCCGCCGTGGCACTGTGGGCCCTCGCTCCCGCGGAGTGAGGGCGCGTGTCACTCCTTGCCGGGGAAGATGACCGGAGAGGGCTCTGGGCGCTTCGCCGCGATGTGATCCCCCGACGACTGGTGCCGCAGACGGCGGAGCACCCAGGGCACGAGGTGCTCCCGCGCCCAGCCGAGGTCTTCGCCGCGGGCGGCACGCCAGGTACGCAGCGGCAGCGGTTCCGGCTGCATGGCCTCGAGGTCGTTCGGCACGTTGAGGGCGCGGAGCACCATCCGCGCGACCTCGTGGTGGCCGAGGGCGTTGTAGTGCAGGCGGTCATCGTCGAAGAAGCGTGCGTCCTGCACGACCTTCAGCGCCCACTGGTCCGCGACGATGCAGTCGTGCCGCTCCGCGATCGCGCGGATGTTCTCGTTGTAGATCGCGACCTTGCCGCGGAACGGACGGAACACCGGCGTGAATCCGGTGTCGATGCCCGTGAAGAGGATCACGGCTGCACCGGTAGAGGACAGCCGTGCCACCGCGTCTTCGAGCTGCGCGGCGATGGCGTCCGGGTCGGTGCCGGGGCGGATGACGTCGTTGCCGCCGGCGCAGATCGAGATGAGGTCGGGGCGGAGCGCGACGGCGGGTTCGATCTGATCGGCGACGATCTGCGCGATGAGCTTCCCTCGGACGGCGAGGTTGGCGTAGGCGAAGTCGTCCACCTGCTGGGCGAGCACCTCCGCGACGCGGTCGGCCCAGCCGCGGTGTCCACCCGGGGCCGCCGGGTCCGGGTCGCCGATGCCCTCCGTGAACGAGTCGCCGATCGCGACGAACCGTCGCCACGGGTGCGGGGTCTCGTTCGCGACGTACGGGGTCCTGGTCGATTCCTGATCGCTCATCCGACTCTCCTTCGCCAACGCGTGCGCGCACGGTGGTGACCGCCGCGCAGTGATCGAGCCTACCCGTGCCGCCGCTCCCGAGGGAGGACGCGCGCGGCGCCCCGGCGGATGCCCCGGTGTCGGTGGGAGCGATTATCGTGGAGTCGATGCTCTCTCCGTCCTTCCCTCAGCGCGCCCCGTGGGGAACGGCGAACAAGCTGCGGGCATGGCAGCAGGAGGCTCTGGATGCGTACTTCCAGGCCGACCAGCGCGACTTCCTCGTGGCCGCCACACCGGGCGCCGGCAAGACCACCTTCGCGCTCACCCTCGCGGTCGAGCTGATGCGCATGGGGGAGGTGAACCGGGTCATCGTCGTGGCTCCGACGGAGCACCTCAAGACCCAGTGGGCCGACGCCGCCGCCCGCGTGCACATCCGGCTCGACCCGCGCTTCCGCAACAGCGACTGGGCACCGGCGCGGCACTATCACGGCGTCGTGGTCACGTACGCGCAGGTCGCGGCGAAGTCCTCGGTGCACCGCCACCTCACGGAGGACGCGAAGACCCTGGTCATCCTCGATGAGGTGCACCACGGCGGCGACGCGCTGAGCTGGGGTGACGCGATCCGCGACGCCTACGGGCCGGCGAAGCGTCGGCTGCTGCTGTCCGGGACCCCGTTCCGGAGCGACACGGCGCCGATCCCCTTCGTGGAGTACCTCCCTGATGAGTCCGGGGCACGGGTCTCCAGCACCGACTACGCCTATGGCTACGGGCGTGCCCTCGCGGACGGCGTCGTCCGCCCCGTGCTCTTCCACATGTACGCGGGGAAGATGCGGTGGCGGACGAGTGCCGGCGACGAGCTCGAGACCCATCTGGGACAGGACAACACGAAGGACGTCACGTCGCAAGCCTGGCGCACGGCGCTGGATCCCGAGGGCGACTGGATGCCGGCGGTGCTCTCGGCGGCCGACCGCCGTCTGACCGAGATCAGACACCACATCCCGGATGCCGGCGGACTCGTGCTGGCGACGGATCAGACCGTCGCCAGGGCCTACGCCAAGATCCTGCACAGCATCACGCGCGAGCAGCCGACGATCGTGCTGTCCGACGACGCCACCGCCTCCGAGCGGATCGAGAAGTTCTCCGAAGGCACCGCCCGGTGGATGGTCGCGGTGCGCATGGTGTCGGAGGGCGTCGACGTGCCGCGGCTCGCGGTGGGCGTCTACGCGACCTCCTCGTCCACTCCGCTGTTCTTCGCCCAGGCCATCGGTCGCTTCGTCCGCGCCCGTCGTCGAGGTGAGGCGGCGAGCGTCTTCCTCCCGCACGTCCCCGTGCTGATGAAGCTCGCGAACGAGATGGAGAAGCAGCGCGACCACGCGCTGGATCGGCAGTCCAAGGATGACGACGGCCTCGAGGATTCACTGCTGGAGAGCGCGAACCGTGAGGACGAGGCCTCCGACGCGCTGACCCAGGAGTTCAGCTACCAGGCGATCTCCTCCGTCGCCCACTTCGATCGCATGGTGTTCGACGGCAAGGAGTTCGGCCAGCTCGCGGAGCCGAACACGCCGGAGGAGGAGGAGTTCATCGGCTTCCCGGGTCTCCTCGAACCCGAGCACGTCCACGAGCTCCTCATGCAGCGGCAGGCGCGGCAGTCCCGGCACCGCGAGGTGCGGGAGGCCCAGGCAGAGGCGACGCAGACGACGACGCTCCCTGCGCCGCTGCATCGCACCCTGCGCGAACAGCGCCAGCTCCTGAACAGCCTGGTGGGCCTCTACGCGCGGCAGTCGGGCCAGCCGCACGGTGCTGTGCATGCCGAACTCCGTCGCATCTGCGGCGGACCGGCGGTGGCGCAGGCGACCGTGACGCAGCTGCAGTCCCGCATCGAGGTGCTGCGCAAACGCGTCCGCTCCTGAGCGAGGTCCGGTCGCTGCTTCGGATCCCCGAAATGCTGGCAATCCGTGCCAGGACGCGGCCTGCGCGACACCGCGCGGATAGCGTGGAACGGTTGCCCGGACGCCGGGCACGGTGACACCTGGAGGTTCCATGACAGCCCCTGCCGCAGCCGATTCCACGGCCGCCGATCGACGGCGCTGGGCTCGCTATCTCGTCGAGGAACGGGCGGAGGGCGCCGTGTACCAGCGCCTCGCGTCCCGCCGGTCCGGGGAGGAACGGGCGATCCTGCTCGGGCTCGCCGAGGCCGAGCGCCGGCATGAGAAGCACTGGCTCGATCTGCTGGGCGGAGAACCGGCCCGCCTGCCGCGGGCGGGGGTCCGCTCGCGCCTCCTGGGGTGGATGGCCGGACGCTTCGGCTCGATCTTCGTCCTCGCCCTCGCCCAGAGTGCCGAGGCCCGCTCTCCGTACGACGCCGAGCGCTGGGCCACCCCTGCCATGCGGGCAGACGAGAAGGTCCACCACGAGGTCGTCCGCGGTCTCGCCGCACGCGGGCGTCGGCGCCTCTCCGGTTCCTTCCGCGCTGCCGTCTTCGGCGCGAACGACGGCCTGGTCAGCAACCTCGCGCTCGTGCTCGGCATCGGCGCCACCGGCGTGAGCTCGGGCTTCGTCCTGTTCAGCGGCATCGCCGGGCTCCTCGCCGGTGCGCTGTCCATGGGTGCGGGGGAGTTCGTGTCGGTGCGGTCGCAGCGGGAACTCCTCACCGCGACCGAGGCGAACGAGGATGCGGCGGCGGCCGCCGCCGACCTCGACATCGACGAGAACGAGCTCGCGCTCGTGTACCGCGCCCGCGGCATGGACCAGGGCGAGTCGCTGGCCAGGGCCCGCCGCATCGTCCAGGCGGCGCAGGAGGGTGTCCGACGGGCGGCCACGGGGCCCGTGAGCGTCCAGGGTGCGGACGCCCACGAGGTCGTCGGCAGCGACTGGACGGCCGCGATCTCCAGCTTCCTCCTCTTCGCCTCCGGCGCGATCATCCCCGTCCTGCCGTGGATCTTCGGCATGGAGGGCACCGCGGCGATCGTCCTCGCGCTCGTGCTGGTCGGCATCGCTCTGCTCAGCACGGGAGCGATGGTCGGCGTGCTCTCCGGTGGCCCGCCCCTCCGTCGCGCCCTTCGGCAGCTCGCCATCGGGTTCGGCGCGGCGGCGGTGACCTACGCGCTGGGCCTGCTCTTCGGCGTCGGCGCGGTGTGACGGCGCTGTGGTCCCGCCGCGTGCGGGACCACAGCGCCCCACCGCGACGCACGGGAAACGACGAAGGCCCCGGATCCGTGGATCCGGGGCCTTCGCTCTCTGTGCGCGGAGGGGGACTTGAACCCCCACGCCCTATCGGGCACTAGCACCTCAAGCTAGCGCGTCTACCATTCCGCCACCCGCGCAGGTGTTGGATTTGATCGTTGCCGACCGAAGAATGAGATTAGCACGTTCTCGGAGGCGTCTCGAACCGAGCGTGACGCCCGGGCGTGGCACGCGGTTTCGATAGCCTGAGTCCATGACCGAATCCTCCCTGCCGGAGGTCGCCCGCGTCGCGAGCGACCTCATCCGCTTCGACACCTCCAACTACGGCGGCGGCAACGCGAAGGGGGAGCGGGAAGCCGCCGAGTACGTCGGCGCGTACCTGGAGGAGCTGGGACTCGAGGTCGAGTACTACGAGCCCATCCCGCGGCGCACGAACGTCATGGCACGTGTCCCGGGGCGCGATCGCACCAAGCCGGCTCTCGTCGTGCACGGCCACCTGGACGTCGTTCCCGCGGTCGCCGAGGACTGGACGGTGGATCCGTTCGCCGGCACGGTGCAGGACGGCATGCTGTGGGGCCGCGGCGCGGTCGACATGAAGAACATGGACGCGATGATCCTCACCGCCGTGGCGGACATCCTGCGCGCGGGGGAGCAGCCGGAGCGTGACCTCATCCTGGCCTTCTTCGCCGATGAGGAGAACGGCGGCGTGGAGGGCTCCGCGCTCGTCGTGAAGGATCGTCCGGAGTGGTTCGTCGGCGCGACGGCGGCCATCAGCGAGGTCGGCGGCTACTCGATCTCAGTGGACGACCGCCGGGCGTACCTGCTGCAGGTGGGGGAGAAGGCCCTGATCTGGATCCGCCTCGTCGCCACCGGCCGAGCGGGACACGGCAGTCGCCTGCACGACGACAACGCCGTCACGAAGCTCGCCGAGGCGGTGGCCGCCATCGGCCGCACGCGGTGGCCGGTCCGGCTCACGCCGACCACGGAGGCGTTGCTCGAGGGTCTGAGCGCGTTGAGCGGCCGGAGCGCCGACGACCCCGACGCCCTCGCCGCCGCGGCCGGTCCGGCAGAAGCCTTCCTGCGGTCGACGTTCCGCACGACGACCAACCCGACGGCCCTCACCGCCGGCTACAAGCACAACGTCATCCCGGAGCGCGCTGAGGCCCTGATCGACGTCCGGGTGATCCCCGGGACCGAGGACGACGTGCTCGCCGAGCTCCAGCGCATCGTCGGCGACGACATCCGGATCGAGACCGTGGTGCGCGACATCGGCATGGAGACGCCGTTCGCGGGGGAGCTCGTCGACGCGATGGTGGCAGCCCTGGGTCGGCACGACCCCGGCGTACCGGTCATCCCGTACCTCCTGGGAGCCGGGACCGACAACAAGGCGCTGGCCACTCTCGGCATCACCGGTTACGGCTTCGCCCCGCTGCGTCTGCCGGCCGATCTCGACTTCACCGGGATGTTCCACGGAGTCGACGAGCGGGTGCCCGTAGACTCACTTGTCTTCGGTCAGCGGGTGCTGGCCGATCTGCTGCGCACGTACTGAGCGGCGTCCACGCGCTCCGTGCCGTCCCGAAAGACGAAGGCCTCTCCATGCACCTGCTCGAAGCACTGATCCTGGGAATCGTCCAGGGTCTCACCGAGTTCCTGCCGATCTCCTCCAGCGCCCATCTGCGTGTCGTCGGGACGTTCCTGCCGTCCGGAGAAGATCCGGGCGCGGCGTTCACCGCCATCACGCAGATCGGCACCGAGGCCGCGGTCGTCGTATTCTTCTGGCGGGACATCGTCCGCATCATCTCCCAGTGGTTCCGATCCCTCGCCGGCAAGGTGCCGCGGAACGATCCGGACGCGCGCATGGGCTGGCTCATCATCATCGGCAGCATCCCGATCGTGCTGCTCGGGCTGCTCTTCCAGGATCAGATCGAGACCGTCTTCCGGTCACTCTGGATCGTGTCGATCATGCTCATCGTGTTCGGCATCCTCCTGGGCATCGCCGACCACGTCGGGGCCAAGCGCCGCAAGCTCGACGACCTGACCTACCCGCACGGCATCGCCTTCGGGCTCGCCCAGGCACTCGCCCTCATCCCCGGCGTCTCGCGGTCCGGCGGCACGATCACCATGGGTCTCTTCCTCGGCTACGAGCGCGCCGCCGCCGCCCGGTACGCCTTCCTGCTCGCCATCCCTGCCGTGTTCGGCAGCGGCTTCTACCAGCTGTTCAAGAGCTGGGGCGAGCCGTCCTTCTTCTCGCTCGGCGACACGGTGGCCGCCACGGGCGTCGCCTTCGTCGTCGCACTGGGTGTGATCGCGTTCTTCATGAACTGGATCTCGAAGCGCAGCTTCCTGCCGTTCGTGATGTACCGGATCCTGCTCGGCGGCGTGCTGCTCGTGCTGCTCGCGATGGGCGTCATCCCCGCCTCGGCCTGAGGCGCGCGCCGTTCAGCGCTTGCGGTCGCCGCGGCCGTCGTCGCGGCGCCGCAGATAGCGCTCGAAGGCCTGGGCGATCGCGTCTCCCGAGGCGTCGGGGGAGTCCCACGTGTCGCGCGTGCGCTCCAGCTGCCGGATGTACTCCGCCATGTCCTCGTCCTCGGACGCGGCGGCATCGATCGACGCCTCCCAGGCCGCGGCTTCCGTACGGAGGTGCCGGCGGTCCACGTCCACACCGGTCAGCTCCTCGAGCCGGTCGAGGAGCGCGAGGGTGACCTTCGGCGACGGGGCGGCCGAGGCGACGTAGTGCGGGACGCTCGCCCAGAGGCTCACGGAGGGGATCCCCGCGTTCTCGGCGAAGTGCTCGAGCACGGTGAGGATGCCGACGGGGCCCTCGTACACCGACCGCTCCAGGGCGTGTGCCTCGCGGACCTGCTCGTTCTGGCTCGACGCGAAGATCGAGATCGGGCGGGTGTGCGGGACGTCGGAGAGCATGGCGCCGAGGGTCACGAAGCCGGTGATGTCGTCGCGCAGGGCGACATCGATGAACTCGGACGCGAACGCCTGCCAGGTGCGCGCGGGCTCGGCACCGGTGAGCAGCCAGAACTCGGGGCCGGGGCCCGGATCACGCGGGCGCCACAGCCCGGCCTCGGGCCACGTCATCTGACGGCGTCCCTCGGCATCGAGTCGGGTCGCCGGCCGGGTGTACTGGTAGTCGAAGTAGAGTTCCGGATCGACCGAGTGCACGAGGTCGTAGCCGCCCGCCGCCTGTAGCGCGCCGACGGCTCCGGTCGCGGCCTCACCGGCGTCGTTCCAGCCGTCGAAGGCGGCGATGATGATGCGTGAACCGAGAACGTCCATGCCGTGCTCCCTTCGAGGTCGAGGATTCGATCCCCCCAGGCTAGCCCGCGTCGAGGGGATGTGGGCGGGCCCGGCTAGCATGGGTTCAGTGAGCAACAAGCCCCGCGCGGTCCTCTGGGACATGGATGGAACACTGGTCGACACCGAGCCGTATTGGATGGCGGCCGAGACCGCGCTGGTGGAGTCGTTCGGCGGCAGGTGGTCCCATGAGGACGCCCTGCAGCTCGTGGGCAGCGGCCTCATCGACAGCGCGATCATCCTCCAGGGCGCGGGGGTCGACATGGCCCCGGAGGCGATCGTCTCCCATCTGACGAGTGCCGTGCAGGAGTCGCTGCGGGCCCAGGGCGTGCCCTTCCGGCCCGGCGCCCAGGAGCTTCTCCGCGACCTCCGTGCCGCCGGCATCCCGACCGGGCTGGTGACGATGTCGCTGCGCCGGATGGCTCTCGACGTGGTCGGGCTGATCGAGTTCGAGGCCTTCGACATCGTCGTCGCCGGAGACGACGTCGACAACCCCAAGCCGCACCCGGAGCCGTACCTCCAGGCCGCCGCGCTCCTCGACGTCGACATCGCCGAGGTCGTGGTCATCGAGGATTCCCCGACCGGTCTCCGCGCGGGCCTCGCCTCCGGCGCTCTGACGCTCGGCGTGCCCCACATCGTCCCGCTCGACGGCCTCGGTGCCCATGAGCTGTGGCCGACCCTCGACGGCCGTGGTGCCGCCGACCTCGTGGAGCTCTTCGGCTCCCGCGCCGCGATCACGGAGGCCACCCGATGACGACCACATCCGCCCCGCGCCCCAGCGGCCCCTTCCGTGAGGGCGACCGCGTGCAGCTCACCGGCCCGAAGGGTCGCCTGCACACCGTGACGCTCCGCGAAGACGGCGAGCTGCACACGCACCACGGGGTCCTCCGGCACCGAGACCTCATCGGGCTCCCCGATGGCTCGGTCGTGGCGAACAGCTCCGGGCACGAGTACCTGGCGCTGCGGCCGCTGCTGCGGGACTTCGCGATGTCGATGCCCCGCGGTGCCGCGATCGTCTACCCGAAGGACGCGGCGCAGATCGTCATGCAGGCCGACATCTTCCCCGGCGCCACCGTGGTCGAGGCCGGAGTCGGTTCGGGCGCCCTGTCGCTGTCGCTGCTGCGAGCCGTCGGCTCTGCCGGACGCCTGCTCTCCTTCGAACGCCGCGAGGATTTCGCCGAGGTCGCCCAGGCGAACGTCGAGACCTTCTTCGGGGAGCGCCCCGACTCCTGGCGGGTCGTCGTCGGAGACCTCGTCGCCGCGCTGCCCGAGGAAGTCGAGCCCGGCACCGTCGACCGGGTCGTCCTCGACATGCTCGCGCCGTGGGAGTGCATCGAGGCGGTCGCGGACGCGCTGACCCCCGGCGGTGTCGTGCTCTGCTACATCGCCACTGCCACACAGCTCTCCCGCGTTGCCGAGTTCATCCGGGGCACCGGCCTCTTCACCGACCCGGAGGCATCCGAGACGATGGTGCGCGGCTGGCACGTGGAGGGGCTCGCCGTCCGGCCGGACCACCGCATGGTCGCGCACACCGGCTTCCTGCTCACGGCTCGCCGGCTCGCTCCCGGCGCCGTGGCTCCGTCGGTGAAGCGTCGCGCCTCGAAGAGCAGCTACGGCGACGAGGACGTCGAACTGTGGACGCCGGGCGCGGTGGGTGATCGCGAGATCACGGACAAGAACCTCCGCAAACGTGCCAGGGAGGCCGGGAAGGCGGCCGAAGGCGCGCGGTTGGCCGCGGCATCGCGCGAATCCGAGCACACGACGGAATAGACTGGAGCGCGTGCGTAAAACGTCCGCCGTTCTGGCCTCTCTCAGCCTCGCCGCCCTCGCCCTGACCGGGTGCAGCGTGACCGCATCGTCCGCTGACGCCTCGTGCGATCGCGACGGGCACGCCAACGGCATCGACAGTGCCGTCACCGTCACCGGCGACGTCGGGTCCGAGCCGGAGGTCGAGATCTTCGCGCCCGTCCGCCTGACGGAGACGTCCTACGCCGACGTCGTGACGGGGGACGGTCGTGCGCTCGTCGACGACGCCCAGCCGCTCATCGCCCAGATCTCCATCTACAACGGTGCGACCGGCGAGCAGATCTTCCAGACGACGTACGACGAGGAGAGCACCCGCGCGTCGACGATCGGCTCCTGGGCCACACAGTCTCCCGGGCTCGCCGACGCCATGGAGTGCGCGACCGGCGGCACCCGCATCGTGGCGGGTCTGACCCCGGAAGACTTCGGCGAGGCGAACCTCAGCGGCTTCGGCATGGGCCAGGACGACATCGCGGTGTTCGTCATCGACGTCGTCGACGCCTTCCTCCCGAAGGCAGAGGGCACCCTGCAGTTCAACGACGCGAAGGGGATGCCGACCGTCGTGCGCGCCGATGACGGCACCCCGGGCATCATCATCCCCGACAGCGCCGCCCCGGACGAGCAGGTCGTCCAGACGCTGATCCGTGGAGACGGCGAGAAGCTGACCGCGGACCAGACGCCGCTCGTCCACTTCACCGCGGTGAGCTGGGACGACAAGTCCGTCCTGCAGAGCACCTGGGGACAGTCCGCCACCGACGGCATCCGACAGATCGCGGCGCCGGTGGCTGACGCGCTCGTCGGGCAGCCCGTCGGCTCCCAGGTCCTCGTCGTGCTCCCCAAGACCGAGACCTCCTCCGCGATGGCCGTCGTGGTCGACATCCTCGGCGTGTCCCCGGTCTCCGCACCCTGATGGCTGCCCGGATCCCTGCCGAAGAGCGCCTGACGAACCTCGTCGTGGCGCTGATGGCGACGGAGATCGGGCTCACCAAGCAGCAGATCCTCGACAACGTCTCCGGCTATCGCCAGCGCGCGGATGCCGGGACACGCTCGGATGCCCTGGAGAAGATGTTCGAACGGGACAAGGACGAGCTCCGTGCGCTCGGCGTCCCGATCGAGACGATCGGCGACGCCGCGGACCCGAACGACCTCCGCGAGGCCAGGTACCGCATCCCGCAGGCGGAATACGACCTGCCAGGAGACATCGAGTTCTCCCCTGCGGAGCTGGCTGTCCTGCGCCTCGCGGGAAGTGTCTGGAGCGCGGAGTCCGTCTCGGGAGACGCGCAGTCCGGAGTGCGGAAGATCCGCGCCCTCGGCATCGACGGCGACGAGCCGATCATCGGCTTCGCGCCGCGCATCACCGCACGCGATGCCGCCTTCGGCCCGCTCCAGGACGCGATCGAACGCCGCAGAGTGGTCACCTTCGACTATCTGAAGCCGGGAGAGGACGCCCCTCGTCGGCGTCGTATCCGCCCGCTCGCACTGGTGGACTACGAGGCGCGCTGGCACGTGTACGGCGTCGACGTCGACATCGAAGAGGACCGGACGTTCCTGCTGAGCCGCATCGTCGGCGAGGTCGTGGTCAGTGCCACGACGTTCGACCCCGCGCTGCGCGAGGGCGCGGGGGAGCGGGCGCTGAGCGGTCTCGAGCGCGTCGCCGCGGAGAACTCGGCGTTGCTGGAGGTCACACCCGGAACCGAAGCCGCACTGCGCCTGGGCCGACGGGCGACCCCCGCCGCCCAGGGCATCCACGTGCCCTTCGTCGATCTGCACATCCTGGCCGATGAGCTCGCCTCTTATGGACCCGAGGTCCGAGTCGTGGAGCCGGCATCGCTCAGGGACGCGGTGATCAGCCGCCTGCGCGCCGTGGTCGAGGCCCACACGGATACGGAGGTGCCCGCATGAGCGCCGCACCCAAGCCCCTCCTCGCCGCAGAGCGCGTGCGTCTCTACCTCACGCTCGTCCCGTACCTGCTCGAGCACGGGCAGGTCTCCCTCGCCGAGGCCGCCGAGGAGTTCGGCGTGACCCCGCGGGAGATGCGGGCGATGGTCGAGAAGCTGACCGTCATCGGCCTTCCCGGCGAGGCGGGCTACTGGCAGCAGCCGCAGGAGATGTTCGACATCAACTGGGATCTCCTCGATCTCGAGGACGTCATCGAGATCACGAACGACGTGGCCCTGCGTCGCGTCCCGCGCTTCACGGCGCGTGAGGCCGCGGCCCTGCTCGCCGGCCTGCAGATGGTCGCCGCCGTGCCGGCCGTATCCGACTCCGGTCTCGTCGCCGGCCTCATCTCGAAGCTCTCGCGGGGAGCCGCCGATGCGCCGGCTGATGTCGTCGTCGCCCCGACCGCGGTGGACGAGGTGCGTGAGGTCGTCGCCCGCGGCCTGCAGAACGGGGTGGCCGTCTCGTTCACCTACCAGGCCCCTGACGCCGAGCCCACCACGCGCACCGTGGATCCGGTGCAGATCCTCATCACGAACGGACAGTGGTACCTGCAGGGCTGGTGCCATATGCGCGAGGCGATGCGCACGTTCCACCTCGACCGCGTCAGCGCACCCACCCTCACCGACATCCCCAGCACGCACGGCGGCGACCGGGTGCCGGAGGCGTTCGCCGGGCTGGAGGAGGAGCGCGAGGTCACCGTCCGCGTCCCGGAGCGCCTCGCGCCGCTGCTCAGCGGTTTCGTGCCCGCCGAGACGCTCCGCACGGGTGATGGGATGGTGACGACGCACCTCCACCTCGCGGACCCTCGCAGCATCAAGCGGCTCGCGGCCCGTTTCGGCGGCGCGATGGAGGTCACCGATCCGGGCATCGCACGGGCTGCCACACGGGAGTGGGCCGCCGCCGGACTCGCGCTCTACCACCGGCCTGATGCCGAGGATTGATCTGTAGACTGGGGCGGAAAGCCCCCCTACGACGGGATTGTCGATATGTTCGCTGGAATGCAAGGCTGGCACCTGCTCATCGTGCTGGCCGTTATCCTCCTTCTCTTCGGCGCTGCCAAGCTGCCGGCTCTCGCGAAGAGCATGGGCCAGTCGGCCCGCGTCTTCAAGGGTGAGATGAAGGCCATGAAGGAAGAGGACGCGAGTCGTGCCGAGTCGGCACCCGCGGAGCCCACGACGGTGAAGGACTCGGGCACCGACCCTGAGACCCCGCCTCGCGCCTGACGGCCGTGGCAGCCATCGAACCGGCCGTGACGCCGACGGCGGAGCGAGATCGGCGGATGTCGCTGGGAGCCCATCTCGTCGAACTGCGGAAGCGCCTCATGTACGCGGCGATCGCTCTCGTCGTCGGCATGGTGGTGGCGTTCCTCATCGCAGATCCGGTGATCCACTTCATCACCGGTCCGATCCGCATCATCTCGGAACAGCGCGGTGATGACTTCAGCGCCTTGAACTTCGGGACAGTGACGTCCGCGTTCGACATGCGCATGCGCATCGCCCTCACGATCGGCCTGTTCCTCTCCGCACCCGTCTGGCTGTGGCAGATCTGGGCTTTCATCATGCCCGGTCTCACCCGCAAGGAGATCCGCTACACGGTCGGCTTCGTCGTCGCCGCGGTGCCCCTGTTCTTCGCGGGGTGCTATCTCGGGGTGCAGATCATGCCGCATGTCATCGAGCTCATGTGGAGCTTCACCCCGGAGGGCGGCACCAACTTCTACTCCGCACAGGAGTACTACGACTTCGTGTTCAAGCTGATGATCGTCATCGGCATCTCGTTCGTCCTCCCCGTCTTCCTCGTCGCGCTCAACCTCGCAGGGGTGATGTCGGGCCGAGCGATCCTGAAGGGGTGGCGGGTGGCCATCCTCATCGCGACGATCTTCGCCGCACTGGCCACGCCCGCGGCGGACGTCGTGAGCATGCTGATGCTGGCCGGCATCCTCATCGTCCTCTTCTTCGCAGCGGCAGGGCTATCCCTCCTCTTCGACCGGCGCAAGCGCAAGCAGGACACCGCCGCCGGACTCATCCCGGACGCCCCATGAGTTCGCCGTCCGAGCGATACGCGCAGGCGCAGGAGAGCGCGGCGCACCCGGAGACCGCAGCATTCGCCTCGCGCCAGCGCTTCCAGCTCGACCCGTTCCAGCTCGCCGGATGCCACGCGCTGGAGAACGGACGCAGCGTTCTCGTGGCAGCCCCCACGGGTGCCGGGAAGACGATCGTGGGGGAGTTCGCCATCCACCTGGCGATGCAGACCGCGACGGACAAAGCCTTCTACACCACGCCGATGAAGGCGCTCTCGAATCAGAAGTTCCGTGAGCTCGTCGACGTCTACGGCGCGGACGACGTCGGTCTGCTGACGGGCGACACGAACATCAACGGCAACGCCCGCATCGTGGTCATGACGACCGAGGTGCTGCGGAACATGATCTATGCCGACTCCGCGGCGCTGCGCGACCTGCGCTACGTCGTGATGGACGAGGTCCACTATCTGGCCGACCGCTTCCGTGGTGCCGTGTGGGAAGAGGTCATCATCCACCTCCCGCCCCGCGTGCGGCTGGTCTCGCTGAGCGCGACCGTGTCGAACGCCGAGGAGTTCGGCGACTGGCTCGACACCGTGCGCGGAGACACCGAGGTCATCGTCTCCGAGATCCGTCCGGTGCCGCTGGAGCAGCACGTGCTCGTACGCGACGACCTGCTGCCGCTCTTCGACGACCGGGCGGGCATCGCCACGGCCCAGGTGAACCAGGAGCTCATGCGCATCCGTTCGTTCACGGGTTCCACCTACGAGAGCAACCGCCAGGCGCAGTCGTATCGCAGCAATCGCCACGCCGGGCGCCAGGCCGCCCGACCGCCCCGGGGTGGCCGCCGCCCCGTGCGCGCCGCGAACGCGCACCGGATCGAGCGCATGGACCGCCCTGACGTGGTCGAGCTGCTGGAACGGTCGAATCTCCTTCCCGCCATCTTCTTCATCTTCAGCCGCGTGGGCTGCGATGCTGCAGTGCAGCAGGTGCGGCGCTCCGGCCTGCGCCTGACCTCGTCGGAGGAACGCGCGGAGATCCGGGCCCTCGTCGAGGAACGCACCCGCACGCTGCAGGACGAGGATCTCGGGGTGCTCGGCTACTGGGAGTGGCTGGACAACCTCGAACGGGGCGTGGCCGCCCACCATGCCGGCCTCCTCCCGGCCTTCAAGGAGGTCGTCGAAGAGCTGTTCCGGCGCAAACTGCTCAAAGTCGTCTTCGCGACCGAGACGCTGGCCCTCGGCATCAACATGCCGGCGCGCACGGTCGTGCTGGAGAAGATGGAGAAGTTCAACGGAGAGGCGCGCGTCGCGATCACCTCCGGCGAATACACGCAGCTCACGGGCCGCGCCGGGCGCCGCGGCATCGATGTCGAGGGGCACGCGGTCGTGCAGTGGACCGAGGGCATGGACCCGCAGGCCGTCGCCGCCCTCGCGTCGCGGCGGACCTACCCGCTCAACTCCAGCTTCCGGCCGACGTACAACATGGCCGTCAACCTGATCGATCTGTTCGGGCAGGCCAGGGCGCGGCAGATCCTGGAGTCGTCGTTCGCCCAGTTCCAGGCCGACCGCGCGGTGGTCGGGCTGGCCCGACAGGTGCGGGAGGCCGAGGAGTCGCTGGCCGGCTACCAGTCGGCGATGGCGTGCGAGCACGGCGACTTCCCGGAGTACGCCGCCATCCGCCGCGAGCTGAGCGATCTCGAGAAGAAGAATCGACAGGACACCCAGGCTCCCCGTGCCGCCCGGGACAAGCGGATGAAGCGCATCCAGACGCTCCGCACGCGGATGCAGCGCCACCCGTGCCATCGGTGCCCCGACCGCGAGAAGCACGCTCGCTGGGCCGAGCGCTACTGGAAGCTCAAGCGGCAGACAGACCGTACGCGGCGTCAGATCGAGACCAGGACGGGAACGGTGGCTCGCGTCTTCGACCGTGTCGTCGAGGTGCTGGAGACGCTGGACTATGTCCGTCGCGATGAGGACGGGATGCACCTGACCGACGCCGGCCGCACGATGCGGCGGATCTACGGTGAGCGCGATCTACTCGTGGCCGAGTCGCTGCGTCAGGGGCTCTGGAAGGGACTGGACGCCCCGTCACTCGCGGCGATGGCGTGCTCCCTCGTGTACGAGCCGCGTCGGGACGAAGCCAACGCGGGGGAGCGGGGCCTCCCGCGGGGTGCCTTCCGAGCGGCATACGAGAAGACGACCGCGTTGTGGGCCGAGCTCGACGACCTGGAGCAGGACCACCAGCTGCCGGGAAGCGAGCCGCTGGCCGCGGGGCTCGCGGGTGCGATGCACGCGTGGGCGCGGGGCGGCATGCTCGATCGCGTGCTCATCGACGCGGACATGGCGGCCGGTGATTTCGTGCGGTGGGCGAAGCAGACCATCGATCTCCTCGATCAGCTGTCCATCGTCGCGGAGGACGCCGCACTCGCACGCACCGCCCGGGCAGCCCTCGACGGTGTGCGCCGTGGCATCGTCGCCTACTCCTCGATGTGAGATCCGCCCGCATGACCGAAGCTCCCGTTCGCCGACGCGCCCTCCTGCCCCTGTGGGCCGCCGTGCCCGTCGCCGCCCTGGCTGCGCTGCTCATGGACCTCGCGTTTCCCGAAGCCGCGATCTGGATCCTGGCTTTCCCCGCCACGGGGCTGCTGCTGCTCGCGCTGATCGGCCGACGGGCCGGTGGCGCACTGCTCGTGGGACTGGTCTACGGCATCGTGTTCTTCGCCCTGCTCGTGTCCTGGACGTCTCGATATCTGGGGCCGCTGCCCTGGGCTGCCCTGAGCGTGGTCGAGGGCACGCTCACGGCCGTGGCGCTGATCCCGCTGACCCTTGCCTACCGGTGGCTGCCCCGGGCCTGGCCGGGCACCGCGGGTCGCCTGCTGACCCTCCCGGCGGTCGTTGCGGCGCTGTGGGTAGGGAGGGAGCTGTTCCTCGGCTGGTGGCCATACGGCGGCTTCCCGTGGGCTCGTCTCGGGATGAGCCAGGCGGAGAGCCCCCTCGCCGCCATCTCGTCCTGGCTGGGTGTGAGCGGGCTGAGCTTCCTCATGGTCTTCCTCGTGGCCATGGTGATCGAGATCGTCCGCACGGGGCTGTGGCGGCGGCCGGTCACCCTCCTCGCGCCGGTCGCACTGGTCCTGATCCTCTTCTTCACCCCGCTCTTCCCGACCACGCCGTCCGGATCGATGCGCATCGCTGCGGTGCAGGGGAACGGGCCGACCGGCTACTTCGACCAGCGCGAACCCTTCGCCGTCGTCCAGGCGCAGACGGAGGCGACCGAGCCCCTCTACGGCGAGGACGTCGATCTTCTCGTATGGCCGGAGGGCGGGCTGGACACGGATCCGTTCGCGAACTCCGCGATCGCGCGGCGGATGACCCTCGTGGCGAACCGCATCGATGCGCCGCTGCTCGCCAATGCCGCCACCGGTCGGGGCAACCTCTTCTACAACACGTCGATGCTGTGGCTGCCGGACGGCACGGCGCCTCAGAAGCACGACAAGCGGCATCCCGTGCCCTTCGGCGAGTATGTGCCGGATCGTGCGTTCTTCAATGCCCTCGTCCCCGACCTCATCGGGCTGATCCAGCGCGAGTACACGCCGGGGACCAACCCGCCGATCGTCGAGGTCGACGACGTCCGGGTGGGGCTCGCGATCTGCTTCGACGTGATCTACGACGACGTGATCACGGAGGGGCTGTACGACGGCGCCGAGGTCCTGGTCTTCCAGACGAACAACGCCGACTTCCGCGGCACGGACGAGAACCTGCAGCAGCTCGCCTTCGCTCGGATGCGCGCCATCGAGACGGGCCGGAGCGTCGTCAACATCTCCACGGTCGGCACGAGTCAGGTCATCCTCCCGGACGGTCGCACGGTCACCAGCCTGGACGCGGATGAGGCCGGAGCGATGCTCGAAGATGTCGAACTCCGCTCCGGCCTCACGGCGGGAATCGTCCTGGGCCCCTGGCTGCAGCAGGTGCTGCTCTGGGGCGGTCTGGGTGCGCTCGGTCTCGGGTGGTGGCGCGCCCGTCGGCGCTAGGCGCCGATCTTCTCTCGGGTGGGGTCCTCGCCGGCACCGCGCCGGGCTCGGATGTAGGCGAGGCGCTCTTCGAGAAGCTCCTCCAGCTCCGCACGGGTACGACGCTCCATGAGCATGTCCCAGTGGGTGCGGGCGGCCTTCTCGTCGGTGACCTCGAGGGTGACGGCCTCGCCGTCGACCTTCAGGCGGGCTTCCGCTCCGCAGGAACGGCACTCCCAGGTCTGAGGCGGTTCGGCATCGGCTGCGAACATGAGCGTGGTGTCGTGTCCGCAGGTGTCACAGGTGTAGGTGGTCTCACGGCGCTCCATGAAAACGACGCCCTCTTCGCTCTGTAGGCTCTGGGCGCCGAGTCGGATGCCGCGCAGGCTGCGATCTGCCATTGTGTGGTCCTCTCGTCGCTGTCAGGTATAACGTTCGAGCCTGTGCGCTTCATCCACGTGGGGGCGTTCTGCCCGGTATTCACAGCGGAATCCCAGCGCCGGAGGATAAAGGGCGCTCAGACCGTCCGCAGCGTGGCGACGGCGAGGTCGGCGCGGTCGGTCACGACGCCGTCCACACCGGCGTCGACGAGGCGGCGCATGTCCTCCGCCTCGTTCACCGTCCACACGTGGACCTCGGTACCGAGGCGGTGGGCGGCGCGGAGGAGGGCCGGCGTCAGCACTGTGAGCGCCCCGTGGCGCTCCGGGATCTGCACGGCATCGATCTCCCGCAGCAGCCGGCCGGGGGAGAGGCGCATCGCGGACAGCGTCCGGAGCGCCGCGATCGTCCGGCTCCCGCCCGAGGTGGCGGGCCGGAGCCCGGTGCCGGTCTGTCGCACGGCCTCCACCGTCGCGCGCCGGTTGGCGTCCGAGAAGCTGGTGACCAGGACACGGTGCGTGTGCGCGGCCAGGACGGGCCCCAGGGGAGCCGCAGCGGTCGGCGTCTTCACGTCGATGTTGAAGCGCGTCTCCGGAAACGCGGAGAGCGCCTCGGCCACGGTGAGCAGACCGCCGTGCTCCGCGAAGAGCGCGCTCAGCTCCCTTGTCCGGACCTCGTGGACAGCGCGCGGATCGTCCACCAGACGCCGGAGGTCGTGATCGTGGAAGAGCACGACGTCGCCGTCTGCGGTGACCTGGCAGTCCGTCTCGATGTACTCGGCCCCGGCGGCATGAGCAGCGGCGAAGGCGGCCGCCGTGTTCTCCCAGACCCCGGACTCCCGCCCTTCGGCGGTCACGAGACCGCGATGGGCCAGGATCCGGGGCTGCTCGGCCTTGACGAAGTACGGGTGGGTCACGCGCCAGCGGGGGGAGTGGTCGAACCCGGCCCGGTCTTCGGGGTGAAGGCGGTGCCGATGCCCTTGAGCGCCTCGGTCAGCTCGCTCGGGATGATCCACAGCTTGCTGGACGGGCTCTCGCTGATCTTCGGGAGCATCTGCAGGTATTGGTAGGCGAGGAGCTTGTCGTCCGGAGCGCCCTGGTGGATCGCGGTGAAGACGCTCTGGATCGCCTCCGCCTCACCCTGGGCGCGAAGGACCGCTGCCTGCTTGTCGCCCTCGGCCCGGAGGATCTCCGCCTGACGAAGGCCCTCCGCCTCGAGGATCGCGGACTGCTTCGTCCCCTCGGCGGTCAGGATCGCCGCACGGCGGTCCCGCTCCGCGCGCATCTGCTTCTCCATCGAGTCCTGGATCGAGACGGGCGGGTCGATCGCCTTGAGCTCGACACGGCCCACGCGGATGCCCCACTTGCCGGTCGCCTCGTCGAGGACCACGCGGAGCTGGCCGTTGATGTTGTCGCGGCTCGTGAGCGCCTCTTCGAGGTTCAGACCGCCGACGACGTTGCGGAGCGTCGTGGTGGTGAGCTGCTCCACGGCGCCGAGGTAGTTCGCGATCTCGTAGGTGGCGGCACGGGCGTCGGTCACCTGGAAGTAGACGACCGTGTCGATGGAGACGACGAGGTTGTCCTCGGTGATCACGGGCTGCGGCGGGAAGGAGACCACCTGCTCGCGCATGTCGATCAGCGGCCGCAGACGGTCGATGAAGGGCACGAGGATGTTGAGGCCGGGGGAGAGGGTCTTGTGATACCGGCCGAGTCGTTCCACTACGCCGGCGGTCGCCTGCGGGATGATGCGGATCGCCCGCGCGATCGTGACGATCACGAAGATGATGACCGCGATCACCAGGATCCAGATGATCACGGTCGGGATGATCGATGCGTCGTCCACGCGTGCTCCTAGTCGTTGAGGGGTCGGACGATGGCGGTCGCGCCGTTGATCGCGCTGACGGCGACAGGCGCCCCCGCGGGGATCGCCATCGGGGTGGTGGTTCGGGCGGTCCAGGTGTCGCCGTTCGCGAGCTTCGCCTGGCCGGAGATCTGCGTGATCTCACTGAGCGCGATGCCGCGGAGGTCGACGAGGGCCTCGACGTTCGAGCGGGTGGGGTCGGCTCCGCGATGCAGTCGGCGTAGCAGCGGTGGCCGCAAGAAGAGGATGAAGAGGGCGGATGCCAAGGCGGCGATCAGGATCTGGATCCAGACCGGGAGCCCGACGAAGTCGGTGACGAGTCCGATCACGCTGCCGAAGCTCAGCATCAGGAAGGTGAAGTCGAGGGAGAGCATCTCGATGACGAGGAAGACGGCGATGAGGACGAGCCACCCGATCCATGCCCAGTGGTCGATGAACGTGACGAACGTCGAGAAGTTGTCCATGCGGCCTCCTTTGCCGTCAACGTACCACGCGCAGCGGCGCCGGCCCGGTCGGCACCGCGCCCCCTTGGTAATCTGTGAGTGCCGTGCGCTCACGGCGTTCCACGCACCATGAGGAGTCACCCGTGACCGACGTTCTTCCCGCAGGATCCCTCGACGGCAAGGTGGCCCTCGTCACCGGCTCATCGCGGGGGATCGGCGCCGACACCGTGCGGTACCTCGCCGAGGCCGGCGCCGACGTCGTCATCAACTACCGGAACAAGGCACCGCGCGCGGAGAAGCTCGCAGCGCAGCTGCGCGAGCTGGGCCGCCGGGCGCTCGTCGTCGGCGCGGACCTCACCGACCCGGCGTCGATCGCCGAGATGTTCGACGCCGTCCGCGCCGAGTACGGGCGTCTCGACGTCCTCGTCCTCAACGCCTCGGGCGGCATGGAGTCGGGGATGGCCGAGGACTACGCCCTGACGCTCAACCGGGACGCGCAGCTCAACGTCCTCAACGCCGCGACCCCGTTGCTGTCGGATGGCGCACGCGTCGTGTTCGTCACCAGCCACCAGGCGCACTTCATCCGCACGACGCCGACGATGCCGGAGTACGAGCCCGTCGCGCTGTCCAAGCGGGCCGGCGAGGACGCGCTGCGGGAACTGATCCCCGGCCTCGCAGAGAAGGGGATCGGCTTCACCGTCGTCTCCGGCGACATGATCGAGGGCACGATCACCGCGACGCTGCTCGAGCGCGCGAACCCCGGGGCGATCGCCGAGCGCCGCGAATCCGCCGGCCGTCTCTACAACGTGTCCGAGTTCGCCGCCGAGGTCGCCAAGGCGGTCATCGACCCCGTCCCCGCGGACAACACCCGCCTCGTCGGCGACGTGAGCGCCTTCGCCGCGGAATAGTCGTCCGACGCCACGACGCCCCGGACCTGCTCGGCAGGTCCGGGGCGTCGTGCGTATCCGAGATCAGACGGCGGCAGCGCCCGTGGTGAACGCCTTCTCATCCTTGCCCAGCGTGATCGCGCGGATGATCTGCACGATACCGAGCACGACGAGCGAGATGCCCAGGAGCAGCCACAGCGCGAATCCGGCGATGACCGGCGAGAAGAGGACGATGATTCCGGCGATGATGCTGAGGATGGCGTAGATCACGGTCCACACTCGCGACCCATCGCTGCCGAGCAGCGAGAGCGCCACGACGCCGTCGACGATCCAGCTCACGCCGATGAAGATCACGACGACCAGCGCGAGGGTGGCGGCGGCGACGTTCAGGTTGAAGAACGCGATGACGCCGGCGACGATGTAGAGCAGGCCGAGGACGATGTGGCCGACGCGAGACCAGCCGCCCTTGGCGCGGGAGAAGATGCCGAGGCCGATGTAGACGACTCCCGCGACGATCAGGTACGACGCGAAGATCGCCGTCACGATGACGGCGGACTTCACCGGCCAGACGAGCAACGCGATACCCGCGAGCAGCGCGAGCACGCCGGAGACCGCGAGAGCCACGCGGATGGACTTGAAGAAAGACTTCGTTTCTGCGACTGCTTCAGACATGACGGGGAACCCCTTCTGAGAGAATCCTGTGAGGATGCCCCCAGGGTAGCGCCGGAAGTCCGACAGCGGGGGAGGAGTGGTTCCGCGCGTCGCGGATGGTCATTCCCCGTCTTCCGGCGTCATGGCAGGATCATCACGTGATACCGGTGGATGACGCTCGACTGCGGGAGCTGGTCGTGATGCGGAAGGTACGCGACCGCATCGATCGGGAGTACGCGAAGCCCCTGGACGTCGAGGCCCTGGCGCGGGGCGTGCACATGTCCGCCGGCCACCTCAGTCGGCGGTTCCGCGAGACCTACGGCGAATCCCCGTACTCCTATCTCATGACCCGCCGCATCGAACGCGCCATGGCGCTGCTGCGTCGCGGCGACCTCAGCGTCACCGAGGTGTGCTTCGCCGTGGGCTGCTCCTCGCTGGGAACGTTCAGCACCCGGTTCTCGGAGCTGGTCGGTGTCCCACCCAGCGTGTACCGTGAACGCGCCGCGAACGTCGAGGGCATCCCCTCGTTCCAGGCGAAGCAGGTCACCCGACCGATCAGGAATCGAGAAGCGCCGCGCCCCGAGGCGCACCTAACGTGAGCATCATGAACATCAGCATCCACTACGCCTTCCTCCCGCACACCGACGCCGAAGCGGCGCTCGGCTTCTACCGCGACGCCCTCGGCTTCGAGGTGCGCAACGACGTCGGCTATGACGGCCTGCGCTGGCTCACGGTCGGCCCCGCAGGCCAGCCGGAGACCTCGATCGTGCTCCACCCGCCGGCCACCGACCCCGGCATCACCGACGCCGAACGGCAGACGATCCTGGAGCTCATCGCGAAGGGCAGCTATGGCGCTCTGACACTCGCGAGCGACGACCTGGACGCCCTGTTCGACCGTCTGGTCGCGGAGGGGGCGGACGTGGTCCAGGAACCCATGGATCAGCCCTACGGTGTGCGCGACTGCGCGTTCCGCGACCCCGCGGGCAACCTGCTCCGCATCAACCAGGCCGCCTGACGGCCCCACCACCACGAAGGACGCCGCATGACCGCTGCCGAGCACCCCGCGGACACCCACGATCTCATCCGTGTGCAGGGCGCGCGCGAGAACAATCTCAAGGACGTGAGCGTCGACATCCCGAAACGACGCCTCACGGTGTTCACCGGGGTCTCGGGTTCCGGGAAGAGCTCTCTCGTCTTCGACACGATCGCCGCCGAATCGCGCCGGATGATCGACGAGACGTACAGCGCCTTCGTGCAGGGCTTCATGCCGTCCGTCCCTCGACCCGACGTCGACGTGCTGGAAGGCCTCACCACGGCGATCATCGTGGACCAGGAGCGCCTCGGCGCGAATCCGCGGTCCACCGTCGGCACGGTTACGGATGCCAATGCGATGCTCCGCATCCTGTTCAGCAAGCTCGGACAGCCCTACATCGGCGGGCCGACGGCGTTCTCGTTCAACATCCCGACGCAGAAGGCCAGCGGAGTGATGACCGGGCCGGGCGGGGAGAAGAAGATCGTGAAGGACGCGATCTACCTCGGCGGCATGTGCCCGCGATGTGAGGGCAGGGGAGTGGTGTCCGATCTCGACCTCTCGCAGATCGTCGATGAGTCGAAGTCCCTCGACGAGGGCGCGATCATGGTGCCCGGATACACCGCCGACGGCTGGATGGTGAAGGGGTTCTCGCAGTCCGGGTTCTACCCGCCGGACAAGCCCATCGCCTCGTTCACCGACAAGCAGCGCCACCTGTTCCTCTACGGCGAGGTGACGAAGGTCAAGATCTCCGGTATCAACATGACCTACGAGGGCCTGATCCCGAAGATCACGAAGTCCATGCTCTCCAAAGACCTCGACGCGCTGCAGCCGCACATCCGCGCCTTCGTCGAGCGGGTGGCCACCTTCGCGGTGTGCCCGGAGTGCGACGGCACGCGCCTCACCGAAGGTGCACGATCGTCCAAGATCGACGGTGTGAGCATCGCCGATGCCTGCCGCATGCAGGTGACGGACCTCGCCGCGTGGGTCAGGGGTCTCGACCTCCCCGGTGCGGGGCCCCTGCTCCAGGCGCTGAGCGCCAACCTCGACGCCTTCGTGACCCTCGGCCTGGGGTACCTGAGCCTGGATCGGCCATCGGGGACGCTGTCCGGGGGAGAGGCGCAGCGGATCAAGATGCTGCGGCACCTCGGCTCCTCGCTGACCGACGTCACGTACGTGTTCGACGAGCCGACGATCGGGTTGCACCCGCACGACATCCAACGGATGAATGGCCTGCTGCTCCGACTCCGCGACAAGGGGAACACGGTGCTCGTCGTCGAGCACAAGCCGGAGACCATCGCGATCGGCGATCACGTCGTGGACCTGGGGCCGGGTGCCGGAAGCGCCGGGGGAGAGATCTGCTATCAGGGGAGCGTCGAAGGCCTCACGGCCAGCGGAACGCTGACGGGGCAGCACCTCGACGACCGCGCGCAGCTCAAGGGCGCCGTGCGCGATCGCACCGGCGCGATCGAAGTCCGTGGCGCCTCCACGAACAACCTCCAGAACGTGGACGTCGACATCCCGACCGGTGTCCTGACCGTGGTCACCGGCGTCGCGGGCTCCGGAAAGAGCTCGCTCATCCACGGTTCGGTGACCGGACGCGAGGGCGTGGTGGCGATCGACCAGTCCGCCATCAAGGGCTCGCGTCGCAGCAACCCCGCGACCTACACGGGGCTGCTCGAACCCATCCGCAAAGCCTTCGCGAAGGCGAACGGAGTGAAGCCCGCCCTGTTCAGCGCGAATTCCGAGGGCGCCTGTCCCACCTGCAAGGGTGCCGGTGTCATCATCACCGAGCTCGGGTTCATGGACACCATCGAAACTCCGTGCGAGGACTGCGGTGGTAAGCGCTTCCAGGCGGCGGTGCTGGAGTACAAGCTCGGCGGCAAGGACATCACCGAGGTGCTCGACCTTCCGGTCTCCGAGGCCCGTGTGTTCTTCAGCGAGGGCGAGACCAAACTCCCGGCCGCGGCTGCCATCCTCGGACGCCTGGAAGACGTGGGGCTCGGCTACCTGTCGCTCGGACAGCCGTTGTCGACCCTGTCGGGCGGTGAGCGCCAGCGCATCAAGCTCGCGATCCAGATGGGCGAGAAGGGCGACGTCTACGTGTTGGACGAGCCGACGACCGGCCTGCATCTCGCCGACGTCGACACGATCCTCGGTCTGCTGGATCGACTTGTCGATGCTGGCAAGACGGTGGTCGTGATCGAGCATCATCAGGCCGTCATGGCACACGCCGACTGGATCATCGACGTCGGACCGGGAGCCGGCCACGACGGCGGTCGCATCGTGTTCGAGGGAACGCCCGCCGAGCTCGTCGCAGACGGGTCGACGCTGACGGGTGAGCATCTCGCGGCGTACGTCAACGCATGATCGAGGGCCGCGGTGGCGGAATCTCCATCCTCTCTCGAAAGAACTCAGGCGCCGACCCAAGCACTGCTGGAGAACACATGACGACCTACGACCAGCTGCTGGAGTCAGCGCGCGAACACTACAACGTGGCCGCCATGCCTCTGGTGGACGACGTAGCCTCCTTCCTCGTCTCACTAGGCGCTACGCCACTAGATCTTGATCGGTACGGCGAGGATCTGATCGATGAGTTCGTGGATCCCGAACTCGCGATCGTCGCCTTCACGCTGCGCGCACCGCAGCTGCTGCGTCAGCGTGCGAGCCCCGAAGAACTCGAGAACTTCGCCTCGGACCCATCCTCAGAGTTCGACCCGCTCGAGTACGGAGAAGCCAACGAAGAGTGGACCGTGTACTCCCACGAGATCGAGGAGTTGTCACGCATCCACGTCGTACTGGAGCGCGCTGACCACACGGCTGAACGCGTCGGTAACTTTCGAGTCTATGGAGGCGCGCAGTGGCTGCGCGAAATGCTCTGGGCCGCTACAGGCGTGGTGCCCCGAGATCCCGGCTCTCCCACGAGTGGCTCCACGCTCTTCGGACGCGCGTTCCAGTTCGCGGATCGAGCGCCGTTCACTGCGGCGCCTCTCGTATGACATACGGTGGCGTCGGCCGCGCAGCCCGTGCTGCGTGGGTTATCGCTCGCGCGTTCCGAGAAGCGTCTGGTCGTGACCTCTCGACCACAGAAGCGGATTCGAGCTGAGCGGCTGAGCCCAAGCTCGGCGGCAAGGACATCACCGAGGTGCTCGACCTTCCGGTGTCCGAGGCCCGCGTGTCCTGGGAACGCCGTCCGAGCCCGTCGCTGACGGGTCGACGTTGACGGGTGAGCATCTCGCGGCGTACGTCAACGCATGATCGAGGGCCGCGGTGGCGGCTTTCCCACCCTGTCTCGTCCTGCCAGATCCCGGATATGGATTATCCGATAATGCACATTATGTCAGCTTAAGCAGTCATTATTGCAGTGGATGAAATTCCACTCCAGCCCCACCGGCGCCACGACTGAGGCTACCGCGAAACTTCGCTGAGGGGCCGTGCTCCCCTAGATTTCCGCCACTTCATGCAACTTTGACAGCGCAACGCCGACCTCCGCCCGCTGGATGCGTTGCGGTGCTCGAATGCCTCGACTCCCGTGTCGTTGCAACGATCTTTCGTTTGGCGAATGATAGTTGCATCTAATGAAAGGGAGTCTCCATGGTCATCGAGCTGACGAGCCACGCCAAATGGGGCGCAGGCGTTGCCGTGCTTCACCCCGAGGAGCAGACCTTCAACGAGATGCTGTCCGGCTTTCGTCGGCAGCAGCTCGCGCGTGGCCTCTCCATCGGAACGATTGAGGGCCGTGAAGCGCTCGTGCGCAGGTTCATGGAGACCACGAACCAGTACCCGTGGCTCTGGACCGTCGAGCACGTAGACGAGTTCTTCGGGGACCAGGTTGCGATCCACAGGAACAAGCGGCCAACGATCCGCAAGTACCAGGACGCGCTCAGCATGTTCACCGACTTCATTTGCTCCCCCGCGTATGACTGGGTCAACAGGTGCAACGACATGTTCGGCACCCACCCCGTCCCGGTGCTTCATCAGTGGAATATGGTGCGACACATCCAGGAGGCCGAGCATGGTGGCCGCCGACGTCCGTTCCGCCACAGAGAGCTGCAGGCATTCTTTGACCGCGCTGACGATGAAGCCGACAGCATCTCCCGTCTGAACAGGAAGGGGTGGGCCGCGGCGTTCCGCGATAGCACGCTGTTCAAACTCACCTACTGCTTTGGCCTTCGACGAAACGAGATTCGACACCTCGAGACCTTCGACCTCAGCCGAAACGCCCACGCACCTGAGTTCGGAAAGTACGGTCACCTCAACGTCCGGTTTGGTAAGGCGATGAAGGGATCCGACTACAAGCAGCGAAACGTCTTGGCGGTGTTCCCGTGGGGCTCGGAGATCCTCGAAGAGTGGCTCGAGCGCGGTCTCCCCCGCTTCGGCGGCGGCACATCACTGTTTCCCACGGAGCGAGGAACGCTCGTCTCCGAGTCAGCGCTGAACACTCGCTTCCGCCTTTATCGCGACGAGCTCGGCTTCGGCAAGGACCTCACCTTTCACTCGTTGCGTCACTCCTACATCACTCACCTGATCGAGGGCGGGTTCGATTCGCTCTTCGTCCAACAACAGGTTGGACACGAGTACGCCTCGACCACCGCGCTCTACACCGGGGTCTCCAGCGACTTTCGTGTCAAGACACTCAGACAAACGCTCGACAGTACGATGGCCGATGCGCTCAAGTACGGATTGAAGGACTGACATGCGACGCACCGCCGACTACGCCTGGAACCTCGCCGAACTCATGGCGCGCAACGGGATGCACAACTCGACCGACCTGGCTCCGCATCTCAACAACCACGGCCTCACAATGTCATCTGCGCAGATCTGGCGGTTGGTCACACAACGGCCAGAGCGCCTCTCGCTGCCCCTCCTCGCGGCGCTCTGCGACATCTTCCATTGCACGCCCGCGGATCTCATCACCGTGTCTGCGCAGGACGCCACCAGCACAAAGAAGGTCGTCAACCAGGTCGTGGACTTCAAGGGGCCCGCCAGCCAGGCGCGGCCCCGCCGAGCTCGAATTCTGCGCGATGAGTCCGAATAGCGAACGACCCCGCCCTAAGGGCCGGCCGCGAGGCGAAGGTGAGGTCCGATGCGCGCGCCGCGGAAACCTCGCTCCAGCATCTACAACTAAGTATCGGTTCCCTGAAGGCCTCATCTGCGGGCGATGCTACGACCGGGCCGTCCATACCCATGGAACCTGTGGCGGCTGCCATGTCGAACGGTTGCTGCCGGGAATCGACGCGAAGGATGAGCCGATCTGCGCAGATTGCGCCGGCATCAACCGCGACTTTCGCTGCAAACGATGCTCCCAGGAGCGGGCGATCTTTCGCGCCGGACTCTGCGAGCGTTGCGCTCTATCCGATGACCTCAACGAGGCGCTCGGGCACCCCACCGAGAGTCATCGCAGTGATCTCCTGCAGCTCAGGGACCACTTGCTCCGAGCGGACCGCCCCACTAGCGTCCTCACCTGGATTCGCTCCGCCAAGGTCAGGTCGGTGCTCGGGGCTCTCGCGGAAGCTCAGAGTCCGCCGGACCACGCCATTCTTGACGCCCTCCCGCAAGGTGGCGCCGTCGCCCACATCAGAGCGTTGCTCGTTGAGGTGGGCGTCCTTGCCCCTCGCGACGAGGCGTTCACACGTTTCGAAGCATGGATCCGCAATAAAGTTGAGTCGTTCGAAGGCGAGCACAAGCGCGCGCTCGAACGATACGCGGTCTGGTATCACCTACACCGCATCAGACGGATTCAGAGCAACGACGGCGACGTTCATTCCGCTGCACACAACGCGAAGCAACAAATCACGGCAGCAGCGAACTTCCTGAACTGGCTCCAGGAGCAGGAGATCTCACTCGAGGCCTGCACCCAATCCCTCGTCGACATCTGGCTCACGACGGGAAACTCGAGTCGATACACAGTCCGTGGGTTCTTGCAGTTCGCGAAGGAAAGCAAACTCGCTCCCCCACTCCACGCCCCCACGCGCCACGCTCGTGCGCAGACTAGGCGCATTACCGACGGCGAGCGACTCGAGTGGATTCGCTACTACCTGACGGAGGAGTCGCTCTCACCCGCGGCGCGTTCTGCCGCCATGCTATTGCTGGTCTTCGGCCAACCGCTGACGCGCATCGCCACGATGCGGCTGGACGCGGTCGACGATGACGCCGTCGAGGGCATGAGGATCAGGTTCGCGGAAGACCCGGTCCACGTCCCAGAGCCGTTTGACGGCATCCTCCGCCAGCATCTGGCCTCCAGAGCTCGAACACGGACTGGCTCGGTCGACACCAACCCCTACCTCTTTCCAGGAGCGCGCGCAGGGCGGCACATCACGCGCGAGCGGCTCAAGGCGGCGCTCAACTCACTAGGCGTTGACGTCCTCGCGACGAAGAACACCACGCTCGACGAGCTAGTAGCCGCGATGCCAGCGCCCATGGTGGCGGACGCCCTCGGATACAGCTACACGGCTCTCGGGCAACACGAGCAGCACCGGGGAGTCCGGTACCGGAGCTACGTGAGCGGCCGCTACGACGGCTAGGGCAAGCCGGACCTGCGAAGCTAAAGGGACCAGCCACAACCAGGCAGTCCCGCAAGCACTTTCTCAGCGCATCGGTGGATCAAGGCTTATGGTCAAGAGCTCCATCTGCTCGGGCTATCGTGAGGCGGCCATTCCGACGGAAGTGCGTCATCGGCTGGAACGGAGATGGTCCCCTGGAATGGGCTCAACACGACCCATCCGTCGTCGCTCTTGCTCAGGAAGACTGCGACTCTGCCTTCGTCTCCTGCCTGGAGAAGTGGATCACTCGATGAGTAGGGTGTCGGCAATGGACCACACGTGTCTGGAGGCGACGCCACTTCTATTTGCGTCGGACCAGACCCCTTGATCCAACTTTCGATGTCCATCTGCCAAACGTTGATCTCTACGCCGTTCCAATCCTCCGTTCCAGACTGGTTCACTAAAGTTCCAATGACCACCGCGTCCGCGTCCTTTGCTGCTTCCTGTGGCGTGTCGTAGATTTTCCATGTTTTGCATAGGGGATTAGCTGGAACAGAGCAGCCTGCAAGGCTCATACACGCTGCGACGAGGCCCGCGACAAGCGCGCTGAATGCCCGTGGGCGAGTGTCCGATTGAGATGCGCGTGGTTCCATGGTGTCGGTTTCTTCCGCTTCGTCGTTGTCGCAGCACATTCGCCAACGCTGATTTGTTCAGGCTATCTGACTCGCCCCGGTGTGTCCGGAGACTCAGCGCGTCGAACGATCAGCCGTTCAGTGACGGCAGCCCTGGCGTTGCGCACGACACCGACGAGGAGATCGCGCAGTCCGGCATGCACCAGGCCGTCGCCGACATTCTGTTCAGCCCATCTTGGTGTCACTGCCTCAGCCCGCCGCGCCCTGCCACGGCTGAAGCCACGCCCCTCACCATGGCGGGGTGGCTATCTCCGACTGGCTTCCACTATCGAAAGCTCGAGCACGACGCTATGGACGAGGAATACTACTCATCCGGGTAATGCTCATCCCCAGTAGAGGAAAGTGACACTCTCCTGGGTCGCCGGCCGCGGTGACACGGGTGGATGCTGCATGATGGGCCTGTGCCCACCCGTCCATCCCCTCGGAATCGCGGCCGCGTCGGTGCGCTCGCGTTCTTGACCGCATTCATGCTCTCGTTGGCGGCGTGCGGGACGTCGGACTACAGCCTGACGGAGGCCGATGCGTACGGGACATGGCGGGCGGGAAGCGACCTGCCGACGACGCTCGAGCTCGCTGAGGACGGTACCTTCCAGGCGACTGCGTGGCCACGGGATGTGGGGTGCGGTGGGAATCCGCCGCGCACCGCGGTGGAGCTGCGCGGGGCAGATGCCGTTGACTTCTCCGGCACCTGGGAAGAGGGTTCAGGCGGCGCTCTGAATGAGATCACGCTGGCCACGGATCCGGATTCACCGTGCGGGACGACCTGGATCTACGCCGGTTTCCGAAGCGATGACAGCGTCCTCTATACCTGCATGCTCCTGGATGTGCACGTCGACGAGGCGACGGCGGCAAACTGGTTCATCCTCTACAAGGGTGAACCGGAGTCGACGCCGGACTCGAGTCGGTGCTTCAACTACAACTAGCCCGCTCCCGTGCCGTCACCGTGACTCCCTCCGGATCTCCTCCGCCCGCGCCACGATGTCATCCACTCGCGATTGGAGGAACGGACCGGGACACTCCGTTCCCGAC
This sequence comes from Microbacterium sp. C-MGS6, assembly GCF_058140415.1. Classification (NCBI taxonomy): domain Bacteria; kingdom Bacillati; phylum Actinomycetota; class Actinomycetes; order Micrococcales; family Microbacteriaceae; genus Microbacterium; species Microbacterium sp. C-MGS6. Next base: position 1,772,949 of record NZ_CM176934.1, read on the forward strand.
CATGTCTCCTGGTGGGTGATGACGTGCTCTCGGTCGATCGGGAAGCGCACCGGAACGCCGTCCAGGGTCCGGCCGTCGAAGCCTGCGAGCCACGCGATCATCTGCGCGATCTCCTCCACCTGCGCGGTGGTCACCGTGTACTCCGGGGCTCCGGTGAAATCCAGCGTCTCCACCGCCACGGACCGCCAGTTCCAGTCCGCGCCGGTGGACGACGGCTTCGCTCCCGGGCGGATGGTCTCGATGACCGATCCGTCGTGTCGCAGATAGAAGGTGGGAGCCGATGATCTCCGGTTGCAGCGGGAGAAGAACTCCAACTGGTCGGAAGTCGTGCCGGTGTGGTGGATGATGAAGCGGTCGATGACAGGGCTCACGGTTCGGCGATCACTCCCCGCGATGCTGCGGTCGGCGCGGACCGTGGGATCGGCACAGTCCTCGAAACCGAGCGGTACCTCGAGACCCGTGACCGCGCGGTCGTAGACCGGCTCATACTCGGGCAACCCTCGGGGATTGTCCGGGCGGCGTCCGGTGTCGTCTGCCTCTCCCCCGGAGTTCGCGGAGAGCCAGATGCCGACGCCGGTCACCGCGACGCCGGTTCCGGCAGCGATGAGGAATCCCCGCCGCGTGTGCGTCGGGACGTGCTCATCGGTGTCCCGTGCTCCCGGGTCCTCCGGATGCTGACCCTCCCCGCGTGTGCTCACGCGGCCTGGTCGTCGTCTCGGGGTGCTCGGGACTCTCGCGGCCGGCGTCGCCCTGGCCAGACGAAATGCGCGACCGAGAAGGCGAGGACCGCCCACGAGATGACGAACGCCCACCATGGGGACGCCGCTCCCCCGCTTCCGCCCGCCAGCACGACCGACACGATGCAGGCGCCGAGTCCGACGACGACCCCGAGGACGGTGATCTCGCCATGGGCGAGCCACCGCGCGCGCAGCGCCGAGACGAGGCGAAGGGGCAGGCCGACCACCAGGGCGGTGATCATCGACACGACGGACAGCACGACGGCCATGATGCTCGCCCCGATGAAGGACGTCACCCCGTCGTACTCATCCGCAGCACCGAGTGCGAGGAAGAAAGCCACGATGAACAGGAAAAAGCCACCGACGAAGAACTGGCCGAGGATGAGCGAGGCGGTCGATTCATCCGCTCCTCGAAAGCCCCCGCGTTTCCGCAGGTCTGCAGGGACACGGCGAGGGGAGGTCATATCGCGATCCTACGAGGTGCGGCTTCCCGACGGGGTGCTCACTGCGGGCTGCTCGAAGATCCAACGACGACTAGGGTGATTGCGTGAGCGATGGGGCCGTGAACGCAACTGCTGATAGTCGAGCGCGTCGGCTCACATGGGTCACCGGCGGAATCCTGCTCCTCCTCTCGGTCGTCATCTGGTTCACAGCCCGCGGGGAGCTCGCCGGCTTTGCGATCGCGAAGGATGCCGTGTTCGCATCGGCGGCCGTTCTGTTCGTGATCGGTGTCGGTCGTGCGGGTAGCGTCACTGCTCGGCGGCCCGTGAGCACCGTCGCGACCCTCGCGCTGGCTGTCACGCCGTTCGCCCAGTCCCTCTGGTTCGGCCTCGTCCCGGAGTCGCCCGGCGACCCCAACGCGCGCGAAGACGCCTGGGTGCTTGCTGCCGCGCTGTACTACGGGAGTTTGGCCGCGTTGGCGATCATCGCCGCTGTCGGAATCGGACGCGCGGGGGTCCTCCCCTCGCCCTGGCGCTGGGCCCCGCTGTGGGTCGTCTTCTGGACGCCCCTCGCGTTCGTCGTCGGGATCACCGTTTCCTCGTCGGCGCCCTTCGGCACAGCGATATCGAGGATCGCCGGTCATCTCGTCCTGGACGGGCCCGCAATCGGCACCGTCTTCCTCGGCATCGTCGCCCTCGTCCTGGGCATCCGCGAGCAACGTCTGCGCGTCGCGCCGGCCACCATCACCTGAATGACGGCATCCGCGTCATACGGAAAGGGTGCCCGGAGCGTCCGGCCGGACCAGAGCATAGACGAACATGTCGCGACGGCTTCCGGCGATGGTCTGCCAGGAGCGGAGCAGCCCTTCGCGGACGAAGCCCGCGTGCTCGATAGTCCGACACGACGCTTCGTTCCCCGGCTCGACGTGAGCCTGCAGCCTCTGTATATCCTCGATCGTCCACGCCCACTCCGACAGGACGCGAAGAGCCATGGATGCAGTTCCGCGCCCCCGACGACCTGGCCGTATCCAGTACCCGACCGTTCCCCGCCCCTGCTCGATGTCACGGAGCCACAGACCGATCTGGCCCACGCACTCCCCCTGGCGCTCGATCGCGTAGGAATACCCCTCGGCCGACAGCAGACGCTGGTGCTGACGTGTGACCCATGCGGCGGCCTCCGCCCTACCCGGGGCGACGGGCACGCTCGTGACCGACGTGATCGAAGGGTCCGTGGAGGCCTCGATCACCGCATCGAGATCGTCTGGTTCGAACGGGCGCAGGGTGATCTCGCCGCTGACGATGCGGGGAACGGCAGTTCGCGTCCTGACGGTCAGGATGTTTCGACCGTGGGCGGAGGACGGGCGTTCCCGTCCGGACTCGACGAAGCCGAGCTTCTCGAGCACCCGCCGGGACGGGAGGTTCCATTCCCAGACGCCGGCCCAGACGCGGTCGAAGCCCGCCCCGTCTGCCCATGTCAGGACGGCTTGAGCAGCTTCGGTGGCATGCCCCCGGTTGTGCTCGGCGCGCAGCAGCTCGAACGCGAGCTCTGGTTCGGTGCCCACCCCCTCGCCGCCGTAGACGAGACCGCAGTACCCGATCGGATCCCCGGTGTCGATGCGTTCCACGGTGAGCAGCGACGACTCCTCGGCATCGCGGATATGCGCTCGGATGTCGTCCACGTCGGGGCGACCGTCCGGGTCGAGCCGCCGGTGCGGGGGGACTCGTTCGTCGCGTTCGGTCCACAGGTGGCGGAACACGGGCGCGTCCTCGATCGCCTGCCTGCGCAGGCGGAGGCGCGAGGTGTCCATCTCCGGGATGCGGGGCACGTGACTCATCCTCGCAGTCTGGCACTCCTCCGCCCCCGCGCTATGATCTGCAGCGCCTAGTGGGAGGACCAGACGCCGAGCTCGTTGCCGCGCGGGTCGGCGAAGTGGAGGCGCCGGCCACCGGGGAACGCATACGGCTCCTGTAGGATCGGGCCGCCAGCGACTCGCGCACACTGTCGGCGAGCCACTCACCGTACATCTCCATGCCACAGGCCGTGGCCGAGGAGATCGTCCGGTTTGCCGCACCCGCGTGAGGGCGACGATTCCGCGAAAAGTTCGCTCCAACCGCTGTGCGTGCCCGCGCTCCACGCAGGAGTAGCGTGGAAGGGTGCCTCAGATCTCCCACTCCCCCGTCTCCACGCCGGGGTGGCGGGCCTGGGCGATCTGGTCCGTCGGCGTCGCGGCCTACGTGCTCGCCATCACGAACCGCACATCTCTGGGTGCCGTCGGTGTCGAGGCCGCCGACCGCTTCCAGGCGGACGCCTCGACGCTCGCACTGTTCGCCGTCGTGCAGCTCGCGGTGTACGGCGGGATGCAGATCCCGGTCGGCGTCCTCCTCGATCGCTACGGATCCCGTCCGATCATCACGGCGGGGATGCTGCTCATGGCGGCCGGACAGCTCACCATGGCCCTCTCCCCCAGCATCGGCATCGCGATCGTCGCGCGTGTCCTCCTCGGAGCCGGCGACGCCGCCGTGTTCCCCGCCGTGCTGCGACTGGTGGCCACATGGTTCCCCGCGCAGCGCGGCCCCGTCATGGTCCAGTTCACCGGGATCATCGGGCAGGCGGGGCAGCTGATCGCGCTGGTGCCGGTCGCCGCCCTGCTGCACGCCACCACCTGGTCGATCACGTTCGGCAGCATCGCCGGTCTCGGCCTGCTCTTCACGATCCTCGTGTGGCTCATCGTGCGCAACAACCCCGCCGAGAGCGGTCCGGACGTGTCGGTGAACACGGACACCGGAGTCGTGCGTGTCGTGACGTCGGCGATCGACACGGGCGTCGGCATCCGGGCGGCCTGGGCACATCCCGGCACACGGCTCGCGTTCTGGTCGCACTTCACCACACCGTTCGCCGGCACGGTGTTCGTGCTGCTGTGGGGCATGCCGTTCCTCACGGCCGGCGAGGGCCTGACCACCGCCCACGCGGCGGGGATCATCTCGATCTACGTGGTCGCGGGCATGATCCTCGGCCCGATCATCGGCGATCTCTCCCGCCGCCTGCCGAACCACCGCTCGCTCGCCCTCGTCCTCCCCGCGGTCGGCGTGCAGATGGCGGCCTGGATCGCGGTCATCGCCCTCCCCGGCCCCGCCCCGGACTGGCTGCTCTGGGTCCTGGCGGTCGCTCTGGCGACCGGCGGCCCCGCGTCGATGATCGCCTTCGACCACGCCCGCACGCACAACCCCGTGCATCGCCTCAGCACGGCGACCGGCGTGACGAACGCGGGCGGCTTCATCGCTGCCCTGATCGCCGTGTTCGTGATCGGTCTCCTCCTCGACGCCCAGGGCGCCGGCACCCCGGACACCTACACGCTCGACGCGTTCCGTGTCGCGTTCCTCACCCTGATCCCGCTCTGGGTCCTCGGAGTCGTGTTCATCCTCATCGAACGCAAGCGGACGCGGATCCGCATGGGGCTGGATCCCGACCGGCGTCGCTGAGCGCCCGTCAGCGCAGGAGGTGCTGGACGGTCTCCACGATCAACTCGACGCTGACGCGCTCGGGCACCTCCGCGTCGCCCGCCTCGAACTCGGCGAGTTCCACGCCGCGGACGTCCGCCGACGGGATCGCGGCGAACAGCGCGGCCACCTGGTGCGGCAGCAGACCGTCGCCGACGCGATAGGCCGCAGGGATGTAACCGGGCTCCAAGACGTCCCAGTCGACATGGATCCACACCGGTCGCCCGGCGATGAGCGCGCTGAGCCGCTCCGGGGTGCTCTCCGCGGGGCTGAGGACGGTCACTCCTGCACCGGCGAGCAGCTCCCCCTCGGCGGGATCGATGTCGCGACCGCCCACGACGATGACCTGCTTGGGGTCGATGCCCGCCCCGTGGCCGCTGTCCCACAGCCCGCAGGCGGCGGCGAGGACCATGCCGCCGAGGTAGCCGGAGTCGGTGGTGTCTGGCGTGTTGAAGTCGCCGTGCGCGTCGATCCACAGCACCACTGCGTCGGGGTGGTGCTCGGCGACACTCGGCAGCGTTCCGAGGCTCGCCGCACAGGTGTTCGTCACGAGGAGCGGCGTCGCATCCGCGGCGATCGCCTCCTGCACCGCGTCACGCAGACCCGTGAGCGTCTCCGCAGCTTCGGGCAGCGCGACCGACCAGTCGTCCATCCGGCCCGGCTCCGGGGTACCGACCACGACGGGCTCCCGCTGCAGGAGCGCGGACAGCGCGTCGGCGACGCGGCGTGCCCCGACGAGGGCTCCGTCCGTGCGGTCGGCGACGCGACCCTGGTTGAGGATGAGCGCGAACGGCGTGGTCATCCCTTCAGTCTCCCACCGCGCAGAGTGGGCGACCAAAACCGCCCGGCGCGGGCTACCGTCGGCGCGGGGTCCAGCCCGAGGGCAGACCGCCGTCGACGAAGGCCCGCTCCCGGTCCGCGGCCGCCGACCAGCCCTGCGCCTCCTCCTCGGTGTCGAAGGCGCCCCGAGCAACGCGGAAACCGACGTCCTCATGGTGCATGCGCGGCGCTCCCCCGCGGCGAACGGACGCGCGCACGCTCCAGGCATCGTCGGCGAATCCTCCGCCGCGAAAGACCCGATAGTCGTCGTACCGCGCGGGGTCGAGGAGATCCCAGCACCACTCCCACACGTTGCCGAGCGTGTCGAAGAGCCCGTGCAGGTTCGGGAGCTTCCCGCCCACGTCCTGCGGCGTGCCCACTCCGTCGACCGCGGTCCAGGCGGCCTCGGCCAGCGGCGCATAGTGCGGCCCGGTGGAGCCTGCTCGGCAGGCGTACTCCCACTCGGCCTCGGTCGGAAGGCGGTAGCCGTCCGCTGTGGTGTCCCAGGCCACGTCCTCACCCTCGAAGTGGTACACGGGATCGAGTCCCTCCCACTCCGAGGCGGCGTTGCAGAAGTGGATCGCGCGCAGCCAGCTCACGTCGGCGACCGGGCGACGAGGGTGCCGGGTCGGTGTGCCCAGGACTTCGGTGACCTGTTCCTCCGTCACCGAGAAGGCGGCGAGGGAGAACGGCTCGAGTTCGACGGTCCGGCGCGTGCGGCGTCGGGCGTCGTGCAGCGTGACCGTCCCGGCGGGGAGACGGACCAGTTCGATGTCGCTCATCCGCGGGGCGTGACGTCGCTCATGCCGGGGTCCGCTCGACCCAGGTCGGATACTTCGCTGCGCGGCCGTCCCCGGATGAGGTCCTCGTCACGCGCCGTCGCACCCACGGGCCGACGAACTCCCGGTAGTACGCCAGGCCCCCGGGCCCTGCGGTCCAGCGGTCGAGCGGCGCCCACCAGGCTGCCGGCGGCTCGAAGCCGAGCCCGTGCAGCACGCGGGCCGCGACGCGGTGGTGGCCCGCCGCGTTCATGTGCAGCCGGTCCTCCGACCAGTACGCGGGTTTCGACAGCTCCGTGTCCGGCCAGTTGAGGGCACGGATGACGTCGGGCCGGTCCTCGATGCGCCGCAGGACCGCCTCGGAGAGCAGATCGCCGCGGCGTTGCACGAGCGATCCCATCGGAAGCTGCCCGCTGGGGTTGGCACCGGAGAGCAGGATCATCGTCACACCCTCCTCGTCGCACCGCCGCAGCACCCGGCTGAACGCGTCGGCGATGTGCTCGACGTCCGTCCGCGGCCGCAGCATGTCGTTGCCCCCGCCGTTGAACGACAGGTGCGTGGGGCGCAGGGCCAACGCCGGCTCGAGCTGCTCCTCGACGATCGGCCACGCCAGCTTCCCCCGGATCGCGAGGTTCGCGTACTGGATGGGGTGCCCCGCGGCATCCGCCCATCCCTGCGCGGCGATGTCGGCCCAGCCGCGCTCGCGCCCATCGGGGAGCACATCGCCCACGCCTTCGGTGAAGGAGTCGCCTATCGCGACGAAACGTACATCAGCCACGCGCCCAGCCTATTCCCGGTCCCGGACGTCACCGGTCGTCCAGCGCCGCTCCGCTCCGATCGACGAGACCCCAGGCCGCCGCGGCGGCGACGAGGAAGCAGGCCGCGAACACGACGAACAGCAGGGGCGCGCCGCCGGCCCCGAGGAGGACGGGAACGGCGAGGGGAGCCACGATGGAGGCGATGCGGCCCACCCCGGCGGCCCAGCCGGCCCCCGTGCCGCGCAGCGAGGTCGGGTAGATCTCCGGCGTCACCGCGTACAGCGCACCCCACGCACCGAGGGTGAAGAACGACAGGGCCATGCCTGCGCCGATGATCATCGGCACCGTCGTGGCGGTGCCGAAGACGACGGCCGAGGCGGTCGCCCCCAGCAGGAAGACCGAGAGCGTGACCCGGCGGCCCCACACTTCGATGAGCCAGGCGGCCACGGCATAGCCCGGGAGTTGCGCGAGCGTGATGATGAGGGTGAAGCCGAACGAGCGGACGAGGTCGAATCCCGCGTCGACGAGGATGCTCGGGATCCAGATGAACGCCCCGTAGTAGGCGAAGTTGACGGCAAGCCACACCAGCCAGAGGCAGGCGGTCCGCATCCGGAACTCGACGCTCCAGAGCGCAGCGAGCCGGGCACGCGCCGTCATCGCGATCGCCCGCGACGCCGGCTCCTTCCGGATCTGCGGGGTGTGCTCGACACCGGCATCGGCCTCGAACGCGGCGACGATGCGGTCGGCTTCCGCGATTCGTCCGCGGGACGCCAGCCAGCGCGGCGACTCGGGCAGACCCCACCGCACGACGAGGGCGTAGACCGCGGGGATCGCGCCGAGCGCGAAGGCCCACCGCCAGCCTGCCTCAGAGGCGGGGATGACGAAGAACCCGATGACGGCAGACGCCGTCCAGCCCACAGCCCAGAAGGCTTCGAGGATGACGATCAGCCGTCCCCGGATGCGCGCGGGCGCGAACTCGCTCACGTAGGTCGAGGCGACCGGCAGCTCCGCTCCCAGGCCGAGGCCGACGAAGAACCGCAGCACGAGCAGCGCCGCCACTGATCCGACCAGCGCACTCGCTCCGGTGGCCACGCCATAGATGAGCAGCGTGAGGGCGAACACCTGCCGGCGGCCGAAGCGGTCAGCGAGAAGACCGCCGAGGGTCGCGCCGACCGCCATGCCGACGAAGCCGAGCGAGGCGATCCAGCCGGCCTCCCCCTTCGTGAGATCCCACTGCTGTGAGAGCGCCGCGATGATGAAGGAGATGAGTCCGACGTCCATCGCGTCGAGCGCCCAGCCGACGCCGGAGCCCGTGAGCAGGCGCAGGTGCCGGCGGGTGAACGGGAGGACGTCGAGGCGCTCGGCGAGCGAGGTGCGGCTCGGCAGGGCGGTATCGGCCATGATTCTCATCGTAGGGCCGCCCGTCCCGCCGAGCCGCGAGATGACGCCAGCTCAGTCGCGGTCGGCGAGGAGCTTCCGCACCCGAGGGATCACCTCGGTGCCGTACAGCTCGATGCTGCGCATCATCGACTCGTGCGACAGGGTGCCGGTCGCGTACTTGAGGTCGAAGCGGCCGAGCCCGAGGGTCTTGATCGTGTCGGCGATCTTCGCCGCGACGCGCTCCGGCGAACCGGCATAGAGCGAGCCCTCCGGACCGATGTCGTTCTGAAAGCGCGCGCGGCTGTAAGGCGGCCAGCCGCGCTCGCGACCGATGGTGTTGTTCATCGCCTCGAAGCCCGGGTAGGCCTCGTCCCACGCCTCCGCGTCGGTGGGCGCGATGTGACCGGGTGAGTGCACGGCCACCGGGTGGGCGGTCGTCCCGAAGGAGGCGACCGAGCGGTGGTAGAGGTCGACGAACGGCTTGAACCGCCCGGCCGGGCCGCCGATGATCGCCAGCATCAGGGCGAGACCGTGACGCGCGACACGCACGACGGACTCCGGGCTGCCCCCCACGCCGACCCACGTGCGCAGGCCCTTCTCGGTCTTCGGGAAGACGTCCGCGTTGTCGAGAGACGGCCGCAGCGAGCCGGACCACGTGACGGGCTCTTCCTTGAGGAGCTCGACGAGCAGCTCGAGCTTCTCCTCGAAGAGCCGGTCGTAGTCGCGCAGGTCGTAGCCGAACAGCGGGAAGGACTCGATGAACGAACCGCGCCCGAGGACGACCTCCGCCCGGCCGCCGGACAGGGCGTCGAGGGTGGAGAAGCGTTCGAACACACGCACCGGGTCGTCCGAGGACAGCACGGTCACGGCGGTGCCCAGCCGGATGCGCTCGGTGCGCGCCGCGATCGCCGCGAGCACCATCTCCGGGGACGAGACCGCGAACTCGCGCCGGTGGTGCTCCCCCACCCCGAAGAAGTCGACGCCGACGGTGTCGGCCAGCTCCGCCTGCGCGACGACGTTCCGGATGGTCTGCGCGCCGCTGAGCAGCTCGCCGTCCTGATCCCGGGTGATGTCGCCGAACGTGTCCAGCCCGAATTCGATGTCCATGTCACACCTTCCTATTCAGGTGAATGGAACACGCGGACTCGGGCCGGCATTCCCGTCACCGAGGGAGCAGCGCGCTGCGCAGCGTGTCGAGTCCGACGCCGCCGAGATCGAGGGCGCGCTTGTGGAAGCCCTTGAAGCTGAACGCGTCGCCCTCCGCCTGCTGCACGGCGTCGCGGACCTGCTCCCAGATGCGCTGACCGACCTTGTACGACGGCGCCTGACCCGGCCAGCCGAGGTACCGGTTGACCTCGAACTGCACGAACTGGTCCGACATGTTCACGTTGCGGCGGAGGAAGTCGAGCGCGTACTCGGCATCCCAGACGCCCTCGCCCTCGAGTCGGGGCTTGCCGAGGTGCACGCCGATGTCGAGGACCACGCGCGCCGCCCGCATCCGCTGCCCATCCAGCATGCCGAGGCGATCCGCCGGGTCATCGAGGTAACCGAGCTGCTCCATCAGCCGCTCCGCGTACAGCGCCCAGCCCTCCGCGTGCCCCGACGTGCCGGCGAGCAGCCGCCGCCAGGAGTTGAGCTCGGCGCGGTTGTAGACGGCCTGGGCGATCTGCAGGTGATGCCCCGGCACACCCTCGTGGTACACGGTGGTGAGCTCGCGCCACGTGTCGAACTCGGTGACGCCCTCGGGGACCGACCACCACATGCGACCGGGGCGCGAGAAGTCGTCGGTGGGACCGGTGTAGTAGATCCCGCCCTCCTGCGTCGGCGCGATCATGCACTCCAGCGTGCGGATCGCCTCCGGGATGTCGAAGTGCGAGGCACCCAGCTCGGCGACCGCGCGATCGCTGGTCTCCTGCATCCACCGCTGGAGCGCCTCGGTGCCGACGAGCTTGCGGGCGGGGTCCGACTCCAGATGCGCGACGGCCTCCTCGACGGAGGCTCCGGGAAGGATCTCGTTCGCGATCGCCGTCTGCTCGGCCACCATGCGGGCGAGCTCTTCCCGGCCCCACTCGTAGGTCTCGTCGAGGTCGATGGTCGCGCCGAGGAAACGCCGGGAGTTGAGGGCGTAGAGCTCGCGCCCCACGGCGTCCGTCTCACCGGCTTCGGGGGCCAGCTCCTCGGCCAGGAAGCGCCGCAGCTCGCCGTAGGCGACCCGGGCAGCCGCGGAGTTGTCCGCCAGCGTGCGGGCGAGCGAGGCGGGAAGCTGACCCTCCTCGGGATCGGCGTGCGCGACGAACGCCGCGAAGAATCCGTCGTCGGCGATGTAGCGGTCGATCTGCGTCGCGACCTCCGCGACCTGGCGACGGGCGGGAGTGACGCCCTCGGCGATGCCCAGACGGAGCGTCTCGATGTACCCGCGCAGCGCCCCCGGCACGGCAGAGAGTCGGGTGGAGACGACCTCCCAGTCCTCGACCGTCGCGGTGGGCATCAGGTCGAAGGCGGAGCGGACGTCCTGCGCGGCGGATGCGATGACGTTCAGATCACGCAGGTGCCACTTCGCGTCGTGCAACTCGAGGTCGAGGCGCAGCTCGGCGCTGAGATCGGTCTTGGTGACCTCGTCGATCGCGTCGACCGGCTCCAGCGCGGCCAGCTTGTCCAGTGTGGCCCGCGTCGCCGCGGCGATCTCCTCGTGACCTTCCGGACTCAGGTCACCGAATCGGTCGTTGACCTCGGAGCGGCCGATGTACGTGCCGAGAGTCGGCGCCAGCACGGCGATCGTGTCGACCCATTCATCGGCGACCCTGTCGATGGCGGAGGGGGTGCGGGGTGCGGAAGTCATGCCTTCCAGCCTAATCCCCGCCCCCTCCGGCCACCGGGATCAGTGCGCGGCTTCGTTCCAGTCCCGACCGCGGCCGACCTGCACGTCGAGCGGCACGGAGAGCTGCGCGGCGTCACCCATCCGCGTGCGGACGATCTGCTCCACCGCGTCCCACTCCCCCGCAGCGACCTCGACGACGAGTTCGTCGTGGATCTGCAGCAGCACCCGCGACTCCAGCTTCGCGGCGTGGAGGTCGTCGTGGATGTGGAACAGCGCGATCTTCATGATGTCGGCCGCGCTGCCCTGGATCGGGGCGTTGAGCGCGGCCCGCTCGGCGTTCTCGCGCAGCACGCGGTTGGGGCTCGCGAGATCGGGGAACGGCCGCCGACGTCCGAAGATCGTCTCGGTGTAGCCGACCTCCTTGGCCTTCATCACCGAGGCCCGCAGGTAGTCGCGGACCGCACCGAACCGTGCGAAGTACTCCACCATGAGCTGCTTGGCCTCCGACTGCTCGATGCGCAGCTGCTTGGACAGCCCGAACGCGGAGAGCCCGTAGACGAGGCCGTACGACATCGCCTTCACCTTGGTGCGCATCGCCGGCGTGACCTCGGACGGATCGACGCCGAACACGCGGGCGCCGACGAAACGGTGCAGGTCTTCACCGCTGTTGAAGGCCTCGATCAACCCCTCATCACCCGAGAGGTGCGCCATGATCCGCATCTCGATCTGCGAGTAGTCGGCGGTGAGCAGGGTCTCGTACCCCTCGCCGACCTCGAAGGCGCTGCGGATGCGCCGTGACTCCTCGGTGCGGACCGGGATGTTCTGGAGGTTCGGGTCGGTGCTGGACAGGCGCCCGGTCTGACTGCCGGTCTGCACATAGGTCGTGTGCACCCGATTGTCCTCGCGGATCGCGGTGTCGAGGGACTCGATGATCTGCCGCAGCTTCGTCGCCTCTCGGTGCTGCAGCAGCAGGCTCAGGAAGGGGTGCGGGTGCGACTCCTGGAGGTCGGCGAGCACGGCCGCATCGGTCGAGTACCCGGTCTTCGTCTTGCGCGTCTTCGGAAGCTGCAGGTCTTCGAACAGCACCTCCTGGAGCTGCTTCGGCGACCCGAGGTTGAACTCGCGGCCGACGACCGAGAACGCCTCCTGGGCCAGCGCATCCGCGCGTGTCGCGAGCTCGGCCGAGAACGTCGACAGAACCTCGTGCGAGACGGCGACGCCGGCGAGCTCCATGTCGGCGAGCGTGCGGAGCGTCGGCAGCTCGATGTCGCGGAGCACGGCGTCGACCGGCTCGGGCAGATCGTTTCGCAGGGCCTCGGCCACGCGGAGGATGAACCACGCCTCCTGCGACGGGGTGGCACCCTCGGTCTCCGGCACGAGCTGCGACGGATCGGCCTCGGGGAGCTTCTCCCCCAGGTAGCGCTGGACGAGGTCGGACAGCGTCTTGTCCGGGAAGCTCGGACGCAGCAGCCAGCCGGCGAGGCTCGTGTCGTAGGCGAGCCCGCCGAGACGGATCCCGTGACGGAGCAGCGCCTTCACCTGCGGCTTGGCGTCGTGCAGCACCTTCGGCGCGTCGGACTCCAGCCACGTGCGCAGCGCCGCGGCCGCCTCCTCCGACCAGTCGAGCTCGCGCAGCTCGCTCCCGGTGGCGACGCCGACGCGCACAGGTGCGCCCGACTGCACCACGACCCGGAGAGCGATGTCTCCGTCCTGCGCCGCGGCCCAGGTGGCCAGATCGGGGGCGGACACCTGTGCCGGCGCCGGCATCTCGACGACGGAGGCCGGGTCGTCGGCCACCTCGCCCGCACCGACGGCCTCGAAGACCCGCGGCAGCAGCGTGCGGAACTCGAGTCGGGCGAAGATGTCGCGGACGGCCTCGGCATCGATCGGGGCGACCGCGAGATCGGCCGGTGCCACCGGCAGCTCCACGTCGGTCAGCAGGCGGTTGAGCTTGCGGTTGCGGCGGACGTCTTCGATGTGATCGCGGAGGTTGCCGCCGACCACGCCCTTGATCTCGCCGGCACGCTTGAGCAGCTCGTCGAGGGAGCCGAACTGCGTGAGCCACTTGACGGCCGTCTTCTCCCCCACCTTCGGCACACCGGGGAGGTTGTCGCTGGTCTCACCGACGAGGGCGGCGATGTCGGGGTACTGCTCGGGACGGACGCCGTAGCGCTCCTGCACCGTGGTCGGGTCGTAGCGCTTGAGCTGCGAGACACCCTGCACGGACGGATACAGCAGCGTGACGTCGTCGGTGACGAGCTGGATGGTGTCGCGGTCTCCGGAGACCACGAGCACGTCGTAGCCCTGGGCGGCGCCCTGGGTGGAGAGGGTGGCGAGGATGTCGTCGGCCTCGATGCCCTCCTGCGTCAGCACCGGGATAGACATCGCGGCGAGGCAGTCCTGCAGCAGCGGGATCTGGCCCTTGAACTCCTGCGGCGTCTCGGATCGGGTGGCCTTGTACTCCGGGTACTCGTCGGTGCGGAACGAGTGGCGGGAGGTGTCGAACGCGATCGCGAGGTGGGTGGGCTGCTCGGCCTTGATGAGGTTGACCAGCATGGACAGGAACCCGTAGATGGCGTTCGTGTGCTGGTTGTCCTTGGTGGTGAAGTTGTCCACCGGGAGGGCGAAGAAGGCCCGGTAGGCGAGCGAGTGGCCGTCGACGACCATGAGGGTAGGCTTTGCGGAGTCCGTCACCCTGTCAGCCTAACGAGGAGCACGGACACCCGCAGAGGAGGATGCATGAGCGAGGTCGCCACCAGCGAAGGACTCGAGTGGGCGGCCGCCCGCGGCATGGGAGCCCTGGCCGAGAAGATGGGCATGGAGTTCGTCGAGTTCGGCGTCGATCGGTGCGTGGCGACGATGCCGGTGGAGGGCAACACCCAGCCGGTCGGTCTCATGCACGGCGGCGCCTATGTCGTGCTGGGCGAATCGCTCGGCTCGATGGCGGCCAATCTGCATGCGGGAGCGGGCCGCCTGGCGGTCGGGGTCGACATCAACGCCACGCACACCCGGTCGGCCACCTCGGGGGTGGTCACCGGGGTCTGCACGCCCGTACACCTGGGCCGGAGCGTCACGGTGCACGAGATCGTCGTGACCGACGATCAGGGCCGGCGCTGCTCCACGATCCGCATCACCAACATGATCAAGGACGCTCCCGCCGGGCGCTGACCGGCTCCTCCAGCAGCAGCTGGAAGAGGATGTGGTCCTGCCACTCCCCCGCGATCCGCAGGTACTTCGGGGCGATGCCGATGCGCTCGAAGCCGTTGCCGGTGAGGACGCGCTGGGAGGCCACGTTGTGCAGCAGCGTCGAGGCCTGGAGCCGGTGCAGCCGCAGCTCGTCCCGCGCGTGCTCCGAGATGAGGGCCACCGCGCGACCTGCGAGGCCGCGGCGGAGCCGGGTGGAATCGATCCAGTAGCCGAGATCGGCGCTCCAGAACGCGCCGCGAACGATGGTGTTCAGGTTCATCCGGCCGCGGATCTCCCCGTCGTCCGAGAGGATCACGAAGCGGGAACTGCGGCCGAGAGCAGCCTCGGCGACGCACTGCTGGGCGTTCTGCTCCTGCCACTCCTCGGTGAAGAACGCCTCGGAGCGCACCGGCTCCCAGGGGGCGAGATGCTCCCTGTTCGCCCGGTACGCACGCGCGAGTGCGGCTCCGTCCCCGGCACGGACCGGCCGCAGAACGTGCTCTGCGTCCAGCCGGAGCACCGGAGTGCCCTACTTCTTGGGAGCGAGCTGCTCGATGATCGCCTTGGCGACGTCCTGCATCGTCAGCCGGCGATCCATCGACGCCTTCTGGATCCAGCGGAACGCCTCGGGCTCGCTCAGGCCCATCTTCTCGTTGAGGAGTCCCTTGGCCCGGTCGACGAGCTTGCGGGTCTCGAAGCGCTCGACCATGTCGGCGACCTCGGCCTCGAGGGTGATGATCTGCTCGTGGCGGGCCAGAGCGATCTCGATCGCGGGAAGGAGGTCGTTCGGCGTGAAGGGCTTCACGACGTAGGCCAGGGCTCCGGCCTCGCTCGCCCGCTCCACGAGCTCCTTCTGGCTGAACGCGGTCAGCAGCACGACGGGGGCGATGTTGCCCTTGTGCAGCTTCTCGGCGGCGCTGATGCCGTCGAGCTGGGGCATCTTCACGTCCATGATGACGAGGTCGGGACGCAGCTCGGTGGCGAGGGCCACCGCCGTCTCGCCGTCGCCGGCCTCGCCGACGACATCGAAGCCGTTGTCGCGGAGGATCTCGACGATGTCGAGACGGATCAGCGATTCGTCTTCGGCGACGACGACGCGTCGGGGTGCGGATGCCGTGGGCTGCTCAGCCTGTTCTTGCTCGGTCACCCGTCCATCCTAACGGAGAGGTCCACACCACCGGCTGAAGACAGCGGGCACGCGAGGAAGCGTCCGTCGTCTGCGCTACAGTCGAAGTCGCGAGACACGGGCCGGCGTGGCGGAATGGCAGACGCGGAGCACTCAAAATGCTTTGTCCGAGAGGGCGTGTGGGTTCGAGTCCCACCGCCGGCACCAGCATCGCGGACCGCTCGTGGCCCCCAGCATGCGATCGAGGTCGGCTAGTGTTTCGACCTAGGTCGGGAGACGTCGGTTAAGCGCGACTGGCGTGCTTCCATCTTCTCTTTTCGCCAGGCACCTAGTCCTGCTGATGAGGAGAGACGCTCGATCGTAGGCTCCAAAGTCCGGAAATCCGCCAGCGTCACGTGGGTCACTGTGTGGAAAACATGCTTGACATCCCGCTTCGTCCCTCTCGCGTGTGTCTTATTCGTCTGCGCGTACTCACGCATCTCGATTGCGAGACGCCTCCCATGAAGAGCCAAGCGGACTGTGTGACCCTGCTCGACTTCGGCGGCGGGGCGCCACACATCGGCATCGACCTCCTGCCATCCGTACGCAGACACCATCCCTCTCACGGCCTCAACGAGAACTTCCCGTTCGTCCGCCGCTGAAGTCGGAGCGGTGGTTGCGGCCATGTGAATCAGCTCGGGAAGCGAGGCGCTTGCAAGGTCGCGCGACAAGACGGCTGTCAGGAATGCAGCGGGACCATGCTCATCCTCGGAGTCGTCGAAGTAGCGCTCAAGCTCCCCTGCGGTATCCAACGCGCCCATGCTCACAGCGCGTTGCACACGGCGATAATCATCGGGCCACCCGAACTGGAGGCCGAGGATTATTAGGAGCAACGCGCGACTTGCAGCTGACTTCTGTCTGCTAAGGATCCGATCGAGAACCAGATACGAGTTGACCAGGCGCTTGGCCTGACGGGGATTGCCTCGTAGTGCACGACGGACTACCTCCAACAACACTGACTGAAACCGCTCGTCTTGAAGGCTTACCAGTGTCTGGAAGTTGGGAAGAAGGTCGCGGAGAACATGCGCCGAACTGGTGTTGAGGGGCGGGACGCGAAACGGGATCTGCACCATCTTTTCGATGAACTCGTGCCCGGAAACGTGGGGGTACTCGGCAGTGATCGCTTGCACGAGCACGTCGTAGTCGAGGGCAACTACGAAAACAAAACCGCTGAGATCCATGACGTTGTTGATCGTCTCAAGCACGGCGACGAGATTCGTCGGAGAGCAACGATCAAGATCGTCGATAAGGATCACTAGTCGTTCGCCAGAGATGTCGTCGGCGGCGCGGCGCATTTCGCGGATTGCATCGACGAAGTTTGGCGGCGCCTTCTCGGCGTCCAGCGCGCGCATCGCCTTCTCACCGTCGATCTCCAATGTGGCTCCGGTAGGGCCACCGAAAGTCAGCGAGCTGGCGGACACCATGGCCTGGGCCACATCCAACAACTTGCTCCCGAAATGCCGTAGCTTCGCGTTCTGCTCGATCGCCCTCGCAATCAAGGTCAACAACGAGGCAACGAGCTCTCCCCCTGGTTGATACCTCCACGCGTCAAACTCGATCACGACGCTCTTGCCGTTCGCCCGCAGCCCCGAGGCAAGTGCACCTAAAAGTGAAGACTTGCCCGATCCCCAGGGGCCATACAAACCGAGGGTGTACTGCGCGGGCTTTCCACCCTCGACAGCATCGACAAGCGCCGCCGCATAAGACTCGAACCCGAGCTTTGGTTGCGTAGTCGGTAAGTCACCCACCACAGCCAGACGATCGCCCATCGCCACCTCGCTTCCCTTCGTCGCAGGACGGCAAGCGCGGCCCTGTTCTGAATGTACCAAGCGGGCAGCCGTGCGGAAGCAGGGCTGCCCACTTAATCACGGAGAGACTGTGGAACCCGGCTGGGCAGCCGAACGCTCGGCACCAGCATCGCGGACCGCTCGCCCCGTCACTCGGCGAGGGCGGCGAGTTCGGCCATCACGCGGGGGTGGGCGAGGATCCGGAAGTGCCCTCCCGTCTCCAGCACCACGTTCTTGGCCCCGGCGAGCTCGCTCCCCTCGGGGATATGCGGATCGAACGCGGCGTAGATCGAGACGATGCGGGCGTTGACGTCGAGCTCCCGCCCCAGGGCGACGATAGAGGGGTCGTCCGGCGAGAACGCGCGCAGCACCCGACCGGGCAGCAACCGCGCATATCGTGAGCCCCCGAAGGGCGTCGCGATGGCGAGCATCCCGCGGATCCGTCCGCCCTCGGGGCCGGTCATCACCAGCTTCCCGGCGAGACCGCCCTTGCTGTGGGCGACGAGGAAGACGCCGGAGAGGTCGTGCGCTCGCAGGTAGTCGGCCACCTGGTCGGCCTCATCCTGCACCGGGAACTGGTTGCGGCGCAGCGCGTCCACGACGTGCACCGGATGGCCCCGCTCGTGCAGCGCGACGATGAGCGGCTCCAGGAAGCGCCAGGTCTCGTAGACGCCGGCGAGGACGACGATCGGGGCGCGGTCTCCGGTGGCGAAGTCGTCCGCCTGGTCGCGGCCGAAGAACGAGCGAACCTGCCAGAACCCGGCGTACGCGTAGTCCGCAGCCCACCAGCCCAGCATCCTCAGGACGTCGATGGGGCCCTCCCCCGCCGGCTGGCTGCGGCCGGCACCGCCGTCGGCCATGCTCCCGTCGTGTGGGCCAGGATCGCGGAAGCCACCGCCCGGGGCGCGGACTGCTGCGCGACATGGTGGTGACCGGGGATCTCCACCAGTCGCGAGACGGCCGCCGCGTCGCGCAGGCGCCGGCACCACGCGCGTCCTGCGATGGGGTCCTCACTCCCCCGCACGACAAGCACCGGCATGGAGAGCGCGGCGATCTTCTCCTCCAGGGGATACGCGAGCATGTGCCGGACCTGACGGAGATACCACCGCACGCCGCAGCGCAGGTAGTCGGTGAAGACGACGGTATTGATCGCGGGGGTCTCGCCGAACGTGTCGATGGCCAGCGCGCGCGCCTGTGCACCGAGCGTCCGGTGGGCGTCGTCCGCGACGGGGCCGATCGTGACGACCGTGCGGACGTACTCGGGATGCCGGAGCGCCGTCTCCACGGCCCACTGCACGCCCATCGAGTGTCCGACGAGCACGACGCGGTCGTCGTCGAGGCTCGCCACCACCTGGGCGAGACCCGCGGCCATCTGCGGGATGGAGACGTCGAACCGCGGTTTGGGCAGGCCGCCGAAGCCCGGAAGGTCGACGGAGACCACCCGGGTCGTGTCGGCGAGCACGGCGTGCAGCCGCGACAGATACCGGTGCGACATCCCGATCCCGTGCACGAGGACCACGGTCGGGGCCGTGCTGCCGGCCGGCCGCGGACTCTCCAGGATGCGGAACGTCAGCCCGGAGGTGACGAGGAGGCGACGGAGGACCATGGCAGCACGCTAGCCGAGGCGGCGGTCACGGCCGAGAGGCTTGACGCCCCGGCCCGGAGATGACAGAGAGGGGCGAGGCCGAAGCCCCGCCCCTCTCGGAACGTCTGCGTCAGACGCCTGCCTTGTAGATCGGTGCCGCGCCACGGAGCGCGTCGCCGACCTTGTGCACGCGCAGGTCGTTCGTGGAACCGATGATCCCGGGAGGGGAACCGGAGATGACGACGACCTTGTCCCCCTCGACGGCGAGGCCGTTCTCGAGGAGGTACTCGTCCACCTGGTGGTACATGAGGTCGGTGTGCTGCACCATGTCGACGAGCGTGGAGCGCAGGCCCCAGGTCAGCGCCATACGACGACGGATGCCGGGCTCCGGCGTGAAGGCCAGCATGGGGATGCGGGAGCGCAGGCGGGACAGGCGGCGCGCCGAGTCGCCCGACTGCGTGAAGACGCAGAGGAACTTGGCGTCCACGAACTCCGCGACCTCGAGGGCGGCGAGGGTGATGGCACCGCCCTGCGTGCGGGGCTTCGTGGTGAGCGGCAGGATGCGCTCCAGACCGTGCTCCTCCGTCGACTCGATGATCCGGGCCATCGTCTCGACGACGACGACCGGGTAGTCGCCCACGCTGGTCTCGCCGGAGAGCATGACCGCGTCGGCACCGTCGAGGACGGCGTTGGCGACATCGGAGGTCTCGGCACGGGTCGGCACCGGGCTGTTGATCATCGACTCGAGCATCTGCGTCGCCACGATCACGGGCTTCGCGTTGCGACGGGCCAGCTCGACGGCGCGCTTCTGCACGATCGGGACGGCCTCGAGGGGCAGCTCCACGCCGAGGTCGCCGCGGGCGACCATGATGCCGTCGAACGCGTCGACGATCTCCTCGAGCGCATCCACGGCCTGCGGCTTCTCGATTTTGGCGATCACGGGGACGCGGACGCCCTCCTCGGCCATGATCTCGTGCACGCGGGTCACGTCGGAGGCGTTGCGGACGAACGAGAGCGCGATGAGGTCGGCACCCGTCCGGAGGCCCCAGCGGAGGTCGTCCTCGTCCTTCTCGCTCAGCGCGGGGACGTTCACGGCGACACCGGGCAGGTTGATGCCCTTGTTGTTCGAGACGGCGCCCGCGACGACGACGCGCGTGGTGACGGTGACGCCGTCGGTCTCGACGACCTCGACCCGGACCTTGCCGTCGTCGATCAACAGGAAGTCGCCGGGCTTGACGTCCTGGGGAAGGCCCTTGAACGTCGTGCCGCAGATCTCCTTGTTGCCGATGATGTCCTCGGTGGTGATCTTGAAGATGTCGCCCTTGGCGAGCTCGTACGGTCCGTCCTCGAAGCGGCCCAGACGGATCTTCGGGCCCTGGAGGTCGACGAGGATTGCGACGGCGCGACCGGAGTCCTCCGCCGCGCGACGCACGTTCGCGTAGTTGTTCTCGTGCACGGAGTAGTCACCGTGGCTGAGGTTCAGTCGGGCGACGTCCACACCCGCATCGATCAGTGCGCGCACCGTCTCATACGTGGAAGTGGCGGGGCCCAGGGTGGCGACGATTTTCGCGCGTCTCAACATGTCTCCAGGGTAGAAGTGTGGGATTACGTACAGGCGACACTGCCGGCCTCAGCCTACGCGGGCTGGAGGCCGATCGCGACATCGCTGGGGCGCACCGGCTCCGGCAGCACGGTGGTGCCCATGAGGAAGCGGTCGACGTTCGCCGCCGCCGCTCGGCCCTCCGCGATCGCCCAGACGATGAGCGACTGACCGCGACCCGCGTCACCCGCCACGAACACACCGGGGATCGACGACTCGTAGCTCGCGGCACGACGGAAGGCGCCGCGCTCGGTGACCTCCGGCCGGGTGTCCTCGGTGTAGCCGTCCTGCTCCGGCCCGGTGAAGCCCATCGCGATGAGCACCAGGTCCGCGGGGATCTCGCGCTCCGTGCCGCTCTTGGGCACGCGGCGGCCGTCGATGTACTCGGTCTCGGCCACGCGCAGCGCGCGGACCTCGCCGACGTCGTTCGACAGGAACTCCACGGTCGACGCGAGGAACATCCGCTCCCCACCCTCCTCGTGAGCCGAGGCCACCTCGAAGATCGTCGGCATCATCGGCCAGGGCTGGTGATCCGGCCGCGTCTCGCTCGGCTGCTTGCCGATGGCGAGGTTGGTCACGCTCAGGGCGCCCTGGCGGTGCGCGGTGCCGATGCAGTCGGCCCCGGTGTCGCCGCCGCCGATGACGATGACGTGCTTGCCCTCGGCGGTGATCTGGCCGGGGACGGAGTCGCCGGCCACCGCGTGGTTCGACTCGACGAGGTACTCCATCGCGAAGTGCACACCGTCGAGGTCGCGACCGGGGATCGGCAGGTCGCGCGGGACGGTGGCGCCGGTGGCGATCACGACCGCGTCGTACCGGGCGCGCAGGTCGGCCCACGAGATGTCCTTGCCGATCTCGACGCCGGCGCGGAAGCGCGTGCCCTCCTCCTGCATCTGGCGGAGGCGGGCCTCGAGCTGGCTCTTCTCCATCTTGAAGTCCGGGATGCCGTACCGCAGCAGGCCGCCGATGCGGTCGTCGCGCTCGAAGACGGCGACGGTGTGACCCGCCCGGGTCAGCTGCTGGGCGGCCGCGAGACCGGCGGGACCCGAGCCCACGACGGCCACGGTCTTGCCCGTCAGGCGCTCCGGCGGCTCCGGCTCGACCCAGCCCTTGGCGAAGGCCTCGTCGATGATGGAGACCTCGATCTGCTTGATCGTCACGGCCGGCTGGTTGATGCCGAGGACGCACGAGCTCTCGCACGGGGCCGGGCACAGGCGTCCGGTGAACTCCGGGAAGTTGTTCGTCGCGTGCAGACGCTCGATCGCCGCACGCCCCTCCCCGCGCCAGGTGAGGTCGTTCCATTCCGGGATGAGGTTGCCCAGCGGGCAGCCGGAGTGGCAGAACGGCACGCCGCAGTCCATGCACCGGCCGGCCTGGCGACGGAGCACGGCTTTGTCGCCGGGCTCGTACACCTCTTTCCAGTCCATGATGCGCACGGGCACCGGACGGCGAGCGGGAAGTTCCCGCTCGGTCACCTTCAGAAAGCCTTTGGGGTCAGCCACCGGTCACCTCCAGGATGCGGTTCCAGACGATGTCGCCGTCGGGGTCGATCCCCTCGGCCAGTGCCTCCTCGCGCATGCTGCGCACGGCGGCGTAGTCCCGCGGGAGCACCTTCACGAACTCCGCCGCGCTCGCGTCGAAGTCCTCCAGCAGAGCGGCGGCACGCGGAGACGCCGTGCGCTCCACGTGCTCCACGAGCAGGCCGCGAAGCACTTCGAGGTCGGCGCGGTCCAGCGGCTCGAGCCGGAGCTCGCCGCTGCCGAGCGACTGCGCGTTGACCTTGCCGGTGTCCAGGGCGTGCACGTAGGCCACTCCCCCGGACATGCCGGCGCCGAAGTTCCGGCCGGTCGACCCGAGGATGACCGCGAGGCCACCGGTCATGTACTCGAGAGCATGGTCGCCGACGCCCTCGACCACAGCGGTCGCGCCGGAGTTGCGGACGAGGAAGCGCTCGCCCACCACGCCCGAGATGAACATGGTCCCCGATGTGGCGCCGTAGCCGATCACGTTGCCCGCGATGACGTTCTCGTGCGGGGCGATCGCGGAGCCGCGCGGCGGCCGGATCGTGATGTCCCCACCGGAGAGGCCCTTGCCCACGTAATCGTTGGCGTCGCCCTCCAGCCGGAGGATGATCCCCGGCGGCAGGAACGCGCCGAGCGACTGCCCCGCGGTGCCGGTGAGGGTGACGTCGATCGTCTCCTTCGGCAGGCCGGTGGCGCCGTGACGCGAGGTCACCTGATGCCCGAGCATCGTGCCGACCGCGCGCTCTGTGTTGGCGATCGGAAGCTCCACCACGACGGGGTCGCCGTTCAGCAGCGCCGCCTTCGCGATGTCGATGAGCTGCACGTCGAAGTGCTTGTCGAGCTCGTGGTCCTGGGCGCGCCCGCTGCGACGCGGTTCGCCGGCCGGGAACGCCGGGCCCTCCAGCACGGGGCTGAGGTCGAGCCCTTCGGCCTTCCAGTGCGCGATCGCCGCGTTGGTCTCCAGCAGCTCGGTGCGGCCCACGATCTCGTCGATCGAGCGGTAGCCGAGCTCCGCGAGCAGCTCGCGCACCTCCTCCGCGATGAACTCCATGAAGTTGACGACGAACTCGGGCTTGCCCGTGAAACGGTCGCGCAGGACGGGGTTCTGCGTCGCGACGCCCACCGGGCAGGTGTCGAGGTGGCAGACGCGCATCATGATGCAGCCGCTGACGACGAGGGGCGCAGTGGCGAAGCCGAACTCCTCGGCACCGAGCAGGGCGCCGATGATGACGTCGCGACCGGTCTTGAGCTGACCGTCGACCTGCACGACCACGCGGTCGCGCATGCCGTTGAGCATGAGCGTCTGCTGCGTCTCGGCGAGGCCGAGCTCCCACGGTGTTCCGGCGTGCTTCAGCGAGTTCAGCGGGCTCGCGCCCGTGCCGCCGTCGTGACCGGACACGAGGATGACGTCGCTGAGCGCCTTGGCGACACCGGCCGAGACCGCGCCGATGCCGGACTGGCTGACGAGCTTCGTGTGGATGCGCGCCTCGGGGTTCGCCCGCTTCAGGTCGAAGATGAGCTGCTTGAGGTCTTCGATCGAGTAGATGTCGTGATGCGGAGGCGGCGAGATGAGCCCGACGCCCGCCGTGGCGTGTCGGGTGCGCGCGACCCACGGGTACACCTTGGTCGGCGGGAGCTGACCGCCCTCACCGGGCTTGGCGCCCTGGGCGAGCTTGATCTGGATGTCGTCGGCCTCGGTGAGGTAGAGGCTCGTGACACCGAACCGACCGGATGCCACCTGCTTGATGGCGCTGCGCCGTTCGGGATCGACGAGCCGGTCAGGGTCCTCCCCGCCCTCGCCCGTGTTCGACTTGCCGCCGATGCGGTTCATCGCGACGGCGAGGGTCTCGTGCGCCTCCTTGGAGATGGAGCCGTAGCTCATCGCGCCGGTGGAGAAGCGCTTGACGATGGCGGAGACGGGCTCGACCTCGTCCAGCGGCACGGGCTTGCGCGTCCCGGTCCGCAGCGAGAAGAGGCCGCGCAGGGTCTTCAGCTCGGCCGCCTGGTCGTCGACGAGCTTGGTGTACTCGCGGAAGATGTCGTAGCGGCGGGTCCGCGTGGAGTGCTGCAGCTTGAACACCGTCTCCGGGTTGAAGAGGTGCGGAGAGCCGTCGCGACGCCACTGGTACTCGCCTCCGGTCCACAGTCGCTCGTGGGCGCGTGCCGCGGCGTCCTCCGGGTAGGCGTAGTCGTGGCGGGCCTGGTTCTCGGCGAAGATCTCCTCGATCCCGATACCGCCCAGCTTCGACTCGGTGCGCGTGAAGTAGGCGTCGATGAACTCCGGGCTGAGGCCCACGGCCTCGAACACCTGCGCGCCCGCGTAGGACGACACCGTGGAGATGCCCATCTTCGACATGATCTTCAGCACGCCCTTGCCGAGCGCGTAGATGAGGTTCTTGACCGCCTTCTCCGGGGAGATGCCCGTGATGTAGCCGGTGCGCACGAGGTGCTCGACCGTCTCCATGGCGAGGTACGGGTTGATCGCGGAGGCACCGTAGCCGATGAGGGTCGCGACGTGGTGCACCTCGCGCACATCGCCGGCCTCGACGATCAGACCGACCTTCATCCGGTTCTCGCGCCGGATGAGGTGGTGATGGATCGCCGACACCATGAGCAGCGAGGGGATCGGGACGAGGTCCTTGTTCGAGTCCCGGTCGGACAGGATGATGAACTCCGCGCCGTCCTCGATGGCCTGATCCACCTCGGCGCACATCTCGGTGAGACGCTCCGCGAGGGTGTGGGGTCCGGCGTCGAAGTGGTAGAGGCCGCGGATGGTGGCACTCGAGCGCCCGGGCAGGGCCTTGTCGATGTGACGGATCTTCGCGAGCTCGTCGTTGTCGATGACCGGGAAGTCGAGCGACACCGTGCGGGTGTGCTCGGGCCCCCAGGTCAGGAGGTTGACCTCGGGACCGAGGCCGAGCTTGAGGCTCGTGACGACCTCTTCGCGGATCGAGTCCAGCGGCGGGTTGGTCACCTGCGCGAACTGCTGCGTGAAGTAGTCGAAGAGCAGGCGCGGGCGCTTGCTGAGGACGGCGATCGGCGTGTCCGACCCCATGGCACCCAGCGGCTCGACCCCCGTCTGGCCCATCGGGGTGAGGAGGATGCGGACCTCCTCCTCCGTGTATCCGAAGGTGCGCTGTCGCCGGGTGATGGAGGCCGGCGGGTGCACGATGTGCTCGCGTTCCGGAAGGTCGGCCAGGCGGACGGAACCGGCGTCGAGCCACTCCTGCCAGGGGTGCATCGTCGCGAGGTCGTGCTTGATCTCCTCGTCTTCGACGATCCGGCGCTGGGCGGTGTCGACGAGGAACATCTTGCCGGGCTGGAGCCGGCCGCGGCGCTTGATGCGCTCGGGTTCGAAGTGCAGGACACCGGTCTCGGATCCGATGACGACGAGGCCGTCGGTGGTCTCCGTCCAGCGTCCGGGGCGCAGGCCGTTGCGGTCCAGGGTCGCACCGACCAGGGTGCCGTCGGTGAAGATGAGGGCGGCCGGGCCGTCCCACGGCTCCATCTGGTTGGAGTGGTACTCGTAGAACGCGCGCAGCTCCGGCGAGATGTCGGCCTGCTTCTCGTACGCCTCCGGCACCATCATCATGATCGCGTGCGGCAGGCTGCGGCCGGTGAGGGTGAGCAGCTCCAGCACCTCGTCGAATGAGGCGGAGTCGCTGGCGCCGTCCGTGCAGATGGGCAGCAGGGGCGAGATGTCGCCGAGGAGCTCGGACTCGAGCTGCGACTGGCGGGCGCGCATCCAGTTGCGGTTGCCGCCGACGGTGTTGATCTCGCCGTTGTGGGCCAGCATCCGCAGCGGCTGCGCGAGCGGCCACGACGGGAACGTGTTCGTCGAGTACCGCGAATGCACGACGGCGAGCTCGGAGGCGAAGCGCTCGTCCTGCAGATCCGGGTAGAACGGCTCGAGCTGGAGCGTGGTGACCATGCCCTTGTAGCCGAGCGTGCGGCTGGACAGGGAGACGAAGTAGGCGCCGAGCTCGTGGCCCGCGCGCTTGCGCAGACGGTAGGCGACGCGGTCGAGCGCGATGCCGGTCAGCGGCGCATCGGCGAGGGTGGCGCCGCCTGCGCTCACGAAGAGCTGCTCGAAGGCGGGACGGGCCTCGTCGGCGAGCTTGCCGAGGTTCTCGTTGGCGGTGGGGACCTCGCGCCAGCCGAGGACGCGGAGCCCCTCCGCGCGGGCGATCTTCTCGATCCCGGCCTTCTGCTGGCGGCGCTCGCTCGAATCGCGAGGCAGGAAGGCCAGCCCGGCCGCGTACTCCCCCACGGGCGGCAGTTCGAAGCCGGTGACCGCGCGGAGGAAGGCGTCCGGCATCTGGGTGAGGATGCCGGCTCCGTCCCCGGTGCCCGCGTCGGACCCGATGGCCCCGCGGTGCTCCAGGTTGCGCAGGGCCTCGAGGGCCAGCGCGATGATGTCGTGCCCGGCTTCGCCGCGCAGCGTTGCGACCATGGCCAGGCCGCAGGCGTCCTTCTCGAACGCCGGGTTGTACATGCCCTGCTTCGGGGGGTATGCGCCGGAGGCGCCGTAAGGGGGCTGGAAGTACACCAGTTACCGTCCTCAGATCTTCAGTGAAACCCGGGGACGTCGTCGGCCCGCTCGTTCAGTGCAATGGTTCTCCCGCCGCGAGTCGGCGTTATCGGGAGCCGTCCCCGCTCGAGGGAGCAGCGCTTGTGGCAGTGGCTCCGGCGGCGACTTCTTCGGCCGGAGGCTCGCTCACGTCCACGAAATCAGAGGGATTGTCCTGCGATTGTACATCAGCGTCCACGTCCTTCCGTCCGCGGCCCGGCTGGTACGGCGAGGGCTCGAGACCGGGGTGACGGCGGGTCTGCACGACCAGGATGACGAGTCCGACGACGACGCCGATGATGGCGGCCCAGACGTTGCTGCGCAGGCCGAGGATGATCTCGCTCGGGTCGATCCGGATCGACTCCCACAGGATGCGTCCGGCGCTGTACCAGATCAGGTAGATCGCGAAGAGGCGACCCCACTGGAAGAACAGCTTGCGACCGAGCCACAGGAGCACGAGGACGCCGAGCCCGTTCCAGATGACCTCGTAGAGGAACGTCGGGTGGAACAGGGTGCCCTCGGGAAGCCCGGGAGGGAAGGCCGAGTTCGTCGACTCGATCTCCAGGCCCCACGGCAGCGAGGTGGGCAGGCCGAAGAGCTCGTGGTTGAACCAGTTGCCGAACCGGCCCATCGCCTGGGCGAGCAGCAGGCCGGGAGCCAGCGCGTCCGCGAACGTCCAGAAGCGGATGCCGGTCCACCGGCAGCCGAGGTACGCCCCGACGGCGCCGCCGATGAGCGCGCCGAAGATGGCGATGCCGCCCTCCCAGATCGCCCAGACGGAACCGGGCTCGAAGGGGTTCCAGGTGTTCTTGCCTTCGCCGAAGTAGAAATTCGGGTGGGTGAGCACGTGGAAGATGCGCGCGCCGATGATCGCGAGCGGCACCGCCAGGATCGCGATGTCGATGACCACCCACGGCTCCGCCCCGCGCTTGGTGAGGCGGTGGTTCGTCATCAGCACAGCGACGATGATGCCGGCGATGATGCAGAGCGCGTAGAAGTGGATCCGGAGCGGGCCGAGATCGAAGTACGACACGGGCGGGCTCGGGATGCTGGCGAGCACGCCGGCGGCGGTGCTGTGGAGCGCGGAGGACATGAGTGCGATCCTACTTCTCTGAGACGAAGCGCGCCGACGCGGTGCCGGCGGCCAGGGTTCGGGTGACTTCGGCGAGGGCGGGGACACCGCCGTCGCGGAGGGCGCGGACAAGGGCGGTGCCGACGATGGCGCCGTCGGCGTACTCGGAGACGCCGGCGATCTGCTCCGGGGTCGAGATGCCGATGCCCACGCAGGCGCGGCGGGCGCCGTGGTCGCGCAGTCGCGACACGAGGGTACGGGCTGCGCGGTCGAGCTCGGCCCGCTCCCCCGTGATGCCCATGGTGGAGACGGTGTAGACGAAGCCCGTCGAGGACCGCACGACGAGATCGAGCCGCTCGTCCGACGAGGTCGGAGCCGCGAGGAAGACCCGGTCGAGACCGAGGCGCTCGCTGGCCGCGATCCACTCGCCGGCCGCTTCCGGGGTGATGTCCGGAGTGATGAGGCCGGCGCCGCCCGCGGCGAGCAGGTCCTCGGCATAGCGGTCCACCCCGTACTGCAGCACCGGGTTCCAGTAGGTCATCACGAGGACCGGGACGTCGGTCGCGGCGGTGATCGCGCGGATGGCGGTGAAGAGGTCCTTCATCCGGAAGCCCGCGGCGAGGGCCTTGGTCGTCGCCTCCTGGATGATCGCGCCGTCCATGACGGGATCGCTGTAGGGAGGCCCGAGCTCGATGATGTCCACGCCGTTCTCGGCGAGGGCGATCGCCGCCTGGATGCTCGTCTCCAGGTCGGGGAAACCGACGGGCAGGTAGCCGACGAAGGCGCTGCGGCCGGCGTCGTGCGCGCGCTGGATGGCCTGTTCGACGCGGCTCACAGCTGCGGCTCTCCCTTCGAGGCCGCGTCCTCGGCGGCGCTCTCCTCGGACACGTCGTGCGCGAGGGCTTCCTCGTCGTAGAGCTCGAAGTACCGGGCGGCGGTGTCCATGTCCTTGTCGCCACGGCCCGAGAGGCAGATCGCGATCAGGCCGTCGGGGCCGAGCTCGCGGCCGATCCGCAGCGCACCGGCGAGGGCATGCGCCGACTCGATCGCGGGGATGATCCCCTCGGTCCGGCTCAGCAGCCGCAGAGCCTGCATCGCCTCGTCGTCCGTCGCCGGGATGTACTCGGCCCGACCGATGTCGGCCAGCCAGGAGTGCTCTGGACCCACGCCGGGGTAGTCGAGACCGGCGGAGATGGAGTGCGATTCGACGGTCTGGCCGTCCTCGTCCTGCAGCACGTACGTCTTCGCGCCGTGCAGCACGCCGGGGCGGCCGCGCTCGATCGACGCCGCGTGCTTGTCGGTGTCGACACCGTCGCCGGCAGCCTCCACGCCGTACAGCCGCACGCCCTCGTCGTCCAGGAACGCGTCGAACATGCCGATCGCGTTGGACCCGCCGCCGACGCAGGCGACGACGGCATCAGGGAGCCGGCCGACCTCGTCGAGGATCTGGGCACGGGCCTCTTCGCCGATGATCTTCTGGAAGTCGCGCACCATCGCCGGGAACGGATGCGGTCCCGCAGCCGTGCCGAAGATGTAGTTGGTCGTCTCGACCGAGGCGACCCAGTCGCGGTAGGCGTCGTTGATCGCGTCCTTCAACGTGCGCGACCCCGAGGTCACCGCGACGACCTCGGCGCCCAGCAGGCGCATCCGGGCGACGTTGAGCGCCTGACGCTCGGTGTCGACCTCGCCCATGTAGATGGTGCAGTCGAGCCCGAACAGGGCGGCGGCCGTCGCCGTCGCGACGCCGTGCTGCCCGGCCCCGGTCTCGGCGATGACCCGTGTCTTGCCGAGGCGCTTGGTGAGCAGGGCCTGGCCCAGCACGTTGTTGATCTTGTGCGAACCCGTGTGGTTGAGGTCCTCGCGCTTGAGGAAGACCCGCGCGCCGCCCGCGTGCTCGGCGAACCGCGGCACCTCGGTGAGCGCGGAGGGGCGCCCGGCGTAGGAGGACAGCAGATGGGCCAGCTCGGCTCGGAACTCCGGGTCGGCGATGGCCTCCTCGTAGGCGACCGTCAGCTCGTCGATCGCGGCGACCAGGGATTCCGGCATGTACCGCCCGCCGAAATCGCCGAAGAACGGACCGTGCTGGTCGCGCAGACTCACTTCGCCTCCAGGAAGCTCTTGAGAGTGGCCACCGGGTCTCCGGTCACCAGGGCCTCGCCGATCAGCACGACGTCGGCGCCGGCCGAACGGTAGTGCGCGACGTCGGCGGGCGTGAGCACCGCAGACTCCGCGATCTTGATCGCCGAATCCGGGATGCGGTCCACGAGCCGACCGAACAGATCGCGATCGAGTTCGAGGGTCTTCAGGTTGCGGGCGTTCACGCCGATCAGGTCGGCGCCGAGGTCGATCGCGGCCTCCAGCTCCTCCGCCGAGTGGGACTCGACGAGCGGAGTCATGCCGAGCTCGAGGATGAACCCGTACAGGTCGCGCAGGATGTCCGGCTCCAGGCCGGCGACGATGAGCAGGACGAGATCGGCGCCGGCGGCGCGGGCCTCCAGCACCTGGTAACGGGTGGCGATGAAGTCCTTGCGCAGCACGGGAAGCGAGACCCGGGCGGTGACCGCCTCCAGATCGGCGAGGCTGCCTCCGAAACGACGTTCCTCGGTGAGGACGCTGATCGCGGAGGCACCGCCGGTCTCGTAGAGCGCGGCCTGGTGCGCGGGATCCGGGATCTCGGCGAGGGGGCCGCGGGACGGGCTCGCCCGCTTCACCTCGGCGATGATCTTCACCCGGTCGGCGGGAGCGAGGAACGACAGTGCGTCCTTCGCCGCGGGGCGCGAAAGAGCGTCACGCTCGACGACCGCGAGCGGGCGGGACTCAGAACGACGCTCGGCGTCTGCGACAGCGCCGGCCGTCAGGTCGGCGAGGACCACTAGTGCGCCTTCGGAGCGTACTTGGGACCCTTCACGCCGTAGCCCGCCTTCGCGAGCACCCAGCCGACGATCGCCCCGATCGGGATCAGCGCGGCGGAGATCCACACCAGGGTCGGCTGCTCGAAGCAGAACGCGACGGTCGCGGCGGCGAAGCCGACGAGCATGATCACGACGGCGGTCCAGGCCGCAGGCGAGTGTCCGTGGCCGGGGTCAGCGATCGGGTTGGTCATGTTCTCCTCCGGGGACGACGTGGGGATCTGGGTTCAGTCTATCGGGGTCAGCGCGTCGGGTCGGACCCCCGGGACAGCTCGTCCCAGGAATCGACCGCGTCGACGGGGCCGTCGTGCGGCGCATCGGTCGGCGCGTCGGTGCGGTAGCGACGGCCGCCGACCTTCCAGCGCCGCCAGGTGGTCAGCACGAGGACGGCGGCGGCGAGCAGGATCGCCCAGCCGCCGAGGGCGAGGTACGGCCAGACGGACGGGATGATGCTCGCCGCGACCTCGTGGACCGCTCCGCTTCCGGCGAGTCCCGTCGTCTCGGTGACGGTCGCGGCCACCGCGCCGTACGCGTCGCCGAGGAGGACCTGCAGCGTGGACCAGCCCAGGAACACGGCGGCCGCGGCGGCGAGCACCCCGAAGACGAGACGCACGGCCCGGCCGGCGATCGCGAGAGCCGCACCCAGCGCGAGCACGGCGAGGCTCAGCGGCGCGAGCAGCACGAGAGCGGAGGCGCCGGGGACGAGGATGTCCTCCCCCGCGTCCGCCCGCTGCACGGTGAACCAGGTCTGCGTGGAGGAGATGATCCCGATGGCGCCGGCCAGCAGGAAGCCCGTCACGGAGAGGGACCGGCCGCGCTGCGCGATGCTCACGAGGCCGCCGCCCCGTCGACGGCGTCCAGGTCGGTGGAGTCGAAGCACGTCCGCGTTCCGGTGTGGCACGCGGGGCCGGTCTGGTCGACGAGGAGCAGGAGCGCGTCACCGTCGCAGTCGAGGCGGGCCTCCCGCACGACCTGGATATGCCCGGAGGTGTCACCCTTGCGCCAGTACTCCTGGCGGGAGCGGGACCAGTAGGTCGCGCGGCCCGAGGTGAGCGTGCGGCGCAGGGCCTCGGCGTCCACCCAGGCGAGCATGAGCACCTCGCGCGAATCCCACTGCTGCACGATGATCGGGGCGAGCCCGTCCGCGTTGAACGCGACCTGGGCGATGCGGTCGTCGATGGAGACCTCGTCCTGCTTCGGCGTGTCGGTCATCGGACGAGCACTCCTTCCGCGCGCAGCGCATCCTTCACGTCACCGACGGTCAGGGCTCCGGTGTGGAACACGCTGGCCGCGAGCACAGCGTCCGCCCCCGCCTTGATGGCCGGCGCGAAGTCGGTCGCCCGCCCCGCACCGCCGGAGGCGATCACCGGGATCGGCGCGACTTCACGCATGAGGCGGACGAGCTCGAGATCGAAGCCGTCGCGGGTCCCGTCTGCGTCGATCGAGTTCACGAGCAGCTCCCCCGCGCCGCGCTCGGACGCCTCGCGCGCCCAGTCGAGCGCGTCCAGCGTGGTCTGCGTACGGCCGCCGTGCGTGGTGACGACGAAGCCGGATCGCGTCGTGTCGGCGCGCTTGACGTCGAGCGAGAGCACGAGCACCTGGGCGCCGAAGCGATCCGCGATCTCGCCGATGAGCTCGGGACGGGCGATCGCCGCGGAGTTCACGCCGACCTTGTCCGCACCGACCGAGAGGAGCCGCGCGACGTCGTCGACGCTGCGCACGCCGCCGCCCACCGTCAGCGGAACGAAGACCTGCTCTGCGGTGCGCTGCACGACGTCGTAGGTCGTCGCCCGCGCATCCACCGTCGCGGTGACGTCGAGGAACGTGATCTCGTCGGCGCCCTGGGCCGCGTAGTGACGGGCGAGCTCCACCGGATCACCCATGTCGCGGAGGTTCTCGAAGTTGACGCCCTTGACGACGCGGCCGTCGGCGACGTCCAGGCACGGGATGACGCGACTCGCGAGGGTCATCAGAGCCTCGCCGCGTGGATCGCCGTGACGAGGATGGCCCGGGCACCGAGGGCGTAGAGATCGTCCATCACCTGATTGACGCGGCGCCGCGGGATCATCACGCGGACGGCCACCCAGGACGGGTCGCGGAGCGGCGAGATGGTCGCGGACTCCCGACCGGGTGCGATGGCCACGGCCTGATCGACCAGCTCGGTGGGGAGGTCGTAGTCGAGGAGCACGTAACGGCGCGCGACCATAACGCCGCGGAGCCGGCGTAGCAGCGTGTCCACGCCGTCGGCCTCGCCGGGACGGCTGATCAGCACGGCCTCGGACTCCAGGATCACGGGGCCGAAGATCTCCAGCCCCGCCTGCCGCAGGGTGGTGCCGGTGGACACGACGTCGGCGACCGCATCGGCGACGCCGAGGCGCACCGCGGACTCGACCGCGCCGTCGAGCTGCACGAGCTCGGCGTTCACACCCTGGTCGCGGAGGAAGGAGCCCACCAGACCCGGGTAGGCGGAGGCGACGCGGACGCCGTCGAGGTCCTGGACCGAGGTGAAGCGTCCGGGAGGACCGGCGAAGCGGAACGTGGACGCCCCGAATCCGAGCTGCTCGATCTCGCGCGCCGGCTGCTGCACATCCAGGAGGAGGTCGCGACCGGTGATGCCGACATCGAGGGCACCGGAGGCCACGTACGTGGCGATGTCACGGGGGCGGAGGAAGAAGAACTCGACGTCGTTCTCGGCGTCGATGACATGCAGGGTCTTGGGGTCGCGGCGGCCGGCGTAGCCCGCCTCCGCGAGCATCTCGGCGGCGGTCTCGGAGAGCGAGCCCTTGTTGGGAACGGCGATGCGCAGCATGAACGGCTTTCAGTTCGAAGGAGTGGGACCGGAGCGCATCACAGATGTCGATAGACGTCCTGCAGCGTGAGGCCCTTCGCGAGCATCATCACCTGCAGGTGGTAGAGGAGCTGCGAGATCTCCTCGGCTGCGGCGGCGTCCGACTCGTACTCCGCCGCCATCCAGACCTCGGCGGCCTCTTCGACGATCTTCTTGCCGATCGCATGCACGCCGCCGTCGAGCTCCGCGACGGTGCCCGATCCCTCGGGGCGGGTCTCGGCCTTGACGCTGAGCTCGGCGAACAGCTCGTCGAAAGTCTTCACCCCTCCAGGCTACCGGCTCGCGCGAGGTCCCTGAGCCGGGTGACAGCCGCCTCCACGTCGTCCGCACCGTAGACCGCGGAGCCGGCGACGAAGGTGTCCGCCCCCGCTTCGGCAGCCTGGGCGATCGTCGCGTCGGAGATCCCGCCGTCGACCTGGAGCCAGACGGACGAACCGCGCCGCCGGGCCTCCGCGGACAGCGCCTGCAGCTTCGGAATGGTCTCCGGCATGAATCCCTGGCCTCCGAAGCCGGGCTCCACGGTCATCACGAGGATCTGGTCGAACTCGTCCAGCAGCTCGAAGAGTCCCTCGACGGGCGTCGCGGGCTTGACCGCCACCCCCGCACGGGCGCCGATGTCACGCAGCCGACGCGCGAGCGCCACCGGCTCCCCCGCCGCCTCCAGGTGGAAGGTCACGCTCGCGGCACCGAGTTCGGCGTAGCCGGGGGCCCAGCGATCCGGATCCGTGATCATGAGATGCACGTCCAGCGGGACCGGGCTGGTCTCCTGGATGCGCTGGACCATCTGCGGACCGA
Source organism: Microbacterium sp. C-MGS6 (assembly GCF_058140415.1). Taxonomy (NCBI): domain Bacteria; kingdom Bacillati; phylum Actinomycetota; class Actinomycetes; order Micrococcales; family Microbacteriaceae; genus Microbacterium; species Microbacterium sp. C-MGS6. The sequence continues at coordinate 1,807,218 of NZ_CM176934.1, forward strand.
ACGTGAGGTTCGGGACGAAGTGGTTGTCCATGACATCGACGTGCGCGAAGTCGGCCGTCGCGATGCGCGCGAGTTCCGCCTGCATGTTGACGAAGTCCGCGGCGAGGATGCTGGGGTTGATGCGCGGGGCGCGGGGCAGGTCCATGGTCTCAACCTTCCTTCGGGGCTTCTGTCGCATCGCCGGGGCGCTGCAGGAGTGCGAGGAACATCGCGTCGGTGCCGTGGCGATGCGGCCAGAGCTGTGCGCTGCCGGTCTGCGAGCGGCCGTCGTCGGCGAGGTCGATCGGCGACTGGGCCACGCCGCGCAGCACGGCGCGGGCGTCGAGTTCGACGAGCTCAGGACGCAGGCGCCGCACCTCCTCGACCACCGCCGTCGTCTCCGCGAGGTGGGGCGAGCAGGTGACGTACGCGACGATGCCTCCGGGAGCCAGAGCCTCCACGGCCGCCGTCAGCAGACCGACCTGCAGCGGCACGAGCTCGGCGACGTCCGCCGGGGACTTGCGCCACCGGGCCTCCGGGCGCCGACGGAGGGCGCCGAGGCCGGTGCAGGGGGCGTCGACCAGGATCCGGTCGAACGCGCCGGGTCGCTCGGCGGCCAGCTCCCGGCCGTCGCGCTCGTGGACGGTGACGTCGCCCGGGACGGCTCGCAGGGCGTTGCGCACGAGTCGGGCCCTGGTGGGCACGACCTCGTTGGCCTCCAGTACCGCGTCGTTCTCCCGGGCGACGGCGGCGAGCAGAGCGGTCTTCCCGCCGGGGCCCGCGCACAGGTCGAGCCACCGTTCCCCCTGACGGACCGGGGTCGCCGCGGTCAGCGCGAGCGCGACGAGCTGCGACCCTTCGTCCTGCACGCGGACCGCGCCCTCGGAGGCGGTCAGCGCGAGACGCGGATCGCCCCCCGGAGACGCGAATGCCGTGGCGGCGTAGGGCCGACGAGGCTCCTGCGGCTCCGCGAGCCCGGGGAGGGCGACGAGCGTCACCTCGGGCGAGACGTTGTCGGCCTCCAGCAGGGCGTCCAGTTCCTCGACACGCCCTTCGGCGGCGAGGGCGCGACTCAGCGCCCGGATGATCCACACCGGGTGCGCAGCACGGAGCGCCAGCCGTTCGTCGTCCGACCGTGCCGCCGCCTCGATGCGCGCGAGCCACTCCTGGGGCGACTCCCGGGCGATCCGCCGGAGCACCGCGTTCGCGAAGCTGGACGCCCCGCGACCGGCGTCGAGCGCGACGAGGTTCACCGACTCGTTCACGGCCGCGTGCGGGGCCACCCGCGTCGCGAGGAGCTGGTGCACGGCGAGCCGGAGCGCGTCGAGCACCGCGGGGTCGATCGCGTCGGCCGGGCGATCCGCGGCCGCGGCGATGATCGCGTCGTACGTGCCGCGGCGACGGAGTGTGCCGTAGGTCAGTTCCGTCGCCAAGGCCGCGTCCTGCGGGTCCAGCCCGGCCTCGGCGATCGCGGTCGGCAGCAGCAGGTTCGCGTAGGCGTCGGAGTCCGACACCGCCCTGATCACGTCGTACGCCACGCGGCGTGCCGGCTGGACCGTCCGGTCGGGGCCGCGGCCGTTCCGCGTCCGGTCCTCGCGCTGCGGGCCGCTGCCGGGGCGTCGCCGGTCGTTCACGAGCCGGCCACCGGGGTCGTGCCCTGCAGGCCCCGCCACCAGTCGGCGGCGTTCATGGGTCCCTTACCCGCGGGTTGCAGCCGGGTGACGGCGAGCGGTGAGGTGGCCGTCCCGATCAGGACCTGCGCTCGCGTTCCGACCATGGCGCCCGGTGGCAGGTCCTCCGCCCCGGCATCGGCGGGCCGGGCCTCGAGGATCTTGAGCCGCTGGCCGTCGATCGTCGTGTGCGCCCCCGGCTCCGGAGTGACCCCGCGGAACCGGGCGTACACGACGTCGAACGGCTCGCGGAAGTCGAGGAGACCGTCCTCGAGCGTCAGCTTGGCGGCGAACGTCGGCTCGCCCTCCTGCGGCACCGCGTGGGCAGTCCCGTCCGCGATCGCCGCGACCACGTCCGCGGTGAGAGCCGCGCCGTCGAGGGCCAGGGCCTCCAGTGCCTCCCCCGCCGTCGATGTGCCCGGCAGTTCGACGGCGCGCGTCGCGAACACGTCGCCGGCATCGAGCTCCGGGACGAGCTGGAAGACGCTCGCGCCGAGGACCGGATCTCCGGCGATCAGGGCGCGCTGCACCGGCGCGGCGCCGCGCCAGGCCGGCAGGAGCGAGAAGTGCAGGTTGATCCACCCGGCCTCCGGCGTGGACAGCAGAGGCTCGCGGACGAGCCCGCCGTACGCGACGATCACGCCGAGCTCGGGGCGCAGGGCAGCGATCTCCTCCGTCACCGCCTCGTCGAGGCGCGCGGCGTGGATGACGGGCAGGCCGAGTTCGGCCGCGGCCTGGGCGACGGGCGAGGGAGTGAGCACACGCTTGCGCCCGAGGGGAGCGTCGGGGCGCGTCACGACGGCGGCGATGTCGTGCTCGGCGGCGAGGCGACGCAGAGTGGGGACCGCGGCGGCGGGAGTGCCGGCGAAGACGAGGCGCATGAAGGTTCTCCGGAAGGGTCAGAGTTCTGGATCGAGGATATCGAGGCGGACCGAGAGCGTGCTGCGGGCGGCCTTGGTCCGACCGCGGCGACCGCTCACCGCCTCGGCCACGACGGCCGCACGGAGGGTGGTCGCGACGCGGCTTCCCGCGCCGTAGTCGAAGCGTACGAGAGCCCGGACCCGCGGGGGGACGTCGTCCGATTCGACGGGGACGGGACCGAGGACCGCGTCCCCGGGCAGCGAGAGCTCGGAGAGCGCCTCCAGAGCACGGGCGACCGCGGCGGCGGATCCCTCCACGAGCGCGACGCGGGCGGTCGGCGGCATGTGCAGCGGCGCTCGCTGCTCCAGCTCGGTGCGCGCGTAGGCAGCGTGGTTCCAGGTCGCCAGGGCCTTGGCGACGGCGCCGTCCACACCGACGAGGTGGACGGGAGCGCCGGGAGCGGCCAGAGCGGCCGCGTTCGACCACCACCGCAGGCAGGCTTCGCCGATGCGCAGATCCGGCGCCTGCAGCATGCGCGGCCCGTCGAGCAGGACGACGGCACGGTAGCCGCCCTCCGCGAGCGGCTCGGCGCCGCGGGTGGCCACCACCAGCGCCGGACGCGCGTCGACGCGCTCGACGGGGTGGCTGCCGTCCGCGACGATGACGCGGACGCCGGGGAACGCGCGGCCCAGCTCATCGGCGGTCCGTTCGCTTCCCGACGAGGCGAGCCGGAGACGGGTCGAGGAACACGCCGGGCACGTCCATGCCCTGGCACCGCGCCCGCACCACCCGCATACCGGGACCGCGCCGCGATGGCGGGCGCCGAGGGGGCCGCCGCAGTGCGGGCATCGGGCGGGGGCTCGGCAGTCGGCGCAGACGAGGGACGGCGCGAAGCCGGGCCGCGAGACCTGGATGAGCACGGGTCCCTCCGCGGCCGCGTTCCGGGCGGCGAGGAAGGCCGACGACGGCATGCGCTGCGGCGTCGGCTGCTCCATCTCCTGGGGCGTGCTGAGCACCACACGCGGCAGCACGCGCCGGGCCGCGCGGATGTCCTGCAGCCAGCCGCGCGCCACGAGCCGCTCCACCTCGGTCGTCCGCGTATGACCGGCGAAGAGCAGTGCCGATCCCTCCGCCTCCTGCCGCAGCAGCGCCGCATCCCGGGCGTGGACGTAGGGAGCGAGCGGCTCGCCCAGCAGGCTGTCGCCGTCGTCCCACACCGCCACGAGACCGGCGACGACGGGGGCGTACACCGCGGACCTGTTCCCGACGACGATGCAGGGCGCGTCCTCGAGCGTGCGGAGGAAGGAGCGGTAGCGGTCCGGGTTGGTCTGTCGGGAGTCGTGCCGCGCGATCGCCTCCGGGGGGACGAACCCGTCGAGGGCCGCCAGGAGCCGATCGAGGTCGCGGTGGTCCGGGACGACGAGGATGCTCGACTTCCCGGCCGCGAGCGTCGTCGCAGCGGCGGCGGCGAGCATCCGTGCCCAGCCCGGTGCGTCATCGGTGAGCTGCGGGATGGCCTCGACCGCCGCACGACCGCTCTCGTCGAGCACCGCCTGCACTCCGTCGTACAGTCCGACCACGGACGCGGCCGCGTCGCGCGCCTCGGGTCCGAGGAGCGGCGTCGGAGAATCGGCGGTCCAGGCCTTCTCGACGCGCACCTGCCGCTTCGGGATGACCAGCCGCAGCACGTCGGACGCCGACCCCGCCGCGCGATCGGCGACCCGCCGAGCCAGTCGGTACAGACGATCCGGCAGCACGGGGACGCTCGACACGATGCTCTCGACCTCGGAGAGCGGCCGATCGGCGTCGCCCTCCACGTCCAGTTCCACCACGAACCCGTCGACCACGCGGCCGGCGGTCCGCAGGGGGACACGCACCCGGACCCCGGGCTCGACGTCACCGAGCTCGGGAGGAAGGGCGTAGTCGAACAGGCGGTCGAGCTGCGGCAGCGGGGATTCCAGGAGCACCCGGGCGATGCGCCGGCTCTCCGGAGAGATCAGCACCGCGGCCTCGTCAGAGCCCGGCAGCGCGCCGCAGCTCCTCGGCCCGGTCCGTCCGCTCCCAGGTGAAGTCCGGCAGCTCCCGACCGAAGTGCCCGTAGGCCGCCGTCTGGGCGTAGATCGGCCGCAGCAGGTCGAGCTGCTCGATGATGGCCTGCGGCCGCAGATCGAACACCTCGTCGATGGCCCGCGTGATGACCTCGTCGGACACGCGCCCCGTGCCGAAGGTCTCCACGTACAGACCGACGGGGCGCGCGACACCGATCGCGTAGGCGACCTGCACCTCGAGGCGGTCGGCCAGACCAGCGGCGACCGCGTTCTTGGCGACCCAGCGGGTCGCGTACGCGCCCGACCGGTCGACCTTCGACGGGTCCTTGCCGCTGAAGGCGCCGCCGCCGTGCCGTGCGGCTCCCCCGTAGGTGTCGATGATGATCTTGCGTCCGGTGAGCCCGGCATCCCCCTTCGGGCCGCCCGTGACGAAGGGCCCCGCGGGGTTGATGTAGTAGGTGACGTCGTCGAGGTCGAGGCCGGTCGTGGCGAGGACCGGATCGATGACGTGCTCGCGGATCTGCGCCTTCAGGTCGTCCTGGGCGATGTCCGGGTTGTGCTGCGTGGACAGCACGACGGCGTCGACGGTCTTCGGGGTGAAGCCGTCATAGCCGAGGGTGACCTGCGTCTTGCCGTCGGGGCGCAGGAAGGGCAGCAGCCCGCTGCGGCGCACCTCCGTCAGCCGTTCGGCGATGCGGTGCGCGGTCCATGCGGCCATCGGCATGAGCTGCGGGGTCTCGTTGGTGGCGAACCCGAACATGATGCCCTGGTCGCCAGCGCCGAGACCGTCGAGCGGATCCACGGACGAGCCGTCGCGGTGCTCCTGGGCGTTGTCGACACCGTGGGCGATGTCGGTGGACTGCTCCCCCACCGAGACGCTGACGCCGCACGAGTCACCGTCGAAGCCGGTGTCGGAGGACGTGTAGCCGATGCCGTTTACGACCTGGCGGACGATCGTCGGGATGTCGACGTAGGCGTCCGTGCGGATCTCCCCCGCCACGTGGACGAGGCCGGTCGTGACGAGCGTCTCGACCGCGACCCGGGAGCCCGGGTCCTTCGCGAGCAGTCCATCGAGGATGCTGTCCGAGATCTGGTCGCAGATCTTGTCCGGATGCCCTTCGGTGACGGACTCGGACGTGAACAGACGCAGCGCGCTCATCGATGCTCCAGAACGGGGACGGACGGTGGGAGGGTGTGGCACCCATTCTGGACCGCGCCACCGACGTCGCGGCGGCGCGGTCGTCGAGTCACTCCGCGTGACGCAGGCGGAGCTTGTCCTCGTTGATCTCGTGCAGGGCGATGGTGAGCGGCTTGTCCTCGACCGAGGAGTCGACGAGCGGGCCCACGTTGTCGAAGAGGTTGCCCTCGTGCAGGTCGGAGTAGTAGTCGTTGATCTGACGGGCGCGCTTGGCGGCGTAGATGACGAGCTCGTACTTGGAGTCGACGCGCTCCAGCAGGTTGTCGATGGGGGGATCGATGATGCCGTTGTTGCGTCCGGCCATGGGTGGACCTCCTGATCAGGCGACGGGATTCGCCGCGAAGACGATGCTGCGGGCGCGCGACCCTTCGACGAGCTCAGGGACCGGCGTGGTGCTCGACCCTGGAATCAGGTCAGCGCGCAGAGCTTGTAGACAAGTCTACGACCTCGCGGGCGGCGGTGGCGACGTCCTCGTTCACGATGAGGTGGTCGAACTCGTTCTGCGCCGCCAACTCGACCTTCGCGGTGCGCAGCCGCCGGGCGCGTTCCTCGGCGTCCTCGGTGCCGCGGCCGACCAGCCTGTGGACCAGCTCGTCCCAGCTCGGCGGCAGGAGGAAGATCAGCGTCGCGGACGGCTCCGCATCGCGCACCTGGCGCGCGCCCTGCAGGTCGATCTCCAGCAGGACGGTCTTCCCCTCCGCCAGTGCGGCGTCGATCGGGGCGCGCGGGGTGCCGTAGCGCGAGCGGTTGTGGACCACCGCATACTCCAGCAGCTCGCCGTCGGCGACCAGGCGGTCGAACTCGGCGTCGTCCACGAAGTAGTAGTGCACACCGTCGATCTCGCCCGGGCGCGGCGGCCGGGTGGTGGCCGAGACGGACAGGTGGATCTCCGGGTTGTTCTCGCGGATGTGCGCGGCGACGGTCCCCTTACCCACCGCCGTCGGGCCGGCGAGGACGAGGAGCCGGCTGCGCGCCCCACGGGGGGTCGGAACGGGGAAGCGCTCGTCGAGCCACTCCTCCAGCACTCGGCGTTGACGCGCGCCGAGTCCGCCGAGGCGCTTGACCGGCGAGATGTGGAGCTGCTCCAGCACCCGGTCGCGCTTGCCCGCACCGATCGCGGGGAGGGCCAGGAGGAAGTCGGTGATGCGCATGGACCCCTCGACCGAGTCGGGGTCCTCCGTCGCGCGATGCAGCACGGCCTGCGGGGTGACGACGCGCATGGTGAGGTCGCGCTTGAGCGAGGCCCTGGCGCGTCGCCGCTCGACCGCTCGACGTGCGGCGGCGGCCCTGTCGACCTCGGGGACGGTCCGGCGTTCCTCAGCCACGGCTGACCTCTCGATACTGGGCGGCACGGTCGGCGATCGTCTCGGCGAGGGCCGCCGGGCCCGCGGAGAGGAGGCTGCGGCTCTCGCTCGCGATCACCGAGGCGGCCTGGGGGCCGAAGCGGCGGACGAGATCCGCGGGAGTGGCGCCCTGTGCGCCGAAGCCGGGGGCGAGGATCGGGGCGACGGGCGCGAACGGAGTCAGCCCCGCTTCCACCGCGTCCACTGTGGCACCGATGACGAAGCCGAAGCTCCCCCACTCCCCCTCGGGCGTCCCGGTGGCGTTCCGGCGCGATACCTCGGCGATCACGGCCGCGGACACGGTCTCGCCGTCCGCGGTCGTCGCGCGCTGCAGCACGGTCGCCTCGGGGTTGCTGGTCGCGGCGAGGACGAAGAGCCCCTTGCCGTGCTCCTCCGCGAGGGCGAACGCACCCTCCAGCGCACCGACGCCGAGGTACGGGTTCACCGTCAGGGCATCCGCCTCCAGCGGCGCGCCCGCGGGGAGCCAGGCCTGAGCGTAATCCGCCATCGTCGACCCGATGTCGCCGCGCTTGGCGTCGGCGATCACCAGCAGTCCGGCCGCGCGCGCGGCCGCCAGCACCTCCTCGAGGGCGGCGAACCCGGCCGCGCCGTACCGCTCGAAGAACGACACCTGCGGCTTCACGAGACCGGCGCGACCGGCGGCCGCCTCGACGGTACGGAGCCCGAACTCCCGGACTCCGGCAGCATCGGCGGTCAGCCCCCACGCCGCCAGCAGAGCGGCGTGGGGGTCGATGCCGACACAGAGCGGACCGTGCGCCTCCAGGGCGGCGCGGGCCCGCTCGCCGAAGCGTTCCGTCATACCGCGGCCATCCGGTCCTGCGCGTACTCCTGCAGGCTCTTGACCTGGAAGCCCTCGTGCGCCGCGTCCATCCCGCTCACCGCCGCACCGAGCACGGCGATGGTCGTGAAGAGCGCCTTGTCCGCAGCCACCGCGGCGGCGCGGATCTCGTAGCCGTCCGCGCGAGCGGCACCACCCGACGGGGTGTTCACGACGATGTCGATCTCCCCGTCGTTGATGAGGTCGACGATGTTCCGGGCTCCGGACTCCTGCGTCTCGCTGTACTTCTCGACCACCGTGACGGCGATGCCGTTGCGCGACAGGATCTCCGCCGTGCCCTCGGTCGCCACGATCGTGAAGCCGAGCTGCTGGAGGCGGTGCGCCGGGAGGATCACCGCACGCTTGTCGGAGTCGGCGACCGAGATGAACACGGTTCCCGACGTCGGCATGCCGCCGTAGGCCGCGGCCTGGGACTTCGCGAACGCGGTCGGGAAGTCCCGGTCGATGCCCATGACCTCGCCGGTCGAGCGCATCTCCGGGCCGAGGACCGAGTCGACGGTCTTGCCGTCGGCGGTGCGGAACCGCTTGAAGGGCAGCACGGCCTCCTTGACCGAGACCGGGGCGTCCAGCGGGACGCGCGAGCCGTCCTGCTCGGGCAGCATCCCCTCGGCGCGGAGCTCGGCGATCGTCGAGCCGGCCATGATGCGGCTCGCGGCCTTCGCCATCGGGATGCCCAGCGCCTTGGAGACGAACGGCACCGTGCGGCTGGCGCGGGGGTTGGCCTCGATGACGTAGAGCACGCCGGCGCTGATCGCGAACTGCACGTTCAGCAGGCCGCGCACGCCGACGCCCTGCGCGATGGCGAGGGTGGCCTCGCGGACGCGGTCCACGTCGCTGCGACCGAGCGAGACCGGCGGCAGCGTGCAGCTCGAGTCGCCGGAGTGGATGCCGGCTTCCTCCAGGTGTTCCATGACGCCGCCGATGAAGAGGTCGGTGCCGTCGTACAGGGCGTCCACATCGAGCTCGATCGCGTCGTCGAGGAACCGGTCGACCAGGAGCGGCTTGCCCTCCTCGATCACGACCTCGCCGGCCGTCCGCACGAAGTAGTCGCGCAGCGCATCGGTGCCGTAGACGATCTCCATGCCGCGACCGCCGAGCACGAAGCTCGGGCGCACGAGCACGGGGTAGCCGATCTCCTCGGCGATGCGCACCGCGCCCTCCACGTCGATCGCCGTGCCGTTGCGCGGCGCCAGCAGCCCGGCCTCGTCGAGCAGTCGCGAGAACAGCTCGCGCTCCTCGGCCAGGTCGATGGCCTCCGGGCTCGTCCCCAGGACCGTGTAGCCGGCCGCCTCGATGCCCTTCGCGAGCCCGAGCGGGGTCTGGCCGCCGAGCTGGCAGACGACGCCGAGGATGGTGCCGCTCGCCGCCTCCGCGTCCAGGACCTCCAGGACGTCTTCGAGCGTCAGCGGCTCGAAGTACAGCCGGTCGGACGTGTCGTAGTCGGTCGACACGGTCTCCGGGTTGCAGTTGATCATCACGGTCTCGAAGCCCGCGTCCGACAGCGCGAACGAGGCGTGCACGCAGGAGTAGTCGAACTCGACGCCCTGACCGATGCGGTTCGGGCCGGAGCCGATGATGACGACCTTGGTGCGCTCGGACGGCGCGACCTCGGTCTCGGCGTCGTAGCTCGAGTAGTGGTACGGCGTCAGCGCGGGGAACTCCCCCGCGCAGGTGTCGACCGTCTTGTAGACGGGGCGGATTCCCAGGCCGTGGCGCACGCCGCGGATCTCGGCCTCGCTCTCGCCGCGGAGCTGGGCGATCTGCGCGTCGGAGAAGCCGTGCTCCTTGGCGTAGCGCAGCGTCGCGTCGTCCAGCTCGCCGGCGGTGCGCACGACCTCGGCGACCTCGTTGATGAGGACGATCTGGTCGAGGAACCAGGGGTCGATGGCCGTGGCCTCGAACGCCTGCTCGATGGTCGCGCCCTTGCGCAGCGCCTGCTGCAGGGTGACGATCCGGCCGTCGGTCGGCGTCTTCGCGATCTCGAGCAGTTCCTCGACGCTGCGCGACTCCTCGCCCCAGTGGAAGCTGGAGCCCCGCTTCTCGAGCGACCGCAGCGCCTTCTGCAGTGCGGTGGCGTAGTTGCGGCCGATCGCCATCGCCTCGCCGACCGACTTCATGGTCGTGGTGAGCGTGGCGTCGGCGGCCGGGAACTTCTCGAACGCGAACCGCGGGACCTTGACGACGACGTAGTCGAGCGTCGGCTCGAAGCTCGCCGGGGTCACGCCGGTGATGTCGTTCGGGATCTCGTCGAGGCGGTACCCGAGGGCGAGCTTGGCCGCGAGCTTGGCGATCGGGAAGCCGGTGGCCTTCGACGCCAGGGCGCTCGACCGGGACACGCGCGGGTTCATCTCGATGACGATGATGCGCCCGTTCTCCGGGTTGACCGCGAACTGGATGTTGCAGCCACCCGTGTCCACGCCCACCGCACGGATGATGTCGATGCCGATGTCGCGGAGCTTCTGGTACTCGCGGTCGGTGAGGGTCAGCGCCGGGGCCACGGTGATCGAGTCGCCCGTGTGCACGCCGACCGGGTCGACGTTCTCGATGGAGCAGACGACGACCGTGTTGTCGGCGGTGTCGCGCATGAGCTCGAGCTCGTACTCCTTCCAGCCGAGGATCGACTCCTCCAGGAGCACCTCGGTCGTCGGCGAGTCGCGCAGGCCGGCACCGCCGATACGGCGCAGGTCCTCCTCGTCGTAGGCGAAGCCGGAGCCCAGCCCGCCCATCGTGAAGGAGGGGCGCACCACGAGCGGGTAGCCGAGCTGCTCGGCACCGGCGAGGAGGTCGTCCATGGTGTGCGCGATGACGCTCTTGGCGACGTCCGCGCCCGCTTCGAGGACGAGCTCCTTGAAGACCTGACGGTCCTCGCCCTTCTTGATGGCGTCCACCTTCGCGCCGATGAGCTCGACGTCGTACTTCTCGAGGATGCCCTGCTCGTGCAGCGCCATCGCGGCGTTCAGCGCCGTCTGACCGCCGAGCGTCGGCAGGATCGCGTCGGGCTTCTCCTTCGCGATGATCGTCTCGATCACCGCGGGGGTGATCGGCTCGATGTACGTCGCGTCGGCGAAGTCGGGGTCGGTCATGATCGTCGCCGGGTTCGAGTTGACGAGGATGACCCGGACGCCCTCCTCGCGGAGGACGCGGCACGCCTGGGTGCCGGAGTAGTCGAACTCGCAGGCCTGGCCGATGACGATCGGGCCGGAGCCGATGACGAGGACGGAGTGGATGTCGTCGCGCTTGGGCATTACTTTGCATCTCCCTGGGTGGGTCCCTGAGCGGGTCGAAGGGTCGCGATGACCATGTCGCGGAAGCGGTCGAAGAGGTAGTTGGCGTCGTGCGGTCCCGCCGCGGCCTCGGGGTGGTACTGCACCGAGAAGGCGGGGATGTCGAGGGCGCGCAGGCCCTCCACGACGTTGTCGTTGAGGCCGACGTGGCTGACCTCGACCTTGCCGTAGCCGTGCGGGCTGTCGAACGAGCCCTCCAGGGGCGCCTCGACGGCGAAGCCGTGGTTGTGCGCGGTGATCTCCACCTTGCCCGTCTGCTTGTCCAGCACCGGCTGGTTGATGCCGCGGTGGCCGAACGGCAGCTTGTACGTGCCGAGACCCAGGGCGCGGCCGAGGAGCTGGTTGCCGAAGCAGATACCGAAGAAGGGCAGCCCGTCGTCGAGGACCGCGCGCAGCAGTTCGACGTGGTCGCCCGACGCCGCGGGGTCCCCGGGGCCGTTCGAGTAGAAGACGGCGACAGGCTCGATCGCCCGGATCTCGTCGATGCTCACGTCCTGCGGGAGGACGTGCACGTCGAAGCCGCGGGCGGCGAGGTTGTCGATCGTGGCCTGCTTCACACCCAGGTCGAGCACGGCGAGGTTGCCGATGCGCTCCCCCACCGCCGGGGTCACGGTCGCGTTCTCGACGGACACCTGGGCAGAGAGGTTGAGGCCGGTCATCTCCGGAGCCTCGCGGACGATGCGCAGCTGCTCCTCCGGGTCGAGCTCCGCGTCCGCACCCGAGAAGATGCCGCCGCGCATGGAGCCGGCGGAGCGGATGTGACGGGTGACCGCACGCGTGTCGATGCCACTGATGCCGACGATGCCGTCCTCGACGAGGACCTCGTCGAGGGACGCGGTCGCACGCCAGTTCGAGACGACGCGCGAGGGGTCGCGCACGATGTAGCCGGCGACCCAGATGCGGCGGGATTCGGTGTCCTCGTCGTTCATGCCGGTGTTGCCGATGTGCGGGGCCGTCTGCAGGACGATCTGTCCGGCGTAGGACGGGTCGGTGATGGTCTCCTGGTATCCCGACATGCCGGTGGCGAACACGACCTCGCCGAGGGTGCGTCCGCGCGCGCCGTAGGCGCGTCCGCGGTGTCGGGTGCCGTCCTCGAGCACGAGGACGGCGGGATCGGGGAGGCGGGCCGCGGAGGCCTGCGGGGAGGAAGTCGAGAGGGTCATGACGTGGCTCCTGTGTCAGGGGCGGCGGGGATGAGCCGCTGCAGGTCGGAGATGAGGGTCGGGAGGTCGCCGCCGGTGAGGCGCACATAGCTGTCGACGACGGTCGCGTCGTCGACGTGCCACGCGATGCGCACGAGCCCGCCGGGCTCCACGACGCGATCGATGGTGACGGTCGCGCGGTCGACGGAGACCAGGCGGTCGGCGGCGAGGAAGACGGTGGGGGCACCGTCCAGGGCCAGCGCGATGCCGCGGTCGGTCACGGCCAGCTCGCCGCGTGCACGGAACGCCAGCGGGGTGATCGCGAGCCGTTCGAGGGGCTGCTCGTGCCGAGTGGTGGACACGTAGAGCACCTCGTCGCGGCGCGTCACCTCCGCGTGCTCCGGCACCCCGAGCGGGGCCGTGTACGCGGCATCGCGCCGCACTCGTCGTCGCCAGGCGAACAGCATCGACAGCAGGATGAGCAGCGCGACGGCGATGATGATCGCGACCGCGAGGTCCCGTGCGCTCATGCGCCGAGCTCCTCGACGACGGTGCCGCCGTCGACCGTGAGGACGCCGCCGTGCACCGTGTACTCCACGCGCCCGGGCAGTGCGCGGCCCAGGTAGGGCGAGTTCACGCTGCGCCCGTGCAGGTCCGCGGCGGTGAACACACCGTCGACCGCGGGGTCGTACAGCGTGATGTGCGCGGGCTGCCCGGCTGCGAGCGGCGTGCCGTGGCCGGAGAGCCGGCCGATGCGGGCGGGCGTCGAGCTCATGACGCGGGCGACGTCGGCCCAGCCGAGCAGACCGGTCTGCACCATCGACTGGTGCACGACGCGCAGGGCGCTCTCCAGACCGACCATGCCGTTCGCGGCGGCCTGCCACTCGCACGCCTTGTGCTCGCTGGGGTGCGGTGCGTGGTCGGTCGCGACGATGTCGATCGTGCCGTCGGCGAGACCCTCCCGAACCGCGAGGACGTCCTCCTCGCGGCGCAGCGGCGGGTTGACCTTGAACCGCGCGTCGTAGCCGCGGACGAGTTCGTCGGTGAGCAGCAGGTGGTGCGGCGTGACCTCCGCCGTGACGTCGACGCCTCGCTTCTTGGCCCAGCGGATGATGTCGACCGAGCCGGCCGTCGAGAGATGACACACGTGCAGCCGCGAGCCGACGTGCTCGGCGAGGAGCACGTCACGGGCGATGATCGATTCCTCGGCGACCGCCGGCCACCCGGCCAGCCCGAGCTCGGCCGAGACGGTGCCCTCGTTCATCTGGGCGCCCTCGGTGAGCCGCGGGTCCTGCGCATGCTGGGCGATGACGCCGTCGAAGGACTTCACGTACTCCAGAGCCCGGCGCATGATCAGCGGGTCCCAGACGCAGAAGCCGTCGTCGCTGAAGACCCGCACCTGGGCACGCGAGGTGGCCATGGCGCCGAGTTCCGCGAGGCGCTCGCCCTTCTGGCCCACGGTGACGGCGCCGATCGGCTGCACGGTCGCGTAACCGGCCGCCTCGCCGAGGGCGAGCTCCTGCTCGACCACGCCCGCCGTGTCGGCGACCGGGGAGGTGTTCGGCATCGCGAACACGGCGGTGAACCCGCCGGCGGCGGCCGCTCTGGTGCCGGTGAGGATCGTCTCGGAGGCTTCGAACCCGGGTTCGCGCAGATGGGTGTGCAGATCGACGAGACCCGGCAGCGCGACCAGGCCCGCGGCGTCGATCACGCGCGCGCCGGTGCGGGTGAGCCCCGTCCCGACCTCGGCGATCACGCCGTCCTCGATGATGATGTCGGCGCTCGTCGCGCCGAGCAGCTGTGCACCGGTGATGACGAGGGTCTCGCTCACAGGTCTCCCCCTCGTTCGTCGTCTCGTTCCCCTGCCAGCAGCAGGTACAGCACCGCCATGCGCACGGAGACCCCGTTCGACACCTGTTCCAGCACCGTCGAACGGGGGGAATCGGCAGCTTCGGAGGAGATCTCCAGTCCCCGGTTCATGGGTCCGGGGTGCAGGACAATGCTACCGCCCGGCAGAGCCGCCACGCGCCGTGCGTCCAGGCCCCACCGGCGCGAATACTCCCGCTCAGTCGGGAAATACGCCGCGTTCATCCGCTCGAGCTGGATGCGCAGCATCATCACGGCGTCGGGCCCCTCCGCGAGGGCTTCGTCCAGGTCGTAGACCACGCGGACCGGCCACAAGGACACGTTCTGCGGAACCAGGGTCGGCGGCGAGACGAGCGTGACCTCGGCGCCGAGCGTCGTGAGCAGCCAGACGTTGGAGCGCGCCACCCGCGAGTGCAGCACGTCGCCGACGATCGTCACTCGGAGACCGGACAGATCGCGTCCGCGGCTGTCCACTCCGAACCGGCGCTTGCGGATGGTGAAGGCGTCGAGGAGTGCCTGGGTGGGATGCTCGTGCGTACCGTCGCCGGCGTTCACGACCCCGGCGGAGATCCAGCCGCTCGTGGCCAGGGTCTGCGGGGCGCCGGAGCCGGGGTGCCGCACGACGACCGCGTCGGCGCCGATGGCCTCGAGCGTCTGCGCGGTGTCCTTCAGGCTCTCGCCCTTGGAGACGCTGGAGCCCTTCGCGGCGAAGTTGATGACGTCGGCGGACAGGCGCTTCGCCGCGGCCTCGAAGGAGATGCGGGTGCGCGTGGAGTCCTCGAAGAAGAGGTTCACGACCGTCTTGCCACGGAGCGTGGGGAGCTTCTTGACTTCGCGGGACTGCGTGTCAGCCATGTCCTCGGCGACGTCGAGGATGCGCAGGGCGGTGGCTCTGTCGAGCGTGCGGGTGTCGAGGAGGTGCCTCATTCGCCGATCGTCACCTCCTCGGCGCCGTCGTTCTCGAACAGGCGCACGTTGACGCGCTCGGTGCGCGCGGAGGGGATGTTCTTGCCCACGAAGTCCGGGCGGATGGGAAGCTCCCGGTGTCCGCGGTCGATGAGGATCGCGAGCCGCACGACGGCGGGACGGCCGATCGACTGCAGGGCGTCGAGCGCGGCGCGGATGCTCCGGCCGGAGAACAGGACGTCGTCGACGAGGACGACCGTCTTCCCGTCGATGCCGCCCGGGGGGATCTCCGTCGGCTGCGGCGACCGCGTCGGGTGCTTGGCGAGGTCGTCGCGGAAGAGCGTCACGTCGAGGGAGCCGACCGGGACGGAGACCTGGGCGATCTCGCTGATCAGGGCGGCGAGCCGGTGACCCAGCGTGACACCGCGGGTCGGGATGCCCAGCAGGACGAGGCCGTCGGCCCCGCGATTGGACTCGAGGATCTCGTGCGCGATCCGGGTCAGCGCTCGTGAGATGTCGGCTTGGTGCAGCACAGTGCGCACACTCATCAGCCGCTCCCTTCTCCGCCTCACAGGACGGTGTTAAAGGTTGCTAGTGCCCCCAGTCTATCGGACCCGCGATGGTCCCCCCGGTCAGCTCGCCTCGCGGAGCACGGGATCCGTCACGTCGTCGATTTTCGAGGAACGGATCGGGTGGCCGCTCGTGGAGAGGCAGCGCCCGGTCTTCAGGTCCCACTTCCAGTCGTGCATGCTGCACGTCAGGATGCCGTCCTCGTCGACCTTCCCCGTCTTGGTGAGGTCGGCACGAAGGTGCGGGCAGCGGCGCTGGACGACCCAGTCGCCGATCTCCGCATCCTCGGTCTGGTCGGTCTGCTCCTGGTACCAGTTCTCGACGTACTCGATCCGGTCGACCGAGAGGCACTTGAGGAAGGTGGTGAGGAACTCGTTGAACTTGCCGCTGCGCCCGACCGAGAACTGCATCGACAGGAAGATCGAGTTCGACCAGTCGATCTCGTGGTCGCGGATGTTCGTCGACACGAGGTCGGCCGGGATCGTGTACCAGTACACGCACTCCTCGCCCGCGTACTCGCGGACCTTGGCGCGCGGGAAGTCGACCACCATGTCCAGCTCCCCGATCCGGAAGCGGACGTGCCCGCCGACACCGAGGCGGATGGTGCGCGACTTCTTCAGCAGCGGCTCCCACCACTCCTTGATCGCCGCCAACATCTCGTCGGGCGGGATGGTCTCGGCGCGAGACGCCTCCTCGTCGCGGATCTCCTGCTGGCGGGTCGCGCGCTGCTCCTCCAGGTACTCCCACTTCTCGTCGAAGATGTGGGCGAGCTCGGCCTCGGTGTAGAGCGTCTGCTCGGTGGTCACCGCACCGCCGTCGATCGTGACGAGCGTGCCGGGGACGAAGAGCTGCCCGTCGTACTTCGGCGCCAGCTCCTTCATGTGCGCGATGAACTGCTTCTGGTCCGTGAAGATGGACTCGCCGTTGCGGCCCATCCCGTTGAAGTCGAAGAGGTCGTCGCGGAGGAACATGGGCGGCCCTGCCATCGGGAAGACGTGCGGCGCGTCGACCTTCTCGATGTAGTACATCGCCCGCTTGTTCTGCGCCTCGCGCTTGAGACGGGCGAAGTTCTGCTTGGCGTCCAGAGGCAGGTCGTAGACCATGGGCCACCAGATCGCTCCGGAGACCTGGGTGAAGTAGGCGTCGGGCTTCCCGAAGTGCAGCAGCTTGTCGAGATCGAGCGGGTGCGAGTCGTTCTGGTTCAGCATCGACCCCGTGCCGTCGTCCACGCTGAGCGACGAATCGCCGATCGGGCCGTCGCTCGGAGCGCGCAGCGGGGTGATCATCATCTTGAGCGCCCCGCGCTCGATGATCTCGCCGGCGGGCGCGTAGGTGATGTTCGTGTAGCCGAGCGCCCGGATGTCCTGCTCCAGGTCGTCGATCGGGTACTCCGGGAGGAGCACCTCGATGTCCTTGCGGATGTACCGCTCCAGCAGCGCCGGGTCGAAGTGGTCGCGGTGCCGGTGCGAGATGTAGAGGAAGTCGGCTTCCCGTCCGTACCGCTCCCAGTCGAGCGCGCGGTTGTCCGGGAACGGGAACCAGGACCCGAAGAAGGACGGGCCGAGCACCGGGTCGCAGATGATGTTGCCGCCCACCGTCTCGATGAACATGCCGGCGTGGCCGAGTCCCGTGATCCGCATTGCATTCCTCTCGAAGATGAACCGTTCGATTGTACCGACGGCTCCCTGAGCAGCCGGCGGGACGGGCCGGGGAAAACGGTCTAGTCGTCGAAGAGACCGCGGATGTCGTCGGCGGTGAGCGCCTGGGCGAAGAGCGCGTCGTCGTCGAGCACGGCCGTGAACAGCCGCGCCTTGCGGCGTTGCAGCGCGAGGACCTTCTCCTCGATCGTGCCGGTCGCGATCATGCGGTACACGAACACCTGGCTGCGCTGGCCGATGCGGTGCGTGCGGTCGACGGCCTGCGCCTCGGCGGCGGGGTTCCACCACGGGTCGAGGAGGAAGACGTAGTCGGCCTCGGTCAGGGTGAGTCCGAATCCGCCGGCCTTCAGGCTGATGAGGAAGACGGGCTGCTCCCCCTCCGCGAAGTCCGTGACCACCCGCTCGCGATGCCGCGTCGAGCCGTCGAGGTGCGCGTACGGGATGCCGGCGGCGTCCAGACGCGCGGCCGCCATGTCGAGGAAGGACGTGAACTGGCTGAACACGAGCGCGCGGTGCCCCTCCGCCTGCAGCTCGACGATCCGTTCCAGGAGCTCGTCGAGCTTGCGGGAGCCGAGGCGCGCATCGGCCGGGTCGATCAGCGCCGGAGCGAGGCTCAGCATGCGCAGCAGAGTCAGCGACCGGAACACGATGAAGCGGTTCCGATCGAGATCCTCCAGCAGGCCGAGCACCTTCTGCCGCTCGCGTTGCAGCACCGTCTCGTAGAGCTCGCGATGCCCCGCGCTCAGCTCGACCTCCAGCACCTGCTCCTGCTTCGGCGGAAGATCGGGGGCGACGAGCTCCTTGGTGCGGCGGAGCACGAGGGGACGGATGCGCCGTCGAAGCTGCGCGAGGCGGCGCTGCCGGTAGGGTCCGCCCTCCGCGTTCTCCGGGACCTTCCCCTGCTCGATCGGCTGGATGTAGTGCTCGCGGAACTTCCGCGCCGAGGCGAACAGGCCGGGCGCCGTGAGCTTCAGCAGCGCCCAGAGCTCCTCCAGGCTGTTCTCCAGCGGCGTGCCCGTGACCGCGATGGTGACGTCGGCTGGGAAGCGGGCGACGGCACGGTGCAGCTTCGTCGCCGGATTCTTCACGAACTGGGCCTCGTCGAGGAACAATCCGGCCCAGGTGACGCCTGCGAACCCCTCTTCATCGAGCCGGGCGACGGCGTAGGTCGTCAGCACGACGTCGGCCTCGCGAGCCGCGACACTCGCCGACGGTCCGGCCGTGGAGTCCCGGGTGACCACGCGGAGGCCGGGAGCGAATCGCGCGGCTTCGGTGCGCCACGTGGCCAGCACGGACGTCGGGACCACGACGAGGAAGGGGCGCTCCTCCCCCGCCGCCCTGGCATGCAGGATGAGCGCGAGCAACTGGACGGTCTTCCCGAGCCCCATGTCATCGGCGAGGATGCCGCCGAGGCGGTGCGTCCAGAGGAACGCGAGCCAGTCGAGGCCCTCCTTCTGGTACGGCCGAAGGTGTGCGGTGAGCCCCGGCGGGATCGGCACCGACGGCACCGCAGTGGCGCTGCGCAGTCCCTCGGCCGTGGCGCGCCAGCTCACCGCGGGAAGGGCTTCGTCCGCCAGATCCTCGAACTCCTCCCACAGATCCGTCTGATGACGACTGATCCGTGGGCCCGTCTCCCACTCGTCGAGGTCTCCGGCCTCGTCGAGCAGGTCACGCAGACGGTCGAGCGCCGGGTGGTTCAGGGAGAAGTAGCTGCCGTCGACGAGCAGGAGCTTCCGTCTCCCCGCGCTCAGGGCGGTGAAGAGCGGCTCGAACGGGATGTTCCGACCGTCGATGCGGACGATGACGCCGAGGTCGAACCAGTCCGGGTCGGTGCTCTCCACGGTCGAGACCGTGATCTCCGGCTCCCCGGCGAGCTCGCGATACGTCTTGCGGCGGCCCGACACCTCCACCTCGACGCCCTCCGCCTCCACGGCGGGGACGACGCGGGTCATGAACTCCGCGGCTTCCACGTCGTGGAACGCGCCCGCGGGGGCGAACGCGACACCGTGCTCCTGCCAGACGTTCCGGATCCGCTCCGTCACCCCGGCCTCGGCCTCCGGATCGCGCACGGCCTCCGGACCCGGCGTGAACGGCACCCGCCCGAAGCCGCGATAGTCCCACTCGACGGCGTACTCCACGGTGTCGCCGCGACGGAACGCCACCCGCAGCACGGCACGGGGCGGCGGGAGGTCCGGCAGCGAGACGCGGCCGACCGCGCGGACGGAGAGGCGACGCGCGAGGAGCGGATAGGCGTCCTGGAGGAAGGCCGCCTCCTCCGCTGCGGGGACGACGAGCATCCCGGCCCGGAGCAGCGACGGCGCGGGCCCCGCGAGCGGAAGCTCCGCGAGCGTCACCTGCAGGCGCGACCCGCTCTGCGCGACCTCGTACACGCCGGAGCGCCCGAGGGCGCGGATGCTGCCCGGCAGCGTCTCGCGCCCGTCCAGGGTCACGACCGGACGGACGACGAGGCCGCCGTCGTCGTCACGGGACACGGTCGCCGCCAGTTCTGCGCTGTCAGCGAGGACGAGCGTCGTCGACCGCTGGGCCGCCACGAGCGGGATGCCAAGGTCGGTCGCCGACCGCAGATGCCCCCAGAGGAGCCGCGACTCGATCAGGTCGGCGACGAGCCAGTCCCCCGCCGTGCCGGAGAGCAGCGCGTCGCGCGCGATGCTCAGCAGATCGGCGAACCACCGCGACTGCTCCCGACCGTACTGGTCCGGCGCGCGGCGGACCGCGTCCCAGGTGGCGGAGCCGAGCACCCAGGACCCCGTCGCCGCGCTCCGCTCCAGCGGACGGATGCCGAGGAGGATCTCTCCGGTCGCCTTCGCGACATCACGCGGAGTCGCGGTGCGCTGCGGCCGGGACGCCCACGGATTCGCTCCTCGGGCGTCGCGGACGCGCAGCTCGAACCCGAGGGCCAGCGGGGTCGTCGCCGCCGGAGCGGCGCCGCCCTCGAACAGCGCGCGCCAGTCCCGCGCCCCGTCTCCCGGGGCACCCGAGGCGGAGACGGGCGGGCGGATCATGGGATGATCCTGCCCGCCATCGCCGACACCGCCGCTGCGGCGCTCAGGCCGAGCGGGCGACGCGGGCGAGCACGCCGTGCACGAACGCGCCCGACTCATCGGTGGAGAACTCCTTCGCGAGCTCCACCGCCTCGTCGATCGCGACCGCGGTCGGCACCTCGTCGTTGTAGAGGATCTCCCACGCGCCGATGCGCAGCAGGGCGCGGTCGACGGCGGGCATCCGCTCGAGCTTCCAGTCACGGCTGTGCGTCGTGATCTGCTCATCGATCTCGTCGCGCTGGTCGATGATGCCGTCGACGATCTCGCGGGCGTACAGCCACGACGCCTCGCGCGCGGGCTCGTTCGCGGCACGCTTCGCCTCGGCGGCGAGGGCCACCGCGACGTCGTCGCCGCGGACGTCGGCGGAGAACAGGATGTCGAGCGCGCGCTTGCGCGCCTTCGTGCGGGCGCTCACGCCTTACTTCTCGCGGCCGAGGTACTCGCCCGTGCGGGTGTCGACCTTGACCTTGGTGCCGGTCTCCAGGAACAGCGGGACCTGGATCTCGTAGCCGGTCTCGAGCGTCGCGGGCTTGGTGCCGGCGGACGAGCGGTCGCCCTGCAGGCCGGGCTCGGTGTAGGTCACCTCGAGGATGACCGACGCCGGGAGGTCGATGTAGAGGGGGTTGCCGTTGTTGAGGGCGATGGTGACCTGCTGGTTCTCGAGCAGGAAGTTCTTCGCGTCGCCGACCGTGGCGGCCGGCAGCGTGATCTGGTCGAAGTCGGTCTGGTCCATGAACACGAACCCGTCACCGTCGGTGTAGAGGTAGGTGTAGTCGCGACGGTCGACGTTCTCGATGTCGATCTTCGCACCGGCGTTGTACGTGCGGTCCACGGTCTTGCCCGAGACGACGTTCTTCAGCTTCGTGCGGACGAACGCGCCGCCCTTGCCGGGCTTGACGTGCTGGAACTCGATGACGCTCCAGAGCTGCCCGTCGATGCTGAGGACGACGCCGTTCTTGATGTCTGCGGTGGATGCCATGTGCGAGGAGTTCCGTTCCTGAGTCCGTGGGGGCCGGGGTCGGCCGACAGTCGATTCTACGGGATGCCCGGCGCCAGCCGCCGCGTGGGCACGATAGACGCTCCTGGGTGCGAGGGGAAGCCCCGTGACGACGATGACCGCCCCCGGGCAGCCTGGAGCGGGACAGGAGGAATCGACATGAGTGAGAACGACCGCGACCGCGACCCGACCAGGATGGCGAATCAGCCGGCACTGCGGACGTCGTCCGGGGCGGTGTGGCTCATCGTCGCCGCGATCTTCACCGCGGTCAGCCTCGTGCCCCTGATCGGGATCGTCCGCAGCGGCGGGGCGGCGGGAACGGTTGGCCTCATCACGGCGATCGTCCTGGTGCTGGGCCTGGTGGCGATGGTGGTCATCCGCCTCACCGTGGCGCCTGTGCGTCCTCGGCTCCGTGCGCTCGCCGGCTGCTTCCTCGCCATGGCTCTGCTGACGCTCGTGGGCATCACCGTCTGCGTCCTGCTCGTCGGCCTGCCCTGATCCCGCCTGGTCAGAGGTGCGCGACGAGCTCCCGCACGGCCTCCGGGTAGCCGTCGACGCCGTGTCCGACGACACGGACCGCGGCGACGTCGTGCAGGTACGAGTGGTGACGGAACTCCTCGCGGGCGTACACGTCGGAGATGTGCACCTCGGCGAAGGGCAACGCGACGCCGGTGAGCGCGTCGCGCAGGGCCACCGACGTATGGGTGAGGCCGCCCGGATTGATGACGATGCCCGCGCAGTCCGACCGCGCGTCGTGGATCGCGTCGATGAGCACGCCCTCGTGGTTGCTCTGCAGCGCCCGTACCTCGAACCCGAACGCCGCGGCGGCCTGGGCGGTGATCCGCTCGACGTCGGCGAGGGTCGCCGTGCCGTACACCTCGGGTTCGCGGGTGCCGAGGAGGTTCAGGTTGGGGCCGTTGACGAGCAGCAGCCGACGCGGAGCGGTCATGCGGGCACGCTCCCCGTGTCGGCCAGTTCGCGGCGCATGACCCACTCCCGACCGAAACCCGAGGTCTCGATCTCGCCGGTAGGGACGAAGCCGGCTCGACGGTAGACGGCCTGCGCCCGGGAGTTGTCCACGTGCACCTCGAGCACGAGCGCACGCAGCCCACGATCACGTGCCCAGGCGGCCGCGGCGTCGAGGAGCGCATCGATGACGCCCGCACCGCGGTGCGCATCCGCCACGTAGACCCCCACGACCAGGCCGGCGTCATGCTGCTCGCGATGCGGGAGCAGCGTGATCGTCCCGGTCCAGGTGCCGTCGTCGGCGATCGCGACGAACTGCGCCGCGGCCGCGTCACCCGAGGCGTTCGCCGCGCGCTCCTGCCAGAAGCGGTCGGGCTGTGCGGCGGCGTGCTCGACGGTGTCGAGGAAGGCCATCGGCGCGGCGGGGTCGGCGAGGGCCTGCAGCCGCAGCGCCTTCACCTCCCGCCAGTCCTCCGGCGTGATGCGCCGGACGGCGATGCTCATGCGCCGATCTCCTGATACGCGGCGAAGAGCAGCGACTCGTCCGGCGCCTGGAGCACGGTGGGCTTGGCGATGTCGTCCAGCAGGATGAAGCGGAGCATGCCGCCGCGGCTCTTCTTGTCGCGCTGCATCGTGGCGAGCAGCTGCGGCCAGGCTCCGGCACGGTACGAGGTGGGCAGGCCCAGCGACTCGAGGATCGTGCGGTGGCGCTCCGCCGCGGCGTCCGAGAGGCGCCCCGCCAGCCGGGACAGCTCCGCGGCATACAGCATGCCGATCGAGATGGCCGCCCCGTGCCGCCAGCGATACCGCTCGGCATGCTCGATCGCGTGGCCGAGGGTGTGGCCGTAGTTCAGGATCTCGCGCTGTCCGGCCTCGCGGAAGTCGTCCGAGACGACCTGCGCCTTCATGTCGATCGCGAGTTCGACGGACCGCCGGAACTCCTCCGTCGTGGTGTCAACCGCGCGCGCGGGATCGGCCTCGATGATGTCGAGGATCTCCGGTGCCCAGATGAAGCCGGCCTTGACGACCTCCGCGAACCCCGCAGTGGCCTCGTTGGGGCTCAGGCTGCCCAGCTCGTCGAGGTCGCCGATCACCGCGCGCGGTGCCCAGAAGGCGCCGACGAGGTTCTTGCCCTCCGCGGTGTTGACCCCGGTCTTTCCGCCCACGGCGGCGTCCACGAGGCCGAGCACGGTGGTGGGCACCTGAACGATCTGGATGCCGCGCAGCCAGGTCGCCGCGACGAAGCCGGCGAGGTCGGTCACCGCTCCCCCGCCGTAGCCGACGACGGCGTCCGTGCGCGTGAAGTCCGCCTGACCCATGACCTGCCAGCAGAACGCGGCCACCTCGATGCGCTTGCCCTGCTCGGCATCCGGGATCTCGGCGAGCAGCACCTCACGCGGGCCATCGGCGGTGTCGGCGAGGAGTCGGTCGCGGAGTTCGGCGGCGCGGGCCGCGAGGGTCGGCGGGTGCACGACGAGGATCTTGCGGACGCCCGGCGCGAGAGCCGCGGACACCTGGTCGAGGATCCCCCGTCCGATCGTGATGTCGTAGGCGTCGCTCCCGGTGACGCTGATGGTCGTCGTGCTCATCGCTGTTCTCTCCTCCATGCCACGATCTCGTCCGCGATGCGCTGCATCGGACGCCGTGAGGTGTCGAACGTGGTCGACGCCACCTCGTCATACCATCCTCGCCGTTCCGCGAAGATGCGCTTCCACTTCTCGACCGGGTCCTCGCCCGCCAGCAGCGGGCGCGTCCCGCCGCGCAGTCGGTCGGCCACCGCTGCCTCGCTCACGGAGAGGAAGACCACGGGGTGCGCACGCAGCAGCGCGCGCGTCTCCGGGTCCGTGACCGCGCCGCCGCCGAGGGAGATCACGCCGCCCTCGGCGATAGCCTCACGGACCGCCGCGCGCTCGAGCTCCCGGAAGTGCGCCTCGCCGTGCGTGGCGAAGATCTCCGGGATCGGGCCGTGCGCGGCGACGATGCGCTTGTCGGTGTCGATGAAGGCGACCCCCAGACGCCGCGCGACCCGTCGCCCGACACTGGTCTTGCCTGCCGCCATCGGTCCGACGAGGACCAGCGTCAGCGGCTCAGCCTCGTTCGTCATGCGCGATGAGCGCCGCCTCGGACGCGGGGGCCGTGCGCAGCTCCGCGGGGATGCCGTCGAGGTATCCCTCCAGGTTGCGGCGCGTCTCACGGATGCTGTCGCCGCCGAACTTCTCCAGCACGGCGCGGGCCAGCTCGATGGCGACCATGGCCTCCGCAACGACGCCCGCCGCGGGCACGGCGCAGACGTCGGAACGCTGGTGGTGCGCGGTCGCCTGGTCGCCGGTCGCGATGTCGATCGTGCGCAGCGCGTGCGGCACGGTCGCGATCGGCTTCATGCCCGCCCGCACGCGCAGGACGGTCCCCGTGGACATGCCACCCTCGGTGCCGCCGGCGCGGTCCGTGCCGCGGGCGATGCCGTCGGCGGTGGCGAAGAGCTCGTCGTGGGCGGCGGAGCCGCGGCGGCGCGTGGTCTCGAAGCCGTCGCCGACCTCCACGCCCTTGATCGCCTGGATGCTCATGAGTGCCTGGGCCAGCCGGGCGTCCAGACGACGATCCCAGTGCACGTGGGAGCCGAGCCCCGGGGGCAGGCCGTACGCGAGGACCTCGACGATGCCGCCGAGCGTGTCGCCGTCCTTCTTGGCGTCGTCCACCTCCGCGACCATGAGTGCCGACGTCGCGGGGTCGAAGCACCGCAGCGGGTCGGCGTCCAGCGCGTCGACGTCGTCCGGGGTCGGCAGCGCCGCGCCATCCGGCACGCGCACCGGGCCGATGGAGAGCGTGTGGCTGACGAGCCGGATGCCGAGCTCGCCGAGGAAGGAGCGGGCGACGGCGCCGAGCGCCACGCGGGCGGCGGTCTCCCGGGCGCTCGCACGCTCGAGGATCGGACGGGCCTCGTCGAAGTCGTACTTCTGCATGCCCACGAGGTCGGCGTGGCCCGGACGCGGCCGGGTCAGCGGCGCGCCACGACCGCGCGAGCGGTCGGTGAGCTCCACGGGCTCCGGGTTCATGACCTCGATCCACTTCGGCCACTCGGTGTTGCCGATGCGCAGGGCGATGGGGCTGCCCAGCGTCTTCCCGTGCCGGACACCGCCGGAGATGGTGAGCTCGTCCTGTTCGAACTTCATCCGGGAGCCGCGTCCATAGCCGAGCTTGCGGCGGGCGAGGTCGGCCTGGATGGCCTCGGACGACACCGGGACGCCGGAGGGCAGACCCTCCATGACGGCGATGAGTTCTGGGCCGTGCGATTCGCCGGCCGTGAGCACGCGGAGCATGTGCTCTAGTCTCCCATGCGTTTCCCCCGCGCCGTGCCGCGTTTCGTCGGGCGGCGCTCAGAGGGTGGCGCGCATCGCGGCGAGGACCGCGTCCTCGTCCGGCAGCGGCGAAACCGGGTCGCCGTGCAGGAAGATCCGGATCTGCCGGACCGCCTGATGCAGCAGCATTCCGAGTCCGGAGACCGCCGGCGCTGCGCCCCATGCCGCCGCCAGGGTGGACGGCCAGGGCGCGTAGGCGGCGTCGAACAGCGTGCCGCCGGTCTCGGCCAGGCGGGCGGCACTCTCCGGCGGCAACGTTGTACCGGAGGGCAGCGTCGCCACCGTGAGGTCGACGGCGCCGTCCGCCTCGTCGAGCGATCGTGGGGTGACCACGACGCCGCGTCGCTCCCCGATCCGGACGAGCCCCGCGGCGCGTTCCGGCCGACGGGCGGCGACCTCGACCCGTGTCGCCCCGAGGTCGGCGAGAGCGACGAGGGCCGAGGCCGCCGTGGCTCCGGCGCCCAGGATCCGCGCCGTCCCGATCTCGCGGATGCCGGCGTCCCCGAGCGCATCGACGATCCCGCCGACGTCGGTGTTGAATCCTGCCGGGGTCTCCGAGAACAGGAGCGTGTTGACCGCGCCGGTCAGCTCCGCGTGGGCATCCCGGCTGGCGGCGTATCGGTAGGCCTCTTCCTTGAGCGGCATCGTCAGGGACAGGCCGCGCCAGGTGTCGTCGAGCGCCTCGACCGCGTCCGCGAAGCCCTCCGCGCCGACCTGGCGGCGCCCGTACTCCCAGTCCAGCCCGAGCACCGCGTAGGCTGCGGCGTGCAGCTCCGGCGACCGTGAGTGCCCGATCGGGTCGCCCCAGACCGCCAGCCGTCTCCGGTTCACCGCGTCAGCAACCGGCGTCGGGGTTCGCGCGGCACCAGTCCCGCCACTTCTCCACGCCCTGCTCGTGCTCCGCGAGAGTCTCCGAGAACTGCGTCTCGCCGGTCTCGAGGTTGACGGTGACGAAGTAGATCCACGGCCCGTCCGCGGGGTGCATCGCGGCATCGATCGCGGCATCGTTCGGGCTCGCGATCGGCGTGGCCGGAAGCCCCTTGTTCACGTAGGTGTTCCACTCGTTGGGGTCTTCCAGAGCCTCGGCCGAGCTCGAGACCACGCCCTCGTGCAGGGAGCCATACCCGTACTGCGCCGTCGAGTCCATCTGGAGCAGCATGTCGTCGTCGAGGCGGTTCTGGATCACGCGGGACACCTTGGCGAAGTCGTCCGTGCGGCCTTCGCGCTGGATGATCGAGGCGATCGTGAGGATCCGCTGCGCGTCCTCGTCCGGGACGCCGGCGGCGGCGAGCGATTCGCGCGTCCGGTCGACCATGCGCTGGATGACCTGCGTCGCGGTGACCTCGGGGTCGAACGTGTACACCGCGGGGAACAGCCACCCCTCCAGGCTCTGCGCCTCCACCCCGTACGCGGACGGATCGGCGACGGCTGCCTCGAGGTCGGCCAGCGGCATCCCGAGAGTCTCGGCCATGGACGGCAGGGCCGATTCGATCGTCCCGCCCTCCGGCATGGAGACGGTGTTCTCGAGCTTGTTCTCCTCGTTGCGGAGCGCGGCGAGGGCATCCTCCGCCGTCATCTTCTTCTGCAGGCGGTAGACGCCGGGATAGAAGGTCACCGCGATGTTCTCGTCGATGAGGTAGTCGTAGAAGACGTCCTCGGTCTTCGTGACGCCGGCTTCGTACAGCGCCGTCGACACGGGGCCGCCCGTGTCGCCCTGCTTGATCGTGACGTACACCTCACCGGTCGCCTGACCGGGCTCCCAGTCCTTCGGCTCCCCCCACCCCATGGCGTCGGCGATGCGGTCGCCGAAGGTGTTGGCGACCCAGACTCCGCCGGCGGCGATGCCGCCGAGGATCACCAGGACGATGATCAGGGCGACGAGGCAGCCCTTGCGGCGCTTCTTCTTGGTCGGCGCACCGTGATCGCGGCCGTCGTCCTGGGCGGCGAAGATCTCGTCGAGCCCGCCGCCCAGCGCGGGTGCGGGGTCTTCGGTGCCGGTCGACCGGCGCGGCCCCGGAGCGGGGGTCTCATCCGCGCTCGTCGCGGCGACGGGCATCGCGCGTGTCGCGACCGGTTCGGGATCCGCGCCGGGCACCGCCGGCCGGTGGTCGTTCCCCGGTGTCTCCGCAGTGGTCGCCGCCGACGCCGAGACCGGGCGGGCGGGCACATCGGCAGCGGGTGCGACACCGGGGTCCGGAGCGGGCGGGGCCTCCTGCTCGCGGGCCGCGGCCTCCCTCGCCGCGCGGCGGGATCCGGGTGCCGGCGTGTCATCCGCGGCGGTCGGGACCTGCGGGGACGGAGCGGGGAGGTTCTCGAACAGATCCCCCAACCGGGTGCTCTGCTCGTGCTCGGGCGCACGGCTCTCGCGTTCGGACATGTTCAGGCGGGCTCCTCGTCAACGGGGACCGGGGCACCGGCCGGGTTTCCGGTGCTCTTCTCCGTGTCGATCGCCTGCTGCAGCAGCACCACGGCGGCGACCTGATCCACAATGCTACGAGAGTTCTTCTGTGATCGCCCAGAACTCCGCAACGCCGCATGCGCGGAGACGGTGCTCAGACGCTCGTCCACGAGGCGGACCGGCACGCCGCTGCGCCCCTGGAGTGCGGCCGCGAACACCCGCGCATCGACCGTCGACGGCGTGTCCGCGCCCTGCATGTTCACCGGAAGTCCGACCACGATCTCCAGCGGCTCGTACTCCGCAGCCAGCTCCGCGATGCGCGTCAGCGAGTGCTCGTCGCGCGGCACGGTCTCGACGGGGACGGCCAGCATGCCGTCCGGATCGGACCGGGCCACGCCCACGCGGGCCCGGCCGACATCGATGCCGAGCCGGACCCCGCGGCGATAACCGCTCACGCGCCCCGCAGCTCCTGGGAGACGGCCTCGAGCGCGGCGGGCAGCGCCGCTGCGTCGGTACCGCCGCCCTGGGCGACGTCGTCGCGCCCACCGCCGCCTCCGCCGAGCACACCGGCGGCGCGCTTCGCGAGCGCACCCGCCTTCGCACCGGCACCGCGCGCGGCCTCGTTCGTGGCGACGACGACGACAGGGCGACCGTTGACGACCGCCCCGAGCGCGACGACCGCGGGGTCGGAGCCGAGCCGGTCGCGCACGCCGTTGACGAGCTCGCGGACATCGTCCGCCGAGGCCACGTCACCCAGCGTCTGTGCCGCCAGGCGGAAGTCCCCGACGCGCGTCGCGGCCTCGGCGATGGCGGGGATGCGTCCCGCTCGCTCCTTCGCCTCGAACTGCGCGATGCGCTTCTCCGCGGCCTTGAGGCTCGCGGCGAGATCGGCGATCCGCTCCGGGAGCTGCTCGCGCGGGGTCTTCAGGGAGGCGGTGAGCTGCGAGACGAGAGCGCGCTCTGCCGCGAGCTCCCGGAACGCATCCGCGCCGACGAGAGCCTCGATCCGGCGGTTGGAGGCGCCGACCGACGACTCCCCCACCACGCTGACCAGACCGATCTCCGCACTGGTCGACACGTGCGTGCCGGCGCAGAGCTCGCGCGACCACGGGCCGCCGATGTCGACCATCCGCACGACGTCGCCGTACTTCTCGCCGAAGAGCGCCATGGCGCCCGCTTCCTTGGCCTCGTCGAGCGTCACGATGCGGGTGGTCACCTCGAGGGCGTCCTGCACGGCGCGGTTCGTGATCTCCTCGATCTCCGTGCGGGTGTCCGTCGACAGTGCCTGCGACCAGGCGAAGTCGAACCGCATGTAGCCGGCGCGGTTGAGCGAGCCCGACTGCGTGGCGGTCGGGCCGAGCGTGTCCCGGAGGGCGGCATGCACGAGGTGGGTGGCGGAGTGCGCCTGACGGGCGGCGCGCCGATTGGCGGCGTCGACGATCGTCGTCGCGATGTCATCGACCGCGACCGTGCCGCGGGAGACCTCCACCGTGTGGCTGATCAGCCCGGGGACCGGACGCTGCACGTCGAGCACCTCGAGCTCGTAGCCGGGGCCCACGATGGTGCCCTTGTCCGCGACCTGGCCGCCGGACTCGGCGTACAGCGTCGTCTCGGCGAGCACGACCTCGGCGATCTGGCCCTCGGCGGCGCTGCGCACCGGCGCACCGTCGACGAGCAGGCCGAGCACGCGGGACTCCACCTCGAGGGCCGTGTAGCCGTCGAAGCCCGTCTCGCCCAGCGCGCGCAGGTCGCGGTACACCGAGACATCCGCGAGCTGGCGCTTGCGGTTGCGGGCGTCGTCCTTCGCGCGCTGACGCTGCTCCTGCATGAGGGAGTCGAACGCGGCACGGTCCACGTCCAGCCCGGCCTCTTCGGCGACCTCCAGGGTGAGGTCGATCGGGAAGCCGTAGGTGTCGTGCAGCAGGAACGCCTCGGAACCGCTGAGGGTCTTCCCGCCGCCCTTCTTCGTCTCGTCGAGCGCGAGGTCGAGGATGGTCGATCCCTGCGCCAGGGTGCGCCGGAAGGTCTCCTCTTCGGCGAAGGCCGCCGAGGAGAGCACGGACCAGTCGCGCTCCAGCTCCGGGTACGCCGACTTCATCGCGTCGCGTGAGGCGGCGAACAGCTCGGGGAACGCGGGGTCGTCGACACCGAGGAGGCGCATGGCCCGCACGGTGCGGCGCATGAGGCGTCGCAGGATGTAGCCGCGGCCCTCGTTCGACGGACGGACGCCGTCGGAGAGCAGCATGAGCGAGGAGCGCACGTGGTCCGCGATCACGCGGAAACGGACGTCGTCCTCGTGCACGGCGCCGTAGCGACGGCCCGAGAGCTCGACGGCGCGGTCGAGCACCGGCCGCACCTGGTCGGTCTCGTACATGTTCTCGACGCCCTGCTTGAGGAAGGCGACGCGCTCCAGCCCCATGCCGGTGTCGATGTTCTTCATCGGCAGCTCGCCGACGATGTCGAACTCGGTCTTGCCGCGGATGTTCTCGATGAAGTCCTGCATGAACACGAGGTTCCAGATCTCCAGGAACCGCGAGTCGTCGGCAGCGGGGCCGCCGTCCTTGCCGTAGGCCGGGCCACGGTCGAAGAAGATCTCGGAGTCAGGGCCGCCGGGACCGGGCTGGCCGGTGTTCCAGTAGTTGTCCGCGCGGCCGAGGCGCTGGATGCGCTCCGGCTTGAGTCCGATGATGTCGCGCCAGATCGCCTCGGCCTCGTCGTCGGTCTCGTACACGGTGACCCAGAGATCCTTCTCGTCGAAGCCGAGGCCGCCGTCGGCCTCCGAGCTCGTGAGCAGCTCCCAGGCGTAGCGGATCGCGCCTTCCTTGAAGTAGTCGCCGAACGACCAGTTGCCGAGCATCTGGAAGAACGTGCCGTGACGCGCGGTGCGCCCGACCTCCTCGATGTCGTTGGTCCGGATGCACTTCTGCAGGTCGGCGATGCGCGGATGCGGCGCCGGGACCACGCCCGTGAGGTACGGGATCATCGGGACCATGCCGGCGACCGTGAACAGCAGCGAGGGGTCGTCGCTGACCAGGGATGCCGAGGGGACGATGAGGTGGTCGTTCTTCTCGAAGTAGGAGAGGTAGCGCTGCGCGATTTCCGCAGTTTTCATAGGAGTGCCGGATGTCCTTGCGTGAGGGGGCGCGCCGAGGCGCAGATGCGGGGGGTCAGTTCTCGCCCGGCTCGGTCAACCGAGCCTCCTGCGCGCGATACGCGTCGCTGAGGATCGCGGCGAGGCCGTTGAGGCGGGCGTCGACGTCGACCAGGATGTCGTGGCCCCGCCGGTCCTTGTTCATGAAGTGAGCCGCGACGAAGCCGCCGATCACGCCGATCAGGAACCACAGCACATTCTTCATGTCGTCATCCTTGCCCTAGAGCCGCGAAGGCGCGGTCTCTCCATCGTAGGCGGAAACGACAGGAGGCGTCGGGAACCCCGACGCCTCCTGCCTGATGCTCTTCCGCTGGATCAGCGAGCCGCGTAGTACTCGACGACGAGCTGCACTTCACAGGTCACGGGGACCTCGGCGCGCTTCGGACGACGGACCAGGCGGGCCTGGAGCTTGTCGAGCTCGACCTCGAGGTAACCCGGAACGGCGGGCAGGACCTCGGCGTGACCGCCGGCGGCTGCCACCTGGAAGGGCTCGAGGCCCTCGCTCTTGGGCTTGACGTGGATGAGCTGACCCGGCTTCACGCGGAACGACGGGCGGTCGACGAGCTGGCCGTCGACGAGGATGTGACGGTGCACGACGAGCTGGCGAGCCTGCGCCGTGGTGCGGGCGAAGCCCGAACGGACCACGAGCGCGTCGAGACGCATCTCGAGGAGCTCGACGAGGTTCTCACCGGTCAGACCGTCCTGGCGACGGGCCTCGTTGAACGCGATACGCAGCTGCTTCTCGCGGATGCCGTACTGCTCGCGCAGACGCTGCTTCTCACGCAGACGGACGGCGTAGTCGCTGTCGGCCTTGCGCTTGGTGCGGCCGTGCTCGCCCGGAGCGTAGGGACGCTTCTCGAGGTAGCGGGCGGCCTTGGGGGTGAGTGCCACGCCGAGGGCGCGGCTGAGACGCACCTTGCGGCGGTCCTGGGACTTCGTGACCACGAAGTTATCCTTCCGATGACGTGGACGTGGATTTCACGTCCGACGGACGTATCACCGCGTTCTTCCTCGGGGCGCACGCCGGGGTGCCGTCGAGGTGGGGTGTGAACGAGGAGATGCCCGAAAACACGGTTTCGAGCCGCTCAAGTCTAACAGACGACGGCAGACACCCGAGGCCCGCGGATCACCGGTCGCCGAGGATCCGGCGGATGCGCTCCAGCCGTGCACTGATGTCGCGCTCCGCGCCCAGGTTCTTCGGCTCGTAGTAGTGGCGTCCGTCGAGCTCGTCCGGCAGGTACTGCTGCGGCACGATCCCGAACTCGCTGTCGTGCGCGTAGCGATAGCCGCGGCCGTGGCCCAGGCGCTTGGCGCCCGGGTAGTGGGCGTCGCGGAGGTGCAGCGGCACGCGCCCGAACCCTCCGGCCCGGATGTCGGCGATGGCCGCGTCGATGCCGACATACGCCGCGTTCGACTTCGCGGTCGTGGCCAGGTACACGGTGGCCTCCGCGAGCGGGATGCGTCCCTCCGGCATCCCGATGAAGGCCACGGCGTCGGCGGCGGCCACGGCGATGCCGAGCGCCTGGGGGTCGGCGAGCCCGACGTCCTCGGACGCGGAGATGACGAGCCGCCGGGCGATGAACCGCGGGTCCTCCCCCGCCTCGATCATGCGGGCGAGGTAGTGCAGCGCGGCGTCCGGGTCGGAGCCTCGGATCGACTTGATGAAGGCGCTGATGACGTCATAGTGCTCGTCGCCCTGCCGGTCGTAGCGGAGCAGAGCCTTGTCGACGGCCTGCGCCACATCGTCGGCGGTGACCTCGGGGACGGTCGACTCCTGGTCCTCGCTGTCGTCGTCGGCCGTCGCCGCGTGCGAGAGCGCCACCGCGGCGGCGGCCTCCAGCCCCGTGAGGGCGCGACGGGCGTCCCCCGACGCGAGGCGGATGAGGGCCGACCGCGCCTCGTCGGTGAGCGCGACCGCGCCTCCGAGTCCGCGGGCGTCCGACACCGCCCGATCCACGAGCACGCCGATGTCGTCATCGGTGAGCGGCTGCAGGGTGAGCAGCAGCGACCGGGACAGCAGAGGCGAGATCACCGAGAACGAGGGGTTCTCCGTGGTGGCGGCGATGAGGATGACCCAGCCGTTCTCCACGCCGGGCAGCAGGGCGTCCTGCTGGGCCTTGGTGAAGCGGTGGATCTCGTCGAGGAAGAGGATCGTCGTCTGCCCGTAGAGGTCGCGCTGCGTGATCGCCTCCTGCATGACCTCCCGCACGTCCTTCACGCCGGCGGTGATGGCCGAGAGCTCGACGAACCGGCGGCCGGAGGACCGGGCGATGGCCTGGGCGAGCGTGGTCTTCCCGGTGCCGGGCGGGCCCCAGAGGATGATAGACACCGCACCGGGCGAGCTGGCCTCCGGATCGGCGAGGGCGACGATGGGCGACCCGGCCCGCAGCAGGTGGCGCTGTCCCGCGACCTCGTCCAGCGACACCGGACGCATGCGCACGGCGAGCGGTGTCTGCCCGGAGAGCAGGGCGGAGGGAGAGGACATTCCTCCAGGCTAACGGCGGCCGGGGACACGAGGCGAGGCCGGCGCCCCGGTAGGCTCTCAGGCGACGTCGTGGACCGGCGTCGGACGGGAGAAGCAGGGCATGGCCGCACGCGGTTCCAAGAAGGCGCAGACACGCACCGAGGCGGAGCGCGCTCGGCTGCACACCGCTCGCACCCGCTGGCACCAGGACCAGATCCGCCGACGGACCCGGGACAACGCCATCGCGATCACCGTCGGCGCCCTCATCGTCGTGGGCGCGATCGTCAGCCAGGTCGTGCATGCGCAGGTGACCGCTCCGGAACCGACGCCGTCGCCCTCGCCCACCTCCTCGATCGAACCGTCCCCGGCGCCGACCGATACCCCGACGGAGGCTCCGACCGCGCCCGCCACTCCCTCGGAGTGAACCGATCCGGCACGATCAGTCGTCGAGCACCGCGAGTCGATAGCCGCGCTTGACCACGGTCTGCACGAGGTCGACGTCGCCGAGGGCCTCGCGGAGCCGCGCCACAGCGACCTCGACGGCTCGAGGACTCCGCCGCCCGCCCGGGAGCACCTGCCCGATCTCCGTCCGGCTGAGCACCCGCCCGTCGGCCACGAACAGCGCTTCCATGACGCTCACGGCTCCGCGGGAGAGCGGGACGAACACGCCGTCGATGAGAATGCCCCCGCTGCGTACCGCCACGTCGCCGACGTCCGTCCGCCGTTCGCGCCCCGCGCGGGCGAAGTGATCGATGACCGTGCGGGCGAGGTCTTCCGCCGTCGGCCCGCACGCTGTGGACGCGGCCAGTCCGAGCTCCGCCAGCTGAGCCGTCGCTGTGGGGTCGGCGGTCGCCAGGAGCAACCGCGAAGCCCGCGCGCGAGCACGCACCACATCGAGCATGCCGAGGCGCTCGAAGATCGCCAGGAGGCCTGGCACGCCTTCGGCGGCGGGGAACAGCACAGCGTCGACCTGGCCGGTCGCGATGCGGTGCGCCGTTCGCTTCGTGCCGGCGGGGATCGCCTGATCGTCCCGCAGTGACACGATCCGCACGACCTCCGACCCGCTGCCGGTGAGGGCGTGCAGGAGCGCGTCGGCGTCGACGGGCTCGGGCCGCACCGGCCGTGCCACCTCGGCGACCGCGATGCGGGAACCCACGAGTGCCGGGGCCACGCGGGTCGGCGCGCTCATCTCGCCCCCTCTGCGGACCGCACTCCCGCCGCCGTCCCTGTGCCGCTGCGGTCCAGGTCTCGACGCCGGCGGGTTCCCCCGTCCGCGGGTCCGACCAGCGGCGTCATCGGGTGGCGCCCGCCGGCTTCCGGCTCCGAGGTCCGGATCACCGCGCCTGCGGCCCGGAGGCCCGCCAGCACTCGCGGGAGGTCGCCGCGCCGGATCCCCCCGACGGTGATCGTCGCCTCGCCGAGACCGATCGTGGCGTCGTGACGCTGGGCCAGGCGGCCGATCACGAGGAGGAGCGCAGCGTCGATCTCCCTCCCGACCTCGACCTCGACGTCGACGACGGAAGCGGCGGCCGAACCACGGAGGCGGACGCCCGGTCGGCGGTCGGGGGTGTCGGCAGGGGCGGGGTCACGCTGCAGCAGCGCAACCGCCAGACGGCGGAGGCAGGGCCCGCAGTCACGGCTCTCCCCCGCTGCGGCCAGGGCATCGGCGAACGTCCGGATCCCCCGGCGATCCAGCTCGACAGTCAGCGCGTCCAGCGGGAGCGTCAGGAGACCGTGGCCGCATTCGTCCGCGCGGTCGTCGGACGCTGCCGAAGCCAGAAGCACGCGAACCTCCGCGCGCCGATCGGTGT
Organism: Microbacterium sp. C-MGS6; assembly: GCF_058140415.1. Classification (NCBI taxonomy): domain Bacteria; kingdom Bacillati; phylum Actinomycetota; class Actinomycetes; order Micrococcales; family Microbacteriaceae; genus Microbacterium; species Microbacterium sp. C-MGS6. Next base: position 1,842,807 of record NZ_CM176934.1, read on the forward strand.
CATCGCGCGAGAACCGCGCCAGCCATGCCTGACCCTGTTCGCCGATCGTCGTCGCTCCGTACACCTGACGCGCATCTGCGGAGAGCAGGATCTCTCCGAAACGGCGTCCGTCGAGGGCGGACAGCGGGACGGCGAAGGCCGACCCACGGACGTCGTCGATCCGCAGGACGGCGAGGTCGATGCCACCGGGCCGTCCGTACCAGCGCCGCGGTCCTCGGTCCGTGAGCGGAGCGCCGCACAGGGCGGCGACCGCACGGTCCGCGGAGGAGCATGCGGCTTCGACGCCCCGCTCGAGCTGGCCGACTCCCACCGCGACGTCCCCGATGGCGAGGATCCGCTCGTCCTCTGTCTGTCCGGCGGCATCCACGATCACGCCTCCGCCCTGGCGCACCGGGAGACCGGCGTTGCGCGCGAGTTCGTCTCTGGCCCGTGCACCGGTCGTCACGACGAGGTCCGCCCGGACGAACGTCCCGTCCTGGAACTCGACCGCGGTGACGGCACCGGCCTCGTCGGGATCGACGCGCGTCAGCCGCGTCCGGGTCCGCACGGTGATCCCGCGTGCCTCCACGACCCGCCGCAGCGCCGCCGCGGCGGGCGCCGACAGCACGGAGGGAAGCAGCCGATCCGCGGTGGCGACGAGGGTCGTCTGCACTCCGGCCTCGTCCAGAGCGAGCGCAACGTCGACCCCGGACTCGTCTCCGCCGAGCACCACCGCTCGGAGGGCACGTGGCAGCTCCGTCCTGCGGATGGCCAGGAACGCGCGCAGGGTCTGTGCGTCTTCCATCGCGCGGAAGGTGAAGGCCCCACGAGCGCGGATGCCTGGCACCTCGAGCGGGCGCGCGTGGGTCCCGGTCGCCAGGACGAGCGCGTCGTAGTCGTACCAGCGGCGCGAACGGGTCCGCACGCGGCGTCCCGCCCTGTCGATACGCAGCACCCGGTCGTCGTCGATCAACCGCACCCGATCGTCGCGGAACGGCGCCCGGTCGAGATCGATGCCCGATGCCGCGTCGCCCGCGACCACCCGCGCCAGCCCGGAGCGGTCATAAGGCAGCCGCCCCTCGTCTCCGAACACCGTGATCCGCACGTCCCGCTCCGGATCCTCCAGCATCCGCGCGACGAAGCGGTGCGCCGCAACGCCCGCCCCCACGACGACGATCTCCGCTGTGCGCGCTGCGTTGTCGTCCATGGAACTCCTGTCGACCTGGGGACTGTCGTGGTCGCGACGATAGGAGCGCCGTGTTACCCGGAGATGACGCGGAGTGTTTCCTGCGTCGAACGTTCTGCTCACGAAACGGTAACGTCCCACTTTGTCGAGACCCCGGGTCGCCGTCGAGACCCCGCCTCGTTCGCGCACGAAGCACGGGGTCTCGGCGGGAAGACGGGGTCTCGCGGATCGAAGAGGGCGTACTAGGCTGAGCCTCGTCCTTTCCGCCTCCCGCGGCGTGACCGCGCAAGGAGAATCACCGTGTCTGCCAACGAGCCCGCGAAGCCGACCCCGCCCGTTCCCACCCCGCCCGCCGTGCCGCTGCCGCGAAAGGCGCCGACACCGGCCGCCGTCGCGCCGGCCGCGGCGAAGCCGACCCCGGTCTCCTCCGCCGGCGAATGGGGCCGGGTCTCCGAAGACGGCACTGTCGAGGTGCGCGAGGGCGAGTCCTGGCGCGTCGTCGGTCAGTACCCGGACGGCACTCCCGACGAGGCCCTGGCCTACTTCGTCCGCAAGTACGACGACATCGCCTTCAAGGTCGTCGCCCTCGAGCAGCGTCACCAGGCCGGCGGCGCCTCGGCGAGCGACCTGTCCAAGCAGGCCGCCCACCTCATCGACGAAGCTACGGATGCCGCGGCCGTCGGCGACCTCGCCGGCCTCCGCGACCGCCTCACCGCACTGACCGCGTCGCTGTCCGAGGCCACCGCTCAGGAGGCGCAGCAGGCGAAGGAGCTCGTCGAGCAGGCCGTCGCCGAGCGCACCGCCCTCGTCGAGCGTGCCGAAGCCATCGCCGCCCGCGACCTGAGCAAGGTCCAGTGGAAGCAGGTGACCGCCGAGCTCAACGAGCTGTTCGAGTCCTGGCAGGCGCAGCAGCAGAACGGTCCGCGCCTGTCGAAGGGCGTCTCGCAGCAGCTCTGGAAGCGGTTCCGCGATGCCAGGGCCGTCGTCGACAAGCACCGCCGGGCGTTCTACTCCGAGCTCGACGATGCGCACAAGGCGGCGCGCGACGCGAAGTCCCGACTGGTCGAGCGCGCCGAGGCCCTGGCCCCGCGCGGGGTCGACGGCATCCCCGCCTACCGCTCCCTCCTGGACGAGTGGAAGACGGCCGGTCGCGCCGGACGCAAGGCCGACGACGCCCTGTGGGCGCGGTTCAAGGCCGCCGGAGACGCTCTCTACGCCGCCCGTGCCGAGCAGGCCGCTGCGGAGGAGGCCGACTCGGCTCCGAAGATCGAGGCCCGGCAGGCGCTGCTCGAGCAGGCGAAGGCGGTCGCCGACGAGCCGAACATCAAGCGCGCCCGCGCCCTGCTCACGCGTATCCAGCGCGAGTGGGACGAGGTCGGACGCATCTTCCCGCGCGACAAGGAGCGCGCACTCGACGACAAGCTCCGCGTCATCGAGCAGGCACTCAAGGCGCGCGAGGACGTCGACTGGAAGAAGAACAACCCCGAGACCAAGGCGCGGGCGAACGACATGAGCTCGCAGCTCCACGAGGCCATCGAGAAGCTCGAGTCCGAACTGGCCGCCGCCGAGAAGGCTGGGGACAGCAAGGCCGCCAAGGAGGCAGCGGACGCCCTCGAGGCCCGTCGCGCCTGGCTCAACGCCCTCGGCGGCTGAGCTCTCCACAGGTTCACTGATCTCCGCATGAGCGGGGTGCATCACGCCACACTGGCGGCATGCACCCCGCTCTGCTGTATCTGCCCGGCGCGCGCCTGAGCGTGGGCGAGCTCAGTGCCGCCCGGATCGACGGCCATGTCGTCGAGGTCGGTGACGCCTACATCCCGGCTGATCTGCCGGAGTCCCCCGATGTGCGGGCGCAGAGCATCGCCGCGCTCGTCCAGGAGGGCGCAGCGGCCTGCGGGCCCAGTGCCGCCTGGATCCACGGCGCCCGCGATGCCCCGCCGTCGATCCACCACGTGCGACGCTGCGTGGAGCGCCGGGTGCGCCCGCGGGTGCAGACCAGAGTGTCGTTCCACGACACCTTGGTCCCCGCGGCGGACCTGGCCCGCCTCGGCGGGATCTTCGTGACGTCGCCGGTGCGCACGATGGGCGACCTCGCCACGGCGCTGCACCGCGATCCCCGTGTGCTCCCGTGGATGCAGGCCCTCGCCCAGGTCGACCCGACCGCGCTCGACGGCGCCATCGCCGACCTCCGGGCCCGGCACCGAGTGCCCGGCAGCGTCAGTGGTGTCGCGGCGTTGGAGCGGCTCGTCAGGAGGACGTGACGCGGTACACGTCGTAGACGGCGTCGATCCGGCGCACCGCGTTCAGGACGCGGTCCAGGTGCACGGCGTCACCCATCTCGAACACGAACCGACTGAGTGCCAGGCGCTCATCCGTCGTCGACACGGTCGCCGACAGGATGTTCACGTGATGCTCGCTGAGCACCCGCGTGACGTCCGAGAGGAGGCCGGAGCGGTCCAGGGCCTCCACCTGGATCTGCACACGGAACACGCTCTTCTTCGTCGGCGCCCAGGAGACCTCGACGAAGCGGTCCTGCTCGCCGCTGAGAGCCTTCACGTTCACGCAGTCCGCCCGGTGCACGGAGACACCGCTCCCCCGGGTGACGAAGCCGACGATGGGATCACCGGGCACCGGAGTGCAGCACTTCGCGAGCTTGACGAGGATGTCGTTCGCGCCGCGCACCAGCACACCGGAGTCGCCGCCCCGCGACTCTCGCGTCTGGACGCTTCCCGGAAGGTCGATCGCCCCGGTGGTCGGCTCGTCGGTGGCGACGAGCGCGGTGACCTTCTCCAGCACCGACTGGGTAGAGACGTGGCCCTCGCCGACAGCGGCATAGAGACCCGAGACGTCCTCGTAGTGCATCTGGTGAGCGACCTCGGTGAACGAGTCCTGGCTCATCAGACGCTGCAGCGGGAGGTTCTGCCGGCGCATCGCGCGGGCGATCGCCTCCTTGCCCTGCTCGATGGCCTCTTCGCGGCGCTCCTTCGTGAACCAGCCGCGGATCTTGTTCCTGGCACGGGTGCTCTTGACGAACCCGAGCCAGTCCTGGCTCGGCCCCGCGTCCGGATTCTTGGAGGTGAAGACCTCCACGACGTCGCCGCTCTTCAGCTCCGACTCCAGCGGCACCAGGCGTCCGTTGACCTTGGCGCCCATGGTGCGGTGCCCGATCTCGGTGTGCACGGCGTAGGCGAAGTCCACCGGGGTGGCGCCGGCTGGGAGACCGATCACGCGCCCCTTCGGAGTGAAGACGTAGACCTCCTTGGCGCCGATCTCGAACCGCAGGGAGTCGAGGAACTCCCCGGGGTCTGCGGTCTCGGCCTGCCAGTCGGAGATGTGCGCGAGCCACGCCATGTCGGTGTCGGAGGCGCGGACCTCGGCCTTGCCTCCGCCGTTCATCCGCTCCTTGTACATCCAGTGCGCGGCGACGCCGTACTCCGCCTGGTGGTGCATCTCGTGCGTGCGGATCTGGATCTCGACCGTGCGACCGGCCGGGCCGATCACGGTCGTGTGCAGCGATTGGTAGAGGTTGAACTTCGGGGTGGCGATGTAGTCCTTGAACCGGCCGGGCAGCGGCGTCCAGCGGGCGTGGATGGCCCCGAGCACGGCGTAGCAGTCGCGCACGGACGAGACGAGGACACGGATCCCGATCAGGTCGTAGATGTCGTCGAACTCGCGACCGCGGATGACCATCTTCTGATACACCGAGTACAGCTGCTTGGGCCGGCCGACGACCTTGCCGCGGATGCGCAGGTCGCGGAGGTCTTCGTCGATCTCCTCGATGACCTGGCTCAGGTACTTCTCGCGCTGCGGGGTGCGCTGGGCGATGAGGCTGTGGATCTCGTTGTAGATCTTCGGGTGGAGGACCGCGAAGGACAGGTCTTCGAGCTCCGACTTGATCGCCTGGATGCCGAGGCGATTGGCCAGCGGCGCGTAGATCTCCAGCGTCTCCTTGGCCTTCTTCGCCGCCTTCTCCGGCGGGACGAAGCCCCAGGTGCGGGCGTTGTGAAGCCGGTCGGCGAGCTTGATGAGCAGGACCCGGATGTCCTTCGACATCGCGACGATCATCTTGCGGACGGTCTCGGCCTGCGCGCTCTCGCCGTACTTGACCTTGTCGAGCTTGGTGACGCCGTCGACGAGCATCGCGACCTCGTCGCCGAACTCGGCGGTCAGATCGGTGAGCGCGTAACCGGTGTCCTCGACGGTGTCGTGCAGCAGGGCGGCGGCGATCGCGCGCGGTCCGAGACCGAGCTCCGCGAGGATCTGCGCGACGGCGAGCGGGTGCGTGATGTACGGCTCGCCGCTCTGCCGCTTCTGTCCCTCGTGCTTCTCCTTCGCCACGGCATAGGCGCGGGAGATGACGGCGAAGTCGCCCTTCGGGTGGTTGGCCCTGACGGTGCGGATCAGATTGTCGAGATCGTTGATCCGGGACGCGCGCGAGAAGATGCGGGGCACCAGCCGTCGCAGACTCGAACCCTGCGATGCCGTCTGCGGCTCCGCCATCCACTCACCTCCGAATCAGACAATCCTACGCGCGCTGAGCGGGGGTCGGCCCCGCGGCGGGGCGTCAGGCGTCGACAGCCGCTTTGGTCCGTGCGGCACGGATACGGGCGTCGCGCTCCTTGATCTGCGGCTCGTTCTCACGGAACAGCGAGTACAGCGGCGCGGCCACGAAGAGCGTCGAGTACGTCGCCACGAGGATGCCCACGAAGATCGACAGCGAGATGTCGGTCAGCGTCTCGGCACCGAGCCAGAAGGCGCCGATGAAGAGGATCGCACCGACCGGCAGCGCCGCCACCACGGAGGTGTTGATCGACCGGATGAGGGTCTGGTTCACCGCGAGGTTGACCGACTCCCCGAACAGCCGCGACGTCTTCTCCCCGTCCTCCGTGGTGTTCTCCCTGATCTTGTCGAACACGACAGTGGTGTCGTACAGGGAGTACGCGAGGATCGTCAGGAAGCCGATGACGGCCGCCGGCGAGATCTCGAACCCGGCGAGGGCGTACACGCCGACCGTGATCACGAGCACGTCGAGCAGACCGATGATCGCCGCCGCCGACATCTTCCAGGTGCGGAAGTAGATGGCGAGGATGAGGAAGGTCAGCGCGAGGAAGATCGCCAGGCCCCACAGCGACTGCCGGGTGACGCTCTCGCCCCAGGCCGGGCCGATGAACGAGGAGGCGACCGCATCGGGCTCGACGCCGTAGGCGTCGGCGAGGGCGCCCGCCACCTGCTGTGTCTCCGCCTCCGTCATCTGATCGGTCTGCACCCGGACGTCCTGGTCGTTGACGATGACGACCTTGGTGGCGGCGCCGGGAACCACCGACTGCACCGCTTCGGTCGCGGTGTCCTGATCCGTGGTGTCGGGCGCGGCGACCGTGAACTGCGAGCCGCCGGTGAACTCGATCGAGAACTGGATCGGGCGGAACAGCGGCACGAGGGCCGAGCCGACGACCAGAGCGATCGCGATGATGAACCAGAGGCGGCGGCGGCCGACGAACGGGAAGGAGGTCTTGCCCGTGTAGAGGTTGTTGCCGAACTCATTCATGGAAGGCATCAGTTGTCTCCCTCTCTTCCGGCCGTGGTCTGTCTCTCGGCGGCGAGGGCCTCCGCCCGCTTGCGCTCGGCGATGGTCTGCCGGCGGTCCGCCTCTCCGCGCGAGCGCGCGTTCTTCGCCCCGCGCCCCGCGGACGCCGTGGCGACCTCGCGGTACTGCGAGCGGCTCCGGTACACGGCACCCAGGGCCTCGGGGTCGAGGCCGGAGAGCTTGTGCCCGCCGCCGAAGAACCGCGTACGAGCGAGCAGCTGCATGACCGGGTGGGTGAAGATGACGAAGATCAGCACGTCGATGACCGTCGTGAGGCCGAGGGTGAACGCGAAGCCCTTGACCGTCGAGTCGGCGAGGATGTACAGCACCACGGCGGCCAGGACGTTGATGGACTTGGAGATGTAGATCGTCCGCTTCGCCCGACCCCAGCCGTCCTCGACGGCACCGGTGATGGACTTGCCGTCGCGCAGTTCGTCTCGGATGCGCTCGAAGTAGACGATGAAGGAGTCCGCGGTGAAGCCGATCGACACGATCAGGCCGGCGACGCCGGCGAGCGACAGCCGGAAGCCGATCCGCCACGCCAGGATGCAGATGACGATGTACGTGAGCACCGCCATCACCGCGATCGACGCGATGATCACCGTCCCGAGTGCGCGGTAGGACAGCAGCGAGTACACCGCCACGAGCGCGAGACCGATGAGGCCCGCGATCAAACCGATCTGGAGCTGCTGGGTGCCGAGGGTCGCGGAGATCGTGTCCGAGCTCTGCACCTCGAAGCTGAGCGGAAGGGCTCCGAACTTGAGCTGGTCGGCCAGGGTCGTCGCGCTCTCCTGCGTGAAGCTGCCCGAGATGCTGGGACGGCCGTCGAGGATGACGCCGTTCATGCGCGGTGCGCTGATGACCTCGCCGTCGAGCACGAATGCGAACTGGTCGCGCGGCGACAGTCCGTCGATGCGGTTCTGGTTGAGGCGGGTGCTGACCTGGCCGAAGGCGTCCGCGCCCTCGCCGTTCATGGTGAGCTGCACGATCCAGGCACCGGAGCGCGGGTCGCGTCCCGCGGTGGCGTCGGTGATCGCGCGGCCGTCCAGCTCAGCCGGGCCCAGGATGAACTTGGCCGTGTCATCGGGCGAGCAGGCGATCACCGGCTCGTCCTTCGGGGCCTTCGACGGGTCGTTGGCGGGGTTGGCGCAGTCGTACGCCTGGAACTCCGCCGCGAGCTTGTCGGTGACCCACGAGAGGTCGCTGGCGTCCGTGGGCTCCGCCGTGGGCTCCGCGTTCAGCGACGGGTCCGGGCTCGGGTACGGCGTGGAGTTGCCGTCCTCGCCGACGAACTCGGTGCTCGCCGCCGTGGTGTAGAGCACGGGACGGAACTCGAGCTGAGCGCTGGACTGGATGCGCTGCCGCGTCTGCTCGTCAGCCTCACCGGGGATCTGGACGACGATGTTGCGCCCGCCCTCGGTGGTGATGTCGGCCTCGGCGACGCCGGAGGCGTCGACACGCTGACGGATGATCGCCGCGGCCTGATCGAGCTGCTCCTGCGTCGGCGCGGCTCCGTCCTCGGTCTCGGCGCTCAGGACGATCTGGGTGCCGCCCTGCAGATCGAGCGCGAGCTCGGGTGTCCACGAGCTCTGCTTGAAGACGTACACACCCAGCGCGTTGATGCCGAAGAGCACGCCCGTCACGAGGAGCAGGCCGAGGAGGACCCGCCAGGCGTGGCGGACGGGAGAGGATGAAGCCACGTGTGTTCAGCTTTCTGGAAGGACGGTGATCCGGGAGGCCGTGACGGCCCGCGTGCTACTTGTCGTCGGCGTCCCGCTCGAGGCGGGCGCGGGTCTCCTCCGGCGTCTCCAGCGCGGGAGCGGCGGTCTCGTCGACGATGTGGTCGTCCGCGCCGGCGAGAGGCGCGTCGACGATGGCGTCCTTGGGCTCCACGACACGGAGGATGGCCTGGCTGTGCACCTCGATGACGGTGCCGGGCGCGATCTCCACGAGGGCCGGGGAATCGAGGTCTTCGGCGTCGTACGCGACGATGGTGCCGTAGATGCCGCCCTGCAGCAGGACCTTGGCGCCGGGCACCGTCTTGGTCGCCTTCTCCTCCTGCTCGGCCTTCATCTGCCGGGTGCGCTTGCGCGTGTTGAAGATCATGAAGATCAGCAGGACGGCGAGGAGTCCGAAGAGGACAAATTCCATGGGCATGGGGATGGCGCCTTTCTCAGGTGCACGCACCAGCCTTTGGGCGCACAGCGGTATCGGGGAAGTCTTCAGCGATTATAGGTCATCCAACTTCAGCATCCCGTCCGGGTGCGCCACACCGAGGTGGTCGTAGGCCTCCGGCGTCGCGACCCGCCCTCGGGGCGTCCTGCCCAGGAAGCCGATCCGGACGAGATAGGGCTCGACCACGCTCTCGACGGTCTCCGGCTCCTCTCCCACCGCCACCGCGAGCGTGCTCAGGCCGACCGGTCCGCCGCGGAACCGACGCACCAGGGCCTCCAGCACCGCGCGGTCCAGACGGTCCAGTCCGATCGCGTCCACGTCGTAGAGGTCGAGGGCCGCCCGCACGCCGCTGAGCGTCGCCTCGCCGCCACCGTGCACGAGCGCATAGTCGCGCACGCGGCGCAGCAGCCGGTTCGCGATGCGCGGGGTCCCGCGGGAGCGTCGCGCGATCTCGGAGAGCGAGTCCGTCGGGAGGTCGACGCCGAGCACCGCAGCGGAACGGCCGATCACCCGCTCCAGCTCCCCCTCATCGTAGAACTCGAGGTGCCCGGTGAAACCGAACCGGTCCCGCAGCGGATTGGGCAGCAGCCCGGAACGCGTGGTGGCACCGACCAGGGTGAACGGAGACAGCTCCAGCGGGATGCTGGTCGCCCCCGCGCCCTTCCCGACCATGATGTCGATCCGGTAGTCCTCCATGGCGAGGTACAGCATCTCCTCCGCCGACCGGGCCATGCGATGGATCTCGTCGATGAAGAGGACCTCGCCGGGCACGAGGCTCGACAGCAGCGCCGCCAGATCCCCGGCGTGCTGGATCGCAGGCCCGCTGGACATGCGCAGCGGACGCTCGCTCTCGTGCGCCACGATCATCGCCAGCGTCGTCTTGCCGAGTCCGGGAGGGCCGGCGAGCAGGATGTGGTCCGCAGGGCGCGATTGGATGCGGGCCGCCTCCAGGAGGAGCTGCAGCTGTCCCCGCACCTTCTGCTGCCCCACGAACTCGTCGAGGCTCGAGGGGCGGAGGGCGCCCTCGATGGCGAGTTCGGACTCGTCCGTCGGCTCGGTCGGATCGAGGGCGTCAGCCACGGCCCTGGCCTGCCTGCGCGGGTCCGAGCAGCGCGAGCGTACGCCGCAGGAGGAGGGCGACCGACGCGCGCTCGGTGTCCGTCGCATCCGTCGCCGTCTGGGTCGCCGCCTCGGCTGCGACCTTCTCCGACCAGCCGAGCCCGACGAGCGCCACCGTCACCTGGGTGACGATGTCCCCGCCTCCGGCCGCCGCAGGAGCCGACGGCGCAGCCACGGGCTGCACCTTGCCGGCGAGCTGCACGACGATGAGCTTGGCCGTCTTCGGGCCGATGCCGGAGACCCGACGGAACGGAGCGTCGTCCTCCGCGGTCACCGCCTCGGCGATCTGGTCGGCGGTGAGGTGCGACAGCACGCCGAGCGCCGACTTCGGACCGACCCCGGTGACGCTGAGCAGCAGGCTGAAGATCTCCAGCTCTCCGCGGTCGGCGAACCCGAACAGGGACAGCGAGTCCTCCCGCACGATGAGGCTCGTGTGCAGCAGGAGCTTCTCCCCCACCGTCGCGGTGTGGGCGACATCGGCCGGGACCGCGACCGCGAAGCCCACGCCGCCGACGTCGATGATGACCTGGTCCGGCGTCGTGTGCAGCACGGTGCCGTGCAGAGAGGAGATCATCCTCTCAGTCTAGGAGCCGGCTCGTAGATATGTTCGAGCGACACGCTCCGCGTCGGCCCATGCGCGCTGCGCGGGGGTCAGGCCGCCGCCCGCGCGGCTCGACACCGGGGCGCCGCGGCGCCAGGCGTGACAGAGGGCGATCGCCAGGGCATCGGCGGCGTCGGCCGGCTGCGGAGGGGCATCCAACCGCAGGATCCGCGCGATCATCGCCTGGACCTGACGCTTGTCGGCGGAGCCGTACCCGGTGACGGCGGCCTTGACCTCGCTCGGCGTGTGGGTCGCCGCCGGCAGGCCCGCCTCTGCGGCGATCAGGAGCGCGACACCGCTCGCCTGCGCGGTGCCCATGACCGTATGCGTGTTCTGCTGCGCGAACACCCTCTCGACCGCGACCGCATCGGGTCGGTGCTCGGCGATCGCGGCGCGGATGCCCGCCGCGACGACGGCGAGGCGGTCGCCGATCTCCGCATCCGGGGCGGAGCGGATCACCCCCACGTGGACCAGCGTGCCGCGGCGGGCACGGTCGACATCGACGATCCCGACACCGCACCGGGTCAGTCCGGGGTCGATGCCGAGCACGCGCAGCGAAGTGGTCACCCGATCAGGCTAGGCCGCGTGCGCCGTCGCCGGCTCGCGCCGCGCCTACGCGTCGTCGTTCTCGAGCTCCGCCTGGACCTCGGCCGACAGATCGAAGTTGCTGAAGACGTTCTGCACGTCCTCGCTGTCCTCGAGCGCATCGATGAGGCGGAACACCTTGCGGGCGGTCTCGGCGTCGATCTCGACCTTGAGGTTCGGCACGAACTCGACGTCCGCCGACTCGTAGTCGATCCCGGCGTCCTGCAGGGCCGAGCGGACGGCCACCAGGTCGCTCGCCTCGGTGATGACCTCGAAGCCCTCGGCGTGCGGCTCGATCTCCTCGGCGCCGGCCTCCAGCGCCGCCATCATGACGTCATCCTCGGTGGTGCCCTCGGAACCGACGACGATGACGCCCTTGCGGCTGAAGTTGTACGCGACACTGCCCGGGTCGGCGAGGGTGCCGCCGTTGCGGCTGAGTGCCGTGCGCACCTCGGCCGCGGCGCGGTTCTTGTTGTCGGTCAGACACTCGATCATGAGCGCGACGCCGTTGGGCCCGTAGCCCTCGTACATGATCGAGGTGTACTCGACGGCCTCGCCGCCGATGCCGGCACCGCGCTTGATGGCGCGGTCGATGTTGTCCTTGGGGACGGAGGTCTTCTTCGCCTTGAGCACCGCGTCGAAGAGCGTCGGGTTGCCCTGCAGATCGGCGCCGCCCAGCTTGGCCGCGACCTCGATGTTCTTGATGAGCTTGGCCCAGGACTTCGCACGGCGCGCGTCGATGACGGCCTTCTTGTGCTTGGTCGTGGCCCACTTGGAATGCCCGGACATAAGTCTCCGCTCGTCGTCTGCGCCCCGGAACGCCGCCCAGGGCGTCGTCCAGTCTATCGAAACGTGCCGCGGCACCGCTCCGGTTCCGCTGGCACAGGCGTTCGCGCGAGTTCAGGCATCTGCGCGCGGAGGCGCCTGTTCTCCCGCGCAGGCCTGAACTCGCAGTCGCGAAGTCAACGGCGGGAGATCCGATCCAGGAAGCGCCGGTGGAACCGCGTCTCGTTCGAGATCTCCGGGTGGAAGCTCAGGCCGAGCAGCCCGTCCTGCTCCACGGCGACCACACGGCCGTCCGGCAGCGTCGCGAGCACCGAGGCCCGCGGCCCCACCGCCTCCACGACGGGTCCGCGGATGAAGGCTGCGGTCACCGGCTCGTGGAACGCGGGCACCGTCAGCTCCGCCTCGAACGACTCGGCCTGCCGCCCGAACGCGTTGCGCCGCACGACCGCATCGAGTCCGCCGAAGCTCTGCTGCCCGTCGATCGCGTCGATGACCTCATCGGCCAGCAGGATCAGCCCCGCGCAGGTGCCGAGCACCGGCATCCCGCCGGCGATCGCGTCACGGATCGGCTGCTGCAGCCCGAACAGCCGCGCCAGCTTGTCGATCACGGTCGATTCGCCGCCAGGGATCACGAGGCCGTCGACCCGGGCGAGTTCCTCGGGCCGACGGACCAGAGCGACGTCGGCGCCGAGGGCCTCGAGGAGCACGGCATGCTCCCGCACGTCCCCCTGGAGCGCGAGGACGCCGACGCGCGGACTACCAGCCACGCTCGGCGAGGCGGTGCGGCGCGGGCAGGTCGCTCACATTGATGCCGACCATCGCCTCGCCCAACCCGCGGGACACCTCGGCGATCACCTTCGGGTCGTCGAAGAACGTGGTGGCCTTCACGATGGCCTTCGCCCGCTCGGCGGGATTGCCGGACTTGAAGATGCCGGAGCCGACGAACACGCCGTCGGCGCCGAGCTGCATCATCATCGCCGCGTCGGCCGGGGTCGCGACCCCACCGGCGACGAACAGCACCACGGGGAGCCTCCCGGTCTCGGCGATCTCCGCGACGAGCTCATAGGGCGCCTGCAACTCCTTCGCCGCCACGAACAGTTCGTCCTTCGGCAGCGCGGTCAGCGCGGCGATCTCTCCCCGGATCTTCCGGATGTGCTTCATCGCCTCGGACACGTCACCCGTGCCGGCCTCGCCCTTGGAGCGGATCATCGCCGCGCCCTCGTTGATGCGGCGCAGCGCCTCCCCCAGGTTCGTGGCCCCACAGACGAACGGCACGGTGAAGCCGAACTTGTCGATGTGGTTCACGTAGTCGGCGGGCGAGAGCACCTCGGACTCGTCGATGTAGTCGACGCCGAGCTCCTGCAGCACCTGCGCCTCGACGAAGTGCCCGATCCGCGCCTTCGCCATGACGGGGATGGACACCGCGTCGATGATGCTGTCGATCATGTCCGGGTCGCTCATCCGCGAGACGCCGCCCTGCGCGCGGATGTCCGCGGGGACCCGCTCCAGTGCCATCACGGCGACGGCGCCGGCGTCCTCGGCGATCTTCGCCTGCTCGGCGGTGACGACGTCCATGATGACGCCGCCCTTGAGCATCTCGGCGAGACCGCGCTTCACGCGTGCGGATCCGGTGGTGGGCTGCTCGGTCATGGGGGTCTCCTGTCGGATGATCCGAAATGGTTTTTGATCTAGATCAAAGGTAGCACTGTCCGCTCCACCTAGAATCTCGGAGGAGGATCATGAGCGAGCAGATCAGGGGAACCACCGCGGCCGAGATCGCGGACAGCGTGCGCGCCCTCCGGGACCGCGGCACGCTCCGCCCCGGCGAGGTCCTTCCTCCGGTGCGCGAGCTCGCGGCGACACTCGGTGTCAACCGGAACACCGCGGTCGCCGCCTACCGCCAGCTCGCGCAGGCGGGACTCGTGCATTCGCGAGGGCGCGCGGGCACCGTGCTCGCCGGCGTCGACGTCGTGCCGCAGGAGGGCTACGCGCCGGACACCGTGCTCCGCGACATCGGCACGGGCAACCCCGACCCTTCTCGGATCCCCGACCCGTCGCAGGCGCTCGGCACGATCGGCCGCCGCCCCGTGCTCTACGGCGAGCCGGTGATCGACCGCGGTCTCGAAGCGTGGGCACGGGAGTGGATGGGCGCCGACCTTCCAGGGCAGGACTTCCGCGTCACCGTCACCAGCGGGGCCGTGGATGCCGTCGAACGGCTGCTCGCCCAGGCCCTGATGCGGGACGACGCGGTGGCCCTCGAGGACCCCTGCTTCCTCGCGAGCATCCATACCGTGCGGCTCGGCGGGTACCGGGCCGTCACGGTGCCGGTGGACGAGGAGGGCATGACGGTCGACGGCCTCCGTGCCGCTCTGGACGCGGGTGTCCGCGCCGTCATCTGCACCCCGCGGGCACAGAACCCGACGGGCGTCAGCCTCTCCCCCGCCCGGGCGAAGGCGCTGCGGGCCGTGCTCGCCGATCACCCGTACGTGCTCGTGATCGAGGACGACCACTTCTCTCTGCTCTCGCAGCGCCCCTACGAGTCGCTGATCGGCCCGGAGCACCGACGGTTCGCCCTGGTGCGCTCGGTGTCGAAGTTCCTGGGCCCTGACATGTGCCTGGCCCTCGCGGCGACCGATCCCGAGACCGCTGAGCGCCTGGCGATGCGGCTCAGCCCCGGCACCACCTGGGTGAGCCACCTGCTGCAGCGCCTCACGCTCGCCCAGCTCACCGACCCCGCCGTGCGCGATGAGATCGCGGAGGCAGGTCGGCACTACGCCGCGCGGAACGCCGCCTTCGCGGAACGCCTGCGCGCGGAGGGGATCGACGCCCCGGACCCGGACGGCCTGAGCCTGTGGGTCGGCTTCGCCAAGCCGGCGCGCGCCATCGCCGACCACCTCATGCGCCGGGGCTGGCTCGCGCGCACCGGCGACGACTTCGCGCTGGACGAGCGCGCCGAGCCTTCGCGCCACCTCCGCCTGACCGTGCACGACCTCTCCGAGGACGACACGGCGACCCTCATCGCCGACCTCGTCGCCGCCGGACGATGACCACCCGACGCGGGCTCCGGCCCGCCCAGAATGAAAGGGACCGGGTATGAAGATCCTGTCCATCCAGTCCGCCGTCGCATACGGTCACGTCGGCAATTCCGCGGCTGTCTTCCCGCTCCAGCGCATCGGCGTCGAGGTGCTGCCGGTCTACACCGTCACCTTCTCGAACCACACCGGGTATGGCGCCTGGCGCGGCCCGCTGATCGACCCCGCCGATGTGGGCGAGGTCATCACCGGCATCGAGGAGCGCGGCGTGTTCGGCTCCATCGACGCCGTGCTCAGCGGCTACCAGGGCAGCGAGGGCATCGGCGACGTCATCATCGACGCGGTCGCCAGGGTGAAGGCCGCGAACCCCACGGCGCTGTACGCGTGCGACCCGGTCATGGGCAACGCGAAGTCCGGCTGCTTCGTGGCTCCGGCCATCCCGATCCTGCTCCGCGAACGCGTGGTGCCGGTGGCCGACATCATCACGCCGAACCAGTTCGAGCTGGGCTTCCTCACCGAGACCGAGCCCGACACGCTCGAGTCGACCCTCGCGTCGGTCGACCTCGCGCGGGCGATGGGGCCGCGCACGGTGCTCGTCACGAGCGTCGAGCGGCCGGACCGCGAAGAGGGCACGATCGAGATGCTCGCCGTGGACGACGCGGGCGCGTGGCTCGTGCAGACCCCGCACCTGCCGATGAAGGCGAACGGCTCCGGCGACGTGACGGCGGCGCTGTTCACCGCGCACTACGTCGCGACCGGCAGCGCGCAGACCGCTCTGGAGCGCACCGCCTCGAGCGTCTACGACCTGCTGCAGGCCACGCTCGACTCGGGCGAGCGCGAGCTGCAGCTCGTCGAGGCGCAGGAGTTCTACGCGAACCCGCGGATGCAGTTCACCGCACGGCAGGTGCGCTGAGTCCCCGGAACGGGGACCCCGACGCGACGGCTCAGCGGTCGGCGGGGGGCCACGCCTCGGCGACGGCCTCCCGCACCTCGCCGAGGAGCTGCGGGAGCGCCTTCGTCTTGGCGATGATCGGGAAGAAGTTCGCGTCCGAGCGCCACCGCGGCACCACGTGCTGGTGCAGATGCGCGTCCACGCCCGCTCCGGCCACCGCTCCCTGGTTCATGCCGAGGTTGAAGCCGTCGCAGCCGGAGACCTCGCGGAGCACGCGCATCGCGGTCTGGGTGAGGGCGCCGATCTCGGCGACCTCCTCGGCCGTCGCCTGGTCGTAGGTGGCGATGTGCCGGTACGGGCAGACGAGCAGGTGACCCGAGTTGTACGGGAAGAGGTTCAGCAGCACGTACGCGGTCTCCCCGCGCGCCACGATGAGCCGCTCGGCATCCGGGTACTTCGGTGCCTCGCAGAACGGGCATTCCTCGCGCAGCGGCTCCGGCCCGGCCTGGATGTACGCCATCCGGTGCGGGGTCCACAGCCGCTGGAACTCGTCGGGCACCCCGACGAGACGGGAGGCGTCCTCGAGGTCCGCCTCACCGTCCGTCATGCGAGGTCTCCCGCCTTCAACACCAGCGCGTGCGAGGCGATGGCGGCGCTGATCCGGCGCACCGCGTCGGCGACCGGCACGCCGTTCTCCTGCGTGCCGTCGCGGAAGCGGAACGACACCGTCCCCGCGGCACGATCCTGCTCCCCCACGATGAGGATCAGCGGCACCTTCGCGGTGGTGTGATTCCGGATCTTCTTCTGCATCCGGTCGTCGGAGTGGTCGACGTCGGCCCGCACGCCCGCCGCCCGGAGCTGCGCGATGACGTCGTCCAGGTAGTCGCCGTACTGCTCGGCCACCGGCACACCCACCACCTGGCTGGGCGCGAGCCAGAGCGGGAAGTCGCCGGCGTAGTGCTCGAGGAGGATCGCGAAGAAGCGCTCGACGGAGCCGAGGAGCGCCCGGTGGATCATCACAGGCCGGTGCTTCTGCCCGTCGGGACCGGTGTACTCCAGCTCGAACCGGTCGGGCTGGTTGAAGTCGAGCTGGATGGTCGACATCTGCCAGGTGCGGCCGATGGCGTCGCGGGCCTGCACCGAGATCTTCGGGCCGTAGAAGGCCGCGCCACCCGGGTCGGCGACGAGCTCGAGACCGGATTCGATCGCGACCTCGCGCAGCGTGTCGATCGCCGTCGCCCACTGCTCGGGCTCGCCGAGGAACTTCGGGTTGCCCTCCTCGTTCGTCGAGAGCTCGAGGTAGAAGTCGTTGAGGCCGTAGTCCCGGAGCAGGTCGAGCACGAGGTTCAGGTTGGTGGTGAGCTCCTCCTTCACCTGGTCCTGGGCGACGTAGATGTGCGCGTCGTCCTGGGTCAGACCGCGCACGCGGGTGAGCCCCGACAGCGTGCCGGACTTCTCGTAGCGGTAGACCGTGCCGAACTCGGCCAGACGCAGCGGCAGCTCCCGGTAGGAGCGCCCGCGCGAACGGAAGATGAGGTTGTGGAACGGGCAGTTCATCGGCTTCAGGTAGTAGTCCTGGCCCTGGCGGGTGACGTTGCCCTCGTCGTCGACGACCTCGTCGAGGTGCATCGGGGGGAACATGCCGTCCGCATAGGTCTGCAGGTGCCCGGACGTCATGAAGAGATCCTTCTTCGTGATGTGCGGGCTGTTGACGAGGTCGTAGCCGTTGCGCAGCAGGTGCTTGCGCAGGTTCTCCTCGATCTCGTAGCGGATGATGCCGCCCTTGGGATGGAACACGGCCAGTCCCGAGCCGATCTCGTCCGGGAACGAGAACAGGTCCATCTCGGCGCCGAGCTTGCGGTGGTCGCGACGCTCGGCCTCGGCGATGCGCTCCTGGTAGGCGCGCAGCTCGTCCTTCGTCGGCCATGCGGTGCCGTAGATGCGCTGGAGCTGCGGGTTCTTCTCGCTCCCCCGCCAGTACGCGGCGGCGATGCGGGTGAGGTCCCAGCCATTGCCGATCATGCGCGTGTTGGGCAGGTGCGGACCGCGGCAGAGGTCCTTCCAGACGACCTCGCCATCGCGGGTGGTGTTGTCGTAGATCGTGAGCTCGCCCTCGCCCACCTCGACGGATGCCCCCTCGGCGATCTCGCCCTCGGAGGCCGTCGACGGGCCCTTGAGCCCGATGAGCTCGAGCTTGAACGGCTCGTCCGCGAGCTCCGCACGAGCCTCCTCGTCGGTCACGACGCGACGGACGAAGCGCTGGCCCTCGCGGACGATGCGCTGCATCTCCTTGGAGATCGCCTTGATGTCCTCGGGCGTGAACGGGGTGTCGACGCCGAAGTCGTAATAGAAGCCGTCGGTGATGGGCGGACCGATGCCGAGGTTCGCCTGCGGGTTGATCCGCTGCACCGCCTGCGCGAGCACATGCGCGGTCGAGTGACGCAGGATGTTCAGGCCGTCGGGGCTGTCGATCGTGACGGGCTCGACGTCGTCGGTGTCGGTGACCGTCGCAGCGAGGTCCTTCAGGACGCCGCCGACGCGCATGGCGACGACGTTTCGGTCAGAGAACAGGGCGAAGCCGTCGGTCGGCTGGGCGTTTTCAGGCACTGATCACTCCATCTGGGTCTGGATCTAGGCTACTCGTCCGCTCGCCGGTCGCCGACCGTCACGCGGCGGTCTCCGACAGCGGATCCGCGGCCGCCGGTGCGAAGATGATGATCGCCGCCCCGGCCAGCGCCACCACGGATCCGATCACGTCCCACGAGGTGGGGCGGAATCCGTCGACGATGACGCCCCAGGCGAGGGAGCCTGCGATGAAGATCCCGCCGTAGGCGGCCAGGACGCGGCCGAAGTTCGCGTCCGGCTGCAGCGCCGCGATGAACCCGTAGGCACCGAGGGCCATCACCCCGAGGACGGCGAACAGCCACCCCCTGTCCTCCTTCACCGCCTGCCAGATGAGCCAGGCACCGCCGATCTCGGCGATGGCGGCGAGGAAGAAGAGGACGGTGATGCGCAGCACGGTCATCGCCTCAGTGTGACAGGCACGGCGTCCGACGGGGACGGTAGCGTGGGCGCATGACACGGACGATCGCCCGCTGGCTCCTTGCTCTCGCCCTCGGGACGATGGGCGTGCTGCACTTCACCCAGACACGCGGGTTCCGGGTCGTCGTGCCCGACTGGGCGACCCGCTTGACCCGGATGGACAAGGACACGATCGTCCTGGCGTCGGGTGCGGCCGAGGTCGCGCTCGCGGCGGGCCTGGTGGCTCTGCCGCGGGAACGCCGCAAGATGGGGTGGGCGACGGCGGGATTCTTCGCCGCGGTCTTCCCTGGCAACTGGCATCAGTGGCGCACCGGGAGATCGACGCCCGGGCTCGACACGGAGCGGCGGCGGTTCGGCCGCCTGTTCCTGCAGCCTCTGCTGATCGCCTGGGCCCTGTGGGCGACCCGATGACCTCGCCCTCGATCGTCTGGTTCCGCGACGATCTCCGCCTGGCCGACAACCCCGCGCTGCGTGCCGCGGTCGACCGCGACGAACCGATCATCGCGCTCTTCGTCCTCGATGAGGAGTCCCCCGGCATCCGTCGGCTGGGCGGTGCCGCGCGTTGGTGGCTGCACCATTCGCTGGCCTCCCTCGCCGCGCGGCTGCAGGAGAAGGGGACGACGCTGGTGCTGCGGCGCGGGCCCGCCGACCGGATCGTGCGGGAGCTGGTCGCCGAGTCGGGTGCCGGAGCGGTCTTCTGGAACCGCCGCTACGAGGCGGCCGGGCGCGAGATCGACGCGGGGCTGAAGGCGACGCTGCGCGACGACGGTCTCCAGGTGGCGTCTTTCGCGGGGTCGCTCCTGCACGAGCCGTGGACGGTCACCACCGGGAGCGGCACGCACTATTCGGTCTTCACGCCGTTCTGGCGGGCCTGTCTGGCCCTTCCGGCCCCGCGCGCTCCGCTCCCCGAACCCCGCGAGCTCCCCGGCGCCGGGAAGCGGCTCTCCTCCGATGCGCTGGACGACTGGGGGCTGCTACCGACCGCCCCGGACTGGGCGGGCGGGCTCCGCGAGACATGGGAGCCCGGGGAGCCCGCCGCGCGCCGCCGGTTGCAGCACTTCCTCGCCGACGACATCCGCACGTACGACCACGCTCGCGACGCCCCGGCTGCCGGTGCCACCTCCCGGCTGTCTCCGCGACTGCGCTGGGGCGAGCTCAGTCCGTTCACCGTGTGGCATGAGGCGATCGAGGTCGACGGGGCGGGCGGATTCCTCTCGGAGCTGGGCTGGCGCGAGTTCGCCTGGCACACGCTGTTCCACTTCCCCGACCTCGCGACGAAGAACCTGCGGCGGGAGTTCGACGCGTTCCCGTGGCCTCCGCTGGATCCCGCACGTCTGGAGCTCTGGCAGCACGGCGAAACCGGAGTTCCCCTCGTCGACGCGGGCATGCGCGAGCTCTGGCACACCGGGTACATGCACAACCGGGTGCGGATGGTCACGGCATCGTTCCTCGTCAAGAACCTCCTCATCGACTGGCGCCTCGGCGAGGAGTGGTTCTGGGACACGTTGGTGGACGCCGATGACGCGAGCAATCCGTTCAACTGGCAGTGGGTCGCGGGTTCCGGCGCCGACGCTGCCCCGTACTTCCGCGTGTTCAACCCGGAGCTGCAGGCCAGGAAATTCGACGGCGAGGGGCACTACATCGGGCGCTGGGCTGCGGACGCCCCCACTGAGCCGATCGTCGACCTCGGCGAGACGCGCAAGGCTGCGCTCGCCGCCTACGACGTCGTGAAGCGCACCGGAGCACCACGGGGCTGACGCGCGCCCCGGCCCGTCACGGACTCCGGCACATGGCAGACTGGTGGCCGTGAGCCCGTCCCGCAAGCCCGCCGTCGTGCGGGGCTTCGCGACCTCGTCGCTCGCGATCTTCGTGGCTCTCGCAGGTCATGTGAGCGGCGGCGGAGAGATGCCGGGCCCCTTGGGCATCCTCGTGCCCTGGCTGTTCGCCTTCATGGTGAGCGTGCTGCTCGCCGGACGGAAGCTCTCCCTCACCCGACTCGCCCTCTCGGTGGCTGTGAGCCAGTTCCTCTTCCACGTGCTCTTCGTGCTCGGCACGGTCACTCCGTCCGGCGTGGCGATCCGGCACGTGCACGGCGCACCGCTCGTGCTTCCCGCAGCCGAGGGCGCTGCGGTCGTCGCGACCGCGGACGCCGCGATGTGGCTCGGGCACGCCCTCGCCGCCCTCCTCACGGTGACGGCGCTCCACCGCGGCGAGCGGCTGCTCCTCACCGTGCGTGATCTCGCCGTCCGATTGATCCGCTGGGTGCGTCGGCGTGCGGACGTGACGCTCGCCCCGCGCTCCGCCACCTCTCCGTGTCGCCTGGCCGGGGTCTTCCTCGTCCGGACGGCCCATGATCTTCGGCTCCTCACCCCGCTTCTCGGGCGCGCACCGCCCTCTCTTCCCGCGCTCTGATCCGCGCCCACGGCTTCGCGCCGTGCGGTGCGTCCTCGCGCTGTCCCGGTGACGCGCGTCCGAACGCAGGTACCCACGTCGCTCGGCGACGTCTGAAGAGAGGCTCTTCCATGTCCCCTGTCCGCAGATTCGCGGCCGGGGCGGTGCTGGCGGCTGTCGCGATCCTCGCGACGGCAGCGCCGGCGACCGCCCATGACCAACTCCTCGAGAGCGACCCCGGCGACGGTGAGCATCTCGATGCTGCGCCCTCGAGCGTCACCATGACGTTCTCGGGCGAGCTCCTCGTCCTCGACGAGTCGACCGCCGGGGCCGTCGTCCTCGTCGTCGACGCGGAGGGCGAGGACTGGGCGACCGGCGAGGTGGAGGTGCGCGGCCGGAATGTCACGGCCGCTCTCAGGACGGACATGCCGGACGGCGGGTACCAGGTGCGTTGGCAGGTCGTCTCCGAGGACGGGCACCCGATCGCGGGGGTCATCCCCTTCGCCGTCGGAGACGCCGTCCCGCTGGAGTCGACACAGAGCCCGGAGCCGACCTCCTCCGCCCCGGACGACTCGTCGACCGCATCGGATCAGAACGCAGACGAGACGGGCGACCCGATCCGGGTCCTGCTCGTCGGCGGGGCGGGCGCGGCACTCGCCGTCGCTGCTTTCGCCCTCCTCCTCAATCTCCGCCGCCGCCGCGCGGCCGCCGTGCCGCCGGAATCCGGCGACGACACGGCAGAGAACTCCTGAAAGGCATCATCATGAACACTCGCACTTCTCTTCCCCGCCTCGGCGCGGCGATCGTCCTCTCGCTCGTCGCGCTCACCGGGTGCACCGCGCCCACAGCCGAGACGCCGACCAGCGCCCCCGCCGGTGAGGTCCTCCGGATCGACGACGCCTGGGTCAAGTCGGCCGATGACGGCATGTCCGCGGGCTTCGGCGTACTCGTCAACGAGGGCGCGGCGGACGTGACGGTGACGTCGGTCACCTCCGCCGCCTCGCCGATGATCGAACTGCACGAGACCGTGGAGAACGAGGCCGGGGAGATGGTCATGCGGGAGATCGCCGGGGGCTTCGTCGTCCCCGCCGGCGGCACCCTCGCCCTCGAGCCCGGGGGGAATCACATCATGATGATGGACCTCTCCGAGCCTCTGAAAGCCGGTGACGAGGTCGCGTTCACCGTCACCCTGTCGGACGACTCCACGTTCGAGTTCGCCGCGCCGGTGAAGGACTACTCCGGCGCGAACGAGAACTACGACGGCGCCGACGACCACGAGGGCATGGACCACTGATGTCCGCGCGCGTCTCGGGCGCCCGCGCCGGCCGCACCGGCTCGACTCGGCGGCAGTTCCTCCTCGGAGGGGCTGTCGCCGGTGTCGGGGCCGCCGTCGCGGTCGGGGCGGATGTCGCCCTCACGCGAGCGGACACGGAGGCTCCCGCGGCCCCCGCACCGCTCAACGGCTCCCTCACCGTCCCGTTCCACGGCGTCCATCAAGCCGGGATCGACACCGCGGCGCAGGCGCACGGCTCGTTCGTGGCGCTCGATCTGCGCCCGGAGGTCGACCGCGACGCGCTCCGCCGGCTCCTGCGGATCCTCACGGACGATGCGGCGAGGCTCACCCAGGGACGGTCGGCGCTCGCGGACTCGGAGCCGGAGCTCGCCGTCGCCCCGGCCCGGTTGACGATCACATTCGGCTTCGGTCCGGCACTCGTGGCACGGGCTGGCGGCAGCACCCCCTCGTGGCTCGCGCCGCTTCCCGCCTTCCGGGTGGACCGCCTGCAGCCGGAGTTCTCGGACGGAGACCTGCTCCTCCAGATCGCAGCTGACGACCCCCTGACCGTCGCACACGCGCAGCGCATGCTCCTGAAGGACGCGCGCGGCTTCGCGACCGTCCGGTGGATCCAGCAGGGCTTCCGCCGCGCACACGGCACCGAGCGACCGGGGACGACCATGCGCAATCTCTTCGGACAGGTCGACGGCACGAGCAACCCGCAGCCGGGGACCGACGACTTCGAGCGCGTGGTCTGGAGTGATGACGGCTGGCTGGCCGGCGGCACGGGCATGGTCCTGCGCCGCATCCGCATGGACCTCGACGCCTGGGACCGCCTGGATCGCGGGGGCCGCGAGGCCTCCGTCGGGAGGACCCTGCGCGAGGGCGCGCCGCTCACGGGGACGTCGGAGTTCGACGAGCCGGACTTCGACGCGACGACGGCCATCGGGTTCCCCGTCATCCCGGCGTTCGCGCACATCCGGCGCGCTCGCGGAGACGGGACGGAGCGCATCTTCCGACGGGCGTATAACTACGACGAGCGCCCGGCCGGAGACGGCGTGTCCGAATCCGGGCTGCTCTTCGCCGCGTTCCAGGCCGACGTCGCGCGGCAGTTCGTCCCGATGCAGCAGCGGCTCGACGAGCTCGACCTGCTCAACGAGTGGACGGTCCCGATCGGATCCGCCGTGTTCGCCGTCCCTCCGGGATGTGCGGAGGGCGGCTACATCGGGGAGACGCTCCTCGACTGAGGCCGAGGAGTCAGTGGGGTCCGCGTCGCCGCGCGGCGGCGACGGCGGGCCCCACGCCATCCAGGACGGGTTCTCCGTGGCCCGTCAGGACGACCCGCGCGCTCGTCCGTGCCAGGGTATCCAGCGACTCCATCGCCTCCGCGGTATCGGCGGTGGCCGCCCTGGCGACGATCTGCGGACCGGTCTCGCCGGTGTACGGGTCGAGCGTCACGAGGGCGTCGCCGGCGATGAGCACCCCGGACTCCTCGAACAGGTACGCGCAGTGCCCTTCCGTGTGCCCCGGAGTCCACAGGGCGATCGGGGTCCCGGGGGCGTCGATCGGATGCTCGTGCGTCACGCGAGGCTGCGCGTCGACGCCGCGGACGTTGAGCGCTCCGGCAAGAGCCATCCGGGTGATGGTGGGGATCCCCCGCGGATGGGTGAGCACGTAGGGGACGCGAGGTGAGGCCGGACGGTAGCTGTAGGGGTGACGGGCCAGTTGTGCGTCGCGAGGGTGGACGAACACCGAGACCCCCTCCTCGTGGAGCCCGCGCGCGACACCGACGTGGTCGAAGTGCCCGTGCGTCAGGACGACCGCATCGATGTCGGTCTCCTTCGCCCCGAGGTGGCCGAGCAGGTCGCGCAGCACGCCCCTGCTGCGCGGCAGTCCCGCGTCAAACAGCGTGAGCCCGTCCGCGGTCTGCACGAGGTAGCAGTTCACGTCCGCCACACTGATGCCGAAGAAGCCGGGAACCACCTCCGTCCACTGCCGCCCTCTGCTCATTCCCGGTCCTCCTCGTCGTCGGCGGGTCCGCGCCCCGCATCGAAATTGCGCTCGTATCGTTCCCTGGCCTCGAGCAGGACGTGTTCGCCGATGACGGCGATGGGCTCCACCTCTCGCAGCAGCGGCTCGCAGTCGGGCCCCCGACCGCAGTGCTCGCCACGGAGGATCCAGGCGATGCGCTGCGGATCCTTCTCGGCGAGGTGCCGGTACTGACAGAGCTGGCGCGCGAGCCAGTCCTCCAGCGGACGCGTCCACCAGCGTTCGGCGTCCAGCGGGTTCACGGAGAGACCGGGCAGCTCGAGGCCGCTCTCCGTGTCGACGCTGGAACGTCGAGCATCCGCATCCGGGCCCTCGGAGTAACGTACGTGCAGACCGCGGCATGCACGGACGACGGCGGCCAGTTGCGCCAGATGGTCGATGCGTCGCAATCCGGTCGCGGCGTCGCGATCGGATGTCGAGGCGAGGCCGCAGGTGCGGTCCAGAGCGGCATCGGTCATGGCCTGAGCGTACGAAGCGGTCCCCTCCTGCCGAGGGGGATTGACAATCCGCGGTTCTCGCCCACGTCGCAGCGGCGTCCGGGAACGGGCGCATGAAGTTACCGCGTGACTCCTGATGCGTCAATGCCCTCTCAGCGCGCGCACAGGAAGTCCTACGGTCGGGCAACCGCACCACACCCTGGAGGGGATCATGAGCGACACCACCCGCACCACCCGCTACGCCGGCACACCGATCCAGAAGACGGCGCTGATCATCGGCATCGTCTTCCTCATCGTGGGCATCGCCGGTTTCATCCCGGGCGTCACCCACTCGGCCGAGCACCTGCACGGCGCCGGAGCAGCGTCCGAGGCCCTGCTCCTCGGCGTGTTCCAGGTGTCCGTGCTGCACAACGTCGTGCACCTGCTGTTCGCGGTCGCGGGCATCGCGCTCGCCGCGTCGCCGCGCGCGTCCCGTCTCTACCTCATCATCGGCGGGCTCGCGTACCTCGTCGTCTGGCTGTACGGCCTCATCGCGGTCGGCAACGAGCAGCTGAACTTCCTGCCGGTGAACAACGCCGACAACTGGCTCCACCTCGGTCTCGCGATCGGCATGGTGCTGCTGGGCATCTTCGTCAGTCGAGAGCCGCGCGTCCCGCAGAACGGCGCGGGCACGGCGCGCGTCTGACCTCACCCCACCCGGTCGGGACGTCCCCTCCTCGCATGACGGAGGGGGCGTCCCGTCTGTCGCGTCCGGCGTGGAGCCGGAGTGCGAGCGGTGTCCGCGGCCCGGTCACCCGTCCACGGGTTGCACGGCGTTCCCCCAGACCCAGCAGCGGTACGTGCGGTCACCGGCACGGAACTCGATGCCCGCTGCGAGCGGGGTGGAGCGGACGACCTTCGCCTCCACGCGGATCGCCTCCGGACCGAACCGCACCCACGCCCGCACCCGCCGCTGGAGCGCGTGCGGATAGACGGTGACGGCGGACTCCCGCAAGGCGAGCTCGCGATCGGACAGGGACTGCAGGGGGCCCCGGCGCGCGGCGGCCTCGATGGCCTGATGCTGCGACCGCATGTCGTTGTACGCAGAGAGCGCACGACCCGAGTTCCCCACACCGGCTCCTTCCTCCGGCCCCGTCCAGGATATCGATATTCGAACACATCTTCGAACTCGATGTCGACGGCATCGACACGCAGATTCGCACCGAGGTCGCGGAGCTCCGCGATCGGACTGCGACCTCGCGCGGAATCTGCGACCCCGCGCGCAGGGAGGAGAGCTGGGGGCAACAAAAAACCCCCGGCGAACCGGGGGTTTCAGGTGGTGCGCGATACTGGGATCGAAACAGTATGCGCGACACTGGGCCAACCCCTGCCATCTCGCGGTTTATCCGCAATATGGTGCGGATGCGGCTGAGCCGTGTTAAGGTCACTGGGACGCACGAAGACGCACAGCCACGCACTAGATATTGCCCGTTGTTGCCCAGGGAGGACCGTATGGCCAGCAGAAGACGAAAGAGGCGCGAATCCTTCGGCGCCATCAGGCTGCGCTCCTCTGGCCGCTATCAGGCCTCTTATGTCGGCCCGGACGGTCGGCGTCACAACGCACCGCAGACATTTGACGGGATCACCGACGCGCGCGGGTGGCTAGCCGTTCAGCAGGCGCGGATACTCGATGGAACATGGTCCGAGTTTGAAACGGTGCGCGCAGAACAGGCAGGCAAGGGCCGCGGCACTTCATTTGCTGAGTATGCCGAGGATTGGGTTGCTACCCGCACCAATCGGAACGGTGAACACCTGCGCCCGCGGACTGCCGCTGAGTACCGCCGGCTCCTTGCAGGCGCCCTCTCCCCCTTCGCAGGCTCACGCCTTTCCGCAATCACTCCCGACCAGGTGCGCGCCTGGTACTCCTCGCTCATAGCGTCCGGAACGAAGACTCAGGCCGCGCGAGCGTACGAGCTCCTCAAAGCGGTCCTCACCACGGCCGTTGCCGATGGCCGGATCAAGACGAACCCGTGTCAGATACGCGGTGCTGCGTCTGCGTCGACGGGGAAGAAAGTCGAGCCGCCTACGGCCTCCGAACTGCAAACCATCGTGGACGCGATCACACCAAAGTTCTGTGCCGCTGTCGTCCTCGCCGCGTGGGCTGGGCTGCGCTACGGCGAACTCACGGAGCTCAGGCGGCGTGACATCGAGTTAATCGACACAGGCGAGGGAGCCCGCTCGATCGTCGTCAATGTGTCGCGTGCAGTTGCCCACGTCCCCGGCCAAGGGTTCGTGGTTGGGCGCACTAAATCGGAAGCCGGCGTGCGGACCATCGTCCTTCCACCACACGTCAACGAGATCGTCGAGTCCCACTTGGATGAACACGTTGGACGGTCTGCCGACAGCCTCCTGTTCCCATCCGCGGACGGCAGCGGACACCTCGCCCAGTCAGCCTTCTACAAGCACTGGGACCCTGCTCGCAAAGCAGCCGGCAGAGGTGACATGCCCTGGCACGCACTGCGGCACTACGGAGCAACCAGAGCGGCCCTCGCAGGCGCCACCCTCAAGGAACTGCAGGCGCGTCTCGGGCACTCCACCGTGGCGGCCGCGATGCGCTACCAGCACACTGCAGGCAGGGACGAAGAACTCGCGCGGCGCATGAGCGAACTCGCGTAAGTCGTGGCGGCACCCGTCGCCATACGAAGAGCCCTCGTCGAGTTGCAGCTCGACGAGGGCAAGGTCAAACAACTGGAGTCGCAATGACCAATGCAACTGTATCCGCAATTACGGACACCTCACAGTGCCCCGTCTTCCGCTGGTGCGAACTCGATCACACCGACCCGGACATTATCGAGCACGCAGCCAACGCCCACGAGAGGCACCTGACCATCACGGCCGGGGATGTGAGCGAGACCTTCCTACTGGAAGCTGTGAACGGGCGGCCACGGATTGAGTGCGTGTTCGACGGCGCGGAGATCTGGATCGAACCCGGTGAGGCCACCAACACGTTCCAGAACATCGCAGTGGTGTTCGCCAGGGCAGCCGCCGAGTATGAGCAGTTCGCCAAGGCCCTCTCGACGCGCCTCACGCGACCCCACAGCGTCACTGCCGAGCTCGCCGATCGGGACGTCTGATGGCGGTGCACGAGCAGTTCCACGCTCTCGAAAGAGCAGGTCTATCGGCTAGGGCAATTGCAGGCATCTGCGGCGTTTCCAGCCGAACGGTCGTACGGTGGCGGCACTCAACAGGGTTGACCCACTGCCCACCGGCCTCTCCCCTACCGCAGGACAAGCTGGCGGCGGCGCTACGGCTCCTCGAGGACGGGGCCTCTATCAGCGAGGCTGCGCGATCCATAGGCTGCTCCAACAAGACGCTCTCGAGGCGCTGGCCGCAGTACGCGTGGAGCCAGACGCAGGCTGGAAAGTTCGCGGCTATGGTCCGACGCGTCGAGCGCGGGTGGCGAGAGGACATAGCTAATGCCTGCTAAGAGACCACGTTCCCGAGTTGACGACCACATCGTCGCCATCATCCGAGAGGCGATGCGAGAGAAGCACATGCTTCAGAAAGACCTCGCCTGCGCAGCCGGGATGTCTCAAGCGCAAGTGAGCGTTCGATTGAGACCAACGGGGCCGTCCATCCCGATCGACCAAGTGGTCCGCATGTGTGGCGCACTCGGCCTAGACGTCTCCTCGGTTTTCAATCAAGCGGAACAACGCGCCAGGTCGTCCTGTCCAACGACAGGCGTGACCGAACCCGACGAGGACGAGCAGACGCGAGCGGTGGGACGGCGGATCGCCGCGTCTCTCTGGGTGGGCTGCGACGATCCTGACTTCATCGTGCTCGCCATCGACCAGAACATGTTCCGAGATGACAACCGCTTCTGGACTCCCAACCGCAAACAGCTCGCGCTCATGTGGGCACTCCACGACCTCGCCTACACGATCGGCCGCCGCTACCCAATCCGCGACCCATTCATTCTCAAGCCGGTGATCGAGCCTTCCGAGATCGTCCCCTAGGACGCATTGCTCGACCGCAGTCCTGCTATCCACACTTTGTCCACAAAGTTGTCCACAATCCGCTTTTCAACGAATTTCGACGCGCGAAAGTCCTCGTGATCCCCGGAAATACGCGGTTCTCCGGGATTACGGCAGGGCAGGCGTCGTCGCCAACGCAGCCAATTTCACGTTTTTGCACGCGAACGTCGGGGGCGCTTGCTCAAATAGATATGCGGCCTCGTGCCGTGCAGTACAGAGAAGAGCTTCGTGACACAAGCGCGCCCGCTCAACAGGTCAGAGCGTTGAGCGGGCGCTACCACGAAGACGCGCGGAAGTGTCGAGGTGGGTGCCAACAGGCTACCCGCCCCGACTTCAGACCAGGGAATCGAGGTTGGAAATGTCGCACACCGAGTGGAGAAGCATCGCCGAGGTAGCGGGCGATATGGGCGTAAGCACTGACACCGTAAGGCGCCGCATCACTGACGGAACAATTCGGGCCGTGAAGTTCGGCCCTAGGCTCATCCGGATTGATATGGCCAGCGTCGAAGGGTGGACCCGACCGCTGACCAGGGACGTGGCGTGACCATCGGTCCCGTTGAAAGGCTCCTCCGATACTCCTACGCCGGACAACCCGTCGTCGTACCGCCCGCAAAGATGACAAAGATCATCCGCAAGGCGCTCCGATCGATCGGCTTCGCCCGCACGGTCCAGCTGATCGATGCACTGCGGCGGGGAGCGATCAGCCAACAGCAATTGCGCGTCCTAACGCACACGGGCATCCCGGATCCCACGGGCGAGCTAGCGGCCCAACGGGTCGACTTCATGCGCGCATTGCATTGAGCGCTCCCATCGCAAGAACGAGCACACAATCTGGCACTACTCCACCAACACGACGCAACAGACGGCGCCCCTCATCCCGGCCGAAGAGGGGCGCCTTCTGCTTCAACTGAACATCACCCCGCGAAAGGGGCCACATGAGACGCAACACAAAGGAGACCGCGTTCCAGAGACGCATGAAGGAGTTCCACGAAGCACGCCAGCGGATCGCGGCGAGCCGGCAGCGGGCGAAAGGGGATGGCGCGTGGCAAAGACAGACGGGTTCGTCCGACTCCCCAACTGGTTGATCGATGACGCTGACCTCTCCGCGCACGAGTTGATCGTGTACATAGTTCTGCTCAGGTTCCGGAACCAGAAGACCGGAAAGTGCTACCCAGGCATGTCAACGATCGCAGACTGTGCCCGCATCTCTCGCCGATCGGTCATGCGGGCGATCGATGGCCTCGAGCAGCGCCAGATGATCAAAGTCGAGCGTAGGAGCACGATCAAGGACAACAAGCCGAACATCTACACAGTCGCGCTTGCGAACGAAGCGCCTGACCGGATCTGGGAGACGAGCGCAAGGGGACGAAGAATCCCTAAGCGTGTCACTAGTGACTCCGAGTCACTAGTTGAAGCCGTTATCGATCAGACCAGTGACTCCGAGTCACCGGCCAGTGACAAAACAGGTCTTAGACCAGTGACTCCGAGTCACCCAAACAAGACCTACAAGAACCAGATCCAAGAACAAGCTGTAACACCCGCATTCGCTGAAAGCGGGTCCGACCGATTCACATTCGACGAAGAACAGGACAACGGAGCAACCGAGAAGCAGGTGGCGTACCTGAAAGACCTCGCCATCCACCTCAACTACGCAACAGGCGGAGGCATCCCGAACGAACTGCAACTACAACGGTGGCGCAAGCTCACCAGGGACGAAGCAGACCAGCGAATCCGCGGATACCTCAAAGAGCTCGGCCGTCCGGACGACATCTACTACCCACAAGCCGGAGACCCAGAGTTCTTCGCACTCACCGACGCCGGCAAAGCCTTCGCAGAGTCAGCAGGTCAACCCGACGCAGTCTTCGAGTACGGATTCGGCATGAAGGAGAACTCCGCATGAACCGACCAGAGGCGTCCGGACCGCAACTCAAAGAAGGGAGAACACCGATGGGCGCAGCAGCCCCGAAGCCACTCAACTTCCGAGCACTAAGCAACGCCTGGGACGACCCACTCGCATTCGCCCGCGAACTGAGCCGGTATTACTCACAACTCGAAGCCTCGGGCCACAGGCAACCGACGCGCGACTGGACCACCGCGCTTCGAAAGGAGAAACCAATGAACACGGACGAGGACACCCCCACAATCGGGCTCAGAGACGCAGCCGGCCTCACCACGACCGATCCAGGGCTCTACGAGCCCGAGGGCATGAAGCGAGCCGCCGAAGGACTTTACGTCCCCCAGGACGAGACATGACCCGCTTCTACTCGGCACCACACAGATACCAACAGAACATCAACGACGGCCACGAAGCAGCGGTCACCCCGGCCGTCCTCCAAAACCCGACCGGCGCAACCGAACCAGGGATCGCGATCATCGTCGGCCGGTTACCGAAACTCGTGATCCCTACATCGGACGCAATCCGCATCGCAACAGACATCGCGGATGCTGCAACCAATCAGAACAACTAAGGAGACACCATGGCACTCGACCAGTTCAGCACCGAAATCAACACCCTCCGCGAAGCCGCCAGCACACAGATCCGCACCTTCCAGAACGACCGCGAAGCCGTCAAGACGAACCCCAACCTCAGCGCAACCGGCAAGCAGCAGGTACTCGACGAGTCCCGGGCAAACGTCAAGGCCGAGCTCGCAAAGCTCAGCCAGCAGGAAGAGGCCGCCATCGCGAAGAAGCTCGACTCTCTAGAGCAGTCCCTTCACACCCGCCTCGGAGACAGCGGTGCAGACCTCATCGCAATCCGCGACGCCGAGGAACGGGCCGACAACCTCGACGAGCAGCGCGATGCCGTACGTGCGATCAAGCGCGCCATCCGCTCCAACGACCGCCCGCTGGCCTACGCCGTCATCCGACGAGCCAACGAGATGGGCTGGACGGAAGCGATCGACACAGCCGCAGAGGCATACCCCGCGGCAGGGGAAGCCCTCCGCGATATCCGGGACCTCACCCGATTCCGGGACGACATCAGCCAGGTCCTCTCCCGGCAGATGTCCTACTACATCAGCGACCTGTGACCGGCACCGTACACATCGGGGAACACAGCTACACACTCCCCGACGACGAAGCCCGGGAACTGGGCGAGGCGGCGATACGGACCGCGACGGGTCGAGGCGGGTGGCTGTCACCCGACGACAACACCCTCATCGCAATCACACCGGGCACACCGATCAGCATCACCATCACAGGTGAGTTCACTGCCGACAACGTGCCCAACGCGAAACCGAAGCACATCCTCAATCGAGGTCACCAGCCGCGCCAAGCACGCGTCTGGTGAGCGAAAGAGGTGGCCAGGAGATGGGACCCTGGCCACCTCCCCCTCCCCCTCCGTCAGCGGCCCTCCCGAAGGTATAGGGCCGTTCTCTCCCCGAACGCCCAAACAATGGGCCTCTTTCGGGGGTCAAGTTGTAGTGAAAGAAGGTGTTGTTTATGGCTGGTATGCCGAGAGGCCTGGATGGCCCGGGCCGGAAGTTGTGGAAGTCGATCGATGAGCAATTCGATCTCGCTGAGCATGAGCGGACGCAGCTTGAGCAAGCATGTCGCGTGCGAGACACGATCGAGGTTCTTCGCGCTCGGGTTGCGACGGATGGGGTGATGATCAAGTCCTCTCAGGGTGATCGGCTTCATCCGGCGATCGTCGAGGTGCGTCAGCAGCAACTTGCTCTTGCGCGACTGTTGGCGACGCTCAAGGTTCCGGGTCTTGAGGAGGACGACCTGCCGGCGTCGCGGCCGGTGAGAGGCGTGTATCCGCTTCGGAACGCATCGTGAGGCGTAAGAGCGCGCCGCATTCCAGAATGGGGGTGACCGCGGATGAGGAGGAAGAGACTCGCTGATCGAGATCCGTCAATTGCGGAGTTGCTCGGTCCGGAGGGCCTGATGGCATCACGACCGGATGACCCCTCAATGCCTTACCCGCTTCGTGCGGCGGCATACCGAAGGTGGATGGATAAGCGTGCCGAGTGGGTTGCGCGGCGGGAACGGTATGCGCTCGAGCATGGCTGGCCGGGTGGCGACTACGCACGTCACCTGGAGGAGAACGAGGCTCACCCCGTGCCGGATGCGCCGTTCGACCCTGACTGGGAGATGCTGCACGGCGGCCTCTGAGATTTTCCGTGTGTGAAAAGGCCCTATACCTCTGGGGGGGCCGTGAAGGGGGCGGGAGGGACTCCCCGCCCCGCGAGTTTTGATGAGAAGGAGTTGGAGCGATGAATCCTTGGGAGATCGTTAGTTGGATCGGCGCGATTGCGGTGTCGATTGTGATCATCGGGCTGTTGGTCGTGTTCGTGAAGGGCGTGGTGAAGCCGTCGTCGCCGGAGCATCCGGTTGATCGGATGGCGCGGCGGCTTGGGGGTGACTCGCGTGGATGATCTGGATCTGGCGCGGCGGGTGTCGGCGATGGTGATCCTGGCGGAGCCGTCTGAGCGGGAGTCGGTTCTGCAGAGGGAGATACCCTTGGACCGGTTTGCTCGTGTGCTTGCCCTGCTGCCGGGGGTGATGGCAGCGACGGTCGATTCGGTCGTTGCGCGGGATAAGCGGCACCGGCTGGCTGTCCAAGGTGTCCTGCGTACGTTTTTGCAGGAAACGAAGCAGTAGCGGCGCTTGAGCCGGACAGGGCGTCTCGACCTCATTGGTCGGGGCGCCCTTCGTAATTCAACAGGGGATGTCGCCTACCTCTCTGCGTGGCCTTCGGGCTGTTTGGAGGTGCCGTAGTGGCACAGGAAATCGGTGTGGCCTATGTGAGCTTGCTCCCTTCTGGGACGGGCTTTTCGAAGGCGGTGGACAAGGAGGCACAGCAGTCGTTTTCGGCCGCTGAGAAGCGTTCTACGGGCTTCTTCGCGTCTTTGCGGAGCGGTGTGGGGAGGATCGTCGGCGGTGTGGGGTTGCTTGCCGGCACGGTCGGGGCGATCGCGCTGGGTGGGGGCATCTCGCGTGCTCTCAACATCGAGGACGCGACCGCGAAGCTTAAGGGTCTGGGGCATGACACGAAGGCCGTTGAGGCGATCATGCAGGACGCTCTTGCTTCGGTGAAGGGCACGGCGTTTGGTTTGGATGCTGCGGCGACGACTGCGGCTTCTGCGGTTGCTGCGGGTATTAAGCCGGGTCAGGAGTTGGAGCGGTATCTGCGGTTGACGGCGGATGCGGCGACGATTGCTGGCACGTCGATGGGTGAGATGGGCGACATCATCAATCAGGTGACCTCTAAGGGTTACGCGGGGATGGAGAACCTGAATCGGTTGACGGAGCGGGGTATCCCGATCATGCAGTGGCTCCAGAAGGAGTATGGGGTCACTGCGGATGAGCTTCAGAAGATGGTGTCTCGGGGTGAGGTTGACGCGGCCACGTTCCGTAAGGCGATCGAGGACAACATCGGTGGCGCGGCTCTCGAGTCAGGGAACACGACGCGCGGGTCGCTCGCCAACCTTGGCGCCGCGCTGAGCCGACTCGGGGAGGCGTTCGCTGGCCCTGCTCTGGGGCTCGCTAGGGACTTCTTCGGTGAGCTGACGACGATCGCGGATGGGATCACCGCTCGGGTGCAGCCGGTCGTGGAGAAGTTGCAGTGGACGCTGGATGGGATCGACTTCCAGTTCTCCGATTCGGTGCTGAACACTCTTGATCGCATGGTGTCGGGGTTCTCGGAGCTCAAGGGCACCTTCTCTGGAATGGAGGGGCTCACACCGGTCTTCACGGCGCTGGCCGGCGCGATGGCTCCGATGGTGGCCGCTCTACCGATCATCGGCCGGTTCCTTCCGGTGGTCTCTGGACCCGTGGGCGCCGTGATCGGTTTGATCGCTGGCCTTGTGATCGAATCCGACGCCTTGCAGTCTTCGCTTCTCGGGCTCGGTGAGACGTTCAAGCCTCTCGGCGCTGTGCTGCAAGAGTTGGGGACAACGGTCGGGCCAGTGGTGGCGGATTTGCTCGCGCGCCTCGGTGACCAACTCGCTGAGGTGGTGCCGCTGCTCGCCGACGTCCTGGTGGACGCGATCTCTCAACTGGCCCCGCCGCTGGTAGAGCTGCTGGTGGCGTTGCTTCCGCTCCTGCCCCCGTTGATCGAACTGGCCGTGGACATTCTGCCGATCCTTACGCAGGCGCTTCAGATGCTCATCCCGGTTCTTGTGCCGTTGATTCAGGGGTTGGCGGAGTTGACGGCGTTTGTGGTGAATCTGCTGTTGTTCTTGAATGGCAACACAACCATGGACGAGTGGGGCCGTCAGATTGAGGGCACCCAGGGGCCGATCATCGATATGGCGCGTGGGATCAATGAGTGGTTGGCGCCGGCGTTGAACTTCTTGATGGGGTTGGTGTCGCAGGTGGCGTCTACCTGGAATGCTGCGTGGTCGCGGGTTACGTCGTTCTTCAGTTCGGCGGCGACGAACATCAGCGGGACTGCGACGCGCATCTGGTCGACGCTTACCTCCTCTTTCAGTAGTGGTGTGAGCCGAGTCGTGACGATCTTTACTGCCCTGCCGCGTCACATTCAGAATCTGTTTGCGGGTGCTGGTTCGTGGCTAGTTAGTTCGGGTCGCGCCTTGTTGCAGGGGTTCATTGACGGTATCCGTTCGATGATCCGCAATGTCGGTGACGCGATCGGTGGCGTGTTGAGTTGGGCGCAGGGGTTCTTTCCGCATTCGCCCGCTCTTCGTGGCCCGTTCTCGGGTCAGGGTTGGGCTGCCGTTTTCGATGGTGGCCAGTCGTTGATGGAACAGTTCGCGTTTGGTGCTGAGTCGTTCCGTCCGCAGTTGTCGTTCTCGAACCTTGTCGGGCTGACGGGTGCGGCGGCATCTGTCGTCGCTAGTGGCCCTTCGGAGTTGATTGTTCGTGATGTGAACGACCAGCTTGTGGGTCGCATGGGTGTTGAAGCGGATGCGCGGATCGGCCGCTACGACCAGATCTCAAAGGCGTGGTCACGGGCTGGCGCCCGCTGGTAGCCCCACCTATTCAGGGCCCGTGTCAGATGTCGGTGACGCGGGCCGCTGAAGGACCATCGCCAAAGAGGCCTCCGCCTGTGTTCCCGCTCAGCTGGAGGCCTCTTCCGCAGCTACCAGTTCACTAGCAGGGCTCGTCTGCGAGCTGCTCGTATTCCTCGTATCCGAGCTCATCGTCCAGCGCGTGCTCCGCCTCGAGCGCGAGTTCCGACTGTCGACTCATGACTTCCCCATTTCTTCAGTTATGCCCGACCCCAGTGACCGAGGGTTGAAGTCTAGGGCCTCCTGGCCTAGCGAGATGGGGCACCCGCCTTTCAGGGGTCCCCGAGGCGCCGATCGTAACCACTACGGTTGCGCGCATGGACGTCAGCTTCTTCATGATCTATATGGGCGCCCTCGCTTCGTTTCTCGCGATCGGTGCGATGGTGACCCACCTCCTGCTCAGTAAGGAGATCCTGCCCGCAGGACCAATGCTCGAAGCTGCGCAATGGACCCTAGTGGTCCTTTCGCTCGTCGCCGCGATCGTATCGATCGTTGACACTATGGTTTGCCGCGGTCGGTCCAGCCGGAGACCCAGTTGGTCCGTCCGTGAGCGGGATCGTCCTTTTCGTCGTGCTGACGGTGCCAGGCATGGCCCCGATAGTCCTCGCCACCGTGGCATACGACGCGCACAAGGAACGCAAGAAGGAAGCTCGCTCCAACGGCTAGCGATGACTGCGCTCGAGGCCCTGGATACGCAGATCCAACGCTGCGATGATTCGGGCTTGTGCCTCCGCAAGGGCTAGAAGAGTGTCAACGATGTCGGACATGTTCGCGTTCTCCGGGTCCGCGTGCCACTGGATAGCAAGGGCCTGCACCTGATCAGACGTCGCAAGCAACCATCGATTCGCGGAGTCGGGCAGATTCGGGTCGTCGAGTTCCACGCTCAAAACCGTAACCCTGAAAGAGCACTGGAGTGAATGAAGGCCTTAGACGACACCCGGCAAGTGCTCAACCGCTCCCGTGTTGGCGGGCTCCGGCACGAGGTACAAGCCGGTGGGAGCGTTGGCAGTGAAGGCAAGAGCGTCGACCCATGCGCGGTTGATAGCAGGCTGACGGCTCCCCGAATACTTGAAAACAAGCGACGAACCAGCGTGGACCCACACGGTCGTGCGGCCGCCCCCGATGCTCGAGTCGTCCTTCCAGGTGAACGCAAACGGCTCACCACGTCGGAGTTTAGCCGTCATGACAAGTTGGAGGTGGGTGAGTGCGCGATCCTCGATATCGGTCTTTGGTCCGCCGTCGTAAATGAACTTGCCCATCACAGGTTCCTATCGCTCGTGCTTTTAACTACGATCCCATCTAGCAGCACGGACGGACACCCCACTTTCGTCTACCTCCCCCCGCAGAATGGCAATAGGTAGCGGGAGATCAGAGCCAGTTGTCTCCCGGATAGTCGTCGTACCAGTCTTGAGCGGCACCGGTCTCAGAACCGGGGGCCTCCCCAACAGCGTGTTCGACACTGACCACGACCCTCGTATAACGGGTGACGAGCACGCTCAGCGTCTCGAACCGTGAAGCGAAGGTCACGAACCCGGGCTCCCCGTGCGAGGCCGACTCGATGCGACCCATCAGATCACCGACGTCGCAGTCCTCCGCCAAGATGAACGTCTCCCCGTCGATGCTGATTCGTGTGGTGGGGGTCATGACAATCTTGTGCATCGTTTGTAGCCGGCTCATCGGGACACGCACGCGTGTGCTCCGCTCAGACTACGCAGGACTCGCCCCGTGTCAGGGGGCATTGCGCATCGGCCTCATGTGTGAGACCGACATGCGTAGACCGTCGACCCGTAGAGTGAACCCATGGGAACGATCCAGTACGGCGACAGCAGTGAGATCCACATCGAAGACCGAGCTCTCGCGCACCTCAAGGTTGCGATCGCGACCAAGCTGCGCCGCAACGAGAGCTTCACCCTTTCCTGGAAGCACCCAGAGGGCGATGCCCCCGGTCGCTCCACGATCTGGCTTCACCCGTCCATCCCCCTGCGTTTCACGTTCGAGACACCCGAGAACCCGCAACTCAACGCGAAGTGGGTTCAGACGCTCATGATGGAAGCCAGCTCCTCCGGCGGTATCACCCTCGTCGACGAGGTCGTTGACACCCCCGTGGAAATCGATGCTTCCGCCCTGGCCGACCTCGGGGCAGAATAGGCGGCACCGGGGAGGGGAGCGCGCGCCCATCTTGCGGCGCAGCTCGCTCGGTTGATCCCCTTCCCGCCCGCCGCGGGGAGGGGATCGTCTCTTGTCACTCGACGCTGATGTAGAGCGGTAGCGCAGCAGCCTGACCATGCCCAAGAACCGCCGGCGTGGATGGGTCTGGAGCAGAGGGCACCGAAGTGCGGACGCAGCCGTCTCAGGATCAAGGCAGTGTCTTACGCAAAGCAGCTTCTGTCGCTACGGTGTGCCCATGAGTACCAGCGATTACACCCTGGATCAGATCCTTCAGGAGATGAAGAAGCAGACGAAACTCCTGCAGGAGCTGGTCAAGAAGACTGGAGACGTGGAGAGTGCCGTCTGGGACACCGCGCCGGAGTAGCCAGCCGACGGCTCTTCGCAACGTGTGCCCCGTAGCGACAGAAGCATGGGGCGGAGCGGTTATTGCCTCGAGCGCAGTCAGACCGGCATACTGGCTCCGATCCCTTCTCCGCCTCCCCGCGGAGGAGGGATCACTCATGAACGGGAAGAGTAGTGGAGCGGTACCTGTCACGCGCCGAGTTCGCCGAACGCATCGGTGTCCTCACGAGCACACTCTCTCGCTACAAGCTCCCCGAACCAGACGCCATGATCGGCAGCACCCGCGGGTGGACCGCAGAGACGGTCGACGCATGGAACGCCGCACGACCAGGGAAGGGCGTCAGGCCGGGACAGAAGCCGTCAGTATGATGTGACGAAACCCAAGAGTCACATAGGAGCTTCACAACGATGCGATACGTCCTGCGCCCAGTAACAGTAGCCTCACTCGCGTCGATCGCATCAGACTGGGAAGCAATCAGCGGCGCTGAAGAGTTCCAGATTGAGCTCGCATCAGCGTTCGAGTTTGCCCGTACGCATCTTGATGAGGTGTTGGATCTCTACGACACGAAGGAAGGGCGAACAGACGCACTAGTGGAGATCGTTCGCAGTGATCGCGCGAGCATGTCGAAGCTTCTGAAGCTCTGGGTGAGTCCCGAGTTCTGGCAGATCTCTAGTGACGAACTGCGGGATCGTCTAGTCGAGCTCCACGCTAGCTCCTTCGCACTCGTGATCGATCACGGCATGAACAACAACATGGATACGGTGAAGCTCTACGGTCGCACAGATGCGATGATGGATGTATTGCGAACTTTGTCAGCTGTTTGGGATACTCTCGGAACAACCGGATGGAGTTCACGGCTTGATGGCCGCTGGCTGGCCATCACAAAAGACTAGGAAACGTAGCCATGAAGCATGAGCAGCTTGAGACGATCCTTGACGCCTTCGTTGGCGCGTTCGATCAGCTTTCCAACGAACAGCTCCACGAACTGACGATGGCCTCTTATGTGGAGGCTCGTCACGCCCTGCAGGCGCCCGTCGCGGCCTGACCGCCCACCAACTTCCACCAAAAGCCCCCGCTTGACGGGGGCTTTTGCGTGTCACGGGTGCGGCAATAAGGTTGCCCTGGCGGCGGCCCGGTCTTCTGTAGTCGACGCTGAGAGAGCGGGCAAGACGCCACGAGCCACCGCAGTTCACCTCGGCACCGGGATAGGCGTGAATCCGGCCTGTGGCGAGCCGATCTGGAGCTTCACAAGTTGCTCCCCCTCGCGGAAGGCATTCCAGGTGCGGAACAGGTAGAAGAGCGCCTGACCCGGAACGATCCGGCGCGACGCTCCGGCTTGCAGATCGTTCGAAACCCGGCGCGAGAGGGTGAGGAAGGGGTCTCCCGGGCCGTGCTGAATACCGTCACGGATGCGATTGAAGAACTCGGCCGTGTCGTCGACGTCGAGCTTGGAGAACTCGAGGAACGCGACTCCGAGGGCGCTGACGGGCAAGCGGAGGTAGCGGTACATGCCGCGTGCGTGTCGGGCAGCGAACTCGATGTCCGGGATCGCGAGCACGGCTTCCGCGAGCTCCGACTTGGTGATGCCCGTGCTGCCGCCCAGGTTGGATGCTGCGTGCTTCACGTCGCCGGCCTGATAGGCCGAGTAGAGACGAGCGATCGCCCCGACATCCTTCGCATCCGCTCGATCTGCAAGGCCCGTGATGACGAGCATGTCCCCCGCGTTCCGCGACGAACCAGAGTCCAGCACGACGAGGGCATCCTCGCTGATACCCCGCACCACGAGCACCCATGCCCCCTTGCCCGCTGCGACGATCGCCTGACACCGGTTCTGGCCGTCCACCAGCCGCCCTAAGGCGTCAAACTTGATCGCTTCCCCTGTGATGACCCAGCGGTCG
Source organism: Microbacterium sp. C-MGS6 (assembly GCF_058140415.1). Lineage (NCBI taxonomy): Bacteria > Bacillati > Actinomycetota > Actinomycetes > Micrococcales > Microbacteriaceae > Microbacterium > Microbacterium sp. C-MGS6. Next base: position 1,883,338 of record NZ_CM176934.1, read on the forward strand.
CTCTGGATGTCTCGTGTAGCCGTTGATGCGGCTCTTGCGGACGTTGCGGTTGTTGTCGATGTTCAGCGCGAGCCAGCTCACCGCGAGCTCTGGCGTCACGAACACGTACTCGGCTGTTTCACCGCTCGGACCGTGAGCAACGGTCGGTGCTTCGTTCTTCATGGTCTGCCCCTGTCTCGGCGGAGCATCGTCTGTCTCCGCCGTCGAGACACAGTTGTAACCAAGAAGTTTTCGGGCCGCACTATTGCCGGATCATGTTGCCCAGATGTTGCCCGCGGGTGCCAGGGCAACAAAAAACCCCCGGAAAACCGGGGGTTTCATGGTGCGCGATACTGGGATCGAACCAGTGACCTCTTCCGTGTCAGGGAAGCGCGCTACCGCTGCGCCAATCGCGCCCGTTGGGGCTATTCAGTTTTCCCGTGAGGTGGCGACGGGATTCGAACCCGTGTAAACGGCTTTGCAGGCCGGTGCCTAGCCGCTCGGCCACGCCACCGTGTGGATTGACCCCACGTGCCGCCGATCTTCGAGAAGATCTACTGCACTCGAGCGGATGACGAGACTCGAACTCGCGACCCCAACCTTGGCAAGGTTGTGCGCTACCAACTGCGCTACATCCGCATTTCGTTCCCGGTTGTCCCGGGCACTTATGAAACATTAGCCGATGATCGGCGCTCCGCCAAACCCGCAGCGAATCTCGCGCGTGTCTCCCGGACTGGTCATCGGAGCGCCTGACGGTCGGGTAGTATCGGTTGACGTACCCCACGGGTATGGGCGATTGGCGCAGTTGGTAGCGCGCTTCCTTCACACGGAAGAGGTCATCGGTTCGAGTCCGGTATCGCCCACCGAATCCCCTCCGAAGGCCCCGGTCATCCGGGGCCTTCGGCGTTTCCGCCCGTCACAGGATCCTGCCGTCTCCCGGGCGGGAGACCCGCAGCCACCGGTAGCCGTAGGCCGGAAGCTCCAGCTCCACCTCTCCGTCGTCGTCGAGGGGCACGCGCCGCGCGTCGAGGAGGTCGACCAGGGTCGTGCCCGCGGGCTCCTCCCCCAGTCGGAACCGCGTCGTCGCCGGACGTTCCGCGAAGTTGTGCACGGCGATCGTGCGCCCGACGTCGGCCTCCAGGGAATGCACCAGCAGGGCGTCCTGCGGCTGCTCGATGACGGTGAACGACCCCCACCCGAGCTCCGGCGATACCCGGTAGAGCGCGGTCAGTTCGCGGAGGAAGTGCAGCAGCGAGCCATGGTCCTCGAGCTGGGCGGCGGCATTCACGTGCGTGGGCGCGTACCCGTCGGTCGGCGGCGGCGCGACGAGCCGGGAAGGGCGCGCGTCGGAGAAGCCCCCGTTGCGATCCGCCGACCACTGCATCGGCGTACGCACGGCCTGCCGCCCCTCGACGGCGATGTTCTCGCCCATCCCGATCTCCTCGCCGTAGAAGAGAACGGGGGTGCCGGGGAGCGTGAAGAGCAGGCTGTACGCCATCCGGATCCTCCGCGGGTCGCCTTCCAGCATCGGCGGCAGGCGCCGCGTGATCCCGCGGCCGAACACGCGCTGCCGCTCGTCCGGCGCGAACGCCTCGAAGACCTCCTGACGCTCGGCATCGGTCAGCTTGTCGAGGGTGAGCTCATCGTGGTTCCGGAGGAAATTCGCCCATTGCACCTCCGGTCCGAGGACCGGGCGCGCGGTGAGTGCGGCGACGAGCGGTGCCGGATCACGGCGGGCGAGGGACAGATACAGCGACTGCATCGCCACGAAGTCGAACTGCATGGTCAGCTCGTCGCCGTCGGTGCCCCCGAAGTACGCGCGCTGCTCCTCGTACGGCAGATTGACCTCGCCGAGCAGGATCGCCTCGCTGGAACGACGCTGCAGGAAACGCCGCATGTCGCGCAGCAGCTCGTGCGGATCGGGGATGTCCGCCGTCTTCGGAACCTCGAGGAGGAACGGCACGGCATCCACGCGGAAGCCCGAGACGCCGAGCTGCAGCCAGAACCCGATGACCTTGGCGATCTCGTCCCGGACCACGGGGTTGGCGATGTTGAGGTCGGGTTGGTGCTCGTAGAAGCTGTGCTGGTACCACTGCCCGGACTTCTCGTCCTTGGTCCAGATCCCGTCGGCCTGCCCGGGGAAGACCGGGTTCTTCTGTCCCTTTGGAGGCGCGTCGTCGCGCCACACGTAGTAGTCGCGATAGGGCGAGTCGACGCTGCGGAGCGCCGCGCGGAACCACGGATGACGGTCCGAGGTGTGATTGACGACGAGGTCGACGATCACGCGGATGCCGCGGTCACGGGCCGTGCGTATCACCTCCACGAGGTCGCCGTGGGTGCCGAGACGCGGGTCCACGCCGTAGAAGTCGCTGACGTCGTACCCGTCGTCGAGGTCCGGCGAAGGGTAGAAGGGCATGAGCCACAGGCACGTCACGCCCAGCTGTGAGAGGTAGTCGATCCGCTGCGCGAGGCCGCGGAGGTCGCCGACGCCGTCGCCGTCCGAGTCCAGGAAGGTCTCCACATCGAGGCAGTAGACGACGGCCGTCTTCCACCAGAGGTCGCTCGTATCGGTGATCTTCATGTGCGCTCCCTCAGAGCGGGCAGGATCTCGGCGGCGGCCGCCTTCAGGAACCGGGTCTGCTCCCGTCCGACGTGATGCAGGTAGATCCGGTCGAAGCCGATGTCGACGAGCTCCGCCACCCGTCCCGCGAGCGACCGGGCGTCGTGGTCGACGAGGACGGCCGCGCGCAGCCGCGCTTCATCGACCTCGCCCACCGCGGCGTCGAAATCCTCCGGCTGCTCGATGTTCCACGCGAGCGGCGGAGTGACCACGCCCTGCCGCCACTGCTCCTTCGCGATCGCGTACGCCTCGGCGTCGTCCTCGCCCCAGCTCACGTGCGTCTGCAGGATGCACGGCCCTTCTCCCCCGGCCGAGCGGTAGGCCTCCACCACCCTCCGCAGCGCGGACGGCTCCTGGGCGACGGTCGCGAGGCCGTCCGCCCAGCCGGCCGCCCACTCCGCCGTCTCCGGACTGACGGCGGTGGCGAAGAGCGGCGGCGGCTGCGCCGGCCGGGTCCAGACGCGGGCGCGGTGCACCCGCACGAGACCGTCGTGATCGACCTCCTCGCCGGCGAGCAGCCGTCGGATCACATCCACGCTCTCGTGCAACCGCGCGTTGCGGACGTCCTTGGCCGGCCAGACGTCGCCGGTCACGTGCTCGTTCATCGCCTCGCCGCTGCCGAGCGCGGCCCAGAACCGTCCGGGGAACATCTCCTCCAGCGTTCCGAAGGCCTGCGCGACGATCGCGGGGTGGTACCGCTGTCCTGGCGCGTTGACCATGCCGATGGGGAACCTCGTACGGGCCAGCGCCGCAGCGATCCAGCTGAACGCGAATCCCGACTCCCCCTGATCGGGGAGCCACGGGGCCAGGTGGTCGGAGCACATCGCCCCGTCGAAGCCGGCCCACTCCGCGCTGACGACCGCGTCCAGCAGCGCGCTGGGTGGGATCTGCTCATGGGAGGCGTGGAATCCGATGAAGACCATAGGCCGAGTCTGGCAAGGGACGACGCCCGGCGGCAGTGGTTGACAGGAGCGCCGGGTGCTGGCAAGTGGCGGCCGATGTCCGAGGGCGGACGTAGGCTGCCCGGGTGCCGAAACCCCGACTTCTCCCCGGCCCCTGTCCCCTCTGCGGTGGTCTCGCTGGGCTGCGAACGGACGACGCGTGGCACTGCGCGCTCTGCGGCTGGCGCTACGGGGACTCCCCCGACCCCGATCTGCCGTTCCCGCGGATCGACGTCGTGTACTACCTCCGCTACGACAACCGCGTGAAGATCGGCACGAGCAGACAGCCGCGGCGCCGTCTCGCGAGCATCCGTCACGACGAGCTCCTCGCCTTCGAGCACGGCGATCGGGTGCGCGAACAGCAGCGGCATCGGCAGTTCGCCTCCGCTCGCGAAGGCGGTGAGTGGTTCACCCTGACACCGGAGATCCGCGCCCACATCGCGGCGCTGCAGCGGCACGGCGACCCCTGGCATCAATACGCGCGCTGGCTCAGCGCCGCGCTCCGAGGGTGAACGCGCCTATCACTGCGCACAGGATCGCACCAGGGGATCCCCCGCTGCGCCGGCAGGAGGCAGACTCGCCTGTGAACGGGCGCACCCGGCGCCCCGCGTGAGAGGACCGGACATGAACGGACGAGAGAACATCCCCGCCGACGACGTCAGCGCGCAGGATCCGCTCGCCGGAGACGGGAGCGGCGACCCGAACAGCGACCGCCAGTTCCTGCAGGACCTGCCTCCCGCACAGGTCGACACCGAGCAGCAGCAGGAGCATCAGGCCGAGTCCGACGACGAGGCCTAGTCCGCGCGGACGACGAGGGGCGACCGGATCGATATCCGGTCGCCCCTCGTCGTGTGCGGATCAGGCGGTCGCAGCCCGTCCGCGGGTGCTCTGCGGCTGCGGCTGCGAGAACAGCACGACGACGATGACGGCAGCACCCACCACGACGTGCGGCAGCCAGACGTTCAGCGCCTCGCCTGCGAACCCGAACAGCCACGGCGAGAGCGCGAGGAAGAGGCTGGCGACGATGTCGAAGACGAGGTGCACGGGCATGGGGATCAGACCGAACGGACCCCACTCGTACTTCGTGAAAAGGCTGTAGACGATGAGGCCCACGCCGAGCACGATCGGGATGACGACCGGGGCTCCGCCCATACCGGCGAAGCCGAACAGCCAGGGCGCGGCGATCAGAGCGATCCCGACGACGTAGTCGAGAATTCCGTGGACCTTGGTCGGGATGAAACGCATGATTCCTCCTTGGGTGCCGCCGGCGGCGACTCATTAGAAGGTTCGGAGCCCTGCGCCCATCGGATGGGAGGCGGCTGCCGGGTCAGCTCTGCGCCCATCCGTACCGCCGCTGGAGCGCTGCCGCGACCCGTGCGTACCGGCCACGATCCAGGGCCGCCGCCTCACGGCGCAGCCCACGCTCATGGACGCTGTAGAGCTGTTCGATGTCCACCCACGATTCGCGGCCCTGCCCGTCCCACTCGCCGCTCCCGATCGAGAGGTAGTCGCGCTCGCCGTCGTGGGGCCTGCTGGTCATCCGTACCGCGTAGACCCGCTCGGAGGACTGCCGCCCGATCACCAGCACCGGCCGGTCCTTGCCTCGACCGTCGTTCTCCTCGTACGGCACCCAGGTCCAGACGACCTCGCCGGCGTCGGGAGCGCCGTCCCGGTGCGGCGCGTAGGCCACGCGGACGGCCGGCATACGCCCGGGGTCGAGCCGCACGGTCTCGGTACCTCGGATCTGCCCCGGCTCGACTCCGGCGTCCGGCGCCTTCGCGGATCGCCGCTCGCGCTCCTCGGCCGTCCGCAGACGCGCGTCCGGGCGCCGCGGACCGGGAGAGGTCCGCGACGCCCGGGGGGAGCCCACTGCTCGGCGCAGCAGGTCCGCGAGTGCCTTCAGGATGCCGTTGCTGGTCGTGCCCACACGGTCACCCTAACCGTCGTCACGCGTTCGCGAGAGCGTAGCCCTCCTCGCCGTGCACGACCTGGTCGACACCGGCGATCTCGTCCTCGTTCGTGATGCGGAACCCGATCGTCTTCTGGATCACGAAGCCGATGACCCACGCGACCACGAAGGAGTAGATCAGCACGCCCGCGGCGGCGATCACCTGCACGGCGAGCTGACGGGCGTCGCCACCGACGAAGAGGCCGGTGCCGGTGGCGAAGAAGCCGAGGTACACGGTGCCGATGAGGCCGCCGACGAGGTGGATGCCGACCACGTCGAGCGAGTCGTCGAAGCCGAGGCGGAACTTCAGCTCCACCGCGAGGGCGCAGACGATGCCGGCCACCGCGCCGAGCAGGAGGGACCATCCGGGGGTGAGGTTGGCGCATGCCGGGGTGATCGCCACGAGACCCGCCACCGCGCCGGAGGCGGCGCCGACGGACGTGGGCTTGCCGTCCTTGATGCGCTCGATGAGGATCCAGCCGAGGATCGCGGCCGCGGTCGCACCGAGCGTGTTCAGGCCGATGAGGCCGACGCCGCCCATGTCCTCGGCGAGCCACTCCGCACCGGCGTTGAAGCCGAACCAGCCGAACCACAGCAGTGCGGCGCCGAGCAGCGTCAGCGGCACGTTGTGCGGCTTGAGGATGCCCTTCTGGAAGCCGATGCGCTTGCCGAGCACGAGGGCGAGGGCCAGCGCCGCGGCACCCGCGTTGATGTGCACCGCCGTGCCGCCCGCATAGTCGATCACGCCGATGCCGCTGTCCTCGCCGAACAGGGTCGTGCCGAGGTTCATGATCCAACCGCCGCCCCAGACCCAGGCCGCGACCGGGAAGTAGCCGACCGTGGCGAAGACGCCGGCGAAGATCAGCCAGCTGCCGAACTTCGCCCGATCGGCGATCGCCCCGGAGATCAGGGCGACGGTGATGATCGCGAAGGTGGCGCCGTACGCGACGCTGAGCAGGGCGACGTTCGAGCCCTCACCCGAGGCGAGGCTGGACAGCCCGATGTCCGCGAACGGGTTGCCCGCGAAGGCCGTGGGGCTGTCGACGGCGCTCATGGAGAAGCCGAAGAGAATCCACAGCACGGCGACGAGTCCGATCGAGCCGAAGCTCATCATCATCATGCTGACGACGCTCTTCGCCTTGACGAGACCGCCGTAGAAGAAGGCGACGCCGGGCGTCATGAGCAGCACCAGTGCCGTCGCGGTGATCGCCCACGAGATGTTGCCGGGAGCATCCATAGGAAAACCTCACATCCGAAGTAATTGAGAGCTTCAGTGTGACCATGGGCGATTTCGCCCATGCGTGAGGTTTGTTTCTCCGCTGTTACAGCACGGCTCCGGGTGTGAACATCGCGTTACGCAGGCCTGCAGGCTTACGCAGAATGCGTGAGCGCGTTCAGCCGGGAGATGGCGCGCAGGTACTTCTTGCGGTAGCCACCGGCGAGCATCTCGTCGGAGAACACGGCGTCGAGCCCGACACCCGTCGCGAGGATCGGGATCTGCGCGTCGTAGACCCGGTCGACGAAGGCCACGAACCGCAACGCCTCCGACTGGTCGGTGAGCTGACGCACGCCGCGCAGCCCCACGCGGTGCAGCCCGTCGATGAGCCTGATGTAGCGCGAGGGGTGCACCTGGGCGAGATGCCGGATGAGGTCGTCGAACGCATCGTCCGACACAGCGCCGTCCGCCGCGGCCGCCTCGACCGCGGCCTCGTACGCCGCGTCCTCCAGCGCCACGGCGTGACCGTCGATCGCCCGCTGCCGGAAGTCGACGCCGTCGATGCGCAGCGTCTGGAAGCTGTCCGACATCGCGTGGATCTCGCGGAGGAAGTCCTGCGCGGCGAAGCGCCCCTCGCCGAGCGCGTTCGGCGGCGTGTTCGAGGTGGCCGCGAGCCGGGTGCCGGTGGGCACGAGTTCACCCAGAAGGCGCGTCATGACCATCGTGTCGCCCGGATCGTCGAGCTCGAACTCGTCGATGCAGAGCAGATCGGCGCCCTTGAGGAGGTCCACGGTGTTCTTGTAGCCGAGTGCCCCCACCAGAGCGGTGTACTCGATGAACGAGCCGAAGTACTTCCGCCGGGCGGGCATCGCGTGGTAGATCGACGCGAGCAGGTGCGTCTTGCCCACGCCGAAGCCGCCGTCGAGGTAGACCCCGGGCTTCAGTTCCGGCTCCTTCTTCGCCCGACTGAACAGACCGCCCCGCTTGACGGGAGCACCACGTCCGGCGAAACGCAGCAGCGTCTGCTTCGCCTCCTCCTGCGACGGGTAGGCGGGATCCGCCCGGTAGCTGTCGAACGTGGCGTCGTCGAACTGCGGCGGCGGCACCAGGCTCGCGAGCATCTCGGGTCCGCTGACCGTCGGCGTGCGCTCGGTGAGGTGGACGGTTCCGGTGCGGGTGGTCGGGTCGGTCATCACGGTCCTGAATCAGGCAAGGGCCTGTGTCGAAGTCTTACGGATCGGGTCCCGGGGGCGCGCGGAGGATCTATCGTCGAAGGGACGGATCCACACTACGCCGTCCGCACCGCCCGCTCGCCCGCTCACCGCTACGGAGACCCCATGGCCATCGAGTTCGACTCCTCCTCCCCCAAGTTCGCCGAGTACGCCGAGCCCGGCCGCCTGGTGACGACCGAGTGGCTCGCCGCCCACCTGGGAGAGCCCGGCCTCGTGGTCGTCGAGTCGGACGAGGACGTGCTCCTCTACGAGACGGGCCACATTCCCGGAGCGGTGAAGGTGGACTGGCACACGGAGCTCAACGACCCGGTCGTGCGGGACTACGTCGACGGCGAGGGCTTCGCCGAGCTGCTGAGCCGCAAGGGCATCGCCCGCGACGACACGGTCGTGATCTACGGCGACAAGAACAACTGGTGGGCGGCGTACGCGCTGTGGGTCTTCTCCCTCTTCGGTCACGAGGACGTCCGTCTCCTCGACGGCGGCCGTGATCGCTGGATCGCGGAGGGCCGCGAGCTGACCCGCGAGGCGACGAACCGTCCCGCCACGGAGTACCCGGTGGTGGAGCGGGACGACACGGCCATCCGCGCGTACAAGGAAGACGTGCTCGCGCACCTCGGCAACCCGCTCATCGACGTCCGTTCCCCGGAGGAGTACAGCGGCGAGCGGACCACCGCTCCCGCCTACCCGGAGGAGGGGACTCTGCGAGCCGGCCACATCCCCACCGCGCAGAGCGTGCCGTGGGCGAAGGCGGTTGCCGAGGACGGCGGCTTCAAGAGCCGCGCCGAGCTCGACGCCATCTACCGGGACGGCGCCGGGCTGCAGGACGGTGACGACGTCGTGGCCTACTGCCGCATCGGGGAGCGCTCGAGCCACACGTGGTTCGTGCTGAAGCACCTCCTCGGCTTCGAGAACGTCCGCAACTACGACGGCTCGTGGACGGAGTGGGGCAGCGCGGTGCGCGTCCCGATCGTCACGGGCACGGCGCCCGGCACCGTCTGAGGTGGGAGAATGGCGGGGATGAACGCCTCCGCCCTGCCCGAGACCCTCGCCGAGATCCGCGACGGATTCCTGGAGACCCCGGAATCGGATCGCCTGCTGCTGCTCCTGGAGTACGCCGACGAGCTGCCCGCCGTTTCCGATGAGGTCGCGGCGCATCCGGAGATGGGCGAGCGCGTCGCGGAATGCCAGTCGCCGGTCTACATCTACGTGGAAGTCCACGACGACGTCGTGACCATGCATGCGACCGCCCCTGAGGAGGCCCCGACGACCCGGGGCTTCGCGAGCATCCTCGTGCAGGGCATCACCGGACTGACGGCGGACGAGGTGCTGGCGATCCCCGAGGACTACCCGCAGTCGATCGGGCTCACCAAGGCCGTGTCACCGCTGCGGATCGGCGGCATGACCGGCATGCTGATGCGGGCCAAGAACCAGGTCAGGCAGAAGCGCTGAGCCCCTGTGCCGCGAGCCATTCCGAGATGGCCGTGGTCCAGCCCTTCTCGTCGTAGTTCCAGAGCTTGGTGTGCCGGGCGACGGTGAAGCGCGGCATGGTGACCAGGTCCGGCCGCGCCTCCTGCAGTGCGTGCGAGGCGTCCGCCGGGACGAAGCCGTCGTCGTCGCTGTGCAGGATGAGAATCGGCGCCCGTAGCTCATCAGCCCGAGCGACCATGTCCAGACGGTCGAACAGGATGGGCTCATCCGCACCGCTGAGCTTCGCCGTGAGCGGCAGCTGCAGCGCTCCCATCGCCAGCGCGGGCAGCGGTGCGCGCACCCGGGCGACCTGAGCCTGGAAACGGAGGACCGTGCGCCAGTCGACGACCGGCGACTCCAGGATGATGCCAGCGATGCGATCCCGATGGCCAGAGTTGACCGCAGCCTGCAAGGATACCGCCCCGCCCATGGACCAGCCCATCAGCACGATCCGCTCGGCGCCGTGACGCAGCGCATAGGCGATCCCGGCGTCGACATCGCGCCACTCGGATGCGCCGAGCGCATAGGCGCCCGCCTTGGTCCGCGGCGCCTCGCCGTCGTTGCGGTACGACACGACGAGCGTGGGCAGCCCCGCCGCGTGCATCACCGGCACGGCACGGAGGCACTCGGCGCGGGTCGTGCCGCGACCGTGCACCTGGATGACCCAGGTCGAGGAGTCCCCCGGGAAGAACCACGCGGGGCACGGCCCGGCCGGCGAGCCGATGAGCACGTTCTCCCATCGCAGGTGCAGCTCACTCGGCGACATGTAGTAGCTGCCGCTGAAGGACGCGCCTCGGTCCACCCTGGCACCGGGTTCGATCTTCGTGAGGAGCTTGCGCCGCACCGTCGTGCTGTCCGCGCTGAGAACCGCCCCGAGTTTGACGTAGCCGTACGTGCCCGTGGTGAAGAGGCCGTATCGCCCCGGCAGCTCGGTGTCGAGGGTGCGGCGGAGTTCGATGGTCTGCGCCCCGGTGTCGATCGCGAGGATCTCCGTGTCCTGGACGCGGCTTCGCAACGGGGTGACGACCCGACGCGCCACCGCGATCACGAGGATCCCGACGGTGGCGCCCAGGGCGAGGAGCGCGGGGACAACGATCGCAACGGCGTGCCTGAGACTCTTCATCGCCTTCCGACTCTAGCCTGTTGCCGTGACCGCACACCCCGAGGCCGGGACGCCCTTCGACGCCGCCGTCGCCGAACTGCGCGCGACCGCGTTCCGCGACGACATCGCGGTCCGCGAGATCCCCACGCCGCAGAACCTCGCGCCCTTCGCGATCGCGCTCTCCGCCGACGTCCGCCCGGGCGAGGACGGCGACTCGATATACGGGACCGGACGGTTCATCCTGCTGCACGATCCGGACGAGCCGGACGCCTGGGGAGGCGCCTGGCGCATCGTGATCTTCGCCCAGGCTCCGCTCGAGACCGAGATCGGCACGGATCCGCTGCTCGCCGACGTCACGTGGTCGTGGCTCGTGGACGCCCTGGACTCCCGGGAGGCGATCTACCACTCGCCGTCCGGCACGTCGACGAAGACGCTGTCGAAGGGATTCGGCGGCCTCGCCGACGAGGGAGACGGCGCACAGATAGAATTGCGGGCGTCCTGGACTCCGGAGGGCCCGTTCCGACCGCACGTCGAAGCATGGGCCGAGCTGGTCGGAATGCTGGCGGGGCTTCCGCCGGGTTCCGAGGGCATCGCCGTGATCGGCGCGCGAAAGGCTGTACGTGACTGAATACTCCGTGATCTCCGAAACCGAGGAGTTCCGTGCAGCCTGTGCTGCGCTCGCCGCCGGCACCGGCCCGGTCGCCGTCGATGTCGAGCGGGCGTCCGGCTTCCGCTACTCGCAGCGGGCCTATCTGGTGCAGGTCTTCCGGCGCGAGGCCGGGGTGTTCCTGTTCGACCCGCCCGCGATCGGCGACTTCGCCCCGCTGCAGGAGGCCATCGGCGACGTCGAGTGGGTGCTCCATGCCGCCAGCCAGGATCTGCCCTCTCTGCGCGAGTTGCACCTGGAGCCGAAGGAGATCTTCGACACCGAGCTCGCCTCCCGCCTGCTCGGTCATGACCGGGTGGGTCTGGCCGCCGTCGTCGAGGACACGCTCGGCATCACCCTGAAGAAGGAGCACTCGGCCGCCGACTGGTCGACCCGTCCGCTGCCCGACTCCTGGCTGGACTATGCCGCGCTCGACGTGCTGCATCTCGTCGACGTCCGCGACGCTCTCGTCGCCGAGCTCGAGGAACAGGGCAAGACCGCCTTCGCCGCTCAGGAGTTCGCCGCCACCCTGGCGCGCGCCCCGAAGGCCCCGCGCGAAGACCCCTGGCGGCGACTGAGCGGACTCCACCAGGTCCGTGGTGCCCGCAACCTCGCCGTCGCCCGCGCCCTGTGGGAGGCCCGCGAGATGTATGCGCAGCAGCAGGACATCTCCCCCGGGCGCCTCGTGCCCGACCGTTCCCTCGTCGCCGCGGTCCTCGCCAACCCCGCCTCCAAGCAGGCCCTCGCGGGAGTCAAGGAGTTCCAGGGCCGCGCGAGCCGCACCCAGCTCGACCGCTGGTGGCAGGCGATCGTCGACGGCCGTGCCGCGGAGACGCTGCCGCGCGAACGCGTGCCGAGCGACGCGCTCCCCCCGCCCCGCGCCTGGGGCGACCGCAACCCGGAGGCCGACGCCCGGCTGAAGGCCGCCCGTCCCGCCGTCGAGGCGGTCGCGGAGGAGCTGGGCATGCCCACCGAGAACCTCCTCACGCCCGAGTACCTGCGCCGGGTCGCGTGGGACGGCCCGGGCGCCACCGCGGAAGAGATCGGCGCCGCCCTCTCCGCACTCGGGGCACGCCCCTGGCAGGTTGAACAGACTGCACAGAAGATCGCCGACGCCTTTGTAGAGGCGACGCAATCGCCCGACACCACGTCCGCGACCGCTTCGTAGGTTCGATCCAACCGATTCCTCCCGGTTTCCGGCCGTTCATAGACTGAGGCCACCGCACTAACTTGGAGGCAGAGTGGCCGAGATCTCGGACGTCTTCTTCGTCGATGGAGTGCGCACCCCCTTCGGGCGCGCCGGCGAAAAGGGCATGTACTGGAACACCCGCGCGGATGACCTCGCCGTCAAGGCGACCATCGGCCTGATGGAGCGCAACGCGGCCGTGCCGGCGGACCGCATCGACGATGTCGCGATCGCCGCGACGAGCCAGACCGGCGACCAGGGGCTCACCCTCGGACGGTCGGTGGCGATCCTCGCCGGACTGCCTCAGACCGTCCCCGGACTGGCGGTCGAGCGCATGTGCGCCGGCGCGATGACGAGCGTGACCACAATGGGCGCTTCGATCGGCGTGGGCATGTACGACCTCGCCCTCGCGGGCGGCGTCGAGCACATGGGCCACCACCCGATCGGCGCGAACGCCGACCCCAACCCGCGCTTCGTGGCGGAGAAGATGGTCGACCCGGGCGCTCTCAACATGGGCGTCACCGCGGAGCGCATCTTCGACCGCTTCCCGCACCTCACCAAGGAGCGCTCCGACCGCTACGGCATGCGCAGCCAGCAGAAGGTGCAGGCCGCCTACGACGCCGGCAAGATCCAGCCGGACCTCGTGTCGGTCGCGATCAAGGGCGCCGACGGTGCCTGGGGTCTGGCCACCGAGGACGAGGGCCGCCGTCCGCAGACCACGATGGAGGACCTCGCCGGCCTCAAGACGCCGTTCCGTCCGCACGGTCGCGTGACCGCAGGGACGTCCTCGCCGCTCACCGACGGCGCGACGATGTCGCTGCTCGCCGGCGGCGGCGCCGTCAAGGAGCTCGGACTCGCGCCCAAGATGCGCATGGTCTCGTTCGCCTTCGCCGGTGTGCAGCCGGAGATCATGGGCATCGGTCCGATCCCGTCGACCGAGAAGGCGCTCAAGAAGGCCGGTCTCGACATCTCCGACATCGGTCTGTTCGAGCTCAACGAGGCGTTCGCCATCCAGGTCATCTCCCTGCTCGACCACTTCGGCATCGACGACGACGACCCCCGCGTGAACCCGTGGGGCGGCGCGATCGCCGTGGGCCACCCGCTGGCCGCATCCGGCGTCCGCCTCATGATCCAGCTCGCGGCGCAGTTCGCCGAGCGCCCCGACGTGCGCTACGGCCTGACGGCGATGTGCGTCGGTCTCGGTCAGGGCGGATCGGTCATCTGGGAGAACCCGCACTACGACGGAAAGAAGAAGAAGTGAGCTACGACGACGTCGACTTCTCGCCCATCCAGGCGCTCACCGAGGGAGAGGTCATCACGCACTCCCCCGTGCGTGACATCCGCCTCGCGTCGGGCAAGGTCCTCGCCCTGATCACGCTGGACAACGGTCGGGACCACACCCGCCCGAACACCCTCGGTCCGGCCACCCTCACCGAACTCGGCGCGACACTCGACGGCCTGAAGAGCCGCGCGGCGGCCGGCGAGATCCAGGCGGTCGGCATCACCGGCAAGCAGTACATCATGGCCGCCGGTGCCGACCTCTCGGACATCAGCAAGGTCGGCTCCCGGGACAACGCGCGTCTGATCGCCCAGCTCGGCCACAAGGTGCTCGGGAAGCTGAGCGAGCTCGGCGTGCCGTCGTTCGCGTTCGTGAACGGACTCGCACTGGGCGGTGGCCTGGAGATCGCGCTGAACTCCACGTACCGCACGGTCGACGCATCGGCGGCGGCCGTGGCGCTCCCCGAGGTCTTCCTCGGCATCATCCCCGGCTGGGGCGGGGCGTACCTGCTGCCGAACCTCATCGGCATCGAGAACGCCCTCGAGGTGGTCATCTCCAACCCGCTCAAGCAGAACCGCATGCTGAAGCCGCAGCAGGCCTTCGACCTCGGCATCTTCGACGCCATCTTCCCCGCCGCGAACTACCTCGAGAACTCGCTCGCCTGGGCGGACGCGGTCCTCGGCGGCAAGAAGGTCGTGCGCAAGAACGAGCCTGGCAAGATCGAGCGGCTCACCAAGTGGCCGATCGCCATCAAGATGGCGCGCGGCATGCTGGAGTCCAAGATCGGCACCGTGCCGAAGTCGCCCTACGCGGCTCTCGAGCTGCTCGACAAGGCGAAGAGCGGCACCAAGGCGGAGGGTTTCGCCCGCGAGGACGAGGCGCTGGCGGAACTCGTGACCGGGGACCAGTTCGCCGCGTCGATGTACGCCTTCGGCCTCGTGCAGAAGCGTGCGAAGCGTCCGGTCGGCGCACCGGACAAGCAGCTCGCGAAGAAGGTCACCAAGGTCGGCATCATCGGCGCGGGTCTCATGGCCAGCCAGTTCGCGCTGCTGTTCGTGCGCAAGCTCCAGGTGCCGGTGCTGATCACCGACCTGGACCAGGCACGCGTGGACAAGGGCGTCGCCTACATCCACGAGGAGATCGGCAAGCTGGAGGCCAAGGGCCGCGTGGACGCGGACACCGCGAACAAGCTGCGCGGGCTCGTCACGGGCACCACCGACAAGGCTCTCTACGCGGACTGCGACTTCGTGATCGAGGCGGTCTTCGAGGAGGTCGGCGTCAAGCAGCAGGTCTTCGGTGAGATCGAGAAGATCATCGCGGAGGACGCGGTGCTCGCCACGAACACCTCGTCGCTGTCGGTCGAGGAGATCGGCGCGAAGCTCGCCCACCCCGAACGGCTCGTCGGCTTCCACTTCTTCAACCCGGTCGCGGTCATGCCGCTGATCGAGATCGTGAAGACGCCGACGACCGCGGACACCGCACTGTCCACCGCATTCGTCGTCGCCAAGAACCTGGGCAAGAACGCGGTGCTCACCGCCGACGCCCCGGGCTTCGTGGTGAACCGCCTGCTCGCGAAGGTCATGGGCGAGGCGGCGCGCGCCGTCTACGAGGGCATTCCGATCGCCGACGTCGAGAAGGCGTTCGCGCCGCTCGGCCTGCCGATGGGGCCCTTCCAGCTCATCGACCTCGTCGGCTGGAAGGTGGCCGCGCACGTGCAGGACACGATGGTGCGCGCATTCCCCGACCGGTTCTACGCCAACGAGAACTTCCACGCCCTCGCCGAGCTCGACCAGGTCGTCGAGAAGGACAAGGGCGGCCGTGTGGTCGGCTGGACGAAGCAGGCCGAGAAGGTCCTGGCGCCCGCCGTCGGCAAGAGCCCGGCATCGGCGGCCACGATCCTGCAGCGCGTGCAGGACGGGCTCGCGACCGAGATCAAGCTGATGCTCGACGAGGGCGTGGTCCCGGAGGTCGAGGACATCGACCTGTGCCTCATCCTCGGGGCAGGCTGGCCGTTCATCGACGGTGGGGCCTCGCCGTATCTCGATCGCGAGGGGGCGTCCGAGCGCGCGTTCGGCGGTTCCTTCCACACCCCGCAGATCCGCGGCATCGAAAGCCGCTGATCACGTCTCCGCAGGGGGTCGCGCCGTAGGCGTGGCCCCCTGTGTCGTCCCCGGTGCCGGACGGGCATCCGGCTCGCCGCGGCGCGGCCAGTGCGACAGGGCATGCTCCGCGAGCGCGGTGATGGTCAGGGACGGGTTCACCCCCGGATTGGCGGGCACAGCGGCCCCGTCGACGACGTGCAACCCCGGGTGTCCCCAGACGCGCTGGTACTCGTCCACGACACCCTCCTCCGGTGACCCGGAGATCACGGCTCCGCCGAGGAAGTGTGCCGTGAGCGGGATCCCGAAGACCTCCGGCCACGAACCGCGCGCCTCGGCGGGAACCCCACCCTCGCGCTCCAGACGCGCGGCGATGGCACGGGCCGCGCGATGCGCCTCGGGGAGGTGGCTGGGGTTCGGCGCGCCGTGACCCTGCGCGCTCGTCAGTCTCGTCCGTCCGAAGCGGCGCCGCAGCGACAGCGTGAGCGAGTTGTCGGCGGTCTGCATGACGAGTGCGATGATCCCGCGCTCGCTCCACCGCCGGAGGGACGCGAGGCGCAGGGCCCGGGCGGGGCGGCGCAGCACCTGGCCCGCGAGCGCGACCAGGCGGCCCGGAAGCGCGCGTTCGCCCGGGACCAGCACGGTGGCGAGTGCTCCCATGAGGTTCGACCCCGGACCGTAGCGGACGTTCTCGACATGGGTGCGGTCATCCACGTGGAACGAGGTGGTGATCGCCACGCCCCGCGCGAGCTCCACCCGCTCGGGCACCCGGACGGCGACGGCGCCGTCCAGGGCCTCTGAGTTGGTGCGGGTGAGCCGGCCCACGGCGTCGGAAACGTGCGGCAGCGCGCCGGCGGCCTTCATCCGATGGAGGAGCTGCTGGGTGCCCCAGGTGCCCGCCGCCAGGACGACCTCCCGTGCCGTGACGGTCTGAGGACGCCGTCGGAGCCAGGAGCCGCTGCGGCGCGTCGTGACGGAGAATCCGCCGTTCGGGAGCTCCCGCACCTCGGTCACGGTACGCAGCGGCTCGATGACCGCTCCGCGGCGCTCGGCGAGGGCGAGGTAGTTCTTCATCAGGGTGTTCTTGGCACCGACGCGGCAGCCGACCATGCAGTTGCCGCAGAGCGTACAGCCCGTGCGCTCGGGGCCCTCACCGCCGAAGAACGGGTCAGCGACTCGCTCACCGGGTACGCCGAACCACACGCCGACGGGTGCCCGGCGGAAGGTGGCGCCCACCCCGAGGTCCTCGGCGGCACCGGCCATGATCCGCTCGACGGGTCCGTCGTGAGGATAGTGCTCCACCACGCCGAGCATGCGCTTGGCCGTGGCGTAGTGCGGGGCCAGAGCCGCGCTCCAGTCCCGGATCGACGACCACTGCGGGTCGGCGAAGAACGCCGCGCCCGGCTCGTACAGCGTGTTCGCGTAGTTGAGCGACCCGCCGCCGACGCCGGCGCCGGCGAGGATCATCACGTGCGGAAGCCGATGGATGCGCTGCACTCCGAAGCACCGGAGCGCCGGGGCCCAGAGATAGCGACGCACGTCCCAGCTCGTCTTCGCGAAGTCCTCGTCGGCGAATCGTCGCCCGGCCTCGAACACGCGGACGCGGTAGCCCTTCTCGGTGAGCCGGAGTGCGGCGACGGAGCCGCCGAACCCCGACCCGACGATCACGACGTCCTCATCGAACATGTGCGTCCCTCCTCTCCGCGTCGGTCATGACGGTCAGCGCCGCCGCGCGGACCGAGATCGTGCAGGTCTCCTCCCCCACGCGCTCGCCGTCCGCGTAGGCCACGAGACCGGGCGCGGCGACGGTGACCGTGCGCGCCCGGAGGTGATGCACCTCCGGGCGCGCGAGATGCCTCCCGCGTAAGAGCACGGGGAACAGGCGCACCAGGCGGACGCGGCCCAGGGGCCCCACGGCGACGACGTCGAGGGTGCCGTCATCCGGAACGGCGCCCACGCAGACCGGCATCCCTCCGCCGTAGCTGGCCGTGTTCCCGACCGCCACCAGAGTGCCGCGGGCGGGGATCGCCGGGCCGTCATCGGCGCGGATCGTGAAGTCGAGCGGACGCAGCCGGACGAGCTCGATGAGCAGCGCGAGGTAGTACCGCAGTGCGCCGGACGGCCAGCGGAGGCGATTGGTGCGATCGCTCACGCGGGCGTCGAACCCCAGCGCCGCCACGGTGAGGAACAGCGACGTGCCCGTCGATGTCCGCACCTCGCCGATGTCGATGGGCCGGGGCAGGCCGGTCAGGGCGAGCTCGACAGCCGCCGCCACGTCCGTGCGCGGCAGCCCGAGCGCTCGCGCCAGGTCGTTCCCGGTGCCGGCGGGGACCACCGTGACCGGGACGCCTGCGGCGCACACCACGTCGAGGATGCCCGAGAGGGTGCCGTCGCCGCCCACCAGGACGAGCCCGTCCGGTGCCGCGTCCAGCGCGAGCATCGCGAGCCGCCTCGTCTCCGCGGGCGACCCTCCGGCGTAGACGCGGACATCCGCGCCCCGCTGTCGCAGGTGATCGAGCGCCTCCTCGGTGGCCCGCTGCCCGCGGCCCTTGCCGGAGAGCGGATTCGACAGCACCGCGATGTGCCCCATCTCAGACGGTCGCCCTCGTCGGGACATCGACGAGCACGGCACCCGGATTCATGATGCCGCGAGGGTCCAGCTCCCGCTTGACGGCGGTGAGGATCCGCACGCCGGTCTCACCGATCTCCTGCGCGAGCCAGGGGGCGTGATCGCGACCCACGGCGTGATGATGGCTGATCGTCCCGCCGTTCGCGAGGATCGCGTCGTTCACCCTGCCCTTCACCTCGGCCCACGCGCCCAACGGTTCGCGTCGCAGTCCGGCGAGCACCGTGAAGTAGAGGGAGGCGCCCGTCGGATACACGTGCGAGACGTGGCACATGACGTACGAACGCGCGTCGACCGCGTCGAAACCGTCCCGCAGCGCCGCCTCGACGGCCTCCTTCAGAGTGCGCAGGTTCGACCAGGTGGTCGCCGTCTCCAGCGTCTCGCAGAACACCCCAGCGTCGAGCAGCGCATCGCGCAGGTAGGGTCCGTCGAATCGTCCCGCCGCCCACTCCTCCGCATCGCCGGTGCCCGCAGAGCGACCGCCCGCCGCGGCGAGGATCGCCGCGGTCCGGTCCCGGCGCGCCGCGGCCTCGTCGCCCTCGAACACCGTCACGACGCTCGCCCCCTTCGCGAGGGCCTTCCCGATCCGGCCGACCTGGGCGAGGCTCACGGCGGTCTCGGCCTCGTCGGAGAGACGGATGACCGTGGGACCCGCCCCCTGCTGCACGACGCGGCGGAGCGCATCGGCACCGCCGGCGAAGTCGGGGAAGGTCCACGACTCGAAGATCCGCACCGTCGGCACCGGGTGCACGCGGACCCGGACCTCGGTGATGACGCCGAAGATCCCCTCGGAGCCGAGGAAGAGGCGGAGAAGATCGGGGCCGGCCGCCGACCCCGGCGCGCGTCCGAGGTCGAGGTCTCCCGTCGGTGTCGCGACCCGGATCCCCGTCACCATCGCCTCGAACCGCCCGTTGCCCGCGGAGTTCTGTCCGGACGACCGTGCAGCCGCGAACCCTCCGATCGTGGCGTAACGGAAGCTCTGCGGGAAGTGGCCCAACTCCAAGCCGTGTGCGGAGAGCTGCGCTTCGGCATCGGGTCCGGTCGTCCCCGCCGCAAGGGTCGCCTCGCCGCTGAGCGTGTCGAGGTGGAGCAGGCCGGAGAGCCGGCGCAGATCCAGGCTGAGCACGGCGCGATGCGGGCCGGGCTCCGGGTCCAGCGCCCCCACGACGCTCGTTCCCCCGCCGAAGGGGATCACGGCGAGCCCCCGCTCCCCCGCCAGAGCGAGACACGCACGGACGGCGTCATGGTCCGCAGGAGACACGACGGCATCGGGCGCATCCTGCTCGAGAGCCCGTCGACGCAGGAGATCGGGCGTGGAACGTCCTCCCGCATGCCGGAGCCGTCCCGCGGTCGAGACGTCGACCGCATCGGCGCCCACGGAATCTTCGAGTGCAGCGACATCGTCCGCCGTCAGCCGGGACGGCCGGATGCGCACGTCCTCCAGCGCGGGCGGCTGCGGAGGGCGCCGCACGCGGCCCAGCAGCAACGGCAGCAGCCCGCGGACGGCGAGCGGGAGATCCTTCGCCCGACTCGGGTCGCCCCACCCGTTCCAGCGCATCTCGGGTCTGTCGGCTCCGCTGCCGTTCCGCTGCTCCATGCGTTACAGTGTGACACATCATGGAAGAACGTCAATCTCCCACTCTTCCCTCCGACTCCCTCGCCCCGGCGTGGGACGCCACGCAGCGGCGCGTGCTCGACGCGGCCGATGACCTGCTCGTCCGCGGCGGCGTGCACGGGGTGACGATCGCCGCCCTCGCACGGCGTTCCGGCCTCAGCCGGCCCACCATCTACCGGACGTGGCGGGATGCCGACGACGTCGTCCGTTCCGCGCTCCTGCGGCGGGTCGCCGACCTCCTCGACGGGTTCCCCGAGCGAGCCAACTCGCGAGACGCTCTCGTCGAGGACGTGCTGCGGTTCACCTCGCTGTTCCGCGGCGACCCGGTGTACGCCCATCTCCTCGACGAGGAGCCCGAAGCGTTCACCCGCTACACCCTGCAACGCGTGGGCTCCAGCCAGCGGCTCATCCTGCGGTGGCTGTCCGACGCTATCGCAGCCGGCCAGGCCGACGGATCGGTGCGCGGGGGCGCCCCGGGCGAGATCGCCGTCATGCTGCTCCTGATCGCCCAGTCCGCTGTGCTGTCGCACGCGACGGTGGCCGACCTCATCGACGAGCGGGCCTGGGAGCGCGAGCTCCGCGCCGCGCTGGACGGCCACCTGCGGCCATGACCCCTGCCTCGACCGCCCTCCACGCGGGCCGCCGTCGACGCGAACTCGACGCCGCGGCCGATGACATCTGCGACCTCCTCGTCGTCGGCGGCGGGATCACCGGAACGGGCGTGGCCCTGGACGCCGCATCGCGCGGGCTCCGCGTGACCCTGATCGAGGCGGAGGACCTCGCGTTCGGGACGAGCCGGTTCAGCTCGAAACTCGTCCACGGCGGGCTGCGGTATCTCGCGACGGGGGACGTGGCGACGGCACGCGAGAGCGCACGCGAACGGCATCTGCTGATGACGGTGATCGCGCCCCATCTGATCCGTCCGCTCGGACAGCTGCTCCCGTTCGCCCCCGGTGTCAGCGGCCGCCAGCGCGGGGCCGGAGCGGCGGGGATGGCCATGGGTGACCTCCTCCGCCTGCAAGCGCGCACGAGCGGGAAGGTGCTACCGGGACCGCACCCCGTCGGGACGGCGAGGGCGCTGCGCCTGTTCCCCGCGCTCAACCCCTGGGGACTCCGCGGCGGCATGGTCACGTATGACGGCCAGCTGTCCGATGACGCCGCCCTCGTCGTGGCCGTCGCCCGGACGGCGGCCGGTCTCGGGGCGCGGATCCTGACCAGAGTCCGCGCCGAGCGGCTGCATGCCGACGGGGCCACGACGACGGACATGCTCACCGGGGAACGCATCGAGATCCGTGCACGGGCGGTCGTCAACGCCACCGGAGTCTGGGCGGCGACTCTGGACGACGGCCTCACGCTGCGCCCGAGCCGCGGCACCCACATCGTCCTCGACGCCGCCCCCCTCGGGCATCCGACCGCTGCGCTCACCATCCCGCTCGAAGGCTCCATCAGCCGCTACGTGTTCGCCCTGCCCCAGCGCGGTGGGCGTGTCATCGTCGGACTCACCGACGTGGACGCGCCCGGACCCATCCCCTCCGTCGCCGAGCCCACCGACACCGAGATCGACTTCCTCCTGGAGACACTGAACCGCCTGCTCGCGGTGCCGCTGGCGCGGGACCGCGTCCGCGGCGCGTTCGCGGGGCTGCGTCCACTGGTCGACACCGGAGCGGCCGAGACGGCGGACGTCTCCCGCCGGCATCTCGTCCGCACCTCCGAGTCCGGGGTCGTCTCCGTGCTCGGCGGCAAGCTCACGACCTACCGACGCATGGCGGAGGACGCGGTGGATCTGGCGGTGCGACAGCGCGGCCTCCGGGTCGGACCCAGCGGCACCGCGACCCTGCGGCTGATCGACGATCCCGCCCCGGACGACGGCTCGCAGGACGCCGTTGCGGACGGCATCGCCCTCTCCCGACCGGTCGTCGAGCACGCTGTCCGGTCGCAGGGCGCTCTCACCGCGGCCGATGTGCTCGATCGTCGCACTCGGATCGGGCTGGTCCCCGACGAACGCGCCAGAGCTCTCCCGACCGTGGAACGGATCGTCGCCGAGACCCTCGCCGACGTCCCCTGACCGACGGAAGCCCGCTCCAGGGAACGTCCGTCAGTGGCGCTCGTGGAGTGGGAGCTCGATCGCTCCGGTCTCCCCGGCGTGGCGGGCCTTCGGGATGCGCGTACCGAGCACCTGCGCCACGACGTCCTGAGCGATCTTGGAGGCGGTGAGACCGGCATCGGCGAGGATCTGGTCGCGCGATGCGTGGTCGATGAACTCGTCGGGAAGACCCAGCTCGTCGACAGCCGTGTCGATGCCCGCCTCGCGGAGCACCTGCCGCACGCGCGTGCCGATGCCGCCCACGCGGATGCCGTCCTCCAGCGTGATCACCAGTCGATGCTGCGCAGCGAGCTCGACGACCGACGGTTGCACGGGGATCGCCCAGCGCGGGTCGATCACGGTGGCGCCGATGCCCTGGGCGCGCAGCCGGTCAGCCACGTCGACGGCCAGGGCGGCGAAGGGTCCGATCGCGACGATGAGGACGTCCTCGCCCTCGCCCCGTGCGAGCACGTCCACGCCGTCCTCGAGGCGCTCGAGCGCCGGGAGGTCGGCGGAGACATCCCCCTTCGGGAAGCGGATGACGGTCGGGGCGTCCTCCACGGCGACCGCTTCGTCCAGTGCCTCGGTCAGCCGCGCGCCGTCGCGGGGGGCGGCGATGCGGATGTGCGGGACGATCTGCAGCATCGCCAGATCCCACATGCCGTGGTGACTCGGTCCGTCCGGGCCGGTGACGCCGGCGCGATCGAGCACGAACGTGACGCCCGCCCGGTGCAACGCGACGTCCATGAGCACCTGATCGAACGCGCGTCCCATGAACGTGGCGTAGACGGCGACGACCGGGTGCAGACCGCCGTAGGCGAGTCCGGCGGCCGAGGCCACCGCGTGCTGCTCGGCGATGCCGACGTCGTAGACCCGGTCGGGGAAGCGCTCCGCGAAGGGGGCGAGACCGGTGGGCCGGAGCATGGCGGCGGTGATGGCGATCACGTCCGAGCGTCGCTCCCCGACCTTCACGAGAGCGTCGGAGAATACATCGGTCCACCCGCGGCCGCCTGAGGACAGGGTCTCCCCCGTCGTCGGGTCGATCTTGCCGACCGCGTGGAACTGGTCGGCCTCGTCGTCGCGGGCCGGCTGGTAGCCGCGACCCTTCTCGGTGATCGCGTGCACGATGACCGGTGCACCGTAGGACTTCGCGAGCTCCAGCGTCTCCAGCAGCGCCGGCAGATCGTGACCGTCGACCGGGCCGAGGTACTTGATGTCGAGGTTGGAGTACAGCGCCTCGTTGTTCGTGAACCGCGAGAGGAAGCCGTGCGTGCCGCCGCGCACGCCGCGGAACACTGCGCGTCCCACCGGCCCGAACGCACGGAAGAGGCGATCGGACTTGTGGTGGAGGTCCTTGTAGGCCGCGGCGGTGCGGACCCGGTTGAGGAAGCGCGACATGCCGCCGATGGTCGGCGCGTACGAGCGGCCGTTGTCGTTCACGACGATGACGAGGTTGCGGTCGTTGTCGTCGGAGATGTTGTTCAGCGCCTCCCATGTCATACCGCCGGTCAGCGCGCCGTCGCCGACGACCGCGACGACGTGTCGGTCCGCGCGGCCGGTGGCGGTGAGTGCCCGCGACACGCCGTCGGCCCAGCTCAGGGAGCTGGAGGCGTGGGACGACTCGACGACGTCGTGCGGGCTCTCCGCGCGTTGCGGGTAGCCGGCAAGCCCCTCCCGGACGCGCAGCTTCGAGAAGTCCTGGCGACCGGTGAGGATCTTGTGGACGTACGACTGGTGGCCGGTGTCGAAGATGAAGGGGTCGTCCGGAGAGGAGAACACGCGGTGCAGGGCGATCGTCAGCTCCACCACGCCGAGGTTCGGCCCGAGGTGACCGCCCGTCTGCGAGACGTTCTCGACGAGGAACGCGCGGATCTCCGAGGCGAGTTCTTCCAGTTGCTCCGGAGAGAGCCGATCAAGATCGCGCGGTCCAGAGATGCTCGGAAGAATGGGCATCTGCGCCTCCTCACAGGCCTCGACGGAGCGTCCGAACGGGTGCGGACGTCTTCCCGATCCTACCGCTCGGAGCCGGGAATCCCCCGAGGGCGGGGGACCCTTGACATGCCGAAGGGGCCCGTGTCGGTGGACACGGGCCCCTTCATCGATGCGCCTCAGACGAGCGAGCGCAGCACGTACTGCAGGATGCCGCCGTTGCGGTAGTAGTCCGCCTCACCGGGGGTGTCGATGCGGACGACCGCGTCGAACTCGACCGGCTGCTTGCCCTCGGGCGAGTGCTCGCTCGGGGTGGCGGTGACCTTGACCGTCTTCGGGGTGACGCCGTTGTTGAGCTCCTCGAGCCCCGTGATCGAGACGATCTCGGTGCCGTCGAGGCCCAGCGACTCCCAGCTCTCGCCGGCGGGGAACTGCAGCGGGACGACGCCCATGCCGATGAGGTTGGAGCGGTGGATGCGCTCGAAGCTCTCCGTGATCACGGCCTTGACGCCCAGGAGGCTGGTGCCCTTGGCCGCCCAGTCGCGCGACGAGCCGGAGCCGTACTCCTTGCCGCCGAACACGACGAGCGGGGTGCCCTGCTCGGCGTAGTTCATGCACGCGTCGTAGATGTACGACTGCGGGCCGTCCGGCTGGGTGAAGTCGCGGGTGTAACCGCCCTCGACGACCTGTCCGTCGTTCACGGCCGAGACCATGAGGTTCTTCAGGCGGATGTTCGCGAAGGTGCCGCGGATCATGACCTCGTGGTTGCCGCGACGCGAGCCGAAGGAGTTGAAGTCCTTGCGGTCGACGCCGTGCTCCGTGAGGTACTGGGCCGCGGGCGTGCCCGGCTTGATGTTTCCGGCGGGCGAGATGTGGTCGGTGGTGACCGAGTCGCCCAGCGTCGCCATGACGCGCGCACCCTCGATGTCCTTCACCGGGGTGAGCTCCATCGTCATGCCGTCGAAGTACGGGGCCTTGCGCACGTAGGTCGAGTCCTCGTCCCACTGGAACGTGTCGTCGTCCGGCGTGGGCAGGTTGCGCCAGCGCTCGTCACCGTCGAACACGGTGGCGTACTGCTTGATGAACTGGTCGCGCGAGATCGACGAGTCGACGATCTCCTGCACCTCGTCCGGCGAGGGCCAGATGTCCTTGAGGAACACGTCGTTGCCCTCCGCGTCCGTGCCGAGCGCGTCGGTCTCGAAGTCGAAGTGCATCGAGCCGGCGAGGGCGTACGCGATGACCAGCGGCGGGCTCGCCAGGTAGTTCATCTTCACGTCCGGGCTGATGCGGCCCTCGAAGTTGCGGTTGCCCGAGAGGACGGCCGTCACGGCGAGGTCGTGCGAGTTGATCGCCTCGGAGACCTCTTCGATCAGCGGACCGGAGTTTCCGATGCAGATGGTGCAGCCGTAGCCGACCGTGTAGAAGCCGAGGCCCTCGAGGTCCTTGTCCAGGCCGGACTTCTCGTAGTAGTCCGTGACGACCTTCGACCCCGGGCCGAGCGTGGTCTTCACCCACGGCTTCTGCTTGAGGCCCTTCTGCCGCGCCTTGCGGGCGAGGAGACCGGCGGCGATCATGACCGACGGGTTGGACGTGTTGGTGCACGACGTGATGGCGGCCAGCGTGACGGCGCCGTTGTCGAGGGTGTACTGCTCGCCCTCGGGAGTGGTGACCGGCACAGGGTTCGACACGTTGGCCGGCGCACCGCTGCTGATGTGCACCGGACGCGTGGTCGGCTCCTCCTCCCCCGGGACCTGTCCGGGGTCGGACGCCGGGAAGGAGTGCTTGGACTCGAGGTCGACGATGTCGTCGCTGGTCGAGGCCGTGGCGTAGTTCAGGATGTCCTGCTCGAACTGCGTCTTCGCCTCGGAGAGGAGGATGCGGTCCTGCGGGCGCTTCGGACCGGCGATGGACGGGACGACCGTGCTGAGGTCGAGCTCCATGTACTCGCTGAAGACGGGCTCGTGAGAGGCGTCGTGCCAGAGCTTCTGCTCCTTGGCGTAGGCCTCGACGAGCGCGACGGCCTCGTCGCTGCGGCCGGTGAGACGCAGGTAGTCGAGGGTGACGTCGTCGATCGGGAAGATCGCGGCGGTCGAGCCGAATTCGGGCGACATGTTGCCGATCGTCGCGCGGTTCGCGAGCGGCACGGAGGCGACGCCCTCGCCGTAGAACTCGACGAACTTGCCGACGACGCCGTGCTTGCGCAGCATGTCGGTGATGGTGAGCACGACGTCGGTCGCCGTCACACCGGCGGGGATCTCACCGGAGAGCTTGAAGCCGACGACACGCGGGATGAGCATCGACACGGGCTGGCCGAGCATCGCGGCCTCGGCCTCGATGCCGCCGACGCCCCAGCCGAGCACGCCCAGGCCGTTGACCATCGTGGTGTGCGAGTCGGTGCCGACACAGGTGTCGGGGTAGGCCTGGAGGACGCCGCCGTTGGTGCGGTCGTAGATGACCTTCGCGAGGTGCTCGATGTTCACCTGGTGGACGATGCCGGTGCCGGGGGGCACGACCTTGAAGTCCTGGAACGCGGTCTGGCCCCAGCGGAGGAACTGGTACCGCTCGCCGTTGCGCTCGTACTCGATCTCGACGTTGCGCTCGAGCGCGTTCTCGGTGCCGAACAGGTCGGCGATGACGGAGTGGTCGATGACCATCTCGGCCGGCGAGAGCGGGTTGATCTTGTTCGGGTCTCCCCCGAGCGCCGTCACGGCCTCGCGCATGGTGGCGAGGTCGACGATGCAGGGCACACCGGTGAAGTCCTGCATGACCACGCGCGCCGGCGTGAACTGGATCTCGGTGTTGGGCTCCGCGTTGGCGTCCCACGACCCGAGCGCCTCGATCTGCGCCTTCGTGACGTTCGCGCCGTCCTCGGTGCGAAGCAGGTTCTCCAGGAGGACCTTGAGGCTGAAGGGGAGCTTGTCGAAACCGGGCACCGTGTCGATGCGGAAGATCTCGTAGTCGGTGCTGCCGACCGTCAGGGTGCTCTTGGCACCGAAGCTGTTCACCGTGGACACGAATCCGTCTCCTTCTATTCGGATGGGAGCGACAGGCGCCTCCATCTTGCTCGCCGGTGCGGCCGCGCGGCTAGCAAGGGGGACCTAACCAGTCTGCTCCGCGCAGGTCACTGGCGAAAGCCCGTGATTTATCTTGATGTCGAGATAAATCTATCACGCCGCCGCGGGGTCGTCGTGCGACGACGCGCGGGGATAGAGCGCACGGATGACCAGCCAGGTCACGGCGATCAGCGGCGCGAACAACGGCAGCCCCATCACGAGCTTGAGGGTTCCGAGCGCCGTGACGTCGCCGGCCAGGTAGAGCGGGAACTGCACGATCAAACGCGCGAAGAACAGCGCGGCCCAGGCGATACCCAGCCAGAAGAACGCCCGCCGCTTGCGACGATCCGCACGCCAGGCGGTGCCCTCCCCCATCAGGAATCCGACGGCGAGTCCGATGACGGACCAACCGATGAGAGCGGAGACGAGGATCGCCGAGCCGTATACCGCGTTCGTGATGAGGCCGGGGACGAAGTTGTCCTCGCCACGGCCTGTCCATAGGGCCAGCCCGGCGGCGGCCACGGCGGCGATCAGTCCGCCGAGGGCGGCCGACGGCGGCGACTTCTGCACCAGCCGGACGACGGTGAACACGGCGGCCAGACCGACGGACACTCCGAGGGGCAGCAGCAGGGGGTCCGGCCGGAGGGTGAACAGGATCACGAACGCGAGGCTCGGCAGCACCGACTCCAGGATCCCGCGCCAGCCGCCCATGGCCGACCAGACGACCTTGTGCGTCTGCGCGTTCTCGGACGGATCGAGCCCAGCCTTGCGCGCCGCACCGCCGAGGGCTGCTCCGAGGATCTCCGACGCGCTCTGCGTGCGCGGCTCCTCGGGGTCCGGCGTGGTCACGCGGAGCCCGGCGTCGCCGGCATCTTCAGCGGGATGAGGTCGCGCGGCGGCATGGGCGCTCCCCCGCGCACGACGACGATCGAGCGGAACAGGTCCTCGACCTTCGCCGCGGCCTCGGGGTCGGACGCCGCCGCGCCGCCGATCACGCCGCGCAGGAACCAACGGGGACCGTCGATGCCGATGAAGCGCGCGAGACGCAGGCCGGAGCCCTCGCTGGCCGTCGCGGGGACCTCGGCGAGGAGCTCCTTGCCGAGCGGTCCCTCCCGCTCCTCGACGCGACCGCCCTGCGCCTTGACCTGGTCGCGCAGCTGGACCCGCGTCTCATCCCAGAGACCGCCGCTGCGCGGAGCCGCGAACGGCTGCACCTGGAGAGAGGACTCGGCGTAGTCGAGCCCGACCGCCACGATGCGCTTGCTCTGCTCCTCCACCTCGAGCCGCAGGTTCAGGCCCTCGCGCGGCAGGATCTTGATCCCGCCGAGGTCGATGTAGGGGCGGACGGGGTTCGCCTCGGAGTCGTCGAACGGGCCCTCGGTGGCGCGGTTCTCCGGCGCCGACTTGGAGGGGGTGTCGTTGCTGTCGGTCATTTCGCCTGTCCTGCTTCGTTCTCGGGGGTCTGTGCCTGATAGCCGGTCGATCCGAACCCGCCGGCGCCGCGAACGCTGTCCGGCAGCTCGTCCACCGGAAGGAACCGGGCCCGAGTGACGGGCATCACGATGAGCTGCGCGATGCGATCGCCGACGGCGACATCGTACGCGCTGTGGATGTCCGTGTTGATCAGGCTCACCTTGATCTCTCCCCGGTAGCCGGCGTCGACGGTGCCGGGCGAGTTCACGATCGAGATGCCGTGCTTCGCCGCGAGACCGCTGCGGGGCACCACGAAGGCCGCATAGCCGTCGGGCAGCGCGATGCGCACGCCCGTGGGCACGAGAGCCCGATCCCCCGGCTCCAACCGCACGGCCTCGGCGGCGACGAGATCGGCTCCGGCGTCGCCCGGATGCGCATAGCCGGGGACCACTGCGGCGATAATGGGGACATCAACGGAATCGGTCACCCCATGAGGCTAATGCAGAACCCCGCAACGGACGCACGTCCCCGCTACCACGAACGACTGGCCCCCAGCCTGTGGCTGCTGGTCACGATCGCCCTGGCGGGACCGATGGTGTCCCTGATCTTCGTGCCGGTCGGCTCGACCTTCGCGCTGCTCCTCGGAGCGGCGGTCTCGGCGCTCCTCGTGGTGGCGGCCCTCGCCCTCGCTCCGGTGGTGTCGGTGCAGGACGGCGTCCTCCGAGCCGGACGCGCCCACATCGACGTGCGCTATCTCGGCGAGCCGACGGCACTGACCGGCGAGGAGGCGCGCAGCGCCAGAGGACCCGAGCTCCCGGCTCGCGGGTGGCACCTCATCCGCGGCGGCATCGACGGAGTCGTCGTGGTGCCGAACACCGATGAGGCCGACCCCGTCGTGGCCTGGACGATCTCGACCCGCACCCCCGACCGCCTCGCCGCGGCCATCCGCGCCGCACGGGACTGACCGCCCCGCAGACGACAGCGCGCCCCTGACCGGGATGGTCGGGGGCGCGTGGGGCGTCGCTCGGAGGGCTGCTCAGGCAGCGCACTCCTTGCAGATGGGGCCGTCGGGTCCCTCGTGGTCGAGCTGCGAGCGGTGCTTCACGAGGAAGCAGCTCATGCAGGTGAACTCGTCCTGCTGCGCGGGCAGCACGACGACATCCAGCTCGAGGTCGGAGAGGTCCGCGCCAGGGAGGTCGAAGCTCGACGGGTTGTCGGAGTCCTCGTCTCCGGTCGTGCCGGACAGCTTGTCCGGCACACGCTCCTTGAGGGCTTCGATCGACTCGGAGTCGTCTTCACTCTTTCGGGGAGCGTCGTAATCGGTTGCCATGCGGTGAATCTCCACTTTCATGGTGCGAGTGGGCGGGTGCGCCGTCGGGTAATCGGCGGCCATAGTTTGCATGACCGGCGGGCGTTTCGCAAATGCCCTCCCATGCGACAGGGCAAACTCACGGCACGCCCGCCGTATTCCCTGTCCCGGCCCGTCCGGCGTGACACCATGAACGCACACCCATCAGAGGGGCATTCGCATGGAAAACGTCACCATCGTCGGCACAGAAGCAGGAGTGCTCGTCCTCGCGACCGAGGCGGGCGAGCGGTTCGCGCTGCCCATCGACGCGGTGCTGCAGCGGGAGATCCGCCGCGCGACCCGCCAGGCCGAGCCGGCCGCACAGAAACTCGCCGCGAGCCCGCGGGATATCCAGGCGCAGATCCGCGCCGGTCTCACCGCCGCGGAGGTCGCCGAGCTCCTCGGGATCAGCGTCGACGACGTCGCCCGGTTCGAGGGCCCCGTCCTCGCCGAGCGCGAGCACATCATCGGCCAGGCCCTCGCCGTGCCCGTCCTCATCGGCAGCGAGGTCGAGCCGGACGCGCAGCCCACCTTCGGAGCTGCGGTCCGCGCCAAGCTCGCCGAGGTGTCCGCATCGTCCGAGCGCTGGGCCAGCTGGAAGGAGGAGTCCGGCTGGATCATCAAGCTCGAGTTCTCCGCCAACGACGTCGAGCACGACGCGCGCTGGAGCTTCGACCCGCGACGCAGCGCCCTCTCGCCCCTGAACGCCGATGCCACGCAGCTCTCCCGCCAGGGTTCACTCCCGGAGGGACTCATCCCCCGCCTGCGCGCGGTGGAGGCCGACCGTGCCGCCTCGCCCTATAAGGACGACAGCCGTTTCGATTCGGGTGCCTTCGGTCCCCGCCTCGTGCCGACGCCCGCCGCGGAGGCGGAGGAGCCGGCGCAGCCCGAGCGTTCGGCACCGGCGGTCCAGGACGCGGCGATCAACCGCGCACCCGACTCCGCCTCGACGAGCCCGGAGACCGCGGACCTCCTCGAGGCCCTGCGTCGTCGCCGCGGACAGCGGGAGCCGTCGCCGATCGAGCACGAGGTCGAGGAGATCCAGGAGGATTCCGACCCGATCGCCCTGTTCGCCGCGCTCGAGGAGCCGGACGACGAGCCCGAGGCTCCGGAACCCGCACCGCGTCAGCCCGGGTCGGGCGACAGCGAGGGCAGCGGACGCCGACGGCGCCGCAACGCGATGCCGTCGTGGGACGAGATCGTCTTCGGAGCGCGCACCGACGAGTGATCGTTCCGGGGCCCCGTCAGGAGGCGAAGGCCCCGAACCGCAGGAACGGTACCCGGGTCTCGTCCGGCGTGAGCGCTCCGTGCTGTCCCACCATCCCTCGGTTGCGCTGGTCCTCGGCGGTGCCGTCGTAGAGCGCGCGCACTCCGGTGGCGATGACCAGCACGTCGCCGATGCGATCGAGGACCTCATCGCGCACGACCGGACCGAAGAGGCCCGCCCGGACCGCCTCCTCTCGGGTGACGACATCGGCCGCGCCCTCGAGATCGCTGCGCAGACGCGTCGTCACCAGCGCCGCATCGGCGTCCGGCTCGCGGTAGAGGTGCAGCATGCGGGGTTCCCCACCGACATGACGGATGCCCCCGAGATGCTGCTCCTCGAGCACCACCTGCCGGTGGAACGGGACGTCGACCATGCCGTGGTCAGAGGTCACGACCACGCCGACCCGCGGAGGGACGCGAAGCGACAGCGCGCCGTCGATCCGCTCCAGGGCGGCCACCCACTCGGCAGAGGCGACACCGTGCTTGTGCCCCGCCTTGTCGACCTCGGGAAGGTAGCAGTAGACGAGCGATCCCGGATGCTCCTCGGCCAGCGTGTACGCGACCTCGATGCGTTCCTCCGGCGTCGCGGCAGGCACGAACGTCGCCCCCCTCAGCGTGGCGCGGGTGAAGCCGCTGTGCGCGTAGGTCGCGAGTCCGACCGCGAAGGTCTCCCGCCCGGCGACTGCCGCGCGCTCGAAGACGGTGGGCGCCGCCTGCCAGGTGAGCGGGTCGAGGCCGTCCGTCTCCCACCCGCTGAGCTGGTTCACGAGGACATCCCGTTTCGGGTCCCTGACCCGGTACCCGACGAGACCGTGTTCTCCCGGCCACACGCCGGTGGTGAGGCTCGTCAGCGCGGCGGCCGTCGTCGTCGGGAAGACCGTCTGCGCGATGTCCTTCTTCGTGATCGACGCGGTCAGCGACCGCGCGTGACCGGCATGCCCGCGGAGGCTGATCGCACCGAGGCCGTCGATCACGACCAGCACCACCGCGTCGGCGCGGGGCAGCGTGGCGGATTCGCCGCGGAGAGCGGCGCACAGGTCGTCCGCCACCCCGACGACGCTCCGGGCGCCCGGCGGCGCGGACGGTAGCATGAAGGACATCCGAGCCAGTCTGACACAGGCTCCCGTACGCCCTCAGGAAGTCCATGCCGAAAACCCCGCCGCCCGAGCCTGTCGAGGAACGCATCCAGGACATCGATCTCTCCCACGAGATGCAGGGCTCCTTCCTCGAGTACGCGTATTCCGTCATCTACTCGCGTGCGCTCCCCGATGCCAGGGACGGCCTGAAGCCGGTGCAGCGCCGCATCCTCTTCCAGATGGCGGAGATGGGATTGCGGCCGGACCGCGGCCACGTCAAGAGCGCCCGCGTCGTGGGCGAGGTCATGGGGAAGCTGCATCCGCACGGCGACTCCGCGATCTACGATGCCCTCGTCCGCCTCGCCCAGGAGTGGGCGCTGCGGGTGCCGCTCGTCGACGGTCACGGCAACTTCGGATCCCTGGACGACGGCCCGGCTGCCGCGCGATACACGGAGGCGCGCCTCGCCGCCCCCGCGCTGTCGCTCACCGAGAACCTCGACGAGGACGTCGTCGACTTCATCCCGAACTACGACGGCCAGTTCCAGCAGCCCGCGGTGCTGCCTGCGGCCTTCCCGAACCTGCTCGTCAACGGCGCCAGCGGTATCGCCGTGGGCATGGCGACCAACATGGCGCCGCACAACCTCATCGAGGTCGTCGCCGCGGCGACCCACCTCCTCGAGCACCCGGACGCCACCACCGAGGACCTCATGGAGTACGTCCCCGGCCCCGACTTCCCGTCGGGCGGGATCCTCATGGGGCTCGACGGCGTGAAGGACGCCTACACGACCGGTCGCGGCGCCCTCAAGGTCCGCGGACGCACGTCGATCGAGCCGCTGGGTCCCCGACGTACGGGCATCATCGTCTCCGAGCTCCCGTACATGGTCGGCCCGGAGCGTCTGATCGAGAAGATCCGCGACGCGGTGCAGGCGAAGAAGCTTCAGGGCATCAGCGACGTCACCGACCTCACCGACCGCAACCACGGCCTCCGCGTCGCCATCGGCATCAAGACCGGATTCGATCCCAACGCCGTCCTGGAGCAGCTCTACCGGCTCACGCCGCTGGAGGACTCCTTCAGCATCAACAACGTCGCGCTCGTCGACGGCCAGCCCCGAACGCTCGGCCTCAAGGAGATGCTCAGCGTCTACGTCGGCCACCGCATCGAGGTCATCACGCGCCGCAGCCGGTACCGTCTCGCCCGTCGGGAGGAGCGCCTGCACCTGGTGGAAGGGCTGCTCATCGCGATCCTCGACATCGACGAGGTCATCCAGGTCATCCGGTCGTCCGACGACACCGAGCAGGCACGCACCCGGCTCCGGTCCGTGTTCGACCTCAGCGAGCCGCAGGCCGAGTACATCCTCGAGCTGCGGCTGCGCCGCCTGACGAAGTTCTCGCGCATCGAGCTCGAGGCGGAGCGGGACGCCCTCCTCGCGGAGATCGCGTCGCTGCGGGAACTGCTCGCCAGCCCGGCGCTGCTGCGTGCCGCCGTCGCCCAGGAGCTGGACGCCGTGGCCGAGGCCTACGGGACGCCGCGCCGCACCCTGCTGATGAACGCGGCCCCGCCGAAGCCCCGCGCGACGAAGGGCGCGGTGGATCTGCAGATCGCCGACGGTCCGACCACCGTGGTCCTCTCGACGACGGGGCGCGCCGTGCGCGTGGACCTCGGCGAAGGACAGGAGCTCACCGCCCCTGCCCGGCGGAGCAAGCACGACGCCATCCTCGCGACCGTCGAGACGACGGTTCGCGGTGAGGTCGGTGCGCTCACGAGCACGGGACGCGTCGTCCGCTTCTCCCCCGTCGATCTGCCCTCGGTGCCCGGCACCTCCGTACAGCTCGCCGCGGGGACTCCGCTGCGCGACTACCTGGGGGTCACGACCAAGGGCGAGCGCATCGTCGGGTTCATCCGATTCGACAGCGACACCCCGGTCGCCCTCGGCACCGCGCAGGGAATCGTCAAGCGGATCGTGCCGTCGACCCTGCCGGTGCGCCCGGACCTGGAGGTCATCGGCCTCAAGAGCGGAGACTCGGTCGTCGGTGCGGCCGACGCGGCGGACGACGCGGACCTCGTGTTCCTGACGACCGACGCCCAGCTTCTGCGGTTCTCGGCCTCGGCGGTCCGCCCGCAAGGAGCACCCGCCGGCGGCATGGCGGGCATCAAGCTCGGCTCCGGCGCCGCGGTCCTCTTCTTCGGTGCCGTCACCCCGGACACCGACGTTGTCGTCGCCACGGTCGCCGGCGCGGAGAGCATCCTGCCCGGCACCGATCCGGGCCGCGCGAAGGTGTCGGCGTTCACCGAGTACCCGTCCAAGGGCCGCGCGACCGGTGGCGTCCGCGCCCACGCCTTCCTGAAGGGCGAGGACCGCCTCACGGTCGCCTGGGTCGGCCCCCGCCCGGCTCTGGCCGTCGACCCCACCGGCGCGGTGCGCAAGCTCCCCGAGCCCGGAGCGCGCCGCGATGCCTCCGGCCAGCCGATCGACGGCGTCATCGGCAGCATCGGCCGGACCCTCGTCTGACCCGTCCGCCAAGAAAGGGGACCCGGCCTCGCCGGGTCCCCTTCTTCGTCCCCGCCGCCCTCAGGCGTCGATGGCTTCGCGCGAGAGCTGGTCCGCGGAGTCGATGATGAACTCCCGCCGCGGGGCGACCTCGTTGCCCATGAGCAGCTCGAAGACGCGGCCCGCGGCCTCGGCATCCTCCATCCGTACCCGGCGGAGCAGGCGACCGGAACGGTCCATCGTCGTGTTCGCGAGCTGCTCCGCGTCCATCTCCCCGAGACCCTTGTACCGCTGGATCGGCTCGTGCCAGCGCTTGCCGGCCTTGCGGAGCTTGGCGAGCAGGGCGTGCAGCTCCTGCTCGCTGTAGGTGTAGATGGTCTCGTTCGGCTTCGAACCCGGGTTGATGACGATGATCCGGTGCAGCGGCGGCACGGCGGCGAACACGCGTCCATGCTCGATGAGCGGTCGCATGTAGCGGAAGAACAGCGTGAGCAGGAGCGTGCGGATGTGCGCTCCGTCGACATCGGCGTCGCTCATGAGGATGATCTTCCCGTAGCGCGCCGCGTCGATGTCGAAGGTCCGCCCGGAGCCCGCGCCGATCACCTGGATGATGGACGCACACTCGGCGTTGGACAGCATGTCGCCGACCGAGGCCTTCTGCACGTTGAGGATCTTCCCGCGGATGGGCAGCAGCGCCTGGAACTCGCTGTTGCGGGCGTTCTTGGCCGTGCCCAGCGCCGAGTCGCCCTCGACGATGAAGAGCTCGCTGCGCTCCACGTCGTTCGTCCGGCAGTCGACGAGCTTGGTCGGCAGCGTGGACGACTCGAGCGCGTTCTTGCGGCGCTGCGTCTCCTTGTGGGCGCGTGCGGACACACGCGCCTTCATCTCGGAGACGATCTTGTCGAGCAGCTGCGTGGCCTGGCTCTTGTCGTCGCGCTTGGTGGAGGTGAAACGCTGCTGGAGGTCCTTGCGCATCACCTGCGCGACGATCTGGCGGACCGCGGGCGTGCCGAGCACCTCCTTCGTCTGACCCTCGAACTGCGGCTCCGGCACGTTGACCGTGAGGACGGCGGTGAGGCCGGCGAGGACGTCGTCCTTCTCGAGCTTGTCGTTGCCGACCTTGAGCCGACGCGCGTTCTGCTCGACCTGGCTGCGGAGCACCTTCAGCAGCTCCTGCTCGAAGCCCTGCTGATGCGTGCCGCCCTTCGGCGTGGAGATGATGTTCACGAAGGAGCGGATGCGGGTGTCATAGCCGGTGCCCCAGCGCAGGGCGATGTCGACGGCGCATACGCGCTCAACCTCGGTCGCCACCATGTGGCCGTCGGGCTGCAGGACCGGGACGGTCTCGGTGAACGTGCCCTCTCCCTGGATGCGCCAGGTGTCGGTCACCGGCGGGTCGACCGCCAGGTATTCCACGAACTCGGAGATGCCGCCCTCGTAGAGGTACGAGGTCTCCACGGGGCCGGTCGGAGTGCCGTCCTCCCCCACCACTGCGCTCGCGGCGCGCTCGTCGCGGACCACGATCTCGAGGCCGGGGACCAGGAAGGCGGTCTGCCGCGCGCGGGTCTCGAGCTCGGCGAGCTGGAAGGCGGCGTCCTTGGTGAAGATCTGACGGTCGGCCCAGTAGCGCACACGCGTACCGGTGACCCCGCGCGGCGCCTTGCCGACGACGCGCAGCTCACTGTTCTCCTCGAACGGGGTGAAGGGCGCATCGGGCCGCTTCTCCCCCGAGTCCTGGTAGATGCCGGGCTCGCCGCGGTGGAAGGACATCGCGTAGGTCTTGCCGCCGCGGTCGACCTCGACGTCGAGGCGCTCGGAGAGCGCGTTCACCACCGAGGCGCCGACGCCGTGGAGACCGCCCGACGCCGCGTAGGAGCCGCCGCCGAACTTCCCTCCGGCGTGCAGCTTGGTGTAGACGACCTCGACGCCGGTCAGACCGGTCCGGGGCTCCACGTCGACGGGGATGCCGCGACCGCGGTCGTGCACCTCGACGCTGCCGTCGTCGTGGAGGATGACGTCGATGCGGGAGCCGTTGCCGGCGACCGCCTCGTCGACGGAGTTGTCGATGATCTCCCAGAGGCAGTGCATGAGCCCGGGCGAACCGTTCGAGCCGATGTACATGCCGGGGCGCTTGCGGACCGCTTCGAGTCCTTCGAGCACCTGGAGATGATGGGCGGAGTACTCGGCATTCACAATCTCCGAGTCTATTCGCGGGACGGTCCCGCCCCCCGCAGACACTCCCCGCGGCACCGCCTTCGCGCGTGTGCGCGTACGCGCTGAGCGAAACACGCCGTCGACCGGGCATGCCCCCAGGTGCAGCGTGGTTGTATTGAGCACGACCAACAAGGACGCCGACACCCGAGGAGGCCCCGAGATGAATGCAACGACCGAACGTGAGACCTCCGCTGTCGAGTACCGCCTGACTGCGATGGACCGGTGTGACTCGTGTGGAGCGCAGGCCTACATCGCCGCCGAGGTCAACGGCTCCGAGCTGCTCTTCTGCGCCCACCACGGCCGCAAGTACGAAGAGAAGCTGCGCAGCGTGGCCACGAGCTGGCACGACGAGACCGCTCGTCTCGTCGAGACGGTCTGATCAGCGCCTGAACCGGCCGAGCCGGTTCACTCCACGACCCTCCGCCGAATCCGCGGACCGAGGCGGGTGAGGATCTCCTCGCCCACCGTCGCGATCCGCTCGGCGAGGGTCGTCGCTGTCTCCTCCCCCTGCGTGCCCGGCCCGAAGATCGTCACCTCGTCGCCGACAGCCATCCCCGGCCAGCCCTCGACGGTCGTCGTCGCCAGGTCGATCTCGGGCGCCACGCGGGGGCCTGCCGGGGTACCGACCGTCATGCCGGCCAGCGTCGAGGGCAGGCCGTCGAGACTGCCGACGGCCACGACCGCGGCGTCGCCGTCGACCCGGACGACCGGGGCCACGAGACGTGCCGCCGGCTGCACACCGTCGAGATCCGGGCCGTCCGCCGAACGGATGCCGTAGCAGAACGCCCCGATCCGTGACACCGTGCCGCGCAGTTCCGGACGCCACCAGGATGCCGCCGACGCTGTGAGGTGCAGGGCCGCCGGCACAGCTCCGGACAGACCGGTGTGCTGCACGGCATCGAGGAACACGGACTGGGCCTCGTCGTCCTCGGCGTCGCTCGCCTCCGCGATGTGACTCCACACGCCCACGAGCGCGAGGGTGCCCGCGCTCTCGGCCGCCCTCGCCTCGGCAACGGCCGCCGCCCAGTCCTCCGGACGCACGCCATTGCGATGGAGGCCGGTGTCGATCTTGAGGTGCACCCGGGCACGCACACCGAGCACATCGGCCCGCGTGACGATGCGGCGCAGGTACTCGATGGTGCCGACGCCGAGCTCGATGTCCTGCAGGAGCGCCTCGTCGATCTCCTCGTCGGTCGAGGTCGCCCAGGCGAACACGGACGCGGTCCCGCCTGCGAGGCGCCGGACGTCGAGGCCCCCGCGCACGTCGTAGCTGCCGAACGTCGTCACCCCCGCCTCGCGCGCGGTCTCCACCGCCCAGCGGAGTCCGTGGCCGTACGCGTCGTCCTTGAGCACCAGCATCAACGTGGAGTCGCCCAGTCGGTCGCGCACGGCCGCGATGTTCGCGCGGAAGACGGCGCTGTCCAGGCGGAGTTCTGGTCGCATCGGCCCACCCATCATGCCTCCCATCCGCGCACGGCGTGAGCACCGGGGACGGCCACGAGCTCCGCGGGCGTCATCCCGGTGACCTCGGCCCAGCGGGCGATCGCGTCGGATGCGGGGCCGGTCCCGCCGAAGAACGTCACCGTGTCTCCCACCTCGGCCGCGGCGCCCTGGAGGTCGATCACACAGACGTCCATGGCGACTCGTCCGACGATGGGACGCAACGCGCCGGCGATCTCCACGTCGGCGTGATTGCCGAGAGAGCGGACGACACCCTGCGCGTAGCCGCCCGTCACGAGCGCGACCTCCGTGTCCGCTGCGGCCCGGAAGGTGTAGCCGTAGGAGACAGCCTCCCCCGCGCGCAGGCGCTTGGTGGACATGACCCGGCCGACCAGGCGCATGACCGGAGGTGTCGCCGGGATTCCCTCCGCGGACGGCAGCCCGTAGAGGAGGACGGGGTCGACGTCGGGCGTACCGACGGTCGTGGCGCTGATGCCTTCAAGGCGCAGGGCCTCGACTTCGCCTGGCGAGTCCACGAGGACCTCCTCGACGCCCGCGGCTGTCACCGCGTGGGCCACGGCGAGCAGTCCATGCCCCCATGCGTCGCGGCGGAGATCGGCACGGCGGCCCCCGGCACGGATCGCCGCGGACGCGCCGGCAGCAAGGGCCGAACGCGAGATC
Source organism: Microbacterium sp. C-MGS6 (assembly GCF_058140415.1). Lineage (NCBI taxonomy): Bacteria > Bacillati > Actinomycetota > Actinomycetes > Micrococcales > Microbacteriaceae > Microbacterium > Microbacterium sp. C-MGS6. Next base: position 1,922,286 of record NZ_CM176934.1, read on the forward strand.
ATCGCCTGCGGAAGCGCACTCGAACTCGTGTCACACACGTCCTCCAGCCTAGCTTCCGCGCTCTCAGGAGCCTGGGGGCTCCCCGCGTAGACTGGGACGTCGATCCCTAGACCCGGAGCTCCATGTCTCGTCTTTCTCTCGCGCCCCGCATCCGCTATCTCCTCGGCCGTGCCCGCCGCATCGACGTCGGTTCGGTGTTCGAACGGGCGAAGGAGGCCTCGGCACAGCACCACCGTCCCGTTCCCACGATCGTCGCCGACATGCTCTGGTCGGCGGCCCGCCACAACGTGGGCTTCCAGGACTACATCGACTACGACTTCGCGATGCTCAACCGTGCCGAGCGCGAGACGTACATGACGCACCCGGTGTCCAACCAGCTCTCCCAGAAGTACGACCACCCCGACTTCCGCTGGATCTTCCAGGACAAGATCGAGTTCAACCGGAAGTTCTCCGCACATCTGCATCGCGAGTGGATGGTGGTCGAGGAGGGCAACGCCGACGAGGTCCGTGCCCTCACGGAGCGCCTCGGAACGATCGTCACGAAGGAGCCGGTCGGCCAGGCCGGGACCGGTGTGCACCGATATCACGCCGCCGACATCACGGACTGGACCGAGTTCCACCGCGGTCTCCTCGACCGCGGCGAGCTGCTGATCGAAGAGGTCATCCGCCAGCATGACGACCTGGCGGCCGTGTGCCCCGGGACCGTGAACACCACCCGCATCACCGCCTTCTTCGACGGGGAGAAGGCGCACATCCTCGCAATGGCGCAGAAGTTCGGCCGCGGCGCGGTGAGCGATCAGATGACCTTCGGCGGCTTCTACACGATGCTCGACGAGAACGGGCACGCCGTGGGGGCCGGCTATGACTCGCACGGGCACGTGCACGAGACCCACCCGGACTCGGGCTTCCGCATCGCCGACTTCCAGCTGCCCTACATGGACGAGGTGCGCGCTTTCATCGATCAGGTCGCCCGGGTCGTGCCGCAGGTGCAGTACGTCGGATGGGACGTCGTCGTGACCCCGGACGGCCCCGTGCTCGTCGAGGGGAACTGGGGGGCGGGCGTCTACGAGAACAAGCCCAGCGTCACCGGCATCCGTACCGGGCACAAGCCGCGCTACCGCGAGGTCATCGGCTTCTGACCTTTCGACAGCTCACCCTTCGACAGGCTCAGGGACCCCGCATGGGTCGCTGAGCGCGTCGAAGCGCCGGGCCACCCCTGTACATGCGAACCGGCCCCTTGCGTTCACACGCAAGGGGCCGGTTCGGTCGTGAAGGGGTGGGTCGAGCTGTTCAGACCGCGCGGACGATGCCGAGCGGGGTGGACTCGAGGCCCTGGCCGAGCGGATTGTCCCCGAGGATCTTCACCAGCCGCAGCTCCCCCGCCTTGTCCAGGGTGGAGCCGAGGATGTTGCCGCCGAGATCGTTGATGTCGACCACGGCCACCTCGGCCTGGCCGCCGATCAGCGTCTTCAGGTGCGCCGCAACCCGGTCCGGGTCCTTCGGCCCGAGCACCACAGCCTCGTTGTACGGCGGGATGGTGTGCTTCGTCGGTCCGTCGATCGCGCGGGCCTTGTCCCCCGCGATGCGGTAGAAGTCGCCCTTGCGCCCGAACGCCTTGGTGACCGCCGAGACGGCCGCCGCGAAGAGGATGCGCGGCGTGCCGCACTCGCGCAATGCCATCTCCATCGTCTCGGGCATGCCGAGACCGATGCCGTACGGCGTGCGGGTGACGTACTTCGACAGGAACAGCGCGAGCTTGCGCGGCTTGATCTCGTCGAGGCGGTAGGACCGGCCCTGCGTGATCGCGACGATCTTCTCGGTCACGAAGAGCAGGTCGCCCGGCTGGACGGCGGCCTTCGCGTACTCCGTGATGATGGCGTCGAGATCGTCGTCCGGCATCACGACGCGGGTGCGCAGCGGGATCCGCGCGTAGCTCTTTCCGTCGACGCTCGTCTCGAGCGCCTTGCCCTCGTTCGCCTGCATCACTCGAGGTAGTCCCGCAGCGACTGCGAGCGGCTCGGGTGGCGCAGCTTGGCCATCGTCTTGGACTCGATCTGGCGGATGCGCTCGCGCGTCACGCCGAACGTGTCACCGATCTGGTCGAGCGTCTTCGGCTGACCGTCGCCCAGGCCGAAGCGCATCCGGATCACGCCGGCTTCGCGCTCGGAGAGGGAGTCGAGGAGCTGCTCGAGCTGACGCTGCAGCATCGTGAAGCCCACGGCGTCGGCGGGGACCACGGCCTCGGTGTCCTCGATGAGGTCACCGAACTCGCTGTCTCCGTCTTCGCCGAGCGGGGTGTGCAGGGAGATCGGCTCGCGGCCGTACTTCTGCACCTCGACGACCTTCTCCGGAGTCATGTCGAGCTCGCGGCTCAGTTCTTCCGGGGTGGGTTCGCGACCGAGGTCCTGCAGCATCTGTCGCTGCACGCGGGCGAGCTTGTTGATGACCTCGACCATGTGCACCGGGATGCGGATGGTGCGGGCCTGGTCGGCCATGGCGCGGGTGATGGCCTGACGGATCCACCAGGTCGCGTAGGTCGAGAACTTGAAGCCCTTGGTGTAGTCGAACTTCTCCACCGCGCGGATGAGACCGAGGTTGCCCTCCTGGATCAGATCCAGGAACTGCATGCCGCGACCGGTGTAGCGCTTGGCGAGGGAGACGACGAGACGGAGGTTCGCGCCGAGGAGGTGGCTCTTCGCGCGCTGGCCGTCACGGGCGACCCACTGCAGGTCGAGTCCGAGCTGGCTCGTCTTCTCGGCGGGGGACATCGCGGAGAGCTTCTCCTCCGCGAACAGACCCGCCTCGATGCGCATCGCGAGCTCGACCTCTTCGGCCGCGTTCAGCAGCGCGACCTTTCCGATCTGCTTCAGGTAGTCCTTGACCGGGTCGGCCGTGGCACCGGTGATCTGGGTCGAGTAGACCGGGACCTCTTCGTCGTCCTTGGAGGAGATGACGATCGCGCCGGTCGGCAGCGGCTCGGTGAAGGCCGGCTTCGCGTCGTCCTCCTCCTCGTCGCCCGCGGCGTCCTCGGAGCCCTCGGCTGCGGCGGCGTCGTCTTCCTCGACGACGTCGTCCGACTTCTTCTTCTTCGCGGGGGCGCGCTTGGCCGCGGCGCGCTTGGGCGCAGGAGCCGCTTCGGTCGTTTCGACGTCCTCGACCTCGGGATCCGCGGTGATCTGATCGGCCTTCTTCGTCCGCGTGTTCTTCGTCGTGGCAGGAGTCACGTTTCGCCTTTCACGGGGCCGCTGGGAGACCCCGGGACATTTCGGACACTAGTAAGACCCTTGTCAAGTCCAGTGCTCGAAAACACTGATTGACAACGGGTCGGACTCCTAGTATCGCACACGTATGGCGATGAGGACGCATTCCCGCCCGATCCGCTGCGAGAGATTCAGCCGCGTCCCGGCTTGTCCTCGTCACCCGACGGCCGAGATGCGAGGTAGCGCTCGAGCTCGGCCGCGAGTTCGTCGGCGCTGGGCAGGTCGCGTTCGCTGAATCCGCCCTCGTCGTACGAGTCGTCCTCGGGGTCACGACCGGCCATGTAGGCGTCGTACCGGCGCTCGAGGTTGTGCACCATCTGCTGCAGTTCGTCGTTCGCTGCGACCTGCTCGTCGACTCGGGCGAGGTAGTCCTCACGGCGCTCCTGCACTGCGTCGAGCATGAGCACGAGGCCGGTCGAGGCCATGAGCTTCTCCGCCGCTGCACTGACCGCCTCCGGATTCTCCGTCTCCGCGAGGTAGTGCGGCACGAGGAGCACGAAGCCGACGACGCGCTCCCCGCGCTCCGCGAACCGGTACTCGAGCAGGTGACCCGCGGTCGCCGGGACCTGCGTGCGCGGACGCCACACGGAGTGCGACACGACGAGGTCGCGCCGGTTCCCGCTCACCGTCGTCCCGATGGGGCGCGTGTGCGGCACGGGCATCGCGATCGAGTGGACCCAGTGCAGCCCCGAGGCCTCGAACTCCGCAGCGAGATCCAGGACGGTCTCCGCGAAGGCGTTCCACGCGAAGTCGGGCTCGTAGCCCGTGAGCAGCAGGAACGGGCGTCCCAGCGCGTCCGTGGCGAGGGAGAGCTCCAGACGGGGCGGGCGGAACTCGGCAAGGTGGTCCTGGTCGAAGGAGATGACCGGGCGGCGTGCGCGGTAGTCCAGGAGCACATCGTTGTCGAAGACCGCGAGCGGCTGCGGCGACGTCGTCTCCCGCAGATGATCGATGAGCCCCGACACCGCACTGCCCGCGTCGGTGAAACCGGTGAGCAGCATCACGAGAGGCAGGCCGTGGGGCACCGTGGGGGCGTTCGCGACGCGTTCGTGGATCTCTCCGGAGAAGGGCATGTCTCCATGCTACGAGCCGCACCCGGAGCCGGGCTCTGACGTGTCTCGCTGAGAGCGAACACACCCCGGCCGGCGGACCGACGACCCCGGGGCGGAGATCCTAGGATGGAGAGCATGACGCTTCCCGTGCTCTCGCACACCACCGATCAGTTCCCCGGAAGCGCTGCCGATGCCGCAGTGCTCGTCGTCCCCGATCTCTCCGAGTCGGCCGAGTCGCTGGCGGCTCACCCCGGTCTCGCCGACGCTCTGGCGGGCATCGGCTTCACCGGCGCCGCCGGTGCGTTCGCTCGGGTCTACGCCCCCGAGGTGACGCCCCTCCCGTTCGCCGTCGTCGGCGTCGGCTCCACCGTCGACGACGCCTCCGTACGGAGCGCAGCCGGCGCGGCTCTCCGCTCCCTGACCGGCTTCGACACCGTCGCGCTCGGCCTCGCCGGCGGTCTCGAGGAGCACGCGGCTGCCGCGGCGGAAGGCGCCGTCCTCGGCGGCTACCGCTTCGACGACTACCGCGCCGAGAACGGCAGGAAGAAGCGGGCGACGGCGGTGGTCGTCCACGCCCCGCTCGACGACGAGACGATCGCCCGCGCTCACGCCACGGGTGAGGCCGTCGCTCTCATCAAGGACCTCGTGAACGTGCCCGCCGAGTGGCAGAGCCCCGCGCAGCTGGCGCAGAGCGCCGCCGACAGCGTCGCGGACCTCGACGTCACCGTGGAGATCCTCGACGAGACCGCTCTCGCGGAACAGGGTTTCGGTGGCATCCTCGGCGTCGGCCAGGGATCCGACCGGCCGCCGCGCCTCGTCCGCCTCGACTACGCGCCGGCGGACGCGCAGCGGCACATCGCCCTCGTCGGCAAGGGCATCACCTTCGACACCGGCGGACTCTCCTTGAAGCCGGCGGCTTCGATGGTCGGCATGAAGTTCGACATGGCCGGTGCCGCGACCTCCCTCGCCGCCCTCCGCGCCATCGCGGCCCTCCGCCTCCCCGTGCACGTGACCGCCTGGCTCTGCATCACCGACAACATGCCGTCCGGTCGTGCTCTCCGCCCCGGGGACGTCATCCGCATCCTCGACGGCACCACCGTCGAGGTGCTGAACACCGACGCGGAGGGGCGCCTCGTCCTCGCCGACGGTCTGGTCGCCGCGAGCCGGGAGAACCCCGACGTCATCATCGACGTCGCGACTCTGACCGGCGCGATCGTCGCAGCCCTCGGCCACCGTCACACCGGCGTCTTCGGCGACGACGAGACGGTCGCGGAGTTCCTCGCCGCGGCCGCCCGCACGGGAGAGCCCGCGTGGCACATGCCGCTGCCCGCCTACATGGAGGAGACGCTCGACTCCCCCATCGCCGACATGATCAACGCCAACATGGGAGATCGGATGGGCGGCGCGTCCTTCGCCGGTCTCTTCCTCCGGCGCTTCGTCGGCCGCACCTCGGACGCGGACGACGCGCCGCGCATCCCCTGGGTGCACCTCGACATCGCGGGATCCGGTGAACACGCCGGCGCCCCCTACGGCTTCACAGAGAAGGGCCCCACGGGGGCGATGGTCCGATCGATCATCGCCTTCGCCGAAGCAGCATCCCACCCGGAGGCATGACACCCATGACAACCCACACCTTCGACATCGTCGTCCTGGGCGGCGGCAGCGGCGGGTACGCCGCGGCACTGCGAGCCAGCGAGCTCGGCAAGTCCGTCGCACTGATCGAGAAGGACAAGGTGGGAGGCACGTGCCTCCACCGCGGGTGCATCCCGACGAAGGCGCTGCTGCACGCCGCCGAGGTGGCGGACCACGTGCGTGACGCCGCCTCGGTCGGCGTCACGCATTCGTTCGGCGGGATCGACCCGGCGGGCGTGCGCACGTATCGCGAGGGCATCGTCGCGAAGAAGTACAAGGGCCTCGAGGGGCTCGTCAAGGCGCGCGGGATCACGACGGTCGCTGGGCTCGGCCGCCTGAACGCGGACCGGAGCGTCACTGTCGGCGACGATGTCTATGTCGGCACCGACGTCATCCTCGCCACCGGCTCGTACAGCCGCTCCCTGCCTGGTCTGGAGATCGGCGGACGGATCCTGACCAGCGAGCAGGCACTCGCCCTGGACGTGATCCCGGAGCGGGTGCTCATCCTGGGCGGCGGCGTGATCGGCGTCGAGTTCGCGAGCGTGTGGCGCTCCTTCGGAGCCGAGGTGACGATCGTGGAGGCGCTGCCCCACCTCGTCCCGAACGAGGACATCGCGATGAGCAAGGGCCTCGAGCGTGCGTTCCGCCGCCGGGGCATCCAGTACTCCCTGGGCGTGCGCTTCCAGACTGCCACCCAGGACGACTCGTCCGTCACGGTCACGCTGGAGGACGGCAAGGAGTTCACCGCCGACTACCTCCTCGTCGCCGTCGGCCGCGGCCCCGCCACCGCCGACCTGGGATTCGAGGAAGCAGGCGTGCGCCTGGACCGCGGGTTCGTGACGGTGGACGGCGACCTCCGCACCGGCGTCCCCGGCGTGTGGGCGGTCGGCGACATCGTCCCCGGCCTCCAGCTCGCCCACCGCGGGTTCCAGCAGGGCATAGCGGTCGCCGAGCGCATCGCGGGCCTCTCCCCCGTGAACGTCCCTGACGTGCAGATCCCGAAGGTCACCTACTCGAGCCCGGAGGTCGCCTCGGTCGGTCTGACGGAGGAGGCGGCGGTCGCCGCGCACGGTGCCGACGCCGTCCACTCCTACGAGTACAACCTCGCGGGGAACGGGAAGAGCGAGATCATCGGCACGGGCGGCCTCGTCAAGGTCGTCCGCCTCAAGGACGGTCCCGTGCTCGGTGTGCACCTCCTCGGCGACCGCGTCGGAGAGCTCATCACCGAGGGACAGCTCGCGGTCGCGTGGGAGGCTCATCCCGAGGACATCGCGCCGCTCATCCACGCCCACCCGACCCAGAGCGAGGCCCTCGGCGAAGCCTTCCTCGCGCTGGCCGGAAAGCCCCTGCACGCCCTCTGAGCACCAACCGGTGCCCGAGTCACTAAGCTAGACAAGCGTCATACAACTTCTGAAGGAGACTCAGTCATGAGCACATCCGTGGTCCTCCCCGCTCTCGGTGAGAGCGTCACAGAGGGTACGGTCACCCGCTGGCTCAAGCAGGTGGGAGACACCGTCCAGGCGGACGAGGGCCTGCTCGAGATCTCGACCGACAAGGTCGACACCGAGATCCCCTCCCCCGTCACCGGCGTGATCGAGGAGATCCTCGTGGCCGAGGACGAGACCGTCGAGGTCGGTGCTCTGCTGGCCCGCATCGGCGACGGCAGCGGTGCGGCACCGGCCGACGATGCCCCTGCTGCGGCTGAGGCCGCCCCGGCTGAGGCCGCCGCCCCCGCCGCTCCGGAGCCCGCCGCGGCTCCCGCGGCCGAGCAGCAGGCACCCGCCGATTCCGCTCCCGCCGAGTCCGCGCCTGCGGCTCCCTCCGGCGACGCCACCGACATCGTGCTCCCCGAGCTCGGTGAGAGCGTCACCGAGGGCACGGTCACCCGCTGGCTCAAGCAGGTCGGCGACTCGGTCGAGGTCGACGAGGCGCTCCTCGAGATCTCCACCGACAAGGTCGACACCGAGATCCCGTCGCCGGTCGCCGGGGTGCTGCAGGAGATCGTCGCCGGCGAGGACGAGACCGTCGAGGTCGGCGCCGTGCTGGCACGCGTCGGATCCGGTGCTGCTCCCGCAGCCCAGCCCGAGGCTCCCGCTGCTCCGCAGGCCGAAGCCCCTGCCGCTCCGCAGGCCGAGGCGCCCGCCGCTCCGGCTCCGCAGGCCGAGGCTCCGGCTGCACAGCCCGAGGCTCCCGCTGCTCCCGCTCCGCAGGCCGAGGCCCCCGCAGCGCCCGCGCAGGCCGCTGCTCCGGCACAGCCCGCGCAGGCGGAGGCCCCCAAGCTGTCGCTGCCGACCGAGAGCGACAACCTCTACGTGACCCCGCTCGTGCGCCGTCTGGCTGCGCAGCAGGGTGTGGACCTGGCCACGGTCAAGGGCACCGGCGTCGGAGGCCGAATCCGCAAGGAGGACGTCCTCAAGGCCGCAGAGACCGCCACCGCCGCACCGGCAGCCGCTGCAACGCCGGCTCCGGCCCCCCTGGAGGTGTCGCCGCTGCGCGGGACCACCCAGCCGATGTCGCGCCTGCGCAAGGTCCTCGCCAAGCGTGCGGTCGAGTCGATGCAGCAGACGGCCCAGCTCACCACGGTGGTCGAGGTGGACGTCACCGCTCTCGCCGAGTACCGCGACAGCGTCAAGGCGTCGTTCCTCGAGAAGACCGGCGACAAGCTGTCCTTCCTGCCGTTCTTCGCCCTCGCCGCGGCGGAGGCCCTGCAGGCCTTCCCGATCATCAACGCGACGGTCGACGGCGAGCAGATCGTCTACCCGGCGTCCGAGAACGTCTCGATCGCGGTCGACACCGAGCGCGGTCTGCTCACGCCGGTGCTCCGCGACGCTGCGTCGAAGAACATCGCCGAGATCGCCCACGAGATCGCCGATCTCGCGGCGCGCACCCGCGACAACAAGCTGAAGCCCGACGAGCTCGCCGGCGGCACGTTCACGCTGACCAACACCGGTTCGCGCGGCGCGCTGTTCGACACGCCCGTGGTGTTCCTGCCGCAGTCGGCGATCCTCGGCACGGGCACGGTCGTCAAGCGCCCGGGTCTGGTCAAGGTCGGCGGCACGGACGCGATCGCGGTCCGCTCCTACGTGTACCTGGCTCTGTCGTACGACCACCGCATCATCGACGGTGCCGACGCGGCACGCTTCCTCGGTGCGGTGAAGGCTCGCCTCGAGGCTGCGCAGTTCAGCGGCCAGCTCGGCGCCTGACCGACGGCTCGCCTCACTTCGGCTGGTCCGCGACGCGATATGCGTCGCGGACCAGCCATTTTTCATCTGCCCACACCAGCACGAGGATGGCTGCCTCCTCGGTCTTCGCTTCGCCGCTCTCGGGCGATGACGGCAGCTCCATCACGGCCATGTCTCCATAGCGATCCACGAGAACCGCATCCTTCCGACCGGCCATCTCGGCAGCGACGGGCGTGATCCCGGCGGAACCGGCCGCGACGGCAGCGGCGCACACCGCGTCGTCGCGTGCCTCGCACTCGACGATCTGCGCGAGGAGTGCCGGGAGAGCGCCTGTCGGATCGTCGGCCTTCGGCGGCGCCGCGGACGCGGACGGTGAAGGAGCAGGTGTCGGCGCAGTCCGCCTGGCAGGGCCCGCTCCCTCAGGACGGTCAGCGGACGGAGGAGTGCTCCCCGCTGCCCCGACCGCGGGATCGTCTCCGTCGCTCGGCCACAGCAGCCCCGCGAGGAGCACCGCCGCCGCGCACGCGCCGGCCACGATGAGAACCCGCCTGCGCCGGGAATCCGTCTCCCCTCCGCCCGCCGGCGGCCGTACCCTGATGGTCCGCCGATCGAGGAGAGGTCGCGCCCCGCTGACGACTCGATCGCGGAGGGCGAGCAGGCCGGCGAACGCCCGTACCGGGCCCCCTTTGACCGCACTCTCTTCCCGCATCCGACGCTCCCGCAGCCGTGCGCGGGTGACGGGTTCGGTGCGGACTCGTCGCACCGCACCGGAGACACCGGCTTCCGTGGGCGCCGCCCGGTCCTCGGCAGCCTCTTCCAGTGGTCGTGGTGCTGCGATCTCCAAGAGGTCGCTCTCTGCGTCCTCGAGCAATCGCCGGGGCACCCGGCGCTGTGCTGCGGCCGAGCGAACGCGATCGCGGGTGCGGTCGAGGACCCGGGCCATCGTCTTATCGGTGCACTCCGCGCGTAGCCGGTCCACGATCACCAGGACGGCGGTCGGCGCGTCCTGACCGGGCCCCAGCACGAAGACCGGCCGGCCCCCGTCGGTGAGCCACCATGTCCCGTGCATGTCCACCGCCGACGCGGGCCCCAGCTCCGCCAGTCCGCGCAGAAGACTCACGACCACCGTGCTGACCTCCCCCGATGGCAACCCGCCCCGCCGGAGCCGCCGATCCACGTAGGCCTCCAGGCGCTCGGTGCACCAGGGCAGAAGGACGTCGTGTCCGTCCGCGCGGCGGATCATGTCCACCGGCGCGGCGATGTGCTGGGTGCCCGCATATCGACAGCCCGCCCAACCAGCGAGGCTCTCGGCCTCGACGCGCACGACCGGACCGTCCGGCGAGGTGACGAGCGCACCGCGAAAGGGCCCCTCAGCAGAGTCGAGGAGTCGGATCGTACGGTGTGCCTGGGGAAGCACGGCCTGCTCGCGGGGGGCACTCTCACGCGCTGGTGTCATGCGATCCATCCCACCCGACCCGCGGGACGCTCCGTCCGAACTCGTTGCTCGGGGACGAGATCCCGTGGCGGGTCGGATTGTGCAGGAGAGATCGCGCACACGCTCTCCGCTGCACGCGAACGGCGGCATCGCACGGCCTTCGGACTCGGTAGGCTGGTCTCCATGGCAAAGCGTGCTCCTGAACCCGAGAAGCGTCCTGGGTTCTTCTCCCAGATCAAGTCCCTCTTCCGGTTCACGCGCGAGGCCTATGCCTGGCTTCCCTGGGCGCAGGCCGCGATCCTCATCGGCGGCGTGCTGCTCGGCCTCCTGGCCGGCTACCTGATTCCGCCGTTCCAGGTGTGGACGCTCGTCCTCTGGGCCATCACGGGCTTGATGCTTGGCGTCCTCGGCGCGCTGTTCCTCATGACCCGGCTGTCGACCTCGGCCATGTACACGAAGATCGACGGCATGCCCGGTGCGACCGGCCACGTGCTCAGCACGAGCCTCGGTCGCCGGTGGCAGGCCTCCGAGACCCCGGTGGGCATCAACCCGAAGACGCAGGAGGCGGTGTACCGGACGGTCGGCCGCGGCGGCATCGTCGTCGTCGGCGAGGGCGCCCGCGGACGCCTCACCCGACTCGTGAACGAGGAGCGCAGCCGTGCGCAGCGCGTCGCTCACGGCGTGCCGATCACGGTGCTCTACGTCGGGCACGGCGAAGACGAGGTGCCCATCGCCGACCTCGCGAAGACCATCAAGAAGCTCCCGAAGGCCATCGACAAGGCCACGATGGCGGCCGTCATCCGCCGCATCGACTCGGTCTCGCAGTCGCTGTCGTCGCTTCCCATCCCGAAGGGGATCGACCCGACGAAGGTGCGGGCGCAGCGTCCGCGCTGACCCGCTCCCCCGGACCGCGAAGCGCGGCCGCCCTGACCGAGGGCGGCCGCGCTTCTCTCATTCCGAGAGCGGCTGCTTGGGCAGGCGGCGCACCTTCGCGCGGCGACGACGACGCTCGGGGATCATCGAGCGCATCTCATCGAGCTTGCCGAAGCAGAACAGGCGGTCGTCGGGCTCGAGGACCACATGCTTGCGCGGGTTCGGGATGACACTGACCCCGCGGTGCAGGGTGAGCACCGTGATGTCGCGCTCCCACAGGCCCGCCTCCCCCAGCGTCTTGCCGACCAGGTCGGCGGCGCCGTGGACCATGAGTTCGGCGACGCCGTAGCCGGTGGAGACGGTGAGGCGCTGCCGGACGTCGATCTCCGGGAAGGCGACCTGACCGGCGATGTAGTCGATGATCGCGCCCGCGACGTCGAGCTTGGTCGCGGTCTCGATACCCTGCAGGCCCGGGGAGGAGTTGACCTCCATCACCAGGGGTCCCTCGTCCCCCTCCAGCATGTCCACGCCGGCGACGCGGAGTCCCATGATCTGGGCCGACCGCACGGCAGCCCGCTCGTAGACCGGGTCGAGCTCGATCGCCTCGACCGAGCCGCCACGGTGCACGTTGGAACGGAACTCGTCCCCCGCTGCCGATCGGCGCATCGCGGCGACGACGCGGTCCCCGACGACGAGCGCGCGGATGTCGCGGCCCCGGCTCTCGGCGATGAACTTCTGGATGAGCACGTTCTGCTTGGTCGAGTGGAGCGTCTCGATGATGGCCTCAGCCACCTTCACCTGCGGCGCGAGGATGACGCCGATGCCCTGGGTGCCCTCGAGCAGCTTGATCACCACGGGAGCGCCGCCGACGCGCTCGATCGCCGGCCGCACGTCGGCGCGGTTGCGGACGAAGGCCGTCGGCGGCATCGCGATGTTGTGCCGGGAGAGGATCTGGTTCGCCCGGAGCTTGTCGCGCGCGCTCGAGATGCCGTTCGCCGTGTTCGGGGTGTAGACATCCATCTGCTCGAACTGTCGCACCACCGCGGTACCGAAGTACGTGATCGAGTTGCCGATGCGTGGCAGGATCGCGTCGTAGTCGCTGAGCTGCCGACCACGGTAGTGCAGGTCGGGTTCGTCGGAGGTCAGGTCGATCGCGAAGCGCAGGGTATTCAGCACCTTCACGTTGTGCCCTCGCTGCAGTGCGGCCGCGCGGAGGCGTTGGGTGGAGTACGCCTGCGGCGCACGGGACAGCACTGCGATCTTCACGGGGGATTTCCTGCCAGGATGTATCAGGTGAGTAGGTCTACCCATTCAAACACCCTTACGGGGTGGCGCGAGTGGGTGAGCCTGCCCGATCTCGGAGTCGACTGGATCAAAGCCAAGATCGACACCGGCGCCCGCACTTCGTCCCTGCACGCGTTCGACATCCAGGAGTTCGAGCGCGATGACGAGCCCTGGGTGCGGTTCCGTGTGAAGCCCTGGCAGGACAGCCAGGAGGATGCCGTCGTCGTCGAGTCCCCCATCCACGACCGGCGGGCCGTCCGGAGCTCCTCCGGCCACGCGCAGGAACGTCTCGTCGTGCAGCTGATGATCCGTCTCGTCGACCGAGAGGTGCTCGCCGAGGTCACGCTGAGCAACCGGGACGAGATGGGTTTCCGGATGCTGATCGGCCGCGAAGCGTTGCGTCGCGGGTACGTCGTCGACCCCGCGCGCTCGTTCCTCGGCGGCAGAGCACCCCGCGAAGCACGCCGTCGCAACCGCGGCCGCGACTGAGCCTCAGGCGCGGATGAGGACCGTGCCCACAGCCTTGTCGTGGAGACCGCGCTGATCCGGGTCCCACACGACGGCCGGGATCACGACGAGGAGAAGCAGCGTGCGCACGATCGGGCGCCACAGACCGACCCATCCGCCGTCGAGACGGACGACGCGCATGCCGAGGATGCGGTGCCCTGGGCTGCCGCCGGCGGTCGGGATGAAGAGGATCTGCACGACGCCGAAGATGAGCAGCGTGGCGAACGGGTCGTACTGGAAGAACGCGACGGAGAGGATGACGGCTGCCGTCCAGTCGATCGCGAGGGCCCCGATGCGACGTCCAGGGCGACCGATGCTCCCCGGTCCGGACTCCGGGAGTCCGAGTCGCTCACCGGGGTACGTGTTCACAGCATCCGTCACCCCTCCAGCCTACCGAGGCTGTGGATGCCCTCCGATCCTGCTCACGCTGTAACACGGACGAAACAAAGCGGATACCGTGGAGAAATCCCCCGTCCGTACTGTGCAAAGTGGCCCCGAAGCCATCGATCCGCATCACAGGAGTCGTACATGTTCAAAGATTCGTCCGAGGTACTGGCCTACATCAAGGAGAACGACGTCAAATTCCTTGACATCCGTTTCACCGACCTCCCTGGTGTGCAGCAGCACTTCAACATCCCTGCGGCGACGGTCGACGAGGCCTTCTTCACGGACGGACAGCTGTTCGACGGCTCCTCCATCCGTGGCTTCGCCAGCATCCACGAGTCGGACATGCAGCTGATCCCGGATGTGACGACGGCGTACATCGACCCCTTCCGCGAGGCGAGCACCCTCGTGATGATCTTCGACATCTACAACCCGCGCACCGGCGAGATCTACTCGAAGGACCCGCGTCAGGTCGCGAAGAAGGCGGAGAAGTACCTCACCTCCACCGGCATCGCCGACACCGCGTTCTTCGCCCCCGAGGCCGAGTTCTACATCTTCGACGACGTGCGCTACTCCGTCACTGCCGGCGAGAGCTTCTACAAGGTCGACTCCGAGGAGGCCGCGTGGAACACCGGCCGCGAGGAGGAGGGCGGGAACCTCGCCAACAAGACCCCGTACAAGGGCGGCTACTTCCCCGTCAGCCCGGTCGACAAGACGGCCGACCTGCGCGACGACATCACCCTCAAGCTCATCGATGCGGGCTTCATCCTCGAGCGCTCCCACCACGAGGTGGGAACGGCCGGCCAGCAGGAGATCAACTACCGCTTCGACACCATGGTGCACGCGGCCGACGACATCCTGAAGTTCAAGTACATCGTCAAGAACACCGCCGAGGAGTGGGGCAAGGTCGCCACCTTCATGCCGAAGCCGCTGTACGGCGACAACGGCTCGGGCATGCACACCCACCAGTCGCTGTGGAGCGACGGCAAGCCGCTCTTCTACGACGAGGCCGGCTACGGTCAGCTCAGCGACATCGCGCGGTGGTACATCGGCGGCATCCTGGCCCACGCGCCGGCGCTGCTCGCCTTCACCAACCCGACGCTGAACAGCTACCACCGTCTGGTCAAGGGCTTCGAGGCGCCGGTCAACCTGGTCTACTCGGCCGGCAACCGCTCCGCCGCGATCCGCATCCCGATCACGGGCTCGAACCCGAAGGCCAAGCGCATCGAGTTCCGCGCCCCCGACGCCTCCGGCAACCCGTACCTCGCCTTCGCCGCGCAGCTCATGGCGGGCCTCGACGGCATCAAGAACCGGATCGAGCCGCACGAGCCCGTCGACAAGGACCTCTACGAGCTTCCGCCTGAGGAGGCCAAGAACATCCCGCAGGTGCCGAACTCCCTGCTGGACTCGCTCGAGGCGCTCCGTGCCGACCACCAGTTCCTCCTCGAGGGCGGCGTGTTCACCGAGGAGCTCATCGAGACCTGGATCTCCTACAAGTACGAGAACGAGATCCTGCCGATCGCTCAGCGCCCGCACCCGTTCGAGTACGAGCTGTACTTCGGAGTCTGAGCCGAACGCAGATCGCGAAAGAGTCCGTCCCCATCCGGGGGCGGGCTCTTTCGCTGCATGGGAACCGTGAGGCTACGGCAGCCCTACCCCCACGTACTCATTTGGGGTTACTTCCTACGCATATTCAGACATTTCGCTGTCCTCTGACCCTGTCTTCACCTATGCTCGATCCCGCAGCCGGGGGGCTCGCAGGAAGAGGGCGGCATGTCGCAGGATTATGAGGTCGACACGGATGTGTTGCGGGCGATGGCGGCGAAGACGCGGCGCATCATCGCAGACGTCGGGGCGACCGACCTCACCCCGCCGACGAGCGCCGGCCACGAGTGGGTGGTCGCAGCCTCTGAGCGGTTCGCCGAAACCTGGTCTGCGGGCCTCGCAGCGCGGGTGACGGTCTCCGACGATTTCACCGAACGTCTGGCGACGACGGCCCGGGTCTTCGATGAGGGGACGGATGCCGCGAAGGCCGAGGTCGACGCGATGATCTGGGAAGAGTGATCGAGCTCGGGCAGACCCGCTCCGCCACCGCCCTCATCCCCGGCTCCCCCGGCGAGGTCAGGGCGACGGCCGCGGCATGGAAGGCACACGGCGTGGCCGCGGCACGGGTGCGCGACCAACTCGCGACGCTCGACGACGACGGCACCTGGACAGGCGAGGCCTACGACGCGTACCTGGCGCGTTTCGATCGTCAGCTGCTGCACTGGTCGAACGCCGGCGACGGGCTCCGCGAGGGCGCTCACGCCCTGTTCACCTGGGCGGATGCGCTGGAGTGGGCGCAGGAGGAAGCCGCGCGCGCCATCACCCTGTGGGACGAGGCCGAGCAGCAGGCCGCCACGGCACTGGCCGCGCACCGCGCTTACGTCCGCGAGCTTCGGGTCGGGCAGGGCCTTCGGCACCCGGAGGTGGAGGTGCCATTCGTCGACCCGTCCGGTCCCGCGCATGAACAGGCCAGAGCGGTGCTGTTCAACGCCCGGGCGACGCTGGATGTCTTCGCCCGAGACTGCGCAGTCCGGTTGGACCAGGCCGCAGAGGCCGCGCGCATGCCGCTCACCGAGGCTGAGGCCGCGACCGCAGCCCAGCATGCCGTCACCGAGGCGGTGTTCACGCTCGCTGTCGTGCAGCCGTTCCAGGCCACGATGGACATGCTCGCCGCCTCCGCGCGGACGCTGTGGGAGCACCCGGACATCATCCTCGAACTCCTCGGCGGAGCCGCCCTGGTCATCGGCGGCGGGGCCATGATGGGCGGCGGCGGAGCGGTCGCCGTAACCGGCGTCGGCACCGTCCCTGGGGGTGGTCTGGCCTGGGCTGGCGCCGGCGTAGCCGCGGCCGGCCTGACCGCAGCCGGACACGCTGCCGGCAGGTGGGCGAACGAGTCCGCTCAGAATGCTCCTGAGCGCCCCGCCCCACACCCCACGCACGGCGGACGGAACGTGCTCGGCCAGTACAACGGCGACGGCCAACGCCCCTGGGTCGACACAGAAAAGATCGGACTCGATCGTGTCGCCGAGGACACCGGCAAGGACGTTATCCGCAACAAGATCCGCGCGACCATCCAGGGGTATCACCACAATCCCCAAGCGACCTCAGACCAAGTTCGCTATTACGATGGCTTCATCGAGAACGCCGACGGGACGTACACCGGCATCGAGATCAAGGGCGGCACGGGCAGCCGCGATGCAGCCCAACGTGGCTTCGATGCAACCGTGAGCCCCGAACGACCAGCGACCGCCACCCTGAATGGGGAGAGAATCACAATCACTCGAGTAATTCTGGAGACCGTGAAATGAGTCAACCGACACATATCCGTCAGATCAATGACGATACTCGCGGCGCACTGGTCGATTACTTCCGGCCGTACCAGGAACAGATCCAGTTCTCGCTGCGTCAGCTCAACGGGTCCTCAACATGGGCATGGAGCCTGTGGCGCGCCCCAGAGGGCGCGGACCTTCTGGACAGCATCCCCTTCAGCGAGGAGTACATCCAGTGTGCCGGGACAGCGGAAGCCCTTGTGATCGAGGTCCGCTATGTCGACCCGGACGGCACCGCGCATCAGTATGTCGTCGGGCGTCCGGGCGCGGACATGTCCGGCGAGCCCACCGAGGTCATCCACTGGGATGACGGACGCCATTCCACCACCGTGTATCCCAACGAGGTGTTCACGGCCGACGAAGCAGCGGTGATCTTCTACACCTACTTCCTCACCGATGAAGTCGCCCAGCCCTACACGCTCCGCGAGATTGACATGAGCGTCCCCGACCCCACCGAGGACGAGGCGCCATGAGAGTCGCGGTCCGTCACGACGCGATCGCCGACACGGTCGCACAGCTCGCTGCGTTCTCGGGGAGAGAGGAGACTGCGGTGACCTCAAGCAGGACGCACGGCCAGCAGTTCACGAGCGGTCAGATGGGGTGGATCACAGAGAACAGGCGCCCCGTCGCAGATCACTTGCGCCTCATGCTCGGCCGCTTGGACGGCGTGAGCGAGTTCACGTACAGCATCTGGCGTGGCGCGGACCCGTCTAGCATCATCGGATTCCAGAAGCCTCTGACCGACTCCTTCATCCAGGCGACCGGTTCAGCCGATCAGATGACCGTGGAAGTCCGCCTCCCCGCGCCTGACGGCGAGACCCACCTGTACACGGTCGGGCGTCCCGAGCCTGCCGACGGGACGACGATGCTAATCCCGATCAGTCAGACCCGCGCCGTGCGCGTGTTCTCGAACGAGGTGTTCACCGCTGACGAAGCCGCAGTCATCTTCTACACGTACTATCTCACCGACGCCGTCGCTCAGCCGTACGTCCTCCGCGAGCTCGACCTCAGCCAGGAGCTGTCGGAGGAACGATGAGAGTCGCGGTCCGTCACGACGCCATCAGCGACACAGTCGCGCGTCTCGCCCTCACCGTCCGGCAGTTCCAGGAGCAGCTCGACACCCTCGACGCGGAGGCCGCTCGACTTCGATCCTCATGGTCCGGTGAGGCACAGGCGGCATACGACCGCGCCCACCACGACTGGGACACCGCCATCCGCGGCATGAAGGCCGCCCTCGCCGAAGCCAACCGCCGACTCATCACCGCCAATGCCATCTCCAGGGCAACCGCCAGCACCGCCGCCCGCCTCTGGAAGTGACGCTCATACGGTTCGGGATGGAACCCCCGCCCGCGTCAAACTGGACGGCGAAGACATCGTCGTCACACGAGCAGAAACGCAGGTTGCGCCTTGACGTTCAAGCCCACCCACGCCTCGGTCTCTCCCTCGGGACTCTACGGATTCGTCACCGACGCCTACCGTCCCATCCCTGACGAGCTCCGCTTCATGTTGGGACGCCTCGACGGGGAAACGAAGTTCACGTGCAGCATCTGGCGAGCGGAGAACCCTGAGAACGGATTCGTCACGCCGGAAGACCTGACCGGCTTCTTCATCCAGGCGCCGGGATCAGCAGATGGCATTACTGTCGAGGTCCGACTTCTTGGACCTGACGGCAAGAGCCACCTCTATACGATCGGGCGCCCTGAGCCCGTCGACGGGACGACGACGCTGATCCCGATCAGCCAGACCCGTGCGGTGCGCGTGTTCTCGAACGAGGTGTTCACGGCTGACGAAGCCGCGGTCATCTTCTACACCTACTACCTCACCGAAGCCGTCGCGCAGCCGTACGTCCTCCGCGAGCTCGACCTCAGCCAGGAGCTGTCGGAGGAACGATGAGAGTCTTGGAGACCGCCAGCACCGCCGCTCGCCTCTGGCGGTAACGGCGCTGGGCATGGCCCGCGTCAGAACTCGTCGGCGACGATCTCGGCCTTGAACCCCGCGGAGTTCTCCAGCCATCCGGCGTAGTGATCGGGCCCACCGGCGTGCGGGTAGCGCTCCGCGTACAAAGGCCGCCAGCCGTGCTCGGGTGCCGCCGCGATGATCGCGTCCACTCGGCTCGGCGGGCCCGCAGCGAAGGCGAGATGGTTCACGCCAGGGGCGCGACGATCGTGTGCGCTGCCGCTGAGGTTCGGGGATATCGTGAGGGTGACATACGCGCCACCCGCCTCCCAGGACTCGCCCTCGGGCCATGCGCCGGCCCGGACGAAACCCACCGCACCGAACAGCCACCCCCACTCCGCTCGCGACGACGCGAGGTCGGCGACCCAGATCTCCACGTGGTGAATCCCTGCCATCCGTCCAGTCTCCCAGCTCCCCATGGATCCCCCGTTGCAGGTGTCGGCCTCCACGTCAACCCCAACGCAGCGTTTTCTCTGCGCGGATACGGTGAAGACATCGTCGGGATACCCGGTCCCGCCAGTGGAGGACGCCGTGATCACCCAGGAAGCCCCGCCGACCGCCGCGCTTCTGGACGGCCGCTACCGTCTGGCAGAGGCCGTCGGTATGGGCGGGATGGCGACCGTGTACCGCGCGGAGGACATCGCCCTCGAACGCACCGTCGCGGTGAAGATGTTCCGCGAGTCCGACGACGCCGTCGTGCCGGTGGAGCGGGTGCACTCGGAGAAGGCGCTCCTCGCGGGTCTCAACCACCCTGGCCTGGTCACCCTCCTCGACGCGCACCTCGAGCCCGGACGACCGAAGTACCTCGTGATGGAGTACGTGCCCGGACCGACTCTGAGCAAGCGCATGGCACGCGCGACGGTCCCAGCGCGCGAGATCGCCACGATCGGGGCGGACATCGCCTCCGCCCTCCACGCCGTGCACAGCGCCGGCATCGTGCACCGCGACATCAAGCCCTCGAACGTCCTGCTCACCCCGCCTCTCGACACGAACGGCCGGTGGAGCGCGAAACTCGCCGACTTCGGGATCGCCTGCGCCATCGACATGTCCCGTGTCACCACTCCCGGCATCGTCCTCGGGACGCTGACCTACATGGCACCGGAGCAGTTGCGCAGCGGCGACATCCGTCCCGCGGTCGACGTCTACGCGCTCGGGCTCGTCCTGTTGGAGGCGCTCACCGGTAAGCCCGGCTTCGCGCCCACCCTCAGCGTCGAATCCGCCCTCGCCCGCCTCCACATCGCCCCCGAGATCCCCGCGGAGCTGGGGTCGGAGTGGGTCGGGCTGCTCACCGCGATGACCGCGATCGAGCCCGAAGCACGGCCGCATGCTCTGGAGGTCGAGGGCGAGCTGCGCCGGCTCGTCGATCTGCCTTCGACCGGAGAGGTCGCCACGGACGTCACCGTACCGCTTCCGGCGCCGACGGCAGGCGCCCTCCCCCGCACCCGCGCCGAGGCCCGCGCCCGTCGTCGCGTCGCGTCGGCGCACCCCGCGGCGTCCCCGGCCCGGCGCACGCGCCGTCGTCGCGAGTCTCTCCTCATCGCCGCGGTGGTCGTGCTCGGCGCGGTGACCACCGCCTCCGCAGCACTGGTCGGACACGGCGAGCAGGCCCTCGCCAGCTCGGGTGCCGTCTCCGACGGCGCGTCGAGGATCGTCGAGGACGTCGTGCCTATCGAACCGGCTCCCACCGACACCGCCCCCGACCTGGCGCCGGCAGAGACCGTCGCGGTGGAGCCGGTGGCCGCGACCCCGGTAGCACCGGCGTCATCGGTCACCGAGTCGGCGCCGGATACGAGCCTGCCCGAGAACGCCGCACCGCAGGCGCAGGAGAACCGAGGCAAGAGCCCTGGCCGCGACGGCAACAACGGCAAGGGCAACATCAGCCACTGACCCGACGCCCCCGACGCCCGCCGAGCCGGCGGGTGTCGCTGAGCAGCGCACGGGACCTGGTGGAGGAAGATCGAGTGTCGACTATCGACAGAGGGAGGGGACCATGCGTCGCAGGAAGTTGATCGCACCGCCGGATCCGGCACCCAGCGTGTCCGCACAGCGACGGTCGCCGTCGAGCGTGGTCGCCGGCGCCAGGGCGAACCCGTTCATGTTCGGTCTCCTCGGCGCCCTCGGGGTGCTCGTCGCGCTCATGATCGGCGGCATCGTCGGCCAGCTCGCCACCGTGCTGGTCTACATCGGCGTCGCCCTGTTCCTCGCGCTCGGCCTCGATCCGATCGTGCGGTTCATCGAACGCAAGCTCCCGCGTCCGGCGGCGGTCGCCGTCGTCGTGATCGGCGTGCTCCTCGCCTTTGCCGGGATCATCCTGGCCATCGTCCCCACCCTGGTGGAGCAGATCGGGAACCTCATCAAAGACGGTCCGGAGATGATCAAGGAGTTCACGAAGAGCGCCTGGTTCCAGGACGTCAGCGGACAGTTCGGCGGCACGATCCAGGATGCGGTCGACGGCGTGCTCGGCTTCGTGCAGAACCCGGACAACTTCCTCGACATCGGCGGCGGCGTCTTCGCCGTCGGCGCAGGGATCGCCGGCGGCCTGACGGGCGTCACGATCGTGCTCATCCTCACGCTGTACTTCATGGCATCGCTGCGCAGCATGAAGCGGGTGGCCGCGCGGTTCGTCCCCGCCTACCAGCGCGACACCTTCAGCGAGCTTCTGGAGGACGTCTCGAGCGCCGTCGGGCGCTACGTGATCGGTCAGGCGAGTCTCGCGCTCACCAACGGCGTCCTGAGCCTCATCTTCCTCACCATCATCGGAGCGCCGGTGCCGGCGCTGCTCGCACTGATCGCGTTCATCGGCTCGATGATCCCGCTCGTCGGAACGCTCTCGGCATCGATCATCATCTCGCTCATCTGCCTGTTCGTCTCGCCGACGACCGCGCTGATCGCGATCATCTACTACCTGATCTACATGCAGATCGAGGCGTACGTGCTCTCCCCGCGGATCATGAGCAAGGCCGTCGCCGTCCCCGGCGCACTGGTGGTCATCGCCGCGGTGGCCGGTGGAGCGCTCGGCGGAATCCTGGGCGCTCTCGTCGCCATCCCGGTGGCCGCGAGCATCATCATCATCGTGCAGAAGGTCGTCTTCCCCAATCAGGACAGGAAGAGAACGCCGCCGGCGGTGACCGTCGCCTGATCAGCGGACCAGGACGGCGCCCGGCTGCACCCGCACGGTGAACGCGTCGATCTCGCCGATCTCCTCGCCGTCGATCTCGAACATCTGCGGCGCGGAGAGCTGCACGCGGATCCGCTCCGCTGAGACGTGGGTGGTGGAGTCCGTGCTGACCGCCTGATCGACGTTCCCGATCATGCGACGGATGCCGTTGTCCCAGACGACCGAGCGGACGGTGTCGAGCCACTGCAGCGCGCCGTCGGAGCTGATGAGCAACATGTCGAGGAGCCCGTCGTCGAGGACGGCATCGGGCAGCAGACGGATGCCACCCTGGAGCATGCCGCAGTTGCCGACGAGCAGCGTGTGACCGCGCACCTCCTCCGGCTCGTGGTCGTCGAGCTGCAGCGTGATGTCCGTCATCTCGGTACCGGCCAGTGCGCGCCCCATCGCCTCGACGTAGGCGAGCCAGCCGGCGCGATCCTTGAGGTCGTCGTTGGTCTCCACGAGCATCTGCGCGTCGACCCCGAAGCCGACCATGACGGAGAAGGCATGCTCCTCGCCGTCGAACTCCACCCAGCCGAGGTCGATGCGGTGCGGCTCGGAATCGCGGATGTGCTCGAGCGCCGGCAGCACGCCCTCGAGCGGCACGCCGAGGTTGCGCGCGAGCAGATTGCCTGTGCCCTGCGGGACGATCCCGAGAGCGACATCGGTGCCGACCAGAGCCTCCGCGACCGCGCGGATCGTGCCGTCACCGCCGACCGCGATGACGAGGGCACAGCCCTCCTCCACCGCTTTCGCCGCGACGCCACGGCCGGGGTCATCCGGAGTCGTCTCGCCCCAGCGCACGTCGGCTTCCTCACCGAAGGCGATGGTGACGGCCTCGCCGAGGACATCCCGGTCGGACTTCGTCGGGTTCCAGATCACGCCGATGCGAGGAGAGGTCATACGCTCACTCTGAGCGACGGACGACGATCGTGCAACTCGACCGGCCGTCTAGCCGTAGAAGAGCTGCTCGAAGGTTCTCCGGGCACGCCGGGTGACGGCGAGATAGTCCTCTTCGAGCGGTGTCGCCGACCGGGGTGGATAGCCGAGCAGACGGGCCAGGGCATCCAGCTGACGGCGGTCAGCGGGCAGGACGTCGCTCGTCTGACCCGTGAGCAACGTGATGCCTGAACGGAGTCGGCTCGACAGCAGCCACGCCGCCCGGAGGCGCTCCGCGTCGTCCTCCTCGACGAGCCCGGCGCCGACCGCGGCGTCGAGTGCCTGCAGGGTCGACGTGGTGCGCAGGCCGGGGACATCGGTCGCGTGCTGCAGCTGGAGAAGCTGCACGAGCCACTCCACGTCGCTGAGAGTCCCCGGTCCGAGCTTGAGATGACGACGCGGGTCGGTCCCCTGCGGCAGCCGCTCCCCCTCGACCCTGGCCTTGATCCGCTTGATCTCCCGGAGCCCCTGGAGATCGACCGCCTCCGGGTACCGGATGCTGTCCGCGAGTTCCATGAACCGCCCGATGAGCTTCGCGCTGCCGGCGACACCACGAGCCCGCAGCAGCGCCTGAGCCTCCCACGACAGCGACCAGCGACGGTAGTAGGCCGCGTAGGCGTCGATGGACCGCACGATCGGACCGTTGCGCCCCTCCGGCCGCAGACCCGCATCCAGGTCGAGCGGGAGGCGATGGTCGGTCAGATGCTCGCGGAGCCCCGCCACGATCCTCGTCGCCAGCTTCTCCGCCCTGCCCGAGTCGACACCGTTCGCGTCGTACACGTACAGGACGTCCGCGTCGGACCCGAAGCCGAGCTCCGCACCGCCGAACCTCCCCATGCCGATGACGGCGAAGTCGAGCGCTGCGTCCTCCGGCGGGACGACCTCTCGGAGAACGGCGCGGAGGCCGGCCTGGATCGTCGCATCCGTGATGTCGGTGAGCGCGGTGGCCACCTCCTCGATGGTGACGACGTCGAGCACCGCGGCCATGGCGGTGCGCAGGAGCTCGCGACGCCGCAGGGCGCGGACGGCCCGCAGCGCGTCGGCGACCGTCTCGTGACGCGTCTGGATCGCCCGCGCCTCCTCGTCCAGCGCCTGCGCGCTCCGCGGACGCAGCCGCTCGGCGCTGTCCAGCCAGGCCACCGACTCCGGGATCCACTCCAGCAGCTCGCCGATGTAGCGCGACGACGACAGCAGCCGGGTGAGGCTCTCTGCGGCGCCGGACGAATCCCGCAGCATGCGCAGGAACCACGATGTGTCGCCCAGCCGCTCGCTGATGCGGCGGAAGGCCAGGAGACCGTAGTCGGGGTCGCTGCCATCGGCGAACCAGCGCACCATCACGGGCATCAGGTGTCGCTGGATCGTCGCCTTGCGACTGATCCCGCGCGTCAGTGCCCCGATGTGTCGGAGGGCTCCGGCGGGATCGCGGAAGCCGATGGCCGCGAGCCGGTCATGGGCCTGCTCCGCGGAAAGGGTGCGCTCTTCCTCGGGCAGCCCGGCCACCGCGCTCAGCAGCGGGCGGTAGAAGAGGCGGGTGTGGATGTCGCGCACCTCGCGCCGGACACTCTCCCACCGGGCCCAGACGCCCTCCCCCGTGTCCGCCAGCTTCGTGCTGCGCGCCAGGATGCGCAGACCAGCGGGCGTCTTCGGCATGAGGTGGGTGCGGCTGAGATCACGCAACTGGAGACGGTGTTCCATGAGCCGCAGCACGCGGTAGTCGTGCGCGAAGGCGCCCGCATCCGCACGGCCGATGTAACCGCCCGCGACCAGCGCGTCCAAGCTCTCGAGTGTGCCGCGGGTGCGGAGGGAGGCATCGGTGAGACCGTGCACGAGCTGCAGGAGCTGCACCGTGAACTCGATGTCGCGCAGCCCGCCCGCCCCGAGCTTGAGCTGATACGGGGCGTCCTCCGGGTCGATGTGCTCCATGACCCGCTCGCGCATCCGCTGGACGCTCTCGACGAACTCCTCCCTGGCGGCGCTCGACCACACGCGCGGCTGCACGGCATCGATGTAGGCGGCGCCCAGTGCAGGATCGCCGGCGAGAGGACGAGCCTTCAGCAGCGCCTGGAACTCCCAGCTCTTCGCCCATCGGTCGTAGTACGCGACGTGGGAGGCGAGGGAGCGCACGAGCGCTCCCTGCTTGCCCTCGGGGCGCAGTGCCGCGTCGACCTCCCAGAGTGGCGGTTCGACCTCGATGGCGCTGAGGAAGCGCATGGTGTCCCTGGCCAGACGCGTCGCGATGTCGATCGCCTGCGGCTCGGACAGCGTCTCCTCGTCGGACGTGCCCCCGACGAAGATGACATCGACATCGCTGACGTAGTTGAGCTCCCTGGCACCCGCCTTGCCCATGCCGATCACAGCCAGCTGTGTCGTGGCGACGGCATCGCGACCCGCCGACGGCGCCTGGCGCGTGCGGGCGATCGCGAGCGACGCCTCGAGGGCGGCGCCGGCGAGGTCCGCGAGGGAGGCGGCGACCTCGGCGACGACGTCTTCGGGTCGCGGGTGGCCGAGGTCGAACACCGCGATCTCCGCGAGGTTCCGCCGATACGCGACGCGGAGGGCCACGATCGTCTCGTCCTCCGCCGAGTCGGCGAATCCGTCCTCAGCCCCGACGGCGGCGAGCAGCCGATCGCGCCAGACGTCCGCGGCGGGCAGCGCGTCGACGGGCGCCGCAAGCACGTCGAGCTCCTCGGGATGGCGCAGGAAGAACTCGGCCAGCCCCACGGAGGCACCGAAGACGCGCCAGACACGTTGGCGCGTCTCCTCGTCGGTGACAAGGGCCCGCAGCGGGGACGGGTCGCGTCGCGCCACCCGCAGCATCCCACGGACAGCCGCGTCGGGATCTGCAGCGACAGACGCCTCGAGCAGCATCGTCCGCGGTACGTCGAGCAGGCTCTCGAGCTCTGCCAGTGACGCCGCGGCCTCGCTCAGCTCGGCGAATCCGAGTCGAGCGAGGGCCGAAAGGGAGACGGAGGCGTCGGGGCGAGCCATGCCGTGCTCAGAGGAGCTCGAGGTTGTTCTTCAGCTCCAGCGGCGTGACCTGACCGCGATACGCCTCCCACTCCTTGCGCTTGTTGAGGAGCACGTAGTTGAAGACCTGTTCCCCGAGCGTCTCCGCGACCAGCTCGGAGGCCTCCATGTACTCCAAGGCGTGGTCGAGGCTGGCCGGAAGCGCCGAGTATCCCAGCGCCCGACGCTCGGCGTCGCTCAGCGCCCAGACATTGTCCTCCGCCTCCGGCGGAAGCTCGTAGCCCTCCTCGATGCCCTTGAGGCCGGCGGCGAGCATGAGCGCGTAAGCGAGGTAAGGGTTCGCCGCGGAGTCGAGGGCGCGGTACTCGACGCGCGAGGACTGGCCCTTGTTGGGCTTGTACATCGGGACGCGGACGAGCGCGGAGCGGTTGTTGTGGCCCCAGGTGATGAAGCTCGGGGCCTCGTCGCCGCCCCAGAGCCGCTTGTAGGAGTTGACGAACTGGTTCGTCACCGCGGAGATCTCATTGGCGTGCTTGAGCAGACCCGCGATGAAGTGCCGACCGGTCTTGGAGAGCTGGTACTTCGCACCCTCCTCGTAGAAGGCGTTCTGGTCGCCCTCGAACAGCGACATATGCGTGTGCATGCCGCTGCCGGGCTGACCGCTGAGCGGCTTCGGCATGAACGTGGCGTACACGCCCTGCTCGATCGCGACCTCCTTGATGACCGTCCGGAAGGTCATCACGTTGTCCGCGGTGGTGAGGGCGTCGGCGTAGCGCAGGTCGATCTCGTTCTGGCCGGGGCCGCCTTCGTGGTGGCTGAACTCCACGGAGATGCCGAGGTCCTCCAGCATGCGGACGGAGCGCCGACGGAAGTCGTGCGCGGTGCCACCGGGGACGTTGTCGAAGTAGCCCGCGGAGTCGACGGGCACGGGCCCCTCGGGGCCGAAAGACGACGACTTGAGCAGGTAGAACTCGATCTCCGGGTGCGTGTAGAACGTGAAGCCCGCATCGGCGGCCTTCGCGAGCGTGCGCTTCAGCACGTGACGGGGGTCGGCCACCGCGGGCTGCCCGTCGGGCGTGGTGAGGTCGCAGAACATGCGGGCGGTCGGGTCGATCTCCCCCCGCCACGGCAGCGTCTGGAAGGTCGTCGGGTCGGGCTGGGCGAGCAGATCGGACTCGTAGGTGCGGGTCAGCCCCTCGATGGCGGAGCCGTCGAAACCGATGCCCTCGGCGAAGGCGCCCTCGACCTCGGCCGGCGCGATGGCGACGGACTTGAGCGTGCCGATCACGTCGGTGAACCACAGGCGCACGAACTTGACGCCGCGCTCCTCGATCGTCCGGAGGACGAAGTCCCTCTGCTTGTCCATGGCTACTCTGCGCCCTGGCCCTTCTCCGCACCGAAGCCGCTGGTGGGCTTCGCGTCCCAGCCCTGCTCCGCGGCCTCTTCCTCGGCCCAGGCACGCGACCGCTCCTTGAGCACCTCGGGGGCGCGGTGCGCCTCGGCCTCCGTGTCGAACGGACCGATGCGGTCGATGGACGGCGAGAGCATGCCGAACTCGACCTCGCCCGTGGCGGAGTTGTACCAGTACTTGTGATCGCCGTCGGTCATGGCTGCTCCTTCTTCCCGCGAGCGGTTGGGGTGATGTCATCGATCCTACTGGCGTGCACCGTGGTCGCTAAGCTATCGGCCATGGCAAAAGCGATCGGCGTCGACATCGGCGGCACGGGCATCAAAGCGGGAATCGTCGACCTCGAACACGGCACCATGGCCTCGGATCGGGTACGTGTGCCCACTCCGGCCGGCGCGGCACCGGAAGACGTCCTCGTCGCGGTGCAGACGGTCCTGAAGACGCTCGACGTGCATGAGTCGACCCTGCCGCTCGGCGTGGCGTTCCCCGCGATCGTCAAGCGCGGGAAGACGCTGTCCGCCGCCAACGTCTCGAAGGAGTGGATCGACTTCGATGCCGAGCGCTTCTTCCGCGACGGCCTCGGCCGGAACATCGTCTTCGTGAACGACGCCGACGCCGCCGGCGTCGCGGAGGCCCGCCACGGCGCGGCGCGCGACGTGCTCGGCTTCACGCTGCTGACCACGCTCGGCACCGGGATCGGCTCCGCGTTCCTGTACGACGGCGTCCTGCTGCCGAACACGGAGCTCGGACACCTGAACTTCCGCGAGTACGAGTCCGTCGAGACGTATGCGGCCACCTCGGCGCGCGAGCGCGAGGGCCTGAGCTGGGAGGAGTGGGCCGAGCGCCTGCAGGCGTTCTACTCCCACATCGAGTTCCTGTTCAGCCCCGACCTGTTCGTGGTCGGCGGCGGCGTGTCGAAGAACGCGGGCGACTTCCTGCCGCTGCTCGACCTGAAGACGCCGATCGTCCCCGCGATCCACCGCAACAACTCCGGCATCATCGGCGCGGCCTCGCTCGCCGGCGACTGACCCTTCGACGGGCTCAGGGCCCTTCGACGGGCTCAGGGACCCAACGAGACGCTCAGGGCCCTTCGACGGGCTCAGGGACCCAACGAGAGAAGGCCCCGATGACGGGAGTCATCGGGGCCTTCTGCGTTCGGGGCGAATGGGCCGACCTGTACGCCGGGTTCTGTTCCGGGGTTCTTCGCCCCTTCGACGGCCATCTCTCTCGGCGACACGTTGCCGTGCCGCTCCAGCGGTCTACCCGAGGACTCGGCGAGCCGCGTCATCATCCTCTGTCTGACCTTGCTCCGGGCGAGGTTTACCTGGCGGGCCGTGTCACCACGGCCCCCGGTGGTCTCTTACACCACCCTTTCACCCTTACCCCTCGCGGGGCGGTCTGCTCTCTGTGGCACTATCTCGCGGATCACTCCGGGTGGGTGTTACCCACCGCCCTGCCCTGTGGAGCCCGGACGTTCCTCGGTGCGGTTGCCCGCCACGCGACCGTCCAGTCGACCCATTCGCCCCTCCAGTCTACGGGCCTCACTTCTCCGCGGAGTCCGCGATGCGCAGGTCGAGGGGCACGTCGATCGGGAAGGTGCCGAACAGGCGGGTCGTCGCGACGGCGGCGGCCTCGCGGACGGCGTCGGCCGCGGCCTCCGCGTGCTCCTGCGGCGTGTGCAGGATGACCTCGTCGTGCAGGAAGAACGCCAGGTGCGGTTCCCGGGCGAACGGCCCTGACGCCTCCGCGGCGCCGAAGACCTCGGGGAGCTGCGCCAGGCGGTGGCGGATCTCCGCGAGCCAGATGAGCGACCACTCGGCCGCGGTGCCCTGGACGATGAAGTTCCGGGTGAAGCGCCCCCACTCCCGCGCGCGGCGGCGGGCGAGGGAGACCACGGCGGGGTCGGCATCGGCGCCGGTGGCGTCGGCCTGCAGCCGCATCCACTCCGTGGACGGACGCGGCGAGGAGCGACCGAGCCAGGTCGAGACGATGCCGCCGTCCTCCCCCACGCGCGCCGCGTCGTCGACGAGCGCCATCGCGCGCGGGTACACCTTCCGCAGCCGGGGAACGAGTCGCCCGCTGTCGCCGCTGGTGGCGCCGTACATCGCTCCCAGCACCGCGTACTTCGCCTCGTCGCGCGTCGCGACGGCACCGGACGCGACGACGCCGGCGTAGAGGTCGCCGCCACGCGCCGCGTCCGCCATCGCCTCGTCGGACGCCATGGCCGCGAGCATCCGCGGCTCGAGCTGGGCGACGTCCGCGACGACGAGTGCCCAGCCCGGATCCGCGCGTACGGCGGGGCGGAGGTTGCGCGGCAGCTGCAGCGCACCGCCGCCGGCCGACGCCCACCGTCCGGTGACGACGCCCCCGGGGATGTACACCGGACGGAAGCGGCCGTCCTGGACCCATTCCGACAACCAGGTCCAGCCGTTCGCGCTGAGCAGGCGAGACAGCTTCTTGTAGGCGAGGAGCGGTTCGATCACCGGGTGCTCGTGGGCGGACAGCTCCCACTTGCTCGTGGACTCCACCGACACGCCGACACGGTGCAGGGCCCGCAGCAGCTTCGGCTGACTGTCCAGATGCAGCGTGGGGTCGTCGAGCAGGGCCCGCACCTCGTCGCCGCGTTCCACCATCCGTCGGGGCAGCCCGCCCGCTGCCGGACGCGCACCCAGCGTCTCGGTGAGGATCGCGTCATGCACCCCCGCGTCCCAGGGCAGCCCCGCGACGCGCATCTCCTCGGCGATCAGCCCGCCGGCCGACTCCGCAGCGCAGAGCAACGTCAGGCGGCCGTCCGTTGCCTCCGCCATCACGTTCCGCTGCGCGCGGTACTGCTCGAGCGCGGCCGTGATCGCGTCTTCGCCCGACTCCTCATCGAGGACGTCGAACAGGGAGGGGGTGGTGTCGACCGGGTCGCGACGCTCCCAGCCCGCGGCCGGGGGCAGCGGGGTGTTCACCATGGCGGTGTCGCGCAGGATCGCATGGCAGAGGACGAGGTCGTGGCTGCGCGTGATCCGGACCCCGGCGTTCAGCAGCAGCGCGTAGATCTCCGCCGCACTGCGGATGATCCATCGCGGCGTGTCGGCGGCTTCGACCTCAGCCACCCAGCCGGCGAGTTCGGACGCGGGGAGGAGGGTGCGCTGCTGCTCCTCGTCATGCTCATCCAGCTCGATCGCGGCGTACTCCCCCGCACCGAGGCCGATCAGCGCGAGACGTCGCTCCGGGCCCGACGCCGGCACCGTCACGGGCGGTGCGCGCCGGATGCGCTCACGACGAGAGTCCCGACTCCTCAGTGCGCACGAGGATGCAGCCGCACTCGGGGCACGAGACCACCTCGTCCTCGGGCGCGCGACGGATGTCGTTGAGATCAGTGCCGGGGAGCATCATCCGGCACCCCTCGCACGTACCGCGGGTGAGGAGCGCGGCTCCGGCGCTGTTCACGGCGCGGCGATCATACTCCGCGAGCAGGGGCGCGGGAACCGTGGCGGCGACGGCCTCCCGGTCGCGCGCGAGCTGGGCGCCGAGCTCGGTCGCCGCAGCGACGTCGGCCTTGCCCTGGGCGGTGAGAGCGCTGCCCTCCGCGGTCGTCGCGTCCAACAGGGCCTGCTGCGCGGCCACGGCGGCGTCGGCCTCCTCGACCCGGCCCATGATGTCGAGCTCGGCATCCTCGAGGTCGCTCAGGCGCTTGGCGAGGCTGGCGAGCTCGTGCTCCAGGGCCTGCGCCTCCTTCGGATTGGTGGCTGCCGCGAGGCGCTGGGCATCGCGGTCGCGGCGCTGCTCGGCGAGCGCGACATCGGACTCCAGCCGCGAAAGCTCGGTGCGGGCGTCATCCCTGGCACCGGTCAGAACCGTGAGCTCACGGAGCTGCTCCTGCCGGATGGCGACGAGTTCGGCGATCCGGCCCGCCTGGCTCGGCCGGGTGCGGGCTCGTTCCGCCTGCGCGATGCGCCGGTCGAGGTCCGCGATGTCGAGCAGGGTGCGCTGGTTCTCCGGGGTGGCGTTCACGCTCTCAAATCTAGTCGCTGCCGGGCCGAGCGCCGCATCACCGGATGTCGCCGTCCACGTAGAACCACGTCCGGTCCTCGCGGACGAAGCGGCTGCGCTCGTGCAGCGATCCGCGCGTGCCGCCCTGACGCCAGAAGGCCTCGAACTCGACCACGCCCACAGTGTCGAAAGGGCCGCCCGCCACGCGATCCACGATCACCAGCCGCCGCCATTCCAGGTCGGTGTCGAAGCCGATCGTCTCGGGTCGCGTATCCGGGTGCCAGGTGCGAAGGAGGTATGGGGCGTCCTCCCTTACGAACGCCGTGTACCGCGAGCGCATCAGCCGCTCGGCGGTCGGCGCAGCAGCCCCATCGAGGAGCGGTCCGCAGCAGGCGGCGAAGGTGTCCCCGGAGGCACAGGGGCAGCGGGCGGACTCCGTCATGAGAGCGCGACGATCAGGGTCATGCCTGCCAGCATCGCGCGGAGGGCCGCGACCCGCCAACTCGCTCTACGCTGGAGGCACGCCAACGGAGGAGCAACGATGACCACTGTCCCCACCTTCCGCGCCCACAACGGCTTCACCCTGCCGGCTCTCGGCCTCGGGACGTACCGCCTGAACGGCGACGCCGGAGCGGATGCCGTCGCCCAGGCCCTCCGTGCCGGATACCGGCTCGTTGACTCGGCCTTCAACTACGAGAACGAGGGCTCTGTCGGGCGCGGCGTCGCATCCGCAGGCATCCCCCGCTCCGAGGTCATCGTGACGACGAAGCTCCCCGGACGGCACCACGCCCGCGCGACGGCGACAGCCAGCATCGAGGAGAGCCGCTCACGCCTCGGCCTCGATGCGACCGACCTGTACCTCATCCACTGGCCGAACCCGAGCCAGGACGAGTACGTCGAGGCATGGAAGGCTCTCGTGGACGCTCAGGCGCGCGGCGTCGTCCGCCAGATCGGCGTCTCGAACTTCCTCCCTGAACATCTCGAGCGCATCGAGCGGGAGACAGGGGTCCGACCGGTCGTGAATCAGATCGAGGTGCACCCGTACTTCCCGCAGGAGGAGCAGCTGGCGTATCACCGCGAACGCGGCATCCTCACCGAGGCCTGGAGCCCGCTCGGTCGCGCGCAGGCTCTCCTCGACGAGGACGTCGTCCGCGAGGTGGCCGCCGCTCACGACATCACCCCGGCGCAGGCCGTCCTCGCCTGGCACGTGGCCAGAGAGACCGTCGCGATCCCGAAGGCATCCTCCGCGGCGCATCAGGCCGCGAACCTCGCCGCGGCCGCCGTGGTGCTCGATGACGCGGAGGTCGCTGCGATCACGGCGCTCGGACGCGCAGACGGGCGCCTGTTCGACGGTGACCCCGCCGTGCACGAGGAATCCTGAGTCACGACCGCTCAGACGCGCTGCGTGCCGAGGACGCGCAGGAACTCCAGCTTTCCGGCGGCCTCGCTGCCCGGCTGCGCCGTCAGGACGATGAGCGCCTGTGACTCGTCCTCCGTGAACAGCGCCTGACAGTCCACCTCGATCTCCCCCAGCTCCGGGTGGATGATCACCTTGTGCTGCTCGAAGCGACGGGCGACCTCGTGGGCCGCCCAGAGCTGCACGAACTCGGGGCTGCGCTCCGACAGGTCGGCCACGATCTCCCCGGCCCGCGACCGCGCGCCCATCGTTCCGTACGCCGCGCGCAGCGCCGCCACCAGTGCCCGGGACTGCCGGGGGTGATCGCCCTCCCGGTACCGGCGTCGCTCCTCGTCCGGTCGCGCGAACCAGCGATGGATGCCGCTCCGGTCGAGGCCGGTCAGGGCGCTCGCGTCACCGATCAACGCCCGCGAGGCGGCGTTCTGCACCAGCACCTCGTCGAGAGCCGAGACCACGAACGCCGGGGTGTCGTGCAGACGATCGAGCACGCGGAGGATGCCGGGTCGGACGTAATCGGTGACCACCGTCCGATCGGGTGCGCTGAGCCCGCTCAGTCGATACAGGTAGTCGCGCTCGTCGGATGACAGACGCAGGGCACGAGCGAGGGCGGCGAGGATCTGCGCGCTCGGCTGCGGGCCCCGACGCTGCTCGAGACGTGTGTAGTAGTCCGTCGACATGGTCGCCAGCTGCGCGACCTCCTCCCGCCGCAGTCCCGCCGTCCGCCGACGCGGCCCCTCAGGCAGCCCCACATCGGCGGGACGGAGCGCCTCCCGACGGCGCAGGAGGAAGTCGGCCAGGGCATCGCGATCCATCCGTGCAGTATCCCCCGGACACCGGACGGGATCCAGGGACCGCCGATCCCCCGATGAGCCGTCTCTGGAACGGCGCCGGTGCAGCGCCGAGGCTGAGGTCATGGACATCACCGGAAACACCATCTTCATCCCCGGCGCGACGAGCGGGATCGGTCTGGCGCTGGCACTCCGACTGCAGGAGCGCGGCAACACCGTGATCGTGGGAGGGCGACGAGAGGACCGGCTGGCCGCGATCGCCGCCGAGCATCCCGCACTCCGCACCGTCCGCATCGACACCACGGACCCGGGAAGCATCGACGAGGCCGCGGCCGCGGTCCTCGTCGCGCACCCGACGCTGAACGTGCTCATCACGATGGCGGGCATCATGCGCGCGGAGGACTGGACCACGCCGGCCGGCTTCCTGTCCACCGCCGAGGAGACCGTCACGACGAACATCCTCGGCCCGATCCGTCTCATCGCCGCCTTCATCGAGCACCTGCGAGCCCAGCCCGCGGCGACCATCATGACCGTCTCCTCCGGTCTCGCCTTCGCGCCCCTGAAGGTCACGCCCACGTACAACGCGAGCAAGGCGGCGATCCACATGCTCAGCGAGTCGCTCCGGCTCCAGCTCGCGGGGACGACCGTCGCGGTGCAGGAGCTCGAACCGCCGGCGGTGCGCACGGATCTCATGCCCGGGCACGCGGAGAACGATGCTGCTCTGCCCCTCGACGCGTTCATCGACGAGGTCATGTCCCTCATCGAGACCCAGCCCGACGCGACCGAGATCCAGGTCGAGCGGGTGAAGTTCCTCCGCTACGGCGAGGCTCGTGGCGACTACGACGAGGTCGTCGCGGTGCTCAACCGCACCGATCCGCACGGTCGGTGAACGCGGTGGATGGCCGGCCGCCCCACCGCCGTCACGCCTGCAGGGACGCGGCGACCGCGGTGAGCGCGTCGGCGGACTCCCGCAGCAGTCCGAGCTCCCGATCCGAGAACGCGGTCGTGCGGATCGGCACGGCGCCGGCGGCGCTGACGATCGACGGAACGGACAAGGCGACGCCGTCGATCCCGTGGAAGTCGTGGAGCACTGTGCTCACCGGCATCACCGCATGCTCGTCCCGGAGGATCGCCTCCACGATGCGCGCGCTGGAGAGTCCGATCGCATAGTTCGTGGCGCCCTTCCCCTGGATCACCTTGTAGGCGGCGTCGCGGACGTCGACGGCGATCTCGTCCAGCTCCTCCAGGGTGAAGCGCGGGTGGTCCGGGGTCTCCCAGTCGAGGATCGGGACCGTGCCGATCGTCGCCCGCGACCAGAGCGGGAACTCGGTGTCGCCGTGCTCTCCGATGATGTGGGCGTGCACGCTCGCCGTGGACACTCCCGCCCGCTCCCCCAGCTTCCAGCGCAGACGAGACGTGTCGAGCACGGTGCCCGACGCGAAGATGCGCTCCGGCGGCAGTCCGGTCTCCTGCTGCGCGATGACCGTGAGCACGTCGCACGGGTTCGTGACGATGACGTAGACGGCGTTCGGCGCGACGGCGAGCAGCTCCGGCATCATGCGCCGGATGATGCCGGCGTTCACCCCGGCGAGCTCGGTGCGCGTCTGTCCAGGGTTCTGTTTCGCTCCCGCGGTGATGACCACGACATGGGAACCTGCGGCCACGGAGATGTCACTTCCGCCGATGATGTCGCTGCTGCCCGTGAACTGCGTGCCGTGCGCGAGGTCCAGCACCTCGGCCTCGACCTTCTCGGTCGCGATGTCGTACAGGGCGACGTGGCGTGCCGAGCCACGGATGAGCGCGGCGTAGGCGACGCTGGACCCCACGCTTCCCGCGCCGACGACGGTGAGCTTCGAGTTCTCGATGATCTCCATGCGCCCATCCTGACAGCGCGGGCGCTGTGACGGCAGGGGTCTCGCCGGGAGAATCGCAGCGTCATCACACCGCCGCGGCGACCGCCTCTGCTGCGGTCCGATGGGTGAACCGGAAGCCGGACTGCTCCAGCACTTCCGGCCGCACATCGGCGTCGGGGAGCAGCAACGACTCGGCGGCATCGCCGAGGGCGAGGCGCAACGCCCACCGGGGAGCGGGCAGCCAGAACGGCCGGTGCATCCGCTGCGCGAGCGCGCGGCCGATCTCATTGGCTGATGCCCTCGTGGGTCCGGCGAGGTTGACGGGCCCCGCGAGCTTCTCATCGAGGACATGGCGGATACCGCGCACCTCGTCCTCCAAGGAGATCCACGGCCAGATCTGTGTGCCCGTCCCCAGAGGGCCGGCGACGCCGAGCTTCGTGAGCGTGATCATCGGACGGAGCACACCCCGGCGATGGATCACCGGTGCCGTCCGCAGCAGGGCGACCCGCGTGTGGTCCTCGGCGCGCCGCGCCGCGGTCTCCCACCGCACGGTGAGGTCGGCGAGGAAGGTGCTGCCGGGTCCGGAGTGCTCGGTGAGCACCTCGCCCGGCGCCGAGCCGTAGTAGCCCACGGCCGAGGCGGAGAGGAATGCCGGCGCGTCGGTGCGCAGGGCGCGCAGCGCGGTGGTGAGCGTGTTCGTCGCGTCGAGCCGCGATTCGACGAGTTGACGTCGATACCGGCGCGTCCACGGCAGGCGTCCGACGCTCGCACCGCCGAGGGCCACGACGGCCTCGGCGCCGGCGAGAACATCAGGGTCGAGGGCTGCGTCGCCCGGCGCCCACTCGACCTCGCCCTCCGCCTGCGGGGCCCGTCGCACCAAGGTGCTCACGTCGATCCCGTCGGCGCGGAGCGCGGCGGTGAGCGCGGATCCGATGAGGCCCGATGCCCCACTGATGACGATGCGTCGCTCCATTGCCGCTCCCCGCTGCAAACGATACGGGTGGGCCCTGCCGGGATCGAACCGACGACATCCACGGTGGAGTCCCCACGTTTGGCACCAATCGTAGACCTCTTCGCCGGACGGGCCGCGTCATGATGTTCGGCCGGAAGGCTCAGACGCCCGCGCCAACTGCCGAGGTGATCGACGTGCCCCGCCGTTGGTGGCAGATGAAGGAGGTCAGGCTCCGATGCTCCTGCGGATGGGAGTCCGAGGAGACTTGGCCTGCTCGCCCTTCGGTCGAGATCGCCTACACCCTGCGCTGGACGATGCGAGTGGTTGCCGAAGGGCACTGGGCATCCCCCGAGCACGCCGATACACCGTAGCCGCCGTCCGCCCGCGTGAACGACGCGCTCAGTGAATCGCCGTGATTCCTGGGCGCGTCGGTCGTCGCGGGCGTTTCGAGACGCTCCGTACGGTCATCTCACAGGCTCTGGAGGGGGCCTTCTAACCCGAGGAGAGACATCATGCACTTCCAGGACATCACCGCTCTTGAGATGTTCATCGACTACCAGCGCGCGCAGAACCTCGCCGTGACGACGATCCGCAACCGTAGGAGCATCCTGACCACCTTCGCACGACGCACCGGGACGCTCGTCGACTGTGACGTGTTCACCCTGCGCCGCTACATCGGCCGCGACGACGCCGTGAGCGCCGGCACCCGCCGCACCGAACGCGGCGCGCTCATCGCGTTCTACACGTTCCTGCAGGACGAGGGCCTGCGCGCCGACAACCCCGCGGCGAAGCTGCCCGTGGTACGCGTGCCGAAGGGTCAGCCCCGGCCGTTCACGCCCGAGCAGATCGACGCGATGCTCACCTCGGGCGCGTACGCGAAGACGCGGGCGATGATCCTCCTCGGCTACTACCAGGGCTTCCGGGTATCGTCCATCGCCCGCGTCCACGGCCGCGACATCGACATCGAGGGCCGGACAATCGCGACGCTCGTCAAGGGCGGCAAGGAGCGCCGCCTCCCGCTTCATGAGGTGATCGCCCATCTCGCGCTCACGATGCCCCGGGACGGCTACTGGTTCCCCGCACGCGGCGGACAGGGCGGTCACATCCGCGCGTCGTCGGTCACGGACCTCATCACGAAGGCGAAGGTGCGCGCCGGGATCACCGACCCGAAGCTCACGCCGCACTCGCTCCGCCACGCCTTCGGGACCGACCTCGTGGAGCAGGGCGTCGACATCCGCGTCGTCCAGGAGCTACTCGTGCATGAGCACCTGTCGACGACCCAGATTTACACCGCGGTCAGCGAGCGGCGGAAGCAGGACGGCATCCGCACGCTGACGCCGCGCGAGGTGCCCGCACGGTCCGGGAGGGGTGCCGCTAAGATCGCGGCATGACGAAGCAGACCCGCATCATCGTGATCGTCGGCTCGGCCGTGGCCGCGCTCCTCATCGCCGCGATCATCGTGGGAGCCGTCATCCTCAACACGCTCCGCCAGCAGGCGGAGAACGACGCCTACCAGGACTGCATGGCGCGGCACGGGTACGCCGCGGACGCGCCTCCGCCCGCCGTGGCTGATGAAGACCAGGACGAATACCTGGAGGACATCGCCGCGGCGGCGGAGGCGTGCTCCCGCGACTAGCGCGGAACGTTCGCCGCGGCCAGGGACGCCGCCGGTGTGCCCAGAATCGTCGAGCCGAGGCCGAGCCAGAGGGCGACCTCCTCGGCGGTCGCGAGCCCGTAGAAGGTCACGAGCGGCCCGGCCGCGGCGATGCAGCGGAACAGCCACAGGCGGGCGCTCGGGGAAGGAATCCACCGGTTCGGGGTTTCGGTCGCGCGGGCTTCCGCGCGAGTCTTCGGGGTGTTCATCGTGCTTCCTTTCAGGGGGCGAGGATGTTGAAGGCTGTGCCGGCGACGGCGACGAGCAGCGCAAGGAGTCCGGTGGTCCGGCCCCAGCGGGCGGTGTTGTCGGCCTGGAGTGCGGCCTGGTCCTCCTCCACGTCCGCGATTCGTTCGTCGTGGCGAGCGAGCAGCTTGCCCTTCTCGTTCAGGCGCGCCTCATGCTGGTTGAGGGTGCCTTCGTGCTGGTCGAGGCGCTGGTCGTGTCGCGCGAGCGTGGCGGTGAGCATCCCCTCGATGCGCGCGACGATGATGCGGAGGTCGAGCTCCTCCCCCGTCATCGTCATTGTCATGCCCGCTTAGGGGTCGGGATCTCGCCGCGGGTGCCCTTGAGCGGCTTGAGGCCGTTCATCGCCCGGCGTGTGTTGACCATGTTGAGTGCGCTGTCCCACTCGGCCTGCGTGACGCTCTGCGGGTCACCCCAGAGCTTGCGCTCGCTTCGTGAGATGTCCGGGCCTTGGACGTGGAAGGTGAGTTCCCCGACCGCGGCGCGGCGGGTCTCGTCGTTCTTGTCGTCGGTGTTGTAGATCGTGCGCATGGTGATGTCTCCTTGCCTCTTGGCCTTTCTCTTCGCGGGGATGGGCTGGCCGTAGCGGCGGTCGCGACTACGGATGTACTCGAAGTGGTGGTCCTCGCCGCGGATGTAGAGCCGGTTCCGAATGAACCCGTTCTCGGCGAGGATCGCGACCACGTCCGGGTCGGTCCAGTCATCCGAGTCGAGGGCGGTCCCCTTGGTGTGGAACGCGAGCGGATCGGACGGGTGAAGCGCCTTCGAGTGCCCCGGGTGCGGGCCGCGACCCGTGACATACGCCTGCCACGAGTTGTACATGCGAAGCTGCGTTGCCCAATCGCGCAACGTCGAGTTCGTATCGATCTCGCGCCCGAGCTGCGCCTCAGCCCGGCGGAACGCCTTGGCCGCGTCTGGCGTGAACTGCACACCCGGCCGAATGGTGTCGATGACGAGACCGCCCATCATGCGCCCCTTGCTTCGAGGGCTTGGATGCGCTGGGCGAGGAGGTCGACGGCCTGATGAAGCTGCGCGTTCTGCACCATGAGGAGGCCCAGGAAGTCGATACTGTCGGGCACCGGGTTGCCGTCGTCATCACGGACCAGCTGCGTCGTCGTGGTGTCCGTGGAGGCGTCGTAAAGCGTCTCGGTCTGGTAGACCACGAACGGGCGCTGGTCGTCGTTCTCGTTGAGCCGCTCGGCGATGTACCCGTACTTCCAGGCGCCGTCACCGTGGCGCATCTGATACCGCACCAGGGACGGCCACACGTCGCCGAGGGATGCGGGATCGATCTCGCTGATGAACTTCTTGTACCGCTCGCTCGA
Organism: Microbacterium sp. C-MGS6; assembly: GCF_058140415.1. Taxonomy (NCBI): domain Bacteria; kingdom Bacillati; phylum Actinomycetota; class Actinomycetes; order Micrococcales; family Microbacteriaceae; genus Microbacterium; species Microbacterium sp. C-MGS6. The sequence continues at coordinate 1,961,912 of NZ_CM176934.1, forward strand.
CGCGCCACGCGAGATCCGCCCGTCGCTGTTGATGTACGCGACGGAGTATCCGCTCGTGGCGGGACCGCCGGCCGAGTAGATCGGGACCGTCGCACCGGGGCCGATGCGAGCGTTGAGGTAATCGACGCCGACGAGTCCAGTCGTGCGCCCATCGACGTAGCTCTTGGTCGCGAGGTGCGGGCCGTCCGTGGGGTTAGCCGCGACGAGCCTGCCGCCGGAGTGGTAGAAGGGCACCGTTCCGTCTGGCGCGGCGGATGAGGCTGCTTTGACGAGGCCGAGGTTCGCCCGAGCGCCTTCGGCGTTTGTCGCCCCGGTGCCACCCTTGGCCACGGATGTGACCGCACTCGTGCGTTGCGCGATGTAGTCCCGGGTCTTGTTGACCTCGGTGCCGAGCGTCTTCGCGGGTTCGTTGCCGGTGAGGACATCCATCCCAGCGGCGGCCGCGTCGTCTCCGGTTGCCATGTCGTCTCCTAGAGGTTGTTGATGGTGCCCACGAGGGCGTTGATCGTCCCCGGCAGCAGGGCGATTGCTCCGGCGGGGGTGTCGGTGGTGCGGGAAGTGGCCGTGACTTCGTTCCGGGCGAGGTCGAACTCGACGCGCTCGGCGATTCCGATCTGCAGCGGCGTGCTTTCGAGGACCGCTGAGAAGGTCTGTTCTGCGGTCTCGGTCCAGGTCGCTTGCTTCGTCGCGGTGACTGTGCGCCCCTTGCCCTGTGCGCGCTGCACCGCGTACCGGGCGCGACCGGGACCGGGATACGGGGCGTTGATCTCCCGGAGGATGACCTTGGACGGCGTGGGGGTGAGTGCGTAGGTATCGTCACGGGTGTGCGTGATCCCGTCGCGATCGGTCCAGGTGTAGCGGAACACCGCGGCGTCGTACCAGGCTTCGGAATCGCGGGTGAGTTCCTCGCTCCCGTTGATGATGTTCACTCCGTACCGGTAGGTCTGCGCCCCGGGCTCGCGCCACGCGGCGTCGCGGAGTGTCCACTCGCGCGCCTCGTTGCACACCAGCCGGAAGCCGGCCGCCTGCACGAGGGGGTGCAGGAACGCGAGCGCGGATGTCCCGGCAGGCCAGCGAAGCGCCTCGGGGCGACGTTCGACGAGGGGTGTGCGGGTTGAGGCGGACTTGTGCGCGACGTCCTGCCACGAGACCGTGTACCCGGCTGGTGCGATCGAACCGTCGTGGTACGGGATAGCACGGTCACCCTCGTGGAACATTGCCGCGTCGACGAAGTGAATCTGACCGGAAACAGTGCCGGTGATCGCGATGTACGGGAGGACGTGCGTGGCGCCGGGAGGGGCGACGGCGGAGATGGTCGGGCGCACATAGCCGGCGGAGGAGGTCGCGACGGGGGTTCCGACGACGGTCGAGACCACGACCGTGCCGTTGGCGTTGCGCCATTGCAGGCGGGCCTCAGCCATGCGCCCAGTGCCGGAGGTGATGACGTGGGCGTTGAACGTGTATTCCTTGCCCGGCACGACTGAGAAATCGCTGGGTGCGGCCACCGGCGCCACAAGCGCGTTCACGCCTGCAGCGGTCACCCGGAGTACGTAGCCACCCGCCGGAGCGGAGGACAGCGCCACGCGGGCGAGAGCAGGGTTCCCGCCGACCTGGATCCAATTCGCCGCATCGACCTCGAGCGACGGATTCGCGAGGAGGTTGGTCACCTCCCAGTACGCGGTTGCGTCGGCATCGGTCGGCCCCGGCTCCAGCGCCGTCCCGATCTTTCCGAGCACGTAATCGCAGACACTACGCAGGGAGCTCTGCAGCGGCCACGCGCCATCGTCGTCGACGAGCTGCGCGAAGTCAGCAAGAATCGCCTCGTCTGACGCAAGGTCGAGGCTCACCTTCGCGGAACCCCGGTCGGGCGCACCCCGGCGAATGCCGAGGTTGAACACGCGGCCTCCGGCCGTGATCTCCAGGCGCCGCGAATTCCGGGGGTCGAGGTCGGCGAGCAGGTCCGGGTCCGGAAGCGCGAGGCGGATACCGTTCGCGGAAACGTGGGGGGCCTGCCCGGAGTCGAACACGATGCGCCCGGCGTCCTGGTCCATCGTCACGGGGATGCTCGGGGTTCCGAGAATTCGGGCGGTGTAGTCGGGCGCTGCGACGGTCACGGCGCCACCTCCACGAACGGGATGGTGATCCACCACACACGTCGAGTGTCCTCGTCCAGGGTGATCGAGAGGTCGCCTTCGCCGACGATGAACGACATGTCGACCGCGTCAACCTCGGGGTCTGTGATCGCGAACACCTGCGGGATCGACAGGACGGCGAAGGCGGCGAGAGCGTCAGCTTGCTCAGGGAAGAGGCATTGAAACTCCCCGCGGCGGAGCCCCGGTGCTCGGAAGGTGATGTCTGGATTCGGGCGGTTGATGATGTCGTGGACGATCGTGCGGGCCTGGCGGCTCGCCTGGTAGCCGTCGATGAGTTCCGGCGTGATGGTCCCGTTCGAGTGTGTGATCGTCGCCATGTCAGTCCCACTTCTCCAAGCCCGCCGCGATCCCGCCACGAACTACGTCGACCGTGATGGTGCGACGGCGAGCGGTAAGAGCGTTGATCCTGCGCTCCGCCGAGAACGTATCGGCGATGACCTTGACCGTGCCCGGCTTGATGCTGCCCGCCTTGTCCTCGACTCGCTGTATGTCCTCGGTGGCCCGCTTCGTCTTCGCGTTGACGGCAACTTCGGTCTCATCGGGAAGGCGGTAGATCGCATTGCCGAGCGCGTCGGTCTCCCCCGTTGCGACGCCCACGGTCATCGCGTACTGGTAGGCGGTGCGCTCGGCGAGGCTGGCGGCGTCGGCACCGCTGATGTAGCCCTCCTCCGTGGCCTTGAGGACGGCCTCCAGCTCGCGCACCCGCCCACTCGTGACGGAGGTCGTCATGCCGTTGGCGGCGAACGCTTCGGTGAGGCGGTCGAGCTTCGGCCCACCCGAGGCGAGCGCGTCGATCACGTCGACCTGATCCCAGCCGGAGACGTTCGCGAGGTCGGTTACCTGCTTGTACTTCTCGGTCTCGCTCGTCCACTCGTTGATGCGCTGGGTGTAGCCGGCGGCGGAGAGGGCCCCGGCCACGTCATAGGCGAGACCGAAAGCGGACTCGCGTGCTTCGTCCGCGGCCTCCTGCACCTCGTTGAAGTGATTGACCATGACGCCGGCGGCTGCGGCGACGGCGAGGCCGGCGGCGGCGCCTGCGGGACCGAAGTCCGCGAAGGCGTTGGCGGCGACCTCCTGGCCAAGCTCGGCGATGGACTCGAAGGAGCCGTCGAAGCTCGCCGCCGTCTCGCGGGCGGACTGCATCGCCTCGTCCTTGAGGCCCTGGACGCCCTCCTCGGCCTTCTCGAACCCGCGCTTGCCGGATTCGCCGATGTCGTCGAACGTGTCCTTCGAGCGCCGCTGCACGTCCTTGAGGGAGTCCTCGATCCCATCGAGAGCCCGCTCGCCGTCGCGGCCGGCGTCCCGGAACTCATCGCCGATGCCCTCGACGGCGCGCTCCGCCTGCTTGGCGGAGAGCCCCATCGCACGGAGGGCGTCCTTGATGTCGTCGTCGGACTTGCCAGCCTTGCGGGAGGCCTCGACGAGCTTGGCGGCGAAGCTGTCAACCGGGCGGGTGGACCGGGCCGATTCGTCGCCGACGCCCTCGACCGCGGCCTCCAGGTCCGCGAGGGCCTTCTCGCCGTCCTTCGCGCCTTTCGCGACACCGGAGGCGTTGAGGCCGATGTCGATCTCGAATCGCTTGCTCATGATCCTGTGGCTTTCTCGATGTTCTCGGCGACCGTCCGGTAGGCGGTCTGCGCGTAGAGGGACCAGGCCCGCGGGATGAACTCCCGGAGCGCGGGATAGACGACCCGCCCGGCCTTGACGTAGTGCCAGAACTGGCGCTGCGTGCGCCGGGTGACCGATCCGCGGCGTGTCTGATAGGTGGCGTAGTCCTCGCGGTAGGCACCGAACTCGGTCTCGCGCGGGAACTTGCCGTTGGCCCCGGCGATGAGCTTGGCGCCGCGGTCGGAGACGTAGACGGTGGCGGGTGCCACCAGCCGCTTGTGGAAGATCGCCTCACCGGGCGACTTCTCGGCCAGGAGCTTCTTCCACTCCGGCACGATGACGCGCTTCGTCTGCGCACGAGCTTCCTTCGCGACCTCGCGCGGGATGGTGGCCATGACCTGGACGAGCGCGGTCAGCGTGGGGCTGCGCCGCACGTCGAGCTGCATGGCCACCACTCACTTATGCGCCGGGCGCTGCCACGGGCACCGGCCGCGGCCGGCCCTGGACGCCGTGGGTAACGGAGGATGTCGCGACCGCGTTGACCTGCCCACCGATGGAGCCAGGGGCGATGAAGATGTCGGCCTCCCATCCGAGGCCGCCACGGACCGGCTCGAAGAGCATGGTGACCTTCTCACCCTCGTGCTCGTACAGGAACATGGAGAGGGAGTCCGGGGTCTCCCAGTCCTGGGCGTAGTCGAGCTGCGCACCCCAGGTCGTCGCGGTCGGGAAGTTGAAGGTGGCGTCGGGGGTCAGCCCGTTCCACGTCACGTTGCCCGTCGTGGGGGTGAGCGTGACGCCGGAGACGTGCTTCTCGTAATCGGACTCCGCGATGCGCAGGAGCACGTCGCGGAGGACGATGGGCTGGACTTCGATCTGAGGCATGAGTGGTGTGCTCCTAGCTGGGGTCGGCTGGTGCCGGCGGGGCGGTAACGGGGTTGGTCGTGATGACGGTGATACTCAGCCGCCACCCGAAGTAGGCGTCCCAGAACACCGCCTTGGAGGCGCTGATGCGGTAGAAGCTGGTCGAGGAGAGCGCGGCCTCGTAGAGCTCAGCCACCGACTCGTCTGCGTCCGCTTCGGCCTTGCGCACGTCCATGCGGTTGGTCGCGATGCAGACGTCGACCGTCGCGGCGATCTTCGAGAGCGGGGCCTCCGGGAAGGGCTCGAAGCCCGTGTACTCCAGCCACATGAGGGGCCGGGAAAGGGCGTGCATCTTGTCGGGGATGCCGTCCTCGGCCTTCCAGTCAGCGGGCACGAGCGGCTTGAGGACGCCGAACACGTACTCGCGGACGGTGGGCGCGTCGGGGTCAGTAGACATCGGGCTTCCCATCTGCCGGGCGGATGATGCCGCGGATGGTCTTGTCGAGCGGCCGCGGAGTGAAGCTGAACTGTCCGTCGCCCGCCTCGCCCCCGCCGGACACACGGCCCGCGTTCCAAAGGTTCTGTGCCTGCCGGAGCTGCGCGTAGACGTAGTTGAACGGCGTCTCGGCAGGGTCGGCGCCGAGGAGCGCGAGCACCGCGGCGAGCTTGTCGGAGAAGCCGAACTGCGTGAGGAGCAGCTCGACGGCACCCGCGAGGGTGGCGTTCTCGGGAGCGTAGGTCAGCACCTGGACCCGTGCGGTGTCCAGCAGGAACCCGCACGATTCCTCGTCCTCGATGGGGGCGTCCTCCCACGCTCCGAGGAGACGTTCCTGATCGGTGATGCTGTACCAGGCGGTCATGACCTACGCTCCCGTTCGCTTAGCCGGCGGCCTTGGCGGTGCCTCGGGCGACGAGCGACTCCGGGCGGACGACGAACGTCTCCAGGTAGCCGATGACGGCCTTGTCGATGCCACCGCGGGCGATGTCGAGCGCTTCGAGGTTGATGGGCGTCTCGCCCTGCTCGCGGAACTCGATGGCGTTGTGAGCGCCGGCGGCGACGGCGGGCTGCGCGTTGTCGAAGCCGGCGGCGTCGAACGCCTCGTCCGGGGCGCGCTTGACGGTCACGCCGTCGCCGGAGCCCGTGCCGTCGCCGCGGACGGCGAACGTGACGTACTCGGGCACGAGGTCCTTCGGCGTGAAGCGGAGCTGCCGCCACGCGGCCTTGTTCACGAGCACGAACGCGGCGTCGTCGTCGGCGTCGGTCACGTCGTCGATCGCGTCGATGACGAGGCCCATCGCCTCCGGGTACTCGGTCGGGTAGTCGGTCGCCGGGGCGACGATGCGGGAGCCGTTCGCGGTGATCTTGCCTGTGGACTGGTCGACCGAACCGGACGCGGCGCCGAGGATGTCGGCGAGGGCGTCGAGGTCGGTGATCTTGGCGTAGGAGTCGACGACGCCCTGGATGAAGGCGGCGACGACTTCCTGGCCGCCGTCGAGGTCCCAGAACTCGCGGGCGAAGTCGGCGGCCCAGCCGTACGCGCGGCGGGTGGCGGCGATGACCGAGGTGCTGCCGGAGCCGCTGGGGAGATCCGTCTTGTTGCCTGCCCAGGGCTTGACGAGGCCGGTGCCCTGGTCGAGCTTCCAGCCCTTCCGCCCGGAGACGTTGATGCCGTAGGCGTGGACCACGAGGTCCATGAATCGGCGCGCGTAGGTGCGGCCCTGCCAGACCTTGCCGACCCACGCGGGCTGGATGACGCCGCTGGTCGCGGTGGTCAGTCCGCCCGTCGCGTTGACCTTGATGTCGGCCAGCGCGGCGAGCAGCGTCTCCGCCTCGTTCTTGTCCGGTGCGCCGTTCTTCACGGCGGCGATGGACGCGAAGATCGTTCCCAGCTCGTAGGCCTTGGTGATCTGCTCGACGGACGTGCCGGGGGCGGTGGCGAGCAGGGTGCTCGGGACGGCGGGTGCCGTGGCCTGGCCCGGCTCGATTGCGGTTGCGGTCACGGTGGACCCTCCTTCTGTGTTGACCTCGGCCGGGGCGGCTTCGGGGGTATAGGTGACGACTTCGCCCTCTGCGGGCTCGATCACGACGGACTCGGGAAGCGTGTCGGTGTGCAGCTCCAGGACTCCGCCTTCGGGAACGACGGCATCGAATCCGCGCTTGTCCAGGAGCTCCGAGCCGTCACCCGTGTCCTCGGCGGCGAGCAACGTGGCTCCCTCGAATGCGGGCCGCTCGACCTGAGCGGACCCGAAGATGCGGCCAGCGATCGCTTTGCCGTTGCGGATGAGGACGCCGGCCGCTTCGACGCTGAGGTGGCGACGCTTGCCGCTCTTGCCCTCTTCGTAGGCGGCGCGACCGGCGGGCGTGTTGGCGTACTTGTACGACGCGAACACTCCCTCGGGCTGTTCCCAGAGCCGCGTGATCGCCGCGACCGGCTTCTCACGCTCGTGGTCGATGGTGTGCGCGGTCCCGGTGGTGTCCTCGGGAATCTCGAACACGCCGGGCTCGACCTCAAACTCACCGATGTTGGACCGGGCCTTCACGCCGTAAGGGATCAGCAGGCCGCTCGCGGTGAGGTCCTCGGCGGAGAACTCGAGCGTCCCAGCGTCGATGATGATGTCGGTCATGGTCATGCCTCGCTTGCGGGGTTGGTGGTCGGGGCGGGGATCGCGACAATGTGGGAGCGGTCGCCGCGGATGGACGTACCCTCAGGGCTCACGTCGTCGAGGCTGAGCCGCGCCTCGAACGCGTTGACGAACCGCTTCGCGAGGCCGAACTCCCAGAGATCCGAGCGGGATGCACCGCCCTCGCCGACGCCCTGATAGCGCATCTCGGTCCCGCCGCCGCTACCGCCCTGGCGGACGCCTTCGATCAGGCTCGCGGGGCTGCTGGTGTGGTTGGCGATGTCAAGGCGCACGGCATTCCGGCCGGACTCGAAGAGGTTGGTCTCGACGTCCCCGGGAAAGTCCACCGGGAACTCCGAGACCTTGAGCGCCACAGAGCCGTTCTTGCTCTTGCGAGCGGCGACCCACTGCTCCTTGTACTCCTTGCGCTCCTCGGGTCCCCAGGACTCCCAGACGTCGCGCGGGATGCCGAGCACGGTCAGCGGGATCGGGTTCTCCAGGCGGTCCATGTAGGCCGCCTCGATGAGCCGGGCCTCGCGGATCGTGTCGACTCCATCGACGAGCAGACCGTTCGCGCCGTAGCCGAGCGGGATCGCCACGACGTGGTGGCGGAACGCGGCGGGGACGATGCTCTCCTCGACGACGATCCTCCCGCCTTCGACGGACCACGCGCCGAACGGGATGTGAAGCGCGTCGGTGGCGACGTGCGGGTGATCGTTGAATCCGAGCGCCGCCCACCCGTTGAAGAACAGGTCGGAGCCGATGCCGAACTTCCGGTGATACGGGGAGACACCGCTCTCCGGAGCGTTGACGAGCCACGCCGGCTGGGGTGAGAGCGGTTCCCCGTTCCGGTCGACCGTGCGGAACACGGTCTCGGCGAACATCGTGACGTGGACGCCGTGTGCGCGCTGCACGCCGGGGACGCGGAGCGCGATGTCGCGGGTGATGGGGACGATGCCCTGCTTCATCTCCGAAGCGATCAGCTCGTCGACGGTGATCTGGACGAGCGCGTCGGACGGCTGCCAGGGCGAGGAGACGGCGATGGGTACCGCTGGCGGAGGATACGCGGCGGCGATCTGCTTCTTGAAGATTCCCACGCTCAGAGAGTGCGGGGCACCTTACACATTCGCGGTCGTCTCGGCGTGTCGCCGCCGGTACATCTTGGCGGCGTTGCGCGCTCGGTAGTCGCCGGGGTGCGCCCGCTCCTCGTGCGCTGATGCGGTGTCGTGGGCCTCCAGCATGTCGAATCGAAAGGCGTTCCAGTCGCATCCGGCGCACCGGACGGTGACACCGGAAGGGCCCTTCTCCAGGCGGATCAGTCGGGGTCGGGTCACGGGTCTACTCCTCGAACACGTCGTCGGGCTTCATGGTGGTGGGCACTTCGTCGAGGAAGTGCAGCGCGAGAGCTGCGGCCTCCAGCGGCGACACGTCGGCCTCGGGGTCCGCGTCGGGCGGCCCGAAGCGGAAGGTGCCGTAGTTGCCGAACTTCTGCCGCTTGGCGATGCGGAGAGCGGCCTCCAGGCGCGGGTGGTGGAAGATCACGAGGTCGTCGTCCGTCAGCGCCTTGATGAATCCGGCGGTCGACCGCGGGATGTCACCGGGCTTCGTCGGCTTCATCACGGGACGCGGCTTCGCCTTCGCGAGGTGCTTCGTCGCGACCGTCTCGGTGTACCCGTAGGCGTCGTAGTACAGCGTCGTCGGCGACCGGCGAAGGCGGAGCAGGACCTCGCGGTCGACGCCCGTGTGCCCCTCCTGCCAATGCCACAGCGCGACGGCGCGCTTCCGCTTCGGGGCGCTCTCCCCCGCCATTTCCAGCGACGCCGCCACGAGGTCGCCGGGCTCGTCGTACTCCCAGGCCACAGCGAGCGACGAGGCGGTGCCGAGGTGGTGAACCTTGAACGCCGCCGCGAAACGCTCGGGCGCGACCTCCGGGAACGGGAGCTTGCGGAGCGCGCGGTCGACGAGGGCCGGCGCGAGCGCCACGTCCGCGGCACCCTCGGTTCCGAACTGCCCGCCGTACTCCAGGAGGAAGTCCTCCAGCGGGAACTTGTTGAAGGACCGCTGCGGCGCGTCGGTCAGCGTCGTGAAGCCGAGGCCGGGGTGTGTCAGCTCGATCCACTCGCGCATCCGCCCGCCCGTTGCGCCCGTGCGCGGGTGCGGGATGTCCGGCTCCCACGACACCAGCTCAGCGCGGTCGACGGTCTCGGGGATGCCGTGCCACAGCACCGATGCGTCCTCGTCATGGAGGTTCTCCCAGAGGAGCTGCCCCGTCCGCCACTTCTGCCCCGTGCCGGCCAACACGAACTGCGCTCCCGGCTTGGTGTCCATCGTCGGGATGACGGCGCGGTTCACGTCCTCGCCCTGCTCGATGTCCGCCTCACCGGCCTCGTCGCCGAAGGCCATGTCGAAGCCGCCCGAGCGGAACATGTCGCCGTTGGGTGTGCCGACCAGGAGCAGGGAGCCAGTGTCACGGAAGTAGAGCTGCTCGCCACCCTTGGACAGACCGATGGCGACCGGGCTCTTCCGGCGGTCCGGCCAGAGCTTGTCGAGGTGCTTCACGATGTCCTCGCGGAACCGCTGCCCCGCCTTGAAGCCGGTCGTGAACATCGTCCACCCGATGGTGTAGTCGTCGCGCGACCAGCACCGCCCGAGCATCACCGCCTGCACCGCCGTCGTCTTCGTCGACCGGCGCGGCTCGAACACCACGTTCATGAAGTTCCCCGCGGCGAGGAGGTCCGCGACCATGAGCTGCATCGGCGACGGCCCGCGCCCCATGTCGCCCGCGCGCTGCCGGTGATCGAGGCGGAGGAGGTGCGCGCCCTGGATGAACTCGCCGCGAGACTGGTCCGTCGTCACGAGCTCGTCGAGACGGATCGGCGCGAGGTGCTCGATCTTCGACCGCCACTCCAGCCAGTTCGCCTCCGACCACAGATCGGCCAGCGTCGGCGTCGCCGCAGTCATCGCCACCCGCCCCGCTTGAACCGTGCACCGCAGACCGGGCATCGCTCGGTGGCGAGACACGCTTCGCACATCGGATCCCGCGAGCCGTCGAGGCGACCCTCCTCCCAGTCGAGCAGCGTGCCGCACGCCGCGATCACGAACTCAGCGCTGATCTGACAGCGGACGTGGACGCCGTGCTCGACCTCGGGGGAATTTGCTTCCCGGATCGTCGGGGCGAGTGTCGTGCTTGTGCTCATGATTCTCCAGTTCAGGGGGGGATTTTGCTCTTGGAGCCGAAGGCGGGGGTTGCACGGCGGCTCAAAAAAAGACCGGCTCACCACGGCGCGAGCCCCTCGGTCGATGTCTTTCCCGACCGCCGAGGCGCGATGACCGGCAGCGCCCGAGCCGCCCGACCGTTGGTGATCGCGGCGCCACGCCGTCCACCCTCGGAGCGGTTGCTCTTCACGGTCTCGGGTGCGAGGTTCGAGATCGCGTTGCCGCCGTCCCACTCGATGTGTCCCACGTCGAACGGCATCCCCGGCTCAAGCACAGCACCCGTGCGCCAGCACCTGACCTCGGTGCCGTTGCGCCAGCACGCCCGGACCCGAGCCCGCACGATGCGCGCGTTGCGCAGGTACTCGGGGTCGCGGTGCTTGCCTGTCACGTCTTGTCCTCGACGAGCGGTCGTACTTCCTCGGCGATCCGGATGCCGCACCGCCCGCACCGGGTGATGCCGACCACAACCATGCGCCCGCCGCGGTGCTCGACGATGCTCACGAGCTGCGGTGCGTGCATCCCGAAGAGGCAAGCGAGACCGGTCATGCGGCATCCTCCAGTTGTTCCGAGAGGACGAACCGGACGCGTGCACCGGGTGACCAGTCCACGGCGTCCAGTTCGTCTTGCTGCAGGTCGAGTAGGTCAGGCGACATCGATCATCTGCTCGGCGAGCAGTCGAATTGCATCCGCCTGGAGGGTCGCGACGGTGGGTGCCAGGAACTCCCGTGCGGCGGCCCGTGCGGCGTCCCGTGCGGCGGCCCATGCGGCGACACGTGCGGCGGCCCCTGCGGCGTCCCGTGCGGCGGCCCATGCGGCGTCCCATGCGGCGGCCCCTGCGGCGGCCCCTGCGGCGGCCCGTGCGGCGGCCCGTGCGGCGACACGTGCGGCGGCCCCTGCGGCGTCCCCTGCGGCGTCCCCTGCGGCGTCCCCTGCGGCGTCCCGTGCGGCGTCCCGTGCGGCGGCCCCTGCGGCGTCCCGTGCGGCGGCCCCTGCGGCGGCCCGTGCGGCGGCCCCTGCGGCGTCCCATGCGGCGGCCCCTGCGGCGTCCCCTGCGGCGGCCCATGCGGCGTCCCCTGCGGCTCGCACGACGGGGCCCGCGGCCTCGGCGGTGTGCATGTCGATGATGGGTGCGAGGGCGCGGACCTTCGCTGCTTCGGCGGGGAGCGAGAGGTCGAGGAAGGTGGGCAGGTGGGTGCGGATGAGCCAGTCGAGGGCGATGTACGAGCGGCGCTCGTCGTGGCCGTCGTCGCGGGTGCCGATGATGCGTGGGATGAGCGGAACGAGTTCCTGGCGCTTGTCGTCGGGGAGCACGTCGTTGAGCGACCTGCCGAACGATCCGAGGACGGGCGAGACGCACTCGGGGTGGTCGCTGAACGGTTCCCCGGCGACGTAGGATGCGGCCTCGAGGAGGCACATACCTGCCTCGGGCGTGGAGTGTGCACCGGAGTCGAGGGTGATGGTGGGCGTGCTCATGAGTGGTTCCCTTCGTTGGTGGTGGGTCGTGCATGCCGGTCGGGGCGGGTGCGTGCGCGCTCCCCAGAAGCGGCCCCAGCCGCTACCGCCCCGAGCTTGTGGGCATGGTGGCGTTCGACGAGCCACCAGGCGAGGTAAAGGATCGCGGCGAGCGGGAGGCCGACCGCGGGGTCGATGTAGTCGGGAGTGTTCATGCGAATCGGCCTCCGCGCTTCACTCGGCGAGTGACGCGGGCCGTGAGGACGCGACGCTGCTCCTGAGTGCCGGCCAACGTCGTGGCTCCTGCATCAGCGAAGGCCTCGGCCCGCTGGAAGTCGGCGGCGCCCGAGAGCACGCCACGCGCCAGCTCGGCGAGGAGTCGCGAGTTCCGTTCGATCTCGCGGCGTGCTGTGGGCCTCCAGCGCTTCGCTTCCTCGGCGAACGACTCGGCCAGCTCGAACAGGTCGTTGCTCAGGGCGATGCGGTCGGTGTCGGTGATGGTGCCGGTGTGGATTCTCATGCTGCTCCCTGCACTCGGGCTGCGGAGCATCCTCGCTCGCAGTGTCGGTCATCGATCAGGACGTGACCGCACGACCCGACACCCGCTCTGTAGGTACCTACGAGAGATGAGTTAGACGGTTCTTTTACGGTTCTATGTGCGACAACAGATGTCGGGCCGTAGGTCCTGATCTCGTCGGGTCGCGACATATTTGTCGGGCCGTGCGACCCGTCAGCAGGTGTCGGGTCGTTAGAGGGTGACGCCCCGACAGCAGGTGTCGGGCCGTTGGCGAAGAGAGGAGGCTCGCCGTAGTCGCGTCCGAAGTCGAAGTTGAGGTCGAAGACGACGGGCTTGCGGTCGGCGCGGAGGTGCTCGGTGAGGCGCTGGTCGCCGTGCCGGATGAGCCCTCGGGTGCGTAGGTCGCGGAAGGCGCGCTCGACAGTCCGCAGGCTGCATCCCAGCTCGTTGGCCAGCTCGGACTTCTTGCGCCAGACGTTGCGGCCGTCGCTGTGGGCGTGGTTGGCGAGCAGGAGGAGCACTCGGAACGCCGTGGGCGGCACGACGTCGAGCGGGAGCTTGGATACCCAGATGAAGGCTTCGAGGCTCATGCGGCGTCCCACGGGTCCTGCGCGAGGATCGCCTCGATGTCGGCCGCGGCGTATCGTCGCTGAGTGCCACCGGGCCGGATCGCGCGGACCTTGCCGCTGTCGGAGAGCCGGGAGACGGTCTTCGTCGTCACGCCGAGCGCTGCCGCTGCCTCAGCCGGGGTGATCCACTCGGAATCCGGAAGCTGACTTTTTGGCATGTTCGGGACGATACCAGACAATTTGGCAGTATCGGGAATATCAGGAATCACTCAGGCAATATGTCCGGAATGTCCGCTAGCATGCCGGTATGAGCACAGTGAGCCCGATCCGGACCAGTGAGCCAATCGATGTCGTCGTCGGCCGGCGCATCCACACGCTTATGTGGGAGCAGCGGGTCAAGAACAAGGACCTCGCCGAGCTCCTCGGCATCGAGCCGACCGGCGTCGGAAAGAAGCTGCGCGCCGAGCAGCGGTTCAGCATCGAGCAGCTCGTGACCGTGGCGGCGCACCTGAATACGACGGTGGCGTACCTCGTGGGCGAGTCGAGCACACCGCGTCCGGTGGGCCCTGCCGGGATCGAACCGACGACATCCACGGTGTAAACGTGGCGCTCTACCAGCTGAGCTAAAGGCCCTGGTGCGCTCAGTCTATCCGGGCGCGGATGCGCACCCGTGTCGTGGAAGAGGGCTAGGCTGAGGTCGGCGCGCGTTGTGCACGGCCGACAAGGCTGCCCGTGTCGCTTCCCGTTTCCTTGGCATGACCTGCCAGCTTGACGAAAGGTTCCCCCGTGACCGTCCACGACCAGGATCCGTACTCTCAGGGCCCCCTCGACAGCGATCCGGAAGAGACCGGTGAGTGGCAGCAGTCGCTCGACGAGCTGGTGGACGCCAAGGGCCACGGCCGCGGGCGCGAGATCATGCTCAGCCTGCTCAAGCGCTCCAAGGAACTGCACCTGAACGTGCCGATGGTTCCGACCACCGACTACATCAACACCATCGCCCCGGAGAACGAGCCCGAGTTCCCCGGCGACGAGGAGATCGAGCGCCGCTACCGCGCCTGGATCCGCTGGAACGCCGCCATCACGGTGCACCGCGCCCAGCGCCCCGGCATCGGCGTCGGCGGTCACATCTCGACCTACGCGTCCTCCGCGGCGCTGTACGAGGTGGGCTTCAACCACTTCTTCAAGGGCGCGGACCACCCCGGTGGTGCCGACCAGATCTTCATCCAGGGCCACGCCTCCCCCGGCACCTATGCCCGCTCGTTCCTCGAGGGTCGCCTGACCGAGGACCAGCTCGACGGCTTCCGCCAGGAGAAGTCGCACGCGCCGAACGGCATCCCGTCGTACCCGCACCCGCGCCTCATGCCGGAATACTGGCAGTTCCCGACGGTGTCGATGGGTCTCGGCCCGATCAACGCCATCTACCAGGCGATGTCGAACAAGTACCTCGAGAACCGCGGCATCAAGGACACCTCGCAGTCGCACGTCTGGGCCTTCCTCGGCGACGGCGAGATGGACGAGGTCGAGAGCCGGGGTCAGCTCCAGGTCGCCGCGAACGAGGGTCTCGACAACCTCACCTTCGTCGTCAACTGCAACCTGCAGCGCCTTGACGGGCCGGTGCGCGGAAACGGCAAGATCGTCCAGGAGCTCGAGTCGTTCTTCCGCGGCGCGGGCTGGAACGTCATCAAGGTCGTCTGGGGCCGGGAGTGGGACGACCTGCTCGCCCGCGACACCGAGGGCGCGCTGCTCAACCTCATGAACGTCACCCCCGACGGGGACTACCAGACGTACAAGGCCGAGTCCGGCGCCTACATCCGTGAGCACTTCTTCGGCCGCGACGAGCGCACCGCCGCCCTGGTCAAGGACTACTCCGACGACGACATCTGGAACCTGAAGCGCGGTGGCCACGACTACCGCAAGGTCTACGCCGCCTTCAAGGCCGCGACCGAGCACAAGGGCAAGCCGACCGTCATCCTCGCGAAGACCGTCAAGGGCTACGGGCTCGGCCCGCAGTTCGAGGGCCGCAACGCGACCCACCAGATGAAGAAGATGACGCTGGACAACCTCAAGACGTTCCGCGACGCGATGCACATCCCGATCACGGACGCGCAGCTCGAGGAGAACCCGTACCTGCCCCCGTATTACAACCCGGGACCGCAGGACGAGACGATCCAGTACATGCTCGATCGCCGTAAGGCCCTCGGCGGCTTCCTCCCGGAGCGCCGTTCGACCCACGTGGGCCTCTCCCTGCCCGAGGACAACGCCTACGCGCTGCCGAAGAAGGGCTCCGGCACGCAGGAGATCGCCACGACCATGGCGTTCGTCCGCCTGCTGAAGGACCTGCTGCGCTCGAAGGAGTTCGGCCACCGGATCGTGCCGATCATCCCCGACGAGGCGCGCACGTTCGGCATGGACGCGTACTTCCCGACCGCGAAGATCTACAACCCCAACGGCCAGCACTACACCTCGGTCGACCGGGAGCTGCTGCTCGCCTACAAGGAGAGCCCGCAGGGCCAGATCGTCCACGTCGGCATCAACGAGGCCGGCGCCGTCGCGGCGTTCACCGCAGCGGGCACCTCGTACGCCACGCACGGCGAGCCGCTGATCCCGATCTACATCTTCTACTCGATGTTCGGTTTCCAGCGCACCGGCGACGCCCAGTGGGCGGCCGGCGACCAGATGGCCCGCGGCTTCATCATCGGCGCCACCGCCGGACGCACGACCCTGACGGGTGAGGGCCTCCAGCACGCCGACGGCCACTCGCACCTGCTCTCCTCCACCAACCCGGCGACGGTGTCCTACGACCCCGCGTACGGCTACGAGATCGCGCACATCATGCGCTCCGGTCTCGAGCGGATGTACGGCGGGCAGCACGAGGACCCGAACGTCATGTACTACCTCACCGTGTACAACGAGCCGATGGTGCAGCCCGCCGAGCCGGCCGACGTGGACGTGGACGGCATCGTCCGCGGTATCCACCGCGTCTCCATCGGCGAGGGCGACGGCCCCCGTGCGCAGCTCTTCGCCTCCGGCGTCGGTCTGCCGTGGGCGCTCGAGGCGCAGGAGCTGCTGAAGAAGGACTGGGGCGTCGTCGCCGACGTGTGGTCGGTCACCTCGTGGACCGAGCTGCGCCGTGACGGCCTCGCCGCCGACGAGCACAACTTCCTCCACCCGGAGCAGGAGCCGCGCACCGCGTACCTCACGCAGAAGCTCCAGGGCGCCGAGGGTCCCGTCGTCGCGGTCAGCGACTTCATGCACGCCGTGCAGGACCAGATCCGCCCGTGGGTTCCGAACCGCTTCGCCACGCTCGGCGCCGACGGCTTCGGGTTCTCGGACACCCGTGCCGCGGCACGCCGCTTCTTCAAGATCGACGGACCGTCGATCGTCGTGCGCACGCTGCAGGCACTGGCCGAGGAGGGCAAGGTCGACCGCGGCCTCTCCGCTCAGGCCATCGAGAAGTACCGCCTGCACGACGTGAACGCCGGCACGAGCGGCAACGCAGGCGGCGAAAGCTGAGCCCTCGGTGACAGCTGCCTCCGCCGCCGGCATGGACAAGGCCGCCACGCTCACCTGGCTCCGCCGGATCTCCGGTGACATCGCCACGGTGACGATCAAGCGGCTGGAGGACACCCTCCCCTGGTACGCCGACATGCCACCGGCCCGCCGCTCCGCGGTCGGGCTGGTGGCGCAGGCGGGCATCACGTCGTTCATCCAGTGGTACGACGACCCCACGTCCACCCCATGGATCGCCGCGGACATCTTCGCCGCCGCTCCCCGTGAACTGCTGCGGAGTGTGAGTCTGCAGCAGACGCTCCAGCTCATCCGCGTCACCGTCGAGGTGACCGAGGAGCGGGTCGCGGGCAAGGGCGCGGATCTCCGAGAGGCCATCCTGCTCTACTCGCGGGACGTGGCGTTCGCGGCGGCCGACGTCTACGCCCGCGCCGCCGAGGCCCGCGGCCTCTGGGACGCACGGCTCGAAGCGCTCGTCGTCGACTCGATCCTCACCGGCGAGGCCGACGAGGAGCTGCCGAGCCGGATCGCCGCGCTCGGGTGGCACGGTCACGGGGAGGTCGCTGTCCTCGTCGGGACCACGCCCCCGCAGTTCGACGTCGATCTGGTGCGCCGCACCGCGCGCAAGCTCGCGGTCGACGTGCTCATCGGGGTCCAGGGCTCGCGACTCGTCCTCGTGCTCGGACGCGCGCGCGTCGAGGGTCAGGAGGGCGAGGACGAGGAGCTCGGGTTCCAGGAGATCGCCACGCGTCTGGAGCCCTCGTTCGGCCCGGGCTTCGTCGTGCTGGGCCCGGCGGTCGCCGCCCTCGTCGACGCCAGCCAGAGTGCTCGTGCGGCCCTGGCCGGATTCGCCGTCGCCCGTGCCTGGCGCGGCGCACCGCGGCCGGTCGAGGCCGACGACCTGCTGCCCGAGCGCGCCCTCGCCGGCGATCCGCTCGCGAAGCAGACCCTCATCGAGCGCATCTACCGCCCGTTGCAGGCGCACTCGACCGACCTCGTCACGACGCTCTGGAGCTACCTGGACAACGGCCGGTCCCTCGAGGCGACGGCCCGCGAGCTCTTCGTGCATCCCAACACCGTGCGCTACCGCCTCAAGCGGGTGAGCGAGGTCATCGGGTGGGACGCGACCGGGCCCCGCGAGGCGCTCATCCTGCAGACCGCACTCATCCTCGGCTCCATCGGAGCCGCGGAGCAGGTCCGGCGCCGTTCGCCTCTGCGTCGCCCTCCGCGCTGACCGAGACGGCGAACCTGTGCGCCACACACAAGGGTTCCGCGCAATCTTGTGATGGATCATCCACCGTTCTGCCGCGATCGTTGGCAGACTGGGTGGGTGATTGTCGTCGTCTGCCCTGGACAGGGCTCGCAGACCCCCGGATTCCTCGCCCCCTGGCTCGAGCTCGACGGAGTGGAGGAGCGTCTCGCCGCCTACTCCGAGGCCGCGCAGGTCGATCTCCGCGCGCACGGCACCGAGTCGGACGCGGACACCATCCGCGACACCCGCGTCGCCCAGCCGCTGATCGTGGCCGCCTCCCTCGCCGCCGGTGACGCTCTCGTGGCCGCCGCCGGTCGCCGCGCGGACGGCATCGCCGGGCACTCCGTCGGGGAGATCGCCGCTCTCGTCGGCAGCGGTGTCCTGGACGCCACGACCGGCATGCGCCTCGTCGGCATCCGTGGGCGGGCGATGGCGGATGCCGCGGCCCAGACCCCGACCGGGATGAGCGCGGTCCTCGGCGGTGACGAGGAGACGCTCCTCGCCCGACTCGCCGAGCTCGGCCTCGCGCCGGCGAACTTCAACGGCGGCGGGCAGATCGTCGTCGCCGGCCCTCTTCCGGCCCTGGCGGCCCTCGCCGAGGAGCCGGTCAAGGGCACGCGCGTGGTGCCGCTCCAGGTCGCCGGCGCGTTCCACACCGACTACATGTCATCCGCCGTCTCGGTTCTTCGCGACGCCGTGGCCGACGTCCAGCCGGCCGACCCCGAGATCACGCTCTGGACCAACCGTGACGGCTCCGTCGTGACCGACGGCGGGACAGCGCTCGATTACCTCGTCGACCAGGTCTCCTCGCCCGTCCGGTGGGACCTGTGCATGACCTCCTTCGCCGACGCCGGCGTGACCGGCGTCATCGAGCTCGCCCCCGCGGGCGCCCTGGTCGGTCTCGCCAAGCGCGGCCTGCGCGGCGTGCCGACGGTCGCCGTGAAGACCCCCGAAGACCTCGAAGCCGCCGTCGCGCTGCTGAACGGAGAAGCCGCATGACCGCCTCCCTCGCCCAGATCGCCGGGCCCGCCTACACCCGCATCTACGCCTTCGGCGCGGCTCGCGGCGAGAACGCGGTGCCCAACGAAGACCTCATCGGGCCCATCGACTCGAGTGACGAGTGGATCCGGCAGCGCACCGGCATCATCACGCGCGTCCGGGCCGACAAGGGGACGGACGCCATCGACCTCGCGACCGAGGCGGCGGCCGAGGCCATCGAGAAGTCGGGTGTGCCGGCAGACCAGGTAGACCTCGTCATCGTCGCGACCATCAGCAACCCGAAGCAGACGCCGTCGGTCTCCGCGATCGTGGCGGACCGCGTCGGGGCCAACCCGGCTGCGGCGTACGACATCAACGCGGCCTGCGCCGGCTACGCGTACGCGGTGGCGCAGGCCGACGCGCTCATCAAGGCCGGTGCCGCCCGCCACGCCCTCGTGATCGGCACGGAGAAGCTGTCCGACGTCGTCGACCCCACGGACCGCAGCATCTCGTTCCTCCTCGGCGACGGCGCCGGCGCGGCTCTCATCGGCCCCAGCGACACGCCGGGCATCGCCCCTGCCGTCTGGGGCAGCGACGGCTCCAAGGCCGACGCCGTCGGCATGAACGGCACCCTCACCGACTTCCGCGACGGCGTGGTGCCGTGGCCGACGCTCCGCCAGGAAGGTCCGACGGTCTTCCGCTGGGCGGTCTGGGAGATGGCGAAGGTCGCCCGCGAGGCGCTGGAGAAGGCCGGGATCGAGGCCTCCGACCTCGCCGCCTTCATCCCGCACCAGGCGAACATGCGCATCATCGACGAGTTCGCCAAGCAGCTCGGCCTGCCGGAGACCACCGTCATCGCCCGCGACATCGAGACCACCGGCAACACGTCCGCCGCCTCGATCCCCCTCGCCAGCCACCGCCTCATGGCCGAGCACCCGGAGCTCTCCGGCGGCCTCGCCCTGCAGATCGGCTTCGGCGCCGGCCTCGTCTTCGCGGCCCAGGTCGTCGTCCTCCCCTGAAGACGCGCCGACCTTCCCTAGACTGTTCCACGGTTCCGAATACAACCCGTAAGAAAGAGGAAGACCACCATGGCTTTCACCAACGATGAGGTCCTCGCCGGCCTCGCAGAGCTGATCACCGACGAGACCGGCATCAACGCCAGCGAGGTCGCCCTGGAGAAGTCGTTCACGGACGACCTCGACATCGACTCGATCTCGATGATGACGATCGTCGTCAACGCCGAGGAGAAGTTCGGCGTCACCATCCCCGACGACGAGGTCAAGAACCTGAAGACCGTCGGCGACGCCGTCAACTTCATCGTCGCGGGCCAGGAGTAATCCCGGCAGGATGCCACCCTCGCCCCGCGCGAGGCGTGGCATCCTCCGGCCCTGCCCATCCCCCGCACGAACTCGTTTCGACAAGGAACCACACCTCATGACCAAGCGCATCGTCGTCACCGGCATCGGCGCCACCTCCGCCATCGGCGGGACGGCCCCGGAGAACTGGGACAACCTCCTCGCCGGTGCCTCCGGCGCCCGCACGATCGAGCACGACTGGGTGCAGGAGTACGACCTCCCCGTCACGTTCGCCGCCTCTGCGAGCGTCCGTCCGGAAGAGGTGCTGCCCCGCCACGAGGCGAAGCGTCTCGACCCGTCTTCGCAGTTCGCCCTCATCGCGGCGCGCGAGGCCTGGGCGGACGCGGGCTCGCCAGAGGTCGCTCCCGAGCGCCTCGGCGTCGACTTCGCGACGGGCATCGGCGGCCTGTGGACGCTGCTGGACGCCTGGGACACGTTGCGTGAGAAGGGCCCGCGCCGGGTCATGCCGCTGACCGTGCCGATGCTGATGCCGAACGCGGCCGCCGGCAACCTGTCGCTGCAGTTCGAAGCCCGGGCCTACGCGCAGACCGTGGTCAGTGCCTGCGCCTCCAGCACCGAGTCGATCATCCACGCGTTCCACCACCTTCAGGAGGGCCTGGCCGACGTCGTCATCGCCGGTGGCACCGAGTCGGCGATCCACCCGATCACGATGGCCGCCTTCGCCTCCGCGCAGGCGCTGTCGCGTCGTAACGACGACCCGGCCCACGCCTCGCGACCCGGCGCGATCGACCGCGACGGCTTCGTGATGGGCGAGGGTGCCGCCGCCCTCATCCTCGAGACCGAGGAGCATGCCAAGGCCCGCGGCGCGAAGATCTACGGCTACATCCTCGGAGGCGGTGTGACCGCCGACGCCTACCACATCACCGGCAACGACCCCGAGGGCAAGGGTGCGGCGCGTGCCGTCATCCAGGCACTCGAGGAGGCCGGCATCACCCCCGACCAGGTGACGCACATCAACGCCCACGCGACCTCGACCCCGGTCGGGGACCCCAACGAGTACGTCGCGCTGAAGAACGTCTTCGGCGACCGGATCGACGAGATCCCGGTGTCGGCCACCAAGGCGTCGACCGGACACCTGCTGGGCGGCACAGGAGCGCTGGAGGCGATCTTCTCCCTCCTCGCGCTGCGGGACCGCGTGGCCCCGCCGACGATCAACATGACCGAGCCGGACCCGGAGGTCCCCTTCCGTCTGTCCGGAGAGGCGGCTCCGCTCGGCGACGGCCCGCAGATCGCCATCAGCAACTCGTTCGGCTTCGGCGGACACAACGCCGTGCTCGTGCTGGGCGGCGTCGACTGACCGCTTCCGCATGCGCGACGAAGGCCCCCGGGATGTGATCCCGGGGGCCTTCGTCGTGCGCGGTCCGCTCTGGCCCTTCGACAGGCTCAGGGACCCAGGGGCGCGCTCGCCCGGACGGCAAGGCGCTGCGAACGCTCCCGACGGCGGCGCTCGATCCGCGGGAGGAACCAGCCGATCAGCGGACCGACGCCGAATGCGAACAGCACGGTGCCGACGCCGACGGGGCCGCCGAGCAGGAAGCCGACCAGCAGCACGGAGCCCTCGATGACCGTCCGGGCCAGCCAGACCGGCCACCTGGTCACTCGCACGAGGCCGGTCATGAGTCCGTCGCGCGGTCCGGGACCGAAGTCCGCCGCGATGTAGAGACCGGTGGCGAACGCCAGCAGCACGAGTCCGAAGACGAACATGGGCGCCCCCACCCATACGGACGGCGGCGCGGGCAGCACGAGGAGCGTGAGGTCGGCGAACGGTCCGATGAGCAGGGCGTTCAGCAGAGTGCCGAGGCCCACCCGTTGACGGAGCGGGATCCACAGCAGCAGGACGACGATCGAGATGAGCACCGTGACGACCCCGTACCCGAGTCCCGTCCAGCCCGCGACGCCCAGCGACAGGACGTCCCAGGGCGCGACGCCGATGCCGCCCCGCACCATGAAGCCGAGGGCGACGCCGTAGAGGAAGAGCCCGCCCACGAGCTGCGCGAGCCGCTCGACCAGGTCTCGACGGCTGGTCGCGGTGAAAGGCAGGAAGACGGCACGGAAGAGCATCTCTCCATCGTGGCCCGTGCGAAGACCTCCGAGGACGACCACTGAGCGAAAAGTGGCCTGCACATGGAAGGCCACTTTGCGGCAGTCTGGAGGCATGGCATCCCGTCTCGTCACGCAGCTCGGCATCCAGGACCTCGACGACACCTCGGCGTCCGGTCTCGCCGACCGCATCAGAGCGCTCATCCTCGACGGTCGCCTCACCGTCGGCGAGCGACTGCCGAGCGAGCGCGCCCTCGCCCTCGAGCTGCGACGGTCCCGGTCGACCATCACCCGCGCTTACGGCGTGCTGGAGGCCGCCGGCTACGTGTCCCGGCATCACGGCGGCAGCACCCGCGTCGCGCTCCCGCACGGCCCGTCGACAGCCACCCCGGGCCGGGACGACGAGGCGATCGACCTCTCGATCGCCTCCATGGACTCGACCCCCGGTCTGTACGACGCCACCGTGCGCTCCCTCCCCCGACTCGCGGCTCTGCGCGGTACGAGCGGCTACTCGCTGCAGGGTCTTCCCGAGCTGCGTGAGGCCGTGGCCCGCCGGTTCACCGAACGCGGCGCGGTCACCACGCCGGACGAGATCATGATCACCTCCGGCGCCCTGAACGCCGTCAACCTCATCCTCACGGCGATCGGCCGCCGGGGCGAACGCGCCCTCGTGGAGCAGCCGACCTTTCCGCACGCGCTCGAGGCGCTGCACCGCCACGGCTACCGTCTGGTCCCCACACCGGTCGACACCGACGGCTGGGACACCCGGCACCTCAGCGACACGCTGCTGACGGCTCGGCCGCACGTCGCCTACCTCATCCCGGACTTCCACAACCCCACCGGCGCGACGCTGCCGCAGGAGGAGCGGTCCCGGATCGCCACGACGGCCCGGAATACGGGCACCCATCTGATCGTGGACGAGACGACGGCGGAACTCGACATCGACCGCGGATGGGCTCCGGTGCCGATGGCGGCCGAGGGGCCGAACGTCATCACGGTCGGGTCGATGTCGAAGATCGCCTGGGGAGGCATGCGCATCGGCTGGGTGCGCGCCGAGCGCTCGGTCATCGCCCGACTGCTGGCCGTCCGTCCCTCGTTCGAACTCGGCACAGCGCTCCTGGAGCAGTGCATCGCCGTGGAGCTTCTCGATGACGTCCCGGCGCTCACCCATCATGTCCGACGCCGCCTCACGGCGGGGCGGGACGCGGTGGCTGCGGGGATCGCGGATATCCCGGGGATGCGCATGCCGGAGACGCCCGGCGGCCTCTCCGCCTGGATCGACCTCGGTGCCCCCTTGTCGACCACGCTCTCCCTCGCCGCACGGGAACGGGATCTCATCCTCCCACCCGGGCCCCGCTTCACGACCGGCGGCGTGCTGGAGCGCCGCCTCCGGGTCCCGATCACGCTTCCCCCCGAGCGGACGGCGGAGGCGATGACGCGCCTGGCGCAGGCCTGGGCGGACGTGCGCGGCGGTGGAGTGGACGCCACCGCCGACCTTGCTCACGCCGCAGTGATCTGACCGGCACAGACGAGGACCCCGCCCGGTCACCCGGGGCGGGGTCCTCGTCGAGCGGAGCGGGGATTCGTCTTCTCAGCGTCCGGGATCACTCACCGGCATCCGATACTCACGCCTCCGGGCTCCTGGTCTCAGCGGCCGGTCAGCCGACCTTGTGGAGCCAGACGACGCGCGCGTCGTCGCTGGCGTGACGGAAGGGTTCCAGCTCCTCGTCCCAGGCGGAGCCCAGGGCGACGTCGAGCTCGCGCTGCAGCTCGACGGCGTTTCCCGCGGCGATCTCCATCGCGTAGCGGATGCGGTCCTCGCCGATGACGATGTTGCCGGCGGCGTCGGTCTGGGCGTAGTGGATCCCGAGGTCGGGGGTGTGCAGCCACCGACCGCCGTCACTGCGCGGAGTGGGATCCTCGGTCACTTCGAACCGGAGGTGCTCCCAGCCGCGGATCGCGGTCGCGAGGGCAGCGCCGGTTCCGACGGGGCCGTCCCAGTAGAACTCGGCGCGGCGGGCGCCGGTCAGCACGGGCTGCTCGGTCCAATCGAAGTTCACCGCACGCCCGATAGCGCGACCCACCGCCCATTCCAGGTGCGGGCAGAGCGCGCGAGGCGCCGAGTGGATGAACACCACTCCGCGTGCGTAAGCCGTCGCCATGATCTCTCCGTTTCATCAGGTGCGTCTTCCCCTACGACCTGAACCACGAAGTGGCGAGAGTATGCGGTTGTGCGCCCATTCTCGCCGAGTTCCCGCGAAATCACAAGCGTGTGATTCGACGACGAAGGCCCCGGTCCGTGGACCGGGGCCTTCGGGCGCTTCGACGAGCTCAGCGACCCACCGTGGGGACGCTCAGCGACCTACCGTGGGGACGCTCAGCGACCTACCGTGGGGACGCTCAGCGACCCGCCGTGGGGACGCTCAGCGACCCAGTGTGCGGAGGCTCAGGCCTCGCTCATGGCCTGCTTGACCTGCTGGCCCTTGGCGGCGTAATAGGCCGCGCGGGCGGCGTCCTTGCGGGCCTGCTCGGCATAGCCGAACTCGAGCACGTCCTGCGGAACCTCGACGTTCGGGACGTCGTCGGTGCCGTGGTACTTCTCGATGTACGCGTCGAGCTCGGGACCGGACGTCCACGAGGTGATGAGGCAGTAGCGCGGGTCGGTGCCGTTGTGCGTGGCCGCGTGCCACAGACGCTGGGTGTCGACGATGAGCTGCGCACCGGCCGGCAGGGCGATGCGGTACTCGATGCTGGGGTCCGTGCGGTTCTCGCGCAGGACGAAGTAGCTGTCCTTGTCGTCGGTCAGGTTGAAGAACCCGCGCACGACCCAGCCGGTGCCGTCCGGGTTCAGACGGTTGTTGTCGTCCTGGTGCAGGTTGTAGAGGCAGTCGCCGTACGGGGTCGGCTGCAGCTCGATGACGCGGCAGCGACCGACGTTCGCGCCCGGCTCCTGCGCGCGACGCGTGAGGTTCGGGGCCTTGGCGGTCTGCTCGTCGATCCAGACGCCGTCCTTGTCGGTGCGCGGCGGCTTGTGGTTCCAGAAGCCGTTGCACTCGATGTCACCGAAGGCGCTGGCGAGGGGCGCGAACCGGGTGTCGCCCGAGGACTTCCAGTCGACGTACTCGATGTCGAGCCACTCCTTGGGGTCGGCCTCCTGGTCGTAGCTGTCGAGGACGACGAAGCCCTTCTCCTCCAGCGCTGCGGACTTGATGTATCCCATGATCGAGTCATGTTCCTTTCATCGGGGGCCAGCACGTTTTAACAGGCCCTGATAAGGCAAGGCTAACAGCGGGACCCGGCGCTCCCCCGGAGGGTCACCGTGGATAAGCGAATAGACTGGGCGGGGCACCCGGCGCGTCCGTGGCGCCTGTCGCTACGGGAGGACGAGACACCAGCATGAGCACCGCGACCAACGTCGAGGCGACGGCAGTCAACACGATCGAATGGCTCGCGGCGGGACGCACGACCATCGTCGTCCCCGTCTACCAGCGGCAGTACCGCTGGGACATCGGCGGCTGCGAGCGGCTCCTCTCCGACGTCAGGGCGGTGGCCGCGGAGGACGACGCGCATCGCCACTTCATCGGCTCGATCCTCTCCGCCGAGGACGGCTCCGGCGCGGACGCCGACCTCATCCTCATCGACGGGCAGCAGCGCCTCACCACGCTCATGCTCCTCGTCGCCGCGCTGCATCACTCGGTGCGCGACCGGGACCCGGAGCTCGCCGCCGACCTCGCCCGCGTGCTCGTGCGCACCGACGACCCGGAGCGCACGAAGCTTCGGCCGCACGACGCCTGGGCCGATCTCTACGAGTCGGTCGTGCTCGACCGCCGTGACGACCTCGATCGCGAGTCGCGCTTCGACGACAACTACGCCTTCTTCCGCAGCCAGATCCATGCCGACGAGGTGCCGCTCATCTGGCAGGGGCTGCAGCGACTGGAGCACGTCTCGATCACGCTCGGTGCGCAGGCCAACGCGCAGCAGATCTTCGAGAGCCTGAACTCCACCGGCGAACCGCTGCGGGACCATGAGCTGATCCACAACTACATCCTCATGGGCCTGAACCACGCCGAGCAGATGGACGTGGAGGCGCGGTTCTGGCTACCGATCGAGCAGCACACGGGCGAGGCGATCGGAGCGTTCTGGCGCCACTACCTCGTGCTCGTGACGGGGCGAGAGGTGGCGGCGAACGGGGAGCACGGGGTCTACAGCGCCTTCCGCCAGTCGTTCCCGCGCGTCGACGTCGCGCACCTCCAGGCCGACGCCGAGACCTGGCGGCACTACGCGGAGATCTACGGCCTCCTCCTCGATCCGACGAAGGAACCGGACCCCGAGATCGCGCGTCAGCTGCGGCACGTGAACACGTTCGGACGCTCCTCGTACCCGCTCGTCATGAGCGCGTACAGCGATCACGCGCGCGGGCTCATCGACCGGGCCCAGCTCCTCGAGACGCTCGAGTGGCTGCAGGCGATGTTCCTGCGCCGTGCGCTGGTGAACCTCCCCGCCGAGCGGCTCATCGCCCGTCTCTGTCGTGCGCGTCGCGACGGACACGACGCCCTCGCCCGCGCCATCGCGCGCATCACCCCGTCGGACGAACGGGTCAGTGCGGTGCTCAAGTACAGCGAGCTGCCGTATCCGGCCTACGTGCTCGGCCGGCTCGAAGGCGTCGATGACGTGGACGGCTACGACGTCGAGCACATCGTGCCCGCCGTGCCCGGCGACGCCTGGTCCGGCGACGGCGTGCGCCCGTGGAGCGAGTATTCGGAAGACGAGCAGAACAGCCACCGCGCCCTCGCGCCGACCCTCGGCAACCTCACACTGCTGGAGCAGGGGCTCACGGAGCGGGTGTTCGGCGCCTCGTTCCCGGTCAAGCGCGATGAGGCCTATGCACGCAGCGCGGTGCCGGCCACTCGCGCTCTGGCCGCGCAGGAGTCCTGGGGCACGGCGGCCATCACCGCACGCACGGTGGGCCTGACAGCCGACCTCGTCCGCGTGTGGGCACGACCCGCGCTGCCCGAGATCGACGACGACGGACTCACCCCGATCCTCGACGCGGTCCGACGCCGCGGCTGGCCGGCGGGGTGGGAGCGCGAGTTCGACTACGTCGAGTACCGCGGCGAGCGATGGGAGGTCTACGACGTCAAGCATCTGTTCAACCGCGTGTTCCGCCGCGCCTGGACGGACACCACCGAGGCCGCTCTCGCCTACTGCGCGACCCACGGCGGCCCGATCTACCGCGACAAGGCGTGGAAGGGGCACTGGGATGACCTCGACGACACGCACTACCTCTACATGGGCTGGGACTCGAACTACATGATGACGGCCGTCCAGGGGGTCCTCGATGAGTCCGGCATCGCCGCCGAGGTCTTCGTGAAGTACTCCTACATCGGGAATGTGATGTGACCATGACCACTGTCATCCGCCGCCGCCTGCTCGACCTCGCCGTCGAGGAGCACACGCTCACGGTTCCCCTCGTCTGGGGCGACCCGGCAGACACCCGTACGATCGACGTGTTCGCCCGCGTGGTGACACGCGACGGGGGCGAGACGCTCCCCTATCTGGTGTTCCTGCAGGGCGGGCCCGGCTACGAAGCCCCGCGTCCCTTCCACTCCTCCACAGCGCCCGCGTGGCTGGACCAGGCCCTCGCGCACTACCGACTCGTCCTCCTGGACCAGCGCGGCACCGGCCTCTCCTCCCCGGTCGGCGACGGCGACCTCGTGCGGGGCGCCGAAGCCGTCGCCGAGCATCTGACCCACCTGCGCGCCGATGCCATCGTGCGCGACTGCGAGGCGCTGCGGGAGCACCTGGGGGTGCCGACGTGGAGCGTCCTCGGGCAGTCCTTCGGCGGGTTCACGACGCTGGCCTACCTGTCGACCCACGCGGATTCGCTCGACGACGTCTTCATCACCGGAGGCCTCAGCACGGTCGAGCGCGACCCGGACGAGGTCTACGCCCTCTGCTACGACAAGATGCGCACGGCGTCCGAGCGGTACTACCGGCGCTTCCCGGAGCACCGCGACGTCATGCGACGCCTGATCGATCTCGCGGACGCCGGTGAACTCGTCCTCCCCGACGGCGAGGTCGTATCGCGTTCCCGCCTCCGCTCGGTGGGCTCCGCTCTCGGCACCGACGACGGTTGGCAGACGCTCTGGTCCCTCCTCGAGCGCGATCCCTCTTCCAACGCCTTCCGCTACGACCTCCAGCACGCCATGCCCTTCGGCGCACGCAATCCGCTGTACTACGCGTTCCACGAGTCGAGCTACGCGAGCGGACACACGACGCGGTGGTCGGCGGAGCGCGTCGAGCCTGACGACTTCCGCGACGACCCCACGCTGTTCACGGGCGAGCACATCCGTCGCGAGTGGGCGGACACCGTCCCCGGGCTGCAGCCGTGGCGCGAGGTCACGTCGATCCTGGCGGAGCACCCCTGGCCGCGGATCTACGACACCGTCGCTCTCGCCGACTCCGGAGCCACGGGAGCGGCCGCGGTGTACGTGAACGACCTGTACGTGCCGCTGGAGTTCTCGCTGGAGACCGCCCGCCTGCTCCCCGGTGTGACGCCGTGGGTGACGAGTGAGCACGAGCACAACGGCCTGCGGAGCGGTCCTGTGCTGGCGCGCCTGATCGACCTGGCCCACGGACGCCGCGTCCGCTGACATCCGCCGCGCGACGGATACCGTCGACATGGTCGGCGATCTATCCTGGGCGCATGGAGCATCTGCTCGGATGGACCACGATCGCCCTCGTACTCGGTGCGGGGCCGGTGCTCTTCTTCGTCGGCATCCGGCACTCCCTCTCCCGTCGCCCGGTGGAGGAGAAGTACGAGCAGGCCGGATCCGGAGGGCTCGTCGGCGTCTTCGATGCCGTGTGGTCCCCCACGGCGCACGAGGCGGGACAGGAGCGCGACCGGCAGACCCGGCGCACCGCCCCGGCGCCGAGCCCCGGCGACCCGCCGGGCCGCATCCAGCACGGACGCATCGTCATCGACGTGTGAGCACCCCACCGGGCATGACGAAGGCCCCGTGCTCCGAGGAGCGCGGGGCCTTCGTGAAGCGGTCCTTACTTGGAGCCGCCGAAGCCCTTGAAGCGCTGGTTGAACTTCTCGACGCGACCGGCCGAGTCCATGATGCGCTGCTTGCCCGTGTAGAAAGGGTGCGAGGCCGAGGAGATCTCGACGTCGATCACCGGGTACTCCACGCCGTCCAGCTCGATCGTCTTGTCGCTCGTGACGGTGGAGCGGGTGAGGAAGGTCTCGCCCGAACCCAGGTCGCGGAACACGACAGCCTTGTACTCGGGGTGAATGTCAGTCTTCATGGGATTCCTTTGTTGCTGCCCTGGATTGTGCCAGGGACGAGGGAAGTCTGTGGTACGAACGCACCAAGGATCGATTCTACCAGTACTTCGACGAGCTCAGTAACCCATCGGGGCCGAGCTCAGTAACCCATCGGAACCGAGCTCAGGAGGCGGCGCGGGCGGAGTAGCGCCCGTCCTCGCTGCTGAGCGCGATCGGCATGCCGAAGGTCTCGCCGAGGGCATCGGCGGTGAGCGTCTCGGCGATCGGGCCCGCCGCCACCACGGCCCCGTCGCGGATCAGCAGCACGTGCGTGAACCCGACCGGGATCTCCTCGACGTGATGGGTCACCATGAGCATCGCGGGCGTCGTCGGAGCGGAGGCGTAGCCGCCCAGCAGCGCCAGCAGCTCCTCACGCGACCCGAGATCGAGCGAGGCCGTCGGCTCGTCGAGCAGCAGCAGCTCGGGGTCGGTCATGACCGCGCGGGCGATCTGCACGCGCTTCTGCTCGCCGTCGCTCAGCGTGCCGAACGTGCGGTCGGCGAGGTGCGCGAGACGCCAGTCCCCCAGCACCCGCAGTGCGCGCCGCTCATCGATGTCCTCGTAGCTCTCGTTCCAGCGGCCGAGCACGGAGTACGCCGCCGTGAGGACCGTGTTGAGAACCGTCTCGTCGCGCGGGATGCGCTTGGCCATGGCCGTCGAGGCGAACCCGATCCGGGGTCGGATCTCGAAGACGTCCGCGCGTCCGAGCGTCTCGCCGAGGACGGTGACGGTGCCAGAGGTGGGATGCATCAAGGTGTCGGCGAGCTGCAGCAGGGTCGTCTTGCCCGCCCCGTTCGGCCCGAGGATCACCCATCGCTGATCGTCCGAGACCTGCCAGGTCACGTGATCGATGATGTTGCGCCCCTCTCGGCGCACGACGACGTCGGTGAACTCCAGAGCGATCGGCATACCGAAAGCCTATCGGCTCAGGCGGACAGCTCTGCGTAGAGCGCGCGGGTCTCGTCGGCGATCGCACCCCAGCTGAACTGCGCGCGGGCACGCTCCCGACCGGCCTCCCCGTACTCCTGAGCCCGCGCCGGATCCGAGGTGACCTCGGTCAGGACCGCCGCGAGATCGGCGACGAAGCGGTCGGGATCGGTGGGTGTGCCCGTGCCGTCCTGTACCTGCTCGATCGGGACCAGCCGGCCCGTCACGCCGTCGTCGACGACCTCCGGGATTCCGCCGGTCGCGGTCCCCACGACGGCCGCTCCGCAGGCCATCGCCTCGAGGTTCACGATCCCGAGGGGCTCGTAGACGGACGGGCAGACGAACGTGGTCGCCGCGGCCAGGATCGCCGACAGCTCATCGCGCGGCAGCATCCGCTCGATCCACACCACACCCTCGCGGGTCTGCTGCAGCAGCCGCACCCCCTCCTGCACCTCCGCCATGATCTCCGGGGTGTCCGGCGCTCCGGCGCACAGGATCAGCTGGACCTCCGGAGGCAGCAACCGCGCTGCCTGCAGGAGGTACGGCAGCCCCTTCTGCCGCGTGATGCGGCCGACGAAGACCACCGAGGGACGGTCAGGGTCCATGCCGATCGAGGAGAGGAAGGCGGGGTCGTGCACAGGACGCCACCGCTCCACGTCGATGCCGTTGTGGATCACGCGGACCCGTGCGGGGTCGACCTGCGGGTAGCTGCGCAGGATGTCGGCGCGCATGCCGGCGCTCACCGCGATCACCGCGGCGGCGTTCTCGTAGGCGAGCTTCTCGATCCCGCTCGAGACGGCGTAGCCGCCCCCGAGCTGTTCGGCCTTCCACGGCCGGAGCGGTTCGAGGCTGTGCGCCGTGAGCACGTGCGGGATGCCGTGGAGCTGGGAGGCGAGATGGCCGGCGAAGTTCGCGTACCAGGTGTGGCTGTGCACGACGTCGGCGCCCGCGATGGCCGACACGATCTCCAGGTCCGTGCCGAGGGTCTGCAGAGCCGGGTTGGCGGCGGCGAGGCTCTCCGGGGCACGGTAGGCGAAGGTGCCGTCCTCATCGCGCGGCGCACCGAACGCGCGCACCGTCACGTCGATGTCACGACGCAGCGCGGAGACGAGCTCGGCGACGTGTACACCCGCGCCTCCGTAGATCTCCGGCGGATACTCCTTGGTGATCATCTCGACTCGCATGCCTAGACGCTATCGAGCGGGTTGTCCAGATGCTAGTTCCCCGCGCCGAACCGCATCTATGGTGGAGCCATGTCCGCTCCAAAGAAGGTCTTCGGGATCATCCTCGCCGGCGGCGAGGGCAAGCGACTCATGCCGCTGACGGCCGACCGCGCGAAACCTGCCGTCCCGTTCGGCGGGCAGTACCGCCTGATCGACTTCGCCATCTCGAACCTCATCAACTCCGGGCTGAGACAGATCGTCGTGCTGACCCAGTACAAGTCGCACAGTCTCGACCGGCACATCTCGCAGACGTGGCGGATGTCGGCCCTCCTCGACTCCTACGTCGCGTCCGTCCCCGCCCAGCAGCGCCTCGGCAAGCGGTGGTTCTCCGGCTCCGCCGACGCGATCCTGCAGAGCATGAACCTCATCAACGACGAGAAGCCGGACATCGTCGTCGTCATCGGCGCCGACCACGTCTATCGGATGGACTTCCGTCAGATGCTCGAGGCGCACATCGAGTCCGGCGCGAAGGCGACGGTGGCGGGCATCCGCCAGCCCCTCGCCCTGGCGTCGCAGTTCGGGGTCATCGACGCCGACCCGGAGTCCGGGCGCATCCGGCAGTTCCTGGAGAAGCCGACCGACGCCACGGGTCTTGCGGACTCCCCGCACGAAGTCCTGGCCTCCATGGGCAACTACATCTTCGACACGGACGCCCTCATCGCGGCGGTCGAGGCGGATGGAGAGCTGCCGACGTCGAGCCACGACATGGGTGGCGACATCGTCCCGTACTTCGTCGACCGCGGCGAGGCCGGCTACTACGACATGAAGCAGAACGAGGTCCCTGGCTCGTCGCCACGCGACCGCTCCTACTGGCGCGACGTGGGAACGATCGACTCGTTCTTCGACGCGCACCGGGACCTGATCTCGACCCTCCCGATCTTCAACCTCTACAACATGGAGTGGCCGATCCACTCGCAGGCGGTCAACTCCCCGCCGGCGAAGTTCGTCCGCGACTCCGTGGGACGGATCGGGAACGCGATCGACTCGATCGTGTCGCTGGGGTCGGTGCTCTCCGGCACGCACCTCGAGCGCAGCGTCGTGGGCCCGTGGACGCTCGCCGGCGGCGGGTCGACCATCACGGACTCCGTGGTGTTCGATCACGTCCACGTCGGCCAGGGCGCACGCGTGCATCGGGCGATCCTCGACAAGAACGTCGTCCTCGCCGACGGGGCGACGGTCGGGGTCGACCGCGAACGGGACCTCGCCCGCGGGTTCACGGTCACGGAATCGGGGATCACGGTCGTCGGCAAGGGCGTGTTCATCGAGCGCTGAGGCGTCGAGCGGTGCCGAGCCCCGGACTCGGGTCGCTAGGCTCGATGGCGTGACCACCGCGCGATTCCTCGTCGTCCTCGATGCCGATTCCACGCTCATCCGGAACGAGGTGATCGAGCTCCTCGCGGAGGAAGCGGGTCGCCGCGCCGAGGTGCAGGCGGCCACCGAAGCCGCGATGCGCGGTGAGATCGACTTCGCGACCAGTCTCCGCTCCCGAGTGGCGGCTCTCGCGGGCGTACCCGTCGAGGCGTTCGCCCGGGTCCGCGCCCGCGTCGAGCCCACCCCCGGTGTCCGCGAGCTCACCGCCGCCGTCCACGCCCGAGGCGGGGTGGTCGGCGTGGTCTCGGGCGGGTTCCACGAGATCCTCGACGACGTCGCGCCGGGGCTCGGTGTCGACCGCTGGCGTGCCAACCGTCTGTCCGTGGCCGACGGTGCACTGACGGGCGAGGTGGACGGCGACATCGTCGACGGGGCGGCCAAGGCCTTCTGGCTGCGCACCTGGGCGGAGGAGCTCGGCGTGGCACGGCACGCGACCATCGCGATCGGCGATGGCGCCAACGACCTCCCGATGATGGCGGTCGCCGGCCTGGGGCTCGCGTTCAACGCCAAGCCCGCCGTCCGGGAATCGGCGAGCCTGGTCATCGGCCCTGTCGACCTCGGAACGGTCATCCCTCTGCTCCCCTGACCCTCGACGATGTCCGTGGCCGGGTCTACCGTCGGGTCATGGACATCATCCTCATCCCCGGTCTCTGGCTCGACGCATCGAGCTGGGACGACGTCGTGCCCGCTCTCGAGAAGGCGGGACACCGCGCGCACCCACTGACCTTGCCCGGACTCGACGCCACCGCGGAGGCGGCAGCAGGCATCGGGATCGATGACTGGGTGGCGTTCGCGGTCGCCGCCGTGGACGCCACGGAGGGCGACGTCGTGGTCGTCGGACACAGTGGCGGAGGCAATGTCGCCTGGGGCGTCGCCGACGCACGCCCGGACCGCGTGGCACGGGTCGTCTTCGTCGACACCGTCCCGCCGCCCCCGGGCTCCGGCATCAGCGAGTTCCCGGTGCAGGACGGCGTCGTCGCCTTCCCCGGCTGGGGCTTCTTCCCCGACGAGGACGTGCATGACCTGGACGACGAGACCAGGGCGCGGACGAGCCTCCTCACACACAGCATCCCCGCTCGGGTCCCGACCGGCGAACTCGCGCTGCGCAACCCCGCTCGGCATGGGATCCCGGTCTCCCTGCTGATGGGAGGACTGGACCAGACGTCGTTCGACGAGGTGATCAGCCAGTGGGGCCCGTACGCGACGGAGTACCGGGCGATCGACGATGCCGAGGTCGTCCGGATCGGGTCCGGACACTGGCCGCAGTTCTCCGCGCCGGAACGTCTCGGCGAGCTCCTCGTGCGTGCGATCGACCGCTGACCGCGAGGGCCCGGGGTCAGTGCCCCATGCCGAGACCGCCGTCGACCGGGATGACAGCGCCGGAGATGTAGCCGGCGTCGTCGCTCGCCAGCCAGGTCACGACGCCCGCGACCTCGTCCGGCGTCGCGAACCGGCCGGCAGGGATGTTCGCCTTGTACTGCTTCTGCGTCTCCTCGGGGAGCTCTGCGGTCATGTCGGTCTCGATGAACCCGGGCGCCACGACGTTGGCCGTGATTCCGCGTCCGCCGAGCTCGCGCGTGAGGGAGCGGGCGAAGCCGACGAGCGCGCTCTTCGAAGCGGCATAGTTCGTCTGCCCCGCGGAGCCGTAGAGGCCCACGACGCTGGAAATGAGGATCACCCGTCCGAACCGCGCGCGCAGCATGCCCTTCGAGGCACGCTTGACGACCCGGAACGTGCCGCCGAGGTTGGTCGCGATGACGCTGTCGAAGTCGTCCTCGCTCATGCGCATGAGCAGGGTGTCCTTGGTGATGCCGGCGTTGGCGACGACGATCTCCACCGGGCCGAGCTGCTGCTCCACCTCGGTGAAAGCCGCGTCGAGTGCGGCGGCGTCCGTGACATCCGCGCGCACCGTGAGGGTGCCCTCCGGACCTTCGCCGCTCCGGGCGGTGACCGCCACCCGGTATCCCTCACGCACGAAGCGCTCGGCGATGGCACGGCCGATGCCGCGATTGCCTCCGGTGACGAGGACGACGCGCTCCGCGCTCATGGGACACTCCTGGGTCTGGGATCGAGGGCCGGGGTTCCGGGCCGTGATCGATCCTAGCGACGTTGCCGGTCCGGGTTCACGACGGCCGTTTGACAGACGAAGACCCTCCTGGGACGCTGAGGGCGACGAAAGGCAGCAGCGTGAGCGATCCCCGTATCCCCGGTCCGTCTGTCGAGCCCCCGGCGATCCCGCCGGCGCCCGGCTCGTCCCCTGCGTATCCGGGAATGCCGCCCGCACCGCCGACCAACGTCGCACCGCAGCAGTACTCGCCACCTCAGCAGTACTCGGCCCCGCAGCAGTACTCGGCCCCGCAGCAGTACCCCGCCCCGCAGCAGTACTCGGCCCCGCAGCCGTACGGGGCGCCGCCCGCACGGCCGTCCAGCGGGCTCGCGATCACCTCGCTCGTCTGCGGCATCGCCGGTGTCGTGCTGTTCTGGGCGATCGTGCCGATGCTCGCCTCGATCGCGGCCGCGATCACCGGGCACATGGCACTCGGGCAGATCCGGCGCACTCCCGGTCTCGGCGGACGCGGCATGGCGATCGCCGGACTCATCCTCGGCTACCTGATGATCGGCGTGCTCGTCTTCACGATCGTCTCGACGCTCATCAGCCTCGTGGTGTTCGGCGCCTTCACCCTGCCCTTCGTCTTCGCGAACTGACGCTTCTCGCGGGCATGCCGATGTCGCTGCGGCGGCGTAGGCTGGAACCATCGTGAAGAACGCACGTCGAGTACCGGCCGTCACCTCACTGCCGCAGTCCCCGCGGGATGAGGGTGACCACCGTGTGCGTCGATACGCCCTGACGATGACGATCCGCATCGTGTGCTTCGGGCTGATGTTCTTCGTGCAGCCGTTCGGCTGGTGGACATGGGTGTTCGCGCTGGCCGCTGCGGTCCTCCCTTACATCGCCGTGGTCTTCGCGAACGCCGGCAGCGACAGCACGGAGACGGCAGCCGAGTCGCCGATGCGCGAGATCGACGCACCGTCGGCGGCGCCGACGCCCGCTCCGGAGATCGCCCCAGACGTCATCACCATCCGCGAAGGCCGCACGGAACGATGAGCGAACTCATCTGCTCGCGCGCCGGATGCCGGATCGCGGCCACGAGGCAGGTCGTCTGGCGCAATCCGCGCATCCACACCGCCGACCGCGAGAAGATCTGGCTGGCGTGCGATGAGCACGTCGACTTCCTCTATGACTACCTGGCCGCGCGGGACTTCCCGGTGACGGTGCGAGACGGGGTGCCCTCATGAGCAACCGCCTGACCCGCTGGGGTGTGTACGTCCTCATCGCCATCGGCTTCGCGATCGCGTGCGTCTTCCTGTCGAACTGGCAGTTCGAGCGGAACGAGTCCCGGGCCGAGCAGATCGCGCTCGTGGAGCAGAACTACGATGCGCCCGCCGTCCCGCTCGCGGACGTCGTCGCCGAGGACGACCTCGACCCCGCAGACGAATGGCGGCCGGTCACTTTGCACGGCGAGTACCTCGCCGACGAGCAGCTCCTGGTCCGCAACCGTCCGCACGGAGGCACGAGTGCGTTCGAGGTTCTTGTCCCCTTCCGGGACGCGGACGGCCGTGTGCTCATCGTCGACCGCGGCTGGGTGCCCCCGGGCGAGGGCGAGCTCCCGGACACGGTTCCCTCTCCGCCTTCTGGTGAGGTCACGGTGACCGTCCGGCTCCGCCCGGGCGAGCCGCTTCCCGCATCCGGGCGAGGGGCTCCGGAGGGCCAGGTGCCCACCATCCACCTCCCCTCCATCGGGGACCTCGTCGGAGACGACGTCATCACCGGCGCCTACGGGCGCCTGGTCGAGGAGCAGCCCGCCGCGGATGCGGCGCTGGGCGGTTTCGAGTCCCCGACCGACGACCCGGGGCCGCACCTGTCCTATGCGATCCAGTGGATCCTGTTCGCCATCATGGGCTTCATCTTCATCGGGTACATCATCCGGACCGAGATCGTGAAGCACCGCGAAGACGTCGAGGGGAAACCGGCACCGGTGAAGGCTCCGAAGCGCCGCGACCGCGATGCGGACGTCGAGGACGAGCTGCTCGACGCCCGCTGACCTCGCCTGCGTTGTCAGCCCCGATGCCTCCGGCGCCGGGCCGTCATCGCCACGATCCCCGTGGCGAACAGGAGGGCCCCGAGGAGCAACGTGCCCCATGGGTCCCCTCCGGTGCGGGGAAGATGACCGCCACCGGGCTCCGTTCCGGAGCCGTTCGGAGGCGGCGTCGGCGCTGGCGGCGCGGGGGCGTCCTCCCAGACGGCGTAGAGGACGAGGTCGCCGGTGAGCGCCGAGATGCTGAGCCGGTCGAACGCCGGATCGGCGACCGTCGCGTCCGCGGACGTCGACCATCCGAGGAACGTGGTCCCGGGCCCTCTGAAGAGCAGGTCGAATGCTCCGGGATAGGTGATCGACGCCTCCGGAGGCCCTTCCCAGGTGACGGTGCCGTCGGCCCCGCCGTTCTCGCGGAAGGTCACGGCGAACGAGGGAGACGGATCGGCGTACACGGCGGTGAGCGTGATGTCCCGTCCGGCGAAGCGCACCGTGCGTCCGGCCTGGAAGAGTCCGTCGGCCGCTACGGGGCTCGTGATGATGCGCGCCACCGCGATCGTCGCGATGCGCCAGCCGACGAAGACCTCGTCGTCCCGGGTCAGTCCCGCTCCGTCCACGACGATCGCGCTCGATCCGGCGTCGTAGCCGAGAGGATCCGTCGGTACGGTGCCGCCGGTGTTGCCGTCCCCGTCATAGCGGAGGGTGAAGGGAGCGGCCTCCGGCTGCTGCCACCGGGCGTAGAGATCGAGGTCGGCGCCGACCGGCGTGTCGAAGTCATACGGTACGAAGAAGCCTGCTGTCGTCCGCTGATACCAGCCGAGGAACGTCTGGCCGTCCGGTTGCGGGGGCAACGGATCCGGAGTGGTCGCCATCCCCTGGTCCTCCACCGTCTGCGTCAGATCGTCGATGGGCTCCGGGCTGGACGGGTGGTCGTAGAACCGGACGGTGTGCGGATCCGTCAGCCACCGCGCGTAGAGCACGAGGTTGCTGGCGGGCATCGTCGCTCCGTCGAACGTGAACGGCACGTTGAACTGGGAGTCGGTGTACCAGCCGAGGAAGACAACGCGACCACGGGTCGGGTCGGCGGGTGCCGAGGGCTCGAGCGCGGTCTCGAAGGGGATGCCTGTGACGGCGGGGATGGCTGTGCCCCCTCCGGTCACGAAGCTGAGCGTGTAGGTGTTGCGGCTGTAGAACTGGTAGCGGTACCGGTCGTTGACGTTCCCGCTGTTGTTGAGCTGATACAGATGACCCGACGCCTGGTCGAGCTGGAAGTAGTTGCCCTGCGTGTTCGTCCCCGCGCCATAGCCCACGTACGACGTGAAGCCGTCGATGACGCTGGCGACCTGCCGATCGCCGTTCGAGGCCCAGTACCACGCGCTGCGGTACTGACCGAAGACCTGATGGCCGGAGGGCACGGAGGCACGGACAGCGGTCTTGTTGTTGGCGTACAGCGTCTCCACCCGCAACGGATCGTTCGGTACGCCGTCCGGCCCGAGCACGGCGTCCGGAGCGGGCTGCCCCTGGTCCAGCTCTTCCGCGTACTCGAATCGTTGCGTGAGGTTCTGGGTGCGCGCGGCAGCCATCTTCCCGGTCATCGTCGTCGTGCGGTTCGCGAGATCGACGGAACCGGTGTCCGCCCCGGCACCGGTGTAGACCGCGGTGAAGATCAGAGGGGTGAACTGCTGCGGCCCCCAGCCGCGGAGGACGCAGCTCTGGTTCTCGGTCCCGGCGTCGTAGGCGGTGATCAGGCCGGAGCCGTCCGTCTGCGACAACGGCACCGGCGCCACGCCCGCGGCCTGCATGTCGAAACCGATCTTCTCGCGGACCGAGAGCGTGCCGAGGAGCTGCGCGCCACCGGACACCGTCGAGGCGAAGTACGTGGCGCCGCCGACGTCCATGGTGATGTCGTAGGTGCCTGCCGCGGCGCACGCCGCGGGCACGTTCGCCGAGCTTCCCGGGGCGATGAGTCGGAAGTCCGTCCGCCACAGCGACCGCGTCAGGTAGACGTTCACCACCGTCGATCCGTCTCCCTGCACAGTGACATCCTGTTGGCTCACCGCCAGGTCGGCGAATGTCAGCGGATCCGACTGCACGACGGCGGGGTCGAGCTGCGCGCGCACGAGCTCCTTGATGGGCGTCGGGAGGTCGTCCTTCACGGTCGGGCCCCCGACGGTGGAACCCGCGGTCGCTGTCGACGCGATGTCGTCGAGGAAGAGGAAGTTCGCCGGGTCCGCCAACTGCGCGTCGCTGAGCCTCCCGTCCGCGTCGGTCCACGCGGGCGGCGTCGCTCCCGCGGCCGTGAACACCGGCGCCGGGTAGGACTCCGGGACCACGTTCGGCTTCTCGAGCCAGTAGCTGACGTGGTACTCGACGTCCTGCCCCTGCCAGCCGGCATAGAGCGTCGCGGTATCCGTCAGCGGGAGATCGACGGGTTGCGTGCGCGCCGCATCCGCCCACCACTGGGTGAAGGTGTAGCCCGTCCTCGTCGGCGGCGTGATGGCCGCGAGATCCGCAGCCGTGAAGGCGGTGTCGGGCTCGACGACGAACTCGGGGGACACGGCAGTGCCGTCGGTCACGAACGACACCGCGAAGCCGGAGACGAGGATCGGCACCAGCCGGAAGTTCTCCGTGACAGGAGCAGCGAAATCGTAGGGCGTCCGGGTCGGGTCGTCCTCCCGGTACCACTCCCCCGTGAACACCTGCCCGTCCGGGACCTCGGCGACATCCGGTGCGATCTCCCCTAACGGCTCGCCGTCTCGCACCTCGTCGGCATCGATGATGCGGTCGGCGTCCTCTCCCGCGGGACCGGCGAGGAACTGCACGATCCGCGTGTCGGCGAACGTCGCCCGGACGACGAGGTCCGTCGTGATGACGGTGCTCTCGAACCGGAACGGCTCCTCGGCGCGGGGAGGTCCCGTGACCCAGCCGTCGAACGGTCCCTCCGCGGAGGTGGGCGCCGGCTGCCGAGGCGCCAGCCCTCCGGAGACGACGGCGACCTCAGCCACGGTGCTGCCGAGGGACTCGAACGTGACGGTGTGATACCCCCAGATGCCCGGGGTCGTCGGCCCGCCGACCGGGGCGGCCGCGAGAGCCGGAGCCGCGGTGACGACGGCGCCCCCGACTCCGAGGAGGACTGCCAGCGTGGCCGCGAGAGCCCGTCGTCGTGCCATGCGCATGTGTCGTCCCCCTCCGACGAGCAGATCGCTACAGTGTGCCACTCCGTTCCCCCCGGTTCCAGCCCCTCTCACCCCCGCCCTCACCCCGCCCCCTCTCCCCCGGCGAAGCTCGAAAACGCTCCTCCCCGCACGCTTCCAGGCACCTTTCCGATCCCGCACGGGTGTCCCCCGCTGCTACGGGATCGAAAACGGGCGTTCGTAAGCAACCGGAGGCGCGTTTTCGATCCCGCGCGAGACGACGGTGCGGGATCGAAAACGTGCCGTCCGAGTGATGGGGCGGAGCGTTATCGATCGCTGGAGCTGGGATCGGCGCCGGTGGCGGTGTGCTGCCATCGGCCCTCGACGCGGCGGTAGACGATCCGGGTGTGGTTTCGATCCGGGGAGCCCTGCCAGAACTCGACCCGCGTGGGCACGACACGCCACAGCACCCAGTCCCCCGGATGGAGACCGGCGCGTGCGTCCTCGGAGCGGGCAGCGAGGTCGGCGTCGCTCTCCGCCGGGGACGCCTCCTCCACGGTTCCCCGCACCCGCACCGCGCGTCGCTGCGGCTGCCACCACAGATTCAGGGCCGCGGCCGGACGCGCCTCGAGCTGCGTGGCCTTCCGTGAAGACCGTGCTCCGGCGAACGCCCAGCCACGCGCGTCCACGTCCTTGAGGATCAGCGTGCGCGCGTCCGGCAGGCCGTCCGCGTCGACGGTCGCGAGGGTCGCGGCGTGCGGTTCCGGAACGCCGTCTGCGGCCGCCGTGCGGAGCCAGTCGCGGAAGAGCGGCACCGGATCGTCGGGGAGGTCAGCGAGGCGCAGCGGCGGAGCCGTGCCGGTGAGGGCCGGCTGCGCGCGCAACCATACCGCGAGCTCCGAGGGAGGAAGGATCGACTGCTCGGCCATGCTCCGACTATGCCACGACCGGCTACGCGAGCTCGATGAGGTCCTGGTACTCCTGGCTCCAGATGTCCTCGACGCCGTCGGGCAGGATGAGGACCCGCTCCGGGTTCAGCGACTGCACCGCGCCGGGGTCGTGCGACACGAGCACCACGGCACCCTCGTAGTGGGCCAGAGCCCCGAGGATCTCCTCGCGCGAGGCCGGGTCGAGGTTGTTCGTGGGCTCGTCGAGCAGCAACAGGTTCGCGGACGACACGACGAGGGTCGCCAACGACAGTCGCGTCTTCTCACCGCCGGAGAGCACGCCGGCCGGCTTGAGGACGTCGTCGCCGGTGAACAGGAACGAGCCGAGGACCTTGCGCGCCTCGGTCTCGGTGATGTGCGGGGCCGCCGACACCATGTTCTCCAGCACCGAGCGGCTGACGTCGAGGTTCTCGTGCTCCTGCGCGTAGTACCCGACCTTGAGGCCGTGGCCGGGCTCGAGCTGGCCGGTGTCCGGCTGGTCGACGCCCGCGAGCATGCGCAGCAACGTCGTCTTTCCCGCACCGTTGAGTCCGAGCACGACGACCTTGGAGCCACGGTCGATCGCGAGGTCGACGTCGGTGAAGATCTCCAGCGAGCCGTACGACTTCGACAGTCCGGACGCCATGAGCGGGGTCTTGCCACAGGGCGCCGGCTTCGGGAACCGCAGCTTCGCGACGCGGTCCTCCTGACGCACGTCTTCCAGGCCCGACAGGAGCTTCTCCGCGCGGGCGAGCATCTGGTGCGCGGCCGCCGCCTTGGACGCCTTGGCTCCGAAGCGCGCCGCCTGCTGCTGGAGAGTGGTCGCCTTCTTCTCCGCGTTGGCCCGCTCCTTCTTGCGGCGCTCCTCATCCGCGGCGCGCTGGCGCAGGTAGTTCTTCCAGTTCATGTTGTAGATGTCGATGACCTGGCGGTTGGCGTCGAGGTAGAAGACGCGGTTGACGGTCTCGCCGACGAGCTCGACGTCGTGGCTGATGACGATCAACCCGCCCTTGTAGTTCTTGAGGAACTCCCGCAGCCACACGACGCTGTCCGCGTCGAGGTGGTTGGTCGGCTCGTCGAGGATCATCGTCTGCGCGTCGGAGAAGAGGATGCGCGCGAGCTCGATTCGACGGCGCTGTCCACCGGAGAGGGTCGACAGCGGCTGGTCGAGGATGCGGTCCGGCAGCGAGAGGTTGTGCGCGATCGACGCCGCCTCGGCCTCGGCCGCGTAGCCGCCCTGCGCCTCGAACTTCTCGGTGAGCGCCCCGTAGCGCTTCATCGCCTTCGCCGCGACCGCGGGGTCGTCCGAGCCCATCGCGAGCGAGGCCTCGGTCATGCCGAGGTTGAGCTGGCCGAGGCCGCGGGCGTCGAGGATGCGGGTACGGGCGAGATCCTCCGGGTTGCCCGAACGCGGGTCCTGCGGCAGGTAGCCGAGTTCGCCGGAGCGGGTGACGGTACCACCGGAGGGCAGCACGTCGCCGGCGAGCACCTTGGTGAGTGTCGTCTTGCCCGCACCGTTGCGTCCGACGAGGCCGATCTTGTCGCCGTCGGACACACGGAACGAGACGTTCTCCATCAGCAGGCGCGCGCCAACGCGGATCTCGAGGTCGTGCACGGCAAGCACAGCGGACGTCCGTTCGTTCGGGAGGAGGGTGATGGCCGAGCGGCCAGCCTCCCAGTATATGCCGCTGCGACGGCGCTGATCGCCGACAAGATCCCTCTGCAGGGTGACCGAGGCGATACCGGGGAGTGATGACCCGCCCCGCACCCGCTGCCTACGGTGCTGGAGTGGACATCCTCAACGACCTCATCCTGCAGGCGATCGCCTCCCCGTGGCTGTACGCGGTGCTCTTCGCGGTGACCGTGATCGACGGGTTCTTCCCTCCGGTCCCGAGCGAGACGGTCCTCGTCGCCGCGGCGGCCGTCGCCGCGTCCACCGGCGACGGCAACATCCTGCTGCTCGGGGCGGTCGCCGCCCTGGGCGCCGCGATCGGCGACAACATCGCGTTCCTCATCGGTCGCCGGCTCGGCACCACGAGGTTCGCGTGGATGCGCCGCCCTCGCGTCGCTGCCGCGTTCGCCTACGCGCAGCATGCTCTCGACCGCCGCAGCGCGACGCTGATCCTCGGCGCGCGATACATCCCGATCGGTCGCGTGGCCGTGAACATGTCCGCCGGAGCGCTCGGGTTCCCCTGGCGGCGGTTCCTCCCGCTGAGCCTCATCGCCGGTGTCAGCTGGAGCGTGTTCAGCCTCGCGATCGGGTTGCTCGCCGGTGCCTGGCTGCACGACCAGCCCGTGCTCAGCGCCGCCATCGGCGTCGTCATCGCCCTGATCGTCGGCATCGTCATCGACCGGATCGCCGCGCTCCGCCGCCGCCGTACGGCGGTCCCGCACCTGGCAGGATGAGACGCATGGCACGCCGCCGAGAGCGCACCCCGCGCCCGTCACGGATCAGCCGTCGCACCGGCGCCCTCGTGGCGCTGACCACGGCGGTCGTCGTGCTGTACGCGCTCCTCGTCCCGCTCCAGACGGTGCTCTCGGGCACGCCGCTGCCGCTGTCTTTCCTGCTCGGTGCCGCCGTGTGCGGGCCTCCCCTGCTCGTCCCCTCCCGTCCGCGGACCGCGATCGTCGTGTTCGCCGCCGGCGCCTTCCTGCTCCCTCTCCTCGTCGAGCCGGCGCGGGCGATCCAGTCCCCGTGGCCGTGGTCGGTACCGGCACTGCTCGCGTTCGTCCTCTTCGTGGGCGTGATGTCCTTCGTGCAGGGAGCCCGACTCGGCGCCCTCACCCTCGTGATCGGCGCACTCACCTCCCTGACGGCGCCCCTGCTGCGGCCGGACATGGTCGCGACACCGGCGAGCTCCGGGAGCGTCACCGCCAACCTGATCGTGACGACCTCGGTCGCCGCCGCGATGTTCCTCATCGCCGTCCTCGTCGCCGGCCGCGTGCGGGTGGCGGCCGAGCTGACCAGGGAGAAGGAGCACAGCGCCCTGGAGGAGTCGCGGCGCGCCCTCGTGGAGGAGCGCACCCGTATCGCCAGGGAGCTGCACGACGTCGTGGCGCACAGCATGTCGGTGATCCAGGTGCAGGCGTCGACCGCACGCTACCGGATCGCGGACCTCGATGCCGACGCGGCGGCCGAGTTCGACGACATCGCCGCCACCGCTCGCTCCTCGCTCACCGAGATGCGGCGCATGCTGGGGGTGCTCCGCACGGAGGACCAGCATGCCGAGCTCGCACCGCAGCAGGGACTGGACGACGTGCCGGCCCTCGTCGACACCATCCGACGCGCCGGCGTGGAGGTCGGTCTCGTGCTGGAGGGGATCGAGGCGGCCTCGGCCGCCGGACCCGGTGTGCAGATCGCCGCCTTCCGCATCGTGCAGGAGGCACTGAGCAACGCCGTCCGCCATGCCCCCGGAGCACGGGTCACCGTCCGCCTTCACGCCGATGCCGGCAGCCTGCACATCCGGGTGCGCAACGCGGCGCCGCCGCAGCCGGTCGAGAACCCCACCGGGGGCTACGGCCTCCGGGGAATGCGCGAGCGCGCAGAGCTGCTGGGCGGGAGCCTCGCGGCCGGCCCGTCCGACGACGGGGGCTGGACGGTCGACG
This sequence comes from Microbacterium sp. C-MGS6, assembly GCF_058140415.1. NCBI lineage: Bacteria > Bacillati > Actinomycetota > Actinomycetes > Micrococcales > Microbacteriaceae > Microbacterium > Microbacterium sp. C-MGS6. The sequence continues at coordinate 2,006,674 of NZ_CM176934.1, forward strand.
CCACCCTGCCCCTGTCCCCCGCGGCATCAGCGGCCGCCCCGACCGCCCCGGCGGAAGACAAGGAGAACTCGTGACGATCAGCGTGCTCATCGCCGACGATCAGGCGATGGTCCGCGCCGGCTTCGCCGCCCTGCTGGACGCCCATGAGGGCATCCGCGTGGTGGGTCAGGCCGCGGACGGCGCAGAAGCCGTCACGCTCGCCGCGCGGCTCGACCCCGACGTCATCCTCATGGACGTCCGCATGCCGGAGCTCGACGGCATCGAGGCCACCCGGCGCATCCTGGGCCCGTCGTACCCGGCCGCGCACGTGCCGCGGATCCTCATGCTCACCACGTTCGACATCGACGACTACGTCTACGACGCCCTCGCCGCCGGCGCCAGCGGCTTCCTCCTCAAGGACGCCCTCCCGGAGGAGCTCGTGCATGCCGTCCGCGTGGTGGCGGGGGGCGATGCGCTCCTCGCCCCGAGCGTGACGCGGCGGATGATCGAACAGTTCGCCGGACGGCGGCCGGCATCACGCAGGTCAGCGACCGCCCTCGCCGATCTCACCGACCGGGAGCGCGAGGTGCTCGTCCTCATCGGCAAGGGCCGCTCCAACACGGAGATCGCGGGCGACCTGTTCATCGCCGAGCAGACCGTGAAGACCCACGTCGGCAAAGTGCTCGCGAAACTCGGTCTCCGCGACCGCGTGCACGCCGTCATCCTCGCCTACGACACCGGTCTGGTCGAACCCTCCGCCTGAGTCACCCCTGCGTAGGGGTCAGGACGGCACCACGGGGTGATGTCGTGCCGACCACCGCGTCCATAGCCTCCGAGGACACCGTTCCCAGGAGGACTCATGGTCATCGCCGCGGCTCCACGCCTCAGCACCCCCGCCCCCGCCGTATCCGCCCCCACCGGCCACCGCGACACCGGCATCGACGTCGTCCGGGCACTGTGCGTGCTCGGCGTCGTCCTGCTGCACGCCGTCATGGTGGGGGTCACGGTGTCCGAGTCCGGGCCGGTGTTCGAGAACGCGAGCGACGGCACGGGCTGGATCGCGCCGCTGAGCTGGCTGCTGCAGGTGATGCCGCTCTTCTTCGTGATCGGAGGGTTCTCCGGACTCCTCGCCTACCGCCGCCTCCGCGACCGCGGCGGGAGCGCCACCGCCTTCGTGGCCGGTCGGGTGCACCGGCTCCTGCGTCCGGCCCTGTTCACCATCGCCGCGGTCGGCATCGCTCTCGCCGTGCTCACCGTCGTCGGGGTCTCCCCGGATCTCATCGCGGTCGCGGGTTTCCGGTACGGGCAGCCCCTGTGGTTCCTCGGGGTCTTCCTGCTGTGCCAGGCCCTCCTCCCCGCCTTCGTCGCGCTGCACGACCGCGCGCCGCTGCGGACCATCGCTCTCCTCGCCGCTGCGGCCGTCGCGGTCGACGTGCTGCGCGCCACGACCGGGAACGACGCCCTGGGTTTCCTCAACCTCGCCTTCGTCTGGCTGACGATGCAGCAGCTCGGGTTCTTCCTCGCCGACGGACGCATGGATGCACTGCGGCCCGGAGTCCGCGTGGCGATCGGCACCGGCTCCCTCGGGCTCCTCGTCGCACTCTTCCTCGGGGGCGTGTACTCCCCCGACCTCATCGCCAACATCAACCCGCCGACAGCCGCCCTCCTGCTGGTCGGGCTCATCCACACGACCCTGTTCTCCCTGTACCGCGACCGGATCGGACGCTTCAGCCGGCACACCCCGGTGGCCGCGTTCACCGCGTTCGTGACCCGGCGCACGATGACCATCTACCTCTGGCACATGCCGGTGCTGTTGGTGATGGCCGGAGCGACAGCGCTGGCAGCGATCGTCGGGGGGCTCAGCCTGCCCGCACTCGACAGCGTGGAATGGTGGGCAGCCCGCCCGCTGTGGCTGGTGACGGCACTCGTCCTCACCGCCCTGGTCGCCGTGCGCGTCGATCGCTTCGAGAACCACCCCTCGCCGATGGCGACGGACTCGCGCCGCCGCCTGGTGCTGGGGACCGCCGTGGGACTCACGGGGGTGGTGCTGCTCCTCGTCCTCGGTACGACGGTCTCCACTGCGGCGCTCGCCGTGCTGCTGCTCGTGGCTGCGCTGCGGCTCGCCGGCCGCTCCGGGAGCGCCGTCCCCGCCCCCGCCGTCGTGGCGTGACCGTCAGCCGACCCCGCGGGCGGCGAGGGCATCACCGACCTGGTCCGCGTGGCGGAGCGTCATGACGAGCAGGGGCACCACGCCACGCACACCCAGTCTCACACCGCGGGCGCGCTCCGCATCGCGCACCCGCTGTGCGAAGCCCGCGACGACGGGCACCATCGTCAGGGTGAGCGACACCGCCATCGACACCGCCTCGGGGTCCACCCCGACACGGCGCAGCGGCCGCAGGAGGCGCTGCAGCACCTCCAGGAGGTCGGACATGCGCGTGGTCAGGGTGAGGAGCGCGGCGAGCAGCAGCAATGCGGCGACCCGCCCGGTGCTCATCCAGGCGGCCACGGGAGACACGAAGACGGCGAGGGCGATCGCGAGCACGAGCAGGACCGCACGCAGCCGCCACAGCTCGATCAGGGCGGCGGAGAGCGGCACACCTCCGATCGGGTAGAGCGCGAACACGGCCGCGAGGCAGACGGCGATGCTGACCGGCCCGTGCGGGAACAGGGTCATCGCGAGCGCCGCGAGGGCGAGGCCCGCCAGCTTCGGTCCGGCCGGCACCCTCGACAGGCGCCCCGGCACGAGCGGCCGGGACGGGATCACGCGCACAACCGGCGATAGCGCGCGATGACCGACTCGGGATCTCCCTGCTCGACGACGCGCCCGCCGTCGAAGAGGACAGCCGTGTCGCAGCGCGCGGCGAGCTCGAGATCGTGGGTGACGATGAGCACCTGCGCGTCCTGTTCCAGGAGGAGGTCTCCGATCCGCCGCGCGTTGCGCAGGTCGAGGAGCGTAGTCGGTTCGTCCGCCACGATCAGTGCCGGCTCGGAGAGGAGCACCGCGGCGAGGGCCAGCATCTGCTTCTGGCCTCCCGAGAGCGACGACGCCGGGATGTCGGCGTGGGCGCCGAGACCGTGCCGATCCAGCGTCTCCTGCACGCGGGCGGCGATGTCCCCACGGGGCCGCCCTCGGAGGGACAGCGCGAGATCCTCGGCCGGGGTCGGCATCAGGATCTGGGCATCCGGATCGGTGAAGACGAAGCCCACCCGGCGGCGGACGGCGGTCCGCTCTCGGAGCGCGTCGAGGCCGTGGACGGTGACCGTTCCCGTGGTCGGCGTCATGAGGCCGTTCAGCAATCGGGCGAACGTCGACTTCCCGGAGCCGTTCGCACCGATCACGGCGATGCGCGGCGCGGTGAGTTCCAGCGTCACGTCGTCGAGCAGAACGCGGCCGTCGACCGTCACGCCCACGCCGTCGAGACGCACCGTTCCCGGCTCCGCGAGCGTCGCGGTCGTCCCCGGCTGCCGCCTGCGCATTCATCCTCCTGAACACCGTTCACCTGAACGCCGTTCACTATAGTGGGGGCATGAGTCCCGACACGAATCCCGCCCGTCATGACCGGGACAGCGTCTCGCGGACGGCCCTGGCCCTCCTCGACGAGGTGGGGCTGGCCGACCTCTCCATGCGCCGCATCGCGGCTCGGCTCGACGTGCAGCCCAGCGCTCTCTACTGGCACGTGGCGAACAAGCAGGAGCTCCTCGCCGACCTCGCCGACCGGATCACCGCCGGGGTTCCCGCCGGAGACGGCGGGGTCCTCGCGACTGCCCGCGCGCTCCGCGACGCCCTCTTCGCCTACCGGGACGGCGCGGAGCTCGTGCTCAGCACGTACGCGCTCCAGCTGGGCTCGGCCCACGCCCGCGAGGCTCTGGTCGCGGCCCTCCGCGCGGAGGGAGCTCAGGACGCCGAGGACCGCGGCGCCGCGATCCTGCATTTCGTGCTCGGTCATGCGACCCTCGTCCAGCAGCGGATGCACGCCGACAGTCACGGCGCCCTCCCGTCCTCCAGCGAGGTCGACGTGACGGCGGGTCTGGACCGGGTGTTCGACCTCGGTGTGATCGCCCTCGCCGGTGAGCTCAGCGCACCGAAGACTCCGCGGCGTGCCCGAGCCTGAGCCCGGGGATCACCGCGAGCAGCACCAGCCCGACACCGAGGACGAACACGACCGCGAACGCATCCGCCCGGCCACCCAGAGTGGCGACGGCGAGCCCCGCCAGCGCGATCGCGACCGCCGAACCCGTCGCGTCCGAGATCGAGAGCGCCGAGGAGTTGAATCCCTGGTTCGTCTCATCCGAGTAGGCGAGGGTCAGCACGGTGAGCCGCGGGTACAGCAGCCCCATGCCGCCCCCGGCGAACGCCCACCCGACGATCACGAAGATCGGGGAGGCGTCGAACGCCGCGGCGGCCAGCACGCAGAGCATCGCCACGAGCAACGCTCCCAGGCTGAGAGCCGTGATGCGGTGGTTGCCCAGTCGCTCACCGTAGCGACCCTGCGCGGCGGACGCACCGGCCCACGCGAAGGCGGCCAGCATGAGGGCGACCCCGGCCCAGGTGGCGGAGAAGTCGAACTTCCGCATGAGCAGGTACGGGATGTAGGCCTCCGCGGCGAAGAACGCGCCGGCCGCCACGCCGCGCATGAGCACGACACTGGGAAGGCCGGCGCCGGCGCGCAGCGTGCGTCGCGGCAGAAGGGGCAGCACGGCGACACCGATCGCGAGCACGGCTCCCAGCGCGACCGGCCAGCCGATCACCGGATCGAGCTCGGCGGACAGTCCGATCACCACCGCGAGCACCGCGACGACGACGGCGAGCGAGAGGCGCGTGAGCAGCGCCCGCCGGTCCTGCGGCTCCCCGCGGCCGAGGTCGACACCGCGCAAGCGGATCGCGACCATGGAGAACGCGATCGCGGTCAGCACCGCCACGCCCAGGAACGCCCATCGCCAATCGAGGTACTCCGCCACCGCTCCCGCGAGGAAGGGCCCGATCATCGACGGCACCACCCAGGCGGCCGCGAATGCCGCGAACACCCGCCCGTGCAGGTACGGCGGATACAGCCGCGCGACGACGACGTACAGAGCGACGGTCTGGCCACCGGCACCGAGCCCCTGCACCAGTCGTCCGATCAGGAACTGGGGCATCGTCGCCGCGAACCCGGAGATCAGCAGGCCGAGGATGAAGAGGGTGACGGCGGCGTACAGCGCGCCGCGCGGACCGCGCGCGTCCGACCAGGAACCGGCCGCGACCATCCCGATCACGCTGGTCGCGAGCGTGCCCGCGAAGGCTACGGCGTACAGCGACTGGCCGTCCAGGGCATCGCTGACGATCGGCATGACCGTCGTCACCGCGAGGGCCTCGATCGCGGCGAGGAAGATCAGGGCGACAGCGCCCAGAGTCACCCAGACCCGGCTGCGGTCCCAGATCGTGGCGGTCGGCTCCGCAGCCGTCATCGCTCGACGAGCGCGGCGATGCGCTCGATCGCCTCGGTGAGGATCTCGGGGCTGGTGCCGAAGTTGAGCCGCACGTGTCCGGCCCCTTCCTCCCCGAAGGCCGGGCCGAAGTGCAACGCGACCTTCGCCTCGCGGAGGATCTGCCGGGCGGGATTGTCGCCCCAGCCGAGTGCCGAGAGGTCGATCCACGCGAGGTACCCCGCGTCCGGAATGCGGTAGCGGGCGGCGGGCAGGTGACGGGCGAGGAGATCTTCCAGCAGCACGCGGTTCTCGTCGAGGGTGCGCAGGAGGCCGTCGAGCCAGGCGTCGCTCTCCTCCGAGAATGCGGCGACGGCCGCGAGCAGACCGAACTGTCCCGTCCGCCACTCCACCTCGACCGGCAGGTCGCGAACGACCGCGGACGTCTCTTCCGCGGCGGTCACCATGAGCGCGCACTTCAGTCCCGCGAGATTGAACGCCTTGCTCGCGCTGACGACGGCATAGCCGACCCGGGCTGCCGCGTCGCTCGTGGCGAGGAAGGGCGTGAAGCCCGCGCCGGGCTGCGCGAGCGGTGCATGGATCTCGTCCGAGACGACCGTCGCGCCGAACTCCTCGGCCAGGTCAGCCAGCGCGGCCAGCGTCTCCCGATCGTGCACGGTGCCCGTCGGGTTGTGCGGGTTGCAGAGGAGGATGGCCGTCGCGCCGTCCTCGAACGCGGCGCGGATCCCGTCGAGGTCGAGCTCCCACCGCGTCCCCGTGTCGCGCAGCGGCACCCGCTGCACCTCGGCTCCCGCCTCGGCGACGAGGTCGTAGAAGGGCGGGTAGACCGGAGGCGTCACGACGACGCGCTCCCCCGGCTGCGTGACGCGGCGGAGGATCTCGACGATGCCCATGCTCACGTCCGCCGTGCTGCGCATCCGTGCGGGGTCGGGACGCCAGCCGAAGCGGCGCTCCGCGAAACCCGCGTAGGCCTCCGCGAGCGGTGTCCGCGAGGCGATGTACCCGGTGTCCCCGAGGTCCAGCGCCCGCTGCAGAGCGGCGGTGATGGGCGGAGCGAGCGGGAAGTCCATCTCCGCGACGAAGAGGGGCAGCACGTCCTCGGGATACTCCCGCCACTTCTCGCTGGTGCGCTCGCGCAGCTCCGACAGCGGCAGGGCCTTGACCGACAGCATTCGTCCTCCGATTTCTCTCCGCGCCGATGCGGAGACGTCGAAGCGGGCGTGCCCGGCACGCCCGCTTCGTCTGGTGGTCAGGTGACCGGAACGCTCAGATCGCGAAGCCGAGAGCACGCATCATGTCGCGTCCGTCGTCCGTGATCCGCTCGGGTCCCCACGGCGGCATCCACACCCAGTTGATGCGGAAGCGGTCCACGACGTTGTCCAGGGCCTGCGCCGTCTGGTCTTCGAGGACATCCGTGAGCGGGCAGCCCGCACTGGTCAGCGTCATGTGGATGACGAGAGCGTCGTTCTCGTCATCCCAGGCGAGGTCGTAGATGAGCCCGAGGTCGACGACGTTGATCCCGAGCTCAGGATCCATCACGTCCTTCAGGGCCTCGGTGACCGCGTCGTACTTCTCGTCCGTCAGGGTCGCTGTCATGCGATCAGCCTACGCCTCGATGGGAGCGGAGGGGTCGAGGAACCGGTCGTAGCCCTCGTTCTCCAGACGGTCGGCGAGCTCGGGTCCGCCCTCCTCGACGATCTTGCCCGCGACGACCACGTGGACGTAGTCCGGGCGGATGTAGCGGAGGATCCGGGTGTAGTGCGTGATGAGCAGCACACCGAGACCGGTGGACTCCTTCGCGCGGTTGACACCCTCGGAGACGATCTTCAGCGCGTCCACGTCGAGGCCGGAGTCGGTCTCGTCGAGCACGGCGAACTTCGGCTTGAGCACCTCGAGCTGGAGGATCTCGTGGCGCTTCTTCTCGCCACCCGAGAAACCCTCGTTGACGTTGCGCTGCGCGAACTTCGGGTCCATGCGGAGGTTGGCCATGGACTCCTTGACGTCCTTGGTCCACTGCCGGATTGAGGGCGCCTCGCCGTCGAGCGCGGTCTTCGCGGTGCGCAGGAAGTTCGTCACGGTCACGCCGGGGATCTCGACCGGGTACTGCATGGCGAGGAACAGGCCGGCGCGGGCGCGCTCGTCGACGCTCATCGCCAGGACGTCCTCACCGTCGAAGGTGATGGAGCCGGACGTGACCGTGTACTTCGGGTGGCCCGCGATCGTGTAGGCCAGGGTGGACTTGCCGGAGCCGTTGGGGCCCATGATGGCGTGGGTCTCACCAGTGTTCATGGTGAGGGTGATTCCGTTGAGGATCGGGGTGGTCCCCGCCTCGGTCTCGACCGTCACATGCAGGTCGCGGATCTCGAGAACAGACATTCTTCAGACTTCCTTCGTCACAGCGGGATCGATGAGCACGTCGTCGCCGTCGATCTCGACGACGTAGACCGGAACGGGCTCATATGCGGGGAGATTCTGGGGCTTGCCGGTGATCAGGGAGAACGCCGAGCCATGAGCCCAGCACTCCACCGTGTCGCCTTCCACGAAGCCCTCGGACAGCGAGATGTCGCCGTGGGTGCAGGTGTCGCCGATGGCGTGGATGACGCCCTCGCCGTCCTTGATGACCGTGATCGGCACACCGTCCGGCTCGACGCGCAGCGGCGTGTCCTGCTCGAGCTCGGAGACGCCGCAGACGCGCTGCACGGTCACGCGTTCACCTCGGCGAGCTCGGCCTCGATGGCGGCCAGCAGCTCCGACTCCAGGTCGGGGATGCCGAGGCGCAGCACGATGTCGGTGAGGAAGCCGAGAACCACCAGGCGGCGGGCCTCGTCCTCCGGGATGCCGCGAGCCTGGAGATAGAAGAGCTGCTCGTCGTCGAAGCGGCCGGTGGCACTCGCGTGCCCGGCGCCGACGATGTCGCCCGTCTCGATCTCGAGGTTCGGGATGGAGTCGGCGCGCGCGCCCTCCGTGAGCACCAGGTTGCGGTTGGCCTCGTACGAGTCGGTGCCGGTGGCATCCGCACCGATGAGCACGTCGCCGATCCACACGCTGTGGGCGCTCTCGCCCTGCAGCGCGCCCTTGTAGAGCACGTCGCCGGTCGTGTGCGGGCCCTTGTGGTGCAGGTACACCTGGCTCTCCAGGTGCTGGCCGGAGTCGGCGTAGGACAGCCCGTACAGGTAGCCCTCGGAGCCGGCACCGGCGAGCTCGACGCTCGGGTTCACGCGCACCACGCCGCCGCCGAAGCTCACGACGAAGTGCTTGAGCGTGGCGTCGGCCGCGACCCGCGCCTGGTGGGCGGCCGCGTGCACGGCGTCATCGTCCCACTGCTGCACGGAGACGACCGTGAGCTTCGCCCCGTCACGCACGATGATCTCGACGTTCTGGGCGTACTGCGCCGAGCCCTTGTGCTGCAGCACCACCGTGGCGGAGCTGTGCTCGAGGGCCTCGATCACGATGTGGGCATCCGCCCGGCGGTCGGCTCCGGTGCCCGTGAGCGACACGAAGATCGGCGCCGCGACCTCCTCCTCGCGCGGGATGCGGATGTGCAGCGCCTCGGAGGCGCCCTGCCACGCGACGGCGGCGGTGATGTCCTCGGCGAGGAAGACCTCGCCGCGCGGAGCGGTTCCCGCCGTGAGCGGTGCGCCGACGTACTGCTCGCCGGACGTGAAGGAGTACTGCACGCCCTCCTCGCCCTCCGCGGTGCGGAACAGCGGCGTGAGCGCGGCCACCGGCGTGTGCTTCCAGTTCACCTCGCGACCGGTCGGCGTGCCGAAGTCGTCCGGGTCGAACGAGTGCGGGCGCTCGGAGCGGGTCTGCACCGGGACGAATCCCGCGTCCGCCACCTGGGCGGCCGGGTCGATGTGCGCGTTCGTGTGCTGCGCCTCGCTGGGCGCTGTCGTCGAGGCCGCCATTTAGCCGACCGATCCTTCCATGCCCATCTCGATGAGCTTGTTCAGTTCCATCGCGTACTCCATGGGCAGCTCGCGCGCGATCGGCTCGATGAAGCCGCGCACGATCATCGCCATCGCCTCGTCCTCGGGCATGCCGCGGGACTGCAGGTAGAAGAGTTGCTCTTCGCTGACCTTGGAGACCGTGGCCTCGTGCCCGAGCTGCACGTCGTCGACACGGATGTCGATCGCCGGGTAGGTGTCGGAGCGCGACTTCGTGTCCACGAGCAGCGCGTCGCAGCGGACGGTGTTGGCGGAGTGGTGCGCAGCGGCGTCGACACGGACCTCGCCGCGGTAGCCGGCACGGCCACCGCCACGCGCGATCGACTTCGAGACGATCGACGACTGCGTGTACGGCGCCATGTGGATCATCTTCGCGCCGGCGTCCTGGTGCTGGCCGGGACCGGCGAACGCGACGGAGAGGGTCTCGCCCTTGGCGTGCTCGCCCATCAGGTAGATCGACGGGTACTTCATCGTCACCTTGGAGCCGATGTTCCCGTCGACCCACTCCATGGTCGCGCCCTCGTGCGCCACGGCGCGCTTGGTGACCAGGTTGTAGACGTTGTTCGACCAGTTCTGGATCGTCGTGTAGCGCACGCGGGCGTTCTTCTTCACGATGATCTCGACGACGGCCGAGTGCAGGGAGTCCGACTTGTAGATCGGGGCCGTGCAGCCCTCGATGTAGTGGACGTAGCTGTCCTCGTCGGCGATGATCAGGGTCCGCTCGAACTGGCCCATGTTCTCGGTGTTGATGCGGAAGTAGGCCTGCAGCGGGATCTCGACGTGCACGCCCTTGGGGACGTAGACGAACGATCCGCCCGACCAGACGGCGGTGTTCAGCGCGGCGAACTTGTTGTCGCCCGCCGGGATGACGGTGCCGAAGTACTCCTCGAAGAACTCGGGGTGCTCGCGCAGGGCGGTGTCGGTGTCCATGAAGATGACGCCCTGCTGCTCCAGGTCCTCGCGGATCTGGTGATACACGACCTCGGACTCGTACTGCGCGGCGACGCCGGCGACGAGACGCTGACGCTCGGCCTCGGGGATGCCCAGGCGCTCGTACGTCTCGCGGATCTCCTCGGGGAGGTCTTCCCAGCTCTGCGCCTGCTTCTCGGTGGAGCGGACGAAGTACTTGATGTTGTCGAAGTCGATGTCGCTGAGGTCGGCGCCCCACGTCGGCATCGGCTTGCGGCCGAAGAGCTGATAGCCCTTGAGGCGGGTCTTCAGCATCCACTCCGGCTCGTTCTTGAGGGCCGAGATCCCGCGGACGACCTCTTCGGAGATCCCGCGTTTGGCGACGGCACCCGCGGCATCCTCATCGTGCCAGCCGAATTCGTACACCCCCAGACCATCGAGCTCCGGGCGGTCGATCAGCACATCCGACATGCAACACTCTCCTCACAGGTCCCAAACGGTGTCATCCGCCCCGACACACCTGATCCCCGTCGAGTCTGCGGGAGCGGGTGCCGTTGGTGGGCCCTCATCACGGGCGCTTCCATCGCGCCTAAACTGTTGACGATGCTTCAGCGCTGTCAGCGCTCATCGCAACAATCCGATTCTACAGGTTCCGCCTGACGGACGGGCCGTGCGCCACGTCTTCGACGGGCCGGAGGACTTATGCCCGAGACGACCATCCCCACCGCTTCGACGACGCGGGCGACCCCCTCCCCCCGCTCCGCCGTATGGGGTCGCGCGCTCACCGTCTTCGCCTGGCTGTCGTTCCTCAGCGAGACGATCATCATCGGCACCGGCGGTGCGGTGCGTCTGACGGGCTCCGGCCTCGGCTGCACCGAGTGGCCGCTGTGCACACCCGAGTCGCTCGTCCCGATCGTCGAGGTGCAGGGCATCCACGGGATGATCGAGTTCGGCAACCGGCTGATGACCGGCGTCGTCGGGATCATCGCGATCGCCGTCGTCCTGCTCGTCCTGCACACCATCAGCGGCCGCCGGGCGCTCATCAACGCCCTGTGGTTCGCTGTCGGCGGTCTCGCCGGGGCGACGGTCGCCTTCGCCCTGGTCTCGCTCACCGACTTCCCGGCGTTCCCCGTCGCCTCCGCCGTGCTCCTGATCGCGGTGATCGCGGCCGCGGTCCACTCGGTCCGCACGACGCCCGCCCGGCGGGACCTCGTCCTCCTCGCCTGGCTCGTGCTGATCGGCGTCGTCGCGCAGGCCTTGGTCGGCGGCATCACCGTGCTCACGGGCCTGAACCCCTTCATCGTCGGGTTCCACTACACGTCGTCGCTCCTGCTCGTCTGCATCACCGCCGCGTTCCTCGTGCGGCTGGCGACTCCGGAAGGACCGCGCGAACGGGCCGTCCCCACCTGGTTCGCGATCGTGACGCACATCACCGGCCTCGCCCTGGCCGTGACCATCCTGTTCGGCGTGCTGACGACCGGCTCCGGCCCGCACTCCGGCGACGCCGACGTGCTGCGCCGCGGCTTCGACGCCACGGTCCTCGCCCATGTCCACTCCTGGCCGGGCTACATCCTCGCCGCGCTCGTACTCTTCCTGACGGTGTCCGCCTGGGTCCTGCGCCTGGAGCCCCGCCGGTGGCTGCTCGTGCTCGTCATCGCGATCCTCGTGCAGGTCGCCGTCGGTGTCTGGCAGGCGCGAGAAGGGCTTCCGCCCGTGCTCGTGGGCATCCACATGGTCCTGGCATCGCTCTCCGCCGCGACTTACACCGTCGTCGTGCTGCACCTCAAGCGCACCGCGTCCGTCGTACCCGCCCCTGCCGACTGACCTGCCGCACAGACGATCCATAGCGCGCGCACCGGGCGCTCATCACCGCATCGACCATCGTGGTCGACATGAACAAGACACTCACCCGCAGCGCCGGGTTCTGGCTCCTCATCGTCGTCTCCCTCGCCGCGGTCGGAGTCGGCGGCTGGATGATCGCCGGACAGGTCGGCACGATGACCACGACCCTGATGGACGGCACCGCCACCGGTGTCGAGGTGTACGTCGGTCAGTCGCTCGTCGTCGTCGGCGCCGTCGTCCTCGGCGCGGGCCTGGTGGGCCTGCTCCTGTCGCTCGGCCTCGTCGCCGCGCGCACGCTGGTCGCCACCCCCGTCACCGCCGCGCCGATCGTCGAGCAGGAGGCGCCGATCATCCAGGACGAGACGGCCGAAACGGTCTCAGTCCCGCGCGAGGAGCCCGCTCTCCCGGCCGCCGCCGCAGAGTTCGCAGAGCCGCAGGTCGATGCGGAGCCGGCGTCCGCGGAGCCCCAAGCCGACGAGGATCAGAAGGGCAGCAGCGGGTCGATCGCCACGGCGACGAACAGCAGCGTCAGGTAAGTGATCGAGGCGTGGAAGACCCGCATCGGCCGCGCCTCGGTCCCCCGCACCGCCTGGTTGTACAGGCGGTGCGATTCGTAGATGAACCAGCCGCCGAACACCAGGGCGGAGACGGTGTAGACGAGGCCCATGCCGGCGATCGGCACGAGCAGCAGCGAGCAGGCGACCGTGGCCCACGCGTACAGGATGACCTGCAGGCCGACCTGCGACGCGTTACGGGTGACGCCGAGCATGGGCACGTCGACGTCGTCGTAGTCGTCCTTGTACTTCATCGACAGCGGCCAGTAGTGCGGCGGCGTCCAGAGGAAGACGAGCAGGAACAGGATGAAGGCGGGCCAGTCGAGCGATCCGGTGACGGCGGACCAGCCGATGAGGACCGGGAAGCAGCCCGCGATGCCGCCCCAGATGATGTTCTGCTCGGTACGGCGCTTGAGGATCATCGTGTAGATCACGACGTAGAAGAAGATCGCGGAGGCCGACAGGACCGCCGTGAGCCAGTTCGTGGTGAACCAGAGCCACACGGTCGACACGATCGCGAGCGTCCACGAGAAGATCAGGGCACCGCGCGGGCTGACCTCGCCGGTCACGAGCGGGCGGTTCTCCGTACGGTGCATGTGCGCGTCGATGTCGCGATCGAGGTACATGTTGAACGCGCCGGCGGAACCGGCGCTCATGGACCCGCCGATGACGGTCGCGAGGACCAGCCAGAGATCGGGCAGCCCACCCTGCGCGAGGAACATGACCGGAACGGTCGAGACGAGGAGGAGTTCGAGGACTCGGGGCTTCGTCAGAGTCACGTAGGCGCTCACCGTGCGACCGATGGACGACTTCCGTACGGTCTGATCAGACATCGTCGAGATCTCGATCGCCTCCTCCGCGCGCGTTACCGGACAACCTCTCCAGTGTATGACACGCCGTGACGCCTTCCGCGCCTTCCGGCCCCCGGCCGCCGGGACCGTCACCGCTATGCTGAGAGCACTCGCGCGCCCGGTGCTGCGCACAAACCCGCCCGTCCCCGGACGATGCGGGATGCGCCAGGGAAGTTGCGGATGCGCCAGGGAATACCGGCGCCCTCGAAACTGTCGGAAAGGGCATGAACGTGTCGGAATTGCAGTGGGACGAGATCGATCGACGCGCGGTGGACACCGCCCGGATCCTGGCGGCCGATGCGGTCGAAAAGGTCGGCAACGGTCATCCCGGCACGGCGATGAGTCTGGCCCCCGCCGCCTATCTGCTGTACCAGCGTGTGCTGCGGCATGACCCGACCGACACCGACTGGCTCGGCCGCGACCGCTTCATCCTGTCGGTCGGCCACTCGTCGCTGACGCAGTACGTGCAGCTCTACCTCGGTGGGTTCGGCCTCGAGCTCGACGACCTCAAGGCGCTCCGCACGTGGGGTTCGAAGACGCCCGGCCATCCCGAGTACGGCCACACCAAGGGTGTCGAGATCACGACGGGTCCGCTGGGCCAGGGCCTCGCCTCCGCGGTGGGCTTCGCCTACGCCGCCCGCTACGAGCGCGGCCTCTTCGACCCGGAAGCCGCGGCGGGCACCAGCCCGTTCGACCACTTCGTCTACGTGATCGCAGGCGACGGCGACCTGCAGGAGGGCGTCACCAGCGAGGCCTCCTCGCTCGCCGGTCACCAGCAGCTCGGCAACCTCATCGCCATCTACGACTCCAACCAGATCTCGATCGAGGACGACACCAACGTCGCCTTCACCGAGGACGTGGCCGCCCGCTACGAGGCCTACGGCTGGCACGTGCAGACCGTGGACTGGAAGAAGACCGGCGAATACGTCGAGGACGTCGCCGAGCTCCACGCCGCGATCGAGGCCGCCAAGGGCGAGACCGACAAGCCGTCGCTCATCATCCTCAAGACCATCATCGGCTGGCCGGCCCCCGGTAAGCAGAACACCGGGAAGATCCACGGATCGGCACTCGGAGCCGACGAGCTCGCCGCCACCAAGAAGGTCCTCGGGTTCGACCCGGAGCAGACCTTCGTGGTCGCCGATGACGTGCTGGAGCGCACCCGCGGCCTCGCGGAGCGCGCCGCCGAGGCCCGCGCCGCCTGGCAGGAGTCGTTCGACGCCTGGGCCGCCGCCAACCCCGAGCGCAAGGCCCTGCTGGACCGCGTCGAGGCGCACGAGCTCCCCGCCGACATCGCGGAGGCCCTCCCGGTCTTCGAGGCCGGCAAGGACGTCTCCACCCGCGCCGCGTCCGGCCAGGTCATCAACGCGCTGGCCGCGCAGCTCCCCGAGCTCTGGGGCGGCTCCGCCGACCTCGCCGAGTCGAACCTCACCACGATCAAGGACGCGCCGTCGTTCATCCCCGCCGAGTGGTCGACGCACGAGTGGTCGGGCGCCCCGTACGGCCGGGTGCTCCACTTCGGCATCCGCGAGCACGCGATGGGCGCGATCGTCAACGGCATCGTGCTGCAC
Organism: Microbacterium sp. C-MGS6; assembly: GCF_058140415.1. Taxonomy (NCBI): domain Bacteria; kingdom Bacillati; phylum Actinomycetota; class Actinomycetes; order Micrococcales; family Microbacteriaceae; genus Microbacterium; species Microbacterium sp. C-MGS6. The sequence goes on from NZ_CM176934.1 coordinate 2,021,751, forward strand.
GGGCCCACGCGCGCCTTCGGGGGCACGTTCCTCATCTTCAGCGACTACATGCGTCCGGCCGTGCGCCTTGCCGCGCTGATGAACGTGCCGAGCGTCTTCGTCTGGACGCACGACTCGGTCGCCCTCGGCGAGGACGGCCCGACGCACCAGCCGATCGAGCAGCTCGCGACGCTGCGCGCGATCCCGAACCTGGCCGTCGTCCGTCCGGCGGACGCCAACGAGACGGCCGCCGTGTGGCTCGAGATCCTCCGGCGCCACGAGGGCCCGGCCGGCATCGCGCTGACCCGCCAGAACATCCCGGTGTTCCCGCGCGGCGAGGGCGAGGCTTCGGGCGATACCTTCGCCTCCGCCGCCCAGGCCGTCAAGGGCGCCTATGTGCTCGCCGAGGCGCCCGGCGGCACGCCGGACGTCATCATCGTCGCGACCGGCTCCGAGGTGCAGCTCGCGGTGAACGCCCGCGAGGTGCTGGCCGGCGAAGGCGTGAACGTCCGCGTCGTCTCCGCCCCGTCGCTGGAGTGGTTCGCGGAGCAGGATGACGCCTACCGCGAGAGCGTGCTGCCGTCGTCCGTCACCGCCCGCGTGTCGGTCGAGGCCGGTTCCGTGCTCACCTGGCGCGGCATCGTCGGCGACCGCGGTCGCTCGGTCGGCATCGACCACTTCGGCGCCTCCGCCGACTACAAGACCCTCTTCGAGAAGTTCGGCATCACCACCGAGGCCGTCGTCGCGGCCGCCCGCGAGACCATCAAGGAGAACGCATGAGCACCCCCACCGCCCAGCTCGCCGCCGCCGGCGTCAGCATCTGGCTCGACGACCTCTCGCGCACCCGCATCTCCTCCGGCAACCTCGCCGAGCTGATCGCGTCGCGCAACGTCGTGGGCGTCACCACGAACCCGACCATCTTCGCGAACGCGATCACGGACAAGAACGACACGTCCTACGACGCGCAGGTCACCGAGCTCGCCGCGTCCGGAGCTTCCGCCGAGGACGCCGTGTTCGCCGCGACGACCCAGGACGTCCGTGCCGCGCTCGACGTCTTCCGCCCGGTGTGGGAGGAGTCCGGCCACGTCGACGGTCGCGTCTCGATCGAGGTCTCCCCCGACCTCGCCCACGACACCGACGGCACCGTGGCGCAGGCCAAGGAGCTGTGGAAGACCGTCGACCGCCCCAACCTCCTGGTCAAGATCCCGGCCACGAAGGAGGGGCTCCCCGCGATCACCGAGGCGATCGCGAACGGCATCAGCGTCAATGTCACGCTCATCTTCAGCCTGGAGCGCTACGCCGAGGTCATCGACGCCTACCTGACGGGACTGGAGCGCGCGCACAGCGGCGACTTCGACCTGTCCAGCATCCATTCGGTCGCCTCGTTCTTCGTCTCGCGCGTCGACACCGAGACGGACAAGCGTCTGTCGGCGATCGGCTCCCCCGAGGCGGAGGCGCTCAAGAGCAAGGCCGGTCTCGCGAACGCGCGCCTCGCCTACGAGCTGTTCGAGCAGAAGTTCGCCGAGAAGCGCGCACAGGACCTCCTCGCGCTCGGCGCGAACCTCCAGCGTCCGCTGTGGGCCTCGACCGGCGTCAAGGACCCGAATCTCCCCGACACGCTGTACGTGACCGAACTGGTCGCTGACGGCGTCGTCAACACGATGCCGGAGAAGACCCTCGAGGCGACGTTCGACCACGCCGTCGTCACGGGAGACACCATCACCGGCGGCTACGAGGAGGCCCGCGAGGTCTTCGCCGGGCTCGCCGAGGTGGGCGTCGACTTCGACGCCGTCACCGAGGTGCTCGAGGAGGAGGGGGTCGCGAAGTTCATCGACTCCTGGCACGATCTGCTCGCGCAGGTCACCGAGGCTCTGGAGGCGCAGCGATGACCTTCGCCATCCACGCATCGGGCGCGGCGCGCGTCGCGATCGAGGAGACCGTGCCCGCCTTGGTCCACGACCTCGTCGCCTCCCGCATCACCGGTGGCGACGCCACGCTCTGGGGTCCGGCCGCCGAGGCCGAGGCTTCGGTCCGCCTCGGCTGGGTCGAGGCCGTCTCGGTCTCCCGCCCGCTGGTCGCGGAGATCGTCGCGCTGCGCGAGGAACTCGCGGCGAAGGGCGTCACCCGCGTGGTGCTGGCCGGAATGGGCGGCTCCTCGCTCGCCCCCGAGGTCATCGCGCAGACCTCCGGCGTCCCGCTCACCATCCTCGACTCCACCGCCCCGGGTCAGGTGCTCGCCGCCCTCGACGAGGGTCTCGCGGAGACGGTCCTCGTCGTGTCGTCGAAGTCGGGCTCCACGGTCGAGACCGACTCGCAGCGCCGGACCTTCGAGGCCGCCTTCCGCGACCTCGGCATCGATCCCACCGAGCGGATCGTCGTGGTCACGGACCCCGGCTCCCCGCTCGACGCCTCGGCACGCGAGGCCGGCTACCGGGTCTTCAACGCCGACCCGAACGTGGGGGGCCGCTACTCGGCGCTGACCGCCTTCGGTCTCGTCCCCTCGGGACTCGCCGGCGTCGACATCGACGAGCTCCTGGACGAGGCCGAGGCCTCGCTGCTCGAGGTGGCCGTGGACTCCGCCGACAACCCCGCACTCCGTCTCGGAGCCGCGATCGCCGCCACCAGCCCCCGCCGCGACAAGCTGGGTCTGATCACCGACGGCACGCACATCAAGGGGCTGCCGGACTGGATCGAGCAGCTCATCGCCGAGTCCACGGGCAAGGAGGGCACGGGCATCCTCCCGGTCGTCCTGCTCCCGGTCTCGCCGGAGCTGGACCCGGTCCCCGCCGACCTCCAGATCGTGCGTCTCGTCGACGACGCCAACGAGTTCCACCTGCACGAACGGCACGAGGGCGAGATCCTCGTCAGCGGCACGCTCGGCGCGCAGTTCATCGTCTGGGAGTACGCCACGGCGATCGCCGGGCACCTCCTCGGGATCAACCCGTTCGACCAGCCCGACGTCGAGTCGGCCAAGGTCGCCACCCGAGGTCTGCTCGACGCGCGCCCGGAGCCGACGGCTCCCGCGTTCGTCGAGAACGGTGTCGAGGTCCGGGTCTCCGACCCCGCCCTCGCCGCGTCGGGAACGGTCGAAGGCGTGCTGGACGCTCTCTGGGCGCAGCTCCCCGCCGACGGCTACGTGTCCATCCAGGCGTACGTCAACCGCCTCGAGGTGCCGCAGCTCCAGGGTCTGCGCGAACTCGTCGCCGCCGACTCGGGGCGCCCGACCACGTTCGGCTGGGGACCGCGCTTCCTGCACTCCACGGGCCAGTACCACAAGGGCGGCCCCGCCCAGGGCGTGTTCCTGCAGATCCTGGAGCGCACGGACGTGGACCTCGAGATCCCCGACCGCCCGTTCACGTTCGGGCAGCTCATCCAGGCGCAGGCGGCCGGCGACGCGGGCGTGCTCGCGGAGCACGGACGGCCCGTCGTCTCGCTGACGATCACCGAGTCCTCGGACGACGTGCTCGCCCTCTTCGAAGCCGCACAGAAGTAATCGCAGGAGAGCCCCCACCGATGTCTGTACCCATCTCGCGCGGGCACAACCCGCTGCGCGACCCCGACGATCGTCGTCTCAACAGGATCGCGGGGCCCAGCGCCCTCGTGATCTTCGGCGTGACGGGTGATCTGTCCCGCAAGAAGCTCATGCCGGCGGTCTACGATCTCGCGAACCGAGGGCTGCTGCCGCCCGGCTTCGCGCTCGTGGGCTTCGCCCGCCGCGACTGGGAGGACCAGGACTTCGCCCAGGTCGTCTACGACGCGGTGAAGCAGCATGCCCGCACGCCGTTCCGCGAGGAGACCTGGACGCAGCTGCTCCAGGGCATCCGGTTCGTCTCCGGCGAGTTCGACAACGCCGACTCCTTCCGCAAGCTGCGGGAGACCGTCGAGAAGCTCGACGTGGAGCGCGGGACCATGGGCAACCACGCCTACTACCTTTCGATCCCGCCGAAGGACTTCCCGCTCGTCGCGAAGCAGCTCAAGGACTCGGGCCTCGTGGGCGAGGACGCGGACGACGACGAGCGCTGGCGGCGCGTCGTCATCGAGAAGCCGTTCGGGCACGACCTCGAGTCGGCCCGCGCTCTCAACGCCGCCCTCGAGGTCGCGTTCCCTGCGGACTCGATCTTCCGCATCGACCACTACCTCGGCAAGGAGACGGTGCAGAACATCCTCGCGCTGCGCTTCGCCAACGAGCTGTACGAGCCGATCTGGAACCGCAACTACGTCGACCACGTGCAGATCACGATGGCCGAGGACATCGGCGTCGGCGGTCGCGCGGGGTACTACGACGGGATCGGCGCCGCACGCGACGTCATCCAGAACCACCTGCTCCAGCTCCTCGCGCTCACGGCGATGGAGGAGCCCATCAGCCTCTCCGCCGAGCATCTGCGAGCAGAGAAGGAGAAGGTCCTCGCGGCGGTGCACGTGCCGGAGGATCTGTCCCTCGCCACCGCGCGCGGGCAGTACGCCGGCGGCTGGCAGGGCGGTGAGAAGGTCACCGGCTTCCTCGACGAGGACGGGATGGACCCCGAGTCGACGACCGAGACCTACGCGGCGATCAAGCTGGAGATCGACACCCGGCGCTGGGCCGGCGTGCCGTTCTATCTGCGGACGGGCAAGCGCCTGGGCCGACGCGTGACCGAGATCGCGGTGGTGTTCAATCGCGCACCGCAGCACCTGTTCGGCCGCGGCAACGCCTCGGAGCTCGGTCAGAATGCGCTCGTGATCCGCGTGCAGCCCGACGAAGGCGTCACGATCCGCTTCGGCTCGAAGGTGCCGGGTAACGGGACGAACGTCCGCGACGTGACGATGGACTTCGGCTACGGCCACGCGTTCACGGAGGCGAGCCCGGAGGCGTACGAGCGTCTGATCCTCGACGTCCTCCTGGGCGACCCGCCGCTCTTCCCGCGGCACGAGGAGGTCGAGCTCTCCTGGAAGATCCTCGACCCGGTGGAGAAGTACTGGGCCGCCCAGGGCGGCCCGGTGGAGCAGTACGCGCCCGGCTCGTGGGGACCGGCCTCGGCCGACGACCTGCTGGCCCGCGACGGACGAGTCTGGAGACGCCCGTGATCATCGACCTTCCCGACACGACCGTCAGCCAGGTCGCGAAGCAGCTCGTCAAGGTGCGCGAGGAGGGCGGCGCCGTCGCCCTCGGCCGCGTCCTCACCCTCGTCATCTCGGCCCGCAAGGGGGTCGCTGAGGCCGCCATCGATGCCGCGAACGATGCGTCGCGCGAGCACCCGATGCGCGTGATCGTGCTGACCACCGGCGACGGCGAGTCCCGACTGGACGCGCAGATCCGCGTGGGCGGCGACGCCGGTGCGAGCGAGGTCGTCGTGCTGCATGCGCACGGCGACGCCGCGAGCAACGAGGAGAGCCTCCTCACCGGTCTGCTCCTCCCCGACGCGCCGGTGGTGGCATGGTGGCCGGATGAGGCTCCCACCGCTCCGGCGACGTCGCCTCTCGGCCGGATCGCCCAGCGCCGGATCACCGACGCCGCGACGTCCCCCGACGTCCGCGACCGGCTCGCGCTCCTCGGGCGCACGCATGCCCCGGGCGATACCGACCTGGCCTGGACGCGCCTGACGCACTGGCGTGAGCAGCTGGCCGCGGTGCTGGACCAGCCGCCGTACGAGACCATCACCGCCGTCGAGGTCCGCGGGGCGAGCGCCTCGCCGTCCACGGCGCTGCTCGCCGCCTGGCTGCAGATGGCACTCGACGTCCCGGTCCGGTGGTCGTACGAGGACCCGGAGCACTGGCAGGAGGGTATCAAGTCGGTGCGCCTCACGCGCGAGTCCGGCGACATCCTGCTCGAGCGGCCGTCGCCGGGTGTGGCCGTGCTCACCCAGCCCGACCAGCCCGATCACGACCTCCACCTGCCGCGGCGCACGCTGCGCGAGTGCCTTGCCGAGGAGCTGCGCCGGCTCGACCCCGACGTCCTGTACGGTCGAGTGATCACGGAGGGCTGGGAGAAACTCGGTCCGCCCGAGACAGGAGAGTGACCTCGATGCCGGGATCGTCCGCAGAGAAGCGGGTCGTGGTCGAATCCACCCCGACCACCCTCGCCCTCCGGGTCGCTGATCGCTTCCTCACCCGCGTCCGCGCGCGCACGCGGAACGGCCGGCTGGCTCACATCGCCCTGACGGGCGGGTCGATGGGCGGCGCCGTGCTGCGCGCTGTACGGGAAAATCCGCGAGCCGCCGAGATCGACTGGTCCCTCGTCCACTTCTGGTGGGGCGACGAGCGGTACGTCCCTCGGGACGACGCGGACCGGAACGCGCTCCAGTCCCGAGAGGCGCTGCTCGACCACATCGACGTCCCGGCGGAGAACGTGCACGAGGTCGCCGGCTCCGACAGCGGACTCGACCTCGATCAAGCCGCCGCCGCGTATGCCGCCGAGCTCGCCCGTTTCGGCACCGAGGAGCACCCGTGGCCGTCGTTCGCGGTGTGCTTCCTCGGAGTCGGTCCCGACGGTCACATCGCCTCGCTCTTCCCGGACCGCGAGGAGGTCACCGTGACCGACGCCGCTGCGCTCCCGGTGCGGGACTCCCCCAAGCCTCCGCCCGAGCGGGTGACCCTCACCCGCCCTGTGCTGAATGCCTCCAAGCGCGTGTGGCTGGTCCTGACCGGTGCCGACAAGGCCTCCGCGCTGGGCCTCGCTCTCGCCGGCGCCAGTTACACGAGCGTTCCGGCAGCCGGGGCGAAGGGGCGCAAGCGGACGGTGTTCTTCGTCGACGAGGCGGCGGCATCCGAAGTCTCGCCCGACCTCATCGACCAGGCCTACTGAGCGTCGGGGTCGCGCGTCTCGCGCGGGTCCGGCTGCTCCGGCGCGCCCGATGACGGCGCCGCAGGCGGGGCCACGGGATCACTCCCCCGGGTGATGCCGAGGTCCTGGCTCTCGCTGAGGACCTGCGGATGGAACCGGGCGAGCCCGACGACACCCCAGACGGCGATGCCGCCGGCGACTCCGAAGATGATAAAGACCCACCACGGCGCCGCCGCGGCCTCGCCGAGCACGAGCATGCCGATGAGCACGGCGACCATGGGGTCGACGACCGTCAGGCCCGCGATGACGAGGTCAGGGGGACCGGAGCTGTAGGCGGTCTGCACGAAGTACGCACCCACCGCGCCCGCCGAGAGCAGCGCGAGCAGGCAGACCGCGGTGATCCACTCGAACTGGCCCGCCTCGATCCGCTTGATGATGACCTTCGCGAGGGTGGCGACGAAACCGTAGAGGATGCCGGCGCCGATGATGTAGAACAGCGCCCGCATCCGGTGCCGGAGGATCAGCCAGCATGCCCCGAGCACGATGATCACGACGAGCAGGATCGCGAGGATGACGAACAGCTCGCGGTCCGTGACCTCCTTCTCCGTGGCGTAGATCGCGGCGAAGAACACGAACAGGAAGATGCCGCCGACACAGGCGATGATCGCCGTGAGGGATTGCCGCGTGGGAGCGTGACCGGTGATGCGGGCGTTCAGCAGCGTCGTGATGACCAGCGCGATGGCACCGAGCGGCTGCACCACGATCAGCGGCGCCTTGACGAGGGCGGCGAGCTGGCAGACGATCGCGAGACCCAGCATGAGCGTCCCGACCACCCACGATGGTCGCGTGAAGAGCCGCTTGAGCTGATCGAAGCTGAGGCCGGCGGCGCCGTCGGAGCCACTGAGCCGCTCGACCTTCTCCACGCCGCGGTGCTGGTACTGCGCCCCGAGCGACATGAACACCGCGCCGGCGAGGGCCAGCGGGATGCCCAGGAGCAGGCCGGGGTTCTGGAACGCTCCGACCAGCTGGTCGCCGACGTCCTCGACCGTCCCCATCCACACCCCTGCGCTCACAGTACGACCCTACCCGGAGAGTGCCGCCGACTAGGGTTGTGACGTGGCTGTCCTTCCGATTCGCATCATGGGCGATCCCGTCCTGCACTCCCCCGCCTCCCCCGTCGAGGCCATCACCGACGAGATCCGCACCCTCGTCGCGGACATGTTCGAGACCATGGACGCCGCGCCCGGCGTCGGCCTCGCCGCTCCGCAGGTCGGGGTGCCGCTGCGGATCTACACGTACTCCTACGTCGACGACGACGACCAGCCGTGGCGCGGTGTGCTCATCAATCCGGAACTGTGGATGACGCCGACGGAACCGGGCGCTCCCGACCCCGAGCTCGAGTCCGAGGGCTGCCTGTCGTTCCCCGGCGAGCGGTTCCCGTTGCGCCGGTCCGACCGCGTGCGCGTGACGGCGACGGACCTGGACGGTGGCCCCGTCACGCTCGAGGTGGACGGCTGGCGCGCGCGCATCATGCAGCACGAGTTCGACCACCTCGACGGCGTGCTCTACATCGATCGCCTCTCGGACTCCGACTGGAAGACCACGCAGAAGATCGCCCGCAAGCGCGGCTGGGGGCGACCGGGTGCCAGCTGGTTCCCCGGCCTCGACGACCTCGAGGGCTGATCGCATTCAGCCCACGCACAGCATCCTTCAAGTTGCGTCATAGACTCCGGGCACTATAGCGTGTTCGCGGCGGGGATATTCAGCATGCCCCGCGTCACGCTCTGAAGGGGAAATCCATGATGAAGTCGCGCACCCGTCGCGCACTCGTGCTCACCGGTTCGGCCGTCGCCGTCTCGCTCGCCCTCACCGGTTGCAGCGCGATCAACAGCATCCTCGGCGGCGGTCGCGCCGACGCCGACCGCGACGAGGAGACCGGCCAGGTCACCGAGAGCGCGAACATCGACGTCTTCTCGGTGAAGCTCGGCGACTGCATGCTCGAGACCGGCTCCGGAATGCTCACCGACGCGAACGTCGTGCCGTGCTCCGAGCCCCACGACGAAGAGGTCTTCTACGAGATCAAGATGGACGACGGCGACTACTCGGAGGACGCCATCAGCGCCGCCTCCGAGGGCTGCATCGGCGACGCGTACACCTCCTTCGTCGGCGTCTCCTACCAGGAGTCCGCCCTGGACGTGACCACGCTCACCCCCAGCAAGGACTCGTGGGAGCAGGCCAACGACCGCGTGATCCAGTGCATCATCATCGACCCGGCCGGCCAGGTCGAGGGATCGCTCAAGGGCGCCGCACGCTGATCCGACGGCATCTCCACGAAGGGCTCCGCCATCAGGCGGGGCCCCTCGTCGTCCGGGTCGTGGGTCAGTCGTCGGAGGCGCGCAGCGCGAGCCACGCCGCGACGCGGTCATCCGGATCGCTCAGGGAGAGTCCGATCAGATCCTCGATCCGTCTGATGCGGGTCGTCAGCGTCTGCCGGTGGATGCGGAGTCGCGCCGCACTCTCGCTCCAGGCTCCGTTCGTCGCGAGGAACACTCGGAGGGTGTCCAGCAGCTCCGCCGACCTCTCGGCGGCGCGCAGCGGATCGAGCAGTCGGGCGAGGCGGCCGGTCTGATCGCTGTCCAGCGCCCCGAGCACGAATGACACCGTCGGGATGGCCTCGTAGCGGACCACGCGTTCGCCCCCGGTGCGCGCGGCTTCGCAGGCGTGCCGCGCCTCGTCGATGCTGCGCGCGAGAGCATCGGTGCCCGCTGGTCGGCCGAGACCGAGATAGAGGGTCGAGGCGAACGCCCTGGCGCGATGCGCGATCTGGTCGGCATGGTCCTCGCGCACGACGCCCTGGACGATTCCCCGCTGCGACGTGAAGACGTGCTCCGCGCCCAGCTCGTCGAGCCAGAGGCCGAGCAGATGCTCGACGTCGACACCGCTGGTACGGGAGGCGAGGGCGAACCCCACCAGCACGCGCTCGTGCACGCCCCAGCGGCGGAGCAGACGAGTGGCCTCCTCCCCTCCCTCGCGCACGGTCTCGAACATCATCGAGCGGCCGAGGCGCTCCAGCTGACTGCTGTCCCTCGTGCGCATGAGCAGATCGAGCAGCGCCGCGGCCTGCGAGCTCAGTTCCCGACCGCGGCCGGAGCTGTCGTTACGCGGAGCGGTCACGAGCTGCGCGCTGATGTCCTGACCGGGACCGACCGGGTGCACCTGGAGGGCGCGATGCCGCACCCGCACCGGCCTGCCGACGGCGACCGCGATCGCGTCGTCGATGTGCAGGCTTCCGGCACCCGCCGTCGTGATGACCTCACCATGCCGGTCCAGCAGCACCGCCCACCCGTCAATGCGGTGCGCGAGCTCGGCGATGACGCCGGTGATGCCGCTGCGTCGCGCCGCCAGTGTGAGCACCCGCATCGCCGAGGTGATGGCGCGAGCCTCCGCCGCCTGATCGACCGCGAGGAGCGAGGTCAACGTCGGGACCAGCAGCGACGGCGGCATCGGCACCCCGACGATGGCCGTGATTCCCGCGTCCCGCACCGCTTCGCGAAGACGGGGGCTGTCGTCGCTCGTGACCGCCACGGCCTCCCCCAGCGCGGCGCGCCGGTCGCCGTCGACGCCGAAGAGCGCGGTCTCTTCGGCCACGACGAGCGTCGCATGGAGCGGATCCACCGGTGGACCGAAGTCGTCGAGGGGTACGACCGCGTTGACGGGCCGCGCACCGGGAACGGCGCCGGGCAGCAGCTCCGCGCGGAGATATCGGGCCACCGAGGCGACGTCACGAGCCACCCTCCGATCATACAGATTGTCGAAGAGCAGCCGTTCTCTTCACATATCTGTCGGATGCCGAGGAGTTCCGCTCTCTCCTAGCATCGTGCGCATCCCCACTTCCCGAAGGATGTCATGAAAGCTGTTGTCTTCCGCGACCCCCAGTCGCCCATCGAGTTCGTCGACGTCGACCTCGCTCCGCCCCGCGCCGGTGAGGTGCGCGTACGCATCGCCGCTGCCGGTGTCTGCCACTCCGACCTGCACGTCAAGCGCGGCGAGTGGGACGCCGCCGCTCCCCTGGTCATGGGCCACGAGGGCTCTGGCGTCGTCACCGAACTGGGCGAGGGCGTCACCACGCTCGCTGTCGGCGACCACGTCGTGCTGAGCTGGGTGCCGCCGTGCGGCGAGTGCCGCTACTGCCGCGCCGGTCACGAGGCCCGCTGCCAGAAGGTCGCCACCGTGGTCGCTCCCCTCGGCGTGCTCTTCGACGGCACGTCGCGGCTGAGCCGCGACGGCGAGCAGCTGCACCACTATCTGGGTGTGTCGTCCTTCGCGGAGGAGGTCGTCGTCCCCGCATCCGGAGCCGTGAAGGTCCGCGACGACGCGCCCCTCGACGTCATCGCCGTGGTCGGCTGCGCTGTCGCGACCGGTGTCGGCGCCGTCCTGAACACCGCCGCCGTGGAACCCGGATCGACCGTCGCCGTGATCGGCTGCGGGGGCGTGGGCCTCAACGTCGTCCAGGGAGCCCGTCTCGCCGGCGCCGAGCGTATCGTCGCGATCGACGTGCGCCCGGAGAAGACGCAGATGGCGCTGCAGTTCGGCGCCACGGATCGCATCGACGCCTCTCAGGGCGACGCGGTGGCCCAGTTGCGCGAGCTCATCCCGGACGGCGTCGACTACGCCTTCGACGCGATCGGGCGCACCTCCACGACCGAGCAGTCCATCCAGATGCTCGGACTCGGCGGCGCCGCCGTGATCGTCGGCCTGCCGCCCACAGGGGCGCGTGCCTCGTTCGAGCCGCTCGTCCTCGCCGAGGCCGACCAGCGCATCCTCGGCTCGAACTACGGCTCGGTGCGACCGTCGATCGACGTCCCCGCACTCGTGGACCGCTACATGGACGGGCAGCTGAAGATCGACCCCCTGATCTCGGGCCGCCGACCGCTGTCCGAGGCCGCCGCCGCGCTGGACGACCTCGACGGCGGCTCGGCCCTCCGCACCCTCCTCATCCCCTGACCGCCGCGCGCGGCCCATCCCTGAAACCCGAATCCAGGAGAACCATGTCTGACACTGTCGTCGCCCCGCCCGGCGCCCCGCAGGATGCCGGGCTCCGCACCGGCGTCATGAGCGGACCCGAGCTCGCCGCCCAGGCCATCGCCAACATCGCCCCCAGCGCCGTCATCGCCTTCACGGCCGCCGCCATCTTCCTCGGCGCCGGGAACGGCACCATCTACGCCTTCGCCCTGGCCACGATCGTGATCCTGTGCGTCGGGTACTGCGTGGTGGTGTTCGCCCGCAAGCATGCCTCCGCCGGCTCGCTCTACACCTACGTCTCCAAGGGTCTCGGGCCGTTCGGCGCCTTCCTCGCCGGCGTGACGCTGCTGATCGGCTGCTTCGGCATCGCGGCCGCCTCCCTCAGCGGCTCGGTCAGCTACATGGGCCAGTTCCTGAGCATGCTGGGCCTGCCCGCGCAGGGCCTGGGGTGGGATGTCGGCCTGGCGATCCTGCTCGGTGGCCTGGCGACCCTCTTCACGATCCGCGGCATCAGGCTCTCCGCCCGGGTCTCGCTCGTCCTCGAGCTGCTCTCCGTCGGCATCATCCTCGTGCTGCTCATCGCAGCGCTCGCGTGGGCGGGGCCCTCCGCCTGGGACCCCGCGCAGGTGCTCGCGACCGGCTCCTCGTTCCAGGGCATCGCGTCCGGCATGGTGCTCGGCATCCTGGGCTTCGTGGGCTTCTCCTCCGCGGACGCCCTGGGGCGCGAGGCCAAGGAGCCGTACAAGGCGATCCCCCGCGCGATCATGTGGAGCGCCCTCGGTGTCGGCGTGCTCTACGTCTTCGCCGCCTACACGCAGATCGCGGTGCTCGGCGACGACCTCGCCACCGCCGCGAGCCCGTTGGAGAGCATGTCCGCCCTCATCGGCATGCCGGGCTGGTTCGCGGCCGTGCTCACCTTCGGCGTGTCCGCGTCGTTCTTCGCCGTGGTCGTCGCCCCGCTCAACGTGATCGGTCGCATCGTCTACGTGATGGGCAAGGAAGGCGTCGTCGCCGAGCGCTTCGGCCGCACGCACGAGCAGCACCTCACGCCGCACCGCGTGCTCACCCTCGCCGGTGCTGCGGCGATCACGGTCGACATCGTGCTGCTGGTCGCGGGAGCCGCGACGGGCGACATCCTCGTCTGGGTCAACACCTGGGGCACCTACGGCTACATGGTCGCCTACGCCCTCGTCGCCATCGCGTGCGTGGTCTACACCCAGCGGGCGAAGATGCGGAACGGTCTCGTGAAGGTCTGCGCGACGGTCGCCGTCGTGACGATGGCGTACGTGTTCTTCGCGAACGTGTGGCCCGTCCCGGCCTTCCCGTACAACGTGATCCCGTACGTATTCCTCGTGACGGTCGCCCTTGCGCTGACCCGGTACGCCTACCTCGCCCGTCGCCGGCCTGATGTGATCGCCCGGATCGGCAACACCGAGACGAGCGCCATGGAGGGCGTCGGCTGAACGACGCTCCCCGCCGAGAAGAGCCCCTCCGCGTGGAGGGGCTCTTCCTCTGCGTCCGGCGCGATCGTGCGCTCCGGATACGAGAGAAGCCCCCTCCGTGGAGGGGGCTTCTCTCGTTGGCTCCCCGGCTTGGACTCGAACCAAGAACCTGCCGGTTAACAGCCGGCTGCTCTGCCAATTGAGCTACCGAGGAATGTGCGCCGCTGTGCGGGCAACTCGTCAAGCTTAGCAAACTCCGGACGCGGTTCGTGACACCGGGGCACCTTCCGCGGCCGTCGGGCGTGTCGCGCTCAGCGGCGTGAATCCGACTCCGCATTGGGCACCCACAGCAGGTCCTTCCCGACGCCGCGCGCGACGACATGGCCCCCACGCAGCATGAGCGTCTCGGCGTTGAGTTCCCGGATGAAGTCCGCGTCGTTGGTGACCAGGAGCGCGGCCATCCCCTCCTCCTTGCGACGCCGGGTGATGGCGTCGAAGACCACCGGCCGCACCTCCAGATCGAGGTTCGCGAGGATCTCGTCGGCGATGAGCACGCGCGGCTCCAGCACGAACGAGCGGGCGATCGCGACGCGCTGCCGCATCCCCGCGCTCAGCTCATACGGGAACTTCGCCGCGGTCCCGAGCGGCAGGTGGAGCTCATCGAGGAGCGTCGCCACGCGGATCGAGAGCGCGCGGGTGTTGACGCGCTTCTCCCGGATGAGGATCGGCTCGGCGATGACCTCGTTGACCGTCAGCTGCGGCGGCAGGTCCGCCCCGGCGCCCTGGGGCACGAAGCCCGTGCGGTAGGTGAGGATGCGGTGCTTGCGGCCTGGGCGGCGGATGTCGATGCCGCAGACCTGTGCCCGGCCGCCGACGACGCGCACCGAGGGATCGGTCGAGCCCGCGAGCGCGGCGACGAGGGTCGACTTGCCAGAGCCGGTCGGTCCCGCGACGCAGATCAGCCCCCCGGGAGCGAGCGAGAACGTCACGCCGTCGACCGCGCGATTGGGCGCGCCGTGACCGATCCGGTCGATGACCAGATCGGAGCACTCGATCGCGTTCGAGGATTCGGGCGTGCGGGGCATATGTCCATCCTGCCGTCTCGTCCGGGACCGTTCCGGTTACGACTCGGCGAAGAAGCGTTGGCGCTCCACGTCGATGTCCCGCAGCCGCACCCGCAGCGCGCGCCCGCCGTCGGAGTCCGCAGGGACGCGCTGGACCGCGCCCAGCAGCTCCTGCTTCTCGTGCTCGAGCTGCCGCAGCACCAGGCGTCGCGCGAGATCGGTCGCGGAGGCCACCGCTCCGGCCTCATCCCGTGCCGGGAACGGCGTCATCAACAGCTCGCCGGCGAGGGAGCGGTAGGGCTCGCGCACACTGTTCACCGCGTCCGTCACCCATCCGGGGCGGCTGCGGTCGGGCGCGGCCGCGACCGCCTCGCGCACCGCGTCGAGGCCGGGTGTGCGGAACGGCTCGGCGAGAGCCCGGGTCAGCAGCGCCGCATCGACCTGGTGTCCGTACTGCAGAGCCCCCATGAGCGCGTCGCGCTCCACGGCGACGTCGGGTGAGCGGGGCAGGCTGGCCAGTGTGACCGCAGCGACCACGGGAGCGCCCGTGGACGGGTCGACCCGCGGCGTGCTCTCTCGGCGCGTCTGGGGCGCGGCGGACTGCGCCCCACGGGCGGCACGCTCCACCTCCCCGTGCACCTCGGTCGGATCCATGCCGAGCCGGCGCGCCAGCACCCGCTCGTACCCGGGGCGCAGCAGCCGGTCGCGGATCTCCGCGACGATGGGGGCCGCGGCACGGAGAGCACCGACCCTGCCCTCGACGGTGGCGAGATCGAAGCCGGCGAGCTTGCGGTCGATCGCGAACTCGAACATGGGCTGCTTCGCGTCCATGAGGCCGCGCACCGCCGCGTCGCCGCGCTGCAGCCGGAGGTCGCACGGATCGAGGCCGTCGGGCGCGACCGCGACGAAGGTCTGGGCGTTGAACTTGTCGTCTTCCGTGAACGCCCGCAGTGCGGCCTTCTGTCCCGCCTCGTCGCCGTCGAACGTGAACACGACCTCACCGGACGCGTTGTCATCGCCCATCACCCGCCGGAGCACCTTGATGTGCTCGGCGCCGAACGCCGTCCCACAGGTCGCGACCGCGGTCGTCAGGCCCGCGAGGTGACAGGCCATCACGTCGGTGTACCCCTCGACGACGACGACCCGACGGGGGTCGCCGCGCGCGATGTCGCGCTTGGCGAGGTCGAGCCCGTAGAGGACCTGGGCCTTCTTGTAGATCGGTGTCTCGGGGGTGTTGAGGTACTTGGGGCCCTGATCGTCGTCGAAGAGCTTGCGGGCGCCGAAGCCGATCGTCTGCCCCGACACATCCCGGATCGGCCACACCAGGCGCCCCCGGAACCGGTCGTACACGCCGCGCTGTCCCGTCGAGACGAGGCCCGCGGTGCTCAGCTCCTCCCGCGTGAATCCCTGGGAGGTCAGCGTCTTGAGCATGCCGTCCCAGCCCCGCGGGGCGAAGCCGACGCCGAAGTGCGCCGCCGCGCCCGCGTCGAAACCGCGCTCCCCGAGGAATCGGCGGGCGGCCTCGGCATCGGGCGACAGCAGCTGGGAGCGGAAGAACTCCGCGGCGGCCGTGTTCGCCGCGTAGAGCCGGCTGCGGCCGCTCGTCTCCGGCGCCGCACCCCCGTCCTCATAGTGGAGCGTGTAGCCGATGCGGCCCGCGAGCCGCTCGACCGCCTCCGTGAAGCTGACGTGATCCATCGCTCGGAGGAAGGAGTAGACGTCGCCCGACTCCCCGCACCCGAAGCAGTGGTAGTAACCGACCTGCTGCCGGACGTGGAAGCTGGGGCTCTTCTCGTCGTGGAACGGGCACAGGCCCTTGAGGGAGCCGACGCCCGCGGATTTGAGCGCGACTCGCTCCCCCACGATGTCGGCGATGTTGGTGCGGGCCTTGACCTCGTCGACGTCGGCCTGACGGATGCGGGGCATCAGCGCGCGCCTTCTGCGACGGGCCGCCTCTCGACGGGCGTGCGCGCGCCAGGGCGCGCATGACGCGGCGTCCAGATGCCGACCTCCGCCGGGTCGATCTCCCCGACCAGCCGGTTGTGCCAGTCGATCGCGCTCTGATCGGTCAGGCTCGCGATCTGATCGACGACCACCCGCGCCCGCTCCGCATCGCTCTCCGCCGCGACGAAGTCGGCAGCGAACGCCGGCTCCAGCACGTCGGCGCCGGCAGACCACAGGGTGTCGGTGGACCACAGGGCGTCGGCCAGCCGCTTGAGGACCCGCCGCTGCTCCTTGTAGACACCCTTCCTGGCGTCGATCGTGACGATCGCCTGACCCATGATCCCCTTGAGCACCGCGATCTCGACCTCGACCACGCGCGGCACGATGACATGCGCGTTGTAGCGGACCAGCCGCGTGCCTCCGAACGCCTCGCGCGTGGCGGAGACCGCCGCCCGTGCGAACCGGCCGATGAGGTCGCTGGTGAGGTTCTTGAGCCGCGCGAGATCCTGTCGGGAGCGGTCGAAGGACGCCAGCCACATCGGCTGCGAGGCGAGCCGGTAGAGCGCATCGGCGAGCTCATCACGCGTGAAGTCGTAACCGACCCACTGCTGGATCCGGCTGAGCAGGGCCTCGTGGGCAGCGGGATCGGCGAGCTGCGCGACGTCGACGTAGCCGTTGACGATCGCGTCCTCGAAGTCGTGCACCGAATAGGCGATGTCGTCGGAGAGGTCCATGATCTCGGCCTCGATGCAGCGCAGCCGCCCCGGCGCTCCGTCGCGCATCCAGCGGAACACGGCCTCGTCCTCCGGGTACACGCCGAACTTGAGCCGGCCCCCCGGGTCGGGGACGGGACTGTCGACCGTCCACGGGTACTTGCAGGTCGCGTCGAGCGTCGCCCGCGTGAGGTTCAGACCGACGGAGGAGCCGCCCCCGTCGAGCACCTTCGCCTCCAGACGCGTGAGGATGCGCAGCGATTGGGCGTTGCCCTCGAAGCCGCCGATGGCCTCAGCCCATTCGTTCAGCGCCCGCTCGCCGTTGTGCCCGAACGGCGGGTGACCGAGGTCGTGGCTCAGGCACGCGGTGTCGACCACGTCCGCCGAGACCCCGAGGGCGGCGGCGAGCTCCCGGCCGACCTGGGCGACCTCGAGCGAGTGCGTCAGGCGGTTGCGGGCGAAGTCGGCCGTGCTGGCGGGGCTGAGCACCTGGGTCTTCGCGGCGAGCCGTCGCAGCGCGGCCGAGTGCAGCACCCGGGCACGGTCGCGGGCGAAATCGTCCCGCTCGGAGCGATGGGTCTCCGCGAAGAAGCGCTCCGCGTCGCGCGCGTCATAGCCGTCGGCGCGTGCGCCGACCCGGGGGTCATCCGCCACTGTTCTCGATCTCCGCTCCACGCATCATCTCCGAGGCCGACGAGGCGAGCTCGCGCGACTCCAGCCACTTCTCCGGAAGAGCGGTCCTCTTCGGGTGCCCCGCGCGTCCGCGCTGCCCTTCGGCGTCCGCACCAGGGTACGGTGCCGCACGGTCGAGCCGTCCGAGGAGGTCGTCGATCTCCTGCAGGCTCGACGCAGTCGCCAGACCCGTCCGGATGTCGCCGCCGACCGGGTAGCCCTTGAAGTACCAGGAGACGTGCTTGCGGATGTCGCGGCAGCCGCGGTCCTCGTCCTCGAAGAACTCGACGAGCAGCTCCGCGTGCCGGCGGAAGGCGTCGGCGACGAAGCCGAGGGTCGCATCGACCGTCTTGCCCTCTCCGCCGAAGGCGAGGGCGAGCTGCCCGAACAGCCACGGCCGTCCGAGGCATCCGCGGCCGACGACCACGCCGTCGCAGTCGGTCTCCGCCATCATCCGCACGGCGTCCTCGGCCGACCAGATGTCGCCGTTGCCGAGCACGGGGATGCTGGTCACCGCCTGCTTGAGCTCGCCGATCGCACTCCAGTCGGCGTGTCCGGAGTAGAACTCGCTCGCGGTGCGCGCGTGCAGGGCGACGGCTGCGGCCCCGGCATCCTCTGCGGCGCGGCCGGCGTCGAGGAAGGTGAGGTGGTCGCGGTCGATGCCCTTGCGCATCTTCACCGTGAGCGGGATGTCGCCGGCGGCCTTCACCGCCTGATCGACGATGTCCGCGAAGAGCTTCGACTTCCACGGCAGGGCCGCCCCGCCGCCCTTCCTGGTCACCTTGGGGACCGGGCAGCCGAAGTTGAGGTCGATGTGGTCGGCGTGGTCTTCCGCGACGATGATGCGGACGGCCTCGGCGATGGTCTTCGGGTCGACGCCGTAGAGCTGGATCGAGCGCGGCGTCTCCGACTCGTGGTGCCGGATCAGCCGCATGGTGGTCTCGTTGCGCTCGACGAGGGCGCGCGACGTGATCATCTCGCTGACGTACAGGCCGGCCCCGTACTCCCGGCACAGGCGCCGGAACGCCGTGTTCGTGATCCCGGCCATCGGCGCGAGGACGACCGGCACGTCGAGGTCGATCGGGCCGATGCGGAGCGGGCGGGCGGGGGCGGTGGCGACAGTCATGGCGTGTCCATTCTCCCAGACCCGGAGCCGGTGGGGATGCGGCGACCTAAGCTGTGCATATGACCGATTCCGCGCTCCGTTCCATCCCCTTCACCGACGCCCAGGGGCAGGAGAAGACTCTGGACGATCTGGGTGCCGATGTGGTGCTCGTGGTGAACGTGGCCTCCAAGTGCGGCCTCACCCCGCAGTACGAGCAGCTGGAGGAGCTGCAGCGCCGATTCGGCGACCGCGGCTTCACGGTGGTGGGGTTCCCCTGCAACCAGTTCTTCGGTCAGGAGCCCGGTTCGGTCGACGAGATCCTCGAGTTCTGCTCCACGACCTACGGCGTCTCCTTCCCGGTGAACGACAAGGTCAAGGTCAACGGCAAGAACGCCGCGGAGCTCTACAAGGCACTCAAGGAGACGCCGGACGCGGGTGGCAAGGCCGGCCGCGTCGAGTGGAACTTCGAGAAGTTCCTCGTGCTGCCGGACGGCGACGTGCTGCGCTTCCGTCCCAAGCAGAAGCCCGATGCGCCGGAGATCGTCGAGGCGATCGAGGCCGCTCTCCCCCGCTGAGTCCGGTCGTTCACCTCCACGTCACGTGGGCACCGCTCCCGCGGCGCCACGGAGACGGGCCGCGTTCACCTTCCGGCCTCCCCGTCGACATCTGATGTCCCTAGTCTCGCCGCGGCGATATCCGCCCGAAGACGAAGGAGACCACGCATGCCCGACCGACTGCCGATCAGCCGGCGAACCGTCCTCACCGCGGGAGCACTCGGTGCACTCGGCACCACCCTCCCCCTCGGCACCGCGCCCGCCGCAGCGGCGACGGTTCCCGCCTCGCCCGGCACCGGACAGCGGCGGAACCTGCGGTTCCGCGCCGACGGCACCTTCAAGGTCGTGCAGTTCAACGACACGCAGGACGACGAGCTCACCGACCGCCGCACCGTCGAGCTGATGGAGAAGGTGCTCGACCAGGAGAAGCCGGACTTCGTGGTCATCAACGGCGACGTGATCACCGGCGGGTGCGAGACGCGGCTGGCCGTGAAGCAGGCGATCAACAACGTCGTCATGCCGATGGAGTCCCGCCGCATCCCATGGGCGGTGACCTATGGCAACCACGACGAGGACTCGCTGCCGCAGTCCGGTGTCGATGAAGCGGGGATGCTGAAGATCTACCGCTCGTACGAGTACAACGTGAACGCCGAGAACACCCGCGGCGTGACGGGCACGAGCAACACGATCGTCACGATCGGCTCCGCTGCGAAGAAGAACCGGGAGGCGTTCGCGCTCTGGCTGATGGACTCGGGCCGATACGCGCCGGATGCCATCGACGGCCAGGACTTCGCCGGCTACCCCGCGTGGGATTGGCTGCGCATGGACCAGGTGGCGTGGTACCGCGAGCAGTCACAGCGTCTGGAGCAGCGCCGCGGCCGCAAGGTCCCCGGGCTCATGTTCCTGCACATCGCGCTGTGGGAGCACCGCTTCATGTGGTGGGGTGGCGTCGACACCCGCACGGCGGCCGACGCCGCGCGCGGCAAGGCCCGTCACGGCATCGTCGGGGAGCGCAACGAGGACGAATGCCCCGGTCCGTTCAACTCGGGGATGTTCAACGCGATCCTCGAGCGCGGCGACGTGAAGGGCGTGTTCGTCGGACACGATCACATCAACGACTACGTCGGCGACTACTACGGCGTGATGCTCGGATACGCCCCGGGAACCGGCTTCGGCGCGTACGGCCTCTCCGGCGCCGAGCGCAACCGCATGCGTGGGGGCCGGGTCTTCGAGCTGAAGGAGACCGGCGAGGACGTCGCGATCACCACAAGGGTCGTCTACGCCAGGGACCTGGGCATCGACCTGACCGCGAACGATCAGCCGATGAAGCCGCTGCCCCTCGGCCCCCGCCAGCAGCGCATCTGAGGCCAGGCGGCGAAACGGCGGGGACCCCCGACCCGGGGTCCCCGCCGTCGCCTGCCGGAGCGGGTCAGGCCTCGACGGCAGCGCTCCGCTGCGCCCAGAGGTCGCGGATGACGTTCTCGAACGCCGCAGGCGGCTGCGCGCCGCTGATGCCGTACTGACCGTCGACCACGAAGAACGGCACGCCCTGGATCCCGTACGCGCGAGCCTGCGCCTGGTCCTGGCGGACATCGGCGAGGTACTGCTCGCTCTCGAGCGCGGCGCGGGCGCGATCGGCATCGAGGCCGACCTCGGCCGCGAGGGCCACGAGGTCGTCGATGCGCCCCACATGCTTGCCCTCGGTGAAGTACGCGGACATGAGCCGCTCCTCCATCTCGTGCTGGCGCCCCTCGGCCTTCGCGAAGTGCAGCAGCTCGTGCGCCTTCACGGTGTTCGTGTGCTGCAGCAGGTCGAACCGGTACTGCAGGCCCGCGTTCGCGGCGACGTTCGTGACGTTGGCCAGCATCTGCTCGACCTGCGTGCGCGGCATGCCCTTGTGACCGGAGAGGAAGTCGATCTCGTCGCCGTCGAAGTCGACGGGGGTGTCGGGCGAGAGCTCGAACGAGTGGAAGGTGACGGTGACCTGCGGAGCATCCTCATCGGCCGCGACGGCTTCGAGACCCTTCTCGAGGTTGCGCTTGCCGATGTAGCACCAGGGGCAGGCGATGTCGGACCAGATGTCGATGGAAATGGGTTCAGTCACACGATGGTCAACCGCCCGCGCGTCCGACGTATTCCGTCAGTAGAATCCTCGGATGCTCTCCGCCGATGATCCGCTTCCCTTCCGGCCCGAGCGCGTGCTCGTCGCCGGTGTCACCGGCTCGGGGAAGACGACACTCTCCCGGCGACTCGCCGCGCTCTGGGAGCTGCGGCACGTGGAGATCGACGGCCTGTTCCACGGTCCGGAGTGGACCCCGCGGGCGGAGTTCCTCGACGACGTGCGCGCCTTCGCGGCGGACGAGCGCTGGGTGACCGAGTGGCAGTACACGAGCAAGGGCACCGACGAGATCCTGACTCCGAGGGCGCAGCTCGCGGTCTGGCTCGACTACCCGTACCGCGTGGTGCGGTCGCGTCTGCTCCGACGCACCCTCAGCCGCAGCATCCTCCGCACCCGGATGTGGAACGGGAACGTCGAGAAGCCGATCTGGCGGATGCTGGGGAGCACGCCGGAGGAGAGCATCCTGGCGTGGCAGACCGCGACGCTCCACAAATGGACCGAGCGCTTCCCCCAGGTGCAGGAGCGCTTCCCGCATCTCACGATCGTGCGGCTGACGCATCCGCGCGAGACGGAGCGCTGGCTGCGGGCTCAGGCCGACGTCGGGGTGTCCACTGCGCCGCCGAAGCGACGGTCGCGGGAGAGGTAGACCCCGATCGCACGCCAGAGCTCCTCGCGGGAGAAGTCCGGCCACAGCGTGTCGAGGAACACCATCTCGGCGTAGGCCGACTGCCACAGCAGGAAGTTCGAGGTGCGCTGCTCCCCCGAGCTGCGCAGGAACAGGTCCACGTCCGGCATGTCCGGCACGTACAGGTGCCGGCGGATCATCTTCTCGCTGATCGCGTTCGGCTTCACCCGCCCGGCCGCGACATCGGCCGCGATCGCCCGCATCGCGTCGACAAGCTCGATCCGTCCGCCGTAGTTGACGCACATGGTGAGGGTGAGCACGTCGTTGTCGCGGGTGAGCTGCTCGGCATACTGCAGCTCCTTGATGACGCTGCCCCACAGGCGCGGCTTGCGCCCGGCCCACCGGACCCGCACGCCCCACTCGTTGAGCTGATCGCGACGGCGGTGCAGCACATCGCGGTTGTAGCCCATGAGGAAGCGGACCTCCTCCGGCGAACGAGCCCAGTTCTCGGTGGAGAACGCATAGACGGAGAGGTGCTTCACGCCGGCCTGGATCGCGCCGGCGACGACGTCCAGCAGCACCTCCTCCCCTGCCTTGTGCCCCTCGATGCGGTTGAGCCCCCGGCGGTTCGCCCAGCGGCCGTTGCCGTCCATGACGATGGCGACGTGCTCCGGGACGGCGGGGAACGCGGGCGGATACACGCCCGTCCAGTCGATCGGCCGGTAGGGCACCGCGTCCTTGTGCGTGTAGGGCTTCGGGCTCACCGTGCTCCTTCTCCGGGGGTGGACGAGACGTGCGCGAGCGAGCGGATGCCGCGCTCCAGGTGCCACTGGGCATACGCCGCGACGAGGCCGGATGCAGCCGCCGTGTCGGCGTGCGGGGCGGCGTCGATGAGGTCCCAGTCCCCGCGGATCAGCGCGCGCAGCAGCGTCAGGGTCTTCTCGGCGATCCGGGGGCTCCCGGCGGGCGCGTCGGCACGGCAGACCAGGCCGCC
The DNA here is from genome assembly GCF_058140415.1 of Microbacterium sp. C-MGS6. Taxonomy (NCBI): domain Bacteria; kingdom Bacillati; phylum Actinomycetota; class Actinomycetes; order Micrococcales; family Microbacteriaceae; genus Microbacterium; species Microbacterium sp. C-MGS6. Next base: position 2,044,744 of record NZ_CM176934.1, read on the forward strand.
GAGCTGCGCGACGAAGACGGAGTGCGGCCCCGGGGCTCCGCAGCGCGCGCAGTCCTCGAGGGACGGCGCCCACCCGGAGAGGGACATGACCCGCAGCAGGTACGAGTCGAGGATGCTGCGCGGGGCGTGCTCGCCGCGGGACAGCGCCCGCAGCCCGCCGACGAGCAGGAGGTACTGCTCCGGGGTGGCCTCGGCGTCGCTGAGCCGATCCGCCGTCTCGACCATGGCGTTCGCGGCGGTGAACCGGTCGTAATGAGCGGCGATGTCCGTGCCATAAGCCCCGAGCGACTCGGCCTGCTGCACGATGTCGAGCGAGCGGCCTTCGTAGAGCTGCACGTCCGCGACCATGAACGGCTCGAGGCGGGAGCCGAACTTCGACGAGGTGCGACGCACACCCTTCGCGACCGCGCGCACCTTTCCGTGCCGCCGGGACAGCATCGTGACGATGCGATCCGCCTCCCCCAGTTTGTGGGTGCGCAGGATCACCGCTTCGTCTCGGTAGGTGGGCACCCTTCGATTATCCTCCGTGCGCGACAATGGACGCGTGACCGAACCGCTCTTCACCATTCCGCTGTGGGCGGACCTCCTCGGCGTCGGCCTCGGCGGAGTGCAGGGCGCGATGTTCGCCGCCGGGTTCCAAGGGCAGCGTCGGCTCGACTGGCTGGGCGTCGCGATCATCGGGATCATGATCGGCATGGGTGGCGGTCTCATCCGCGACATCCTGCTCGGACAGACTCCCGCGACGCTGCAGAACCAGTGGTATCTGGTCACGGCCGCGGGTGCCGCGCTGCTCGGCATGCTGCTGGCCGGACTCTTCACGCGACTCAACACCGCGATCGTCGTGCTCGACGCCGTGGTGATCGGCATGTTCGGCGCCTTCGGAACGAGCAAGGCCCTCGCCTTCGGCATCCCCGAAGTACCCGCGGTCTTCATCGGCGTGTGCGCCGCGGTCGGCGGGAGCGTCCTCCGCGACATGCTCATGGGGCTGCCGACCGCCATCATGCACGTCGGCTCCCTGTACGCGGTGGCCGCCGCGGCCGGCTGCACGTTCATCGTCGTCGCGAACGCGGTCGGCATGCCGATCCCGCTCGCGGCGGTCATCGGCATCGTCGTGACGGCTGTGATCCGCATCCTCGCCGTGACGTTCGACGTCTCGCTTCCGGAGCAGCGCCGTCTGTACCGCCGCAAGGTCGCCGCGGAGACCGGCGCCATCGCGATCGTGAAGCCCCAGGACTGACTTCGAGTCGCGCGATTGGCTCCATCCCGCAGCCGGATACGACCAATCGCGCGATTCGAAGGAGGGTCAGGTGCCGGCGAGCCCGTCGATCACGCGCGCGAGACCGAAGTCCCAGGCTGCTCGAGCGTCGTAGGGGGCGCCCATCGACTCCCCGGCAGCCTGACCCACTGACCGGGCGAGCGGCATCGCGTCACCGAGATAGGCCGCCAGACGCGGTGCGGCCTCTGCCCACGAGGCCGCGAACGAATCCGCGCTCTCCTCCTCCCGCATGCGTGCTGCCGCGGAGAGAGTGAAGTCGAGCACGAAGCTCAGCGCCGCATCACGATCCACGGCGGTGAAGCCGAGGCCGTCGAAGGCGTGGAGTTCCCGGTCGTACTTGGCGATGGTTCCAGGGCCGAGCGCGACCCGCGGGTCGTGGATGTCGATGAGCCAGGGGTGAGCCCGGAGGAGGCGCAGGTTGTCCTCGGCGACCGCCCGGACCTCCGCGCGCCACCCGGACGCCTGCGCAGGCTCGGTGGGCATCCTGGCGTGCATCGCATCCGCCATCAGGACGAGCAGGTCGGCGCGGCTGTTGACGTGCGTGTAGATCGACATCGGAGTCAGCTCGAGACACTGCGCGAGAGACCGGATCGTCACCGCGCCGAGGCCCTCGGCGTCAGCCAGCGCCACGGCACGATCCACGACGTCATCCGTCGAGTGGCGCGCCTTCGGACCGCGCTGCCGAGCCACGGGAGCCGCGGGGCTGTGCCGCCAGAGCAGATCGACGAGATTCCTGGTCATCGGGAATAGCCTAGACCGCTCCGGACTTAACCCTGTACGCTGTACAGACTTTTGGAATGGAGCATCGTGAACATCACTCAGACCGCCCTCTCGCTCAACGTCCCCGACGTGGCGGCCTCCGCCGCCTTCGCCATGACGCATTTCGGCTTCGAGGAGGCGATGTCCGCGGAGGGCTTCGTCTCGTTGCAGCACCCGGGACCCGTCCCGAACGTCATCTTCCTCGAGACCGGGCTCACGACGTTCCGTCCGGAGGAGATCGCCGGATCCGCCGGTCAAGGCACCCTGATCGTCTTCGTCGTCGACGAGATCGACCGGGAGTTCGCCCGCATCGCCGCCGCGGGTGCGCGGGTGGTCACCGCTCCCGAGACCGAGCCATGGGGCGAACGCTACTGCCAGTTCGCCGATCCCAACGGCCTCATCTGGCAGCTGGTGCAGTGGATGGACTGACCCCCTCCTTCGAATCGCGCGAATGGTCCCATCCGGCGGCCGGATACGACCAATCGCGCGATTCGAAGGAAGATCAGACGGCGGCCAGCTCCTGCTGACGGCTGCGGATCGAGCGGTTCACGCCGGACACGATCGCCTTGAGCGACGCGGTCGAGATGTCGCCGTCGATGCCGACTCCCCACAGGCGCTGGTCGCCGACCTGCAGCTCGACGTAGGCCGCGGCCTGCGCGTCGCCGCCGGCGCTGAGAGCGTGCTCGACGTAGTCATAGACCGTGATGTCGAACCCCTGACCCCGGAGCACCTCGACGAACGCCGCGACCGGACCGTTGCCGTTGCCGGAGACGGAGACCTCCTGGTCGTCGTCCCGCAGCACGACATCGAGCACCACGTCACCGGACATGTCGCTCCTGGTCTGCGTGGCGAGCAGCTCGAACCGCCCCCACTTGGCCTCGGTGTCGGCGGCGGGCAGGTATTCGTCCGTGAAGATCGACCAGATCTGCTCGCTGGTGACCTCTCCGCCCTCGGCATCCGTCTTGGCCTGCACGACCCCGGAGAACTCGATCTGGAGCTTGCGCGGCAGGTCGATCGCGTGATCGGACTTGAGCAGGTACGCGACCCCGCCCTTGCCCGACTGGGAGTTCACGCGGATGACGGCCTCGTACGAGCGGCCGAGGTCCTTCGGGTCGACGGGCAGGTACGGCACGGCCCACTCGATCTCGTCGACCGTCACGCCCTGCGCCTCGGCCTTGGCGGCCATGGCCTCGAAGCCCTTCTTGATGGCGTCCTGGTGCGAACCGCTGAACGCGGTGAAGACGAGGTCGCCGGCCCACGGGCTGCGCTCCGGCACCGGCAGCTGGTTGCAGTACTCGACCGTCCGCTTGACCTGATCGATGTCGCTGAAGTCGATCTGCGGGTCGATGCCCTGAGTGAACATGTTGATGCCCAGCGCGACGAGGTCGACGTTGCCGGTGCGCTCGCCGTTGCCGAACAGGCAGCCCTCGATACGGTCGGCGCCGGCCATGTAGCCCAGCTCCGCCGCGGCGATCGCGGTGCCGCGGTCGTTGTGCGGGTGCAGCGACAGGATGACGTTCTCGCGGTGGGCGAGGTGACGGCTCATCCACTCGATCGAGTCGGCGTAGATGTTCGGCGTCGCCATCTCCACCGTCGCGGGGAGGTTGATGATCACCTTGCGGTCCGGCGTGGGCTCGAAGATCTCGATGACCTGGTTGCAGACGTCGACCGCGAACTCCAGCTCGGTGCCGGTGTAGCTCTCCGGGGAGTACTCGTAGTACACCTGCGTGTCGGGGATGGTCTTCTCGAACTGGCGGCACAGCCGAGCGCCCTCGAGCGCGATGTCGATGATGCCCTGCTTGTCGGTGCGGAAGACCACCTCGCGCTGCAACACGCTCGTGGAGTTGTAGAGGTGCACGATGGCCTGCTTGGCTCCCGCGATCGCCTCGTAGGTGCGAGCGATCAGGTGCTCGCGCGCCTGCGTCAGGACCTGGATCGTGACGTCGTCCGGGATGACGTTCTCCTCGATGAGCTGGCGCACGAAGTCGAAGTCGGTCTGGCTCGCCGACGGGAAGCCGACCTCGATCTCCTTGTAGCCCATGCTCACGAGCAGCTCGAACATGACGCGCTTGCGCTCGGGTGACATCGGGTCGATGAGGGCCTGGTTGCCGTCGCGGAGGTCGACCGCGCACCAGCGGGGGGCCTCGGTGATGCGGGCGTCGGGCCACGTGCGATCAGGCAGGTGGACGGTGATCTGCTCGTGGAACGGCCGGTACTTGTGGATCGGCATCGCGGACGGGCGCTGAGTGTTCTGCATGATGGGGCTTCTTCTCTTCGTCAAGATGAACGGGCCAACACAAGCGCCGCGACGAGGAAGGCCCTAGCTTTAGGACTCGTCGCGGCAGCTAAGAAGAAGCAGACCGCCGAAAGGCATGTGGTCATGCTAGCAGGGAAGCCGCAGGTGTTTCGACGCCCCGAGACGATGCGAGTGCGCGCGACACTGGTCGGTATGAGCACCTTCCGCGACCGTCCCCTCCTCGCCGTCGGCGTCGTGTCGGCGCTGTTGCTGCTGGCCGGCTGCGCCGCGAGCCCAGGAGCATCGTCGCCGCCGACCAGCACGACGGTCCCGTCGGACTCCCGCCTGGAAGAGGCGGAGCCCGCGCCGCCGGAGGGGACCGTGGTCGCCACGGGAACGGTCCTCGACGAATCCGGGGAGGTCCGGCTGTGTCTCGGTGCGATCCGCGAGTCGTATCCGCCGCAGTGCGACGGAGTCGCGCTCGACGAGTGGAGCTGGGACGGTGTGGACGGCAGCGAGGCGTCCGGGGAGACGCGCTGGGGGGCGTACGCGGTCACCGGCACCTGGGACGGCGAGCGGTTCACGGTGACCGCACCGCCCGCCCTCCTCGCGCTCCACGATCCGATGGCTCCGGAGGATCCGACCGACGGCGCGGACGGCGCGAGCACGGCGGATGAGCTCGACCGCGTGCAGAACGACATCGCCGGACGCCTCGGCGCGGACGCGCTCGCCGTGTCGACGGACCGCGGCTACGTGTGGCTCCAGGTCGTCTGGGATGACGGGACGCTGCAGGACGCGGTCGACGCCGAGTACGGCGAGGACGTGGTCATCGTCACGTCCGCGCTCCGCGAGATCGACTAGGCGTCGGTGACCAGCGCGAGCTTGCCGCCCGGGTGCCCTGTGGCGAGGAGCCGGTGCGCGGCCGGCGCCTCGGTGAGCGGGAACGTGCGCGCGAGCGGAACCACCAGGTCGCCGTTCTGCGCCAGGGCGACGAGTTCGCTGCGCACCTCGTCGCGGAATCGTGCACTGTCCGGCATCGACCCCGCGATCGCGAGGAACCCGTCGGCCGATGCCCGCGCGAAGTTCGCGATCGTGACGATGCGGCGGCGATCGGACACCAGGGCGAGGGACACGTCGATCGCCTCGTCGGTGCCCACCGCATCCAGAGCCGCGGCGATCGGTCCGTCGGCCAGCGCTCGTACCCGATCAGCGAGGCCCCGTCCGTAGGCCACCGGGACCCCGCCGAAACGCCGCACCTCGTCGAAGCGTTCGGGGCTGGCGGTGCCGATGACCCGGACGTTCCGGAGCCGCGCCTGCTGCAGCACGCTGACACCGACCGCGCCCGACGCCCCGTGCAGCAAAACCGTCTCCCCCGGCGACGCCCCGGTGACGGCGAGCATCTCCGCGGCCGTCGTGCCGACGAGCAGAAGGTTGGCCGCTTCCGGGTGGGTGAGCGTGGACGGCTTCGCGAACACCTTCGCCGCGGGCACCGTGACCTCGGTCGCGTAACCGCCCCGCACGCGGAACGCCACGACCTCATCGCCGACCTCGGCCTCACCGGAACCGATGCGGGTCGCAGGGCCGATCGCCGCGAGCTCACCCGAGACCTCGTATCCGACGGGCACGGGGAACTCGAGCCCCGGTCGGGGGGCCGCGACATGCTTCGCGTCGGCCGGATTCACACCGGCGGCCCGGACGCGGATCGTGACCTCGCCCTTTCCCGGCGCTGCGGGCTCGTACTCCTCGAACTCCCACGACTCGGGAGACCCCGCCGCCGTCGCCACCCAGTGCGTCGCCATGGTCAGCCGTCCTGCCGTCAGAGGAAACAGCGGATGTTGGTCGCGGTGCCGGAGACGTTGCTCCACGCGTTGGCGGAGACCGTCGCCAGGACCGTGCTCCCGTTCCGGACCTGCATGTAACCGGAGGTGCGGGCGTTCGCCGCCGACTTCGTCGCGAAGGAGGAAGGGATCGCGATGGTCGTACAGCTTCCCCAGCTCAGCATGGCGCCGACGCGATTGAGCTCCCGGTACGCGCAGATGCGACCGGTCGCACAGTTCCCGACTGCACGCGCCATCGTGCGGACGGTCCCGGTGTTCGAGGTGTACTCCATGTCGAGCTTCGGCCAGACGGCGCTGCCGGCGTCGATCACCACGCCACCGGGCACCTCCTCGAGGATACGCACCATCAACGGGTCGAGCGTCGGCTCCTCAGCGGTGGCCGCGGCGACGGGACCGCCTGCTCCGGTCAGCACCAGCGCCAGTCCGACCACGACGGCGATGCGCAGCCGTGTCATCGCAGCATCTCCTCGTCGATGTCCCACATCCGGTAGTCGACGATCGCCCCCGCGGGGAACACCCCGTCGTCCTTGAGTACCGTCCGTTCGAGACCCACGATGCGGCCGGTGTCGAGCGATACGAGCACGTCGTCACGGACGACGCCGTCCGCGGAGATGACACGGATCCCGGCGACCGGGCGGCCGAGGCGATCGTTCGTCGTCCCCAGAGCCTCCGCGCCCCCGGACTCCTCGATCAGAGTCAGCAACTCGGCGTGCTGCGCGTTCGTCAGCGTCCACTGCCCGAAGACGGAGGTGATCGCCGTGACCGCCTCGAACGCGGTCGGCTGCTCGGGCATGTCGAAGGCGACCAGCAGCGCCCGCACGTCCGCGGCGGAATCGCCCGGGACGTCGACGACAGGAGTGACGAACTCGCCCGGAGCGAGGACGACGCGGGATGCCACCTCGCCCGTGCTCTTCACCTCGGCCTGTCCGTTCGCCACCGCATCCGTCGGCGCATACGGCTCACCGTTGATGGCGACGGCCTCTCCCGAGAGGTCTTCCTCCCAGGTGAAGGTCGCGAACTGCGGAACGACCTCGGCCCGTTCGGTGTCGACCTCGACGTTGTACGACCAGAACGCCGTGCGCGTCGAGCGCTCGGGTTCCGCCGGTGGACTGAAGACCTCGAGGTCCGCCTCCGCCGCGGCCACCGTATCGCTCAGCGAGCCGGCCGCCTCGAACACGAGCGGAGACGGCGCTCCCGCGACGGCGGCTCCTTGCGGGAGGAGGACGCCGAAAGCCACCGCGGCGGACGCCGCGACGGCCGTGAGGCCCGCTGCCCAGCCGATCGTCCTCGCACGCCGTCGTCGCGGCGCACGAGCAGATCGGATGATGCGATCACGCGCGGCGATGGCGCGCGCGTCCGGAGGGGCGTCCCTCGGGGTGCGCGCGGGATCGGCCTCGACGAGCACGCGCTCGAGCAGAGCATTGTCACTCATCACGCATTCCCCGTCCCCTCCAGTCCCAGCGTCTCTCGCAGCCGATCCTCGGCACGAGCCAACGTCTTCCGTACCCGGGACTCAGAAGTGCGCAGCAGCTCCGCGATCTCCCCCACCGCGAGTCCATCCCAGTACGTGAGCATGATGATACGCCGTTGCAGCGGAGTGAGGACACCCAAAGCCCTGAGCACTTCGCTGCGTCCGAATCCGCCGAGGGTCTCGGGGTCGCCGGAGAGCCCTGAGTGCACGGCGTCGATCGCCCCGTGGGCGGTGGATGAGCGCCGGGACCGCGCGCGCAACCGACGGTCGGTCTCACGGAGCAGCCAGACCCTCCCCGGGGGCCGTGTCGGTCGGAGTCGCGACCACGCCGCGAGGAAGACCTCCGACACGATCTCGCTCACCTCGTCGTCGTCGGGGACGACGCCCTCGATATGGTGGCGCACCGTCGCCCAGTGCTCGTCGAACACTCGTGTGAAGATCTGGTCCCGCAGCGAGCTCGGGTCTTCGCCGCGGCCGATCATGTCGGTGGGGTCGGCGGTCTGCCCGCCGCCTCCGACGTCCTGCGGGCCTGCATGTCAGAACCCGAGCCGGCCGAGCTGCTTGGGATCGCGCTGCCACTCCTTCGCGACCTTGACGTGGAGCCCGAGGAACACGCGGGTCCCGAGCAGCTCCTCGATCCCCGCGCGGGAGCGGGCACCCACGTCGCGGAGGCGCTTGCCCTTGTGGCCGATGATGATGGCCTTCTGGCTGTCCCGCTCGACCACGATGGAGGCGTGCACGTCGGTGAGGTCGCTGTCCTCGCGCGGGGCGATGTCGTCGACCACGACGGCGATCGAATGCGGGAGCTCATCGCGCACGCCGTCGAGGGCGGCCTCGCGGATGATCTCGGCGATGCGATCCTCCGTCGACTCGTCCGTGGTGACCCCCTCGGGGTAGAGCGCGGGCCCCTCGGGCATGAGCTGCAGGATCTCGTCCGCCAGCACCTCGAGCTGATCGCGCGTCAGCGCCGACAGCGGGATCACGGCGGCCCAGTCCTCGCGGAGGGAGTCCACCTCCATCAGCCGCTCGGTGATCTCATCGCGCCCGGCCGCGTCGGTCTTCGTGACGATGGCGATCTTCTGCGCGCGCGGGTAGCCGTCCAGCGAAGCGGCGATGCGGCGATCGCCGGGACCGACCTTCTCGGTCGCGGGCACGCAGAAGCCGATCACATCGACGTCGCCCAGCACCTGCTCGACGAGGTCGTTCAGCCGCTCGCCCAGGAGCGTGCGCGGCTTGTGGATGCCGGGGGTGTCGACGATGACGAGCTGTCCGTCCGGGCGGTTGAGGATGCCGCGGATCGCTCGACGCGTGGTCTGCGGCTTCTCGCTCGTGATGGCGATCTTCTCGCCGACGAGGGCGTTGGTGAGCGTCGACTTGCCCACGTTCGGCCGTCCGACGAAGGTCACGAACCCGCTCCGGGTGTCTTCAGTCATCGCGCCGTTCTCCTTCATCCTGCACATCTTCGGGCTCTGCTGCCCGCTCCACGAACACCGTCGCGATCCCTCGGCCCCGCCCGCGGGAAGCCCCGCCGGTGAGCACGAGGCCGTGGACGGTGGCCGTCGCACCGGGCTGCGGCACCTGGCCGAGCGTCTTGCCGAGCAGACCGCCGATGGAGTCGACGTCCTCGTCCTCGAGCTCCAGGCCGAACAGATCGCCCACGTCCTCCAGCGAGAGCCGGGAGCTCACGCGATAGCGGCCGTCGCCCAGGTCGACGAACTCGGCGGATACCTGATCGTACTCGTCCGAGATCTCCCCCACGAGCTCCTCGATGAGGTCCTCCAGCGTCACCAGGCCGGAGATGCCGCCGTGCTCGTCGATTACGAGACACACGTGCACCGCGTCGCGCTTCATCTGCTGCAGCAGCGTCTCCGCACGCATCGACTCGGGAACGAACGTGGCGGGCCGAGCGATCGGACGGATCGAGGCGGCGCGCCAGGCGCTGTCGTCGCGGTAGGCGAACTGCACGAGGTCCTTGAGGTAGAGCACCCCGACGACATCGTCGGCCTCATCATCGACGACCGGCATCCGGGACACGCCGCGGTGCAGGAAGAGCGACATGGCCTCGTCGGTCGTCGCCTCCGCGCCCACGGTGACCATCTCGGTGCGCGGCACCATCACCGCGCGGACGAACTGGTCGGTGAAGTCGAACACCGAGTGGATGAGGTCGCGGTCGTCCTCCTCGATGAGGTCGTTCGAGGCGGCCTCGTCGACCATGCTCAGCAGCTGGTCCTCGCTCGAGAACGAGCTGCGTCCGGTCCCCGGGGTGACGCGGTTGCCCAAGACGACGAGGCCCTGGGCGATCGGCCCGAGAATGATGCGCAATCCCCGGACGACGTTCGCACTCCCCCGGATCATGCTCTCGGCGTGCTGATGCCCGAAGGTCCGCGGACTCGCCCCGACGAGGACGAAGGTGATGCCGGTCATCAGGATGGCGGCGGCGAGCATCGCCCACCAGATGTTCTCGAAGACGATCGTGAACGCCACGGTGACGAGCACGGCAGCCGTCACCTCCGCGAGGACGCGGATGAAGGCGACCGCGTTGACGTGCGCGTCGAGGTCGCCGGCGATCCGCTCCAGCGCCTTCGCGCGGCGGCCCTCGGTCGCCATGTCGGCCAGGCCGGCACGGGAGGTCACGCCGTATGCCGCGTCGATCGCGGCCATGAGGCCGCCGAACGCCACCAGCAGCACGGCGGCGACGAGCAGCAGCAGCTCTGTCATCGCCGGCGACGCTCGGACGCGGCGAAGCCCTGGATGAGCTGCTTCTGCAGACCGAACATCTCCCGCTCCTCATCCGGCTCCGCGTGATCGAAGCCGAGAAGGTGCAGCAGTCCGTGCGTGGTGAGCAGGATGAGCTCGTCCATCAGCGTGTGGCCGGCGGCCTGCGCCTGCGTCTCCGCGACCTGCGGGCAGAGGACGATGTCGCCGAGCAGCCCGGGGGGCGTCGGCCGGTCCTCGGTACCGGGGCGGAGCTCGTCCATCGGGAAGCTGAGGACGTCGGTCGGGCCCGGCTCGTCCATCCACTGCACGTGCAGCGCCTCCATGGCCCCTTCGTCGACGAGGACGATGGCGACCTCGGCGTCCGCGCTGACGTGGAGCTGCGCGAGGTTGAAGTCGGTCAGCCGCTGCAGCACGGTCTCGTCGACATCGATCGCCGACTCGTTGTTGATCTCGATCATGAGAGCCCTCGTTTCGGCATGCGATCGCGTGGTCCTGGTCGCTGGGCACCGCGTCGCTCGGCACGGTTGGCGAACTCGTGCGCCTGTTCGCGCTCGGTGCGCTGCGCCACGCGGCGCTCGTCGTACTCGCTGTACGCGTCGACGATGCGACCGACCAGCGAGTGCCGCACCACGTCGTCGCTGGTCAGGCGGGAGAAGTGGATGTCGTCGATGCCGTCGAGCACGCGGGTGACCAGGCGGAGACCGGAGGCTCCCTGCGGGAGGTCGACCTGGGTGATGTCGCCGGTGACGACCATCTTCGTCCCGAACCCGAGACGGGTGAGGAACATCTTCATCTGCTCGGGCGTGGTGTTCTGCGCCTCGTCCAGCACGACGAAGGAGTCGTTGAGCGTGCGCCCCCGCATGTACGCCAGCGGCGCGACCTCGATGGTCCCGGTCGCCATCAGGCGCGGCACGATCTCCGGGTCCATCATCTCGTTGAGCGCGTCGTAGAGCGGCCGCAGGTACGGATCGATCTTGTCGGTGAGCGTGCCGGGGAGGAACCCGAGGCGCTCCCCCGCCTCGACCGCCGGACGCGTGAGGATGATGCGCGTGACCTCCTTGCGCTGCAGCGCCTGGACGGCCTTCGCCATCGCCAGGTAGGTCTTGCCCGTTCCCGCCGGACCGATGCCGAACACGATCGTGTTCTCCTCGATCGCGTCGACGTACTCCTTCTGGCCGAGCGTCTTCGGCCGGATGACCTTGCCGCGCGTGGACAGGATCGCCTCGCCCAGCACCTCGCTGGGACGCGGGCCACCCTCCTGGCGGAGCATGCGCGCAGAGCTGGACACGTCGCTCGGGGCGAGGTCGTGGCCGGCCTTGGTCATCGCGAGCAGCTCGTCGACGAGGTTCTTGGCCTTGGCGACGGCCTCGCGCTCACCCGTGAGCGTGATCTCGTTGCCGCGGACGAGCACCTGCACGTCGCGGTGCTCCCGCTCCAGCATCCGCAGCAGCCGGTCCTGGGGACCGAGCAGCTGCACCATCGCGACACCGTCGGCGTAGAGCCTTTCGGTGACGGTTTCCTGATCGTCAGAAGCCAACGAGCTTGTTCTCCTCGAGGTTGCCGAGCACATGGGCGTGCACGTGGAAGACGGACTGCGCGACACTCGCGCCGTTGTTGAAGATGAGGCGGTACTCGCCGTTGGCGTGCTCCTCGGCGATGCGCTTGGCGGCGGCGACCATCTCCGCCAGCAGCTCGGGATCCCCGGCTGCGAGTGCGGTCACGTCGCGGTACTCCTCGGTCTTCGGGATGACGAGTACATGGAGCGGCGCCTGTGGATCGATGTCGCGGATCGCGAAGACGCGACCGGTGTCGAGCAGGATCTCCCCCGGGATGTCCCCGGTGAGGATGCGCGTGAAGATCGAGGGTTCGCTCATGCTCTCAGCTTACTGGGGGGACGCGGGCCGCGGCCGGTCACCAGCGGCCGAGGGCCACCGAGAGCACGGCGATGGCGGCAGGTCCCGCAGTGGAGGTGCGCAACACGGTGTCGCCGAGCAGGACGCGCTCAGCGCCGGCCGCCGCGAGCCTCTCGAGCTCCTCCGGAGCGATCCCGCCCTCCGGACCCACCACGAGCACGAGGTCACGGTCGTCGGGAACGAGCGTGGAGAGCCGGGCGGGAGCGGTCGGGTCGAGCAGCAGCACCCGCTGCGTCGCCGCGCGCGCCGCAAGCTGTGCGGTCGACTCGGGGGCGGCCACCTCGGGCACCCAGGTCCGGTGCGCCTGCTTGGCCGCCTCGCGGACGATCGTCGCCCAGCGCTCGCGTCCCTTCACCGCCTTCGGCCCCTCCCAGCGCGACACACTCCGGCTCGCCTGCCACGGCACGATCTCGTCGACGCCCAGTTCACATGCCGCCTGCACCGCGAGCTCGTCGCGGTCGCCCTTCGCGAGCGCCTGCACGAGCACGAGACGCGGAGTCGCCGGCTCGTGCTCGACGCGCTCGGCGATCCGGACATCGACGCGCGACGGTGACACCTCCTCGGCGACGCCGGTCAGCCAGACGCCTCGACCGTCGCCGACGGTGACCGTCTCGCCGACGCGCAGCCGCCGGACGACGGCCGCATGCTTGGCCTCGGCGCCCGTCAGTGACACGAGACCGCCCACCGCGGCGTCGCCCGCGGACTCGACGAGGAAGTGCAGCGCCACGATCAGTGGGTACGGAACCGGTCGCGCAGCTTGGAGAACAGGCCCTGCTGGAACTGCGCGAGCTGCGGGCCCGGCGCCTTGTTCTTCTTCGCGAAGTCCTCGATGAGCTTGCGCTGCGCGGAGTCGAGCTTGGTGGGGGTGACCACCTGCACACCGACGCGGAGATCGCCACGCTGGGTGCCGCGCAGCGGCGTGATGCCCCGTCCCTTGATGGTCAGCACGTCGCCGGACTGCACGCCCGCGCGGATCTCCAGGTCGACCTCCCCGTCGAGCCCCTCGATCGAGGTCTCGGTGCCCAGGATGGCGTCGGTCATGGACACCTCGAGCGTGGCGAGCAGGTCGTCGCCGTCCCGGCTGAACGCGGGGTGCGGGTTGACCGTCACCTCGACGTACAGGTCGCCGTTCGGGCCACCGGCGCGTCCGACCTCGCCGGAACCCGGGAGCTGCAGCCGCAGGCCGGTCTCGACGCCCGCCGGGATGTCGAGGGACACCGTGCGGCGCGACCGGACGCGTCCCTGACCGCCGCAGGTGCCGCAGGGGTACGGGATGGTCGTGCCGTAGCCCTCGCAGGTGCCGCAGGGCTGAGAGGTGACGACGTTGCCGAGCAGGCTGCGCACCTGACGCTGCACGTGGCCGGTGCCACCGCAGATGTCGCAGGTGACGGGTGACGTGCCCTCCTGGCAGCACGAGCCCTGACAGGTCTCGCAGAGCACAGCCGTGTCCACCTCGATGTCGCGGTGCGCACCGAAGACCACGTCTCCCAGGTCGAGTGTGACCCGGACGAGGGCATCCTGCCCGCGCTCCCGTCGTGACCGGGGACGAGCGCCGCGCCCGCCGCCCTGGGACGCGCCGAAGAACGTCTCGAAGATGTCGCCGAAGCCGCCGAAGCCGCCGAAGTTGTTCGCGCCGTCACCGCCGCCCATGTCGTAGCGGCGGCGCGACTCCTCGTCGCTGAGCACGTCGTAGGCGTGCGTGACCAGCTTGAACTTCTCTGCGGCCTCCTCGCCCGGGTTCACGTCCGGGTGGAGCTGCCGTGCCAGGCGCCGATACGCCTTCTTGATCTCGTCGGTGGAAGCGTCCCGGGACACCCCGAGAACCTCGTAGTGGTCCGCCACAATCGCCTTTCTGCGCGTGTTTTCCGTGGGGCCGCCTCAGCGGCCGGCCTCGTCGTCGTCGAGCATCCGCGACAGGTAGCGGGCGACCGCCCGTGCCGCTGCGAGGTTGCTCGGATAGTCCATCCGGGTCGGTCCCATGACACCGACCCGCGCGGTCCCCGAGGGTGCCGCGTAGTTGCTGGCCACGATCGACGCCTCGCCGAGCCCGAAGGAGGCGTTCTCGGTGCCGATGCTCGCCGCGAGGCCGTGCTCGTCCGGCACCATCTCGCTCATCAGCCGCAGCAGCGTGACCTGCTCCTCGATGGCCTCGAGGAGGGGATGGATGCTGCCGCGGAAGTCCTGTTCCCGTCGCGCCAGGGTCGCCGCGCCCGCCATCACGAGCCGCTCCTGCCGGAAGCCGCCGAGCTCGTCGATCACGACTCCGGCGACGGCGCGGAGAACGCGGTCCTGGGGGGCCTCCTCCGTGGCGAGGAGTGCCTGCAGGCGGTCGGAAGCCGCCGCGATCGCCTGCCCGGTGATGAGGGCGGACAGTCGAGCGCGCAGCACCGCGAGGTCCGCTTCGTCGATCGTGTCCGGCAGCGCGGTGATCCGCTGTGATACCCCGCCGGCGTCCGTGACCAGGACCGTGAGGAGCCGGTTGGGAGCGAGCGTCACGAGTTCGACGTGCGTCACGTGGGCCCGCGCGAACGACGGGTACTGGGCCAGCGCGACCTGTCCGGTGAGTTGCGTGAGCACGCGGACAGTACGGACCATCAGATCGTCGAGGTCGGCCGGATCGGCGAGGAACGACTCGATGGCCGAGCGCTGCGCGGTGGAGAGCGGTCGGAGCTGGGCGAGGTGATTCACGAACACCCGGTAGCCCTTGTCCGTGGGGACGCGCCCGGACGACGTGTGCGGAGCCGTGATCAGCTCTTCGTCCTCCAGCTGCGCCATGTCGTTGCGGATCGTCGCGGCCGAGACGCCGAAGGAATGGCGGTCGACGATGGAACGGCTGCCCACGGGCTCGTGCGTCTCGACGTAGTCCTGCACGATCGCGCGGAGAACCTGCAGCCCTCGCTCTGTGACCATGGGTTCCCCTTCCCGCCGACCGGGTGCTGGCACTCTGCCGCCCTGAGTGCCAATCCTACCTCCTGCGATCGGGAGTTCTCCGAAGGCGGGACGGCCCGGGCGGCGTCGCTCAGTCCGTCAGCTCACGCACCACCGCGTCGGCGAGGAGGCGACCGCGCAGCGTGAGCTGCACGCGACCGCGGATCGCCGCCGGCGCATCGATCAGGCCGTCGGCGATGAGCCCGGCGACGCGGTCCCTGTTCCGCTCCGGGACGTCCGTCACCGCGATCCCTTCGCGGATGCGGCTGAGGAGGAGGATGCGCTCGAGCGTCTGCGCCTCCTGGTCGGGACGTTCGCGACCTGCCGCCGGCGAGGATGAGGCGGCCAGCCGCTGTGCGTAGGCCGCCGGGTGCTTGACGTTCCACCACCGGAGCCCGGCCACGTGGCTGTGCGCCCCGGGGCCGAAGCCCCACCAGTCGCTCCCCCGCCAGTATGCGAGGTTGTGCCGCGACCGCTGCCCTTCGCTGCGGGCCCAGTTGCTGACCTCGTACCACTCGAACCCGGCGGCGGCGAGGCGCTCGTCCGCCATCTCGTACATGTCCGCCTGCAGGTCGTCGTCCGGTGTCGGCACCTCGCCACGACGGATCTGCCGCGCGAGCTTCGTGCCGTCTTCGATGATGAGCGCGTACGCGGAGATGTGGTCGGACTCCAGGGCGAGCGCGGCGTCCAGGGATGCTTCCCAATCCGCGAGCGATTCCCCCGGCGCGCCGTAGATGAGGTCGACGCTGACGGCGAGGCCCGCGTCCTTCGCGGCGGCGACCGCGGTGCGCACGTTCTCGGGCCGATGCGTCCGATCGAGCGCGGCGAGCACGTGCGGGACGGCCGACTGCATGCCGACGGAGAGTCTCGTGACCCCCGCCTCTGCGAGGATGCGCGCGACCTCCGGCGTCACCGTGTCGGGATTGGCCTCGACCGTCACCTCGGCACCCGGAGCGAGCCCGAACGCCGCGGTGGCCGCTCCCAGCATCCGCGCCAGATCGCCTGCCGGCAGCAGCGTGGGTGTGCCGCCACCGAAGAACACCGTGTCCATCGGCCGCAGCGCTCCGGCGTCCTCCAGCACGGTGCGGGCGAGGGCGATCTCGCCGATGAGGGTGGACGCGTAGTCCTCCTGCTTCGCCCCGCGGAGCTCGCTGGACGTGTACGTGTTGAAGTCGCAGTAGCCGCAGCGCACCCGGCAGAACGGGATGTGGAGGTAGGCGGAGAACGGCGTCTCCGCGGAGATCGGGAGGTCGGCAGGGAGTCGCCCGTCCGGCGGCGCGGGATCCCCGAGCGGAAGCGGTCCCGCCATCACACCGGGGTCGCGTAGAGCGGGGAGATCGCGCGGAGGTAGCGCGCGAAGAGCTCGCGACGGCGGCGCTTCATGAGGGCGGGGACGAGGCGATAGAGCAGCGTGTTCGGGGCGTCGAAGGCGCGGACGGTGAACCACACCTCGTCGTTGTCCTCACGCCAGTCCACATCGAACGACTCCTCGCCGCGGACCACGGATCCGCCCACCGTGCCCAGCACGAAGCCGATCCGGCGGGTCTCCTCGGTGACGGAGATCACGCGCAGCTCCGAATCGGCGCGCATGCCACCGACACGGCCGCGCAGGTGGAGCGTCATTCCCGCGCCCACGAAGGGCATCCCCTCCGCGTCGTACCGCGGCTCCACGTCGCGCTTGCTCGGCGCGATCGGGTTCCCTTCGGCGTCGAAGCTCACGCCCGCGTACGCCGGACCGGGAGCAGGACGGACATCTTCCACGGAGAGCCCGGCGGCGCGCTGCGCCGTCCACGACAGCAGGGCCTCGCCGGCCGTCTGGAAACGCTCCTCACCGCTGCCGATGCGCCAGGATTCCTCCGCCGGGATGCTGCGCTCCGGCGGGTACTGCATCAGATCGGGGGCGTGGGTCGCACCCACGGCCGCATAGTCCACCGTGTCGTCTCGGAAAGTCCCGCGCCGCATGAGTTCCAGCCTACTTCGGGTTCCCTGAGCGAACACCCCCCGCGCCGCACGCCGTCACATCCCCCGGATGATGCTGGGTCCCTGAGCCTGTCGAAGGGCTGGATCCCTGAGCGTGTCGAAGGGCTGGGTCCCTGAGCGTGTCGAAGGGCGCACAACACTCAGTCCAAGGCTCCTCCACACCGCTGGGTCCCTGAGCTTGTCGAAGGGATCTCCTCACGCCCCGGCCAAGCCGCACGCACCTCCGCCATGATGGCCCGATGCCATGGGCCTACATCCTCGAATGCGCAGACGGCAGTTTCTACACGGGCAGCACGAACGGCGACCTCGAAGCCCGCGTCTGGGAGCACAACCACGACGACGCCTTCTCCGCCAGTCATACGCGGCGCCGGAGACCGGTCTCACTGGTGTACGCGGAGCACTTCGACACCGTCGACGCCGCCTTTTTCCGGGAGAAGCAGATCCAGGGGTGGAGCCGTGGAAGAAGATGGCGCTGATCGAGGGTCGGTGGGAGGACCTTCCGTCGTTGTCGACCTCGTACAGTGCGCTTCGACAAGCTCAGCGACCCAGCGCGGGCAGCCCCTGAGGACGGCGCGCTTCGACAAGCTCAGCGACCCAGCGTGGACCGACCCTGAGAACCGCGCGCTTCGACGAGCTCAGCGACCCAGCGCGGGCAGCCCGGAAGAACCGAGGCTACTTCTTGTCCTTGGTCTCGACGTCGCCGGAGAGCGCGGCGATGAACGCCTCCTGGGGGACCTCGACGCGGCCCACCATCTTCATGCGCTTCTTCCCCTCCTTCTGCTTCTCGAGGAGTTTGCGCTTACGGGTGATGTCACCGCCGTAGCACTTCGCGAGCACGTCCTTGCGGATCGCGCGGATCGTCTCGCGAGCGATGATGCGGGCACCGATCGCGGCCTGGATCGGCACCTCGAACTGCTGGCGAGGGATGAGCTTGCGCAGCCGCTCCGCCATCATCGTGCCGTAGGCGTACGCCTTGTCACGGTGCACGATCGAGCTGAACGCGTCGACCTTCTCGCCCTGGAGCAGGATGTCGACCTTGACGAGGTCGGCCTCCTGCTGCCCCGAGGGCTCGTAATCCAGGGAGGCGTAGCCCTGCGTCTTGGACTTGAGCTGGTCGAAGAAGTCGAACACGATCTCGCCGAGCGGCATGTTGTAGCGCAGCTCGACGCGCTCCTCGGAGAAGTACTCCATGCCGAGCAACGTGCCACGACGCGACTGGCACAGCTCCATGACGGTGCCGACGTAGTCCTTGGGCAACAGGATGGCTGCCTTGACCATGGGCTCCGACACCGAGCCGATGCGCCCATCGGGGTACTCGCTCGGGTTCGTGACGGTGACGGTCTCGCCGGTGTCGCTCGTGAGCACCTCGTAGATCACGCTCGGCGCGGTGGTGATGAGGTCGAGGCCGAACTCCCGCGCGAGGCGCTCGGTCACGATCTCCAGGTGCAGCAGGCCGAGGAAGCCGCAGCGGAATCCGAACCCGAGAGCCACAGAGGTCTCCGGCTCGTACTGCAGCGAGGCATCGGAGAGCTTCAGCTTGTCGAGCGCCTCGCGCAGTTCCGCGTAGTCGCTGCCGTCGATCGGGTAGATACCCGAGAAGACCATCGGCTTGGGGTCCGTGTAGCCGGGAAGAGCTTCCGCCGCGGGCTTGCGGGCGTTCGTGATCGTGTCGCCGACCTTCGACTGACGCACGTCCTTCACGCCGGTGATGAGGTAGCCCACCTCGCCGACGCCGAGACCCTTGGTGGGAGTGGGCTCCGGGCTCGACACGCCGACCTCGAGAGCCTCGTGGTTCGCGCCCGTGGACATCATCTGGATGCGCTCGCGGGGCGAGAGGCTGCCGTCGACCATCCGCACGTAGGTGACGACACCGCGGTAGGCGTCGTACACGGAATCGAAGATCATGGCGCGCGCCGGTGCGTCCGCGTCCCCAACCGGAGCCGGGATCTCCTCAACGATCCGGTCGAGCAGATCCTCGACCCCCATGCCGGTCTTCCCGGAGACCCGCAGCACATCCTCGGGCTTGCCGCCGATGAGCGAGGCGAGCTCCTTCGCGTACTTCTCGGGATCGGCGGCCGGGAGGTCGATCTTGTTGAGGACGGGGATGATGTGGAGGTCGTTCTCCAGCGCGAGGTAGAGGTTGGCGAGCGTCTGGGCCTCGATGCCCTGCGCCGCGTCGACGAGGAGGATGGCTCCCTCGCATGCCGCCAGCGACCGCGACACCTCATACGTGAAGTCCACGTGACCCGGTGTGTCGATCATGTTGAGCGCGAAGACCTCGTCGGCCCCCTGCGCCTGGGCGAGCGCCCAGGGCATCCGCACCGCCTGGCTCTTGATCGTGATGCCGCGCTCACGCTCGATGTCCATGCGGTCGAGGTACTGGGCACGCATGTCCCGCTCCGCGACCACGCCGGTGATCTGGAGCATGCGGTCGGCCAGGGTCGACTTGCCGTGGTCGATGTGGGCGATGATGCAGAAATTGCGGATCTGCGCAGCCGGCGTCGCGGCAGGCTGAAGAGGGGTGAGAGCGCGTGGGGACATGTCCCGTCGATTGTACGGTGAGGGCTCTCATAATCCCCATTCGGGCGTATCGGTGATAGTCTCCCGAAGTTGCCCGGGATCAATCCGTGACACCGGATCCCGTAAGCGATACGACTCCGTCACAGACTCCGTGAGGGCTGTCGCGTCGCGCGGAACGGCGGATGACACCCGATCATCCGCCCGGCTCAGCGTTGCGTCGGCAGACCCCGAGCGCGTCTGGAGAAGAGAAAGACAAATCCCCCTTGATCAAGTACCTCGCGCGCCGTGCCCTCGGCTGGCTGCTCATGATCGTGGTCGCGACGAACCTCACCTACTTCCTCGCGTGGGGCTTCCTCGATCCGCGCAGCAACTATGTGGGTCGTCGCCCTCCGCTCACCGAAGAGCAGATCGTGAACACCCTCGCTCCCCGCAACCTGAGCGACACCGTCCCGCTCATCGAGCGGTGGTGGACCTGGTTCACCGGCATCCTCCTCCGCTGGGACTGGGGCGTGAGCCCGACCGGCGGTTCCGTCAACGAGCAGGTCGCCTACCGCATGTGGGTCAGCGCAGAGCTCGTCCTCGGGGCGACGATCCTCACGACGGTCCTCGGCATCGCGCTCGGCGTCTACACCGCGTCTCGGCAGTACAAGCTCGCCGACCGCATCGGCCAGGCCACGAGCATCATCACGCTCAACATCCCGATCGTCGTCGCGGCCTTCGCGATCGTCCTCCTCGCGATCGGCCTGAACAACGCCACCGGTACCCGCATCTTCTACGTGACCGGCAACGCGAGCCAAGGCGTCGAGGGTTTCTTCCCCACGCTCATAGACGTGTTGCAACACCTGACGCTGCCGACGATCGCGCTGGTGCTCACCGGCTACGCCAGCATCCACTTCCTGCAGCGATCGCTCCTCCTGGACAACATCAACGCCGACTACGTCCGGACGGCCCGCGCGAAGGGCCTGACCAAGCAGCAGGCCATCCGGAAGCACGCACTTCGGACGTCTCTCATCCCCGTCGCCACGCAGGTCGCCTTCACGATCCCCGCGATCTTCACCGGAGCGGTGCTGACCGAGACGATCTTCGCGTGGAACGGCATGGGCCGGTACTTCATCGAGACCATCACCAAGAACGACATCCACGGAACCGTCGCGATCGCCGCCTTCGGTGCGGTCCTCACGGCGATCGGCGCCATCCTCGCCGACATCGCCGTCGTCGTCCTCGACCCGCGCGTGAGAGTGAGCTGACATGAGCACCGACATGCTCGACCCGACCATCCACCCGGAGCCGGAGACCGCCGGCCCCGAGACCACCCGCGTCGCCACCAAGCGGCTGTCGAAGTGGACGCTGTACTGGCGACGCTTCTCCCGGAACCGCGGAGCCCTCATCGGCCTCGTGATCTTCGTCGTCCTCGTGCTGTTCGCCATCCTCGGGCCCTTCATCGCCCGGTACGACCACATCGAACTCGACTTCCTGAACCTCAGCACTCCCCCGTCCGCGGAACACTGGTTCGGCACGAACAACGCCGGAAACGACCTCTTCGCCCAGGTCGCCGTCGGCCTGCAGCGGTCGCTCATGATCGCCATCACCGTCTCCGTCGGCGTCACGATCGTGTCCGCGCTCGTCGGCACGGCCGCGGCCTACTTCGGCGGCTGGACGGAGCGCATCTCGCTCCTGGTCATCCACTTCATGATGGTGATCCCGAGCTTCCTCATCCTCGCGATGATCTCGAACAAGGCCGGCGGCGACTGGCGCGTCATCGCCCTCATCATGATCTTCGTGATCGGGTGGTACTTCCCCGCCCGCGTCATCTGGACGATGGCCCTGTCGCTCCGCGAGCGCGAGTACGTCAGTGCCTCCCGGTACATGGGCGTCGGCGGCATGCGCATCGTGCTCCGCCACCTCCTGCCCAACATCGGCTCTCTCCTCGTCATCAACTTCACCCTCGGCGTCGTCAACGCCGTGGTGACGGAGACGGGCCTGTCCTTCCTGGGCTTCGGCGTCAAGATCCCCGACGTGTCGCTCGGTGCCCTCATCGGCGCCGGCTCGAGCTCGTTGACCACGGCGCCCTGGCTGTTCTACTTCCCGGCGGCGGCGCTGACCCTGCTCACCGTGTCGATGGCGCTCATCGCCGACGGCCTGCGCGACGCCCTCGATCCCACCTCGGCTGCTGGAGGCCGCGCATGACCAACGTCCTCTCCGTCCGCGACCTCAAGGTCAGCTTCGCCTCCGAGGCCGGCCGCGTCGACGCCGTCCGCGGCGTCTCCTTCGACCTCGAAGCCGGCAAGACCCTCGGCATCGTCGGCGAATCCGGCTCCGGCAAGTCCGTGACCTCGCTCGCGATCATGGGTCTCCTCGACGAGAACGCCAAGGTCACCGGCTCGATCATGTATGACGGGAAGGAACTCGTCGGCATGAGCGACAAGCAGCTGTCGGTCATCCGCGGCAACGGCATGTCGATGGTCTTCCAGGACCCGCTGACCTCGCTCACGCCGGTCTACACGGTCGGCGATCAGCTCATCGAGGCCCTCACGGTCCACCGCGGCCTGTCCAAGAAGGACGCCTGGGACCGCTCCGTCGAGCTGCTCAAGCTCGTCGGCATCACCGAGCCCGAGCGGCGGATGAAGTCCTTCCCGCACGAGTTCTCCGGAGGCATGCGGCAGCGTGTCGTCATCGCCATCGCGATGGCCAACGATCCGAAGCTCATCATCTGCGACGAGCCCACCACGGCCCTCGACGTCACCATCCAGGCGCAGATCCTCGACCTCATCGAGAAGGCGCAGGACGAGACCGGCGCGGCGGTGATCATGATCACGCACGACATGGGCGTGGTCGCCCGCACCGCCGACGACGTGCTCGTGATGTACGCCGGCAAGCCCGTGGAGCACGCGCCCGTGCGCGAGCTGTTCCACAAGACCCGCATGCCGTACTCGATCGGTCTGCTCGGCGCCATCCCGCGCGTGGACAAGGCCGAGAAGGAGCCGCTGACCCCCATCAAGGGGAACCCGCCGCTGCTCATCAACCTCCCGGACGCCTGCCCGTTCGCCGACCGCTGCCCGATCGTCATGGACGCCTGCCGCGCCAAGGAGCCCGAGCTGCTCCCCGTGCCGACGGGCTCTGGCGACCTGCATCAGGCGGCCTGCATCCGCGCGCACGAGATCGAGGACGGCGGCCTCCTCGGTGGCCTGCCCGTCTACCCCGTCCGCCCCGTCCCGGAGAGCGACCTCACACGGACGCCGCGTGAGGAGCGGCCGATCACGCTCGAGGTGAAGAACCTCCGCAAGACGTTCCCGTTGGTCAAGGGCGCGTTCTTGAAGCGCAAGGTCGGCGAGGTCCAGGCGATCAAGGGCATCAGCTTCGACGTGCGCGAGGGCGAGACGATGGCCATCGTCGGCGAGTCGGGCTCGGGCAAGACGACGACGCTGCTGCAGATCATGGACATGGTCAAGCAGACCGAGGGCGACATCGTCATCGCCGGCACCAGTGTCAACGACATCCACAGCCGCAAGGTCGAGCGCGCCCTGCGCCGCGACATCCAGATCGTCTTCCAGGACCCGATGGGAGCCCTCGACCCGCGCATGACGGTGGCCGACATCATCTCGGAGCCGCTCTTCGCGATCGGCACTCCCAAGGAGGAGGCGCACCGGCGGGTGGACGAGCTCATGGACCTCGTCGGGCTCAACCCCGCGCACAGCGACCGCTTCCCGCAGGCGTTCTCGGGCGGTCAGCGGCAGCGCATCGGCATCGCCCGGGCCCTGTCGACGAACCCCAAGATCGTCGTGCTCGACGAGCCGGTGTCCGCGCTCGACGTCTCGATCCAAGCCGGCGTCATCAACCTGCTCGACGAACTCAAGACCAAGCTCGGGCTCTCGTACCTCTTCGTCGCGCACGACCTCTCGGTGGTGCGTCACATCGCCGACCGCGTGGCCGTGATGTACCTCGGCGAGTTCGTGGAGCACGGCGACGTCGACCAGGTCTTCGACGACCCGCAGCACCCGTACACGAAGGCGCTGCTGTCGGCGATCCCCGTGCCGGATCCCGACATCGAGCGCACCCGTGAGCGGGTGGTCTTCGACGCCGAGACGATGTCGACGAAGCCCGCGACGGTCTGACCCGAAACCATGCGCCCGTTCCTGGTCACCGTCCGATAACGGTTAGGCGGCATTCACCGCAGTGCGGTGTACCGGGATAAAGCTCGAACTAGTCTTCCCTTTATGAAACGCCGAAAGGCGAAAGGAGCACCATGAAGAACAAGAAGTTGCTGGGGGCGGTCGCGATCGGCGGCGCCCTCGCACTCGCCCTCGCGGGCTGCGCGAGCGGTTCCGGGAACACCGGTGGCGGGGACAACGGCGAGAAGGTCGAGACCAAGACCGCCGACTACAACCCGCAGGACCGCAGCAACCTCCAGGAAGGTGGCGAGGTCAACTTCCCCATCAACGAGATCCCGGAGCAGCTGAACGGCTTCAACAGCGATGCCAGTGCTGACACCGCTCGCCTGTGGTCGTGGTAC
The DNA here is from genome assembly GCF_058140415.1 of Microbacterium sp. C-MGS6. Taxonomy (NCBI): domain Bacteria; kingdom Bacillati; phylum Actinomycetota; class Actinomycetes; order Micrococcales; family Microbacteriaceae; genus Microbacterium; species Microbacterium sp. C-MGS6. Next base: position 2,068,893 of record NZ_CM176934.1, read on the forward strand.
ATGCCGCAGATCCTCCTGGTCTCGCCGGAGGGCGAGGTCACGAAGAACGACGCCTACCTCGATGCGTACGAGATCGGCGAGGAGGATGGCAACACGACCATCACCTTCACGTTCAAGGACGAGGCGCACTTCAACGACGGCACCGACATGGACTGGACGTCCATCGACGCCACGTGGAAGGCCAACCGCTCCTACGACGAGGGCTTCAACCCGAACGCGACCGACGGCTACAAGCAGATCAAGACCGTCGAGCAGGGTGACACCGCGAAGACCGCCGTCGTGACGTTCGACGGCATCTACGCCTGGCCGTCCATGGCGTTCCTCACGGGTGGCGTCCTGCACCCGGACATCGCCGACCCGGCCGTGTTCAACGAGGCCTTCATCGGCAACATGCACCCCGAGTGGGGCGCCGGCCCGTACACCGTCGACACGTTCGACGCGAACGGCGGCTTCGTCTCGTTCAAGCCGAACCCCGAGTGGTGGGGCAACGCGCCGCTGCTCGACACGGTCACCTTCACGGCCATGGAGCCCGACGCCTCGATCAACGCCTTCAAGAACGGCGAGATCGACATGGTGGGCGCCAACACCAACGACCGCCTGAAGCAGGTCCAGGAAGTGGACGACACCGTCGTCCGCCGTGCGCAGCAGACCGCCAAGACGGTCCTGCTCGTCGACGCCGACAAGCCGCAGTTCGAGGACATCGACGTGCGCAAGGCGTTCTTCCTCGGCGTGAACGTCGACCAGCAGAAGCAGATCGCGTGGAACGGCCTCGGCTACGAGGAGCCGGTCGCCGGTTCGCTCAACCTGTACTCGTTCCAGGACGGCTACAAGGACTCGTTCGCCGAAGCCGGTCTGAAGCACGACGTCGAGGGCGCCAAGAAGCTCCTCGACGACGCCGGCTGGACCGAGGGCGAGGACGGCATCCGCGAGAAGGATGGCGAGAAGCTCTCCGTCACGTTCCCGATCTTCGGTGAGGACCCGACCATCGAGGCCCTCGCGAAGTCGCTGCAGGCGCAGCAGAAGGAGATCGGCATCGACCTCAAGATCGATGTCCGCGCCTCCGCCGACTTCTCCAGCGACTTCACCACGAAGAACTGGGACGTCGTCTCGCTCCGCTTCACCGACTCCGACCCGTTCGGCCCGGCCTGGTTCTGCCAGCTCTACTGCTCGGACAGCGGTCTGAACCTGTCGGCGACCGGCACGGAGGAGATCGACAAGCAGATCGCCGACGAGGTCGAGAGCCAGAAGGACGCGGAGTCCTGGACCACCGCGGCGATGGACCTCGAGCCGAAGATCATCGAGCAGACGTGGGGCCTCATCCCGCTGTACAGCGGCCCCTCGATCTACGTGGTCAAGAACGGCCTGGCGAACCTCACGCCGGAGCCCTACGTCGGTCTCGACCTGTTCGGTGTCACGCCGGTCGAGAACGTCGGCTGGGAGAAGTAACACTCTCTGACACATCTCGTGTCGAAGCGGGGTCGGTGGTCCATCCACCGGCCCCGCTTCCTTATGCTGAAGGCGTGACCGTCCAGACCGTCCTCGTGCACGGCATCCGCACGTCCGCCACGATGTGGCGGTCGCAGGTCGAGTACCTGGAGGCGCACGGGCTCCCCGTCACCGCCGTCGACCTCCCCGGCCACGGCAGCCGGATGGACGAGGACTTCACCCTTCACGAGGCGCTGCACACGATCGACGCGGCCGTCCGCGCCGCCGCGGAGAAGGGCCCCGTCCTGCTGGTTGGCCACTCGATGGGCGGGCTGCTCTCCCTCGCGTACACGGGCGGGGCCGAGCCTCCCCCTGTCGACGGACTCGTCGCCGCCGCGTGCACGTCGCTCCCCCGCGGCCCCGGGCTGCGTGCCTATCGGCTGTTCGCCCGGGCCGTCGACTCCCTGCCGGACCGCGGCATGTGGCTGACGCAGCGGATGCTCGCCGCGACGATCCCCGAGGACAACCGCGGCGACTTCTCCGCCGGAGGATATGCGCTGGACATCCAGGACCAGACGCTCCGCAGCCTCGCCGCCCTGGACGTCGCCGCCGCGGTCCCCCGGATCCGGGTACCCCTGTGGTTCGTGAACGGCCAGTACGATCAGCTCCGGCTGAACGAGCCCCTGTTCCGGCGCCTGGCCCCGCAGGCGGAGCTCATCGTCGTGCCGCGGACCACGCACCTGCTCACCGCCATGCGTCCGCGGGTGTTCAACGCCGTCCTCGCCCTCGCGATCGCGACGATCGAGGAGCGCGCGGCGTCACGCTGAGGACACCCGCGGCCGCGCGGCAGCGGTGAGCGCTCCCCCGACGAGCGACAGGATGGCCGCCGCCAGGAAGACGAGCCAGAACCCGCCGGCCAGGGCGACGAGTCCTGCGCCGAGCACGGGCCCGATGAGCTGTCCGAGGGCGGCGGTCACGTTCACGATTCCGAGATCGCGCGCGTGATCCTGCTCATCCGGGAGCAGATCGGCGGCGAACGCGAGGCCCACCGTCGAGAAGGCGCCGTAGCCGACGCCCATGAACGCGGCGGCCACCATCGTCATCTCGAAGGTCGGTGCGGCCACGATCACCATACCCGACGCCGCCTGCACGACCGTGGCCCCCACGGCGAGCCGGCGCCGCTCCCCGGTGCGGTCGGAGACGATTCCGGTGATCACGGAGGCGAGCACCACGAAGACCGTGTATACGACGATCAGCAGGAGGAGGTTGTCCTGTGCGGTCGTGCTCTCCTGTCCGAGGCCGTGGAGGAGGAAGAAGAGGAACAGCGCCGTGCCGAGGGCGTTGCCGATGTTGGTGACGAGTCGTCCGGAGAGCATCCAGGCGAAGTCGCGGTCGCGGAGCGACGCCAGGCGGGGCCGCCCGATGCGCTGAGGACGCAGCGCCTCCGTGCTCGGCGGGTCCGGCAGCAGCAGCGCCGCCGCGACCCCGACCACCGCGATGATGCCGGCGAGGAGCAGATACCCGGCGACGATGTCGAGGCCCAGCAGCACGACGAGCCCGACCCCCAGCACGATCCCGACCGCCTGGCTCGACCCGACCGCGGCGGACGCGGCACCGCGCTGCGTCGTCGGGAGCTGGTCGGCGATGAGCGCGGTGAACGCGGCGGAGGAGACGGCGACGCCGATCGAGACGCCGACCCAGCCGGCGCCGACTGCCCATGGGCCCTCGGCGAACCCGGTGAGGACGAGACAGACGGCCGTGAGCGCGACCCCTCCCAGAGCCCATGGCCGCCGCCGGTGCGCGCCGGCGCGGGCTCGATCCGAGAGCGCCCCGGCGAGCGGCCCGGCGACGACGCCGGCGAGACCACCCACTCCGAGCACGATCCCGGAGGAGACGACGCCGCGGATCCAGTCGTCCTCCGGAGTGTCGAGCTGCAGCGGGAGAAGGAGCTGGACCGGGGTGAGCTGGACGGTCCAGATGGCGAGCCAGGCGAGCGTGAACAGCGACATCCAGCGAAGACCGGCGCGGCGGGCGACGAGGCCCGGGGTACCGGTCATGCCCGTGCCGCCGCGGCGTCCCTGGCCTCACGAGCGCCGGCGACGAGGTCGCGGTACCACCCGTAGGAAGCCTTCGGAGTGCGCTCCCCCGACGAGAAGTCCACGTGCACGAGACCGAACCGCTGAGTGTAGCCGTCCGTCCATTCCCAGTTGTCGAGCAGGGACCAGACCGTGTACTCCTCGACCGGGACGCCGGCATCGAGGGCCTCGCCCACCGCGTCGATGTGCGTGGAGAGGTAGGCGATCCGGTCGGCATCCTCGACGGCACCGGCGACGTCGGGTTCGGGGAAGGACGCTCCGTTCTCCCCGATGATGATCGGTGGCATGTCCGGGTGTCGTCGGTGCAGATCGATGAGGAGGTCGCGCAGGGCGGACGGCATGATCGGCCACTCCGGTCCGAACCCGGTGACGGGGACTCCGGGCGTGGGCACGATCTCGAACGGGATGTCGGCATCCGGAGCACCGGCGGTGACGGTCGTCGGGTTGTAGAAGTTCACCCCGTAGAAGTCGATCGATCCCGCGATGCGGGCGAGGTCGTCGCCGAGGATGGGCAGCGGCGGGAGTCCGCGTGCCTCCAGGTGCGGTGACGTCCCGGACAGCAGAGGCTCGCTGAACAACCGGTTGTGCAGGAGGTCGTACACCGCGGCAGCGGTGCGATCCTCCTCGGTGTCCCGCAGCGGCAGGACCCAGGTGTGGTTGTTGACGAGACCGACGCTCGCCGCACCTCGGGCATGCAGCGCCTCTGCGGCTCGGGAATGGGCGAGCAGCTGGTGGTGCACGGTCGGAAGCGCACCGAAGAGGAGCTGTCTCCCCGGCGCGAGTGCCCCGACCGCGTAGCCCTGCAGTGTCGTCATGGCGGGCTCGTTCAGCGTGTACCAGGAGGACACCCGGTCACCGAGACGGGCGGCGACGAGGGCGGCGTACTCGCCAAAGCGCTCGGCGGTGTCGCGGGCGAGCCAGCCACCGTCGGCCTCGACCGCGCTCGGCAGCTCCCAGTGATAGAGGGTCGGGAACGGGGTGACACCGGCCGCGAGCAGACCATCGACGACGCGGGCGTAGTGGTCCAGCGCTGCGATGTTCCCGGGTCCGTGACCGTCCGGCTGCACGCGCGCCCACGGGATCGAGAACCGGTAGCGATCGAGCCCGAGTCCGGCTGCCAGGGCGACGTCATCCTCCACACGGCGATAGCTGTCGCACGCTGGTTCCGCGGTCGAGCCGTCCCGGATTCGTCCCGGCTTCGCGATCTCGTCGTCCCAGATCGACCGTCCCGCACCGTCAGCACGACGGGAACCCTCGATCTGGACGGATGAGGTGGCGGCGGACCAGCGTAGCCGCGCACGCGCGGTCGGGTCGGTGCTGAGGGGGGTCATCGGGCTCCTGACGTCGTCGTCGTTGTGGATGATTCTGCACCCGGTCCCGCCTTCCGCGCGACGGCGTCTCGCCTGGGCGATGTCGTTTCGCACGATCCCACCCGGTACTGGTAGACTCGACTCTTGGCTTGCGTGTGGGTTCTTCCCTCACGACCGCCGTGCAGCAGCCCTCTTCTGCTGCCGGCACTCCGAATAACTCCTGTACAGAAAGCGTCCACACGTGGCAAACATCAAGTCGCAGATCAAGCGCAACAAGACCAACGAGAAGGCTCACGAGCGCAACAAGGCCGTGAAGAGCGAGCTGAAGACTCTCGTCCGCCAGACCCGCGCGGCCGTCGCCGCCGGCGACAAGGCCGCCGCCGAGAAGAACCTGAAGAAGGCCTCGGTCAAGCTCGACAAGGCCGTCAGCAAGGGTGTCCTGCACAAGAACCAGGCGTCGAACCGCAAGTCGGCGATCGCCAAGCAGGTCTCCGCTCTCTGAGCTTCTGACTTCCGGAAAGCCCGTCTCCTCGTGAGGCGGGCTTTCTGCTTTCGCGCAGGGGCTTATCCCCCGAACGGCTCGCGGGTGGCGATGACCGTCACCATCCGCTCGAGCGCGAAGATGGGGTCACGCGCCGCACCCTTGACCTCGGCGTCGGCACGCGCGGTGGCCTGGATCGCCATCCCGAGGGAGCGCTCGTTCCAGCCCGCCAGGTCGCGACGCGCGCGGTCGACCTGCCAGTCCTTCATCCCGAGGCGCTGGGCGAGCTGCCTGCTGGGTTCACGGTTGCCGGCGACGCGTGCCATCGTGCGCAGCTTCATCGCGAACGCGGCGACCATCGGCACGGGGTCGGCACCGGAGGACAGCGCATGGCGGAGCGCCACGAGAGCCTCGCCGTAGCGACCGGCGATGGCGGTGTCGGCGACGACGAACGCCGACACCTCGACCCGGCCGCCGTAGTACTTGGTGACGACCTCTTCCGTGATGTCGCCCTCGACGTCGCCGATCAGCTGCTGGCAGGCGGCCGCGAGCTCGGTGAGGTCGTCGGCGAAGGCCGAGACGAGCGCCCGGAGCGCAGGTGGAGCGATGCGCTTCTTCGCCGCCTTGAACTCCCCCGCCGCGAAGTCGACCCGGTCGCCGTCGCGCTTGATGGCGGGGCAGGCGATCTCAATCCCGCCACCGGTCCCCGCACGCAGGGCGTCGAGGAGCTTCTTCCCACGGACACTGGCGCCCGTGTGCCGGAGCACGACCGTCGCACCCTCCTGCGGGTTCTCCAGGTACCCGATGGCCTCCTGAAGGAAGGCGTCGGAGCACTTCTCCACGCCGGATACGCGGACCAGTCGCGGCTCACCGAACAGGGACGGTGAGGTGAGGGAGAGCAGTGTGCCGGGAGCATAGTCGTCGGCACGGACGTCACTGACCTCGAGTGCCGGGTCCTCGGCACGGAGGTAGTCGCGCACCCCGGCGATCGCGCGCTCGGCGCAGACCTCCTCCGGGCCCGAGACGAGCACCAGCGGCGCGGGATGCGGCTCCCGCCAGGACACCTGCGGGATCTTCGTGGCCTTCGCGCCGCCACGGGAGGGAGGACGGGAAGCTGCCATGGGACCAGCCTACCGGCGGTGTCGGACACCCGACTCAGGGCGGCGCGACGTCGGTCCAGACGCGAGAACTTGCGCCTTCCTATTATCAAGCCGTCCGCAACGCAGTTGCGGAGCCGATGGGCGAGCGATCGTCGAGCGTCGATACCCCGAATCGTGTTTCACCGAGGTTGGGCCGGAGACGATTCACCTCAAATGATGACGTGCTGATAACAATCGCGCCAGCCCGCTCATCTGGCGATCTCCAGCCCGTCCGTCCACCACTAGCGTGAGATTGCTGACGTCACGTCAGCAATCTCACTTACGCTTGGGGGACGCGCTGATGCGCCTGTCAAAAAACAATTCCGTCGTGCTCGCTCTGGTGACCACGGCACTCCTGCTCAGCAGCTGCTCAGCACCTGCGGCTGAGCCGAAGCCGCAGACGACCACTGCAGTGTCGAGCGATGGCACCTCGGACGAGTCGGAGACGACCACCGACGCATCGTTTGCCAACAACGTCCTCACTCTACCCGCGTACACGATCACGATCACCGACACGAAGAAGATCGCCGTCGGCCAACCAGGCAACGAGTATGGCGAGAAGCCTGTCATCGCGTTCTGGTACGAAGTCACGAACAACTCCGATGACACGATCGATCCGTCCATCGCGTGGATCGGCACCTTCACCGCGATCCAAGACAACGACCCGAACGCCGTCAACGAGCTCGGCATCGGCATGCTCCCGGACGAGCAGTTCCTCGACTCCCAGCTACAGGACATCAAGAAGGGCGGCACGGTCGCCAACGCTGTTGCCTACGAGCTGGACGACGAGACCACCCCGGTGGAGCTTGTCGCCTCTAACGACCTCGGCGTGACCGAGATTGGACGCGCAACGTTTACGCTGCAGTGACCCACTGAGCGCGGCACCGAACGGCTCCCGGCGCATGCTGGGGCCGTTCGAAGTCAAGAGCCAGGTGCGTTGCCTCGTGAATGGCACTCAGGGCGGCGCGACGTCGGTCCAGACGCGGAGGACATCGTCCTCGATGCCGAGCAGGGTGCGGCCGTCGCGGTCGGTGCGGTAGACCTGCGTCCCGAGAGCCGACAGGAGATCCAGGGTCTCCCGACGCGGGTGCCCGTAGTCGTTGTCGGCGCCGACCGTGATGAGCGCGACCCTCGGCTGCACAGCGTCGTAGAGGGCGGGTTCCTGGTCGGCGCTGCCGTGGTGGGCGACCTTCACCACGTCGTATCCCGTCAGCGGCGTGCTCCGGAGCAACGCGCGCTGCGGGGCAGCGGAGAGGTCACCCAGGAAGAGCGCTCGGGGCACTCCTCCCCCGACGAATTCGGTGACGACGCTCGCGTCGTTCCCTGGCGGGAAGGCGGCACTGTGCGGCAACGGCCAGAGCACCCGCCATGCCGCTCCGCCCAGCGCGCCCCGGTCCCCGGCGTCGACCGGCCGGAGGGCTCCGCCCGCTCGGGCCAGGCCGTCGAGCGCACGCGCATCGGCGGCATCGGCAGGTGGTCCATGCAGCACCGTGCCCACTTTGCCTTCGAGTGCCGTCGCGCCTCCGATGTGGTCCGCGTCGAAATGTGTGAGCACGAGGAGGTCGATGTGGTCGATGCTCAGCGAGCGCAGACAGGCGTCGAGCGCCGTCGGGTCCGGTCCCGTGTCGATGAGGGCCACGGCGTCCTGCGAACGCACCAGGACCGCATCGCCCTGGCCCACGTCGCACGCAGCGATCGCCCACCCGTGCGGCGTCACGAGCGAGGCGAGCGGACCGTCGATCAACGCACGGGAGGCGCCGACGGACGCGACGACGATGAGAACGCCGGCCGCCACGCGTCGAGCGGCGGGGAGCACAGCGCCGGGCGTCCAGGCCCGTCCCGCGCGAACCGACGCCGTCACGACGTCGGTTCGCGCGACTTCCCGGACGCGCGGCCCTCCGCGGCAGCACACGACGGCGATCGCGACGCTCACCAGCGTGACCACCGCAGCGCTGCCGAGGCCGGCAGGGAGGAGCACCTGAGCACCCGGGAGTCCGGCGGTGACCCGCGCGACCGTCGCGATCCACGCCGACGGCAACCAGGCAGACGCGGCGAGCAGATCCGCGACGACGGGGACAGGGGCAGCGAGACAGGCGAGGAGCCCGATCACCGTCGCGAGCGGCGCGGCCGGCTCGGCGAGGAGGTTCGCGACGACCGAGACGAGCGACTGCTGCTCCGCGAACAGCGCGATCACGGGCGCGCACGCGAGCTGCGCCGCCAGAGGCACCGCGATCGCGAGGGCGAGCGGGCGGGGCAGCCAGCGCGCGATCCCGTCCGCCAGCGCCGGGGCGAGGAGGATGAGTGCCCCGGAGGCCACGGCGGACAGCGCGAATCCCGGCGTCGATGCGAGCCAGGGATCAACGATGAGGAGGGCGGTCACGCACACGGCCAGGATTCCGGCACCTGCGCTCGGCCGCCCGACGAGGATCGACAGCATGCCCGCCGCGGCCATCGTGGCGGCCCGGATGACGCTCGGCTCCGGCGTCACGAGCACCACGAAGGCGGCCAGCGCCACGACGGCGAAAACGACCCGCAACGCCCGCGCCCCTCCGCACAACGCGACGATCCCGAAGACCGCAGCGACGACGATCGCGCAGTTCGCCCCGGATACGGCGGTGAGGTGGCTGAGGCCGCTGGTACGCATATCGGCGTCGACCGCGGCGGGCACGGCGGTGGTGTCGCCCACGGCCAGCCCGGGAAGGAGTCCCGCACCGGGTTCCGGGAGTCGGGTGGCGCGCTCGACGAACGACCGTCGCAGGTCGGCAGCGATTCCGAAGACACCCGGCGCCGCTCGCTCCACGGTTCCCACGGTGACGAAGACGACGAGCCCCGCCCGCTCCCCCGGATCCGTTCCCACACTCTCGCCGGTCACCCGCACGACCGCACCGAGGACGAACCCCTCAGCCTCCGCGATCCCGATACGCACCGGTCCGCTCGCCAGCCCCGCGGCACCCGGCGCACCGATGCCGCTCAGCTGCACGTCCATCCACAGGCGCCCGTCCCGCCCCACGGACGCCGATGACGACACCTGCCCCACCGCTTCGACGACCCTGCCGTCCCACTCCCTCACGGCGTCGCGGTCCGCAGACTGTACGAGCACGGTGAATGCCACGGCGGCCCCCGCCGCGAGGACCACGATCATCAGGCCGCTCCACGTCGCGGCTGCCGGACGCCGGAGCGCGAGCACGGCGCCGATGATCACCGCGGATGCCAGGCATCCACCCGCAAGCCACCCCGCCGTTCCCGGCACGAAAACGCAGATCAAGGCCACACCCCACGCACCGACCGCTACCGGCAGCAGGCGCAGATCACGGGTCACCCGGTTCCCCGCTCGGGCCCCGGGGACGATCGCTGCGGCTCATGCATCCGATCACCCTAGAGTCGCGCCGGTGCCCACTCCCCCCACCGCGACCGCCGCTGCACGAGCGGAGGACAACACCTCTCGAGGTCAGGACGTGGAGGAGCACTCTCCGAGGGCGGAGAGACAGTCGGCGTCGGGCGCGACCGTTCCATCAGCCTGACTGCGGCAGACAGGCGTAGCGTGGGGTTCACGACGACACCGCTATGCTTCGCGCATGACTGAATCTCTGGGGGATCCTCCGGACGAACTCCCTGTGGCCGAGCGCAAGCTCAGCCGTCGGGGATGGCTGATCACGCTCCTCGCAGTGGGGTGGCTCGCAATGACAATCGGCGCAGCATTTCTTGTCGCCGACCTCACCGGACGATGGATCCCTACCGTCTTCCTAGGACTCACGTTCGGCCTCGGTGTGTTCATCCCCGTGATGCGAGATCAAAAGCGGCGGAGACGGGAACTCTCCGATGCGGGCAGCGGTCCGGGGAAATAGATGGCTGCGCCTGACCCCGCACCGTCCCTGATCCAGCAGCGCCTCGCTCTCGGACGCTTGCGTCTGACCGCTCTCTTCATGATGATCGGCTGGGGCGCAGTCGCGGCACTCCGGGGCGTAGGCATCCATGACGTCGCCGATTTTGTCAACTGGATCGCCTTCCTCCTACCGTTGGCGCTGGCGTCGTACGGAGTGAAGCTCTGGTTCGACTACCGCCGCAAGGTGCGTGCCTTCGAGGCTGCCCACGGACCGGACGCTGGCAAGCAGCCGTAGCGCGACGCTCCTCTCTCGCCCCTGCGCACTCCGGGACAATGGCAGCGGCGCCCGAGGCGTGACGCTCGTCACACGCGTACCCCGTCGCGCAGCCCCTCCAAGACCTTCTCCCCGATCCCCGGTACCGCCAGGAGGTCGTCCACCGTGCGGAACCGACCATTCTCCTCGCGCCACGCGACGATGCGCTCGGCAAGCGCCGGCCCGATTCCCGGAAGCTCTTCCAGAGCTGCCTCATCCGCGGTGTTCAGGTCGACGGCGCCGTCACCGGGAGGCCCGGCCGAAGGGTCGGCGACGGCACCCACGACCGGCACGAGGATCTGCTCCCCGTCCTCGACCCGTCGGGCGAGGTTGACCCCCGCGAGGTCGGCGGCATCCGTCGACCCGCCGGCGGCCGCGAGAGCATCGACGACCCGGGAGTCGGTTCGCAACACGTACAGACCCGGGCGCTCGACCGCCCCGAGCACATGCACGTAGATCTCCGCGGGCGCGGACTCGACCGAAGCCGAGCTCTCCGCGAGCGGAACGGCCTCGACAGACGACGGTCGGCCCTGCAACAGCCCGAGGCCGACGGCCGTGGAAAGCGCGATGATCGCCAGCACGACCGCCGCGCCGAGCCCGAGGCGGAGCCTCCGACGGGGCGGAGGAGGTGGAGGCGGCGACGAGGTCATCCGGTCACCCTATGCGTCGCGCCCACCGCATCCCGACCCCGGATCCGGGGAACGTGGACAGGTGCTCAGACGGGACCCGCCGTGGAGGACAGCCGTCAGCCCTTCGCGCAGGACAGATTCGCGTGCACCTCGACGACCCTCTGGTCATCGGGATAGCCCGCCTCCTCCAGAGCCGTCCGCACGTCTTCCCGCACGGCCTCCAGGTAGGCGGAACCGCGGAGCCGGATCGCGGGAACCGTGTCGAGATCGGGGTCGTCATCGAGGAGGCGGTACCAGTCGTCCCACTGCCGGTCACTGACGGTCGCCTCCTGCAGAGCGTCGGCAGCGATGCGCTCGGCTTCGGCGGGCGGGTTCTCCACCGCCGGAGCCAGCCACCACCCGATCTCGCACGTCCCGCCCAGCGACGGCACCGACTCAGAGCGATCCGGCCCGCCGATCGGGGGCACGATCCCGCATCCGCTCAGAGCCAGCGCCCCGATGAGCAGGCACGCGCCCCAGGACACCCGTCCCCGCACGCCGAGGACTCAGCCCTTGACGACGATGCTGACGATCTTCGGGGCCCGCACGACGACCTTGACGATCTCGCGATCACCGATCGACCGGATGACGCGCTCATCGGCTCGTGCCAGCGCCTCGAGCTCGGCCTCGCCGATGCGTGCCGGCACCTCGAGCTGCGCGCGCACCTTGCCGCCGATCTGCACGACCGCGGTGACGGTGTCCTCGACGAGGAGCGCCGGATCGGCGGAGCGCCACGACACGAGTCCGACGGACGGCTCGTGCCCGAGGATCTCCCACATCTCCTCCGCGGTGTGCGGGGCGATGAGGTCGAGCATGACGGCGATGGTCTCCGCCGCCTCACGGACGGCGGGGTCGGCAGCACCGGCAGCGCCGTCGATCGTCTTCCGGGTCACGTTGACCAGCTCCATCAGGCGGGCGACGAGCACGTTGAACTTCGTCTGCTCGACCAGCGCGGGCGCTTCGGCGAGCAGCTTGTGCGTCGCGCGGCGCAGCGCCGCGTCGCCCCCGTCGAAGACGACGTCGACCGGGCTGGCGACCTCGTGGGCGACACGCAGGGCGCGCGACAGGAACTTCTGCGCACCGGTCATCGAGACGTCGGCCCAGTCCTTGTCGTCCTCCACCGGACCGGCGAAGGCCAGCCCGACGCGCAGGGCGTCGGCGCCGTGGGCGTCGAGCTCCTCCTGGAACAGCACCAGGTTGCCCTTGCTCTTCGACATCTTCTGCCCGTCGAGCAGGACCATGCCCTGGTTGATCAGGTTGGAGAAGGGCTCGGTGAAGTCGATCAGCCCCATGTCGAAGAGGACCTTCGTGATGAAGCGGGCGTACAGCAGATGCAGGATCGCGTGCTCGACGCCGCCGATGTACGAGTCCACCGGTGCCCAACGTGCCGCCTGGGCCGGGTCGAACGCCTGCGTGTCGCTGTTCGGGGACAGGAACCGCAGGAAGTACCAGGAGCTGTCGACGAAGGTGTCCATCGTGTCGGGGTCGCGCAGCACCGGGTCACCGGTCTCGGGATCGGTCGTGCGCACCCAGCTCTCCGCGCCGCCCAGCGGCGAGGTGCCCTTCGGCTTGAGGTCGAGGCCCTCCACGCTCGGCAGTTTCACGGGCAGTCGGTCCTCCGGCACGGGGATGATCCGGCCGTCTTCGGCGTGCAGCATGGGGATCGGGGTTCCCCAGAAACGCTGACGCGAGATCAGCCAGTCGCGCAGGCGGTAGTTCTTCGCCGCGCGACCGGTGCCGGATGCCTCCAGCTGCTCGATGGCGCGGGCGATCGCGTTGCGCTTGGACAGTCCGTTCAGCGGACCGGAGTTGATCATGCGCCCCTCGCCGGTGAGCGCGACACCGGTCTTCGCCGGGTTCTGCTCGTCGAGCGCGGCATCCGCATCGATCGGGACGCCGTCCTCGTCCACCTCGATGACCGGCATGGCACCGGTCACCGGAGCGGTGGTGTCGACGACGACCTTCACCGGCAGGTCGAACGCGCGTGCGAAGTCGAGGTCACGCTGGTCGTGCGCCGGGACCGCCATGACGGCGCCGTGCCCGTAGTCGGCCAGCACGTAGTCGGCGGCCCAGATCGGGAGCTTCTCGCCGTTGACCGGGTTGATGGCGTAGCGGCCCAGGAACACGCCCGTCTTGGGGCGGTCGGTGGACTGACGGTCGATATCGGTGGTCTTCTGCACCTCGGCCAGGTACGCCTGGAAGCGCTCGCGCACCTCCGGCTCGGCGTCGGCGGCGAGCTCCGCGGCCAGGTCGCCATCCGGGGCCACGACGAAGAACGTCGCACCGTGCAAGGTGTCGGGGCGCGTCGAGAACACCGTCACCGGCTCCTCGCGCCCCTCGATGCGGAAGTCGACGTCGGCGCCGACCGAGCGGCCGATCCAGTTGCGCTGCATCTGCAGCACCTTGTGCGGCCAGAATCCCTCGAGCTGGTTCAGGTCGTCCAGCAGACGGTCCGCGTAGTCGGTGATGCGGAAGTACCACTGCGTGAGCTTCTTCTTGACGACCTCGTAGCCGCAGCGCTCGCAGCGCCCATCGACGACCTGCTCGTTCGCCAGCACGGTCTGGTCGTTGGGGCACCAGTTCACCGGGCTCTTCTTGCGGTAGGCCAGGCCGCGCTCATACATCTTCAGGAACAGCCACTGGTTCCAGCGGTAGTACTCCGGGTCGGAGGTGTGCAGCACCCGGCTCCAGTCGAACGAGACACCGTACTGCTGGAAGCCGACCTTCTGCTGCGCGATGTTCTGGTACGTCCATTCGCGCGGATCGGCACCCTGACGGATCGCGGCGTTCTCCGCCGGCAGACCGAAGGAGTCCCATCCGATCGGGTTCAGGACGTTGTGACCGCGGTGACGCCAGAAGCGGGCGACGATGTCGGAGTAGAGGTAGTTCTCCGCGTGCCCCATGTGCAGGTCACCGGAGGGGTACGGGAACATGGCCAGCACGTAGCGCCGCGGCCGGGTGTCCTCGTCGCCGCCCGTGAGGAACGTCTCGTGCTCCGCCCAGTACTTCTGCCACTTGGCCTGGATGGCGTGCGGCGAGGAGAACTCCTCGTCGACGGGAGCGGTGGACATGTTCTCGGACAACGAACGCACGACCAATCTGAAGGAAAAAACGGGATCAGTTCAGGATATCGGAACGCCAGGTCGCGGGCATTTCCGCGCCCAGCGCCGCGAGGGGGGCCCTGGCCTTGGTGGCGACCTCACGCACCTCGGCCGCCGGCACCGAACCCCAGGTGATCCCCCCGCCCGCGCCGACGAACGCCGCATCCGCGTCAACCACGATGCTGCGGATGACCATCGCGAGATCGAGAGCCCCGTCCACGCCGATGTAGCCGAAGCAGCCGGCGTAGATGTCGCGAGGAGCGCCCTCGAGATCGTGCAGCTGCGTCATGGCCGACAGCTTCGGGGCCCCGGTCATGCTCCCGGCGGGGAACGCCGCCTCCAGCAGCACTCCGACGGTGATCCCCTCCGCGGCCGTGCCGCTGACCGTGCTCACGAGTTGATGCACGGCCGGATAGCTCTCGACTTCCCAGAGGCCTTCGACGCGGATCGACCCCGGAACGCAGACCCGGGAGAGGTCGTTGCGCATGAGATCGACGATCATGACGTTCTCGGCCCGCTCCTTCGGGTCCGCGGCGAGCTCTGCGGCGAGCGCGGCATCAGTCACGGCGTCGGTGCCCCGAGGACGAGTCCCCTTGATGGGACGGGTGCGGATGACCCCACCGCTGGCGTGAAGGAACTGTTCGGGGCTGGCGCTCAGGAGCGCACGTCCTCCGATGCGCAGGAAACCGCCATGGTGCGCCGGTGTGGCGGCCCGGAGCTGCTCGTACACGGCGACGGGGTCGTGGGTGCCTGGCACGGTGAACCGCGTCGTGAGGCAGAGCTGGTAGGCGATGCCCGCATGGATGAGGTCACGGCAGCGGCCGATGAGCTTCTCGTACGCGTCGGGGGTGTGTCGGGCCTCCGCGACCGGACGGGCCTCCGCCGCACGGACGCGACTCTCCGCACGGGGCGCGGTCAGAAGGGACTGCAGCCAGCGCTCCCCCTCGTCGTCGGTCTCGCCCTCGGGGGACAGCAGCCACAGTCGGCGCGCGCCGTGATCGAACGCGAGAGCCCTGGTCACGCGCAGCCAGGTCCGAGCGTCCGGTTCCATCTCCCCGGCGACCGGCGCCCCCGCGAGAGCCGCACCGCTCTCGTAGTCGCGCCAGCCCACCCATCCCCCGCGTAACGGCGGCATCCCCGCTTCCACGGGATCGGTGTCGAGACGTACGTCCCCGGGCAGCGGTTCCGCGACGCCAGTGCCGAGGAAGCTCCATCCCTCGACGGCGTCAGCGCCCGCATCGAGCCAGAACACGTCCGCCTCCCGCTGCGCGAGCGCCGGGAACAGACGCTCCGACGCCACCCAGGACGGCAGCGGTCGGGGGCTCAGGCGGTCGGGCACCTTTCCAGCCTAGGACCGGGCCGCTCCCGTATCCTCATGGGGTGGACGACCTCCTGCTCTGGCTCCTCGACACCGTGCAGTCGATCGATCCGGTCACGCGCACACTGGTCGCCGGTCTCGCCGTCATGCTGGAGACGAGCATCCTCATCGGCCTCATCGTCCCGGGCGACACCATCGTCATCATCGCCTCGATGGGCGTCGCCACTCCCCTGGAGGGCATCGCGATGGGGGTGGCCGTCGTCGTCGGCGCCCTGATCGGGGAGAGCATCGGGTTCTGGCTCGGCCGCTGGCTGGGCCCCTACATCCGCGCCTCCTGGCTGGGTCGACGGATCGGCGAGCACAACTGGGTCCGCGCGGAGAACTACCTCGCCCGGCGCGGCGGCATCGCCATCTTCCTCTCCCGCTTCCTCCCGGTCCTGCACTCCCTCGTCCCTCTCACAGTGGGGATGAGCGAGTACCCCTACCGGCGCTTCCTGGCCTGGACGACCCCGGCCTGCATCATCTGGGCCTCGGCGTACGTGAGCGTCACCTCCCTGGCGGCCGGGAGCTTCCGCGAGCTCGTCGACCGCGTGCACTTCGCGGGGTACCTGTTCGTCGGAGTCATCGCCCTGTTCCTCGTCCTCGCCTATCTGGGCAAGAGGCTGCTGCACCGTCTCGAAGCCCGTCATCTGGAGGCCCCGGCGACGGAGTCCGACGCCGACGTGAAAGACTGAGGCAATGGCCCCCGCACCCCCGGCGCCCAGGATCCACTGGTTCGCCCGACTCGAGCACCGTCTGCACGTGTGGCGCGAGGGACGAGCGCGCCGCCGCGGTCGCAACGCCACTGTCCTGCCCTTCCCCGGCTACGGAGGCCCCGGATGGGTGCGCGTGCTCGGCCGGGTGCTGATCGTCCCGCCGCAGCGAAACAACCGTGACGGCGAGCCGGCGAGCATCCGCGGCTGGCGCAGCTTCGTCGGCATCCCCGTGGGTTTCGCCTCGGTCAGCGTGCACCTCGGAGACGGCACTCATCAGGTCGTCGCCGACCGCGGCGGCGTGATCGACTCGGTCATCCGCGCCGAGCTGGAACCCGGCTGGCAGACCTTCACCATCACCGTCGAAGGGCAGGAGCCCATCGAGGCCCGCGCCTTCATCGTCGCGGAGAGCACGCGGTTCGGCGTCGTCTCCGACGTCGACGACACCGTCATGGTCACGGCGCTCCCTCGACCATTCATCGCCTTCTGGAACTCGTTCGTCGTCGACGAGCACGCGCGCATCCCGGTACCGGGCATGGCCGTGCTGCTCGACCAGCTCCTCCGGCAGCACCCCGGAGCGCCCATGATCTACCTCTCCACGGGTGCCTGGAACGTCGCACCCACACTCTCCCGGTTCCTCGGCCGGCATCTCTTCCCCGCCGGCTCGCTGCTGCTGACCGACTGGGGTCCCACGCACGATCGCTGGTTCCGGAGCGGGCGCGAGCACAAGCTCACCAACCTGCGCCGACTGGCCACCGAGTTCCCCGACGTGAAGTGGCTGCTCATCGGCGACGACGGACAGCATGACGAGGCCATCTACACGCAGTTCCAGGAGGAGCACCCGGATTCCGTCGCGGGTGTCGCGATCCGTCGACTGCTGCCCGCGGAGGCGGTGCTCGCCGGCGGTCGTGCCGAGATGGAGTCCCATGATGCGGACGAGGCGCCGTGGGTGAGCGCAGAGGACGGCGCGGGCCTTCGCGACCAGCTCGGCGACGCCGGCATCCTGCAGTGACATGATCCTCACGCGTGATGACTGGCTGCGGCGGGAGGACGCGCATCGGCAACGGGCCGACGCGCTGACGGCGGCGCACCGGGAGCGCGTCGCGCGCGGCGAGAAGCACCCCGTGTGGGACTTCCTCTTCACCTACTACGGCTACAAGCCCGCGCAGCTCCGCCGCTGGCACCCCGGAGCGGGCGTGGAGCTGCAGGATGCGTCCGAACGGGCGGCGTGGCGCTGGTACGTCCCCGGGAACACACCCGACGGCGTCGTGCCCGATGCGGAGCGCTTCGCGGCCGAGAAGCCCGAGCTCGCTCGACTGGTGGCCCTCATGCTGCGCCGCACCGGCTCCCGTCCCGGGCAGTTCGGCTGCTTCGGGCTGCACGAGTGGGCGATGGTCTACAACGCCGCGGAGCATCGGCACGCCGTCCCCCTTCGGCTTGGTCAGGCGGGCACGGATGCGGTGGTCGAGGCGCACGACCTCCGCTGCACGCACTTCGACGCCTTCCGGTTCTTCACCCCGGATGCGGCGCCCCGCAACCGCACGGCTTTGACGAGAGACGACCAGCCCCTGTTCGAACAGCCCGGCTGCTTGCACGCCGGCATGGATCTGTACAAGTGGGCGATGAAGCTCGGGCCGCTGATTCCCGGCGAACTGCTCCTGGACACGTTCGAGCTCGCGCGCGACATCCGGCTGCTCGACATGCAGGCGGCCCCCTACGATCTCTCGGCCTGGGACGTCGAACCGGTACGCATCGAGACCCCGGAGGGCAAGGCGGAGTACGTCCGACGCCAGCGCGGCTTCGCGGAACGCGGTGCCGCTCTCCGCTCTTCCCTCCTCGCCGCCTGGCTCGCACCCGAGGGTCGCGCCGCGGCCTGAGGGTCAACCCGCAGGGGCGCAGTCGCCGCAGACACTCCACGACGACGTCGTATCGGAAAGCTGCAGGCGCAACGCGAGCACGCGCGTCGCAGCATCCGCGAGGCGATCGGCGGGCAGAGTGCCGGCATCGACCGCCGCGGCGATTCCCGCAGCCATCTCTCCCGCCGTCCGGGCATCGGAGCCCGCGATCATCAGCACCAGATCATTGCCGGCCGCCACCGCCGCGACGCCGTTCGCGACCGGATCGGCATACGCCGGGTCCCCGGAGGAGAGCAGCATGCCGAGGTCATCCGTGACGGACACCCCGTCGAAGCCGAGCTCGCCCCGAGCGATGCGATGCCACTCGGCGGACAGCGAGGCCGGCCGCGCGTCCACCGCCGTGTAGGCGAGATGGCCGTACATCAGCAACGAAGCACCGGCTTCGATGCCGGCGGCGAACGGGAGCCCGTCCGCTTCTCGCCACGCGGCCTTCGTCATCCCCGTGCTCGGGATCGCGTGATGCGAGTCGCCCGGCGCCGCTCCGTGCCCGGGGAAGTGCTTGAGCGTCGAAGCCACGACATGCTCCTGCCCCTTCGTCGCGGCGGCGGTGCGGTCGGCGGCACTCTGCGGATCGGTGCCAAGAGCCCGCCCGAAGATGAAGGAGCCGGGGTCGGCGGGGACGTCGGCCACCGTGCCGAAGTCGACCGTGATCCCCGCCCGAGCCACGAGCGCGCCACGGGCTGCGAAGGCCGCCGCGGTCTCGGCGACCGGGCGACTCTTCAGAGTCGGCGACGCCGGGTAGGTGTCCCAGGGCAGCCGCGAGACGATGCCCCCTTCCTGGTCCACCGCGATCAGCGGGGGCAGAGCGGGATCGATCGTCAGCGCTGCCGTCAGCGCGCGGAGTTCCGACTCGGACTCCGGGATGTTGCCACCCATGAGGATGAAGCCGCCGAGCCCCGACTGCATGTAGGCGCGAAGCGCCGCGGGGTCGCTCCCGCCGATGTGACCCATCACGATGGACGAGGCCTGCTCCGCGGTGCTCATCTCCGCGACGAGGGCGGCGGCATGATCCCGCAGGCCGTCGCCGTCGGCCGCCTGCACGGTCACCACGTCTGCCGGCGGGCTGGACGGTGCCGCCGACGACGAGGCGGCGGCCCCGGCGCCCACGGCGGTGATCAGCGCGGTCAGGGCCGTCGCGGCACCGAGGCCCCGCCGCATGCGGCGCCCGAACGAACGAGCCGGGTTCATGGCTCTCAGCGCGCGAGCGCCTCGACGATCGGTACCGAGGTCTCCTCGTCGCCGTTGCCGAAGCGGATCGTGCGCCCGATCGTTCCGGGGTCCTCCAGGGCCGCGACGATGACAGCCGCGACGTCGGCACGGGAGACCTCGCCGCGCCCCTCGGGGTCGATGCGGATCCGCCCGGTCGGGTCGTCGAAGGTCAGCGCGCCGGGGCCGAGGATCGTCCCGTCGAGGCCCGAGGCGCGGAGGTGCTCGTCGGCAGCCCACTTCGCGTCCGCGTACGGGAAGAAGGAGTCGTCCTCCGGGACGCCGTGGTCGGCCGTGGAGCCGATCCACGACACCATGACGTACCGCCGCACGCCGGCGCGCTCCGCCGCGTCCATCGTCCGCACCGCCGCGTCCCGGTCGACCGCGTAGGTGCGCTCGGGACTGCCGCCGCCGGCGCCCGCGGACCACACCACGGCGTCGTGCCCGCGGATGATCTCGGCGAGGGCGTCGACGTCCATGGTCTCGATGTCGGCGACGAGCGCGATGGCGCCGCCGTCTTCCACCTCGGACACATGATCGGGATTCCGGATCACGCCCGTGACCTCATGTCCTCGGGCGACGAGGAGCGGGGCGAGCAGCAGAGCGATGCGGCCGTGGCCGCCGAAGACGAGGATGCGCGACATGTCTTCACCCTACGCGCCCCCGCCGACGTCAGCCCGGCGTCTGCGAGCTGTCGATGACGAAAGCCTGCGGATGCGACGGCAGATACCGCACGACGACAGGCGCGCCGGTCGGGATCCACGCGTCGCGATCGGGGTACACGGCAGGAGTGAAGAAATCGCTCTCCAGGGTGTACTCGGTGCCGTCCGCCGCCGTGAACGTCACCCAGTCCCCGTCGACGGTTCCCGTCGTCGGGCGGCCGTTCTCGAAGACGTATGCGCGGGTCACCGGGACACCGGTCAGGCTCAGGATCCCGACGATGAGAGAGCCGAGCATCACGAAGGCCAGTACGCGGAAGACCAGGCGGACCACGGTGCCGCCGACGTTCCCGCGGGATCGGCTCTCCGCGGGGAGCAGCCCCTCGCGTTCGCGGACGGCGCGCAGGGACCCGCCGCGCGTCGTTCCCCGCGCGGAGATCGCGAACAGCCCGAGGATCGAGAACGCCGCGATGAAGACCATCGCATAGCCGTGCGCGGCCGGGAAGTTCACCAGCCACATCAGCGTGTCCAGGGGGTTCATCGTGCCGCCTCCTTCTCGATGGTGACGGCGACCGTGTGCGGATCCTCCCGTCGGTAGAACGCCCAGACGGGAGCCCCCACCTGCAGCCGCGAGACGGCCTGCGGGTAGACGAACACGGTGGTGTCAGCCTCCCATGGCTCCGCGCCCTCCGGGGCCACCAGCACCTTCAGCGCGAGCTCGCTCTGCCCCTCGCGACGCCGCCCGGTCGGACGGACCTCGACGACGGAGGCGGGAACCTGGGTTCCCGTCGTGCGCGCGCGGACCTGGGACGGGTCGATGAGGCCGCGGTCGATGCGCCACTGCAGCATCGCCTCACGGACGGTCGGGTCGCTGAGATCGGCGAGCTCGACCGTGTCGGGGTCCTCGAGGCTGTAGCGGACCGGGACGGGCTGTCCGACCTGCAGCGCTCCTACGTCACCGGCATCGAGCAGCATGCGCAGCTGTCCGATGAAGTCATCGCCGACGCTCGGGCTGACCCGGATGAAGAGGTCGTACTGAGGCACATCGTTCACGGTCACCCCAGTGCGGGACATCTCGACGATGGTGCCGACGCCGATCTGCACCGGCCCGCGGACCTTCTTGCGCCGCGCCAGACCCGACATCGACCCGCCGAAGGTGAGCAGCAGGCCCCAGGCGACGCCGATCACGATCGGTCCGCCCAGGCCGTCCTCACCCGCGAAGGGGAGGATCGACTCGCGCTGGTTCACCCCGAACAGGCCTTCACCCACCCACACCACGAGCCACGCGGACAGCAGCAGCCAGACGACGGTCAGGACGATGCGCAGCATGCCTCCCAGCGTATCCATAGGAGCCGCCCCTGGACGAACCGGTCAGGACGAGACCGGGGTCCCCACTCCCTCGAGGGCGCGGACGACGCCGGCCGCAGCGGCTCGCCCCGCCCGGTTCGCGCCGATGGTGCTCGCGGAGGGACCGTAGCCGACGAGCTGCACCCGGGGATCCACCACCGCCGTCGTGCCTCGACCCCCGCGGTCGAGCTGGATCCCGCCGGCGGCACTGCGCAGGTGGAGCGGGGCGAGGTGGCCGATCGCGGGTCGGAACCCCGTCGCCCACAGGATCACGTCCACGCGTTCGAACGCCCCGTCGGCCCACCGCACGCCGTCGGGCTCGATCCGCTGGAAAAGCGGGCGACGGTCGGCATACGCCCCGAGACGCTCCGCTTCCCGTTCCTGGGGGCGCAGCATGAGACCCGTCACACTGACCACGCTCTCCGGGGGCAGGCCGGCCGCCACACGCCTCTCGACGAGCGCGACGGCAGCAGCGCCGGCCTCCGGCGTGAAGTCGTCGTCGCGCCAGACGGGAGGGCGACGGGTGACCCACAGCGTCTCCGTGAGGGGGGCGAGGGCGCCGAGGAACTGCACCGCGGACGCACCGCCGCCGACGACCAGGACTCGCTTGCCCGCGAAGTGCTCCGGCCCCGGGTAGTCCACGGTGTGGAACTGCTCCCCGAGGAACGTCTCCATCCCCGGGTAGTGAGGGACGAAGGGTTGCGTCCAGGTCCCGGTCGCGTTGACGAGGGTGCGGGTGTGCCACTCCCCTTCGTCGGCCTCCACGACGAGGACCCCGTCGTCATCGTGGACTCGACGGACGTGCACCGGCCGCAGCACCGGCAGATCCTGGGCCTTCTCGTAGGCGGCGAAGTACTCCGGCACCGCGATGTTCGCCTGGCGCTCGTCCCGCGGCGGCGCGGTGTCTCCCGGGAGCTCGGCGACCCCGTGCACATCGCGCATCGTGAGGGCGTCCCACCGGTGCTGCCAGGCTCCCCCGGCCCGAGCATCGGCGTCCAGCACGACGTGCTCGATTCCGCGGCGACGCAGATGGAAGGACGCGGACAGCCCGGCCTGGCCGGCGCCGATCACGAGGCTGTCGAGGATGCTCACGATGGATCGAACGCCGTTGCACCGCCGGATGTTCCGCGTGTCCCGACGCGCCCGGGCGGCCCGCGCCGATTGGTGCGGATGCGGATTCGTGTAGTAGTGTTTTCACGTTGCCCGGAGCACTCCGGAGCAGCGTCTGGGCCTGTGGCGCAGCTGGTAGCGCACCTGCATGGCATGCAGGGGGTCAGGGGTTCGAGTCCCCTCAGGTCCACGAAAAACCCTCGGTTCGCCGGGGGTTTTCGTGTGTCTGGAGCCCGTGACATCCCGCGAGGTCAGGCCCTCGCGCCGCATCAGGCAGTTGCGCCACCTCCGGCCTGATCTCGCGCGATCGCCTGCCCGGGAGCATACGAAAACGACACGCTCTCGTTTATAGCGTGTTACACATGAGCACTCGACCCGCCCCTCCTCAGGGACATCTCCCGCATATCCAGGGGCTTCGGGCTCTCGCGGTTCTCGCCGTCGTCCTCTACCACTTCTGGCCTGCGCGCTTCAGCGGCGGGTATGTCGGAGTGGATGTCTTCTTCGTCATCTCCGGCTTCCTCATCACGGGGCATCTGGTTCGCGAGCTCACGTCGACGGGGACGGTGCACATCGGTCGATTCTGGGCCCGTCGGGCCCGACGCCTCCTTCCCGCGTCCCTGCTCGTCCTTCTGTTCTGCGTGACGGTCGTCGCCCTCCGCCAGTTGACTCCGATCTCCGCTCTCTCGGAGGAGCTCCGCCAGATCGTCACGTCGGCCTTCTCCGTGCAGAACTGGTATCTAGCGAGTGCGGCCACGGACTATCTCGGCCAGACGGGAGATCCGACCACTGTTCAGCACTACTGGTCACTGTCGCTGGAGGAGCAGTTCTACGTCCTCTGGCCTGTGCTCCTCGTCCTCACCGGATGGCTCGCGGTGAAGCGCATCCACGGCGAACACCGAAAGGTCATCGCCGTCGTCGTCGGAGTCCTGTCGATAGCCTCGTTCGTCTCCTGTGTGGCGCTGACCGCAGCGTATCCCGCGCCCGCCTACTTCGTGACTCCCGTCCGATTGTGGGAGTTCGGGGTCGGCGCCCTGCTCTCCCTGCTCCCCGCGCTGCGCGCGCGGCGCCCCCTCACGAGCGCTCTGCTCGGAGGGGCCGGGCTGGTCGCCATCCTGTTCAGCATCTCCTTCTTCGACGGACAGACCGCGTTCCCCGGATACGCGGCCGCCGTGCCGACGATCGGCGCAGCAGCCGTGATCGCGGCGACGAATGCAGCACGCTGGTGGCTCCCCGCACGCCTGCTGGCCATCCGCCCCCTGCGATTCACCGGGGACATCTCTTTCAGCCTCTACCTCTGGCATTGGCCGCTCATCGTGATCGCTCCTTCCGTGCCCTTCTGGGGCCTCTCCCTCGCTCACCGCCTGGCCCTCCTCGCGCTCTCCTTCGTCGTGGCCTGGCTGACGAAACGATTCATCGAGGATCCCGCCCGAACCTGGCGCGCGCCCTCGCTCAGGCGCCCGCGGGTCGTGCTCGCCCTCGCTCTCGCGGGGATGACGGTGGTCGGCGCCGGCGCGGGAGCCGCGTGGGCGGTGAATGCTCCGACCTACGAACGCGACGCGACTGCTCTCGCGGCTGTCCGCGCACACCCCCCTGCGTGTTTCGGAGCCCAGGCGGTGCTCGACATCCGCTGCGCGGACAGCCGGAGCGCGTCCGTCATACCGACCCCTGGATTCGCCGGCGCGGATCGCCCCACCGAGCAGAAGTGCTTCGTCCAACTGAACGATTCTCGTGCCGTGGCCTGCCGTTTCGGGTCACGGACGACGGACGCCCCGTCGATCGCGCTCGTCGGAGACAGCCACGCTTTCCAATACGTGAGCACCCTCAGGGCGATGGCGGAGAAGGAAGGCTGGTCGCTGACGAAGTACGTCAAGGGGGCGTGCCCGTGGAACACGACCCCACTGGCGACGGGCGGCGCATTCGGAGCAGCCTGCTCGGAGTGGCGGGACGAGGTCACGGCCGCACTGGAAGGCGGCGACTTCGACGTCGTCTTCACGACGGCCCTGGCCGCGACCCCCTTCGCGCAGGCAGGACACGAGTCCACCCTGCATGCCGCCGCCTCCGGATACCGGGCGGCCTGGTCACGTGTCATCTCCGAGGGCACACGGGTGATCGCCCTGGTGGACAACCCGGCCTGGGCGACGGACCCGAACAAGTGCCTGCAGACGCGAAGCCCGGAGGCCTGCTCCGTATCGCGCGACGATGCCCTCGCCGCGTCGGACCCGATCAGGGCTGCCGGCGAGGACTTCCCGGGGGTCACAGTGCTGGACTTCACCCCGGTGTTCTGCTCGTCGAGCGAGTGCCTCCCCGTGATCGGCGGGGCCAACGCCTACCGCGATCAAGACCACTTGACCACCACGTTCACCGACACCTTGGCGCCACAGCTGAGGGCGGCACTGCGGGACGCGATCACGAGGTGACAGCCTCGCGGGTTCAGGCACTCACTGCGCATCAGGCGGTTGCAGCATGTCTGGCCTGACGTGGCGCGCTCGCCTGCGCAGGAGCATATGAAAACGACACAGCCTCCGACGTAGCGTGTTACACATGCACGCTTCCGTCACCCGGTCTCGCGGTCGCCGCGCCGTCACCGTGATCCTCAGCATCCTCGCCGTCATCGCTCTCGGTATCGGCGGGGTGATCGCATGGCGCCTGCTCGCCCCGGCGCCATCGAACTGGGAAAGCCTTGATGCCACCGACAAGGAGATGCTCACGCAGCTGTCGGAGCAATACGACATCACGGCGACACACGCTGCGGAGATCTGGACGGATGCGTACCGGTACGAGGACCAGCCGCTGGTGCTGCTGCGCACGGACGGGGAGAAGAGCTCCTTCTGGTCGCACGCGATCCTCGTCAACATGAGCGGCGTCACGGACACGTCGGGCATGGCGAAGATCGACGTCCCCGGGGCCTCCCACCTCGATGACGTCCGCATCAGCCGGACGTTCGCCGTCGGGGAATGGCTGCTGTATGCCCCGTCGAACTTCGCTGTCATCGATGTGAGCGACCGCGACGTCCTCGCGTTCAAGTACAACCAGGCGATGCTCGACACCGAGACGACGACCTCTCAGGGCTTCCAGCGCTTCTCCCTGCACGAGAACTTCCACGTCACGAAGCAGGGGCTCGACCCGGAGGCTCCCGGCGCCTGGCCATGGGGAGCCGGTGGGCTCATCCCCGACTACCCGCACACCGAGGCACAGTACGAGCTGCTGCGTGTCGAGGCGCGTATCTTCGACCGGGTGGAGACGGAGACGGACCCGCAGGCCCTGGCCGTCCTCGCGTCCGACCTCGCCACCGTTCGGATGGCGCGCTACACGACGTGGCCGACCCTGAAGGCGGAGATCGATCTGGAGGCGATCGAGGGGACCGCCACCTACGTCGAGCGGGCCTTCGACAGGGCGCGAGGACTCACCCCGGTGCAGCGGACCTTCACCGATGGCCTCGAAGGTCTGATCTCCGATCCCGAGCAGCAGATCGTCCTGGAACGCGACTACTCGTACTTCACCGGTGCCCAGCTCGGACTGCTTCTCGACCGAATCGCCCCGGATTGGAAGACGCAGATCGAGCCCGCTCCCACCGGTTCGGCGTCGACTCCTTTCGCGACGCTGCAGCGCGTGACCGGGGTGACCACCGCGCCCGACGACGCAGAGCTCCGCGCGATCGTTGACCGCTACCTCCCTTAGCTCATGCCATCGCGCGACAACAGGCCCCCCTGGGAGGGGACGCCTGTTGTCGCGCGAATGCCTGAGGCGATGCGGACCGACCGACTCAGTCGAGGACGGCGCGGCAGGTGACGGAGCCCGCCGTCGCGATCTCCTCGTCCGTGCGAAGGACCTCGAGGTTCGCGTCACCTGCGTCCTGCACGATCGCGCACGCCACGGTGGCTCCGGGGTTCTCGATGACGACAGCCGCCTCCTCCCCCTCGGTGACGATGGCCTCGATGGTCATAGCGCCGGCGCGGGCATCGACGACCGTCTCCTCCGTCTCCTTGGTCCCGAACACGAAGCCCTCGGCGAAGGCCGTGTCCTGGTAGCGGATCGTCTCGTCGCCACTCAGACCGTGGAGCTCGTACGTGATGCGGTAGTCGGTCGGCTGGTTGAACAGGTAGTAACCGGCGGCGCCCAGTCCTCCGATGACCGCCAGACCGGCGGCGATGGAGACTCCCAGGACGATTGCTCTCTTCGTGCTCATACCTCCACGCTGTCACCGGCGCTCTCGTCGCGAATCGGTCGGTCGATGTATGCGCCCCCTCCATGCGGATGAGGTCCTGGTCATCCGGAAAAACACGGTATCCCCGCACCTCATAGGATGCGCATCGACGGCGCAAAGGAACCCCATCGATCACCTTCCTAGCGTGGTGGGCATGAACACGACTCCCTCTCCCGTCACGAAACGCCTCGCCTGGCTCTCCGGCCTCGTCCTCGCGGGCGGCCTCGTCTTGAGCGGCTGCGCGGCGGCCACGACCGCCGAACCGACGATCTCCGCGTCATCCTCCGCCGCGACCTCAACGGCGGCGTCGACGGACGCCGGGTCGACCGCGGAGACGATCGCCGACACGTCCGCCGCCGCTGCGGCCTTCCTCGCCACGCTGAGCGACGAGCAGAAGAAGGCCGTGTCGTACGACTTCGACGACGAGACGAAGACGACGTCGTGGTCGAACTTCCCGGTGACCTTCGTGCAGAGAGCGGGTCTGAACCTCGCCGACCTGACGGAGGAGCAGCGGACCGCGGCCCTCGCCGTGATGGAGTCTCTCCTCAGCGACGAGGCCTACGCGACCGTCACCGGGATCATGGGCGGCGACGAGTACCTCGCCGAGAACAGCAGCAGTACCGAGGATTCCCTCGGCCAGTACTACATCGCCTTCTTCGGTGATCCCACGGCGACCGACAGCGCCTTCGAGGTGCAGTTCGGCGGACACCACCTCGGCATCAACGCCACGCTGGACGGCGACGCCGACGCGATCACCTTCGCTCCCACGCACCTCGGGGTCCAACCCGCTGTCTACACCGACGAGGACGGCGAGGAGGTGCAGCCGTTCGAGGGGATCTACACGGACGCGTTCGCGTTCTTCGACAGCCTCACCGCCGACCAGCAGGCCACGTTGACCTCCGGCGATGTGAGCATGTGCGCACCGGGCGACACCTGCGACTTCGCCACCGGAGCCGGGCTGTCGGGGGCCGACCTCTCCGACGAGCAGCGGGATCTCCTTCTCCAGCTCATCGCCAACTGGGCCGGGATGAGCGACGAGGAGACCACCGCCGCAGCGCTGGCGGAGATCGACAAGACCCTGGACGACACCGTCATCGCCTGGTCCGGGGCGACGGTGTACGACATGACCACCGGGAACGGCATCGACTTCTCCATCTCCGGGCCGAACGTCTACATCGCCTTCCAGGCACAGCAGGGCTCGGCCGGCGCCGACGTCGACGGTGTGACGACATCGGGCTGGGGACATGTGCACACCATCTACCGCGATCCGACGAACGACTATGCCAACAGCGTCACCCAGCAAGCCTCTGCCGGGATGAGCGGCGGTCCCGGGGGCGGAAGCACTCCCCCCGCATCCTGACGCCCGACGCCCGTACCCGTCCAAGCCGCCACCCGTCAACGGCCTCCACCACCATCGCGTACACGCGTAGACAGAGGGCATCCGACGAAAGGAGACGACATGTCCAACACGACTCCCCCGATCCCGCCCCTCCCGCCGATCGCGGACGGGGATGGGGACGCCGAAGAGCTCCCCACGCGTGAAGTCGACGGCGAAGAGGTGCTCGACGAGGATGCGGACGACGCCCAGATCGACAGCGCAGAGGCCGACCGCGCCGCTGTCATCAGCGACGACGACTGACCGGGACAGGAGAAAGGGCACCCCTCCTCGCGGAGGGGTGCCCTTTCTCGTGCGGGTTCAGGTGGCCAGCAGGGGCGGGCGAGACGGGATCGCGATGGGGCGCGTGGCTCGGCTCGCGCCTTGCATCCGCTCGACCTCCTCCAGTACCTCGAACGCGGTGCCATAACGGATGGCGAGCGGAAGATCACGCAGCCACGTCACCTCGACCTCGGTGTCCGCGAGCTCGTACACGCAGGCGACGACATGGCGCGGATCGTTCTGGGGATAGCGCAGGTCGTTGATCACCCACTCCGACGGCGTGATGCGGTGAAGCACGAAACGGGGATCAGGAACTTCTGACATCAGTCGGCCCTCCAGGACTCTCTGATGACGAGCCTCCGATACCCCGCCGGGGAAGGGAAGGGCCTTGACACCCTCGTGATGAGGTGCAGGAGAATGGTCAGATCGGCGTTCAGCCCTGAGGCCGCACCGTGAGATCCGTGAGGTGCGCATCCCGCGGGAGATCGAGAGCGGCGAGGATCGTCGTCGCCACGGCGTCCGGCGTGATGAACCGCGCGGCGTCGTACTCCTGCCCTTCCTGCCGGTGCACGCGCTCCTGCATCGGCGTCGCGGTGCGTCCCGGATAGACCGAGGTCACGCGCACACCGTGCTCGGCCTCCTCCTGCCGAAGCGCATCCGCGAGGGCCCGCAGACCGTGCTTCGAGGCCGCGTAGGCCGACCACCCCGGGCTCGCCCGCAGCCCGGCTCCGGAGTTCACGAACACGACGTGCCCGCGCGAGACGCGCAGGACGGGGAGCAGGAGCCGGGTGAGCTCCGCCGGGGCGACGAGGTTGACCGCGAGCTGCTGTTCCCAGAGCGCCGGGGTGAGGTCCCCCACCGATCCGAGGTCCACGACCCCTGCCGCGTGCACCAGGGAATCGATGCGATCGGGAAGGCTCTGCTTCGACAGGGCCCACGAGAGGCGGCCGGGCTGCGCGAGGTCACCGACCAGCGTCGAGACCCCGGGGAGGTCGTCGGCGATCTGCCTGGCCCGTCCCGCATCGCGCGCGAGCACCACGACGTCGTCGCCGCGCTCCACGAGTCGCCGCGCGAGGACGGCGCCGATGCCGGAGCCCGCACCGGTCAGCAGGTGCGTGGCCATGTCAGCGGTTGTCGGCCGAGGTCTCGGCGACCTCGAGGGGGATCACCGGGCAGTCCTTCCACAGGCGCTCCAGGCCGTAGTAGACCCGTTCCTCCTGGTGGAAGACGTGGACGATGAGGTCGCCGAAGTCCAGCAGCACCCACCGCGCCTCGGCGCGCCCCTCCCGGCGCACGCGCTTGTGTCCGGACTCGACGAGACGGTCCTCGATCTCATCGGCGATGGCGGCGACGTTCCGCTCACTGTTACCGGTCACGAGCAGGAAGATGTCCACGAGCGGCAGCGGCTCGGAGACGTTCAGCGCGACGAGGTCCTCACCACCCTTGGCCACGGCGGCTTCGGCGGCGATGCGCAGCATCTCTTCGGCGGTTTCGGGTGATTGCATCAGAAGACGTTTCCTGTGAAGGCGATGACCAGGGCAGTGCCCAGGCCCAGCGCGAGGGCGCCCGCGACGATGGCGGCGATCAGCATGAGCCGGTTGCCCTTCTCAGGGGCCGGCGGACGGATCACCTCGCCGGCGGGCTTGATGGTGCTGACCGCGGAGCTCGCGGCGATGGGGGTGGGCGAGGACGCCGGAGGGAGCTCACCGTCGATGAGCACCGCGTCGACCTCCTTGCCGTCCGTAGTGCCGTGGGCGTGGCCCTGCGAGCCGAGGCCCTTCGGCAGCTCGTACGACCCCGTGACGAGGATCTCTCCGGTGGAGGCGACCGGCCCGGAGAGGGAGCCCTCGCCGGGAGACGGCGTGAAGATCAGCGCATTGGGCGCCGAGTGCTGGGTGCCGCCGGAGTCGTTCGACGTGAGCAGCTCATCGAAGGAGGGGCGGAAAGGCGCCGGCTCGGCAGGAGTCTCCTCCTGCAGCACGCCCTGCCCGAACGTCGGGCTCACGGTCGGGCGCTCAGCCTCGTCGACGTCGCGCTCGTCGAGATCGCCGTCGGCGTCCTCGTCGAGGAGGTCCTCGCCACCGGGGCCGTCCTGCTCGGAGACGCCGAGCACGGCGGAGATGTCCTCGGGCTCGGACTCCGGCGCCTCGACGGGCTCTTCGACGAGCGGCACGTCTCCGACCGTGTCGGCGACGTCGGCCGCGCGGACGGGCTCCGCAGCGACCTCGTCGTCGACGACGTCGTCGTCGTCGGACCCATCGGGCTGTGCCAGCACAGCCTCATCGGTCGTGTCGTCCGCCTCCGCGCCGACGGCCGGGACCGCGGCGGTCTTGATCTTCTCCTGCTCGCGTGCCTGACGCCGCGTCAGCGGCGCGGCGTCAGGATCGACGGACGTGTCAGCGACAGGCGCCGAGGGAAGGACGACGGGCTCGGCGGCACGAGGCAGCGGCGGTGCGGGCGTCGCGGCCTCCGCCGCGGCGGCGCTCGCCTGCTCCTCGCTGATGATCGGGGTGGATCCCGTCAACCGGATCTCCCGCAGCTGCTTCCGCGTCAGCGGACCTCGCTGATCCGATGTGCTCATGCCTTGCTCCGATACAGATGATGCTTCGCGATGTACTGGACGACCCCGTCGGGGACGAGGTACCAGACCGGTTGATCGTCACGGACGCGGTCACGACAGTCCGTCGACGAGATCGACAGCGCCGGCACCTCGAGCTGGCTGACGTCGTCGCTCGGGAGGCCGTCGATGCTCAGAACGTGTCCTGGGCGGGAGACCGCGACGAAGTGGGCCAGTTCCCACAGTTCATCATGGTCTCTCCAACTGAGAATTTGCGCCACGGCGTCCGCGCCGCTGATGAAGAACAGCTCGGCGTCCGGCCGCTGTTCCTTGAGATCGCGGAGGGTGTCGATCGTGTACGTCGGTCCCGCGCGGTCGATGTCCACCCGACTCACCGTGAACTGCGGATTGGACGCCGTCGCGATCACGGTCATCAGATAGCGGTGCTCGCTGGGCGTGACGTCGGCCTTCTGCCACGGACGACCCGTCGGGACGAACACCACCTCGTCGAGATCGAACGAGTGCGCGACCTCGCTGGCGGCGACCAGGTGGCCGTGGTGGATCGGATCGAAGGTTCCGCCCATCACGCCGATGCGCGGTGCGCGCGTGGTCGCGGTGCTCATGAGGGCCTAGTGGCCGTGTCCCGCCTCGTGGTCCTTGCCGTGCTTCGCCGCCCAGGCTTCTGCCTTGGCGGAGTGGCGGTTCGCGACGTTCTTGTACGACAGCGTCACGAAGCCGAGAGCGGCGAACACGATCGCGGCGATGACTCCGAAGATCAGGGTCTCGAGAGCCACGTTGCCGTGGTGCTCGGTCTCTGCGGCGGCCATCGCGATCTGTGCGACGAGGTTCATCCTGACTCCGTTCGTGGCGTGCTGTCTCGGGGGTCCTGTAGGGATACAGCGTCCCCCAGTCTAGCCCTCAGCCGCGCGTCTGACCCGCCCCACGCGCGAGCCACTTCGTACTGGTCAGCTCGGAGAGCCCCATCGGACCGCGCGTGTGCAGCTTCTGCGTCGAGATCCCGACCTCGGCACCGAAGCCGAACTCGGCCCCGTCGGTGAACCGAGTGGACGCGTTCGCCATCACCACCGCCGAATCCACCTCGGCCAGGAACCGCTCCGCGCTGCGGGAATCGGTGGTGACGATGGATTCCGTGTGCCCCGTGCTGTAGCGACGGATGTGGTCGAGCGCGTCGTCGAGGCTGTCGACGACCTTCATCGCGACGTCCAGGCTCAGGTACTCCGTCGCCCAGTCCTCCTCCGTGGCCGGGATGATGTTCGCCACGAGCCCGGCGACCACGTCGTCGCCGTGGATCGCCACCCCCTCGCTCATGAGGGCGCTCGCGACGAGCGGGATCAGGCGCGGCGCCGCCTGCCGGTGGACGAGAATCGTCTCGACCGCATTGCACACGCTGGGGCGCTGCACCTTGGCGTTCACGACGATGTCGCAGGCCCAGTCGTCGGGGGCGCTCTCGTCGAGCAGGATGTGCACGTTCCCGGCGCCCGTCTCGATGACGGGCACGGTCGACTCGGTCACCACCGTCTCGATGAGCCCGGCGCTGCCGCGCGGGACGAGCACGTCGATGAAGCCGCGGCCGTGCATGAGCGCCTTCGCCCCGTCGCGCCCGAAGTCGTCCACGGTCTGGATCGCCTCGGGCGTCACCCCGGCGTCGCCGAGGGCAGAACGCATGACGTCGACGAGCACGGTGTTGGAATGGAGCGCCGCGCTGCCTCCCCGCAGGACGACCGCATTCCCCGAACGCAGCGCGAGGGCGGCGATGTCGACCGTGACGTTGGGACGCGCCTCGTAGATCGCCCCGACCACCCCGAAGGGGACGCGCACCTGCTCCAGAGCCACGCCGTTCGGCATGCGGTGTCCGCCGACCACGCGACCCACCGGATCGGGCAGGGCCGCCACGTCGCGGACGGCCGCGGCGAGGGCGGAGACCCGCTTCTCGTCGAGGCGGAGGCGGTCGACGAGGGACTCGCCGATGCCGTCGTCCCGACCGCGCGCGACGTCATGCTGATTGGCCTCGATGATGCGGGCGGCGTTCTCCTCGAGGGCGACGGCGATGGCGTCGAGCGCCCGTGCCTTGTCGTCGCTCGTGAGGGCGGCGGTCGTCCGCGAGGCCTCCTTGGCCCGCTCCAGGCGCGTCTGAGGGGTGAGGTCGGTCATCCGCCCAGTCTAGGAGGTGGCGGGCTCGAACCAGGTCCCGATGTCGGCGCCTGCAAGGGCCTGCGCCACGAGGTCGGCGCTGGTGACCAGCACCCCGATGCCCGAGGCCGCCGCGAGTCGGGCAGCGGAGACCTTCGTGGCCGCTCCCCCGGTGCCGACGCTGTTGACCACGGTCGCACCGAACTCCAGCCCGGAGAGGTCCGCATCGGGGGCGACGACGTCGATGGGTTCGGCGCCGGGATCGCTCGGAGGCCGCGTGTAGAGGGACTCGATGTCGCTGAGCAGGACGAGGGCGTCCGCCTCGATGAGCTGGGCCACGAGGGCGCCGAGCCGGTCGTTGTCGCCGAAGCGGATCTCCTGTGTCGCGACCGTGTCGTTCTCGTTCACGATCGGCAGCGTGCGCAACCCCAGGAGACGCTCCATGGCCCGCCGCGCGTTCGAGCGCGACGTCGGGTTCTCGAGGTCTCCGGTCGTGAGCAGCACCTGACCGGCGACGATGTCGAAGGGGCGCAGAGCCTCCTGGTACCGGTAGACGAGGATGTTCTGGCCGACCGCGGCCGCGGCCTGCTGCGTGGCGAGATCGGTGGGCCGCGCATCCAGACGGAGGAACGGGATGCCGGAGGCGATCGCTCCCGACGACACGAGCACGACCTCGGCCCCGCGGGCGTGCGCCGCCGCCAGCGCCTCGACGATCACCGGGATGCGCCAGGACGACTCGCCGCTGATGGACGACGAGCCCACCTTCACGACGATCCGCGTCGCCGTCGCGAGATCGGCGCGCGTGCGTGCGGTCACGCCTCGTCCTCGCGGTACGTGGCGAGGCGCTCCGCCTCCAACTCCGCGCGCGCCTGCGCCTTGGCGTCCATGCGCTCGTAGTACTTCTCGCGACGCTCGGACGTGGTCCGGCGGGCGTTCGGAGCCAGACGCGGGTCGGTGCCGCGGGGCGCCGACATGAGCTCGGCGGCGGAGCTCATCGTGGGCTCCCAGTCGAAGACGATGCTGTCGCCCTCGCCGATGACGACGGTCGAACCCTGGACGGCGCCAAGGCGGAAGAGCTCGTCCTCGACGCCCAGCTTCTCCAGACGGTCGGCGAGGTAGCCCACGGCCTCCTCGTTCTGGAAGTCGGTCTGCTGCACCCAGCGCACCGGCTTCTCACCGAGGATGCGGTAGACGTTGCCGTACGTGCCGCCCTCGACGCGGATCGTGAACGGCTTCACGGCGCCCTTCGGGCGGATGACGACGCGCTCGCGCGGGGCCTCGACCGCGGTCTCCATGCGGTGCTTCTCGACGAGCTCGCCGAGGGCGAGGGTGAGCGGGCGCAGCCCCTCGTGCGAAACCGTGGAGATCTCGAAGACCCGGAATCCGCGGGCCTCCAGATCAGGACGCACGAGATCGGCCAGGTCACGGGCCTCCGGCACGTCGACCTTGTTCAGCGCCACGAACTGCGGGCGCTCCAGCAGGGGCGTCTGCCCCTCCGGCACCTCGTACGCGGCGAGCTCGGCGAGGATGACCTCGAGGTCGGAGATCGGGTCGCGGTTCGGCTCCAGCGTCGCGCAGTCGAGCACGTGCAGCAGCGCGGAGCAGCGCTCCACGTGCCGCAGGAACTCGAGTCCGAGGCCGCGGCCCTCGCTCGCGCCCTCGATGAGGCCCGGCACGTCGGCGACGGTGTAGCGGAAGTCCTCCACCTGGACGACGCCGAGGTTCGGGTGCAGCGTCGTGAACGGGTAGTCGGCGATCTTCGGCCGCGCGGCCGAGATCGCGCCGATGAGGCTCGACTTCCCGGCGGACGGGTAGCCGACGAGCGCCACGTCCGCGACCGTCTTGAGCTCGAGGACGACATCGCCCTCGAAGCCGGGGGTGCCGAGCAGGGCGAAGCCGGGAGCCTTGCGCTTCGGAGTCGCCAGGGCCGCATTGCCCAGGCCGCCCTGGCCGCCCGCCGCCACGACGAAGCGCTCACCGGGCTCGATCATGTCGATCAGGACGTCGCCGCTCGGGCTCTTGACCACGGTGCCGACCGGGACGGGCAGCTCCAGTGTCTCGCCGTCGAAACCGGAGCGGTGGTCCCCCATGCCCGGTCCGCCGTTGCCAGAGGACCGGTGCGGCGAGTGGTGGTAGGACAGCAGCGTGCCGGTCTGCGTGTCGGCGACGAGCACGATGTCGCCGCCGTCGCCGCCGTTGCCGCCGTCGGGGCCACCGAGGGGCTTGAACTTCTCGCGGTGCACCGAGACGCAGCCGTTGCCGCCCTTGCCTGCACGCAGGTGCAGTGTGACGGTGTCGACGAACGTGACCATGTGCGAGTCCTTCGGTGTGCTCGGGGTGCCTGACGGCAGATACGCGGACGGGGCGAGCCGAAGCCCGCCCCGAACCGGATGTTTAGCGTGGTGCTGTGATCACTCAGCAGCGGCGACGATGTTGACGACCTTGCGGCCGCCCTTCGCGCCGAACTCGACCGCACCGGCGGCCAGAGCGAACAGCGTGTCGTCGCCCCCACGGCCGACGTTGGCGCCGGGGTGGAAGTGCGTGCCGCGCTGGCGGACGATGATCTCGCCGGCGAGGACCTGCTGACCGCCGAAGCGCTTCACGCCGAGGCGCTGTGCGTTGGAGTCACGACCGTTACGGGTGGAGCTTGCGCCCTTTTTGTGTGCCATGTCCTGGTCTCCTCGGTCTTACTTGATGCCGGTGATCTTGACGCGCGTGAGCTCCTGGCGGTGGCCCTGACGCTTCTTGTAGCCGGTCTTGTTCTTGTACTTCTGGATGACGATCTTCGGGCCGCGGAGGTTGCCGACGACCTCAGCCGTGACGGTGACCTTCGCCAGCGCGTCGGCGTCGGTGGTCACCGTGGAGCCATCGACGAGCAGCACGGCGGGCAGCTGGATCTCGTCGCCCTGGGCAGCCTGAACACGGTCGAGCTGAACGATGGTGCCGACCTCGACCTTCTCCTGCCGGCCACCGGCGCGCACTACTGCGTAAACCACTTCATACCTGTTTCGTTGGGGAGCACGCGGCTCCGAGAATCTCACGGGAAGACTGTTGCTTGCATGCGTCGCTGGTACGACGGGCGCGAATGCAAGACTCTCCGCTTCGGCCGTCGAGGACGACGCGGCATGCGCACCAAGGGACTACTTTACCGGATGCCGGCTGACCTCGCAAAGTGAGCCGGGTGACGGGGCCGGTCGTAGGCTGACGGAGTGACCGTACTCGTCGACGACCCCCGCTGGCCCGCCCATGGACGCCTGTGGGCGCACCTGGTCAGCGACGACAACCTCGACGAGCTGCACGCCTTCGCGCGCGCACACGGGATCCCCGCCCGGGCCTTCGACCTCGACCACTACGACGTCCCCGAGGACGCCGTCCCCCGGCTCATCGCCGGCGGTGCGCAGCACGTCCCCGGCAAGGAGCTGGTCCGGCGCCTGATCTCCTCAGGCCTCCGGGTCCGCGGACGCGACCGGCGGCACTGACGCCTCCGAGTTCACCGACACCGGCGTGCCGGAGAGGGCGGCGGTGGTGACCCGGCGCCGTCCACGACCCTGGCCGGGCGCCTTGGGCTCCGGAAGCGCATCCAGCACCGAGTCGAGCAGCTCCTCGGTGGGCGTCTTCGGCCCCTTCCGGTCACCGCGCTTCTTCCGGGCCTTCTTCGGGCGCTCGGAGGCGGGGACGGGCGCGGACTCGGCCGGCGGTGCCTCCGCGGCCGGTTCGCCGGACGGCACGATCGTGGAGGCGGCGATCTGCGCGAGGGCCGACTTCGCCCCCTCGGTGATGCTGTGGGTCACCGGCGGCGCGGCAGGTGCGGAGTTGTTGTTGCCACCGCCGTTGCCGTTGTTGTTGCCGCCGTTCCCGCGCTGACGGCGTCCGCCGTTGCCGTTACCGCCGTTGTTGCCGTTGTTGCTGCCGTTCGCACGGTGCTTCACGACCGGGTCGTGGTGCACGATCACGCCGCGACCGGCACACACCTCGCACGCCTCACTGAAGGTCTCCAGCAGCCCGAGACCGAGCTTCTTGCGTGTCATCTGCACGAGACCGAGCGAGGTGACCTCGGCCACCTGGTGCTTCGTGCGGTCGCGGCTCAGGCACTCGATGAGTCGGCGCAGCACGAGGTCGCGGTTGGACTCCAGCACCATGTCGATGAAGTCGACCACGATGATGCCGCCGATGTCGCGCAGACG
This sequence comes from Microbacterium sp. C-MGS6, assembly GCF_058140415.1. Taxonomy (NCBI): domain Bacteria; kingdom Bacillati; phylum Actinomycetota; class Actinomycetes; order Micrococcales; family Microbacteriaceae; genus Microbacterium; species Microbacterium sp. C-MGS6. Next base: position 2,106,310 of record NZ_CM176934.1, read on the forward strand.
CAGCTGGCGGACGATCTCCTCGGCGGCCTCGAGGTTGTTCTTCGTGACCGTCTCCTCGAGGTTGCCGCCGGAGCCGACGAACTTGCCGGTGTTGACGTCGACGACCGTCATGGCCTCGGTGCGGTCGATCACGAGCGAACCGCCGGAGGGCAGCCAGACCTTGCGGTCCAGTGCCTTCTCGATCTGCTCCGTGATGCGGAACGCGTCGAACGGATCGACGTCGTCCTCGTACGCCTCGACACGCTCGAGCAGGTCGGGGGCGACGCTCTCCAGGTACGCCCGGATGGTGCGCTGCGACTCCTCGCCCTGGATGAGCATCTTCGTGAAGTCCTCGTTGAAGACGTCACGGACGATCTTCACGAGCAGATCGGGCTCGGCGTGCAGGAGCGCCGGAGCCTGCTGGCTCTCGACCTGCTTCTGGATGTGCTCCCACTGGGAGGTGAGGCGCTGCACGTCGCGGGTCAGCTGATCCTCGGTCGCCCCCTCCGCGGCCGTTCGCACGATCACGCCGGACGACTCGGGCAGCACCTCCTTGAGGATGCGCTTGAGGCGGGCGCGCTCGTTGTCGGGCAGCTTGCGGCTGATGCCGTTCATGGAACCGCCGGGCACGTACACCAGGTAGCGGCCGGGCAGCGAGATCTGGCTCGTGAGGCGGGCACCCTTGTGACCCACCGGGTCCTTCGTGACCTGGACGAGCACGCGATCGCCCGGCTTCAGAGCGAGCTCGATGCGGCGGGGCTGGTTGCCGGTCTCGACGCCGTCCCAGTCCACCTCGCCCGAGTAGAGCACGGCGTTCCGGCCGCGGCCGATGTCGACGAACGCGGCCTCCATGCTGGGAAGCACGTTCTGCACGCGACCGAGGTAGACGTTGCCGATCAGCGAGGCGTCCTGGTTGCGGGCGACGTAGTGCTCCACGAGCACGCCGTCCTCCAGCACACCGATCTGCGTGCGGCCGTTCTTGGAGCGCACGACCATCTTGCGGTCGACCGACTCGCGGCGCGCGAGGAACTCGGCCTCGGTCACGACCGGACGACGACGGCCGGCGTCACGTCCGTCACGACGGCGCTGCTTCTTGGCCTCGAGGCGCGTCGAGCCCTTGATGGCCTTCGGCTCGGTGATGTACTCGACGACCCGCTGACGCTGCCGCGGCTCTTCCCGCTGCTCGTCGCCCTCGGATCCGCCGCGGCGCCGACGACCGCGGCGACCGGCACCGGGCTCGTCCTGGTCGCGCTCCGGCGCACGGTCGTCACGACCGGGGCGCGCGGGCAGCGGAACGACCTCCGGCGCGTAGAAGTGCAGCTGCGTCGACACCTGCGACACGAACACCTCGGGCAGCAGACCGAGCGACACGGCGGTGACGGCCGCGGGCTTCTCGGGCTCGGCGGGGGTCTTGTCCGCAGGCGCCGCCTCAGCGGAAGCCACGTCCGCGGGGCCTTCGTCCGCGGGAGTTTCCTCGGCGGGAGCCTCCTCCGCGGCAGCCTCCTCGGCAGGGGCCGGCTCAACGGGTCCCTGCTCCGCAGGGGCCTCCTCGACTTGAGCCGCCGCGTCGATCGCGTCTGCGGCGGCCTCGTCTGCGGCAGCGGCGTCCTCGACAGCGGCCGCAGCCGCATCGTCCGCCGCCGCAGCGGCGTCATCGGCCGCCGCGTTCTCGGCAGCGCGGTCGTCCGCCGCGGCCTCCGCCGCCGCGTCGTCCGCGTCCTCCTGATCCCGCGAGGTGTCCTCCGACTCCTCCGCGGCGAGAGCGGTGGGCGCCGTCAGCGGCTCCGCGGCGTCAGCCGGGGCGTCGAGGGCGGGGGCGTTGTTGTCATTGTTCTCATCGGCCATCTCTGGCGTGCTCCCTGGCACGGTCCACTGCGTGTCCCGTGAAATCTCATGCGGCACCCGCGGGTGCCGCGAACTCAATCGGCCTGCGACCGGCTCATGGCTCTGGTCGCGTGGGGCATGGGCCCCGAAGTCTGCTCGACGCGTGTCGCGGCAACGCCGTTCATCGCATCACAGGTCATTATCGCACCACATCGGTCCGATCGCGGCATCTCTCGGTCCCCGACCGTTTTCTCCGGGCGGTTCTCGCCCTTTCCATAGCCGTCGCTGGGATAATCCTGAGCATGAGCGAGCAGCGCACCCGCCCCGTCGTCTATGCCGTGTGGTTGATCATCGCGAGCGTCATCGGCTGGTACGCCGCCTTCCAGCTCACCGTGGAGAAGTTCGCACTGCTGGAGCACCCGAAGGAAGCGCTCGGCTGCGATCTCAGTCCCTTCATCCAGTGCAGCACCAACCTGCAGTCGTGGCAGGGATCGGTGTTCGGATTCCCGAACCCGATCATCGGCCTCACCGGCTGGATGGCGCCGCTCGTCGTCGGCGTCGCGATCCTCGCCGGGGCGCGATTCCCCCGGTGGTTCTGGGCGGCGTTCGGAGTGGGCATCACCTTCGCGTTCGGCCTCGTGTGCTGGCTGATCGCCCAGAGCCTCTACGACCTCTTCGTGCTGTGCCCCTGGTGCATGGTGACCTGGGCGGTGACGATCCCCACCTTCTTCGCGACCATGGTCCACCTCGCCCGCAACGGCACCTTCACGGGCAACGCGAAGGTCCGCGCCACGGCGGACAAGCTCATGCCGTGGGTGCCGCTGGCGACCGTGATCGCGTACGCGCTGATCATCTTCCTGGCGCAGCTGCAGGGCCTCGACTTCCTCGGCGAGATGGCGAAGATCCTCTTCTGAGCGCCTCTCCTCGAACGACGAAGCCCGTCCGCCATTCCGGCGGACGGGCTTCGTCGTGAAGATGGGGTCAGTCGAACCAGATGCCCAGCTCTCGGGCCGCCGACTCGGGGCTGTCCGAGCCGTGCACGAGGTTCTGCTGCACCTTGAGGCCCCAGTCGCGACCGAAGTCGCCGCGGATGGTGCCGGGGGCGGCGGTCGTGGGGTCGGTCGTGCCGGCGAGGGAGCGGAACCCTTCGATGACACGGTTGCCCGCGAGGCGGATCGCCACGGAGGGACCGGACATCATGAACTCGAGAAGGGGCTCGTAGAACGGCTTGCCCTCGTGCTCCGCATAGTGAGCGGCGAGGAGGTCGCGGTCGGGCTCGACGAGGCGGATGTCGACGAGCGCGTAGCCCTTCGCCTCGATGCGGGCGAGGATCGTGCCGGTGAGGCCGCGGGCGACACCGTCCGGCTTGACGAGGACGAGGGTTTCTTCGGTGGCCATGTCATTCACTCTCTGTGTCTGCGTTCTGCGCGGTCGGAGCCCCGCTCGGGCGTCGTGCGTCCAGGCGGGCCCCCATGATGGTCGCATACGCCCACATCCCGCCGAAAATCAGGACGACGAGGAGCACGGCGGGGACCGCGATGGCCGAGAGGGCCACGACGATCTGGACGATCCAGCCGGCGGCGATCGCCCACGGCTTCGTGATCATGCCGGCGATGACGACGCAGGCCACCGCGACGACGGCACCACCCACGATCCCCCACCACTGCTCGATGCCCGCCGGAAGAGCCTTCAAGCCGAAGATGGTGAGCCCGACGAGGAAGACGACGATCGCCTCGAAGCCGAGCACCACCGGGGCGAGCTTCTGCACGAGGGTGCGCGGCGCGCGCGGTCGACGCGGTGCGGCGGAGGCACTCACGCGCGCCACCCCGACTTCCAGTCCTCCTCCTCGGAGAGCGCGATCGCCTCGCCCGCGAGCACGACGGAGCCGGCGATGACCACGGCCCGACGATCCGACGAGGCCGCCCACTCCCGCGCCGCGTCCGCGGCATCCGCGAGCGACGGGTGCACGGTGGCGCGCTGTCCGGCCTGTTCGACGAGGTCGGCGATGAGGTCGGCATCGCTGGCGCGGTCGGACTCCGGCGCGGTCGCGAACACGTGGGCGGCGGCGGGCGCGAGACGCGCGACGATGCCTGCGGCGTCCTTGTCCGCGAGGACGCCGAGCACGAGTCCCCACTCGTCGAAGTCGAAGCTGTCCTCCAGCGCCTGGGCGAGCGCTGCGGCGCCGTGCGGATTGTGCGCGGCGTCGACGATGACGGTGGGGGCGATGCCGAGGAGCTGCAGACGGCCGGGAGACGTGCTGCCCTGCAGGCCGTCCGAGATCACTCCGCCCGCGATGGCCTGGCCGGCCCCGCCGATCAGCGACTCGACGGCGGCGACGGCGAGGGCCGCGTTGTGACCCTGGTGCGCGCCGTACAGCGGCAGGTACTCCTCCTCGTACTGCCCGGCGAGGCCGCGGATGGTGAGGAGCTGACCGCCGACGGCGAGCTTCTGCTCGGAGAGCCCGAAGTCCTCGCCCTCGAAGGCGATGGTGGCGTGACGCTCCGCGGCCACGCGACGCAGGACCTCGGCGGCTTCAGCCGGCTGCTGGGCGGAGACGACGGCAGCGCCTTCCTTGATGATGCCGGCCTTGACCTGGGCGATCTCCGCGATCGTGCTTCCCAGGCGGTCCGCGTGGTCGATGTCGATCGGAGCGAACACCGCCACGTCGCCGTCCGCGGTGTTCGTGGAGTCCCACTCCCCTCCCATGCCGACCTCGAGCACGAGCACGTCGACGGGGGCATCGGCGACGGCGACGAAGGCGAGGACCGTGAGCAGCTCGAAGAACGTCAGCGGGGCCTCCCCCGCCGCCTCGAGCTCGGCGTCGACGATCCCCACGAACGGCTCGATCTCGTCCCAGGCGTCGGCCACGGCCTCGTCGGCGATCGGCTCACCATCGATCATGATGCGCTCGGTGAAGCGCTCCAGGTGCGGGCTCGTGAACAGGCCAGTGCGCAGGTCATGGGCACGCAGCAGGCTCTCGATCATGCGCGCGGTCGACGTCTTGCCGTTGGTGCCGGTGATGTGGATAACGCGGTAGGTGCGCTGCGGGTCGTCGAGGTACTCGAGGATGCGGGCCGTGCGCTCCTTGCGCGGCTGCACCCAGCGTTCCCCGGCACGGCTCAGCAGCGTCTCATAGACGGCGTCGGCCCGGTCTCTCGCACTCATGCGCCCACCTTCTCCAGGTTCGTGTCGATCGTGACGAGGAGCGGTGCCTTCCCGGCCCCGAGGGCCTTCGCCCCGCTCCGATGCACGCCGTCTCCGGGGCTCGTGACCTCGTCGACGAGCCGGTCGAGGTCATCGGTCGGCTGCACGGCGAAGGCCACGGCAAGCGTCTCGGCGGCGATGAGGTCGGCGTGGGTCTCCAGCGCCGCCGCCTCCGCGGGGGCGGCGTTGAGCGCCAGCACGATCCGGTCGCTGACGTCGAGGCCCGCGTTCTTGCGCGCCTCCTGCACGACGCGGATGGCGTCGCGGGCGATGCCCTCGGCCTCCAGCTCCGGCGTCGTGTCGGTGTCGAGCAGGACGAACCCGCCGGACGGGACGATGGCCAGGGCCTCCCCCTCGGGGCGACCCGTGGTCTCCAGCACGAGATCGTACTCCGCGGGCTCCAGCGCGATGCCGCCGGCGGTGACGACGCCGTCGGTCTCGGACCAGTCACCCGAGCGCGCGGCCTGGATGGCCTTCTGCACGTCCTTGCCGAGGCGCGGACCCGCCGCGCGGGCGTTCACGCTCAGCCGGTGGCTGATGCCGTACTCCCCTGCCGCCTCGTCGGTCAGCGGGACGAGCTCGACGGTCTTGACGTTGAGCTCCTCGCGGAGGATGTCCTCGAACTGGCCGAGGTCGGCCGCGAGCGGAGAGACCACCGTGAGCCGTGCGAGCGGCAGGCGCACGCGCAGCTTCTCCTTCTTGCGCAGCGCGTTGCCGACGCTCGACAGCTCACGGACGGCATCCATGGCGTCGCGGATCTCGTCGGCCGCCGGGAACTGCTCCGGATCCGGCCAGTCCTGCAGATGCACGCTGCGCCCGCCGGTGAGGCCCTGCCACACGCGCTCGCTGATGAGCGGGACGAGCGGCGCGGCCACGCGGCACAGCGTCTCCAGCACGGTGTAGAGCGTGTCGAAGGCCTCGCGGCTCTTCGGGTCGTCCGTCACACCTACCCAGAACCGGTCGCGCGAACGACGGATGTACCAGTTCGTCAGCACCTCGGCGAAGTCCCGGAGTCGCGCGGACGCGGTGGTCGAGTCCAGACCCTCCAGGTCGGCGCGGACCTCGCGGACGAGATCGCCCAGTCGCGCGAGGATGTACCGGTCGAGGACGTCGGTCGAGTCGGTGCGCCACGACGCCTCGTACCCGCCTCCCTGGGTTGCCGAGCCTGCTCCTCCCTGGGGTGCTGAGCCTGCTCCTCCCTGGGGTGCTGAGCCTGCTCCTCCCTGGGGTGCTGAGCCTGTCGAAGCATTCGCATACGTCGCGAAGAAGTACCACGAGTTCCACAGCGGCAGCAGGAACTCCCGCACGCCGGAACGGATGCCCTCCTCGGTGACGATGAGGTTCCCGCCGCGGAGCACCGCGCTGGACATGAGGAACCAGCGCATGGCGTCGGACCCGTCGCGGTCCAGCACCTCGGACACATCCGGGTAGTTCCGCAGCGACTTCGACATCTTGTAGCCGTCGCTGCCGAGCACGATGCCGTGGCAGCTGACGCCCGTGAACGCCGGGCGGTTGAACAGCGCCGTCGAGAGCACGTGCATGACGTAGAACCAGCCGCGGGTCTGACCGATGTACTCGACGATGAAGTCCGCCGGCGAGTGCGAGTCGAACCACTCCTGGTTCTCGAACGGATAGTGCACCTGGGCGTACGGCATCGAGCCGGAGTCGAACCACACGTCGAAGACGTCGCCGATGCGCCGCATCGTGCTCTTGCCCGTGGGGTCGTCGGGGTTCGGCCTCGTCAGGTCGTCGATGTACGGGCGGTGCAGGTCCACCTCACCCTCGGGGTTGCGCGGCAGCGTGCCGAAGTCGCGCTCCAGCTCCTCCAGCGAGCCGTAGGCGTCGACGCGCGGGTACTCCGGATCATCGCTCTTCCAGATCGGGATGGGCGAGCCCCAGTAGCGGTTGCGGCTGATCGACCAGTCGCGGGCACCCTCGAGCCACTTGCCGAACTGCCCCTCCTTCACGTTCTCCGGCACCCAGGTGATCTGCTCGTTGTTCGCGAGGAGGTCGTCCTTGATGTCGGTGACCCGGATGAACCAGCTCGACACCGCCTTGTAGATCAGGGGGTTCCGGCAGCGCCAGCAGTGCGGGTAGGAGTGCTCGTAGCTCTGCAGCCGGACCAGGCGGCCGTTGTCGCGGATGATGCGCACGAGCGGCGTGTTCGCGTCCATCCACAGCTCGCCAGCGACATCGGTGACGTTCGGGAGGAAGCGCCCGCCGTCGTCGAGGGACAGGATCGTCGGGATGCCGGCCGCGCCGGCGACGCGCTGGTCGTCCTCACCATAGGCGGGTGCCTGGTGGACGATGCCGGTGCCGTCGGTCGTGGTGACGTAGTCGTCGACGAGGATGCGCCAGGCGTTCCCGGTGCCATAGGTCTCCTCGTCCGCGTAGTAGTCGAACAGGCGGTCGTAGGTGATGTCCGCCAGCTCCGCACCGCGCAACGTGGCGTCGACCGCGGCGAACGCGTCCTCCGGGCTCTCGTAGCCGAGATCCTTGGCATAGCCGCCGAGCAGGTCCTTCGCGAGCAGGTAGCGGTGCGCGGAGGCCTCGACCGCGAGCTGGTCTGCCGACGGAGCGGCACGGCCCTGGTGCACGTCGGAGGCGCCGGCGGGACCGGCGGGCAGCACGACGTACTCGATGTCCGGGCCCACGGCGAGCGCGAGGTTGGTCGGCAGGGTCCACGGGGTCGTCGTCCAGGCGAGGGCGCGCACGCCGGTGAGGCCCAGCGCCTCGGCCTTCGCGCCGGTGAGCGGGAAGGTGACGGTGACCGACGGGTCCTGTCGCATCTGGTAGACGTCGTCGTCCATGCGCAGCTCGTGGGCGGACAGCGGCGTCTCATCGCGCCAGCAGTACGGGAGGACGCGGTAGCCCTCGTAGGCGAGCCCCTTGTCGTACAGGGTCTTGAAGGCCCAGAGCACGCTCTCCATGTAGCCGAGGTCGAGCGTCTTGTATCCGCGCTCGAAGTCCACCCACCGGGCCTGGCGGGTGACGTAGTCCTCCCACTCCCGCGTGTACTTCAGGACCGAGGAGCGCGCCTTCTCGTTGAAGACGTCGATCCCCATCTCCTCGATCTCGCTCTTCTCGGTGATCCCGAGCTGCTTCATCGCCTCGAGCTCGGCCGGGAGCCCGTGGGTGTCCCACCCGAAGACGCGGTCGACCTTGTGCCCGATCATGGTCTGGAAGCGCGGGAACACGTCTTTCGCGTAGCCCGTGAGCAGGTGGCCGTAGTGCGGCAGGCCGTTCGCGAAGGGAGGGCCGTCGTAGAACACCCACTCGGGGGCACCCTCGCGCTGCTCGATGGAGGCGCGGAAGGTGTCGTCGGTCTTCCAGAAGTCGAGCACCTCCTCCTCGATCTGCGGGAAGCGGGGGCTCGGCGCCACAGACCCCTGGGTACCTGAGCTGGTCGAAGGGTCGGCAGCGGGGCCGAAGGAGGAGCGCGGGTAGGTCATTGTCTCTCGCAGTGGTCGTCGTGGCGGATGCTGCTGCGAGGACGATCCTCGCGGACCGCGGTACCACCTCGCGTGCCCCTGCATCCCTTCGACAAGCTCAGAGACCCACGGACCACTCTCACTGCGGCTGTGACGGGCCTGCCCCGCTCGGTTCTACTGAGTCCGTCGCCGGACCGTTCTTCCGAGAGCTCCCCGGTGATGGCCGGATCGATGCTCGTGTGCCCATTGTACGCGTGCTCCTCCCCCCGCGGATTCTCTTCGACGTCGCATGGACCGGAGCCAACCCTGCGACCAGGGGCGGAATCTGCGACATCACGCCGTGCGGGCACGATGCAGTCCCTGGGCGACGGCGCGCATGATGAGGTCCTGCACCGCGGGCCACTCGTCCATCACCTGGTGATAGCCGAGACGGATGACGTGGAAGCCGCGCAGCTTCAGCTCCGCATCGTGAGCGTTGTCCTGGTCGCGCTGGGCTCCGACATGGGTGCCACCGTCGATCTGCAGCACGAGCCGCTCCCCGATCAGGGCGTCCACCCGATGCCCGGCGATCCACGTCTGGAAGCGCAGCGGCAGACGGAGCCAGCGCAGTCGCACGCGCAGGTAGGTCTCGAGTCCCGCATCCGCGAACGGCAACGCCTCGGCCAGGAGCCGCCGCCCGCGCGGTCCCCAGCGGAGGCGGAGCAGCCTCTCTCGATCGACGAGTCCCTTGTTCAATGCCGACTCCCAGGTCGCGAGCGCCTGTTCGTACGGCTCGCACGTGGACACCAGGCTCAGCACGTTCTCGATCGGGTCCTCCAGGGCATCAGGATGTCGTGGGACCAGGGGCCGAGCCCAGTGCACGCGCGCCTCCGGTGGCTTCCCGCCCCTGCTGCCCGGGCTGGCGGCCAGGTGAAGGCGCGGTCTCTCGTCGTGCACCCAGATCCCGAGGCGCCGCGCCTGCGTCACGCACGTCATCAGAACACCGTGCTGCGCCGCGGTCACCCGAAGCGGATCCGCATCGGGCAGCGCCACCCACCCGACCCGCACCCGGTGGATGATCCGCTCCGCCACCGCCGTCTCGAGGTCGTACCGGCTGACCCCGCGTTCCCGGAGCCGCTCGACCCTCGCGACTCCGTCGACCTCGCGCATCGCCTGCAGCAGCCGCGCCCGCCTCATCCCGTTCATGCCCCTGATACTGCTTCCGTCCCCCTCCCTCGTTCCCTGCCTCGGCCAGCTCCTCCCATGCCCTGTGCACAACTCCCCCACTCCCCCTCCTGTGCAGCCCGAGTCCCTCTCCTCCCCGCCGCCGCCCGACGTCGCAGATTCGCGCCCATGTCGGACGTTCCCGCGGAGAACCTGCGACACAGCGCAGATCAGCGAGCTCCTACAGGGCGAGTCCCAGAGCCCCGGAGCTGGGGTGGGCCGGGGTGAGCCGGGGTGGGCCGGGGTGAGGTCGGGGTGAGGTCGCAGATCGGGACTCCCGTCACAGGGGCTGCGAGGGAGAGTGCGAGGCAGCGAGGATCTGCGACCTCGCACCGGAGCGGGAGCACGGAGCAGGAGCGGGGGTGTCGGAGGGAGGACATAGCCTCGGAGGATGCCGAAGTCCCCGAGTGCACCCCGAGTGTCCGCGCCCGACCTGCCACCGGTGCTGGAGCCGCGCGTGGCCGCCCGCCGCGCCGATCTCCTCGCCGCCGCGCTCGAGCTGACCGGCACCGTCGATCTCTCCTACGCCACGCTCGAGCAGTGCGCGGTGCAGGCGGACGCCGACAGCGTCGACCTCACCGGGGCGACGCTCCTCGACGTCGACCTCCCCGACCCGCGTATCGCGTCGCTCCGGATGCGGAACGCGAGCATCCGTCGGCTCCGGATCACGGGCGGCCGCATCGGGACCCTCGATCTCAGCGACGCCCGCGTGGCGGAGCTCGAACTGCGGGACGTGCGCATCGACTATCTCAACCTGGGTGCCGCCCGCGCCGAGGACGTCGATGTCGTGGGATGCGCCGTCCGCACGATCGACATCCCGCAGTCGGAACTCACGCGCGTCCGGTTCCAGGCCACGCGCAGCGACGAGGTCGACCCCCGGGGCCTGCGCGCGAAAGACCTCGATCTCCGCGGCCTCGATGCGCTCTCCTACCTCGACGTCCAGAGCCTCCGCGGCGCGACCCTCTCGTCCCTGCAGGTGCAGCAGCTCGCGCCGGTGATGGCAGCGGGACTCGGGATCGTCGTCACGGACTGACGGGGCCGCTCGCGGCGAGCAGCTCCTTGGTGAACGGATGCTGCGGGGCGGCGAACACCTCAGCCGTGCGCCCCTGCTCCACGATCCGGCCGTCCTGCATGACCAGGACGTCGTCCGCGACCGCGCCGACGACATCGAGGTCGTGCGAGACGAAGACCATCGTCAGCCGCCGTTCCTCCTGCACCCGTGCGAGGAGCCGGAGCACCCGCTCCCGCACCGACGGGTCGAGGGCGGAGACGGGCTCGTCCAGCACCAGCACGTCCGGGTCGGCGGCCAGCGCTCGGGCCAGAGCCGCCCGCTGCCGCTGCCCGCCCGACAGCGCCGCCGGTCGTCGTCCCGCCAGACTCTCCTCGAGCCCGACCTCGGCGAGCAGCGCACGCACCCGTGATCGACGCGCGCCGCGCGGCACGCCTCCCGCCTCCAGCGCCTCCTCCAGCGACCGCCCGACCGTCCACCGCGGGTCGAACGCCCCGAGCGGGTTCTGATGCACGAGCTGCACCCGCGGCGCCCCGGCCCAGCGCAGCTCTCCGGAGGTCGGCGTCTCGACGCCCACCATCATCCGTGCGAGGGTCGTCTTGCCCGACCCGGACTCGCCGACGATGCCCAGCGTGCGGCCGGTGGGCACCGTGAACGACGCGCCGACGACGGCCGGCACCCCGCCGAACGCCTTGGACACTCCCTCCGCGACGAGCATGACCCCAGGGGACGCCGTGCGCTCCTCCCGCGGCTCGTGCATCGTCGCCGCGATGAGCTGCTGCGTGTAGGGGTGCTGCGGGGCAGCGAGCACCTCCGTGACCGGCCCGGATTCCACGATCCGGCCGTCCTTCATCACGAGCACCCGGTCCGCCACCCGCCGCACGGCGGCGAAATCGTGACTGATGAAGACCACGGCGGTGCCGTCGTCGACGATCTCCCGCAGGAGCACGAGGATGCGGGCCTGCACCGTCGCATCCAGGGCCGTGGTGGGCTCATCCGCGACGAGCACGGCGGGGTTCCCGGCCAGCGCCGAGGCGATGAGTGCGCGCTGCCGCAACCCTCCGGAGAGCTCCTGCGGACGCTGCCGTGCACGGCGGTCGGGGTCGGGCATCCAGACCCGCGCGAGGAGGTCCCGGACGCGCGCGGCGACGACCGCCCGGCCGCGCGCGAGGCGGTGCAGCCGCAGCGGCTCCGCGATCTCGTCCGCGATCCGCCGCAGCGGGTCCAGCGACACCAGCGCGTCCTGGGAGACGAGGCCGAACCCGGTCCCTCGTATCCGCCGCCAGCCGCGCTCGGTCAGGGCGGCGGCATCCACCCCGTCGATGCGGAGTCGGTCGACGGCGACATCGGCTGCCGGCGGAGTGAGGCCGAGCAGAGCGCGAGCCGAGAGCGACTTCCCGGCCCCCGACTCCCCCACGATCGCGACGCACTCGCCGGCCTCCACAGCGAACGACACGCCCTCCACGACGGGAGTCCCCGCGAAGGCGATCCGCAGCTCCTCGACCTCCAGCGCCGCACTCATGCGTCCCTCCCGTCCGCCCGAGCCCGGAGGATCCGTCCGATCACGGTCGCACACACCACCGTCAGTGTGATCGCGAGACCGGGGAAGACCGACACCCACCACGCCTGTCCGAGCACATTGCGACCGCCGGCGAGCATGAGGCCCCACTCCGGGGTCGGCTCGGACGGCCCGAGACCCAGGAAGCTCAGTCCGGCGGCGGCGAGGATGCTCGATCCGATGCCGATGGTCGCCAGCACGCTCAGCGATCCCAGCACTCCGGGCACGACGTGGCGTCGGAACGCCCGCAGCGGCGGCACGCCCAGGATGCGAGCGGCCTCGACGTGCTCGGCCACGCGCAGCGTCCTGGTCTGCACGCGGGCGAGCCGCACGTACACGGGCGCGGCCGCCAGGGTCACCGCGATCGCGATGTTCACCGGCCCCGGTCCCAGCACGGCCACCACGACGAGCGCCACCAGGAACTCGGGGAACGCCATGAGGACGTCGTTGATGCGCATGAGCGTGACGTCGACACCGCGCGGAGACATGCCGGCGAGCGCCCCCACGAGCAGGCCGGCGGCGAGGGCGATCGCGGTGGCGAGCAACCCGATCCCGACCGAGCGCCCCGCGCCGAACACTACGCGGGAGTACACGTCACGGCCGCTCTGGTCGGTACCGAAGAGATGCTCGGCACTCGGCGGCAGGAGCGCGGCCCGCACCTCGGTCTGCAACGGATCGTGCGTGGCGAGCAGTCCCGGCCACAGGGCGGCGACGGCGATCACGGCCAGCACGGCTGCGGCGGACCCGAGCAGGAGCCGCTGGCCCCGACTCATACGGCACCTCCGGACCGGGGCGCGGCGACGCGCGGGTCGATCAGCGGGTGCACGAGCTCCACCACCACGTTGATGACGACGAAGACGAGAGCGCTCAGCAGGATGATGCCGGTGAGGACCGGGAGATCCCGGTCGTTGATGGCGGCGAGGGTCACCCGCCCCAGGCCGGGGCGGGCGAACACGGTCTCGACGAGAACCGCGCCGCCGAGCACCGAGCCGGTGAGATAGGCCGCGAGGGTGACCGCCGACGCGGCGCCGTGCCGCACCCCGTGCCGCAGCGTGAACCAAGTCGGCCCCGCGCCACGCGCGCGGACCGTCTCCGCGAACGGCATCCGCTCCGCCTGCATCAACCCGTCGCGCAGCACCTGGCTCAGCAGCGCCGCCACCGGGAGGGCGAGCGTGATCGCCGGCAGCACGATGGTCGCCGGGTTGCGGGTGCCCGAGACGGGGAACCACCCCAGTCCGAACGCGAAGACGCTGAGCAGCAGCAGCCCGATCCAGAACACCGGCGAGGAGAGCACCACGAGCTCGACGCCGGCGGCGATGGTGCGCCCGACACGACCCCGCACGAAGAGGGCGACCGCGAGAGCGAGCACGACGGCGATCACCAGGGCGAGGGCGGACAGCTGCACGGTCGCCCCGAGCTGCCGTCCGATGACCTCCGACACCGGAAGCCGCAGCTGGTACGACTCGCCGAGGTCGCCGCGGGCGAGCTGCCCGATGAAGCCGACATACTGCTCCAACGGCGGACGGTCGAGGCCGAGGTCGGCGCGGATGCCGTCCTTGACGGCCTCACTCACCTGCGCCTGCGGGCCCAGCATCACCGAGACCGGGTCGCCGGGGATCACCCGGAAGGCCAGGAATGCGACGGTCGCGGCCCCCCACAGCACGATGACCACCGAGGCCACGAGCCCGAGGGCGCGGCCGAGCACCGCCTTCACGGTTCGATCACTCCGCCCGCTCCCTCGAAACGACGGCCGCCGGATGTCAGCCGAGGCTCACATCGTAGAAGAGCGGCCGCCCGTAGAGGTCGTAGTCCAGGCCCTGCACGCGCTCGCCGACCGCCGTGATCGCCGAGGGGCTGTAGAGCGGGACGATGGCCGTGTACTCCGCGTTCCACTGCTGCAGCTGCGTGTAGAGCTCGTTGCGGGCGTCCTGATCACTCGACGCGACGGCCTCTTCCAGGAGCGCGTCGATCTCCGGATCGCTCACCTGCGAGGCGTTCTGGAAGCCGTCGGTGTGCAGGTGCGCACGGAGGAAGTCGGCGTCCACGCCGGAGAAGCCCCAGTCGGTGAGGTCGAACGTCTTCGGCTCGTACTGGGCGTTGTAGGCGCCGGGCTCCAACTCCTCGCGCTCCACCTCGAAGCCGATGGCCTTGAGGTCCGACTGGATCGCATTGGCCAGCGCCGCGCGGTCATCCGGGACCGGGGTCCAGGCGATCCACCGCACGGACAGGCGCTCGCCGTCCTTCATGCGGATGCCGTCCGCGTCGCGCTCCGTCCAGCCGGCCTCGTCGAGCAGGGCGTTCGCGGCGTCCTGATCGAACGGCCAGGAGTCCTCCAGAGACGCGTCGTAGCCCGGGGTCGTGCTGCCGAGGACGCTCCACGCCCGCGGGAACTGCCCGAAGTAGATCTCCTCGACCGCCGCGTCGACGTCGATGCCGCGGGCGAACGCCTGCCGCACCTTCTCGTCGGCGAAGACGCCGTACTTCTCGTTCAGGTAGAGCGAGTAGGGCAGTCCCGGGTACTCCACCGAGTCGACCGTGACGCCGGCGTCGTCGAGACCGGCGACCTGGTTCGGCGGGATGTTGCTGGCGAGGTCGGCTTCGCCGCTCTCGATCACTCCGGTACGCACCGACGCCTCCGGCTGGATCTGCACGCGCAGCGTCTCGAACGCCGGCGCCTTCGCCTCGTGCGGGCCCCAGGCGTAGTCATCGTTGCGCGTGTAGACGATCTCCTGGTCGGCGGTGTACTCGGTGAGCACGAACGGCCCGGTGCCGACCGTGACGTCGGGGCCGCCCGCCTTGAGCTTATCGGCCGACTCGGCGAGCACGGCCGGCGAGTAGAAGCCGAGCTGCGGGGTGCTGGCCGCCTGGAGGAACGGCGCATACGGCTGCGTGAACGAGACCTTCACCGTGTGGTCGTCGACGACCTCGGTGCCGGCGTAGAAGTCTGCACCGAGCATGCTCGCCGCCTGCGCCGACGCCGTCTCCGGGTCGACGATCCGGTCGAAGTTCGCCTTGACGGCCTCCGCATCGAACGGCTCGCCGTCCGTGAAGGTCACGTCGTCGCGCAGCGTGAAGGTGTACTCCGTGCTGTCCGGCGAGACGTCCCAGCTCGTCGCGAGCCACGGGCTGAACGTGCCGTCGTCCTCCTGGAACACCAGGGAGTCGAGCACCGCGCGCTGCACCATGCCGGAGACGTCGAGCTGGCTCACCTGCGGGTCCATGTGCCCCGCGGACAGGTTCGCGCCCTCGATCGACCAGACGAGCTCACCGCCGTCGCTCTCCGTGGACGGGCCGGCGCACGCGGTCAGCACCAGGGCGGTGGCGGCGGCGAGCGCGGCGAGGGGAAGGAGGCGACGCACAGGGGTGGCGGGCATGAGGATTCCTCAGAACGGACGGGTCGGGATGCCTCCATCCTAGGGCGGTTTTTTGGACCCGGTCGATATGTGCAGGTAGCGCTATCAGAACGACGGCAGGACGACCAGGTGCCGCTCGGTCGCTCCGGCTCGCTCCCCCTCGACACGTGTCTCCCCTGGCGCGACGACCGCCGCGCTGAGCCCCTGCACGCGAGGCTCCGGCAGCCCGACCAGCCGCACGTCGACGAGGAGGTCGCCGCGGTTCCCCGCGATCCGCCAGCGCAGTTCGGCCTCCGTCGCCGCGGCCACCACGCGATCGGGGAACGGGTCCTGCTCCGCGCGGAATCCGCCGATCTCCTGAACCTGTGCCGCCAGCCGGGCATCGCGGACGTCGGCCGGGATGTCGTCGAGCACATGGTCGGCGAGGAACGGGTACGTGGCGGCGGGCCCTCCCGAGCGGATCGCGACGTCGAGAGCCTGCGCGGCGGCGACCGTCTCCGCCCACGGGTGCAGGACGGCGGAGGGGGCGTCCGTCCGTTCGAGCAGCTGCTGGAGCGCGGCGCCTGCGATCCGCCGGGCGCCGAACTCGTCGGAGTTCCCGAAGGCGACGACGCCGATGCCGCTGGCCGCGTGCCAGCGCATGTGCGCCGAGAATCCGGGAAGACCGCCGGAGTGCTGCACGATCCGCCCGAACCGCCGGTCGTCCTCGACGAAGAGGCCGTAGCCGTAGCCGGCCCCCGCAAGGTCGCGCCCGTCGAACATCGCCGACGGCACCGGGATCGGGGTGCGGGCCTGCTGCAGCTCCCGTCGCGACGCCGGAGCCAGCACGTCGGGCGCCAGCGGGTCGTCGGTGAAGGCCGAGCCGAGGAACCACATCCATCTCGCGATGTCGTCGACGGTGCTGAACATGCTGCCGATGCAGCCGAGCGCGCCCGACCCCACGAACGGCTCGGGGCGGAACGTGGTGCCGTCGTCGAACGTCCGGAACCCGCCCGCCAGCGTCTCCGGCGCGAAGCCGTCCGACACGTGTGCCGTCCGGCGCAGCCCGAGGGGCTCGAGCAGGGTCTCCCGGATCACGTCCTCCACCGTCCGCCCGGTCACCGCTTCCACGACGCGGCCGAGCAGCGACTGTCCGAGGTTGGAGTACTGGTAGACGGTTCCCGGCACGGCCGCGAGAGGCACCCCGCCCGCGAACAGGGCGGCGATCTCGGCCCGGGAGGCGCCGAGGTGCCGATCCACCCAGGCGTTGTCCTCCCCTAGACCCGAGCGGTTGGAGAGCAGCAGGTCGCCGGTGACCTCGACGTCGGCACCGCGGTGCCGCAGTCGGACATCGGGCAGGTAGGTGCGGATCGGCGCGTGGAGGTCGAGCAGACCGCGGTCGCGCAACGAGAGCACGGTGGCGGCGAGGAAGCTCTTGGACATCGACGCGATGCGGAAGACGGTGTCCCGCGTCGTCGGGGCCTCATCGGCGCGGGGATGGCCGTGGGTGAGCACTGCGCGGACGCGCCCCCGTTCGGCCACCGCGGCGATGGCGGCCGGGGCGGCACGACGTGCGCGCTCGTCCAGGCCGTGCTGGAGAGCTTCCGCGGCGGTATCCGTCGTGACGAGGAGACCCGCATCCGCAGGCGTCACGCCGGGACCTCGGCGCGCACCTCGTCGGCGAAGGCCTCGATGAGCGCGCGGCTGGCCGCGGTGTTGTGGTCGTGCACGCGCTCGGCGGCGGCGATGAGCGCGGGAAGCGAGCGTCCCTCTCCCCGCAGCGCCGCGTCGTCCCACCGCGCGAGGTCGGCGGCGGAGGCCTCGGGGTGGAACTGCACGCCGCGCACCCGCGCTCCTAGACGGAAGGCCTGGTTCTCGACGGCCGCGCTCGACGCCAGCAGCACCGCCGCGGGAGGGAGCCGCGTGATCATGTCCTGATGGTTCTCGATCATCGGAGCCTCGTCACCCAGCGCCGCGAACACGGCGTCCGTGCGTCCGGCCGCGGTCGGACGGATGGGGGTCGCGCCGCGCTCGATCGGTCCGGTCTTCTCGGCGACCTCGCCGCCGGCCACGTGGGCGAGCAGCTGACCTCCCAGACAGATGCCGAGCGTGGGGAGGTCGCGGGCGATGGCCTCCGCGGCGAGCGCCCGCTCTGCCGCGAGCCACGGCGCGCGGTCATCGTCGTCCGGCATGAGCCCGCCGCCCAGCATCACGAGTCCTGCGTAGCCGTCCAGGGAGGTGGGCAGCGGCTGCTCGGCTCCCACGATCTCGTCGACGTCGATCGCCTTCTCCCGCAGCCAGGTGCCGAGGCGACGCGGGCCGGAGCTCGCCGAGTTCACGATCACGAGGACGCGCGGGGTCACAGCGCCCCCTCCCGCATCGTCGTGTCGACCGCCGGCGCGAGTGCGGCCGCGGCGGGCTCTCCTGCGCGGCCGTCCAGGAAGGCCTCGTGGTCGGGGTCGGAGGCCTCCAGCACGCGGAGGACGTTCTCGTGGGCCGCCGCCCGGAGGTCGTCCTCCGACCAGCCGCGACGCCGCAGCTCGGCGAACAGGGCCGGATACCCCGAGACGTCGCCGAGACCGTCCGGCATCGCATCGGAGCCGTCGTAGTCGGCACCGATCCCGACCGCATGCGCGCCGGCCACGCGACGCACATGATCGAGGTGATCGGCGACGTCGGCGACACCGACGCGCGGGGCCTCTCCCTCTCCCCCGGCCTCCCACCAGTCGCGGCGGGCCTGCGAGACGAACGTGGGCACGAACGGCACCATCACGACGCCGCCCTGCCCGCCGATCGCGGCGAGCACGTCGTCCGGCACGTTGCGGGGGTGGTCGCACAGGGCGAAGGCGCCGGAGTGGCTGACCATCACCGGGCGCGTCGTGACCTCGAGCGCGTGCCGCATCGTCGTCGGAGCGACGTGCGAGAGGTCGACGAGCACACCGATGCGGTTCATCTCGCGCACCACCTCGCGTCCGAAGTCCGTCAGACCGCCGTGGCGCGCCTCGTCGGTCGCGGAGTCCGCCCAAGCGATCGTCCGCGACCAGGTGAGGGTGAGATACCGCGCGCCGAGACGCGCGAACTGCCGCAGCACGGCCAGCGATCCGCCGAGCTGGTCGCCGCCCTCGATGCCGATGAGCGAGGCGATCCGCCCCTCGGCCATCGCCGCACGCACGTCGGCCGCCGTCCGAGCGATCGCGAAGCGCTGCGGGTGGGCGTCGACGAGCCGGCGCACGAAGTCGATCTGCTCGAGCGTGGCCACGACCTGCTCCGCCCCCTCCAGCACGGGATCGACCCAGACCGACCAGAACTGGCCGGCGACCCCGCCGGCGACCAGTCGCGGCAGGTCGGTCTGCGTGGCCGCCACCGACCCGGCGAGCTCCGCGACCCGGTAGCCGAGCAGCGTCCTGCTCGCCCAGGCGAGATCGTTGTGGCCGTCGATCACCCGATCGATCGGCAGGTCCTCGTCGACCATCTCAGTCCTCTCGTCCATCCAGCACCGCGTTCATCCGCGCGGTGAGAGCGGGGTCCACGCGGCGCGCGACGCCGTCCAGCTCCCGCACGGGCACGGCGCCGCGCGTGCTGGAGCAGAGCCACAGCGTCTCCGCCCGCTCCAGATCGTCCCGCACCAGCGGACCGATGCGGGAGGGCATGTCGGCGAGTCCTGCGAAGACGTCGGCCTGGGTCGTCCCGGGGAGCACCCCGTGCTCGGGCGGTGGCGTGACCAGCGTCCCGTCGAGCAGCGCGATCAGCGTCGACCGCGGCCCTTCGAGCACGAAACCGTCGGCGCTGACGAAGATGACATCGTCCGCGCCCCGGCTCCGCGCCTCCCGCAGGGCCGCCTGGTTCACCGCGTACGCGAGGGATTTCGCCCCCTGCAGCAGCCAGGGCGCCGTCGCCATGACGTCGTGCCTATATCCGCGGTCGAGGACCACCGCGGAGACGCCCCGCGCGCGGACGGCCTCCGGGTCCTCGCCCGCGAAGCCCAGCACCCACCCCGTCGGCCCGGCCGGGTCGATCTCGTCCCCGCGGGTCATCGCGAACTTGATCGAGGCGATCTCCCCCTCGCGGAGCACTCCGGGACGGGACACCTCGACGGCTGCGTGGCGCACCGCCCGTGCCCACCGCTCGCGGCGTGGCACGGGCAGCCCCAGGAGCTGCGCCGAACGCTCCAGTCGTGCGAGGTGCGACTCCAGGGCCTGCGGCCTGGCCCGACGCACGACAGCGGTCTCGAACACGCCGTCGCCGCGGGTCACGCCGAGGTCGGTCGCCCGGATGATCGGCTCCCGCGGGTCGACCGGGTGGATCCCGTCCTCCGCGGCTTCGTCGGCGAGATCGAGCCGGTACAGCAGCAGTGCACGCATGGGATTCCGCTCTCGCAGGTTCGGGGGCCGGTCAGCCCGCGGTCAGGACGGCCTCGGGGGCCTCGGCCGCGGAGGAGTCGAAGACCCGGGACGCGTCACGGGCGATGCGCTCGGCGAGCACCTCGTGTCCGATCCCCGGTCCGGTGGGGACGGTGACCCGGCCCGCGACGGCCGTCACCGGAGGGGTGATGATGTCGGACTCGTAGTACTTGTCCGAACCCGACACGTCCGACGGGAGCAGGAAGCCCGGGAGCGAGGACAGCGCGACGTTCGCGGCCCGCCCGACGCCGAACTCGTGCATCCCCCCGCACCACACCGGGATGCCCGCATCGCGTGCCATGTCGTGCGCGGCGCGGGCGACGGTCAGCCCGCCCATCCGCGACACCTTGATGTTGAGGACCCGCCCTGCACCCAGCCGGATCATGGTCCGCAGGTCGCCGAGGTCGACGACCGACTCGTCCAGGCACACGTCCGTGTCGAGCCGCGCCTGCAGATCGGCGTGGGCCACGAGATCCCGCGGCGCGAAGGGCTGCTCGATCATGGTGAGCGCCTCACGGTCCAGGCGCCTGAACACCTCGGCCGCCCGGTCGTCATCCGCGTAGGCTCCGTTCGCATCCACGTGGAGGTCGAGGTCGGGGAAGGCACCGCGCACCGCGCGCACGGGCTCCACGTCCCACCCCGGAGCGATCTTGAGCTTGACGCGCGGGTAGCCGGCCGCGCGCTGCAGCTCGACCTGGGCGAGCAGCTCGTCGAGCGACGGCTCGATCCCCAGCGACACCCCGGCGACGACCTCGTCGCGCGTCCCGCCCAGGGCCGCGGCGAGCGCGATCCCGCGCATCCGGGAGGACAGGTCCCACACCGCTCCGGAGAACCCGGCCTTCGCGAACTCATGCCCGCGGACGCGTGCCCACGACGCCTCCAGAGCCGCCGGCTCGTCCCCGTCCGCACGGAGCAGCGCGGGCACGAGGTAGCGCGTGGCGATCTCCCACGCGGTGACCGTGGTCTCCGCGCCGTAGAACGGATCGCTCGGCGACGCGATCTCCCCCCAGCCGGTCTGCCCGTCGGCATCGGTGACCTCGACGAGCACGTGCTCGATGCCGGACTTGCGGTGCGAACTCGTCTCGAAGCTGTGACGCAGCGGCTGTCGAAGGGCGAACAGCCGGACGCGGACGACCCTCACGCGTCCTCCTCGGTGCGGGGGCGCGGCGTCTCGGGGCCGTAGAGACCCAGCCGTGCCACCAGCCGGTCCCGTTCGGCCAGCCGCCTCCGCGCGCCCTTCGCGCTCGCCGTGGTGAGCGCACTGAGCAGGTGGCACACCGCCGCGACCGGGGTCGGGGAGTCGGCATACGAGGCGGATCCGGTGCGCACCCGGATGAGCGAGGTCGCGATCGATGCGAGCGGGGCGTCCTCACTGTCCGTGATGACGACGAGCTGACCCCCGGCTTCATGGAAGAGCCGCCCGAGCCGCACGGTCTCCTCGCGGTAGCGCCGCAGGGAGAACGCGATGAGCACGTCGCTGGCCCGCACGTCCGTGAGCACGGTGAGCGGCTGCAGCGCGTGCCCGTCGACGAGGAACACGTTCGACAGCGTCGCCGAGAGATCCGCATTGAGCAGTTGCGCGTACGCCGCCGCCTTGCCCTCGCCTGCCACATACCGTCGTCGGGCACCGAGCAGCAGCGCGGCGGCCTGCGGGACCTGGGCCGATCGGCTGAGCTCCTCGAAGGTCTGGGCGAGCGTGCGCTGCTCGGTCTCGATGATCCGCGCCTGGATGCTCTCGGCGGAGAGGTTGGTACGGATGCGCTCGCCGTAGCGGTCCCGCGGAGAGACGAGGTCGCGATCCTCCTGGTCGTGGTCGTGGTCGTTCATGCCGTACCCTCCCCGGGTGTCGCGCGGTAGACCGCCGTGTCGTCGTCGAGGCGCACGGCCCCGACGAGGACGTCCCCGCGGCGGAACGCCGCAGTCATCGTCCGCTCCAGATCCCGCCGCAGCACCGCACGATCCTCGGCGTCGAGCTCGCCGGGGCGGGTCGGGATCGCGATCCAGGTGCCGCCGTCCGCCGCCACGGCCCGCCCCCAGTCGTCCGGCCCGAGTTCAGGCGGGACCGGGAGGGTGCGGCGGGTCGGGTGATCGGCGGCGTCCAGATCCCAGGAGACCACCAGGCGGTCGGTGTCGGGACGGGCGTAGTAGTCCCGTTCGTACGCGATGCCGACGGCGCCGAGCGAGCTCAGGTTGAAATGGGCGTTGCGCGAGAGCAGCGGATCGAACGTCCACCGCATCGTCCGCTGCCCCCAGCGCAGAGCCACCGCGCGCTGCGCGAACTTGAGTGCCTGGCCGACGCCCCGCCCCTGGTGCGCGGCGTCGACGGCCGCCGCCTGCGAATAGTGGAACGACGCACCGGCGGTGTCGCAGCCGGCGAAGCCGTAGGCGAATCCGATCAGCGTTCCGTCGTCGGCGAAGGCGCCGACCGCGGAACCACCGTTGCGGGCGAGGGCGGTGAGCAGGTTGGCGTTGAGCGCGTACTCGTTCTCCGTGTAGGCGAAGACGCGGGCGTACAGCGCGGCGGCCTCACGGAACTCGGCGTACTGGGTGAGTTCGCGGCAGCCGTGGGCGACACCGGCGGCCACCGAAGAAAGAGGCACGATACGTTTCCTAAGATCGAGAAGTCCTGCTGCTCTGAGCGATGCTATCGGCGGGTTGCGGGGTGATCAAGGGGCAAGATACGGTTCGTAACCGTGACGACTCCTTCGGCAGTGCGCGACGCGGACCATCCTTCCGACGACATCATCGCACTCGTGCGCGAACTCGTGCTGCTCGAGACGCCGAGCCGCGACGTCGAGGCGAGCGGCCGTATCGCCGACCTGCTGTCCGCGTGGTTCGCCGGCGTCGGCGGCACCGTCCAGCGGGTCCCGCACGAGCTCGGGACGGATCTCGTCATCGACGTCCTCGGCACCGGAGACCCGGTGCTCCTCATCGGCCACACCGACACCGTGTGGCCGGTCGGCACGCTGGCGCACGACCTGCCATGGAGCGAGGAGGGCGATGTCGTGCGCGGCCCCGGCTCCTACGACATGAAAGCCGGCATCGTCGTGATGCTGGAGACGCTGCGCCGCCTGCAGCCCCTGCCGCTCGCACAGCGGCGAGCCGTGCGGATCGTGCTGGTCGCGGACGAGGAGATCGGCTCGCCGGTCTCGGGCCCTCTGCTCGCGGAGCGGGCTCGAGGTGCGGCCTGCGCCATCGGGTTCGAGTCCCCGCATCCCGACGGCGCCCTCAAGGTCGGCCGCCGCGGCAGTGCCCGGGTGCGCATCGCCGTCACCGGACGTGCGGCCCACGCCGCGCTCGACCCGGAGCACGGCGTCTCGGCGATCGACGAACTCGTCGACCAGCTCCTGCGGGTCCGCGCGATCGTCGCCGACCCGGATCTGCCGAGCCCGGTGCTCTGCAACGTCGGGGTCATCGACGGCGGGGCGCGCACCAACGTGGTGCCGGCGCAGGCCGCGGCCGAGATAGGACTCCGCTTCCTCGACCCGGACTCCGAGGAGCGCGTCCTCGCCGCTCTCCGCGGTCTGACCCCCGTGCGCCCTGGCGCCCACGTCGAGGTCGCCGTGCTCAGCGCCCGACCCGCCTGGCGTGCCTCCGCGGCGGACGCCACCTTCCTCGCGCGGATCGCCGAGGAAGGGGCCGCGCTCGGCCAGCACGTCGACGGCCGCCCCGCGGCCGGCGCGGGCGACACCAACCTCCTCGGCGGGGGCGGGATCCCGACGGTCGACGGCCTCGGCCCGCGGGGTGGCGGCGCGCACGCGGTGGACGAGCACTTCCTGCGTTCCTCCCTGCACGAACGCATCGCCCTCCTGCGCGCCGTGCTCACCATCCCGACGGAGTGACGATACGATTCCGGTTCCCGTGCCCGAGCAGAACCGGCCCGGGATACGTTCCGGATGTCTGGGGCGAGTGACCACCGTCCGCCTCGTCGATCTCACCGGGCGCATCCTGGCATCCGCGTGTTTCCGCCGTGTTACACCCCCTCGACGGCCGGCGATCTTTCGGGATGGCGACACTTTTCTTCCGCGATACGCATCGAATGTCTTGACCGCGCGGCCGTCTTCCGCTTGCATGGTCAGCACCGACCCGGCTTCACTGTGGATCCGGGCGGCGCCCGAAGGGACCTTCCATGCGTCTTGCCCCCCGCTCCAGAACCGTGCGAAGTCTGACCGCCGCCGCGATCGCCTCCGCGCTCCTCATCGCCGCTCCGGCCGGCGCCGCCCAGGCGCAGTCCGTCAGCGCCGCCACCGAGTCCCCGGCGTCCGAGACGACGCTCCGGATCGCCACCTCCGGGTTCGTGGACACGTTCAACCCGTTCATCTCGATCTACCTGACGCCGACGAACATCATCCGGTACGTCTACGAGTCGCTCGTGCAGAACGACGCCGAGGACGGCTCCCCCACGAAGGGCCTCGCGGACTCCTGGGAGGCGACGGACGGCGGCCAGACCTGGACCTTCACCCTCCAGGACGACCTCGTCTGGTCGGACGGTGAGCCCATCACCTCCGCCGACGTGAAGTACACGTACGACCAGATGATGACGGTCCCCGCCCTCGGCACCGCCAACGGCAACCTCGTCTCGAACTTCGACACCGTCGAGACCCCCGACGACAAGACCGTCGTGATCACCCTGAAGACGCCGCAGGCCCCGAACCCCGGCTCGGAGATCCCGATCGTCCCGAAGCACATCTGGGAGGCGGTCGACGACCCCACCACCTTCACCAACGACGCCGACGTCGTCGGCTCCGGTCCGTTCGTCCTCGACAGCTACTCGGCCAACCAGTCCATCGTGCTGAAGGCGAATGAGAACTTCTGGCGCGGCGCCCCCAAGATCGACGCGATCCAGTACGTGTACTACACGAACTCCGACGCCCAGGTGCAGGCGCTCAAGGCGGGCGACGTCGACCTCGTCACCGGCCTCACCCCGACCCAGTTCTCGGCACTCGACGGCGTCGACGGCGTCACCACGCACTCCGGCGAGGGCCGCCGCTACCACTCGATCAGCATCAACGTCGGTCAGCAGACGCGCGACAACGTGCCCTACGGCACCGGCAACGCCGCGCTGAAGGAGCTCGAGGTCCGCCAGGCCATCCGCCTCGGCACCGACACGGCCACCCTGCTCGACAAGGTGCTGGACGGCGAGGGCACGCTCGCGACGAGCTTCATCCCGGCGTCCTTCCCGAAGTGGCACCTCTCCGACGACGACGACGTGATCGTCGGCTTCGACCCCGAGGCCGCACAGGCGAAGCTCGACGAGGCCGGCTGGGTTCCCGGCGCGGACGGCATCCGCGAGAAGGACGGTCAGCGCCTGAGCCTGCGCCTGCTGACGGATGCGGACGATGCCAACGAGCAGTCCATCTCCGACTTCTTCGTCCCGTGGATGAAGGACATCGGGATCGAGATCACGGTCGAGTCCACCGACTCCGACACGATCAGCGCGAAGGCCACGTCCGGCGACTACGACCTGTACTTCAGCGGCTGGTCGGTCAATCCCGACCCCGACTACCAGCTGGGCATCAACACCTGCATGAATCTGCCGACCGCGACCGACGGCACCGGCGGCACCACGCAGGACGGGTACTGCAACCCGGAGTTCGACGAGATGTACGCCGCGCAGCGCTCCGAGATCGACCCGGAGAAGCGCCAGGAGATCGTGCACGACATGCTCGCGCTGAACTACACCGACACCGCGCAGGTCGCGACCTGGTACGCCAACTCGCTGGAGGCCTACCGCTCCGACCGCTTCACAGGCTTCACCCTGCAGCCGAAGGACGGCGGCATCATCGCCAACCAGGCCGGCTACTGGGGCTACCTGACCGTCGAGCCCGTCGAGGGGGCGACCGCCGGCGGCACCGGCACGAACACCGGACTCATCATCGGAGGCGTCGTGGTGGGGGTGGTCCTGATCGGAGGACTCATCTTCTTCCTGATCCGTCGCCGCAACATCGCCGACGTCGAATGAGTCCGGCGAGACGCCGCGGGTGGCGGGCTTCCGCCCCCGCGGCGTCTCCCGGTCCGCTGTAAGGAGACCCCCATGTCCAACGCGGTTCCCCCGTCCACCTCCGCCATCGCGACGAGCGCCGCGGCCGAGGAGCAGCCGAAGGGCGTCGGCGCCCTCCGCTACTTCCTGGTCAAGCTCGGCGGCGCGGCCATCAGCCTGGCGATGGTGATCCTCCTCGGATTCTTCGCCTTCAAGATCCTGCCGGGCGATCCGGTCGCCTCGATCGCCCGTGAGCGCGGCATGAGCGCCGAGCAGGCCGACCAGCTACGCGAGCAGCTCGGCCTGAACAAGCCCCTGTGGCAGCAGTTCGTCGACTACCTCGGCAACGTGTTCACCCTGAACTTCGGCACGAGCTACGTCTACCGCACCTCCGTGTCCGAGCTCATCGGCCAGTACTTCTGGAACACGATCCTCCTCACCGGCACGGCGGCGATCATCGCGATCGCGCTCGGTCTCTGGCTCGGTCAGAAGGCGGCCTGGAAGCACGGCTCCACCTTCGACCGCATCGTCTCCGGCACCTCGCTCGTGTTCTGGTCGGTACCGACCTTCTGGCTGGCGCTGCTGCTCCTGATGATCTTCGGCGGCACGCTGCACTGGTTCCCGACCGGAGGCATGGTCTCCCCCAACCCGCCCACCGATCCGGTCGGCGCGGTCCTGGACGTGATCTCGCACATGGTGCTCCCGGTCATCACGATGGTCGCGGTCGTCTACGCGCAGTACCTGATGGTGATGCGCAGCTCGCTCCTCGAGGAGATGGGCGCCGACTACCTCACGACCGCGCGGGCCAAGGGCCTCAGGGAAGACCTCGTCCGCCGTCGGCACGCCGTCCCCAACGCCCTGTTGCCGACCGTGACGCTCGTCTTCATGCACATCGGCGGCCTCATCGCCGGGGCGGTCACGGTGGAGACGGTGTTCTCCTGGCCCGGGCTCGGGAAGCTGACCTTCGAGGCCATCTCCGGACCCGACCTCCCGCTCCTGCAGGGTACCTTCGTGGTGTTCTCCACGATCATCATCGCGATGAACCTCATCGCGGACCTCATCTACCGTCAGCTCGACCCGAGGGTGAGGCGCGCATGACCACGGCATCCCCGACCATCCGTTCCCCCCGTGCTCTGGCGTGGCACCGCCGCGGCACCGCGTTCGTCGACTTCTGCCGGCAGTTCGCCCAGCACCGGGCGGGCATGGTGGGCCTCGTCTTCCTCGTGATCGTCGCGCTCATCGCGATCTTCGCCCCCGTGATCGCCCCCGCCAGCATGCTCGACGTCACGAAGCTCGTCGACGTGCAGCGCTTCGCCCCGCCGTCCTGGGAGCATCCCCTCGGCACTGACCATCAGGGTCGCGAGATCTGGGTCCGCATGGTGTGGGGCGCCAGGGTGTCCCTGCTCGTCGGCCTCGCCGCCACGGCGATGTCGATGATCATCGGCACTCTCGTCGGCCTCTCGGCGGGCCACTTCACCGGCTTCTTCGGCGGGCTGATGATGCGCATCATCGACTTCTTCCTCGTGCTGCCGTCGCTGATCCTCGCGATCGTGCTGTCGTCGGTGCTGAGCCGCGGCGTCTGGACCATCATCATCGCGATCGGCCTGACCTCGTGGGCCGGTACCGCCCGCGTCGTCCGCGCGCAGACCCTCTCCGTGGAGTCGCGCGACTACATCGAACGCTCGCGGGCCCTCGGCGCCGGGCACTGGCACATCATCATGAAGCACCTCCTCCCCGGGGTGCTGCCGCTCGTGCTCGCCAACACGACGCTCACGGTCGGCTCGGCGATCATCTCCGAATCCACCCTGGCGTTCCTCGGCCTCGGCGACACCACGCTGCAGTCCTGGGGCTCGATCCTGAAGAACGCGATGGACGTCTCCGCGGCGACCAGCGGCTACTGGTGGTACGTGCTCGTGCCCGGCATCGCCATCGTCCTCGTCGTGCTGTCGTTCACCCTGATGGGCCGTGCCGTCGAGAACATCACCAACCCGACGCTGAGGAGCCGCTGAGATGCCCGACCTGATCTTCGACGACGTCTCCATCACGTACCGCACCTCCGGGCGGTCCGGTCGGGACGAGGTGGCGGCCGTGCGCAACGTCTCGCTCACCCTCCCGGCAGGGCAGACCCTCGGCATCGCCGGCGAGTCAGGCTCCGGCAAGTCCACGCTCGCCATGAGCGTGCTCCGGCTCCTGCCGCGCAACGCACGTCTCAGCGGCCGTGTGCTGCTGGGCGACGAGGATGTCGCCTCGTTGTCCTTCGGGCAGCTGCGCGCCGTGCGCTGGGCGCAGACGTCCATCGTGTTCCAGGGCGCGATGCACTCGCTCAACCCGGTGCGCACCGTCGGCTGGCAGCTCCTGGAGGCGCTCGAGCTGCACGCCTCGGAGCGTTGGA
Source organism: Microbacterium sp. C-MGS6 (assembly GCF_058140415.1). Lineage (NCBI taxonomy): Bacteria > Bacillati > Actinomycetota > Actinomycetes > Micrococcales > Microbacteriaceae > Microbacterium > Microbacterium sp. C-MGS6. The sequence goes on from NZ_CM176934.1 coordinate 2,134,622, forward strand.
AGGGCGAGAAGGCACGCAGAGAACGCGTGCGCGAACTGCTCGACATCGTCGACCTGCCGCAGCAGAAGAGCGAGTCGTACCCGCATGAGCTCTCCGGCGGCCAGAAGCAGCGCGTGATGATCGCTATGGCCCTCGCCTGCGATCCCGAGGTCATCATCGCGGACGAGCCGACCACCGCGCTCGACGTGATCGTGCAGAAGCAGATCCTCGACATGATCTCCCGGCTCGTGGCCGAGCGCGGCATCTCGATGCTCATGATCAGCCACGACCTGTCGGTGCTCGCCACGGCCTGCGACCGGATCGCCATCATGCGCGACGGGGAGCTGGTCGAGGTCGGCGAGAGCTACGCCGTCTGCACCACCCCGCAGGAGGCGTACACGCGTCAGCTCGCCGACGCCTTCCCCACGATCGGCGACCCGGCCTCGCGGATGGCCCCGGTGACCCGGCACGGTCGTGGCGCGGACGAGGTGCCGGAGATCACGCACGGCGACGAGGTGCTGCTGGAGGCCCGCGGCGTCAACGTCACCTACCGCTCCGGCGGACGCCCGGTGCACGCGGTCCGCGATGTCGACCTCTCCGTGCGTAAAGGCGAGATCGTCGCGCTCGTCGGGCAGTCGGGCTCGGGCAAGTCGACCCTCGCCCGCGCGCTGATGGGCTTGCAGCCTGCCGACCCGGGGTCGCAGATCCGCTTCGACGGCGCACCCCTTCCGTCGAAAGGACGCGACCTCGCGCGATTCCGCTCGCAGGTGCAGCTCGTGCTGCAGGACCCGTGGGCCGCGCTGAACCCGAAGCACAGCGTGTACGAGTCCGTCGCCGAGGGGCTGCGTGTGCAGCGCTTCGCCGGCGACGAGCGCGAGCGGGTGGCGCAGAGCCTCGCCGACGCGGAACTCACCCCGCCGGAGCGCTACTTCGGCGCCATCCCGCAGGAGCTCAGCGGCGGGCAGAGGCAGCGCGTCGTCATCGCGGGGGCCCTCGCCGTGCAGCCGCAGATGCTCATCGCGGACGAGCCCGTCGCCTCGCTCGACGCGTCCGTGCGCGGGGAGATCCTCGGACTCCTGCTGGAGCTGCGCCGCCGCCTCGGGCTCTCCGCCCTCGTCATCACACACGACCTCGGTCTCGCCTGGAACATCGCCCACACCGTCGCGGTGATGTACCACGGGCAGATCGTCGAGCACGGCCCCACCGAAGAGGTGCTGCTGAACCCGCAGCACGAGTACACCAGGCACCTGCTGTCCGCGGCGCCGCGCATCGAGGAGAAGACGGCATGAGCGTCACGACGGAGGCGGCGGTGTCGCCCTATCTCGACACAGCGCCCCTGCAGCCCGGCGACACCGTGGCGATCGTCTCGCCCTCCGGTCCTGGTAACGAGGAGAACACCCAGCGCGCCGTCGGCTACTACGAGTCCTGGGGCCTGAAGGTCCGGGTGGGAGAGCATGTCCTCACGCCGCACCCGCGCGCGTCGTACCTTGCGGGGCCGGACGAGCTCCGCCGCGCCGACCTCGTCGACGCCTGGCTCGATCCCGAGGTGGACGCCGTCGTCACGGCCCGAGGCGGCTACGGGGCCCTGCGCCTCCTCGACGGCATCGACTGGGCCGACATGCGCCGAGGCGCGCTGCGCAAGGACGGACGACCGAAGCTCCTCACGGGCTCGTCCGATGTGACCGCCCTGCACGAGACGTGGCGCGCGCATCTCGACGTCGCGACGCTCTTCTGCCCGATGGCGGGCAACAACGTCTTCCGCGATTCCGAGCAGGTGCGCGACGACGTGCAGCGCTGGCTCTTCGAACCCTGGCGGGGGCGGGAGCTCATCGGCCCGAAGACCGAGATCATGACGCCGGGTCGCGCCGAGGGGCGCTTCACGGGCGGCAACCTCAGTCTGCTCGCCGCCGGACTCGGCGCCCCGGAGGCGGACGTCCCCGCCCCCGGCATCCTTTTCCTGGAGGACATCACCGAGGAGCCGTACCGCCTCGACGGCTTCGTGACGCAGCTGCGTCGGGCAGGCCGTCTGGCGCAGGCGACGGGCATCGTGCTCGGCTCCTGGCATGAGTGCGGCGACCTCGACCTGGTCCACGCGCTCATGCGGGACGAGTTCCAGGACGCCGGCGTCCCCGTGCTGTGGGAGCAGGGCTTCGGCCACGACCCGCACGCCCTCACCATCCCGCTCGGTGTGGATGGGGTGCTGGACGCGACCGGCGACGAGCCGCGCCTCACGGTGGGACGGCCATGATCGCGCTTCCTCCCCTCGACCCCCGTGTCATCTGGTCGATCCGGCTCGTCGACGCCGGCACCGCGGAGACCCTGGCCGAGCACGAGCCGCACACGCAGTGCGAGACCGCGAGCATCGGCAAGATCTTCCTGCTCCTCGAGGTCGCGCGCCGGCTGGAGGCGGGCACGCTCGCCGAGGACGACCGGATCGAGATCCCGGACGAGCACCGCGTCGAGGACTCCGGACTGCTGTACCGCATGCACGATCAGCGCATCACGGTGCACGACGCGGCGCTCCTCGTCGGTGCGGTGAGCGACAACCTCGCCACGAACGCGCTGATCCATCTCTGCGGCCTGGAGGAGGTGCGGGCCGTCGCTCCGACCCTCGGGTACCGCGACACCGCGCTGCACGACTACATCCGCAACGAGCGCACGCCCGACCTGCCCTGGACGCCGTCGTTCGGCACCGCGGCCGAGCTGTCCGACGTGATGCGCCGTCTCGGTGCCGGCGAGGCGTTCTCGCCCGCGGTGAGCGCCCGGGTGCTGGACTGGCTCGCCGCCGACACCGACACGTCGATGACCGCCGACGCCTTCCTCCTCGACCCCCTCGCCCACGTCGAGGCCGAGTATCAGGGCATGGTGCTGCGCCACAAGACCGGCAGCGTGGGCTTCGCCCGCGTCGACGTCGGGCTGCTGCGGGGCCCGAGGGCCGCCGTCGCGTATGCAGTGGCGGCGAACTGGAAGGACTCCCCGGCGGACCTCCGCGCCCCGGTGCTCGACGGGATGCGGGCCGTCGGCGAGCTCATCCGTGCGCACGTGACCGGGCGTGCACGGGACGAGGAGGACGCATGAGCGCTATCGACGTGGAGCTCCCCGACGAGAACGGCACCGTGTGGTCGGTGCTCGTCCAGGACATCGACTCGGGCGAGGTGCTGCTGCGCCATGACCCGGAGACGGTGCAGGACACCGCGAGCGTGGGCAAGATCTTCCTCCTGCACCGGCTCCTCACCGAGGTCGACGCGGGCACGCGCACCCTCGAGGACCGGGTCACCCGGCGGCCGGTCGAGGCCATCGAGGACTCCGGTCTCTGGTACCTGCTCCAGGCATCCGAGCTGTCGCTGTACGACGTGGCCGCTCTCATCGGAGCGGTGAGCGACAACGCCGCGACCAACACGCTGGGTCGCGTCATCGGCATCCCGACCGTGCAGGAGCACACCCGCGCGCTCGGCTACACCGCCTCCGCCCTCGACGACATCGTGCGGTGGCCGATCCCGCCCGGCGCACCCCGCACGCTGTCGCACGCGAACGCCGCGGAACTCGTGCGCTTCATGTCGCGGCTCGCCGACGGCACCGACCTCTCCCCCGCCTCGGCCGACACGCTGCGCCGCTGGCTGGGCGCGGGCATGGACCTGTCGATGGTCGCCTCGGCGTTCGACCTCGACCCGCTCGCGCACTGGGGCTTCGACCGCGGCGTCTGGCTGCTGAACAAGACCGGCACGATCTCCCGCGTCCGCGCCGACACCGGGATCGCGATGTCCCCCACCCGCCGGATCGCCTACGCCGTGCTGGCCAACTGGGACAGAGGAGCCGACGGACGCGGTCCGGTGCTGGCCGCGATGCGTCGCATCGGCGAGGGCATCCAGGCCGCGCTCGCCGACTGACCTCGGTTCACAACTCAGGACCTCCGGCGGCGGTCGGTACGACGCGCCGCTCCCGCGGCGCCGCCGACCCGGTTTCTCCTGAGTTGTGAACGCGGGTCAGACGGCCCCGGCACGAGCCAGACGCTCCCGCACCCGGTCGATCGGCACCGCGTGCGCCGTCCGCCCCTCGGGGCCCACGGTGGTCTCCGCGGCGAGCACCGAGTTGATCAGCGCCTCCTCGACAGCGTCCATCGTCGCGGCGAAGAGCGGCGAGAGGTCGTCATCCGCCGCAGGACCGCCCGACGCCGGGTCGTGCACGGAAAAGGCGATCGCGTAGTCGCCGCTTCCCTGTGCGTAGTCGGCGCCCACGCCCCGCATCGCGAACACGGCGCGGTGGGCCACCCGGCCGAGCTGACGGCCGTCGACGGGCGCATCCGTCGCGACGACGATCATGCACGAGTTGCCGACGGGCTGTGCCGGCTCCTCGGCGAGCAGCTCCTCCGCGGGCAGCGGCACCCCCGCGATCCGCAACGTGCCGCTGAAATTCGTCTGCACGAGAGCCCCGACCGTGGACGCGCTCCCCGCGACATCGACCAGACGGGACGCCGTGCCGATGCCGCCCTTGTACCCGAGGGCGACGGTTCCGGCACCGGCACCGACGCACCCCTCCGCGACCGGACCCGCTGCCGCCGCGGCCAGTGCCGCCGTCACCTGCTCCTCGCCCACGGCGCGCTGGCGGATGTCGGAGAGGAACCCGTCGTTCGTCTCGCCCACCACCGGGTTCAGGGTGGTCGTCCGTGCGTGCGCCGGCGTCGCCAGCAGATGCCCGAGCAGCGCATCCGCGACACGGAACACGGACAGCGTCGAGGTCAGCAGGATCGGCGTCTCCAGAGCCCCGAGCTCGCGGAGCTGCGTGGCACCCACGAGCTTGCCGTAGCCGTTGCCGACCGAGAGGTTCGCGGGAAGGCTGCGGCGCTCGGCGGTGAGGGCGTCGGGGACGATGGCCGTCACTCCCGTGTGCAGACCGTCGCCGTGCAGCGTGGCGTGCCCCACCCGCACGCCGGGGACGTCCGTGATGGCGTTCTGCGGGCCGCGCGCGAAGGCGCCGGACGGGACACCGAGGTCGGCGAGACGGGGACGTGAGGACGAGGACGACGGCGGTGTCATGCTCCGATCCTCCCAGCGTCGGAGGGGCCGGCCGCAGTGCCGCGCCGGACGCTCCCCCGGGTCGAGCGCCCGTCCCGTGCGCTCGGTAGACTGGGCGGCACCACCCACACTCAGGCACGCTCACACAGTGCCGCATACATCGCTCGAGGAGACCTCCATGTCCGCCATTCCCGACAAGCCCGCACTCGAAGGTCTCGAAGCGAAGTGGGACGCCGCCTGGGCGGAGCAGGGCACATACCTGTTCGACCGTCTGCGCGCCGCCGAGCTCGGTCGTGAGGGCGTCTACTCGATCGACACTCCGCCGCCCACCGCCTCCGGGAGCCTCCACATCGGTCACGTGTTCTCCTACACGCACACCGACGTCAAGGCCCGGTACGAGCGCATGCGCGGCAAGACCGTGTTCTACCCGATGGGCTGGGACGACAACGGTCTGCCCACCGAGCGCCGCGTGCAGAACTACTACGGCGTGCGCTGCGACCCCTCGCTCCCCTACGACGCCGACTTCACCCCGCCGTTCGAGGGCGGCGACAACAAGTCGAGCCGGGCGGCCGACCAGCAGCCGATCAGCCGTCGCAACTTCATCGAGCTGTGCGAGCGCCTCACGATCGAGGACGAGAAGCAGTTCGAGGCGCTGTTCCGTCAGCTCGGACTGAGCGTGGACTGGACGCAGACGTACCGCACCATCTCCGACGACACGATCCGGCAGAGCCAGCTCGCCTTCCTCCGCAACATCGAGCGCGGCGAGGCGTACCAGGCTCTCGCGCCGACGCTGTGGGACATCGACTTCCGTTCCGCGATCGCGCAGGCCGAGCTCGAGGACCGCGACCAGCAGGCCGCGTACCACACGATCGAGTTCCCCTTCGCGGACGGCTCCGGCTCCATCGCGATCGACACCACCCGCCCGGAGCTCCTCCCCGCGTGCATCGCGATCGTGACCCACCCCGAGGGACCGCACAAGCACCTCATCGGCACGAAGGTCCGTACGCCCTACTTCGGCGCCGAGATCGAGGTCCACGGCCACCACCTCGCCCAGCCCGACAAGGGCACCGGCGCCGCCATGGTCTGCACCTTCGGCGACGTGACCGACATCATCTGGTGGCGCGAGCTGCGCACCACTGCCGGCGAGTCCCTGCCGAACATGACGACGATCGGTCTCGACGGCCGCTTCCTCCCCGAGGCCCCGTCGATCGTGGCCGACGCCGACGCCCGCGCCTGGTACGCGGAGAACGTGGCCGGCAAGACCGTCTTCAGCGCCCGCAAGGCGATCGTCGAGAAGCTGCAGGAGACCGGCGACATGACCGCCGTCGGCAAGCCCTTCCAGCACGCCGTGAAGTTCTTCGAGAAGGGTGACCGCCCGCTCGAGATCGTCTCGACCCGGCAGTGGTACATCCGCAACGGCGCCCGCGACGGCGAGCTGCGCGAGCAGCTCCTCGCGCACGGCACCGAGCTGGCGTGGCACCCCGACTTCATGCGGGTCCGCTACGAGAACTGGGTCGGCGGCCTCACCGGCGACTGGCTCGTGTCCCGGCAGCGGTTCTTCGGTGTGCCGATCCCGCTCTGGTACGCGCTGGACGAGAACGGCGAGCGCGACTACGACCGCGTGCTCACCCCGGACGCGGCCGCGCTGCCCATCGACCCGACCACGGACGTCCCCGCGGGCTACACCGAGGCCCAGCGCGGCGTGCCGGGCGGGTTCGACGCCGAGGCCGACATCCTCGACACCTGGGCGACATCCTCCCTGACCCCGCAGCTCGCGGGCGGCTGGCAGCGCGACGAGGAGCTGTGGCAGCTCACCGCGCCGTTCGACCTGCGCCCGCAGGGACAGGACATCATCCGCACCTGGCTCTTCTCGACCATGCTGCGCTCCACGCTCGAAGACGGCCGCGCCCCGTGGAAGAACGCCGCCATCTCCGGCTTCATCGTCGACCCCGACCGCAAGAAGATGTCGAAGTCGAAGGGCAACGTGGTCACCCCTGCCGACGTGCTCGACGCCCACGGCTCGGACGCGGTGCGGTACTGGGCGGCTTCCAGCCGCCTCGGCATGGACGCGGCCTTCGACCCGCAGAACCCGACTCAGGTGAAGATCGGTCGGCGTCTGGCGATCAAAGTGCTCAACGCCGCGAAGTTCGTGCTGTCGTTCCCGGTGCCCGCGGGCGCTCAGGTGACACACGCGCTCGACGCCTCGATGCTCACGGCGCTCGACGCGGTGGTGGCCGAGGCGACCGCGGCCTTCGACCGGTATGACGCGGCCAGGGCGCTCGAGCTGACCGAGGCGTTCTTCTGGACGTTCTGCGACGACTACCTGGAGCTCGTGAAGGAGCGCGCCTACAACCAGAACGACGTGGGCCAGGCCTCGGCCGCCCTTGCGCTGCGTCTGGCGCTGTCCACGCTGCTCCGCCTGCTCGCACCGGTGCTCTCCTTCGCCACGGAGGAGGCCTGGTCGTGGTTCGAGGAGGGCTCCGTGCACACCGCAGCGTGGCCCGAGAAGCTCGGCATCGAGGGCGACCCGGCCGTGCTGGCCGCCGCCAGCGAGGCGCTCATCGGCATCCGGCGCGCGAAGACCGAGGCGAAGGCGTCGCAGAAGACCCCGGTCTCCCGTGCCGCCATCGCCGCACCCGCCGCGAAGGTCGAGGCCTTGCGCGCCGCGGCGGACGACCTCCGCGCTGTCGGCCGCATCGCCGAGCTCGAGATCTCCGAGGCGGAGGAGTTCGCGGTCACCGCGATCGAGCTCGCCCCGGTCGAGGCTTCCTGATGCAGCTCGGCACGCGCTGGGCCACGGGGGCGCAGCCCCCCGCGTCCGTCCCCGAGGCGCTGCGCCCCGCGATCGCCGAGGTCGAGTCCCAGGGCCTCACCGGTCACTGGACCCTCACCTGGCTGGAAGGCCGCGCGATCGCGGAGCTCGACGCCGGCTGGGAGGTCCTCCAGACCCCCTCCGGCGAGGTCATCGCCCGCCCCTTCTGATCGCCGAGACCCCGCTTCATCGTCGAGACCCCCTCCTCTCCGCGCGGATAGGAGGGGGTCTCGACGCGTATCCGGGGTCTCGGCGTCAGCGGCGCGGGGCTCCGAGCTGCGCGAGGAGATGGTCGACGGCGTGCGGGTCATGCCGGCGGGCCTGCTGTTCGCGGAGGAGGTCGAGGGCGAGGACCCGCCGCTGTGCGCGACGCTCGATCCGGTGCTCGATCATTGCGGTGACCCGGTCGGCGAGGTGCAGCAGGCCGCGCTCCGTCCGCGTGGGACTGACGAGGTGCAGGGTGGCGGCGGTCACGATGCGTCCGTCGTCTCGGCCGTGGCGGCGCCTCCAGGCGTGGGGAGGTCGAAGATCTCGGCACGGAGGGAGACACGGCGCACGTCCGGGCCCTCCTGACCGCGGTACTGCGCGATCGCCTTCTCCACGACGGCCTCCAGTTCCGCCCGCAGCGACATCGCCTGCTCCGCGGTCATGTCGAGGTGCGTGGTGATGGTCAGACCCACGTCACGCCACCCCTCGGGGATGTCGGCATCCGAGCGGTTGAGGTACTGCATCAGCGTTTCGTGCCGGAGCCGGAAGAACTCCGATGTCACGATCTGGGCCGCGGCACGGTTGGCCGGCGACATCTGCTCGTCCGGTCCCGGCACGTCGATGCGGCCCTTCGGGCGCTCCCACCACCGCTCCCGCGCCGTGCCACGACCTTCCACTTCGCGGATGAGATCGTGGGCGGCGAGGGCGCGGAGGTGGTAGCTGGTGGATCCCGAGGTCTCCCCGACGAGGGCCGCGAGAGAGCTGGCCGTCTGAGGACCACGAGAGGCGAGCAGATCGAAGATCTTGACCCGCAGCGGATGCGCCAGCGCCTTGAGCGCTCCCGCATCCAGCGTCCGTACCTGCGTCTCGTTCGTCATGCATGCAAAGGTACGCTTGCAAACAACTCTTTGCAAGCTTTTCTTTGCAACGCGGTCAGCTCACCGCATCCCGCGCCGCGACGAAGGCCGTTACACAGCGCTCGACCTGCTCGGCGGAGTGCGCGGCGGAGAGCTGCACCCGGATGCGCGCCTTCCCCCGCGGCACCACCGGGAAGCTGAACGCCGTCACGTAGACGCCCTGGTCCTGCATCGCCGCGGCGATCCGGGCTGTGAGCGCGGCATCACCGAACATGACCGGCACGATCGGGTGCCCTCCGGGAAGCAGATCGAAGCCTTCCTCCGCCATCCGGGTGCGGAACAGGGCTGCGTTGTCCCGCAGCCGCGCCCGCAGGTCCGCCGATCCCTCGACGAGGTCGAGTGCGGTCAGGGCACCGGCCACGATGGCCGGAGCGAGGGTGTTCGAGAACAGGTACGGACGGGAACGCTGACGCAGCAGCGCGACGATCTCCGCGTGGGAGGCGACGTACCCCCCGGAGGCGCCGCCCAACGCCTTGCCGAAGGTGCCGGTGTAGATGTCGACACGATCTGCGACGCCGCACAGCTCCGGCGTCCCCCGCCCGTTCTCCCCGACGAAGCCGACCGCGTGCGAGTCGTCCACGAAGACGAGGGCGTCGTACCGCTCGGCGAGGTCGCAGATCTCAGCGAGCGGGGCGATGTAGCCGTCCATCGAGAAGACGCCGTCGGTCACGATCACGCGGAACCGGGCATCGGCGGCCGCCCGCAACTGCTCCTCCAGATCCGCCATGTCGCGGTTGCGGTACCGGAGTCGGCGCGCCTTCGAGAGGCGGATGCCGTCGATGATGGACGCGTGGTTCAACTCGTCCGAGATGATCGCGTCCTCCGCGGAGAACAGCGTCTCGAAGACACCGCCGTTGGCGTCGAAGCAGGACGAGTAGAGGATCGCGTCGTCGGTGCCGAGGAAGTCCGCCAGCCGACGCTCGAGTTCGAGGTGCTGCTCCTGCGTGCCACAGATGAAGCGCACGCTCGCGAGCCCGTACCCCCACTCGTCCAGGGCCGTCCGGGCCGCAGCGAGGATGCGGGGGTCGTCGGCGAGCCCGAGGTAGTTGTTCGCGCAGAAGTTGAGCACCTCGGCGCCGTCGGCCGTAATCTCCGCCCGCTGCGGACCGCGGATGCCGCGCTCATGCTTAGTGAGCCCGGCCTCCTCGATCCCCGCCAGCTCCCGCGCCACATGGTCCTTGAAGGTCGCGTACATCACAGCTCCGTCCAGTCGAGGATGATCTTGCCCGTGCCGGCGGACTCCGCCGCCGCGAATCCGCGCTCCCAGTCGCGCGCCGGCACGACCTCGGCGATCACGCGACCGATGGCCGCCCGCAGTGTCGCACTCGTCTGCAGCATCGCCCCCATGGCGTTCCAGGTCTCGAACATCTCGCGACCATAGATGCCGGTGATGGTGAGCATATGCGTGACGAGCTTGCCCCAGTCGATGTCGAACCCCGTCGACGGCAGCCCGAGCATCGCGATCCGTCCGCCGTGGTTCATGTTGTCGATCATCGCCGGGAGCGCCGATGCCGCACCGCTCATCTCGAAGCCGATGTCGAAACCCTCGCGCATGCCGAGCGCCCGCTGCGCGTCGCGGATCTCCTGGCGGGAGACGTCGACGACGTCGTCTGCTCCCATCCCTCGCGCCATCTCCAGGCGCGGGCCGCTCACGTCGGTCCCCACGATGAAGCGGGCACCGGCATGCCGGGCGACGGCGATCGCCATCAGGCCGATCGGGCCGCAGCCGGTGACGAGGACGTCTTCGCCGACCAGAGGGAAGCGGAGGGCGGTGTGCACGGCGTTGCCGAGCGGGTCGAAGATCGCGCCGAGCTCCGGAGCGACCTCGGCGTGGTGGACCCACACGTTGGTCGCCGGCAGCGAGAGGTACTCGGCGAAGGCACCGTCGCGCTGCAGACCGAGCCCGATGGTGCGGATGCACATCTGCCGCCGTCCGGCACGACAGTTCCGGCAGGTGCCGCAGACGATGTGTCCTTCGCCGGAGACCCGGTCGCCGACGGCGATGTCATGGACGAGCGATCCGACCTCGACGACCTCGCCGTAGAACTCATGTCCCGGGATGAGGGGCGCGGAGATCGCGGAGGCCGCCCAGTCGTCCCATCGCCGGATGTGCAGATCGGTCCCGCAGATGCCGGTGCGGAGGACGCGGATGACGACCTCGCCGGGGCCGGCCGTGGGATCGGGTCGCTCCACGAGCGCGAGGCCGGCGCCGGGTTCCTCCTTGAACAGAGCCTTCATGCTCCGATCTCATCGCATACGTCGCTGTAGAACAATCGGCAGATTCTGCATCGTCTCTATAGCCAGGTCTAAACTATCGACGTGGAACTCCATCAGCTCCAGATCCTCCGCGAACTCGGAGCCCTGGGCAGCGTGACGGCTGTCGCCGACACGCTCCGGGTCACCCCGTCCGCCGTCTCGCAGCAGCTCGCCGCGCTGCAGCGCTCCTTCCCCGCCCCGCTCACCCGTCGCCAGGGCCGCACGCTCGTGCTGACCTCTGCCGGCGAGGTCCTCGCGGCGGCCGGCGGGGAGGCCATCGATGCCATGGCCGCAGTGCGGCACGCGCTGGACGACTTCGAGGGCGCGGCGACCGGAGAGGTGAGCATCAGCGGGTTCCACAGCGTCGGTCAGGCGCTCTTCGGCCCGCTCGTGCGGGAGCTCTCCGGGAAGGAGCACGCGCCGACGGTACGCCTGACGGACGAAGATGTCGCGCAGAGCGAGTTCCCTGGGCTCACCGCGCGGTACGACCTCGTCCTCGCGCATCGGATGGAGCACTCCGCGCCGTGGCCGACCGCAGGCATCCGCGCTGTCGGTCTCGTCCGCGAGCCCCTGGACGTCGCGGTCGCCGCCGCACATCCTCTCGCCGGTCGCCGCACCCTCTCACCGGACGAGGTCGCCGACGAGCACTGGGTGACGAGCCGCGTGGGGTACTCCCCCGACGACGTGCTCCGTGCCGTCGCCGCCGTCGCCCGCCGCCCGGTCGAGGTCCGCCACCGCATCAACGACTACGGCGCGGTGTCGGCGGTTGTCGCGGCCGGCGGCGTCCTGGGAATGCTCCCCCGGTTCACCTCGCGCAGCGTCGACGATCGCGACATCGTACGCATCCCCCTGCGCGGCGTGAGCACGCACCGCATGATCGACGTCCTCGCGCGCCCGGAGAACCTGCGCCGCCGCTCGGTCCGTGTCGTCGTCGACGCCCTGCGAGAGGTGATGACCCGTCTGAGCACGGAACGTTCCGGGGATGGCGGTGGCTAGGCTCGGAGGATGAGCGACGCCACGAATCCGCTGCTGCAGCCGTCGATCCTTCCCTTCGGGCTCCCGGACTATCAGGCCATCCGCCCGGAGCACTACCTTCCCGCCTTCCGAGCCGGTTTCGCGGAGCAGCTCGCGGAGGTCGCGAACATCACCCGCGTGCGGTCGATGCCGACGTTCGAGAACACGCTCGAGGCGCTGGAGCGGTCGGGCGAGCTCCTCGACCGGGTGGCGCACGCGTTCTACACGGTGAGCTCCGCCGATGCCACACCGGGGATCCAGGCGATCGATGAGGAGCTCGCTCCGCTCATGGCCGCCCATGAGGATGCGATCACGCTGGATGCGGCCCTCTACGCCCGCGTGGCCCACGTGTACGAGCAGCGCGAGGCGCTCGACCTCGATCCTGAGCAGCGGTATCTCGTGGAGCGCTACCACCGCGAGATGACGCATGCCGGCGCTGGGCTCGACGACGACGCGAAGGCGCAGCTCACGGGTCTGAACCAGAAGCTGTCCGTGCTCACGAACACGTTCGAGCGGAACCTGCTGAGCGATACGAACGACCTCGCCGTGGTCTTCGACTCCGCCGCCGAGCTGGAGGGCCTGAGTGCGGGCGAGCTCTCGTCCGCGGCGCGCGCCGCGGCCGACCGTGGGCTCGACGGCCGCTACCTCCTCACCCTGCCGCTGTTCACCGGCCATCCGGCCCTCGCCCGGCTCGCGGTGCGGGAATCCCGTCGCCGGATCATGGCGGCGTCGCGCGCGCGGGGCTCGCGCGACAACGGCAACGACAACCGCCCGGTGCTGCGCGAGATCGTGCGCCTCCGCGCCGAGCGCGCGCGCCTCCTCGGATATCCGTCGCATGCCGCGTACATCACCGCCGACGAGACGGCGGGCTCCCCCGAGGCCGTCGAGCGGATGCTGCGCCGGCTGGCTGCGCCGTCCGCCCGGAACGCCCGCGCCGAACGGGACGCGCTCCAGGCGATCGTCGACGAGACCGAGCCGGAGCCCTTCCCCGTGGAGGCCCACGACTGGGCGTTCTACACCGAGCGCGTGCGCACTGCCCGCTACGACATCGACACCGCCGCCCTGCGCCCCTGGTTCGACGCGGAGCGCGTGCTGCAGGACGGCGTGTTCTTCGCGGCGACCCGCCTGTACGGGGTGACGTTCCACGAACGGCACGACCTCGCGGCCTATCACCCGCAGGCCCGCGTGTTCGAGGTGCGCAACGCCGACGACTCTCCCCTGGGCCTCTACGTGCTCGATCTCTACACCCGCGACTCCAAGCGCGGCGGGGCATGGATGAACGCGATCGTCAGCCGGTCCCGGCTGCGCGGCAGCGCCCCGGTCGTGGTGAACAACCTCAACGTCCCGCAGCCCGGGGACCGCGAGCCCACGCTGCTGACGCTCGACGAGGTGACGACGCTGTTCCACGAGTTCGGGCACGCCCTGCACGGCCTGTTCGCCACGGTCACCTACCCGCACTTCGCCGGGACCAACGTGTTCCGCGACTTCGTCGAGTTCCCCAGTCAGGTGAACGAGATGTGGATCCTCTGGCCGGAGGTTCTGGACCACTATGCCCGGCACCACGAGACCGGCGAGCCGCTGGATCCCGCCATCGTGCAGCGGCTGCGGGCGACTGCGACGTTCGATCAAGGGCACGCGACCAGCGAGTACCTCGCCGCAGCGTGGCTGGATCAGGCGTGGCACCGGCTCTCCACCGAGGACGCGGTGGAGGATGTCGCCGCGTTCGAGGCCGCAGCGCTGGCCGACATCGGGCTGGATGACCCCGCCGTGCCGACCCGGTATTCCTCCACGTACTTCGCGCACGTCTTCTCCGGCGGTTACAGCGCGGGGTATTACTCGTACATCTGGAGCGAGGTGCTCGACGCCGACACCGTCGAGTGGTTCCGAGAGAACGGCGGGCTCACCAGGGCCAATGGGGACCGTTTCCGCGACCGGCTGCTCGGGGTCGGCGGCTCGAAGGACCCGCTGGCCGCCTACCGCGACTTCCGCGGGCGGGACGCCGACATCGAGCCGCTCCTGAAACGCCGTGGACTGGATTCCTGAGTCGTGAGACCCTGAGCGCATGGACGCATTCCCCGACGCTCCCTTCGGCCCGGCGGACAGCCTGGAGCTGGACGCCGTTCCCCTCGCCGTCATCCAGCACAAGGGTATCCGCCTCGCCGACCTCCGTGACGCTTTCGACACCGGCTACGGGGCGATCGCCGCGGCCTTCGCCGCCGGCAGGCTGATCCCCACCGGCCCGGCGCTCGCGATCTATCACGGCGACCCGATGGGCGTGTTCGATCTGGAGCTCGGCTTCCCGGTGCAGGCCGCACCGTCCGACCCGATCGCCACCGGCGACGGAACCGCCATCGTGGCGTCGGCCCTGCCGACCGGGCAGGCCGTCGCGACCACCGTCTTCGGCTCCTACGACGGTCTCAGCACCGGATGGGCCGGGCTGGTCGCACGCGCGGCGGAGGCCGGGCTGCACCCACGCGGCCTCTGGATCGAGGTGTACGTCTCGGACCCCGGCATCGATCCGGACGAGCTCCGCACGGACCTGCTCATGCCGATGGCGTGAGCAGGCATTCAGGTCCTATCGCCGGAGTCGGTCCATCGCCTTGTACCAGGTGAGCTGGTGGTAGCTCTGGGTGAGTTGCTCCCCCACCAGGTCCAGCGGCAGGGACCGCACGACGACGGCCTCGTGCTCATCCAGGGACTGCTCAGTGACGCGTATGCAGCCGAGAGCGAGGAAGTGATGGACCTTGTTCGTGTGCGTTCCGAAGTTCGCCCAGGTCGCGCCGAGGGCCACCAACTCGTCGGCGACGCACCCAGTCTCCTCCCGGAGTTCGCGCGTAGCCGCGTCTTCCGGACGCTCGCCGGGCTCCGCTCCCCCTCCGACCGTGCCCAGCGCGAGGACTCCCGCTCCGTGGCGGTACTCCTCGACCACGATCGCTGCGCCATCGCGATCGACGGCGAGGACGGAGACCCAGTCACCGTACTCGAGGACGTAGTACGGCGCTATACGGCGGGCGTGCTCGTCGAGACACTCATCCGCGTGCACCCTGATCCACCGATCGGCGACGAGCGTCGTCCGCGCGACAGTCGTCCACGGAACGGGGTCGGCACCCATGGCTCAGGCGCTCTTGCGCTTGCGCTCCATCACGATGGTGGGCGGGGCCCCCTCGTCGACGGCGGCACGGGTGATGATCACCTTCGCGACGTCCTCCGCAGACGGGATCTCGAACATCACCGGACCGAGCACGTCCTCCAGGATGGCACGGAGACCACGGGCACCCGTCTTGCGCTCGACCGCCAGATCCGCGATCGACCGCAGCGCGTCCTCCTCGAACTCCAGCTGGACGCCGTCGAGCTCGAACATGCGCTGATACTGCTTCACGAGCGCGTTGCGCGGCCCCGTGAGGATGTCGATGAGCGCGGCCTGGTCGAGCGGCGACACGTTGGTGACGACGGGCAGGCGCCCGATGAACTCTGGGATGAGCCCGAACTTGTGGAGGTCTTCCGGGAGCACCTCGCTGAAGAGGTCGAGGTCCTTGCCCTTGTCGTGCAGCGGAGCGCCGAAGCCGACGCCGTGCTTGCCGACGCGCGCGGAGACGATGTCCTCCAGCCCGGCGAAGGCACCGGCCACGATGAAGAGCACGTTCGAGGTGTCGATCTGCAGGAACTCCTGGTGCGGGTGCTTGCGACCGCCCTGCGGCGGCACCGAGGCGACCGTGCCCTCGATGATCTTCAGCAGCGCCTGCTGCACACCCTCGCCCGACACATCGCGGGTGATCGACGGATTCTCGGCCTTGCGGGCGATCTTGTCGACCTCGTCGATGTAGATGATGCCCTGCTCGGCGCGCTTCACGTCATAGTCCGCGGCCTGGATGAGCTTGAGGAGGATGTTCTCGACGTCTTCGCCGACGTAGCCGGCCTCCGTCAGCGCGGTCGCGTCGGCGACGGCGAACGGCACGTTGAGGCGCTTGGCGAGCGTCTGCGCCAGATAGGTCTTACCGCAACCCGTCGGGCCGATGAGCAGGATGTTGCTCTTCGCGATCTCGATCTCTTCGGCCTTCTGCTCGGCCGGCTGCAGCGTGCCGTGGGCGCGGACGCGCTTGTAGTGGTTGTAGACGGCGACGGAGAGGGCGCGCTTCGCGGGCTCCTGTCCGACGACGTACTCCTCGAGGAACGTGAAGATCTCGCGAGGCTTCGGAAGCTCGAACTCGGCCACGCCCTCGGCGGACGACTCCGCCATGCGCTCTTCGATGATCTCGTTGCAGAGCTCGACGCACTCGTCGCAGATGTACACGCCGGGTCCGGCGATGAGCTGCTGCACCTGCTTCTGGCTCTTTCCGCAGAACGAGCACTTGAACAGGTCAGCGCTTTCACCGATGCGGGCCATGCGCGTCCTCCTCGGGGGGATCAGGATCGTTCTTCGAGCCTAACCGCTGCATACGACACCGGGCCGCATTGGCGACGAGTCGTTCGGCGGGTCCGGCGGATGACGGTGTCTCCGCCGTCATTCCGCGGGGAGGCAGCCGCCGTCCATGATGTATCCCCCGACTTCGATGTGCACCTCGTCCGGACGCACCTCCCCGAAGACGCAGCCGCCCTCGGGACCGTCGGCACCGAACGCCACCGCGCGCGCATCTCCCCGGGCGACGTGATGGACGAGGCCGACCTCGCGCAAGGCGTTCTCGACGGAGGTCACAGCGATCGTGCTCTCCGTGCGCAGTGCTTCGAGACGCACGCGGAGGTCCGCCACCGGCTGCTCGGCGGCCGCCCGCGCCTCGACCGACGTCTCCATTCGCTCACGATGCCGGTCGTTCTGTTCCATCGCGTGTTCCGGGTCGTACGGCGCACACTCCGGCGGAAGCTCGGCGCCGTCCACCTGCGGACAGGCGACGGTCGGGGTCACGGTCGGCGTCGGCTCTCCGGCGGTGACGTCGGCCGGCGCCGCTGCGCAGCCGTCGAGAAGCAGGATCGCCGCCAGCACGAGCGTCACTCGCCCGGGGCGGGCGCGGACGCTGGAGGTCGCCATCATGCCGCCATGAAACCACAGCACCGGCGTCACGCGCACGCTGCTCGAACGACGAGGGCCCCGCCGCGCGGTACGCGACAGGGCCCTCAGCCATCCTGACGTGTCGTCAGACCATGCTCTTCGTGTGCCAGACCGTCTTGACCTCGGTGAAGGCGGCGATCCGCTCCGGCGACGCGACCACGTCACCGGGGGCGAGCACGCGCTTCAGCGTGTCCGCTGCGGCGATCTGCATGTCGACCCACTCCAGCGCACCGGCGCCGGCGAGGTCGAGGGCGTTCACATCCTGGTGCGAGGCGAGCCAGGGGGCGATCTCGGCCGGCGAACCGGTGAGCACGTTCACCACGCCGCCGGGGACGTCGCTGGTCGCGAGCACCTCGGCGAGACTGATCGCGGAGAGCGGGTACTGCTCGCTCGCGACCACGACGACGGTGTTCCCGGCGACGAGGGCCGGGGCGACGACAGAGACCAGGCCGAGCAGCGCTGAGTCCTGCGGCGCCACGATCGCGACCACACCGGTGGGCTCTGGCACCGAGATGTTGAAGTACGGACCGGAGACGGGGTTCGCGTTGCCCGCCACCTGGGCGTACTTGTCGCACCACCCGGCGTACCAGACCCAGAGATCGATCGCCTCGTCGACCTGCGCCGTGGCCGCCGAGGACGAGATGCCCTCCTGCGCCACGATCTCGTCGACGAACTGTGCGCGACGTCCCTCGAGCACCTCGGCGACGCGGTAGAGCACCTGGCCGCGGTTGTAGGCCGTCGCCCCCGACCAGCCCTTGACGGCGGCGCGCGCGGCGACGACCGCATCGCGGGCGTCCTTGCGGGAGGCCTTGGCGGCGTTGGCGAGGAAGGCGCCCTTGCGGGAGACGACCTCGTACGTGCGTCCGGACTCGCTGCGGGGGAAGGCCCCGCCGATGGCGAGCTTGTAGGTCTTCGGAACGGTCAGTCGCTTGCTCATGCTGCGGCTCCCTTGAGGTAGGCGGTGAGCCCCTGACGACCGCCCTCGCGGCCGAATCCGGACTCCTTGTAGCCGCCGAACGGGCTCGACGGGTCGAAACGGTTGAACGTGTTCGCCCACACGACGCCCGCACGCAGCCGATCCGCGACTGCGAGGATGCGCGAGCCCTTGTCGGACCAGATGCCGGCGGAGAGACCGTACGGGGTGTTGTTGGCCTTCGCGATCGCCTCGGCGGGTGTCCGGAAGGTGAGGACCGACAGCACCGGGCCGAACACCTCGTCGCGGGCGATGCGGTGCGAGGCCTCGACCCCGGTGAAGATCGTCGGGGCGAACCAGAAGCCCTGCTCCGGGATCGCGCAGTCGGCGGTCCAGCGCTCGGCACCCTCGGCCTCGCCGATGTCGCTCAGCTCGCGGATGCGGGCGAGCTGCGCCGCGGAGTTGATCGCGCCGATGTCCGTGTTCTTGTCGAGCGGGTCGCCGAGACGCAGCGTCGACAGCCGGTTCTTCAGCCGGTCGACGACCTCGTCGTGGATCGACTCCTGCACGAGCAGACGACTCCCGGCGCAGCACACGTGGCCCTGGTTGAAGAAGATGCCGTTGACGATGCCCTCGACCGCCTGGTCGATCGGCGCGTCGTCGAAGACGATGTTCGCGGCCTTGCCGCCCAGCTCCAGGGTCAGCTTCTTGTTCGTCCCCGCGACGGCCCGGGCGATGTCGCGACCGACACCCGTCGAGCCGGTGAACGCGACCTTGTCGACGTCGGGGTGACGGACGAGGGCGGCCCCGGTCGAGCCGGCCCCCGTGACGATGTTCACGACACCGGCGGGGAGATCGGCCTGCTGCAGGATCTCGGCGAAGATCAGTGCCGTCAGCGGCGTGGTCTCGGCCGGCTTGAGCACGACCGTGTTCCCGGCCGCCAGCGCGGGCGCCAGCTTCCACGCGAGCATCAGCAGCGGGAAGTTCCAGGGGATGACCTGCCCGGCGACGCCCAGGGCGCGCGGGTTCGCGCCGAGACCGGCGTAGTCGAGCTTGTCGGCCCACCCCGCGTAGTAGAAGAACCAGGACGCCACGAGCGGCACGTCCACATCGCGGCTCTCCTTGATGGGCTTGCCGTTGTCGAGGCTCTCGGCGACGGCCAGCTCACGGGCACGCTCCTGCACGAGGCGGGCGATGCGGAACAGGTACTTGCCCCTGTCGCGGCCGCTCATCCGCGACCAGACCTTGTCATAGGCGCGACGGGCCGCGGCGACGGCGCGGTCGATGTCCGCGTCGTCGGCGGAGGCGATCTCGGCGATCTCCTTCTCCGTCGCCGGGGAGATGGTGCGGAAGGGGGTGCCGGAGCCGTCGACGAACTCGCCGTCGATGAACAGCCCGTAGCTGTCCTTGAGGCTCAGCACCGCCGTGGACTCCGGAGCCGGAGCGTATTCCAGGAAGTTCATTTTCAATCCCTTGGGTTGCTGCCCTTCGACCGGCTCAGGGACCGGCCGAAGATGTCAGTCGATCGTGACGTAGTCGGGGCCGGAGTAGTGGCCGGTGGCGAGCTTCTGACGCTGGAGGAGCACGTCGTTGAGCAGGCTCGAGGCGCCGAAGCGGAACAGGTGCGGCTGGAGCCACTCCTCCCCCACGGTCTCGGCGACGGTCACCAGGTACTTGACCGCGTCCTTGGACGAGCGGATGCCGCCGGCGGGCTTCACGCCGATGCGCTCCCCCGTCCCGCGGTACCAGTCGCGCACCGTCTCCAGCATGAGCAGCGTGGTCGGCAGCGTCGCCGCGGGCTGCACCTTGCCGGTCGACGTCTTGATGAAGTCGCCGCCGGCGAGGATGCCGAGCCAGGAGGCGCGCTTGATGTTGTCGTACGTGTTCAGCTCGCCGGTCTCGAGGATCACCTTGAGCGAGGCGTACGAGCCGTCCTCCCGGCGGCACGCCTCCTTGACCTGGGCGATCTGGTCGAACACCAGCCCGTAGCGGCCGGCCAGGAACGCGCCCCGGTCGATGACCATGTCGATCTCGTCCGCACCGGCCGCGACCGCCTCCGCGGTGTCGGCGAGCTTGATCGCGAGGGAGGACCGGCCGCTCGGGAAGGCGGTGGCCACGGCGGCGACCGAGATGAGCCCGTCGTCGGGGTCGCCGTGCAGGCTGCCGAGGGCCTCGACCGCGCCGGCGACCATGTCGCCGTAGACGCAGACCGCGGCGACGCGGGGCGTCGAGGGGTCGGCGGCGTCGGGGTTCTTCGCCTTGGCGACGAGGGACCGTACCTTGCCGGGGGTGTCCGCGCCCTCCAGGGTGGTCAGGTCGATCAGCTTGATGATCGTGTCCAGCGCCCACGCCTTCGACGTCGTCTTGATGGAGCGGGTGCCGAGGCCGGCAGCGCGCTGCTCCAGCCCGACGGCGTCCACGCCGGGGAGGCCGTGCAGGAAGCGACGGAGGGTCGCGTCGTCCGGCTCACCGCCGAGGACGTCCACCGCCGTCCTGCGGCTGAGTTCTGTCGTCGTCACTGTTCCTCCAACAATGCTCGTGCTGTGGTCTCATCGGTCACCAGGACCCCGCACAGGCCGCTGGTCACGACGGTGCGCGCGATGTCGTGCTTGGCGGGGCCCGCCGTCACGAAGATGGCCCGCGCGGCGCCGCGCAGGCGGTCGAGCGAGACGCCGACCGTACGGGCGTCCAGCTGCGGGTCGACGATGTTGCCCTCGGCGTCGACGTAGCGCCCGAGGACGTCGCCGACGGCGCCGCGGCGCGCGAGCTCCTCCACATCGTCGGCGGTGAGATAGCCGTTCTCGACGTGGGCGGAGGTCGCATCGCAGGGGCCGGCGGTGAACAGGAACGCCTGGGCGTCCGCGGCCTCCTCCAGCACGGCCGCGACGGTGCGGTCCCCTTCGATCGCCTGCTTCGTCTCGACGTGCTCCAGGATCGCGGGGCTCGGCAGCAGGGAGACCTGGCCGGAGGCGCGCTGGGCGATGGTCACCGCGAGTCCCGCGGCCCCGCCCGAGCGCCGGTTCAGGCTGACGCCGCCGTTGAGCTGCACGACCGTGACACCGTTCGCCCAGCCGTCGGGCAGGGCCTCGGCCACGGCGCGGAGCGTCTTGCCCCAGCTCACCCCGAGGGTGCGCGGAACAGGGCGGAGGGCGGTCAGGAAGTCGGCGGCCGCCTGAGCGACGCGCTCCAGAGTGCCCTCGTCGCCTTCGGGTGAGGGGACGACCACGGCATCGGTGAGGCCGAAGCGCTCCACGAGCTCGCGCTCGAGGCCGAGCCGACGGGCGCGCGGGTGGACGATCTCGATGCGGACGATGCCGCGCTGCCGCGCCTGCGTGAGGAGGCGCCCGACCTTCCACCGGGAGATCTTCAGGAGACCACCGATCTCGTCCTGCGTCTTGTCCTCGTCGTAGTACAGCTCGGCGACCCGGACCATGAGCAGATCTTCTTCCACGGTGTCCTCCTTCCTCCTCCAGGGTAGGCCGGATTCAGCGTTCGCGCACCCATCTGCTCATATGCGCATCTGCGCCATCCTCCCGCGCGCATCCGCCGGAGACGCGAAGAGGACGCCCGTCGATCGACGGGCGTCCTCTTCTGCGGGTGCGGACTACGCGCGCTTGCGCGAGGTGAGCACCTGGTCGACGATGCCGTACTCCAGCGCCTCGTTGGCCGAGAGGATCTTGTCGCGATCGATGTCGCGGTTGACCTGCTCGACCGGCTTGCCGGTGTGACGGGCCATGGTCTCCTCCAGCCAGGTGCGCATGCGGAGGATCTCCGCCGCCTGGATCTCGATGTCCGAGGCCTGACCGTGCCCGGCCTCTCCCATCGCCGGCTGGTGCATCAGCACGCGGGCGTTCGGCAGCGCGAGACGCTTGCCGGGGGCACCCGCCGCGAGCAGCACGGAGGCGGCCGAGGCCGCCTGGCCGAGCACGACGGTCTGGATCTGCGGCGCGACGTACTGCATCGTGTCGTAGATCGCCGTCATCGCGGTGAAGGAGCCACCGGGCGAGTTGATGTACATGGTGATGTCGCGCTCGGAGTCCTGGCTCTCCAGGACGAGGAGCTGCGCCATGACATCGTCGGCCGACGCGTCGTCGACCTGCACGCCGAGGAAGATCACGCGGTCTTCGAACAGCTTGTTGTACGGGTCCTGGCGCTTGAAGCCGTAGGCGGTGCGCTCTTCGAACTGCGGCAGCACATAACGGCTGGAGGGCAGGTTTCCGGCGGACTGGAACGTGGGTGTGTACATGGTGTCCTCTCGAATCCTTACTCGACGCCCGTGCCGCCGCCGCCGGTGACGTCGCTGGCGTGCTCGCGGATGTGGTCGACGAAGCCGTACTCGAGGGCCTCCTCCGCCGTGAACCAGCGGTCGCGGTCGCCGTCGGCGTTGATCTGCTCGACCGGCTTGCCGGTCTGCGACGCGGTGATCTCGGCGAGGCGCTTCTTCATCGACAGGATGAGCTGCGCCTGGGTCTGGATGTCGCTCGCGGTGCCGCCGAAGCCGCCGTGCGGCTGGTGCAACAGCACGCGGGCGTTCGGCGTGATGTAGCGCTTGCCCTTGGTGCCGCTCGTCAGCAGCAGCTGGCCCATGGACGCGGCCATGCCGATGCCGACCGTGACGATGTCGTTCGGCACGAACTGCATCGTGTCGTAGATCGCCATGCCCGCGGTGATCGAGCCGCCGGGCGAGTTGATGTAGAGGTAGATGTCCTTCTCGGAGTCTTCGGCGGCGAGAAGGAGGATCTTCGCGCAGATCTCGTTGGCGTTGTCGTCTCGCACCTCCGAGCCGAGCCAGATGATGCGGTCCTTCAGCAACCTGTCGAAGACGCTTGTCGCGACGAGGGGTTCAGCCATGTCAGCTCCTGCTTCCGTGTTTCAGTGATTCGAATCTACCGGCGCGCGCACAGCCCCTAGGTCGTGTTCGCCGTCGGCATATCAGGTGTCGCTGCCGGCGATCTCCTGCGCATACGCCGTCATGGATCGGTGGTAGCGCGGCAGGTGCGGGACGAGCGCGAGGATGGCCACCGACAGGCCCTGCGCGGGCCGGCCGGCACTGGCGAGGATGAGGGCGTGCACCACCGCGACCGCGTCGCGATACGGTCCGTCCGCCGCGATCTCCTCCTCGGCGCGGATGACGCGCAGCGCCTCGTCGTAGTCGCCGAGGTTGCGCAGCGAGCTCGCGAGCTGGATCACGCACTGCGGGCGATGCTCCTCATCGAGGCCGAGCGCCAGGGCGCGACGGTAGAGCTCCACCGCCTCCGCCGGGCGTCCGGCGGAATCGCGGGCACCGGCGCGCTCGAACTCGGCCCGGGCGTCGTCCGCACCCCGTTCCGCGGCGAGGGCGTCGATGCGCGCGATCGTCTCGTCGCCGACCTCTTCTCCCGAAGCGTCCGCCCACACCTGATCGATGCGGTCGTCCCAGCTCGCCATCCCGTCGTCCTTCCCTCGATGAGAAAGAGGGCGGATGCCGCAGCACCCGCCCTCTTCACTCGACCGCGCCGATCACTCGGCGGTGTCGGCGTCCTTCTTGGCCGCAGCCTTCTTCGCAGCCGGCTTCTTGGCGGCGGGCTTCTTCGCCGCGGCGGGCTTCTCGTCCGCGTCGGCGTCCTTCTTGGCGGCCGCCTTCTTGGCCGGAGCCTTCTTCTTCGCGGCGGGCTTCTCCTCGGCCTCGGCGGCCTTCTCGCCCTCGGCCTCGGCCTCGTCGTCGGTCACGACGAAGTCGGAGAGGTCGACGGCCTTGCCGTTGGTGTCCACGACCTTGACCTTGCCCAGTGCGATCGCGAGCGCCTTGTTACGGGCGACCTCGCCGACCAGGGCCGGGAGCTGGTTCGAGGACTGCAGCGCCTCGACGAACTCCTGCGGCGCCATGCCGTACTGCGCGGCGGACTGGATGAGGTACTGCGAGAGCTCCTCCTGCGAGACCTGCACGTCGGCCTGCTCGGCGATCGTGTCGAGCAGCACCTGCGTGCGGAACTGCTTCTCGCTGGCCTCGGTCACCTCGGCGCGGTGCACGTCGTCCTCGAGACGACCCTCGCCCTCGAGGTGGTTGTGCACCTCGTCCTCGATGAGCTGCGGCGGGACCGGGATCTCGATCTGCGCGAGCAGCGTCTCGACGAGCTTGTCGCGGGCGGCGGAGCCCTGCGTGAAGACGCCCTGCTGCTCGACGCGCTCGCGCAGGCTGTCGCGCAGCTCCGCGATGGTGTCGAACTCGCTCGCGATCTGCGCGAACTCGTCGTCGGCCTCGGGAAGCTCGCGCTCCTTGACGGCCTTGACGGTGACGGAGACCTCCGCCTCCTTGCCGGCGTGGTCGCCACCGACGAGGGCGGAGCGGAAGGTGGTGTCCTCACCGGCGGTGAGCGACTCGATCGCGTCGTCGATGCCCTCGAGGAGCTCGCCGGAGCCGATCTCGTAGGAGACGCCCTCGGCGCGGTCGATCTCGCTGCCGTCGATCGTCGCGACGAGGTCCAGCTCGACGAAGTCGCCCTTGGCTGCGGGGCGGTCGACGGGGATGAGCGTGCCGAAGCGGGCGCGCATGTTCTCCAGCTCGGCGTCGAGGGCGGCCTCGTCGGCCTCCACGGCGTCGACCTCGAGGGTGATGCCCGCGTAGTCGGGGAGCTCGATCTCCGGGCGCACGTCGACCTCGACGTCGACGAGCAGGTCGCCCGAGAAGTCCTTCTCGTTGGGCCACTGCGTGATCTCGGCCGACGGACGACCGACGATGCGGAGCTTGTGCTCGGCGGTCGCCTCGCGGAAGAACTTGTCCAGGCCCTCGTTGACGGCGTGCTCGATGACGGCACCACGGCCGATGCGCTGGTCGATGATCGGAGCCGGCACCTTGCCCTTGCGGAAGCCGGGGATCTGGACGTCCTGCGCGATGTGCTCGTAGGCGTGCGCGATGCTCGGCTTGAGGTCGTCCGGGGTGACCGTGATGGTGAGCTTGACCCGGGTCGGGGTCAGCTTCTCGACGGTGCTGTTCGCCATGCTGGTGTGTTCTCCTTGTGGTTTCCGCGCAGAACGCGGCTGGAAGGTCGTGGGGTCGAGTCGGGGCGACAGGAGTTGAACCTGCGACCTCCCGCTCCCAAAGCGGGCGCTCTACCAAGCTGAGCTACGCCCCGGGGAATCCGCACGCAGATTCAGCCCCATCGAGTCTAACGGACAGGAGCACGCCCGACCGTCCGCTATGATCGATGGAGTCCGGACTCCGGTTCCGGGGGTGTAGCTCAATGGTAGAGTCTCAGTCTTCCAAACTGATTGCGCGGGTTCGATTCCCGTCACCCCCTCCACGTCGTCACCTCGGTCGAATACGCTGACAGGATCAGCTCCCGACCGGAAGGCCTGCCGAGATGAGCGCCTCGTGACCGCCCCTCCGCCGTCGGTTGCCGCGACCGCCACGGGGCCGGCTCCGGGTGGGCATCGTCTCCCGCCCGTCCTCTCCTCCGCGTCCGGCGTCCCCCGGCCGCCGCGCGACCGGCGAAGGCTGAAGGGCATCCTCGCCGGCGCCATCGGCACGGTCGTGGTGTTGACCGGTCTCGGCATCACGCAACTCGTGGCGAACCAGGGATACGACGAGGCCGCCAGCGCGGTCGAGGACGCCACCCGATCGGTGACCGCCCAGCAGACGGAACTCCGACAGCGGACCGCCGATCTGATCGCGGCGACGGACGCCGGGCATGTCATCATCGACACCGGCGCGCCCGCCCTCGCCGTTCCCGAGGACCTCTGGGCGGCCCTGGACTCCGCCGTGGCGGAGGGCGAGACCACGGGCGGCGAGGCCGAGGACGTCCTCGCGACGCGGCTCCCGGCCGACGAGACGAAACCCGGCTGGTTCTGGGACCTCTTCGCCGCGACGAGCCGTCTCGCCGAGGACCAGAGCATCCTGCGCGGCGTCGCCGAGTCGATGGACAGCGCCTCCACGTCCGCCGCCGCGAGCGTGGACGCGGTCCGGACGAACGGCGTGGCCGTGCTCACCACCGCGGCCGAGGCCGCCGGCGCCTTCGAGAGCGCGCATCCGTCGACCCGCAACGCCGCCGTGATCGCTCTGCGCGGAGCCGCCGCGGATGCTCTCGCCGTCACCGAGGTCGACGACGCGGCTGCGGCCGCCTACGTCGCCCTGCAGAAGGCGGCCACCGATGTCGTCGCGGCCGAGGACGCGGAGCTCGCGGAGAAGGCGGGCCCACTGCGGAACGCCCGGCTCGAGATCGAGGCCTTCGCCCGCTCGCTCGCGCCCGGCGTCCTGTTGGAGTTCGACTGGGCACCCGTCGTCAACGGCGCCGGGTACAACGGCAGCATGGGCGGCTACACCACCTGGTGGTGGGACGAGCCGGGACGCGCGGTCATCGAGCTGTCGAACTCGGTCGCGGAGCAGTGGCCCGCAGAGCGCAGCAGAGCGCTCGTCGCCCACGAGGTGGGTCATGCCATCAGCGTGAAGTGTCAGGACATGTACGACCCGTCCACGCAGGACAGCATCGAGAAGTGGGCGACGGCCTGGGCCATAAGCATGGGGTTCACGGACGACGCCAACGGCGTATGGGCCTACGGGTATCCCCCGCAGAACTACATCGACGCCGCGGCCGGCTGCCGTTGAGACGGAAGAAGCCGCCGTGATCATCACGGCGGCTTCTCCTCTCGCTCAGTCGGCGGTCACTGACCCCGACGCTCGCGCAGCTGAGTGAGGGCGTCCTCCAGGAGCTGGACGGCCTCTTCGTCCGTCCGGCGCTCCTTCACGTAAGCGAGGTGCGTCTTGTACGGCTCGGCCTTCGCGACGGCGGGAGGGTTCTCCTTGTCGCGCCCGGCCGGGAGACCCGACTGCGGGTGGTCGATGATCTCCGGGATCTCCTCCTCGGGGAGGCCGGCGGCGAAGTAGCGCACCGTCTCGTTGCCGAGGCCGTCCCAGTACGACACCGCGATGCGGTCGGCGTGATAGCCGTGGTCCTGCTCGCCCATGGGACCGGAACCGACACGGGTACCGCGGATCGCGTTTCCACCGGTAGCCATCAGATCACCTCGAACTTCGTGATGAGGCCGAGCGCCACGATGGCGATGAACCACGTGAGCGCCAGGACGACGGTGAAGCGGTTCAGGTTCCGCTCCGCGAGACCGGAGGAGCCGACCGCAGTGGTCATGCCGCCGCCGAACATGTCGGACAGGCCGCCACCGCGACCCTTGTGCAAGAGGATGAGGAGAGTCAGCAGGACGCTGGTGATGCCCAGCACGACCTGCAGGACGAACTCGAGAATTGCCACGGAAAGAGCCTTTCGCTGGGGCCGGAGCGCCCCCGTAACGGTCAAGTATACGGTGCAGCGGGACCGGAGCCCCGCCGCACTCACACGCCGACGTGCTTCTCGAAACGGATGATCGCCGCGAACTCGTCGACGACGAGGCTCGCGCCGCCGACCAGAGCGCCGTCCACGTCGGGCTCGCGCATGAAGCTGGCGATGTTCGCCGCCTTGACGGAGCCGCCGTAGAGGATGCGGGTGCGCGCAGCCGCCTCGTCGCCGAGGACCTTCGCGATCACGCCGCGGAGTGCCGCGCACACGTCCTGCGCCTGCTGCGGCGTGGCCGCCCGACCCGACCCGATGGCCCAGACCGGCTCATACGCGACGACGATGTCGGCCGAGGGCGAGACGCCCTGCAGCGCGGCCTCGAGCTGTCCGGCCGGAACCGCGCTGGCGCCGAACTTCTCCAGGTCCTCCGCCGTCTCACCGACGCAGATCACCGGGGAGAGGCCGTGCTTGAGAGCAGCCTTCACCTTGCCGGCCACGATCTCGTCGGACTCGGCGTGGTACTCGCGACGCTCGGAGTGTCCGATGATGACGTACTTCGCGTCGAGCTTCGCCAGGAACGCGCCGGAGATCTCGCCGGTGTACGCCCCGGAGTCGTGCGCCGAGACGTCCTGCGCACCGAACGCGAACGGGATCTTGTCCGCGTCGATGAGCGTCTGCACGCTGCGGATGTCGGTGAAGGGCGGGAAGACCGCCACCTCCACGGATCCGTCCTCGTGCTTGGCGTCCTTCAGCGTCCAGTGCAGCTTCTGCACGAACGCCACCGCCTGCAGGTGATCCAGGTTCATCTTCCAGTTGCCCGCGATCAGCGGGGTACGGGAGCTCACGCCCATCCGAGGACCTCCAGCCCAGGTAGTTTCTTGCCCTCGAGGAATTCGAGGCTCGCGCCGCCGCCGGTCGAGATGTGCCCGAACTGGTCGTCGGTGAATCCGAGCTGACGGACGGCTGCGGCGGAGTCGCCGCCACCGACCACGCTGAGGCCGTCGACCTCGGTCAGCGCCTGCGCGACCGCCTTCGTCCCTGCGGCGAAGGCCGGGAACTCGAACACGCCCATCGGGCCGTTCCAGAACACGGTCTTCGATCCGCGGATGACCTCGGCGAAGCGCGCCGCGGTGTCCGGCCCGATGTCGAGGCCGATGCCCGACGAACCGAACGCCGTCTCCTCGATCGCGTCCGCGGGGGCCACCTCGTGGTCCGCGTCGGCGCCGAAGGACGCGGCGACGACCACGTCGGTGGGGAGCACGAGCTCCACGCCGCGCTCGGCCGCCTCGGCGATGTATCCGCGCACGGTCTCGAGCTGGTCCTCCTCGAGGAGGCTCGACGCGACGGCATGCCCCTGCGCCTTCAGGAAGGTGAAGAGCATGCCGCCGCCGACCAGGATGCGGTCGACCCGCGGGAGCAGGTGCGAGATGACTCCGAGCTTGTCGCTCACCTTGGACCCGCCGAGCACCACCGCGTACGGCCGCTCCGGATTCTCCGTCAAGCGGTCGAGCACGTCGAGCTCGGTCGCGATCAGGAGGCCGGCCGCCGAGGGCAGCAGCTTCGCGAGGTCGTAGACGCTCGCCTGCTTGCGGTGCACGACGCCGAAGCCGTCGGACACGAGCACGTCGCCCAGCTCCGCGAGCTGGGCCGCGAAAGCACCACGCTCGGCCTCGTCCTTCGAGGTCTCCCCCGGGTTGAACCGGAGGTTCTCGATCACGACGACCTGGCCGTTCTCGAGGGACGCCACGGCGTCCTTCGCGGCTTCGCCGACCGTGTCGCCCGCGAAGGCGACCGGTGCGCCGAGCAGCTCGGACAGTCGCTGCGCGACCGGCTCCAGGCTGAACTGCGGATCGGGCGCGCCCTCGGGGCGTCCGAGGTGCGAGCAGACGACGACGCGGGCGCCCGCGTCGATGAGGGTCTTCAGGGTCGGCAGCGAGGCGCGGACACGGCCATCGTCCGTGATGATCCCGTCCCGCAGGGGGACGTTCAGATCACAACGGACGATGACGCGCTTGCCCTCGAGCGAACCCAGTGAGTCCAGGGTGCGCAGAGTCATGTGTCGGAGCTCAGATGCGCTCGGCGACGTACTCGGTCAGGTCGACGAGACGGTTGGAGTAGCCCCACTCGTTGTCGTACCAGCTCGACACCTTGATCAGGTTGCCGCTGACGTTGGTGAGCGTGGAGTCGAAGATCGACGAGTGCGGGTTGTGCACGATGTCGCTCGACACGATCGGGTCCTCGTTGTACTGCAGGTACCCGGCCAGACGACCCTCGGCCGCAGCCTTCTTGTAGGCCTCGTTGACCTCGTCCACCGTCAGGTTCTCGCGGTCCGTGATGAGCGTCAGGTCGACGATCGAGCCCGTGGGAACCGGCACGCGGTAGGACGAGCCGCTGAGCTTGCCGTTCAGCTCGGGCAGCACGAGGCCGATGGCCTTCGCAGCCCCCGTCGAGGCCGGCGTGATGTTGATCGCGGCGGCGCGGGCGCGGCGGAGGTCCTTGTGCGGGCCGTCCTGCAGGTTCTGGTCCGCGGTGTATGCGTGCGCCGTCATCATGAAGCCGCGGTCGATGCCGAAGGCGTCGTTGAACACCTTGGCCAGCGGCGCGAGGCAGTTCGTGGTGCAGGAGGCGTTGGAGATGATGTGGTCCGTCTCCGGGTTGTAGGTCTCCTCGTTCACACCCATGACGATGGTGCGGTCGTCACCGGTGGCCGGAGCCGAGATGAGGACCTTCTTCGCACCGGCGTCGATGTGCTTGCGCGCGGCGTCGGCGTTGGTGAAGAAGCCGGTGGACTCGATGACGATGTCCACGCCCAGCTCGCCCCACGGGAGGTTGGCGGGGTCGCGCTCTGCGAAAGCCTTGATCTCCTTGCCGTCGACGGTGATGCTGTCGTCGTCGTACGTGATCTCGGCGTCGAGGACGCCGCTGACCGAGTCGTACTTCAGCAGGTGCGCCAGGGTCTTGTTGTCGGTGAGGTCGTTGACCGCGACGATCTCAAGGTCTGCTCCCTGCGCGAGAGCTGCGCGGAAGTAGTTGCGTCCGATGCGGCCGAAGCCGTTGATACCGATCTTGACAGACACTCAGGTCTCCCTGTTTCTCATGCGCCGAGCGCCGCCGTCGAGCGTGCGCCATGCGCGGGTTTTTTGGCTGAGATGGCGCCCCGACGAGCCGTGGGCCCGCCGGGACGCGACCCGATTACGACAGTACCAGCAGGCCGTTCGTCTGCTGACGGGCGACCTCGAGGCGCTGGGCGACGTTCTCCCAGTTGGCGATGTTCCACGCGGCCTTGACGTAGTCGGCCTTCACGTTGAGGTAGTCGAGGTAGAAGGCGTGCTCCCACATGTCCAGCTGGAACAGCGGGATGGTGCCCTGCGCGGTGTTCGACTGCTGGTCGAACAGCTGCTGGATGATCAGGCGCGAGCCGATCGAGTCCCAGCTCAGCACTGCCCAGCCGGAACCCTGGATGCCGGTGGCGGCGGCGGTGAAGTGCGCCTGGAACTTCTCGAAGGAGCCGAAGTACTCGTCGATGGCGGCCTTGAGCTCGCCCTCGGGCTGGCCGCCGCCGTTCGGCGAGAGGTTGGTCCAGAAGATCGAGTGGTTGACGTGCCCGCCGAGGTTGAAGGCGAGGTCCTTCTCGAGCTTGTTCACGTTCGCGAGGTTGCCGCTCTCACGGGCCTCGGCGAGCTGCTCCAGGGCCGTGTTGGCGCCCGCGACGTAGGTCGCGTGGTGCTTGTCGTGATGCAGCTCCATGATCTTGCCGCTGATGTGCGGCTCGAGAGCGGCGAAGTCGTAGGGAAGGTCGGGGAGCGTGTAGGTTGCCATATCGCATTCATCCAATCCGCGCCGCGCCGCGGCGCTTGCCGATGCTCCGCGTCGCCGATGTGCGACGGAGAGCGGACGACTTTCATCCTACTGACGACAACGCACCGGGTGTCCGGATCCTTCCGGGGGTTGACACGCCGTCCGGGAGACGGTGGCAGCCGGGTCAGACGTCGAGCCCCGCGGGGACGGCGGCCTCGGTCCCCGGGATGCCCTCCTGCTGCGCGCGCTTGTCGGCCATCGCCAGCAGGCGGCGGATGCGGCCGGCCACGGCGTCCTTCGTGAGCGGAGGGTCGGCGTGGTGGCCGAGCTCGTCGAGGCTGGCGTCGCGGTGCGCGAGGCGGAGCTCGCCGGCCACGCGGAGGTGATCGGGCACCTCATCCGCCAGGATCTCGAGGGCGCGCTCGACCCGGGCGCATGCCGCCACGGCGGCCTGCGCGGAACGGCGGAGGTTCGCGTCATCGAAGTTGACGAGACGGTTCACACCGGCGCGCACCTCACGGCGCTGCCGCAGCTCCTCCCACGCGAGAGCGGTGCGCTGGGCACCCATCTCGCTGAGGATGGTGCGGATGGCCTCCCCCTCGCGCACGACGACGCGAGGAAGCCCGCGGACCTCACGCGCCTTCGCGGCGACACCGAGGCGGTGGGCCGCGCCCACGAGTGCCATGGCCGCCTCGGACGACGGGCAGGCGACCTCGAGCATGGCGGAGCGGCCCGGCTCGCTGAGCGAGCCGGCGGCGAGGAAGGCACCGCGCCAGAGTCCGGCGACCTCGGCGCGGGAACCCGTGGTGAGGCGGTTCGGGAGCCCGCGGACCGGGCGGCGTCGCTGGTCGAGAAGCCCCGTCTGGCGGGCCAGCGTCTCCCCCTGCGCGATGACGCGGACGGCCCACCGGGCGCCGTCGTTGGCGGTGCTCGACTGCACCTGGGCGATCTCCGGACGGACGCCGTAGATCTCGGCGAGGTCTCGGGCCACACGACGGGCGAGGGTCTCGGCATCCACCTCCGCCTCCACCGCCACCCGGCCGGCGATGGAGTGCAGGCCACCGGCGAACCGGAGGATGGCCGTCACCTCAGCGACGCGCACCGTGGGGGGTGCATTGCGGATGCTGACGAGCTCAGCCTTGACGTCGGTGGTTAGTGCCACGAGACTCCTTCACGTTCACGCGCCGGGTCGCGACGCAAACCTCCAGCTTACTCGGTCGGGGGCCTATTCCCTGCCGAGGTCACGGTGGCGGACGTTGACCGCGACGCCCGGGATTCCCGCCAGTCGACGGGCGAGCTCCTCGGACATGGCGACCGAACGGTGCTTGCCGCCCGTGCACCCGATGGCGATCGTGGAGTGGCTCTTGTTCTCGCGCTGATACCCCTCGAGGACCGGCACGAGAGCCTTCGCGTAGGCGTCGAGGAACTCCTCCGCGCCGTCGCGGGAGAGCACGTACTCCCGCACCGTCTCATCCTGTCCGGTGAGACCGCGCAGGTCTTCATTCCAGTACGGATTCGGCAGGAAGCGCATGTCCGCCACGACGTCCACATCGGTGGGAAGCCCGTATTTGAACCCGAAGCTGAGAAGCGTGACGCGGTGCCGGGCCTCGCCCTCCTCGGAGAAGATGTCGGACACCTTCGTCGCCAGCTGATGGATGTTCAACGCCGTCGTGTCGATCACGAGGTCTGCGGCCTCGCGGATCGGCGCCAGCCGGGTGCGCTCGATGCGGATGCCGTCGAGAAGCGTCCCGTCGCCCTGCAGAGGGTGCGGACGACGCACCGCCTCGAAGCGTCGGACGAGCACGTCGTCGGAGGCGTCGAGGAAGAGCACGCGGATCGATCCACGGGTGCGCAGCACTCGCGCCACGCCGGGGAAGTCGTCGAAGAGGTTGCGACCGCGGACATCGACGACCGCGGCGACCTTCGGCAGCGAATCCCCGCCCATGCCGGTGAGGTCGAGCAGCGGTCGGAGGATCTGCGGCGGCAGGTTGTCCACGACGTACCAGCCGAGATCCTCCAGCGCGTTCGCCACCGTGGTGCGACCGGCGCCGGACATCCCGGTGACGATGAGGAACTCGCCCTTCTCCCCGTCAGACATCGCTACTCACTGCTCCTTCTCCCCCTCGGCCTCCCAGCCTAGCGAGTGGACAGGTGCGTATGGATGTTCTGAGCCAGCACCGGGCCGATCCCCTGGACCTCTTGGATCTGATGGGGTTCGGCGGCGCGCAGCGCGGTGACCGAGCCGAAGTGCTTGAGGAGGACCTTGATCCGTGAGGCCCCGAGACCGGGGACCTCGGCGAGCACCGTCGTGATGTCCTTCTTGCGCTTCTTCCGCTGATGGACGATGGCGAAGCGGTGGGCCTCGTCACGAAGCCGCTGAAGCAGGTAGAGCGATTCGCTGGTCCGCGGAAGGATGACGGGGAAGTCGTCGCCGGGGAGCCAGATCTCCTCGAGGCGCTTGGCGATGCCGCACACGGCGATCTCGGTGTGCCCGGCGTCGCGGAGGGCCCGAGCGGCGGCCTCGACCTGGGGCTGCCCGCCGTCCACGAGCAGCAGCTGCGGCGGATAGGCGAAGCGAGGCTTGCGGCGCACCCCCGCCTCGCCGACGTCTTCCGCGACCACCTCGTCGGTGGTGGGATCGACGGTCTCCTGCTCTTCCGGGCGGTCGAGGTAGGCGAGCCGACGACGCAGCACCTGGTACATGGAGTCGGTGTCGTCGGTCGTCTCCGCGATGTTGAAGGTGCGGTACTGGTCCTTCCGCGGAAGACCATCTTCGAACACGACCATGGACGCCACGACATTCGTGCCGCCGAGGTGCGAGATGTCGAAGCACTCGATCCGGAGCGGCGCCTCCTCCATACCCAGCGCCTCCTGCAGATCGGTGAGCGCCTGGGTACGGGCGACGTAGTCGCTGGTACGCCGGGTCTTGTGCCGGATCAGCGCCTGCTGGGCGTTCAGCGTGGCCGTGCGCATGAGATCAGCACGCTGACCACGATGCGCCACCGCGATCTCGACCTTCCGGCCTCGGCGTTCCCGCAGCCACACCTCGAGCTCGGACGCATCGTCGGGGAGCACGGGCACCAGGATGCGACGCGGCACGTCCTGAGCTTCCCCGTACGCCTGCTGGAGAACCTGCTCCACGAGCTCTCCGCCCGTGATGTCGATCTCCTTCTCGATCGTCAGAGCACGCACGCCGCGGACACGACCTCCGCGGATGACGAAATGCTGCACGGCGGCCGCGAGTTCGTCCTCGGCGATACCGAACAGGTCCGCGTCCTCGTCCGCGGGCAGCACGAGAGCGCTCTTGCCGAGCACGGCCTCGATCGCCGAGAGCTTGTCGCGGTACTTCGCCGCCGCCTCGTAGTCCATGGCGGCCGACGCGGCGAGCATGCGCTGGGTGAGTTCCCGGGCGAACCGCTCGTCGCCACCCGCCATGAAGGCGACGAAGTCGTCGACCATGGCCCGGTGCTCCTCGATCGACACCGTCATCGAACACGGCCCGCCGCACTTGCCGATCTGCCCCGGGAAGCACGGGCGTCCCGTCTGCATCGCCCGCTTGTAGCTCGCGTCGCTGCACGTGCGGATCGGGAACGCCTTGATCATCAGGTCGATGGTCTCGTGCACCGCCCAGACCTTCGGGTACGGGCCGAAGTAGCGGGCGCCGGGGATCTTCCGGTTCCGGGTCACGAGCACGCGCGGCGCCTCGTCCCCCATCGTCACGGCCATGAACGGGTACGACTTGTCGTCCCGGTACTTGACGTTGAACGGCGGATCGAACTCCTTGATCCACATGTACTCGAGCTGCAGCGAGTCGACGTCCGTGGGTACGACCGTCCACTCCACCGACGCCGCCGTCGTCACCATCCGGCGCGTGCGCTCGTGCAGCGTCCGCAGCGGAGCGAAGTAGTTCGACAGCCGCTGACGGAGGTTCTTCGCCTTGCCGACGTACAGCACGCGGCCGTTGGCGTCACGGAACCGGTACACCCCCGGGTCGGTCGGTATCTCGCCGGCCCGGGGTTTGTACGGCAGGACGTCGGCCATCAGCTGGCCTTCCGCGCAGAGCGCCCCTCACCCAGGATCTCGGCGAGGAACTGGCCGGTGTGGCTCTCCTCGACCCGCGCGATCTGCTCCGGCGTGCCGGTGGCGAGGATCGTGCCGCCGCCGGAGCCGCCCTCGGGACCGAGGTCGATCACCCAGTCGGCCGACTTGATCACGTCGAGGTTGTGCTCGATGACGATGACCGTGTTGCCCTTGTCGACCAGACCGTTCAGCACCTCGAGGAGCTTGCGCACGTCTTCGAAGTGCAGACCCGTCGTCGGCTCGTCGAGCACGTAGATGCTCCGACCGTTGCTGCGGCGCTGGAGCTCGGTCGCGAGCTTCACGCGCTGCGCCTCACCGCCGGAGAGCGTGGTCGCCGACTGCCCGAGGCGGACATATCCCAGCCCCACATCGACCAGGGTCTTCATGTAGCGGTGGATGGCCTGGATCGGCTCGAAGAACTCGGCCGCCTCCTCGATCGGCATCTCCAGCACCTCGGCGATGTTCTTGCCCTTGTAGTGCACAGCAAGGGTGTCGCGGTTGTACCTCTTGCCGTGACACACCTCGCAGTCCACGTACACGTCCGGGAGGAAGTTCATCTCGATCTTGATCGTGCCGTCACCGGAGCAGGCCTCACAGCGTCCGCCCTTGACGTTGAAGCTGAAGCGCCCGGGCTGGTAGCCGCGGACCTTCGCCTCGGGCGTCTCGCTGAAGAGCGTGCGGATGCGATCGAAGACGCCGGTGTAGGTCGCCGGGTTAGATCGCGGGGTGCGGCCGATCGGCGCCTGGTCGACGTGCACGACCTTGTCGAGGTTGTCGAGCCCGGTCACGCGCGTGTGCTTGCCCGGCACCGTCCGCGCCCCGTTGAGTCGCGAGGCGAGCACCTGGTACAGGATGTCGTTCACGAGGGACGACTTCCCGGATCCGCTGACGCCCGTGACCGCCGTGAGCACGCCGAGCGGGAAGTCGGCCGTGACGTTGCGGAGGTTGTTGGCGCGTGCGCCCACGACGCTCAGCATGCGCTTCTTGTCGATCTTCCGGCGCTTCGCCGGCATCGGGATCTCCCGACGGCCGGAGAGGTAGTCGCCGGTCATGGAGTCGGTGTCGGCGAGCAGCGCGGAGTAGGGCCCGGAGTGGACCACGGCGCCGCCGTTCACGCCGGCGCCCGGACCGATGTCGACCACCCAGTCCGCCGCCTCGATCGTCTCCTCGTCGTGCTCGACGACGATCAGGGTGTTCCCCAGGTCGCGCAGAGTGAGCAGTGTCTCGATGAGTCGACGGTTGTCGCGCTGATGAAGGCCGATGGAGGGCTCGTCCAGCACGTAGAGCACCCCGGTCAGGCCGGAGCCGATCTGCGTCGCGAGCCGGATGCGCTGCGCCTCACCACCCGACAGGGAGCCTGCGGAGCGGCTCAGGTTGAGGTACGACAGCCCCACCTGGAGGAGGAAGTCGAGACGCAGGCGGATCTCACGGAGCACCTGGGCGGCGATCTTGGCCTCGCGCTCGGTGAGCTGCAGCTTCTCCATGAACGCCCGGGCGTCGGCGAGACTGAGGTGCGAGACCTCGGCGATGGAGTGACCGTGCACCTGCACGGCCAGCACCTCGGGCTTCAGCCGGTCGCCGTTGCACACCGGACACGGAACCTCTCGGAGGTACTCGCCCCACCGGCTGCGCTGCGTGTCGGACTCGGCCTGCAGGTACTGCCGCTCGATGTAGGGCACCACGCCCTCGAAGCCGGACGCGTACCGCATCTCACGGCCGTAGCGGTTCTTCCACTTGACGGTGACCTTGTAGTTCTCTCCGCGCAGCACCGCTTCCTTGACGTCGGAGTGCAGGTCCCGCCACGGGGTGTCGAGGGAGAAGTCGAGGTCTCGCGAGAGTCCTTCGAGCAGCCGCTCGTAGTACTGGAAGAGCCCCTTGCCCTGGGTGGTCCAGGGGATGATGACGCCTTCGCGGATCGAGAGGTCCTCGTCACCGAGCATCAGGTCCACGTCGACGGACATGCGCGTGCCGAGGCCCGAGCATGCGGGGCAGGCGCCGAACGGCGCGTTGAAGGAGAACGTGCGCGGCTCGATCTCGGTGAGGGTGAGCGCGTGTCCGTTGGGGCACGCCAGCTTCTCCGAGAAGGTCTGCCACGCGTCGTCGCCCTCGCCGTCCACGTAATTGATCTGCACGACGCCGCCGGCGAGCCCGAGGGCGGTCTCCACGGAGTCGGTGACGCGCCCGAGGATGTCCGGCGAGGCGACGAGACGGTCGACGACCACGGCGATGTCGTGCTTGTAGCTCTTCTTGAGCGTCGGCGGCTCGGCCAGCTGGATGAGCTCGCCGTCGACGATCGCGCGCGAGTAGCCCTTCGCCCCCAGCTCGCGGAAGAGGTCGACGAACTCGCCCTTCTTCTGCGAGACGATCGGCGCCACGACCTGGTACCGGGTGCGCTCCGGAAGCTCCATGAGCTGGTCGGCGATCTGCTGCACCGTCTGGCGCTGGATCTTCTCGCCGCAGACCGGGCAGTGCGGCACGCCGATACGCGCCCAGAGCAGGCGCATGTAGTCGTAGATCTCGGTGATGGTGCCGACCGTCGACCGCGGGTTGCGGTTCGTCGACTTCTGATCGATCGACACCGCCGGGCTCAGCCCCTCGATGAAGTCGACGTCCGGCCGGTCGACCTGGCCGAGGAACTGCCGGGCGTAGGCGCTCAACGACTCGACGTACCGGCGCTGCCCCTCGGCGAAGATCGTGTCGAAGGCGAGGCTGGACTTCCCCGATCCGGAGAGGCCGGTGAAGACCACCAGCGAGTCGCGGGGGATGTCG
Source organism: Microbacterium sp. C-MGS6 (assembly GCF_058140415.1). NCBI lineage: Bacteria > Bacillati > Actinomycetota > Actinomycetes > Micrococcales > Microbacteriaceae > Microbacterium > Microbacterium sp. C-MGS6. The sequence goes on from NZ_CM176934.1 coordinate 2,172,683, forward strand.
ATGTCGACGTTCTTGAGATTGTGTACGCGGGCGCCGCGGACACTGAGTTTTCCTGGGGAAGCAACGGGGACGATGGGCACCGAACAAGTCTACGAGGGGCCACGGACATCGGCTCCGAGAACGCCGTACGCGCCTGGTGCGGACGCCGCCGCGCCCGCCCGTCTCGCCGCACGGAGGGCGACCAGGATCCCGCCGAGCAGCGCCGCCGCGGCGAACGGAGCCAGGATCACGACCTCGGGGGTGTCCGGCCGCTCGGCGAGCAGCCAGACGCCGAACGCCAGCGGCTGCGCGATCAGCTGAACAGCGAGGAAGCGGCCGGCACTCGGAAGCAGGACGGACAGGGCCACGCGCGAGGAGAGCGGCACCACGAGGCTCAGCGACGCGCAGACATGCAGGGCGTGCACGAACAGCAGAGCCAGCGCGGTCCGGGAGGGATCCGGTTCCGAGAGGATCACGCCGAACGGGAGGCAGGCCAGCGCCACCCAGGCGGCGAGACTGCGGGGGATCGCGACGGCGACGGCAGCGGCGAGCACCGCGATGCCCTGCCACAGCGGGAAGGGGATCAGGAGCAGTGCTCCCCCGGCGGCCAGGGCGACCACTGCCAGCCGGAGGACGGCCCCCGGGACCGCGACACCGGCGCGGAAAGAGCGGACGGCGCGAGTCATCGGCGCCCCTTCCCGCGACGCGCAAGACGGCGGGCGGCACGGCGCATCGCGGCATCGAGACCACCGGACCACGGCACCACCTCGATGCCGGCATGTCTCAGCTCGGCCAGGACGTCGGTGCGCTCGGCGAGCAGAGTGCGCAGGGCGATCCGCTGCTCGCGACTGAGGCGGCTCTCCTCGGGAGTCGGAAGCACATCGACGGCGATGACGGCGTGGCCGGCGGCGCGCCAGCTGGTCGCCAGCCGTGCCGCCACCCCGTCGACGAACGTCGAGAGCACGAAGACGATCGACCCTGGCGGCACGGCCGGGGACCGCCGATAGGACGGATCGGTGCCGATGCCGGTCGCGGCGATCGCGCGGCGCACACGGGCGAGGTGCCGGGCGCCACCGCCGGAGGGCAGCGAGAGGCCGTCCGGAGAGAGCGCGTGATAGGCCACGCGGTCGCCCACGCCGATCGCCGCGGTGGCGATGGCGAGGGCCGTTTCCCGCGCGAGATCGAGTGAGGTCACTCCGGAGCGATCGGGGTCGCCGCTCCCCCACGCGGCCACGGCGGCACCGAGATCTTCGGCGGTGTCGATCGCGAGCACGACCGACGAGTCGCTCAGCGCGTCGTCCCTGCGCACCAGGAGATCTCCTGGTCGACGTGCGGCGCGGGCGGTCGCGCGCCAGTCGACCCGACGGAGCTCGTCTCCGGGGACGAAGGGCTGGATATCCCGGAAGTCGCCACCCTGCCCCGGGCGGGAACCCGGATGCGACCCGTGCAGTCCGGTGAGCCGCGGCGCCACCGGGAGGCTGCCGATCCGCACCGCGCGCGGCGGCGCGTTCCAGGGGAGCGCCGTCCGAGGGACGATATCGGAGACCCACGCGCCGTCGAGACTCGACCCCCGCAGGGTCACGGCGAGCGGCTCACTCGGACCCGAATGCTGCAGCACGCCGCGCGCCGTGAGACAGGCCGTTCCCGGTCGGACATCCACGAGACCGGTTCGCTGCCCATCCTGATCCACGGCGATCTGCACCGCATCCGCCGCCAGCACCACATCCGCGGCGGTCTGCACTTCCGGGCGATCGACGCTGCCGGCCGCGTGCGCGCGCAGAGCGATTCGCGCTTCTCCGGGGCTCGGGCGGCGGAGGAGCGCCCACGCGGCGGCCAGCGCCAGCGGCAGGCCCATGGCGACGATATCCGGACGGGAGAAGGCGAGCCCCACCGCGGCGATGATCGCCGCGCCGCCGATGCCGAGAGCGATGACCGGCGTCCGCCGCCAGGCGACCGCGGTCGCCGTCTGCACCGCCGCCTCGTCCGTCACGGGGCCGCCGCGACGGTCGGAGGCACGGCCGTCCGCGCCAAGGCCGCGTCGACGACCGTCCGCGGGTCCACTCCCTGTGCCCAGGCCCGCGGCGTCAGGGTCAATCGATGCGCGAGGACCGGCACCGCGACGCGCTTGAGGTCGTCCGGCCGTACATATGCCCGCCCGTCCAGCGCGGCGAGCGCGCGTCCGAGGAGGATGAGCGCCTGCGAACCACGCGGGGAGGCGCCGACGGCCACCGTCGCCGCCTCGCGTGTCGCCCGCGTGAGCTCGACACCGTATCGCACGACATCGCGGTCGACGTGGATGCCCTCGACCGCTGCTTGGATCCGCCGCAGGCCGTCGGCGTCCACTACGGGCTCGACCTCGACATCCGGGCTCTGCCGCTCCACACGGTCGAGGATGATCCGCGCTTCCTCCTCCGGCTGCGGGTACCCCACCGCGAGCCGCACCATGAAGCGATCGAGCTGCGCCTCCGGCAACGCGTACGTCCCCTCGTACTCGATCGGGTTCGATGTGGCGATCACGTGGAACGGACGCGGGAGCGGAAACCTGTTGCCCTCCACCGTCACCTGGTGCTCGGCCATCGCCTCGAGCATCGCCGACTGTGTCTTCGGCGTCGTCCGGTTGATCTCGTCCGCAAGCAGCAGTCCCGTGAAGATCGGACCGGGGCGGAAGGCGAAGTCCCCGGTGAAAGGCGCGTAGACGTAGGAACCGGTGACATCGCCCGGCAACATGTCGGGTGTGCACTGCAGCCGACGGAAGTCCAGCCCGAGCGCACCCGCGAGGCTGCGCGCGGCGAGCGTCTTGCCGAGGCCGGGAACGTCCTCGAAGAGCACGTGGCCGCCCGCCAGGATCGCGGCCAGCGCGATCGTCAGGGGCTCGTCCATCCCGACGACGGCCGTCTTGACGCCCGCGAGCACGCGGCGTCCGACATCGGCGATCTGCGTGGTTTCGTCGGTGGTCATGTTGTCTCCTCCGTGTCGATGGGGATGCGGTCGAGGGCGTCGAGGACGCGCTCGATGTCCACGCGTTGCACTTCTCGCGCATGCAGGGAGGCGCGGACACCGTCTCCCAGCACCGCGTCGATACGCGGGTGGTCCTGAGGGTCATCGAGGTCGAGGCCGAGATGCGCGAGGCGCCGACGGACCACGCCCTGCACGCGTCGGACGACGACATGGCCCGCGACGCCGGTGCGGGTGTTGATCGCCCACGCCAACCGCGACACGTCCGAGCCACGGCCCTCCGCTCGGGGCGCCTCCGGCGGCCACACGACCACCTCGTCGACGAAGGCCTGGCGGGTGGCCGCGACGATAGCGAGCAGGATGAGGGTCCATGCGACGGCGAAGGGGGCGGGCACTCCGAAGGTGAGCATCACGACGAGAAGACCAGCGGCGACGAGGGCGCTGAGGAGAGCCAGGACGATCCTCCCTCTCATCGCCACCCCGCCTTGATGCCGCGAAGCGCGTCGGCGGCGCTCCGCCGGTCGCCTTCGTCTGCGATCAGCCCGCCGAAGCGCACCCGCTCATAGAGGCGTTGCAGGACCGCGACGTCCGCGGCGATGCCGTGGCGCCCGCCGATCACCCGGGCGGTGAATTCTGCCGGCGTCTCCGTCGGAGCGCGCCCCTGACCGGCGTCGGCGGCGGATTCCTCCAAGCCGATCCACGCCGCGACGATCGCGTCACCGGGTACTGGTCGTTCGCTGACCGTGCGAAGCGCATCGGAGACCCCGCGGCGGATGGTCACCTCGTCAGGGAGGATATCCGGCGACGTGGGGCTGGCACCCGGCCCGGCAGCCGCGGCATCGCGGCGTGCGAGCGGACGGTCCCGCCACAGCCGCACGAGGAATCGGATGAGCTGGCGAACGACCACGACGACGAGCGCGAGGACGGCCAGCCCCAGCACGAGACCGAAGACCATGCCGAGCACCTGCGCGAGAACCGGATCCCCCCATGATTCCGGAGGCAGCGGTGTCTCCGTCGCCGTCGGGGCGGGGAGCACGACGTTCTCCTGGGGCGGCGATGTGCTCTCGGCCTCCGTCGACGCGAACTGCGGGGTGCCCTGCACGGCCGCGGCGAACATGAGGAGACCGAACAGTCCGGCCACGGCGGCGAGGCCGAGGAGCATCGGCGGCCCCGGTCGACGCACACGCTCCGGCGCGGGGACCGGAGGCTCGGGGCGCGACATGCCTCCCACCCTAGGGGTGCGCAGGCGAGCACCAGCGCTTCATATCGGGATGCCGCGGAACGGTCAGGGGTGGGCGGGGCGGGGCCCCGCGAAGGCGCCCAGTCCGTCCCGCAGTGCTGCCACCTCGTCGATGTCCATCCCCACGGCGGCCATCACCTGCCGCGGCACGTCCACCGCCCTGGCACGCAGGGCAGCACCGGCATCCGTGAGCGTGATCTCGAGTCGGCGTTCGTCCTCGCTGCTGCGCTGGCGGGCCACCAGGCCGTCGGCTTCGAGCCGCTTGACGAGGGGCGACGCCGTCGCGGGCTCCAGCGCGAGGTCGGCGGCGAGGTCGTTGAGGGTTCGCGGAGCCCGCTCCCAGAGGGCGAGCATCACCAGGTACTGCGGATGGGTCAGCCCGAGCGGCTCGAGGATCGGCCGGTAGATCGCCACCACGTTCCGCGCCGCCGTGACCACGGCGAAGCAGAGCTGGTTCTCGAGGCGGAGCAGATCATCGGTGTCGGTCACGATCCCGACTATACATCTGCACGAATCATTAGTACACTAATCAACATGTCACGCGACTCCAGCCGGCCCCCTCTTCGCACCCGCATCCGCGAAGCGGGGGGCCTCTATGCCTGGGTGAACACCAACCTCGTGCGTCTTGCGGGCCCGGCCTCCGTCGGGCCCTACGAGAAGACGCCGCCGCCGAGCGCCGCGGAACGCGCCGAACGCGCCTGCCCGCTCTGCGGAGCACCGATGACGGAACACGAGATCGACCGCTCCGGGCCGAAGACCCTGGTGCACTGCCCGTAACTGCTCGGGTCAGTCGCCGTCCGCGGTGGCGGCCCCCACGGACTCTCGGGCCATGTCGATCCACATCATCAGCGCCGCATCATCGGTGATCGCGGACGCGGCGACGTCGATCCAGCCCGACCCCATGGTGCGCGACCCCATCACGGCCCGAGAAGCTCCCGGCTGGGTCACGGCGACGGCCCCGTTCTCCTCATCCACGCGGACGAGGAGCGTGCCGTCCTTCCGTGCTCCGACGAGGATGCGGCCCTCGTCGAGGAATGCCCTGGTTCCGAACATCCGCCTCTCCTCGATCGAGGGGTCAGCGCCGAGCAGCGCCCGGACTCGGTCCGCGAGTTCCTCTCCTGCCGCGTCCATCTGGTCTCCGTCTACGCGTGCCCGGCCCGCTCCATCGAGCGGAGCTCCTTCTTCATATCCTGCACCTCGTCACGCAGGCGCCCGGCGAGCTCGAACTTCAGCTCCGCGGCAGCGGCGAGCATCTGATCGGTGAGGTCCTGGATCGTGGCTTCGAGCTGCTGCGCTCCCTCGGCAGCGATGCCGGTGCGCCGCAGGTTCGGCGTGGGCGACTTGCCCTTGCCCGACGCACGGCCTCGCCCGGACATCAGCTCCGCCGTGTCCTGCCCCTCGCGCGCCAGCACCTCGGTGATGTCGGCGATGCGCTTGCGCAGCGGCTGCGGATCGATCCCGTGCTCTTTGTTGTACGCGATCTGCTTCTCGCGCCGACGGTCGGTCTCCTCGATGGCTTTGGCCATGGAGTCGGTCATGTTGTCCGCATACATGTGCACTTCGCCCGAGACGTTACGCGCTGCCCGGCCGATGGTCTGGATGAGTGACGTCCCGGAGCGGAGGAACCCTTCCTTGTCGGCGTCGAGGATCGCGACGAGCGACACCTCCGGGAGGTCGAGTCCCTCTCGGAGCAGGTTGATACCCACCAGGACGTCGTACACACCGGCGCGCAGCTCGCTGAGCAGTTCGACGCGGCGCAGGGTGTCGACGTCGGAATGCAGGTAGCGCACCCGCACGCCGTGTTCCCCGAGGAAGTCGGTCAATTCCTCGGCCATCTTCTTCGTGAGGGTCGTGACGAGGACGCGCTCGTCCCGCTCCACGCGAAGCCTGATCTCCTCGAGCAGATCGTCGATCTGTCCCTTCGACGGCTTGACGATGATCTCCGGGTCGACCAGTCCCGTCGGGCGGATGATCTGCTCCACCACACCGTCGGCGATGCCCATCTCGTACTTGCCCGGGGTCGCCGACAGGTAGACGGTCTGCCCCACGCGGTTCTTGAACTCGTCCCAGCGCAGCGGTCGGTTGTCCATCGCGCTCGGCAGGCGGAAGCCGTGGTCGACGAGCGTGCGCTTGCGGGAGGCGTCACCCTCGTACATGGCACCGATCTGCGGCACCGTCACGTGCGACTCGTCGATGACGAGCAGGAAGTCGTCGGGGAAGAAGTCCAGGAGCGTGTGCGGGGGCTCCCCCGGCATGCGCCCGTCCATGTGGCGCGAGTAGTTCTCGATACCGGAGCAGAAGCCGAGCTGCTGCAGCATCTCCAGGTCGAAGGTCGTCCGCATCCGGAGGCGCTGCGCCTCGAGGAGCTTACCCTGCCGCTCGAACTCCTTGAGCCGCTCCTCCAGCTCGTGCTCGATCGTGCCGATCGAGCGCTGGATGACGTCGGTGCCCGCGACATAGTGCGAGGCGGGGAAGATCGGCACGGCGTCGAGCTTCTCGATGACCTCGCCCGTCAGCGGATGCAACGAGTACAGCGCCTCGATCTCGTCGCCGAAGAGCTCGATGCGGATGGCGTGCTCCTCATACACCGGGATGATCTCGATGGTGTCGCCGCGGACCCGGAAATTGCCGCGCGAGAAGTCGACGTCGTTGCGGTTGTACTGCATCGCGATGAACTGACGGATCAGGGCGTCGCGGTCGTACCGCTCCCCCACCTGGAGCGCGACCATGGCGCGCAGATACTCCTCCGGCGCGCCCAGGCCGTAGATGCAGGACACGGTCGACACCACGACCACATCGCGGCGGCTCAGCAGGGAGTTCGTCGTCGAGTGGCGAAGGCGCTCGACCTCCGCGTTGATCGAGGAGTCCTTCTCGATGAAGGTGTCCGTCTGCGGGACGTAGGCCTCGGGCTGGTAGTAGTCGTAGTAGGAGACGAAGTACTCGACGGCGTTGTTCGGCATGAGCTCACGGAACTCGTTGGCGAGCTGGGCGGCGAGGGTCTTGTTATGCGCCAGCACGAGTGTGGGGCGCTGCACCTGCTCGACGAGCCAGGCCGTGGTCGCGGACTTGCCTGTTCCGGTGGCGCCGAGCAGCACGATGTCGGTCTCGCCCGCATTGATGCGGGAAGCCAGATCGGCGATCGCCTGCGGCTGATCACCGGCGGGGGCGTACTCGCTGATGACCTCGAAAGGGCGGACACTGCGGGTGGGCTGCATACCTCAAGCGTATGCCGCCCCTCCGACATCGGGGCCGGCCGGGTCGGAAGCCTCCGGCGGGCGGCTGTCCTTCAGCGCGCGCGGAGCCGGTCCCAGAGCGCGTCGGTCTGATCCAGGGTGTGCTCGATCGACCCCGAGGTGTCGATCACGACGTCGGCGATCGCGAGCCGCCGTTCGTCGGAGACCTGGGCGGCGATCCGGTCGCGCGCGGCCTCGGGAGTCATTCCGCGCAGGCCGACGAGCCTCTCGAGACGGACGTCCTCCGGCGCATGCGCGACGACGATCTCATCCCAGGGGTCATCGACACGAGCCTCCACCAGGAGCGGAACGTCGTACACGACGACAGCCTCCGGGTCGGCGGCGAACGCCGCGTCGAAACGGCGCTGGGACTCTGCCCGCACCGCAGGGTGCACGATGGCGTTCAACTGAGCGAGCCGGTCCGGGTCGGCGAACACGGTCGACCCGAGGGCAGCCCGGTCGAGGGATCCGTCCTCGGCGATGACGGTGTCTCCGAACGTCCGCGCGATCGTGCGGAGCACCTCGGATCCCGGAGCTTGGACCTCGCGCACGATCTGATCCGCGTCGACGACGACCGCGCCGAGCTCGGTGAGCCGGTTCGCGATGGTGGACTTCCCCGACGCGATGCCTCCGGTGAGAGCGATGAGCGGCATCCGACCATCCTGCCACGCTCCGGGCCCGGGGCCGCACGACGCGGAAACGGAACAATCGGGAAAGCTTCGGCCCCTCTTGAGGAAGACTTGACAGTCCCCTGAGGTGTGCTGCGTAACGTCGAAACCATGACGAACACGGATGCCTCCACACGCCCTCACCGCACCGAGCGACGCTCCCGGCGACGCCCGATCATGGCGTTCGCGCTGGCCGTGCTCGCGACCGGCGGCATCGGCGCGGCGCTCACCAGCGCCGCGTGGACGGACAACACCTTCTTCAGCGCCCCCGCCGCGGGAGCCACCTTCAACCTCCAGGGTTCCGTCGACGGAACCACCTGGAAGGAGTCGGCGGCCAAGAACAGCATCGAGCTCGTCGTCCCCGCCGAGAAGCTGGCGAACCTGCTTCCCGGCGAGACCCGCACCATCAAGCTCTGGGTGAAGAACGTCAGTTCCGTCAACGCCGCGCTCACCTCCACCGTCGAGTACGCCCCCGGCACCACGGCGACCGACTTCACGGTCAAGCCGACCGCCACGATCACCGGACTCGCGGCGTCGCTGACCTCCTCGGGGTCCACCGCCGCCGATGAGTTCGAGCTCGTCGTCACCACTCCGGCGGACTGGGCGACCAGCAACCAGGGCAAGACCGGCACGATCCTCGTCACGGTCTCCGCGACCGCGACCAACTGACCACCCACCGCCGCAGCCGAGACGAAGGACGAATCGTGGTGCAGCTCCTCCGCCGGCTCGCCCTGCCCGTTCTCTGGACGCTGGCCGTCATGGGGGTGGGCTGCGGCGTCGTCTGGGGCGCCACGGCCATCGGAGTCCTCCAGCCGCTCGTCGTGATCTCGGGCTCGATGGAGCCCGAGATCATGACGGGCGATCTCCTCATCGCCACGAAGGTCCCCGCCGACTCTCTGGAGGTGGGTGACGTCGTCAGCCTGCCGAGCGCGCTGACCGACTCCCTGGTCACCCATCGCATCACCGCCATCGAAGCCGCCGATGGCGCGCGCACCATCACCATGAAGGGCGACGCCAACGAGTTCTCCGACGCTCTCGACTATCCGGTGAGCGGCGACGTGTGGAAGCCGGCGGTGCAGCTTCCCGGGTGGGGAACCGCGATCATGCGGATGACGACGCCCGCTGTCGCCCTCCCGTTGCTCCTCGGGCTCCTGGGGCTGCTCGGTCTCAGCATGATGAGCCCCGTGGAGCACCCGGCGCGGAAGCCCCTGACGACGTGACCCCGGCGCGACGACTGGTGGTCCCGCTGGCCGGCTTCGCCTTCGCGGTGGTGGTCGTCTTCGTGTCGCTCGCACAGGCGAGCGTTCCCACCACCAGCGCGGCGTGGACGGACCGCGCGGTCGTCAAGGGAACGGTGACGGCGGCATCCGCCTGGTTGTCCCCGTTCACGGGGAACACGTGCAAGGCGTACAGCAGCCCCACGGCCGCCCCCACCACCTGCGCGATCACGGCGATCCGCTACGAGGAGATCAGCGACACCTCCGGCCACTTCTACATCAGCACGAACGCCCCGGGCGGGTCGCACCACGTCGACGTCGACGTGGATCTGAAGAAGGCGACGGGCCTTCCCCGGACGTGGACCTCGTGGAACGCTGCGGGGGTGCTCCCGGGCAGTCACGTCACGCCGGACCCCGCGTGGACGTGCTCCTCGTTGCCCCGGCTCACCGGACGCAGCCTCGACTGGCACCTCACCGACCTTCAGGTTCCCGTGACGCTGCACCGCACCACGGCGGACACGATCTGCACCTGAGCCTCCTGGGCGCGGCGCAGCCCCCTCAGCGCGCGAGCAGCTGCCGTCGGGAGCTGATCACGCCGGTGTCGAAGCCGGCGAGATGCAGTCCGCCGTGGAAGCGGGCGTGCTCGATCTTGATGCAGCGGTCCATGACGACCGAGAGGCCCGCCGCCTCGGCGAGCGCAGCGGCCTCCTCGTTCCAGGAGCCGAGCTGGAGCCACAGGGTCTTCGCCCCGCTGTCGATGGCCTCCTGCGCGACCCCCGGGAGGTCGTCGTGACGACGGAACACGTCCACGATGTCAGGCTGCACGGGCAGGGCGCTCAACGACGGGTAGACCGGCTGTCCGAGGATCTCGGTCTCCCTCGGGTTCACGAGATAGACGTCGTAGTCCGTGCTGGACAGCAGGTAGGTCGCGACGAAGTACGAGGCCCGTGACGGATTCCCGGAGGCACCGACGATCACGATGGATCGTGCCCGGCGCAGCAGCCCGAACCGCTGCGGCTGCGAGGGTCCGGTCCACGTGCGGCCCGGTTCGACGGTGACGGGAAGCGCGCAGCTGGTCGCGTCCGTGGTCGCAGGAAGGGTGCAGGCGTCGCCGGCGGAGGTCGTGCTCATCGGTGGGCTCCCGTCGCGAGGGTGAGGGCCTGATCGAGGTCCCAGATGATGTCCTCCGCGTCCTCCAGGCCGACGGAGATGCGGATCAGGTCGGGGCGCACGCCGGCGGCGACGAGCTGTTCCTCGGTGAGCTGGCGATGCGTCGTGGAGGCCGGGTGGATGACCAGGGTGCGGGCATCGCCGATGTTGGCGAGATGGGACGCGAGCTGCAGGTTCTCGATGAACGCCTCCCCCGCAGCGCGGCCGTCCTCGGCGGCGACCCCGAACGCGAACACGGATCCCGGTCCCAGCGGCAGGTACCGGGCGGCACGCTCATGATGCGGATGGCCTTCGAGCCCTGCCCAGGTGACGTAGGACACGCGGGGGTCTGCCGCCAGCCACTCGGCGACGACCCGGGCGTTGGCGAGGTGAGCGTCGATGCGCTGGGGCAGCGTCTCCACGCCCTGCAGGAGCGTGAACGCCGACTGCGGGCTCAGCGCCGGGCCGATGTCGCGCAGCTGCTCGGAGCGCAGCTTGGTGAGGAACCCGTACTCCCCGAAGTTGCCCCACCAGGAGATGCCGCCGTAGGAGGCCACCGGTTCGGTCATCTGGGGGAACTTGCCGTTGCCCCAGTCGAAGGTGCCCTTCTCGATGACCACGCCGCCGAGGGTCGTCCCGTGACCGCCGAGGAACTTCGTGACCGAGTGGATGACGATGTCCGCCCCGTGCTCCAGCGGACGCGCGAGGTACGGGGTGGCCAGGGTGGCGTCCACGACGAGCGGCACGCCTGCCTCGTGGGCGACAGCGGCGAGACCCTCGATGTCGGCGATCTCGCCCGAGGGGTTTCCGATCATCTCGACGTAGACGACCTTGGTCTCGGGACGGACGGCCGCGGCGAAGTCAGCCGGGTCGGAGGAGCTGACGAAGGTCGTCTCCACGCCGAAGCGACGCAGTGTCACGTCGAGCTGCGTGACCGTGCCCCCGTAGAGCTGCGCCGCGGCGACGACGTGATCACCCGCGCCCACGAGGGCGGCGAACGTGATGAACTCCGCGCTCATGCCGGAGGCGGTCGCGACCGCACCGATTCCGCCCTCCAGCGAAGCCAGGCGCTCCTCCAGGGCGGCGACCGTGGGGTTGCCGATACGCGAGTAGATGTTGCCGTACTTCTGCAGCGCGAAGAGGTTTCCGGCGTCGGCCGCATCGTCGAAGACGAACGACGTCGTCTGATAGATCGGCACCGCCCTCGCCCCGGTGGCGGCGTCCGGGGTGCCCCCGGCGTGAAGGGCGCGGGTGCGGAACCCGAAACGATGGTCGTCGGTCATGATGTCCTCGATTCTGCGGCGAGAGCGCCGGCGATGTCGTCGACGGCCCAGGGGTTCTGCAGTGACGTCGTGTCGCCGAGCGCCTGCGGGGTCCGTCCCGCCCGCCGATCCTGTTCCGCGTCCCAGAGCTGCGCGAGGAGGCGGCGCATGATCTTCCCCGAGCGCGTCTTGGGCAGATCGGGCACGACGACGACGTGCTTCGGCTTCGCGACCGGACCGATCGAGCGGGCGACCTCAGCGCGCAGCGCGTGCGCGTCGATCTCCGCCCGGCCGGACGGGGTGACGAACGCCACGACCGCCTGCCCGGTGACCGGGTCCGCCACACCGGCGGACCCGGCTTCGCCGACCGTCTCGTGCGCCACGAGCGCCGACTCGATCTCGATCGTCGAGAGGCGATGACCGGAGACGTTCACGACGTCGTCGAGCCGCCCCAGGATCCAGATGAAGCCATCGGCGTCGCCGGTCGCCCCGTCTCCCGCAACGTAGTAGCCGCCGTGCGCCCCCACTCCGGCGTACGCGGACCAGTACGCGTCGCGGTAGCGCTCCGGGTTCCCCCAGACGGTCCGCGCCATCCCCGGCCACGGGCGCCGGACGACCAGGGTCCCGGATCGGCCCGGCGCCACCTCGTCACCGTTCTCGTCGACCACGGCGACGTCGATGCCCGGAAGCGGGACCGACGCGGAGCCGGGCTTCAGGGGCGTGATGCCGGGCAAGGGGGCGATCATCGCGGCACCGGTCTCCGACTGCCACCATGTGTCGATGACGGGGAGCTCATTCCGCCCGAAGTTCCGGCGGAACCACACCCAGGCCTCCGGATTGATCGCCTCACCCACCGTGCCGAGCAGCCGCAAGCTCGACAGGTCGTGTCCGCCCGGCAGTTCGTCGCCGAACCAGGTCATGAACGTCCGGATGAGTGTCGGCGCCGTGTAGTAGACCGTCACGCCGTAGCGCTCGATGATCTCCAGGTGCCGCTCGCGACGCGGAGTGTCCGGCGTGCCCTCGTAGATGACCTGGGTGAGCCCGTTCGACAGCGGTCCGTAGATCTCGTAGGTGTGCGCGGTGACCCAGGCGAGGTCGGCCGTGCACCAGTGAACGTCATCCGGTTTGGCGTCGAAGTGCGCCCAGTGCGCCCAACTCGCGTGCGTCAGGTAGCCGCCGGAGGTGTGCACGAGCCCCTTCGGCTTCCCTGTCGTGCCGGAGGTGTAGATGATGAACAGCGGGTGCTCGGCATCGAAGGCCTCAGCCTGGTGCTCGCTCGGTGCCGTGTCGACGACGTCGTGCCACCACACGTCACGGCCGTCGGTCCACGGGACGACCTGTCCGGTACGACGGAGCACGAGGACGTGTTCGAGGTCCGGCAGTCCCGCAGCGGCGGCGTCGGCGGCGGACTTGACCTCGGTCGCCGTCCCCCGCCGGAACTGGCCGTCGCTGGTCACGAGCAGCTTCGCCCCGGTGTCCTCGAGCCGGAACCGCACGGCCTCCGCGGAGAACCCTCCGAAGACGAGCGAGTGGACGGCTCCGATCCGCGCGCACGCGAGCGTGACGACCACGGTCTCCACGAGCACGGGGAGGTAGATCACCACGCGATCGCCCGGTCGGATCCCGAGGTCTTCCAGCGCGTGCGCCGCCTGGGCCACACGACGCTGCAGGTCGGCGTAGGTCACCGAGGTCCGGTCGCCCGGCTCCCCCTCGAAGTGGAGGGCGACCTTGTCTCCGCGTCCGGCATCGACATGCCGATCGACGCAGTTCACCGCGACGTTGAGCCGCCCGCCGAGAAACCATCGCGCCGCGGGGACCGCACCGTCGAGAGGCGGCTCCCAGTCGTGCACGAGGTGCCAGGGCTCGACCCAGTCCAGCCGGCGGGCCGCATCTTCCCAGAAGGCCAGAGGATCAGCGGCCGCGCGGGCATAGGCTTCTGCGGTCACGTTGGCATCGAGGAACGCGGGCGACGGAGGATAGACCCGTTCCTCCTGCAGCCGGGCCTCGGTCATCGTCACGTCCATCGCCGCAACAGGTACTTCTCCAGCAGTGCGAGCACGCCGTTGGTGATCGTGCCGAGCAGCGCCAGCAACACGATGGAGAGCAGGATACGGTCGACACGCCCGGTGCTCTGCGAGTCCGTCAACAGGAACCCGAGCCCCATGGACGAAGCGATGAGCTCGGCGGCCACGAGGAACAGCCATGCCTGCGCGAGCGCGAGACGCAGCCCCGCGACGACGGAGGGCACGACGGCCGGGAGCTGGACCGTGCGGAACAGCGACCAGCCGTGCAGGCTGAACGAGCGTCCCGCCTCGACGAGCTGCGGGTCCACGTGACGCAGTGCCGAGGCGACCGTCGTGTAGACCGGGAAGAACGCGCCGATCGCGATGAGGGTCACCTTGGACTCCTCGCCGATCTGCATCCACAGGATCAGCAGCGGCACCCAGGCGAGCGACGGGACGGCGCGAACGGCGGCGAGGGTGGGACTGAGCAGAACGTCACCCCACCGCGAGAGTCCGACGATGCCGGCCGCGGCGAGCCCGATGACCGAGCCGATCGCGAATCCGAGCAGCACCCGCTGGACCGAGATGGCGATGTGGGTCCAGAGCTGTCCGGTCTCGGCGAGTTCCACTCCGGCCTGGAAGACCGATCCGGGCGTCGGGAGTCGGTACGGCTCGATGAGCCCGGCCGTCGTGACCACCTGCCAGGCGATGAGGATCACGGCGGGGAGCAGGAAGCCCCCGAGGATCCGCACGACAGGCGGCAGGCCACGCCGTGCTCCCCCGGGCTTCCCGCGGGGAGCACCCTTCGCGAACTCGAGCGCGTCCCGCGATTCCGCCGGGACGACCACCCGCTCCTCGAAACCGGTCACTCGCTTGCGCCCGCCTTCGTCGCGAAGGTGTCGTTGATGATGCTGGAGAGCGCCTTGTCGACCGATGCCTGACCGCCCTGCACATCGCCGGACTCGACGAGCACCGGCGCGATCTTCTCGAGAACGGCGAGCTGGTCGTCACCGGGGACGCCGCTCACGTCGAGGTTCGACCGCTCCTGGATCACCGTGGTCGCGACCTCGAGGTCGATGCCCGCGACGTCGGCGAGCAGGGCGGCCGTCTCCTCCGGGTGCTCGAGCGCCCAGACGCGCGCCTCCTCGTAGGCGTCGACGACGGCCTGTGCGAGATCCGGGTGGTTGTCGATGAAGTCCTCGGTCGCGTTGAGGAAACCGTAGGTGTTGAAGTCGACGTTGCGGTAGATGAGCGTGTCGCCCGACTCCTGCTCCGCAGCGGCCATGATGGGGTCGAGACCCGCCCACGCGTCGACGGACCCGCCGTCGAGCGCGGCCCGCCCGTCCGCGTGCTGGAGGTTCTGCACCTCGACGTCCGCGAGCGACAGCCCACCCTCCTCCAGCGCCTGGAGGAGGAAGAAGTACGGGTCGGTGCCCTTGGTGGCCGCGACGGACGCGCCCTTGAGGTCCTCCACCGACGTGATGTCGCTGTCGGGACCGACGACGATGGCCGACCACTCGGGCTGGGAGTAGATGTCGATGACCTGGATGGGGGAACCGTTGGCGCGAGCGAGCAGCGCGGCCGAGCCCGCCGTCGAACCCACGTCGACCGAGCCGGAACGCAGCAGCTCGTTGGCCTTGTTGGACCCGGCGGACTGCACCCATTCGACGGTCACGTCGTCGCCGAGGATGTCCTCGAGGATGCCCTGGTCGCGGATCACGAGGCTGAGCGGGTTGTAGGTCGCGAAGTCGATGGACAGCGTGTCGGCGGACCACTCGCCGCTCCCGGCGGGCGTGGACTCGGCGTCGGCCGTCGCGTTCTCGCCGGCGACGCAGCCGGTGGCGACGAGCATCATCGTCCCGGCGACGGCGATCGCAGGGATGATGCGGCGGGTGATGGTGCTCATCGGTTCTCCTCGGGGGTGTGGTGGTGCGTGTCGACGCCGAGCCCTTCGAGGAGCTCGGCGCGCAGGTCGGCGAGGCCGCGGTCGGCGCGGTCTCGGGGGCGGACGCCGGGGACGTTGACCGTCCGCGCGACGGACGACTCGTCGTCTCCCGCGCCGACGGTGCGCAGCAGCAGCACGCGGTCGGCGAGGTAGAGGGCCTCCTCCACGTCGTGGGTCACGAGCAGCACCGTGGTGGGCTCGGCGGCGTGGATCTTGAGCAGCAGGTCGTGCATGCGCAGACGGGTGAGGGCGTCGAGCGCGCCGAACGGCTCGTCCAGCAGCAGCACCCCGGGGTTGCGGGCGAGAGCGCGGGCGAGCGAGGCGCGCTGGGCCATGCCGCCGGAGACTTCACGAGGGCGCTGGTCGGCGGCATGCTCCAGTCCGACGAGTTGCAGCAGCTCACGCACACGTGTCCGTCCGGCGACCCGGCCGGTCCCGCGCGGCAGTCCCAGTTCGACATTCTGGGCGAGCGTGCGCCATGGAAGCAGCCGCGGCTCCTGGAACGCGACAGCGGTGCGCTCGTCCACGTCGGCGACGCTCGAACCGTCGAGCCGGATCGTGCCCGTGGTGGGAGCGTCGAGGCCGCCGATGAGGCGCAGCAACGTGGACTTCCCACATCCCGACGGACCGACGACGGCGACGATCTCCCCGGCGGCGATGTCGAGGTTGATGCCGCGGAGCACCTCTCGCCGGCCCTGCGCGAGCGGGAACGAGCGCGCGATGCCGTCGAGGCGGACGGGCTGCGCGGAACCCGACCCCTTCGGGGCCTCGGCAGTGCTCGACGCAGCGGGCAGGAGGGCGGTCATGTCCCCATCGTGTCGGAGGCGCTGGATTGTTACGAATGCGGCCGTAACGTTGCGTCACGCAGCGGTTTCCGGGGGTCCGGGCATACGAAAAGGGCCGTCACACCCCGCCGTGAAGCGGGGTGACGACCCTTTTCGGAGTGTTACTTAGGAGTTGCCGCCCGAGAGCTTCTCGCGCAGAGCCGCGAGAGCCTCGTCGTCGGCGAGCGTGCCGGCGCCGGCCGTCTCGCTCGAGAAGGACTGGCCGCCGAAGTCGTCGCCGGCCGCAGCCTCGGCCTCGGCCGCCTTCGCGACCTGAGCCTTGTGCGCCTCCCAGCGAGCCTGGGCCGCAGCGTACTCCTGCTCCCATGCCTCTCGCTGGGCGTCGAAGCCTTCCTTCCACTGACCGGTCTCGGCGTCGAAGCCCTCCGGGTACTTGTACTCGCCGTTCTCGTCGTACTCGGCGAGCATGCCGTACAGAGCCGGGTCGAACTCGGTGCCGTTGGGGTCGACCGACTCGTTGGCCTGCTTCAGCGACAGCGAGATGCGGCGACGCTCGAGGTCGATGTCGATGACCTTGACGAAGACCTCTTCGCCGACCGACACGACCTGCTCCGCCAGCTCGACGTGCTTGCTGGAGAGCTCGGAGATGTGGACGAGGCCCTCGATGCCGTCTGCGACGCGGACGAACGCACCGAACGGAACGAGCTTGGTGACCTTACCCGGCGTGACCTGACCGATCGCGTGGGTGCGGGCGAAGACCTGCCACGGGTCCTCCTGCGTCGCCTTCAGCGACAGGGAGACGCGCTCGCGGTCGAGGTCGACCTCGAGGATCTCGACGGTGACCTCCTGGCCCACCTCGACGACCTCGGAGGCGTGCTCGATGTGCTTCCAGGACAGCTCGGAGACGTGCACGAGGCCGTCCACGCCGCCCAGGTCGACGAACGCACCGAAGTTGACGATCGACGACACGACACCCTTGCGGACCTGACCCTTGTGCAGGTTGTTCAGGAACGTGGTGCGCGACTCCGACTGCGTCTGCTCGAGGAGCGCACGGCGGCTGAGGACGACGTTGTTGCGGTTCTTGTCGAGCTCGAGGATCTTCGCCTCGATCTCCTGGCCGAGGTACGGCGTGAGGTCGCGGACGCGGCGCAGCTCGATGAGCGAGGCCGGGAGGAAGCCACGGAGGCCGATGTCGACGATGAGTCCACCCTTGACGACCTCGATGACCGTACCGGTGACGACGCCGTCGTTCTCCTTGATCTTCTCGACGTCTCCCCAGGCGCGCTCGTACTGCGCACGCTTCTTGGAGAGGATCAGGCGGCCTTCCTTGTCCTCCTTCTGGAGGACGAGGGCCTCGACCTCGTCGCCGACCTTGACGACCTCGTTGGGGTCGACGTCGTGCTTGATCGAGAGCTCGCGCGAGGGGATGACACCCTCGGTCTTGTAGCCGACATCGAGCAGGACCTCATCGCGGTCGATCTTGACGATCGTGCCTTCGATGATGTCGCCGTCGTTGAAGAACTTCAGGGTCTTCTCGACCGCGGCCAGGAAGTCCTCAGCAGATCCGATGTCGTTGATGGCGACCTGCTTGGTGGCCGGGGCGGTCGTTGCGGTAGTCATGTAGTGGGTTGTCCTTGTGAATGGATACTCGGGCTGCGGAGCATGACCGCGCACGGTCGGGATGTGCTTCGCAGCAGGTGGATTGTGGTGTGTTCGTCACCTGGGCATGCGTGTACACGCCACGAGTGACAGTTCAGGCTACCAGAAGTTGCCGCCCTATGAAGGAGCCGATTCCTCGCAGCCGCTCTGTGGATAACGTCGGCAGCGAGCTCGGCATTCCGCATACGGTGGCCCGGTGATCTCGCCCACCGCTTTCCGCCTGCTCGCCACGCTGGCAGTCGGCGTCTCGATGCTCTCCGGGTGTACCCCCACTGCGGAGCCCACGCCGACTCCCTCCCCCGCGTTCTCGTCCGAAGAAGAGGCCTTCGCCGCCGCCGAGGCCACCTTCTCCGACTACATCGACGCCCTCAATCGCGTCGACACCCGAGACCCATCGACGTTCGAGCCGTTGTTTGAGCTGTCCAGTGGCGGGGTGGAGGCATCGGATCGAAAGAACTTCTCGCGGATGCACGCGGAAGGGCAAGTACTGGCGGGGAATACAAGCATCATCTTCTTTGAGGGGCAAGAAAGCGAGCCCCCGTTCGAACGCATCCGCGCATCTGCATGCCTAGATGTGTCGAAGGTCCGAATCACAAACCAAGACGGCACCTCTGGCGTTTCTCCTGACCGTCCCAGTGCCTACGCTCTGGAGCTCTTGTTGCTGGCGCATCCGCACGGAGTTCTGACTGTCGACACTGCAAACCGCATTGAGGATGCTTCGTGCCCAGGTTCGTAGTCGTGATCATGCTCTTAGTGCAGTTCGCTTCTGGGGCCGATTCGCCGGGATTCTCAGATTTCCTAGCTGGGACGGACGGTTCGACCGTGAGCGTCTCCGCCGCGACTCACCCTTCCGATCTATGGACGCATTCGAACCGTAGGCCCCCTGCGGTCCCCGAGACGGAAAGCAAGGCGTGCCGGACCGACACGGTGCTGAGCCGGTCGTGCGGGATGTACGCGGTGCGGGTGACGGAGGAGTCCGGGACGCCGCTCACGATCGAGGATGTCGCGCAGTTCGCACCCGCCCCCGTGACCACGACGGCCGAGCCGGGCAACGTGGGCGTCGTGGGGATGCCGACCAACTTCGTGGCGACCGTCGCCGCACACACGGCGACCGGCACACTCCTCGACCGGCCCGTGACGGTGCGTTTCACGCCCGTTCGCGTCGTCTTCGACCACGGCGACGGCACGACGGCGGTGACGCCCGACGGCGGTCGCACTTGGTCGATGCTCGGGCAGGCGCCGTTCACGCCGACCGAGACGAGCTATACCTATGCGCGACGGGGCACCTATTCGACGAGGACGACGGTCGCGTACACGGCGCAGGTCGACGTCGGCGGCGGCTGGTTCGCGGTTCCCGGTGAGCTGTCGATAGAGGGAGCGTCCCAGGACATCCGCATCTACGAGGCGACCACCGCGCTCGTGGCGCGGACGTGTGAGGAACGACCCGCGGCGGCCGGCTGCTGAGCGCCCGATGGGACACGCTCTACCCTGAATCCATGACCCGCGCCGAACGCCTCATGCTGCTCGACACCGCCAGCCTCTACTTCCGCGCGTTCTATGGGGTGCCCGACAAGGTCACAGCCCCGGACGGGTCCCCGATCAACGCCGCACGCGGCCTGCTGGACATGATCGCCAAGCTGGTGACGACCTACCAGCCGACCCACGTCGTGGCGTGCTGGGATGACGACTGGCGTCCGCAGTGGAGGGTCGACCTCATCCCCAGCTACAAGACGCACCGCGTGGTCGAGGTCGTCACCGGTGCGCCGGACGTCGAGGAGGTCCCCGACCCGCTGGAGGCGCAGATCCCCTTGATCCGGGAGACGCTCGCCGCCATCGGCATCCCCATCGTCGGCGTCGCCGAGCATGAGGCGGACGATGTGATCGGCACCCTCGCGACGAACGCGACGATGCCGGTCGACATCGTGACCGGCGATCGCGACCTCTTCCAGCTCGTCGACGACGCCCGGGACGTCCGGGTGATCTACACGGCCCGCGGCATGAGCAATCTCGAACTCGTCACGGACGCGACGGTCGTCACGAAGTACGGTGTCCTGCCGACGCAGTACGCGGACTTCGCGACGATGCGCGGGGACGCGTCGGATGGGCTCCCCGGTGTCGCCGGCATCGGCGAGAAGACGGCCGCCACGCTCCTGCAGAAGCACGGCGATCTGCTCGGTATCCGCGAGGCCGCGGACGCGGGTGAGGGCATGAGCGCGGGCATCCGCGCGAAGATCCTCGACGCGCAGGCCTACCTGGACGTCGCTCCGACCGTCGTCGCCGTCGCCACGTCGCTCCCGATCACCGCCCCGGGTGTCGCCCTGCATGCCCTCACGCCGGACGAGGCCGAGGCGGCCACGGCCCTCGCCGAGCGCTGGAACCTCGGCAGCTCCATGGCCCGCGCCGTCACCGCGGTCACCGAGGCGGCGAAGGCGGTCGCGGACGCCTGACGAGGGCGCCCGTCACTCCGCCCAGGCGAGCAGACGCGACAGGCCCCACGTGGTGACGATGCGTGATGCCGGCACCCCGGCACGCTCCGCCCGCTCGGCTCCGTGGTCCAGGAGCGACAACTGGCCGGGGGCGTGTGCGTCGGAATCGATGGAGAACAGGCAACCGGCGTCGAGCGCGATCGCGATGAGCTCGTCCGGCGGATCCTGACGCTCGGGACGGGAGTTGATCTCCACGGCGACCCCGTTCTCCGCACAGGCCGCGAAGACGGCCGCGGCGTCGAAGGCCGAAGGCGGGCGCGTGCCACGGTCCCCCTGCACGAGACGACCCGTGCAATGCCCGAGGACGTTCACCCGCGGATGCGACACCGCGGCGATCATCCGCTTCGTCATCGCCCGGCCGTCCATGCGCAGCTTCGAGTGCACGGAGGCGACGACCACATCCAGCTCAGCGAGCACGGCGTCGTCCTGATCGAGGGCGCCGTCTTCGAGGATGTCCACCTCGATGCCGGCGAGCAACGTGAATCCGTCCCCCGACTGCGCCCGCACCTGCGGGATCTGCTCACGCAGCCGTTCCACCGAGAGACCTCGGGCCACGCGGAGGCGCGGCGAATGATCCGTGATGGCCTGGTACTCATGCCCCTGCGCGCGGGCTGCGGCGGCCATCACCTCGATGGAGGTCGTCCCGTCTGACCACTCGGTATGAGCGTGCAGGTCCCCGCGCAGCTTTCCACGGAGCGCAGACACCCGCTCAGGCTCGACGTCCCCGCGCAGTTCGATCAGATACTCCGGCACGTCACCGGCCTGAGCCTGCCGGATGACGGCGAAGGTCGACTCGCCGATGCCCTTGGCCGCCCGAAGACGGGTCGGGTCGTCCTGCACATCGGCAGGGAGGTCCTGGAATGTCGCGGCCGCCTGACGGAAGGCCTTGGCCCGGTAGCGTGACGCCCGCTCCCGCTCCAGCAGCGAGGCGATCTCGAGCAGCGCGTCGACCGGATCCATGGTCACTCCTGAGGGGCCGCCAGCTCGCGGCTCACGCCGATCCACTGGTCGAGCTTGGCCAGTGCACTCCCGTCGTCCACGGCAGCGGATGCACGGGCGAGCCCGTCGCGGAGGCGCTCGAGGATCGGCCGCTGCACCTGGGTCGCGTCCTGGGAGAGCTCGAAGGCGACGATCCCGGCGGCGGCGTTCAGGAGCACGATGTCCCGGACGGGCCCCTGCTCCCCCGCGAGCGTCCGCCGGAGCACGTCCGCGTTGTGGGCGGGAGACCCGCCGATGAGGTCGGACAGGTCGGCGAGGGGGATGCCCAGGTCGCGCGGGTCGAGATCGTGTTCATGGATGTCCCCGCGGGTGACCTCCCAGATCCTGCTGTGCCCTGTGGTCGTCAGCTCGTCCAGGCCGTCGTCGCCGCGGAACACCAGCGCCGTGGCCCCCCGCGTGCGGAAGACGCCGGTGATCAGCGGCACCCGCTCCATCTGTGCCACGCCGACCGCGTTCGCCTCCGCGCGCGCCGGGTTGCACAGCGGACCGAGCATGTTGAACACGGTCGGCACGCCGAGCTGCGACCGGACGGCACCCGCGTGCTTGAACCCGGGATGGAAGGCCCCGGCCCAGGCGAAGGTGATGCCTGTCCGGTCGAGGATCGAGGCGACGGCCGCCGGGTCGAGCGAGAGCTCGAGGCCGAGCGCACCGAGGACGTCGGAGGAGCCGGACGCGGAACTCGCCGCCCGATTCCCGTGCTTGACCACCGGGATGCCTGTCGCGCCGATGATCACGGCCGCCGTCGTCGAGACGTTCACCGTACCCACGCGGTCCCCACCCGTGCCGACGATGTCCAGCACATTCGGGGAGACCGGAAGCGGCACGGCCGCTTCGAGGATGGCGTCACGGAAGCCGACGATCTCATCGATCGTCTCGCCCTTCGCGCGCAGCGCCACGAGGAACCCCGCGAGCTGCGCCTCGGAGACCCCACCCTGCATGATCTGCCGCATGGCCCAGGTGGACTCCCAGACGCTGAGGTCGCGACGCTCCAGGAGAGAGGTGAGCACGTCGGACCAGGTCAGGGAATCAGCCATGTGTGCGATCCTATCGGCGCGGAGAAAACGTGCAGTGCGATCCGAGCGGGCGCGCAGACACCGAATGTGCGGCGTTTCCCGCGTATTCACCGGGTATTCGCAGTGTTTTCTTAGGGTCCCCTAAGTCACCGACGGGCGAATCGAGGGCCGGGGGTGCAAGAATCACGCTCGCGGATCGGCCATAATGGAGGGGTGACGACCTCAGCGACGTATGCCCCGGCGGCGAGAACCATCAAGCGGCCCAACCCGGTAGCTGTCGGCACCATTGTGTGGCTCGGCAGCGAGGTGATGTTCTTCGCGGGACTCTTCGCGATCTACTTCACCCTCCGCAGCACCTCACCCGAGCTGTGGGCCGACCGTACCGAGCTCCTGAACGTCCCCTTCGCGGCAGTGAACACGGCGATCCTCGTGCTCTCCTCGTTCACCTGCCAGATGGGTGTGTTCGCGGCGGAGGACCTGCAGCCGTACAAGATCGGCAAGGGACAGAAGAACGGCGCCGGCCGCCGTCGCCTGTTCGGCTGGGGCATGGTCGAGTGGTTCTTCCTCACCTTCGCCCTGGGCGCGATCTTCGTCTCCGGCCAGGTCTGGGAGTACGCACAGCTGGTCGCGGAGGGCATGCCCATCCAGGCTGACGCCTACGCCTCGGCCTTCTACCTGACCACCGGCTTCCACGCCCTCCACGTCACCGGCGGACTCGTCGCGTTCCTCCTGGTGATCGGCCGCGCGTACGCCGTCAAGAACTTCCGGCACAAGGAGGCGACCTCCTCGATCGTGGTGTCCTACTACTGGCACTTCGTCGACGTCGTCTGGATCGTGCTGTTCTTCGTTATCTACTTCCTGAAATAAGAGCGGAGCTGATCCCCGAGATGGCACGAGAGAAGAAGCGCCGTTCGAGCGGTCGTCGCAGCCCACTGGCGGCGGCCGCGCTCATCGGAGCAGGCCTCATGATCACCGGCGCTGTGTACGCGGGTGCGACCGCGGCATTCGCCGCCAACGACGCGCCCACGGCATCGACGCAGCTGACGGTCGAGGACGGCGAGAAGCTGTTCACGGCCAACTGCGCTACCTGCCACGGCCTCGACCTGGAGGGCACCCCCAACGGCCCGAGCCTCTACGGCGTCGGCGAGCTCGCGGTGGAGTTCCAGGTGTCGACCGGCCGCATGCCGCTGCAGATGCAGGGACCGCAGGCCCCGCAGAAGGAGCCGCAGTTCACCGAGGAGCAGATCCTCGCGATGGCGGCCTACGTGCAGTCCGAGGCCCCCGGACCGGAGTTCCCCTCCGAGAAGATCCTCGACGGCGAGGGCGACGTGGCGCACGGCGCCGAGCTCTTCCGCGTCAACTGCGCGATGTGCCACAACGTGGCCGCCGCCGGTGGCGCACTGACCGAGGGCAAGTACGCTCCGGCGATCACCGAGACCAGCGCGCTGCACATCTACGCCGCCATGGTCACCGGCCCGCAGAACATGCCGGTCTTCGGCGACATGAACCTGTCCGACGAGGACAAGCGCGACATCATCTCGGCTCTGCTCTTCCAGCAGCAGTCCGTCCAGATCGGCGGCTTCTCCCTCGGCTCGCTCGGACCGGTCTCCGAGGGCCTGTTCGTGTGGATCTTCGGTATCGGCGCTCTGGTCGCCATCACCGTGTGGATCACGGCGAAGTCCAACTGACGCTTATTCATCGAAGAGGAACGTACGAGGAGCACCATGGCACACGACGACGACTCGCAGGCTCTTGACAGGGCCTACCAGCCCTCTCCGGGGCTGGGTGTCGCAGTCAGCGATCCCGTGCAGAACCCCGGTCTTCCGCCGCACCGCGAGCGGATGACCGACAAGGACCCGCGCGCCGAGAAGACCGCGGTCCGCACCGTCTACACGCTGTTCTACCTGTCCCTCGCCGGGAGCATCTGGGCGGTCGCCGCCTACATGCTGTTCCCGATCGAGAGCGGCGCGCTCATCGACATCCGTCAGAACAACCTCTTCATCGGTCTCGGCATCGCGCTCGCGCTGCTGGCCCTCGGAATCGGTGCCATCCACTGGTCCAAGGCGCTGATGTCCGACAAGGAGTTCATCGAGCACCGCCACCCCACCCGGGGCAAGGACTCCACGCGTGAGGCCGCCATCAAGGCGTTCTCCGACGCGAACGAGGAGTCCGGGTTCGGACGCCGCACGATGATCCGCAACTCGCTGTTCGCCGCGATCGTGGCGTCGATCATCCCCGGCGTGACGCTGTTCCGCGGCCTCGCTCCGCACTCGACGCCGGACGACCCCACCGCGGGCGACCCGGTCGCGCTGCTGAAGCACACGATGTGGGACGAGGGCATGCGCCTGGTGCGCGACCCGGACGGCACCCCCATCCGCGCAGCGGACGTGACGCTCGGCTCCGCCTTCCACGTCATCCCCGAGGACCTCGCGGAGCTCGGGCACGACGAGGGCTACCTCGAGGAGAAGGCCAAGGCCATCGTGCTGATGATGCGCCTCCGCCCCGAGCAGCTCACTGAGGCCGAGGACCGCAAGGACTGGTCCTACGACGGCATCGTCGCCTACTCCAAGGTCTGCACGCACGTCGGCTGCCCCGTCGCGCTGTACGAGCAGCAGACCCACCACCTGCTGTGCCCGTGCCACCAGTCGCAGTTCGACGTCACGGACCACGCGAAGGTCATCTTCGGCCCGGCCGCCCGGCCGCTGCCCCAGCTGCCCATCACCGTGGATGACGAGGGCTACCTCATCGCACGCAGCGACTTCACCGAACCCGTCGGCCCGAGCTTCTGGGAGCGCCATTGAGCACCGCAACGCTGTCCAAGGACGAGAAGGACACCAAGGCGCCTCTCGGCGGCCGTTTCGTCGGCGCCGCGTCGAACTACATCGATGAGCGCACCAGCCTCTCGGGCTTCGTCAAGGAGCTCGGTCGCAAGATCTTCCCCGACCACTGGTCGTTCATGCTCGGTGAGATCGCGCTCTGGAGCTTCGTCGTCGTGTTCCTCTCCGGAACCTTCCTGACGTTCTTCTTCCAGGCCTCCATGGTGGAGACCCACTACACCGGCGCATACGCCCCCATGCGCGGCATCGCGATGTCGTCGGCCCTCGAGTCGACGCTGCACATCTCGTTCGACCTCCGCGGCGGTCTGCTGGTCCGCCAGATCCACCACTGGGCCGCGCTGGTGTTCATCGCCGGAATCGGTGTGCACATGCTCCGCGTGTTCTTCACGGGTGCGTTCCGCAAGCCGCGCGAGCTCAACTGGGTGATCGGCTTCGTGCTGTTCATCCTCGCGATGGCGGAGGGCTTCACCGGCTACTCGCTCCCCGACGACCTGCTCTCGGGTAACGGCCTCCGGATCATCGACGGCATGATCAAGGGTCTCCCGCTGATCGGCACCTGGACCTCGTTCCTCCTCTTCGGCGGCGAGTTCCCCGGTACCGACATCGTCGGACGCCTGTACACCCTGCACATCCTGCTGCTGCCGATGCTGGTCATCGCCTTCATCGCCGTGCACCTGATGCTCATGATCATCAACAAGCACACGCAGTTCGCCGGCCCCGGCCGGACGAACGACAACGTCGTGGGCTACCCGATGATGCCGGTCTACATGTCCAAGATGGGCGGCTACCTGTTCATCGTCTTCGGCACCATCGTGCTGATCGCGACGTTCTTCCAGATCAACCCGATCTGGAACTACGGACCGTACGACCCCTCCCCCGTCTCGGCGGGTACGCAGCCCGACTGGTACATCGGCTTCGCGGACGGCGCGCTCCGTCTGGCGCCGTCGAACTGGGACATCGTGTTCCTCGACCACACCTGGTCGTTCGGCATCCTGGCCCCGGTCGCCGTGCTCGGCCTGTTCATCGTCATCGTCGCGATCTACCCCTTCATCGAGGCGTGGGTCACCGGTGACAAGCGTGAGCACCACATCGCCCAGCGCCCGCGCAACGCGGCCACCCGCACCGCGATCGGCGTCGCCGGCGTCATCTTCTACGCGGTCCTGTGGGCGGCGGCCTCGTCCGACCTCATCGCGACGCACTTCATGCTCACCATGGAGGGTGTGATCCACACGCTGCAGGCGCTGCTGTTCCTCGGCCCGATCATCGGCTACTTCGTCACGAAGCGCATCTGCATCGCGCTCCAGAAGAAGGACCGCGAGATCGTCCTGCACGGCTTCGAGTCGGGCCGCATCGTGCGTCTCCCCGGCGGCGAGTTCATCGAGGTGCACCAGCCGGTCGACAAGTACGACCGCTGGAAGCTCATCGACATCGACGGTTACGAGCCGCTCGTCGTCCGTCCGAACGCGAAGGGCCGCATCCCGTGGACGGAGAACCTCCGCTCGGCGATGTCGCGTTGGTTCTTCGAGGATCGCCTCGCCCCGCTCACGCAGGCCGAGATCGATGCCGCGGACGCTCACCAGCACCACGTCACCGAGGGCAACGAGGCGGCGGAGGTCGCAGAGATCCAGGGCGCTCATGAGCGTGCCGGCTTCCCCGACGCCCCGCTCACTGTCGACGAGACGCACGTCGATGAGACTCCGAACACGCCCAGCTCGGTGATCTCCACCGAGCCGGTCAAGAAGCCTCGGAAGAAGAAGTCGGAGGACGACGAGTAATCGTCACCCCCCTCGTGAAGGCCCCGTCCGCTCGGACGGGGCCTTCGTCGTCTTCGCCCCGATGAGAGGATCGAATCATGTCATCCGTCGTCCGTCTCCTCCACGCACCCCAGCTCGCCGATGCCCCCGACGCCTATGCAGCCACCGCACCCGCGGACGCCCGTCTCGTCTTCCTCGCCGGAGCCTGCCCCCTCGAGGATGACGGCACGGCCACGGCTCCGGGCGACGACGCAGCGCGGGCCGCGGGGTGCGTGGAGACCGTGGAGCAGGCTCTCCAGGCCGCCGGCGCCACCCTGATGGATGTCATCAGTACGCGGGTCCTGGTGGCCTCTTCCGCGCAGCGCGAGCTCGTCACCGCCCGATGAGGCCACTCATCCGGTTCGCGACCGCCGCCGACCACGTCGTTCTCGAAGAGCTCGAGCGCGCCGCCGACCTCATCCTGATCGAGCGTTTCGGGGCGCGGTCGTGGCCACCCCCCACCTCGAACGAGGAACGCCAGGATGCCCCGGGGTTCGTCCTGGTGGCGGCTCTCCCCTCCCCCGCCGACGAGCATGCCGGCGATCCCGCGACGCCCGTCGGCTTCGCGCACGTCCTCGAGGTGGACGGGGAGGCGCACCTGGAGCAGCTCTCCGTGCGCCCGGAGCACGCCCGCCGCGGCGTCGGACGCGCGCTGGTGGTGGCCGCGCAGGAGGAGGCGCGACGTCGAGGCCATCGGCGCCTCACCTTGCGCACCTACGCGGACGTGCCGTGGAACGCCCCCTTCTACGCCCGGTGCGGCTTCGAGGAGTCCGCGCCGGACACCGACTTCCTGCGCGCGCTCGTCGGCGTCGAAGAACGGCTGAACCTCTCCGTCCACGGCCGACGGATCCAGATGACCGCACCGCTCTGAGGAGGATCGGCAGGATTCGTGCGATGCGCGACGGGAACACTCATCCGTGCGGCGCCCACGTTCCGTAATCTGAACTCATGATCGACCGTGCCGACTACTTCGCTGCCCGCCTCGCCTATGAGACCGACCCGAGCGACGTCCATGCTGATCGCGCCGCTGGCCGCCCCCTCGTCGTGGTCGACGTGCGCTCGACCGAAGCATGGGCTCAAGGGCGCGTCGCCGGAGCCGTCCACATGCACCACAGCGAGATCGCGGACAGGGCGCCGCGAGAGATCCCCCGCGACGCCGACGTGGTCGTGTACTGCTGGAGCCCGGGGTGCAACGGTGGTGTGCGCGGTGCGCTCGAGTTCGCGCGCCTCGGCTATCGCGTGCGCGAGATGATCGGCGGCTTCGAGTACTGGGTCCGCGAGGGGTACCCCGTCGAAGACGCCGACGGCGTGCACCATCGCCCGATCGACCCGCTCACCGGCATCCCCCGGATCCGTACCCGGGCTTGACCACGGCGCCCAAACGAGGAAGGCCCCCGGAGTGATCCGGGGGCCTTCCTCGTGTGCGGGGACTCAGCGGGCGAAGTTACCGCGGTAGTACTCGTAGACCCAGCCGACGATGGCGACCACGAAGATGGCCAGACCGATCGGGAGGAGGAAGTGCCCGACCGCGAGGCCCACGACGAACACGCCGGCCGATGCCGCGAGGACCAGCGGCCACCAGGACCACGGGCTGAACTCGCCGAGCTCGGGGTCGCCGTCGTCGATGTCCGACGTGAGGATGTCCTCAGGCAGCTCGCCGTTCTGCGCCTTGTGCGTCCGGTCCAGGTAGAACGCGACCATGGCGCCCATGAAGGCCGAGAAGAACAGGGCGACCGTGCCGACCCACTCGATCTGGTTCACGAGCGGAAGGCCGGGGTGAGCCAGGATGTTCCAGCCGGTGTAGACGACGCCGACGAGGGCGAAGAACGCGGTCAGGACCCACCAGATGATGACGTTGTCGCGCATGACTCAGTGGCCCTCTCGCTCGCCGGGTGCGGTGGTCGCGAACTCCGCGGCCTCCGGGTGGTTCAGGTCGAAGGCCGGACGCTCGCTACGGATGCGCGGGATCGACGTGAAGTTGTGCCGCGGCGGCGGGCACGAGGTGGCCCACTCGAGCGAGGCGCCGTAACCCCACGGGTCGTTCACCGTGACCTTGGGCGCCTTGCGTGCCGTGATCCAGACGTTCAGGAAGAACGGCAGCATCGAGGCACCGAGGATGATCGCGCCGATCGTGGAGACCTGGTTCTGCCAGGTCCAACCGTCCGCCGCGGAGTAATCCGCGTAGCGCCGGACCATGCCGTCGACACCGAGCCAGTGCTGGATGAGGAAGGTCATGTGGAAGCCCACGAACAGCATCCAGAAGTGCACGTAGCCGAGGCGCTCGTTGAGCATGCGGCCCGTCCACTTCGGCCACCAGAAGTAGAAGCCGGCGAACATGGCGAACACCACCGTGCCGAACACCACGTAGTGGAAGTGCGCCACGACGAAGTACGAGTCGCTGAGGTGGAAGTCCAGCGGCGGGGCCGCGAGGATCACACCGGTGAGACCACCGAAGACGAACGAGACGAGGAAGCCCAGTGCGAACACCATCGGCGTCTCGAAAGTCACCGAACCTCGCCAGAGCGTGCCGATCCAGTTGAAGATCTTCACACCCGTCGGCACCGCGATGAGCATCGTCATCAGGGCGAAGAACGGCAGGAGCACCGAGCCGGTGACGTACATGTGGTGCGCCCACACGGCCACGGACAGCGCGGCGATGGCGATCGTCGCGTAGACGAGGGTCTTGTATCCGAAGATCGGCTTCCGGCTGAACACCGGGAAGATCTCCGAGACGATGCCGAAGAACGGCAGCGCGATGATGTAGACCTCGGGGTGGCCGAAGAACCAGAACAGGTGCTGCCAGAGCAGGACTCCGCCGTTCTGCGGATCGTAGATGTGGGCACCGAGCACACGGTCGGCGGCGGCGGCGAAGATCGCCGCGGCCAGGACCGGGAAGGCCATCAGGATCAGCAGGCTGGTGATGAGCGTGTTCCAGCTGAAGATCGGCATGCGCCACATCGTCATGCCGGGCGCGCGCATCGTGATGATCGTCGTGATGAAGTTCACTGCACCGAGGATCGTGCCGAAGCCCGAGATGCCGAGACCGAGCATCCACAGGTTTCCGCCCGCTCCTGGCGAGAACGACGCGTTGGCCAACGGCTGATAGGCGAACCACCCGAACGAGGCCGCACCCTGCGGGGTGAGGAAGCCGGCGACCGCGATGGTCGAGCCGAACAGGAACAGCCAGAACGCGAAGGCGTTCAGACGCGGGAAGGCGACGTCCGGAGCACCGATCTGCAGCGGCAGGATCGCGTTGGCGAAGCCGGCGAACAGCGGCGTCGCGAACATCAGCAGCATGATCGTGCCGTGCATCGTGAACAGCTGGTTGTACTGCTCCTTCGTCGGGACGATCTGCATCCCCGGAGCGAACAGCTCAGCACGGATGACAAGCGCCATCACGCCACCGAGGAGGAAGAACATCACCGAGGCGATGAGGTACATGTACCCGATCGTCTTGTGGTCAGTGGAGGTGATCCACTTGACGACGATGTTGCCCTTCTGCTCCACGCGCGAGGAGCTCATCAGAGCGGCCTGACGCGCGGGCAAGGTGGTGGGACGGGAGCGGGGTGCCTCGTCGGTGCGAGGAGCTTCAGTGGTCGACATGGCTTACTCCTCTCCTTCCTCGGTTTCGGTCTTCCCGGAGGTGCCGGGGAGGTTCGAGAGACGGTCGTACGCGTCGGTGATGTCCCCGGTGTTGCCCTCTTCCTCGAGGGACTCGAGGTAGGCGTCGTACTCGTCCTGCGAGACGACCTTCACGTTGAAGAGCATCATCGAGTGGTACTCGCCGCAGAGCTCGGCGCACTTGCCGGCGTACTCGCCCTCGCGGGTGGGGATGAAGGACCAGGAGTTGTCCTTCCCGATGAACATGTCCTTCTTGTAGAGGAAGTCGATGATCCAGAAGGAGTGGATGACATCGCGCGACTGGAGGTTGATCGTGACCTTCTGGTCGACCGGGAGCACCAGCGTCGGCAGCTCGGACTGGTCGATGTTGCCTGCGGCGTCCGGCTGGGCCTGGATGCCCATCGTCCAGACGGTGTCCTCTTCGGTCTCACCGTTGTACTGGAAGTCCCACGCCCACTGCTTGGCGATCGCGGTGATCTCGACGTCGGGGTCATCCCACTTCGTCTCGATCTCGGTCTGATCGCGAGCCGTGAAGAAGAACATGCCGAGCACGAGGATGAGCGGCACGATCGTGTAGAAGATCTCGATCGGCATGTTGTAGCGCATCTGCACCGGGAGGCCGGTCTGGCCCTTGCGCCGGCGGTACGCGATCGCAGCCCAGGCCATGAGGCTCCAGGTGACGACGCCGACCGCGAGGAGAACGATCCAGGAGTTCACCCAGAGGGACGAGACGCGCTCCGTCTGGTTGGTTGCTGCCGGACCACCGTCCACGAAGCCCGGAAGAAAGCCGTTCAGCTCGGTGGGAGTACATCCCGCCAGAGCCACAGCTGCCACAACTCCCACAGGGAGTGCGGCCCAACGAAGGCGGCGTTTCGAGGGCACGATGCACCTTTCAGATCGCGGACAAGGCATGTTCAAGTCTAGAGCAACCTCACACCTGATTCATGCCAACCATGCAGGTTGAGAAGCGGAACGGCCGCCGTCACGCGAGGTGACGACGGCCGTTCGCGGGAAGAACCTGTCAGTGGAAGCTGTCGCCGCAGGCGCAGCTGCCCGCCGCGTTCGGGTTGTCGATCGTGAAGCCCTGCTCCGAGATGGTGTCCTTGAAGTCGATCGAGGCGCCGTCGAGGTAGGGAACGCTCATGTTGTCGACGATGACCTCGACGCCGTCGAAGTCGACCGTCTCGTCCCCCTCGAGGAAACGCTCGTCGAAGTAGAGCTGGTAGATCAGGCCCGAGCAGCCGCCGGGCTGCACGGCGACGCGCAGACGCAGGTCGTCGCGGCCCTCCTGCTCCAGGAGGTTCTTCACCTTCGTAGCGGCGGCGTCCGTCAGCTTGACGCCGTGTGCGCTGGTGGTCTCTGCGGACAGGATGGTGTCGCTCATGTCGCTCCTCATGACGGGCCGGGTACGGGCTCTTCGACGATTCTACCGCCGGTGGGGACGGAAGGCTCAGATCTCACGCGCGTTCATACGGGCGAGCAGCAGCGCCTCGGTCGCCACGGCGTGCCGGAAGGTGTCCAGATGCAGCGACTCGTTGGGGCTGTGCGCGCGGGAGTGCGGATCCTCCACGCCGGTGACGAGGATCTGCGCCTCGGGGAACTCCCGCACGAGATCCGCGATGAACGGGATCGACCCGCCGACACCGAGATCCACCGGGGGCACACCGTACCCGTCCCGCATGGCATCCCTGGTGAGCGCGACGGCCCACCCGCTCGTGTCCACGAGGAAAGGGTTGCCGAGGTCCACGTCGGAGAAGGTCAGCTCGGCACCGAAGGGCGCGTGTGCGCGGAGGTGACGCTCGAGAGCCTCGTACGCGTCCTGGCCGGACTGTCCGGGGGCCACACGCGCGCTGATGACCACGGTCACCTCAGGGAGCAGGGTGTTCGAAGCCGCGGCGACGCTCGTCGCATCGATGCCGATGACCGTGACGGAGGGCTTGTTCCAGATGCGGCTGAGGATCGTGCCGTCACCGATGGGCGTGGTCCCCGGCAGGAGCCCGGCCTCGTCGCGCAGCGTCTCCTCGGTGTACTCGGGGGTCTCGGCGTCCCGCGCCGTCATCCCCTCGACGGCGACGGAGCCGTCCTCGTGCCACAGTGTGGCGAGGAGCCGCACGGTCGCCATCATGGCATCGGGCACCGCTCCGCCGAACATCCCGGAGTGCGAGGCGTGGTCGAGCGTGCGCACCTTCATGGTGAAGCGCGCGTTGCCACGGAGCGAGACGGTCAGGCCGGGCGTGACCGAGTCCCAGTTGCCGGAGTCCGCGACCACGATCGCGTCGGCGCGGAGGGCGTCCTTGTTGTCGGAGAGGAACTGGGCGAAGGACCGCGAACCGTACTCCTCCTCCCCCTCGACGAACATCGCGATGCCGAGGTCGAGGTCGTCGCCGAGCACCTCCGCGACCGCGCGGATCGCCCCGATGTGCGCCATGATCCCCGCCTTGTCGTCTGCGGCGCCGCGGCCGTACAGGCGGCCGTCCCGCACGGTGGGCTCGAACGGCGGCGTCTCCCACAGGGCGTCGTCCCCCGGAGGCTGCACGTCGTGGTGGGCGTAGAGGAGGATCGTCGGCTTGCCATTCCGGGCCGCGCGCGTCGCGAGCACCGCGGGCTGACCCTGCTCGTCGGTGCCGGGGATGTCGGCACGGAGCACGGTCACCTCGTCGAAGACGCCGGTGCCACGCGCGAGGGTGGCGACGGCGTCGGCGCTGCGCTCCAGCTGCGTCTGATCGAAGGCAGGCCAGGCCATGCCGGGGATGCGCACGAGGTTCCCGAGGTCCGACAGCGCGGAGGGGATACCGGTGGCGACGGCTTCGAGGACGGCGGCGTCGGACTCGCTGGGAAGAGCAGGTGAGGTCATGCGAGTAATCTTAAGGCGACCCACCCCAGCGAACCGAGGAACCTCGTGGCCACTACCCCCGCCTCCCCTTCGACGAACGACGACGCCCCCCAGACGCCTGCCGTCGGCAAGGGACGCGCGACGCCGACCCGCGCCGAGCAGGAGGCCGCCCGTCGCCGCCCCCTCGTGGCGAACACCAAGGAGGCCAAGGCCGCGGCCCGCGCCGAGCTCAACGAGCGCCGCGCGAAGGCGCAGGCGGGCATGGCCGCAGGCGAGGAGAAGTACCTCCCCGCGCGCGACAAGGGCCCGCAGCGTCGGTGGGTGCGCGACTACGTGGACGCCGGCTGGCACCCCGCCGAGTTCGTCATGGGGGTCATGGTGCTCGTCATCCTGGCCTCGCTGCTGCCGACGAACATGATGATCTCGTTCTACGCGTACCTGTTCATGATGGCGTACCTCGTCATCGCGATCGGCGGCATGATCCTCCTCGGCATGCGGGTCAAGCGCAAGGCGGCCGCGAAGTTCGGCAACGACCGCGTCGAGAAGGGCCTCGGCTGGTACGCGGGTATGCGCGCCCTGCAGATGCGCTTCATGCGCCTGCCGAAGCCGCAGGTCAAGCGCGGGCAGTACCCGGACTGACCAGTCCCCGGTTGATCTCGCGGCCCCAGAACGGTCCGCGGTAGAGGAACGCCGTGTAGCCCTGGACCAGGGTGGCCCCGGCATCCAGACGCTCCTGCACATCCGCCGCCGTCTCGACACCGCCCACCGCGATCACGCAGAAGTCCTCGGGGACCGCGGTGCGGACGACCCGGAGGACCTCGAGCGACCGCTTCTTGAGCGGAGCACCGGAGAGACCGCCCGCGCCGGCCGCCTCGACAGCGGCCGCATCGGTGCGGAGCCCGTCCCGGCTGATCGTCGTGTTGTGCGCGATGATGCCCGCGAGCCCCTCCTCGACGGCGAGGCGCGCGATCGCGGCGATCTCGTCATCCGGCAGATCGGGGGCGATCTTCACGAGCAGCGGGGTCGCCCCGGCTGCCTCGCGGACGGCCCGCAGCAACGGCGCCAGCGTCTCGACGGCCTGCAGACCGCGAAGTCCAGGGGTGTTCGGCGACGAGACGTTGACGGCGAGGTAGTCGGCGAGCGGGGCCAGTCGGGTGGCCGACGCGACATAGTCCGCCACGGCGTCCTCGACGTCCACCACACGGCTCTTGCCGATGTTGACGCCGATCACCGTGTCGGGCGCGCCACGACGAAGCCGTGCGAGACGACGGGCTGCGGCATCCGCACCACGGTTGTTGAAGCCCATGCGGTTGATCACCGCGCGGTCCTCGACCAGTCGGAACAGCCGGGGCTTCGGATTGCCCTCCTGCGGGACGGCCGTGACCGTTCCGACCTCGACGTGCCCGAAGCCGAGGGCTGCCAGGCCACGGACGCCGACGGCGTTCTTGTCGAACCCGGCCGCAACGCCGAACGGCGAAGGGAACGTCAGCCCCAGCGCCTCGACCCGCAGGGAGGGGTCGGGCCGGGTCATCGCGCGCGTGGCCCACGAGAACGGCGGCACACCGAGCACGCGGATCACCGCCATACCGGCGTGGTGGGCGAACTCGGGATCGAAGCGCGAGAGGACGGCGCGGAAGAGCAGCGGATACATCCCTGCCAGATTACCGGTCCGCCGCCTCCGCCTTGGCGTGGTCGGCCCGGAGGTCGCCGATGGCGGACTCGAAGTCCTCGAGCGAGTCGAACGCCTGATAGACGCTCGCGAAGCGGAGGAACGCGACCTCGTCGAGCTCCCGGAGCGGTCCGAGGATCGCGAGGCCGATCTCGTTCGTGTCGAGCTGGGAGACACCGGTCTGCCGGACCGCCTCCTCCACGCGCTGCGCGAGGATCGCGAGGTCTGCCTCGGTCACGGGACGCCCCTGACAGGCCTTCCGCACTCCGGAGATGACCTTCTCCCTGCTGAACGGCTCCATGACGCCCGAGCGCTTGATGACGTTCAGGCTCGCGGTCTCCGTCGTCGAGAAACGTCCCCCGCATTCCGGACACTGGCGACGACGACGGATGGAGAGCCCGTCGTCGCTGGTGCGCGAGTCGATGACCCGGGAATCGGGGTGACGGCAGAAGGGGCAGTGCATCTGACAGATCCTACGCGGTGAAACGGGCCTCGATCGCCTCGCCGTGGGCGGGGAGCACCTCGGTGTCGGCCAGCGCGACGACGCCGTCCCGGACGGCGGCGAGGGCGTCGCGGTCGTACGACACGACCTGCTGCGGGCGGAGGAACGTGTACGCACCGAGGCCCGGGGCGTAGCGCGCCTGACCGCCCGTCGGCAGAACGTGGTTGCTGCCGGCCATGTAGTCGCCGAGACTGACCGGCGTCTGATCGCCGACGAACACGGCACCCGCGCTCGTGAAGACGGCGGCCGCCTCCTCCGCGTCGGCGAGGTGCAGTTCCAGGTGCTCCGGGGCGTAGGCATTGCTGAACGCGATCGCCGCCGCCCTGTCGTCCACGAGCACGATCGCCGACTGCGGCCCGGACAACGCCGCCGCGACGCGCTCGCTGTGCCGGGTGCGCGCAGCCTGCCGTTCGACCTCGGCCCTGACCTGCTCGGCGATCTCCACCGCGTCGGTCACGAGGACGGCCGAGGCCTGCTCGTCGTG
Organism: Microbacterium sp. C-MGS6; assembly: GCF_058140415.1. Lineage (NCBI taxonomy): Bacteria > Bacillati > Actinomycetota > Actinomycetes > Micrococcales > Microbacteriaceae > Microbacterium > Microbacterium sp. C-MGS6. The sequence continues at coordinate 2,209,015 of NZ_CM176934.1, forward strand.
CTCGGCCTGGCTGACGAGGTCGGCGGCGATGAGACGGGGGTCGGACGCGGCGTCCGCGACGACGAGGATCTCGGTCGCGCCGGCCTCGGAGTCCGTGCCGACGACCCCGGCCACGGCACGCTTCGCCGACGCGACGTAGTTGTTGCCCGGTCCGGATACCACGTCGACCGGATCGAGTCCCAGGCTCGCGACGCCGTGGGCGAGTGCTCCGATGGCTCCGGCCCCGCCCATCGCATAGACCTCGGAGACGCCGAGCAGCGCCGCCGCGGCGAGGATCGTCGGGTGGACACGGCCGTCCTGATCCGCCTGCGGCGGCGAGGCGAGGGCGATCTGCTGCACCCCGGCGACCTGCGCGGGGACGACGTTCATGACCACGCTGGACGGGTAGACGGCTTTGCCCCCGGGGATGTACACCCCGACGCGAGACACCGGCTGCCACCGCTGCGTGATGGTCGCTCCCTCGCCGATCCGCGTCACCTGCGGGGCGGGGACCTGCGCGGCCGAGGCGAGACGCACACGGCGGATGGCCTCCTCGAGCGCTGCGCGGACCGTGGGAGTGAGATCCGACAGGGCTTCCGCGAGGTGGGACTCCGGAACACGAACCGCGTGACCGACGACGCGGTCGAAGCGCTCCGCCTGCTCGCGCAGCGCGTCCTCGCCGCGTTCCCGCACGTCGTCCACGAGGCGCGCCGCGGTGTCGAGCGCCTCGGCCCGAGCCTGGGTCGCGCGCGGGACGGCGGCGAGCATGTCAGCGGGCGAGAGCTCGCGCCCCCGCAGATCGATCGTGCGCATGTCAGCCCTTCGTGATGCCGGCGATGTCGTGGAGGTAGCCGATACGGCCGTCGTCGTGACGCACGACGAAGGCGCCGCCCCGGTCCTCGATCACGAGTGCCCAGGCGGTCGGGCCGATGCGGAAGATCGGCTCTCCGCGTTCGTCGTGCACGTCGCGCTCCGTCGGGGCGAGGATCCAGAAGGGCTGCGCCTCAGCAGCACTCTGTCGCGGAGCGGCAGCCTGCGGATCGGCGTGGTCGCTGATCACCGGGTGCACAGCGGTCGCGTCGTCCGGTGTCGGCTCCTGGGCGGCGGCGAGCTCCTCCTCGGAGAGTGCCTTGGCGCCGAGCAGCGACTCGATGCTGCCGGTGTCGGACACGATCTCGGGCTGCTCCCCGCGGGAACGCCGCGAGTAGACCGGGGTGTACTCGGGTTCCGAGGTGACAGGGACGGTTCCGGTCCCCCCACCCGAGGCGTGTGCGGTGAGCGGAACGCGATCCGCGTCGTCCACGGAGGCGCCGCGGTCGGCGGTGGCCGTCTCACGGACGTCGACGGCGTCGTCCTGGTCCGCGGGGGTCGGCTCGAGGTGGGCATCGGCGATCACGGCCGTCTCATCCGCCGCAGGAGAGCTCGGGGGGACGGCGTCCGCAGACGCCTCGACAGCCGCCTCGGCCGCCGATCCACTCGGCGTCGCCTCGGGACGCGGGCGTGCGATCACCGGGCGCACGGGGTTCGCGTTGCGGTGGGCGAGCGTGACGAGCCGCCCCTGGAAATCCTCCTTGAGCCCCGGGATGAGAGGCGCGAAGACGGTGAGGACGACGAGGGCGGTGGAGGTGATGACCTGCACGACCGCGTTCCAGGGCAGCCCCCAGTTCCCCGTGGAGATGACCGCCGAGAGGGCGAGCCACAGGTTGCCGGCCCACACGCAGGCCGCGACCGAGAACGCCACGGAGGCGAACTGGTCGATGCCGAGCGAACCGACGCGACGGATGCCGTCCGGCGAGAAGCGCCGGAGGACGAGGAGGAAGACGGCCACCGTGGGCACGCCGATCGGCAGGATCCACTGGATGCCGATGCCCCACAGGGAGATGCCGCCGCTGAGCGGGAAGAAGGAGACGAGGAAGGAGACCAGCCAGACGCCCACGATCAGCAGCTCGCGCAGCGTGAAGCCGAGGATGCCGTACTCCGGCGTGACCTCGTCGTCGTAGAGGACGCCGTCCTCATCGCTGAACACCGCTTCGGCGTCCGGCTCGGGAAGATCCGTGCTCATAGTCGTCCTTTCCTCATCGGCGCACCACGACTTTCCGGTGCTCTCGACGGCTCCCGATCCTACCCGCTCACCCCAGACAGGTTGGTCCGAGCAGAGACTTGAGGTCACCGAAGAGGTCGGCAGAGACCTTCACCGGCATGGGCACCTCGAACACCTTCGCCGTGCCCGCGCGGTGCACGCGGAGCAGCACCTCGGTGTCCCCGCTGTGCCGCCGGAGGACCTCGGCCAGCTCCGTCATGACCCGCTCGGTGGCGCGCTGCTCGGCGAGGACGAGCGACAGCGGGCCTGCAGCGTCGAAGGAGCCGACGTCGGGTGCGAACGCGGACTGCGCATGCAGGTTCAGCCCGTCGTCACGGCGCGAGACCCGTCCACGCACCGCGAGGATGGCGTCCTGCTGCAGGGTGTGCTGGAACTCGAGGTAGGTCTTGCCCATGAACATCACGGTGACCTCACCGTTGAAGTCCTCCACGGTGATCATGCCGTACGGGTTCCCACTCGCCTTCGCCACACGATGCTGCACGCTGGTGACGAGGCCCGCCACGGTGACCTGATCGCCGTCCTGCAGATCCTCGGAGTTGTTGAGGTCGTGGATGGAGATCGAGGCGTGCTTCGCGAGCGGCACCTCGAGACCGGCGAGCGGATGATCCGAGACGTAGAGGCCGAGCATCTCGCGCTCGAACGCGAGCTTGTCCTTCTTGATCCATTCCGGACGTGGGGGCACCTTCGCGGGCGCCGCCTCCTCCATACCGTCGTAGAGACTGTCGAAATCGAAGCCGATGGCGCCCTGCGCCTCGTTCCGCTTCCTGTCGACCGCCGCCTCCACGGCGTCTTCATGGATCTCGAGGAGCGCCCGGCGGGTGTCCCCCATCGAGTCGAAGGCACCGGCCTTGATGAGCGATTCGACCGTGCGCTTGTTGGCGACGTGCAGGGGAACCTTGTCGAGGAAGTGATGGAAGGACGTGAACCGCTCGTCCTTGCGGGACTGCACGATGCCGTCGACGACGTTCGTGCCGACGTTGCGGACCGCGCCGAGACCGAAGCGGATGTCGTCGCCGACGGCCGCGAAGAAGTTGATCGACTCGGAGACGTCCGGCGGCAGCACCTTGATGCCCATCCGGCGGCACTCGTTCAGGTAGAGCGCCATCTTGTCCTTCGAGTCGCCGACGCTCGTCAGGAGCGCGGCCATGTACTCGGCCGGGTAGTGCGCCTTGAGGTACGCGGTCCAGTACGACACGAGACCGTACGCAGCGGAGTGCGCTTTGTTGAAGGCGTAGTCGGAGAACGGCAGGAGGATGTCCCAGAGCGCCTTGACCGCCCCCTCGCCGAAGCCGCGTTCGGTCATTCCGGCCGCGAACCCCGCGTACTGCTTGTCCAGCTCGGACTTCTTCTTCTTGCCCATCGCGCGGCGCAGGATGTCGGCTTGACCGAGGCTGAATCCGGCGACCTTCTGCGCGATCGCCATGACCTGCTCCTGGTAGATGATGAGTCCGTAGGACTCCTCCAGGATCTCCGCGAGCGGTTCCGCCAGTTCGGGATGGATCGGGGAGATCTCCTGCTGACCGTTCTTGCGCAGCGCGTAGTTGGTGTGGGAGTTCGCTCCCATCGGTCCAGGACGGTACAGCGCGATGAGGGCCGAGATGTCGCCGAAGTTGTCCGGCTTCATGAGTCGCATGAGCGAGCGCAGCGGCGGGCTGTCGAGCTGGAACACGCCGAGGGTGTCGCCACGGGCCAGCAGTTCGTAGACGGCGGGGTCATCGAGCCCGAGGTGCTCCAGATCGAGCTCCTCGCCGCGGTTCATCCGGATGTTGTCCAGCGCGTCCGAGATGATCGTCAGGTTCCGGAGGCCCAGGAAGTCCATCTTGATGAGGCCGAGGGACTCGCACGACGGGTAGTCGAACTGCGTGACGATCTGGCCGTCCTGCTCCCGGCGCATGATCGGGATGATGTCGAGCAGGGGCTCGGACGACATGATGACGCCGGCGGCATGCACGCCCCACTGCCGCTTCAACCCCTCGAGCCCGAGAGCCCGGTCGAAGACGGTCTTCGCCTCCGGATCGGTCTCGATGAGGGCGCGGAACTCGCTGGCCTCCTTGTAGCGGGGGTGCGCGGAATCGAACATGCCGTCCAGCGGCATGTCCTTGCCCATCACCGCCGGGGGCATCGCCTTGGTGAGCCGCTCCCCCATGCTGAACGGGAACCCGAGCACGCGACCGGCGTCCTTGAGGGCCTGCTTCGACTTGATCGTGCCGTAGGTGACGATCTGCGCGACGCGCTCGGAGCCGTACTTCCGGGTCACGTACTCGATGACCTCGCCGCGGCGACGATCGTCGAAGTCGACGTCGAAGTCGGGCATCGAGACGCGGTCGGGGTTGAGGAAGCGCTCGAAGATCAGACCGTGCTCGAGGGGATCGAGATCCGTGATCTTCATCGCGTAGGCGACCATCGAGCCGGCACCGGAGCCACGACCCGGGCCGACGCGGATGCCGTTGTCCTTCGCCCAGTTGATGAAGTCGGCGACGACGAGGAAGTAGCCGGGGAAGCCCATCTGCAGGATGATCCCGGTCTCGTACTCGGCCTGCTTGCGCACCTTGTCCGGGATGCCGCTGGGGTACCGGTAGTGGAGGCCCTTCTCGACCTCCTTGATCAGCCAGCTGTCCTCGGTCTCGCCGTCCGGGACCGGGAACCGCGGCATGTAGTTCGCCGAGGTGTTGAACTCGACCTCGCAGCGCTCGGCGATCAGGAGCGTGTTGTCGCAGGCCTCCGGGTGGTCCCGGAAGAGCTGCCGCATCTCGGCGGCGGTCTTGATGTAGTAGCCGTCGCCGTCGAACTTGAAGCGGTTCGGGTCGTCGAGCGTGGAGCCGGACTGCACGCACAGCAGGGCGGCGTGGGCGTCGGCCTCGTGCTGGTGGGTGTAGTGCGAGTCGTTGGTGGCCACGAGCGGGATGCCGAGGTCTTTCGCGAGCCGCAGCAGGTCGGTCATGACACGGCGCTCGATGGAGAGACCGTGGTCCATGATCTCGGCGAAGTAGTTCTCCTTGCCGAAGATGTCCTGGAACTCCGCCGCCGCGGCCCTGGCGGCGTCGTACTGGCCGAGCCGGAGCCGGGTCTGCACCTCCCCCGACGGGCACCCCGTCGTGGCGATGAGACCCTTGCCGTACGTCTGGAGCAGCTCGCGGTCCATGCGGGGCTTGAAGTAGTAGCCCTCCATGCTCGACAGCGAGCTCAGCCGGAAGAGGTTGTGCATGCCCTCGGTGCTCTGGCTCCACATGGTCATGTGGGTGTAGGCGCCCGAACCCGAGACGTCGTCGCTGCGCTGGTCCGCCGAGCCCCACTGCACCCGGGTCTTGTCGCTGCGGTGCGTGCCCGGGGTGACGTAGGCCTCGAGACCGACGATGGGTTTGATGCCGGCGTTGCGCGCGGCGTTGTAGAACTCGAACGCCGCGAAGGTGTTCCCGTGGTCCGTCACCGCGATCGCCGGCATGCCGTAATCGGCGGCCGCCTGGGTCATCGCGTTGATCTTCGCGGCCCCGTCGAGCATCGAGTACTCGCTGTGCACGTGCAGGTGGACGAAGGAGTCGGATGCCATGCTTCGAGTCTACGTTCGGCCCCGGACACCGGCATGCGTCGCGCTCCCCCAGCGAGCGCGCCGCGGAACCCGGTTCACGCGTCCTCGCGGAGGTCCAGCCGCACGAGCACGCGGGGGAACCCGTCGAGCACCGAGCCCGTGTCCGCGACCTTGCGGAATCCCGCGCTCTCGAAGAGACGCCGCGTGCCCACGTACGCCATCGTCAGGTTCACCTTCGCCCCGGCGTTGTCGACCGGGTACCCCTCGACGGCGGGGGCGCCGCGCTCTCTGGCGTAGGCGACGGCTCCCTCGATGAGCGCATGCGACACGCCCTGCTTGCGGTGCCCCGGCCGGACTCGGAAGCACCACAGCGACCACACGTCGAGGTCGTCGAGGTGCGGGATGAGGCGGTTGCGCGCGAAACTCGTGTCGCGTCGAGGGTGCAGCGCCGCCCAGCCGACCGGCTCGTCGTCGAGGTAGGCGAGCACACCGGGAGGGGGATCCTGGTGGCAGAGCTCGCGCACCCGGTCGGCACGCGCGGGACCGCGCAGGGAGACGTTCTCCTTGTTGCCGATCCGGTAGCTCAGACAGAAGCAGACGTTCGACGTCGGCTTCTTCGGTCCCACCACCGCCGCGACGTCGTCGAAGACCGTCGCCGGACGCACCACGATGCTCATGCGGTCAGTGTGGCGGAGACCACCGACACCGCGGAAGCGACGTTCCGCGGGACCTATTCTCCGCGGAGCACGTCCAGTGCGTGCTGGAAGTCGTCCGGATAGGGCGAGGTGAACTGCACCCAGTCCCCCGTCGTCGGATGCGCGAAGGCGAGCTGATGCGCGTGCAGCCACTGCCGGGTGAGACCGAGCCGGGCGGACAGCGTCGGGTCGGCACCGTACAGCGGATCGCCGACACACGGGTGGCGGTGCGCGGCCATGTGCACGCGGATCTGGTGGGTGCGGCCCGTCTCCAGGTGGATCTCGAGCAGGGAGGCACCGGGGAACGCCTCGAGGGTCTCGTAGTGCGTCACGGAGGGCTTGCCGTCCGGGACGACCGCGAACTTCCAGGAGTGGTTCGGGTGCCGACCGATCGGGGCGTCGATCGTACCCACGAGCGGGTCCGGATGCCCCTGCACCACCGCGTGATAGATCTTCTCGACCGTGCGCTCCTTGAACGCTCTCTTCAGCGCGGTGTAGGCGGCCTCGCTCTTGGCGACGACCATGAGCCCGCTCGTCCCCACGTCCAGCCGGTGCACGACGCCTTGACGCTCCGGCGCGCCGCTCGTGGCGACGCGGAACCCGGCGGCGGCGAGAGCACCGACGACCGTGGGGCCCTCCCACCCGAGCGAGGGATGGGCGGCGACGCCGGTCGGCTTGTCGACGACGACGATGTCGTCGTCGTCGTACACGATGCCGAGCTCGGGCACCGCGATCGGGACGATCTTCGGCCCCTCCTTCGGCTCCCACTCGACGTCGAGCCAGGCACCGCCACGCAGGCGGTCCGACTTGTCGAGGGTGACGCCGTCCAGGCGGACGCCGCCCGATCCGGCCACCTCGGCCGCGAAGGTCCGCGAGAACCCGAGGAGCTTGGCGAGGGCGGCGTCGACGCGCGTGCCATCGAGCCCGTCCGGGACGGGCAGCGACCGGGACTCCACGCTCAGCGCCCCTCGGACGCGGCGGCCGCCTCGGCGTCCTCGTCGGTCTCGACCGGGGCGTGGTCCTTCTCCCGCGTGCCGTCGAAGCGCAGTCCGAACACGACAAGCAAGGCGACCGAGATCATCCCGGTGACGATGAAGATGTCGGCGACGTTGAAGATGGCCGGCATCATCCACGGCATGGAGATCATGTCGACCACGTGGCCGACGGGAAAACCGGGCTCGCGGAACAGTCGGTCCGACAGATTGCCCAGCACGCCGCCGAGCAGGCAGCCGAGGACGACCGCCCAGAGGCGCGAACGCAGCCCGAACGCCTTCCAGACGATGACACCCGCCACCACGGCGAGAGCGATCGTGAAGATCCAGGTCACGCCGGAGCCGAGGGAGAACGCCGCGCCGGGATTGCGCACGTAGTAGAGCTGCAGGAACTCTCCGAGAACCGGGACCGCCTCGTGCAGCGGCAGGTTCTCGATCGTGAGGTACTTCACAAACTGATCGGCGGCCAGCACGACCGCTGCGAGAATCGCAACGATCGCACCGGCCGCCGACCGACGAAGGGGACGACGTCCTGACAAGAGGGCGCCTTACAGGCCGATCGCGGAGACCGGGGTGGAGTCCGTGGACGCCGACTTCTCGTCGAGCTCGCGGAGCTGGCCCTCGATGTAGCCGCGGAGCTGCGAGCGGTAGTCGCGCTCGAAGTTGCGCAGCTCGGTGATGCGGGCCTCCAGCGTGTTGCGCTCGCGCTCGAGACGTGCGGTCTCCTCGCGCTGCTTCGCCTCGGCCTCCGTGCGGATGCGGGCGACCTCGGCCTCGGCCTCGGAGATGAGCTGGTTGCGCTTCGCCTCACCCTCGGCGACGTGCTCGTCGTGCAGACGCTGCGCGAGCTCGATGATGCCGGCGGTGGCGGTCGCGGAGCCGGTCGGTGCGGCGTCGGCAGCGGGTGCCTCGACCGCGGGGGCCGGAGCGGGAGTGGCGGCAGCCGGCTCGGCAGCGGCGGGAGCAGGGGTGGAACCCGACTCGTACGCGGCGAGCTTCGCCTTCAGCTCGGCGTTCTCCTCGAGGGCCTTGCGCCACTCGATGACGATCTCGTCGAGGAAGTCGTCGACCTCGTCCGGGTCGAAGCCGTCCTTGAAGCGGACGTGCTGGAACTGCTTGGTGACGACGTCATCCGGGGTAAGTGCCATGGGTGGCTCCTCTTTCGATGAGTTCGATTGCCAGTACCGATGTATGGCGTGTTCGTGATGTGGCGCGAACCCGGGGCGCGCACCTGGGTGCCAGCATAGCCCCCGAGCCTTGGCGTCGCGATGCCACGACACCCAGGCTCGGACAACTCGCGGCGGTTCCCCGGTGCGACACGCGGGGTGGTCAGCGGATGAACAACCGGACGATGTTCATCAGGATCAGCACGACCAGCAGGGTCAGCGCGAAGCCGAAATCCAGCGACAGCTGGCCGATGCGCAGCGGAGGGATGATCCGCCGGAAGAACCGGATGGGCGGATCTGTGACGGTGTAGACCGCTTCAGCGGCCACGAGGCCGAAACCCTTCGGACGCCACTCCCGATTGAACATCGGGATGTAGTCGAGGATAAGCCGCGCGAAGAGCACGAGGATGTACACCAGCAGCATCAGATGGACGATGCTGGCGAGGACCGAGACCAGCTGCACGGTCTAGGAGTGGTCGAAGCCCGCAGACTCGGCGTCTGCGTGCGCGATGCCCCCGTGACCCGACACCGCGATGTTCTCCGGCGACAGCAGGAAGACCTTCGAGGTCACCCGCTCGATGCGACCGTAGAGGCCGAGGGAGAGACCGCTCGCGAAGTCGATGAGGCGGCGCGCATCGGCGTCGCTCATCTGGGAGAGGTTGATGATGACCGGGACGCCCTCGCGGAAGCTCTCCGCGATCAGCTGGGCGTCGCGGTACTGCTTCGGGTGGACGGTGAGGATCTCGTTCACGGCTCCTGCTGCGGGCTGGCGGACGGCGACGGGACGACGGAGCGGCGTGACGGGAGCCGGAGCCGGCTCTTCGCGGTCACGCTCACGCTCGCGCTGGGCACGGGCGGGCGCCGGCGTCTCCTCCTCGTAGACCTCTTCCTCATCGGCGAGGCCGAGATACACCATGGTCTTCTTCAGCGGGTTACCCATCGTGTCCTCCGGTTCGAACGTTTCGGGCTGGTCTTGTCACAGGTTAGCCCCGGGCGGGGCGCGGGCCCGTGATTGCGGAACCGATCCGCAGGTGTGTCGCGCCGGCGGCGATCGCCTCGGCGAAATCGCCGGTCATCCCGGCGGAGATCCAGGTCGCCTCGTGGGCGACCGATCGCACGTCGTCGGCGATCCGCCGCAGGCGGTCGAAGGCGGCCGTGGGCTCCTCATCGAGAGGAGCCACCGCCATGACGCCGCGGAGGCGCAGTGAAGGCAGGGTGAGCACGTGCTCGGCCAACGCCACCGCGGAGGCCGGGGCGACGCCTCCGCGCCCTTCGTCCTCCGTCAGATTCACCTGCACGAGCACGTCGAGCACGTCGTCGTCCACGGCGGCTCGGTGCAGGGCGTCGGCGAAGCGGTCACGGTCGACGGAGTGGACCACGTCGGCACTCCGCCTGATCGCGGAGGCCTTGTTCGTCTGGCCCTGCCCGATGAAGTGCCACTCGAGGTCGAGACCGGCGAGCTCGGTCTCCTTGGCGGTGAGCTCCTGCTGTCGGTTCTCCCCCACCGTCTGCACTCCGAGGGCGTGCAGATCGCGCACCAGGGAGGCGGGGTGGAACTTCGTGACGACGATCCGGGTGATCTCCGCCGGCGAACGGCCGGCGGCACGCGCGGCGTCGGCGATCCTCTCGTCGATCGCCGACAGCCGCGCGGCCAGGTCCGATGGCACCGAAGCGCCGACCGGCATCGTCACTTCAGGAATTCGGGGATGTCGATGTCGTCGTCGGCGAAGGCCGGCTCGATGCTCGTCGCGGGGGTGCGAGGCGCCGACGGCGCCGCGGTGGGCTCCGGCGCGCTCTTCTCCGTCGCGGGCTCGGTGGTCTCCGACAGCGCCACCTCGGGAAGCGACGCGGTCGAAGGACGCGATACGACCATCGGGTCCAGCCGCAGCGAGGGCTCGCCGCCATCGAAGCCGGCGGCGATGACCGTCACTCGGACCTCGTCGCCCAGCGTGTCGTCGATGACGGTACCGAAGATGATGTTGGCCTCCGGGTGCGCAGCCTCCTTGACGAGGTCAGCCGCATCGTGGATCTCGAAGATGCCGAGGTTCGAGCCACCCTGAATCGACAGCAGCACACCGTGCGCACCCTCGATCGAGGCCTCGAGCAGCGGCGACTCGACGGCGAGCTCGGCGGCCTTGATCGCGCGGTCGGCGCCGCGCGCCGACCCGATGCCCATCAGCGCGGACCCTGCTCCCTGCATGACCGACTTCACGTCGGCGAAGTCGAGGTTGATGAGACCAGGGGTCGTGATGAGGTCCGTGATGCCCTGCACACCGGCGAGGAGCACCTGGTCGGCGGTCGCGAACGCCTCGATCATCGAGATGCCGCGGTCGCTGATCTCGAGCAGACGGTCGTTCGGGACGACGATGAGGGTGTCGACCTCTTCCTTCAGCTTCGCGACGCCTGCCTCGGCCTGGCTCTGGCGGCGGCGACCTTCGAAGGAGAACGGCTTCGTGACGACACCGATGGTCAGGGCACCGATCGACTTCGCGATACGGGCGACCACCGGGGCACCGCCGGTTCCCGTGCCGCCGCCCTCACCCGCGGTGACGAAGACCATGTCGGCGCCGGTCAGCGCCTGCTCGATCTCCTCCGCGTGGTCCTCGGCCGCGCGGCGGCCCACCTCCGGGTCCGCTCCGGCGCCGAGCCCGCGGGTGAGCTCACGGCCCACGTCGAGCTTGACGTCGGCGTCGCTCATGAGCAGCGCCTGGGCGTCGGTGTTGACGGCGATGAACTCGACTCCGCGGAGACCGAGCTCGATCATGCGGTTGACGGCGTTGACGCCGCCACCGCCGACGCCGACGACCTTGATCACGGCGAGGTAGTTCTGGTTCTGGCTCATGGCCGGCCTCCGATTAGTAGAGCCTGGAAGGGGCGAACCTTAAACCTCAACTAGAGGTGTAAAGTATTTCCCGGTATTGCGTTCTCTCAGATCGAAGGTAAGCGCCGCCTGCCCCTGCGCGCGCAGCGACATGGGCGTGTCGCGCCATTCCCGTCGAAACAGATCAGCCGACCACCGCGACGTCGGGTGAGGTGACGTCGATCGACGAGGCGTCGGGGTTCTTCACGAGCGCGGCGGAGAGCGCGAGCGCCTTCAACCCGGAGTCCTCCTGGCTCCCCCACACGACCGTGAGGCCCGAGTCGAGGGTCAAGGTCACGTCGTCCGCCGTCGAGGCGCGGACGCCGGTCAGCGCACTGCGGATGTCGGCAGGGAGAGCGCGGACCACGAGTCCCGCGCTGCGGAACGCCGGCGAGTCCATTCCCCCCTCGACCTCCACCAGCGGCTGCCCTGCCGGGCGTTCCGCCGTCGTCGAGAGGGCGACACCTGCGGCATCCACGAGAGTGAAGCCGGCACCCGACTCGACGACCCCGATCGGCGTGCGCTCCACGATGCGCACGGTCAGATCGTGCGGCGGTCGAGCCTCCAGGGCATAGGTCTCGATGAGCGGGAACGTCAGCAGCGCCGCCTTGACCTCGCTCGTGTCGACCAGGGCGAGGGGCGTCCCGAGCTGATCCGCCAGGGCCCCCTCGATCACCGCGGGATCGATCGTCGTGGTGCCGGTGACCGTGATGCGCTGCACGGCGAAGAGCGGGCTGTAAGCGGCAGCGACACTCCCCCCGATCAGCAGCACGACGGCCCCCACAGCGCTCAGCCAGACGATGCGGCGCCGCCGCGATCGGTGGGTGAACCGACGGATCTCCGCCCTGAGCGCCTTGCGGCGGGCGCGTGCCGCGCGCCAGACGTCCATCGAGGAACGAGGGCCCGCTTCCTCCTCCGTCTCCGCGTCGTCGGGCTCGACGGGCGCGGCGACGGCACCCTCGTCCGGAGCCGCCTGAGGCGCGGGACGCCGGCGGAGGATCCGCTCGGAGGCGACGTCCGTCTCCCCCGGAGTGTCCGGAGCGCTCGGGAGCGGGGGCGGCCGGCGCATGGGCTACGCCCCGTGGGTCCGGCGCAGCGACTCCAGCACCTGCGGGATGATCTGGTAGACGTTGCCGCAGCCGAGAGTCACGACGAAGTCGCCGTCCTTCGCGACAGACGCCGTGTAGTCGGCCGCTTCCTGCCAGTCGGCGACGAAGTGCACTCGGGACGGGTCGTCGAACGCCCCGCTCACCAGCTCGCCGGTCACGCCGGGCACCGGGTCCTCCCTGGCACCGTAGACGTCCAGCATCACGGTGTGGTCGGCGAGCTCCTCCAGGACGTCTGCGAACTCCTGGTACATGTGCTGCGTCCGCGAATACGTGTGCGGCTGCTGGATGGCGATCAGCCGGCCGGACCCGGCGATGCTGCGCATGGCCTCGAGCGCCGCACGCACCTCGGTCGGGTGGTGCGAGTAGTCGTCGTAGACGGTGACCCCGCGCTCCTCGCCGTGGCGCTCGAGACGACGGATCGTCCCCGCGAAGCCCTCGACGGCACGTACGGCGTCGCGGAGCGGGTGGCCGAGCGCGAGGAGGACGGCGACGGCGCCGGTCGCGTTGATCGCGTTGTGCACGCCGGGGACCGCGAGCTGCATGCGCTCGGTCTCGCCGCCGTGCGAGACGGCGGCGGCGACGGGGCCCGAGGTGACGATCTCGCTGACGCGGACGTCGGCGTCCTCGGCCTGCCCGAACGTGAGGATGCGCGGGTGCGACAACCCGGCCAGCACGCGGAGCGCGCCGGGGTCGTCGCTGGAGATGACGACCGCCTCGGATGCCGCGTCCGCGAAGCGCACGAAGGCGTCGTGGAAGGCCTCATCGGAGCCGTAGTGATCGAGATGATCGGGGTCGACGTTCGTGATGAGCGCGACCGCGGTGTCGTAGAGGAGGAAGGTCCCGTCCGACTCGTCGGCCTCGATGACGAACAGGTCGCCGTTCCCGGTCGCGCTGGAGGTGCCGAGCTGCTCGATCACGCCGCCGTTGACGAAGTGCGGATCGGCGCCGAGCGCGCGCAGAGCCGTGACGATCATGCCCGTCGAGGTGGTCTTGCCGTGGGCGCCGGCCACCGAGACGAGGCGTCGGGTGCCGATCAGCCAGTGCAGGGCCTGAGAGCGGTGGATGACGTGGAGGCCGCGCTCCTTGGCGGTGACGAACTCGGGGTTCTCCGGCCAGATGGCACCGGTGTGCACGACCGTGTCGGCGTCGCCGAGGTGGGCGGCGTCATGACCGACGTGGACGGTCGCCCCCGCGGCGGCCAGCGCCCGTAGGTTGTCGCTGTCGGCGCGGTCGCTGCCGGAGACACGGATGCCCGCGTCGAGGAACATCTTCGCGAGTCCGCTCATCCCGGATCCACCGATGCCGATGAAGTGCGCGGAGGTGATCGTGTCGGGGATGGGGAGGGAGAGGTCGGGTCTGATCATGTCCGCTTCAGTCTACTTTTCGTTCTCGTCCGGACGGCGGCGTCACGCCGCACCGAGGGCACGGTCGATCATCGCGACGACGTTCTCGGTGCCGGTGCGGGTGCCCGCGGTCTCCGCCGCCTCCGCCATCCGCCGGATGCGGTCACGGTCGCCGAGCAGCGGCACCACGATACGTCGGACCGCATCGCCGTCGAAGGTCGCGTCATCGAGGAGCTGAGCGGCACCGGCGGCCACGGCGGATCCTGCGTTCAACCGCTGCTCTCCGTTGCCCACCGAGTACGGCACGTACAGCGCGGGAATCCCGAGCGCGCTGATCTCGCTCACGGTGGCCGACCCCGAACGCGACACGATGAGATCGGCCAGCGCGAACGCGAGGTCCATGCGGTCGATGTACCGGCGGAGGGCGTACCCGGGCACTCCAGGATCCGGCAGGTCGCTGCGCTCCCCGGTGACATGCAGCAGCTGCCAACCGGCGGCGAGGATGTCGCGCCAGGAGTCCGCCAGGGCGTCGTTCAACCGCTGCGCTCCGAGCGAGCCGCCGAAGACGAGAAGGACAGGACGATCGGCGTCGAGCCCGAAGTACTCGGCGGCCTCGGCGCGTCGAGCCGCCCGGTCGAGCGTGATGACCTCGCGCCGCAGCGGCATGCCGACCACCTCGCTCCCGCGGAGCGGCGTCCCGGCGAACGCGACTCCCACACCCGCGGCCGCACGGGCACCGAGCACGTTCGCCAGCCCGGGCTTCGCATTGGCCTCGTGGACGACGAAGGGCACGCGCTCGCGACGCGCGGCGACGTAGGCGGGTGCGGAGGCGTAGCCGCCGAAGCCCACCACGATGTCGATCCCGTGCTGCCGGATGTGCGCACGCACCTGGGCGATCGCCCGGCGGAACCGCGCGGGGAACGCGGCGGCCTGCGCGTTCGGGCGCCGCGGGAACGGCACCTTGTCGACGATGAGCAGCTCGTAACCACGCTCGGGGACGAGACGGGACTCCAGGCCCTCCGCCGTGCCGAGCACGAGGATCGTCGCCGACGGGTCACGCTCACGCAGCGCATCGGCGACCGCGAGCAACGGATTGACATGGCCGGCGGTGCCACCGCCGGCGAGGAGGTACGAAGTCACCTCGCGACCCTACCCCGCTCGGCTGACTGCTTCTCGGCGACCGGGATGGTCCGCGCGAAGGCCAGCAGGACGCCGCAGGCGACGAGCACGGCGAAGAGTGCCGTTCCCCCCTGGGACATGAACGGCAGGGGCACACCCATCACCGGGAACACGCCGATGACGACGCCGACGTTCAGGACGGCCTGACCGACGATCCAGACCGTGATCCCACCCGCGGCGACGCGGATGAAGGGATCCGACGTCTTACGGATCACATGGAACGCACCGACCGTGAAGAACGTGAACAGGGCGAGGACGACGATGCAGCCGATCAGCCCGAGCTCCTCGCCGACGATCGCGAAGATGAAGTCGTTGCCCGCGGCGGGGAGCCAGCCGTACTTCTCCTGGGAGTTGCCGAGGCCGAGTCCGAAGATCCCGCCGGAGGCCATGCCCCAGATGCCATGGATCGACTGGTAGCAGTCGGTGTAGTACAGCGCCATGTCATCGCACGTCGCGGTGATGCGACGCATGCGGTCCTCGCTGGAGAGCGCGTAGGCGAGCACCGCGACCACGCCCAGGATCATCGGGATGATGAAGAGGCGCAGCTTCACGCCCGAGAAGAAGAGACAGCCGAGCAGGATGAGGACCATCACCATCGCGGTCCCGAGGTCCTTGCCGGCGAGGACGGTGCCGATGGCCAGCGCCCCGACCGGGATCACGGGGATGAAGACGTGATGCCAGGTCCCGAGCATGGTCTGCTTGCGCAGCAGGACCGCGGCGATCCACAGGGCGAGGGCCAGCTTGAGGAACTCGGACGGCTGCATCTGGAAACCCGCCACCTGGATCCAGTTCCGGTTTCCGCCGTCGGCGATGCCGAGCGGTGTGAACACGAGGAGCTGGAGGGCGATGGCTCCGAACAGCGCCGGCCAGGCCATTCGCTTGAGGAACGCCACAGGGAAGCGGCTGATGAGGAACATCATCGGGATACCGAGCAGGGCGAACACACCTTGCCGGAGAGCGCCGTCCAACGGGTTCTGCGCCTTGGCCACCGCCGTCGCGCTCGTCGCGGACAGCACCATCACGAGACCGAAGATCGTCAGGAGCAGGGCGGTCGACGCGATCAGCAGGAACTCGGTCGACACCGGGGTGAACCGGCGTCCGAGCGAGACCCGCGCGGCGAGGCCACCCGACTCAGACCGCGGAGGGCGAGCCACCTGCGTCATCGGCGCTCCCCCGATCGATCCACTCCCGCACCGCTTCGGCGAAGCGGTGGCCGCGATCCGCATAGCTGGAGAACTGGTCGAAGGACGCGGCGGCGGGAGCGAGGAGCACAGTGCCCTCCCCGTCGACGATCCCCGCCGCGATCTCCACGACGCGGTTCATGACCTGTCCAGTGTCGCCAGCTTCGACCTCGAAGACCGGCACCGTCGGCGCGTGTCGCTCGAATGCCGCGACGACGGCTGTGCGGTCCGCTCCGATGACGACCGCCGCGCGCGCGGTGGAGCCCGCGTCCGCGACGAGATCGGCGATGTCGACGCCCTTGAGATCACCGCCGACGACCCACACCGCACCGGGGTACGCGCGCAGTGACGACGCGGCCGCGTGCGGGTTCGTCGCCTTGGAGTCGTCGACCCAGGTGATGCCGGCGTGGCGCGCGACCACCTCGATGCGGTGCGCGTCCAGGCGGAAGGTCTGCAGCGCCCCGTGGATGGCCTCGGGCTCGACCCCGAGAGAACGGGCGAGGGCACTGGCGGCCAGGATGTTCTGAACGATGTGCGGTGCCGACAGCCCTGCGGCCTCCAGGTCGGCGACCGTGGTCAGTTCCAGGGCGCTGCGGGCTCGATCGTCGAGGAACGCCCGGTCGACGAGCAGCCCCTCCACGACGCCGAGATCGCTCGGGCCGGGGATGCCGAGATCGAAGCCGATGGCGCGGGCGCCCTCGACGACGTCGGCCTCCTCGACCATCCGGCGCGTCGCCTCGTCGGCCTTGTTGTAGACGCAGGCGACCCGCGTGTTGCGGTACACCAGCGCCTTCGCGTCCCGGTAAGCCTGAGCGCTGCCATGCCAGACGAGATGATCGTCGGCGAGGTTCAGGCAGACTGCGGCGTGCGGGAACAGCTCCCCCTCCGAACGCGACAGTCCGAGGTACCAGAGCTGGTGGCTGGAGAGCTCGACGACGAGCACGTCGAAGCCGGCGGGGTCGCGGACCGCGTCGAGCACGGGGACGCCGATGTTGCCGCACGGCGCGGCGCGCAGGCCACCGGCGACGAGCAGCGTCGCCGTGAGCTGGGTCGTCGTCGTCTTGCCGTTGGTCCCGGTGATGAGCACCCAGTCCGCCGGCGTGCCGTCCGCGCGGAGGACCTTGTCGCGCACCCGCCAGGCGAGCTCGACGTCACCCCAGAGCGCAATGCCCTCGTCCTGAACCCAACGGATGACCGGGTGCGCCGGGGCGAAGCCAGGGGACGCGATGACGACCTCGGGCCCGAACGCCCTCAGCGCCTCGGGCACGGCGTCCAGCGGACCGAGCTCCAACCGGGCACCGATGACGGGGAGCAGGCGGGCGTACTCCTCCTCCGCGGACTCGCTGAGCACGAGGACGTCGGCACCGAGCTCGGCGAGGGTGTCGGCCACGGAGAAGCCGGTCATGGAGAGGCCGAGGACGGCGACGCGCAGGCCGCTCCAGTCTGCGTGCCAGCTCGTCAGCCCGGCCAGACGCTCAGCCGACACGGGTCAGCCATTCGACGTAGAAGAGCCCGACGGCCGACACCGCGAGAAGACCCGCGATGATCCACATGCGCACCACGATGGTGACCTCCGACCAGCCCCGCATCTCGAGGTGGTGGTGGAACGGGCTCATCAGGAACAGCCGCTTGCCGCGGGTGATCTTGAAGTAGGCGCGCTGCAGGATCACGGATCCGGAGGCGAGCACGAAGACGCCGGCGATGATGAGGAGCAGCAGTTCGGTGCGGGTCATGACCGCCATCGCGGTGATGACGCCACCGATGGCCATCGAGCCCACGTCTCCCATGAACACCTTCGCCTTGGGCGCGTTCCACCACAGGAACCCGATGAGGCTGGCGGCGAAAGAGGCCGAGATGATGGCGAGGTTGAACGGGTCGCGCACCTCGTAACAGCCGCCGAGCGAGCCCGGATCACCGCCGATGCAGGGCTGCTTGAACTGCCAGAACGCGATGAGGCTGTAGGCGCCGACGACGATCACGCCCGCGCCGGCGGCGAGGCCGTCGAGGCCGTCGGTGAGGTTGACGCTGTTGGAGGTCGCGACCCCGATGATCGAGATCCAGGCGAGGTAGAGGATCCAGCCCAGGATGACGCCGAACGCGAAGAGGTTCAGCCAGGTGATGTCCCGGAAGAGGGAGATCGACGCACTGGCCGGCGTCTGCCCCCACTTGTTCGGGAAGTTCAGTGCCACGATGCCGAAGGGGATCACGACGATGAGCTGACCGATCACCTTCCGCCACCCCGACAGCCCGAGGCTGCGCTGGCTGCGCACCTTCATGTAGTCGTCGATGAATCCGACCACACCGAAGCCGACCATGAGCCAGATCACCAGGATGGCGGACAGCGCCGGCGTCTCGCCGCTGACGAGGACCCCGGTGAAGTAGCCCACGATCGAGCCGAGGATGAAGATGACACCACCCATGGTCGGGGTGCCGCGCTTCGCCTCGTGGCTCGGGTTGCCCGCAGCCTCCGGGGTACGGATGACCTGCCCCCAGCCCCACTTGCGGAAGAGCCGGAGGAAGACGGGAGTCAGGAAGAGAGTGAAGGCGAGCGAGATGGCCGCCGCCATGATGAGGGACCTCACGAGAACAATTCTCCCAGACGATCGCCGAGATGCCGGAGGCCCACGGAGTTGGACGACTTCACCAGGACCCGGTCTCCGTCACGCAGCTCGGTACGGAGGTACTCGAACGCAGCGTCCTGGTCCGGCAGATGCACGGCTTCGCTGTCCCATGACCCCTCGCCGACGGCGGCGAGGTAGAGCCGCCGTGCCTCCGGGCCGACGACGACGATGCGTCGGATGTTGAGACGCACGGCGAGGAGGCCGATGCGATCGTGCTCCTCCCCTGCGCTCTCGCCGAGCTCGCTCATCGCGCCGAGGACGGCGACCGTGCGCTCGTCGGGGCCGGTGATCTGGGCGAGGGTCCGCAGGGCGGCCGCCATCGAGTCGGGACTGGCGTTGTACGCGTCGTTGATGATGCGGACGCGGTCGTTGCCCAGCGGCTGCATGCGCCACCGCTCGGCGATCTCGACGGTCTCCAACCGGGAGACGGCATCGGCCGGGGCCACGCCGAGCTCGACGGCGGCGGTGATCGCGGCGAGGGCGTTGCTGACGTGGTGGGCGCCGAGGACGCGCAGGCGCAGTGGCAGCCGCTCCCCTGCGACCTCGATCACGCACTGCGTGCCGGAGGCCGAGACCTCGATCTCCCGCGCGTGCACGACAGCCGCAGCCGACTGGCCGAAGCCGACGACCCGGAGGCCGCGGCTCTCCGCGAGCTCGCGCATCGCCCACACCCGGGCGTCGTCCGCGTTGAGCACGGCGATGCCGGGCACGCGGGCCGCGGCGACGAGCTCGGACTTGGCCTTCGCCGTGGCCTCGATGCCGCCGAAGCCGCCCGCGTGCGCCATGCCGACCATCAGCACGACCACCAGGTCCGGCTCGACGAGACCGGCGAGCCGCGCGATGCTGCCCGGCGCGGCGGCCCCGAACTCGCTCACCAGGAATCGGGTGTCGTGCGTGACGCGGAGCATCGTCACCGGGGCGCCGACCTCGTTGTTGAAGGACTTCACCGGGGCGACGGTCTCGCCCTCGTCCTCGAGGATGCGGGCGAGGAAGTTCTTGGTGGTCGTCTTGCCGTTCGAGCCGGTGATGCCGACGATGCGCAGGTTCCCCCCGGCGCGCACGCGCGCCACGACCTCGCGCGCCAGCTCGCCGAGGGCGACCACGGCATCGGACACGACGATCTGCGAGACATCGACGTCGACGGGGTGCTCGACGATCGCCAGGACCGCACCGGCTTCGGCGGCGGCACCGACGAAGCGGTGCCCGTCGGTCTCGGCGCCGGGCTTGGCGACGAAGATCGACCCGGCCTCCATGGTGCGCGAATCGGTGTCGACGATCCCGTCGACCACCGTCTCCGGCGTGTGCTCTCCGGCCACGCGCAGTTCACCACCGATGGCGGCGGCGATCTCAGCGAGCGTCAGGGCGATCATGTCATCTCCATGCGCGGCTCTCGCCGGCTATCCGAACTTGGGGAGGAGCGCGTCCATCGGGACAGAGGACGGCATCACGCGATAGGTCTTCATCACCTGCGTCATCGCCTTCTGGAAGGCGGAAGCGGTGGCCGCGGACGATACAACCTTAGTCGGCTCGTCGAGGGTGACCACGACGACGTACTGCGGGTCGTCGACGGGCGCGAAGCCCACCATGCTCGTGTAGTACACGCCTGCCTTGTAGCCGCCCTTGCCGTCCGAGACCTGCGCGGTACCGGTCTTGCTGGTCACGCGGTATCCGGGAACCTGGATGCGATCGGCGTTCCCGCCCTGCACGGCGACGTTCTCGAGCATGCGGGTCAGATCGGCGGCGGTCTGCTCCTTCACGATCTGCTCGTGCTTCGGCTTCGGCGTCTCCGTGACCGTCCCGTCGGGCGCCGTGCAGGACTCCACCATCGACAGGTCGATCTTCTCCCCGCCGTTGGCGATGGCCTGGTACGCGCCGGCGAGCTGCGGGGCCGTCACCGTGAAGTACTGGCCGAACGTCGTCGTGTAGAGGGACTGGCTGTCCCAGTCGCTCACCGGGTGCAGGATGCCTCCCACTTCGGAGGGGAAGTCCAGGGTCTTCTGCCCGACCCCGAAGCGCTGCAGGTAGTCGTAGCGGACCTCGGGGGCGACCATCGTGCCGAACTTCGACAGCGCGGTGTTGGAGGAGTCGATCAGTCCGCCCGCGAGCGTGTAGTTGTAGGCCGGGTGGCTGAACGCGTCGTTGACCACGGCGCCGTTCGGGAAGGTCTCGCGCGAGGAGGCCGTCACGGTGCTGAGCGGGGTGAGGCCCGCACCCTCCATCGCCGCCGCCGCGGTGATCGCCTTGAACGTCGAACCGGGCTCGAAGTCGCGGTGGAAGATCTGGCTGTAGCGGGTCTCCGGAGTCGAGGAGTCCAGGTCGTTCGGGTCCATGGCCGGCCATTCGGCCGCGGCGCGGATCTTGCCGGTGCCCACCTCGACGACCGTGACGGTTCCGCCCTTCGCGCCCTGCTTCTGGGCCTCCTCGCCGATCATCTGCTGGAGGTACCACTGCAGGTCGCTGTTGATCGTGAGCTGCACGGTGCCGCCGTCGACGGCATCGGTGACCGACTCGCTCCCCGGGATCACGACGCCGTCCTTGCCCTTGCGATACGTCTTCTCCCCATCGATCGGCGCGAGGCACGATTCCTCGAGCTGCTCGACGCCGGCCTTGGCTTCCCCGGTGTTGTCGAGGAAGCCCAGCACGTTCCCGGCGACCGCGCCGTTGGGATAGACCCGGGTCTCGCGCGGCGTCAGGGCGAGGTACGACCCCAGGCCGAGGTCGCGGAGCGCGATGAACTGCTCGGTGTTGAGCCCCGTCTTCAGGGGTGCGTACTGGCTGTTCGGGTTCTCGGCGAGGGCATCGGAGACGCGTTTGCGGATCTCGTCTCCCGGTACCCCCGTGATCGCGGCGATCTTCTCGGAGGCCTCGGCCCAGGGCAGCGCAGGATCCTTCTCCTCCGTGAGCCTGATGACCTGAGGACTGAGCTGCGCGTCGTAGACCATCACGCTCGACGCGAGGACCGTGCCCTCGGCGTCGACGATGGATCCCCGCTGTCCGGGGATCGTCGAGCCGTCGCCGATGTGCTCGAGGGATTGGTTGACGTGCTCGTCGGCGCTCACCACCTGGATGTCGATGAGGCGGACGACGAACGCCACCAGGATCGAAAGGATGACCGCCAGTGCGACGACGGTGCGTCGCCGCGGTCCGCGCGTGGCTCGTGTCGTCATGGGATCTCTCCGTCGATCGGGGATGGTCAGTGCGTCGTGGGGCTGGGCAGGCCGTCGGTGATGGCGGGCGGCAGGTCCTGCGCGGGCGGTGTACCGCCGGTCGCGTCGTCCCCGGCGTTCTCCGCCGGCGGGGTCTCCTCCGTGACGAGGACGTTGCCGACGGCCGCCTTCCCGTTGGGATCGATCGTGGAGACCCCTTCCGCCCCGGCGCCCGTCCCGAAGACGGCGCCGTCGCTGAGACGGAGGTAGGACGGGGCGCCCGCCACGACCATGCCGAGGTCGGCGGCGCTGCTCGCGAGCACCTGCGGGGAACTCAGCCCCGTCAGCTCCTCCTGCAGCGCGTCGGTCCGGAGGTCGAGTTCGCGCTGCTGGGACGTGAGCCCGGCGAGGGTGAACGAGTCCTGTGTGATGGCCAGCGAGAGCCCGACCTGCCCCGCACCGATGGCCAGGGCGCCGCCCAGCGCGACGAGCGCGTAGGCGAGCTTCGGCTTGCGGCGCCGTGCGGGCGCCGTCACCGGTCGCAGGCGCCGCTCGGGCGTCGTCTCCGGAGCGACCGGCTGCAGCGGCAGGGTCGGCTTGCGGACTGCGTTCATGCTCATGCGCTCTCCCGCACCTTCTCGGCGGCGCGCAGGCGCACCGGTATCGCACGCGGGTTGCGTGCGCGCTCTTCGTCATCGGCGAGTTCCGCACCCTTGGTGAGGATGCGGAATCGGGGGGCGTGCTCCGGCAGCTCGACCGGCAGCCCGGCGGGCGCCGTCGAGGAGGAGGCGGCCGCGAAGGCCTGCTTGACCAGCCGGTCCTCGAGGGACTGGTACGACATCACGACGATGCGGCCTCCGACCGCGAGTGCGTCCATCGCGGCGGGGATCGCGTCCGCGAGGACGTTCAGCTCGGCGTTGACCTCGATCCGGAGGGCCTGGAACACGCGCTTCGCCGGGTGCCCGGATCGCTGCGCGGCCGCGGGGGTGGCGGCCACGAGGATGTCGACGAGTTCGCCCGATCGCGTGATCGGCTGCTTCTGACGGGCGTCGATGATGAAGCGCGCATACCGTCCGGAGAGCTTCTCCTCTCCGTACCGCTCGAAGATGCGCCGCAGGTTGCCCTCGCTGTAGGTGGCGATGACCTCGGCGGCGGTGATGCCCTTCGTCTGGTCCATCCGCATGTCGAGCGGAGCGTCCTTCGAGTAGGCGAAGCCGCGTTCGGCCTCATCGAGCTGGAGCGACGAGACGCCCAGGTCGAACAGGATTCCGGCCGCCCCTTGCGCGTGCAGGCCGATCTCGTCGTAGACGGTGTGGACGAGGGTCACGCGATCGCGGAACCGAGCGAGCCGCTCCCCCGCGATCTTCAACGCGTCGGTGTCACGGTCGAGACCGATCAGACGGATGCCGGGGAACCGCTCGAGCAGCGCCTCCGAGTGCCCGCCCATCCCGAGCGTGGCATCGACGAGCACGGCGCCGTCGTCCTGGAGGGCAGGTGCGAGGAGCTCGACGCAGCGGTCGAGCAGGACGGGGGTGTGGATGTCGCGGAGGTTCATGATCTCTCTCGGGTCCGACCTTCGGCTCTGATCCCCCTCCGCATCTCGACCCGGCACCGGGGAAGTGTGTCGGGGCGGGAGCGGCGGGGCATCACAGCCGTGGTCAGAACAGTCCCGGAATCACCTCCTGCTCCAGCTCGGCGTAGGACTCCTCGCCGGCGGCGAGGTACGCGTTCCAGCTCTCCGCGTCCCAGATCTCGGCGTGGGCGCCGACTCCGGTCACGATGAGCTCCTTCTGAAGACCCGCGTACTGACGCAGGTGGGCGGGGATGGTGATGCGGTTCTGGCTGTCGGGCATCTCCGCACTGGCACCGGAGAGGAACATGCGCATGAAGTCACGCGCCTGCTTGTTGGCGAGCGGGGCCTGACGGATCCGCTCGTGCATCGCCTCGAACTCGGCCGTGCTGAAGACGTAGAGGCAGCGCTCCTGGCCCCGGGTGACGACGATGCCGCCGCCCAGGTCCTCGCGAAACTTCGCGGGAAGGATGACCCGTCCCTTGTCGTCCAGCTTCGGTGAGTGCGTGCCCAGCAGCATCGGCCATCACCCCCTCTCCGTCCGGCCAACTCGAGGTGCGCCCCACTTTACTCCACTTTCCTCCACATTCCTACGACGAATCCAGGGTATCGTCCCTGTGCTTCCGCGGACCTCGCCCTACTTCCGCGACATTCCGCGGGGGAGCGAGGTGGAGCTCCAGTGGAGGGCCGGTGGAGGGCCGGTGGGGACCGGATGCCCAACAGGCACGAAAAAGCCCGGATGCTCAGCATCCGGGCTTCGTGGTGGAGAGGAAGGGAGGAGGTCAGTGGCCGTCCTGGCGCCGATCCCATCGATCGTTCATGCGGTCCATGAAGGAGGAGGAGTCCTGCCGCTTCGGAGCGGTGCGGGTCCGGGGCTCTGCCGGTCCGGACCGTCGGACAGGGGTGACGGCCAGCATGACGCCGCCGAGCATGGCCGCGAAACCGATGACCCCGACGACGATGCCCCAGATATCTCCGAGGATGACACCGACGACCAGTCCGCCGACGCCGGCCAGCAGGAGCAGAGCACCGTAGACGAGATTGCGATAGCTGAGCGTGCGATCGCCCGACGGCGCGCTCACGACGTCGGCGTCATTGTGCAGGAGATGGCGTTCCATCTCGTCGAGCAGACGTTGCTCCTGTTCGGAGAGTGGCATCTCGTCCCCCTCGGGTATGGTGCCCTCCAGTCTACGCGCGAGCGGCGCCCGGGGCTAGCGGTTCGGGCGTCTCATCCTTTACGTATGCTGGGAGTCGTGCCGTCCCCCTCCCCCTCCGTCGCCGACGCCGTGGCCGCGCGACTGGACCTGTTCCTCGACCGCATGCGAGCGGAGTCGGCGGGGTACGGCGACGACGCCGCCGCCTTCCTCGATGCGGCGTCCGACACCCTCTCCGGAGGGAAGAGGCTGCGCGCCCGCTTCTGCCACGCAGGGTGGCGCGCCGTCTCCCGGTTCCGTGACCGTCTCGCCGTCGAGGACGACGCCCTGTGGGACCTCTGCGCGGCGCTGGAGATCTTCCAGTCCGCCGCTCTCGTGCACGACGACCTGATCGACAACTCCGACACCCGCCGGGGCCGTCCCGCGGCGCACCGGGCGCTCGAGGCCTCCCACCGCTCCGCCGGATGGTGGGGCGACGCCGCTGCCTTCGGGCGCGCCGGTTCCGTGCTGCTCGGCGATCTCCTCGTGGCGTGGAGCGACGACCTCCTGGAGTCGGCGCTCGACGGTCACGGCGCGGCGCGGACCGTGCGCGCCGAGTACGCGCGCATGCGTCGCGATGTCACGACCGGACAGTTCCTCGACATCGCCGAGGAGTCGGCGTGGAGCGTCAGCGATGACCGCGAGCATGCGGAGCGCGCGCTGCGCGTGGCCTCGCTGAAGTCGGCGCGCTACAGCATCGAGCAGCCGCTCATCCTGGGAGCGAGCCTCGCCGGCGCCGACGTCGGGCAGACCGAGGCGCTGCGCCGCTTCGGTCACCCTCTCGGCCTCGCCTTCCAGTTGCGTGACGACGTGCTCGGTGTGTTCGGCGATGCCGCCGTCACCGGCAAGCCCGCGGGCGACGACCTCCGAGAGGGCAAGCGGACCGTCCTCATCGCGCTCACCAGGGAGAAGCTGGACACACCCGCCCGGCGGGTGCTCGACGAGATGCTCGGCGACCCCGACCTGACGGCGTCGCAGGTCTCGTTCCTGCAGGAGACGATCGCCGGGACCGGAGCCCTCGAACGGGTCGAGACGATGATCGCCGACTACGCCGGAGAGGCCGATCGCGCGCTCTCCGGAGCCCGGCTCGAGGACGCCGCGGTCGGCGAGCTCCGCGATCTCGGCCGAGCGGCGACCGTGCGCTCCTCCTGAACGGGTCGCTCAGGCGAGGGTGCGCGCGAGCCGACGGACCTCGCTCTTGTGCCCGGCGAGCAGAGAGGCGATCGGGGAACGCCCGAGGGTCTCGTCCTCGGCGAGCAGCCAGTCGATCAGTTCGTCATCGGAGAAGCCGGCATCCTGCAGGACGATGATCGTCCCGCGCAGGGAGCTCAGCGGCTCGCCGTCCACGATGAACACCGCAGGAACGGCGAAGACGCCGCTGCGCCGCGAGCCGACGAGGTAGTGCTCGTCGATCAGACGACGCACGCGGCCGAGGGGCTCGCCGAGCACCTCGACGAGGTCGGGCATGGTCAGCCACTCGAGGGCGGCGTCAGGGGTTGCAGCGACGTTCTCAGACACGTTGCCACTATCTCACCTCGGCCCCCGACGCGCATATCCATCACTTCCGTCACATTCGTCACACCTGTCACTTCTGTTGACATCTCTATACATCCGTGTCAGCGTGAAGTGCTCGAAAAGGGGGCTGACGTGATCCTTCAGACAGCCGTGGCCGGCGCCCTCGCCGCCACTCTGACGGCGACACCCGCCGCCGCGCCCGCACCGCCGGTCGCGCCGCACGAACGGCATCGGATCGCTCCGGTGCGCGTCGCACCGACGCAGAACATCCCGCCCTCGCACGTCGTGCAGCCGGGGGACACGGTCGCCGGCATCGCCGGTCGTCACGGACTGCGCACCGCTGACGTCCTCGGCTGGAACGGCCTCTCCTGGCGCTCGGTCATCTATCCGGGGCAGAACCTGCATCTGCGCGCCCCGGCCTCGGCACCCGCGCCGGCGCCCACGTCGGTGCCTGCGGCGACGAAGACCCACACGGTCGTGGCGGGCGACACCGTCTTCGGCATCGCCCGGAAGTACGCCACCTCGGTCGGCGCGATCCTCGCCGCCAACGGCCTTCCCGACGGCGCCATCATCTACCCGGGACAGAAGATCGTCGTATCCGGAGGCGCGGCTTCCGCTTCCCCTCCGACACCCGCGGCCACACCCGCGGCGGCACCCGCGACGCCCCCGCAGAGCGGCGGCACCGCCCACACCGTCGCCGCGGGCGAGACGCTGTTCTCGATCGCTCAGCGGTACGGGACCACCACGCAGTCCCTCTTCGCCTGGAACGGCCTCGGCCCGTCGTCGATCATCTACCCGGGTCAGCGCCTCGCCGTGCAGGCGCCTGCCCCGAAGCCCGCCGCTGCGCCGACCGGACAGCGCAGTGCGACCCTGACGGCCGAGCAGGCTGCCAACGCCGCGCTCATCATCCGCGTGGGCCGCGAACTCGGAGTCTCCGACCGCGGGATCGCCATCGCCCTCGCCACCGGCATGGTGGAGTCGGATCTCCGCAACCTGGACTGGGGGGATCGCGACTCGCTCGGTATCTTCCAGCAGCGCCCGAGCACCGGCTGGGGCACCCCGGCGCAGATCATGGACGCGGAGCGGAGCACGCGGGTCTTCTACGGCGGCACGGGCGACCCGAACGGGCACACCACCCGCGGACTGCTCGACATCGCGGGCTGGGAGTCGCTGCCCTTCACCGACGCGGCGCAGGCCGTGCAGATCTCCGCCTACCCCGATCGCTACGGGCAGTGGGAGGCCCAGGCGTACGCATGGCTCGCCCAGCACGGGTGAGGCCGCCGGAAATCCGGATGACCCGAGGGGTGAGGCGTTCCCGGGGCTTTCAGCCATTCGTCCATAGACTTCTGTCGTGACGACCAATCATCAGGCCGACCCCCTCATCGGGCGGCTTGTCGACGGTCGGTACCGCGTGCGTGCGCGGATCGCCCGCGGCGGCATGGCCACGGTCTACGTAGCCACCGACCTCCGCCTGGAGCGCCGCATCGCCTTGAAGGTCATGCACGCGCACCTCAGTGACGACTCCGCGTTCCAGAGCCGGTTCATCCAGGAGGCCCGCGCCGCGGCCCGCCTCGCCGACCCGCACGTCGTCAACGTCTTCGATCAGGGCCAGGACGGCGAACTCGCCTACCTCGTCATGGAGTACCTGCCCGGGATCACTCTGCGTGAGCTCCTCCGAGAGCAGAAGCGCCTCACGGTCGCTCAGACGATCACGATCATGGATGCCGTTCTCGCCGGGCTGTCCGCCGCGCATCGGGCGGGCATCGTCCACCGCGACGTCAAGCCGGAGAACGTCCTGCTCGCGGAGGACGGCCGTATCAAGATCGGCGACTTCGGACTCGCGAGAGCCACCACCGCGAACACCGCCACCGGGCAGCAGCTCCTCGGGACGATCGCGTACCTCGCGCCGGAGCTCGTCACCCGCGGTACCGCCGACGCCCGCAGCGACATCTACGCGCTCGGCATCATGCTCTACGAGATGCTCGTCGGCGAGCAGCCCTACAAGGGCGAGCAGCCGATGCAGATCGCGTTCCAGCACGCCACCGAGTCGGTCCCCCGACCCAGCGTCCGCAATCCGTCGGTGCCCGAGCAGCTCGACGAGCTCGTGCTGTGGGCCACCGAGAAGTCCCCGGACGAGCGTCCGGACGACGCTCAGCAGATGCTGGAGCGCCTGCGGGAGATCGAGCGCGAGATCGGTGTCGCCCCCGCCGTGACCCGGACCACCGGCGCCTCCCGGGATCAGGCCGACTCCGGCGACCTCACCAAGGTCATGCCGGGCACCATGCTCCTGCCGGAACCGGCGACGGCCACCTCCCCCGGGATCGACAATGCCACCATCCTCCGGCGGCGGGCCGCCAAGCGCCGTGCCCGTGGCACGTTCCTCCTCTCCCTCGTCCTCCTGCTCGCCGTCCTCGCCGGCGGCGTGGGCTGGTGGTTCGGCTCCGGTCCCGGCTCGCTGATCGCGGTGCCCGCCGTGGCGGGCCAGACGTACGACGAGGCGGCGGCAGACCTCACGGAAGCCGGCTTCGAACCCGCCCAACGCGACGAGTTCTCCGTCGACGTCGAGAAGGGCATCGTCATCGAGACGGACCCCGGCGAGGGCACCAGGATCGACAAGGGCACCACCGTCGCCGTCGTCGTGTCCGCCGGCCCCGCCTCCCACGACCTCGCCCCTGTGGCCGGACAGCCTGCCGAGGACGTCCGGGCCGCGTTGCAGGCGGCGAACCTCGAGATCACCGACGACGAGGAGTACTTCACCGACGCCGCGGCCGGATCGGTCATCAACGTCCGCATCACTCCCCGTGACGGCGGCGATGCCTTCGGCTGCGATGAGGGCTGCACCGTCCACGAGAAGGACACCGCCACGATCCAGGTGTCGCGCGGGCCGGTGCCCGACGTCACGGACATGACCGTCAAGCAGGCGACCGAGACGCTCACCGGCAAAGGCCTCAAGGTGGCGGAGGAGAACATCTACCGCCCGAGCGATTCCATCGGCAAGGACCGGGTCATCGGGTACGCGGACCGCACCGACGAAGGATCCTGGCGTCCTGGCGAGACGATCCAGCTGATCGTCTCGCAGGGCCCACCGCTGTTCGATGTGCCGGATGTCTCCGGGATGACGCGCGACGAGGCCACCGGCGCCTTGCGAGACGCCGGATTCACCTGGAGCTACACGAGCAGCACGGGTCTGCCGGACTCCGTGTGGGACCTCCTCGCGAACGAGAACACGCGCGTGGAGTCGTACAGCCCATCCGAACCGCAGCGGAAGGGCGCGAGCATCACGCTCACCATGAGCTTCGCCGGCTGACGCCGACACGACGAAGGGGCCGGAACATCGTTCCGGCCCCTTCGTGCGTCCGCCCGTGGCTCAGCGCTTCTCGAGCTCCTCGGCCACCAGGAACGCCAGCTCCAGGGACTGCATGTGGTTCAGGCGCGGGTCGCACAGGCTCTCGTAGCGGGTCCCCAGGGCCGCCTCGTCGATCTGCTCCGATCCGCCCAGGCACTCGGTGACGTCGTCGCCGGTCAGTTCGACGTGGATGCCGCCGGGGAACGTGCCGACCGCCCGGTGCGCCTCGAAGAAGCCGCGGACCTCGTCGACGACGTCGTCGAAGCGACGCGTCTTGTACCCGGTCGGCGTCGTGATGCCGTTGCCGTGCATGGGGTCGGTGACCCAGAGCGGCTGGGCACCCGACTCGCGGACCGCCTCCAGCAGCGGGGGCAGCGCATCGCGGATGCGGCCGGCGCCCATACGCGTGATGAAGGTCAGTCGGCCGGGCTCGCGCTCCGGGTCGAGCTTGTCGATGAGTGCCAGTGCCGTCTCCGGCGTGGTGGTGGGGCCCAGCTTCACGCCGATCGGGTTCCGGATCTTCGAGAAGTAGTCGACGTGCGCGCCGTCGAGCTCGCGGGTGCGCTCCCCGATCCACAGGAAGTGGGCGGAGGTGTTGTACGGGGTGTCCGTCCGCGAGTCGATCCGCGTCATCGGGCGCTCGTAATCCATGAGCAGACCCTCGTGACCGGTGAAGAACTCGACGCGCTTGAGCTCGTCGAAGTCGGCGCCGGCGGCCTCCATGAACTTGATCGCACGATCGATCTCGGCGGCCATGCGCTCGTACCGCTGGTTCGCCGGGTTCTGCGCGAAGCCCTTGTTCCAGGAGTGCACCTCGCGGAGGTCCGCGAAGCCACCCTGCGTGAACGCCCGGATGAGGTTCAGCGTGGAAGCGGCGGTGTGGTAGCCCTGCAGCAGTCGACCGGGGTCGGCCTGACGGGAGCCCTCGGTGAAGTCGTAGCCGTTCACGATGTCGCCGCGGTACGCCGGCAGGGTGACCTCGCCGCGCGTCTCGGTGTCGCTGGAGCGCGGCTTGGCGAACTGCCCGGCCATGCGCCCCATCTTGACGACCGGCATGGACGCGCCGTAGGTGAGCACGACGGCCATCTGCAGCACCGTCTTGATGCGGTTGCGGATCTGCTCGGCCGTGGCCCCGGCGAAGGTCTCGGCGCAGTCGCCGCCCTGCAGCAGGAAGGCCTCCCCGGAGGCCGCCCTGGCGAGACGGTCGCGGAGGTTGTCGACCTCACCGGCGAAGACCAGCGGCGGAAGGCTCGAGATCTGCCGGGAGACGTCGGCGACGCGGTCGGCGTCTGGCCACTGCGGCTGCTGCTTGATGGGAAGCGAGCGCCAGGCATCAAGGGCGTCGATGTGGTGCGGAAGCATGCGTCCAGCCTAGTGGGCGGCACCACCGCCGAGACGCGCCGGGGGCCTATGTGACGCGCGTCGGAAGACGGTCCTTGACCGTGGACGCGTAGACGTCCTCGTACTCCTGCTGACCGAGGCGCTGGAGGGCCACCATGATCTCGTCCGTGACGGACCGGAGGATGTAGCGGTCGTTCTCCATGCCCGCATAGCGGGAGAAGTCCAGCGGCTCGCCGATGACGATCCCGACCCGCATGACCCGCGGGATACGGCGGCCGATGGGCATGGCGGTGTCGGTGTCGACCATGATGACCGGGATGACCGGGACCTTGGCTTCGAGCGCCATCCGGGCGATGCCGGTGCGGCCGCGGTAGAGCTTGCCGTCGGGGCTGCGCGTGCCCTCGGGGTAGATGCCCAGCAGGTCGCCGCCCCCGAGCACCTGGAGGCCGGTGTTGAGGGAGGCCTCGGACGCCTTGCCCCCGGAGCGGTCGATGGGGATCTGACCCGTCGCCTTCATGAAGAAGCGGGTGGACCAGCCCTTGAGGCCTCGTCCGGTGAAGTAGTCGCTCTTCGCGAGGAACGACATCGACCGATCGATCACGAGCGGAAGGAAGATCGAGTCCGCGAAGGAGAGGTGGTTGCTGGCGAGGATCGCCGCCCCGGTCGCGGGCACGTTCTTCCGCCCCACGATCCAGGGACGGAACACGGCCTTGACCACAGGGCCGATCACGACGTACTTCATCAGCCAGTAGAACATCGAGGTGAAGTCTAGCGCCGCGACGCGGATCGCCCTCATGTTCCTCGTCGGACGACCCGCAAAGCGACTGAGTTCCACCCTGACCGCGACCGGGTGCCATGCCCTAGACTCGGACCAACGCCCGTGCCCGACCGGTACCGAAGGAGCTGCCGTGGTCCAGTTTGAAGTCCCCGCGATCGTCCCCGCCGATCCCGACGCGAACGTCGCCGACCTGCTTGCGAAGCGTGTGGAGGCGACTCCCGACCGGGCGCTGTTCTCCGTCCCGCAGGGCGACGGATGGCGCGACATCACCGCCGCCGACTTCGAGACCGCGGTCATCGCGCTGGCGAAGGGGTTCGCCGCTGCCGGCATCCAGCCCGGCGAGAAGGTGGGCTTCCTCGCCCGCACCACGTACGAGTGGAGCCTCGTCGACTTCGCGCTCTTCTATGCCGGTGCCGTGATGGTGCCGATCTACGAGACGAGCTCGCCGTCGCAGATCCAGTGGATCCTCGAGGACTCGGGCGCGATCGCCCTCCTCGTCGAGTCACCGGAGCACTTCGCCCGCGTCGACGAGGTGCGCGGCGACCTTCCGCTCCTCCGAGAGGTCTGGCAGCTGCACCTGGGCGCGATCGACACGCTCACCGCGCAGGGGGCATCCGTCTCGGATGAGGAGATCCAGCGTCGCCGCGGCCTCGCCGTCGGCTCCGACATCGCGACCCTCATCTACACCTCGGGCTCCACCGGACGACCGAAGGGCTGCGTGCTCACCCACAGCAACTTCGTCGAGCTGTCCCGCAACTCCGCCAAGGCGCTCGACGAGGTCGTGCAGACGCCCGGCTCGTCCACGCTGCTGTTCATCACGACCGCGCACGTGTTCGCCCGCTTCATCTCCATCCTCAACGTGCACGCGGGGGTGCGCACCGGCCACCAGCCCGACACGCGTCAGCTGCTCCCTGCCCTCGGCTCGTTCAAGCCCACCTTCCTCCTCGCGGTCCCCCGCGTGTTCGAGAAGGTCTACAACTCCGCCGAGCAGAAGGCCGAGGCGGGCGGCAAGGGCAAGATCTTCCGCGCCGCCGCCGACGTGGCGATCGAGCACTCCCGGCTGCTCGAGGAGGGCAAGAAAATCCCGTTCGGGACGAAGCTCAAGTTCGCGCTCTTCAACAAGCTCGTCTACTCCAAGCTCCGCGAGGCCATGGGCGGCAACGTCGTCTACGCGGTGTCGGGCTCCGCTCCCCTCGGCGCGCGCCTCGGTCACTTCTTCCACAGCCTCGGCGTGGTGATCCTCGAGGGGTACGGCCTGACCGAGACCACGGCGCCCGCGACGGTGAACCTCGCCTCGAAGTCGAAGATCGGCACGGTCGGTCCCGCCCTTCCCGGCGTCGGGGTGCGTCTGGCCGACGACGGCGAGATCGAGGTGCGCGGCATCAACGTCTTCAAGGAGTACTGGAACAACCCGGAGGCCACCGCCGAGGCGTTCAGCGACGGCGGCTGGTTCCACACCGGCGACATCGGCAGCTTCGACGCCGACGGCTTCCTCACGATCACGGGGCGCAAGAAGGAGATCATCGTCACGGCGGGTGGCAAGAACGTCGCTCCGGCCGCACTCGAGGACCCGATCCGCGCGAACCCCATCGTCGGGCAGGTCGTCGTCGTCGGGGACCAGCGCCCGTTCATCTCGGCCCTCGTCACCCTCGACCCCGAGATGCTGCCGACCTGGCTCGCGAACAACGGCCTCGACGAGAAGATGACCCTCGCGGAGGCCTCGACGAACGCGCAGGTCCGTGCCGAGGTGCAGCGTGCGGTGGACGCGGCGAACGAGCGGGTGTCGCGCGCCGAGTCCATCCGCAAGTTCACGATCCTGGACTCGGAGTGGACGGAGGCCTCCGGCCACCTCACCCCGAAGCTGTCGATCAAGCGGAACATCATCATGAACGACTTCGCCGACGAGATCTCCGCGATCTACGACGAGCCCGTCGCCACGACCAACGTCGCCATCGGCGGCTGACCCGCGCGTCGACCCACCCCCTTCTGACCGAACCGGCCCCTTGCGCTCGTGCGCAAGGGGCCGGTTCGTACGTGAAGGGGTGGGTCGGCGGCTAGAACCAGGAGCTCTCGCGAACCTCGCGCATCGCGACCTTCCGGGTCTCGGGGTCGAGCCGGGAGAGGAAGAGCTTGCCGTCGAGGTGGTCGGTCTCGTGCTGGAGCGCCTGCGCGAGCAGCCCGTCCCCCTCGAGCACCACCGGCTGTCCATCGAGGTCGATCCCCTCGACGCGGGCCCAGGGATGGCGCTGGGCGTCGTGCCAGAGTCCCGGCACCGACAGGCAACCCTCCCCCGTCGGCTCGGGCTCGCCGCGGACCTCGGTCAGCACGGGGTTCAGCACGTAGCCGATCTCGCCGTCGACGTTGTAGCTGAAGGCGCGGAGCGCGACGCCGATCTGCGGCGCGGCCACGCCGGCGCGGCCCGGGAGCTCGACGGTCTCCAGGAGATCCGTGACGAGCGCACGCACGCCGTCGTCGATCTCCTCGATGGGTGCGCACACCGTCCGCAGGACCGGGTCGCCGAAGATGCGGATCTCGCGAACCGTCATCAGGCGGCCTTCGCCCGGAGGCCCTCGACGAGGAGCGCCGCGAGTTCCCGCGCCGCCTTCCGCGTCTCGGGGAGGAGGTTCGCGAAGACGATCGTCCCGCCCGCGGCGATCTGCGGGTCGTACGGCACGCGCACGACGCTGCGGGCCCGCGACGCGAAGTGCGCCTGGAGCTCACCCAGCCGCACGAGCGGCGTCCCGGGCGTGGACTGGTTGAGCACCACGATGGCGTCGCGCGCCTGCTGCGCGTACCCGTTGGACTCCAGCCACGTGAGGGTCTCGGACGCCAGCCGCGCCTCGTCGACGCTGAGTCCGGAGACGATGACGATCTGGTCGGCGAGGTCGAGGGTCGCCGACATCACCGAGTGGACGATCCCCGTGCCGGTGTCGGTGAGGACGAGGGAGTAGTAGTGCGCGGCCACATCGGCCACGTCGCGATAGTCGTCGTCGCTGAAGGCCTCGGCGACACGCGGGTCGGCGTCCGAGGCGAGCACGTCGAGGCGCGTCGCATCCCGTGCCACGATCGCGGAGATGTCGTGGAACCCGCGCACGTCGTCCCGGATGCGGACGAGGTCGCGCACGGACTTGCCATGCTGCGCGCGCTGCACCCGGTCGGCGAGCGTTCCGCGGTCGGGGTTCGCGTCCACGGCGATGACGCGGTCCTCCCTCGCGTCAGCGAGGGCCATGCCGAGGAGCGCGGTGACCGTGGTCTTGCCCACGCCGCCCTTCCGCGAGAGCACCGGCACGAACCGAGCACCGCCGGCGAGCGGAGCGGCGATCCGCGCCGTGAGCTCCTTGCGCTCGCGCGCGCGACGGCCGTCGCCGATGTTCAGCCGGCGCCCGGACAGTGTGTAGAGCAGGTGGCTCCACCCGCCCTCGGGTTCCGGCTTGGCCACGCGGTGCGGGTCGAGGAGCCGATCGGAGGTGAGGAGATCTGCGGACTCGCGGGCGGACTCGCCCAGCTCCCCCAGACGCTTCGCGGTGAGGGCCACGTCGGTCCGGGGCGCCGGACGTGCGGGCGCGGATGCGACGGGCTTGTCGTCGGCTTCGGGCATCGTGGTCTCCTTCTGCACGGGCGCCTGCGGGGCACGCGCCGGTTTCGCGGCCGGGACCGCCGCACGGTCGGCGCCGGCCTTCGCGAGGAAGCGGGCGGCCGCCTCCTCCTCCTCCGCGACCAGGTCAGCCGCGGGCTCGGCAGCCGGCACGGGCTCCTCCGGCACGGAATCCGCCACCACGGGCTCCTCCACCACGGGCTCCTCCGCCGCGGGCGCCTCCACCACGACGGCGTCGATCACGTCGTCGAGTCGCGGAGCATCGAGGACGGGCTTCGGCGCCGCGGGGAGGGTGAGGTCGTCGACGATGAGGTCGATGCCGACCTCCCCGTCCACGACACCGTCGTCGGCGAGGTCGTCATCCTCCTCCGCCGGCAGGGTCACCCGCACCTGCGCGGTTCCGCCGAGGATGCCGATGCCGGCGGTGTCGACGGATGCGGCGTCGTCGAGCACCCCCAGCGGACTGTCCTCGGGGTCGGCGTTGTTCTTCGCGGTCACGTGTCACTCCCAACCTGTGCGGGCCTCGGGATGCGCCCAGGGTGCGCGGCCTCGCCCGCACAAGATTAGTGCGCCGGTCGGATCACGACCAAAAGATCGCCCGCGTCCACCTGCTGCGTCTCGGAGATGGCGTGCCGCTCCACGACCCCGTCCACGGGGGCGGTGATGGCGGCCTCCATCTTCATCGCCTCGATCGACGCGACCGGCTCGCCCGCGCGCACCGTCGCTCCCACCTCGGCCTTGAGGGTGACCACGCCGGAGAACGGCGCCGCCACCTGGCCGGGGACGGACGTGTCGGCTTTCTCGACCTCGTGCGCATCGACCGAGATGGAGCGGTCCCGCACGAACACCGGGCGGAGCTGACCGTTCAGCGTGGTCATCACCGTCCGCATGCCCTTGTCGTCGGCCTCGCCGATCGCCTCGAGCCCGACGTAGAGCTGGACGCCGCGATCGATCTCGATGAGGTGCTCCTGGCCGGGGACCAGCCCGTACAGGTAGTCGCCGGTGTCCAGCACGGACAGGTCGCCGTACTGCTCCCGTCGTTCGGCGAACTCGGCCGCCGGAGCCGGGAAGAGCAGAGTGTTCAGGCGGGAGCGTCGTTGCGCGCTCGTCCCCGCCAGCTCGGCCTCGTCCTGGTCGGTGAGAGCCGTGAGCCCGGTCCGCACGGAACGACCGGCGAGCACCTTGGACCGGAACGGCTCGGGCCAGCCTCCGGGGAGGTCGCCGAGCTCACCCGCCATGAAGCCGACCACGGAGTCGGGCACGTCGTACTTCTCCGGGTTCGCCTCGAAGTCCGCAGGGTCGGCCTTCACCGCGGCGAGATGCAGGGCGAGATCGCCCACCACCTTCGACGACGGGGTGACCTTCGGCACGCGTCCGAGGATGCGGTCGGCCGCGGCGTACATGTCCTCGATGAGCTCGAAGTCGTCGGCGAGCCCGAGGGCCTTAGCCTGCTGTCGGAGGTTCGACAGCTGCCCGCCCGGGATCTCGTGGTGGTACACGCGGCCGGTGGGTCCCGGGAGCCCCGACTCGAACGGCGCGTACTGGCGACGCACCGCCTCCCAGTAGGGCTCCAGATCGGAGACGGCCGCGAGCGAGATCCCGCTGTCCCGCTCCGTGTGGGCGAGGGCGGCGACGAGTGACGACAGCGACGGCTGACTCGTCGTGCCCGACAGCGGCGCCGAGGCGGCGTCCACCGCATCCACGCCGGCGGCGCTGGCGGCGAGCAGGGTCGCGAGCTGCCCGCCGGGGGTGTCGTGGGTGTGCAGGTGCACAGGAAGGTCGAAGCGCTCACGGAGCGCCGAGACGAGCGTCGCGGCCGCAGCGGGGCGGAGCAGGCCCGCCATGTCCTTGATCGCCAGGATGTGCGCGCCGGCCGCGACGATCTGATCCGCCAGCTTCAGGTAGTAGTCGAGGGTGTAGAGCTCCTCTGCCGGGTCCAGCAGGTCCCCGGTGTAGCAGAGCGCCACCTCGGCGACGGCGGTCCCCGTGGCGCGGACCGCCTCGATCGCCGGCCGCATCTGCTCCACGTCGTTCAGCGCGTCGAAGATCCGGAAGATGTCGACGCCGCTTGCCGCCGCCTCCGCCACGAAGGCCTCGGTCACCGCGGTCGGGTACGGCGTGTAGCCGACCGTGTTCCGGCCGCGCAGGAGCATCTGGATGGCGACGTTCGGGAGGGCGGCACGCAACTTGTCGAGCCGCTCCCACGGGTCCTCGCCGAGGAAGCGCAGCGCGACATCGTACGTGGCGCCACCCCAGGCCTCGACCGACAGCAGCTCCGGGGTGAGACGGGCGAGGTACGGGGCGGCGGCGACGAGGTCCTTCGTGCGGACCCTGGTCGCGAGCAGCGACTGGTGCGCGTCGCGGAAGGTCGTGTCGGTGATCGCGAGGGCGGTCTGCGCGCGCAGGCCGCGGACGAACTCCTCGGGGCCCACCTCGAGCAGCCGCTGCCGGGAGCCGGGAGCCGGCTCCGTGCTGAGGTCGATCGGCGGGAGCTTGGTCGCGGGGTCGATGACGCCGGGGTGCGCACCGTGCGGCTTGTTCACCGTCACGTCCACGAGCCAGTTGAGGATCTTCGTGCCGCGGTCCTTCGAGGCGCGACCGCGGAGCAGCTCCGGGCGCTCGTCGATGAAGGACGTGCTGACGTCGCCGCGGATGAAGGCCTCGTCATCGAGCAGCGCCTGGAGGAAGGGGATGTTCGTGGAGACGCCGCGGATGCGGAACTCGGCGAGGGCACGGCGCGCGCGGGCCACGGCGGCCGGGAAGTCGCGGCCGCGGCAGGTCAGCTTCGCGAGCATCGAGTCGAAGTGCGGGCTGATCTGGGCACCCTGGTGCACGGTGCCGCCGTCGAGCCGGATCCCGGCACCGCCGGGCGAGCGGTAGGTGGTGATCTTCCCGGTGTCGGGACGGAAGCCCTGCGTCGGGTCCTCCGTGGTGATGCGGCACTGCAGCGCGGCACCCCGCAGGTGCAGGTTCTCCTGCTGCAACCCGAGATCGGCGAGGGTCTGCCCCGCGGCGATGCGCATCTGGCTCTGCACGAGATCGACGTCGGTGACCTCCTCGGTCACCGTGTGCTCGACCTGGATGCGGGGGTTCATCTCGATGAAGACGACCTCTCCCGCGCGCTCCCCCGCCGTCTCCAGCAAGAACTCGACGGTGCCGGCGTTCTCGTAGCCGATGGAGCGGGCGAAGGCGACGGCATAGCCGTGCAGGGCCCGGCGCACGTCGTCATCGAGGTTGGGGGCGGGAGCGATCTCGACGACCTTCTGATGCCGCCGCTGCACGGAGCAATCCCGCTCGAACAGGTGCACCGTCTCACCGGTCTTGTCCGCGAGGATCTGCACCTCGATGTGCCGCGGGCGCACGACGGCCTGCTCCAGGAACATCCGGGGGTCGCCGAAGGCGCTGCCGGCCTCCCGCATCGCCTCGGCGAGGGCCGGTCCGAGGTCGCCGAGCGTCTCGACGCGTCGCATGCCGCGGCCGCCACCACCGGCGACGGCCTTGGCGAAGAGGGGGAAGCCGATCTCCTCCGCCTGGGCGACGAGCGCGTCGACGTCGTCGGAGGCCTCGGTCGACCGGAGCACGGGGACGCCCGCCTCGACCGCGTGCCGCTTGGCCTCGACCTTGTTGCCGGCCATCTCCAGCACCTTCGCGGGAGGACCGATGAAGACGATGCCGTGGGCGGCGGCCTTCTCCGCGAGCTCCGGGTTCTCCGAGAGGAAGCCGTAGCCGGGGTAGATCGCGTCGGCACCCGACTCGGTGGCCACGCGGATGATCTCGTCGACGTCCAGGTAGGCGCGGACGGGATGGCCCCGCTCGCCGATCTCGTACGCCTCGTCGGCCTTGAGCCGGTGGACCGAGCCGCGGTCCTCGTGCGGGAAGACGGCGACGGTGCGCGCCCCCACCTCCACGGCCGCTCGGAATGCCCGGATCGCGATCTCGCCACGATTCGCCACAAGGATCTTCTGGAACATGCACACCTCTGAGAGCTCGATGCACGGCCGAGGCACGCACATGGGGCGGGGCTGAGTGTTCCCCCAGCCTAGGGGAAGGTAACGTGGAGTCCGTGCACGTACTCAGCGTCAGCTCTCTCAAGGGGGGCGTCGGCAAGACGACCGTGACACTCGGGCTGGCCTCCGCGGCTTTCGCCCGGGGTGTCCGGACGCTCGTCGTCGACCTCGACCCGCAGTCCGACGTCTCCACCGGGATGGACATCCAGGTCGCCGGACGACTCAACATCGCCGATGTGCTGGCGAACCCGAAGGAGAAGACCGTCCGCCAGGCGATCACCTCCAGCGGCTGGGCGAAGGTCCACCCCGG
The DNA here is from genome assembly GCF_058140415.1 of Microbacterium sp. C-MGS6. Classification (NCBI taxonomy): domain Bacteria; kingdom Bacillati; phylum Actinomycetota; class Actinomycetes; order Micrococcales; family Microbacteriaceae; genus Microbacterium; species Microbacterium sp. C-MGS6. Next base: position 2,248,568 of record NZ_CM176934.1, read on the forward strand.
CACGATCGACGTGCTGATCGGAAGCCCGTCCGCCATCAACTTCGACGGCCCGCACCCGAGCGTCCGCGATGTGTGGAAGCTCGAGGAGGCGCTCGCAGCGGTCGAGGCGGACTACGACCTCGTGCTCATCGACTGCGCGCCGTCACTGAACGCCCTCACCCGCACCGCGTGGGCCGCGAGCGACCGCGTCATGGTCGTCACCGAGCCCGGCCTCTTCTCCGTGGCCGCCGCGGACCGTGCCCTGCGCGCGATCGAGGAGATCCGCCGCGGTCTCTCACCGCGCCTCCAGCCGCTGGGCATCGTGGTCAACCGCGTGCGCCCGCAGTCGATCGAGCACCAGTTCCGCATCAAGGAGCTGCGAGACATGTTCGGCCCCCTCGTGCTCTCGCCGCAGCTTCCGGAGCGCACCTCGCTGCAGCAGGCGCAGGGCGCCGCGAAACCGCTGCACATCTGGCCCGGCGACTCCGCTCAGGAGCTCGCCGCGGACTTCGACCAGCTCCTCGACCGCATCATCCGCACGGGTCGCGTCCCCGTTCCGGAGAACGGACCGCAGAGCTGACACCGCGGAACGACGAAACGGCCATCCTCTTCGAGGGTGGCCGTTCTTCGTGAAGCGGGGGTGGAGCGTCAGGCGGAGCGCTTGGCGCGACGGGCGGAGAGCTCGTCGACGGGGTCCGGCGCGGAGGCATCGAAGGCGACGAGCGTCGACTCCACCTCGCGCAGCACCTTGCCGACCGCGATCCCGAAGACGCCCTGACCGCGGCTGACCAGGTCGATCACCTCGTCGTTCGAGGTGCAGAGGTAGACGGACGCGCCATCGCTCATGAGGGTCGTCCCCGCGAGATCGCGGATGCCGGCGCGACGGAGCTCGTCCACCGCGGTGCGGATCTGCTGCAGGGAGATGCCCGTGTCGAGCAGGCTCTTGACGAGCTTCAGGACGAGGATGTCGCGGAAGCCGTAGAGACGCTGCGAGCCGGAGCCGTTCGCGCCGCGCACCGTGGGCTCGACGAGCTCGGTGCGGGCCCAGTAGTCCAGCTGGCGGTAGGTGATGCCGGCCGCACGGGCTGCCACGGCGCCGCGATAGCCGACCTCGTCGTCCATCGCGGGCAGACCGTCGGTGAAGAGGAGTTCGGTCACGAACCGCGGGTCGCCTGCGAGCTCATCCGCATTCATCTGAAATCCTCCCTGGAACGGTTATCTCCACGGTAGAGCAGGGTCCCGGCACCGGCAACGACATCCGTGCGACGCCGAAGGTGTGTCGCAATCAGTTCGTTACGAAAGGATCCGCGTGAGCGCATCCTTCACGAACAACGTCCGGACGTCGTCGATCCGAGTGGCCAGCTGCGGCGCCAGTTCGTTGGCGCGAGCCCGCGAGGTGGCATCGGTGCGACGCAGCAGCGTGGACAGCGCCGACTCGATGAGCGAGACCTCCCGCTCCGCGCCCTGCCGCAGGGAACGGAGATGACGCGGCTCGATACCGTGCCGGTCGAGGGCCACGAGCCCGCGGAGCAGCGCGACCGTGGACTCCGAATAGGTCTCCTGTGCGGTGATGACCCCGGTGCTGATCGCGTCGTTGAGGAGCTGCGGTCCGGCGCCGGCAGCGGCCAGGAGCTCGTCGCGACGATAGCGCCGCGGCGCCGGGGCGATCGAGGGCGGCGGGGCGAGCGCGGCCGTCTCGCCCGTGGCCTCCGCCTCGTCGAGCTGCTCGCGGATCACGCTGAGGGGAAGGTAGTGATCCCGCTGCAGGGTCAGTCCCAGACGGAGGCGCTCGATGTCCGAGGAGGAGAACTTCCGGTAGCCGGACTCGGTGCGGGAGGGACGGACGATGCCCTGCACCTCGAGGAACCGCAGTTTGCTGGAGGTCAGGTCGGGGAACTCCGGGGTGAGACGTGCGAGCACCTGACCGATACTCAGCAGGCCCGCGGACGCCGAGCGTTCGCGGGCGGGAGTTGCCGCCATCAGGCGTTCGCCGCGCGGTCGAGCGGGGACGCGAAGAAGTTCAGACGGAACTTGCCGACGCGCAGCTCGGAGCCGTCCGCCAGGGGGCTGCGGTCCACGCGCTCGCCGTTCACGTAGGTGCCGTTGAGGGAGCGCTGATCGATGATCTCGAACGTCGTCCCGTTGCGGGTGATCTCTGCGTGACGGCGGGACACCGTGACGTCGTCGAAGAAGATGTCGGCCTCCGGGTGACGACCGACCGTGGTCACGTCGGTGTCGAGGAGGTACCGCGCACCGGCGAGCGCACCGGAACGGACGAGCAGCAGAGCCGAGCCCGAGGGCAGCGCCGCGATGGCCGACTGCTCGACATCGGTCAACTCCACGCCGAACGGCACGAACGACAGATCGGAATCGTGTCCGAACGTCTGCGTCACTTCGTGTCTCGGCTCGCCGGAGCGATGGATGGCGGCTTCACCGGCCGGTCGGCTGTCGCTGTCTGTCACTGTGCCCTCCTGGCTGTCCAGACTATCCGATCCGGAGGGGTGCGCGGGAGGCCGCTTTCACACTCAGCGGTCCCATACCGGGGATTCATAGGCTGGACTCGTGAAGACCACAGCTCTGCGCCGCCCGGCGGCCCCGATCGCCCTCGCAGCCACCCTCCTCGCCGCGTTCCTCGTCCTCCTCTCCCCGCTCTCCGCGTCCGCCCATGACGCGCTCGTGTCGTCGTCGCCTGCGGCGGACAGCTCCGTGGAGACGCTGCCCTCCGAGCTCACCCTCACCTTCAGCGCGAAGCTCATCGACGGAGAAGGAGCGACGGAGCTGACCGTCACGGATCCGGCCGGTCAGTCCGTCATCGACGGCACTCCCACGGTCGAGGGCGCCATCGTGACGCAGCCCCTGCTCGGCTCCGGGCCCGCCGGTGAGTACCACGTCGTCTGGAAGGTCGTCTCGAGCGACGGCCACCCGACCTCCGGCGAGTTCTCCTTCACCGTCACGGTCGGCGACGAGGCCACGCCGTCGGACGAGCCCACCACCGCTCCCCCGACGGCGGCGCCGACGACGGAGCAGACCGCCGCCCCCGAGGCGACCGCGACGACGGCACCGGACGCGAGAGACGACGCGGGAGCCCCTTCGGTGTGGATCTGGGTGCTCGCGATCCTCGTACTCGCCGCGCTGGCCCTTGTCGTCTGGCTCGTCCTGCGCCGCCGCCGGGGACCGGCTCCGACCGATTCCGCTACCCCCTCGGAGCGATAGGCTTAAGGCATGCCACACTACGACGTCGTCATCCTTGGTGCAGGTCCTGGCGGATACGTCGCTGCGGTTCGCAGCGCGCAGCTCGGTCTGTCCACCGCCATCATCGAGGAGAAGTACTGGGGTGGTGTCTGCCTCAACGTCGGCTGCATCCCTTCCAAGGCGCTCCTGAAGAACGCGGAGATCGCGCACACGCTGAACCACAAGGCCGACTTCTTCGGGATCTCCGGAGAGTTCACGATCGACTACGGCAAGGCGTTCGACCGCAGCCGCGTCGTCGCCGATGGCCGGGTCAAGGGCATCCACTTCCTCATGAAGAAGAACAAGGTGACCGAGTACGACGGCCGCGGCACCTTCACGGGCCCGAAGGCCATCTCGGTGGCGAAGGCGGACGGCTCCACCGAGGAGATCACCTTCGACAACGCGATCATCGCCACGGGCTCGAAGGTCCGTCTGCTCCCCGGCGTGCAGCTCAGCGACAACGTCGTGACCTACGAGGAGCAGATCCTCTCCCGTGAGCTGCCGAAGTCCATCGTCATCGTCGGCGCCGGCGCTATCGGCATGGAGTTCGCCTACGTGATGACGAACTACGGCGTCAAGGTCACGATCATCGAGTTCCTCGACCGCGCCCTCCCCAACGAGGACGCCGACGTGTCGAAGGAGATCACGAAGCAGTACAAGAACTACGGCGTCGACATCCTCACCTCCACCAAGGTCGAGTCGGTCGTCGACAACGGCTCCTCCGTGACCGTCTCCTACACGGGCAAGGACGGCCAGCAGGCGTCGATCGAGGCCGACAAGGTGCTCATGTCGGTCGGGTTCGCGCCGAACGTCGAAGGCTTCGGGCTCGACAAGACGGGCGTGAAGCTCACCGAGCGCGGCGCGATCGACATCGACGACCACATGCGCACCAACGTCGAGGGCATCTACGCCATCGGCGACGTGACCGCCAAGCTGCAGCTCGCGCACGTCGCGGAGGCACAGGGTGTCGTCGCGGCCGAGACCATCGGCGGCGCCGAGACCATGACGCTGGGCGACTACCGCATGATGCCGCGGGCGACCTTCTGCTCGCCGCAGGTGGCGTCCTTCGGGCTCACCGAGCAGCAGGCGAAGGACGAAGGGCGCGAGATCAAGGTCGCGACCTTCCCCTTCATGGCCAACGGCAAGGCGCACGGCCTCGGCGAGCCGGTCGGCTTCGTCAAGCTCATCGCCGACGCCGAGCACCTGGAGCTCATCGGCGCGCACATGATCGGCCCCGACGTGTCGGAGCTGCTGCCCGAGCTCACCCTCGCGCAGAAGTGGGACCTCACGGCCCTCGAGCTGGCTCGCAACGTGCACACCCACCCGACCCTGTCTGAGGCGCTGCAGGAGGGCTTCCACGGCCTGGCCGGCCACATGATCAACTTCTGATCCCCGCCTCGAGAAGGCCCGGTCCGCGCAGGCGGACCGGGCCTTTCTCGCGTCAGAGGCCGCGCATCGTGATGAGACCGGTCGTCCACGGGCGCAGCGCGGAGGAACCGAGCGTACGCACCAGCCCCTCCCGCACGGCGACGACCGGGGCGACCGCCGGAGCCCCCATCGCCATGAAGAACGCGGAGCGATGATGCGCCTTCCGCGCCGCCCGCTGGACCTCCCGGGCGAAGCCGTCGAGGACGGGGGCGGCGCCGCGGTCGGTCCGGCGCAGCGCCGCGACCAGCCGGAGCGCATCCGCCCAGCCGAGGTTCATGCCCTGGCCGCCGATCGGGCTCACCTCGTGCGCGGCGTCGCCGAGCAGCACGATCCGTCTGCGGTGCAGCCGTCGAGCCGCGTGCTGGGCCGCGCGGAACGAGGAGACAGGCGCGGTGGGGTCGACCTCGAGCCTCTCCCCGGTCCGGTGACCGACGATGTCCGCCAGCTCGGCGGCTGTGGACACCGTCCGACCACGGTCTTCGCGCACCACCCAGCGGCGCCGGCCGCCCGGCAAGGGGAAGGACTCGACGAGGCCGTCCGGCTCGAAGTACAGCACGGCGCGATCGTCGGCCGGCGGATCGTCGACGTCGAGCATCGCGTAGCCTGCGGATCCGGTGCGCGCCAGCCACCCCGCACCGAACGCCTCCCGCAGGGGACTCCGGACGCCGTCCGCGACGACGACGATCGACGCCGTCTCCTCCCGACGTCCGTGCTCGCCGTCGATCCATACCCGCACGAACGGCCCCTCGTCGCGGACCGAGCGGACGACGGAGCCGGACTGCAGCGCATCCGGTTGCAGCGTCCGGAGACGGTCTCGCAGCAGCTCCTCGGTGCGGGGCTGCGCGAGCGTCAGGATCGGACGCTCGGTGGTGAAGGTCAGGGCGGCGAGTCGCCGGCCGCGGCTGCGGACCTCGCCGCCGGAGAGGCGGAGCGCCTCGGAGCGCACACCGGTACCCACTCCCGCGGCGTCGAGGGCATCGAGCCCCGGTCGATGGATCCCGATCGCCCGCGTCTGCGTGCCCGTCTCGGAGCGACGCTCGCACACTCGCACCCGGCGACCGTCCTGCCCCACGAGGCAGGCGAGGAGCAGCCCGACCGGACCACCGCCGACCACGAGGACATCATGGTCGACCATCGCCACCCTCCCAGCGCAGTTCGAGCCGAGCGGGCAGGTGCGACCGGACCTCCCAGCCCGGCGGCGCGACGGCCGCGAGCTCCTGCGGGGTATAGGAGCGGCGGATGCTCAGGAGGCCGTCGACTCGGATGAAGGAGCCCGCGAGAAGGTTTCCCGCGAACGGCCGGGTGCCCACGGCGAACGCCCCGTAGGCGAGGCGGCTGCGGGCGATGTCGTGGTGGGAGACGAGTCCGCGATCACCGACCAGGGCGCGGGAGTCGTCGAGCACCGCGTGCAGCGCTGCGGCGTCGAGGTGATGGAGGACGTGGTTGGAGAGCACGACGTCATAGGTGTCGCCCGCCGCCACGAGGTCCCCGGAGAACGCGTGGCGATAGCGGATCCCTGCACCGTCGTCGTGTGCCGAGGCCCAGCGGATCGCACGCTCGTCGGCGTCCAGGGCGGTGACATCGGCGCGGAGGCCGTCGCGACGCAGTCTCCGGACCAGATCGCGGCACAGGTCGCCGCCACCGGCGCCGATGTCGAGGATGCGCAGCACACGCCCGGCCGCCGCCCGGGGACGGATGTCCCGCCGATACAGCCGTCCGGGGCGCGAGACGACCGCGTTGACGGCGCTGAAGCGCCGGTACGTGCGACCGAGCGCCTCCTCATCCGCGTCGGGGTCGTCCATGAGCTCGACGAGGTCGACGGCACGCGCCGACAGGTCCAGGCTCACGGTGCGGGCGCGACCACGGTCAGCAGCGCGCTCTCGGCGGTGAGCCCCGGGCCGAAGGCCATCGCCGCCACGCGGTCACCGGGATCCGCGCCCTCCTGCTCGAGGATGCGCTTCAGCACGAACAGCACGGTCGCACTCGACATGTTCCCGTACTCCCGGAGCGTCTCGCGCGCGGGTCGCAACTGCACGTCGCTCAGGGCCATCCGCTCCTGCACCCGATCGAGGATGCTGCGCCCGCCGGGGTGGATCGCCCAGTGGCGCACCCGCTCGCCCACCCGGCCGGCGGCGAAGGCCGCCGCCAGGCCGTCCTCACGACCGTAGAGCGGCGTGAGCGCCCCGATGATCGACTCCCCGATGATCTGTGGGACGGCGGTCGAGAGGATCATCTCGAAGCCCGAGTCGCCGATCGTCCAGGCCATGTCGTCCACGCCCTCCGGCACGATCGCCGTGTGGAAGCCGTTCAGCCGGAGCGCGGGGACGGCGGTGGGCAGGTCCCGAGCCGTCACGATCCCGGCGGCAGCCCCGTCCGCGAACAGGGAGGAGGCCACGATGGTGTCCGGATCCTCGGAAGAGCGCAGATGCAGCGTGCACAGCTCGACGCTGACGACGAGGACGACCGCGTTCTCATCGGCCGCGCAGAACTGTGCGGCCGCGCGGAGGGCCGGCATCGAGGCGTAGCACCCCATGAAGCCGAGGTGATAGCGCTGGACGGCATCGGACAGGCCGAGCCCACGCACGATCTCATACTCGGGGCCCGGGGCATGGAAGCCGGTGCAGGAGACCGTGATGACGTGCGTCACGTCCGCCGGGTCCAGGTCGGGGTCCGCCTCGAGGGCGCGGCGCGCGACCTCGACGAAGAGACGGGAGGCCTCACGCGTGTAGACCTCGTTGCGCGCCTTCGTTCCCGGCGCCAGCAGCCGTCCGGAGGCGCGATCGTAGAACAACGGCTCATCCTGGTCGGCGTCATCGGCCAGCTCCGCGATGACGGTGTGCCGCGTGTCGATGCCGGAGACGTTGAACGACGTCGCCACGATGCGCTGCGCCAGCCGTCCCAGATCGGGCTGGGCGGCGAAGACGTCGCGCACCTGCTCCTGCACGAGGACGGTCTCGGGGACGATCGTCTGCAGCGATCGGAGCACGGGCGGTCGACTCATGTCGTCACTCAACCACCCCGGAGCCGGACGCGGAAAGGGGTTGCGTCCGGAGAGTCCGCGGCCTAGAAGCCGAGGGCGCGGGCGAGCTTCGAGTCGGAGCTCGCCTCTCGGCCGCCGACCGCGCGCACGGCGCTTTCGATCGCCGCGAAGAACGCCGAGCGGCCGGCGTCGTCGGAGGGGCCTGCGGGCCCGAGTTCGACCTCCCACTCCCGCCACGCACGTCGCGCCCCGGTGCGCAGGTCGGTCGCCTGGACGTGGTCGTCGACGAACTCCGCCACGACGCCGTCCTGTCCGGTGAGGAGGTACGCCGTCCGGTCGTTCTCGATGCGGGCGAGAGGCTCCAGCGGCGCGGTCGTCCAGACGGCGATCGCCTCGCGCACCGCCGTCGGGATCTCCTCGTCACCGAGGGGCCAGCCCTGCTCGACCCGGCCGTCACCCTGCCGCGGACCCTTGATGTGCCACCCCTCGTCCGGTCCGCCGGAGCGACGACGCAGGGCGACACCGGCACGGGCCAGCGCGCCGTCTGCGGTCTCCAGATAGCGGGCGTCGAGGGCACGGTGCTCGGCAGGCGAGACGGCATCGACGCCGGGGATCGCCGCCCAGTCCGGCAGCGGAGTCCCCTCGTCGACGTCGTACTTGCGCTCGACCTCGACGGTGCGAGAGGGCTCAGTCATCCTCGAGCGTGAGGTCCTCGAGGGCCTCCTCGAACCAGTAGTCGACCTCGGTGGGGCCGTCGCCCTCGCCTGTGTTCTGCGGCTCGCCGCGGCGGTTGTAGACCACCTGCGTCTCGCTGTAGGGGACGATCAGCTTGTCGTCCGCGTCGTCGTCGAGGGGGATGATCTGCCCGTCCAGCGGGCCGCCGTGAAGTCGTGCGAGTGCCATGTGCCCAGGGTAGCGCCGCCCTCCCCCATTCGGTGCGACCTGCACGGTCAGCCCCCGAGGACACCGAGGACGGCCCCCGCGACCATCCACGGCCCGAAGGCGATGCGCGTCCTCCGGTCGACCCCTCCCGCGGCGAGGAGCACGAGCGCGAAGACCGCCCCGAGCACGAAGGCGGACGACGCGCCCAGGAGGAACGCTCCCCAGCCGTGCCACGCCAGGAGGAGTCCGATCACGAGGGCGAGCTTCACGTCTCCTCCTCCCATGCCCGCGTGGCTGATCATCCGCAGCACGGCGTAGAAGCCACCGAGCACGAGGGAGCCGAGCAGGCCGCGGCCGAGCGGCTCCGCGTCTGCGGTGGCGACGGCGTCGACGGAGACCGCCACGACCAGCAGGGCCAGGGTGGGCAGCACGATGCGGTTCGGCAGTCGGTGCGTGCGGACGTCGATCACGGTGAGCAGGATGCCGATCCCGAGGAGGGCGCCGTGCACGAGACCGAGGAGGGCGAGACGGATGTCCATCCCGGCAGGGTAGGGAGATCCGGGACGGCGCGGAGCGCCCTGTGGACAACCAGGCGGCGATGTCGGATGTACGAACTAGCGTCAGTCTCATCACTTGCTTTATTCGTACATATCTTCGAGGATGGATACATGGGGATCGGGCTCGATGCGATGACCGCGCTCTCTCCGACCAGCGACACCCGCGCCGGAGAGGTGCTGCGACTGCGCCGCGAGATCAGCCGGATGCAGCGACGGCGCAGCGAGCACACGCTCCTCCCCCTCGATCCCGCCTTCGCGGCGCTGCTGCCGGAGGAAGGGCTGCAGACGGGCACCTCGTACACCGTCTCCCCCTCGCCCGCCCTCGTGCTCGCGCTGCTCAGCGCCTCCTCCGGTCGGGGCCACTGGTGCGCGGTGATCGGCATGCCCACCCTCGGGGTCGAGGCCGCCGCCGCCTACGGCATCGATCTGAGCCGGCTGATCCTCGTCCCCGACCCGGGAGACCGCTGGCTCGCGGCGGCGTCCGCATTGGCCGAGGTGGTGCCCCTGATCGTCGTGCAGCCGACGACGAGGGCACGGGACGCCGATGTCTCCCGGTTGAGTGCCCGCCTGCGCGACCGCGGGGCCACGCTGCTCGTGGCGGAGGAACCGGGCGCCGGCCGCTGGGCGCAGAGCGAGGGGACCATCCGACTGCACGATCCTGATTGGCACGGGCTCGGCGAGGGGTGGGGGCTGCTCTCGGACTGCACGGTGACGGTCACCGCGCGGACCAGGCACAGCCCCCGCGCCTCGAGCGTGCGCGTGCGACTGCCCGGCGGACACGGAGCCGTGGAGACCGCGGCCGCGGAGCTGACCGCCCTGCCGCCGCTCGCCCCCTCCCCGACGGACAGCGGTGCGTCCGCGTCCTCCGACCTCCTCTTCTGGGCGGAGGCGGGATGAACGCTCCTCTCCGCGTCCTCGTGCTCTGGTTCCCCGACTGGCCACTGCGGGCGGTGCTGGGCGGAGGGCCGCATCCGCCGACGGCCCTGGTGCAGGCGAACACGGTCGTCGCCTGCACCGCCTCGGCGCGGGCGCACGGCGTCCGCATCGGGCAGCGCCGCCGCGTCGCCCAGGGCCTGCTCTCCTCGCTGCAGGTCCTCCCCCACGACGCCGAGAAGGACGAGCGCGCCTTCGTCCCGGTGCTGCAGCTCATCGAGAAGCACGCCCCCGGCGTCACGCTCCTGCGCCCCGGCCTCGCGATCCTGCGCGCCCGCGGCATCGCCCGCTATCACGGCGGAGAGGCCGAAGCGGCGGCGGCGCTGTCCGCGGTCCTCGCTGCGGCCGGCTTCCCCGAGGTGCGTGTCGGCGTCGCCGACGGCCCCTTCACCGCCGAGATCGCGGCCCGCGGCGCCGCCGCCTGCACCGTCGTCCCGCCCGGCGGATCCCGCGAGTTCCTGGCCCCCTATCCCGTGCAGGTACTCCGCGACGAGCAGATCAGCGATCTCCTCCTCCGCCTCGGCGTGCGGACCCTCGGCGAGTTCACCGCGCTCGCCCCTCTCGACGTCCGCGACCGCTTCGGCGAGCACGGCGCCCGCCTGCAGGCCCTCGCCGCCGGCGCCGATTCCCGCCCGCTGGCCCCTCGGCCGCCGGATCCCGAACTGGCCAGGACCATCGAGTTCGAGTCCCCTCTCGGCGGCACCGACCAGGTGGCCTTCGCCGTGCGGCAGACCGCCGATGCCGTGATGCTCGCCCTGGCGGATGCGTCCCTCGTGTGCACCGAGGTGCGGATCGACCTGACCGACGACGACGGCGTCGTCCACTCCCGCACCTGGCTGCATCCGACGAGCTTCGATGCCGCCGACCTCGTGGACCGCGTGCGCTGGCAGCTGGAGGCGCTGGCCGCCCTGACCGCCCGCGAACCCGTCGACGAGGCGAGGGCGTTCGGGGGCATCGTGGCCGCCCGTCTCCTCCCCGTCGCCGTGGACGACGCCGCCCACCACCAACCGGGGCTCTTCGGCTCGGGTACCGATGAGCGGCTGCATCACGCGGTCTCGCGGGTGCAGACCATGCTGGGGCATCAGGGCGTGGTCACCGCCGCCCTCTCCGGAGGGCGCTGGCTCGCCGACCGCCAGGTGCTCACGCCATGGGGCGAGCGTCCGGTGCCTCCGCGTGATCCGCGGTCCCCCTGGCCGGGGAGCCTCCCGGATCCCCTCCCCTCCGAGGTGTTCCGGCCCCCGCGTCCCATCGGCGTCGTCGCGGCGGACGGGAGCACGATCGACGTCGATGACCGCGGCGCCCTCACGCACGATCCCGCCCGCATCGACGGGGCGACCGTGCAGGCCTGGGCCGGCCCGTGGCCCGTGCACGAACGGCGCTGGAGCACGGGCGGCGGCAAACGAGGACACCGGCTCCAGATCGTCGACGACCGCGACCGCGCCTGGCTGGTCTTCCTGGCCGGCGAGCGCTGGTGGGCCGAGGGGAGGTACCGCTGATGGGCTGGCACAATCCGCCGTTGACCTGGGATCAGCTCGAACGCACTCTCAGCGGGGAACCCATCCCCGAAGCGGCCTCCGCACCCCCGGGACTCCGACCGGATCCCGGGCCGGTGAGTCGCCCGCGGAAGCTCGTCCCCCCGGCCCTCCCGGAGCAGCCAGAGGAGGCGGTGCCCTATGCCGAGCTGCACGCGCACTCGTCCTACTCGTTCCTCGACGGGGCGTCCTCCCCCGACGACCTGCTCGCGGAGGCCGAACGTCTCGGCCTGAGCGCGCTCGCCCTCACCGACCACGACGGGTTCTACGGTGCCGCCCGCTTCGCCGAGCTGGCGGAGCTCATGGAGCTGCGCCTGCAGACCGTCTACGGCGCCGAACTCTCCCTCGACCTCCCCTCCGCTCCGCAGGGGGCCGCCGATCCGCCGGGCACGCATCTGCTCGTGCTCGCCCGGGGCCTCGAGGGATACCACCGTCTGTCGGGGGCGATCACCGCGGCCCAGCTGCGCGGCGGGGAGAAGGGGCGCCCGGTCTACGACCTCGACGAGCTGGCCGGGACCGCCGACGGGCACTGGACGATCCTCACCGGCTGCCGCAAGGGGGCGGTACGGCAGGGGCTGGAGGCCGGAGACGCCGCTGCGCCGCTGCGTCACCTCGTCGACCTCTTCGGGCGCGACAACATCGCCGTCGAGCTCTTCGACCACGGCGATCCGCTGGACACCCGGCGCAACGACACCCTCGCCGAGCTCGCCCGTCGGATGCGGCTGCCCGTCGTGGCGACCAACAACGTGCACTACGCCCGCCCGGACCAAGCCCCTCTCGCCGAAGCGGTGGCCGCGGTCCGCGCGGTCCGGAGCATGGACGAGCTCGACGGCTGGCTGCCGGCCCATGGCGGCGCGCACCTGCGCAGCGGGGCGGAGATGACCGCCCGCTTCCGACGGTACCCCGGCGCGATCTCGCACGGTCTGGAGCTGGCCGCGGCCTCGGCCTTCCCGCTCCGGATGGCGCGTCCCGCCCTCCCCCGCCAGGACGTGCCGTCGGGGCACACCCCGATGAGCTGGCTGCGGCACCTGGTCTGGGAGGCGGTCCCGTCGAAGTATCCGCGGCTGGACGAAGACGGCCGTCGGCGCATCGCCCGCGAACTCGACGTGATCGAGGAGAAGGACTTCCCCGGGTACTTCCTCATCGTGCACGGCATCGTGGCGGAAGCACGGCGACGCGGCATCCTCTGCCAGGGCCGGGGTTCCGCTGCGGCGAGCGCGGTCTGCTATCTGCTGGGCATCACCGCGGTCGACCCGATCCTCTACCGCCTCCCCTTCGAGCGCTTCCTCGCCACCACCCGCACGGAGGAGCCGGACATCGACGTGGACTTCGACTCGCGGCGGCGGGAGGAGATCATCCAGTGGGTCTATCGGGAGTACGGCAGGGAGCGGGCGGCTCAGGTGGCGAACGTCATCCAGTACCGGCCGAAGAACGCGGTCCGCGACATGGCCAGAGCCCTGGGGCACTCGCCGGGGCAGCAGGACTCCTGGTCGCGACAGGTGGACGGCTGGGGGTCGGGACTCGAACCCGTCGAGGGGCACGACATCCCCGACACCGTGCTCGACTACGCGGCCGAGCTGCTGAAGGCTCCGCGGCACCTGGGGATCCACTCGGGCGGCATGGTGCTCACCGCCCGGCCGGTCGGTGAGGTGGTGCCGGTCGAGCACGCCCGCATGGAGGACCGCACCGTCATCCAGTGGGACAAGGACGACGCCGCCTTCATGGGGCTGGTGAAGTTCGATCTCCTCGGCCTGGGCATGCTCGCGGCACTGCAGCACTGCTTCGACCTGGTCCGGGAGGCGACGGGCGAGGAGTGGACGCTGGAGACCCTGCCGAAGGAGGAGGCCGGCGTCTACGACATGCTCTGCCGTGCCGATTCGATCGGCGTCTTCCAGGTGGAGTCCCGCGCGCAGATCGGGCTGCTCCCCCGGCTGCAGCCGCGACGCTTCTACGACCTCGCCATCCAGATCGCCCTCATCCGTCCCGGGCCCATCCAGGGCGGCGCCGTGCACCCGTTCGTCCGGCGCAAGATGGCGAAGGACAGGGTGGACGAAGCGAACCGGGAGCGGGAGGCCAGGGGCGAGCCCCCGGAGGACTTCCCCATCCCGTACCCGCACAGCGACCTCGAGGACATCCTCGCGCGGACTCTGGGCATCCCCATCTTCCAGGAGCAGCTCATCCAGATGGCCACGGCCGTCGGCGACTGCACCGCCGATGAGGCCGACCTGCTGCGCCGCGCGATGGGGTCGAAGCGAGGTCTGGAGAAGATCGAGAAGGTCAGGGACAAGCTGTATGCGGGGATGGCCCGCCGCGGGCTCGTCGACGAGGCCGCCGACCGGATCTATGCGCAGATCCAGGCGTTCTCGAACTTCGGGTTCGCCGAGTCCCATTCGCTGTCCTTCGCGCTGCTCGTCTACGCGAGCTCGTGGTTGAAGCTGCACTACCCGGCGGCCTTCCTCGCGGGTCTGCTGCGCTCGCAGCCGATGGGCTTCTACTCCCCTGCGACCCTCACGGCGGATGCCCGTCGGCACGGCGTGGAGGTCCGCCGCCCGGATCTGCATCTCTCCGGCGCCACCGAGACCCTCGAACCCCTCACCCCGGACGCGGCGGGCACGACCGGGAGGGCCGACTGCCTGGCCGACCCGCAGCCGCCCGTGCACCGGTTCGACAGGAACGCGCCGGACGAGTCCGCGACGCACCGCAGGGACGGACGGTTCGCGGTGCGTCTGGGCCTCAGCGGCATCCGCGGGATCGGGGTGCCGATGGCGGAGCGCATCGTCGCCGAACGGGAGGCTCACGGTCCCTACCGCGATCTGCACGACCTCGTGCGTCGCACCGATGCCACGGCCGCGCAGGTGGAGGCCCTCGCCACCGCCGGAGCCTTCGCCTGCCTCGGGTTGGAGCGCCGGGAGGCCATCTGGCTCGCCGGGGCCGCCGCGGAAGACCGCGCCCGGTTCCTCCCGGGGACCACGGTGGCGGTGCAGCCGCCGCTGTTCGCCGACCAGACCAGCTACGAGCGCCTCTCGGCCGATCTCTGGGCCACGGGCATCTCGACCGACGACCACCCGATGACGCACTTCCGCGGCGACCTCCGGACTCGCGGCGTCCTGACCGCCGCGGACCTGCAGCGCCACGAGACCGGACGACGCGTCGAGGTGGCCGGTCTCGTCACCCATCGACAACGACCCGCCACCGCCGCCGGCGTCACGTTCGTCAACCTCGAGGACGAGAGCGGGTTGGTGAACGTGATCTGCTCGACGGGGGTCTGGGGACGGTTCGGTCGCATCGCCCGAGAGTCCCCCGCGCTCATCATCCGCGGCATCCTCGAGCGCTCACCGGAGGGGGTCGTCAATGTGCTCGCCGACGCCTTCGAAGACCTCCGCACGGGGGTCATGCACCGCTCGCGGGACTTCCGATGACCCCGGAGCGCGAGGGGCCCCGGCTTCCGGCCGTCACCAGAAGCGTTCGGGCTCCTCCGGCGGGGGCCGATCCGATCCACCCCAGCGATCAGCCTCGGCCTTGGCCGCGTTGACCGCCTCGTCCGCGCCCCGCAGAGCGATGCCCGCGCCGCTGGCCGAGGGCCCGATGGGGTCGAGGAGCAGCGACGTCCGCGGAGCGACGCCCACCGCCACCGTGCAGTCGAGGACGCGACCGATCCAGTGCGTCACCTCGGCCCGCGGCTCCTCGGCGCGACGGTAGCGGATACCGGTATCGAGGTCGAGCAGCGAGAGGACGACCGGCTCCTCCGTCTGCGGGTCGACGAGTTCGGAGACCTCGACCCGGTGCCCGACCGGGAGCGCGACCTGACCGGCGAAGACGAGCATCCTGTCCATGCCCCCACCCTACGGAACGGCTCGCATCGGCGACAGGGATCGGAGCCGCGCAGAATTTTCGAAGAAATCTTTGTCCCCCAAATGGCGGACAAGGAGATTAAGGGATATCCTGCTCTCGTAGCGGGGGCTACCGGCTGAATCTCTGGGGGATCAGCCGTAGAGACAGCGAGACTTCGCCGCCTCCCCAACCGTCCGGGTAGGACGGTGAGCCCTCTCGGCAGCACCGAGTTGGGGCGGTCCCGTCGAGAGGGCATACCCCGCGGCTAGCCGCCGTCCCGCCGAGCGTCAACCCCGGCGAACGCGCGCGCCCGCCGGACTACGGTCGTGCACCATGACGCCTCTCCGCAGTCTCCGACGCCACTCCGGCGCGCACACCGCCGGAGGCGGTCAGTCGTCGGCGGGCTCGTCGAGGCCGTCCTCGTCCAGGGGCACCTCGATCCGCTGCTCCGCGGCATCCGCGGGATCCGCCTCGATGGGGTGCGGCTCCGGTGCCGAGGGGGTCGGCGCTTCCGGGTCCTCGGGAGTCTCCGCGGCGAGGCGCTCCTGCTCCTGCAGGTCGGCTTCGGGCTTCACATCGTCGATCGGATGGTCATTCAGGGACATGGCTTCTCCTCCTTCGGCGTGGATGTCTCCAGCTTGCCGACGCCGGATGACAGCGGCAAGGGGCTTGACCCGACGGAGGCGGCGATGACGCGGAAGGGCGGTGGAGGCCGGGTCCGCATCGGCGTCTCCGGATGGCGGTACGCCCGGTGGCGCGGCGACTTCTACCCGCGCGGCCTGCCGCAGCGACGAGAGCTCGAACACATCGGATCGCTGTTCCCCACGGTCGAGCTCAACGGCTCGTTCTACTCCCTGCAGCGGCCGGACAGCTACCGGCGGTGGGCGGCGAGCGTTCCCGAGGACTTCGTGTTCGCGGTCAAGGGCTCGCGCTACGTCAGTCACATGCTCCGGCTGCGGAACGTCGAGCAGGCGCTGGCGAACTTCTTCGCGTCGGGGGTCCTCGCCCTCGGTCCCCGCCTCGGACCGATCCTCTGGCAGCTCCCCGAGCGTCAGCGCTTCGACGCCGAGCTCCTGGAGTCGTTCCTCGACACCCTTCCCCGGACGACGGCGGAGGCCCTCGCGCTCGCTCGACGTCATGACGAGCGGCTGCAGGACCGGGCGTGGCTGGAGATCGATGCCGACCGCCCACTCCGGTACGCCCTCGAACCGCGTTCCGACTCGTTCGCCGATCCGTCGAGCCTGCGTCTTCTGCAGGAGCACGGCACCTCCCTCGTCGTCGCCGACACCGCCGGGAAATGGCCTCGCTTCGACGCCCTCACCGCGGACCTCGTCTACGTCCGACTCCACGGTGCGCAGATGCTCTATCACAGCGGGTACACGGACGCGGAGCTGCGGGAGTGGGCGGCCCTCATCCGCGGATGGGCGGACGGCTCAGGAGCCGACGACGGGAAGCCGCGCGACGTCTACGTGTACTTCGACAACGACGCCCGCGGGCACGCGCCCCATGACGCCATGGCCTTGAGCACCCTCGTCGCGGACATGCCCTCCTGACACGGCGAGCACGGCCTACCGATCGCCGACGTGACCCGGCGCGGTGAGCGAGAGGACCCGCTCGACGAACGCCGCGTACTCCTCCATGTAGTGCGCGAGGAACTTCTCGGTGTCGGCGTCGTGCACCGTGCCGTCGGCACCGAACACCTCGGGCCGGAACGCGATGTACGCCTCCGGGGCGTTCAGCTGCGGCGCGTTGAGGAAGCTCAGCACGCTCCGCATCGACGACTGCATGACAGCGGTGCCGATCGCCCCGGTCGAGGCGCCGATGATGCCGGTGGGCTTCCGCGCGAAGGAGTTGTGCCCCCACGGCCGCGAACCCCAGTCGATGGCGTTCTTCAGCGCACCGGGGATGGAGCGGTTGTACTCCGGCGACACGAGCAGCAGACCGTCCGCCCCCTCGACGGCACTCTTGAACGCGGTGACCGCGGCGACGGGTTCGAGCTCGTCGTCGCGGTTGTAGAGCGGGAGGTCCCGGATGGGGATCTCCACGAGCTCCAGGTCGGGCGGGGCGAGCCGCACGAGCGCCGTGGCGAGGACGCGGTTGATCGAGTCCGATGCGAGGCTGCCGATGAGGTAGCCGATCCGATGGGTCATGATGAGGTCCCCTCGTCTCCCTGCACTTCCAGGATATCGCCGGGGTGGGGGCTTGCCACAAGGCCCCCCTCGCGAGGCAGAATCGACGGCTCGGGTGCCCCCGCCCGCTCTCGCGAAGGAGACCTCCGGTGCTCGACCCCTTCACCCTGCCCGACGACCACGCGGCGAAATCCGCGGATGCCCTCATCACCGTCGATCGTGCCCACCTCCGGCGTCTCGGCGCCGCGCTGTCCCGGGAGCGGGACGCCCTGACCGCTCGTCTCGCCCTCGTCCGTCGGCAGGCCGCGGACGCCGGTGTGACGGCGGTCGACCGCGACCTCGAGATCCGACGGCTCAGTGCGACCCTGCGCCTGCGGGAGCGCTTCGACATCGACATGTGCCTCGGGCGGATGACCCCTGCGGAGGGCCCGCCCGTGTACATCGGGCGCGCCGGGGTGTCCGACGCGGACGGCACCCGTCTGCTGGTCGACTGGCGGGCTCCGGCAGCCGAACCGTACTTCGCGGCGACCTGGGAGGACCCCCGGGGACTCATCTCCCGGCGACGGTACCGATGGAACGCAGGCCGGATCACGGACTACTGGGACGAGGCCCTGTCGCCGGAGGGTCTCGACGGTGCGGCATCCCTCGACGATCAGTCCGCGTTCCTCGCGAGCCTGGAGGCGCACCGCACCGGGCGGATGCGGGACGTGCTGGCGACGATCCAGACGGATCAGGACGCCATCGTTCGCGCCCCCTCCCCCGGCGCTCTCGTGGTGGACGGCGGGCCCGGCACCGGGAAGACGGTGGTCGCGCTGCACCGGGCGGCGCACCTCCTGTACGCCGAGCCGCGGCTGACGAACGGCGCCGGCGGCATGCTCCTCGTGGGTCCGAACCCGCAGTACCTCGGCTATGTGGAGGACGTGCTGCCGAGTCTCGGCGAGGACACGGTGCGGTTGTGCACCCTGCGCGACCTCACACCCGAGGGCGCGGGCGCGGTCGCAGAGCAGGACCCCCGCGTGGCCGAGCTGAAGCAGGGCCTCGACCCGGACCAGGTGATCGAGGCGGCGGTCGCCGTCCTGACCCGGCCGCCGAGGCACGCGCTCCGCATCGAGACGCCGTGGGCCGATCTGTGGATCAGCCGAGACGACTGGGGCGAGCTGTTCGCCGCGGCCGATCCCGCCTCCCCGCTCAACGAGGCCCGCGACGAGGTCTGGGAGGAGCTGCTGGAACTGCTCGTCGACCAGGTGCGCGACGAGGATGTCCCGGAGTCCTCGATCCGCCGGTGGCTGCGGCAGGACGACGAGCTCACCGGGACCTTCGTACGGGCGTGGCCGCTGCTGGCGCCGGAAGCGGTGGTCGCCGCGCTCTGGGCGTCCCCGACGCTGCTCGCGCAGTGCGCCCCCGACCTCGCGCCCGAGGAGCTCGCCCTGCTGCACCGTGCCGAGGGGGCGCCCTGGACGGATCCCGACCTTCCCCTCCTCGACGCCGCGCACCGCCGGATCGGCGATCCCGAGGTCGTCCGCGAGCAGCACCGCCGGCAGGGCGCGGCGGCCGCGGCGCAGGAGCAGATGTCGGCGGTGGTCGAGCACCTCGTCGCGAGCGACGACAGCGAGATGAAGGTGATGTCGATCCTGCGAGGTCAGGATGCGCGCAACGTTCTCGCCGGAGCGGACGTGCCTCCCCCGCTCCCGCCGGACGAACTCGCCGGCCCCTTCGGTCACATCGTCGTCGACGAGGCCCAGGAGCTGACCGATGCGCAGTGGCGCATGCTGATCGCACGGTGCCCCTCCCGCAGCTTCACCGTCGTGGGCGACAGGGCCCAGGCGCGGAGGGAGTTCACCGAGTCGTGGTCCGCCCGCCTCGAACGTCTCGGCCTGCGGAATGTGCGGGTCTCCTCGCTCCGGGTGAACTACCGCACTCCGGCCGAGGTCATGGCGCTGGCCGCACCGACGATCCGCGAGGCTCTGCCCGACGCGAACGTCCCGACCTCCGTGCGGGAAAGCGGCATCCCGGTCCGCTACGGCGCGGTGGCCGAGCGCGACGCGGTGCTGGATACGTGGGCAGCGGCGAACCCCGAGGGCGTCGCCGCCGTCATCGGCGACGAGAGCGCCGTGCCGCGGCCCCGGGTGCGCGCGCTGACGCCGGAGGAAGCGAAAGGGCTGGAGTTCGACCTCGTGGTCCTCGTGCGCCCGGAGGCCTTCGGCTCCGGGCGCACGGGGGCGGTCGACCGCTATGTGGCGATGACCCGCACGACGCGCGAACTCGTCATCATCCGCTGAGGGACCGTCCGGTCTCAGACGTCCGGGTCGCCGCCGTCGGTGATCGTGCCGGTCGGCTCGCTCTCCTCGACCTCATGGCGGGCGCCGTGCTCGGAGGCGAGCGCTTCACCCTCCTCGATCGCCTCATCGCGGCTGGTGTAGCTGCGGGAGAGCTCCGGCGCGCCCTCCACCTCGTTGACCCACTGGCCGTTCTTCGAGCGGGTGACGATCGACGTGATGGCCATCAGACGTCCCCCGGTCCCAGGTCGCCCTGGCCTTCTTCGCCGAGATCGGCGAGGACCGGATCCTCCCCTTGGCTCTCCGGCTGCGGCGCGGAACCCGGCAGGTCCGCCGCCGGCACCTGGTCGTCGGGGTCCGGGATCTCGTCCGGATCACGGCCCGTCGCGGTGGTCGCGTCCAACTCCTCCGGCGTCGCACCCTCGTCGAGGGCTTCCGTGCGCTCCCATTCCGCCTGAGCGGGATCGTTGCTCGGGTCGGCCTCGGTGGTCGCGTCGCCGTCGCGCAGCGGCTGACCGCCGACGTCGTCGGGTGTCGATTCCATGTCTCCTCCTTCGATCGGGCTGGCCCCAGTCTTCCCGCCGGAGCCGCTGTCATCGAGGGGCTTGAGGAGACCTCGCCGAGCAGCTAGGTTCCCGGAGCGTCGGGAGAGGGCGGGTTCAGTTGCGCCCGGCCATCACGCCGCCGTCCGCGTCCCAGACCGCTCCGGTCACCCAGCCGGCCCGGTCGGACAGCAGGAACGCGGCGACCTCGGCGATGTCCTCCGGGGTCCCCACGCGGCCCAGCGGGTGGAAGGCGTCGAAGCTCGACACCACCTCGTCGACCTCGTCCTTCGGGATAAAGCCTTCGTAGATGGGAGTGCGCACGACCGCCGGGGCGATCGCGTTCACGCGGATGCCGTGCGACGCCAGCTCCATCCCCAGGTGCTGCGTGAGCGAGTGCAGGCCGGCTTTAGCCATCGAGTACGCCGACGACGGCGTCGCGGCGATGGCCTGGTGCGCCCACATGGAACCGAGGGTGACGACGGCTCCGCCGCGGCCCTGCGCGACCATGCCGGAGACCACCGTCTGGGTGACGAAGAAGGTCGCCCGGTTGAGGTCCAGATATGCGTCGTAGTCGGCTTCGGTGTGCTCGAGGAACGGCTTCGGCGCGAAGACGCCCGCCGCGTTGACGAGGAGATCGGCGTCGGCGTGCTCCGCGGCGAGGCGGGCGCGGAGCGCCGCCACACTCGCGGGGTCCGTCAGGTCCGCCTGCACAGTGATGGCGTCGATGCCGTGGCTGACGAGAGACGCCCGCGCCGCCTCCAGCTTCTCCCCGCGCCGGCCGACGAGGACGACGGTCGCGCCCTCCCGTCCGATCCGCTCGGCGATGGCGAGACCCATCCCGCTCGTGCCCCCGATCACGATCGCGGTGCGTCCGGTGAATTCCCTGTCGAGCTCGGCCATTGTGCGGCTCCTCTCCGTCATGGACGGCGAGTGCCGTCTCGTCTCCACGCTACGAAGCGAGAGCCCGCCGCAGTAGACGAGCGCGCATGATGGAGTGATAACGACTGCTTATGACCGGACGGCGGCGGGATCCAGCGAGAGCGCGGCGGTGAGCTCGGCCAGGTCGTCCGCGAGCGGGGAGGAAGGATCCCAGACGGCCTCGTAGAAGATCTCCACGTCCATGCCGCGTTCACGCAGCGTGCGGTGCGGCGCGTCCGGGGACGCGAGCTTCGATCGCGGGATCACCGCCGTGCCGAGGCCGAGCTTGGCCCACTCCTCGAGCACACGGTAGGTCGCGGCCTCGCCGTCGTAGGCGCTCAGCGGAACGTCGTTCGCAGCGAAGAGATCGGTGGTGAAGGTCGTCAGCCCGCACGTGTCCGGCATCAGGATCAGGGGTGCGTCCGTCAGGTCGCTCAGCTCCACGGGGCCGTCCGGCGACGGCTCCTGGTCGACGACGACCACGGGCTCCGCGTCGACGATACGGTGCCGGAACCGCGGCATGGGGGCGACGGACGGGACGAGGATGAGGTCGAGCTCCCCGGCGGAGAGCTCGCGCCGCAGGTCGGCGACGTTCGCCTCGCGGAGGACGAGCTGACGCGGCGCCGGAGAAGCGGGAAGTGCACACACGGCCGTGTAGGCACGAGCGACGATGGCCGGGTTCATGAGCGGGGAGACGCCGACCCGCACCCGTGCATCGGCCGACCGGTTCCAGCGCGCGGCCTCGGCAGCCACCTGGTCCACGGCGAGGAGCGCGCGGTCGATGACCGGGAGCAGATGCGCACCGAACGCCGTCGGGACGACTCCGCGGGGCGAGCGCTCGAACAGGCGCTCTCCCAGACGGTCCTCCAGCTTGGAGATGCCCGTCGAGAGAGCGGGCTGCGTCACGCCGTAGGCACGCGCGGCCGCGCCGAAGGAGTGCGTCTCGGAGACAGCCTGGGCATAGCGGAGGGCTTCGACGCTCACGCGGTCACTCATAGCCCGACGTTATCACCGCGCGACGGGCGGTCGGGCCGTTCGCGGCAACCCGCGCGCGGTCAGGCGTAGCCGAGGTCCGGCGCGCCGACCCAGAAGAGGCCCTCCTTCGCGTCCGCGGGGAGGAGGCCTTCGATCCACTCGGCGACGATGACGAGGACGGCTTCCTCCAGGCGATCCCGCGTCCACCGGCGCGGGCGCGAGGGTACCGCGGGCTCCCAGCCGTCCGCGGTCCACTCGACCCCGAACAGATGGCGCTGCTCGTCGAGACGTCGGTCCAGCGCGAAGGCGTCAGCCCCCTCGAACCGCGCCCAGACGTCGAACGGGCCCTCGCCGTCCTGGTCGACGAAGACGTCGATGAGGATCGCCTCCACGCCGTTCTCCGCCTCGACGGCGGCGCGGTGCAGGTCCCCCAGGGCGGCGGCGACGCGCTCGCTCTCCGTGTCGAGCACGGTGCGCAGGGCACGGGCGTACGATTCCGCATCATCCCCGCGCGCTCCGGGCTCAGCGCTCATCGCTCCGGCTCCGTCTCGGTGTCGAGGTTCCTGCCCACGGCGATCTCGCGGATCGCCGACGCGAGCGCGTCCCTGGACCGTCCGTGCGGGAAGGGGCCGGCTGCGAAGTCCAGCAAGCTGCGGCCGTCGGGGAGAGCCGGCGTCGCGGGATCGACATCGCCGTGCACGAGGAGGGTCCGCACCAGCGGCGCCAGCGCGGTCTCCTCCATATCGCGATCCAGCAGCTGCACGAACGGATGACCCTCCGGGAGCGTCGCGACGGGTGTCGGGCCCGGGATCGCCCCCTTCTCGAGGAGGCGTCGCAGTACCGGCTCGTCCTCCGCGTCCAGCGTGGGGTTGGCGAAGAGGACGTTGACCGGGCTCAGGAACGACAGGGAGGAGGACGCGTCGAGGCGCTGGTCCAAGAGCCAGAGCGCGAGTTCGCGGCGGCGGTCGGCATGCGGGTTGCTGAGCGCGGCGTCGAGGAGGAACCGGTATCCCGGAGCATCGACGACGACGTCGAGGAGATCGTTGAGCGTGCCCGTGAGTGCGAGATCGGGGAACACCCCGAGGCCCGCGTAGACCTGCTCGATCTCCTCCCGCTCGGGCACCCGATCGAAGACGAAGCTCGCGTACGGCGCATCCAGCAGGGTCGGCGGCCCCATGCGGTCCCCCATCCGCAGCGCCCACTGGAGCTGCGGCACCCCCAGGGCTTCGGCGTAAATGGTCTCCAAGGGGTTCGTCGTGTTCACGTCGTCCGGGTCGAGGGCAGAGCGCACCCGTCGCAGCATCCCTTCCGAGGCGCGCCAGTCGACGTCATCCCTCCAGAACACGGCGTGCACGGCGGGCAGGGTCGTCGCGCCGGGGAGAAGGCCGCAGGTCTCAGCGGGGCCTGGGGCCGAAGCCTCGCGATGCACGACCGGGAAGAACCCTCCCGGGTCTCGGTCCACCACGAGCGACAGCAGGTCATCGGGCACCCCGCCGAACAGGGAGAGCTGTTCCTCGAAGGTGGGCTCGGGTCGCGCCGCGGCGTCGGGACCCGTTTGATGGGACAGGAGGAGGCCGCGCCCGTCGTGCGTGAAGTGCCACGTCCAGAAGTGGTCGCCGGTGCGGAAGCCGCCGCGCATCGCATCGGGGACGAGGGAGGCGCCCGCGAGCGGCGGGCCGTTCCACGGCACGGGTTCGGACGCGGGGGCGCCGCCCACGAGGGCGGAGACGTCGGAGATGATCCGGGAGCGGATGCGGAGCTCCCAGGGACTGCTCCCCCGCGCGAGGTCGAGCACGGCGTCCGGTCGCGCGATGACGATGATGACTTCGGGGTCGTCGCCGTAGGAGGGGTCGGGTGTCCCGGCGACGACGGCCACCGCGTGGCCGTTCACCCACCAGAGCGGCGCGGTGAGGAGGCCCGTGGCGCGCATGACGCGGGTGAGCGGGCTACGGCGATCGATTCCGGTCTTCTCGTTGCGGGCGTGGATCTCCCCCGCTGCTCCCCACCGTTCGCCCATGACGCGGATGAGGTCGTCCGCCCAGGCCTGGAGTGCATCGACCGTCCAGCGCTCCCCCGAGGCGAGCACGACGCGGAGCGCCCGACCGTGGTCGTCGCGGAGCCCGCGTCCGCCGATCTCGAACGTCCGATCCGCCCAGTCGGCGTCCTCCGGCGAGCGCTCCCACCACGCTCTGGTAACGCGCTCGATGTCCGCCACGAGGTCGTGATGGTCGCCGCTCGTCGGTACCGCGTAGCCGAGGCGGTCCGTGTCGGACGGGCGGTCCTGCTCCGGGTACGGGCACGCGGCGAAGACCTGCTCGAACCAGGCGCGCCGCTCGTCGCCCTCCCGGGACATCTCGTCGAGGGTGAGCGCGCCTCCGAGGCGATACGGCTGCCGCACCGCGGCGCCGAAACCGAAGTCGTCCATGCCGAAGTCGTTGCGGCGGCCGATCTCCATGAGCGAGGGCGAGACGCACCAGTGCGCTCCGTCGAACCACACCGCGCCGGTGATGACCGGCACAGGTTCGTCGCCGAGCATGCGGAACTCCAGGTCGTGCTCCGCGACCGCGCCGCGGGCGTCTTCGCCACGGGCGGCGATGAGGGCACGGAGGTCATCCGGCACCCTGTCGAGCATGCGCGCGGCCAGGATCAGCCACGCCTCCGCCAGATCCGCTTCCCGTTCGGAGGAGTCCACGACGTCCGCCGCCTCGCCACCGTGCTGCTGCGCCACCTCGGCGAGGAACTGCGCCGGTGCTTCGTCCGCGAACGTCGACGTCGGGTCCTGGATGAGGACGAGGATGCGGCCGTCGTCCGTGAACGTCCAGACCGTCGTCACCCCGCTGCGCGACTGCAGGCTGAAGCGGGATGCCGGGACGTCGACATCGCGCAGCCGCACCTCCCCGGCGCCGAACAGCGTGCTCAGCAGCCAGGCGCGGCGCCGCAGCTCGAGCGGATGCTCGCCGTTCATGAGGAGGTCGTTGTGCATGTCCTCCTCGGGCAGGAGCGCGCTGAGGCTGCCGACGGCGTACTCCCGCGGCAGCACGACCATCGCCTGGCGCAGCATGCTCTGCCGCGGTTCGGCGTCCCAGTTCGTGACCAGCACGCAGTACAGATCGCCGCGGTCCCACATCTCCGCCTCCGGGATGCCGACCGAGACGAGGACGACGTCGAGGATGCCCTCCGGATCCTGGTTCTCCCCCACGAGCGACGGCTTGCGCACCATCGGCGCGCCCCACGCTTCGTGCAGCGTCCGGCGCACGCCCTCCGTCCACTCCTCCGCGTAGGCGGCGAATCCGCCCTCGGGGACCACGAGGTCCGCGGGCGGGTTCGGCTGCAGCGACTCGTCGGCGTCGGGGTCGTAGCCGCCGAGCGGGAGCAGCCAGACCCCCTGCGACTCCTCGACCTCCACCCCCTCGAATGTGAAGGCCTCCCGCGTCTCTCCCGCGAGCAGGTGGGCGACAAGCCGGTCGAGGAACCCGGGGACCTCTTCCCTGCCGAACGGCGGTGTGTAGTACGGGAGGTCCTCCTCCGTCTCGTCGCTCGTGTCCGCGTCGTCCCTGCCGGTGTCGTCGACCATGCCCCACCCCGTCGTCATCGAAACAGCCTTGGGACGAGCATACGGACGCGTGGCGTCAGGCGTCCTCGGAGTCGATGAGCTCGAGGAGCTTCCGCAGCTCGTCCCTGATCTCCGTGTGGTCGTACTGCCCGGCGCGGCTCTCACCCGAGATCACGCCGGAGCGACGCACCTTCTGGAAGTCGCCGAAGGGAAAGCTGTACGCCTTCTTCGTCTCGGGGTTCTCGCTCTTGTCGATGCCGAGGTGCCAGTGGGCGAACTCCGTCCATCCGTGCTCGTCGATGAAGCGGTTCTCGTCCTCTGCGCTGGGCGCTGCCTCGGACCAGTCGTCGCGTTCATCCCGCACGACCTTGCCGTCGCGGACGAGGGAACGCGCGAGCTTCAGCGCCGGTCGGTTCAGTTCGATAGCCATGGGGGGAACGCTAGGACGCGGAGGGACGGTGCCGTACCCCCTTGACGGGGGATGCAGAAGGCCCGGAGACTCGTGCGGGTTTCCGGGCATTCTCGGTCGGGCTGATGGCACAACGTGATCTGGCGCGGGTGGCCGAAGAGAGCACCCGCGGAGGCCCCCGGTCTCAGCCGCCGATCTGCGTGCGCACCGTCCGTCCTGCGAGCACGGCGTACAGGCCGATCGAGACCAGGAGTCCGACCGGCACCGAGAGGTCGAGCCCGCCCAGCGCCGCGCCGAGCGGGCCGGTCCACACGGTCGTCGACAGGAACATCGCGGTGGCGAAGCCACCGGCGACCACGGAGACGAGACCCGGGATGCCGAAGCCGCCGGTGTACCAGAACCTGCCGCCGGGCCGCTCGTCGAACAGGTCGGTCCCGGAGTACCGGTTGCGGCGCAGGACGATGTCGGCGACGTAGACGCCCATCGTGGGCACGGAGATGATCAGCAGGAACTGCAGCATCAGGTTGACGGCGCTGATCAGGTCGGATGCCACGACGAGCACGATCGTGAACGCGCAGCCGAGCGCACCGATGAGGATCGCGGAGGGGATGCGGCGGATCGGCACGCCGATCGACTGCAGGGCCATGCTCGCCGTGTAGGTCGTCATGCCGTTGAGTGAGATGCAGTTCACCAGGACGCCGAGCACGAACAGCGGGGCGAGCCACACCGGCAGCTTCTCGAGCAGGGAGTACTCGATGCCGTTCGCGAGGCTGTCCGGCCCGATGGAGCCGCCCAGCACGACGCCGAAGGCGGTGATGAGCACCGCGGGGAAGAGCTGTCCCAGCGCGGTCGCGCCGATGATGCCGGACGCTGTGGTGTCGCGTGGCAGATAACGGGCCATGTCGGCGCTGTTGCTGAACGACAGCGGCGACGATGCCATCAGCGCGAACGCGATCGTGACGCTCACCCACAGCGGCAGCCCGCTGAGCGGCTCGGGCTGCGCGAACCCCCAATCCAGCGCGGGGGCGATGAAGCCGATGACGAGTGCGAAGATCACGAACAGCCCGATCGAGATCGCCAGATAGGCCTTCAGGATGAGGGCGTGACCGTACACGGCGACGATCACGGTGATCGTCGAGACCACGACCGCCACCAGGATCGATGCCGCGATCGGATCGGGGAAGCCCCACCGCACGAGCAGTTCGCCGCCGATGAACGACGCCGCCACCCAGTTCAGCGCGAGGAAGACCCCCGAGATGAACCAGCCGTAGAACGCGATGACGATCTTGTTGCCGTGGATGCCGTAGATCGCACGCTGGACCACGGAGCCGGACGTGCCGGCTGCCGGTCCGGAGATGGCGACGATGCCCGGCAGCAGAGCGAGCACGCTCGACGCCAGAATCACGAGCAGCGCCTGCCAGATCTCCAGGCCGAGCACGAGCGTCATCGACGCGCCGACCGTGATGTTCAGCACGCTGACGCCCGGTGCGCTCCAGACGAAGAACAGATCGCGCGCTCTCCCGTGCCGTTGGGCGTCGTCGATGAGTTCGATGCCTCGGGTCTCGGGGGTGTTCGCGGAGTCGATGAACTCGGACTCGGATCCGGGCGCGACGGCACCAGGAGCGGGGATGGCGGATGTGTCGGACATGACGGTCCTTCCAGGACGGGCACCCACCTGCGTCAGTGCAGGGGGCGTTCGGGATTCAGGAGCAGAAGCTCATGGGCGCCGGTAGGCGACCTCGCCGTGCACGAGGGTGAGCAGCACGGCGCCGGTGAGCAGGTCGTCGGTCGGCGCGGACAGCGGGTCGATGTCCAGCACGGCGACGTTCGCGAAGAAACCGGGCGCGATCCGGCCGTAGGCGTCGTCGATCGCGCCGACGTAGGCTGCGCCGGACGTCGCCGCCGCGAGTGCCTGCGCGGCGGTGAACGCGCGCTCAGGGTGGTACGGCGGCAGCGTGCGGTCGATCGAGGATCGCCCGGACATCGCGATGAACAGGTTGTGCAGCGCCTCGTGGGGTGCGGTGGGGGCGTCGGTGCCCAGCGCGACGGGAACGTCGACGTCGCGGAACCAGTTCCACGGGAAGCCGTCGTGAGCGCGCTGATCACCGAGCATCGCCATCCAGTTGTCCAGGATGGCGGGGTCGCAGTGCACCGGCTGCATGGAGGCGGCGATGCCGTGCGCGCGCATCCGTGCGACCGTCTCGGGCGCGACCGACTCCAGATGCTCGATGCGCGGCCGGCGGCCGGTGCCGGTGCCGTTCTCGCGCTCACAGGCCTCGACGAGGTCGACGGCGAGTGCGCTCGCCGCGTCTCCGATCGCGTGCATCGCGAGCTGCAAGCCGGCGCGGTCGGCGGCGATCGCGACCGGCGTCGCAGCCTCGCGGCTCCAGATCGGGTCGGCGTTCGAGCCGTCGGCATACGGACGCGCCATCGCGGCGGTGCACGCGTCGATCACGCCGTCGAGGATGAACTTCACCCCGACGACCTTCAGCCACGGCGTGCCCGTGGCTGCGAGTTCGTCGCGCAGCTGCACCGCACGCTCGACCTGAGCGAGATCGGAGGCCGGGTCGCCGGTGGAACTCAGCCACCAGTGCGCGGTGACCGGGAACGGCAGCCGACCGTCGCGGTCGAGCCGACGCCGCAGCGCCGCGATCGACTGCTCTGTCATCCCCATGTCGGCGGCGCCGGTCACGCCGGCCGCCAGGTACGCGCTGAAGGCGAGGTCGAGGTGGCGGTCGACCTCCTCCTCGGTCCGGATGCCGTCGAGATACTCCGCCAGCAGATCCATGGCCGCGGTCTCGAGCAGGAACCCGGTCGCCTCTCCGTCCTCGTCCCGCACGACCTGGCCGCCGATCGGGTCGCCGGTATCGCGGTCGATGCCTGCTGCGCGCAGCGCGGCTGTGTTCACCCAGGTGCTGTGCAGGTCGTTCGCATCGAGGAAGACCGGGATGTCGTCGATCACTTCGTCGATCATCGCCGCGGTCGGCTGGGTGACGCCGTCAGGCAGCGCGTCGAACAGCCAGCTGACACCCTCGATGATCGTCGCGTCCGGGTTCATCGCCCGTGCCTCGAGCAGCCGCTGCTGGATCTGTGCCACCGAGGTGCAGTCGCGGAGTTGCACCTTGCCCTGCGCGTGGCCGAACATCGCCAGGTGCGCGTGCGCCTCGATGACACCGGGCATCACGAACGCCCCGTCAAGGTCCACGACCGCGGCACCCTCTCCTGCCGCGGAGCGGACCTCCGTCTCCGTGCCGACAGCGAGGATGCGATCGCCGCGCACGGCGAACGCGGACTGCACCGGAGCATCCGCGAGCCCGTCGAAGACGATGGCGTTGCGATAGACGGTGGCGGTGTCGGTCATGGTGGTCCCTTCGATCGGGTCAGAGCGCGAGCGTCAGATGCGGGCGGGTGGCGGTTTCAGCCGGAGTGCCGTCGAGCACGTCGGCCCGACGACCGACGGGGTCGAGCACGACAGTGGCCAGGCTGGCCCACCGCTGTCCCATCGGAAGCGCGAGGTCGGGTAGGCAGGTCACCGGAGGCTCGCCGTCGCCGGTCACGAGCATCGCGCGCAGCTGCTCGGCATCCGTCGGTGCGCCGGCCGACAGCAGTCGGCCCCGCAGGAAGTCCCAGCGCTGACCGGAGTCGGGCTGGTACAGCCAGGTCTTCTCGTGCGCCGCTGGTTCTTCGGTGAGGAAGTGATTCGTGCGCAGCCAGGTGCCCTCGGTGATGGCGGGCGCGGAGAACACGCCTTCGGGGCTGATGTCGAGCAGCACGGCGTCGCCCGCGGCGTCGAAGAGCGCGAACGAGCCGGAGCTCGTGACCGGCGCCTCGCGCACCAGTTCGACGGCGTGCGCGACACTGGAGGCCTCCTCGAGCACGAGAGCGGCGAGCACGTGCATCGGGATGCCCTCGGGCCGGTCGGACCGATGCCCCAGGATGTTGAAGTGCAGCGCGACGCCGGCGCTGTTCACGCCGATCTTGCCGAGGATGCCGCATTCGGTGAGCCCGGCATAGTCGTGGACACCGCCGCGAGAGATGATCGTGTGCCAGTACGGCGCGATCTCCATGTGCCAGTCCCACGTCTGCACGCCGAGGGTGCGCGCGCGGCCGTCCGCATCGCGGATCGAGCGCACGATGGTCGAGCACTCTCCTGGCGGTACGGCGACGCTGCGGGACAGGATCTCCGTGCGGCCGTTCAATGCTGCGACGCGCCAGATCTCGACGTCCGCACCGGCGGCGATGCCCTCGATCTGCGCGCGCAGCGCCGGACGGTGGGCGTCGACCGCGTCGAGCAGCCGCTCGGCGTCGTCGCGCACGGTCTTCTCGTCGACGGCGCCGAGGCGGAAGAGCCGATCATACGCGGCGATCGTGCCGGGCAGAGCCGCGCGCAGCTGCATGCCTCGCTCGGCGCCGCGCCGGAGCGGATCCGCGGCATCGGCCGTGATCTGCAGGCGCCGCTCCGGGCGCGGGAAGGGCGACGTCACGAGAGTTCCTCTCCGGGAAGAGCGGGAGTGCGCGGCGGCGCGGTGCGGCGATCGCCGGTCGCCTCGAACGCGGCGGCGAGGCGCAGCAGGGCGGTGTCGTCCCAGCCGCGGCCCGCGATGGTCAGACCCACCGGCATCCCGATGTCTGCCATCGTGCCCATCGGCACCGTGACGGTCGGGATGCCGAGATGACGGATCGCGAGATTGCCGTTCGCGACCCACACGCCGTTGCGCCACCCCGCGTCGGCGGATGCCGGGTTCACGTCCATGTCGGCGGGGCCGACATCGGCGACGGCGGGGAAGATCACGGCGTCGAGGCCGAGCGCGTCCATCCACTCCTCGAGGTCGACGCGGCGGGTCTCCTCGAGCCCGCGCACACCCTCCTCGAGATGCGGGATGTCGGTGAATGAGGCGTACGGGCGCTCGCGGACGAGGGCCGGATACCCGGCGATCTCGTCATCGAAGCCGGTGTAGCGATCCGGGAGGGCACCTCCCGGATGCGGGAAGATGCGCGCGCCATCGACGAGTTCGAGCCGATCGAGCGCGGGGTCGCCGTTCGCGCGCAGGAAGTCGTCCCACGCCCAGGCGGAGAGATCCTCGATCTCGGAGCGCAGGAACCGCTCGGACACCAGTCCCCTGGTGCTCAGGGTCGGCGCCCCGGCGCGGTCGCCCTCGTAGTTGGTGACGACCGGGAAGTCGACGTCGACCACGTGGGCGCCGGCGTCTTCGAGGTCTCGGCGCGCCTGCTCCCAGAGGTCGATGACGGACGCCCGGGTCACGATGCCCTGCCCGGTCGCGCCTCCGATGGTGGTGCCGGTGCCGGCATCCGGATCGGCATTGACGTACATGCGCGGCACACCGAAGCGGCGGCCGGCGAGAACGGAACGAGGGTCGGCCGCGGCTAGGTCTCGGTACGACGACGGACGCACCTCGGATGCGGCAGGAGTACGCACCCACGGCTGGGCGCGCCAGAAGTCGCCGCGGACGTCGGCGTCATCGGCGACGATCACGTCGAGCACCTCGAAGAGATCGGCCATGGTACGGGTATGCGGCACCACGACGTCCATCGTGGGCACCAGTGGCCAGTTGCCGCGCACCGAGATGACGCCACGGCTGGGCGTGTATGCGCAGAGGGCGTTGTTCGACGCCGGCGCCCGACCGCTCGACCAGGTCTCCTCGCCGAGTCCGAAGGCAGCGAAGCTCGCGGCGGTCGCGGTGCCCGATCCGTTCGAGGAGCCGGATCCGAATGCGCTGGTCAGCCAGTCGGCGCTGTACGGACTCTCCGCCCGTCCGTACACACCGCGCTGCATCCCGCCGTTCGCCATCGGGGGCATGTTGGTCAGGCCGAGGCAGATCGCCCCGCCGGCCCTGAGCCGTTCGATCGTGAACGCGTCCCGCTGCGCGACCAGATCCGCGAACGCCGGGGAACCGCATGCCGCGGTGAGCCCTGCGACGAGGTAGCTGTCCTTGGCCGTGTACGGGATGCCGTCCAGCGGGCCGAGCAAGTGCCGGGCCGCCCTGCGGGCATCGGACGCCGCGGCTTCGGCGAGGGCGTCGGGGTTGCGGACGACGACCGCGTTGAGCGCGGTCTCGGTGCCGGGTGCGTCGTACGCGTCGATACGGGTGAGATAAGCCTGCACCAGCGCGACGCTCGTAGCCGCACCGGTCTCGAGCGCTCGCCGCAGGTCCGCGATGGATGCTTCGACCACGTCGATCATGCGGGCACCTCGCTCGTGGCCGGCTGCTGCTGGGTGATGCAGTGGATGCCGCCGCCGCGCGCGAAGATCGGGCGCGCGTCGACGGTCACGATCTGTCGCCCGGGGTACGCGGCTCCGAGGATGTCCCGCGCACGGGCATCGGCGGCGTCCTCGCCGAACCCGCAGGCGATCACGGCGTCGTTCACCACGAGGTGGTTGATGTAGCTCCAGTCCACGTAGCCCTCGTCGTCGCGGAGGGTCTCGGGGGCCGGGACGTCGATGATCTCGAGCGGGCGGCCCGCGGCATCCGTCTGGTCCTGCAGGAACGCCTTCAGCTCCCGCGTGACGACGTGGTCGGGGTGTCCCGCGTCGTCCTGGCGGTGCAGCAGCACCCGGCCCGGAGCGGCGAACGCGGCGACGATGTCGACGTGCCCGTTGGTGCCGAACTCGTCGTAGTCACGCGTGAGGCCTCGCGGCAGCCAGATGGCTGTGGTCGCGCCGATCGTGCGTGCGAGTTCGGCTTCGACGCGGCCTCTGTCGGCGTAGGGGTTGCGGTTCGGGTCGAGCTGCACGGTCTCGGTGAGCAGCACCGTGCCCTCGCCGTCGACGTGGATGCCGCCGCCCTCGTTCACGAGCACCGAACTGATGTGCTCGGCTCCGACGTGTGCGGCGACGATGCGTGCGATGTCGGCCGACACCTGCCACTCGGCCCATGCGGGCGCACCCCAGCCGTTGAAGATCCAGTCGACCGCGCCGAGGGAGCCCGGCCGGTCGTCGTCGAGGACGAAGGTCGGGCCGAAATCGCGCATCCAGAACTCGTCCAGCGGCGACTCGACGATCTCAACGGCCGAGCCGAGCATGTCCCGCGCCCGCGCCATCTCGGTCGGGTCCACGACCATCGTGACCGGTTCGAACTCGGCGATCGCCAGAGCGACGTCGGTCCACGCGCGGTACGCGGTGTCGCGCCAGGCAGCACCGTCGCCCAGGGTGACGCCCACGCGCGGAAACGCCATCCAGGTGCGTTCGTGCCGTGCGCCCTCGTGCGGCATCCGCCAGCCCATGTCATCTCCTTTGCCGACAACGGCTTGTTGGTCACATGACCAATACAGGAATGTTCCTACACTGGAGGCACCATGTCAACATCCGATACGCGTCCACGAACCAGGAAGACGCCGGAGCAGCGCGCCGGCGAGATCAACGACGCCGCGATCGCGATCGCCAGGGAGAAGGGACTGTCCGCGCTGACGCTGCGGGCGGTCGCCAGCAGGGCAGGGGTGGCGCCGGGGCTCGTCTCGCACTACGCATCCAGCATGGACGAGTTGGTCGCGCGCACCTTCCGCGAGCTGACGGCATCCGAACTGGACGACGTCCGCACCCAGGCCGAGACCGAGAGCGAGCCGGCGGCACGGATGGCGCGGATGATCTCCACGGTACTCAGCAGCGATCATGACGACATCACGCTCGTGTGGGTGGATGCCTGGTCCCTCGGCCGCGGCAGCACGGCGCTGTCGGTGGCCATCGACGAACAGATGGGCGCCTGGCAGTCGTTCATCGCGCAGCTCATCGAGGATGGCCGGCGCTCCGGCGTGTTCCGCACGGATGACACGGATGCCGTGGCCTGGCAGATCCTCGCGATGATCGACGGCATCGCAGCGCATGCGCTGACGCGCCGTACCGACGCCGCGCTGTTCGCCGCCCGGTTGGCACAGGCCTGCGAGACTCTGGTCGGCGCGCCCCAGGGGACGATCGCGGAGCTCCTTCCCACGCGCTGACGGCCGCGGAGGGCCGCATAAGGCGTGCCCTCTTCGTGCCCTCGGCGATCCCGGGAAGGCAGAAGGGCCGGAACCTCTTGCGAGATTCCGGCCCTCAAATGGTCGGGCTGACAGGATTTGAACCTGCGACCCCTTGACCCCCAGTCAAGTGCGCTACCAAGCTGCGCCACAGCCCGTTGTTCTGCACTCTCGCGCAGGCAACTCCCCTATCTTAGCCGCACCGGAGGCCTCTCGCGAACCGAGGCGTTGCGGGGTGTCGGAAGCTGCTTGTACCGTCGCCTGCATGTCGACGATCACGACCGCGCTGGCGACGACCGCCCGCTGGGATGACGTGCAGCACGCGCTCACCGGCGGCGGTGACGGGGCGAGCTGCCAGTGCATCTGGCCGGTGCTGCCGAACAAGGACTGGAATCAGACCACCACGCCTCAGCGCACCGAGATGTTCCGCGCCGAGATCGACGAGGGTCCCCCTCCGGGACTGGTCGCGTACGTCGACGGCGAGGCCGCGGGCTGGATCCGGATCGGACCGCGCACCCGTCAGGCCCGGATCCCCCGCACCCGCATGATCGCCGCGTCGAGCACCGAGCCGTTCGACGACGAGTCCGTGTGGGCGGTCACCTGCTTCGTCGTCCGCAGGGAGCATCGGGGCACCGGGCTCAACGCGGAGCTTCTCGATGCCGCGATCGCCTTCGCGCGGGAGTCCGGCGCCCGCCTCATCGAGGGCTATCCGGTCGATACCCGCGGCGAGAAGAAGCGCGCGAACGATCTGTACCACGGCACACTCGGGACGTTTCTCCGCGCCGGCTTCGAGGAGAAGGCGGTGATGAAGCCGGGGCGCGTGCTCGTCGCCCTGGAAATCACACCGAACGAGAGCGATAGCGTGAAGGCATGAGCGCCGCGAACCCCTCTCTCGATGATCCCGACCTCGGACCGCTCCACCGGGCGACCTCCGAACTCGACGACGGTTCCGTCCTCACCCACGACTGGTTCGTCGGCGGCGTCGAGGTCGAGGGCCGCACCTACGAGCTGATGGTCGAGGGCGCGTCGCCGGACGAGGTCGCGCCGCTGCTCCCCCGGCTGCGCACGGT
Organism: Microbacterium sp. C-MGS6; assembly: GCF_058140415.1. Taxonomy (NCBI): domain Bacteria; kingdom Bacillati; phylum Actinomycetota; class Actinomycetes; order Micrococcales; family Microbacteriaceae; genus Microbacterium; species Microbacterium sp. C-MGS6. Next base: position 2,283,767 of record NZ_CM176934.1, read on the forward strand.
CGTCGCCGCGCTCCCGGGACTGCGCCGGGTCGCCTCGGACGCCGTGGTCACGACGTTCAGCACCGGAGACCCCGGCCCCGCCGAGCTCGACGAGGCGGCCGACGACTTGGAGCTCGAGACCATCGAGGCCGGAGCCGACGGCACCGTCGTCCTCCACTTCACGGACACCTGCGGCGAGCACTTCCCGGAGGGCTACTGGCCCGCCGTGCACCTCGATGGCGAGGGCGCCGTGGCCACGGTCACCGTCGAGTCCTGAGTCGGCCCGGTCCGATCGACCGCCTTCGAGACGACATGCCCCTCCGGTCATACGATGGAGGGATGCAGCGCCGCACCCTCCCTCCCGCGATCGTGTGGGCGTTCGTGCCGTACGTCGTGGTCTCTCTCCTGCACGTTGTGCTTCTCGCGCTCGGCCACGACCTCGCGGGGCCGACGAAGCTGCTGCTCATGCCGCTGCTCGCGGTGCCGGTCCTCGTGGCGGCGCGACGGATCCACCCGCCCGTCACGGTGGCCCTCCTCCTCATCGCCCTGCTCTTCTCCTGGCTGGGTGACGGCGCGGGCGCGCTGTTCCCCGCGGCCCCCGAGCTTCCGCTCATGCTGGGCTTCTTCGGTCTCGCGCACATCGCCTACATCGTCCTCTTCGCCCGCCACTTGGCGCGCCGCCGCCTGCCGTGGTGGACAGCGATCTATGCCGCCTGGTGGCTCGCGATGATCCTCCTTCTCGGCCCGCACACGGGCCCGCTCCTCATCGGGGTCGCGCTGTACGGCCTGCTCCTCGCGGGCACCGCCGCGTTCGCCGCACGATGCCATCCGCTCGTCGTGACGGGCGGCGCGTTCTTCCTGGCGAGCGACACGATCCTCGCTTTCCGACTCTTCCTCCCCGACGCCCTCCCGGCCTGGAGCAGCCCCGCCGTGATGCTGACATACACGCTCGGCCAGGGGCTGATCGTCGCGGGCGCGCTCGTCTCCCTGCAGCGGAGGGCCGCCTGATGGTCGACAGCGCGCGGGTGGACAGTTGGCTCTGGGCGGTGCGCGTCTACAAGACCCGGTCAGCGGCGACCACCGCATGCCGCGCGGGGCATGTGCGCGTCAACGGCGACAAGGCGAAGGCCGCGCAGGCAGTTCGCGTGGGCGACGAGCTCCGCATCCGCATCGCGGGCTTCGATCGGATCCTGATCGTGCGCCAGATCCTCGTCAAGCGTGTGGGCGCGCCGCTGGCCGCCCTCGCGTACGAAGACCGAACGCCGGAACGCGAGCCGCAGGCAGCCCTCGGCGTCCGGGACCGCGGCGCCGGACGACCTACGAAGCGGGAGCGTCGAGACATCGATCGCCTCCGCGGACGGGGCGATATACAACAGGACTGAACCCTTCCTTCATTCGAACATAGGTTCTAAACTCGAGGTATGACGAACCCGCCGACCGCAGACCTCGACCTGGAGGAGCGGCGACGCGTGCGTGATGCCTGGGCGGAGACTCGCCGGCGCATCGCGGTGCTGGAGGCGGAGGCCGCGGAGCTGTTGGTCGCGCAGATCGCTTTCCACGATGAAGACGTGGCGGCGGCCCCGCATCACCGCGACGCCATCCACCGCTCTATGGTCGCCGAGTTCGCCGCGGCGGGGCGTGTTTCGACCGGCACCATGGAGTTCGCGTTCGCCGACGCTCTCGCCCTGAGCACGGCGCTCCCCCGCGTGCGGCAGGCCTTCCACGCCGGGGCTCTGAGCTCCGCGCATGTCCGGGAGATCGCACGGGCGAGCGCGATCGTGGCCGAGGCCATCCGCAACCGCGTCGTCGCTCCTGAGACGATGGCGCTGTTCGAGACGGCGGTGCTCGTCGTCGCCGAGGCCGAGACTGCAGCGCGCACGCGAGTGCATGCCCGCCGCGTAGCCTCCGCTCTGGTCGGCGAGACCATCACGGAGCGACACCGCCGCGCCGCAGACGAGCGCTGCGTCACGGTGCGATCGGTCGACGACGGCCTCGCGGTCCTGACGGCGATCCTCCCGGAATGGGCGGCCGTGGCGATCGCCGACCGGCTGAGTCAGCTCACCCGCACGGTGATCCAGGCCCGCGATGCGGGCGGAGCGACACCTCCCCTGACTCCGACGCACGACGATCTGCTGACTGCTCAGAACGTCGCGACGGATCACTCGTGCGGCGCTCCTCGGCCGGACACCACGATCTCCAGCACCGATGGCGGCACCTTCGCCCTCGACCCCGAGGCCGAATCGGCCCCCTCAGACACCCGCACCTGGAGCCAGGTGCAGGCCGACCTGCTGACCGATCTGCTCCTCACCGCCGATCCGAGCGCCGTCGAGGGCGAGGGCCTGGCCGGCGTACGCGGGCGCCTGCAGGTGACCGTGGCGGCGACGACCCTCGCGGGTCTCGACGACCGTCCGGCCGAACTGGACGGACACGGCGCCCTGCACCCGGACATCGCCCGCGCTCTGGCCGGACGTGACGGGGGGTGGACGCGCTTGTTCCTCGATCCGCACGGCCAGGTTGTCGAGACGGACGCGTACAGCGCGACCGAGAGCATGCGCCGACTGCTCCGAGCCCGCGATCAGCACTGCCGGTTCCCCGGATGCCGCCAGCCGGTACACCGCTGCGACATCGACCACACCTGGGATCACGCGAAGGGCGGTCCGACCCGCGTCGACAACCTCGCGCATCTCTGCCGCGGACACCATGTGCTGAAACACCCCGATATCCCGGAGCCTCAGCGCTGGACGGTGCGTCAGCATTCCGGCGGGGTTCTCGAATGGCGAAGTCCCCTCGGCGCGATCCACACCGATCACGCCCCGCGTCGGGTCGCGTTCGTCTGAGTTTCTCGGGTCGCTTCGACTGCCCGCGCAGCGCAAGCGTCGACAGTACAGCGCCCCATGCCTCGCGTCCGCGCGGACTCCCAGAGCCAACCGAGACAGACCCCGACGGCGAACGAACACACACCAGAGCCGATCGAGACGGACCCACGGCCGAACGAGCACACCCCAGAGTCGATCGAGACAGACCCGGACGGCCGAACGAGCAGACCCCCCCCCCCCGAGCCGACCGGGGTGAGTCCCCGAACAGCCCGCCGCGGGCTAAGCGTCGAGGAGGCGGAGGAGCCAGCCGCTCGAGCGCACCTGGGCCCCGGCGGCCTCGACGCGGGACTGCAGCTCGCGGTCACTGGTCACCGCGAGAACCGGCGACGCGCTCGCGACCCGGCGTTCGACCTCGGCCACGATCGCGTCGTCACCGGCGCCCTCCGCGCGCACGACGTCCAGGGCCAGGCTCGCGACGCCGGCTTCCGCGGCCGCGGCATCCGCAGGTGATCCCTCGGCGGAGGCCTCCGCGATGTCGCGCGCGCGACCTTCAACGACGAGCGACACCTCCGGAAACCAGGCGTCGCCGGCGAGTCCGAGGTCGTCCGCGGGCACGGAGAGGCCCGTCAGTCGGTCGCGCAGTCGTGCGGCCGCTCCGGCGCGATCCTTCCACCAACCGTCCGGGACCGACCCCACGACGTTGGCAGCGTCGACCACGACCACCGGATGAGCCGACAGTTGAGCTCGCAGCATCGGCCACGCCGCGCCGAAGCCGGGGTGCAGGGGCAGCCCCTCCACGTCCTCGACGGGTACCCACGACAGCGCGACGCTCTCCGGGTCGCTGATCACGGGGTCGAACGGCGTGCGCACATCGGCGACGACGGTGGTGTACGACCAGATGCCGAGATCGAGCACACTCGTGAAGCGGGGCCGCACCGCACCATCCGGCACTCCCGCCTCCTCCTGCGCCTCGCGCACGGCACCGACGATGGCCGCCTCACCCTCGTGCAGCGCTCCCCCGGGCAGACCCCAGGTGCCGCCGAAGTGGCTCCACGCGACGCGATGCTGCAGCAGGATGCCGCGCTCCGCGTCGACGGCGAGGAGACCTGCGGCGCCGAAGCGCCCCCAGTACCGCTCGCCCGTGTCGGCGACCACCCAGGCGTCGCCCGGATCGCGAGGCCCCTCGGGGCGACGCGGTTCACCGGCGGCGGGAGGTACGACAGTCACCCCCTCAGCTTTTCACAGCATCGGGGCTCCGGCGCCACCGCCGCGACATGCGCGGCAACGAGTCAGCGCTGACGCTTCTCCCGCACCCGCATGTTGATCACGATCGGAGTGCCCTCGAACGAATACAGCTCCCGCAGGCGGCGCTGGATGAATCGGCGGTAGCCCGGGTCGAGGAAACCTGTCGTGAACAGCACGAACGTCGGCGGACGGGTCGAGGCCTGGGTCCCGAAGAGGATGCGCGGCTGCTTTCCACCGCGCACCGGGTGCGGGTGCTCGGCGACGAGCTCGGCGAGGAACGCGTTGAACTTGCCGGTGGGAATCCGGCGATCCCAGTTCTCCAGCGCCGTCTCCAGCGCCGGGACGAGCTTGTCGAGGTGACGACCGGTCTTCGCCGAGATGTTCACGCGGGGGGCCCACGCGACATGCGCGAGGTCCTGCTCGATCTCGCGCTCCAGGTAGCGGCGACGGTCGGCGTTCTCCAGGTCGTCGTCGTTCAGGCGATCCCACTTGTTGAACGCCAGGACGAGCGCGCGGCCGGACTCGAGAACGAGGTCGATGATCCGCACGTCCTGCTCGCTGATCGTCTCGGAGACGTCGAGCACCACAACGGCCACTTCGGCCTTCTCCAGCGCGGCGGAGGTGCGCAGCGACGCGTAGAAGTCCGCACCCTGCGCCATGTGCACGCGGCGACGGATACCGGCCGTGTCGACCAGGCGCCACATCTTGCCGCCGAGCTCCACGACCTCGTCCACCGGATCACGGGTCGTGCCGGCGAGGTCGTTGACGACCACGCGCTCCTCCCCCGCGGCCTTGTTCAGCAGCGAGGACTTGCCGACGTTCGGGCGCCCCAGGATCGCGACACGGCGCGGGCCGCCGATCTCCTGCTTCGCGACGGCGGACACCTCGGGGAGCTTCTTCAGCACGGCATCGAGCAGGTCCGCGACACCGCGACCGTGGATCGCGGAGACCGGGTGCGGCTCCCCGAGACCCAGGTTCCACAGGGCGGCCGCTTCCGGCTCCTGACGCCCGTCGTCGATCTTGTTGGCGACGAGGAAGACCGGCTTGCCGCTCTTGCGCAACAGCTTCACAACGTGCTCGTCGGTCGACGTGGCGCCCACCATGGCGTCCACGACGAACAGCACGACATCGGACAGGTCGATCGCGACCTCGGCCTGTGCCGCGACCGAACGGTCGATGCCCCGGGCGTCGGGCTCCCAGCCGCCGGTGTCGACGACCGTGAAGCGGCGATCGTTCCACTCGGCCTTGTACGTGACGCGGTCGCGGGTGACACCGGGGGTGTCCTCCACGACGGCCTCGCGACGGCCGAGGATGCGGTTCACGAGCGCGGACTTGCCGACGTTCGGCCGCCCGACGATCGCCACCACGGGCAGCGCGGGGCTGTACTGGATGCCGTCCTCGCCGAGGGTGATGCCCGCGAGGAGCTCCGCGTCCTCGTCGTCCAGCTCGTAGTCGGCGAGGCCGGCGCGCAGGGTCTCCGCGCGCTGCTCGGCCAGCTGCTCGTCGAGCTGGTCCATCTTCTCGGCGAGCTGGTCGGGACCGCCTTCGTATTCGTCGTCAGCCACGGTGTGCTCCTCGGAGTCGTTCGATCACCGAGAGAACGGCGTCGATGGTCTGGGGGAAATCGAGTGCGGTCGAGTCGACGACCTCCACGCCTTCCGCGGCGTTGAGGAAGTCGACGACCGCGCTGTCGGAGGCGTCGCGCTTGTGCAGGGCGTGCGCGACGGCGGCGGCGTTCTCGCCTGCGAGCTCGCCCGCGCGGCGGGCGGCACGCACCTCCGGTGCGGCGGTCAGCAGGATGCGGACAGGCGCATCGGGTGCCACGACGGTCGTGATGTCGCGACCTTCGACCACCACGGCCGGGTACGGCGCCTCGGCGACCAGTGCCCGGAAGAGCTCGTTGACCTGGGTGCGCACCTCGGGCACCCGGGCCACGCCGCTCACGGCGCCGGACACGCGGGGCTCGCGGATCGCCTCCGTCACGTCCACGTCGCCGACACGTACCGTGCGATCATCCGGGTCGAGCCCGAGGCGGACCGGGAAGTCGGCGGCCGCGGCGCGTACGGCCTCCGCGTCGTCGGTGTCCGCGCCGCGATCGAGCACGTGCCAGGCGAGAGCCCGGTAGGCCGACCCGGTGTCGAGGTAGCCGAAGCCCTCGCGACGCGCGATCGCCTTGGACACGCTCGACTTGCCGGACCCGGCGGGACCGTCGATGGCGATGAACTTCGTGGCGGAGACGGTGGAAGTGTCAGTCATTGGTGTTCCCTGCGATGCGCCAGCCGCGTTCCTGGAGCCCGGTGATCGCGCCGTGCAGCGCCGCGGGGTCGACACTGATCTCGGCGAGGCCGAACTGCGCGCCGGGAGAATGCTCCAGCCGCAGGTCCTCGACGTTGACGCCCAGCTCGCCGAGCTCGCCGAACAGGCGCCCCAGCTGACCGGCGGTGTCGTCGACCATGACGACCAGTGTCTCGAAGCGTCGGTTCTGTCCGTGCTTGCCGGGGAGGCGCTCGACACCGTCGTTGCCCTGGCGGATGGTCTCCGCGAGCACGCGTCGGGCACCCGGTGCGCCCGGAGCGCGCAGCGCATCGGCGACCTCGCTCAGATCGGTCGCCAGCGCGTCGAGGATCTCGACCACGGGACCGGCGTTGGCGCCGAGGATCTGCACCCACAGCTCGGGAGCGGACGCGGCGATGCGCGTGGTGTCCCGCACGCCCTGCCCTGCCAGGCGGAGCGCGCCCTCCTCGGCCCCGGCGAGACGCCCGGCGAGGAGACTCGCGATGACCTGCGGCACATGCGAGGTGAGGGCGACGGAGCGGTCGTGCTCCTCGGGAGTCATCTCCAGCGGCATCGCGCCGACATCGAGGGCCAGCGCCTCGACCAGCGCGAGGTCCCGCGCGGTGGTGTCCTCGTCGCGGCACACGACCCACGGCCGTCCGATGAACAGGTCGGCTCGCGCCGAGATCGCCCCGCCGCGCTCCCGGCCGGCGAGCGGGTGGGAGCCGATGTAGCGGGCGAGGTTCACACCGCGGTCACGGAGCGTGCGGAACGGCTCCAGCTTCACGCTCGCGACATCCGTCACGACGGCGTCGGGGTAGCGCTCGAGCTCTGCCTGGATCACGTCGGCGGTCACATCCGGCGGCACGGCCACGACGACGAGCACCGGGGCGTCGTCATCCTGCGGAAGGCGTCCGGCGCCGTAGTCGACGGCGAGGCGCAGCTGCGCGGGGGACGCATCCGTGAGGACCACGTCGATGCCCTTCGCGCGGAGGGCGTGGCCGACGCTGGCACCGAGCAGCCCGGCGCCGACGATGCGCACGGTGCCGGACAGGCGCGGCGCGACGGCACCGGCCTTCCGCGCCGCGGGCGCACTCGTCGTCTGGGTCATTCGCTCTCCTGCTCGCCTGGCGCCTCGGCGACACCGGATTCCCGGCGCGCGAGGGTCAACAGCGCGCCGAGTTCGATTTTACTCAGTTCCCGCGTCCGGCCCGCCGGGAGGGTTCCCAGGTGAAGCGGACCGAACTGCCGCCGCACCAGTTCGGTGACCGGATGACCGACCGCGGCCATCATGCGACGCACGATCCGGTTGCGTCCCGAGTGCAGCGTGAGCTCGACGAGGCTCGAGCCCGCCGACGTGTCGAGCAGGCGGGCCTTGTCGGCGGCGATGGGGCCGTCCTCCAGCTCGATGCCCTTCGTGAGCTTCGAGATGGTCTGCGCCGTCACCGTCCCCTCCACCTTCGCGATGTAGACCTTGGTGACGCCGAAGGACGGGTGCGCGAGGACGTGCGCGAGCTCGCCGTCGTTGGTGAGCAGCAGCAGGCCGCTGGTCTCGGCGTCCAGGCGCCCGACGTTGTAGAGCCGCTCCTCGTAGTCCTTCGTGAAGCGCCGGAGATCCGGACGACCGCTCTCGTCGCGCATGCTGCTGACCACGCCCGTCGGCTTGTTCAGCATCACGTAGCGCTTGGACACGTCGAGCTGCACCGCAGTGCCGTCGACGTCGACGAGGTCGCGCTCCGGGTCGATGCGGCGGCCGAGCTCGGTGACCACCTGGCCGTTCACGCGGATACGCCCCTCGACGATGTACTGCTCGACGACCCGACGGGACGCGACGCCGGCGGCGGCCAGCACCTTCTGCAGTCGGACGCCCTCGGGGGCTGCGGAATCGTGGGCGTCGGTGGTCATCGGACCGTCCCTTCGTCGAAGCCGTCGGCGCCGTCATCGAGGAGCGGCGAGATCGGCGGAAGCTCATCCAGAGAGTTGATGCCGAGATGCTGGAGGAGCGCATCGGTCGTGCCGTAGTTGATCGCCCCGGTCTCGGAGTCGGCGAAGAGCTCGGTGATCAGGCCTCGTGCGAGGAGCGTGCGGACCACGGAGTCGACGTTGACCGCGCGGATCGAGGCGACCTGGCTGCGGGTGACGGGCTGCTTGTAGGCGATCACCGCGAGCGTCTCCAACGCGGCCTGCGAGAGCCGGGCCGGAGCCTGGCCGCCGACGAACTCCGCCACGACCGGATCCAGGTCTTCGCGGACGTAGAGCCGCCATCCGCCGCCGACCTCCCGCAGCTCGAAGCCGCGCCGCGGACCCGCGCCCCGGCCGTCGTAGTCCTCGACCAGCGACTCGACCGTCTGCCGGACGGCGGGCACCGGCGCGCCGACCGCCGCGGCGAGAGCCACCAGGCCGATCGGCTCGTCGACGATGAAGAGGATCGCCTCCACGCGCTCGCTGAGGGGCAACTCGGCACCCGTCACGGCGTCGGGCTCCTCGCGGAGCCCGGTTTCCGTCTCGGTCATGTCATCGGTCATAGTCGGCCCCCAGGGTCGCGAGTGTCTCGTCCGACCAGGAGTCGGCGGCCCAACGGAGCGTCAGCTCCCCGAGCGGTTCCAGTTGTTCGAAGGACAGCGCCGCGTGCCGGTACAGCTCCAGCACCGAGATGAAGCGGGCCACGACGATGCCCGGCTCGGTGACGCCGGCGACGAGCTCGCGGAAGCTCAGCGACTCGGTGCCGCGCAGCAGCGTGACGACGATCGCGGCCTGCTCGCGGATGCTGACCAGGGGCGCGTGCAGGTGGTCGAGCCCGACGTGCGGGATCTCCTTCGGTGCGAAGGCCAGCAGTGCCAGAGCCGCGAAGTCGTCGGTCGTGAGCGACCAGACGAGCTCGGGTGTCTTCTTCCGGTGCTTCTCCTCCAGCGGCACCGCGCGCACGTGGCGGCGGTCCTCCCGCTGCAGGCACCGTGCGAACCACGCGGAGACCTCCTTGAACGCGCGGTACTGCAGCAGACGGGCGAAGAGCAGGTCGCGCGCTTCGAGCAGGGCCACGGCCTCGGCATCGACGAGCTCGCCCTGCGGCAGCAGACCCGCCACCTTCATGTCGAGCAGGGTCGCGGCGACGACGAGGAACTCCGACGCCTGGTCCAGCTCCTCCTCGTCCTCGAGGTCGGCGAGGTACGCGATGAACTCGTTGGTGACGGCGCTCAACGACACCTCGGTGATGTCCATCTCGTGCTTGGAGATGAGGGTCAGCAGGAGGTCGAAGGGGCCGTCGAAGTTCGACAGCGAGACCCGGAAACCGGCGTCGTCGGCGGAAGAAGCCTCCGCACCGTCGACGGCGTCGGCGAGTGCCGGGACCTCAGCGGTTCCGAGCTCGTCAGGCGACGGCGCCACGGGCGACCAGCTCCCTGGCCAGCCGCAGGTATGCCTGTGCGGCCGCGTGCTCCGGAGCGAACTCGGTGATCGGGACCCCCGAGACCGACGCATCCGGGAACTTCACGGTGCGGCCGATCACGGTCTCCAGCACGTCGTCGCCGAACGCCTCCACGACGCGTTCGAGCACCTCGCGCGAGTGCAGCGTGCGCGGGTCGTACATGGTCGCCAGCAGCCCGTCCATCTCGATGGAGGGGTTCAGGCGATCGCGCACCTTGTCGATGGTCTCGATGAGGAGCGCGACACCGCGCAGCGCGAAGAACTCGCACTCGAGCGGGATGATGACGCCGTGCGCCGCCGTCAGCGCGTTCACGGTCAGCAGACCGAGCGACGGCTGGCAGTCGATGAGGATGACGTCGTACTCCCCCGCCACCTGCCGGAGCACGCGGGCGAGGATCGTCTCGCGGGCGACCTCGTTGACGAGGTGCACCTCCGCGGCCGAGAGGTCGATGTTCGCGGGGAGGACGTCGAGACCGGGCACGTTCGAGTGCACGATCGCGTCGTGGGCGTCGCGCTTCGTGTCGAGCAGGAGGTCGTAGACCGTCGGCACGTCGTGCGTCTGGATGCCGAGACCGGCGGACAGGGCGCCCTGCGGGTCGAAGTCCACCGCGAGCACCTTGCGACCGTACTCCGCGAGGGCGGCGGCGAGGTTGATGGACGTCGTCGTCTTGCCGACGCCGCCCTTCTGGTTGCAGAGGGCGATGATGCGAGCGGGGCCGTGCGACTTCAGCGGCGCCGGGATCGGGAAGCCCTGATACGGACGGCCGGTGGGTCCCATGGGAGTGTCGTCGGCCTTCTGTGCCTTCGCCCTGGACTTCGCCGCTTTCTCAGCCACCGGTTCTCCTGCTCCTTCGTGCTTGCTCGATTGTAGCGGCCATGCGTTCCCCGGCCGTCCCGGCGCGCGGCGGGCCGCCTCGGGAGGAGGCGCGGATCCGCGCGGGATCAGCGTGCCCGGGGGTGCGAGGTCGCGTAGATGTCGCGGAGGGCGTCCACCGAGACGTGTGTGTAGATCTGCGTCGTCGCGACCGAGGAGTGCCCCAGCAGCTCCTGCACCACGCGCACGTCGGCGCCGCCCTGCAGGAGGTGGGTCGCGAAGGAATGCCGCAGCGTGTGCGGGGAGACCTCGGCGGTGAGCTGCGCGCGCTCCGCGGCGGAACGGATCACCAGCCAGGCGCTCTGCCGCGAGAGCGGAGCGCCCCGCGCGCCGAGGAAGAGCCGGGCCGACGCACGTCCCTTCGCCGCGAGGCCCGGGCGGACCCGGGTGAGATACGCGTCGACCGCGGCGCGGGCATACGACCCCACGGGGACGATGCGCTCCTTCGAGCCCTTTCCCCGCAGGCGCAGCACCTCGCCGTGCGCCATGTCGTCGACGTCCAGACCGACAGCCTCCGACACCCGGGCACCCGTCGCGTAGAGGAGCTCCAGGAGCGCCCTGTCGCGGATGCCGAGCGGCTCCTCGGCCGACGGCGCGGCGAGCAGCCGCTCCACCTGGTCGATCGTGAGGGCCTTGGGGAGCCGGCGCGGGGTCTTCGGCGGGCGGAGGCGCCCAGTCGGATCGTCCGCCTCGATGCCCTCCCGGGCGAGGAACCGGTGCCAGCCGCGCACCGAGGACTGCAGGCGCGCCAGGCTCGTCGCCGCGGGCGGCGGCTCCGCCGAGGCACGGTCGGCGACGAAACGGTCGACCACCATGGACGTGATGTCCGCGGTGTCGTCGATCCCCTCCGCCGTGAGCCAGTCCCGGTAGCCCACGAGGTCCCGCCGGTAGGCGCCGACCGTGTGCGCGCTGAGGCCGCGTTCGATCGTCACGTGACGCAGATACGCGTCGAGGGCGCGATCGAGCAGCATCCTCAGCCTCGGTCGCGCAGCCTCTGCGCCGCGGCCAGCACGCCGATGGAGAGGATGCCGTTGCGCAGGCGTCCTGCCATCACTCCCGCGACGGCGTCTTCCAGCGGCACCCAGGCGAGCCGGATGTCCGCCTCCTCGTCCTCCCGGTCGTGCGCGGTCTCCGCGGCCGAGAGCCCGGTCGCGAGGAACACCCGGATGAGCTCGTCGTTGCCGCCGGGCGTCGTCCACGAGGACACCAGCGGCTCCCAGTGGGCGGCCACGAGGTCGGCCTCCTCCGCGAGCTCGCGACGGGCGGCCGCCATCGGCTCCTCGCCCTCGATGTCGAGGAGGCCCGCCGGCAGCTCCCAGTCGCGGTGGCGGATCGGGTGACGGTACTGCTGGATGAGCAGCACCCGCCCCTCGTCGTCCAGCGCGAGGATCGCGACGGCGCCGGGATGGGCGACGTACTGCCGCACGATCTCGCCCTCGCCGTAGCGGACACGATCGGAGCGGACGTCCCAGACGCGCCCTTCGTAGACGAGGTCGCTGCTCAGGACCTCCGGCTCGAAGGGCTCGTCGCGCAGCGACTCGTCCGCCGCGCCCATCCCCTGCTCACTCATCGACGGGCACGTCGAACAGCTCGCTCGCGCGGTGCCGGGCGATGGCCGCGCCGACGAGACCGCGGAACAGCGGGTGCGGGTCGGTCGGACGCGAGCGCAGCTCCGGGTGCGCCTGGGTGGCGATGTAGTACGGGTGCACGTCGCGCGGCAACTCGACGTACTCGACGAGGTCCAGCTCCGGGTTCAGGCCCGAGAACACCAGCCCCGCCTCCGACAGGCGATCGCGGTAGGCGTTGTTCACCTCGTAGCGGTGGCGGTGACGCTCGGACACCTCGGCGGCGCCGTAGACCTCGCGCGCCAGCGAGCCCTCCGCGAGAGCCGCCTGGTAGAGACCGAGGCGCATCGTGCCGCCCAGGTCGCCGCCGTCGAGGATCTCGATCTGCTCGGCCATGGTCGCGATGACGGGCTCCGCGGTGTCCGGATCGAACTCGCTGGACGAGGCTCCGGCGATACCGGCCACGTCGCGGGCGTACTCGATGACCATGCACTGCAGGCCGAGACACAGGCCGAGGGTCGGGATCCCCTGCTCCCGGGCGAACTTCAGCGCGCCCAGCTTGCCCTCGATGCCGCGGATGCCGAAGCCGCCGGGCACGCAGATGCCGTCGAGCTCGGCCAGCTGCTCCTGCGCGCCCTCGGGCGTCTCGCAGAGGTCGGATGGGATCCAGCGGATGTTGACCTTGGTCTCCTGCGCGAAGCCGCCGGCCTTGAGGGCTTCGGTCACGGACAGGTAGGCGTCCGGCAGGTCGATGTACTTGCCGACCAGACCGATCGTGACCTCGTGCTTGGGGTTGTGCACCGCGTGCAGCACCTTGTTCCAGCGCGTCCAGTCGACGTCGTCGGCCTTCTGGTCGAGACCGAGGCGGCGCACGATGTAGGAGTCCAGGCCCTGCTCGTTGAGGGTGGAGGGGATGTCGTAGATGCTCGGCAGGTCGACGGTGTTGATGACACCCTCGACATCGACGTCGCACATGAGGGCGATCTTGTTGCGGTTGCTCGCGCTCACCGGGCGGTCGCTGCGGAGCACGAGCGCATCCGGCTGGATGCCCACCTGACGGAGCGCGGCGACCGAGTGCTGGGTCGGCTTGGTCTTCTGCTCGCCGGACGCCCCCATGAACGGCACGAGCGAGACGTGCACGAAGAACACGCTGTCACGGCCGAGCTCGTGACGCAGCTGGCGGGCCGACTCGAGGAAGGGCTGCGACTCGATGTCGCCGACCGTGCCGCCGACCTCGGTGATGATCACGTCGGGACGCGGGTCCTCGGTCGCCTGCAGCCGCATGCGGCGCTTGATCTCGTCGGTGATGTGCGGGATGACCTGCACGGTGTCGCCCAGGTACTCGCCGCGGCGCTCCCGCGCGATCACCTGCGAGTAGATCTGACCGGTCGTGACGTTGGCCGCCTCGGACAGGTTGATGTCGAGGAAGCGCTCGTAGTGGCCGATGTCGAGGTCGGTCTCCGCACCGTCGTCGGTCACGAAGACCTCGCCGTGCTGGAACGGGTTCATGGTGCCCGGATCGACGTTCAGATACGGGTCGAGCTTCTGCATGACCACGCGGAGTCCGCGGGCGGTCAGGAGGTTGCCCAGGCTGGCCGCGGTGAGCCCCTTGCCCAAAGACGAAACGACACCACCAGTCACGAAGATGTGCTTGGTCGTGTCGTTCTTGGGCCCCGCAGAAGAAGAGTTCATCACGGGCTTCTATCCTAACAGTTCGTTCAGACGCCGAGGCTTAGAAGCTCACGGGCGTGGGTGAGTGCGGCATCGGAATCCGCGAGTCCGGAGAGCAGGCGAGCCATCTCGGCCTCGCGCTCCTCCCCGTCGAGCCGCCGCACGCTGGAGGCGGTGACGGCGCCGTCGTTCGATTTCACGACGGTCAGGTGGTTGTTCGCGAAGGCGGCGACCTGCGCGAGATGGGTGACGGCGATCACCTGCGACTTCTCGGCGAGTCGGGCGAGTCGTCGACCGACCTCGATGGCCGCGGCACCGCCGATGCCGGCGTCGACCTCGTCGAACACGAAGGTGGGAACCGGGTCGGTCGCCGCGATGACGACCTCGATCGCGAGCATCACGCGCGACAGCTCGCCGCCGGACGCACCCTTGGCGACGGAGCGGGGTTCGGCGCCGGGGTGCGGCGCGAGCAGGATGGCGACGTCATCGCGCCCGTGGGTGCTCTCGGCACCAGGCGCCACGGACACCTCCAGGCGTGCGTCCGGCATCGCCAGCGCGTGGAGCTCGGCGGTCACGGCCTCGCCGAGCCGGACGGCGGCCTCGCTCCGGGCGGCGGTGAGGGCGTCGGCGCGGGCGTCGAGCTCCGCCCTGGCCGCGTCGCGCTCGGCGGTGAGGCGTTCCAGACGCTCCCCGTCGTCGTCGAGCTCGGCCAGCCGTGCGGAACCGGTCTGCCACAGTGCCAGCGCCTCCGCCAGCGAACCGTGCTGACGGATGAGGACACCGAGCGCGGCCCGGCGTTCCTCGACGGCTGCCAGCTCGTGCGGGCCGGACTCGTCGAGGTCGGCGAGGAAGCCGGAGAGCACGCCGGCGGCGTCGGCGATCCGGTAGCCGATGTCGGCCAGGGTCGCGGCGACCTCCGCCAGCTTCGGGTCCGACACGCGCTCGATCGCTCGGCGTGCCTCCGCGACCAGCGCCGACGCATCGGGCTCGCCCTCCTCGTTCGAGAGGGAGCCGTGGGCCAGGGCGGCCGCGAGCCGCAGCTCCTCCGCGTTCGCGAGGCGTTCGGCGCGGGCCGTCAGCTCCTCATCCTCACCCTCTTCGGGAGCGGTGGCTTCGATCAAGGCCAGGTCCTCCCGCAGCCGGGCGGCCTCCTCGGCGCGCCGGTCGCGGTTCGCGGTGATGTCGACGATCTCGGCGTCGAGCGTGCGCCAGTGCTCGAACGCGGCCTGATACTCCTCCAGCGCCCGGGCGATGGCCTCGCCGCCGAAGCGATCGAGGGCGTCGCGCTGCGCGGCCGCCGATCGCAGCCGCAGCTGCTCGGACTGTCCGTGCACCACGATGAGCTCGTCGGCGAGCGAGGACAGCACACCCGCCGGTGCGGCGCGGCCGCCGACGCTCGCACGACTGCGGCCTTCGGCGCTGAGGGTGCGCGAGACATACAGCTCCGCAGTCCCGGCGCCTGCCGGCTCCAGCTCTCCCCCGGCCTCGGCGACGATGTCGGCGACCTCACCGGTCTCCGGCACGATCCACACACCGGCCACCGACGCCTGCGCCGCGCCCTTGCGCACGGCGCCGGAGTCGGCGCGCTGTCCGAGAAGCAGGCCGAGACCGGTGACCACCATGGTCTTGCCCGCTCCGGTCTCGCCGGTGATGGCCGTGAAGCCGGGCCCGAGCGGCAGGACGGCATCGGCGATCACGCCGAGCCCCTGCATGCGCATCTCCTCGATCATGCCTCGCTCCTCCGTTCCTGTCCGCGCCATCCCTCGACGGGCAGCTGGAACTTGCGGACGAGACGATTCGTGAACGCGGTGGGGTGCAGTCGCGCGAGGCGGACCGGGCGCGATGAACGACGGACGACGACGCGGGCACCCGGCGGAAGGTCGTGGGAACGACGGCCGTCGCACCAGAGGATGCCGGAGCCGTCCGTCCGCTCCAGCATCTCGATCGCCACGGCCGCGTCGGGGCTCACCACGAGCGGCTTGGCGAAGAGGGCATGGGCCGACAGCGGGACGACGGCGATGGCCTCGACCGTCGGCCAGATGACCGGGCCGCCGGCGGAGAAGTTGTAGGCGGTCGAGCCGGTCGGGGTGGAGACGACCATGCCGTCGCAGCCGAAGCTCGACAGCGGCCGCCCGTCGATCTCGAGCACCACCTCGATCATGCGCTCCCGGCTCGCCTTCTCGACGGTCGCCTCGTTCAGAGCCCAGGTCTCGAAGACGACGTCGCCCGAGGCGTCCTTCACCCGCACCGACAGCGCCAGGCGCTCCTCGACCTCGTAGTCGCGGGCGATGACGCGGCGCATCGCGTCGTCCATGTCGTCCCGGTCGATCTCCGCGAGGAAGCCGACGTGGCCCATGTTGATGCCGAGCACCGGGGCGCCGCTGTCGCGGACGAGTTCCGCCGCACGGAGGATCGTGCCGTCGCCGCCGAGCACGATCGCGAGCTCGAGGGACGCCGGACCGGCGGAGGCATCCAGCACCTCGACGTCCGCGAAGAACGCATCGACCGCGGAGAGCTCCGCGTGGTCGTCGGCCGCCAGGACGGGGCGCACTCCCGCGCCGCGGAGGGCGTCGATCACCCGGCGGGCGGCCGCGACGGTGTCGACGCGACCCGCGTGGGCGACGACCAGGATCCTGCGCTCGTTCATCGTCCCCCTGCCAGCCGGTTGATGGTGTCCATCCATTCTGTCGGATTGCTGCCGCCGCCCGGCACGAGGTGGACGAGATACTCCGCATTGCCGTGGGTTCCGAGGATCGGGGAAGAGACGATCCCCGCCATCCCCATCCCCGCGTCCCACGCGCTCCACGCCACCCGGGCGACGGCATCGGCACGGGTGGCGGGGTCGGTGACGAGACCGCCGCGCACCGCCGTCCGGCCGACCTCGAACTGCGGTTTGACGAGCAGCAGGACATCGGAACCCGGCGCCGCGACGGCGACCACCGCGGGGAGCACGAGCTCGAGCGAGATGAAGGAGAGGTCGCCCACCACCAGGTCGGGCGAGGCGGACTCCCCCGTCGCCGCGGCGAGACTGTCACGGGTCATGTGCCGCACGTTGAAGCCCTCGACCGCGGTGACACCGGGGTCTGCCGCGATCGACGGGGCGAGCTGGCCGTGACCGACGTCCACAGCCAGCACGCGCCGCGCGCCGCGCTCCCGCAGCACCTGCGTGAAGCCGCCGGTCGAGGCTCCCATGTCCAGCGCGAGGCGCCCCTGCACGGGAATGGTGAAGCTGTCGAGCCCGGCGATGAGCTTGTGCGCGCCGCGGCTGACATAGTGGTCGGCGCCGGCCACCGTGATCGTGTTCTCCTCGCCGACCGCGGTCGAGGCTTTGACGACCGGGCGACCGTCGACGCTCACGAGACCGTCGGCGATGAGGGTGGCGGCGTGCGTGCGCGAACGGGCGAGTCCTCGGGAGGCGAGGGCAGCGTCGAGTCGCGTCATCGTGGTCCCGGAGTCTCCCGCTGTTCCAGCCGGGATCCGCTCTCGAGCCGTCGAGAGAGTTCATCGTGCAGGGCCGAGTACAAGTCCGCGCGTGCGGAGAGCGGCTGACCTTCGATCAGGCGCAGACGACTCCACAGGCCGTCCGTCGGCGCGCTGGTCGTCGTCTCGTCACTCACGCTTCCACTGTACGCGGCGCCGCCGACGGCCGACGGCGCCACGCGTGGCTCAGGGGCGGTGGAACGGGTCGGCGTACAGCCGTTCGGGAACCCGCAGCACGAACACCGGCGTACCGGACGCCCAGATGGCCGCGGCGCCGGCGCGGAGGAGGTCGAGCTGCTCGCCGGACTCGGCGACGATCTCGACGTCCGCTCCGTGGACGCGGACGGCGGCACCGTTCACGTCGAACACGCCGTCGGTCACGGTGGGCTCGGGATACGGCTCGTGCAGACCGCGCAGATCACCGAGGATGTAGGTCGGGCGTGAACCTTCCGGCGCGGCGAGGACGTGCTTGGGACGGTCGATGCCGGTCAGCACGAGCGCGGACTCGATGCCGGCGCGGCTGGCGCCCATGATGTCGGTGTCCAGGCGGTCGCCGATGAACAGAGCCTTCGCGGCACCGAAGCGGGCGAGCGCCTCCTCGAAGATCGGGGTCTCCGGCTTGCCCGCCACCGTCGCCAGTCGACCGATCGCGGTGTGCACGGCGGAGACGAGGGTGCCGTTGCCGGGGGCGACGCCGCGCTCGCGCGGGATCGTCCAGTCCGTGTTCGTGGCGATCCAGGGGATGCCGCCCTCGTCCTCAGGGACTTTCAGCGCGAACGCCGCCTCGGCGAGGTCCGTCCAGGCCACCTCGGGCGCGAACCCCTGGACCACGGCCTGCGGAGCGTCCTCGGCGCTGCGCGTCACCGTGTACCCGGCCTTCTGCACCTCGTCGACGAGCCCGTCGCCGCCGACCACGAGGATGGTCGCCGGCGCGGGAACGATCCCGGACAGCAGACGCATCGCGGCCTGCGGGCTCGTGACGACGTCCTGCGGAGCGACGTCGAGCCCGAGACTGGTCAGATGCGCGGCCACGGAGGCGTCCGTGCGCGAAGCGTTGTTGGTGATGTAGCCGAGACGCACCGCGTGCGCCGCGGCGTTCAGGCTCTCGACCGCGTGCGGCAGAGCCCCCGGACCGGCGTAGACGACGCCGTCGAGATCGGCGAGGACGGTGTCCATGCCCTCGAGAGGCGTCCGTCCCGCTCGAGACCTCCGTGCCTTGGGTGTGAAGAGCCCCACTACGCCTCCGGCTTCTCGGATGCGGAGGGCGAGTCGTCCTCCGTCTCGTCGTCCTCGCCGAGCAGTTCGCGCACCTCGTCTTCGATGGACGGCTCGGCGGGCGCGGGGGTCTCGTTCGTGTCGGAGGAGGACGAGTCGTCTCCGGTCTCCGCGTCGGAAGCCTCTTCTTCCTCGGAGTCGGAGTCGGTGTCGTCCGCGGAGTACTCCTCCTTGTCGGACACAACATCCTCGACGGAGACAGCGTGCTCGTCGGAGAACTCGTCCTCGACGAGACCGTCCTCGACGTAGAGCTCCTCGTCGCCGGCCTCATCCACACCGAGAGCCTCCGCGGCGACCTCGGCGCGGTGCGCCCAGAACTCCGCCTCGTCCGTGCGGCCGAGATCTTCCAGGACGGCGGCGCGCGCGGCGAAGAGCGCGGGGCTCCACTCGAACGCGCGATCCGGGTCGAGCTCCGGGATCTCGAGCTCCCCGAGGGCCAGCTCCAGGTCACCCTGGTCCAGCCGGGCACCCGACATCGCGATCGCGAGAGCGACGCGCACGGGGGTGGTCAGAGCCGATCGGTCCACGGCGCGGCCGGTCTCGAGGGCGCGGTCGGGACGCCCGATGCCGCGTTCGCTGTCGACCATGAGGGCGATCTGGTCGTCCTTGCCGGAGATCCGACGATAGGTGCGCAGTTCCCGCAGGGCCAGAGCGAAGTCACCCGTCGCGTAGGCGGTGATGCCCAGGGTCTCCCGGACGATCGCGATGCGCCCTGCACGACGCGACGCTGCGAGTGCGTGCTCGTGCGCCAGGGTCGGGTCCTCGTCGATCAGCCGAGAAGCCATCGCCAGATGCCGAGCGACGAACTCCGCGTTCTCCTTGCTGAGCGTCTTCAGCTCGTTGCGCGCGGAGGGGTGCAGGTCGCGCGCGGTGACATCCTCCGGGACGCGGGGCTCGTCGAACCGCGGACGCTCGCTCGCCGCGTTGGCAGGACGCTCCCGCCCCGCACCGCCGCGCTGCGGGAAGGACCGGGACCGGTCACTCCCCCGCTCCCGGTCGAATCCACCCTCACGGCGCGGTGCGCTGTCACGGTTGTTGTACCCGCCTTCACGGCGCGGGGCACCACCGTCACGGTTGTACCCGCCCTCACGGCGCGGCGCACCACCGTCACGGTTGTAACCGCTTTCGCGACGAGGGGCACCACCATCGCGGTTGTAGCCACCCTCACGACGCGGGGCACCACCGTCACGGTTGTACCCACCCTCACGACGCGGAGCGCTGTCGCGGTTGTTGTAACCGCCTTCGCGACGAGAGGCACCACCATCGCGGTTATAACCGCCTTCGCGACGGGGCGCACCATCACGGTTGTTGTAACCGCCTTCGCGACGAGGGGCACCACCATCACGGTTGTTGTAACCGCCCTCGCGACGAGGGGCACCACCATCACGGTTGTAGCCGCCTTCACGACGGGGCGCACCACCGTCACGGTTGTACCCGCCCTCACGACGCGGGGCACCACCATCGCGGTTGTAACCACCTTCACGACGCGGGGCACCACCATCGCGGTTGTAACCACCTTCACGACGCGGGGCACCACCATCGCGGTTGTAACCACCTTCACGACGCGGAGCGCTGTCGCGGTTGTAACCACCTTCACGACGCGGAGCGCTGTCGCGGTTGTAACCACCTTCACGACGCGGCGCGCTGTCGCGGTTGTAACCACCCTCACGACGCGGAGCACCACCATCGCGGTTGTAACCGCCTTCACGACGCGGAGCGCTGTCGCGGTTGTAACCGCCCTCACGACGAGGGACACCGTCACGGTTGTTGTAACCACCCTCACGACGAGGGCCACCACCATCGCGGTTGTAACCGCCTTCACGCCGAGGGCTTCGGTCGCCGGAGCCGGCACGAGAACCGCCGTCGCGGTATACGGGGCGACCTCCGGAAGGACGTTCGTTGCGCTGGTTCCCGTCGTTGCGACGCGGACGGCGCTCTTCCTCTTCCGGCATGGTGCTCCCTGTTCTCTGTTCTCTTCGCTCGTAAACGCAAAATGGCCACCCAACGATGGGTGGCCATTTCGACTAAAAGGAGTCCGGCGGTGTCCTACTCTCCCACAGGGTCCCCCCTGCAGTACCATCGGCGCTGTGAGGCTTAGCTTCCGGGTTCGGAATGTGACCGGGCGTTTCCCTCACGCTATGGCCGCCGAAACACTATTGATGTTTCAATCAAACCTAAAGCAATGATGAATCATTGTTGAAGGTAGTTCTCGACCGTACATCGAGAACCACTCAGTGGACGCAAGCACCAACAAACGGTGTGTTATCAAGTCATCGGCTTATTAGTACCAGTCAGCTGCACACGTTACCGTGCTTCCACATCTGGCCTATCAACCCAGTAGTCTGGCTGGGAGCCTCTCACCCGAAGGTATGGAAGTCTCATCTTGAGGCCGGCTTCCCGCTTAGATGCTTTCAGCGGTTATCCATCCCGAACGTAGCTAATCAGCGGTGCTCCTGGCGGAACAACTGACACACCAGAGGTTCGTCCAACCCGGTCCTCTCGTACTAGGGTCAGATCCTCTCAAACTTCCTACGCGCGCAGCGGATAGGGACCGAACTGTCTCACGACGTTCTAAACCCAGCTCGCGTACCGCTTTAATGGGCGAACAGCCCAACCCTTGGGACCTACTCCAGCCCCAGGATGCGACGAGCCGACATCGAGGTGCCAAACCATGCCGTCGATATGGACTCTTGGGCAAGATCAGCCTGTTATCCCCGAGGTACCTTTTATCCGTTGAGCGACAGCGCTTCCACAAGCCACTGCCGGATCACTAGTCCCGACTTTCGTCCCTGCTCGACCTGTCAGTCTCACAGTCAAGCTCCCTTGTGCACTTACACTCGCCACCTGATTGCCAACCAGGTTGAGGGAACCTTTGGGCGCCTCCGTTACTTTTTGGGAGGCAACCGCCCCAGTTAAACTACCCACCAGGCACTGTCCCTGAACCGGATTACGGTTCGAAGTTAGATATCCAGAGTGACCAGAGTGGTATTTCAACAATGACTCCACGGTAACTGGCGTCACCGCTTCAAAGTCTCCCACCTATCCTACACAAGCCACACCGAACACCAATACCAAGCTGTAGTAAAGGTCACGGGGTCTTTCCGTCCTGCTGCGCGTAACGAGCATCTTTACTCGTAATGCAATTTCGCCGAGTTCGCGGTTGAGACAGTTGGGAAGTCGTTACGCCATTCGTGCAGGTCGGAACTTACCCGACAAGGAATTTCGCTACCTTAGGATGGTTATAGTTACCACCGCCGTTTACTGGGGCTTAAATTCTCAGCTTCGCCTTGCGGCTAACCGGTCCTCTTAACCTTCCAGCACCGGGCAGGCGTCAGTCCGTATACATCGTCTTGCGACTTGGCACGGACCTGTGTTTTTAGTAAACAGTCGCTACCCACTAGTCTCTGCGGCCTCCAAACGCTTTCGGAGCAAGTCCTAATACGTCGAAGGCCCCCCTTCTCCCGAAGTTACGGGGGCATTTTGCCGAGTTCCTTAACCACGATTCTCTCGATCTCCTTGGTATTCTCTACCTGACCACCTGAGTCGGTTTGGGGTACGGGCGGCTAGAACCTCGCGTCGATGCTTTTCTCGGCAGCATAGGATCATCCACTTTTTATCCGCATCGTGTCTCAGCCTGTATGAGTCGCGGATTTGCCTACGACTCGGCCTACGCACTTGCACCAGGACAACCATCGCCTGGCTTGGACTACCTTCCTGCGTCACACCTGTTAATACGCTAACCGCACCAGCATGGGGTCACGTGCTCCCCTCCACGGTGTCACCCGAAGGTGACGATGTGAAGGCTCGGACGTTTAGCACCACTGGATTAGCTTGGGCGGTTCTTCGCCGGTACGGGAATATCAACCCGTTGTCCATCGACTACGCCTGTCGGCCTCGCCTTAGGTCCCGACTTACCCAGGGAAGATTAGCTTGACCCTGGAACCCTTGGTCTTTCGGAGGACGTGTTTCTCACACGTCATTCGCTACTCATGCCTGCATTCTCACTCGTGTAGCCTCCACGGCTGGTTTCCACCGCCGCTTCGCTGGCCACACGACGCTCTCCTACCCATCAACACGGCTGGACCACGAAGGCCTACCAATAATGTCAATGCCACAACTTCGGTGGCGTGCTTGAGCCCCGTTACATTGTCGGCGCGGAATCACTTGACCAGTGAGCTATTACGCACTCTTTCAAGGGTGGCTGCTTCTAAGCCAACCTCCTGGTTGTCAGAGCAACTCCACATCCTTTCCCACTTAGCACGCGCTTTGGGACCTTAGTTGGTGGTCTGGGTTGTTTCCCTCTCGACTATGAAGCTTATCCCCCACAGTCTCACTGCTGCGCTCTCACTTACCGGCATTCGGAGTTTGGCTGACGTCAGTAACCTTGTAGGGCCCATCGGCCATCCAGTAGCTCTACCTCCGGCAAGAAACACGCAACGCTGCACCTAAATGCATTTCGGAGAGAACCAGCTATCACGAAGTTTGATTGGCCTTTCACCCCTATCCACAGCTCATCCCCTCAGTTTTCAACCTAAGTGGGTTCGGTCCTCCACGACGTCTTACCGTCGCTTCAACCTGGCCATGGATAGATCACTTCGCTTCGGGTCTAGGACATGCGACTGAATCGCCCTATTCAGACTCGCTTTCGCTACGGCTACCCCACACGGGTTAACCTCGCCACATATCGCTAACTCGCAGGCTCATTCTTCAAAAGGCACGCTGTCACACCTACCAGGGGTGCTCCAACGGTTTGTAAGCAAACGGTTTCAGGTACTATTTCACTCCCCTCCCGGGGTACTTTTCACCTTTCCCTCACGGTACTTGTCCGCTATCGGTCATCTGGGAGTATTTAGGCTTATCAGGTGGTCCTGACAGATTCACACGGGATTTCACGGGCCCCGTGCTACTTGGGATACTCTCCACGCCAGAACACGCATTTCGACTACGGGGTTGGCACCCTCTATGACCGGCCTTTCAAGACCGTTCGTCTATACGCTTCTGTAACGTCGCCAGCTCGGCAGAACTGACTGGTGAGTCCCACAACCCCGAATATGCAACTCCTGCCGGATATCACACACACTCGGTTTAGCCTGATCCGGTTTCGCTCGCCACTACTAACGGAATCGCGGTTGCTTTCTCTTCCTGTGGGTACTGAGATGTTTCACTTCCCCACGTTCCCTCTACCCGCCCTATATATTCAGGCGGGAGTCACTAGGTCGGCACGCCGCCCAGCGGGGTTTCCCCATTCGGACACCCTCGGATCAAAACTTGCTTATCAGTTCCCCGAGGCTTATCGCAGATTGCTACGTCCTTCTTCGGCTCCAGATGCCAAGGCATCCACCGTTTGCTCTTAAAGACTTGAAATCACATGAGTTTGAATCAAAAACTCGACCCCATCCGAAGATGGAATCAGAAATTGACTAATGATCTTTAAGATCATCTTGTGCAACCAGCTCGAAAGCCGGCTGCAAGATGCTCGCGTCCACTGTGTAGTTCTCAAAGTACGGGCGGAACCCCCATCCACCTGCCCCCACAGGGACAAACAGAAAGAGGTCCAGAGGTTCAGACCAGACCCCGAAGGATCCGCATCCGGTCCCTCAGGACCCAACAGCGTGCAGGCACCGGTCCCCTCACCCAGAACCTTCCAACCACCGAAGCGGCGTACTAGTCCCGAGATCAGATCTCGATGCCATGTCAAATGTTCCACCCATGAGCTCCCAGCGAAGAACGTATGCCTTCGATCTGGGTTCTGGACGCCGAAGCGTCAGATGCTCCTTAGAAAGGAGGTGATCCAGCCGCACCTTCCGGTACGGCTACCTTGTTACGACTTAGTCCTAATTACCGATCCCACCTTCGACGGCTCCCTCCACAAGGGTTAGGCCACCGGCTTCAGGTGTTACCGACTTTCATGACTTGACGGGCGGTGTGTACAAGACCCGGGAACGTATTCACCGCAGCGTTGCTGATCTGCGATTACTAGCGACTCCGACTTCATGAGGTCGAGTTGCAGACCTCAATCCGAACTGGGACCGGCTTTTTGGGATTCGCTCCACCTCACGGTATTGCAGCCCTTTGTACCGGCCATTGTAGCATGCGTGAAGCCCAAGACATAAGGGGCATGATGATTTGACGTCATCCCCACCTTCCTCCGAGTTGACCCCGGCAGTATCCCATGAGTTCCCACCATTACGTGCTGGCAACATAGAACGAGGGTTGCGCTCGTTGCGGGACTTAACCCAACATCTCACGACACGAGCTGACGACAACCATGCACCACCTGTTTACGAGTGTCCAAAGAGTTGACCATTTCTGGCCCGTTCTCGTATATGTCAAGCCTTGGTAAGGTTCTTCGCGTTGCATCGAATTAATCCGCATGCTCCGCCGCTTGTGCGGGTCCCCGTCAATTCCTTTGAGTTTTAGCCTTGCGGCCGTACTCCCCAGGCGGGGAACTTAATGCGTTAGCTGCGTCACGGAATCCGTGGAATGGACCCCACAACTAGTTCCCAACGTTTACGGGGTGGACTACCAGGGTATCTAAGCCTGTTTGCTCCCCACCCTTTCGCTCCTCAGCGTCAGTTACGGCCCAGAGATCTGCCTTCGCCATCGGTGTTCCTCCTGATATCTGCGCATTCCACCGCTACACCAGGAATTCCAATCTCCCCTACCGCACTCTAGTCTGCCCGTACCCACTGCAGGCCCGAGGTTGAGCCTCGGGATTTCACAGCAGACGCGACAAACCGCCTACGAGCTCTTTACGCCCAATAATTCCGGATAACGCTTGCGCCCTACGTATTACCGCGGCTGCTGGCACGTAGTTAGCCGGCGCTTTTTCTGCAGGTACCGTCACTTTCGCTTCTTCCCTGCTAAAAGAGGTTTACAACCCGAAGGCCGTCATCCCTCACGCGGCGTTGCTGCATCAGGCTTTCGCCCATTGTGCAATATTCCCCACTGCTGCCTCCCGTAGGAGTCTGGGCCGTGTCTCAGTCCCAGTGTGGCCGGTCACCCTCTCAGGCCGGCTACCCGTCGACGCCTTGGTGAGCCATTACCTCACCAACAAGCTGATAGGCCGCGAGCCCATCCCCAACCGAAAAATCTTTCCAAACGCAGACCATGCGGTCACGTCACATATCCAGTATTAGACGCCGTTTCCAGCGCTTATCCCAGAGTCAGGGGCAGGTTGCTCACGTGTTACTCACCCGTTCGCCACTGATCCCACAGAGCAAGCTCCGTGTTCACCGTTCGACTTGCATGTGTTAAGCACGCCGCCAGCGTTCATCCTGAGCCAGGATCAAACTCTCCGTAAAAAGAAATTGCATACGAACCGGGGAAAAACCGGAACGCAGCGAGTTTGATGCTGACCAAAGAGATAAATCATTGCTGACTATCCGTTGCCAACCCCACAAGGAGGTTGGTCTTTGATCCAAAGGAATTCTCACCCAGCCGAAGCTAGACGAGGATAATTTGGCATTTGACAAGTGCACGCTGTTGAGTTCTCAAGGATCGGATGCTCCCACGACCCAGCCATCACGACCAGGCCCGCAGGGCAACTTCTCTATCTTAGCCATCCCGACCCGCTTGTCAAATCGGCGCGCCGTGCGGATCTCGGATCCGCTGCGCAGCCGCTGACAGCCGCAGAAGGGGTGGATCTCCCATCCTAGACGCAAGCGTCTGATCTCTCAAGTGAGAGAGGATCGGGAGTGGTTCTCCGCTTGAGGGGGGTGAAGCTCTAGGCTTCTCCGCTTCCCTGTGGGGCGAACAAGTAATAAGTTACGTGGATTCCGGGGGTCTGGCAAATCGGGCGCACTCCCCCGGGCGTGTCGCAGCCCCTCATGCGCCTGATTCCCCCGGATCAGCCAGGGTTTCCGGCCACTTCGCCGCCGGGAGTAGCATCTCGCCATGGTCCCCGGTCGTCCCACCTCCGCCGCTGAGCTGCTCGCCCGCGTCGTGATCGAGGCGGGCGGGGACGCGTCGCAGGCCCCGGCGGACTCGGGCCTCCGTGCCCTCGGGGGCGTCCCGCTCTCTTCGCGCACGGCGACCGGCGATCTCGCTCTCGTCAGCGTCGCAGCAGTGGCCCTCGCCGCGGGTATCGATCTCACGCGCGTCGACCCCGTCCGCGTCGCCGTCGCCTACCGGAGCGACAGGTATCTGGAGGTGGGCGGCACTCCCCCTCCCGTGTGGGCGCCCCTCTCCGGGTTCTGGGCGAGCGCGGATGGATGGGTCCGGACACACGGCAACTACCCGCACCACGCCCGCGCGCTTCGCACCGCGCTGGACCTGGACGACAGGGCAGGAGCGGAGGCCGTGGCCCGCACGCTGGAGACGCTGCACACCGCGGAGGCCGTCCGCCGGATCTCCGAAGCCGGAGGTCTCGCCGTGGCCGTCCGCCCTGAGGACCGCGCGGCCGATGAGGCTCTGCGGCGGACGCCCGTCGTGGACGTCGCGATCACGGAGGCGATCGGCCGACGACGGGGGAAGGACCGACGTCTCCCGTCGCCCGGTGCGGCGGGGCAGGCTCCCCTCGCCGGCGTCCGCGTCCTCGACCTCACGCGGGTGATCGCCGGTCCGGTGTGCACCCGGACCCTCGCGCTCCTCGGCGCGGACGTGCTCCGCATCGACCCGCCGCACCTCCCCGAGCTTCCGTGGCAGCATCTCGACACCGGTCACGGCAAGCGCACCGCGCTGCTCGATGCCCGAGGCGCTGCGCTGCACGACCTCCTGGAGACCGCGGATGCCGTCGTGCTCGGCTATCGTCCTGCGGCCCTGGAGCGCCTGGGCCTCTCCCCCGACGCGCTCGCCGCACGGTATCCGGGCCTGCTCGTCGCCCAGCTCAGCGCCTGGGGCACGTCTCACCCCGA
Organism: Microbacterium sp. C-MGS6; assembly: GCF_058140415.1. Classification (NCBI taxonomy): domain Bacteria; kingdom Bacillati; phylum Actinomycetota; class Actinomycetes; order Micrococcales; family Microbacteriaceae; genus Microbacterium; species Microbacterium sp. C-MGS6. The sequence goes on from NZ_CM176934.1 coordinate 2,311,224, forward strand.
GCGCGCCGGCTTCGACAGCCTGGTCCAGGCGGAGAGCGGCATCGCACTGATCGAGGGCGACGGCGGTCGGCCGGGCGCTCTTCCGGCTCAGGCATTGGACCACAGCGCCGGCTACCTCCTCGCCGCCGTCCTCACGCAACTGCTCCGCCACCGCGACGGGCACTCGCGAGTCGTGCGGACCTCCTTGCGTCGGATCGCCGCCGAGTTGCTCGGGATGCCGCGGACGCCCCGCGCGTCGGCGCTCCCCGAGGTGGACGCATCCGGCCACCTGGCCCGCTTCGACGTCGACGGGGAAACGATCGTGACGGCCGCCCCGGCACTCCCCGGCCTGGCGTTCGATGCCCCGCACGGGTGGGGCACGGACGCGCCGCACTGGTGAGGCGCGGGATCAGACCGCAGCGCGCGGCCGCCGCACCGCCAGTACGACGCAGAGGACCAGGGTCAGCACGCCCCACACCGCGCAGGCGGGCGGCAGCACCCGATATGCCAGATGCTGCACCGTGAACTCGGCGGACAGCGGACCGAACGCGTGCAGACCGCCGACCCACGCGATCACGAGGATCACCGGCAGCGACAGCCACCACGCGACCCGCACGAACGTCGGAAGGACTCGGGGCGCGTCCGCTCGAGGCGTCGCGCGGCGCAGCCGCAGTGCAGCCCAGATCGCCAGGCCCAGCAGTCCGAGCGCGCTCGAGCCGTACTGGAGCCACTTGTAACCGTCGAAGGGACCCCAGGAGTCCGCGAGCGCGGGCAGCAGATCCACGCCCCACCGTGACTCATGCGTGAACGCATCCCAGAGGATGTGCGAGAGCACGCCCAGCATCGTCGAGAACACGAGCAGGAACGGATACAGCGGTCGCCAGCCCGCGTACCGCGGGCGGTCATCGCGAGTCAGCGCCTCGATCGCCGCCCGGTATCCGCTCGCCCCCCAGCCGGCGGGCAGTCGCACGGACACCCATCCCGGCAGCAGCTCCAGGGTCGCCGGGCGCAGCAGGACGCGCCAGAGGAGGAAAAGCCCGAGAACGAGCAGCGTCGTCCACACGAGGTTGACCGGATCGTGCAGGAAGCCGTAGTTGAGGCCGACGTTGCGCAGGAACAGCGAGATGTCCGGCGTCATCGCTCCGATCGCGATCGCCGCGGGGACGAGCGGCGTGCGCACGAACGGCAGCGCGACGATCGCGTGGCTCGGAGTGAACGGCATACGAGGGCGAAGTCAGCCCAGGAAGACGCCGGCGAGGGTCTTCTTCCCGCGACGCAGCACCGAGACACCGCCGGGCAGGGTGCCCTGCACGGTCGCGGAGTCGTCCTCCACCCGCTCCCCGTCGAGGGAGACGCCGCCCTGCGCGATGGCGCGGCGCGCCTCCGACAGGCTCGACACGAGACCGGTGGCGACGAGGGCGTCGACGACCGGAGTGCCGGCCGCGACCGTCGCATGCGGAAGCTCGTCGAGCGCCGTGCGCAAGGTCGCCGGGTCGAGAGTCGTCAGGTCGCCCTGCCCGAACAGCGCCTCGGACGCGGCGATCACGGCCGCCGTCGCCTCGACGCCGTGCACCGTCGCGACGACCTCGAGCGCGAGGCGCTTCTGGGCGGCACGGCGGAACGGCTCGGTCGCCACGAGCTCCGCGTACTCCTCGATCTCGGCCCTGGTCAGGAACGTGAACACCTTGAGGCGCTCGATCACGTCGGCATCCGCCGTGCTGAGCCAGAACTGGTAGAACGCGTACGGGCTCGTGAGCTCCGCGTCGATCCAGATCGCGTTGCCCTCGCTCTTGCCGAACTTGGTGCCGTCGCTGTTGGTGATCAGCGGGGTGCCGATCGCGTGGACGGACGCCCCTTCGACCCGGTGGATGAGGTCGGTGCCGCTGGTGAGGTTGCCCCACTGATCGGAGCCGCCCGTCTGCAGCACGCAGTCGTACTGCCGGTAGAGCTCGAGGAAGTCGAGCCCCTGGAGGATCTGGTAGCTGAACTCGGTGTAGCTGATCCCGGCGTCGGAGTTCAGGCGTGCGGCCACCGCGTCCTTCTTCAGCATGGTGCCGACGCGGTAGTGCTTGCCGATCTCGCGGAGGAAATCGATCGCGGAGAGCGGCGCCGTCCAGTCGAGGTTGTTCACCATGCGGGCGGCGTTGTCCCCTTCGAAGCTGAGGTAGCGCTCGACCTGTCCGCGCAGACGGTCGACCCATTCCGCCACCGTCTCGCGGGTGTTGAGCGTGCGCTCCGCGGTGGGCCGGGGGTCGCCGATCAGACCGGTGGACCCACCGACGAGACCGAGCGGCTTGTGCCCGGCGAGCTGGAGGCGGCGGAGCAGGAGCAGCTGGACGAGGTGCCCGAGGTGCAGGCTGGGCGCCGTCGGGTCGAAGCCGCAGTAATACGTGACGGGATCTCCCGCGAGCAGGGCGCGTAGCGCCTCCTGGTCGGTGGACACGTGGACGAGGCCACGCCACACGATCTCGTCCCACACGTTCTCGAACGTGGGGTCGATCGCCTGCGGCGCGGTCGTCAGAGCGGGAGTTGACACGCGCTCCAGGCTAGCAGCGGACGACCGCCCCGCTGCGTCGTGCGAGGGGGTGTCAGCTGTGCGCGGCCCACCACACGAGGAACGCGGCGCCGAGCCCGATCACCCAGCTCACCAGGCTGCCGACGAGGAAGTACTCCGCGCGGGCCCCGGTCTCCCCGTCGCGGGAGATCTCCGGGAAGCGGACGATGCCCTTGGCGGCGAGCATGGCCGCGAGCACGGGGTACGCCGCGGCCAGGGTGAGGATCATCACGAGGACGCGTTCGAGCGGGCCGATGAGCCGCCCGCCCTTGAAGCCGTGGCGGGGATCGGCGGGGATCACCCCCACCGCAGGGGCATCGGCCGCAGGCTGGTCGGTCGGTGCGGATGCGACGACCGGAGGCACCGGCTCCGCCACCTCCGCGGGGCGCCAGGTGTGCTCGCCGTCCAGAGCCGCGCGGACGACGAGGTTGGCGGATTCGAGCAGGAAGACACCGGCGCCGAGCGCGAGCACGGCCAGATCGAACGGCACCTCGCCGAACGGCGAGCGGAGCGTCCAGAGCTCGCCGATGAGACCGGCGGCATTCCTCGATCCGCCCCAGACCACGGCGCCGATGCTGAGGGCGGCCAGCGCGACGGCCGGCCAGAACCCGGCACGGGACGGTCCCTCGTCCGGCATGCTCCAGGCCCACAGCGCTCCGGCACCGAGTCCGAGGAGGGCCGGCAGCAGCGCGTCCCCGCCGATGCCGAGGAGGAGGACCACAGCCGCAGCCACGACGTAGCCGATCCACCGCCGAGGCACGAACTGGCGGACGAGGTCGGTCGCGCCGACGGCCAGGAGGACGAAGCCCGCGAGGATCATGCGGTCTCCCCCCGGAGCGCGGCCACACCCTCGATGACAGCGGCGGCTCCCGCGCTCCGCAGCGATTTGGACACGCTCGGCTGCGAGATGCCCTCCTGGGCGGCGAGCTCCTGCTGGGACCGGCCGACCAGGCGCCCGTACGTGAGGTGGCGCTCGCGCGTGCTCATCGCCCCGACGAGCTCGTCGCGCGCGAGGACATACGCGTTGGACGCGGCGATCACGGTCTCCATGACCTCATCCTGGCCCGGGGCTCCGACAATCCAGGTGCGCGTGCGCGGCACGGCGCGCTGTTCGCGGGCGTGCACGGTCTCGATCGCGGCGCGCGCCGCATACCACCCAGGGCCGTCGGCCAGCTCACCGTGCACCGACGCCACCGGTCGGACCTCGCCGATGCCGACGCCGAAGCGGAACGCGAGGCCCTCAGGGAGCCGGAGCTGGACCATGAGGAGGGAGAGGAGCGCGTCGGGAAGCTCGCGGTAGACGCCCTGCTGCTCGTCCCCTACCGTGGGCGTGAGCGGCTGGACCGCCAGCGGACGGTCGCGTTCGACCTGCGCGATGGTCTCGTCGAGGGCACGCTGTGCGGCGCTCCGGTCCCCGAGCTCTCGGGAACCCACGATGTCGGCGATCACGGCGATGACCATGGGATAACCGTAACACGAATATCCGAGGTTTATGCCTCATATGGCTATAGATAGGAAATATGCCTGATTCACGCATCATCGACTGGACCGATGGCACCTGGACCCACGCCCCCGCGCTGACGCGCATCGACGGGCATCTCGACGCCACCGCGATCGAGGGCAGCGATGCCTGGCGTCACACCGCGTACGGCTTCGTGCACGACTCCGAGCATGCACTGCTCGCCCCGCTGGAGGTCGGTGAAGCGATCGAGGTCGCCTTCCGCGCGCCGTGGGAGGGGCAGTTCGACCAGGCGGGCCTCTTCGTCCGCGCCGATGACGAGCACTGGATCAAGGCGGGAGTCGAGTTCGCCGACGGCCACCTCGGCCTGGGCGCCGTCGTGACCGCCGGCCGCTCGGACTGGTCGGTCGGCTACGTCGACGACTGGCGCGAGAGCGAGATCACCGTCCGGGTCAGCCGCTGGGCGGACGCGATGATCGTGCGGGCCCGCGCGGACGACGGACCGTGGCGACTCGTCAGGGTGGCTCCCTTCGCCGGTGACACGGCCGTCTCCGCAGGACCGTTCCTCGCAGCACCCACCCGGGAGGGCCTGACCGTCCGGTTCACCCGGTGGGAGCGCTCGGCCGCCGACGGCGACCTGCACTGAGGCGCGGTCGCCGCCGGAACGACTACAGGCCGAGCGCGTGCGCGGCGGCCTGCGCGCGGGCGACGAGCTCCGCGCGCTGCTCGGCCACCCGCTCGGGCGCGGTGCCGCCGACACCCGTGCGCGACGCGACGGATCCCTCGATCGTGAGCACCTCGCGCACCGCGGGGACGAGGTGGGGCGAAACCGACAGCAGCAGGTCGTCGGAGGCGTCCTCCAGCCCGATCCCCTGTTCCTCGCAGGCGCGCACGAGTGCTCCGGAGATCTCGTGGGCATCGCGGAACGGCACCCGCCGCTTCACCAGCCACTCGGCGACGTCGGTCGCCAGCGAGAACCCCTGGGGGGCGAGCTCGGCCATGCGCTCCGTGTGGAAGCGTAGCGTCGCGACCATCCCCGCGAACGCCGGCAGCACGACCTCGAGCGTCTGCACGGAGTCGAAGACCGGCTCCTTGTCCTCCTGCAGATCGCGGTTGTAGGCGAGCGGCAGCCCCTTGAGCGTCGCCAGCAGGCCGGACAGGTTGCCGATGAGACGCCCGGACTTGCCGCGCGCGAGCTCGGCGATGTCCGGGTTCTTCTTCTGCGGCATGATGCTGGATCCGGTGGAGTAGCCGTCGTCGAGGGTGACGAAGCCGAACTCGCGGGTGTTCCAGAGGATGATCTCCTCGGAGAGTCGGGAGAGGTCGACGCCCGTCATCGCCGCGATGAACGCGAACTCCGCGACGACGTCCCGCGCGGCCGTCCCGTCGAGGGAGTTCTCCGCCGGCCGGTCGAGACCGAGCTCCGTCGCCACGAGAGCGGGGTCGAGGCCCAGCGTCGATCCCGCCAGCGCTCCCCCGCCGTACGGGGAGACACCGGCACGCCGGCGCCAGTCGACGAGACGTTCGAGCTCGCGCACCAGCGGCCACGCGTGAGCCTGGAGGTGATGGGCGAGCAGCACCGGCTGCGCGTGCTGAAGGTGCGTGCGTCCGGGCAGGATCGCGTCGGGGTGCACCTCGGCCTGCGCCACGAGCGCATCGATCACGCGCAGCAGGTCACGGGCGATCACCCGGGCGTGATCGATCAGGTACATCCGCACGAGAGTGGCGATCTGGTCGTTCCGGCTGCGTCCGGCGCGGAGGCGTCCGCCCAGCTCCGGACCGAGCTCGGCGATCAGCGCCTGCTCGAGCGCACCGTGCACGTCCTCGTCGGTGGGCAGCGGCTGCAGGGTGCCGTCGGCGACCTTGCGCGCTACGGCGTCGAGGCCCTCGTGCATGCGGGCGGCCTCATCCGGTTCGAGGTACCCCGCCGCGGCCAGCGCCGTGGCATGCGCGTGGGAACCCGCGATGTCGTACGGCGCGAGGATCCAGTCGAAGTGCGTCGAACGGCTCAGCTCGACGAGCTCCGGCGACGGACCGGTGGCGAACCGCGCGCCCCAGAGCGCGCCCTCGTTGGTGCCTTCGTGCGAGCCGGCCATCACGCGTCCTTCTTCCCGAGGAGCCAGACCAGCAGGGCCTTCTGGGCGTGCAGACGGTTCTCCGCCTCGTCCCAGACCACGCTCTGCGGACCGTCGATGACGGCGGAGTCGACCTCGTAGCCGCGGTCGGCGGGGAGGCAGTGGATGAAGATCGCGTCGTCGTGCGCGAGCTCCATCGTCTCCGGCGTGACCTTGTAGCCGCCGAGGTCGCGGATCCGCGCGAGCTTCTCCTCCTCCTTGCCCATCGACACCCAGGTGTCGGTGACGACGACGTCAGCGCCCGCGGCCGCCTCGACCGGATCGGTGAAGAGCGTGATCGATCCGCCGGTCTCCCCGGCGCGGCGGTCGGCCGCTTCGATCACGTCGGCGCGCGGCGCGTAGTCCTCCGGAGAGGCGATGCGCACGTGCATGCCCGCCGTGACGCCGGCGAGCGCGTAGGAGTGCGCCATGTTGCTCTGGCCGTCGCCGAAGAACGTCAGCGTGAGGCCCTTCAGATCGCCCTTGTGCTCGCGGATCGTCAGCAGGTCGGCGAGGAGCTGGCACGGGTGGAAGTCGTCGGACAGTGCGTTGACCACGGGGACCCGGGTGCCGGCGGCCATCTCCTCCAGGCCCGATTGCGCGTACGTGCGCCACACGATCGCGGCGACCTGGCGCTCGAGGACGCGCGCCGTGTCGGACGGCGTCTCCTTCCCGCCGAGCTGGCTGCTCGCGGTGGAGATGATGAGCGGGGTGCCGCCGAGGTCGGCGATGCCCACGGCGAACGAGACGCGCGTCCGGGTGGACGACTTGTCGAAGATCACGGCGACGGTCTGCGGGCCGGCGAGGCTCTTGTCCGCCCAGCGGTCCTTCTTGAGCTCGAGGGCGAGATCGAGGATCTCCGCCTGCTCGGCGGGCGTCAGATCGTCGTCGCGCAGCAGGTGGCGGGTCATGCGGGGACCTTTCCGGTGGCGGAGGAGTGGACGTCGGAGAGAGCGGCGGTGAACAGCTCGCGGAACTCCGCCAGCTCCGCGTCGCCGATGGTGAGTGCCGGCGCGACGCGCACGGTCTCGGGGTTGGCGGCGTTGACGATGAGACCGCGGTCCTGGGCGGCGGCGACCACCGCACCCGCCACGGGCTGGGTGAGCGCGACGCCGACGAGGAGTCCGCGGCCGCGGACGCCCTCGATCAGCGGGGAGTCGACGCCCAGGATGATCTCCCGCAGCTGGGCTCCGCGGCGCGCGGCGTTGTCGACGAGGTCGGCGCGCTCGATCTCGGCCAGCACCGCGTCCGCCACGGCCGTCGCGAGCGGGTTCCCGCCGAAGGTGGAGCCGTGCGAGCCGGGCGTGAACAGGGCGCTCGCGGCGCCGTAGGTGACGAGGGCGCCGATCGGGAACCCGCCGCCGATGCCCTTCGCGAGCGTGATGGCGTCGGGCGTGATGCCCTCGTGGCTGAACCCGAACCAGGCGCCGGTCCGTCCTGCCCCTGTCTGGATCTCATCGACGATGAGCAGGGCTCCGTGTGCGAGGGTCAGCGAGCGCGCGGCGGCGAGGTAGCCCTCGGGGAGCTCGACGACGCCGGCCTCACCCTGGATCGGCTCCACGATGACGGCGGCGACCCGGTCATCCATCGCGGCCTCCAGCGCATCGATCGTGGCCGGGATGTGCTCGACCCCTCCGGGCATCGGAGCGAACGGCGCGCGCATGGACTCCTTGGCCGTGAGCGCGAGCGAGCCCATCGTGCGGCCGTGGAAGCCGTTCTCCAGCGCCAGGATGCGGGGACGCTCCGCGCCGCCGTGCAGACGGGCGAGCTTGAACGCGGCCTCGTTGGCCTCGGCACCCGAGTTCGAGAAGAAGACCCGACCGTCGATCCCCGCGCCGGCGAGGCGCTTGAGCCGGGCCGCGAGCGCGAGCTGCGGTGGGGTCGCGAAGTAGTTGGAGACGTGCGCGAGGGTGGCGGCCTGCCGCGACACCGCATCGACGAACACCGGGTGCGCGTGCCCGAGCGAGGTCACCGCGATGCCGGCGAGGAAGTCGAGGTAGCGTCGGTCTTCGGCGTCCCACAGGTACGAGCCCTCACCGCGGGTCAGCAGCGCGAGGCGCTCCCCCGCGTTGAGCACGAGATCACGTGCCGCGTCGTCCTGCCAGACGGTCATGCCGTCGCCCCTTTCTCTCCCAGGACCACTTCGGTCCCGATTCCCTTGCTGGTGAACAGTTCGACGAGCACCGAGTGCGGGACCCGTCCGTCGATGATCGCGGCCGCGTCGACGCCACCCTCGACCGCATCGAGGCATGCGCGCATTTTCGGGATCATGCCCGACTCCAGGCGCGGCAGCATCTCCACGAGAGCGCCCGACGTCAGATGCGACACGAGCGAGTCCCGGTTGGGCCAGTCGGCGTACAGCCCCGGCACGTCGGTGAGGATGACGAGCTTGCGCGCACCGAGGGCCACGGCGAGCGCAGCAGCCGCGGCATCCGCGTTGACGTTGAGCGACTGCCCCGGGTGGTCGAGGTCGGGCGCGATGCTCGACACGACCGGGATCCGCCCTGCGGCGAGATGATCGAGCACCGGCGTCGGGTCGACCTGGACCACGTCGCCCACGCGGCCGAGGTCCACCTCCTCGCCGTCGATCATGACACCGCGGCGGCGGCCGCCGAAGAGCCCGGCGTCCTCACCGCTGAGGCCGGTGGCGATGGGGCCGTGCGAGTTGATCTTCGACACGAGCTGCGGGTTCACCTGGCCCGTGAGCACCATCCGCACGACGCCGATGGCCTCGGTGTTGGTGACGCGATATCCGCCCTTGAACTCGCTGGGGATCTCCAGGCGCTGGAGCATGTCGGAGATCTGCGGCCCACCGCCGTGCACGACCACCGGCTGCACGCCGACGTAGCGGAGGTACGCGATGTCCTGAGCGAAGGCTTCTTGCAGCTCGTCCGAGACCATCGCGTTGCCGCCGTACTTGACGACGACGATCTGGTCGCGGAACTTCCTCAGCCACGGCAGCGACTCGATGAGGGTGGTCGCCTTCTGGGCCGCGATGTCCGGCGTGGTGTCCTGGATGTCGGTCATGAGGCGTAGGCGCTGTTCTCGTGCACGTAGTCGTGGGTGAGGTCGTTCGTGAGGACCGTGGCGGTGGCCTCCCCGACCTTGAGGTCGATCATCAGGTGCGTCGCTCGCGGCGTCAGGTCGACCTCCTCGCGCGGGCGGTCCGGGCCACCGGCGGTGCACACGCGGACGCCGTTCATCCACACGTCGACGTCGTACGGGTCGAACTGCGCGGCCGTGGTGCCGATCGCCGCGAGCACGCGTCCCCAGTTCGGGTCGTTGCCGAAGATGGCGGCCTTGAACAGGTTGTTGCGGGCCACCGAGCGGCCGACCTCGACGGCATCCTGCTCGGAGACGGCGTGCTGCACCTCGATCGTGATGTCGTGGCTCGCGCCCTCCGCGTCGCCCTGCAGCTTGACCGCGAGCTCCTGGCAGAGCGTGGTGAGCGCCTCGGCGAAGTCGTCGAGATCGGGGGCGACCTCGGAGGCGCCGTTGGCGAGCAGCGTCACCTGGTCGTTGGTCGACATGCAGCCGTCCGAGTCGAGGCGGTCGAACGTGCGTCCCGTCGCCCGACGCAGCGCCTCGTCGGCCTGGAGCGGTTCGAGCACGGCGTCGGTGGTGAGCACCACGAGCATCGTCGCCAGACCCGGGGCGAGCATGCCCGCGCCCTTCGCCATGCCGCCGATCGTCCAGCCGTCGCGGGTCACCACAGCGGTCTTCGCAACCGTGTCCGTGGTCATGATGGCGTGCGCGGCGCTCTCCCCGCCGTCCGAGCTCAGCTCGGTGATCGCCTGCGCGGTGCCTGCGAGGACCTTCTCGCGGAAGACCTCGTCGCCCGTCCCGATGAGCCCCGTGGAGCAGACGAGCACGTCGCCCGCGCTGATGCCGAGCATCTCGGCCGCCTTCTCCGCGGTCTGGTGGGTCGTCTGAAACCCGAAGCTGCCGGTGAAGCAGTTCGCCCCGCCGGAGTTGAGGACGACGGCCTCGACCACGCGGTCCGCGACGGCCTGCTGGGACCAGATGATGGGGTTGGCCTTGGCGCGGTTGCTCGTGAAGACGGCGGCCCCGACCTTCCGGGGGCCGCGGTTGACGACGACGGCGACATCGGGCTTGCCGGTGGACTTGAGTCCGGCGGCGACTCCGGCCGCCTCGAATCCTGCGGGGGCGGTGACGCTCACGGGGCGACTCCGTTCACTGAGAGGGCGCGGGTCTCGGGAAGCCCCAGCGCGATGTTCATGGACTGGACGGCAGCTCCGGCGGTGCCCTTGACGAGGTTGTCGACGGCGGTGACCACCGTCACGCGGTTCGCGGCGCGGTCGATCGCGAGACCGAGGAGGGCCGTGTTCGCCCCGAGCACGTCGGCGGTGCGCGGGAAGCTGCCCTCCGGGAGCAGCTGCACGAAGGTCTCGTCGCCGTAGGCGCTCTCCCACGCCTGGCGGATCTCGGCGTCGCTCACGCCGTCGACGATCGGCGCCGTGGAGGTGGCGAGGATGCCGCGCGACATCGGCACGAGGACCGGGGTGAAGGAGATCCGGATGTCCTGGGTCCCTGAGCCTGTCGAAGGGCCTGAGCCTGTCGAGGGGCCTGAGCCTGTCGAAGGGCGGGCGGCGGCGAGCGCCTGTCGGATCTCCGGGATGTGGCGGTGCGTGCCGCCCACCGCATACGGGTTCGCGGAGCCGAGGATCTCGGAGGCGAGGAGGTTCGTCTTCAGGCTCTTGCCCGCCCCGGACGGGCCGACGGCCAGGACGGAGACGATGTCGCCCGGGTCGATCACGCCGGCCGCGACACCGGGGGCGAGGCTGAGGCTCACCGTGGAGGCGTTGCAGCCGGGTGCGGCGATCCGGGTCGCGCCGCGGAGCGCCTCGCGCTGCTTGCCCCCTCCGACGACGAGCTCGGGCACGCCGTACGTCCAGGGCTCGTGGAACGCCCCGCCGTAGAAGGCGTCCCACTCCGTCGAGGAGGTGAGCCGGTGGTCGGCCCCCGCGTCGATCACGAGCGGGGTGTCGCCGAGGGCGTCCGTGTACTGTCCGGACTGGCCGTGCGGGAGGGCGAGGAACACGATGTCGTGTCCGGCGAGGATCTCCGGCGTGGTGTCCTGCAGCGTGAGGTGGGCGAGCGAGCGGAGGTGCGGCTGATGGGCGACGAGGGGCTGTCCGGCGTTCGAGTGCGCCGTGACGGTGCGGATCTCGACGTCGGGGTGTGCGGCCAGGAGGCGCAGGATCTCGCCGCCTGCGTAGCCGGAGGCGCCGGAGACGGCGACGGAATACGTCATGCTTCTACCTTAACGGTCGGGTCCTCGACGATCTCGGGACCGGGGGCGGGGCCGGAGGCGGCGACACCGGCACTCGACCGCCGCGCGGACGCAGGCAGAAGGGCGGGGTCGCCTAGAATCGGCGGCCGCGACGTCGGCGCACGGCGATGACGCTCGGGACGAGCGTCGAAGGAGCGGTGGCGACCGAAGGCATGCGGCGACGATAGCGCGGGCGCGTCCGGCACCGCAAATCCCGGGCGTCACACGACAGCGCGCGCGACCGGTGCGGCGAAGAAGGCGCGTTCGTGTGCGCTCGAGGTGAGGAAGGCGCGCCGCATCCGTTCCCGGCCGATGTCGTCGGTCCTCGCGGCCGCAGCGGCGACATGCGCGACGGCCTGCCGCGTGGCCTCCGCGAAGGCCGGATCCGCGTAGGTCGCGAGCCACGACGCGTAGGGATGCCCGGGGTCGCGGGGCGCCGCGCCGAACGCCCCGGCATGGAGTCGCTCCCCCAGGTCGGTGTAGAGCCAGAAGCACGGCAGCACTGCCGCGATCAGCGCGGCGTAGTCGCCGCCGAACGCGACCGCGCGCAGATGGTCGAGGTAGGCGATCGTCGCCGGGGCCGGCTCGGTGGCGAAGGTGGCGCCGCTCACCCCGGTCTCCGGTGTCAGCCACGACGCGTGCAGCTCCAGCTCTCCGCGGATCGCACCGTGCGCGGCCTCGGCCCAGAACGCCTGCTCGTCGGGGGTCGGGGCGAGGCGCGACGCCTCCGCGAGCACCCTGGCGTACTCGCGAAGGTACAGGGCGTCCTGCGCGAGGTAGAAGACGAAGGCATCGCGGTCGAGCGTCCCGTCGGCGAGCGCACGCACAAAGGGCAGCGCATCGATGTCGCGGCGGATCGCGGCAGTCTCATCCCACCAGGCCACGGCCACCTCCTCCGGCGTCGACCGGGTCTCGACCCCGCCGCGTGCCCAGAGTCCCGCGAAGGGATGGATCGGGCCGTGTCCTCGCCCGATCTCCAGGTCGTCCGCCGCGCGGAGGGACTCCCGCAACCAGGCGCGCGCGGCGCGGACCGCGGTCGCGGGATCGTCGCCCCGCGCCAGTCGTGTGGCCAGAGCCGCGGACAGCGAGCAGCCGGTGCCGTGGGTGTTCTCCGTCATGATGCGCGCCCCGGGGAACTCCACGTGCGTACCGGCTGCCGTGTCGATCAGGGCGTCCGGTGCCTCGTCCCCGGGCAGATGCCCGCCCTTCACCAGCACCGCGGTCCCCGTATCGGCCGACAGCTCCTGCGCCGCGGCGAGCGCGTCCGCCCAGCCCGCCACCTCGCGCCCCGCGAGGACGGCGAGTTCGGCGAGGTTCGGGGTGACCACGGTCGCCAGGGAGAGCAGGCCCCGCAGCTCGCGCTCTGCGTCGGGATCGAGCAGTCGGTCTCCCGAGGTGGCGATCATGACGGGGTCCAGCACGACGATCGGGGGCTGCGTCGTCCGGAGCCAGGCGGCGACCGTGCGGATCACCTCCCCGTCCGCGAGCATGCCGATCTTCACGGCGTCGATGCGGATGTCGTCGGCGACAGCGTCGAGCTGCGCCCGCAGGAACTCCGCGGGAGGGACATGCACGGCGCGGACGCCCTGCGTGTTCTGCGCGGTCAGGGCTGTGAGGGCTGCCATGCCGTAGCCCCCGTTCGCGGCGATCGCCTTGAGATCGGCCTGGATGCCCGCACCTCCGGACGGATCGCTGCCGGCGATGCTGAGCACGTGCGGCACCGCCCGTGCGAACCAGTGTCGCCGGAAGGCCGCGGCGGCGGCCCGGGGGTCCTCTGCCGCGCACAGCGCCGAGACCACCGCGATCCCGGACGCGCCGGCCTCACGCAACGCCGCCGCGTCCTCCAGGTCCACCCCACCGATCGCGACGCACGGCAGCGGACTGCGCGCGACGAATGCGGCGAAGCCGTCGACGCCGAGCGGCACCGGATGGTCGGGCTTCGTGCGCGTGGGGCGGATGACGCCGACCCCGAGGTAGTCCACCGTGCCCGGCGGCAGGGCGGCGACCTCGTCGAGGTGCGCGGAGGTGTTCGCCGTGAGCCCGATCAACGCCTCCGGGCCGAGAAGCTCGCGCGCGCGGAGCACCGAGGCATCCGCCTGGCCGAGGTGCACCCCGTCCACCCTGGCACCGCGACGACGGGCCTCGACGGCCGCATCGAGGCGATCGTTCACGACGAGCAGCGCGCGACCGTCGATGGCCGCGGACAGGGCGAGGAGCTGCTCGACGGTCTCCTCGTCCGTCGCCTTCTTGTCGCGCAGCTGCACGATGCGGACACCGCCGGCCACCGCTTCGCGGACGGTCGCGACCACCCCGCGAGCGCCGCACAGCGACCGATCGGTGACGAGGTACAGGGACAGGTCGACGGTCATCGGGCCTCCTCCTCGACGCGGGCGCGGGCGCGGAGATCCGCCGGGGTCACGGCGGACAGGGCGTCGAGCAGTGCGACGGCGAAGCTGCCCGGTCCGCGGGAGATCTCCGCCGCCTGCTCGGCTGCGACCGTGTAGACGAGGGTCGCCGCGGCCACCGCCGTCAGCGCATCTGTCGCGGAGCCACGGGCCACCCCGAGGAACGCCGCCATCACCGCGCCCAGGGCACACCCGCCGCCGGTCACCCGTGTGAGGAGGTCATGCCCGTTGGCGATGCGGATCACCCGCTCCCCGTCGGTGAGGAGGTCGACCGGGCCCGAGACGGCGACCACGGAACCGTACCGGTGGGCGAGCTCGCGGGCCGCCGCAGCCGCCGCCTCGGTCCCGTCCGTCGCGTCGACACCGCGGCCGCCACTGCTGTGTCCGGCCAGCGCGAGGATCTCCGACGCGTTGCCGCGGATGGCGGTGGGGCGCAGCGCGGCGAGCTCGTGCGCGAGCGCCGTCCGCACCGGGAGGGCGCCGATCGCAACGGGATCGAGCACCCACGGCGTGCCGGCGGCGAGCGCTCCCACCACGGCCTCCCTGCTCGCCTCCCGCTGCTCCGGGGTCGGCGTCCCGAGGTTGATGAGAAGCCCCGACGCGGCAGCGGCGAACGGCTCGGCCTCGCCGACGATGTCGACCATGGCCGGTGACGCCCCGAGCGCCAGCAGCACGTTGGCGGTGAACCCCGTCACGACGGCGTTCGTGATGCAGTGCGTCAACGGCGGCGTGGCCCGGACCTCCTCCCGCAGCCTTCCCGCCGTGACGGCGAGGTCGAGGACGGATTGCGGACGCACAGGATCGCTCATCGGCGACATCCCTTCGCTAGTACGAACTAGATCAGGTTCGACGGGTGTGATCTCAGCCGCGGATGCGGCACCCCGTGTCACTGCCTCGCAGTCTAGCGAGCGAGGGCGTCGAGCAGCGCCCGCTCCTCCGTCCGCGTGAGTCCGGCGCGGCGCTCCCGGTCCACGCCCCGTTCGCGCTCGTCCGCTACGACATGCTCCGCCGTCTCGTCGAGGGGGCGGAGCGGGCCCCCGCTGCGCCGGTACCGCGCATTCGAGCGGGTCATGAATCCGCGCATGTCGGGCGGCAGCCACAGCGGCAGCGAGCGCGGCCCCGCCCAGTACGCGACGCCTTCGGCGACGAGGCGCTCCTCCGTGCCGACGACGACCGACCCGGCGTGCCCCGTGGCCGCGCGCACCGTCCGGAGCACGTCCTCCAGGTCGCGCACGTCGCCGATCGCGTTCACGGCACCGGTGACGGTGGCGGACACGACGAACGCGGCGACGTCCTCGACGTCGATGACCTGCGTCGTGCGCCCTTCGAGCGGTGGAAGCAGCACCGGCTCATCCAGGGCCCGGAGGAACGCCGCCGCCCAGTAGCCGAAGCGATCGCTCGGGTCGCCGTCGCCGACGATGAGGCCGGGCCGGACGAGGAGTGCGCGATCGCCGACGCCCTCCTGCACGGCATCCTCCGCCGCGACCTTCTGTCGCGCGTAGTCGTCGTCCTCACCGGCCTGCGCCGCCGGGTGCCGCGATGCCGACTCGTCGGTCCCGACCGTCTCGTCGTCGCGGTACACCGACATCGACGAGATGTACGTCCACCGAGCGGCACGGTCGCCGAGCGCACGGACCGCCCCGGAGACATGATCGGCGCGGGAGGAGACGTCGACGACGTGGTCCCAGTCCGTGCGCGACACGACGTCGTAGGCGGCCTCCTCATCGCGGTCCGCGAGAACGAGGGTCGCTCCCGGCGGCGCCGGGCGTCCGCCGCGGGCCAGGCAGGTCACGGTCGCCCCCGCCCCGAGCGCATGCGCGGCGATGCGCCCCGACAGCCATCCGGTTCCCCCGAGGATCAGAACATCCGTCATGTGCCCATGTCATCAGGATCGACGACTCGGGGGAAGGGCCTCCGCTCAGAGCGGAGCGGCAGGACAGGCCGTCACGCGAGTACAGGCGTCACGCGAGCGCAGCCCACCACGCGAGCACAGGCCACTGCGCAAGCACAGGCCACCGGCACTGCTGTCGCCTGATGCCGCGCGAGCGCCTGATCCCGCGCGGCCTCGGCGCCGTCGCGGAGGGCGGCCCCGAAGCGGTTAGGGGACGACGATCTCGTCGAGGCCGTCCAACACCGGGATGCTCCAGGACGGGTCCGGTCGCCAGTCGATCCACTCCCGATCGAACGGCCAGTCGCCGGCATGGAAAGACGCGATGGCCGCGACCGCGTGCCGCTCGATCTGCGCCGCCTGCGCGGCGGTCAGCCGCCCCTGGTCGACGGCGGCGACCAGCTCGTCCTCGTCCTTCATCGCCACGCGCCCGTCCTGTGCGATCTCGACGTCGAGGACGTGATCGGAGGTGTAGGTGGCACTGTCGGTGCGCAGGTGCGCGTTCTCGAGGTTGACGTACCAGCCGGCGAAGTCCCACGTCGTCCCGGTGGCCGCGCTCCAGAACAGCCAGACCGACCACGGCACCCCCGCGGGCGCGATGCGCAGGATGCCGTTGCCCCACCACTCCTCGACGATCCGGCGCCGGGGCTCCCGCCACCGCCGATCGAGCGGGACGGTCCGGATGCGCTCCCCGTCCCGCGTGCCCTGGCCTTCCTGCTGCGTCCCGGCGGCAAGCCACGCGACGAGACCGCGCTCATCGTCACGGACGACGCGCATGGGGGTGACGGTCGCTGCCTCGCCCGTGGTCCACCCCGGCTTGCGGTAGTGCCAGTCGAGCTGCGCACCCGGCGAGAGGAACGGCCCCTCCCCGAGCGATCGCGCTCCGGCGGGGACCGAGGGTGGCGTGGGCTGCAGGAGGAGGCTCGTCATCCGGCCACGCTATCGCGAGAGCGCACGGCTCCCCGGAAAAGGGCCGTGCGCTCTCCCGATCAGTCGCGGAGGGCGGCGCCGAAGCGCTCCGCGGCCACGGCGACGCCCGCCATCTTCGCCGCGGAGGCCTCCGCGGCGGTCAGCGTGCGGTCGTCGGCGCGGAAGCGCAGGGCGAACGTCAGCGACTTCGATCCCTCGGGCACGCCCTCGCCGCGGTAGTCGTCCACGAGCCGGACGGACTCCAGCAGTGCACCCGCGCCCTCCGCGAGAGCCGCGCGGACCTCGCCCGCCGGCACCTCGGCCGGGAGCGTGAGCGAGACGTCCTGCGTCGCGGCCGGGAACGTGGAGAGCGATGCCGCCACGATGCGTCCGCCGGCGAGCGTGAGCAGCCGGTCGAGGTCCAGCTCCAGCACGGTGGCGCGACCCGGCAGGTCAGCCTCCTCGGCGACGGCGGGATGCAGCTCGCCGACGTAGCCGACCTCCTCGCCGGCGGCGACGAGCGCACCGGTGCGTCCGGGGTGGAGCGCGGCGCGCTGCGTCTGCACGACGTCGATCTCGATGCCCGCCGCGGCCCCGATCACGCGGACCGCGTCGAGCGCCTCGACGAGCCCGGCGGCCTCGGCGGCACGACCCGGCTGGCGCGGCGACACGTTGCCGGTCAGCAGCACCGCGACGTGGCGCTCCTGCGGCGGGATGGAGGCGTCGAGCGCGGCGAGTACCTCATCCGACGGCCGGACGCCGAGCGGCGGGACCTCGGCGGTGCCGTACTCCACGCCCGGCTCCGGGACGAACACGGCGCCCGTCTCGAACAGCGCGAGGTCGGTGAGCCCGCGCGAGATGTTGCGGTGCGCGGTCTGCAGCAGACCGGGGATGAGCGAGCGCCGCAGGAACGGCACCTGCCCGTCGAGCGGGTTCGCGAGGCGGATGCTGGGCAGGTGCTCACCGGACGCGGAGCCGTGCAGATCGTTCTGCGCCTCGGTCGTGAACGGGAACGCCGGGGTCTCGACGAATCCTGCGGCGGCGAGAGCGTTCACCACGCGGCGACGCCCCTGCTGATGTGCCGTGAGACCGCGGCCGGACGGCGGCGTCGGCAGCACGGAGGGGATGCGGTCGAGCCCGTGGATGCGGGCGACCTCCTCGGCGAGTGTCCACTTGTCGGTGAGGTCGGGGCGCCAGGTCGGCGGGATGACCGTCCACCCGGAGTCACCCTGGGTCCCTGCGCCTTCGGCCTGGGTCCCTGAGCCTGTCGAAGGGCTGACCTCGGCCCCGATCGTCGTCAGCGCGCCGGTGATCTCGTCGTCGGTGTAGTCGACGCCGATCAGCCCCTGCACGAAGCCGCGCGGGAGCTCGATCTCGGCGACGAACACCTCGGCGAAGAGCGCTCCACCCTCCTCCGTGAGCGTGCCGCCGGCGAGCTCGACCATGAGGTCGGCTGCGCGGCGGGCCGCGACGAAGGGGATCAGCGGGTCGACGCCGCGCTCGAAGCGCTTGGACGCCTCGCTCGGGAGCTTGTGCCGACGGGCCGTGCGGGCGATGGTCGTCGCGTCGAAGGTCGCCGCCTCGATGAGGACGTTCCGCGTGGTGTCGCTCATCTCGGTGGTGCCGCCGCCCATGACGCCGGCGAGGCCGATGGGACCGGAGTCGTCGGTGATGAGGAGGTCTTCGACGTGCAGCTTCCGCTCCACGCCGTCGAGCGTGGTCATCTTCTCCCCCGGCGTCGCGCGCCGGACGGTGATGCCGCCCGTGAGCTTGTCCAGGTCGTAGCCGTGCAGCGGCTGCCCGAGCTCGAGCATGACGTAGTTCGTGATGTCGATGAGCACACCCAGCGACCGCATGCCGGCGAGGCTCAGGCGCGCGATCATCCACGGCGGAGTCGGCCGCGACGGATCGACGTCGCGCACGACCCGGGTGACGAACTCGCTCGCGCCGACCTTGCCCCGCACCGGCGCCTGGTCGTCCACCACGGCGGTGTGTCCGGAGCCGGGCTGCAGCTCGGCGAAGTCACGCTCGGCCGGGTCGCGGAACGCCGCCCCCGTGGCGTGGGAGTACTCACGGGCGACACCGCGCACCGAGAACGCGTAGCCGCGGTCCGGCGTGACATTGATCTCCACCGCGACGTCGTCGAGGCCCAGCAGCGCGATCGCGTCCGTGCCCACGCGCGCATCGATGCCGAGGTCGCTCAGCACGACGATGCCGTTGTGCTCGTCGCCGAGCCCCAGCTCGCGCGCCGAGGCGATCATGCCGTCGGACACGTGGCCGTAGGTCTTGCGGGCGGCGATGGGGAACGGGCCGGGGAGGACAGCGCCGGGCAGGGTCACGACGACCTTGTCTCCGACGACGAAGTTGTGCGCGCCGCAGACGATCCCACGGACGCCGCCGTGCTCGGGGCCGACGTCCACCTGGCACCAGTTGATCGTCTTGCCGTTCGACTGGGGTTCCGGCTCGAGGGAGACGACCTGGCCGACCACCACGGGACCCGTGATGTCGAACCGGTGCACGTCCTCCTCTTCGAAGCCGACGGTCACCAGTGCCGCGAGGACGTCCTCGGGCGTGGCATCCGCTGCCAGATCGACGTACTCACGCAGCCACGAAAGCGGGACGCGCATCACACCACCATCCCGAACTGCTCGCTGAAACGGACATCGCCCTCGGCCATGTCGCGCATGTCCTGCACATCGCTGCGGAACATCAGGCCCCGCTCGATGCCCATGCCGAACGCGAAGCCGCTGTACACCTCCGGGTCGATCCCGGCCGCGCGCAGCACGTTCGGGTTGACCATGCCGCAGCCGCCCCACTCGATCCAGCGCGCGCCACCCTTGAAGGTCGGGTGCCACAGGTCGAGCTCGGCGGAGGGCTCGGTGAAGGGGAAGTAGTTCGTGCGGAAGCGGGTCTTGGCCTCCGGGCCGAAGAGCTGCTTCGCGAAGTGGTCGAGCGTGCCCTTGAGGTGCGCCATCGTGATGCCCTTGTCGACGACCAGGCCCTCGAACTGCGTGAAGACCGGGAGGTGCGTGGCGTCGAACTCGTCGGTGCGGTACACGCGGCCCGGGCACAGCACGTAGATGGGGACCTCGCGGTCGAGCATGGATCGAACCTGCACGGGGCTCGTGTGCGTACGCATGACGAGGTGGCGCGACGTCGGGTCGACGTAGAAGGTGTCCTGCTCCTGACGGGCGGGGTGATCGACGTCGAAGTTCAGGGCGTCGAAGTTGAACCACTCGTGCTCGAGCTCCGGCCCCTCCGCGATCTCCCATCCCATGCCGACGAAGATGTCCTCGACGTGGTCCTGCAGGAGGGCCAGCGGGTGGCGGGCGCCCACGCGCGTCCGCGACGGGACGGCGGTGATGTCGACGCGCTCGGCCTCCAGGCGCGCGGCGACCTCGGCGGCGGCCAGCTCGGCCTCCTTCGCCGCGAGCGCCTGGTTCACACGACCGCGGCCCTGACCGACGAGCTTGCCGAACGCGGCCTTGTTCTCGGGGGCGACCTGGCGCATCGAGGCGTTCAGGACCGCGAGCGGCGATCCCTCCGCGACGTGCGCCGCACGGGCGGCTTTCAGCGCGGCGGTGTCGGCGGCCGCCTCGATCGCCGCGAGGGCGTCGGCGACAGCGGCTTCGACCGCTTCGGGTGTGATTTCCGGAGACTCTGACACGGGAGTCGAGTCTACCGGCGCGGGACGGGCGTCCCGCGCCGGTCGTGGCTCACACCGCCAGTCCGCCGGAGTTGTTGCTGTCGTGCTTACCGAGACCCCGCTGCATCACGATGAGCGACGTGTTCGTCTCGCCGTCGTGCTGGCGGGGGTCCGGCTCCACGGGACCGGCCTTGGCCGAGCGCTTGGCCCGACGCTGCAAGCGGTAGGCGATGTAGGAGAGCACGAGACAGACCGCGACGTACATCGAGCCGCCGACCATCGCGGCGGGGATCAGCGGCGACCCATAGGGCGCCTGGTTGCCGATCTGGTTGATGACGTAGAGCAGCTCCTGGTACGTGATGATGAAGCCGAGCGCGGTGTCCTTCAGGGCCACCACGAGCTGCGCGATGATCACGGGCATCATCGCCCGGACGGCCTGCGGGATGAGGATGAAGTACATGACCCCCGTCTTGCGCAGCCCGATCGCGTAGCCGGCTTCCTTCTGCCCGCGCGGCAGCGACTCGATCCCGGCGCGGAGCACCTCCGCCAGCACGGAGCCGTTGTAGACGATGAGCGCGATGACGACCGCGTAGTACGGGGGCATCCGGATACCGATCACCGGGAGGCCGTAGTACAGCAGCATCATGAGGATCAGGACGGGGATCGCCCGCATGATCTCGATGATCCACCGCACCGGTTCCCGCACCCAGGCGTGCTCGGAGAGGCGGCCGATGCCGAGGACGAAGCCCAGCACGATCGAACCGACACCGGCGACCGCGAAGGCGGAGAGCGTGCTGAGCAGCCCCTCCCCGAAGCGCACCCAGACCGCCGAGTACGTGAAGATGTTCCACTTCTCCGCGGAGAACTGGCCGGTGGCGTACAGGCGCCAGACCACCCAGCCGAGCACGGCGAGGACGACGAGGATCGTGACGGCACCGATGATCCGGTTGCGGGCGACGGCGCGAGGCCCGGGGACGTCGAACAGGACGGAACTCATCGCGCGATCCTCCACTTGTTCTCGAGTACGCGCTGCACCCAGCTCAGGAGCAGCACGAGCACGACGAAGATGACCATGACCCAGAGCAGCACGACGAGGGCGTTCTCGCCCCGCTCGCTGAGTGCCGCTCGGATCGTGCCGAGGTTGACCACCGAGAAGCCGGCGGCCACCGTGGTGTTCTTCATGAGGGCGATGAGCACGCTCATGAGCGGCGGGACCACGGACCGCGTGGCCTGGGGCAGCACGACGAAGCGCATGACCTGGCCGAAGTTGAGGCCGATGGCCCGTGCTGCCTCCGCCTGTCCGACCGGCACCGTGTTGATGCCGGCGCGGATCGCCTCAGCGACGTAGGTGGCGGTGTAGATGCCGAGCGCGATCGTGGCGAGCAGCAGGGAGTTGACCCGCTCCCCGAGCAGGATCGGAAGGCAGAACGCGAAGAAGAACATCACCAGCGTGAGCGGGGTGTTCCGGATCCAGTTCACGTACACGGCGCCGACGCCGCGCGCGATCGGGACCGGGGACACGCGGGCCGCTCCGACGATGAGTCCGAGCACCACGGCGATGAGGCCACCGCCGAGGAACAGCGCGATGGTTCCCCACAGCGCTTCACCCCAGAGGTCGAGGTGGTCCGAGATCACTCCCACTGCTGTGCCTTTCGGTTCGTTTCCGCGTCAGGTCGACGCCGAGGAGGACGGGGGCGGCCGGTCGGACCGACCGCCCCCGCGAGATCAACCGACCGGGTCGACCTCGGGCTGCTCGGCCTTCACACCGGAGGCGCCGAGGTTGTTGTCGAAGATCTGCTGCCAGATGTCACCACCGTCGGTGAGCTGGGTGTTGAAGTACTCGACGAGCGCGTCGTCGCCCTTCGCCACACCGATGCCGTAGCGCTCCTCGCTGAACGGCTCGCCGACGACCTTGAGGTTGTCGGGGTCCTGGGCCGCGTAGCCGATGAGGATCGCCTCGTCGGTCGTGACGGCGTCGACCTGGCCGTTCTTGAGGTCCTCGACGCACTTGGAGTACGTGTCGTACTCCTTCGTCTTCACCTCGGGGTAGTTCTCCTTGATGTTCTGGATCGGCGTCGAACCCGTCGCCGAGCAGACCGTCGTGGAGGAGTCGAGGTCGTCGACGCTCGCGATGTCGCTGTCGGCCGCGACGAGGAGGCCCTGGCCGGTGACGAAGTAGGGACCGGCGAAGGCGATCTGCTCCTTGCGCTTGTCGGTGATCGAGTAGGTGCCGACGTAGTAGTCGATGTCGCCGTTGACGATGGCCTGCTCGCGGTTCGCGGAGGCGATCGCCTGGAACTCGATCTTCTCCGGGTCGACACCGAGGGATGCCGCCATCCAGCGGGCGATGTCGACGTCGAAGCCGGTGCGCTCGCCCGTCACGGGGTCGAGGTATCCGAGACCGGGCTGGTCCTCCTTGACGCCCACCTTGACGGTGCCCGACGAGGAGATGCGGTCGAACGTGGGGCTCCCCTCGATCGTGACGTCCTCCTCGATGGTCCAGGGCGTGCTGCTCGAGGCGTCGCCCTCGTCGCTGCCCGACGTGCCGGTGCTCGACGGCGTGCCGCTGTTGCAGGCCGTGAGCGCGAGCAGCGCCACCGCGGCGATCCCGAATCCGGCCAGTGTCCGTGTGCGTCGCATGTGCGTCTCCTTCGTGTGCTGTGCTGTGGGTGCTGGGTCTGGGAAGTCAGTGCGTGAGGAGCTTCGAGAGGAAGTCCTTGGCGCGGTCGCTCTTCGGGTTCGTGAAGAACTCCTCGGGCGTGGCCTCCTCGACGATCCGGCCGTCCGCCATGAAGACGACGCGGTCGGCCGCCTTGCGGGCGAAGCCCATCTCGTGGGTGACGACGATCATCGTCATGCCCTCCTGGGCGAGCTCGACCATGACGTCGAGGACCTCGTTGATCATCTCGGGGTCGAGCGCGCTCGTGGGCTCGTCGAAGAGCATGACCTTCGGCTGCATGGCCAGGGCCCGTGCGATCGCGACGCGCTGCTGCTGGCCGCCGGAGAGCTGCGCGGGGAGCTTGTTCGCCTGCTGCGCGACGCCGACCCGCTTGAGGAGCATCATCGCCTCGGCCTCGGCGTCGGACTTCTTGAGTCCGCGGACCTTGATCGGGCCGAGCGTCACGTTCTCGAGGATCGTGAGGTGCGCGAAGAGGTTGAAGGACTGGAAGACCATGCCGACGTCGGCCCGCAGGTGCGCGAGAGCCTTGCCCTCCGCGGGCAGCTCCTTGCCGTCGATGCGGATGGAGCCGCTGGTGATGGTCTCCAGGCGGTTGATCGTGCGGCAGAGCGTCGACTTGCCCGAGCCGGAGGGGCCGATCACGACGACGACCTCCCCCGCGTTGACGGTCAGGTCGATGTCGCTGAGCGCCTGGAACTCGCCGTAGTGCTTCTGGACGTTCTCGACGACGACGAGCGGGGTTTCAGAGGTCATCATTTCTCCAAACTAGCCACGCGATGCGCGCGGTTCCAGGCACCACGGTGAGGTTTACACGTTCGTAATCACCTGATCGCGGCGCCAATGCATCCTCGCAGGGGCGCCCCACGGCCCGCCCCCTCGGGCCGCGGGATCGCCCTGCTGCCACGCTCCCAGCGACAGCAGGCAGCAGGTGTCCGATCGTGTGCGATCGACCTCACCCTGGCAGAGCGCGCCGACGCCTGTCAGGGATCTTGAGGATTTCTTGAGGGGACGCCCGTCACCGGCGCAGGCCGCGGTAGTACTCCTCCGCACCGGGGTGCAGGGGCACCGGCCCGGTGAAGATCGCGGACCGCCGGTCCAGCAACGCTGCCGCCGGGACGTCGGCGGCCAACGTGGTGCGCGCCGCGAACAGGCCCGCGACGAGGTCGTGCACGACGCCGGGCGGGGTGCTGCCGGCGGTGACGAGGTAGTTCGGCACCGCCAACGTCATCACGGAGGCATCGAGGCCGTAGGTGCCCGCGGGCACGTCGGCGGGCCGATACGCATGGGAGTACCGCTCGTTGACCGCATTGACCCAGTCCTGCTCGACCGGGAGCAGACGGACGTCGACGGTCTCGGCCAGATCGGTGATGCCGGGCGTCGGCAGTCCGCCCACCCAGAAGAAGCCGTCGATCTCCCCGCGCTCCATGGCGGCGATGGACCCGCCGAGGTCGAGCTGCGGATCGTCGATCGTATCCGCGGCCACGCCGGCGGCGTGCAGCACCCGGGTCGCGATCACGTTCACCCCCGAGTTCTCGGCTCCGAGGGAGATCGTCCCGCCGGCGAGGTCCGCGAGGTCGTCGAGGGCCGAGTCGTCGCGCACGACGATCTGCAGGTACTCGTCGTAGAGACGGGCGACCGCCTGCACGTCCAGCGGCTCGGCGAAGGCTCCCGTTCCGGCCACGGCGTCGGCCGCGGCATCGCCCTGCGCGAAGCCGAGGAGCGCCTCCCCCGCACTCACCCGCAGCAGGTTGTCGACCGATCCGGCGGTCTCCTCCGCCGTGAGATCGACGTCCAGCTCGCGCGACAGCTCGACCGCCAGGCGACTGCCGTAGTCGTGGTAGACCCCGGTGGGGCTGCCCGCGGCGATCACGGCGACGGTGTCCGTCCATCCCTCGGAACGCGGACTGCACGCGCTCAACGCGACCGCCGTCACGAGCGCGAGCATCCCGGCCATGACACGCCGTCCCCGCCCGCTCATGCCGCCGCCTCCGCGGGGAGGACGAGGGCCACGAGGAGCCCGCCGCCATCGGCGCCGCGCACCCGCAGCTCGCCCCCGACCGTCGCGAGGAGGTCGGTCGCGATCGCGAGCCCGAGCCCGGTCCCCGGCATGTCGCCGCTGTCCGCGCTCCGCCAGAAGCGGTCCGCCGCCGACGAGGCGTCCTCCGGAGACAGACCAGGGCCGTGGTCGCGCACGGTGAGGTGGCATTCGCCGCCCACGCGCCGCGCGCCGACCTCGATGGACGAGCCCTCCGGCGAGTACTTCACCGCGTTGTCGATCGCGGCATCGAGCGCACTCTCCACGATGGTGCGGTCGGTGATCGTCATGACCGACGGCTCCCCCGTGGGGCGCAGCCCGATGGCCCGCTGCGCCGCCACCTCCTGCCAGGCCTCCACCCGGCGGGCTGCGACAGCGGCCAGATCGACCGCGGACATCGTGGAGTCGGTGCGACCGCCGCGGGCGAGTCCGAGGAGGGTCTCCAGGATGCGGGTCATCCGCCGGCCCTCCTCCCTCGTCTCCTCGACGTCGTGGTCCCACTCGCGTCCCAGGCCCGTCGCGAGGTGCTCGACGCGCAGCAGCAACGCGTTGAGCGGATTCCGCAGCTCGTGCGAGGCGTTCAGCGCGAACTCCTGCTGCCGGGTCATGACGCGCTCGATCTCATCGGCCATGCCGTTGAACACACGCGTCATGCGCCGCAGCTCGGGCGGCCCGGTGCCCTCGGCCACGCGGGCGTCCATCTCCCCGCGCTCGATCGCCGCCATCGTCTCGTCGAGGCGGCGCACCGGGGAGAGCACCCAGCGCGCCAGCCCGGCGACCAGGAGGATGCCGAGCGCGCACAGCAGCACGACGATCACGCCGAGCACGAGCGTCTGGCGCAGGATGACGGTCTGCGGCGTCTCCGTTCCTCCGCTCACGAGCACGGCGCCGATCACGTCGCCGTCGTCGAACACCGGCTCCACGAGCGCCGCGTCGGACACGACCCATGCGGAGGAGGTCGGCTGTTCGGCGCGGCGTCCGGAGAGCGCCAGCCGTACCCGCTGCGCGTCCTCCTCCGACAGGACCGTGTCGCCGTGATCCCCCGCCGCCCACGGGCTGCCGGTGAGATCGAACACGGTCACCTCGATCCCGTACACCTCCTGGAAGCGGCGGACCTCGGCGTCCATCACCGCCGGGCTCCCGGAGCGGAGCGCCTGCCTGGCGCTCGTCGCGAAGTAGCCGAGGTCGCCGAGCTGCTCCGCGTAGAACGACTGCTGGACGCTGCGCGCCGCGCTCCACCCGGTCACGCCGCCCAGCGCGACGAGCACGACGATCAGCGGCACGAGGAAGACCACGGTCAGGCGGCGGCGCACGCGTCAGGACCCCGCGAGCCGATAGCCGACGCCGCGCACCGTCTCGATGAACGCGCGGTCCCCGCTCTTCTTCCGGATGGCCGCCACGTGCACCTCGAGCGAGTGGCCGAAGCCGCGCCAATCGGTGTTCCAGACCTCGCGGATGAGGCGCTCCTTCGGCACCGCCACACCCGGATACCGGGCGAGCACGCCCACGATGTCGAACTCCTTGCGGGTGAGCGCCAGCGGCACCCCGCCGACCTGCACCTCCCGCGCCACGAGGTCGATCTGCACCGCCCCGTCGTGCAGCAGCACCCGGGTATCCGGTTCCGTGCGCAGCGGCCGTGATCGCCGGGTGACCGCCTCGATCCGCGCCAGGAGTTCGTGCACGTCGTACGGCTTCACCACGAAGTCATCGGCCCCGGCCCGCAGCCCCTTGATGCGCTCGGCGACCTGGTTCCGCGCGGTGACGATCACGATCGGGACGTCGGACCGCCCCCGGATGCGACGGCAGAGGTCGATCCCGTCGACGTCCGGCAGCCCGAGGTCCAGCAGCACCACCTCGGTGTCGGCGTCGAGGTGCTCCAGCGCGGTCGCCCCGTCGGCGGCGTGCACGGTGGCATAGCCCGAGCGCGCGAGGAAGGCCTGCAAGGCCCCCGCCACCCGCTCGTCGTCCTCGACGATGAGAATCCGCATCCTGCGTCCCGTCCGTCGCCGGTCAGCCGGTGGCGGCGGCGCGTTGGGCGAACGCGCTCTCGTACAGGCACACGCTCGCCGCGGTGGCCAGGTTGAGCGACTCCGCGCGTCCGAAGATCGGCAGCCGCAGGACCCGGTCGGCCCGTGTCAGCGCCTCGTCCTCGAGTCCGCGCGCCTCGTTGCCGAACAGCCAGGCGGTCGGCTCGCCGAGCACACCGTCGGCGCGGGCTGCGAGGAGGTCATCCCCCTTCACGTCGGCCGCGAGGATCTGCAGGCCCGCATCGTGCGCACGTCGCACGACCTCGTCGAGGTCCCCACCCACGGAGACCGGAAGGTGGAAGAGCGAGCCCGTCGTCGCCCGCACGACCTTGGGGTTGTAAGGATCGACCGTGCGGCCCGTGAGCACGACGGCGTCGGCGCCGGCGGCGTCGGCGGCCCGGATGATGGTGCCGAGGTTGCCGGGGTCGCGCACCTCCTCGCAGATGGCGACCAGACGCGGTGCGGCATCGAAGATGTCGCGCACGGAGGTCGGCGTCTGCCGGACGACGGCGACCAGCCCCTGCGGCGTCACCGTGTCGGCCATCGCGTTGAGCACGTCCTCGCTCACGTACTCGACCTCGACGTCCGCCTCCGCCGCCGCGGCACGGATGTCCGCGTGCCTCTCCCACCCGTGGGGGGTCGCGAACAGCTCGATGATCGCCTCCGGACGGTACGTCAGCGCCTCACGGACGGACTGCGGACCTTCCAACAGGAACAGCCCGGTCTCGGTACGCGCGCTGCGCTTGGTCAGCTTGGCGACGGCACGGACTCGGGGGGAACGGGGGTTCTCCAGCACGGACTCAGTCTACGGTCAGCCCGCCACCGCCCGGATACGCGGAACGGGCGCCTTCCCGGAGGAAGACGCCCGTTCGGAAGCGAGATGCTTACGCGACCGACTTCGGCGCGTTGACGTCGGAGGGCAGAGCCTTCTTCGCCGTCTCGACCAGCGTCGTGAACGTCGCGGCATCGTTCACCGCGAGGTCGGCGAGCATGCGACGGTCGACCGTGACACCCGCGAGGTTGAGACCCTGGATGAAGCGGTTGTACGTCATGCCGTTCTGGCGGGCAGCGGCGTTGATGCGCTGGATCCAGAGACGACGGAAGTCGCCCTTGCGCTTGCGACGGTCCCGGTACGAGTAGACCAGGGAGTGGATGACCTGCTCCTTGGCCTTCCGGTAGAGGCGCGAACGCTGACCGCGGTAGCCGGAGGCGCGCTCGAGGATGACCCGACGCTTCTTGTGGGCGTTGACCGCCCGCTTGACTCTTGCCATTTTCCTGTGTTCCTATCGTGCGTTCGGCGCGTCAGCGACCGAGAAGCTTCTTCGCGACCTTGAAGTCCGCCTTCGCGAGCACCTGGTCCTGGTTCAGACGGCGGGTGCGACGGCTCGACTTGTGCTCGAGGTTGTGGCGCATCCCGGCCTGCTGCTTCTTCAGCTTGCCGCTGCCGGTGATCTTGAAGCGCTTCTTAGCACCCGAGTGGGTCTTCTGCTTCGGCATCTTCTCTTCCTTCGTATGGCGCCTTCTCAGGCGACGGTGTCAACCCGCGGTGCGGGAGTTCTGGGGGCGGATCTACTCCGCCGGGGCGTCCGCGGAAGCGTCCGCGTCGTTCTTCGCATCGCGCGCGGCCTGCTTGTTCGCGGCGCGCACGGCGTTCTGCTCCTGCTTCGCCTCGGACTTGCTCTTGTGCGGCGCGACGACCATGACCATGTTGCGGCCGTCGATGGTCGGGTTCGACTCGACGGTGCCGAACTCGGCGACGTCCTCGGCGAACTTGCGCAGCAGACGCACACCCTGCTCGGGACGCGACTGCTCGCGACCGCGGAAGAGGATCATGGCCTTGACCTTGTCACCGGCCTTGAGGAAGCCCTCGGCGCGCTTGAGCTTCGTCGTGTAGTCGTGCGCCTCGATCTTCAGACGGAAGCGGACTTCCTTGAGGATCGTGTTCGCCTGGTTGCGACGCGCTTCCTTTTCCTTCTGCGCGGCCTCGTACTTGAACTTGCCGTAGTCCATGATCTTGACGACGGGCGGCTTCGAGTTCGGGGCGACCTCGACGAGGTCGAGATCGGCTTCCTGTGCGAGACGCAGCGCTGCCTCGATGCGGACAACGCCGATCTGCTCACCCGCGGGGCCGACGAGGCGGACCTCGGGGACGCGGATGCGCTCATTGGTACGGGGATCGCTGATGCGGAGCTCCTTAGACGATGTGATTCGGCCACCGTGATGCTGTCTGCATCTCGGGCGAAATCGGAGTCGTCCCCCACCCGCCGGCTCTCAGACGCCGGCTCCGCACCCTGTCTACCGGTCCCCTCGTGACGAGCGGAGCCGGCGGAGCGCAAGACCCGGTAGCCTGGAACGGCAAGCGCGGGTGGGAAGTGAATCCTCTTTCGTTCCGGAGCATGACGCTCCGGAGCCCGCCAAAGTCTAACAGAAAGCAAGGCGAAGTGACGAACCAGGCATCGGACGAGGCGGCCCGCGAGCGCGAGGAGCGATGGGCTCGGCAGGAAGAAGCGGCCTCCTCGGCCGTCCGCGACATCGCCGACGTCCCGGCCGTCGAGGTGATCACCACCGCCGCCGTGCACCTCATGAGTGCTGCCGCCGTCAAGCTCGGCCTGGCGGACGACCCGGAGGCCGCGGCTCAGCTCGACCTGGACGAGGCGCGCAAGCTCATCAACGCGCTGGCGGGACTCATCACCGCCGGCGCCCCCGAGATCAGCGACATGCACGCCCGCTCGTTGCGTGACGGCCTCCGTTCGCTGCAGCTCGCCTTCCGCGAGGCCTCGACCATCCCGGACCCGATCGGCAAGGGCCCCGGCGAGAAGTGGACCGGCCCCGTCACCTGATCCGGTCGGAGCTCCGCCTCAGACGCTGCGGCGGAGCTTGACCGTCAGCGAGTCGGCGAGGACGGCGATGCGGTCATCCGCCGCCCACCGCTGGGCGAGGCGCGCGAGCACCGCATCCAGGACCTCGCGCTCTAGGCCGTCGACGAGCTCCAGCACCACGATGAGCTCCGGCCCGCGCAGCCGCGCATCCGGGTCACCGGGCGCGACCGCGACGTCGATCACGGCGAGTTCGTGGGCGATGCTCTCCCGGAGCGCGGTGACCACCTCGGGCGAGAGGAAGCTCGGTTCCCACGCGTGCCCCTGCGCCACGGCCCAGACGGCGGGTCGCCGGATCACGAACTCCGTGTCCGAGGTCGGGTCGAGCACGATCAGGTCGGTATCCTCCGACGATGCGGCCAGCGCGGCGCGGACGGCCTCGACAGGGATGGGTCGCGCCGACGGGTCCCAGCGCTGCATCGTCTCGACCGATGAGAACACCGGCTGGACGCGGCGCCCGTCCGGTGCGGCGACGGTGACGATCGACAGCTCCTGCGTCTTGTCCACCGCGAGGCCGCTGGGGGCCACCCCCTCCTCACCCTTCTCGGCGATCAGCGGGATGAGCACCCGCGCGGAGCGGAACGCGTCGACGACCTCCGTCTGACTCCCCTCCCCCGCGCGGAAGCGGAGCAGGGCGGCGAGAAGAGCAGGGTCCGCCGAGCCGTCGTCCGCGGCGTGCGGATTCGACTCGAAGCTGCGCCCCTCCCAGGGGACCCCGGCCGAGTCGGCCCGGTTGTGCGGCTCCGGCCCGCAGGCGTGGGGGTCAGTCTCCGGCGACATCCAGGGCCTCCGCCAGCGTGAAGGCGCCCGCGTACAGCGCCTTGCCGACGATGGCGCCCTCGACGCCCAGCGGCACGAGGTCGCGCAGGGCGGCGATGTCGTCGAGGTTCGAGATGCCGCCCGACGCGACGACCGGCTTCGGCGTACGCGAGGTGACCTCACGCAGGAGCTCCAGGTTCGGACCGCGCAGCGTGCCGTCCTTGGTCACGTCGGTGACAACGTAGCGGCTGCAGCCGGCGTCCTCGAGGCGCTCGAGCACCTCCCAGAGGTCACCGCCCTCCTTCGTCCAGCCCCGCGCCGCGAGCGTGGTGCCGCGCACGTCGAGGCCGACTGCGATCGCCTCGCCGAAGCGGCTGATCACGTCGGCGGCCCACTCCGGGTTCTCCAGGGCGGCGGTGCCGAGGTTGATGCGGGCGGCGCCGCTCTCCAGAGCCGCCTCCAGGCTCGCATCGTCCCGGATGCCGCCGGAGAGCTCGACGTTGACGTTCTTGAACTGCTTGATGACCTTGCGCAGGATCGGGGCGTTGCTGCCGCGTCCGAACGCCGCGTCGAGGTCGACGAGGTGGATCCAGGAGGCTCCCTGCGAGACCCACTCCCCCGCGGCGTCGAGCGGGTCGCCGTAGCTCGTCTCCGTGCCCGCCTCCCCCTGGGTCAGACGGACCGCCTTGCCGCCGGCGACGTCGACCGCGGGGAGGAGCGTGAGCGAGGGGGACTGCGCGAAGTCGTTCATGGGGTCCTTGGTTCGGGTGGGTCTGCGGCCCGAGAGGGCACGAGAGACGAGGGTAGTCCGCCGCGGGGCGCGGGACAAACCGCATGACGCCCGGCGCCGACGCGGCCCCGGATCAGAGGCTCTGCACCCAGTTCCGGAGCAGCTGGATGCCGGCGTCTCCGGACTTCTCGGGGTGGAACTGCGTCGCCGAGAGCGGGCCGTTCTCCACGGCCGCGAGGAAGGGACCGCCGTAGGTCGCCCAGGTGAGCACGGGCTGGGGGAACGGCGGGATCACATCGAGCTCCCAGGACTGCGCCGCATAGGAGTGCACGAAGTAGAAGCGCTCCTGCTCGATCCCGCGGAACAGGACGGTGTCCTCCCCCGGTTCCACGGTGTTCCAGCCCATGTGTGGCAGGACAGGGGCGTTGAGCTCCGTCACGGCGCCCGGCCACTCGCCGAGGCCCGCGGTGTCGTGCCCACGTTCGACGCCGTGCTCGAAGAGCACCTGCATGCCGACGCAGATACCCAGCACCGGTCGACCGCCCGCGAGACGACGGCCGATGATCTCGTCACCGCCGTGAGCCTGCAGGGCGTCCCGCACGGCCTGGAAGGCTCCGACGCCGGGCACGACGAACCCGTCGGCCTCGAGAGCCTCGGTGCGGTCGCGCGTGAGGACGGCGTCGGCTCCCGCGGCGACGAGCGCCTTGACCGCGGAGTGGACGTTGCCGGATTCGTAGTCGAAGACGGCGACCCGGGGCGCGGCGCTCACAAGGCTCCCTTGGTGGACGGGATGCCGTCGACGAGGGGATCCAGCGCCTTCGCCTGACGGAACGCCCGCGCGAACGCCTTGAACTCGGCCTCGGCGATGTGGTGCGGGTCGCGCCCGCCCAGGACCCGGACGTGCACGGTGAGGGCGGCGTTGAAGGTGATGGCTTCGAAGACGTGCCGGACGAGCGATCCGGTGAAGTGCCCGCCGATCAGGTGGTGCTCGAAGCCCGCGGGTTCACCCTCGTGCACGAGGTACGGGCGACCGGAGATGTCGACGACCGCCTGCGCGAGCGCCTCGTCCAGGGGGACGAGGGCGTCGCCGTAGCGGGAGATGCCGGACTTGTCCCCGAGCGCGGCGAGGATCGCCTGACCGAGCACGATCGAGACGTCTTCCACGGTGTGGTGCGCGTCGATGTGGGTGTCGCCGGACGCCCGCACGGTGAGATCCGTCAGCGAGTGCTTCGCGAACGCCGTGAGCATGTGGTCGAAGAACGGCACCGAGGTGTCGATGCGGCTCGCGCCGGTACCGTCCAGGTTGAGCTCGACCTCGACGGTGGACTCCGACGTGCTGCGCACGCGGCTCGCGGTGCGTGCGGTGGGCGCGGGGATGGTCATGATGCCGATCCTATCGAGGCCAGGGCGTCCAGGAACGCCGTGGTCTCCGCCTCCGTACCGGCGCTCACCCGCAGGTGACCGGGGATGCCGACGTCACGGACGAGCACACCGCGATCGTAGAGCTGCTGCCAGGTGGCCTGCGGGTCCGCGACGCCGCCGAACAGCACGAAGTTGGACCACGAGAGGTGGGGCGTGTAGCCGAGGGCCTCCAGCGTGGCCGTGATCCGGTCGCGCTGCTCCACGATCTCCTGCACCATCCCGAGCATGACGTCGGCATTGCGGAGCGCGGCGACGGCCGCCGCCTGCGTCAGGGCGCTCAGGTGGTAGGGCAGGCGCACCAGACGCAGCGCGTCGATGAACGCGGGGTCGGCGGCGAGGTAGCCGACACGGGCACCGGCGAAGGCGAAGGCCTTGCTCATGGTGCGGGAGACCGCCAGCCGCGGCCGGCCCTCCAGCAGAGTCAGTGCAGACGGGGCATCGCGCGGCGCGAACTCCTGATAGGCCTCGTCGACGATCACCACGCCACGGGCGGCGTCGTAGACGGCCTCCACCACGTCGAGCCCCAGCGGCGTGCCCGTCGGATTGTTCGGCGAGCAAAGGATCACGATGTCCGGGTCGGCCGCACTGACCTGCTCCGCGGCCTCCTCCGCGGTGACGGTGTAGTCCGGCTGCCGGGTGCCGGCGATCCACGACGCCCCTGTGCCCTTCGCGATGAGCGGGTACATCGAGTACGTCGGGCCGAAGCCGAATGCCGTGCGGTCCGGACCGCCGAAAGCCTGGAAGATGTGCTGCAGCACCTCGTTGGAGCCGTTTCCCGCCCAGATCTGCTCCGGCGTGAGGCCGTGACCCAGGTAGTCGGCGAAGGCCTCCCGCAGCGTCGTGAACTCACGATCCGGGTACCGGTTCACGTCCCGGATCGCCACGGCGATGTCATCGAGGATGTCGCTGGCGACCTCGTCGGGAACGGGATGCGTGTTCTCGTTCACGTTCAGAGCCACCGGCAGCGGGGCCTGGGGCGCGCCGTACGGGGTGAGTCCGCGCAGATCGTCGCGGAGCGGGAGATCGTTGAGGGAGAAGGTCACCCTTCCCATCTTAAGAGGAGCACGGAGAGCCGAGGTCATCGTGACGACCGGATCGGAGGACTCGGGCTCCGCGTCAGTCGGTGTAGCGGGCCGGGAGCGCGAGCTCCTGACCGACCTGCAGCTCGCCGCCGCGCAGGAGGTTCATGCGGCTGATCTCACCGATGACCTCGCGGGGGTCGGCCTCGGGGGCGATGCTGCTCGCGATCGACCAGAGGGTGTCGCCGGGCATGACCGTGACGGTCTCGACGGAGACGGCCGGTGCGTCCGCGCCGGAGGCGATCGCACTGCCCCCGCTGATGGCGGCGAAGGCGATGCCCGCTGCGAGCGGGACCGAGGCGAGCGCGAGCAGAGCGCGGCGGCCGCGTGCCGTGATCCGCAGCCGGGTGGCCGGACGGGCCGATGCCGGGAAGGCGGTCGCGGTGCTGAGGCTGATGCTGCTCATGTCTGCTCCTTACTGTCCCGGCGCCGGAGCCCGGGGAGGTTGGCGTAGCTTTCGCATCCGCGCCTCGGCCGGGAGCCGTGGATGCGAAGCTACGTTCCGAAGATATCTTCGAGTTCGAACATCTGTCAAGCTGTCTTCGAAACCGCGGCCCGCGAATCGCCCGACACGCTCGAACAGATCTTCCAGATCCGCGCTTTTCTCGGATACGGTTTCGATAAGGACACCCCACCACGGGCCACCGACATTCGAAGCGGCACGTCGGATCACGCAGTGAAGGCACGTCGGATCACGCAGTGAAGGAGCACCATGAGCGACACCTCAGCCCTCGAGTCCGAGGCGCCGCGCACCCGCCGTCGCAAGAGCCTCAGCCCGAAGCAGATGGCGATCCTCGAGGTCATCCAGGCCTCCATCGCACAGAACGGCTACCCGCCGAGCATGCGCGAGATCGGCGACGCCGTCGGACTCAAGTCGCTGTCCAGCGTCACGCACCAGCTCGGTCAGCTCGAGCTCAGCGGCTACCTGCGGCGCGACCCGGGCAAGACGCGCGCCATGGAGGTCCTCATCGACCTTCCCGGCACCGGTGCGGAGAACCCCGCGGATGTGGCGACCCCGGTCGGCGACGCCGCCCTGGTCCCGCTGGTCGGCCGCATCGCCGCCGGCGTGCCCATCACCGCCGATCAGCAGGTGGAGGAGATCTTCCCGCTCCCCCGGCAGCTCGTCGGCAAGGGCGACCTCTTCATGCTCAAGGTCTCCGGCGAGTCGATGATCGACGCCGCGATCTGCGACGGGGACTGGGTCGTGGTCCGGTCGCAGAACACCGCGGAGAACGGCGAGATCGTCGCCGCCATGCTCGACGGCGAGGCCACCGTCAAGGTGCTTCGTCGTCGCGACGGCCACACCTGGCTGCTCCCCCGCAACTCCGCGTTCGAGCCGATCCTGGGCGACGAAGCCGTCGTGCTCGGCAAGGTCGTCGCGGTCATGCGCGCCGTCTGAGACACACGACGAAGGCCCTCCCGGCGCACCGGGAGGGCCTTCGTCGTCTCGCTGAGCAGGAGTGTCAGGCGGTGACCACCACGTCCTCGCGCACCCGGCGGGTGGCCTCGACGATGTTCCGCAGCGATGCCGTGGTCTCGGCGTAGCCGCGGGTCTTCAGGCCGCAGTCCGGGTTCACCCAGAGCTGACGGAGCGGGATCTCCTCGACCGCGCGACGCAGCAGGGACTCGACCTCCTCGACCGTCGGCACACGCGGCGAGTGGATGTCGTAGACACCGGGGCCGATGCCGTGGTCGAAGCCGACCTCGGCGATGTCCGCGACGACCTCCATGCGGCTGCGGGCCGCCTCGATCGACGTCACGTCGGCGTCGAGCGCACGGATCGCGTCGATCACGACGCCGAACTCCGAGTAACAGAGGTGGGTGTGCACCTGCGTGGCCGCCGCGGCGCCGCCCGTCGCCAGACGGAACGAGGCGACGGACCAGTCCAGGTACGCGGGCTGGTCGGTCTGCTTCAGCGGCAGCAGCTCGCGCAGCGCCGGCTCGTCGACCTGGATCACCTGGATGCCCGCGGCCTCCAGATCGGCGATCTCGTCGCGGAGGGCGAGCGCGACCTGGTTCGCGGTCTCCCCCAGAGGCTGGTCGTCGCGGACGAAGGACCACGCGAGGATGGTGACCGGCCCCGTGAGCATGCCCTTCATGTGCTTCGCGGTGAGCGACTGGGCGTATGCCGACCAGGCGACCGTGATGGGCTCCGGGCGGGAGACATCGCCCCAGAGGATCGACGGACGCGTGGCTCGTGAGCCGTACGACTGCACCCAGCCGTGCTGCGTGACCGCGAAGCCGTCGAGGTGCTCGGCGAAGTACTGCACCATGTCGTTCCGCTCGGGTTCGCCGTGCACGAGGACGTCGAGACCGAGGTCCTCTTGCAGGGAGACGACCGCGGCGACCTCACGGCGGAGGAACTCCTCGTAGTCGTCCTCGGGGATCTCGCCGCGGAGGAACTGCGCGCGTGCGCGGCGGATGTCGCCGGTCTGCGGGAAGGAGCCGATCGTCGTCAGGGGCAGCACCGGCAGGCCGAGGACATTCTGCGCCTCTTCCCGCTCCGCGTACGGAGCACGGGCGAAGTCGGCGTCGGTCAGCGCACGGGAACGCACCGCACCGTCGCGCACGCCGGGAGCGCTCAGGCGATCCTGCAGCGCAGCGGTCGCGGCGTCCAGCTCGGTCGCGATCGCCGTGCGCCCTTCGGACAGACCGCGGGCGAGGGTCACGACCTGCT
This sequence comes from Microbacterium sp. C-MGS6, assembly GCF_058140415.1. Classification (NCBI taxonomy): domain Bacteria; kingdom Bacillati; phylum Actinomycetota; class Actinomycetes; order Micrococcales; family Microbacteriaceae; genus Microbacterium; species Microbacterium sp. C-MGS6. Next base: position 2,347,756 of record NZ_CM176934.1, read on the forward strand.
GCACCTTCTGGTCCGCGAACGCGAGCCAGGACACCAGGCGCTCGTCGAGCGCGGTCTCGTCCTGCACGTCGTGCGGCACGTGCAGCAGCGAGGTCGAGGTGGCCGCGGACACCGGTGCACCGAGCGCGCGGAGCGCCGCCAGGGAGTCGAACGCCGCGGAGAGGTCGCCACGCCAGATGTTGTGACCGTCGATCACACCGCCGACGAGGGTCTTGCCCTCGAGGCCGGGCACCGCCTCCGGGACGGCACCGCGCACGAGGTCGACGGCGATCGCCTCGATGGGGGCCGCGGCCACGGTCCCGAACGTCTCGCCGAGGCTCGCATACGGGGCCGCGACGAGGATCGAGGGACGTTCCTCGGCGCTGCCCAGCACCGCGAGCGCGCGCTCCGCCGCCGAGGCGAGTTGGGCGGTCGTGGCCGGCAGCGACTCGCTGACGAGCGCGGGCTCGTCGAGCTGCACCCACTCGGCACCCGCGGCGCGCAGGCGGGCGAGCAGATCGACGTAGACCGGCAGCACGTCCTCCAGACGCGAGAGCGGCTCGAAGCCCTCCGGCGCGTCGTCCGACGCCTTCGCGAGCGCCAGCAGCGTGACCGGTCCGACGACCACGGGACGCGTGACGAATCCGGCGGCCGCGGCCTCGGCGACCTCGCGCACCAGCCGGTCGCTGGCGAGGGAGAACACCGTCTCCGGGCCGATCTCCGGCACGAGGTAGTGGTAGTTCGAATCGAACCACTTCGTCATCTCCAGCGGCGCGCGCTCCCCCTCGCCGCGGGCGACGGTGAACAGTGCGGTGAGTCCGATCGTCCCGTCCGCCTCCCGCAGGTCGTCGAAGCGCGCGGGGATGGCGCCGACCGTGGCGGCGGCATCGAGCACCTGGTCGTAGAACGAGAAGGACTCCGGGATCGACGAGTCCGTGCGACCGAGGCCGAGGGCGGCCAGGCGTTCACGGGTCGCCGCGCGCAGGTCCGCTGCCGTCCGCTCCAGCTCCTGCTCGTCGATGCGGCCCGCCCAGAACGCCTCGACGGCCTTCTTGAGCTCGCGGCGGCGGCCGATGCGGGGATAGCCGAGGATGGTGCCCTCGGGGAATGCGGTCATGGTGTTTCCTTTCGGCGGGGACTAGTGCCGGAGCGCCGGGACGATGCCGGCTTCGGCGAGGACGGTCAGGACGGTCTCGTGCTGGTTGAAGGCGTACAGGTGGACGCCGGGGGCGCCGCCGGCGACGACGTCGGCGGCGAGGCGCGCGGCCCACGAGATCCCGATCTCCCGACGCCCCTCGGCGGTGGGCTCGACGTCGAGGGCGACCGAGAGCTCGCTCGGCAGGTCCTCCCCCGTGAGCTCCAGCACCCGGGCCAGCCGGGCAGGTGAGGTTATCGGCATGATGCCGGGAAGGATCGGGATGGTGACGCCGCCCGCTCGAGCTCGCTCCACGAAGGCGAGGTAGTCGTCCGGGTGGAAGAAGAGCTGGGTGATGGCGAAGGTCGCCCCCGCCGCCTGCTTGGCGAGCAGAGCCTCCACGTCCTGGGTGCGGTGCGTGGCCCGCGGGTGCCCCTTCGGGAAGGCCGCGACCGCGATGTCGACCTTCTGCCGGGGGGCCACCAGCGCGGCTCCGGGAAGGCCGGGGACCGGGGACTCCTGGTACGGAGCACGTTCGGCCTGGACGCGATCGATGAGCTGCACGAGCTGAGCCGCGCTCTCCAGGTCGCCGAGGAAGGGCTCCGTCCGGCCCGCGGGCGGATCGCCGCGGAGGGCGAGGAAGCGGAGGATCCCGGCGTCGAGGAACTCCCGGATGAGCGCCGTGGCCCCGGCATAGGTGTTGCCGACGCACGTGAGATGGGCGAGGGGCTCGACGTCGGTGTGCTCGCGGATGAACCGCAGCACGTCGAGCGAGCGTCCCCCGGTCGAGCCGCCGGCGCCATAGGTCACCGAGAGGAACGCGGGTCCGGCCGCGGCGAGGTGACGGACGGTCTCGTGCAGCGCCTCCTGGCTCGACTCCGAGCGGGGCGGATACAGCTCGAAGGAGAACGGCACTCGGGAGGCGCGGGAGGCGTCGAACGGGGAAGACATCTTCTCTCCAGGGGACAGGGGCCGGGGTCCGCGCACGACGAAGAGCACGTCGCTCGCGGGCGGGTGCCGGGCTCGGCTGTCGCTCCACGTCCGGGATCAACCGGGCGTTTCCAGAAACCTAGAACACGCCCTCGGCCCGCCGCACGAGTGTGACGTCGTGTGTCACCGCCCGTAGGCTCGACGCATGTCCTCACCGTTCGGCTCCTGGTCCTCCCCCTTCACCGCCGCCGCCGTCGCCGGAGCGGCTCCCCGCATCGACGGAGCACGCTTCGTCGGCGATGAGGTGTGGTGGGCCGAGTCCGTGCCCGCCGAGGGCGGACGCGTCACGGTGCGCAGCTCGACGGGGGCGGAGATCCTCCCGGCACCCTGGAGCGCCCGCTCCCGCGTGCACGAGTACGGGGGCGGTGCCTGGACCGTCGACGGCGACACCCTGTACTTCGTCTCCGGCGCCGACCAGCGTGTGCACCGCATGGACCGCGGCGCGGAGCCGCGCCCCCTCTCCGCCGCCGGCCCGTCGTACGGCGGGCTGCGCGTGCAGAGCGGCCGCCTGCTTGCGGTCCGCGAAGACCTCTCGGCCGCCCCGCACCGCCGCGCGATCGTGGAGATCCCCGTGGACGGCTCGGCCGCCGACGAAGCGGCTGCGGTGCGCGTGATCGCGGAGGGCACCGGGTTCTTCGCCCACCCCGCTCTCTCGCCGGACGGCAGCCGGGTGGCCTGGGTCGAGTGGCAGGCGGACAGCATGCCGTGGGAGAGTGCCGCCCTCGCCATCGGGGCGGTGGACGGCGGGACCGTCACCCGCGTCCCCACCTCCGCGGCCCTGCAGCCGGAGTGGCGCGGCGACGACGCGCTCGTGTTCGCCGACGACGCTTCAGGGCGCTGGCAGCTCCAGCACCTCGCACTGGACGGCCTCCGGCTCGGCGCCTCGCGCGCGCTGACCTCGTCGGACGCGGATACCGGATACGGCCTCTGGGTGCTCGGCAACCGCTGGTTCCAGGTCCTGGCCGACGGGCGCCTCGTGGCGGTGCGCACGAATGGACGCGACGAGGTGCAGCTCGTGTCCGCGGACGGCGAGACCCGGGCGATCACGGTGCCGGGCGACGGGCACCTCAGCGTGGACGACGTCGCCGGCTCCCGCGTGCTGCTCAGCGGAGACGGCTCGCGCGTGACCTCAGGCATCTGGTGCGTCGATGTCGACAGGGGGACCGTCGAGACCATCACCGGTGGCGCTCCGGTCGACGAGGACTGGATGCCGGGGGCGCAGCAGATCGTCGTGGAAGGGGCACACGGCCCCGTGCACGCGTTCGCTTATCCGCCCGCCGCGCCCGGAGACCCCCGCGGCGCCGACGGGGAGCTGCCGCCCTACATCGTGCTCGTGCACGGCGGTCCGACCGCCCATGTCACCGGGGCGGCCTCCGCCTCCATCGCGTTCTTCACGAGCCGGGGCATCGGGGTCCTCGACGTCAACTACGGCGGATCGACGGGATATGGACGCGCCTACCGCGACCGTCTGCAGGGACAGTGGGGCATCGTCGACGTGGACGACGTGATCGCGGCGGCCCGCGGCCTCGCGGACGCCGGGTTGGCAGACTCCACCCGCATCGCCATCCGCGGGGGCTCGGCCGGCGGCTGGACGGTGCTCTCCGCACTCGTCCGGGGCGGCACGTTCGCGGCCGGCATCAGCCGCTACGGTGTCGCGGATCTCCGGCTGCTCGCCGCCGAGACCCACGACTTCGAGGCGTCGTACCTCGACGGCCTCGTGGGTCCGCTCCCCGCAGCCGAGGACGTCTACATCGAGCGCTCGCCCCTGACGCACGCCGACCGCATCGACGTTCCGGTGCTGCTGCTGCAGGGCGGGGAGGACCGCGTCGTGCCGCCGTCCCAGTCCGAGGCCATCCGCGACGCTCTGGCGGCGAACGGCATCGACCACGACTACGTGCTGTACCCGGGCGAGGGCCACGGGTTCCGCAGCGCGGAGACCATCGTCGACGCGCTGGAGCGGGAGCTCGCGTTCCTCGGCCGGGTGTTCGGCTTCACGCCGAGCCTCTGAGCCGGCTCGGGCTACTCGCCGACCCTGTTGCGCAGGCGCATCGCGCGCTCGGCCTCGCGGGTGTCCTGACGCTCACGGAGGGTCTGGCGCTTGTCGTACTCGCGCTTGCCCTTCGCGAGGGCGATCTCGACCTTGGCGCGACCGTCCGAGAAGTACAGCTTGAGCGGGATGAGCGTGTACCCGCCCGCGGAGACGGCGTGGGCGAGCTTCGCGATCTCCTCCCGGTGCAGGAGCAGCTTGCGGATGCGCTTGGCCGAGTGGTTCGTCCAGTGCCCCTGCGAGTACTCCGGGATGTGCACGGCATCGAGGAAGACCTCGTTGCCCTTCACGAACGCGTACCCGTCGCTGAGGTTCGCGCGCCCCTGACGGAGCGACTTCACCTCGGTGCCGGTGAGCACCATCCCCGCCTCGTACGACTTCTCGATGTTGTAGTCGTGACGCGCGCGACGATTGGTCGCGATGACCTTCTCCCCGCGTTCCCTGGGCATGATGATCTCCTGTGCTGTGGTGCTGTGGACGGCTCGACAGCGGATCGGTCGAGCAGCCTTTCAGGGTATCAGGTGCGCAGCCAACGCCGGATCGCGAAGCCGGCCGAGAGCGCCGCGAGCACGACGCCGATCCCGACGAGGACCGGGACCACGAGGATCGCGTCCTGCATGGTCACCCACGTCGTGATGAACGGCACCCGTCCGCGGAGATAGCCGTTCACGCCGAAGTGCATGCCGGCGACGACCGCCGCGCTCGCGAGAGCCGAGCCCAGCAACGCGGCGAAGACGCCCTCCAGCACGAACGGCGTCTGGATGAAGCGGTTCGAGGCGCCGACCAGGCGCATGATCCCGATCTCCTTCCGCCGCGCATAGGCGGACAAGCGGATGGTGGTGGCGATCAGAAGCGTCGCGGCGATCAGCATGAGGACCGCGATACCGACGGCGATGTACGTCGCCACGGTGAGCGCGGAGAACAGCGGTTCGAGGTATTGGAGCTGGTCCTGGACCTGTTCCACTCCGGCTTGGCCGTTGAAGGCCTCGGCGAGGACCTGCGACTGGCCCGGGTCCTTCATCGTGACGAAGAAGACCTCGAACGCCTGATCGGGCGAGAGCACGCTGGCCTGCTCCTCCCCGACCTGCTCGACGAGCTTGGCGTAGGTCTCCTCCTTCGTGTCGAAGGTCATGGAGCTGATGAGCGGCGACAACGCGTCGCCCTCGAGCTGGGCGCGCACGGCGGCGACCTGCTCCTCGCTCGCCGCGCCGTCGACGCAGGTGTCCGACTCCGACACCGCGGAGCACATGTAGACGGCCACCTGGGCGCGCTCGGCCCAGTAGCCGCGCATGACGCCGATCTGGGACTGCATGAGGATCGCGGCGCCGACGAACGTCAGCGACACGAAGGTGACGAGCACGACGGAGATGACCATCGAGATGTTGCGCCGCAGGCCGACGAGTGCCTCGGTCAGGATCAGGCCGATTCTCATGAGGTCGGGCCCACTTCCTCGTCGTCCTGGTCGGACAGCCCGAGGCGGTCGGCGACGCCGAGCTCGGCGACGTCCACCTCCGGGATCACGATCGGATGCGTGCGCGGACCGGCGGGCGCGGGACGCTCGGCAGCGGGCTGCGGCGCGGCCGGCGGCTGCACGACGTCCGGTGGTTCGACCACGCCGGGCTCCCGTGAGGGCTCCGGCGGCTCGACCACCTGCGGAGCGGGTTCGGCGGCGGGCTTGGTGACCGCGGGAGACGCGGCGGCGGCACGGCGCTGGGCGTCCAGCTCCTCCGCCAGGGCTGCGCGGACCACGGAGAGGTCGGCGGTCTGGCGCTGCACCTCCTGCACGGCCGTGAGGGCTGCGGCGGCCGCGGCACCGCGGACCTCCTCCGGCACCAGGCGCGGGATGTTCGAGGTGTCGCCGTATCCGCCGTGCACCTCGTCGCGGACCATCTCGCCGTCACGGAGCTCGATCACGCGGCGGCGCATCTGGTCGACGAACCCGGCCTCGTGGGTGGCCATGAGCACTGTCGTGCCACCCGCGTTGATCCGGGCGAGCAGCTGCATGATGTCGACGGAGGTCGCCGGGTCGAGGTTTCCGGTGGGCTCGTCGGCGAGCAGCACCTGAGGACGGTTGACGAGCGCCCTGGCGATCGCGACGCGCTGCTGCTCGCCGCCGGAGAGCTCGTGCGGCATGCGCTTCTCCTTGCCGTCGAGCCCGACGAGGGCGAGCGCCTCGGGAACCGCCTGCTGGATGAAGCCCCGGGACGAGCCGGTGACCTGCAGCGTGAAGGCGACGTTCTGATGGACGGTCTTGGACGGGAGCAGGCGGAAGTCCTGGAACACCGAGCCGATGTGCCGACGGAAGTAGGGCACCTTACGGTTCGCCAGAGCCCTCAGGTCGCGGCCGAGGACGGCGACACGGCCCGTCGTCGGCACGTCCTCGCGGAGGATGAGGCGCAGACAGGAGGACTTGCCGGACCCGGAGGCACCGACCAGGAAGACGAACTCCCCGCGCTGCACCTCGAAGTCGACACCGGACAGGGCGGGCTTCGACGTCCCGCGGTAGCGTTTCGTGACGTTCTCGAACCGAATCATGGCGATTCGAGCCTAAGCGCGGCACGGGCGTCGCCCCGGCACGACACCCCGCCGCGCGGCACGCCGTGCCGCTCTTCCTCCTCCCCCGTCGGCCCACCGAGGTCCGCGCCCGCTGCTATACATGGAGTGTCGATTCGCGTCCACCACGCGAGCGCACACACGGAGGGGACCCCCATGACGACACCTGCCGGCTGGTACGACGACGGTTCCGGGCGCCTGCGCTGGTGGGACGGCCAGCAGTGGACCGAACACTTCGCGCCGGAGACCACCGCGACGCCCGAGGACACGACCGCTGCGGCGGCTGAGGACGCGGGCGCGGACAGCACTTCCGCGGAGAGCGCCTCCGCGGCGACTTCCGACGGCGCTCCCCCGGCGGAGGGACCGACCGCCGCAGCGGAGCCCTCCACACCCGAACCCGTCGCCGCCGAACGGGAGATCGCTCCGGACGAGCCCGCGACCGACTTCATCGTCGCTCCCGAGCCCGCGCAGGACTGGACGGCGCCCGCCAGCGGCGCGCACGACCTCCCCGGCGCGGCACCGATCGTCCCTCCGGCCGGTACCGACGGCGGCACGGCGGCCTATCCCCCCGCGGCACCGTTCTCCCCCGACCAGAACCCGTATCAGGGCCAGGGCGGATACCCGGCGCAGGGTGCGTACCCGGGCTCGCAGAGTGGCGGCGGTTACCCGGGACAGGTACCGGGCGGACAGGGCGCGTACCCCGGACAGGGCGCGTACCCCGGACAGGCCGCCTATCCGGGCCAGGCACCGGCCACCGACGGCCCGAAGAAGATGTCGGTGCTCGGCCTTGTCGGTCTCGGGATCGCCGCGCTCGGCCTCATCCTCGCGTTCATCCCCCTGACGCTCCCGTTCGCCTGGTTCCTCCTGGCGGCCGGGTTCATCGTCTCGCTCATCTCCCTGTTCCTGAAGGGCACCAAGTGGCCGGGGATCACCGGCCTCGGGGTCTCGGTGCTCGGCGGCATCGTCGCGATCGTCGTGAGCATCTTCTTCGTGCTGGCCGTCGCGAACACCGTGCGCCCTGTCACGCTTCCCGACTACGACGACGGCACGAGCCAGAGCCCGGCTCCGGAGACCGACGACACCGGCGACGCGGGTACGGGTGAGGTCGCCGAGGGCACGCTGGGCGAGCCGGTCGCCGTGCCGCAGCTCGAGGGCACGGCCGAGGTCACCATCCGTTCCGCCACGTTCGGACCGACCAACGGCACGGACTTCGAGGCCGCCAACGGCGGCTATCTGTTGATCGACGTGGCCTGGGAGACGCTCGACGGGACGACCTACGTCAACCCGCTCTACTTCTCCGTCGAGATGGCCGACGGCGTCGAGGGCGACTACGACATCTTCGGCGACGCGACGCTCGAGTCGACGGAGCAGAATGCCGGGACGACCGCGGAGGGCACCGTCTCGTTCGACGTCGCCGAGAGCCCGTCCTACGTGATCGTCATCACCGACGAGATGCTGCAGGAGGTCGCCCGCGTGACCGTCGAGGCGTCGGCACGCTGATCCTTCCGCACCACACGACGAAGGCCCCGGGAGCTCCCGGGGCCTTCGTCGTGTGGGTCAGTCCTCGTCTTTGCGCTTGCGCCAGCGGATGCCCGCCGAGATGAAGTCGTCGAGGTCGCCGTCGAACACGGCGGCGGGGTTGCCGGACTCCTGGCCCGTGCGGAGGTCCTTGACGAGCTGCTGGCCGTAGAGGAAGTAGGAGCGCATCTGGTCGCCCCAGCTCGCGGTGATGTTGCCGGCGAGCTCCTTCTTCTTGGCGGCCTCCTGCTCCTTCTGCAGCAGCAGGAGACGGTTCTGCAGCACCCGCATGGCCGCGGCGCGGTTCTGGATCTGCGACTTCTCGTTCTGCATCGACACGACGATGCCGGTCGGGAGGTGGGTGATGCGCACGGCGGAGTCGGTCGTGTTGACGGACTGTCCACCGGGGCCGGAGGAGCGGAAGACGTCGACCCGGATGTCGTTCTCGGGGATGTCGACCTCGGTCGCCTCCTCCATGAGCGGGATGACCTCGACGGCGGCGAAAGACGTCTGGCGCTTGTCCGCGGATCCGAACGGGCTGATGCGCGCGAGGCGGTGCGTGCCGGCCTCGACGGAGATCGTGCCGAAGGCGTAGGGCGCGTCGATCTCGAAGGTCGCCGACTTGATACCGGCGCCCTCCGCGTACGAGGTGTCCATCACCTTGACGGGGTACTTGTGACGCTCCGCCCAGCGCAGGTACATGCGCATGAGCATCTCGGCGAAGTCGGTGGCGTCGTCGCCGCCGGCGCCGGAGCGGATGGTGACGATCGCGCTGCGCTCGTCGTACTCGCCGTCGAGCAGCGTCTGCACCTCGAGCTGGTTGATGAGGTCGGTGAGCGTCTGCAGCTCCTTGCGCGCCTCGATCGCCGACTCCTCGTCGCCCATCTCGTTCGCCAGATCGACGAGCACCTCGAGGTCGTCGAGGCGCTGGGCGATGCCGGTGATGCGGGCGAGCTCCGACTGGCGGTGGCTCAGGGCGCTGGTGACCTTCTGGGCGTTCTCGGTGTCGTCCCAGAGGTCGGGCGCGCCGGCCTCCTCGCTGAGACGCGCGATGTCCTCGCGGAGACGGTTGACATCGACGACCTCGCTGATGTCGCCGAAGGTGTGCCTGAGCGCCTGGATTTCGGCGGAGAGATCTAGTTCGAGCATGACACCTCAGCCTAACGTGCCGCCCGCGCGCGCGGGGACGGGCGTGTCCGGCCCTTCGCGCCGACCGGAGTAGCGTGAGGGACGTGAGCAGCGCATCCACGGTCCTCCGCCAGTTCGGGCCGATGGTGTACCTGCCGACCGTCCTCTTCTCCCTCGGTGAAGGTGCGGTCATCCCGCTCATCCCGGTCATCGCCGCGTCGATGGGTGCCGACGTCGCCTTCGCGGCTCTCGTCGCCTCGGCGCTCGTGGTCGGCCAGCTCTGCGGCAACCTCCCGGCCGGGTGGGCCGTGGGGCGCATCGGCGAGCGGTTCACGATGGTGATCGCGGGCGTCATCGCCATCCTCGCCGCCGTCGGCATGGTCTTCGCGCCGTCACTCGGGGTCCTCGCGGCGTCGGTGTTCCTCCTCGGCCTGTGCGCAGCCGCCTTCGGGCTGGCCCGGCACGCGTTCATGACCACGCGGGTGCCGCTGGCGTTCCGTGCCCGCTCGCTCTCCCTGCTCGGCGGCAGCTTCCGCCTGGGCATCTTCATCGGCCCGTTCGTCTCCGCAGGCCTCCTGCAGCTCTTCGGCACGGAGGCTGCCGCGATCTGGTTCTTCCTCGCCTGCCTCGTGGTGATGGTCGTGCTCGTGCTCTTCGGACCGGATCCGGAGAAGACCGTCGCCCCACTGCGGACCACCGTCCGGTTCGCGGAGGACAGCGGCGAGGCGGTGACCGGGTCGATCCCCATCGTCGAGCGGGCCGGGATCTTCCAGACCATGTGGCGGCAGCGCGGAGTGCTCGGTCGGCTCGGACTCGCCGCGGCCTCGCTGTCCGCGGTGCGGTCGGCGCGGCAGGTCGTCCTCCCGCTGTGGGGGCTCTCCCTGGGCCTCGACGCCTCGACCATCGCGCTCGTCGTCGGGGTCTCCGGCGCCATCGACTTCGCCCTCTTCTACGCCAGCGGCCAGGTGATGGACCGCTTCGGCCGGCTCTGGGCGGCGATGCCCGCGATGGTGCTGATGGGTGCCGGGTTCCTCGCCCTGTCGTTCACGCACGACGTCGACTCCGCGGTGCTCTGGTTCGGCATGTTCGCCGCGGTCCTCGGCGTCGGCAACGGGCTGTCCAGCGGCATCCTCCTCACCCTCGGAGCGGATGTCGCCCCGAAGCACGACCCCGCCGCGTTCCTCGGGTCGTGGCGCACGCTGACCGATGCCGGTGGCGCGGTCGCTCCGCTCCTCGTCTCGGGCATCACCGCGGTCGCCTCCCTGTCGTTCGCGGCCGGGGCCATGGGTCTGATCGGACTCGTCGGCGCCGCCGGGTTCCTCCGCTGGATCCCCCGGTTCGTCCCCCGGACGCCGCCGAGCACGCCGGACCCGTCCGAGGACTGAGCGCCCGGTCGCTAGCGCAGCGCCGTGCGGCTCGTCGCCGTCGCCTGCAGCGGCACCCCCTCGGGCACGAACGGCGAGAGCAGCGGCGGATGCCAGATCGCCGCGACGGTGACGCGCGCGCTCACGCCGTCCGGGCTGCCCGCGTCGACGACGGTCGCCTCGAGCTCCGCGTCACGGACGAGCGGCATCGCCTGCTCGGCCACCCCCGCGTCGGTGAGCGTCGCACGCGGCACCTCCCCCTCCACCTGCAGCGTGAAGCCGTCCGCCCCGGCGAGCGCGGCCGCATCCGCGAGCCCGTCCAGGCGCTTCTGGGTGAGGTAGAGGTCGGTGGCGCAGACACACACGAACAGCACGGCGAGCGCGAGGATCAGGTAGCCGAGGACGAGGAGCAGCACGCTCCCCTCGTCGTCGCCCCTTCCGTCCTTGTCCCCGTCGCGCCTGCGCCGGCTCATCCGCCGCTCCAGCGTCGCGAGACCTTCTGCACCGACACGGCTTCCACGGGGACGGACGTCGCCTGGTCGAGTCCGAGGACCCCGGGTACCAGAGGCAGCGGTACCCGGGTCGAGACCGTGACGACCACCGTCGCTCCCGCCGCCGGACAGGCCGATGCCCGGGGGCGACACGACACCGCGACGTCGACCGCTGCGCGATCGATGCCGTACTCCGCGACGATCCCGTCCAGCACCTGCTCCCCGCGGACTGCGGCCCCTGCGACGTCAGGTGCCGAGGCGATGGCACGTGCGGCCTGCCGCGCCGCGGCCTCGACGCCGAGCGACTGCTCCTGCACCGAACCCACGGCGATCACGAGGTACAGCAGCGGCACGAGCAGGATCACCCCGACCGTGATGAACTCCAGCGAGCTCGATCCCGCGTCATCGCGCATCGAACGACTCCGGCGGTGCGGAGGCTTCGACCTGCAGGGCTGCCGGGACACCGACGAGGCCGAACACCGGGAGGGTCGTCCGGATGCGGACCTCGACGGTCTCCTGTCCCTCCCGCCGCGCCGAGGCGACCGTGATGTCGTCGGCGTAGGAGGGTCCGACCGCGCGACGGATGACCTCGCGCGCCCGCTCCTCCCCCTCCTTGTCGGTCGTGTCGGCGAGCGCCGCGTAGTACGCGCCTTCGACGGCCGCATCGTGGACGACGTTGCGCACGTAGATCGCGAACGCGAGCTGCAGCACAGCGAGGGTCAGCGCGGTGAGCAGGGTGCCGACGAGCACGAACTCCACCGGGTTCGATCCGCGGTCGTCGATCACCCCCGCAAGCGCGCGCATGTCAGAGCCCCGACACCCGCTGGATGGCCTGCTCGAAGAGGGAGGTGAGCGCAGGCCCGGCGACCGCCCAGATGAGCACGACGAGCCCGGTGATAACCACACCAGGGTATTATTGGGGGATGGCGACACGACGTAAGCGGCTGAACCCCCTCGACTCTCTCGGCCCCGAGACTGCGGTGATCTACTGCCGCATCTCGCAGGACCGCACCGGCGAGATGCTGGGCGTCGAACGACAGGAGCCGAAGTGCCGCGAACTCGCCGCCCGGCTCGGCCTGCGCGTGACGCGCGTGTACGTGGACAATGACATCAGCGCGACGAACGGCAAGGCGCGCCCCGAGTTCGAGGCGATGATCGCCGCCCGCCCCGAGGTCATCATCGCGTGGCACCAGGACCGCCTGCTCCGCCTGACGAGCGATCTGGAGAAGGTGATCGACCTCGGCATCGACGTGCACTTCGTGGAGTCGTACAAGGGCGGGCTGGACCTTGCCACACCCGCCGGGCGCGCTGTCGCCCGTACTGTCGCCGCGTGGTCGCAGTACGAGGGCGAGCAGAAGGCGATCCGGCAGTGGGAAGCGAACGAGCAACGAGCACGGATGGGGCACTGGCAGTTCAGCCGCCGCCCCTACGGCTACGACCGCATCGGCGGCGAGATCGTGATCGTGGAGGACGAAGCAGAGATCGTGCGCGAGTGCTTCCGGCGGTACAACGCCGGGGAGTCGCTGTACGCCATCGCGAACGACCTCAACGAGCGGGGCGTGCCTCTCCACAGCGCCGAGGCCGACTGGTCGATGCGCCGGGTCCAGCAGATGCTCCGCAACGAGCACTACGCGGGCATCGTGACCTACCTCGGCGAGCGCATCGACGCTGAGCCGACGTGGGAGCCGCTGATCGACTCGCGGACGTGGAGCGACTACCTCGCCATGCGCGACGGGCGCACCCGCGAGGGTGCGTGGAGTACGGCGACGAAGCACCTCCTCAGCGGCATGATCTTCTGCGGCGTGTGCGGCGCGCGCCTGTTGGCCCGCCCCGACTACCGGAAGAACGCAGACGGCACCCGGCGGACGTTCCAGGCGTACGCCTGCCAGGAGCGGTGGTGCGTGCAGATCAAGGCCGAGGAGATCGAGCCCGTCGTCAACGGCATCGTGCTCGCTCGCCTTGCCGACAAGCGCGTTCTGAAAGGGCTCCGCGACGAGCCCAACACGGCGCCTGTCGTGGCGGAGATCGCGGCCCTGCGGGACCGGCAGAAGGCGCTCATCGACCTCGTGGCGGACGGGGCGCTTCCGAAGGCCGAGGCGCGCCAGCGCGGGCGGCAACTCGCCGAGAAGGTAGACGCGCTGGAGAAGCGGCTGAGCACGATGCGCCGCCAGTCACCGCTGACCGACCTTGCGCTGTCGCGGGCGATCCCGACGAAGTGGAATCGGAAGATGCCGCTCCTGGAGAAGCGGCGCGTGATCGAGGACTTGGGGCTGGTCGTATCGATCGACAAGGCACGCCGCGGACGGCGCCCGAACGGCCCCGACGGCAAGCCCCAACCGGACCTCGACCGCATCCGCTTCGAGTGGCGCGACGCCGACGCCACCGCCCACTAACCAGGGTTAGGAAAGCGCAGATCAGCGGTGCTTTCTATACCTACCGGAACTAGGTAGGATAGAACCGCCAAACACCGCACAACTGAACAGACCAATCACGGCCTAAGCACTCGAAAGGATCGGCAGGCGCCCCCGATGCCACGCGGGCGCAGACAAGGCCGATCCGTGTCTGGCACAGCACCAATCCCCACCCCGACGAAGGCGAGATCACTTCTCGCCACGGCGCACCGGCGGCACGACCCGCCCGAGGTCATCGAACAGCATCAGCGCGACCTCGCCGAGGCGAACATCAACGCCGCCATCGAGCGAGCGCTGGCGACCGCTCCCCCGCTGACCGACGCGCAGTGCGCCCGGCTCGCGGCCCGGCTGAGGTCAGCGTCGTGACGGCGCAGAACGGCCCCCGCCGAGAGGAGAGCGAGGGCCGAACCGATGACAGCCGCCAAGATGTCACGGCCAGAGTACCCCGCCGCACCGACACCGCCGGAGGTGCGTGATGGGATTCCGCGACCTCGCCGCCATGAAGCGAGCCCTGGCCGGTCGGTCCGTTACCAGCGCGGAGCGCGCCGTGCTGCTCGACATGGCGACTGCGCTCCAGGGCTCCCTCCGCTACTCGTGGGGGCACGACCGACTCGCCGAAGCGATCGGCAAAGAACCCGGCACGGCGGCGGCGAAGCAGGCGCTCAGCGGGCGCATCATCCCGTCTCTGATCGCCAAGGGGCTCATCGTGAAGATCGCCGACGCACACCGCACCCGGCGCGCGATCTACGACCTCGCAGTGCTTCACCCGGACCCTGTGGACAACGCTGAAATGGGTAACGGTTCTGAGGCCGGATTGGGTAACGGTTTCGGGCCTGAAAGGGTAACGGTTTCGCCCGTAATGGGTAACGCTCAGACCGTTACCCCTGCGAAGAACCAGCGACAGGAGGAGCGACGCGCGAGCGCGCCCGCCCTCCAATGCACGAAGCACCCCGACGGTAACGCCTCGACGCCCTGCCGAGGATGCCAGCAGGCGCGAGAGGCGCGCGCGGCGAAGCCGACCGTCTCAGCGGCGTACACCGTTCAGCCCGGCGCTTGGTGCGCCCCCGGCGGGCATCGCCTCGTCCCCGACGGCTCCTGCATCCTCTGCGACAAGCGCCCCGACGAGATCGCCGCCGAAGCCGAACGCTCCCCCTGGCCGACCCGAGAGGACGTGACGAGCGATGCCCACGCCTGACACCTGGCTCCTGGACAACCCCGAAGCGATGAGCGACACGCTGGAGATGGCGTCGATGCTGAGCCGCTACCTCGACCGCTGGGGCGCCCGCGGCTACGACGAAGCCCGCGCGGTAGCCGTCCGCGCAGGCATCGCGGGGGGCTACGTGACGGCACCGGACGACGACTGCGACTGCGACGAGCCGTGAGCCGCCCCATCCCCGCTGACCTCCTCGGCCTGTACGAGCGAGAGCGCCGCGACCCCACGCCGCCCGCCGTCGTCCGCGACCTGTTCGCCGAGCCGTGGGGCACGCACCCCGACTACCTCGCCGTGATCTTGATGGCGTCGTGGGCGCGAGGCGCAGGGCCGGACGGCTGGCCGCTGATCGACCTACCGCGCGCCGACTGGATCACGATGTTCGAGAGCGTCGGCTACCTGCGCAACGGCTTCCGCGCCGAACGGATGCGCCCCCGAGAACCGATGACGCTCTACCGGGGCGCCACACCGGCCTACCGCGACGGGCTCAGTTGGACGACCCGTGAGGCCGACGCGAGGTTCTACGCTGAGCGCCACCCCGGCGGGCGGCTGTACACCCTGGAGGCCGACCCGGCGTGGCTCCTGGCGCGCATCACCGGAAACGTGTTCGCACCCGGCGGCGAGTACGTCGTGAACGCCCCCGAACACGCCGTGAGACTGATTGACGCACCCACTGAGCGCCCCGCCCCGCCCCGCGTCCTGTTCGTGTGCCTGGGGAACATCTGCCGGTCGCCGCTGGCCGAGGTGATCCTGCGAGCGCGAGCCGCCGAGGAGGGCGTGCCGGTGACCGTCGAATCGGCCGGGCTGACCGCACGGGCGGGCGACCCGCTGGACCCCGGCACGCTGGCACTCGCCACCCGCCACGGGCTCGACGGCACCGAACACCGCGCACGGCGCCTCACGCACCGCGACCTGAGCCACTTCGACCGCATCGTGGCACTCGACGCCCGAGCGGGCGCTCACCTCCGATTCCTCGCACACCACACGCCAGGACGACCCGAGATCGACGTGCGACCAGTTGTGAACCCCTGGCGCCTGCCCGAACGCTTCCAAGAGCGCGCCTACGAGGAGATCGACGATATCTGCCGCTACGTACTGGCAACGCTTCCTCTTGCAACCGTCACGCCTCGGCATGCGCCCGCCCCTCATGGGACCATCACCGAGGCGGACCTCGCCCGGGCCAGGAGCGCCATCCTCAGGCGACGTGAGAGGGAGCGTGACGGCCCAGCGTCCGCCTAATCCTTGATCTTGAGCGCTTTGTTGATTTCTTGATTCAGTTGCGCGACCGCTTCGCGGTGCCGCTTCTCATCGCCATCTGTGAGCGCAGCAATGGCGACTTCGAGCGCGAAGTACACCCGTGGCGGACCAACGATAGACAGCACAGCGTGAGCCTCTACGCGCTCCTCACGAATCTCGCGCCCTCTTCGCCATTGTCCGGCGGCTGTCGAGTCCTCGCCAACCATCGTGCCGAAGGCGTCCCTAATCCTCGCCTGTTCCTCCTTCGGCATATCGGCCGGGAGATCAGTCATCTCTTTCCACTGCCGACGGTCGTCGTCGAGGTAACGCATGTGCTCGATCAGCCTCAGAACGCGCTGGTACGCCTCGAAGCGCTGCTCACGGAGCCACTTGGAGTGCTCGCGCCTCGCCGACACGGCGGCTCCGATCAACGCGAACAGCGCCGTCACTAGCGCACCGCCAGTTGCAGAGATGACGACGACAGCCAGAGGATCGATGCTTGTCGCAGCGGTGGCAGCGGTGGCAGCGGCCCGGAAGATGATCACGACGCCACACTAGCGGCGGCGATCAGACGGAGGGACATGCGGCGAGCGCTCTACGTCGGCACCAGCGCTCCAGAACGTCCTCGCCGGCCCAGTGACCTCCGAACGCCCCTTCGAGCCCGCAGATCGTCGTACAGCGTTGACCTCGAAGAAACGTAGGACAAACGATGGCGTGCAAGGGCACACGCGGGTACGATGAGAGGTGCCGCTGGCGGACTCGGGCCGGGCTCCATCGAAGGAGTCCCATGCCCACGCCACCCGCAAGCCCCATCCCGGAGCACGTTTCGCTCCGACGCGCCGCCGACATGCTCGGCAAGGATGAGCGCACGCTACGCCGATGGATCGAACGCGGCGAACTACCCGCCGCGAAAATCGGCGGTCGCGTAGTCATCACCCTCGACGCCCTCGCCGCCGCGGTGAAGCCCGTGGAGCCACGATGAGCACGCCCACGTACAGCGGCGTGCACAGGCGACTCCGCCAGACGCGCGGACCCGCCCGCGGGCTCCCCTGCGTGGAGTGCGGACGTGCCGCCGCCGCATGGCGATGCCGGTGCAACGACTCCTCCGTGGTCGCAGGCACGAACTCCTCCGGGCGCTCCGTGACCTACAGCACCGACCTGACCGAGTACGAGCCCGCCTGCTGGAAGCACGCGAACGCCTACGACGCACAGCGCGCGCGCGAACGCCGCGACCACCGACACCTCGCCGTCACCCCACTGCCATCCAAGCCGCCGGGGCGGCGAGTCACCGGTCAGATGCCGGTGACCCTCTTGCCTGCCGTCCCGGCCCTGTTCGAACTCGACGCGGAAGGACGGATGCGATGAGCACCCCGGCACCCATCGAACCCCGCACCCAAGGAACCCCACACCCGCGCCGATGCCGAGCGCACAAGCGCGACGGCGACCCGTGCGCCCGGTGGGCAATCGCAGGCGGGACCGTGTGCCCTGCGCACGGCGGCAGAGCCCCGCAGGTGAAGGCATCGGCGCAACTGCGGCTCGCGGAACTGGTGAACCCGGCCCTCGCCACCATTGCCCGCGAGATGACGACCAGCCCGTTCAGCGCGGTACGCCTCCGCGCGGCGCAGGACATCCTCGACCGGGCGGGCATCGGACGGCAGGGCGGCTTCATCGACGGGCGCGACGGCGCGTTCGAACTGGTCGCGGCGAAACTCGCCGTCATCCGAGGGGAGATCAAGCGATGAGCGACGACCACGAGCACGGCGACCTCGCGGCACTGTTCGCCACGATGACGCCCGAGGAGCAGACCGCGATCATCGCCGAACTGCCGCCCCAGATCGTAGAGGCGATCCTGGAGGCGCTACCGCCGGTGCCCGACCCTGAACCGATACCGACGGGCCCACGAGACGAGGCGTGGGCGTTCCTGCGCACCCTGCACCCTGACGACCTGGCATGGGCCGTCGGCGAGCCCGAGGAGGACCGATGAGCCGCCCGAAGCGCCGTTCGGAACGGCGACCGATCCCCACCCTGACCGAGCGGGAAATGCGAGCCCGAGAGGTGACCGCCGACCGGCGCCGCCGTGACGCCACAGAGCGCACCCGAGCACTCGCCGAACGAGCCCGCATCCTGCTCGCCGATGCGCACGCTCAGCGGCTGGAGCGCGCCGCCGCCCGCGTCCGCGCTGACCGTGAGCGCGAGGCCCGACACACGACCCTCCAGCCCGTCCACGAACAACTCGTGGCCCTCGCCCGCGCCGATCTTGTCGCGGCGATACACGAGACATCCGACACCTTCGAATGGAGCCCAGCATGAGCGGTCGCAATCTCGACCCCCACCGCATCCACCACGCCCGTCACGTCATCGGCGACGCGGGGGTGAAAGCCTCGATGGCGGCGTACGAAGCCATCGCTCAGGGCGTCTACAAGAGCGACCTCGCGGGCACGACACCGCCCGAGGCCACAGCGGCGATCCGCGCGGCGCTGGAGGGATCACGTCTCGTACCGGCGGCGCTGTCATTCGCTTGCACGCACGCCGCCGCCGATGAGCCGTGCTGGCCCGGTTCGATTGTCCGTGGCGCCTGCGGCGAGCGCATCCACCACGCGATCCGGGCGACCGCGATCTGAGAGGAGCCCCGCGATGCCGATCCCATCCGGGGCGCGCTACCCCGGCGAATCTGACACACACCGCGCCGCCCGACGCGCCGAGGAGGAGCGCCAGCGAGCCGAAGCCGAACGCTCCGCGGTGGCCGAGCGCCCACCGAAGCCGCGACCGCGCCGACCCGCACCGAAGCCCGCACCCAAACCCCCGGCGCCCGAGCCGACCCGCCGCACCTGGCGCGACCTCGACGCCCACGAGATCAACCGATTCTGACTGGAGACACCATGACCGCCACGACCACCCTTCCCCTCGGTGTAGCCGTCCGCCCCGAAGGTGCCACGGCGTGCGCGCACTGCGGCACGCCGACGACCGGCCCGACCATCCGATTCGACGTGTTCAGCCGAGAGGTGCCCGTCGGCTCCGGCCAGGGCACGCGCGTGGAGGAGGTCGTAAACGGCGGGACCGTGGACCTCGGCCTGTGCGACACCTGCCAGGCGACCGGCGAGCACGCGGCCCGACTGCTCGACGTGAACCCCCGCATCGCTCGCGGCATCGGCTCACCGGCACGGCATCAGGTGACCTGCGCCCTCAACGCGCTCCAGGTGATCGGCGCCACCCTGCCCGAGCAGACAACCGCCGAGGCGCTGGGGGAACTGCTCGAACTCGCACCCCTCGGCGGCGCCGCACGATGGTCCGCCCGCTTCTCCCCGTTGCTACGACGCGGAAGCCGGGAGGAGCAGGCCGCGAGCGAGCCGTGGCTGTTCGTCGGCACCGACCTTCGCACCGACATCCGCCGCGAGTACGCCCGCTGGCTTGCCCGCCGCCTGCCCCCGCGCCCCGTGACCAGCCCGAGCGGCGCGTGCCTGCTCTGCGGCGTCGGCGAGGTGCTGGCCCGGCACGGTGACACGCCGTGGCGGGAAACGACCGTGAACGCATCCGTCCTCAGCGGCGTCGGCGGCTCTGTCACCGGCCACCTGTGCCCGCAGTGCCAGACCGCGCAGGACGACGCCGGGAGCCACATGCTCGACGCGGCCATCCTGACCGTCGTGGACCCCGACCGAGCGATCCGCCGGAAGCGCCCCTACGCTCCGACCGTGAACGGCGCCCGCGGCTGGGGCGTGACCGGTCGGAAGCCGAACGGCAAGCCGTTCGGGCACCTGAACCTCGACCGCCTGCGCAAGTCGCTCCTGAGCGGCGACTGGTGACGACTATCCCTTGAACTTCGGATTCGGGCGGCGCACGATCACCTTCGTGCGCTTCCCGGTGACCCACGTTCCGCTCGACGTGCTGGAGACAACTTCCCAACCCTTGCGGATGTACTTCTCCGCCTCGCGCTCGCTGTTCAGCGTCTTGGTTTCGTATTGATCGCGCTTGCTCGCCATTGTGGCCTCCGTGAGATGTGACTCATAGTCCGTGGACTCATCGTCAGCATACCGAGAACGTGGATCAGTGACCTTGCCGAACCACCGAACCGACTTTGGGGCACGAGTGCGCGCGCTCCGTGAGGAGCGAGGCTGGTCCCAGGAAGCATTCGCCAACCGCGCCGGACTCGACCGCACGTACGTCAGCGGCATCGAGCGCGGCCGCCGGAACCCGACGCTCGACATAATCGTGCAGTTGGCCGCGACCTTGAACGTTGCCCCGGCCTCCCTGCTCGACGGTTAGTTCAAGCGAATCACCGGTCGGTTCAGCGGATCGTCGGAGCCCCTGTGTATGCTCGGCACCACAGGACGCTGCAAAGCCTCCCGTACCCAGCCAACGCCCCGCTCCGGCGGGGCGTTGTGTTTGTAGCGAGAGCGCGCGCTAGCGCCAATCAGGTTGCGGTGCCCACATGTATCGGTGCACCGTAACGTTTCGGATCCGGAGAACGATCCGCTTTACGGCCTCAGCGCTACGAGGGTCGCTCTCGGTCATGGTCCGTCCCCGATTAACGAAAAACGTCGCTACGTCGGTCGCCTGAAGAAGACGGCTCGCGTGGGAGGGGCCGAAGTAGAGGGTGTCGGCGAGGTTGGTAAATACCCTGCCGGTATATCCCGGAACGCTCGCGATCTTGAAGTCAACAAGATTCCGACGGCTCTCGGCCGCACTATGGTGATCGTCGGCCATGACAACGCCAATCTCACCCTGGCGAGCAAGACGCTTGTCCACCTGATCGAGAATCTGCGCAAGAGCAACAAGATGTGCCGGGTAGGGGTCGATGTATCGACGGCGATGCGCGTTGAGGTCGATACCCCGCCAAATGAACTCGGCGCCTGACTGCTCGATCACCTTGGCGACCAGGTCAGATGCTTTTGCGCGCCACGCGACCGGAACGCCCTTCCAGCCCTCGTTGCCTTGAAACATGCAGGTGCCATGGAACTCGGTGCGCGGGTCGAAACCGGGGACGTTATCAGCCAACAAGCGCCCAATGCCGTTCAGGCCGCGCTCGATCTTCACCACAGAGGCATCGTCCACGATTAGCGCCCCGAAGAAGTAGTAGTCGTTTCCCCGAGCCGACTCGTCAACGTAGACCGCGCGCATGGACAGAACCTATCGCCATGTGCCCGAAGCCGAGCGCAGACGCGCCAGCGCAGACCGGCCTAGCCCCGCTCCGGTACGCGCTCGCGACCGTCGAGCATCATGAGTCGTCTCGAACTACGACCCCTGCCGAAAACCACCCAACGAGAGTCGCCGCCAACTGAACGTGCCCGGTCGCTTCGGCCAAGGAGTAGCCATGCCCTGAGTGTCGATGTTGCTCAGCGAAGGCAAGGGTTTCGAGCATGCCGAGGAGGACAGCGAGGTGATCAGGATGATTGTCGTCGCGCCGTGCGAACGCCAGCCCCCATCCCTGTTGCTGTCGGAGCGCGCCGACGATCTTCGACAGTTGCGGCTTCTTGTCCTTGGGGATGACCACGCTTCCGGCGGCGGCCTCGACCGCCTGAATGCCTTCGCGGAGAATCTTGCTCGCGTCGGGGTCGATGCTCTGCATCTCCTGCCACGCCTTGACGAGATGCCGCCCGGCAGTGCCGTTGGCATCCTGCACCGCCATCTGAGCGGCCTCCTCCACGCCCTCGGGCAGGCGCCGAGCAAGCCTGTAATGCCGGTCCTCTCCCACGATCATGACCGCCGAGCCGCTCCGCGCCATGTGTACGTTCAGCACCGCGACCTTCTCCGGCATCGATCCGTACGGCATCTCGGGCTCGAAGGTGGACAGGAGCAGGTCGATAACTCGGAGGGTGAACTGGTCGCCGCGGGCCGTGACCGCGGACGCGAGTTCATCTTGAGACGGGTGCGGCTGGTTGAGCCGCGTCCTGAGGGATGTCTCGATGAAGTGGACCATCCCCGGATTCACTTCGCCATACTGTGTCGCCTGATAGAAAAGGCTCCGCAACCACTCGAAGATTGGCCCTTCCAGGCTCTCCGGAATCTGCTCACGGATGACGTAGAGATCAGCGATCTCTTCTTCGGATGCGTCCCACGGTTCCCAAGGCTCCACGCTGGGGAGCATATTGGGTACTAACCGACGTTAGACAGGGACACGCTAAGCGGACAGGCGAGGGGCCCAACCCCACGAGTACAACTTGAACCGCGCGCCCGCGCACGGGAACGGGAGAAGTCGAGGCCGCGAACCCTCCCGAGAGCAGGCCAGAAGGCCGAAAAGCCCGCTCGCCGTTAGGACCGGTAGCCCCGCGGTCATCAGAGTGACGAGCACCCAGCCCGGGACGTCTCCCCGTTCGTCGTCGTTGAAGGCACGGAGCATCGAGCGCGCACGAGAGATCATGCGGCCAGTGTGCATCGAAGACCTGCCGCGGCGCGGACATTATCCACAGGACCGTGCGGGTGACCCGCGCCCTCACGCGGCGATACCAGTTCGAGGCGGTCTTTGTCCGAGCCGGAGCCGGCTTGCCAGATCGTGCCAGAAGTCACCGAGCGCACCCGTGTTGTTCGCGTGCATCTCGCGCCATGCCGAAGCTCGCCTAGCCACGGAGGCGCCACACGTCCACGGCCGGACGCGATGACGTGCTCGCCGACAGATCCTCATGGACTGCCACATAGTGGCTCATCTTGTGTCTTTTGTCTTGTGTCCCCCAAAAAGGGGACAGACACCTCATCGCTCCGAGGTTACTGTGACGCTGGCCCGCAGGTGCGAGCCATATAGCGATGATGGGGGTTCGGAGATGTGGGGATGGCGTGCAGGGATGGCGTTGGTTGCTATCGTCGCGATGCTGGGAACAGGCGTCGCGCCGGCAGCGGCTAAAGCACCCGACGAGTCCGAGCGGACGACGATCACTACATTCGGCTTCGTGCCGACAGACAGCGCTGGCACGGCCGCGCAAACCGACGTAGAAGCCCAGATCGCCGAGGTGGAATCCCTCGAGGCCTCGGACACTCCATTGGCTGCCCCTTACGACTCGAGCAAGATGCCGAGTGGGTCAGCAAAAGACCGCGCAGCGATGGCCGCGGGTGACACGGCCTATCGGATCGTCTCGACGTGGACCGATAACATTGCAAAGCCGATCGTTGCTCGCGCGGGCAACGGAACCACGTGGGGTCTCACCAAGGTTCAGAACAAGCATCATGTCAACCTCAACATGATCAAGAAGACCACAAAGTTCCCGAGGCCGACCGGCGGCCGCGTCACTCAAGGCACCTCCATCATTTACTTGACGGACGCGATCGAATGGGAGTGCTGGATCGGTTCCTGCAAGCCGAAGCGCTCGATGACAGTGAAAGTGGTGATCGAGAACGCCCGCATGAGCGACGGCAAGCAAAAGGGACTTATCACGGCATACTGTATGGGCGTCACGGTGTGCCCCCAGTGGGTCATTAACGTTGCGGGATGAAGGGCAGCATTACGCATGGGTAGCGACGTGAATGCAGAGACCTTTCTCTCAGCGGTCCGCGAAGAATGGGATAAGGCGCACGGGACGATCGTGGTGCCGGCGGAACTCGAGTTGACGCATCTGGAAGCCGACGGCGAGTCGTTGACGCTGCACGTTACAGACTCCGCCGGGTCGCGCTTCGGTTGGCGTACGCCACTTCCGGCCCATATGCGCAGTAAGAACAAGACACCAGGAGAAACGGGTACACCGCAGCATTGGGCGCTCTGGGAAGTCCTCATTCCCCTGGTAGAAGAGCTCGAGACGAACGCTGCAACTCGGTTACCGCCCGACATCGACGGTGTGAGGTGGATCTCGAGGTAAGGCCGCTCATGCCGAGACGGTGCATCCGGGCGGAGTGCGTCACTGCCTATCGGAACCGCCGGAACGCAATAGGCTCCCGCCTATGGAGCCCAACCCCCTGCTGCCGTCGATTCCGGTGCTGATCGCGATCGTCGTCGGCGTGGTGATCCTCGTCGCCGTCATCGTCATCGTCATCGGCGCGCGGAGGGCGAAGCGGCGAGGCCCTGTACTCCCGTCACGCGAATCGCAC
The DNA here is from genome assembly GCF_058140415.1 of Microbacterium sp. C-MGS6. NCBI lineage: Bacteria > Bacillati > Actinomycetota > Actinomycetes > Micrococcales > Microbacteriaceae > Microbacterium > Microbacterium sp. C-MGS6. Next base: position 2,371,825 of record NZ_CM176934.1, read on the forward strand.
AACCCCGGGTCCGGTCATCCCGACGAGGGATAGCCTGTCACGCATGCGCCCTGGACCTGACGATGAGATGCGGGCCAGAGTCGAGATCGACGGGCTCACCTATCCCCTGCCCCGCGGCACCGATGTCGCCGCCCTCCGAGAGAGGATCGAGGCCGCCGCGCGCGCTGAACCCACCTTCGTCTCGTTCGCCACGTCGGACGGCCTGGCGAGCGTGCTCGTCCACCCGACCTCGCGGGTTTTCCTCTTCCAGGTCAAGGCCTCCGACGAGGGGAGCCTCGCCTCAGACCTCGGCGGACTGCCGGATTGGGACGTCTGAGCGTCGCGGAGCGCCGCCGCGGGATCAGGAGGTGAACTCGTCGATGACGAGCTCACCGCGGGCGTTCAGCCGCTCCATCATGTGACTGACCCGGGCCGGATCGATCGCCGGCGGCGGCTCGGCGTCGAACTCGAGCACCAGCGGGATCGCCGGGTGCATCCACGCGGACAGTCGGCCAGGGCTCTTCTTCCCCGACGGCCACGTCATCATGAAGCTCTCCTGGCGACGGAGCTTCGTGGAGATCACGATCTTCAGATGCGCCAGCACGGTGTCGTCGACCTCGATCGGCGGACGAGAGCTGTTGTACTCGAGACTTCCCATAGACAAAAGGTAAGCCCCCACGGCCTCCCCCGACGACCACTCATCCGATGCCGAGCCGCAGGATGAACAGGCCAGGGTAGATCGCGAACACGACGGACAACGGCAGGATGAGGAAGACCAACGGGCATAGCATTAGGTAGTAACCTTTCCCTGTGACACTTATTCCCGCAGCAAGCTACGCGCGCATCAGCGAGAAGGTCAGCACCCGTGACAAGGTGGCCGACCAGCACGTACAGAACGAGCAACACGCCGCCACTCGTGGCTACCGCATCGTCGCGCGCTACACCGACGACGGCATCAGCGCGCTGGGGCACAAGGAGCGCCCTGACTTCGAGCGAATGCTTGCCGATGCTGAGACCGGTGCCCCTTGGCGTGTCATCGTGGCCACTGAGGAAGAGCGCCTAGCACGCAGCGTCGAAGAGAAGTTAGAGCTGCACGCCGCGTGCGAGGTTGCCGGGGTGGTGTGGGACACCGCGCGTGATGGCTATGTCGACCCGGCTACCGACTCGGGCGAGTTCATGTCCACGGTACGCGCAGCAATGGGCCGCATCGAGTCCAGGCGCAAGGCACGACGTCAGCTGGCGGCGTCAGATGCCCGCGCCGCTGACGGCCTCCCAACCGCGCGCCCTGGCTACGGCTACCGACGAGAGGACAGGCGTGATGTGATCGTGGAGGCTGAGGCCGTGGTCATCCGTGAGGCTGCGCGCCGGGTGCTGTCTGGGGACTCGCTGCGGGGCATCGCTGCCGACTTCAACGCGCGCGGTGTCCCCTCCCCCGCTGGTGCTCCTTGGCAGGGCATTACGCTGCGGCAGCTCATCCGCCGCCCGTCGCTCGCTGGCCTGCGCACACACCGGGGCAAGGTAGTCGGCACGTTCAACCCCGAGCTGCACCCGGCGATCATCGACGAGGACACGCACGCACGGCTTGAGGCGCTGCTCACGGATCCGAACCGAGCGCAGGGCACAGGCGGGCGCACCCCGGTTCACCTGCTATCAGGGCTAGCCGTGTGTGGCCGCTGCGGTGACTCCCTGGGTGGCCGGATGAAGCGGATACCGGGGTGGACGCCGAAGCCCGGGCAGAAGTCCAAGCCGGTCAAGGCCGCGTATGCCTGCGGCACCTGTCACAAGGTGCGCCGCATCCAGGAACCGGTGGATGAGTTCGTGACCGAGGTCATCCTGCGCCGCCTTGAGCGGCCAGATGCCGCGCAGCTATTCAGCCAGGGTGATGCGGGCGCAGCGCAGGAGGCGCGGGACGCCATGGAGGCCATTGACGCACGCCTAGCCACGGCTGCCGATCAGTTCGCCGAGGGCGTGCTCACCGGCGATCAGCTGCGCCGCATCACCGAGCGCCTGCGGGCAGACCGCACCACCCACGAGCGCACCGTGGCCGAGTCGATGCCCGCTCGGGTGCCGGTGGACGTGGTGGGGCCGCTGGCCCGGCAGACGTGGGCGGGGCTGCACATCGACAACCGGCGCGCGATCATCGACGCGCTGGCCGTGGTGGTGATCGAGCCGCAGGGCAGCGGCAGGGCGTTCGACCCCGACCTAATCCGCATCGTGTGGCGCAGCTAGGGCCGATGCGAGCGGCTCTGAGCGCCCTCTGAGTGGTCTAGCGTCCCCTCGCAGCCCTAACCCCCTAGCCCTGGGGCCACACACGCCTGAGAGCCAAACACGCCGCAGGGGGCGAATTGCAGCGCTCGCCGCTCGGCGGGGCATAATAGCAAACATGCAATCCACTATCAAGGTGGTCTGTCGAGGCACCAAGCGCCACGGGAGCCACCCTTCGCGCATCGTCGCTCAGTACCGCTGGTCTGAGTCGGACGACGTGTGGGAGCGGATTGACCAGTTCGGGTCAGACCGTGACTGGTTCATCCAGGCGGGCGCGGATGGTGCGCTCACCGGCTACCCCACGCCGCGCTTCAAGTGCTCGTGCGGCCGTGATGAGCAGCCCCGTCACGAGGATTTGCAGGCGAGCCTCGCCCGGGCGCAGGCTACGGGCGAACTAGCCCTGTAGGCTCAGCACATACAACTGAATAGCCGCTGGTGATCGGCGGGATACAAAAGCAAGGTCACATTCCAACTCCTCACCGGGAGTCAGTTAGTCAGCCAAGCGCTGACCTGACTCCGTGGGGAGTTTTCCGTTGTCTAGTTCCAATTCTCCAACCCGCGCCAAGGCGCAGTCCGACATCATGGTCGGGCGCAGGGTGGCTGACCCACAGCGGGAGGCCAAGGGCCGTCGCGACCTGGCTGAAGCCAAGATTGCTGATGCGATCGAGCGTGCGCTAGCAGTAGCGCCACCGCTCACCCCTGTACAGGTCAAGCGCCTGGCAGGTCTGCTGCGGGGTGCGCGATGAGCATCCTGGTCAGGTACCCGAGCAAGCGGAGGCTATCGCGCTCCGAAGAACTGACCGTGCTGCGCAGCGGCCCCGTCCCGAAGTGGTTCCGCCCCTTCGCAGAACCCGCTGGCATCGCGCCCCTCACGCCTCACCCCTGGGGGTTCATACACATCTACGGTGAGCCGGGTGAACGACCCGTATGGGAGCTCGTTGGGTTCTGGTCGCCGGATGAACTGCGCTGGGGGTTGGAGCTCCTCTACGCCGCGCACGACTGGCACCTGCAAGACGTTGACGGGCACCTGAACGATCACGAGTGCCACGGCGTCCTCTACTGGCTTGCCGGCGACCCGCACCTGCTGCCGATCCCGCTGGGGGTGACCCCATGGTGAGCCGCATGCTGCGCGCCGCGCTTGAACTCGCCGAAGCCGGATGGGCCGTGCTGCCGCTAGACGGCAAGAAGCCCGTTACGCCTCACGGCCACCTTGACGCCACCACCGACCGGCGCACGATCCGCAAGTGGTGGGCTGACCATGACTACAACATCGGCGCCCCGGTTCCCCGCAGCCTGATCGTGCTCGACGTTGATCCCCGCAACGGGGGCAGCCTGCGAGACCTCGAGTTGCGCGCCGGGGTGGAGCTTCCGCCCACGCTGGAAGTGGTCAGCGGCAGGCGCGACGGCGGGCGTCACCTGTACTACATGCGTCCGTTCGTGCAGCCGTACAGGGGCAGCGTGCCGCGCGGGATCGACGTCAAGATCAACGGCTACATGGTGATGCCGCCCAGCATCCACCCGGCCTCGGGCAGTCCCTACCGATGGGTGACGCGCGATGTGGCCACGCTGCCGCGCGAGGTCATCAAGTTGATGCTGCCCCGCAGGGGTTCCAAGCCCAAGACCCCCACGGCTGCGAGCCCCGTGGCGCTCGCGTCATTCGTGCGCGGCCTGCAATCGGGTGAGCGTCACGACGGGCTGTTCTGGGCTGCCAGCCGTGCGCACGAGGCCGGGGTTGGCGACCGCGGGCTGGAACTACTCATCGACGCCGCAGAGGACAACGGCTTCAGCCGCAGCGAGGCCGAGCGCGTAGTGCTGTCGGCCCGGAAGGAGCAGCACGCATGACCCCCCGCAAGAAAGCGACCACCCCACGGGTGCCGGAAGCTGACCTGCTGTCAGAGGAAGAGGCCGAGCGGCTTGCAGCTCCGCCCATGCCCCGTTCGGTAGCCGACCTACTCAGGCAGGACTTCCCCATCCTGGACTGGATCGTGCCCGACGTCATCCCTGATGGATGCCACCTGCTGGTCGCCGCACCCAAGATCGGCAAGAGCCTGCTATCGCTCATGCTGGCCATTGCCTGCGCGCGGGGCGGCAAGGCGTTCGGTTCGATCAGGGTCGCAGCGCGCCCCGTGCTGCTGCTCGACCTGGAGTCAGGTGATCGCCGGCTGGCCAAGCGGCTGACCGACTTCGGCCTCACGTCGGTGCCCTCCACGTTCGAGTTCCATACCGACCCTGACACGGCCCTTGCCGTGATGCGTGCGTTCATGGAGCGGCACAAGGGGCAGTCACCTCTGGTCATCCTCGACACCCTGTCTGAAGTGATGGGGCCGAAGCCGCGTGACTTGGCCCCGATGCTGCACGAGAAGCGCACCTTGCAGCCCATCCAGAGGCTGTGTGCCGACGACCCCGGCGCGTCCGTGTTGATCGTGCATCACAACCGCAAGGACAAGTCCGGCGACAGCGTCGATTCATCGTCCGGGACGCACGGCCTCACGGGTGCCGTTGATGGGATCTTCGTGATGGACAGGCCCGACCGGCAGAAGCCCGAAGCAACGCTCATCCGCAACAGCCGCGACGTCGAGGATGCCCGGTTCGGGATGACGCTGAAAGGCGTCGTGTGGACGTTCGACGGCCGCAGCGCAGGGAAGGCGCGGCTGGCTGCGCAGGAGCGTCAGGTGAGGGAGCGGGTCGAGCGGCAGGGCAAGGTCGGCCACAAGATGCTCGAACTCCTGAAGGAGCATGGCCCGCTGACGCCCGCCGAGGCCTACGAGCTCTACGACGGTCACGCCAAGCTGCAAACCGTCCGTAACGCGCTGGTTCGCCTGTCGGCGCGTGACCTCGCGTCCAAAGACGACACCGGGCGCTACACGGCCATATATACCCCTGAGTTGGGTGAGTTTAGTGAGTTGGATAGCAACTCAGGCAACTCAGCCAACCCAGGGGGTTATGTACGCCCCCGCAGGGCCACGGGCACGCGTCGCACGTCATCGACCACCCGGAAGGCAGGCAAGCGCCATGACTGAGCACACCATCACCATCCGCGTTGACGATGAAGTGCTGTTCCGCCTTCGCGAGGGATGCCGTCCGCTCGTCTACCCCGACATGATCACCCGCATCTCGTACGACACCGGCATGAACGTGCTTCACGCTGGCACCGTCTGGGCCGTGGGCGAACTCGACGGCGTGCAGGCGCTCGAACTGGATGACAGCACGATCGTCGCTGCCGATGACATCGACCCTGATTCGGTCGTCGTCAACCCGACTGCGCGGGAGGCGGTCGAGGAATGAAACACCGTCACGGCTGTACGGCGTTTCACAGCAGCACGCAGGAGGACGGCCATGAGCACTGATGACGCATGGGAAGACCTGAAGGCGGTGCTGGAACGCTACGCGCCACCTTGCAGCGGGCACGACGTGTTTACGGCCGAATCTCGGACCGAGCTAGAGCGCGCGGTGTGTGCATCAATCTGTGCGCGCTGTCCCATCCGTGACCTGTGCAACCACTACGCCGTCGCTTCACGAGTTGACTCCGGCTTCTGGGCTGGCATCGACCGCGCCGGACGGGGCAGGGGTCGCCCACACACATCAACCACCGACGCCGGGGCGGTATCCACGGCACCCATCACACAGAAGGAAGAAACATCATGAGCAAGTCAACCGCCAAGTCCGTCGAGCAGACCCTCCCCGCTGCCCTCAACGGCTTCAAGGCTCAGGCCGCGCAGGTGAAGGAAGCGCACCGCGTCGCCCTCCAGGAGATCAAGGCCGACCCGATGACCAGCGACCTCGCCAAGAAGGAGCACCTGGCCGCGCTGGACAAGGACACGCGCTAGAAGCTCGACGAGATCAGGGCCGAGCAGGACACGTTCGTCAAGAACCTGCACGACCAGGTCGAGAAGGAGTTCCGGGGTACGCAGCCCAGCGACGCCAACTCGGTCATGCTGCGCCGTGACGCCGCCGACCGTGCCCGCAAGATCATCGACCAACAGGAGGCGGTGGACATGCTCAACGACGCCATCGCCAACGGTGACGCTGAAATGGCGCACGCCATCGGCAACCGCGCTCGCAACACGGGCATGTCCGGAGTGGTCGAGACGTGGCAGACCGCGTTCCCGGAGACGGCGGGTGCTGCGGCTGCGCTCGCCTACGTCGAGGCGAACACCAGCGGCGGCGCATACAACCTGTCCAACCAGATGACGTACGCGGCGCCGAACGTCTGACCTCATGACCGGGCGCGGTTGTTGACTTCTTTCGCCGCGTCCCGCTGGGTGTGCATGCCCAGCAACCGAAGGCTCCCTGGTCACACACTGGGGAGCCTTCGGCGTACCTGCGGCTGTCTTACTCTGTCATCACATTGCATAGTAGCGGGCATCACCTTTGAGCAGATTGTGCATGAAGGGGACCCTTCAGTGTTAAGGTTCATGTATCGAACAAATGTTCGAACGGCTAAGGAGGCCACCATGTTCACACGCACCATCCGCGCCACTGGGGAAAAGCTCACTGTCGCAACCGCCGTCGAGTTCGGGGCTGACCCCGAGGGCGGCAAGTGGATCACGTTCTGTGAAGAGCACAAGACCATCGTCCACTCGCCCACACAGTCAGCGGCCTACTACACCCACGGCATCGACTTCTGTGACGGCTGCCGGGAGGGTGCCCCTGCGCCCATCGCCAAGGCCGCACCGGCCAAGAAGCCCGCCGCCACGAAGGCCACCCGCTGACCATGACCACCATGATCGGCTACCTGCGGGTGTCCACTGAGGAGCAGGCCAGCAGCGGCCTTGGGCTGGACGCCCAGCGTGACACCATCCAGCGGTACGCCGACGCGCACGGGTGGGACGTCGTCTGGTACGTGGATGAAGGCCTCAGCGCCAAGTCACTGGCGCGCCCGCAGCTACAGGCCGCGCTCACACGGCTGCACGTCCCGCCCAAGCGCCGCGACGTTGACGGCATCGTGGTTGCCAAGCTCGACCGCCTGAGCCGCAGCGTGCATGACTTCTCGGGCATCCTCAAGCGGGCTGCTGCGCGCAAATGGGCCGTCGTGGCTATTGACCTCGGTGTGGACACCAGCACCCCCACAGGCAAGCTCGTAGCCAACGTCATGATGTCGGTAGCCGAGTGGGAGCGCGAGGTCATCGGGGAGCGCACCAGCGCCGCCATGCAGGCGGCGAAGCGGGCCGGGAAGCACATGGGCCGAGTGTCCGTGCTGCCGGGGGCCACGGAGGCGCGCCTGCTGGCCCTGCGCGCTGCTCACACGCTGGCAGCCACCGCCGAGACCCTCAACGCCGAGGGCCTCACCACCGCCACCGGCAAGCCCTGGACGGGTAACGCCGTGGCAAAGGTGCAGCAGCGCCTCAGGGCCGCTTGACCATGTACTAGTCCAAAGGCCCCAGGCGCGGGTTCGAGGTAGGCGGCAACTCCCACCCGTGGCGCTCGTGAATCTGCCTGATGAGGTCTCGCGCGTGTGATTCCAGTTTGGCAAGCGTCGTCGCGTCGTACCCGGTGGCCCGGAACCGCCGCACGTTCTGGCTGAGCGCCTGCGTCCAGCTCATAAGCGGGTCGAGATTCTTGAGGCGCTGGTCCACACTGTCACCCGGCTGCGCCGCCTCCATGACCTGACGCGCAATGGTCGCTCCCAGGGCACGCTCCGCCTCCAGCCATGTGTCGAGGCCTTCCCAGTCGGTGTACTCGTCCGCCAGGTCGATCATGGCGATGCGCAGGTTCGCGAGGCGCTCCCCCACCGGCTCCATGGTTGGATCGAACGCGACGAGCCGCTGTATCGCTTCCTGCAGGGCAGACCAGAGCGCAGTCGTGACCGCCTTGCGTGACTCCCGCAGAGCTTCCTTCGATCGCTTGTTGGACAGGAGAGTCCCGGCCCCAGCGATGAGAACGGCAATGATGGAGACAACAAACGCAGCGACATCCATGGACTGATCATCGCAGGTGGCCAGCGTCTTTAGTCGAGGAGCCTGCATCATCGTCTCGGAGTAGGTAGTGAATCAGGACAGTCGAGCGTGCTGGCGCGCGTCCGGATGAACTCGCCGACTGCATCAGGGGCTGGCAGGTCGATCCGGAGTCGGATGCTTCCGGCCTTCGGTCCGGTACCGTTGACGATTGCCGCTCCGCCGAGCTCATCGAGAAGCGGGCTTATAGCGTCTGCTGCATCGGCGGGCAGATGTCCGACGCCGCGTCCGTTGGAGGTGACGGCGACCCCGGCGGGGGCTCGTCGTGTGCGGGGCTGGGTGCGAAGGACGTAGGTGCGAGGCGCTTGGCTGTCGCGTTCGCGATCGTTCACGAGGTAGTGGGTTCGTTCCAGCACGACAGGCCGCGTCGGAAGGTGCCGGAGATCGGGGAGTTCGTCGTGGCGGCTGATGTGACCGGTTGTGATGTGTAGAAGTTGTTCCCACCATGCGGGCATGAACGCCCCTTCTCCTCGGATCGGTATGCCATCACCGAGGCGGAGCACTCCTCTACTATGTCACTCCGTGCTATGAATCCTCCGGTCAGCCGCGGGCACGGACAGATCGCGCAGAGGCAATGTCCTTGATCACCGGTATTCTCGGGCGATTGAGCGTAGGGTGAGCGACATGTGGACAGTTCTTCTCATTTTGCTTGTGGCATGGGTGGTGCTGTCGATCGTGGGATTCGTGTTCGAGGGCCTGCTCTGGTTGGCCATCATCGGAATCGTGCTCTTCATCGGCACCCTGATCTTCGGGATACTCCGGCAGCGCGCCAACCGCACCAAGGCGTAGTCCCCGCGCCCGGGGCCCACAGAGCGCGGTTCATGCTTCTGGGCTTTCTACGGGCGTGACGGCCACTGTTGCGCCATGCTGCTCTTCTCCACCGACCTGGTTTGGCCCGACACTCGCACTTGCAGGGCGCCTGGGCGGACGCTGACTCGAACACGGGTGATGTGACCGAAGCTGTCGCCGTCGAGTTCGATGAGGTGAGGAGCGTCGAACCGGGCTTCGAACCGGTGTCCTTGTACGTAGGCGAGTGCGTGAAGGTCGGGCGCCTGCTGGAGGAATCTGCGGCTGAGCAGGGAACGGCGGGCGAGGCCTTGCAGGGTGAGGCGGGTGCCGATCCGCGCCCATCCGAAGCGCCCTGTCGGGCGCATCATCACGACGTCCAACAGCCCGTCGTCGATAATTGCAGCGGGGATCAGCAACATGTTCCCTGTCAGGGTTCCACAATTGCCGACGATGACCGTGTGCGCCCGGGTCGACCTCACCCGACCGCCGTCGATTCGGTAGTCGAGATGGAAGAGCTTGTTCGCGATGACCGAGCGGGCGATCGGTGTGACGTACGCGAACCAGCCGAGATGCTTCTTCGCGATCGTACTCGTGCTCTCCGCCATCTCCGCATCCAGCCCGATGCCCGCCATGACCATGAACGTATGCGAACGCCGGGCGCCGCTCTCGTCCTCGAGCTCAGCCACCCCGACATCCACGGACCGGTCTTCACCCGAGAACGCAGCGGAGATGCAGGCGGCGATGTCGTTGATCGGCGAACCGACATCGCGAGCAAGGAGATTGCCGGTGCCCAGGGGAACCAGCGCGACCGGGATGCCCGTCCCTTGCATCACCTCCGCGATGGCTCGGACCGTACCGTCGCCGCCCGCGACCATCACCACCGCCGGAGCAGCAGCGAGAGCGTGCTCCGCGGCGGCCCGGCCTGCGTCGTCGCTGCGGGTCTTGTACCAGCGCGTCTGCGCCCAGCCGTGCTGGGCCTCACACTCCGCGACCGCGGGGTGAAGCCGCCCCAGCGAGGTCTTGACAGGGTTGTAGACGACGGCGGCGTGCCCTCGCCCAGCTGCCGGGTGGTCGTGCGTGCTCACTGCGGGACTGCGGTGACGTAGCGGCGCTGCTCGACCAGGGGGCAGGTGAACACGTCGCGTTCCCCGAGTCCGACGCGGTTGATGTACCGCACGATGATCGCATACGACGCCAGTAGCCCGGTCTGCACATACGGCACATCATGACTTCGGCAGTAGGCGGCGATGATGGGCGCTGCCTTGCGCAGATGAGGGCGCGGCATCGACGGGAACAGATGATGCTCGATCTGATAGTTCAACCCGCCCATCGCCGTGTCAAGCAGACGACCGCCGCGGACGTTTCGGCTCATCATCGCCTGACGACGAAGGAAGTCGAAGCTCGCATCGCTCGGCACGATCGGCATCCCCTTATGATTCGGGGCGAACGAGACACCCATGTAGAACCCGAAGAGCCCGAGCTGCACCGCGAGGAACACGAACGCGATGCCCGGCGACAGCACGAGGAAGACGAGCACCGGGAAACCGACCAGACGGACCAGGAGGAACCCGATCTCGACCCATCGCCTGCTCAACGGCCCGCGCGTGACCACCCGACGCACCCCGGACGCATGCAGCGAGACACCTTCCAGGAGCAATATCGGGAAGAAGAAGATCCCTTGATGCGACCGCAGCCACGACATGACCCGCCCTCTCGACACCGCACGCTCTGGCGCGACGACGATCACCGGCAACTCGATGTCTGGATCGGCCCCCAGCTTGTTCGGATTCGCGTGGTGACGGGTGTGCTTGTGCTGCCACCATCCATAGCTCATCCCCACCAGCAGGTCGCCGAGGACGAGGCTCACCCAGTCATTCCACTTGCCCGAGACAAAGATCTGTCGGTGCGCCGAGTCGTGCCCGAGAAAGGCTATCTGCGTAAACACGACAGCCAACAACGCCGCCGTAAGCAACTGCCACCAGGTGTCACCGATCAACACGAACGCCAGCAGACCACCGGCGAGTACAAGGGGTAGACCGATCAGCTTCGACCAGTAATACCCATACCGGCGACGCAGAAGCCCCTGATCCCGGATCGTCTTCGCCAGGGCCGTGAACTCACTCCCACTCCGGGTGCGCTGCCGATCTTCTGAACGCGGTGTGGTCGAACGAAACCCATCCATGATGCGCCCCACATCCCAAGGTCACGGTCGTCATCAACGCCCGTGACCCCCCTCGTCAGTCCAGTCGTCGATACGGGCACGATCGTCGGTCGCCGCGGATCGCTGATCCGACCCGGACCCCGACACTCCATCCGCAGAGGTGTGGAAGGTCACCGACTCCGCCAGAGCCGCGACAGAGGCCGCTCTATCCTGCTCACCAATAGCCGCCTCGCGGAACCGGACCGCCGCCGCATCCTGCTTCGCACGGACATCCTCGCTGATCTCGGCCAGCCGGTTAGCGAGCACGCCACCGAGACCGTCACGCAACTCCTCAAGATTCGTGTTCGCGATCTCCAATCGACGATCCGAGATCGTCAACTCAACAGTCGAATACCCTGCCCTCGCAAGACGTTCCCGTGTTCCGCTCCCCAATATCTCCGTGATCTCGTCCCGTTCGGGGCGGCGCGTGAACACCGCCTCCACCGTGTAACGATCCGGGGCCTCATCAGTCATCAGCGCCGCAGGCAACGAACCTACCAGCACCGATCCCAGGCCCAGCGTCGCGGTATCTGCACCGCTCGTTCGTGTCTGTGTCTCCATAGCCCGACGCTACGCCTCCAACCTGTACGCCTCACAGGTTCAGCCATTGGTCTGCGTGTCGGCGCCCGCTACATATACACATACCGTCGACGCTTTGCGGAAAAGTATACTTAGACCATCTTGCATGGCAGGAGCATGAAGATCTCCTTCCGTCCGGCCTGCTCGATGAGCGTGCGCTTGGCCTCCTCCCTGGTGTCATCGGCCTGCGCGCGCAGCACCGCGGCGAGGGGTGCTCCGTGCTCGATCGCGGCGACGATCTGGTCCGCGGCTCGGGTCAGCCCCGGAAGCTCCAGCCGACCCGCCATGGCGGCCAGCGCGTCGGCGAGGGACGACCCCGTCCCGACCTCCACGATCACGCGACGCAGCTCGACCGTGAGCTCCCCCGACCCCACGCCGGCCACGCGCTTCACGGCGTCGAGGAAGCCCTCGCCCGCAGAGAGGCAGAGGGCCAGGAACTCCAGGGTCGTCGGCAACTCCTCGGTGAGGCGCACCTTCCGTGCCCGCACCCGCGCCGACAGCCGCATGTCGTACCCCACACCGGCCGCCGCTCCCGCGAGGAGCGGGATCGACCCGACCGGAAGCGACCACCGACCGATCACGACGAGAACGATGACGGCGAGCGCTCCGGCAGCGATTCCGCCCACGATCACCGCGAGCTGACGACCGCGGAAGGCGACGGGATCGAATGCCGACCCCGCCTGAGCGAGCCGCCGTCGGAGAGCTTCCGTCCCGCCGAGCAGACGGTCGAGCGTCTTCGCACCGCGCGCACCGAGGCGGAACCCTCCGGCAGGCAGGGTGCCGGGCCGGGTGAAGGCGTCGCGCGGCAACACCTCGTCGTCCACGACGTCCCGCACGTACGGCGCGATCCGCGACGCGAGCGACGCTGCCCGCCACCGCGGGAGGCCCGCCAGAAGCGAGAGGACACCCGCGGCGAATCCCCCGCCGAGCAGCACGGCCACGGCCAGCGCGGAGAGCCCACTCACCCGAACCACCGACGGGGCTCGGGCAGCCGACCGATGCGGATCATGAGGCGGAACGCGACGACCGAGACGACCGCGCCCACGACGATCACGACGATGCCCTCCGGTGTGCTGTACGCCTTCGCCCCCTCCGGACGGAGGATCAGGAGGGTGAGGATGATCCACGGCGCCACGGCTCCGAGGACGGCGGCTCCCCGGATCCACGACTGCCGCGCCTCGACCTCGCCGCGGAGCGCCGCGTCAGCACGGACGGATGAGGACAACGCCCGCAGCACGCCGATGAGCTCGGTGCCGCCGACCTGCCGCGCCATCCGCAGCGTCTCGATGATCCGATCCCCGAGCGGATCGGCGAGGACGACCTTCAACCGGTCGAGACTCGCGTCGAACCGTCCACTGCTCCGCAGGTCTCGGGCGAACACGCCGAATGCGGGGCGGAGCGCCGGGGGCGCCGACTCGGCGAGGGTGGCCACCGCATCCGGAAGCGACAGGCCGACGCGGATCGCGGCGATCAGCAGGTCACAGACATCGGGCCAGAGTTGCCGACGCAGACGCCGCAGCCGCAGTCGTCGGCCGCGCAGGTAGGCGATCGGCGCGGTCCCGCCGGCGATCCCGGCGAGGACCGCGAGCGCGGCACTCCCCGTGACGAGCCAGACGAGGGACGCCGCACCGAGGGCGGCGCCGGCGATGCCGATCACGAGGGAGCGGGTCTGCAGAGACGGGAACCCCGCCTCACCCGCCAGACGCACCAGGCGTCCGCGGTGCGCCGTGGAGGTGGAGCGCTCTCCCCTCGGCCACAGCCATGGCGACAGGGTCAGGAGCACGCCGGCCGCAAGCGTCGCGCCGAGAAGGATCGTCATCCGAGGACCCCCGAACCGACCGAGGTCGACCGCAGCGGCCGGTGTGCGGCGGCGCCGAAGACCAGAGTGCTGAGCACCCGTCCCTGGACCACTTCACCCGTCGGGGCGACGATCTCCTCGACGTATCGTCGGCCTGCCGCATCGCGCGCGCAGTGGACGACGAGATCGACCGACGACGCGATCGCCGGAGCGACGAAGCCGCGGTCGATGTTCCGCCCGGCGAGGAGCGGCAGCAGGCACAGCTTGTCGAGCGCCTCCACAGCGGAGTTGGCGTGGACAGTGCAGGCGCCGGGGACGCCGGTGTTGAGTGCCAGCACGAGGTCGAGGGCCTCCGCATCGCGCACCTCTCCGACCACGAGCCGGCCCGGTCGCATCCGCAGAGCTTCCTTCACCAACCGCCGCAGCGTGATCTCACCCGTGCCTTCGAGGCTGGGCTGACGCCCTTGCAGCGCGACCACATCGGGGCCGTCCACCGCGAGCTCGAATGTCTCCTCGACCGTGATGATGCGCTGGTCCGCCGCGCAGGCGGCCAGCAACGCGCCGAGCATGGTCGTCTTTCCCGCGTGGGTCGCCCCGGACACGATCACGGACGCACCTGCCCGCATCGCCTCACCCAGGGCATGCGCGGCATCAGGAGTCAGCGCGCCCTGCGCCGTCAGCGCGTCGAGCGAGCGGTGCCCGGGAAGGAACTTGCGGATGTTGACCACCCACGACCCGCGGACGACATCGGCGATCGCCACGTGCAGCCGCGAACCGTCCGGCAGCGAGGCATCGACGAACGGCTGCCCTATGTCCACGCGCCGCCCCGTCGCCTGCAGCATGCGCTCCACCAGATCCCGCACCGTCGCCTCGTCCAGCCGCAGCGCTGTCCGCTCCGCCACACCACCCCGCGCGGTATGCACGAACCCGTCTCCGTTGATCCACACCTCCTCGATGCCGGGGTCGTCGAGCAGGGGCTGCAGAGCGCCGAACCCACTCACCGCCGCGAGAACGTCCCGCACGCACGCCGCCTCGTCCTCCACGAGCACGCCGCCCCGCGCGAGAGCCCGATCGTCGTGGCGCCGCACCTCCGCCCTTGTAACCTCCCGCGCCCGCTCTGGGTCGATCGCCGGATCCACACCCTCGGTCCGCAGCCGACGCCGAACGAGGTCGGCGATGATCGACGCGGGCTGCTCCATCCCTGCATCCTCGCAACGATCAGCTCCCGGCCCGCGGAGTTATCCACACCCCCCTGCGCGGCCTCCGAACGGAGGCGGTCCGGCACCCGATACGGTGCAGGCATGAAGCGGTTCACTGTCTCGTGCGGGCTCCTCGGCGTTCTCCTCCTGTCCGGCTGCACCGGTGGTCCCGATCTCCTGCAGTGCCAGAGCGTGGCCGCCGTCGACACCGAAGTCGAGGCCTTCTTCGCACAGGACACGGTCGGCGGTACGGCGACTCCGGAGCAGACCGAGCGCCTGAAGGAGTTGGCGGACGAATACGCCGATCTCGACGTCGACGGCGAGGTACAGGAGGCGGCGACGGCCGTAAGCGACGACCTGCGCGCGCTCTACGACTACCGCGTCGGCGTCCAGAACGGCGACGCCGCGGACCCCGACCGCGAGCAGGCACTCCGCCGGACTGCGATCGACACGTTCGTCGAGGGGCAGGCCGTCTGCATCGATGGCTCGTCCTGACGCCGCCGTATCGAGCCGCCCGCCCCGGTGTCAACCGGTACGTCGCCCGTCGTCGCGCTCCCTAGGCTGAGGAGCAGACCTGCGAGGAGACGACGTGCACCGCGCCACACCAGCCGCCCCTGAACCGACCCTGAGCGTGGTCATCCCGGTCAAGGACGATGCGGCGGAACTGCGGCGATGCCTCCGCGCCCTCGCCCGGCAGACACTCCCGCCCGACGAGATCATCGTCGTGGACAACGCCTCGACCGACGATTCGGCCGCGGTGGCCGCCCGGCACGGCGCACGGGTCGTGCGGTGCGAGACTCCGGGCATCCCGGCCGCGAGCGCGACCGGGTACGACACGGCGACGGGCGACGTGATCCTGCGGCTCGACGCCGACGGGGTACCGGGGCCGCGGTGGGTCGAGACGATGACGGCCGCGTACGTGCGGGATCCGCGGGTCGGAGCGTGGACGGGCGGAGCGCATTTCGTCGACGGTCCCCGGTTCCTGCGGAGGCCCCTCGCGGCGGCCTACCTCCTTTCCTACGTCGTCGTGTGCGGCTCCGCCCTGGGCCACGGGCCGTTGTTCGGATCGAACCTCGCCCTCCGCCGCTCGGCCTGGCTCGCCGTCCGGGACCGGGTGCACCGCGACGATGCCGCGCTTCACGACGACCTCGACCTCGCCTTCCATGTCGGCGAGCGCCACCGCATCCGCTGGCTCCTGCACACCGATATGGGCATCTCCATGCGCCCGTTCGGCAGCGGACGCTCCTTCGCCCGCCGCTCCTGGATCGGCGCTCGCACCGTCCTCGTGCACTGGCCCGAGGACTTCCCTCCGGTGCGCTGGGTGCGGCTCGCGCTGCGCCGGGTGCTGCACCGCCTCGGAGTCCCCGCGCCGGGAGCCCGCCGATGACCGCGCCGCTCCTCGGATCGCCGTCCACCACCGAGCTGCACGTCATGACCCTCAACATCCGCCGCGACCTCGGCGCGCTCGCCTGGCCGCCCGCCGACCGCTGGTCGGTTCGACGTCCCCGGCTCACCGCGCTCCTCCGCGCGGAGCGGCCGGAGGTCCTCGGCGTACAGGAGGCCCTGCCCGCGCAGGCTGCCGAGGTCTCCGCCGCGCTCGGCCCGTCGTTCCACCGCGTCGGCCGCGGCCGCCTCGCCGGACCCCGCGGCGAGGGTTGTCCGCTCTTCTACGACGCCGACCGACTGGAACTGGGCGGCTGGCGACAGGTCGCGCTCTCCCGCACCCCCGACCGCCCCGGCTCCCGCTCCTGGCTGAGCGTCTCCCCGCGGGTGGTGGTGGAGGCGTCCTTCCGCGACCGCCGCACCGGCGCCGCCCTCACCGTGCTCAACACCCACCTCGACGCGTTCTCGCCGTGGGCCCGGCTCCGTCAAGCGCAGGCGGTGCACGACGTCGCCGCCGCAGCGGAGAGCCCCGTCGTCCTCGTCGGGGATTTCAACGCCCCCGCCGGCACGGCACCGTGGTGCGCCCTCGAAGCCGACGACGTCCTCCGCGACTCGTGGACGGCGGCCGTCTCCCGCCGCACACCGGCCTGGAGCACGTTCGCCGGCTACCGGTCACCCCGCCGAGGACGCCGCATCGACGGCATCCTCACCTCCCCCGCGCTGCCCGTGCGCCGGGCGGGCATCAACGCCCGGCAGTATGGAGGAGGCTGGCCGTCGGATCATCTCGCCGTGCAGGCCCTGATCGACCTCGCCCCCGGCGCCATCCCACCCGAGGAGACCGCATGAAGGAGGACTTCCTCCGCCCGCCGCACTCCATCGCCGAGTACGGTGCCGACGCCGTTCGCGTGATCGGCGTCCTCAGCGTCCTCGTCGCGGCGATCTGGTCGACCCCGACCGACGCGGGCATCCTCGCACTCGCCCTTCCCGCCCTCATGCTCCCCCGCGTCCTCGGCATGCGCGGCGGCATCGATCTCGCCATCGGCCTGATCGTGCTCGTCGCCGCCGCGAGCAACGTGTTCGACCTGTACCGCACGCTCACCGGGTGGGACCTCGTCGTGCACTTCGTCTGCACGGGAGCCCTCGCCGCCACCGGCTACCTCGTGCTCTCCCGCCTCGGCATCGTCACGGCGCAGGAGACCCCGGCGTTCCGTCCCCGCATCCCCCTCGTGCTCTGCACCGTGATCGGGCTCGCGGCGAGCGCCGTGTGGGAGATGATCGAGTGGGCGGGCCGCACCTTCGTCACCGACGAGATCTTCGTCACCTACGAGGACACCATCGGCGACATGGCGATGGGAGGACTCGGGGCTCTTGCGGCTGGAGTCCTCGTCGCCGTCGTCCGGCTGGAGCGTCGCCGCTCGGCGTGACGGCGTGGAACTGCGGGACGATCCCCAGGGTCGAACGGGGCGCGGGTCAGTAGACTGAAGCCACCGCGCGGGAGTGGTGGAATTGGCAGACACGCAGGATTTAGGTTCCTGTGCCCCAGGGCGTGTGGGTTCAAGTCCCACCTTCCGCACGACGGGTGCTTCGGCGCCCGCATCGCTCCACCGCCGACACCTCACGACCGACGGGAATCCCGCCAGTGCTCGAAAGCATGCTGCACGCCCCTACCGCGCTCATCCCGTGGCTCGATCCGCAGACGATCATCGGGGCGGCGGGCCCGTGGGCGCTCCTCGTGGTCTGCTTCATCATCTTCGCCGAGACGGGTCTGCTGGTCGGCTTCCTCCTGCCCGGTGACACTCTGCTCATCATCGCGGGCCTGCTGACCCACACGAGCAACGTATTCGGCGTGAACATCTGGGTCGTCTCGCTCCTCATCGCGCTCTCCGCGTTCATCGGCGGCGAGGTCGGCTACGTCATCGGGCACAAGGGCGGCCCCGCGGTCTTCGAACGCAAGGAGTCCGGCCTCTTCAGCCGCAAGAACGTCGAGCGCACCAACGCGTTCTTCGAGCGCTTCGGCGGCCTCACCGTGATCCTCGCGCGCTTCGTGCCGATCGTGCGCACGTTCGCCCCGGTCGCCGCGGGTGTGGGCCACATGCCGTGGCGGCGCTACTCGCTCTACAACTTCATCGGGGCGATGATCTGGGGCTTCGGACTCACGATGGTCGGCTACCTCATCGCCTACATCCCGTGGATCCGCCACCTCGTCGTCGAGTACATCGACATCATCCTGCTCATCGCCGTCGGCGGCACCGCGCTCGTCACCCTGTGGCATTACTTCTCCGAGCGCCACAAGGCCAAGAAGGCCGCGGCCGCAGGAGAGGACGTCGTGACCGATCACGAGGAGGCCGAGGAGCTCGTCCTCGACGCCGACGTGTTCGATCGCGCCCCCGACCTGGACGGCGACGGGAAGCACTGACCCGGCCGCGGATCAGCCCGCGTTCTTGGAGCGCTTCTCCTTGGAGCGGGCGACGCTGGCGCGCAGCGCCTCCATCAGGTCGATGACCTCGCCGCCGTCGGCCGCCTTCTCGGCATCGCCGCCGAAGGTCTCCGCCACGTCGAACGTCTCCCCGGCCTCGATCTTCGCGTCGATGAGGGTGCGGAGCTCCTTCTGGTACTCGTCGACGAACTCCTCGGGATCGAAGTCGGCCGAGTAGCTGTCCACGAGCGACGAGGACAACTCCAGCTCCTTCTTCGAGATCCGCACGTCCTCGTCGAGCGACGGGAACTCCGCCTCTCGGACCTCGTCCGACCAGAGCAGCGTCTGCAGCACGAGGACCTTGCCCCGCACGCGCAGCGCGGCGAGCCGGGTCTTCTGGCGCAGCGTGAACCGCACGATCGCGGTGCGGTCGGTCTGCTCGAGTGTCTTGCGCAGCAGCACGTACGCCTTGGGAGACTTCGAGTCGGGCTCCAGGTAGTACGGCTTGTCGAGGGTGAGCGGATCGACCTGGTCGGAGGGCACGAACTCCACGACATCGATCTCGCGGCTCTTCTCCGCCGGCAGCGCCGCGAGGTCGTCCTTGGTGAGCACGACGGTCTGCCCGTCGTCGACGTAGGCGCGATCGATGTCGGAGTAGGCCACCGTCTCGCCGCACACCTCGCACGTGCGCTGGTAGCGGATGCGACCGCCGTCCTTCTCATGCACCTGATGCAGCGGCACGTCGTGGTCCTCGGTCGCCGAGTACACCTTGACCGGCACGTTCACCAGCCCGAACGTCAGGGCGCCCTTCCAGATCGTCCTCATCACACCAGTAGACACCAGCCACACCCGTCACGACCACCCCTTGACTACGCTGGCTCCATGGTGGGAGAGGCGCAGGTCGTGCAGGTCGATGGCCGACGGCTGCGGGTGACCAACCTCGACAAGGTCGTCTACCCGGAGACGGGCACGACCAAGGGCGAGGTCATCGCCTACTACACCACCATCGCTCCGCTCCTCCTCCCGCTCCTCGACGGCCGCCCGGTCACCCGCAAGCGCTGGGTCGAGGGGGTCGGCACCGCCGCTGCTCCCGAGGACTCCTTCTTCACGAAGCAGCTCGAGCCCGGCGCCCCGGAGTGGATCCCGCGACAGGACATCCAGCACTCCGACGGCCCCAAGGCGTACCCGCTGGTGGAGGACGTGCCCACGCTCGTCTGGCTCGCGCAGGTCGCGGCGATCGAGTTGCACGTGCCGCAGTGGCGGTTCACCCCGGAGGGGCTCCCCGGCCGTCCCGACCGTCTCGTGCTCGATCTCGACCCCGGACCCGGCGCCGACCTCGCGCAGTGCGCCGAGGTCGCCCGGATCGCTCGGACGCTCCTCACCGGGATGGGGCTCGACCCTCTGCCCGTGACCAGCGGCAGCAAGGGCATCCACCTCTACGCGGCCCTGCCCGGCGAGCAGACCAGCGACGAGGTCTCCGCCGTGGTCAAAGAGCTGGCGCGCATCATCGAGAACGAGCACCCGGACCTCGCCACGAGCGTCATGTCCAAGGCCGTGCGCGGGGGCAAGGTGTTCCTCGACTGGAGCCAGAACAACGGCAAGAAGACGACGATCTCCCCGTACTCCCTGCGCGGGCGCGCCCGCCCCGGCGTCGCGGCGCCGCGCACCTGGGAGGAGCTCGACGACCCGGGCCTCGCTCACCTCGAGCTGGACGAGGTGCTCGCGCGCGCCGCCGCCGGAATCGATCCGCTCTCCCCCCTCCGCCCCGACACTCCTGCACTGCCGGCGAACGCGCGCGCCGCGACACCGGCTCGAGCCACCGCGATCCGGGCGGCGGCGCCCTCCTCCACCCGTCGCGGCCGGCCGCTCGCCGAGCAGACGGCGTCCCCCACCGGGACCACTCTCCCGTCCCTCGCGCCGATGCTCGCCGAGAACGGCACCCCCGCGATCGCCCGAAGCCTCAGCACGCCGTCGTGGGTGGAGGTGAAGTGGGACGGCATCCGTGCGATCGGCACCTGGCGCGACGGGCACATGTCGCTGCACGCCCGACGCGGCACCGACATCACCGCGCGCTATCCCGAGCTGACGGCCGACGGTGCCCCGTTCCTCCCCGTCGACGAGGCGATCGTCGACGGGGAGATCGTCGCCTTCGACAGCGCCGCCCGGCCGAGCTTCTCCCTGCTGCAGAACCGCATGCACCTCACCCGGCCCCGGGAGATCGAGCGCGAGGTCGTGCGCACACCGGTCGTGTACATGCTGTTCGACCTGCTCCGTCTCGACGGCCACGATCTCACCGGGATGCCGCTCCGCGAGCGCCGCACTCTGCTCGGCGACATCGTGGCGGGGGTCGACGCGCCCATCCAGGTCCCTCCCGTCTTCGACGACGTGGACGCAGCGCTCGCCGCCAGCGAGGAGTTCGGGCTGGAGGGCGTCGTCGTGAAGGATCCCGCCTCCCGGTACCGTGCCGGCCAGCGCTCACCCTCCTGGCTCAAGCTCAAGAACACCCGCATGCAGGAGGCGGTGATCGTCGGCATCCGCCCGGGGAAGGGCGAGCGCGAGGGCACTCTCGGCTCTCTCCTCCTGGCGATCCCGGAGGGTGGCGACCTCCGCTACATCGGCCGGGTGGGCACCGGCTTCACGGACCGCATCCTCCGCGACCTCCTGGCCCGCCTGGAGCCGCTGCGGGTGCCAGGCGCACCGCTCGACGGCGTCCCCCGCCCCGACGCCTCCGACGCCCTGTGGGTGCGCGCCGAACTCGTGGGCGAGGTGGAGTTCGCGAACTGGACGCCGGACGGTATCCTCCGGCACGCCCGCTGGCGAGGTCTGCGCCCGGACAAGACCGTCGACGAGATCACCGTCGAGGCGTGAGCGGCTCCCTCAGGCGTGGTGCGGTTCGCAGTCGCTCTGCTCGGCCGGTTCGATCTGGAACGTGGAGTGCGCCACGTCGAAGTGATCCGCGAGGCATGCCTGCATCTCCGACAGCAGCGCCGCCGAGCGGCCGTCCGCCAGCAGGTCCGGGCGCACGCTGACGTGCGCGGTGAAGACGGGGGCTCCGCGGGTGAGCTGCCACACGTGCACGTCATGGACTCCGACGACGCCGTCGTAGCCGAGCAGGTGAGTGCGGATCTCCCCGACGGCCATGCCCTTCGGCGCCGACTCGGCGAGGACGGAGAACACCTCCTTGAGCAGGACGAATGCCCGGGGGATGATCATCGCCGCGATGAACAGCGAGGCGAGGGCGTCGGCCGGCATCCAGCCCGTCACGAGGATCACACCGGCCGCGATGATGACCATCAGTGAGCCGAGCAGGTCGCCCATCACCTCGAGGTAGGCGCCGCGCACGTTGAGGTTCGTCCGCTGGGCCCGGCTGAGCAGCCACATCGACACCGCGTTCGCGACGAGGCCGACGACGGCGACGACGAGCATCAGCCCTCCCGCGACCTCGACCTCGGAGGGGTTCAGCAGCCGCTGCACGCCCTGCACGGCGACGACCGTGGCGAGGGCGATGAGGATGACCGCGTTGATGAGTGCGCCGAACACCTCGGCCCGCTGGTAGCCGAACGTCCGGCGGTCGTCCGCGGGGCGCGCCGCCACGGTCGCGGCGATCAGTGCGATCACGAGCGCCGAGGCGTCCGTGAACATGTGCGCAGCGTCCGCGAGCAGCGCCAGCGAGCCGGTGAGGAGGGCGCCGACGACCTGCACGATCATCACCGTGGCCGTGAGGGTCAGGGAGATCGCGAGGAGGCGGCGGCTGCTCGCCGAACGGAGACCGCCAGGGGCGGGCGCATGATCGTGCATGCCCCCAGGCTAGCCCGGCGGTGGGCCCGACAAGGCCGTTCCCGGCTAGTCGGGAACAGTAACGATTCTCACCGTCAGCAGGGGTTCTTCTCTTCGACGATCAGAGCGTGGCGAGCAGCGGCACGAGCGCCGTGAAGGCGCGCGCGCGATGCGACTGCGCCTGCTTCTCCTCCGCCGTGAACTCCCCGACCGTGCGCTGTGCGCCGTCCGGCTGACCGTCCGGGATGAAGATCGGGTCGTACCCGAAACCCCCGGCTCCCGACGCCTCGCGGGCGAGCCGTCCTGGCCAGATCCCCTCCACGACGTGCTCGCGACCGTCCGGGAGGACGAGGGCGATCGTCGAGGTGAAGTGCGCGGAGCGATGACGGTCGGCGATGTCGCGCAGCTGATCGAGCAGCAGCTCCAGGTTCGCCGCGGCGTCCTTCTTCTGACCGGCCCAGTACGCCGAGAACACTCCGGGCGACCCGCCGAGCACGTCCACGCAGATGCCGGAGTCGTCGGCGAGCGCCGCGAGGCCGGTGTGCGCGGCGGCCGCTCGCGCCTTGAGGAGCGCGTTCTCGGCGAACGTCACTCCGTCCTCGACCGGCTCGGGGCCGTCGTAGCCGACGACCTCCAGGTCGGGCCGTGTCTGCTGCACGATCTGCTGGAACTCCGCCACCTTGTGCGGGTTATGGGTCGCCAGGACGACGCGCATGCTCAGGCTCCTGCCAGAGCGGCGAGCTGCCGGTCCTTCAGGTCCGCGCAGCCGGCGACGCCGAGGTCGAGGAGCGCGTCGAGCTCACGCTTGTCGAACGGCGCCCCTTCGGCCGTGCCCTGCACCTCGACGAAAAGGCCACGGCCGGTCACGACGACGTTCATGTCGGTCTCGGCGCGGACATCCTCGACGTAGGCGAGGTCGAGCATCGGCTCCCCGTCCACGATGCCGACGGACACCGCGGAGACGGAGTCGAGCAGCGGCGTCGAGTTCTTGCCGATGAACTTCTTCTCCCGGCCCCACTCGATCGCGTCGGCCAGGGCGACATAGGCGCCGGTGATCGCCGCGGTGCGGGTGCCACCGTCGGCCTGGAGCACGTCGCAGTCGATGACGATGGTGTTCTCGCCGAGCGCCTTGGTGTCGACGACGGCGCGCAGCGCGCGGCCGATGAGTCGGGAGATCTCGTGCGTCCGACCGCCGATGCGGCCCTTCACGCTCTCCCGGTCGTTGCGGCTGTTCGTCGCTCGCGGGAGCATCGCATACTCGGCCGTGACCCAGCCCTTGCCCTTGCCGGTGAGCCACCGGGGCACGCCGTTCGTGAACGAGGCGGTGCACAGCACCTTCGTGCCGCCGAAGCTGATGAGGGCCGACCCCTCGGCCTGCGCGCTCCAGCCGCGCTCAATGGTGATCTCGCGCAGCTGCGAGGTGGAACGGCCGTCGGCGCGGACGATGTCGGTCATGAGCTTCTCTCGGTCGGGGATGGAGCGACGGGCTCAGCGCGCGTCGAGGGCGGAATCGGGAAGCGTGATGACGCCGGTCTGGACGAGCTGCACGTCGCGCACCTCGCGACCCATGAGGCGGTTGGCGAGCGCCGTGAAGTCGTCGGCGGAGTCGCCCGTGGCCTCGTAGACGTAGGTGGCGGTGGCATCGGCCGGCGCCAGCAGATCGCCGCGGACGAGCTGGCGGTAGACGTCGCCCGCGGTCTCGTCGTCGCTGGAGACCAGCGTCACGCCCTCCCCCATGACGTAGCTGATGGCGCCGCGGAGGAACGGATAGTGCGTGCACCCGAGGACGAGCGTGTCCACGTCGGCCTCGCGCAGCGGCGCGAGGTACTCCTCGGCGACGGCCAGCACCTCGGGGGTGCCGGTGACACCGGCCTCGACGAACTCGACGAACCGGGGGCACGCGGCGGTGAACACCTGCAGGCGCTCGTTCACCTCGAGCATGTCCTGGTAGGCCCGCGAACCGATCGTGCCGACCGTGCCGATCACACCGACACGGCCGTTCCTCGTGGTCGACACCGCGCGGCGCACGGCGGGGCCGATCACCTCGACCACCGGCACGTCGTAGCGTTCGCGTGCGTCGCGCAGCATCGCCGCCGACGCGGTGTTGCAGGCGATGACCAGCATCTTCACGCCCTGGTCGACCAGGGTGTCGAGCACTTCGAGCGCATAGCGCCGGACATCGGCGATGGGCTTGGGCCCGTACGGCGAGTGGGCGGTGTCGCCGATGTAGACGAACGATTCGCGGGGCAGCTGGGCGCGGATGGCCCTGGCCACCGTGAGCCCGCCGACACCGGAGTCGAAGATCCCGATGGGCGCGTCGTTCATGACTCCCCAGCCTACCCGCGTGCGCGCCGCCTCGTGCATCACGGCCTCACTAAGCTGAGCGCATGACCACGTCGACGGCGCTGCTCACCGACCGTTACGAGCTCACGATGCTCGCCGCCTCGCTCCGGGACGGCACCGCCTCCCGCCCGAGTGTCTTCGAGCTCTTCTCCCGACGCCTGTCCGGCGGACGCCGCTTCGGCGTCGTCGCCGGAACCGGACGCCTGCTCGGCCTGCTGCGCGACTTCCGTTTCGGCGACGACGAGCTGCGCTTCCTCCGCGACGAGCGGGTCGTCGACGCCGAGACCCTCGCCTCCCTCGAGCGCTATCGCTTCACCGGCACGATCCGGGGTTACCGCGAGGGCGAGCTCTACTTCCCCGGGTCGCCCATCCTCACGGTCGAGGGATCGTTCGCGGACGCCGTCGTCCTGGAGACGCTCGCCCTGAGCGTCCTCAACCACGACTCCGCGGTCGCCACGGCCGCGGCCCGCATGAGCATCGCCGCCGGCGAGCGTCCTCTCGCCGAGATGGGCTCCCGGCGGGCAGCCGAGCGCTCCGCTGTCGCCGCAGCACGGGCGGCGTACATCGCCGGGTTCGGCGCCACGAGCAACCTCGAGGCCGGCCGCGCCTGGGGAATCCCGACCATGGGCACCGCTGCGCACTCGTGGACGCTGCTGCACGACAGCGAGGAGGACGCCTTCCGTGCTCAAGTCGAGAGCATGGGCGTGGACACGACGCTCCTCGTCGACACCTACGACATCCGCACCGGCGTCGAGACGGCGATCCGGGTGGCCGGGACCGGGCTCGGCGGCGTCCGCATCGACTCCGGGGACCTGCCGACCGTCGCCGCCGAGGTCCGAGCGCAACTGGACGAGCTCGGCGCCACCGAGACCCGCATCACGGTCACGAGCGACCTCGACGAGTACGCGATCGCCGCGCTGGCGGCCTCCCCCGTGGACGCGTACGGCGTCGGCACCTCCGTCGTGACCGGTTCCGGATACCCCACGGCGAGCATGGTCTACAAGCTCGTCGCCCGGCAGGACGCCGACGGCTCGTGGGTCGGGGTCGCCAAGGCGTCCGCGGACAAGGCGTCGTTCGGTGGCCGCAAGGCGGCGTTCCGCACGCTCAGCGACGGGGTCGCCGCGGCGGAGACGGTCGTCGTCTCGGACGGGTTCGAGGCGCTGGACACGCCTGCCGAGCACCTGGACGGCCGACCGCTCCAGGTCACCCTCGTCGAGGGCGGAGAGATCGAGACCGCCTTCGAGGGCGCCGCAGGGACGGCTTCCGCCCGCGCGCATCACCTGCGTGTCCGTGAAGAGCTGCCGGTGCGTGCGTTGGCACTCAGCAAGTCGGACCCGGCGATCCCGACGGTCTACGTCGAGGCGGACTGAAGCGGAGCCGAGCGACGGCGGTCAGCCGACCATCGACTCGTAGATCTCCTTGCACGTCGGGCAGATCGGGAACTTCTCCGGATCGCGGCCCGGCGTCCACTTCTTGCCGCAGAGCGCGCGGACGGGCTTGCCCGTGATCGCCGACTCGAGGATCTTGTCCTTCTTGACGTAGTGCGAGAAGCGCTCGTGGTCGCCCGGTTCGATGTTCTCCTCGCGGAGGAGCTCTTCCAGTTCGCGATCAAGCGTTGCCACGCCGCCCTGATCGGGGCTGTCCAGCGGAGTACTCATCCCGCGATTCTAGCCGCGTCTCCGCCTCGGCGGGGCGGTCTCACGCGGTCTCGACGAACTCCATCAGACGTTCGCCGCTGTGCTCGAAGATGCGTCCGCCGATCACGGCTCCTCCGATGAAGGCGGCGATGCCGGTGGCGATGCCGACCCAGAAAGCCGCCGGCGCGAAGCCGGGATCGGCGACGATGCTCGCACCGAACAGCCAGATGGTGGGCACGCTCAGGAGGATCGCACCGAGGAACGCCGCCGCCGGGCCGTAGATCCCTCGGGAGGTCGGGCGCTGCGGCTGCTGGAACGGGCTGTCCCCGGGACGGGAGACCGCGTACGGCGCCACCACCGACACCACGCTGGAGATGCCGAGGGCGGAGAACAGCAGGCTCGCACCGAGGCCGACGAGCGGGAGGAGAAGACTCCAGCGCCCGGCCAGCAGGAGCGAGAGCGGTACGGCGATCGCCAGCACCGGCACGGCGACCAGGAGCACCGGCACCAGGCGTCCGAGACGGTCCGGAACCCCGCGGACACCGCTCGCGACGTGCGTCCAGAGGGCCGTCGAGTCGTAGGCGACGTCGTTGTGGGGCAACCATCCGAAGAAGAGGGCCATGACGGGCACGGGGACGAGGGCGGCGATCTCGACCGGCACGCCCGCGACGATCAGCGGGAACACCGTCAGCACGCCCGCCACGGGCACGACGATGATGTTCATGATGTACCGGCGGTCGCGCAGCCAGTACACGAGGCTTCGCGACGCGATGGCGCCGAAGGCGTTGGAGGGCAGCAGGCCGAACCAGCCGAGTCCGCTGCGCTCGCGCGCCGCCACCGGACGCTCGGTCGTCGTCAGCAGGCGCCGTACGAACCAGGTCCAGGCGAACCACAGCAGCGCGAGGGTGACGGCAGCCACCAGTCCGCTTCCCCACGCCGCGGCCGTCTCGCCTTCGGCCGCCGCGAACATCGCCGCCGGCGAGGCGGCGAGCGGCGTGAAGCCGATCACCGAGGTCAGGGTCGCCAGTGACGCCGGCACCTCACCGTCCCAGCGGAGCGAGCCGAGGAACACGGCGACCGGGAACGCGATGACGATCAGGGCCAGGGCGAACAGCGCGGTGAGCTCCCGGGAACGACGCTCCGGGAGCAGAAGCGCGTTGAGCGCCATCCCGACCCGGGACAGGAGGATGGTCGACAGCAGCCCGATCACCGCCAGGAGGACGGCCGGCACCCACGGTGCGCCGGCGCGGATCGCGACGACCGTCACGCTGATGTAGACCGCGAGGAGCGCGAGGCTCGGCACGCTGACCAGCGACGCGAGCGCCAGCACCCCTGGCATCTTCCGCTCGTCGACGCCGAACACCGCGAAGCGCCGCGGATCGAGCTGATCGACGGCTCCCACGAGCAGCGGCCCCACGAGGAAGCCGAGCAGAAGGGCAGCGCCACCGAGCACCGTCACGGCCTGGGAGACCGGCACCGGCGCGTCGCCGAGGCTGAAGACCGCCACGCAGACCACCACGGTGACCGCGACGACCGCGCCGAAGGAGAGCAGGGTGCGCGCCCGGTGTTCCCCGCGCAGGGCGCCCAGGAGAAGCGCGAACCTCAGTCGGAGAACGTGTGCAGCCACTCGAGCCCCTCCACCTCTCCGCTGGAACCTGCGAGCTCCACGAAGCGCGATTCGAGCGTCTGTCCCGCGCGCACCTCGTCGATCGTGCCCTCGGCCAGGACCTCACCGTTGACGATGATGGCCACCCGGGAGCACACGCGCTCGACGAGATCCATCCCATGGCTCGACAGGATCACCGTGCCGCCGTGCGAGACGTAGGCGCGGAGGATGTCGAGGATCACGGCGGAGGAGACCGGATCGACGGATTCGAACGGTTCGTCGAGAACGAGGACGCGCGGAGAGTGGATCATCGCGCCGGCGAGCATGATCTTCTTCGTCATGCCCGCGGAATAGTCCGACACGACCCGATTCAGGGCGTCGCCGAGGTCGAAGGCCCTGGCGAGGTCGCCGGTGCGCTTCTCGATGACGTCGGCGGAGAGCCCACGCAGCAGCCCGTAGTAATACAGCAGCTGTCGGCCGGTGAGCCGGTCGAAGGTGCGCAGCCGGTCGGGCAGGACGCCCATGACGCGCTTCGCCGCCAGGGGCTCGGCCGCCTGGTCGATGCCGCAGATGAGGACGCTGCCCTCGTCCGCGCGCAGGAGACCCGCGACGATCGAGAGGGTCGTGGTCTTGCCGGCGCCGTTGGGGCCGACGATGCCGTAGAAGGAGGCCGCGGGCACGGTGAGGTCGATGCCGTCGACCGCGCGGTTCTCGCCGAACTGCTTCACGAGACCGCGGATGCGGATCGCCTCGGTGGCGGGCTCGGCTGCCGCCGAGTCATCGGCCTCGGTCGGGGGCTCCTCGGCGATCACCGCTTCGACGACCTCGACGGTCTCCACCTCCGCGACGCGCCGGTCATCGGGCGCGGGCTCCTTGGTCACCGGCAGCGCGGTGTCCGACACCTCCACCACGGACTCCGCCGCAGCAGGCTCCTCGACCGGCGTCGCTTCCTCGGCGGTGTCTCGGGCCGGTGTCGCCGTCTCGACGGACGAGATGCCGGCCTCGTCCGTCTCGACGGTCTCTGCGGCCACGGTCTGCGCCTGCACCGCGCCGGACTCCTCCGGCTGCGTCTCGGCCGTTCTCACCTCTGCGGCTGCGGACTCGACGGTCCCGACCTCAGCCGCCTGGGCCTCCGCGGCCTCGGCCTTCACGGCCTCGTCTTCGGCGGCCTTCGCCGCGGCCGCCTTCGCCGCGGCTGCCTTCGCCGCAGCGGTCTTGGCGGCGGTGGTCTTGGCCGTCGTCTTGGCCGCCGAGGCCTTCGCGGCAGCGGTCTTCGCCGCGGCGGCCTTGGCCGCAGCCGTCTTGGCCGCCGATGTGCTCGCCGCCTTCATCGACGTCGCGGCCGGACGCTTCGAGCCGGTCGAGCGTGCGGCCGTGTTCTTCGCCGCAGCCGCGCGGGCGGCGGACGCCGTGCGAGCGCCTGCTGGAGCGGTCGCGGGATCGACACTCGCCGCGGGGGTGGGCTCGACCACGACCTCAGCCGTGGGCGCGGCCTTCTCGGCTGCCGCCTTGGTCGGTGCGGGCCTCGCCGTCCGCGCGGCGGTCGGCTTCTTCGCCGCGGCAGTCCTCGTCGAAGTGGAGGACTTCGCCGCGGTGGACTTCGCGGCCGTGGTCTTCGCGGCGGAGGGTGTG
Organism: Microbacterium sp. C-MGS6; assembly: GCF_058140415.1. Lineage (NCBI taxonomy): Bacteria > Bacillati > Actinomycetota > Actinomycetes > Micrococcales > Microbacteriaceae > Microbacterium > Microbacterium sp. C-MGS6. The sequence continues at coordinate 2,401,382 of NZ_CM176934.1, forward strand.
GCGGCCGTCGTCTTCGCAGCTGCCGACTTCGGAGCCGCGGTCTTCGCGGCCGTGGTCTTCGCCGCAGCAGACTTCGCCGCGGGGGTCTTCGCAGCCGTGGTCTTCGCCGCAGCGGACTTCGCCGCGGTGCTCTTCGCGGCCGCGGGCTTCTTCGCAGCCGGCTTGTCCGCTGCGGCCGTCTGCGCCTTGGCCGAGGCCGAGGTCGACTTCTTCGCGGCGGTGGACGCGGCAGGTCTCTTGGCGGCCGGTTTCCGAGCGGGCGCGGAGGCCTCGGTCGGAGTCTCGGCTCCCTCTGCCTGGGGGGTGGGGTCATCAGGGGAGGAAGTCACCGTCCTACGGTATCAACGGGTGGCTGAGAGCCAAGGCCCCACGCGACATTCCGCAACCGGATCCCCTCCTTGGCGCTTTCCGCAAGGGGGTTGTCGTCCCTGTGCGTTGCGTGTGTACTCGATCACGAAATGGCAACGGGGCCTGCCTGGCCCCGGGGTTCTCAGGGGGAATCGCTAGCATGATCCCCGGCACGACGAAGTGTCTGGTCGGTGAACCGACCGTGAACACAACTTCCTTAGGAGTATTCGTGACTCTTCAGACCGTCATCCTCGCAGCCGGCATGGGCTCTCGCCTCGGCCGCGCGCTGCCCAAGCCGCTCACCGAGCTCAACGACGGCCGCACGATCATGGGCCAGCAGCACGACAACATCCGCGCCGCTTTCGGCTCCGACGCACGCATCACCACGGTGGTGGGCTACCGCGCCGAGACCATCATCGAGGCCTTCCCCTCCGTGAACTACGTCCACAACGACCGCTACGACGAGACGAACACGTCGAAGAGCCTTCTGCGCGCCCTGAGCGCCACCGGCAAGAGCGGCGTGCTGTGGATGAACGGCGATGTCGTCTTCGACCCGATGATCCTCGGCCGCGCCGCCGCATACATCGAGCGCGACCAGTCGTTCGTCACCGTCAACACCGCCAAGGTCAGCGATGAAGAGGTGAAGTACACCGTCACCGCGGAGGGCTTCATCAAGGAGTTGTCCAAGTCGGTCAAGGGCGGCCTGGGCGAGGCCGTCGGCATCAACTACATCTCGTCGGGCTTCAAGAAGGCGTTCATGCGCCAGCTGCAGCGCGTCGAGGACCAGGACTACTTCGAGCGCGGCCTCGAGCTGGCGATCGCCGAGGACGGCCTGCTGCTCGAGCCGATGGACGTCTCCGACCTGTACGCGGTCGAGGTCGACTTCGCAGAGGACCTGGAGCGCGCGAACCTCTTCGTGTGACGCTCCCCTCCGAGAGCCCCGTTCCGCCACGGACCGGGGCTCTCGGTGTTTTCGCGGACGGGCTCCATAGGATCGGCGCATGGCCCCCAAGGTGCACAAGATCCACTCCCTGCCGGACGACGCCCCGTGGGACAAGGGCGTACCCCCGGTCGGCTCCCCCGAGCACCCCATGATGGTGCGCGGGCTCGATCGGGTCCTGTCGATCCAGCGGCCGCTGGTGCTCGCCCACATCCGCAGCATCCGGCTCCGCAACCCCCACGCGACGCCCGACGAGATCATCCGGATCCTGGAGCGGCGCTACCTCGCGGCCGTCACGACGGGTGGGGCCGCGGTGGGGGCGACCGCCGTCGTGCCCGGCATCGGCACCGGGATCACGCTCGCGCTCTCCGGCGTCGAGACCGTGGGATTCGTGGAGTCCACGGCCCTCTTCGCGCAGTCGGTGGCCGAGGTGCACGGCATCGCGGTCGGCAACCCCGACCGCGCACGCGCTCTCGTCATGACGCTCATGCTCGGCAAGGAGGGCGTCGACCTCGTCGGCCAGCTCGCCCGGCAGGTCGCGGGGCGCGGGGGCAGCCGCTCGGCGTACTGGGGCGAGATGGTGACGAAGTCGCTGCCCCGCGCCGCGGTGGGACCCCTGGTGGACCAGCTCAAGGGGATGTTCGTGAAGCAGTTCGCGGCCAGGGGCGGCGCCTCGTTCATCGGCAAGGCGATGCCCTTCGGGATCGGCGCGGCCATCGGCGGGGCGGGCAATCACATCCTCGGCCGCCGGGTGCTCACCACGTCCCACCGCGCGTTCGGCGCCGCGCCGCGCACCCTCCCCGCCGAGCTGGAGCCCGTGCCCGGCGCCGAGAAGGTGGAGCTGCGGATGCTCCGGGGGGCGCGCTACGCCGGCACCGCCGTCGCGGGAGCCGCCGGCACGGTGGCGCGCGGAGCGGGATGGGTCGGCCATCGGGTCGGTGAGATCGCCGGACGCCGGCGTGAGCATGCGGCGGACGAGATCGAGGCGGGCGATAGCGACGGCGACCACGATCTGCCGCCGCGCCCGGGTTCCGACGCGACCGGGAAGTGAGGGGTCGCGCACCTCGCCAAAGGATCCGTCGACCCGTTGTGCCGATCATCCAACGGACGGCGCGGACCCGACGCTAGGGTGGAATCCGTGACGGACAAGCCCGCCCCCTTTACCACCGCCGGCAAGATCGCGGACCTGCGCGCTCGCTACACCGAGGCCGTCGTCGACGCCGAGGCGAAGGCGAAGGAGAAGCAGCACGCGAAGGGCAAGATGACCGCCCGCGAGCGCATCGAACTCCTCGTCGACCCCGGCAGCTTCGTCGAGTTCGACGAGTACGTGCGCCACCGCACCACCGCGTTCGGGATGGACCGCTCGCGCCCCTACGGCGACTCCGTCGTCACCGGCGTCGGCACCATCCACGGCCGCACCGTGGCGGTGTACTCGCAGGACTTCTCGACCTTCGGCGGGTCGCTCGGCGAGGTCGCCGGCGAGAAGATCGTCAAGGTCATGGAGTTCGCCCTGGCCGGCGGCATGCCCTGCATCGGCATCCTCGACTCCGGCGGGGCGCGCATCCAGGAGGGTGTGGTCGCGCTCGGCAAGTACGGCGAGATCTTCCGTCTGAACACCCGCGCCTCCGGCGTGATCCCGCAGATCTCGATCATCATGGGCCCGGCCGCCGGCGGCGCCGTCTACTCGCCCGCCCTCACCGACTTCGTCATCATGGTCGACAAGACCAGCCAGATGTTCGTCACCGGGCCCGACGTGATCAAGACGGTCACCGGCGAGGACGTCGGCATGGAGGAGCTCGGCGGCGCCTACACGCACAACACGCGCTCCGGTGTCGCCCACTACCTCGCGGAGGACGAGGACGACGCGATCGACTATGCCCGCACGCTCCTCGGATTCCTGCCGGACAACAACATGGCGGAGCTGCCGTCCTACGAGAGCGCGTTCGAGTTCGAGACCACCGACGCCGACCGCACGCTCAACACGCTCATCCCGGATTCCCCGAACCAGCCGTACGACATCCACACGGTGATCGAGCATGTCGTGGACGACGGCGACTTCCTCGAGGTGCAGCCGCTGTTCGCTCCCAACATCGTCATCGGCTTCGGCCGTATCGAGGGCCGCTCGGTCGGCATCATCGCCAACCAGCCGTCCCAGATGGCGGGCACGCTCAACATCGAGGCCGGCGAGAAGGCGAGCCGGTTCGTGCGGTTCTGCGACGCGTTCTCGCTCCCGATCGTGACCCTCGTCGACGTGCCGGGATACCTGCCAGGCACCGACCAGGAGTGGACAGGGGTCATCCGCCGCGGCGCCAAGCTCCTCTACGCGTACGCGGAGGCCACCGTGCCGCTCGTGACGGTGATCCTGCGCAAGGCGTACGGCGGCGCGTACATCGTCATGGGGTCGAAGCAGCTCGGCGCCGACGTGAACCTCGCCTGGCCCACCGCGGAGATCGCCGTGATGGGCGGCCAGGGCGCCGTCAACATCCTCTATCGCGGCGAGATCCGCAAGGCGGAGGAAGCCGGCGAGGACGTGGCGGCGGTCCGCACGCGTCTGGCCAACGAATACACCTACAACGTCGCCTCGCCCTTCCTCGCGGCCGAGCGCGGCGAGCTCGACGGCATCATCGAACCGGCGAACACGCGCGTCGCGATCGCGAAGGCGCTGCGCGCGCTCCGCGGCAAGCGCGCAGAGCTGCCGCCGAAGAAGCACGGGAACATCCCGCTGTGAGCGCGCAGGAATCCGCCGTCGACGGGACGGCCCCCGCGCCGCTCCTTCTGGAGATCACGCGCGGCGCCGCCACGGAGGAGGAACTCGCGGCCCTCATCGCGGTGCTCGGCGACGCCTACGAGACCGAGCAGGCGGAGGCGACGGTCGAGGAGCCGCGGGTGTCGGCGTGGACGCGCACGCAGCGCCCGCTGCGCCGACCGCTGCGTCGCGACATCCCCTGGGGACGCTTCGCCGGCTGAATCGGGTCGTCGTGTTTTGTCCCCCAAAATACCTACAGACAACCGTTGCACGACCCCGCAGACTGAAGGGGACGCTTCGCGTTCGGCTGGTCTCTCTGTCCCAGGGTAGACAGACGCTGATCGGCCACCAGCGGACGGTTTTCGGGTAACTGTCCGCACGGCGAGGGGCAGGCGGATTCGCCGCCCCTCGCCCACTCTCACTTCCGTGCGTCGGAGGCGGTCTCACGCCGCTGTCTGGCGATCTCGTGCCACAGGTCCACGGAGTCGTCGTCCGAGGCCCGCAGGCCCGCGCGGCCGACGACCGTCACCGCCACGAGCGGATCCCGTGCGGAGCGGATGATGATCCGGCCGGTACCCGCGCTGCGCAGGACCGCCGCGAGTTCGTCCCGGATCTCCATCCGCCGCCCCTCGTCCACGCCGTCGAGCCCACCCTCGTCGAACACGGTCACCGAGGCACCGTGGCGGCGCGCGGCGTCGATCGCATTGCGGACGTCGTCGTTCAACAGGTCCGCGCCGCGCAGCTCGTCACGCAGACGTCCCTCAGCGAGCCGGGCTTCCAGGCGCTCGTCGTCGTCGAGCAGCCCGCGTGAGGCCACCACCCTGCTGAGGATCGGGCCGGCGACCGCGAGGGCGAACTGCGTCCGCAGCCGACGCTCGCGCTGCCGGACGCGCTGCGTCGCATGCCAGGCCGACACGGCCTGCTGGATCTCGGACAGGCGCTCCGTGTCGCTGACGGCGCGATCCCAGAACATCACCAGCAGCTGGGCGACCGCCACCCACATGATCGAGCCCACCACGCCGAGGTTCATCGCCACGCCCATGCCCAGCGCGAGCGACGCGGAGACGACGAGCACGGCGAGCGTCGTCCAGCCCACCCAGGGCCGGCGCCGGACCACGCACACCACGCCGAGCAGCCCGAGAGCGCCGATGTACCAGGTGGCGAACGGCGCCGTGCGATCGTCCGGTTCCAGCGAGAGGGTCACGAGCGCCGGGATCACCGCGCTCACGGCCAGCGCGAGGAGAGCCGACCACAGCGGCATCCGGACCGTGGCCGGGCTGCCGAGGATCGCGATGTTCACCACGACGAGGTACGCGGCGATCGCGAGGACCATGAGCAGCGGTGCCGTCGGCTGCTCGATCCACCAGATCCCGCGGGCGACGAAGTACAGCGCGAACCCGACGGCGAGCGAGGTCGCGACACTCCGCACGGTCCGGTTCATGAGCGCTCCCAGCCCAAGGTGACGACGGTGCCGCCCTCGTCGGAGGAGATCCGCGCGGTGCCGGCGACACCGGCCATACGGGCGAGGATGGAGGCGCGGATGCCGAGCCGATCCGGACCGATCGTGTCGACGTCGAACCCGTTCCCGGTGTCGGAGACCGTCACGGCGATGCCCTCGTCGCCGTGACCGACCACGAGGATGTGCAGGCCGCGACCGTGGGCGTGTGCGACCGCGTTGCCGATCGCCTGCCGCGCCGCGAGCACGAGAGCCCTCGCTGCGCGCCCCGGGATGAGGCCGCTCCCGCCACGCTCCTCCACGATCGCGTCCGCGCCGAGCTCGGAGAGGGCCCGTCGCAGCTCCACGACGATCTGCGCGGCGCCCACCGGCTCATCGCTACCCTCCTCCGCGACCGCCGCCTCCGTGTTCGCGAGCCGCGTGAGCGCCTCCCGCGCCATCGCCACGGCGAGCTCTCTCGCCCGCTCACCCTCCGCGCGTTCGGCGGCGATGAGTGCGGCCAGCACGCTGTCGTGCATGAGCGCCGACATCGCCACGCGCTCCTCCTCCGCCGCCGCCGCGGCCGCCGCCGTCGCATACGACGCCACCGCCGTGCCCCGCGCCTCGTCCACGCCCGCGGCGACCGAGCGGAACATCCAGCCGAGCGAGACGATCACGACGCCGAGGATGAGCGTGAAGGAGACGTCGAACGCGGTCGTCACCCAGAACTCGCGCGAGAAGTCGCCCTGCACCAGACGCACGTACCCGTAGACGAACGGCACCCCGACCGCCCACGCGAACTGCAGCCGCACGGGGAAGGCCAGCATCGCCGCCACGACTCCGACGTTCACGAGGAAGAAGATCCACGGCTGGTCCCCCGCCACCTTGTCGGTGGGATCGACGACGACCGGCCATGCCGCGAGCGCGAGGACGTACACGACGGCGAAGACCCCCGCGGCCAGGCGCACGCCGCGTCCGACCAGGCAGGCGACGAGCATCGCCGCCAACGGCACGAACACGGCGATGAGCATCGCGATGTGCGGCACGTCCGCGCGGGACATCGTGTGCACGGCCGCGATCAGCGCCTGCGCCCCGAGCACGGCGGAGCCCAGGGCGACGACGATCGCGAGGATGCGCTCCATCCGCTTCCCGGTGAACCGCTCGAAGCCGTTCTCCGCGCTGCCGGGAGACGGGATCTTGCTCCAGGCGTCGCGGACGCTCAGCGGCTCAGCGGGCACTCGGCGCCCCGTCGGCCGTCACGATGCCGTCCTCCATCGCGCGCCGCAGCAGATCGACCTTGGTGGGCGCCGGCCGACCGACCTCGACGTACTTCACCCGGATCCGGGTGATGTTCTCCTTCGCCGTGGAGTACGCGACGCCGAGGCGCTCGGCCACGGCCTTCAGGGGCAGGCCGGTCGCGTACAGGCGGAGCACCTCGCGCTCCCGGGTGGACAGCTGGGCGTCGGCGAACGCGCGGTCGCCGTCGACCGCGCTGGCCCATTCGACGTTGTTCAGAGCCTCACCCTGCGCCACGGTGCGGATCGCATCCAGCACGTCGTCGAGGGCGGAGGACTTGCTGACGACTCCGGCCGCGCCGGCCGCCAGCGCCTCGCGCACGGCTGCCGGACGGTCGGCGACGCTGTGGATCACCACGCTGGCGCCGTCGGCGACGAGGGACACGACGTTCTCCGTGACCGTCGTCCCGTCCCCCAGCGTGAGGTCGAGCACGACGACGTCTGCGGGTGGAGCGCCCGTGGACGAGCGCCACACGAGGTAGGAGCCGACCGTGCTCCCGGTGAACACGACGGTCTGCCCGTCCCTGGCGCACGCGGCCTCGAGGCCGAGGCGGACGGACTCGTGGTCGTCGATGAGGGCGACGGTGCTCATGCCCACAGCCTAGTGAGTCGCGGACCCGGGGCCGGGAATGCGCTCACCGGGTGAGCAGGGCGACGACCTCGAAGTGATGCGAGTGCGGGAACAGATCGAAGCCGCGGAGGGCACCGACCTCCCACCCCAGGCCGCGGAAGGTGCCGAGGTCGCGGGCGAGGGCCACCGGGTCGCAGGCGACGTAGGCGATCGCGGACGGACTCAGCGCATGCACGCCCTCCACGACCGCCCGCCCGGCCCCCGACCGCGGCGGATCGAGCACGACGGCTCCCGTGGCACCTCCGCGCCGCGACTGCTGCAGGAAGCGGTCGACGCGAGCCGTGACCGCCGTCACGTCGAGCGGGGCGAGGTTCGCGGCGGCGTGCTGCGTCGCCCGGCGGCTGGACTCCACCGTGACGACATCGGTGCCGCCGAGATCCGCGAGGGTCCGCGCGAAGAGGCCGACGCCGCCGTACAGGTCGTAATGCGTCGCGTCCGGCTCCACATGCCCGTCGAGCAGCCCGTACACGGCACCGTCGAGGACGGAGGCGGCACGGGGGTGCACCTGCCAGAACCCTCCGGCGTCGACGTCGAACGTGCGGTCACCGACGCGTTCCTGCACGACCTCGGGTGTCGGCCGAGGACGACGACCCCGCGGTGAGCGCCGCTCGGCCTCGGGGTGGCGGAGGATGCGCACCCGGCCGTCCGCGGGCTCCACGAGCTCGATGCGTCCGGCCTTCTCGCCCTGCAGGGCCAGGGCGGCCTCGGCGATCGCGGGGCGGGCGAGCGGGTGCGTCGACACCGGGACGACGCGGTGGCTGCGGGCCGCGAAGGGGCCGATCCGTCCCTCGTCGTCCACGTGCAGGGTCACCCGCGTCCGCCACCCCGTCCCATCCCCGGACTCCACGGCTTCGATCTCCGGCGCCTCGAGTCCGGGACCGGCGAAGCGGTCGAACGCCTCCGAGAGAACCTGTCGCTTGAGCACGCGCTGGTGCCCGAGGTCGATGTGCCCGAGGTCGGCACCCCCGGGCCGCTGGGCGGGGTCGTGCGCGACGTCCGCCTCCGGCCAGATGTGCGGCCGCCGATGCGGGGAGGCCTCGAGGACCTCGATCGTCTCGGCGCGCCAGAAGCTGCGGGTGTCGGGCTCCCCGGCGCCGGCGGACGGATCCAGCAGGCGGGCTCGGACGCGCTCCCCCGGGATCGCATCGGAGACGAAGACCACGCGACCGTCGTGACGGGCGATGAAGGTGCCTCCGTGGGCGATGCCGGTGATGTCGAGATCGAGCACGTCGGCTGCGGAGGAAGTCATCCTTCGAGGATACGGTGGTCTCCATGCGCGTCTGCCTCGCCTCGACATCCCCTGCCCGGCTCATGCTGCTGCGTCAGGCCGGCATCGAACCCCTCACGCTGTCGCCGGAGGTGGACGAGGACGCCCTGGCCGCCGCCGCGGAGGAGCGCATGGGCCCCGTCGCACCCGCCGACCTCGTACTGCTGCTCGCTCGCGCCAAGGCCGCCGCCGTCGCCGAGCGGCTGGCCGCCGAGGGCGTGTTCGACGGCATCGTGATCGGCGGGGACTCCATGTTCGCGCTCGGGGACCGGGTCTACGGCAAGCCCTACACGCCGGAGGAGGCCACGCGCCGGTGGCAGGAGATGCGCGGCGCCACCGGCGTGCTGCACTCCGGGCACTCCGTGTTCCGCGTCTCCCCCGGCGCCGAGCCCGTCGAGGCGACCGCTGTCGCGGAGGCCGCCGTGACGTTCGCCGAGGACATCAGCGATGAGGAGATCGCCGCGTACGTGGCATCGGGGGAACCGCTGCACGTCGCCGGAGCCTTCACCGTGGACAGCCTCGGCGGCGCCTTCATCACCCGGGTCGAGGGCGATCCCTCCACCGTCGTGGGGATGTCACTCTCCACCGTGCGCCGTCTCGCTGCCGATCTCGGAGTGCGGTGGACGGATCTGTGGTCGTAGACTCCCCTCCACGTTCTTCCCTCTTTCTTGTCGAGAGTCGTCAAAAGTATCGGGATGCTACTCGCTAGGCTGGCAACCATGCCTGAAATCGCGAAGGTGCTCGTCGCCAACCGCGGCGAGATCGCCGTCCGCATCGTCCGTGCCGCTCGTGACTCCGGGATCGCCTCGGTCGCCGTCTACGCCGACCAGGATCGGGACGCGCTGCACGTGCGCCTCGCTGACGAGGCGTATGCGCTCGGTGGCGCGACCAGCGCCGAGACCTATCTCCAGATCGAGAAGATCCTCTCCGTCGCCCGCCGCGCCGGCGCCGACGCCGTGCACCCGGGCTACGGGTTCCTCGCGGAGAACGCCGAGTTCGCGCGCGCCGTGATCGACGCCGGGATGATCTGGATCGGCCCCTCCCCGGAGGCCATCGAAGCGCTCGGCGACAAGGTCACCGCCCGCCACGTGGCCGAGAAGGTCGGCGCGCCCCTCGCGCCCGGCACCCCCGGCCCGGTCTCCGGTGCCGACGAGGTCGTCGCCTTCGCGCAGGAGTACGGTCTGCCGATCGCGATCAAGGCGGCCTACGGCGGCGGCGGTCGCGGCCTCAAGGTCGCCCGTGAGCTCGACGAGGTCGAGGAGCTGTTCGAGTCCGCCACGCGCGAGGCGGTCGCCGCGTTCGGCCGCGGCGAGTGCTTCGTGGAGAAGTACCTCGACAAGCCCCGGCACGTCGAGACCCAGTGCCTCGCCGATGCCGAGGGCAACGTCGTCATCATCTCGACCCGCGACTGCTCGCTGCAGCGTCGACACCAGAAGCTCGTCGAAGAGGCACCCGCCCCGTTCCTCACGCCCGAGCAGAACGAGAAGCTCTACTCGGCGTCCAAGGCCATCCTCAAGGAGGTCGGCTACGTCGGTGCGGGCACGTGTGAGTTCCTCATCGGCGCCGACGGCACGGTCTCCTTCCTCGAGGTGAACACCCGCCTCCAGGTCGAGCACCCCGTGTCCGAGGAGGTCACCGGCATCGACCTCGTCCGCGAGCAGTTCCGCATCGCCGCCGGCGGCACGATCGACTACGACGACCCCCAGCCGCAGGGCCACTCCATCGAGTTCCGCATCAACGGCGAGGACCCGGGTCGTGGATTCCTCCCCCAGCCCGGCCCCATCCACGTCTTCAAGACCTTCGGCGGCCCCGGCATCCGCCTCGACTCCGGTGTCACCGCCGGGGACGCGGTCTCCGGCGCGTTCGACTCGCTGCTCGCCAAGATCATCGTCACCGGCAAGGACCGCGCCGAGGCCCTGGAGCGCGCGCGTCGGGCCCTGGACGAGTTCGAGGTCGCAGGCCTTCCCACCGTCATCCCCTTCCACCGCAAGGTCGTCCGCGACCCCGCCTTCACGGCCGAGGACGGGACGTTCGGCGTCTACACGCGGTGGATCGAGACCGAGTTCGACAACGACATCCCCGCGTGGGACGGCGAGCTCGAGGCTCCGGCCCCCGCGAACGCCCGGCACACGGTGGTCGTCGAGGTCGGTGGCAAGCGGCTCGAGGTCAGCCTGCCCGATCGCGTCGCCGTCGCCCCCGGCACCACGGGACGCCCTGCGGCGGTGCCGCCGTCGCGTCGCAGCCACGCCACGGTCGCCAACGCCGGGGCCTCCGGCGACGCGGTGAAGTCGCCGATGCAGGCCACGGTCGTCAAGGTCGCCGTCGAGGAAGGGCAGCAGGTCGTCAAGGGCGACCTCGTCGTCGTCCTCGAGGCGATGAAGATGGAGCAGCCGCTGCAGGCGCACAAGGACGGCGTCGTCGGCAGCATCGACGCCGCCGCTGGCACCACGGTGTCCGCCGGCCACCAGCTCCTCACGATCTCCTGACACGATCTCCTGACACGCGAGACCCCGCTTTCACGCCGAGACCCCGGGCTGCAGATGTCTGCAGCCCGGGGTCTCGGCGATTGCGCGGGGTCTCGGGTCAGGAGATGTTCACGAGGTGCATCGCGCGGCTCGCGTCGGTGATGCTGCTCGAGAGCGAGGGGTACGCGGCGAAGACCCGGGAGACCTGGTCGACGGTGAGGCGACGCTCGACCGCGATCGCGATGGGGTAGATGAGCTCGGAGGCCTTCGGTGCCACGATCACGCCGCCGATCACGGTGCCGGAGCCCTTGCGCGCGATGAGCTTGACGAAGCCGTCCTTGATGCCCATCATCTTCGCGCGCGGGTTGGCGGCGAGCGGGAGCTTGTAGACCATGCCGTCCGCGAGGCCGTCCTCCACGTCCTTGACGCCGTAGCCGACGGTCGCGATCTCCGGCGCGGTGAAGATGTTGGAGGTGATCTTGATGAGCTCGAGCGGGATGACGATGTCGCCCAGCGCGTGGAACACCGCCGTGCGACCCTGCATCGAGGCCACCGAGGCCAGGGGGAAGAAGTTCGTGCAGTCCCCGACCGCGTACACGTTCGGCACCGAGGTGCGCGCGACGCGGTTCACGCGGACGTGTCCGGAGTCGTCGAGCTCGACACCGGCCTCCTCCAGACCGATGCCGGCCGTGTTCGGGATCGAGCCGACCGCCATGAGGCAGTGGCTGCCCTCGACAGTGCGACCGTCGGACAGGGTCACCGTGACACCGTCTCCGGTGACCTCGACCTTCTCGGCGCGCGACTTGGACAGCACCTGCATGCCGCCGCGCTTGAACACCTTCTCGAGCACGCGCGCCGCATCCTGGTCCTCGCCGGGGAGGACCTGCTCGCGGCTGGAGACGAGCGTGACCTTCGCCCCGAGGTTCATGTAGGCGGAGGCGAACTCGGCACCGGTCACGCCGGAGCCGACGACGATGAGGTGCTCGGGCAGCGCCTTCATGTCGTAGAGCTGGGTCCACGTGAGGATGCGCTTGCCGTCGGGCTTGGCGGAGTCGAGTTCGCGCGGCGAGGCGCCGACCGCGACGACGATGGTGTCGGCCTCGACGCGGTCGAAGTCCGTGCCCCGCTCGCCCGTGGAGACGACGATGGCGTTCGGACCCTCCAGACGGCCGTGACCGGAGAGGATGCGCACGCCTGCGTCGAGGAGGGTGGTGCGCATGTCCTCGGACTGCTGACCGGCCAGCGCCACGAGGCGCTTGTTCACCGCCGCGAGGTTGATGGCGATCTCCGGCTTGAGGGGCTTGCCGTTCTCGCCCTTGGCGTAGAAGTTCACGCCGAGGTCGCTGGCCTCGGAGATGGCGACCGCGGCGTCCGCCGTCGCGATGAGGCTCTTCGAGGGCACCACGTCGGTGAGCACGGCGGATCCGCCGACACCGACGCGCTCGACGAGGGTGACCTCCGCTCCGAGCTGGGCGGCCGCCAGGGCCGCCTCGTAACCGCCGGGTCCGCCGCCGAGGACGGCGACGCGCTGAGTGCGCTCGAAAGTGGTGGAAGACATGCTCTCCATTCTTCCGCAATCCTGGCACCGGAGCCTGCCACTTCCTAGAGTGGATCCATGCCTGAAACCCACAGCAACCCCCTCGACGACCCCGCTGCGAACCCGTTCGAGGTCGCAGCCGAAGCCGCCGCCGACATCGCGCGGCTGACCGGCGTCGAGAAGCACGACATCGCCCTCACGCTCGGCAGCGGCTGGGGCAAGGCCGCCGACCTCATCGGCGAGACCGTGGCGACGATCCCCGCCACCGAGGTCACCGGGTTCTCGAAGCCCGCTCTGGAGGGCCACGTCGGCACGCTGCGCAGCATCCGGACGCCCGGCGGGAAGAACATCCTCGTCATCGGTGCCCGCACGCACTACTACGAGGACCACGGCGTCCGCCGGGTCGTGCACAGCGTCCGCACCGCCGCAGCCACCGGCGCGAAGATCATGGTGCTCACCAACGGCGCCGGCGGCATCAAGGAGACCTGGAAGCCCGGCCAGCCCGTGCTGATCAGCGACCACATCAACCTCACCGCCGACTCCCCGCTGGAGGGCGCGACGTTCATCGACCTCACCGACCTCTACGCGAAGCGCCTGCGCGACATCGCCCGTACGGTCGACCCCACCCTCGACGAGGGCGTCTACACGCAGTTCCGCGGCCCGCACTACGAGACCCCGGCCGAGGTGCAGATGGCCAAGCACATCGGCGGCCACATCGTCGGCATGTCGACCGCGCTCGAGGCGATCGCGGCGCGCGAGGCCGGCATGGAGATCCTCGGGTTCTCGCTCATCACGAACCTCGCGGCCGGGATCCAGCAGACCCCGCTCAGCCACGCCGAGGTCATCGAGGCCGGACGCGAGGCGGAGCCGGTGATCTCCGACCTGCTGGCCCGGGTGGTCGAGGCCCTGTGAGCGAGGAGCGGCTCGCCCAGGCCCGCGCCTGGCTGCGCCAGGACCCCGACCCGCAGACCCGCGACGAGCTGGCCGGCATCATCACTCGCGCCGCCTCCGGGGATGAGGCCGCCACGGCGGAGCTCGACGACCGCTTCGGCAGCCGTCTCGCGTTCGGCACGGCCGGACTGCGCGGCGCCCTGGGGGCAGGAAGCAACCGGATGAACCGGGTGCTCGTCTCCCAGGCCGCGGCGGGCTTCGCGGCGTATCTGCGCGAGCGGGCCGCGGGCGCGACCCCGACCGTGGTGATCGGCTACGACGGCCGCCGCAACTCCCGGGTGTTCGCCCAGGACTCCGCGGAGCTGTTCGCCGGTGCCGGCCTGCGCGCGATCCTGCTCCCCCGCCTGCTCCCCACCCCCGTGCTGGCCTTCGCGGTGCGGCACCTCGGCGCCGACGCCGGCGTGATGGTGACCGCGAGCCACAACCCGCCGGACGACAACGGCTACAAGGTGTACCTCGGCGGCGCGGATCACGGCTCGCAGATCGTGGCTCCCGCCGACGCCGAGATCGCTGCGCACATCCAGCGCGTCGCAGACGGCGGAGACGTGCGGACCCTGCCGCGGTCCACCGCCTACGAGACCGCGGGCGAGGATCTCGTCCAGGCCTACGTCGCCGCCACCGCGGCCGTCGCCCCCGCACCCGCGGCAGGCCGCCGCCTGCGCTGGGTCTACACCGCGATGCACGGCGTCGGCTGGGAGACGTTCGCGCGCATCCTCGACGCTGCCGGCTACCCGCGGCCGATCGTGGTCGACGAGCAGCTCCACCCGGACGCGACGTTCCGCACGGTGTCCTTCCCCAACCCGGAGGAGCCGGGCGCCATGGACCTGGCGTTCGCCACGGCCCGGAGGGCGAAGGCGGACTTCATCCTCGCCAACGATCCGGACGCCGACCGGCTCGCCGTGGCCGTCCCCGACGACACCGCCGCGGACGGCTGGCGACGTCTGACCGGCAACGAGGTCGGACTGCTGCTCGGCGCCCGCGCCGCGCGTGCCGCGGCCGGAACTCCCGGAGCCTCGCTCGCGTGCTCGCTCGTCTCCTCCCCCGGGCTCGGCGCCATCGCCGCCCACCACGGGTTGGACTTCCACGAGACGCTCACCGGGTTCAAGTGGATCTCGCGGGCTCCCGGCATCGTCTTCGGCTTCGAGGAGGCCCTGGGCTACCTCGTCAACCCCGAGACCGTGCGCGACAAGGACGGCATCTCCGCCGCGGTCGCCGTGCTCGGGCTGGCCGCCGAGGCGCAGGAGCGCGGGCTGACCCTCGCCGACCTCGTCCGCGAGGTGGGCGACACGTACGGTCACTTCGCGAGCTCCCAGGTGTCGGTGCGGGTGGCTGACCTGTCGCTCATCGGCACGGTGATGCTGTCGCTGCGCTCGCTTCCGCCCACGCAGATCGGCGGACGCTCGATCGCGTCGACCGAGGACCTGCTGCAGAGCGCACCGGGGCAGCCCTCCGGGGACGTGCTGCGGTACCGGCTCTCCGACGGATCCCGGGTCATCGTGCGCCCGAGCGGAACAGAGCCGAAGCTCAAGGTCTACATCGACGCCGCAGCCGACTCCGCGGAGGGTGCGGCGGCCGCCGTCGCCGAGCTGGAGGCCGGTGTCCGGGTCCTCCTGGACGAGCGCTCCTGACCATGCCCGTCCGCCACGTCGTCGTCAGCGCCCACAACGGGGTGCACGCACGACCGGTCGCGGAGCTCGTGCGCCTCGCGCAGGCGCACGAGCTCCCGGTCACGCTGCGCACCGCCGGCGGCACGGCCGTGGATCTGCGCAGCGTCCTCGCGGTGATGGACCTCGCCCTCGCCCCCGGGGACGCCGTGACCCTGGAGACGGCGCCGGGTCCGTCGTCCGAGCGCGTCCTCGCGCAGCTCGCCCTGGTGCTCGCGCCCGACGCCTGAGTCTCAGCCGTCGATCACGGCGACGAGCTCGTCGAGGAAGCCCTCGAAGGTCACCCCGCGGCGGACGATCCGCTGCACGCTCTCCCGCTCGCTGAACACCTCGACGAGCTGCTCGAACACGGTCTGGAAAGCCGCCCTGTCGCTCTCGCTGAAGGCGGCGAGCGCGACGACCTGCACGCGTCCGTCCCCCCATGCCGCCGACCCGTCCGCGACGCCGAGCGCGATCGCCGTCCGGGTCGCGGTCATCTGCAGCGCGTGCGGCACGGCGAGCGCGTCGGTGAACGCGGTGGAGGACATGCGCTCGCGCACGATCGTGTTCTCCACGTAGTCGTCGCCGATCAGACCGGCCCGGATCAGCGGCGCGCCGAGCCGCCGGATGATGGCCTCCTCGCCCTCGTCAGGGAGCGGGTGCACGAAGGCATCGGGGTGGAAGTAGCGCGCGAGCTCCTCCCGGAGTCGGGCGAGCCGTCGACCGCGGCGCAGCCGCCCTGCGGCCTGCTGGATGCGGTCGACGTCGGCGTCCGTGAGGAACGGCTGGATGCGCACGAACCGGTCGCCGGAAGCCCCGGGTTCGATCGTGCTCAGCACGAGGTCGGTGTCGAACGACGCCCAGTCCGGGTCGACGTTGGTGACGACGCTGGTGACCTCGATCGCGGAACCCAGCGAGCGGTCCACGCTCGAACGCAGGAGTTCGTGGAGTTCGTAGTAGCCGGGGCAGACGATGGTCGCGGTGAGGATGGACTCCGCCTTGCGGCTCCGCTCCAGCCGTCCCCCGACGTGCATGGCGATGTAGGCGATCTCGTCGTCGTGGATGGGCGTGCCGAGCCGGTCGTGCAGACCGCTCGCGATCGACACCGCCACCTCGAAGATCATCGGATAGGTCGTCTTCAGCGAGCGGGTCAGCGGGTTCCGGGTGAGGGCGCTCTCCTCGGCGCGGCGCAGGAGGTTCTGCACGTGCAGCGCGAGGCGGAGCACGAACGTCTCGTCGACGAGGTCGACGCGGTAGTCCTCCGCGGCCCGCGCGATCTCCGCTCTGACCGCCGCCTCCACGTCCGGGGCGACGCCGCTGCGGGCGAGCTCCTGCGCCGCCTCGCCACCCGGCGCGACGATCCGCGTCAGGACCAGGGAGGCGAGGTGACCGCTGTCGCCCTCGCCCAGGACCACGGCGAAGTGCTCGGCGGCGAGGCCGGCGAGCACCGCTCCCACCCGCGGGATCTCCGGTCGAGCTCCCACGGGGGGTGCCTCGAGAGCACGGCCGGCGGCCACCCGCTCGGCGGCGATCGCGATGTGCAGGAGCACGTCGGCGATCGCGAGTTCGTTGACGTAGTAGCCGAGTTCGCCGAGCTCGCGCACGAGGGCCGACTTGAAGGGTCCGACCGCCTGCGCATCGACCGCGGTCCCGGAGAGGGCCCGCCGGAAGATCTCCGGGTGGAACGACGCGTCGTCCATCTCGTCGTGGGCGAGGCGGCTGAGCAGGCGGCGCTGGGCGGCCTCGTCTCCGTGGAGCCGCACCCGCTCACGGGCCCGGTCGAGCGTCAGGTCGGTCCCGTCGAGGAGACCGCGGACGCGGACCAGGTCCGCCTCCAGCGTCGCCTCGCTCACGTGCAGCGCATCCGCGGTGTCGAAGACGTCGATCCCCTCCGGCTCGTCCAGGAGCAGCCGGACGAGGGCGTGCAGCCGTTCGCGCGGGGCGGAGTCGCCGCCCTGCCGGACGCGCAGCGCGCCGCGGGCGCCGGGGCCCGCCCGATAGCCCGCGGGGCCGGACTCGACGACCGCGGCGCCCGGCGTGCGGGCGTTCAGTGCCGCGACGTAGGAGCGGATGCTCCGCGGGGTCACACCCAGGAGATCGGCCAGCGTGCCTGCGGTCGCCCAGCCCTCCTCGCGCAGCAGCGCGGCGAGGAGCTGGTCCTGACGCTGGCGCGACATGGTCCCTCCGAGTTCCCGTGCTGACGGCACTGTCCGACTGCTCTCCATGATGACAGCCTCCGGCGACACGGGCGCGGCGAGGAGCATTCCGCAGGGGCGGAAGAGAACGTGTTGGTGCCGCCGTGGTCACGTTTCCCAGACTGTTCTCAGGAAGGGTGACATCGATGAGGATTCTCGTGGTCTGCGGCGCCGGCGCGTCGAGCACGTTCGTCGCTCAGCGCCTGCGCACTGCCGCAGCGGCAGCAGGCCTGGACTGGGATGCGGGTGCCGGGGTCGAGAGCACCGTCCCCCTCGGCGGACACGACCTCGTCCTCGTGGGCCCGCATCTGCGTGAGCGCCTCGACGCCATCCGCGACCTGACCCGCGCGCCCGTCGCCGTCCTGCCGGACGACGTGTTCGCGGACCGCGACGGCGTCCGCACCCTTCTTCTCGCCCAGTCGACCCTCGCCGCCGCCGGCGGGGCCCCGAAAGGAACACCATGACCGCCACCCGCACCGTCCGCATCGGCTCCTCGCACGGACTGCACGCCCGGCCCGCAAAGATCTTCGCGCAGGCCGCGAAGGACTCCGGGCTCGCGGTCACGATCGCCAAGGACTCCGGCACGCCGGTCAACGCCGCGAGCATCCTCGGGGTGATCGCGCTGGCCATCGAGCACGGCGACTACGTGACGCTCACGGCCGACGGCGACGGCGCCGAGGGCGTACTGGACACGCTCACCGAGCTGCTGACGACCGACCACGACCAGGACGCGGCCGGATGAGCGCGTTGCGAGGCGTGGGCATCGGTCTCGGCGTCGCGCAGGGACCGGTCGTCCGCATGACCGAGGCGCTGCCCGCGCCCGAGAACGTCCCGAGCACCGCCGGGGCCGATGCCGAGCGCGCGCGGGTCCGCGAGGCCGTCGCCGTCGTCGCGCAGGAGCTGACGCAGCGTGGCGAGGCCGCCGGCGGCGCCGCGCAGGAGGTGCTGGAGGCGCAGGCGATGATCGCCGAGGACCCGACGCTGCAGGACGAGGTCGACGCGAGGATCGATGCCGGGGCCACCGCGGAATGGGCCGTTCACGACGCCTTCGCGGGCTTCCGGGCCACGCTCGAGGCCGTCGGCGGCTACCTCGGCGAGCGCGCCGCCGACCTCGACGACATCGCGCAGCGGGTGCTGGCCCGGCTGCGCGGGGTGGACGCCCCCGGCGTGCCCGATCCCGGGCACCCGTTCGTCCTCGTGGCACGCGACCTCGCGCCCGCTGACACGGCGCTGCTGAACCTCGACCAGGTGCTCGCCCTCGTCACCACCGACGGCGGCCCCACCTCCCACACGGCGATCCTCGCCAGGGAGAAGGGCATCGTGGCTGTGGTCGGCGTCGGCGACGGGCACGCGCTGACGACCGGGGAGACCGTGATCGTCGATGCCGCCGCAGGCGTCATCACCCGCGAACCGACCGCCGAGGAGCGCAGCCGCGCCGCCGAGCGCGCCGCGGCCAGACTGGTCGCGGACGACGCGCCGCTCACGCCCGGTGCGCTCGCCGACGGCACACCGGTCGCCCTCCTCGCGAACCTGGGGAAGCCCGCCGACGCCGCCGACGCGGTCGCACGCGGGGCCGAGGGCGTCGGGCTGTTCCGGACCGAGTTCCTGTTCCTCTCCGCGTCGCAGGCGCCGACCGTGGCCCAGCAGCGGGAGTCCTATCGCGAGCTCCTGGGGGCATTCCCCGGCAAGAAGGTCGTCGTGCGGATGCTCGACGCAGGGGCCGACAAGCCCCTGGCCTTCCTCAACGACGCGCACGAGGAGAATCCGGCCCTGGGGTTGCGCGGTCTGCGGGCTCTCCGCGCGAGCGAGGACATCCTCCGCGAGCAGTTGACCGCGCTGGCCGAGGCCGACGCCGCGACCGACGCCGATCTCTGGGTCATGGCGCCCATGGTGGCCACCGTCGAGGAGACCGTGTATTTCACAGGCCTCGCCCGCGAGTATGGCCTGAAGACGGCCGGCGTCATGGTCGAGGTGCCGTCCAGCGCCCTGCTCGCCGACCGCGTCCTCGCCCACGCCGACTTCGCGTCCATCGGCACCAACGACCTCACGCAGTACACGATGGCCGCGGACCGGCTGCTCGGCTCGGTCGCCTCGTTCCAGGACCCCTGGCACCCCGCGGTGCTGCGGCTGGTGCGCGAGGTCGGCACGGCCGGTGCCCGCCTCGGCAAGCCGGTCGGCATCTGCGGCGAGGCCGCGGCCGACCCGCTGCTCGCGGTCGTCCTCGTGGGGCTCGGTGCGACGAGCCTCTCCATGGCGCCGTCCGCCCTCGCGGACGTCCGCCAGGCGCTCGCCGCCCGCACTCGCGACGACGCCCTCCGCCTCGCGGAAGCCGCGCTCGCCGCGGACGACGCCCCCTCCGCCCGCACCGCTGCGGCGACCCTCGCCGCGGCACTCCCCCCTCATCAGAAAGAGACCACATCATGACGACGACGTCACCCGCCGCCACCGCCCCCGGTGGCCTCCGCGTGGGCGTGCAGCGTTTCGGCACGTTCCTCTCCGGCATGATCATGCCGAACATCGCGGCCTTCATCGCCTGGGGCTTCATCACGATGCTCTTCATCCCGAAGGGCTTCTTCGGCGCCGAGAGCCCGTTCGGCTGGCACTGGGCCGGCGTCGCCGAGATCATCGGCGGCGGCGGCGACTCCGCCGTCCTCGGCTGGCAAGGCGCGATGACCGCGGTCGCCGAAGGCGCAGACGGCAACATCCTGGCCTACGTGGGCCTGGTCGGCCCGATGGTCACCTACCTGCTGCCCCTCCTGATCGCGAACACGGCCGGCCGCATGGTCTACGGCGAGCGCGGCGGCGTGGTCGCCACGATCGCGACCGTCGGTGTGATCGTCGGCACGAACATCCCGATGTTCCTGGGCGCGATGATCATGGGCCCGATCGCCGCTTGGATCATGAAGCAGGTCGACAGGCTGTGGGACGGCAAGATCCGCCCTGGCTTCGAGATGCTCGTCAACAACTTCTCCGCCGGCATCCTGGGCATGCTCCTCGCCATCGTCGGGTTCTTCGCCTTCGGTCCGGTCATGCTGGGCATCAGCGCCGCGCTGGGCGCCGCCGTCGACTGGCTCGTGTCGCTCAACCTGCTGCCGCTCGTGTCGATCATCGTCGAGCCGGCCAAGGTGCTGTTCCTCAACAACGCCATCAACCACGGCGTGTTCACACCGCTGGGGATCGAGCAGGCTGCGGAGACGGGCAAGTCGATCCTCTTCCTCATCGAGGCGAACCCCGGCCCCGGCCTCGGCCTGCTGCTCGCCTTCACCTTCTTCGGGGTCGGCGCCGCGAAGGCCTCGGCTCCCGGTGCCGCCATCATCCAGTTCTTCGGCGGCATCCACGAGATCTACTTCCCGTACGCTCTCAGCAAGCCGACCACGATCCTCGCGCTCATCGCGGGTGGAGCGGCCGGCGTCACCACGAACATGGTCCTCGGTGGCGGACTGGCCTTCCCGGCCGCCCCTGGCAGCATCATCGCCGTGACCGCCGCGGCCATCGGCCCCGGCGTCGCCAACCTCCTCGTGGTGTACCTGTCGGTCATCATCGCCGCGACGGTGACCTTCCTCATCACCGGCGTCATCCTGCGGGCCTCGCGCAAGCGCGACCTCGCCGCCGAGGGCGACACGTTCGGTGCGGCCATCGCGCAGACCGAGGCGAACAAGGGCAAGTCGTCCGCGGCGATGGACGCCCTGCGCACCTCGACCGCGACGGCGGCACCGGAGTCCACGCCCGCTCCCGCCACCACTGCGGTCGCGGCGGCCCCGATCGAGACCATCGTGTTCGCGTGCGACGCCGGTATGGGCTCGTCCGCCATGGGCGCCAGCGTGCTGCGGAACAAGCTGAAGAAGGCCGGCATCGAGGGCATCACCGTCACGAACGCCGCCATCGCCAACCTCGACGGCGCCGCCGACGTGGTCATCACGCAGCAGCAGCTCACCGACCGGGCCACGGCGAAGTCGCCGGACTCCCTGCACGTCTCGGTGGACAACTTCATGAACTCGCCGAAGTACGACGAGGTTGTCGAGATGGTCAAGGAACAGCGAAAGGACGAAGAATGAGCGTTCTCACAGCCGAGCAGGTCCGCATCCACCCGGGAGGCGCGTCGCGGGACGACGCGCTCCAGGAGGCGACGGACATCCTCGTCGCCGCCGGTGCGGTGACCCCGGCGTACGTCGATGCGATGCGTCAGCGCGAGGAGACCGTGTCGACGTACATGGGCAACGGCCTGGCCATCCCGCACGGCACGAACGAGGCGAAGGACACGATCCTGGCGTCCGCGCTCTCCGTCGTCCGCTACGACGGCGGCGTCGACTGGGACGGCGAGCAGGCGAGGTTCGTGATCGGCATCGCCGGCGTCGGCGATGAGCACCTGGACATCCTGTCCCGCATCGCGATCCTCTTCTCGGAGGAGGACGACGTCGCCCGGCTGGAAGCGGCGGCGACGCCGGACGAGCTGTTCGCTCTCCTCTCGGAGGTGAACGAGGGATGAAGGCGGTCCACTTCGGGGCGGGCAACATCGGGCGCGGTTTCGTCGGCCTGCTCCTGCACGAGGGCGGGTACGAGGTCGTGTTCAGCGACGTCGCCGACGCACTCGTGGAGGCGATCGACCGGGCGGACTCGTACACCGTGCACGAAGCCGGCCCCGGAGGGACCGACCACGTCGTCTCCGGGTTCCGTGCGGTGAACAGCCGTACGGACCCCGCCGTGGTCGCGGAGGAGGTGGCGACGGCCGACGTCGTCACGACCGCCGTCGGCCCCACCGTGCTGCGGTTCGTCGCCCCGTCGATCTTCGCCGGGCTCGCGTTGCGCTCCCCCGAGGCCGCGCCTCTGCAGGTGATGGCCTGCGAGAACGCCATCGGCGCCACCGATCAGCTACGGCAGGAGATCGTCGCGGCGGCGGGGCCGGATGCCGACGTCCTCCTCGCGCGTGCGGTGTTCGCGAACACCGCCGTCGACCGCATCGTGCCGGCGCAGCCGGACGGTGGGGGCATCGACGTCACGGTCGAGCCATACTTCGAGTGGGCGATCGAGGCCCGGCCGTTCGGCGACACCCCGCCGCGCATCCCCGGCGCCCATTTCGTCGACGACCTCGCGCCGTACATCGAGCGCAAGCTCTTCACGGTGAACACCGGTCATGCCGCCACCGCGTACTTCGGTGCACGGGCGGGCATCGAGCGGATCTCGGACGCCCTCGCGGACGACGCGATCGCCGCGCAGGTGTCGGCCGCCCTCGAGGAGACCTCGGCGGTGCTGGTCGTCGAGCACGGGCTCGACCCCGCAGACCTCGCGCAGTACCGTGCGACCATCCTGGAGCGGTTCCGGAACCCGGAGCTCGTGGACACCGTGCAGCGCGTCGGCCGTCAGCCCCTGCGGAAGATCTCCCGGCACGAGCGGTTCATCGGCCCCGCGGCGATGGCAGCCGAGCACGGACTGCCGACGGATGCCCTGGTGGCCGCCGTCGCCGCCGCGCTGGAGTTCGACGACGCCGCCGACGAGCAGTCGGTCGAGCTGCAGACCCTTCTGCGCACGGAGAACGCGGCGGGCTTCACCGTCCGCACCACCGGCCTCGATCCGGAGCACCCGCTCTTCCCCGCCGTCCGCGACGCCGTGGCCCTCCGTCAAGCGGCGCTCGCCGGTTGAGGGACGCGGCGTCGGGGCCGGGGTAGCGTTGCTGCTGTGCAGAAGAAGCCCCGGCGCCGCGTCCTGAAGCGAGTCCTGTGGAGCGTGGCGATCGTCATCCTCCTCGCCATCGGCGGAGTCCTCGTCTGGAGCCAGGTCGGCGTCATGGACGCGGAGCCCGCACCGCTGACCGCCGTCCGCGAGAACCCGGCGATCACGGTGACCGATGCCGATGAGGGGATCGTCCTGGAGCCCGCGGACGGCTCCTCCGACCGGGGACTCGTCTTCATCCCCGGCGCGAAGGTCGACCCCTGGGCCTACGCGTCGATCCTCCAGGGGCTCGCGGCGGAGGGCACCACGGTCGTCATCACGCGGCCCTGGCTCCATCTCGCCTTCTTCGATCCCCGCGGACTCGACTCGTTCACGAGCGCCGCGCCCGACGTCGGCGTCTGGGCCGTGGGCGGCCACTCCCTCGGCGGGGTGCGCGCCTGTCAACTCGCGACGGACGCCGATGCCCTCGTCCTCTTCGCCTCTTACTGCGCGACCGACCTCGCAGGCACCGACCTCCCGGTGCTGAGCGTCTCCGGCAGCGAGGATGGTCTCTCCACACCCGAGAAGATCGCGGACGCCCGCTCCGAGCTCCCCGCGGACGCCGAGTTCGTCGAGATCGACGGCGCCTCCCACGCCTCCTTCGGCGACTACGGACCCCAGTCCGGCGACGGTACCCCGACGATCGACGACGACGAGATGGACGCCGAGGTCACCGAGGTCGTCGGCGGGTTCCTGGAGCAGGTCGCGCCCTAGGCCGCCCGCGGATCCCCGAGGATCGGGTCGAGCAGCGGGTGCAGATGCCGGGTGGTCAGCACTCCGGCGGCCGAGCGTGCGCCCGCCGAGAGCGCCGACGCCAGGTCCGCGCCTCCCAGCCGCGCGTCGAGGACGCCCGCGAAGAACGCGTCGCCGGCGCCGTTGGTGTCGACGACGGTGGTCGGCACGGCGGGCACCCGGAACTCGGCACCGTCCGCCCCCACCGCGACCGCTCCCTCGGCGCCGAGCGTGCACACCGCGAACGCCGCTCCCTCCGCGACGACGGCGCGGAGGAACTCCACCGGCGCGTCCAGCCGGTCCGCGTTGCAGAAGACCGCCGTGGCTGCCGCGAGGAACGGCCGGTGGTACTCCCCGACGCCGTCGTAGTCGTGCACGTCGACCCACAGCGGCGTGCCGCTGGCCACTGCGAGCGGGAGCAGCCGTCGCGGCTCGGCGGCCAGGTCGAGGACGACGGCGTCGGCTCCAGCCATCTCCGCCGCGTGCGCCCCGTCCGCCTCCCCCGTCGTCTCCGCCGGGGTCGAGAGGTACAGCGACACCCGCTCACCGCGCGGCGTCATCAGGTTGAGGTGCCGCTCGGTGATCCCGTCCGTCCAGTGCGCGACCACTCCGGCCGCCTGCAGCGCCTCGCGGACGCGCAGCCCGTCCTCGTCCTCTCCGGCGATGCCATGCAGCACGACCGGCCGCCCCAGCGTCGTCAGGCTCAGCGCCTTGCCGGCGCTCGTGCCGCCGACCGTCTCCCAGCTCGCCTGCGCGAACTGCATGTGGGGCACGGGCTCGGGGAGCCGGTCGAGCAGGACCATCCGGTTCCACGAGGCGGGACCGGCGAGGAAGACGGAGGCGGGCATGCCCCCATCCTCGCGTCCCGCCTCCCGTTCCGGCCGTGCCGACGGGTCGTGTCGGCCGCGACGGGTCGTGTCGGCCGCCGGGTCAGGCGCCGAAGCCCTCGGCGATCATCTCGACGAGCTCCTCGCGCTCCTCGACGGGGAGGAACGCCGCAGCGGCGGCGTTGAACTGGAAGGCCTCGAGGTCGTCGAGGTCGTACTCGAACGTCTGCACGAGCAGCGCCAGCTCCCGCGTGAGGGAGGTCGCGCTCATGGTGCGGTTGTCCACGTTCACCGTCACCGCGAACCCGAGCTGGTACAGCAGGTCGAACGGATGATCGGCGAGGGTCTGCCCCCACGCCGCGACGGCTCCGGTCTGCAGGTTCGACGACGGGGAGAGCTCCAGCGGGATCTCCCGATCGCGCACCCAGCGGGCGAGGTCGCCGAAGCGCACCTGCACCTCGTCGCCCTCCTGCGTGACGACCTCGAGGTCCTCCGCGATGCGCACGCCGTGTCCGAGTCGGAGCGCACGCCCGTCCAGGAGGGCGGAGCGGATGGAGGCGAGCCCGGCTGCCTCCCCCGCATGCACGGTCACCGGGAAGAAGTTCTCGGCGAGGTAGTCGAAGGCCGCGCGGTGGTCCGACGGAGGGAAGCCGTCCTCGGGGCCGGCGATGTCGAAGCCCACGGCGCCCCGTCCGCGGAAGTCCACCGCGAGCTCGGCGATCTCCCGCGCCCGGTCGGTGTGCCGCATCGCGGTGAGGAGCTGGCCGACGCGGATGCTGCGGCCGTCGCGGTCGACAGCGTCCTCACCCTCCTCGATGCCCTGCTGCACCGCCTCGACGGCGTCCTCCAGCGAGAGACCGCGCGCCTGGTGCTGCTCCGGCGCCCAGCGCATCTCACCGTAGATGACTCCGTCCGCCGCGAGGTCCTGGACGAACTCTCGCGCGACGCGCGTCAGCCCCTCACGGGTCTGCATGACCGCGGTGGTGAGCTCGAACGTCTTCAGGTACTCCACCAGCGATCCCGCGTCGCTCTTCTTCGCGAACCACGAACCGAGCGCGGCAGGGTCGGATGCCGGGACCTCGAGACCGATCGCGTCGGCGAGCTCGATGATCGTGGCCGGGCGCACCGCGCCGTCCAGGTGGTCGTGCAGCGACACCTTCGGCAGACTCCGCAGGGAGACGCCCTGGATGGCGACGTCGCCGCTCGCATCGATCGACATGGGGATCCTCTCGGTCGCGGGGTGTTCGTCCAGGCTAGCGCCCGGGCCTCACGCCGTGATGCGCTCGCGGACGATCGGTCCCACGGTCGGAGCCTCGTCGCCGAGCTCCCAGGCGCCCTCGAGCGCCTCGATCGCCCGGGGGAAGCGCGCCTCGTCGGCTGCCGAGAGCGTGAACAGCGGCTGCCCCGCCGACACCCGGTCCCCCGGCTTCGCATGCAGATCGATCCCCGCCTCGAAGACCACCGGGTCCTCCGCACGCGCACGCCCGGCGCCCAGACGCCAGGCGGCGATGCCGAAGGGAAGCGCGTCCATGCGGGTCACGACGCCGTCCGCGGGCGCCGTCACGACGTGCGTCTCCCGCGCCACCGGGAGCGCCGCGTCGGGGTCGCCGTCCTGCGCACGGATCATCGCTTTCCACGTGTCCATGGCGCGGCCGTCGTCGAGCGCTGCCTCCACGTCGGCGTCAGGCTGACCGGCGAGGGCGAGCATCTCCCTCGCGAGCGCGACGGTCAGCTCCCGGACGTCGGCGGGTCCCCCGCCGGCGAGGATCTCGACCGACTCGCGGACCTCGTTGGCGTTGCCGATCGCGCGGCCCAGGGGAACGTTCATATCGGTCAGAAGTGCCGTGGTCGCGACACCGGAGTCCGTGCCGAGCGCCACCATCGTGCGCGCGAGCTCCCGAGCCCTGTCGATGTCCTGCATGAAGGCGCCGGAACCGAACTTCACGTCCAGGACGAGAGCGTCGGTCCCCTCGGCGATCTTCTTCGACATGATGCTGGAGGCGATCAGCGGGATGGCCTCCACGGTGCCGGTGACGTCGCGGAGCGCGTAGAGCTTCTTGTCGGCGGGCGCGAGACCCGACCCCGCGGCGCAGATCACGGCCCCGACGTCGCCCTGCATCTGCGCGAACATCTCCTCGTTGCTGAGCGCAGCGCGCCAGCCGGGGATGGACTCCAGCTTGTCGAGCGTGCCGCCGGTGTGGCCGAGGCCGCGGCCGCTGAGCTGCGGCACCGCCACGCCGAACGAGGCGACGAGGGGCGCGAGCGGCAGGGTGATCTTGTCGCCCACGCCACCCGTGGAGTGCTTGTCCACGGTCTTCTTGCCGAGAGTCGCGAAGCTCATCCGCTCCCCGGAAGCGATCATCGCGTCGGTGAGCACGCGGATCTCGTCGCGCTCCATGCCGCGCTGGAAGATCGCCATCGCGAAGGAGGCCATCTGCGCGTCGGACACGTAGCCGCGCGTGTAGGCGTCCACCATCCAGCGCAGGGCCGGCTCCGGGACCACGCCTCCGTCGCGCTTGGCCCGGATCACGTCGATCGCGTCGAACTGCTCGATGGCTCCCTGAGCCTGTCCCGCGGTCATCGTGCGTCCTCCAGGTCGCGCGGCCCGAACGCGTCGGGCAGCACCTCGTCGATCGTGCGGATGCCGGAGACGGTCTCCAGCAGCATGCCGGGTACGGCATGCTCGAACAGCAGCTGGCGGCACCGGCCGCACGGCATGATCGTCTCGCCGTCGTTGTTGACGCACACGAAGGCGACGAGCTGCCCGCCGCCGGACATGAACAGATCGCCCACGAGCGCGCACTCGGCGCACAGCGTGACGCCGTAGGAGGCGTTCTCGACGTTGCATCCGGCGACGATCCGCCCGTCGCTGACGAGAGCCGCCGCTCCCACGCGGTAGCGCGAGTACGGCGCGTACGCCTTGGTCATGGCATCCGCGGCGACCTGCCGCAGCTCATCCCAGTCGATGTCCGTCATGGTGGTGGTTCCTTCTTCCCTGCGGGTTCTACGACTTGATGTACGGCTTGCCGCTGGCGGCAGGGCCCCGGATCTGACCGGCGAATCCGGCGACCGCGAGCAGCGTGACGACGTACGGCAGCATGAGCATGAACTCGCCGGGGATCGGCGTCTTCAGGATCGAGAGCAGGTTCTGCAGGTTCGTCGCGAATCCGAAGAGCAGGGCGGCGAGCGTCGCGCGGATCGGGTCCCAGCGGCCGAAGATCACGGCGGCGAGAGCGATGAAGCCGAGACCTGCCGTCATCTCCTTGCCGAACTGCGGGACCGACACGAGCGTGAAGTACGCACCGCCGATGCCGGCGATCGCGCCCGCGAGCAGCACGTTCCAGAAGCGGGTCGGGTTGACCCGGATGCCGACCGTGTCGGCCGCCTGCGGGTGCTCGCCCACCGCGCGGAGGCGCAGGCCCCACTTGGTGCGGTACAGGCCCCACGCGACGACGGCCACGGTGATGAACATGAGGTACACGATGAAGGTCTGGTTGAACAGCACCGGACCGATGATCGGGATGTCGCTCAGCACCGGGATCTCGATGCGGGAGAAGCGGACCGGGGTGTTCAGCTCGGCCTCGTTCGGGGCGAGGAGCGCTCCGTAGAGGAATCCGGTGAGCCCGGTGACGAGGACGTTGAGCACGACACCGACGATGACCTGCTCGACGAGGTACTTGATGGCGAACGCCGCCAGCACGCTCGCGACGAGCACGCCGCCGATCATGGCGCCGATCAGGCCGACGAAAGCGTTGCCGGTGATGCTGGACAGCAGCGCCGCCGAGAAGGCGCCGAGGAGCAGCTGCCCCTCGATGGCCACGTTGACGACACCGGCCCGTTCGCCGATGACGCCGCCGAGCGCGCCGAACACGAGCGGCACCGACAGCGACACGGCACCGAACAGCAGGCTCGTGACGGGGACGAGGCCCCCGGCTGCGGCCCAGACCAGGAACGCGAAGACCGCGAGCACGCCGTAGACCACCATGAGCCAGATCGACGGGGCGCGGTACGTCCACGCCCGGAGGAACGCTGCGACCGTGAGGACGACGAGCACGGCGAAGACGACCCAGAAGGTCGGCGCGGTGGGCAGCTCCACGTCGGGGAGCTCGAAGGCCGACGTGCGGTCGCCGAGGCGGAAGGTGCTGGTGCCGCTGCGCGGCACGGCGAGGAAGAGCACGGCCAGCAGCGCGGTGACGATCGCGAGGCTGATCGGTGCCTTGAGGTGACGCTCCCGGACGGTGGCGAGCTGCACCGTGCCGTCGGCGGCTTCGGTCTGCACGAGCGACATCATGCCGTCACCGCCTTCTTCGCGGCCTTGGCTCTCGCCTTCGCCGCCTTCTCTGCGTCGGACTTGGGGAGGAAGAACACCGTGCGCAGCAGCGGCGGCGCGGCGATGAACAGCACGACGAGCGACTGCACGACGAGCACGATGTCGACGGGGATGTCCTGCGCCTGCATGGAGAACGAGCCCGCCTTGAGGGCACCGAACAGGATCCCGGCCGCGAAGGTCCCCCACGCGCGGCTGCGTCCGAGGAGGGCGACCGTGATGGCGTCGAAGCCGATGCCGGCGTCGATGGTCTCGGTGACGCCGGTGGTGACGGCGCCCTGGAGCTGGTTCATGCCGGCGAGGCCGGCGAGGGCACCCGCGAAGAGCATCGCGTAGACGTAGACGCGCTTGACGCTGATGCCCGCGGCGCGAGCGGCGTGCGGGTTCTCCCCCACCGCGCGCATGCGCATGCCCAGCGAGGAGCGCTCGATGAGCCACCACACGAACACCGTCGCGATGACCACGATGACGAAGCCGAGGTCCAGAAGCGGGAACTGCGGGCCGAGCAGGGTCGGGAACTGCGCGCTCTCGGGCGTCGCAGAACCCAGCGCCTGATTGGTCCCCGGCTTCTGCAGGAGCCCCGGCGTGCGGATCATCCACAGCAGCAGGTAGTACGCGATGTAGTTGAGCATGATCGTGAGGATCACCTCGTGCGCGCCCGTGCGTGCCTTGATGAGACCGGCGATGCCGCCCCAGAGCGCACCGCCGGCGATACCGGCCAGCAGGGTGACGGGCAGGTGGAACCAGATCGGCAGGTCGAGGTTGAACGTCAGCAGGGCCGCGACCGCGACGCCGACGAGCATCTGACCGCGGGCACCGATGTTGAACAGGCCGACGCGGAAGGCGAGCGCGACGCCCAGACCGGCGGCGATCAGCGGAGCCGCGAAGCCCAGCGTGTTCGTCAGCGGTCGGATCTGCGCGGCGAAGTCGGCGCCGCGGGCGTTGAAGATCGCTCCGCGGAACAGCGCCTCGTAGCCGTTGTAGACCGCGTTCCATGCCGCGACGAACGTGTCGCTCGGCTTGGCGAAGAAGTATCCGGAGGCCTTCTGCACGTCTTCGTTCGTGAAGGCGATGAGGATGCCGCCGACGATGAGCGCGAGGACGATCGCCAGGATCGTCGTGACCGCACTCCCGCGGAGGATCTCCTTGAGGACGGCGTTGCCGCGCGGGGGCGGGGGCACCTCGTCCGCCAGGCCCGTGCTGGGCGGGAGCTGCTCGGGGGGCAGCCCCTTCGTGACGTCTCCTGCACCGGGTGTCGCGCCGCTCACGCGGTCACCTCCGCATCGGCCGCTCCGGCCATCATGAGTCCGAGTGTCTCCCGGGGCGTGTCACCGGGGACGATGCCGACGATGGTGCCGCGGTACATGACCGCGATCCGGTCGGCGAGGGCGGCGACCTCGTCGAGCTCGGTCGAGACGACGATCACGGGGATGCCCGCGTCCCGCGTCTCGATGATGCGCTTGTGGATGAACTCGATCGAGCCCACGTCGACCCCGCGCGTCGGCTGGGCCGCGACGAAGAGCCGCAGTTCCCGGCTCATCTCGCGCGCGATCACGACCTTCTGCTGGTTGCCTCCGGAGAGGGTTCCCGCGGGGGTGTCCGGGCCCTGCGTGCGGATGTCGTATTCCGCGATGCGCTTCTTGGCGAAGTCCTCCAGGGCGCCGCGACGCAGCGTCCCGGCCCGGCTGAAGGCGGGATCGTCGGAGCGGTCGAGGATGAGGTTCTCGGCGACCGAGAATCCGGCGACGAGGCCGTCCTCGGTACGGTCCTCCGGCACGAACCCGACACCGGCGTCGAGGATGCCACGGACGCTCTTGCCCACGAGCTCGGTACCGTCGAGGATGATGTTCCCCTCGACGCGTGCGGCGAGGCCGACGATGGCCTCGACGAGCTCGGTCTGGCCGTTGCCCTGCACACCGGCGATGGCGAGGACCTCACCGGGGCGGACCGTGAAGTCGACGTCGTCCACGACGATGGCTCCGGTCGAGGTGAGCACCCGGAGGTTGCGGACCTCCAGGCCGCCTTCGCCGAGGCGGGGCGCCTCCTTCTGCACGGTCAGCTCGACCGCGCGGCCGACCATGAGCGAGGCCAGCTCGGCGTTGGTGGCGGTCGGCGAGGCCTCCCCCACCACTCGTCCGAGCCGGACGATCGTGATGCGGTCGGCGACCTCGCGCACCTCGCGCAGCTTGTGCGTGATGAACACGATCGCGGTGCCCTCGTCCCGGAGCTGGCGCATGATGGCCATGAGCTCGTCGGTCTCCTGCGGCGTCAGCACCGCGGTGGGCTCGTCGAAGACGAGGACCTTGGCGTCGCGGGACAGCGCCTTGATGATCTCGACGCGCTGCTGCACACCGACGGGCAGGTCGCCGACGACGGCGTCCGGATCGATGTCGAACCCGAACCGCGCCGCGACCGCGCGCACGTGCTCGCGCGCCTTCGCGATGTCGAGCGTGCCGAGGCCCTTGGTCTGCTCGTGACCGAGCATGACGTTCTCGGCCACCGTGAACACCGGCACGAGCATGAAGTGCTGGTGCACCATGCCGATGCCCGCGGCCATCGCGTCTCCGGGGCCGCGGAAGTGCTGCACGACGTCGTCGAGGAGGATCTCGCCCTCGTCGGCCTGATACAGGCCGTAGAGCACGTTCATCAGCGTCGACTTGCCTGCACCGTTCTCGCCGAGGAGAGCGTGGATCTGACCGGGTTCGACCACGAGATCGATGTGGTCGTTCGCCACGAGGCTGCCGAATCGCTTGGTGATGCCGCGAAGTTCGAGCTTCATATCTGCACCTTATCCAGAAGAGTCACCGAGGAGAATCGTCGCCGCCCACAGTGCGGGGCGAGTGGCAGCCTGCGCCACTCGCCCCGTGCTGGGTACGGCTCCGACTCAGCGGGTGGGAGAGTTCTCGGACTCCACCGTGATGTCGCCGGAGATGATCTGCTCCTGGAGAGCGGACAGCTCGTCCGTGAGGCCCTCGGGCAGGTCCGCCTCGAAGTCGCCGAAGCCGGAGAGCTTCACGCCCTCGTTCTCGAGCGTGCCGATGTAGGGCTCCGGATCGAACTCGCCGGCGGCGGCCGCGAGCGTCGCGTCGCGGACGGCCACGTCGATGGCCTTCATGATGGAGACGAGCGTGATGTCGGCGACGCTGGGGTCGGCGACGGCGAGGTCGCTGTCGACACCGAGCATCAGCGTGTCCTTGCCGCTGTCGTTGATCGCCGCTGCGGCGCTCTGGTAGACCGGGCCGCCGACGGGGAGGATGACGTCGACACCCTGGTCGAGCACGCCCTGGGCGGTCTGCTTGGCCGTGTCGTTGGCGTCGAAGCCGCCCGTGAAGGAGCCCTTCTGGGTGGCGGCGTCCCAACCGAAGACCTGGACGTCGGCCGACTTGTCCTCGTTGTACTTCTCGACACCGAGCTGGTAGCCGTCCATGAAGACGGCGACCGACGGGATCTGCATGCCGCCGAAGGTGCCGACCTTGTTCACGCCGGCCTCTGCGGACCAGGCGGCCGCGGCGTAGCCGCCGAGGTAGGCAGCCTGAGCGGTGTCGAAGACGAGGGGCTTGATGTTCGGCGCGTCGGTGGTGCCGTCGAAGTCGTTGTCAGCCCAGTCGTCGATGATCGCGTAGTCGATCTCGGGGTTCGCGAGCGCGGACTCGACCGTGGCTGCGGACAGCTTGAAGCCGACCGAGACGATGAGCGAGCAGCCCTCGGAGACGGCGGTCTCGAGGTTCGGCGCGTAGTCGTTGTCGTTGGCGGACTCGAACTCCAGCGGCTTGATGCCGAGCTCGTCGGCGGCGCTGTCCATGCCCTCCTTGGCCGACTGGTTGAACGACTTGTCGTTCCAGCCGCCGGCGTCGGAGATGAGGCACGGCTTGAAGTCGGAGTCGACGGGGGCGGATCCGCCCTCGGACTCGTCGGTCGGCGCCTGACCGCAGCCGGCAAGGGCGAAGACGACACCGGCGGCGACCGTCGCGCCGAGCAGCTTCTTGGTGGTGGAGATGGTCACGGATGCCTCCCTCAACGAACCCGCGGCCATCGCGGATCGATCAAAGTTACCTAGTGTTTCGACGTTCGTGCACGTCGGCCCCGGGCGGCCGGGCCAATGGTTACAAAGCTGAAATCAACCCTGCCGATGAGCACGGAGCGCTGCTCATCAGAGCACGTCGCCCTGGCCGTTGAGTTTGAGCGACTCCACCACGCCCTTCACCCGCTGCGCGTTCTCGACCGTCGTGACCAGGAGCGCGTCGGGGGTGTCGACCACAACGATGTCCTGCACCCCCACCAGGCTGATCACGCGGGTGGTCTGGCTGACGAGGATGCCGCTGGCCGCGTCGGTCAGCACCCGGGCGCGGGGCCCGAGGACGGCGAGGTCGTTCTTGCGGCCGTTCGTGATGAGCTTCGTCAGCGACGCGAAGTCCCCCACGTCGTCCCAGTCGAAGTGCCCGGGGACCACGGCGAGACGCCCGCGCCGCGCCGCCGGCTCCGCGACGGCGTAGTCGATCGCGATCTTCTTCAGCCGTGGCCAGATGCGGTCGACGGCGGGCCCGCGGAGCTCCCGGTCGTCCCAGGCCTCGGCGAGTTCGAGAAGACCGGCGTGCAGGGCGGGCTCGTTGGCCGCGAGCTCGTCCAGCAGGACGCTCGCCTTCGCGATGAACATGCCCGCGTTCCACAGGTAGGTGCGCTCGGCGAGGTAGGCCCTGGCCGTCTCCAGATCCGGCTTCTCGACGAAGCTCTCGACGAGGGCCGCCTCCCTGGCGCGCTCCACGACCAGCTCCGGCCCCTTCTTGATGTAGCCGAAGCCGACCGCCGGCTCGGTCGGCGCGATGCCGATCGTGCAGATGTAGCCCTCCCTGGCGACCTCGACGGCGTCGCGGACGGCGAACTCGAAGACCCGCGTGCCCCGGATGACGTGGTCCGCGCTGAACGAGCCGATGATCACGTCCGGGTTGCGCCGATGCAGCACGGCCGCGGCCAGCCCGATCGCCGCCGCGGACTCGCGGGGCTCGGATTCCAGGAAGACGTTGAGGTCGGCGATGCCGGGCAGCTCCGCCTCCACCGCAGCTCGGTGGGCGCGGCCGGTGACCACCGCGATCCGGTCCGGTCCGGCGAGCGGCTCCAGCCGGTCCCACGTATCGCGCAGCAGCGAATGGCCGGAGCCGGTGAGGTCGTGCAGGAACTTCGGGGCGTCCGCGCGGGACAGCGGCCACAGCCGACTGCCGATGCCACCGGCGGGGATGACCGCATAGAAGTCTTCGATCGGCTCGCTCATGCAGGCCAGCGTAGCGGCGGGTTCGACTTAGGCTCCCCTTCGTCGCCCGCGGCGTCCGCACGGGAATAGGATGGACTCCGATCGGGCGTGCCTGACCCTCCTCCAGGCCAGATGTGGACGAAGCAGCGCACGCGACCGAAACACATCGATCCAGGGAGGACGACCGTGTCCACAAGCGCTCGCTTGACACCGTCGATTTCGGAAACCACGTCCAAGACCCCCCGCGGCACCCTCTACCGGGGTCGCGAAGGCATGTGGTCGTGGGTGCTTCACCGCATCACCGGAGTCGCCATCTTCTTCTTCCTGTTGGTGCACGTGCTCGACACGGCGCTGATCAGGGTCTCGCCGGAGGCGTACGACGCGGTCATCGGCACATACAAGAACCCGGTCATGGCGATCGGCGAGGTCGTGCTCGTGGCGGGCATCGTGTTCCACGCCATGAACGGCCTGCGCATCATCGCCGTCGACTTCTGGTCGAAGGGCGCCAAGTACCAGCGCCAGCTGTTCTGGGGCGTGCTGCTCGTGTGGGGCATCATCATGGCCGGCTTCGTGCCGCGTCACCTGATGCTCGCGTTCGCCGGCTTCGGAGGAGGACACTGATGAGCGCGCAGACCGTCGCCGCTCCCGCCCGCCGTCAGCGCGGCATCAACCTCGAGAAGTGGGGCTGGGTCTTCATGCGCGTCTCGGGCGTCGTGCTCGTCGTGCTGATCTTCGGCCACCTCTTCGTCAACCTCATGGTCGGCGAGGGCATCCACGCCCTCGACTTCGCCTTCATCGCCGGCAAGTTCGCCACGCCGTTCTGGCAGTGGTGGGACGTGCTGATGCTCTGGCTCGCCCTCATCCACGGCGCCAACGGCATGCGCACGATCGTGAACGACTACGTGACCAACCCCACCGCGCGCAAGGCGCTCGTCTGGGCCCTCGGCCTGGCCGCGGGCCTGCTCATCCTCCTCGGCACCCTGGTCGTCTTCACGTTCGACCCGTGCCTGGGTGTGACCGAGTCGAGCACGCTGTGGGAGACCTGCCAGGCGCAGGGCTAGAAGAAGAGGCAAACGAGAAGTGACTACCCAGACGCAGGATTCCGTCGTCCGTGACGGCGTGCACTACCACCAGTTCGACATCGTCATCGTGGGCGCCGGCGGCGCCGGCATGCGGGCGGCCATCGAGGCCGGCCCCGGCGCGAAGACGGCCGTGATCTCCAAGCTGTACCCCACGCGCTCGCACACCGGTGCCGCGCAGGGCGGCATGGCGGCGGCCCTCGCGAACGTCGAGGAGGACTCCTGGGAGTGGCACACCTTCGACACCGTGAAGGGCGGCGACTACCTCGTCGACCAGGACGCGGCGGAGATCCTCGCGAAGGAGGCCATCGACGCGGTCATCGACCTCGAGAACATGGGCCTCCCCTTCAACCGCACCCCTGAGGGCAAGATCGACCAGCGCCGCTTCGGCGGCCACACGGCCGAGCACGGCAAGACCCCGGTCCGACGCGCGTGCTACGCCGCCGACCGCACCGGCCACATGATCCTGCAGACGCTGTTCCAGAACTGCGTCAAGCTCGGCATCAACTTCTTCAACGAGTTCTACGTGCTCGACCTCATCACCGTGAAGGACGCGGCGGGGGCGACGCAGGTCGCCGGCGTCGTCGCGTACGACCTCGCCACGGGCGAGCTGCACGTCTTCCAGTCCAAGGCCGTGATCTTCGCGACCGGCGGCTTCGGCAAGATCTTCAAGACGACCTCCAACGCGCACACGCTCACCGGCGACGGCGTGGGCATCGTCTGGCGCAAGGGCCTCCCCCTCGAGGACCTCGAGTTCTTCCAGTTCCACCCGACCGGTCTCGCCGGCCTCGGCATCCTCCTCACCGAGGGCGCCCGCGGTGAGGGCGCGATCCTCCGCAACGCCTCCGGTGAGCGGTTCATGGAGCGCT
This sequence comes from Microbacterium sp. C-MGS6, assembly GCF_058140415.1. Lineage (NCBI taxonomy): Bacteria > Bacillati > Actinomycetota > Actinomycetes > Micrococcales > Microbacteriaceae > Microbacterium > Microbacterium sp. C-MGS6. The sequence goes on from NZ_CM176934.1 coordinate 2,437,620, forward strand.
ACGCCCCCACCATCAAGGACCTGGCGCCCCGAGACATCGTCGCGCGCTGCATGGTCCAGGAGGTCGCCGAGGGCCGCGGCGCCGGTCCCCACAAGGACTACGTGCTGCTGGACTGCACGCACCTGGGCGCCGAGGTGCTCGAGACCAAGCTCCCGGACATCACCGAGTTCGCCCGCACGTACCTGGGCGTCGACCCGGTCGTCGAGCCGGTGCCCGTCATGCCGACCGCGCACTACGCCATGGGCGGCATCCCCACGAACAACAACGGCGAGGTGCTCGCGGACAACGACACCGTCGTCCCCGGCCTCTACGCCGCCGGTGAGTGCGCCTGCGTCTCGGTGCATGGCGCCAACCGTCTCGGCACGAACTCGCTGCTCGACATCAACGTGTTCGGCAAGCGGTCGGGTCGCAACGCGGTGGAGTACGTCAAGACGGCGGACTTCGTCCCGCTTCCGGAGAACCCCGCGGCGTTCGTCTCCGACATGCTCGAGGGCCTGCGCAACAACCAGGGCACCGAGCGGATCGCCGTACTGCGCAAGACGCTGCAGGACGAGATGGACAAGGGCGCGCAGGTGTTCCGCACGCACGAATCCCTCCAGCACGTCCTCGGCGTGATCGCCGAGCTCCGTGAGCGCTACAAGAACGTGCACGTCGACGACAAGGGCCACCGGTTCAACACCGACCTGCTCGAGGCGGTCGAGCTGGGCTTCCTGCTCGACATCGCCGAGGTCGTCGTCTACGCCGCACAGAACCGCGAGGAGAGCCGCGGCGGCCACATGCGCGACGACTTCCCGAAGCGCGACGACGAGAACTACATGAAGCACACCATGGCGTACCTCACGGGCGACCCGCACTCCTCCGACCCGAGCGACCACATCAAGCTCGACTGGAAGCCCGTCGTCTTCACCAAGAACGACAAGGGCGAGTTCAACTACCCGCCGATGGAGAGGAAGTACTGAGCATGTCCAACGCCCTCGCCGAGGCCCCGGCAGACACGACGGAAGAGACCGGGATCCAGTCCTTCATCGTCACCTTCAACATCCGTCGGTTCGACCCGGAGATCGACGCCGAGCCGCACTGGGTCGACTACGACGTGGAGCTCTACTCCACCGACCGCGTCCTCGACGCCCTGCACAAGATCAAGTGGGAGGTCGACGGCTCGCTCACCTTCCGGCGCTCCTGCGCCCACGGCATCTGCGGCTCCGACGCCATGCGCATCAACGGCCGCAACCGCCTGGCGTGCAAGACGCTGATCAAGGACCTCGACATCTCGAAGCCGATCTACGTCGAGGCCATCAAGGGCCTGCCGCTGGAGAAGGACCTCGTCGTCGACATGGAGCCGTTCTTCGCGTCGTACCGCGAGGTGCAGCCGTTCCTCGTCGCGAACTCCGTGCCGGAGAAGGGCAAGGAGCGCACGCAGTCCATCGCCGACCGCGAGATCTTCGACGACACCACCAAGTGCATCCTCTGCGCCGCGTGCACCTCGTCATGCCCGGTGTTCTGGACCGACGGACAGTACTTCGGCCCGGCGGCCATCGTCAACGCGCATCGCTTCATCTTCGACTCGCGTGACGACAACGCTGCGGTCCGCCTCGACATCCTCAACGACAAGGAAGGCGTCTGGCGCTGCCGCACGACCTTCAACTGCTCCGAGGCGTGCCCCCGCGGCATCGAGGTCACCAAGGCCATCGCCGAGGTCAAGCAGGCGGTCCTCCGCGGCCGTCCCTGACGCGCCGACACAGGCATTCACGCGAGAACAGGCGGTCCCGGACGGGGCCGCCTGTTCTCGCGTCTGTGCCTGTTCTCGCGGAAGGGCGTGATCGGTCTTGGGTAGGGTGGGGGCGTGTCCGAGCCCGGTTCGGCGACCGATGGTCGCCTCGATGCCGCGGTCGAGCGCGCGACCGCGCTGACGCGGCGGACCCTCGGTCTCTTCCCGGTGCGGGTGTGGCGTCACTTCCTGCAACACAACGGCTTCCTGCTCGCCGCCGGGGTGAGCTACCAGGCGCTGTTCGCCATCTTCGCCGCGGTCTACCTCGCGTTCGCCATCACAGGGCTCTGGCTCGGCGGCAGCGAGGAGGCCGTGAACGGGCTCATCGACATCATCAACAACTACATCCCGAACCTCATCCTCGACGAGGGCGGCGTCTTCACGCCCGCACAGGTGCAGGAGATCGCGTCGAACACCACCGGGTTCCTCGGAATCACCGGCCTCATCGCGCTCGGCACGGTCATCTGGACGGCGATCGGCTGGGTGACCTTCTCCCGGCGAGCCGTGCGGGACATCTTCGGCCTCGAGCCCGACCGCCGCAGCTACCTCCTCCTCAAAGCGCGCGACCTCCTCGCCGCCCTCATCTTCGGTGTCTCGCTGATCCTCGGCTCCGCCCTCAGCTCGGCCAGCGCCGCCGTGCTGAGCTGGGTGCTCTCGCTCCTCGGCTGGGACGCGGGATCGGACGGCCTCAACCTCGGCATCCGGATCGGCACGGTGCTGGTGTCGTTCGTCCTGCTGACGGGGGCGCTGGCGGCGATGGTGCGCTTCCTCACCGGCACCTCGCTGCACTGGAGCACCATCTGGCCGGGCGCCCTCCTCGGCGGCGCGGCCATGACGGTGCTGCAGTTCGGGGTCGGGTTCCTCCTGAGCTACACGCCGTCCAATCCCCTGCTGGCGACCTTCGCGATCTTCGTCGGGCTGCTGCTGTGGTTCCGGGTGAACGGGGTGGTCATGCTCGTCGCCGCCTCCTGGATCGCCGTCGCCGCCCAGGACCGCGACCTCCCGCTCCTGCTGCCGACGGAGGCCGAGCGGCGGGTGGCGGAGCACGCCACCCTGCTCGCGGCGGCACGGATCCGATTGCGCGACGCCCGAGCCGCGCAAGACGAGGCCCCGTGGTATCGGAGCTGGGCGGCCGGGCACGCCGTCCGCGAGGCGGAGGACGAGGTCGCGCGACTGGAGGCCTCTGCTCCCCCGCCCGCACCCCCGACCTCCCCTCTCGCGCAGCGCCTGCTCTCCGAGCTCGATCACCGTCAGAACCGCGATGTCGGCGGTGCTCGTTAGGCTGGAGGAATGCCTCACCTGCGTATCGCCTCGGTCAATGTCAACGGGATCCGGGCGGCCGCCCGCAACGGGATGAGCACGTGGCTGGACGCCGCCGACATCGACATCCTCACCCTTCAGGAGGTGCGCGGGCAGGACGAGCACATCGAGGCCGCCCTCCCCGGCTGGACCTTCGTCCACGACGAGGCCACGGCCAAGGGGCGAGCGGGCGTCGCGATCGCCAGCCGCCTCCCCGCGCTCGCCTCCCGGGCGGACTTCGGCCCGGAGGACTTCGACTCCAAGGGGCGCTGGATCGAGGCCGACTTCCTGATCGGCGACCGTCCGCTCACCGTCGTCAGCGCCTACGTGCACTCCGGCGAGGCCGACACCCCGAAGCAGGATGAGAAGTGGAAGTTCCTCGACGCGTTCGAAGCGCGACTCGCGAGCCTGAACACCGACGGCGCCCTCGCCCTCGTCACCGGCGACCTCAACGTGGGGCACCGCGAGCTCGACATCAAGAACTGGCGCGGCAACCGCACCAAGGCCGGCTTCCTGCCGCGTGAGCGCGCCTACTTCGATCGCTTCCTCGGTGAGGCCGGGACCCCGGTCACCGGCGTCGACGGCTCGGTCGGCACCGGCCTGGGCTGGGTGGACGTCGGCCGCCGCTTCCACGGCGAGGTGGACGGGCCGTACACGTGGTGGTCCATGCGCGGGAAGGCCTTCGACAACGACTCGGGATGGCGCATCGACTACCACCTGGCCACGCCCGCTCTCGCCGAGCGCGTCCAGGCGTACCACGTGGCGCGTGCGGCCGCGTACGACCAGCGCTGGAGCGACCACGCGCCGGTCGTCGTCGACTACACCTACTGACCCGGGTCGGGCTGCTCGGAGGGCGACGGCTCCGACTCCCGATACCATCCGCGGTACTCCAGGACGGTGCCGAGCAGCGGGTTCACGGCACGCATATCGATCGTGCGCCGGCGGTGCTCCGCGTCCCAGCCGTCGATCAGGTCCACGCGCACGCCGAGCGGACCGGGCAGCGCGAACCGCCGACCGCACAGCCGCAGCGCGACTCGGATGGTGCGCATCCGCAGGAAGCCCTCCGCCGTCACACTGCACTCCTCGATGAGCTCCACGCGGCCTCGGGCACCGAGGAGATTCCGGACCAGTCCCGGCCGCACGCTCACCGTGAGCCGGTCGACGATCCGCGCGGTCCGTCCGGGGAAACGGAACTCGCGGATGGAGTCGAGCGTCGCGCGGCCGGTCTCTGTGCGCCCCGAGGCCGTGCGGAGCACGAACGGGACATCTCGTCCCGATGTCGGCACCAGAAGACCCGGCCCGACGATCGGACGCACGAGACCGGCTGCGCGACCGAAGCGGCTCCCCGCGACGGCGAACACCCCCTCCGCGTGCCCCGCCGCGACGGGAGCGCGATACTGCGCGAGGATCTCCGGGTGCAGACGCTCGGCGTCCGCGCCCAACGCGTCGAGGAACACCTGTCCCCGCGTCGGAGGCGCACCGCTCGTCATGACGTCAGCGTAAGGGATCGGCGGGCGCAGGGGTCCGCCGCGCGGACGCATAGGATTGACGGGTGAACAAGCCTCGTCTCTACTCCGGAATGCAGCCCTCCGCCGACTCCCTCCAGATCGGCAACTACATCGGCGCACTCCTGCAGTGGCGGGAGCTCCAGACCTCGTACGACGCGTTCTTCTCCGTCGTCGACCTGCACGCCCTCACGGTCGCCCAGAACCCGGCCGAGCTCCGCGAGAAGACCCGCCGTACCGCCGCGCAGTACATCGCGGCGGGCATCGAGCCCTCGCAGTCGACGCTGTACGTGCAGTCGCACGTGCGTGCGCACGCCGAGCTCGCCTGGATCCTCAGCACGATCACCGGCTTCGGTGAGGCCGGACGGATGACCCAGTTCAAGGACAAGTCGGCCCGCTACGGCGCCGATGCGACCAGCGTCGGCCTCTTCACCTACCCGGTGCTCATGGCCGCCGACATCCTGCTCTACCAGACGGACGTCGTGCCGGTCGGCGACGACCAGAAGCAGCACGTCGAGCTCACCCGCGACCTCGCGGAGCGCTTCAACTCGCGGTTCGGCGAGACCTTCACGGTGCCGGTCCCGGTCATCCAGAAGGAGACGGCGCGCATCTACGACCTGCAGAATCCGACGGCCAAGATGTCGAAGTCGGCCGAGAGCGATGCCGGCGTGCTGTGGATGCTGGACGACCCGGCGAAGTCGGCGAAGAAGATCATGCGCGCGGTGACCGACAACGAGGGCACCGTGCGGTTCGATCGCGAGGCCAAGCCGGGCGTCTCGAACCTCCTGACCATCTACGCCGCGCTGAGCGGACGCCAGATCCCCGCGATCGAGGACGAGTACGCGGGTCGCGGGTACGGCGACTTCAAGAAGGGCCTCGCCGAGGTCGTCGTGGAGGAGTTCGCTCCGGTGCGCGACCGTGCGCTCGAACTCCTCGACGATCCGGCCGAGCTCGACCGGATCCTCGCCGAGAACGCCGCCCGCGCCGATGCCGTCGCCGATCGGACGCTGTCCGACGTGTACGACCGCGTCGGACTGCTGCGCCGGGTCTGAGCCGCGCGCCACCCTAGGATGACATCGTGACCGATCCGCAGCTGCCCCCTCCGTCCGGCGCCGTTCCGCCCGCCCCTCCGACGGCCTCGGTCCCGCAGGACTCGGTCTCCGGTGCGATCCCGCCGCCCGCGTACGCGTCCGTACCGCCGAGGGCTCCGGCACCCTACCCGCCGACCGGCGGATACGGCCAGCCGGCACCCCCGGCTGCGCCTCCGGGGGCGTATCAGGTGCCCGTGGGCGGCTATGCGGCACCGTCCGGCACGTACACGGCGCCCGACGCCGCGCCGAAGCCCTCGGGGTTCCTCGGCCTGCTCGCCCTCGGCCTCTCGATCCTCGCGGCCGTCGTCATGCCGATCATCGGCGGCGTCAGCGCGTTCGAGGTGGGCCGCCGCATCCCGCAGGGCATCAGCGGCTCCTCGGGAGATCTCGGGTTCCTGTCCCCCGCGCGTGATCAGGTGCTGTGGACGGAGCTGTCGTTCTGGGCCGGCACGGTGTTCGGCATCGCCGCGATCGTGCTCGGCATCATCGCGATCCGCCGAAAGCAGGGACGTGGAGCGGGCATCGCCGCGCTGATCGTCGCCGTCCTCGGCGCAGTCATCTTCTTCGTCGCCGTGTTCACGGCCTTCGCCGTCGGCGGCGCCGCGGGATACGCCACCTTCACCACCTGACCCCGCGGGGCGCCGGTCAGCGCGGTGCGTGATGCTTCTGCTGCGCGGCGAGCAGGCCTTCCCCGACGAGGAGCTCGACGGCGTCCGCGGCGTCACCCACGAGCAGGGGAAGGTTCGCACGCTCGTCCTTGCCGAACGGGGAGAGCACCCAGTCGGCAGGATCCTGGCGCCCCGCCGGTCGGCCGATGCCGACCCGCACCCGCGGGAAGTCCGGGCTCGTGAGGGCCCGCGCGATGTCACGCACGCCGTTGTGCCCGCCGTGCCCTCCTCCGGTCTTGAGCTTGACCGTGTCGAACGGGATGTCGAGCTCGTCGTGCACGACGACCACGTGGTCGAGAGGGACGGAGTAGAACCGGGCGAGCGCTGCGACAGGGGTTCCCGAGACGTTCATGAACGTGTTCGGCTTGGCGAGCACGAGCTTGTCGGCACCGGGCCGGAGCCAGGTCTCGACGACGCGCGCGCCCCCCTTGTGCTCCCGGAAGCTCTCTCCGCGGCGGGCCGCGAGCTCATCGACGACCATCTGGCCGATGTTGTGGCGGGTCGCCTCATAGCGGGGTCCCGGATTGCCGAGACCGACCACGAGCCATGTCGCTGCCATTCCTCGTCCTCTCTCGCCGGAGCCGTCACCCCGGTCAGGATACGACGGAGGGGACGCGATCCGATCGCGTCCCCTCCGTGATGAAGCAGGCGGAGATCACTCCGCGGCGGCCTCCTCGGACGCCTCAGCGGCACCCTCGGCGGACTCGCCCTCGGTCTCCTCGTCCTCGTCCGGAGCGGCCGGGACGGAGATGGCGACCACGAGGACCTCGCCGTCGGTGAGGAGCGTCGAGCCCTTCGGGAGGGTGACGTCGGCGGCGGTGATGTGCGCGCCCTCCTCGAGACCCTCGACCGAGACCTCGATGTTCTCGGGGATGTGGGTGGCCTCCGCCTCGACCTGGATGGTCGTGGCATCGAGGTTGACGATGGTGCCGGGGGCCGACTCACCGGTGACGACGACGGGGACGTCGATGGCGACCTTCTCGCCCTTCTTCACGACCAGGAGGTCGATGTGCTCGATGATCTGGTGCACCGGGTCCTTCTGCACGTCCTTGACGAGCGCGAGCTGCGAGGTGCCCTCGATGTCGAGGTCGAGCAGCGCGTTGGCGCGACGGATGATCAGGGAGACCTGGTGGCCGGGCAGCGCGACGTGCACGGGCTCGGTGCCGTGGCCGTAGATGACCGCGGGGATCTTGCCGGCGGCGCGCAGACGACGGGCGAAGCCCTTGCCGAAGCTGCTGCGCAGCTCGGCGTGGACCGTGGTGTCTTCAGACATGAGGTTCTCCTTCGGGGCACGCAGCGAAGGCGCCGCGCGGTGGTCTTGGAATTGTGGACTCGAACGCGGACGCGTGAGGAAAGCCACCGGGCTTGCTTCGCCGCGTCGATCACGGACGCCCGCGCACGCGCAGAAGCGTCCCTCGCCGAGGTACGCCTCCATGGTACCGGATGACCCGATAGGCTGAGGACACCGGTCCCCACTGCAGAAATTCGGAGTACCCCCATGCTCGACGGCGCCTTCCTCTCCCACGTCCTCCTCTGGCTGATCGGCGCCATGTCGGTGTGCGCGGCCGTCGCCACGGGTGCCGCTCTCTTCTCGCTCGGCCGCTCGGGCTACCGCAAGGACTGAGGCTCCCCCGGCGTTCCCGTCTCCGCGGCGAGCGCCTTCCGGATCGCCGCCACCTCCTGCACCAGCGGGAGCGCGGCATCGACCCGGACGCCGGGCTCGTCACCCGTCAGCGGTTCCCACGCGTCGAGCTGGGAATCGAGCAGCGAGGCCGGCATGAAGTGGTCGGGCCGTCCACCCAGTCGCCGGGCGAGCGTCTCCCGTGCCACGCCGAGCTCGACGAAGAAGGCGTCCGGCGCCTCCGCCCTGATGGCATCCCGGTAGCGCCGCCGCAGCGCGGAACAGGCGACGACGATGTGCGTCTCGGCGGCGAGCGTCCGTCCGACCACCCGCAGCCAGGGCATCCGGTCCTCGTCATCGAGGGCGATCCCCGCTGCCATCTTCTCGACGTTGGTCAGCGGATGCAGATCGTCACCGTCCACGAAGCGCGCCTCGAGGCTCTCCGCCAGCGCCGCACCGACCGTCGATTTCCCGGATCCGCTCGGCCCCATCACGACGATGCGCACGCTCATGCCTGCTGCATCCCGATTCAGTAGAACTCGACCGTGTCGACCACTGCGCGCAGCTCCCGACCGTCGAGCAGGCGGGTGGCGTTCTCGGCGAACCGCCGCGCGATGCGCTCCTCCTCCTTCGAGCTGAGTGCCGCGGTGTGCGGGCTGACGAGCACGCGCGGGTGCGCCCACAGCGGGGACTCGGCGGGCAGCGGCTCCTGCTCGAAGACATCCAGCCCGGCGAAGCCGACGCGGCCGTCGTCGAGGGCGGAGAGCAGCGCCGCCTCATCGACCACGCTCCCGCGCCCGACGTTGGTGAGGATGACCCCGGGCTTCACTGCCCGCAGAAGCTCCTCGCCGATGAGGTGTCTGGTCTGCTCCGTGCCCGGAAGCGTGACGACGATCGCGTCGACCTCCCCCACCGCGTCCACGAGGTCGTCCAGCGCGATGAGGCGATCGACGCCCTCGACCGGACGACCGGAGCGAGTGGTCCCCCACACGCGGGCGCCGAGAGCGTGGAAACGGCGGGCGCACTCCGCGCCGATGCCGCCGAGTCCCACCACGAGCACGGTCATCTCGTCGACCTGGCGCATCTCCCACCGCTCGGGCCAGATGCGCTGATCCTGATCGGTCCGCAGGCGCGGAAGGTCCTTCGCCCCGGCGAGCACCGCGAAGAGGGCGAACTCGGCGAGCGTGCCGCCGTGGACGCCGGCGCTGGTGGTGAAGACGATGCGGTCGAGGTCGGCGCGGTCGAGTTCCGCGGCCTTGACCGTGCTGCCGCCGCCCGCCGCCGTGGTCATGACCCACCGCAGCCGCGGGTTCGCAGAGACCGTCCGCGCCAGTGCGTCGGGGTCGACGTCGGGGATGCCGAAGAGCACGTCAGCGGAGTCGACGAGGGCCTCGAACGCGCGCTGCTGCTCCGGCGTGCGGGTGAAGTCGGGGTCGCCCGACCAGTCGGCCGGACCGCGCATGGGAGGCACCAGTGCCGCGTCGTGGATGACCTCGAGCCGCGGCTCGAGCTCCTCGATGAGCCCGCACAGCTCCTCCGTCAACGGCACCGCGACGACGGCGCGGACCTTCTTCTCGGACTCCGTCACGACCGACTCCCTCCAGCTCCTGTGCTCCCTTCAGCGTAGAGGTCCGGAGCCTCCGGGCCGCCCGACGTCGCGGACGATGACGGTGATGCGTCATCGGGTGCGCCTCCATCCGGCGCACAGCGATACGCTGAAGACAACCCTTCTTCACGATCGAGGAGCCTTCCGTGCCCGAAGCATCAGCGAACATCGGAGTCGTCGGACTCGCCGTCATGGGGTCGAACCTCGCCCGCAACCTCGCGAGCCGCGAGGGCAACACCGTGGCGATCTTCAACCGCAGCTACGAGAAGACCCAGACCCTCCTCGACGAGCATCCCGAGGCGGGCTTCATCCCCGCGAAGACGTACCAGGAGTTCGCCGACTCGCTGCAGAAGCCGCGCACCGCGATCATCATGGTCAAGGCCGGAGCGCCGACCGACGCCGTGATCGACTCCCTCGTGGAGGTCTTCGAGCCGGGCGACATCATCGTCGACGGCGGCAACGCCTACTTCCCCGACACCATCCGCCGCGAGAAGGCGGTCCGCGAGACCGGCATCAACTTCGTCGGCGCGGGTATCTCCGGCGGTGAGGAGGGCGCCCTCACCGGCCCCTCGATCATGCCGGGCGGCTCGGACGAGTCCTGGATCACGCTCGGGCCGATCCTGAAGTCCATCGCCGCAGTCGCCGAGGGCGAGCCCTGCGTGACGCACGTCGGCCACGACGGCGCCGGCCACTTCGTCAAGATGGTGCACAACGGCATCGAGTACGCGGACATGCAGCTCATCGCCGAGGCCTACGACCTCATCCGTCGCGGCACCGGCAAGACTCCCGCAGAGATCGCCGAGATCTTCGCCGAGTGGAACCGCGGAGAGCTGGAGTCGTACCTCATCGAGATCACGGCCGAGGTGCTGCGCCAGGTCGACGCGGCGACCGGTAAGCCGCTGGTCGACGTCATCCTGGACCAGGCCGGCGCGAAGGGCACCGGCGCCTGGACGGTGCAGACCGCACTCTCGCTCGGCGTCCCGGTCTCGGGCATCGCCGAGGCGACGTTCGCCCGCTCGCTCTCCTCGCACCCCGAGCAGCGCGCGGTCGCCGCGGCGCTTCCCGGTCCGGACGAGGAGTTCACGGTCCCTGCCGACGAGGTCGACGCTTTCGTCGAGGACGTCCGCCTGGCGCTCTATGCCTCCAAGATCGTCGCCTACTCGCAGGGCTTCGACGAGATCCGTGCCGGTGCCGCCGAGTACGGCTGGAACATCGACCTCGGTGCGATCTCGAAGATCTGGCGCGGCGGCTGCATCATCCGCGCGCAGTTCCTGAACCGGATCGCCGATGCCTACGCGGAGACCCCCGACCTGCCCGTGCTGATGACGGCTCCGTACTTCGCCGAGGCGCTCACCCGTGGCCAGGCGGCATGGCGTCGCGTGGTGGTCACGGCGGCGCAGTCCGGCATCCCGGCTCCGGCGTTCTCGTCGTCGCTGTCCTACTACGACGGCATCCGCGCCGACCGCCTGCCGGCTGCTCTCGTGCAGGGTCAGCGCGACTTCTTCGGCGCGCACACGTACAAGCGCATCGACAAGGAGGGCACCTTCCACACGCTGTGGTCGGGCGACCGCTCCGAGATCGAGGCCGAAGACACGCACTGACCTCGGGTCTGCGAAGGGCCGGGCACCGTACGGTGCCCGGCCCTTCGTGCGTCACACGAGGATGTTGTGGTTGCGGCGGAACACGTTCTGCGGGTCCCACTGCGCCTTCACCGCCCGCAGACGCGCGTAGCCGTCGCCGTCGTACATCCCGGACACCGCGTCCGGTCGCTCCCGGTCGACGAAGTTGCTGTACTCGGCGAGGCGGCCCGCGACGATCCGCTGCGCGTCGGCGGCGGCCTTCGCCCGCCCCTCCTCGTCGAGCATCCCCGGGACATCGAAGGCACCGGCCATGACGAACCAGGTCGCGGTGCGCGCCGGGAAGGCCGTCTCCTCCTGCGGAACGTCGCCGAACGCCCCGCCGAGGGACCGGAGGAAGACGACCGAGGCGGGGTACTCCCGCCGATAGGCCACCAGCCGATCGATCGTCTCGTCGTCGAGGTCGGCGACGAGACCGTTCCCGCCGAGGAACCCGGGAGGGGCGGGAGCCTCGCCGCCCTCGGGCTGCGGCATCTCCATCAGGATGTCCCGATAGGCGGGTTCGGTGATCTCCGTCGTGACACCGTCGAGGGCGGTGATCGGCGCGAGCTCCACGCGCAGCGCCTCCGGGTCGGGCCCGGCCCACACGGCGGTCAGCCGGGCACCGGCCGGAGCGCTCGGGTCCATGGGCGGCACGTCCATGTACGTGACGGTCAGCTCGCGCGGGGCGTCGCGGAGGAGTTCGCGCGCGGCCCGGAGCACGGCCGTCGCGTCGCCCTCGACGACGGACTCGGCCAGCGCGATCCCCGGCAGGCGATGCGCTTCGAAGTCGAAACGGGTGACGATGCCGAAGTTGCCGCCACCGCCGCGCAGCGCCCAGAACAGGCCGGGATGCTGCGTGGCCGAGACCTCCACCACGTCTCCGCTCGCGCTGACGACCTGGGCGCCGACGAGCTGATCGACGGCGAGACCCCAGGCGCGCACCATCCAGCCGATGCCGCCGCCGAGGGTGAGACCGCCGACGCCGACGCTGGCCGTGTCGCCGGAGCTCAGGGCGAGGCCGTGGCCGGCGAGAGTCTTCGCGACGTCGCCCCACACGGCACCGCCGCCGATGCGCACGGCGGTGCCGTCGACCTCGATCGAGGAGAGCGCCCCGAGTTCGAGGCGCAGACCGGGAGCGGGGGCGTGGGACCAGGGCCCGTGGCCGCCGGAGACGACGGTCAGGGGGACCGCCTCCTGCGCGGCGGCGCGGACGAGCGCGGCGACCTCGGAGACGGTGGAGGGACGGTGGACGGTGGGCTGTGCGGATTCGACGTGGTCGACCATGAGCACACGGTAGACCCGGGGTCGGACATCGCGGAAGAGGGGCGGCTCGCCGTCCGCCCCTCCCCCGCGCCGCCGACTACCGGGTGATGTCCCTCACCGTCCCCTGCGTCAGACGCAGCCGTTTCGTCGCCCGCCGCGCCACCGCGGAGTCGTGCGTGACCACGACCATGGTGATGCCCTCCGCGCACAGCCGTTCGAGGAGGTCGAGGATCTCGTCGCGCATGCTCTCGTCGAGGTTGCCCGTCGGCTCGTCCGCGAGCAGCACTCGGGGGCGTTTGACGATCGCCCGCGCGATCGCGACACGCTGCTGCTGCCCGCCGGACAACTCTGCGGGACGATGGTCACCGCGGTCCGCCAGGCCGACGTGGGCGAGAGCGGCGGCGACCCGCGTGCGTCGTTCCGCCCGGTCGATGCCGAGCGGCTCCAGGGCCATGTCGACGTTCTCCACCGCCGTCAGCGTCGGGATCAGGTTGAACCCCTGGAAGACGAATCCGATCTCCTGCGCGCGGATCCGTCCCAGCTCCGACGGCGACGCCGACGACAGTTCACGGCCGTCCAGCTGCAACGTCCCAGCAGTCGGGGTGTCGAGCGCCCCCAGCAGCTGCAGCAGCGTCGACTTGCCCCCTCCGGTCGGCCCCTGGATCGTGACGAAGGCGCCGGGCATGATCTCCAGGTCGACGCCGGTGAGCGCGGTCACCGTCCGTCCCCTCCGCGTATAGGTGCGCGTGACACCGGTCGCCCGGTACAGCGGGGTCGCCGCCGACGAGGCCGGAACGCGGGCCTCGGAATCCGTCATCGTGGTCATCTCGGTCTCCTTCTCTCCTGTGTGGTTCGCGACGCCGCTCATGCGACGGACCGCAGGGCCTCTGCCGGGCTCAGTCGCGCCGCCCGCCAGCCTCCGAAGGCGCCGGCGACGAGCCCGCCCAGCACCGCGAGGCCCACCGCGGCGACGAGCACCCAGGGGGTCAGCGGTGCCTGCAGCACGATGTCGGTGGCGGTCTCCACGCTCGGGGCCATGCCGCCGGGGCCACCGAAGCCGCCTCCTCCCTCCGGGCCTCCGCCGACGGCCGCGGAGCCGGCGGCTACGGTCGGCTGCGCGACGGTGATGATCAGGATCCCGGCGAGGCCGAGCACGAGACCTGCCGCTCCTCCGAGGAGTCCCTGCACCATCGACTCCCCGGCGACCTGACGCACGACGCGGCCGTTCGACCACCCCATCGCCTTCAGGGTGCCGAACTCGCGGGTGCGACGGCCGACGCCGGAGAGGGTGAGGAGCACCGAGAGCAGCACGGCGACGGCGAGGGCGATGATCGACAGCCAGGTGCCGAGATTCGTGACGAGCGCCGTCGCGTTCGAGAGCGAGCCGGACACGGTCGCAGCGAGCTCGGACTGCGAGGAGACGGTGGCGTCGGGAAGCTCCTCCGCCAGGGCCGTCTGCACCTCGTCGAGGGACGCCGCCGAATCCGCCTGCACGTACACCGTGGAGATCACGTCCTCCACGCCGGCCAGCTCCTGCGCGGTGTCGAGCGGGAGGTAGACGTCCGCCGCGGTGTCTGCGGCATCCGACGCCGAGGTGAGGAGGCCGACGACCTCGACGTCGGAGCCCGCGATGTCCAGGGTGTCGCCGACGGCGATGTCCTCGCTCGCGGCGTACGTGCTGTCCACCAGAGCGACGAGCGCTCCGCTGTCGTCGGCGTCCAGCCCACGCCCCTCGCCGATCTCGGCGGAGGCCAGCGGGCCGACCTCCGTCGCGGACGGGTCGATGCCGAGGACGGTGAACGAGTCGATGCCGAACGCACCGCCCCCGCCACCCTGCGGAGGCGCCTGGCCCTCCATGGGCGCCTCGCCGCCCTCAGCGCCGTCCTGCCCGCCGAAGCCGCCGCTCGGCAGCTCACCGGAGAAGGTCGAGTTCGTCAGGCTCAGCGCACCGGTCGCGGCGGCGACGCCGTCGGTACCGGCCACCGTGTCCAGCACCGCGGCATCGAGCGTCGTCCGGCCGAAGTCCGTGCGCAGGGTCGACTGCTCCAGGGTCGTGGTCTCGCCGTCGCTCTCCCCCGCGTCCTCGTCGAACTCGAACCGCGGTCCCGTCCCGTCGCCCGGTTCCGCGGCGGCGCCGGTGACGGTGAGATCCGTCCCCACTCCGTAGACCGCTGCCAGCGACTGGGTCTGGGCGTCGCGCACACCGGTCGTCAGGGCGTTCACCACGATCACCAGTCCGATCGCGATCGCGAGACCGATGGCCACGATCGCCGTCTGCTTCTTGCGGCCCGCGAGTTCGCGCCGCAGATATCGTCCGTACATGTCTCTCCTCCCGCCGCGACGATCGCGGCGCGGAACCGACGCTAGGGACGACCGTTATGCGGATCCGAGGGACGGATGATGAGGGTTCTATGAGGCGGACATCTCCCAGAGAACCCATAGCCCGTTCCATAGAAATCACATAGGAAGTTCCGCAGAATAGAGGCATGACCAGCGACCTGCCCGAACTGCGCCGCCCCGACGGCTCCCCTCTGCGCATCCTCGCCGTGGACGACGAGCAGATGCTCACCGATCTGCTCGCCATGGCCCTGCGCATGGAGGGCTGGGAGGTGCGCACCGCGTCCTCCGGCCTCGAGGCGCTCCAGGTCGCGAAGGAGTTCGAGCCGGACGCCCTCGTGCTCGACATCATGATGCCCGACCTCGACGGGATGGCCGTGCTCAAGCGGCTCCGCGAAGCGGGCAACCTCGTCCCCGTCCTCTTCCTGACGGCGAAGGACGCCGTGGGCGACCGCGTCGCCGGGCTCACCGCCGGGGGCGACGACTATGTGACCAAGCCGTTCAGCCTGGAGGAGGTGATCGCCCGGCTCCGCGCGATCATCCGGCGCACCGGACACGCCAGCGCCGACGACGGGCAGTCGATCCTCCGGGTCGCCGATCTCACGCTCAACGAGGACAGCCACGAGGTCGTCCGGGACGGCGTGGAGATCGAGCTGACCGCGACCGAGTTCGAGCTGCTGCGGTACCTCATGCGCAACGAGCGCCGGGTGCTGTCCAAGGCGCAGATCCTGGACCGCGTCTGGAGCTACGACTTCGGCGGCAAGTCCTCGGTCGTGGAGCTATACATCTCCTACCTCCGGAAGAAGATCGACGCCGGCCGCACGCCCCTCCTGCACACCGTGCGCGGCGTCGGCTACATGATCAAGGCCCCGCAGTGAGCGGAGCGACGGTGGCGCGACGGCCCATGAGCCTGCAGACGCGGCTGATGACCGCGGTGATCGGGTTCGTGTCGCTGATCCTCGTCATCGTCGCCGTCATCACCAGCGCCACCCTCGGCAGCACGCTGGAGGACCAGCTCGACAACAAGGTGAAGAGCTACGCCGCGACGATCAGGGATCGGATCGTGGAGGGGATCGCGCCGTCCGAGGCTACCGTCGACAACATCCTGTATCGCCTGGACCCCATGCCCGGGCTGCTGCTGTCGCTCGGCAGCCCCATCGCGGGACCGAGCGGCGTCGCCTTCGAGGACAGCCGCGGGGCGCTGAACAGCGCGCCGCAGCCGCTCACCCCCGATCAGCTGCAGCAGCTCTACGGCACGGTCGCGCTCGGCACCCCTGCCACGGTCTCCTTCGACGGCCTCGGCTCGTATCGGGTCGTCGCGACCACCGCGAGCAACGGCGTCGTCGTCGTCACGGGCCTCCCCCGCGACGATGTCCAGAATCAGCTCACGCAGCTCCTCACCGTGATCCTGCTCGCCACGGCGGGCGGCCTGATCCTCCTCGCCCTCACCACGGCGGTCACGATCCGCGTGGGGCTGCGGCCGCTGCGCGCGGTCGCGGCGACCGCGACGAGGGTCGCCAATCAGCAGCTCGACCGTGGCGAGGTCAGCATCACCGAGCGCGTGCCGGCGAGCGAGGCCGATCCGCGGACGGAGACCGGGCTCGTCGGCGCCGCGCTCAACAAGCTGCTCGACCACGTGGACACGTCCCTCTCGGCGCGACAGAAGAACGAGGAGCAGATGCGCCGGTTCGTCGCCGACGCGAGCCATGAGCTGCGTACGCCTCTGGCCTCGATCCGCGGCTACTCGGAGCTCTCGCTGCGGGCACTGCGTCAGGCGCCGGAGGCGACGAAGGAAGACGCGGTCATCGAGGGCACGACCTCCTCCTTGGAGCGCATCCAGGCGCAGTCGCTGCGGATGACGCGACTCGTGGAGGACCTCCTGCTCCTCGCCCGCCTCGACGAGGGCCGTGAGCTCGTGTACGGCACGGTCGACCTCGCCCAGCTCGCCCTCGAGGGCCTCTCGGATGCGCGGCCGACGGCGGCCGACCATCACTGGAACATCGAGGTGCCGGACGAGCCGGTGACCGTCGTCGGTGATGCAGGGCGCCTGCATCAGGTCGTCGCGAACCTGCTCGCCAACGCCCGGACGCACACCCCCGCGGGGACCACGGTGACGTTGAGCGTGGCTCGGGAGGGCGACGAGGCCGTGCTGCGCGTGCACGACGACGGCCCGGGGATCGATCCCGCCCTCCGCGACGAGCTCTTCGCCCGGTTCGCCCGCGGGGACAGCTCCCGCGCCCGGCAGACCGGCGGCACCGGACTCGGTCTCGCGATCGTCAAGGCCATCGTGGAGGGTCATCACGGCCGCATCTCGGTCGACAGCCAGCCCGGCGACACGACCTTCACCGTCCGTATCCCGATGACTCCCCCCGGCGAGACCCCGCCCGACTGACCCGGGGTTCCGACTTCTGTCGCCCCCACCTGCACGACCCGACCCCGTCCGCACGACCGATCCGTCCATCCCCTCGTGCAGGCGCCCCCCGGTCGTGCAGGTGTTGTCCGCGGTCGAGACGAGCCGTGCACACCTGCACGACCCGACCCCGTCCGCACGACCGATCCGTCCATCCCCTCGTGCAGGCGCCCCCCGGTCGTGCAGGCGTCGTCCGCGGTCGAGACGAGCCGTGCTCGCCCGCACGAACCGACCCCGTCGGCACGACCGATCCGTCCATCCCGTCGTGCGCCCGTCCCCCGGTCGTGCACCCGTCCCCGGTCGTGCAGGCGTCCCCCGGTCGCGCACCGGTCCGCCGACGGGTCGTGACGGAGTTCTGTCGTGGCCGGGCCGCCTGCACGATCCGGGGCGGGATGCACGACGAGACCGGGGATTCCGTCGTGCGGGTGTCACGGGGTCGTGCAGGCGTCGCAAATCCCCGGCAAAAGGGAAGGGAAGACGATCCGGGTCAGTAGCCGGCGAAGGCGTCCGTGGTGAGGGAACGGGCCTTCTGCAGCGCGGGCGCGAGGTCGGCGATGAGCCGCGGCGGGCCGGAGATGAACGCGTGCCGCGCCGAGAGGTCGTCCACCGCGCTCTCCAGGGTCTCCGCGTCCAGGCGTGCCCCCTGCCCCCACGTCCAGTGCGGAGGAATGTCGGCCGGCTCGTCGCGGGTGAACACGACCGTGCGCACACCTGTCGCGGCCAGCTCGTCCCGGAAGGCGAGCTCCTCCGCCGAGGACGCCACATAGACGAGAACGATGTCACGCCGCTGCCCTGTCGCCTGGAGCTGCCGAAGCTGCGAGACGAACGGTGTCACACCGATGCCGGCCGCCACCATGAGCACCGGTTGCTCACCGCGCGGGAGGATGAAATCGCCCCAGGTGCCCGTCACCGCGAAGGTCGCGCCGGGCTCGGCCGCCGCGAGAGCGCGCTTGTAGCTCGACGGATGCTGCTGGTCGCCGTTCTTGTAGGCGATGCGGAGTGTCGGGAGGTCGGCGGGGGCGGACACGATGCTGAACTCGCGGCGCGTCCCCCGCGCGTCAGGGCGCCGATGCGGGACATCGAGCTCGAGGTACTGCCCGGGCAGGAACCGCACGCGGCCCTTCGCCCGGAACGTGAGCTCCTGCGCGGTCGGCGTCACGAAGTCGCGGCGCTCGAGGATGAGGCGCACCGAACCGCGGAGGGCGAACGCGAAGGCCACGAGGTTGCCGATGAGCAGGGCGCGCTCCTGCCCGAGCGTGAAGAGGCCCCCCACCGAGATCGGCCACCCCGCGAGGAGCCCGACCACGACGGCGACGACGAGCTGCTGACGACGCCGCGGCGGCAGCGTCAACGGCTCCGACAGCATGAACGCGCCGAGGAAGAGGAACGGCGACTGGAGCACTGCGAACGACAGTGCCGTCGTGAGATCGAAGGAGACGTCGAACTGCCCGGCCTGCACCGCCTGCCGCACGATCGACGTGGCCACGGCGACGACGAGGAACAGGAGGACGACGCCGACCTTCTCCGTGCGCCACAGCACGGCCAGCCCGAGGAGGACGACAGGGATCACGAGAACCGGTGTGCCGACCCACCACGACGACGAGGTGCCGAGCCAGCTGAACGCGCCGAACGCTCCGAGGATCGACACCACCGCGGCGCCGAACGCGGCCGGATTGAAGATGTGTCGTCCCCGCCAGGCGATGAGGTACTTGGACGCGCTCGCCACCGCGCCGGCGATCGCGAGGCCGAGCAGGGCCGGCGGCTCGATACCAGGACGCAGCACGAACAAGAGGATGAGGGCGGTGACGAGGGACGACTCGACGCGCCACGGAAGGCGAAGCAGGCGCTGGGCGACCGCGTCCACGGCGGCGATCGCCACCGCCAGCACCGCGAAGGAGGCCAGCAGCTCGACCGGGGTCGGAGAGACGATCACCCCGAGCAGGGAGAGCACGAGGGCGATGAGCGCGAGTGCCGTCAGCGCGAACAGCACGAGGCGGTACATCGACAGCGCGCCGAGGACGGCGAGGACGCGCTGGCGGGCGGCGGCGAAGGCAGTGGTCATGGTGTCCTGTCTCCCACGGTTCCGGCGGCTCGCGCACGAGCTGCGGTGAAGAGCTCGGCCTGGCAGCCCGGCGAGCGCTGCACACGGCCGTCGGTGGTCATGCGCACCCATTCGACGCCCCAGCGGGTGGCCAGCTCCGGGCCGCCGTCGAAGAACAGCGCGGTGGCCACGGCATCTGCCCTCATCGCCTCCGGGGCCAGTGCCCACGTCGCCGCCCAGGTGCGGACGGGCTGTCCTGTCCGCGCATCGAGCACGTGGTGGAGGCCCTCGCCCCAGGCCCTTCGGTTGACGGCCGATGCGCACAACGCTCCGTCAGCGACCTCGACGACGCCGATCGCCTTCCGCGCATCGAACGGGTGCTCGAGCGCGATGCGCACGCCGGCACCCCGCACGCGGATGTCCCCACCGGCATCCACGACAACATCACCGGGGATGTCGGCCAGCACCGCCATCACGCGGTCGACGAGACGTCCCTTGCCGAGGGCGCCCACGTCGAGGAGGGCGGGATCGTGCGCCTCGACCGTGTCCGCCGACCAGGTCAGCAGGGATGTCCAGGACGCGGGAGCGGGGCGGGGCTCCCCGGCCCGCAGCGAATACGCGGCGTCATAGCCCAGGGCCTCCAGGCTGTCGGCGACCAGGGGGTTCACGGCACCGGCCGTAGCGGCATCGAGATCGCGATAGGCGTCGAGCATCGGCCCCGCGTCCGGCGAGGACAGCGAGCCGCCCGACCGTCCGAGCCGGGCCACATCGGAGTCGTCGCGGAACCGGGACCAGGCGCGATCGAACCGCTCGATCTCCACTGTCACGGCCGCGCGGACGTCATCCGTGAGCGGGGCGCCGGTCTCGATCTCCCACCCGGTGCCGATCGCCTCGAATCGCCACTCCCCCATGAGGACGCCTCGCGCCTAGGCGGCGGCCTGCTCCTTGATGGAGGCCACGGCGTCGTTGAAGCCGCCGCTCGTGAGCGACGACCCGGCGACGCGGCTGACGTTCAGCTCGTCGATCGGCTTCCCCACGACCTCGTCGGCGATCCCGTCGATGAACTCGCCCTGGTACCGCTCGGTCTCCGGGGCCTTCGGGTCGCCCGACACCTCGACCTCCGTCACGACGCCGTCGGCGAGCGTGAGCGTGACGGTGATCTCCTCCACCGTCTCCGGGGTCTGGTACGAGCCGTCGGCGGTGTACGTGCCGTCGGTGTAGGTGCCGGAGGCGTCACCCCCGCTCGACGAGGACGAGGAGCTCGACCCCGCGGTCTCGTCGGTGCCGGTCGAGGTGTCTGCGGCGTCGCCGGTCGACGAGCATCCGGCGAGGACGAACAGCCCCGCGATCCCGAGAAGGGCGGAGCCCGTGCGGACAGAGGTCGGAACGGTCGTGCGGATCATGGGGTCCTCCGTGGTCGTCGTCGGTCGACTCTTCCGTCGATGACTCGACCGTAAGCACCGGGGCTATGCACGGGCTGTGCCGTCCCGATGCGTTACGCGTCCCCGCCGAACATGCTTGTGACGGAGCCGTCCTCGAAGACCTCGTGGATCGCGCGGGCCAGCAGCGGCGCGATCGGCAGCACGGTCAGCGTCTCCCAGCGGCGCGATTCCGAGAGCGGGATGGTGTCCGTGACGACGACCTCGTCGATGGCCGCGTCCTGCAGCCGCTCGGACGCCGGGTCGCTGAAGATCGCGTGGGTCGCGGCGACGATCACGCGGTGCGCGCCGTTCGCCTTGAGCGCCTGCGCCGCCTTGACGATCGTGCCGCCGGTGTCGATCATGTCGTCGACGAGGAGGCAGGTGCGCCCCTCGACGGTGCCGACGATCTCGTGCACCGAGACCTGGTTGGCGACCTTCGGGTCGCGGCGCTTGTGGATGATCGCGAGCGGCGCCCCGAGGCTGTCCGACCAGGTGTCGGCCACGCGGACGCGTCCCATGTCCGGGGACACCACCGTGAGGATCTCGCGGTCCTCCGGGGTGAGTGTGCGCTCGAAGTGGTCGAGGAGCACCGGCTTGGCGAAGAGGTGGTCGACGGGGCCGTCGAAGAAGCCCTGGATCTGGGCGGCGTGCAGGTCGACGCTCATGACGCGGTCGGCGCCGGCCGTCTTGAGCAGATCGGCGACGAGGCGGGCGCTGATGGGCTCGCGGCCGCGGCCCTTCTTGTCCTGACGCGAATACGGATAGTAGGGGGCGACGACGGTGATCCGCTTGGCCGAGGCGCGCTTGGCGGCGTCGATCATGATGAGCGTCTCCATGAGCCACTCGTTGACCGGCTCGCCGAACGTCTGCACGAGGAAGAGGTCGCAGCCGCGGATCGAGACCTCGAAGCGGGCGTAGATCTCGCCGGAGGCGAAGGTGCGGTGCTCGACCGGAGCGATCTCGGTGCCGAGCGAGGCGGCGACGGCCGCGGTCAGCTCGGGATGCGATCGACCACCCGCGATGACCAGACGCTTCTTCGTCTTGGCGACGAGGCCGGGGGCCACGCCGTTGTCGCGATCCAGGTCGACCGTCTTCTTCTTCCGGGCCATGCTCCGCCTATTCCGCCGAATTCTCCCGGGCCGCGGCATCCGCCGCGCCCGTCCCTGCTCTGTTCTTCTCGACCCACCCCTCGATGTTGCGCTGGGGGGCCACGCTCATGGCCAGAGCACCGGCCGGGACGTCCTTGCGGACGACGGCGCCGGCGCCGGTCTTCGCACCAGGACCAAGCCTAACGGGCGCGACCAGCACCGTGTGCGAGCCCGTGTGCACCTCGTCGCCGATCTCCGTGCGGTGCTTGTTGACGTCGTCGTAGTTGGCGGTGATGGTGCTCGCCCCGAGGTTCACCCCGCGGCCGATGGTCGCATCACCGACGTACGACAGGTGCGGGACCTTGCTGCCCTCGCCGATCTCGGCGTTCTTCGTCTCGACGTAGGCGCCGATCTTGCCCTTCGGGCCGAGCACGGTACCGGCGCGGAGGTACGAGAACGGGCCGACGGTCGCCTCGGCACCGATCACGGCCAGGGTCGCGTCGGTGCGGCGGACGACCGCGTCCTCCCCCACCTCGCAGTCGACGAGCGTGGTGTCCGGGCCGATCGTCGCTCCCGCGGCGATCGTCGTCGCGCGCAGGATCTGCGTGTTCGGGAGCACGGTGACGTCCGGGGCGAGCGTGGCGTCGTCGTCGATCCAGGTCGTGGCCGGGTCGACGATCGTGACGCCCTCGAGCTGCCAGCGGCGCACGATGCGGGCGTTCAGGCGCCGGCCGACCTCGGCGAGCTGGGCGCGGTCGTTGACCCCGAACGTGACCTCGACGTCCGAGACGATCGAGGCGGCGACCCGGTCGCCGTCCCGGCGCACGAGGCCGGGCACATCCGTGAGGTACATCTCGCCCTGCGCGTTGTCGACACCGAGGCGGGGCAGGTAGCTGCGCAGCGTGGCGGCACGGAAGACGTACATTCCTGCGTTGATCTCGCTGACGGCGGCCTCCTCCTCCGTCGCGTCCTTCTGCTCGACGATGCGGTCGACCGTGCCGTCGGCGTCTCGGATGACCCGCCCGTAGCCGGTGGGGTCGTCGACGAGGGCGGTCATGAGGGTCGCGGGCGCTCCGGAGGCGCGGTGCTCGTCGAGGAACGTCGACAGCGTCTCGGCATCGGCCAGCGGGCAGTCGCCGGAGAGCACGAGCACGTCGCCGTCGAAGTCGGCGGGAAGGGCATCCACCGCCACCTGGACCGCGCGCCCCGTGCCGGGAACCTCGTCCTGATCGACGAAGACCGCATCCGGGTAGTCCTCATGCAGCGCGGAGACGACCTGATCGCGCTCGTGCCGCACGACCACCTCGATGTGCGCCGGGTGCAGGCGGGTCGCGGTCGTCAGCACGTGTCCGACGAGCGGACGCCCGCCGATCCGGTGCAGCACCTTCGGCAGGCGCGACTTCATGCGCGTGCCTTGGCCTGCGGCGAGGACGACGACGGCGAGGTTGTTCTCAGTCATGCTCCGCCGCCAGGACTCGAACCTAGACCTCACAGCTCCAAAGGCTGTCGTGCTGCCATTACACCACGGCGGACCGCGGCACCCCCGGGGCACCGCCCGATAAGTCTGCCACGTCCCGGTGTCCGTTCCTGTGTGTGCGACCCGCGTCGCACCGGCCCGTCATCCGCCCGAAACACCGCTCTGCGATGCTGGGGCGATGACCATCGTGATCGAGCGCGTCACCGTCGCCACCCCCGAGATCGCGGCCTTCATCGCCGCTCACCATGCGGAGATGGACGGCACCGCTCCGCCGGAGAGCCAGCATGCACTCCCGCTCGACCGGCTCCTCACTCCGCGCGTCCGGTTTTTCACGGGGATCGTCGACGGACGGATCGCCGCGACCGGTGCGCTGGCCGTGGTGGCCGACGGACACGAGGAGCTGAAGTCGATGCGCACCGACCCGGCGTTCCGCGGGCGCGGGTTCGGGCGCACGATGCTCGGCCACCTCCTCGACGACGCGGCCGCGCGAGGCATCGGTCGCCTCTCGCTGGAGACCGGCAAGGACCCCTTCTTCGCTCCGGCCCTGGCCATGTACACCGCCGCCGGATTCCGGGAGGGTCCGCCGTTCGGCTCGTACCTCCCCGACCCGCACAGCGCGTTCCTCACGATGCTGCTCCCCGCGTCATCCGCGGCCACGACTCCGCCGCACGCGATAATGAACGGATGAGCGAGGCGGATGAGGTCGATCGGATCGTCGGTGCGTGGAACACACAGCGCCCCGACCTCGACTTCTCCCCGCTCGAGGTGCTGTCCCGCATGGATCGCCTCTCGCGGCACCTCGACCGTGCACGCCGCGAGGTGTTCCGTCGGAGCGACCTGGAGCCGTGGGAGTGGGATGTGCTGTCCGCGCTGCGCCGGGCGGGTTCCCCGTTCCAGCTCTCGCCCAAGCAGCTGCTGCAGCAGACTCTCGTGTCGAGCGGCACCATGACCAACCGCATCGACCGTCTCGTCGGCCGTCGCTTCGTGCGCCGCGAGGCCGACCCGGCGGATGGCCGCAGCGTGCTCGTGACCCTGACTGACGACGGCCGGGTCCGCGTGGACGCCGCGATCACCCGGCTCGTGGACGCCGAGGCCGACCTGCTGCGCGCCCTCTCCCGCGCCGACCGTGACCGGCTGGCCGCCCTGCTGCGGAAACTGAGCCTCAGCTTCGACACCTGACCCGATCCTGGAGTGGTTCGGTTCGGTTCGGTCCGGTTCGGCCGACCCGTCCGGTCTGTTCCGCCTGCACGATCCGTGCACGGCTGCCCGGGAGAAGTGGTCACCTGGTCGTGCATCCGGACCCAGGTCGTGCAGGCGTCGCAGGACCGATCCGACACGGGTCGTGCATCCGGACCCGGATCGTGCAGACGTCGCAGGACACGACCCGGCACGGATCGTGCGAACGGGTAGGTCAGGGACCGAGGAGGAGGCGCCGGTTCTTGGCCGGGACGGTGTCCGGGAGCGTGGCGACGACCTCGGCGATCGACACTGCCTTCAGCGAAGCCCGCCAGGCGTCGTGGGCGCGGCGCATCACGACGGCGAGTCCGCACGGCGCGGTGCAGTCCTCCGGGCGGGCGGCGCCCCTCCCCTGCTGACGGAGTTCGCGGCAGATGTAGGGGTCGGCGGCGCCGTCCACCGCGGAGACGAGATCGAGGATGCTGATGCTCTCGGGCTCCCTGGCCAGACGGAAACCACCGCGGGGTCCCGTGCTGCCTGTGAGGATTCCGGCGCGGACGAGCTTGGCGAGCTGCTTCGACAGATACGGCCCCGGCACCCCGAAATGCTCGGCGAGCTGCGCTCCGGACACCGTCGACCCCGCGGGGAGCTGAGCGATCACCGCGACGGTGTGCAGCACCCACTCGGAGGTCTCGGGGAGTTTCACTTGCCCATCGTATCGGGACCGCCCTATTGTGGACACACAATATCCATGATTGAAGGAGCGGGCATGCGCATCGCGGTCGCAGGAGGAACGGGACGGATCGGGCGACTGGTCGTCGAAGAGGCCCGGCGTCGGAGGCACGATCCGCTGTCACTCAGCCGCAGCGAGGGCGTCGATCTGACCACGGGCGAAGGCCTCGCCGCTTTGCTACGCGGGGTGGATGCGGTCGTCGATGCGACGAATCCCCCGGTATCCGACGTCGCCGAGGCCGAGCGGGTGTTCACCACGCTCAGCCGCACGCTGCTCACCGCCGAGGACGAAGCCGGGGTCGGCCACCACGTGGCCCTCTCGATCGCGGCGCTCGATCGCGTGCGCGGCAATCCGCATTATGCGGGTAAGCGCGCCCAGGAGCGTGAGGTCACGCGCGGCGCGGTGCCGTTCACCATCGTGCGGGCGACGCAGTTCCACGACTTCCCCGCGATGATCGCCGAGTGGAGCATCGAGGACGGCGAAGGCATCGTGCCCCCTCTGCTGCTGCAGCCCATCGCGCCCGCAGACGTGGCCGTCGCGCTCGTGGATGCGGCGGAGTCGCCGGCCCTCGGCGGCTCGTTCGACATCGCCGGACCCCGCACGGAGGACGCCGTCGACATGGCGCGCCGCACCCTCGCCGCGTGGGGGCGTGAGCTTCCGCTGCGCGCCGCGTGGAAGGGTGCCGCGCTCGGCGTCGAGTTCGCGGGTGAGGTGCTGCTTCCCGGCGACGACGCGCGGACGGCGCCGACGACCTTCGACGACTGGCTGTCCACCGAAACCCGCTGACACCCCGACCGGTTCCGGGGCTCCGTCTCCGGTCCCCTCGCTCCGGATGCACGACCAGGGTCCGATCGTGGGACGAAAACCCCGGAACGGTCGTGCAGGCGCGACCGGATCGTGCAACCGAGGCGGACAGCGACCCTGTCTCCGGTCGGGTCCCCACCACTCCGGATGCACGACCGAGGTCCGGACGTGGGACGAAAACCCCGGAACGGTCGTGCAGGCGCAACGGGATCGTGCAACCGAGGCGGGATGAGTGGCGGCCGCGGCCCACGGACTCTGCCCGGCCGGTCGCCTAGGCTGGAAGCACCCGGTCGCGGCCCCGCGACCCCTGCTCCGAAGGCCGAGACATGGGCATGCCCTCCCCGCTTCCCGTGCGCGACGGGGTCGGCGCGACCCGGCTGCACGCGCCGATGACGGGTGCATGGCCCACCGTCGCCGCCTACATGGTCGAGCGGTTCTTCCACCTGGATCCGGAGCGGCTGCTCGTGCGCTTCGACCGCGGGGAGATCGTCGCGCGCGACGGCCGGCCGCTCTCCCGGGACACGCCTCTCGGCGCCGAGGAGTTCGTCTGGTACTACCGGGAGCCTCCGACCGAGAAGGAGATCCCGTTCGCCGAGGAGATCCTGCACCAGGACGAGCACCTGGTGGTCGTGGACAAGCCGCACTTCCTCCCCACCACGCCGGGCGGCAAGTACCTGCAGAACTCCGCCCTCGTCCGGCTGCGCAACCGTCTCGGCAACCCGGAGCTCACGCCCATCCACCGCCTGGACCGGGCCACGGCGGGCCTGCTGATGTTCTCCGCCCGCCCTGCCACCCGCGGCGCCTACCAACTGCTCTTCGAGGACCGCCGCGTGGAGAAGGTCTACGAGGCCGTCTCCGCGCGCCCGGCGGACTGGGATCCGTCGCGATTCCCGCTCGTCTACCGCAACCGCATCGAGAAGCTCCGCGGTCAGGTGTGCGTGCAGGTGGATGAGGACGGCGAGCCGAACTCCGAGACGCTCATCGAGGTCATCGCCACCGACGACCGCGTCGTGCACACGCTTCTCCGTCCG
Organism: Microbacterium sp. C-MGS6; assembly: GCF_058140415.1. Lineage (NCBI taxonomy): Bacteria > Bacillati > Actinomycetota > Actinomycetes > Micrococcales > Microbacteriaceae > Microbacterium > Microbacterium sp. C-MGS6. The sequence continues at coordinate 2,464,578 of NZ_CM176934.1, forward strand.
CACAGCGGGAAGATGCACCAGCTCCGCGTGCACCTCGCCGCGCTCGGCCTCGGCATCCTCCACGACGGCTTCTACCCCGTGCTGCAGCCGGAGCGTCCGGACGACTTCACCCGCCCGCTCCAGCTCCTCGCACGCGAGCTCCGGTTCACCGATCCGCTGAGCGGGCAGGAGCGCACGTTCACCACGCGCCGGAGCCTGCAGGAGGCCCCGGCACGCTGATCGGCCTCAGCGGCGCATGACCTTCCGCGCGAGCCGGGTGCCGAGCGTCTGAGCCACGTGCACGAACACGACGATGAGGAGCACAGCCGCCCACATCACGACAGGCTCGAACTGGCGTCGGCCGTACGTCAACGCAAAGTTTCCCAGCCCGCCTGCGCCGATGTAACCCGCCATCGCCGTCATATCGATAAGCGCCACGATCACGAATGTGTATCCCAGGATTAGCGGCCCAAGCGCCTCGGGGATCACCACCGTGAGGAGGGTTCGCCACGGTCCGGCTCCCATCGCGCGCGCGGCTTCGATGACTCCCGGCGAGACACCGACCAGATGCTGCTCGACGATCCGGCCGATGGCGAACATCGACGCCACCACCAGGGCGACGATGGCAGCGTTCGTGCCGATGCCGCTGCCCACGATGAATCGGGAGAACGGGATCAGGACCGTGATGAGGATCACGAAGGGGATCGGGCGGAAGAAGTTGATGAAGAGGTTCAGCACGGCGGAGATCGCTCTGTTCTGCAGCATGCCGCCCGGCCGTGTCAGGTACAGCCCCACTCCGATCAGGCCTCCCAACAGACCGCCCAGCACCAGCGTCAGCGACACCATGTAAAGCGTCTCGACGGCAGCCGTCCAGAACTCAGGACCCAACTCGATCAGACGATCCATCAGCGCACCTCCTCGCGGTCGATGTCCGTCACTTCGATGCGCTCCGAGATCCGTGCAAGCGTCGCGTCGATGCGAGCGTCGTCCCCGCGGATCGCGAGAGTCAAGTGGCCGAAGGCCCTACCGCGGATGTCGTTGATACCTCCGAAGACGAGCTCGAACTCCAGCCCGGCCTCCGCCAGCTCAAGGAGAACCTGCGCCTGGGACGGACCACCGTCACGGAAGGAGAACGTTACGAGTCGTCCCTGGTGCCGTTCACGCAGGACGGCGCGTTCGGACGGGGAGGGAACGCCCTTGACGACCGTACCGACGAATCGCTGCGACGCGGCATGCTGCGGGTTGGAGAAGACCTCGAACACGTCTCCCTGCTCGATCACTCGCCCGCGGTCCATGACGGCGACCCTGGTCGCGAGCGTCTGGATGACGTCCATCTCGTGGGTGATGACGACGATCGTGACGCCCTGCTCCTCATTGACGCGCTTGAGCAGGGAGAGGACCTCATGTGTCGTCTCCGGGTCCAGCGCACTGGTCGCTTCGTCGGCGAGGAGGATCGCCGGCCTGGTCGCGAGCGCCCGCGCGATCCCGACGCGCTGCTTCTGCCCTCCCGACAGGTGCTCGGGGTACGAGCGTGCCTTGTCGCTCAGCCCCACGAAAGACAGCATCTCGGTCACGCGCGCGTCGATGTCGGCCTTCGACCATCCCGCGAGCTTCAGCGGATACGCGATGTTGGCCCGCACGCTCTTCGATGAGAAGAGGTTGAACTGCTGGAAGATCATCCCGATTCCGCTTCGCACGCGCCGGAGCTCACGTTCGCTGAGTGCGGTGATCTCGACCTCGTCGACGGTGATGCGGCCCGCGGAGGCCGGCTCCAACGCGTTGATGAGCCGCACCAGGGTGGACTTCCCCGCACCCGAATAGCCGATGATTCCGAAGACATCTCCCTGCTCGATCTGCAGAGACACATCGTCGACGGCGGTGATCTGCGTGCCGGATGCGGACGGCGAGGGGTAGCTCTTCGACACGTGCTCGAGGGAGACGATCGGCATAGGTTCTCCGGTCTTGAGGGAGGAAAGGGCGGGGTCGGCCTGAAGACGACGAATCGGGCGACGCGTCCGCGTCGCCCGATTCTCTCAGGTGAACCTGATCAACCGTTCGCAGCGACGTCCTTCTGGACGTCCTTCAGCAGCGAGGCCAGCTCATCTGCCGGCGTCTGCAGAGTGACACCGGTTCCTCCGGACGACTTCGCCAGCCCCTCCTGCACAGCTTCGTCGGTCTGGAAGATCTCGACGAGCTTGAGGTATGTCTCATTGTCGACGTCCTCGGCGCGAGACGCGAAGATGTTCACATACTGGAGCGCGCTCGGGTCCTCGGGGTCGTCGGTGAAGAGCGCATCGTCGAACGAGAGGCCCGCATCCTCGACGAAGTCGTTGTTGATGACGGCCGCAGCCACGTCGGGCAGAGCCTCCGGGGTGAGAGCAGCCTCCAGCGCGGTGACCTTGACCGACGACTTGCTCTCGTCCACATCTGCGAGATCAGAGAAAGCCGTGCCGCCGTCCTTAAGCTCGACGAGGCCAGCGGCCTGAAGCACGAGAAGCGCGCGGGCCTGGTTGGAGGCGTCGTCGGGAACCGCGACGGTCTCCCCCTCAGGAATGTCCTTCACCGAGTCGTACTTCGTCGAGTAGAGACCGAGCGGGTAGATCTGCGTCGAACCGATCGCCGCGAGGTCATCCCCCGAGGCCTCGTTGTACTGCGCCAGGTACACGACGTGCTGGAACTGATTGAGGTCGATCTCCCCCTCGCTCAGCGCCGGGTTGGGCAGCTCGTACGAGCCGAAGTCGACGAGTTCGACCGTGATGCCGGCGTCAGCCGCCGCATCCACGAAAGCGGGCCACTGCGGGTCGCTCTCGCCGACCACGCCGATCTTGACGGTCTCGTTCTCGGAACCGCCGTCGCCGGACCCCGCGTCGGACGAGGTGGCGCACCCGGCAAGGGCGACGAACAGCGGGACCGCGGCGAGCGCGGCGAGGGCGGAGGTGGTGCGGCGGGACATGATGAGGGGTTCCTTCCTGGCGGGACTCGACAACGTTAGGCAGGAGGCCGCGTTGTCGCGGAATCGGGATGTCACACGGCGTCATAGCCGCGTGGCACCCTCGGTTGCTGGGGTACGTGGAGCCCGCGGTGGCGCATTCCCCACGGCACCGGATCGCGTAAGACAAGGAAACAGTCTTCGCCAGAATTCGGTGCACGTGCTGGGCTCGACGCGCTCATCCGAGCGAAGGCGCCGTCTGGCGCCACAGCAACGACCGGAGAAATCATGAACAGACATCAGAAGGCCGGACTCGCGGTCGCCGCAGCCGCGGCACTTTCCCTCTCCCTCACGTCAGCCGCGTATGCGGCTACCGAAGAGAAGCCTTCGTATGCGTCATCCACGATCGTCGTGTCAGACGTACGAACTGGAGAGATCGTCTACCAGCAGACAGAGCAGATACCGGTTGAGGAGGGCAGCACTACCGCCACCATAGAGACGCGAGTTCCTTCTCCTCCCGTCCCGAGCGCGCCCGTAATCCCCGGTGTCGTGGCTCCACGCTCCTCGGTGGGCGGCAACCACGACAACGGATCGGTCAAGTCGTCCATCACGATTACCTACAGCCTGAACAGCAAAGGCGATCAGATCCGGACAGAGAAGGTCACCGGTCGATGGACGCCAGATCCCGGGTTCGCCCTCCAGGGTCGAAAGGTAGAGATTTACAGCGGCGGAGGCTCACCGTCCATCATCAAGAAGGCCCCCACGACGAATACCTACAGTTACAACACGGGGTGGGGCTTCCAGACCAAGCCGCCGCAGAACTCGCTCACCTCTCCCCGGGTGCTCGCCGAGGTGAAGTTCAAGCTCTCGGGAACCGGGAGCGCATGGTTGAAGCTGACGCACTGGGTGGATCTTTCAGGCGTGTAGCCGTTGCTACCGGAGCGGGACCGGGCGCAAGCGTGCGCCCGGTCCCGCTTCGCAAGTCCTGTCTGATCGGGACGGGAACGACGAAACCGCATAGCCGCGTGCGAGGCGGGTCAGTCGAGCTCTTCGATGCCCTGCAGACGCACCTGCTCCAGGTCGAGACGGGCGGAGATCCGGCGGACCACCATGTCGTCCACGGTGCCGGCGCCGCGGAGCCCGAGCAGGACCTCGCGCTTGCGGTCGAGCAGCGCGAGCTTGAGCCGGGTGTGCTCCTCGTGTCGCACGAGCGGTGACCGCTGGGCGAGGTCGACGTCGGCGGAGGTCGCGATCATCTGCAGCGTCGTGCCGTCGGTCGCCTCGGGGTCGGGGGCGGTCCCGGCCGACACCGCGACGTCACCCGCGTCCTCGTCCTCGCGGCTGCGCGCATCTCCCCCGGTGCCGTAGGGATCGGGCTCGCCGAGCATCTCGTCCAGCGCCTCGGCCTCGGCGTCGATGAGCGCCTGCTCCCGCGCGAGCGTCCGGGCGTTCGCGAACTCCAGCGCCTGGTACCCCTCGGCACGCACCCGATCGCGCACCTCCTGGCCGATGCCGTGCTCGGCGGCGAGGTCGTCGAGCGCGGCCAGGGCCGCTCCGGAGATCGCGCGCTCGGCGAGCTCGTACTCCTCGTCCTCGGCATGGTCGACCGGGAATCGCGCCCAGCGCACGAGCGCGGGGAGGAGAGGCGCCTGCACGAGGAGGCTGAGCAGGATCACGCCGGCGGTGACGAAGACGATCTCGTCACGGCCGCCCACGACGCTCCCCTCGGAGACGCCGGTCGGCACCGACAGTGCGATCGCCAGCGACACCGCTCCGCGCATGCCGGCGACCGTGGACACGAGTCGGGCGCGGGAGCGGGCGCCGCGCGGCGGGCGTTCGGCCGGGCGACGCTGGAACAGCACGTTGAGGAGCTGGAACACGTACCGGACGGCGAAGAGCGTCGCCCACACGGCGAGCGTCACGAGCACCAGGCGGCCGATGGCGGCGGCGGAGATCTCGTGCGCGACGAACTGCACCTCGAGGCCGATGAGCACGAACAGCGCCCCGTTCAGGAGGAAGACGCCGAACGGCCAGGCCGCGTCGGCCTGTCGGCGCGAGGCCGCCGTCGTCACGCGCGGCGACACCCAGGCGACGATCAGTCCGGCGACGACCACGGCGAGCACGCCCGACGCGTGGACGAGCTCGGCGATGAGGAACGCGGAGAACGGCACGAGCAGCAGCGTGACGTTGATGACGATGGTGGAGGAGATGCGGCGCAGCAGCAGCGTGGCCAGGGCCGCGACCACGATCCCCGCGGCGATCCCGCCCACGTACGACACCAGAACGTCCCAGGTGACCGAGAGCGGCGTGACCTGGCCGCCCAGCGCGAGGGACACGGCGATGGCGTAGAGCACGAGCGCGGTGCCGTCGTTGGTCAGGCTCTCGGCCTTGAGCTTCATGAACATCCGACGCGGCAGCAGCCGACCGAGGGCCGCGACGGCCGTGGCATCGGGCGGTGCGACCGCAGCACCCAGGATGAGCGCGATCTCCCAGGGCATGCCGAACAGCACGCCGATGCCGGCCACCGCGAACGCGGAGGCGACGACGAGGAGCGTGCTCATCGGCACGATGTAGCGGAAGTCGCGGCGGATCGACCGCAGCGACGTGGTCAGGCTCTCCCAGAACAGCATCACCGGCAGGAACAGCAGCAGCACGGTCTCCGGCGGCAGCTGGACCTCACGCAGCGGCGGGATGAATCCCAGCGCCAGACCGAGGATGACGAGGACGAGCGGCAGCGCGAGACGCACGCGCGGGGCGATCAGGGTTCCGACGAGGATCGTGAGTCCGAGCAGGACGGTTACTTCGAGGCCTTCCATCGCTACTCCCAACAGTCGTGGGAGAAGGATATTCCTCCGTCAGCCGATCTGCTCCGTGAGTTCGAACCAGCGCAGCTCCAGCTCTTCGATCTCGGCCTCCTGCGCGGTGATCGCCTTCATCCGCTCGCCGAGGCCCGCGTAGTCGGACTGGTCATGGTCGGCGAGGGCGTGCTTGGCCGCGTCGACCTGCTGCGTGAGCTTCTGGATGCGACGCTCGAGGGCGGCCGCTTCCTTCTGCGCCGCCCGGAGAGCCGCGCCGTCGAGACCGCTCGCTGCGGGGGCCGACGCCGCCGTCGAGGTCGCCGGGGCGCTCTCGACGCGCTGCCGCAGGCGCAGGTACTCGTCGACGCCGCCGGGGAGATGCCGCAGGCGCCCCGCGCCGTCCGGCCCCGGGAGGATCGCGTACTGCTGGTCCGTCACCCGCTCCAGGAAGTACCGGTCGTGGCTGACGACGAGGAGCGTGCCCGACCAGGAGTCGAGGAGGTCCTCGATGGCGGCGAGCATGTCGGTGTCCATGTCGTTCGTGGGCTCGTCGAGGATGAGCACGTTCGGCTGGTCGAGCAGCACGAGCAGCAGCTGCAACCGACGCTGCTGTCCGCCCGAGAGGTCCTTCACCGGCGTCGAGAGCTGGGCGGAGGAGAACCCGAGTCGCTCCAGGAGCTGTCCGGGCGTGAGGTCCTGCGCCTTCGACCCGGCGCCGAGCGTGTACGAGGTGCGCAGACCCGAGATGACCACGCGCACGGGGTCGTTCCAGTGCGGCAGGAGTTCGTCGAGGCGCTGCGTGAGCGTACGGACCTGCACGGTCTTCCCGCGCTTGATCCGCCCCTCGGTGGGCTCGACCGTGCCGGAGATGAGCCCGAGGAGGGTGGATTTCCCGGCACCGTTCACACCGAGGATGCCCGTGCGCTCGCCCGGGGCGATCCGCCACTCCACGTCCTTCAGCACGGTCTTCCCGCCGGTCCCTGAGCCCGCCTGGGTCCCTGAGCCCGCCTGGGTCCCTGAGCCTCCCTGGGTCCCTGAGCCTCCCTGGGTCCCTGAGCCTCCCTGGGTCCCTGAGCTTGTCGAAGGGTACGTCACCCCCACATCGAGCAGGTCGACGACGTCCTTGCCCAGCCGCGAGACGGCGAGCGACTGCAGCGAGACCTTGTCGCGGATCTCGGGCACGTCGGCGATGAGCTCGTTGGCGGCGTCGATGCGGAACTTCGGCTTGCTGGTGCGGGCCGGGGCACCGCGGCGCAGCCAGGCGAGCTCCTTGCGGGCGAGGTTCTGCCGCTTCGCCTCTGTCGCCGCCGCCATGCGGTCGCGCTCGACCCGCTGCAGGATGTAGGCCGCGTAGCCGCCCTCGAAGGGCTCGACGATGCGGTCGTGCACCTCCCACGTCTCGGTGCAGATCTCGTCGAGGAACCACCGGTCGTGGGTCACGACGAGGAGGGCTCCGGCGTTCGCGGGCCAGCGCTTCTTGAGGTGCCCGGCGAGCCACGTGATCGCCTCGACGTCGAGGTGGTTCGTCGGCTCATCGAGCGCGATGACGTCCCAGTCGCCCGTGAGCAGTTTCGCGAGGGACACACGGCGGCGCTGCCCGCCGGAGAGGGAGCCGATCTGCGCGTCCCACGGCAGATCCGTCAGCAGCCCCTCGATCACATCGCGGACGCGGGCGTCTCCGGCCCATTCGTGCTCGGCCATGTCGCCGACCACGGCGGCGGCGATCGTGATGTCGTCGGGGAGCGTGTCGGCCTGGTCGAGGACGCCGATGCGGGTGCCGCCGCGCACGGTCACGCGCCCGGAGTCCGGTTCCTTCCGGCCGGCGAGCATGGCGAGAAGGCTGGACTTGCCGTCGCCGTTGCGGCCGACGATGCCGATGCGGTCGCCCTCCTCGATGCCGAGGGTCACGGCGTCGAAGACGACGCGGGTCGGGTATTCGAGGTGCAGGGCTTCGGCCCCGAGAAGATGTGCCATGTCCTCTCCAGGGTAGTCGCGCCGCGTCGGGCGGTCGCCCGGTCAGACGAGCGAGGGGGCGAAGAGCTCCGGCAGCGCGGCGGTGAAGACCTCGAAGTGGCTGTACCAGACGGTGTGGGCGGCGCCGGGGATGCTGCGCACCGTCACCCCGCCGTGCTCGAACCGTCGCGCGTCCTCATCGGTCACCCAGGCGCTGGGTTCCGCACGCACGACGATGGAGCCGGGGGCGGCGGTCCAATGGCCGTCCTCCCCGCAGGAGACGGAGGCCGCCGTCGGCGGGTCGAACCGCTCGGCCGCCCGCGCCTCGACCGTGGCGTCGTCGACGGAGTAGAAGGGACGGAGGCGGCGGAGGTCGGCGGGCGACATCCGCTCGCGGCGGTCATGCTCGTACTGCGACACGAGCACGGCACGATCCTGGCCGCCCTGCAGGGCGAGCGGCGCGTCGACGTAGACCGCGAGGCCCGGGTCGAGGCGGGGCGCGGCGGCGGCGAGCACCGTGGCTCCGAAGGAGTGCCCCACGGCGACGGCGAGGGTGGAGCAGGCGCGGCCCCCCGGGGTGCCCTCGGCATCGCAGCCGGCCGCGACCTGCGCCAGAGTCTCGACGACGGCATCGGCCGCCGACTCGATCGTGAGCTCCGGGTCACGCGGCGAGAGGCCGTGGCCGGGCAGATCGAGCGCCAGCACGCGGAAGCCGCGTTCCACGAGCAGCGGGACCACGCGGTGCCAGCTCTCGGCGGACCCCATCATGCCGTGCAGCAGCACGGCGACGCGGTCGCCCTCCCCGGCTTCGATGACGTTCAGGAGCACGGAGCCAGTCAACCACGGTCGTTATCCTTTCGTGATACGACTTTCGGCCAGATTCCTTCGAACCTTCGTTCGAATGTCAGTGGTCGGTGATGGACTGACGTCATGCCCGCACTGCTCGACGCGACCGACTCCCAGATGGCGATGCTCGCCGATCTGGTGGAGGGGCTGGAAGCGGCCGAGAAGACGCTGAGCAGCATGCAGGCCGCGCGGGATGGTCTCCTGGCGATGGCGGGGCGGCTTGCGGTCGACATCGCTCGGCAGGCGCGTCATCCGGACGGCGGCGACATGGCGATCCGCACGGTCGCCGCGGAGATCGGGGCCGCACAGCGCGTCAGCGACCGCACGATCGAACGGCGGATGTCCGAGGCGTCCTGGCTGGTCGAGCGGTTCCCCACCGTCTGGGAGGCCCAAGGCGCCGGACGGATCAGCGCCGCGCACGCGCGGCTGATCGTGGAGGCGGGCGCTCATCTCGATGACCTGGACGACCGCTCGCGTTTCGCGACGGAGGCGGTCGAGGTGGCCGCTGCGGAGTCTCCGAACCGGATACGCCGGCTCGTGCGCCGACTGGCCGACCGGTTCGAGGAGCGGACGCTCGTCGAGCGACACCGCGACGCCAGTGAGCTGCGCCGCGTGTGGGTGACCGACCTCGAGGATGGCATGGCCGAACTCGGTGCGCGCGGCCCTGCGGCCCTCGTGCACGGCATGTTCGACCGGCTCTCCCAGATGGCGCATGCCGTGCGGGAGGAGAACGCGCGAGCACACCGTCGGGAGGCGGAGGAGAGCATCCCCGACGACAGGACCGTGGATCAGCTGCGCGCGGACCTGCTCGCCGACCTCGTCCTGACGGGCGCTCCGGCGGGACATGACTCGGAAGAAGGACTGCTCTCGGAACTTCGAGCGCGCGTCGAGGTCACCGTGCCGGTGCTGACCCTGATGCACGGCGAGCAGGAAGGGGCCACGGGCGGCACTCCGATCCTCGCCGCCGAGCTCGACGGGGTGATCCCGATCGATCCGGCCACGGCCCGCCGACTGGCCGGCGCAGCGAGCGGATGAGACCGGGTGCTCACCCACCCGTTCAGCGGGGCGCTGCTGGCCGTCGACCGGTATCGCCCGAGCGAAGACCTCCGCCGGCACCTGCGGGCCCGCGATCAACGCTGCCGCTTCCCCGGCTGCGGCCTCGCGCCCCGGAAGTGCGACCTCGATCACAATCACGATGCGGCGCTCGGCGGAGAGACCGTGCACGACAACCTCGCGACCTTCTGTCGACGACATCACATGCTCAAACACCACTCTCCGTGGCACGTCGAGCAGGGGCCGGGCGGCGTTCTGGAGTGGACGAGCCCCACCGGCCGGAGCTACATCGACCGACCGCCGCCTCCGCACACCGTGACCTTCGCCGAGGATCCCCCGTGGTCTTCGCCCGACGCCAGGACCACCGCCGGCTGATCACGCAGGCACACCGATCGCGCCTGCACACCGATCACGCAGGCACGCCGATCAGCCGTAGGGTGGAGGGCATGTCGAGTCCCGAATCAGACAGGTCGGGGGCTGCCGGTCACACCGTCAGCCCCGTGAACCGCTGATCCCTTCGTCCGCCCTGTCGGCGGGCGCGCGCCGGTGACCCGGGCGCTGACCGTGGTGACGAGAAGCCCTCCACTTCCCTCTCACCTCGGAGCACTCGATGCCTTTCCCCCTCTATGCGCTTGCCCTGGCGGTCTTCGTCATGGGCACCTCGGAGTTCATGCTCGCTGGACTCCTGCCCGCGATCGCGGACGACCTCCACGTCCCGGTCGGCACGACCGGTCTCCTCACCTCGGCCTTCGCCGTCGGCATGGTCGTGGGCGCGCCCGCCATGGCCGCGTTCGCGCGCGAGTGGCCGCCGCGTCGCACGCTCATCGCCTGCCTGGCGCTCTTCGCCGCGTGCCATGTCGTCGGCGCGGTGACGTCTGCCTTCGAGCTCCTCCTCGTCATGCGCGTGCTCAGCGCCCTCGCGAACGCGGGGTTCCTCGCCGTCGCTCTCCGTACGGTGACTCTCCTCGTCCCCCGCGAACGCACGGGACGCGCCCTCGCGGTGGTGCTCTCGGGGACGACCATCGCCACCGTCGTCGGCGTCCCTGCGGGGGCGGTGCTCGGCAGCGCATCGAGCTGGCGGGCCACCTTCGCCGCCGTCGCGCTGCTCTGTCTCCCCGCACTCCTCGGGATCCTCCGTGGAGTGCCGACGACGATCCGGGGCGCGACGCCGGCGCAGCCCCGGTCGACATCCGGAGCAGCCCCGGCGCCGGCGCATCCCGCCAGGAAGGCACCGTCCCTGCGCGCGGAAATCGCCCTCCTGGTGACACCGCCTCTCGCCCTCGCGATGATCCTGGCGGCGCTGGTGAACGCGGGGACCTTCGCGGTCTTCACGTTCCTGGCGCCGATCGTCACCGAGATCGCCGGTCTGCCCGACGCTGCGGTCTCGGTCGCGCTCGTCTTGTTCGGTCTCGGCTCGTTCCTCGGCGTGACCATCGCCGGTCGATACGCTGATCGGCACTCGGGCGCGTTGCTCGCCGTCGGTGGAGCGCTGCTCCTGGGCGGCTGGATCGTCCTGGCGACGGTCGCGGATCAGCCGGTCGCGCTGCTGGTTCTCGTCTTCGTGCAGGGCATGGCCTCGTTCGGCGTGGGAAGCACCTTGATCACCCGCGTCCTGTACGCCGCCTCCGCCGCCCCGACGATGGGAGGGTCCTACGCGACCGCCGCCCTGAACCTCGGTGCCGTGATCGGTCCGGCCTGGGGCGGCTGGACGCTCGCCAGCGGAGCCGGTCCGCTCTCCCCCGTCGCGGTCGCCGTGACCCTGTCGGCCTGTGCCCTCCTTCTTGCCCTGATCACGCGAAGAAGGCACTCCGGCAGCTGACGCCACGAGGCTGAGCCCTGACAACGGCGACGAGCCGCCCGGACCCGAAGGTCCGGACGGCTCGTCGTGCCCGACGTTCGCGGGGAACGAGGACGGTCTCGCTTCTGCTTACTCGTACGACTTCACGATCTCGAGGAGGCTCGGAACGTTGGCGTACGCCTCGGCCGCGTTCTCCTTGGTCACGATGACCGGCGGGAGCAGGTAGGCCGGGACGACCTTCTTGCCGTTGTCGTACTGGTCGGTGTCGTTGACGTCGACCTCGTCGCCCTTCTGGAGCTGACCGACCATCTTGATGGCCTGCTCCACGAGCAGCGTGGTGTCCTTGTTGATCGTAGAGTACTGCACGCCCTCCATGATCGACTTCACCGACTCGACCTCGGAGTCCTGACCGGTTACCACCGGGACGGGCTTGCCTGCCTGCTGCGCCGAGGTGATGATGGCGCGGGCGAGGGTGTCGTTCGGGGACAGGACGCCGTCGAGCGTCTCCGAGCCGTAGCTCGACGTGAGGATCGAGTCCATGCGACGCTGTGCGTTCTCCGGCTTCCAGCCCTCGGTCGCCGTCTGGGAGATCTCGGTCTGCCCGGAGACGACGTTCAGCGTGCCGTCGTCGATCTTCGGCTGCAGCACCTCCATCGCCCCGTTGAAGAACACCGCCGAGTTGGCGTCGTCCGGCGAGCCCGAGAACAGCTCGATGTTGTACGGCGCCTCGTGTCCCGCGCGCTCGGCGAGGCCGTCGAGCAGCGCCTGGCCCTGGAGCTTGCCGACCTCGAAGTTGTCGAAGGCGACGTAGTAGTCCACGGCGTCGGTGTTCTCGATGAGACGGTCGTAGGCGATGACCGCGACACCCGCGTCGCGGGCGGCCTCCACCTGCGTGGTGAGCTGCTTGCCGTCCTTGGCACCGATGATGATGACCTTGGCGCCACCGGTGACCATCGCCTGGATCTGGTTCTGCTGCTCGGCGACCGTGTTGCTGGCGGGCGCGTACTGCACGTCCGCCTTGAAACCGGCCTTCTCCAGGCCGTCGGTGAACAGCTGACCGGCCAGGACCCAGTTCTCCGAGGTCTTGTCGGGCAGAGCGACACCGATCGTGGAGCCGGCGTCGAAGCCCGAGGCGGTCTCCTCGCCCGACCCCGAACCCGAGTCCCCACCGCCGCGCTCCGAGGAGCAGCCGGTGAGGGCGAATGCGCCCGCGACGACAAGCGCTGTCGCCGACAGAAGGATCTTCTTCATGTGATCTCTTTCTCTGGTGTGTGCAGGTCCCGCCGCGCCTGCGTTGCGCGACGTGGCCCTTACTATCCGCGCGTCTCCTCGACGGCGGGGGCTTCGTACTTCTGACTGGTGGGGTAGTTGGTCTTCGTGGGATCGAACGTGTCGGTGGCCGGGTCCTGCTTGCGGCCGAGACGGCGCGTGAGGAAGCCGGTGATCGACGGACGACCCTGCTGCTTGTTCCACACGTCGACGCCGACGGCGAACAGCAGCACGAGGCCCTTGATCATCGAGACCACGTCGGCACCGGCGCCGAGCAGCGCGAGGCCGTTGTTCAGGAACGCCATCACCAGACCACCGATGATCGACCCGATCACCGTGCCGATGCCGCCGGAGACGGCCGCGCCGCCGATGAAGACGGAGGCGATCGCGTCGAGCTCCCAGCCGTTGCCGTCCTGCGGGCCCGAGGCGGTCGCCCTCGCGACGTAGATCATGCCGGCGAGCGAGGCCAGGACCGACATGTTCATCATCACGAAGAAGTCCACCCAACGGTCCTTCACGCCCGAGAGGCGCGCGGCCTGGCGGTTGCCGCCGACCGCGTAGATGTGGCGGCCGAAGACGGTGTTGTTCGTGATGAACGAGTAGAGGATGACGAGGGCGAGGAGGATGACGCCCGAGATCGGGAAGCTCGTGCCCTCGCGCCCCGTGGCGAACAGCCAGCCGGCGATGAGGATGACGGCCGAGATGAGGACGACCTTCGTCACGCTCACCCAGATGGGCGCCATGTCGGAGCCCATCTTGCGCTGGATGCGCCGGGTGCGGATCTCCCAGAACACGATCCATGCGACGCCGGCGAGCGCCAGCAGCATGGTCGGGATGTTGAACGGCAGGGGCAGGGCGATCTCCGGCAGGTAGCCGGCACCGATGATCTTGAAGCCCTCCGGCACGGGCACGGACTGAGAGTCACCCACCGCCTGGTTCGCACCGCGGAAGAACAGCATGCCGGCCAGCGTCACGATGAACGCCGGCACCCCGACGTAGGCGACCCAGAATCCCTGCCAGGCGCCGACGAGCACGCCGACACCGAGACCGAGGAGGATGCCCAGCGGCCAGGGGAGGTTCCAGTCCTGCATGGCCTTCGCCACGACGATGCCCGTGAACGCGGCGACCGATCCGACCGAGAGGTCGATGTGTCCCATGATGATGACCATCACCATGCCGATCGCCAGGATCAGGATGTACGAGTACTGGTTGACGACGTTGATGAGGTTCCCGGAGGACAGCGTCAGTCCGGTGCCCTTGAAGATCCACGTCAGCACCTGGAAGACGACGAGGATGACGACGAGGCTGCCGAGGATGCCGAACTGACGGAGGGTCGACTGCCCTCCCCCGAACATCTTCGTGATGTCCTTGAAGTGGAAGCCGCGCTTCGCGGTGGTCGAGTCGGTGGTCATGCGGTTGCTTTCTGGGTCGCGGAGGTCATGCTGCGCATGAGGTCTTCGGGGGTCGCCTGGTCGGCCGGGATGCAGTCGGTGACCCGGCCTTCGAACACGGTGTAGATGCGGTCGGAGATGCCGAGCAGCTCGGGCAGCTCGCTGGAGATGACGATCACGCCCTTGCCCTGCGCGGCGAGCTCGTTGATGATCGCGTAGATCTCGTACTTGGCGCCGACGTCGATGCCGCGGGTGGGCTCGTCGAGGATCAGCAGGTCGGGGTCGGTGAACATCCACTTCGCCAGGACGACCTTCTGCTGGTTGCCGCCGGACAGCTTGCCGACGCCCTCCTCCACCGACGGGGTCTTGATGCGCAGCGCCTTGCGGTACCGCTCCGCCACCGAGAACTCCTCGCGGGAGTCGACGACGCCGTGGTGCGCGATCTTGGAGAGCTTCGCCGCGACGATGGACCGCTTGATGGTGTCGAGGAGGTTGAGGCCCAGCACCTTGCGGTCCTCGCTCACGTAGGCGAGCCCGTGCTTGATGGCGGCGGCGACGTCGGGGAGCTCGATCTCCTGTCCGTCCTTCACGATCGTGCCGGAGAGGAACGTGCCGTAGGAGCGGCCGAAGATGCTCATCGCCAGCTCGGTACGGCCGGCCCCCATGAGCCCGGCGATGCCGACGACCTCGCCACGACGGACGTTGATGCTCGACCCCTTCACGACCATGCGCTCCGGCACGGTCGGATGCTGGACCCACCAGTCCTTGACCTCGAAGAACACCTCGCCGATCTCCGGCGTGCGGTCCGGGTAGCGACTCTCCAGCGACCGGCCGACCATGCCGCGGATGATGCGGTCCTCGTTGATCTCGCCGCGGGAGATGTCGAGCGTCTCGACCGTACGGCCATCGCGGATGATCGTGATCTCGTCGGCGATCTGCTCGATCTCGTTGAGCTTGTGACTGATCATGATCGACGCGATGCCCTTGGCCTTGAGCCCGAGGATCAGGTCGAGGAGGTGCTGCGAGTCGTTCTCGTTGAGCGCCGCGGTCGGCTCGTCGAGGATGAGCAGCTTGACGTCCTTGTTGAGCGCCTTGGCGATCTCGATGAGCTGCTGCTTGCCGACGCCGAGCGTCTTGACCGGGACGTCAGGGTCCTCATCCAGCCCCACGCGGGCGAGGAGCTCGATCGTGCGCTCCTTCTGCGCCTGCCAGTCGATGCGCCCGAAGCGGCGGATCTCGTTGCCGAGGAAGATGTTCTCGGTGACCGAGAGCTCCGGGATGAGCGCGAGCTCCTGGTGGATGATGACGATGCCGGCCTGCTCGCTGGCAGCGATGTCCTTGAAGCGCTGCTCCTGGCCGTACAGGAGGATCTCGCCGTCGTAGGTCCCGTAGGGATATACCCCCGAGAGGACCTTCATCAGCGTCGACTTCCCGGCGCCGTTCTCGCCGCAGATCGCATGGATCTCACCGGCGCGGACGGTGATCGAGACGTCGGCGAGCGCCTTGACTCCCGGGAACTCCTTGGTGATGCGGCGCATCTCCAGGATCGGACCTGACACGGTCGGCAACGTTGCTGTGGTGCTCACGGATCTTCCTCGCGACGTGCGGTCACCTTCGATGTGACCGTTCACATCGGTATATCGTCGTCTTCCGCGGGAGCGGTGTCAAGTCCGCGGCGTGTTTTCGTGTCGCTACCGTGATGCAGCGGATTCGCGCGCCCGCAGAAGGGTCTGCAGAGGGCCGAACGCGGGGGGCTTCTCACCGCGGATCTCGGCGAGGAGGATGCGCACGGCGCGTCGGCCGAGCTCGGGGAAGTCCTGATGCACCGTGCTGAGCGTCGGCGCCACGTGCGCCGCGACCGGGATGTCGTCGAAGCCGATCACGCTCACGTCGTGCGGCACGCGCAGCCCGGCGTCGCGGAAGCCGTGGAGCAGCCCGATCGCCATGAGGTCGTTCGCCGCGAACACCGCCGTGAAGTCGCGCCGCAGCGAGAGCTCCTTGCCGGCGAAGTAGCCGAAGTCGGCCGTCCAGTCGCCGCGGATCGGTGGGAACGTGGAAAGGTCGGCGTCGCGGAGCGCATCGAGGTACCCGCGCATCCGGGACTCGGCCTCGATCCAGTCCTGCGGGCCGGCGAGATGGAGGATGTCGCTGTGGCCCAGAGCGATCAGGTGCTCCGTGGCCGCCTTCGCCCCCGCCACCTGGTCAGCCGAGAGGCTCACGCCGTCCGATCCCGAGGCCGTCTGCAGGGTCACGAACGGCATCGTGACGTTCATGCCGCGTAGGACATGGAAGACGCGCACCTGCGGCGCGAGCACCACGATGCCGTCGACCTGCTCGCGCTCGAGCTGGCGCACGGCGTTGCCGATCGCCTCCGGCGTGGTCGCGGGGAGATTGAGCGTGGAGACGGAGTACCCCTCCTCCCGCGCCGCGTCCTCGATGCCGGCGATGGACGACGTCGGTCCGAACTCGCCGATCGTCGCGGAGAGGATGCCGAGCATGTTCGACTTGCTCGTCACGAGCGCGCGGGCGGCGAGGTTGGGGCGGTAGTCGAGGACGGCGATCGCGTCGAGGACCTTCGCCTTGGTCTCCGGGCGGATGCTGGGGTGGTCGTTGAGCACCCGGGACACCGTCTGGTGGGAGACGCCGGCGAGGCGGGCGACGTCGCGGATGCTGGGCATGCGGGCACGCTCGGAGGAGGTGGACATCCAGCCTCCTCGCGTGTGCACGGTCACATGACTACTTCATTATGTCTGCCGACGATGCCCCGTGCACCTCGACGGGGCACCGGAGTTCGTGGGAGCGCACCGGAAGCACGCCCTGGTTTCGTCCGACGGCACGGGACGCGCCGCGCGGAGGGTGCGAGGGTGGCGGGGTGGACACCCTGGTACGCGGCGGGCGCGTGATCGACCCGATGACCGAGACGGACCGGACCGCCGACCTGCTGATCGCCGACGGGCGGGTGCGGGCCATCGGGCGGGATCTCGCCGCGCCCGTCGGCGCCGACGTGATCGAGGCGGACGGGGCGATCGTCGGCCCCGGCTTCGTCGACCTGCACAGCCACGTGCACTCGATCGCCGGTCAGCGGCTCCAGGCGATGGACGGCGTGACCACCGCACTCGACCTCGAGGCCGGGCTCATGCCGATCGCGGAGGCCTTCGCGCGCGCCGCCGCGGACGGACGCCCCCTGAACTACGGGTTCTCCGCCTCCTGGGCGCAGGCCCGCGCCCTCGCTCACCTCGGCCGCGTGCCCGTCGCCGACTTCACCGCGTCGATGGACCTACTCGGCCTCAGCGAGTGGCAGCGGTCCTCCTCCCCCGTCGAGCGTCGCCGCTGGCTGCGCCTCCTGGAGGCCGAGCTGTCCGCCGGAGCTCTCGGCATCGGCGTGCTGATGGGCTACGCCCCGCGATCCGACCCGGACGAGTACCTGGCCCTCGCCCGGATCGCCGCCGCCGCACACGCCCCGACCTTCACCCACGTCCGCGAACTGATCGAGGCCGATCCGCGGACCCCGATCGACGGGTCGGAGGAACTCGTCCGGGCTGCGGCCGAGACCGGCGCCGCCATGCACCACTGCCACGTGAACAGCACCTCGCTCCGCCACGTCGACCGGGTGCTCGCGCTCCTCGACCGCAGTCGGGCCGCCGGCTCCCGGGTGACCGTCGAGGCCTATCCGTACGGCGCGGGGAGCACAGCCATCGGGGCTTTCTTCCTCGCGCCGGAGAAGCTCCCCGGCCTCGGCATCACGCCGCAGTCGCTCCTCCTCGTGGAGACGGGCGAGCGGATCGCCGACGAGACCCGGCTGCGCGAGCTCCGCGCCTCCGATCCCGGCGCCACCTGCATCGTCACCTTCCTCGACGAGGCCGACCCCTTCGACCGCGCCCACCTCCACCGCGCGCTGGCCTACCCGGACGCGATCGTCGCGAGCGACGCCATGCCGGTGTCGTGGACGCAGCCCGACGGCTCCTCCGTGTACGAGCAGCGGGACTGGCCACTCCCGCCCGGTGGGCACACGCATCCGCGCACCGCCGGCACGTTCCTCAAGTCGCTGCGCCTGATGGTGCGGGAAAGCGGGGAGTGGAGCTGGCTGGAGGCCTTCCGCCGCTGCTCCACCCTCCCCGCCCGCGTGCTGGACGAGGTCGCCTCCGGGATGCGACGGAAGGGCCACCTGGGCGTGGGCGCCGACGCCGACCTGGTGATCCTCGACCCGGACGCCGTGACCGATCGCGCCAGCTACGCCGACCCGACCCGCCCATCCCGGGGCGTCCGGCACCTGCTCGTGCACGGCACGGCGGTGGTGCGGGACGGCGACATCGTGCCCGATGCCCTGCCGGGACGTGCCGTGCGCGGCGACGCCTGACGCCTCGAGCGCTGAGCTCTTCGTCCGGCGGCACCAAGGGCGGCGCACATCTCGTCGCCGGGCACCAACGACGAACCGGAACCCGCCAATAGTCTCGGCGCATCGCCGTCCCCCTCCGTGGCGACGGCCGACTCGACGAAGAGGAGCGCACGTGTCCGAACTGAACGAAATCGGCAGCTGGGTGCGGGAGAACCTGCCCGCGCTGCTCGCCGACGCGCACGTCCCCGCGGCATCCGTCGCGGTCCTGTCCGACGGCGAGGTCGTCACCGCCGCCGCCGGCATCCTGAACCGCAACACCGGAGTCGAAGCCGACGAGGACTCGGTCTTCCAGATCGGGTCCATCACCAAGACCTGGACGGCGACGCTCATCATGCAGCTCGTCGACGAGGGTCTGCTGGACCTCGATGCGCCGGTGCGCGACGTCGTCCCGGCGTTCGCGATCGCCGACGAGGCGGCGGCGAGCGCCATCACCCCGCGCCAGCTCCTCAGCCACGTGAGCGGATTCGAGGGCGACCTGTTCAACGACACCGGGGTGGGCGACGACGCCGTGGAGAAGTACCTCGCCACGATCACGGATGCCCCGCAGCTGTTCGCACCCGGCGAGCGCTTCTCGTACAACAACGCCGCCTTCGTGGTGCTCGGCCGGATCGTCGAGGTGCTGCGCGGGACGTCCTTCGACCAGGCGTTGCGCACGCATCTGGCGACACCGCTCGGGCTCACCCATCTCGCCACCTCCGCGGCGGAGGCGATCATGTTCCGCGCCGCACTCGGTCATCTCCCGTCCGAGGACGGCGACGAACCGGTCCCGGCACCCGTGTGGAGCCTCGTGCGCTCCAACGCCCCTGCCGGATCGATGCTCGCGATGACGGCGCGCGACCTCGTGACGTACGCCCGGATGCATCTGGACGGCGGCGTCGCCGCGGACGGCACCCGTGTGCTCTCGACGGTGAGCGTGCAGGCCATGCAGGAACGTCAGGTCGAGCTGCCGGACCTCGGGCTGATGGGCGACGCATGGGGCCTCGGCTGGGAGCTCTTCGACTGGGAAGGCGGGCCCGTCATCGGCCACGACGGCGGCACGATCGGCCAGAACGCATTCCTCCGCATGGTGCCGGGCGCGGGTGTCGCCGTCGCCGTGCTCACCAACGGCGGACACGCCGTCGACGTCTACCACGCGATCACCTCGCGGGTCCTCGCCGCCCTCGCCGGCGTGCGCATGCCGGCGCTGCCCTCCCTCCCGCACTCCCCCGTGGAGGTCGACCTCGACCGGATCCTCGGGACCTATTCGTCCTCGGTGTCCGACTCGACCGTACGCGTCGACGACGACGGTCGCGTGTGGCTCGAGCGCACCATGAAGGGCATCTTCGCGGAGCTGGGTCCGGCCCCCGAACCGGTGGAGCTCGTCGGCTGGGCGGGTGACACCCTCCTCCCCCGCGAGGCGCAGAACGGCATCCGCATGCCGCACGCCTTCGTGGGCGACGACGGCACGGGTCGCGCACTGTACCTGCACACGGGCCGGGCCGACCGCCGGGTGGACGCATGACGATCGCGGCGACGACAGCTCCCGGCATCTCGGAGATCTTCGCCGATGCCGGCGCCGTCGGCTTCCTGCACGCGCGGGAGATCGGCGTCGACGGCGGACCGGAGGTCGCGATCGGCGCCGACGAGCCGGTCGTGCTCGCATCGGTGTTCAAGATCCTCGTGCTAACGGCGTTCGTCCGTGCGGTCGAGGCGGGCGAGCTCGACGGGCGGGAGCGCACCACCGTCACGGCCCGCTACCGCATCGGCGGTGTCGGCACGGCCGGATTCGCCGACGACACCGAGGTGAGCTGGCGCGACCTCGCTCTGAACATGATGTCGATGAGCGACAACGCCGCCACCGACGTCCTCTACCACCGCCTCGGCGCCGCGGCTGTGGACAGGGTGATCACCGATCTCGGCCTGCACCGCACGCACCTCATCGGCTGCTGCGAGGACCTGTTCGCCTCCGTCGTCTCCGGTCTCGGCGGCACCCCGGACAGCGACCTGGACGCTCTGCTGAGCGGTGCGTCGGCGGACCAGGTGCTCGCCCTCGACGCGCTCGATCCGCAGCGGACCACGCGCTCGACCCCCCGCGAGGTCACGATGCTGCTCGACTCCCTGTGGAGCGACCGCGCCGCCCCCGCGGCGGCCTGCCGGCAGGCGCGCGACATCATGGCCAGACAGATCTGGCCGCACCGGCTCTCGTCCGCCTTCCCCTCCGGCGTGCAGATCGCAGCGAAGACGGGGACGCTGCCCACCTGGCGCAACGAGGCCGGGGTGGTGACCTACCCGGACGGTCGGCAGTACGCCGTCGCCGTCTTCACCCGCGCGGCCTCGCTCGCCGACCGGCAGCCGCGCGTCGACGCGTCCATCGGCGCCGCCGCGTACGCCGCCGTCGAGCACCTGCGCGCGGCGACACCGAGCCGGAGCCACGACTCCTGAACCGCACCACCCCCTCGCACCACCGATCCGCACGACCCGACCCGCACCGCCCGAACACCGCTGGAGGCTCCTGATGCGTTCCCGTACCCCGCTGCTCGCCCTGCTCGGCGCCACGGCGCTCGCCCTGACATCATGCGCCGGCGGCGCCGCTCCCGGCGGCGACGCCGGGGAGGGCGTCCTCGCCGACGGCAAGACGTTCACCTCGGTGATCTCGACCGATCCCGGAAGCCTGGATCCGTTCGTGACCGTGATGTCCGTCGCCCGCTCCGTCGACCGCTTCCTTTACGCCCGTCTCGTGGAGGTCCTCGAGGACGGCAGCATCGTGTCGGGTCTCGCCGAGGACTGGGAGTCCGACACCACCACGGCGACCTTCACCCTGCGCGACGGCGTCACCTGCGAGGACGGCACGCCGCTCACCGCGACCGACGTGGCCGCGAACATCACCCACATCGGCGACCCCGCGAACGGCTCTCCCCTCATCGGCCTCCAGGTGCAGCCCGGCACCTCGGCCGTCGGAGACGACGCCGCCGGCACGGTCACCGTCACCAGCGGCCGCCCCGACTCGTTCCTTCTGGAGAACGTGGGCAGCATCTCGATCGTGTGCGGCACCGTGATCGACGACCCGGATGCGCTGGCCAAGGGCGAAGGCGCGACCGGCATGTTCACGATGACGGAGATCGTCCCCAACAGCCAGTACACGCTCACGCGTCGCGACGACTTCACCTGGGGCCCCGGAGACTGGGATCCGGAGCAGAAGGGCCTGCCGGACACCGTGGTCTTCCGGGTGATCCCGAACGAGACGACCGCCGCCAACCTCCTCCTCTCCGGAGAGGTCAACGCGGCCCTGGTGATCGGCCCGGACAGCACGCGCATGGAGGAGGCCGGACTCTTCCACACCGATGTCCAGACGCCCGGCGGCTCCTTCACGTTCAACCAGGCCGACGGCCGACCGACCGCCGACCCGGCCGTCCGCGAGGCGCTCGTGCAGGCCGTCGATCTGGAGCAGCTGCGGCAGGTCATCGGCAGCGGCAAGGCCACCGTGCCGACCGGGCTCGTCACGGTCTCGCCCAACCCGTGCCGCGCCGACACCGTCTCCGGGCACCTGCCGGAGACGGACGTCGACGCCGCGGCCGCGGCTCTGGACGAGGCAGGGTGGACCGCCGGCTCCGATGGCGTCCGCGCCAAGGACGGTGAGCCGCTCACGCTGAAGATGATCTACTCCGCGCAGTTGGGCGACGCCGGCAACGCGGCGGCGGAGCTCGCCCAGTCCGCCTGGAAGGACCTCGGAGTCGACATCTCCGTCACCGCGGTCGACTCGCCCACGCTGAGCGAGGTGCTGTTCTCGACGGGCGACTGGGACATCTCCGCCGCCCCGCTGACGGTGTCCCTGCCGAGCATGCTCGTGCCATTCTACTCCGGGCCCACCCCGCCGAACGGCACGAACTTCGCCGGCATCGACAACCCCGACTACACCGCCGCGGTCACCGCCGCGTCGGAGAAGGCCGGCACCGACGGCTGCGACGACTGGAGCGCGGCCGAGGTCGCCCTCTTCGAGACGACCAGCGTGGTGCCCTATGCGAACATCCTGCGCTCGACCTTCGCCCACAAGGCGGAGTTCACCGAGGGCGACGGCATCGACCCGACGTCGATCCGGATGTTCGAGTAACGGAGGCAGCCGATGGCCAGCACCACCGCCACGCAGGCGATCCTGATCAGATCCGCCCGGTCGGACAACCCGTGGGTGTCCTTCCTGGTCCGGCGCGGAGGGCAGTTCGTCCTCGCGGTGTGGGTGCTGGTCACGGCGGCCTTCCTGATGATCCATCTCGTCCCCGGCGACCCGGTGCGGGCGGCGTTGGGGATGAACGCCCCGGCCGAGCTCGTCGAGTCCCGCCGGGCGGCCCTCGGTCTCGACCAGCCGCTGCTCGTGCAGTACGTCCGTTACATCGGCGGACTGTTCACGGGCGATATGGGCACCTCGATGATCACGAGCCAGCCGGTCTCCGAGCTCATCGCGACCCGGCTCCCCGCCACGCTCCAGCTCGCGCTCCTCGCGGTGGTCCTGGTGCTGCTGATCTCGGTGCCGCTCGGGGTCACGATGGCCGTGGCCACCCGCGGCGGCCGGCGCCGTGGCCTGGAGCTGGGTTTCGCCACGGTCACGGTGATCCTCGCCGCGATCCCCGAGTTCCTGCTCGCGGTCGGCCTCGTCTACGTCTTCGCCGTCTCCCTCGGGTGGTTCCCGGTCGCCGGCAACACCGCACCGTTCGCCCTCGTGCTCCCGGTGCTGGCCCTCGCGATCGGGCCGATCGCCGTGTTCTCCCGCATCATCCGGGTCGAGGTGCTCTCGGTGCTCGGGCAGGACTTCATCCGCACCGCCCGCGCCAAGCGGCTCGCCCCGCGCCGCATCTACTCCCGGCACGCGGTCCCCAACGCCATGACCGCCACCCTCACCCTCACCGGCCTGCTGCTTACGGGCATGGTCGCCGGCACCGTCCTCGTGGAGAACGTCTTCGCCTGGCCGGGGCTCGGCACCATGATCGTGCAGTCCATCCTCACCAAGGACTACTCGGTCGTGCAGGGGATCGTGCTCGTCTACGGCATCGGCGTGCTCCTGGTGAACCTCGTCATCGACGTGGTCCTCGCCCTCCTCGATCCGCGCTCCACCATCAGGGAGGCATGATGGCGCCCACCCGCAACGCCTGGTCGGCGATCGTCCGGTCCCCGCTCGGGGCCACCGCGCTCGTCCTCATGGTCCTCGTCGCGCTCACCGCGATCCTCGGGCCCGTCATCTGGGGCCCGCAGGCCGAGCAGGTCGACCCGACCGCCGTCACCCAGGGCCCCAGCGCCGCCCATCTGCTGGGCACCGACACTCTCGGTCGCGACGTGCTGGCGCGGGTGCTGGTGGCCACCCGCCTCTCCGTGGTCCTCGCCGTCATCGCCGTCCTCATCGGCGTGATCGCGGGATCGCTGCTCGGCATGGCCCCCTCGGTCCTCCCGCGGTGGGCCGGACGCCCGATCGCCGGTTTCGTGAACACCGCCGTCGCCTTCCCCGGGCTCCTGCTCGCGCTCTTCTTCGCCGTGATCTTCGGCGTCGGCACCACCGGATCCGTGCTCGCGATCGGACTGGCCATGGCACCGCAGTTCGCGCGTCTGACCCAGACCCTGTCCGCGGCGATCGCCGGACGTGACTTCATCGCGGCGGCCCAGGTCGCCGGCGTCTCCCGATTCCGCATCCTGTTCCGGCACATCCTGCCGAACATCGGCGAACCGCTCATCGTCAATGCGACCGTGGCCGCGGGGTCCGCGCTGCTCGCGTTCGCCGGTCTGTCCTTCCTCGGGCTCGGCGTGCAGGTACCGGAGTACGACTGGGGCCGCCTGCTCGGCGAGGGCCTGAACCGCATCTACCTCAACCCCGCGGCGGCGCTCGGTCCCGCCGTGGCCGTGATCATCGCCGGACTCGCCTTCAACCTCCTGGGCGAGACCGCCGCCGCGGCGCTGGGCGGACGCTCCGGACGCCGCCGCCACCGGCTTCCCGCCGTCGCGCAGCCCGCCCCGGGCGACGCCGGCACCGTGCCCGCGCAGGTCGACGGCGACGACGTGGTGCTCCTCGTCGACGACCTGCGCGTCTCCTTCCCCACGCCTGCCGGCTGGGTCACGCCCGTCCGCGGGGTGTCCTTCACCGTCGGCCGGGGTGAGGCGATCGGCGTGGTCGGAGAGTCCGGCTCGGGGAAGAGCCTCACGGCGCTCGCTGCGGCTCGGCTCATCGAACAGCCGGGACACGTGTCCGCCGCCCGCCTCGACTTCTGCGGCGTCCCGGTGCTCACCACGTCGGAACGGGCGCTGCGACCGTTGCTGGGGACCTCGCTGGCGATGGTGTTCCAGGATCCGATGACGTCGTTCAACCCGACCCGCCGGATCGGCGCGCAGCTCGCCGAAGCCGCGTCCGAGCACCAGGACATCACCCGCCGGGCCGCCAGGGAGCGCGCGGTCGAGCGCCTGCAGTCCGTACGGGTGCCTGCTGCGGCCCGCCGCGCCCACCAGTACCCGCATGAGTTCTCCGGCGGGATGCGGCAGCGCGCCATGATCGCGATGGGGCTGATGAACCACCCCAAGCTCATCATCGCCGACGAGCCGACGACAGCCCTCGACGTCACCGTGCAGCGGCAGGTGCTGCAGCTGCTCGACCGCGTGCGCCGGGACACCGACGCGGCCATCCTCCTCATCAGCCACGACATCGCCGTCGTCTCCCAGACCTGCGACCGCGTGCTCGTGATGTATGCCGGCCGCATCGTGGAGGACCTCCCCGCCGCCGACCTGCACAGCGCCGCACGGCACCCGTACACGCGTGCGCTGCTGGAGGTCGTCCCCGAACTCGACACCGACCGGTCCCTGCCGCTGCGGACGATCCCCGGACGCCCACCGGCGCCGGGCGCCTTCCCCGTCGGCTGCGCCTACGCCGACCGCTGCCCGCTCGCGACCGCCGTCTGCCGCGAGAAGGACCCAGCGCTCGTCGCCGACGACGCCGGGCGCCGCGTGGCCTGCTGGCACCCCGTGACGGCGACGCCCGCGCCGGTCCGTGAAGAGGAGGCCGTCCGATGAGCGCACTGCGCTTCGAGCACGTGAGCGCGCGGTACGGATCGCACCGGTCCGGGCTGACGGCCGTGGACGATGCGACGCTGACCGTGCCCTCCGGTTCCGTCGTGGGCCTGGTCGGCGAATCGGGCTCGGGCAAGTCGACCCTCGCGCGCGCCGCCATCGGCCTCGCCCCGATCAGCGAGGGCGCCATCACGCTCGACGGCGCGGACGTGCGCTCCTTCCGTCGCCGTCGCCCCATCCAGATGGTGTTCCAGGACCCGTTCTCCTCGCTCGACCCGCGGATGACCATCGGCGAGTCGATCGCCGAAGCGCTCCCCCGCGACCTGCGCGGGGGCCGAGCCCGCCGCGCCGAGGTCGCCCGCCTGCTCGACCTCGTGAGCCTTGACGCCGACCGGGCCGAGGCCCTCCCCGCCGCCCTCTCCGGCGGGCAGCGGCAGCGGATCGCGCTCGCCAGGGCTCTGGCGGCCCGCCCCGAGGTCGTCATCGCCGACGAGATCACCTCGGCTCTCGACGTCTCCGTGCAGGGCTCCGTGCTCAACCTCGTCCGGGAGCTGCGGGCCGAGCTCGATCTGACGATGCTCTTCATCTCGCACAACCTCTCCGTCGTCCGCTACCTCAGCGACCACATCGCGGTCATGTACCTCGGGCGGATCGTCGAGGTCGGCCCCACCGCGCAGGTGCTCGCAGATCCGCAGCATCCCTACACGCGGGAGCTCCTGCAGGCGGCACCCACCCGCCACGGCGACCTGCTGGCGGTCGACCCGGTCGCTCCGGTCGCCGTGGAACCCGCCGACCCGCACGCGCCGCCCTCCGGCTGCTGCTTCCACCCGCGGTGCCCCATCGGTCCCGTCGCCCGGCCCGACCGGCAGATCTGCGTGCTCTCCGAGCCGTTGCGCCCCACCGGACCGGTCGGAGCCGCCTGCCATTTCGCCGGATCTGTGCCGCCGCCCCAAAGCGCGGTCCTGCTTTCGGTCACCGCCACAACACCGCCGGCGACCGCAGCCGACACGCTGAACTGACCATCGGATTGGAGTCCTCATGACCCGCGTCACCGTCGACGACCTGCTGGCCCTCCCTACCCCGGAGCAGCCGGCGCTCTCCCCCGACGCCAGCCGCATCGTGTATGCGCTGCGCGGCATCGACCGCGAGGCCGACCGCGAGACCCGCGCGCTCTGGCAGGTCGCCGCCACCGGTGGCACCCCGGTCCCGCTCACCCGCGGCACGGCCGATTCGACCCCGGTCTGGAGCCCGGACGGCACGCAGCTCGCCTTCCTCCGCGCCGAGGACGGCCCGGCGCAGGTCTGGCTCCTGCCCGCCGCGGGCGGCGAGGCCCGGGCCCTCACGACCCTGCCGCTGGGTGCCGGAGCCCCGGCATGGAGTCCTGACGGCACCCGCGTCGCCTTCACCGCCCCCGTCGACACCGCAGCGCTGCCCGGCGACGACCGCGACGCCCTGCTCGCCCGCCGCTCCGCCCCCTCCGCGACCGACCGGCTCGGCTACAAGGCCGACGGGGCCGGCGTGCTGGGGACGCTCGTGCAGCAGCTCCACGTCGTCGACGTCGAATCGGGCGCCGTCACGGTCGTCACCCGGGGCCGCTCGCACGCCTCCGACCCCTTCTGGTCGCCGGACGGCACGCTCCTCGCCTTCTCGACTGCGGACGAGGAGGACGCCGACCTCACGATGCGCATCCCGGTCTTCGTCACGTCCGCCACCGATCCGAACCGGGCCCCCGTGCGCATCAGCGCCACCGGCGTGCAGGCCACCGCGGTCGGCTGGACGCCCGACGGACGACACGTGGTCGCGGCGGGCCGGCTGGACACCGAGATCGGCAACGCCGACCTCCTGCTCTTCCCTGCGGACGGCGACGGTGCGCCGCGGAACCTCACCGCGTCGGCGGACCGCAACGTCATGCCCGGCGGCCCCGGCTACCCCGGGGGCATGCCGCAGTTCGCGGCGGATGGGCGCCTCGTCTTCTGCCTCCGCGACAACGGCTCCTCGCACGTGTACGCGGTCTCCCCCGAGGGCGGAGAGCCGGAGCCGCTGCTCGCCGGGACCGCGAACGTCTCCGGGCTGTCCGTCGCCGGCACGGCGGCGGCGGTGGTGCTCGCCACCCCCGACTCCTTCGGCGACGTCGCCCTGCTCGACCTCTCCGACGGCACGACCACCGTGCGCGCGGAGTACGGCGTCCCCGACCTCGACCTCCTTCCGGCGGAGGAGCGCCGGTTCACGATCTCGGACGGTACCGTGGTCACCGGCTGGCTGCGCCGCGACCCTGCGACCGAGGGTCCGCTGCCGCTGCTCCTCGACGTCCACGGCGGCCCGCACAACGCCTGGAACGGGGCCGCCGACCTCATCCACCCGTACCATCAGATCCTCGCGCAGCGCGGCTGGGCGATCCTCACGATCAATCCCCGCGGCAGCGACGGTTACGGCGACGCGTTCTTCTCGGCGGTCTCCGGCGGCTGGGGCGTCGAGGACGCGAAGGACTTCCTGGAGCCGATCGACCAGCTCGTCGCGGAAGGCCTGGCCGACCCGGCGCGCCTTGCCGTGACCGGCTACAGCTACGGCGGGTTCATGACCTGCTTCCTCACCTCGCGCGACGACCGCTTCGCGGCGGCCGTCGCCGGCGGCGTCGTCACCGATCTGCTGTCGATGGGCGGCACGTCGGACTTCGGACACCATCTCTCCGCCAAGGAGAACGGCGGCCTGCCCTGGCGCGACCGCGAGAAGATCGCCGCGCAGTCGCCCTACACCCACGTGGACCGGGTGCAGACACCCACGCTGATCCTGCAGGGTGCCGCCGACGACCGCTGCCCTGTGGGTCAGGCCGAGCAGTGGTTCACGGCGCTCCGCGAACGCGGCGTCCCGACGCGGCTGGTGCTGTACCCCGGGGGATCCCACCTGTTCCTCCTGTCCGGGCCGCCCTCCCATCGGGCCGACTACTCGCAGCGGGTCGTCGACTGGGTCGAGCAGTACGCCCCTGCGGCGGGGAAGCCCATCCGTCCGCGGCTTGACGCCCGGCACTGGCAGCAGCGGCTGAGCACGCTGGCCGCCGCGCACAAGGTCCCCGGCGCCACCCTCGGCATCCTCCGGCTGGGCGAGGAGCCCGTCTACGCCCACCACGGCATCCTGAACGTGCGCACGGGCATCGAGACCACCGACGACTCGCTCTTCCAGATCGGCTCGATGGGGAAGGTGTGGACGGCGTCCGCCCTGATGCGGCTCGTCGACGAGGGCCGACTCGATCTCGACACCCCGGTCGTGGAGTACGTGCCGGAATTCGCCTCCTCCGACCCGGAGGTCACCCGGACGGTCACCATGCGGCACCTTCTCAGCCACACCAGCGGCATCGACGGCGACGTGTTCACCGACACCGGCCGCGGCGACGACACCCTGGAGAAGTACGTCGCGCATCTGGACGGCGTCGCGCAGAACCACCCCCTCGGCGCCACGATGTCGTACTGCAACGCGGGCTTCGTCCTCGCCGGACG
Organism: Microbacterium sp. C-MGS6; assembly: GCF_058140415.1. Taxonomy (NCBI): domain Bacteria; kingdom Bacillati; phylum Actinomycetota; class Actinomycetes; order Micrococcales; family Microbacteriaceae; genus Microbacterium; species Microbacterium sp. C-MGS6. The sequence goes on from NZ_CM176934.1 coordinate 2,493,495, forward strand.
CGTGATCGAGAAGATCACCGGCACGACGTGGGACCAGGCCATGCGCGACCTGCTCTACGAGCCCCTCGGCCTCACCCACTCCTGCACGCTGCCGGAGGAGGCGGTCATGTTCCGCACCGCCACCGGGCACACCGAGATCGGCGACGACGGCCCCGTGCTCGCTCCGGCGTGGATGCTGCCGCGGTCGATGGGTCCGGCCGGGTTGATCAACTCCACCACCGCCGACGTGCTCGCCTTCGCCCGCATGCACCTGGAGAACGGTCTCGCCGCCGACGGCACGCGGGTGCTGTCCGAGGAGAGCGTGCGCCGGATGCAGCAGCACGAGGTCGATGTCCCCGACCCCTACTCCCTCGGCGACAGCTGGGGCCTCGGCTGGATCCTCTTCGACTGGGACGGGCGCAAGCTCATCGGCCACGACGGCAACACCATCGGGCAGTCGTCGTTCCTGCGGATCCTCCTGGACGAGCAGATCGCGGTCACGCTGCTGACCAACGGCGGCAACACCCGCGACCTGTACGACGAGATCTTCGACGAGATCTTCGCCGAGCTCGCCGACCTCCACCTGCCCACCGGTCTCACCCCGCCCGCGGAACCGTACGTCGACGACTTCTCCGCCTTCGAGGGCGTCTACGACCGCTCCGGCGTCCGCACCGAGATCTTCCGCGACGAGGAGGGGCTGCGCATGCGCACCACGCTGAACGGCCCGCTGGCCGCGCTGCTGCCCGATCCGGTGGAGGAGCACGCCCTCGTGCCCGTGCGCCGGAACGAGTTCGTGATGCGCGCGGAGGGCGAGCAGGCGTGGCATCCCGTCGTCTTCTACTCGCTGCCCACCGGCGAACAGTACCTGCACCACGGCGTCCGTGCCGCACCGAAGGTCTCGTGATGCCGGTGCAGGCGGCCGCCGACCTCGCGGTGGTCCTGGCCGACATCGACACCCTGCTCGCATGCGAGTCGCCGTCGGACGACCGCGCCGCGGTGGCCCGGAGCGCCGACGTCGTGGCCGCGCTCGGCGAACGGCTCCTGGGGGTCGCACCCGAGCGGATCGTGATCGACGGGCGCACGCACCTGCGGTGGCGCTTCGGCCGGGGACCGGCCGCGGTCCTGGTGCTCGGACACCACGACACGGTCTGGCCGCTCGGCTCCCGCGATCGGTTGCCGTCCGGGATCGCCGACGGCGTGCTGCGCGGACCGGGGTGCTTCGACATGAAGACCGGCGTCGTGATGGCGCTGCACGCGGTGGCGGCGCTGGACGACCGCTCCGGGGTGACCATCCTGCTCACGGGCGACGAAGAGCTCGGATCGCCGAGTTCCCGGCAGCTCATCGAGGACGAGGCGCGCGGATGCCGCGCGGCCTTCGTGCTGGAGGCCGCCGCGGAGGGCGGCCATCTGAAGACCGCGCGCAAGGGCGTCTCCCTGTACCGGGTGCACGTCACGGGACGAGCGGCGCATGCGGGGCTGGAGCCGGAACGCGGCGTCAACGCCGGGATCGCGGCGGCGCATCTGCTCCTCGCGGCCGCAGCGCTCGGTGACCCCGCGCGGGGCACGAGCGTGACGCCGACGCTGTTGGCAGCGGGGACCACGACGAACACCGTGCCCGCCACGGCGGAGTTCGCGGTGGACGTCCGCGCCTGGACCGTCGCCGAGCAGGAGCGCGTGGACGCCGCGCTGCGTGCGCTGACGCCGCGGCTGGCCGGCGCGACCGTGCGGATCGAGGGCGGCCCGAACCGCCCGCCGCTGGAGGCGGCGCTCTCCGCCGAGCTGTTCGCGCGCGCATCCGCCATCGCGGCGAGCGCCGGGCTGACGCCGTTCGACGGTGTGGCGGTCGGCGGAGCCTCGGACGGCAACTTCACCGCCGGCATCGGCGTCCCGACGCTCGACGGGCTCGGCGCCGTGGGCGGCGGGGCGCACGCCGACGACGAGCACGTGATCGTCGCGCTGATCCCGGAGCGGCTCCTGCTCCTGGAACGGCTGCTGCAGGAGCAGCGGTCCGAGGCGTCGACACCGGGGGAAGGGCGATGACCATGGCGGAGACCGACACCGGCACGGGCGCGATCGCCGCTGCCGCCGCGAGTGCCTCTGCCGCCGCGAGCGCGGCGGGAGTCTCGATCCGGCTCCTCGACGACGTCGAGGACTTCACCCGCGTCTCTGAGCTCTTCCAGAGCATCTGGACGAAGCAGGGCGAAGCCTCCCCCGTCAACGTCGAGACGCTGCGCGCGCTGTCGAAGGCCGGAAGCTACGTCGGCGGCGCGTTCGACGGGCACGAACTCGTCGGCGCCTGCTTCGGGTTCTTCGCCTCGCCCGGTCGGCGCGCCCTGCACAGCCACATCGCCGGGGTGTCCGGACGGATGCGGGGACGCAGCGTGGGTTTCGCGCTCAAGGTGCACCAGCGCGCCTGGGCGCTGTCCGAGGGGCTCGAGGAGATCTCCTGGACTTTCGACCCTCTCATCAGCCGCAACGCGCACTTCAACCTCGTGAAGCTCGCGGCCGAGCCCACCTCGTACCATCGCAACTTCTACGGGCACATGGCGGACGCGCTCAACGGTGCGGACGACACGGATCGCATGCTCGTCACCTGGTACCTGCACGATCCGCGGGTGGTGGCCGCGGCCGGGGGTGCCCCCGGGGCGCCGGATCCGTCTGCGGCGGACGCGGTGCCGCTGCTGTCCGTCGGCGACGACCTCGCCCCGCTGCTCACCCCCACCGACGCCCGTCTGGTCCGCGTCGCCCTCCCCCGCGACATCGAGGCGCTCCGGCTCCGTGACCCTGATCGTGCGACGCGGTGGCGGCTCGCCCTGCGTGCCGCGCTCGGCGATCTGCTCGACGCCCGGGGACGCGTGCTCTCGTTCGACCGATCGGGGGCCTACACCATCGACAGAGGAGAACAGGGATGAAGCTCACCGGATTCGAGCTGCGCGTGATCGAGATGCCGCTGGTGTCGCCGTTCCGCACGTCGTTCGGCGTCCAGACCGTGCGGGAGGCGCTGCTCGTGCGCGCCGTGTCCGACGAGGCGGAGGGCTGGGGCGAGGGCGTGGCGATGAACGACCCGCTCTACTCCTCGGAGTACGTCGAGGCGAGCGTCGACGTCATCACCCGCTTCCTCCTCCCCGCCCTGGCCGGAGTGCGCGACCTCGATGCGGCCGGCGTCGCCCCGGCACTCGCACCGTTCAAGGGCCACCGCATGTCGAAGGCCGCGGTGGAGCTGGCCGTGCTCGATGCCGAGCTGCGCGCGACGGGAGTGCCGTTGTCGCGCGAGCTCGGCGCCGTCCGCGACCGTGTCGACTGCGGGGTCTCGGTCGGCATCATGGACTCGATCCCGGAACTGCTCGACGCGGTCGCCGGGTACCTCGACGAGGGGTACGTGCGCATCAAGCTGAAGATCGAACCGGGCTGGGACATCGAGCCCGTGCGTGCGGTACGCGAGCGCTTCGGCGACGACGTGCTGCTGCAGGTCGACGCGAACACCGCGTACCACCGCGGCGACGCCCGCCATCTCGCGCGGCTCGACCCCTTCGACCTGCTCCTCATCGAACAGCCCCTGGATGAGGAGGACCTGCTCGGCCACGCCCAGCTGGCGAAGAGCATGACCACGCCGATCTGTCTCGACGAGTCCATCGTGTCCGCGCGGGCCGCGGCCGACGCCATCGCGCTCGGAGCCTGCTCGATCGTCAACATCAAGCCGGGACGGGTCGGGGGCTACCTGGAGGCCCGCCGCATCCATGACGTCTGCGCGGCCAACGACATCCCGGTGTGGTGCGGCGGCATGCTCGAGACGGGCATCGGACGAGCGGCGAACGTGGCCCTCGCGGCGCTGCCGGGCTTCACCCTCCCCGGGGACACGTCGGGCTCCGGCCGCTACTACTCTCGCGACATCACCGACCCGTTCGTCGTCGAGGACGGCACGCTCACGGTGCCCACGGGGCCCGGGATCGGCGTGAACCCGCACCAGGACGCCCTCGATGACGTCACCGTACGCACGGAGTGGATCACGTTCTAGCGGACGAGGCGACGCCCCCGGGTCTGTTCGGGGCGACGAAGAATCGCTACTCTTTCGTCGTGCCCCACAGATCCGAGGCCGTTGCCCGGCCCCTAGCCTGGGCCTCGTGCTCATGTCCGTGACGACACGTCCGCGCGCCAGCCTCGGCCGCGTGATCGAAGACCTCGGCACCACCCTGCTCGAGGTCGTCGGCGGTGCCGTCGACGACGACGTCGTGATCGAGACCGTCGTCATCCACGACGTCCTCGACGACGCGATGCCGCTGCGCGGAGCCCTCGTGCTCGGGGTCGGCCTCAGCGAGCCCGAGGAGGTGGCGACGCTGCTGGGCACGCTGGGGCAGCAGGGGGCGGCCGCCCTCGTCCTCCGCGCCCCGGTCCGGACCGAGCCCGTGCTCCGCGAAGCCGCGACCGCGACCGGCGTCCCCGTGCTCGCCCTCACCCGCGGCGCTTCATGGGCGCAGCTCGCCGCGATGCTGAGGTCGCTCATCGCGGAAGGGGATGTCGGCGACCAGGCGGCCACGACGCTCGGCGGCATGCCGTCCGGCGATCTGTTCGCTCTCGCCAACGCCATCGCGACGCTGCTCAACGCCCCCGTCACGATCGAGGACCGGAGCTCTCGCGTCGTCGCGTTCTCGGGGCGACAGGACGAAGCGGACCCGGCCCGGATCGAGACGGTCCTCGGGCGTCAGGTCCCCGAGCGCTTCGCCCGCCAGCTCGAGGAGCGGGGCGTCTTCCAGGCGCTGTACCGCAGCGAGGATCCCATCCACGTCGGGCCCGTCCACAACACCGAGGGGCTCCCGTCCTACCCGCGGGTCGCGCTGGCCGTCCGCGCCGGTGACGAGATCCTCGGCTCCATCTGGGCGGCGGTGCAGGAGCCTCTGGCGCCCGACCGCGTTCGCGCGCTGAAGGACTCCGCCGGCCTCGTCGCCTTGCACATGCTGCGGCTCCGAGCGGGCGCCGACGTCGAGCGGCGGCTGCGTGCCGACCTCCTCGCCACGATCCTGGAGGGCGGCCCCGGGGCGGCCGACGCCGTGTCGCGGCTGCGACTCGACGACCACCGCTGCGTCGTGCTCGCGTTGTCCGCGGTCGAGCAGCCGGACGACGATCCGTCCGCCGGAGCCCGCCGCATCGCCGAGCGCCACCGGGTCGCCGACGCGTTCGCCGTGCATCTCGGCGCCGTGTACCTCCGCTCCGCCGTGGCGCTCATCGGCGATGTCGTGTACGCGGTCGTCGCCCTGCGGCCGGAGACGGGGACCGCGGAGGGCGCGGGCGATGCGGACGCCAGAGCCGCCCGCGTGGCCACCGACTTCCTCGGCCGCCTCGGCGCCGCCGAGGACATCCGCATCGGCGTGGGGACCGTGGCCCCCGACGCCTCCGGGATCCCCGCCTCCCGGGCCAACGCCGACCGGGCGCTGCGGGTGGGGCGGCACGCCTCCTCTGCGGAGCCGGTGGCCCTGTTCACGGCCGTGCAGATGGAGGCCCTCCTCGTCGAGCTCGGCGACCTCGTCCGCGCGCGCGGTGACCAGCCCACCGGTCCGGTCGCGAAGCTGCTCGCGCAGGACCGCGAACGAGGGACGCACCTGGTCGAGACCCTGCGGGCCTGGCTCGACGCCTTCGGCGACGTCGCCGTGGCCTCAGCCCGCGTCTACACGCATCCGAACACGTTCCGCTATCGGCTGCGCCGGCTCGCGGAGATCGGCGGGATCGATCTGTCCGACCCGGACGCGCGTTTCTCGGCGATGGTGCAGCTGCGCCTGCTCGCCCCGGAGTCCTGAGCCCGACGGCGGGGCCTCTCCGCCCGCCCCGGCACGGACCAGGGCGGGCGGCCGGGGAGCTCGTGGCTCCGCCGCTGTTCGTCCCTCCCGACGACTCGTGACCGATGGGGGAACGCCGCAGGCGTCCGCTCGTGACCGACACCCTGCGTATGTGACAATCAGTTGAACAGACGACGATCGATCAGACCAGAGCCGGAATCTTGGTTGATCGATCTGACCAATCCACCACGGGTGGGGACGATGACGGTGAACGATATGGCCACTCTGCTCGACGCGACCGATCGCCGTATCCTCGCCGTGCTCGACACCGACCCGCGACGTCCGGTCGCCCTCATCGCTCAGGACCTGGGTCTTGCCCGCGGGACCGTGCATGCGCGCCTCGAACGTCTGGAGTCGAGCGGCCGACTGCGCCCGCACAGCGCCCGTGTCCTCCCCGCGGCACTCGGCCGCGGCGTGGCGGCATCGATCCTCGTGGAGTTGGACCAGCATCAGATCACCGCCGCCATCGAGGCGCTCAGCCGCATCCCCGAGGTGCTGGAGTGCTTCGCCCCCGCCGGGGACACCGACCTGCTCCTGCGCGTCGTCGCGACCAGCCCCGACGACCTCTACCGCGTGGCCGAAGTCGTGCGCCTGTGCCCCGGCATCCTGCGCACGTCGACGAGCCTGTTCCTCCGTGAGGTCATCCCGTATCGCGTGAGTGCACTCCTGCAGGCGGAGTGAGCGGGGCCGCGCGCAGGACGGGACCCGCGCGTGAACGCGCGCGGGCTCAGCCGATGATGCGGGCTCCGGGCACGGCGCCGTGCACGTGCAGTGGATCGAGGCCGCCTTCGCGGAGAGCCGTCTGCACCGCCTGCGCGGACTCGGGATCCGCGCAGAGCAGCGCCACGGTCGGCCCTGATCCCGAAACGAGGCCGTGCAGCGCACCGGCCGCGACCCCGCGTTCGATGGTGTGGGCCAGATCCGGTCGCAGGTCCAGGGCGGCCGCCTGGAGGTCATTGTGGAGCGCGTCCGCGAGCTGCCAGGCATCTCCGGTCCGCAGCGCCTGCAGCACCGGGATCGGCACGTCGAGCGAGAGCGGCGGGTCGTCGGCGAGCGCGCCCTCCTCCTCGCGCAGCTCATCGAGCCGGGTGTACACGGCGGGGGTGGACAGTCCCTCGTCGCTGGTCACCAGCAGCCAATCGAAGCGGCCGCGGGCGAGGGCCGGATTCAGCTGATCGCCGCGGCCGGTGCCGACGGCGGTGCCGCCGTGCAGCGCGAACGGCACGTCGGCGCCGAGCCGCGCGGCCAGATCGTGCAGCCGTGCAGCCGAGAGTCCCGTGCCCCAGAGGGCATCGCACGCGACCAGCGCGGCTGCCGCGTCCGCGGAACCGCCGCCCATGCCGCCCGCGACGGGGACGCTCTTGCGGATCCGCAGCGCCACCCCGCCCGGATGATCGGTCGCCATGGCCAGCAGCTTGGCCGCGCGCATCGCGAGGTTCCGGTCGTCGAGCGGAACCGAGCCGTCGTCCTCCACCCCTGACACCGTGAGGGAGAAGTCGTCGGCCTCCCTGGCGATCACGTCCTCGTAGAGCGACACCGCCTGGAAGACCGTCGTGAGGGCGTGATAGCCGTCGTCATGGCGTCCGCCGACCCCGAGGTAGACGTTGATCTTCCCCGGCGCGCGCACGTGCACGGACCGGGAGGACGCGGCGAGGCTCATGAGCGGATCACAGGTCCGACGAGGTCGCCCACAGGTTGACGTCGATGGCGCCGGCGAGCTCGTCGATGCGGCGGAGCTCCTCGTCGGTGAAGGCGGGACCGTCCAGGGCCGCGAGGTTCTCGTCGAGCTGCTCCGTGCGGGACGCTCCGATGAGAGCCGAGGCGACGACCGGGGTGCGCAGCGTCCACTGCAGGGCGAGCTGTGCGAGCGACTGTCCCCGGCCCTGGGCGACCTCGTTCAGCGCGCGGAGCGTCTGGACGGCGTCATCGGTCAGTTTGCCCTTCGGCAGCGAACCGCGCTGCTGCGCGCGCTCGGCGGTGCCGTCACCGAGGTACTTGTCGGTGAGCAGCCCCTGGGCGAGCGGGGTGAAGGCGATGGCGCCGAGGCCCGACTCCTCGAGGGTCTGCGTGAGGCCGTCCTCGATCCAGCGGTTGAGGATCGAGTACGCGGGCTGGTGGATGACGAGCGGCGTCCCCAGCTCCTTCGCCACGGCGACGGCCTCGGCCGTGCGCTCGGCGCTGTAGGAGGAGATGCCGACATACAGCGCCTTGCCCTGGCGGACCAGGGTGTCGAGAGCGCCGACCGTCTCGGCGATCGGGGTGACCGGGTCGACGCGGTGCGAGTAGAAGATGTCGACGTAGTCCAGCCCCATGCGCGTGAGGGACTGCTCCGCGCTCGCGAGGATGTACTTCCGGCTCGCGTAGTCGCCGTACGGGCCGGGCCACATGTCCCAGCCGGCCTTCGACGAGATGATCAGCTCGTCGCGGTACGGACGCAGGTCCTCCGCGAAGATGCGACCGAAGTTCTTCTCGGCGGAGCCGTACGGCGGGCCGTAGTTGTTCGCCAGGTCGAAGTGCGTGATCCCGTTGTCGAACGCGTGGCGCAGGAGCGCCCGCTGGTTGTCGAGCGGGATGTTGTCGCCGAAGTTCCACCAGAGCCCGAGCGAGATCGGGGGGAGGTACAGGCCGGAGGAGCCGACCTGACGGTAGGCGAACCGTCCGTAGCGGCCCTCGTCGGCGGCGTACGGACGGTGCAGCTCGGGGACATCGGGGCGGAAGCGGGGGGAGTCGGTCACCGTGCCAGATTAGCCGCTGACGCCGGAACCCTCGATCGCCGTTGCGTGCTGGGCGATCCGCTGGTAGTCGTCGACCGTGAGGTCCTCCCCGCGGGCCGTCGGGGCGACGCCGGCGGCGGTCAGCACCTCGATCGCCGCGGCGGAGCTGCCGAAGATCCCGGAGAGGGCCTGCCGCAGCATCTTGCGGCGCTGGTTGAAGGCCGCATCGACGATCGCGAAGGTGCGTCGGCGCTCCTCCACCGGTCCGCGCTCCCCCTCGGAGCGGTCGAAGCCGACGAGGAGGCTGTCCACGTTCGGCACCGGCCAGAAGACCTGCCGGGAGACGTTCCCGGTGAGCTTCCACTCGCCGTACCAGGCGGCCTTGACGCTCGGCGAGCCGTAGATCTTCGATCCGGGCTTCGCGGCCAGGCGCTCGGCCACCTCGGCCTGCACCATCACGACGCCCCGCTGCAGGTACGGGAAGGTCTCCAGGAAGTGCAGCAGGACGGGCACCGACACGTTGTACGGCAGGTTCGCGACGAGGACGGTCGGCTCGCCCGGCAGCTCCGTCACGCGGAGGGCGTCCGCGTCGACCACCGTCAGCATCCCCTCCGGCACGCCGTGCTCGGCCGCGGTCTGCGGCAGGCGGGCGGCCAGGCGGTGGTCGATCTCCACGGCGGTGACCGCGGCCCCCGCCTCGAGGATCGCCAGGGTCAGGGACCCGAGCCCCGGTCCGACCTCCACCACCCGCTCCCCCTGCTGCACGCGGGCGGCCTGGACGATCTTGCGGACGGTGTTCGCGTCGACGACGAAGTTCTGCCCGAGCTTCTTGGTGGGGGTGACATCGAGCTCGGCGGCCAGACGGCGGATCTCGGTGGCCCCGAGCAACGTGACGGTCATGGGTCCATTCTCCCGGATGACGGGCCGTGCCCGGATCCTGGGCAGTGTCCGTGATCATCGCTATCCTTCGGAGGTGCCCTCCCTCGGTGAACTGATCGCTCCGCGGCGCCTGGGCAGGGACTTCCGCTGGCTGCTCGCGTCGTCGTGGACGAGCAACATCGGAGACGGCGTGGCGCTGGCCGCCGCTCCCCTGCTCATCGCTTCGATGACGTCGTCGCCGATCCTCGTGGCCTCCGGGGCCATCCTGCAGTTCCTGCCGTGGCTGCTCTTCGGCCTGCACGCCGGGGCGATCGCCGACCGCTTCGATCGGCGCCGCCTGGTGATGACCGCCAACGCCGTGCGCGCCGTCGTGCTCGCCGCCCTCTGCGTGTTCCTCGTGACGGGAACGGCGAACATCGGGATCGTGTTGACCGTCGCGTTCCTCTACGGCACCGCGGAGGTCTTCGTCGACACCGCGGGGAGCACGTTGCTGCCGATGCTCGTGAAGCCTGCCGACCTCGGCATCGGCAACGCACGGCTGCAGGCGGGATATCTCGTGGCGAACCAGTTCGCCGGACCGCCGCTGGGCGCCTTCCTCTTCGCCGCCGGGAGCGCGTGGCCGTTCCTCGTCGAAGTCCTGTGCGTGACGCTCGCGATCGTCCTGATCTCCCGGATGGCGCGCACCCCCGTCCCGCCACGGGAGACCGAGACCCACCCGCCGGTGCACACCGACATCGCGGAGGGGCTGCGCTGGCTGTGGCGCAACCCGCCGGTGCGGATGCTCGTGCTCATCATCCTCGTCTTCAACGTGACCTGGGCCGCACCGTGGGGCGTGCTCGTGCTCTACGCCACCGAGCACCTGCAGATGGGGCCCGTGGGCTACGGCGCCCTCACCACGGCCTCCGCGGCGGGCGGCATCGTCGCGACGCTGAGCTTCGGCTGGCTGGAGCGGCACGTGTCCTTCGCGACTCTGATGCGCATCGTGCTCTCGCTCGAAGTGCTCATGCACCTCGCCTTCGCGCTGACCACCACGGGCACGGTCGCCCTCGTCATCATGTTCTTCTTCGGCGCGTACGCCTTCGTGTGGGGCACGATCTCCACGACCGTCCGGCAGCGGCTCGTCCCCGCTTCCCTGCAGGGGCGCGTCGCCTCGGTCAACATGGTCGGCGTCTTCGGCGGCATGATCGTCGGCCAGGCCCTCGGCGGCGTCATCGCGCAGACCTGGGGCCTGACGGCACCGTGGTGGTTCGCGTTCGGCGGGGCGGCGATCACCCTGATGCTGGTGTGGAAGCCCATCTCGCACATCGTCAGCGCGAAGCCCGTCGCCGAGACGGGGCCGGACGACGTCGAGCCGGAGGGTCAGTCGGCGAACGAGCCGTAGACCCGGAGGGTGTTCTCGGCGAGCTGCGCGGAGAGATCGTCCACGTCCAGGCCGAGCTCCGCGGCCAGGAATCGCACCGTGAGCGGCACGAGGTACGGCGCGTTCGGGCGGCCCCGCAGCGGGACCGGCGTGAGGAACGGGGCGTCCGTCTCGACGAGGAGGCGGTCGAGCGGCGTGACCTTGAGGGCGTCCCGCAGGTTCTGCGCGTTCTTGAACGTCACGTTCCCGGCGAACGAGAGGTAGTACCCGGCATCGGCGCAGACCCGCGCCATCGCCTCGTCCCCCGAGAAACAGTGGAACACGGTGCGCTCGGGAGCGCCGACCCGCGTCAGCGTCTCGAGCACGGCCTCGTGCGCATCCCGGTCGTGGATCTGCATCGCGATGCCGTGCTTCTTGGCGAGCGCGATGTGCGCCTCGAAGGAGGCGAATTGCGGAGCGCGGCGCTCCGGCTCGGTGCGGAAGAAGTCGAGGCCGGTCTCGCCGATCGCCCGCGTGCGCGGATGCGCGGCGAGCTCGTCGATCACGCCGAGCGCCTCGTCGAGACGGCCCTCCTCCGCGTAGGTCGGGGCGTCGTTCGGGTGGATGGCGACCGCGGCGAGGACCCGCGGATCGGACACGGCGGCCTCGACCGCCCAGCGGGACGACTCGATGTCTCCGGACGCCTGCACGACCCCGATGACGCCGACCGCCTCCGCCCGGTCGAGCTGGGCTTTGAGGGAAAGCCCCTGGGTCCCTGAGCCTGTCGAAGGGCCATCGGCGATCTCGAGGTGCGCGTGGTTGTCGTAGACGGGCACGGCGAGGGGTTCCGGGGCCGCCGGGTAGGTCCGATCCTTGCGCCCGTCGCCCGAGCGCTCGCGCACGTAGGTCTCCGCCATGGTGTCCTGCCCGGATGTCAGGCCGTGGACTCCACGCGCGGGAACAGCGGCGCGAGGCCGTTGACGCTCGTGCCCGGCTTCAGCACGCCCCAGGCGCCGGCCTCGCGGATCGGCTGGTCCTGCAGGCGGCCGAGGGTCTCCGCGGCGCCGAGGGCGATCCACAGCTTCTCGGTGGACTGCGGCATCACCGGCGACAGCAGCACGGCGAGCGCGCGCAGCCCCTCGGCGCACGTGTAGAGCACGGTGCCCAGACGCTCGCGCTGGTCCTCGTCGCGGGCGAGCGCCCACGGCTCGTTCTCGGTGATGTACCCGTTGAGCGCGTCGACGATGGTCCAGATCGCGGAGATGGCCTCGTCGATGCGGAACTGGCCGATCGCGGCGTCCGCCTTCGTCGCGGCGTCCGCCACGATCTTCTGGATCGCGAGATCCGCCTCGGTGTACGCGGCCGCCGGCGGCACGATGCCCTCGAAGTACTTCTCGATCATCGCGGTCGTGCGCGAGGCGAGGTTGCCGAAGCCGTTCGCGAGCTCGGCCTGGTACCGGGCGGAGAGGTCCTCCCAGGAGAAGGAGCCGTCCTGACCGAACGCGATCGCGGACAGGAAGTAGAAGCGGTACGCGTCGGAGCCGAAGACGTCGGTGATCTCGGTCGGCGCGATACCCGTGAGCTTCGACTTCGACATCTTCTCGCCGCCCACGAGCAGCCAGCCGTGCGCGAACACGCCCTTCGGGACGTCGAGCCCCGCCGCCATCAGCAGCGCGGGCCAGATCACGGCGTGGAAGCGCAGGATGTCCTTGCCGACCACGTGGTAGGCGGGCCAGCGGCGCTCGAAGGTCTCCTCGTCGGAGCCGTAGCCGACGGCCGTGGCGTAGTTGAGCAGCGCGTCGACCCACACGTAGATGACGTGCGACTCGTCCCACGGCAGCGGGATGCCCCAGTCGAAGGTCGAGCGGGAGATCGAGAGGTCCTTGAGGCCCTGGCTCACGAACGAGACGACCTCGTTGCGCGCCGAGTCGGGCCGCACGAAGTCGGGCTCGGTCTTGTAGAGCTCGAGCAGGCGGTCCTGGAACTCGCTGAGCTTGAAGAAGTAGTTCTTCTCCTGCAGCAGCTCGAGCGGCTTCGAGTGGATCGCGCAGACCTTCAGCCCCTCGAACGGACCCGTGCCGTCGACGATCTCCGATTCCGGCTTGAACTCCTCGCAGCCCACACAGTAGAGCGCCTCGTACTCTCCCGCGTAGATGTACCCGCGGTCGTACAGGCGCTGGAAGAACGTCTGCACGTTCGCCTCATGCCGCTCCTGAGTGGTGCGGATGAAGTCGTCGTTCGCGACGTCGAGGGTCTTCAGCAGCGGGAACCAGCTCTCGCTGACGAGCTTGTCGACCCATTCCTGCGGGGTGACGCCGTTCGCCGCCGCGGCCCGCAGCATCTTCTGACCGTGCTCGTCCGTGCCCGTGAGCATCCATGTGTCGTCCCCCGCCTGACGGTGCCACCGCGCGAGGGTGTCGACGGCCACCGTCGTGTACCCGTGGCCGATGTGCGGCACATCGGAGGGGTAGTAGATGGGCGTGGTGATGTAGAAGGAGTCGCCAGCGGGCATGGGGACAATTCTAGGTGCCCCCATGCCCGTGGTTACGCCGTGCGGCTCGTCAGAGCCCATTGCGGCGGGCGACCTCGCCGAGCCAGGCCAGCGAGGGCTTCGGGAACCGCTCGAAGGTCTCGTGTTCGAAGCCGATGAGACCGAACGTCGGCCGGAATCCGCTCGCCCATTCGTAGTTGTCCAGCGCGCTCCAGTGCTGGTAGGCGCGGACCTCGATGCCGTCGCTGATGGCGCGGTGCAGCCCCTCCAGCGCCCCCTGCGTGTAGGCGATGCGCCGGGTGTCGTCGGCCGTGGCGATGCCGTTCTCCGTGACGAGCACGGGCACGCCGCCGCTGCGCTCCCACGCGCTGCGCACGCCCAGCTCGAGGGCCTCGGGGAAGAACTCCCAGCCCGTGAGTGTCGTCTCCACATCCGGCGACACCGGCAGCGGACCCTCCGGACCGATGAACGTGCGCGTGTAGGCCTGCACGCCCACGAAGTCGTCGCCGGCGGACTGCTCCAGGTACCAGTGGTCACGCGGGTCGCCGTACGTCGCGAGCATCTCGTCCGCGCCGGGCTCGCCTGTGGAGTGGAACGCCTGGGTGGCGATCGTCCACCCCGCCTGCACCCCGGGCACCGTGTGCAGGATCTCGGACGCGCGCCGGTGGGCCGTCAGCAGGGTGTCCGCGACGCCGAGGTCGGGGTTCGGGAGGCCGTAGGCGACGAGGTTCGCCGCGTCCTCTCCCCCGGCGAGCATCGCCGCGATGTTCGGTTCGTTGATCGTGCACACGTAGCGCACCCCGTCGAGGATCGGCAGCACCGTCTCGACGTAGCGGGAGAACAGGTCCACCGCGTCGTCCGCACGCCAGAAGCCGTCCTTCTGAAACCACTGCGGCACCGTGAAGTGCATGAGGGTGACCGTCGGGTCCAGACCGTTCTCCCGCGCGGTGTCGATCATGCGGCGGTAGTGGTCGAGCATCGCCCGGGAGACGAACCCGCGCTCCGGCTCGATCCGCGCCCACTCGACCGAGAAGCGATAGGAGTTCAGCCCCGCCTCGGCGAGCAGCCGCATGTCCTCCGGATACCGGTGGAAGTGGTCGGCGGCGTCACCGGAGGGCTCGACCATGGTCGAGTCCGGCGCGTGTTCCATCGCCCACCAGTTGCTCGTGGTGTTGTTGCCCTCCACCTGGTGGGCGGCCGTTGCAGCGCCCCAGAGGAAGCCGTCGGGGAATGCGAGCACGGATGCGCTCCTCTCTCTTTCTTGCAGTCGTTCGGCGCGCGTCAGCGGGCGCGGGCGGGGTTCGGCACGGCGTCGAGCAGTTCGACCGTGTACGGGTCCTCCGGATGCTGCAGCACCTGGGAGGTCTCGCCCCGCTCGACGACGCGGCCGCTGTTGAGCACGAGGATGTTCTCGGTGACCAGACGCGCGCTCAGCAGATCGTGCGTGATGTAGAGCATGCTGATGCCCCACCGTTCGCGGAGGTCCTCCAGCAGCGCGAGCACGCCGGCGCGGAGCGACACGTCGAGCATCGACACCGGCTCGTCCGCGATCAGCACCTGCGGGTCGCTCGCGAGCGCCCTGGCGATCACGACGCGCTGCCGCTGCCCGCCGGAGAGCTGGTGCGGCAGCTTGGCGGCGAACTGCTCGACGGGCGTCAGACCCACCGTCTCCAGCAGTTCGAGCACACGGGCCCTGGCCTCCGCCCCGCGCAGCCTCGTGTAGTTCACGACCGGACGGGTCAGCGCGTACTCGACGGTGTGCAGCGGGTTCAGGGCCGCATACGGATCCTGGAACACCATCTGCACGTCCTTGCGGAGGTCGCGGAGGCCCCGACGCTTCAAGGACGCGACGTCGGTATCGCCGAACCGGATGCTGCCGGAGGTCGGCTTCTCGACCCCGGTGAGCATCTTCGCGATCGTCGACTTGCCCGAACCCGACGCGCCCACGAGAGCGAGAGCCTCCCCCGGTTCCAGCCGGAACGACACGTCGTCGACCGCGACGACGGGATCCTGTCCGCGTCGCGGAGCCGGATAGCGCTTGGAGACGCCCTCCACCACGATCGCAGCGTCGGCGCGGCGGGCGTCCCGCGGCGACACCGTCGGCAACGTCTCGGTGACGTCCGTGCGGCTGCGCCCCTCCCGGCGACGGGTGCCGAGATCGACGAACCCGGGGATCTCGATCTTCTCGGCGCGCGGGTCGGCGTAGTGGCTCAGCAGCATCCGGGTGTACTCGTCCTGCGGACGGTGCAGGATGTCCTGGCTGGAGGCATCCTCCACGATGCGGCCCTCGTGCATGACCATCACCCGGTCGGTCGCCTCGAGGACGATGCCGAGGTCATGGCTGATGAGGATCGCCGTGAACCGCTCGGACCGCTGCAGCTCCCGGATCGTGTCCATGACCGCGTGCTGGACGAGCACGTCGAGCGCCGTGGTGGGCTCGTCGAACACCATCAGCTGGGGTTCGAGCGAGAGGGCGAGGGCGATCGAGGCGCGCTGCCGCATGCCGCCGGAGAGCTCCCCCGGGTACCGGTCGAGCACCTCCGGCTTCAGCCCCACCTTGCCGACCAGCTCCCGCGCCCTGGCCTCGCGTTGCTCCGCGGGCACATGGCCGTGCGCGGCGAAGATGTCGCGGAAGTGGTTGCCCACGGTCCGCACGGGGTTCAGCGCATTCATGCCGGACTGCAGCACCATCGCGAAGCCGCCCTGCCGCTGACGCCGCAGCTCCTCGGCGTCGAGCTCGCGGATGTCGCGGCCGTCGAAGAGGATGCGTCCGCCGCTGATGCGCGCCGGCGGCTTCTGCAGCCGCGTGAGCGCGAAGCCGAGCGTGGACTTTCCCGACCCGGACTCGCCGACGAGCCCGACGAACTCGCCGCGCCGGAGCGCGAACGACACGTCGTGCACGGCCGACACCGGCACCTGCCCCGGGGAGGCGTACTCCACGGACAGCGACTGGACGTCGAGGAGGATGTCGTCGTGCTCCATGGCGCTCATCGGCCCTTCCCTTCGCGGAGGCGCGGATTGGAGATGCCGTCCACGCCGAAGTTGATGAGTGTGAGGCTGAGGGCGAGCAGCGCGATGCACAGACCGGGCGCGAACAGCAGCAGCCACTGGCCGGTGAGCAGGGAGTTCGAGTTCTGCGCCCAGTAGAGCATCGTGCCCCAGCTGACGATGCTGGAGTCGCCCAGCCCGAGGAACTCCAGCCCCGCCTCGGCGAGGATCGCCGCCGTCGCCGCCCCGAAGAGCGTCCCGGCGATGATCGACGTCATGTTCGGCAGGATCTCCCGGAAGACGATGCGAGCCCTGCTGTCGCCGGAGAACTGCGCCGAGGTGACGAAGTCGTTGCCGCGGAGGGACTGGGTCTGGCTGCGCAGCACGCGCGCACCCCACGCCCATCCGGTCACGACGATCACGGCGATGATCATGAGGATGCCGCCGTTCTGCAGGTAGGCGGCGATCACGATCATCAGCGGAAGGCCGGGGATCACGAGGAAGAGGTTCACGATGAACCCGACGACCTCGCCCGCGAAGCCGCGCATGTAGCCCCAGCTCAGTCCGATGAGCACGGCCACGATCGTGGAGAGGAGCCCCGCCGCGAAGCCCACGAGGAGGCTGACCTGCGCTCCGTAGATGAGCTGGCTGAGCACGTCCTCCCCTGCGGCGGTCGTGCCGAGCCAGTGCTCCCACGAGGCGTCGGCGTTCCGCGGGAAGCCGTTCTCCTTCGGCCCGTAAGGGGCCAGGAGCGGGGCGAACACGGCGACGAGCACGAAGAACGCGAGGAGGCAGAGGCCGATGCGGGCCTTGCCGTTGGACCACAGGGTGCCGACCATGCGGCCGAAGGCGCGCCAGGGGCTGGGCGCCGCGATGCGGTCGGTCGGGACCTTGACGGTCACGGTGCTGGGGGTGGGGTTCGGGGTCGTCATCGTCGAGTCCTCGGGTCGAGAACCCCGTAGAGGATGTCCACGAGGAAGTTGGCGATGAGCACGCTCACGGTGATCATCAGGAAGAGCGCCTGCATGAGCGGGTAGTCCTGCCCGATCACGGCGTTGAACAGCAGGTAGCCGATGCCCGGGTATCCGAACACCTGCTCGACGAGGATCGAGCCGCCCACCACGCCGCCGAGCGTGAGCCCGAAGCCGGTGAGGTTCGGCAGGATCGCGTTGCGGGCCGCGTAGCGGAGGGCGATGGTGCGACCGCGGAGGCCGTTCGCCTCGCCGAAGGTGATGTAATCCTCGCCGAGCGTGTTGATCATCGCGTTGCGCATGCCGATGATCCAGCCGCCGAGGGAGGTGAGCAGGATCGTCAGCGCGGGCAGGAACGCGTGCCGGACGAGGTCGACGATGAAGTCCCAGGTGAACCCCGGGGTGGTCGTCGCCGAGTAGGCGCCGGTGGTCGGGAACCAATGCAGCACGTAGCCGAGGAAGAACAGCAGCAGCAGCGCCGTCCAGAAGTACGGGAACGTGCTGAGGAACGACCCGGTCAGCGTCGGCAGCGAGTCCAGCCACGTGCCACGCCGCCAGGCGGCCATCACGCCGATCAGCGTGCCGATCACGAACGCGAGGATCGTGACGATGCCGACGAGGCCGAGCGTGTAGGGCAGCGCGGTGGAGACCATGCTCGACACGGTCTGCGGGTAGAACGTGTACGAGACGCCGAAGTCGAGCCGGACGACCTGGCCGAGGTAGTCCACGTACTGGTCCCACATCGAACCGGTCGGCACCCCGAGCTGGGCCTCGATCGCGGCGCGCGTGGCGTCGGAGACCGGACCGTTCTGGGAGAGCTTAGCGATCGCGGCGTCGGCGGGAGAGCCGGGCATCAGGCGGGGCAGGAAGAAGTTCAGGGTGATCGCGGCCCACAGGGTGAGCACGAACAGGCCGATCTTCTGGAGGACGTACTTCACTGGTCTCCCCCGTCCGTGCGCTTCAGGTGGGTGAAGATCCCCAGGGGCGCCGAGTCGTAGTTCTGCGGGATCATGTACGGATCGTCCGCGGAGGGCCAGCCGGTGAACTTCGCGTCGTTGAACAGGCCCCAGATCCCGCCGTAGTACATGCCGATCACGGGGACCTCCTCGTACACGATGCTCTGCAGCTCGTGCACGAGCTCGGTCTGGCGGTCGGGATCGATCGTCGCGCGAAACTCCTCCAGGAGGGCGTCGGCCTCCGGCGAGCGGTAGCGCTCGAAGTTGTTGGTGGTCACCTCGCCGGTCGGCACGTAGAAGTCGCTGGAGAGCAGGCTGTTGTAGGCCTGGTACACGTCGCCGTTGCCCATGCCGCCGATCGCCATCTCGAAGTCGCCGGTGCCGATCGCGCTCTGGTAGCCCGCGGGCTGCGGGAGCTTGAGCGACACCTTGACGCCGATGTCTGCCAGCTGCCGCTGCACGGTCTGAGCGGCGCGCGTCCAGTCGGAGAAACCGTTGGCGGTGGTCAACGAGAACGCGAGCTGCTCGCCGTCCGGGCCGACGAGCTGGTCGCCCTGCAGGGTGTACCCGGACTCGGCGAACGCCGCGAGCGCGGCATCCCGGTCCTGCGCGAGCATGCCCTGATCGGGGATCTCCGGGTCGAGATACTGCTCCTGGTTGGGCAGGATGAGCCCGGTCTGCCCTGCGGGCTGCATGTACCCCTCGGAGGCGGTCTCCGCGATCTCCTCCCGGTCGAGCGCGAGCGCGATGCCGCGGCGGACGTTCACGTCGTCGAAGGGCGCGACCTCGAGGTTCGGCACGAGCGAGATGACGCCGCCCGGCGGGAACCACCAGGTGTTGTCGGGACTCGCCGCTCCCCAGGTGCCCTCGACGTCGGAGATGAAGGAGTAGGCCCAGTCGTAGCCGCGGGTCACGGTGTCGAGCTGCGTGTTCGTGGCGGGCAGGATGATGTGCTCGATCTCGATCCTGTCCGCCTGCCAGTAGTCCGGGTTGCGGTCCATCGAGTACTGCTGGTCGTTGTAGTTGCCGAGCACGAACGGCCCGGTACCGACCGGCTCCTCGTTGCGCCAGGTGGCCGGGTCCTTCACATCCGCCCACAGGTGCTCGGGGACGATCATGGTCTGCCCGAGGATCGAGAGCGAGGGCGCGTCGTCGCTCTGCAGGTGGAACACGATGTCGTCGCCGTCGATCTCGATGCGGTCGATGTGCTGCCACGCGCCCTTGATGTCGAGCGAGGGCTCGTCCTTGATGAGCTGGAACGTGAACGCCACGTCCTCCGGGGTGAGCGCCTCGCCGTCGCTCCACTCGACGCCGTCGCGGATCGTCATCACGATCGTGCGGGCGTCGGGCTGGGTCCACTCGGACGCGAGCCACGGGGTGAGTTCGCCGTCGAGCGGGTTCACCAGGATGAGCGGCTCGTAGATCCACCGCGAGGCGGTCCTGGTGTTGGTGAGGTAGGGGTTGAAGTTCTGCGTGAAGAACGGGTTTCCCTTGTCGGCGTTGATGAGCATCGTGTCGTCGCCGATCGACGGGTCGGGCTGCGAGCTGATCTGGATGCTGCAGCCGCTGAGCGCGACCGCTGCGGCCGCGAGCCCCACGACGGCGGCCCGGCGCCAGCGTCGGAAGGTGTGCGTCTCTGCCACTGGATGACCTCATGTCGTCTCTGTCATGAAGGGCGCCCCGGGGGATGGGGAGTCCTGCCGGCCGAAGCCGTACACCAGATTGTAAGCGCATACATTTTGAATCGGCAACCCCATGATGAGCCAGGGGGTCCTCCGGGGCGGCGCGGTCGCGGCGACTCAGGCCGGGCGCGTGGAGCTCTCGCGGAGGAGGATCTGGAGGGGCAGACGCGTGGTGAGCGGCGGGGCGTCCGGCTGCTCCAGCCGTCGCGCGAGCACCTGCACGGCCGCGCGTCCGAGCTCGATCATCGGCTGCCGGATCGTGGTCAGCGGCGGCGACACCAGGGTCGCCGCCTCGATGCCGTCGAACCCCGTCACGAGCACGTCGTCCGGCACCTGCACGCCCGCAGCACGGAACACGTCCATCGCCCCGAGGGCCATCTGGTCGTTGGCGGCGATGAGCGCGGCGGGCACGCAGTCGCGCGTGAGTTCCTGCCCGGCCCGGCGCCCGGAGGCCCGTGTGAAGTCGCCCCGCAGCACGCGCACCGCTGCCGGATCACGCCCCGCTGCGGCGAGCGCGGTCGACACGCCCTCCCACCGTTGCTCCGCGTCCGGCGAGTCGGCCGGCCCGGCGAGGAACGCGATCTCCCCCTCCCCGACCTGCGACAGCACATGGCGGGTCAGCTCCCCCATCGCCTCGGCGTTGCTCACCGTGACATGGTCGTAGGCATCGCCCCGCGGCGGCCCGGACAGCACGACCACCGGGATACGCCGCCCCAGCCGCGCCAGCACCTCGTCCGGCACGCTGCGGGCGAGCACCATGAGTCCGTCCACCCGGCCGGCCATGTCGCGGACGGTCGAGCGGTCGGGGTCGTCACGTCCGACGCCCACCATGAGCACGAACCCCTGCTTCCACGCCTCCAGCTCGGCCCCCCGGAGGACTTCATCGAGGAACAGCATCGAGGAGTGCGGCGGGTCGGCTTCGTCCGACACGACCGTGAACGGCGGGCGAGCAGCGGCGGACAGCACGTCGAGGGGCGGGGCGTCCTCGGCGGCGTCGAACTGGGGGAAGTACAGCCCCAGCACCCCCGTCCGACGCTCGGCCAGACCCCGCGCACTGCCGCTGGGGACGTAGCCCAGCGCGGCGACCGCGTCGAGCACCCGCTCTCGGGTCACCGGACGGACGGCCTCCGGCGAGCGCAGCACACGCGAGACGGTCGCGATCGACACTCCGGCGCGCTCGGCGACGTCGTACACCGTCGCGGCCTTGCTCACGCGTGCTCCTCTCCCCCGCGGTGGTGGTTCCGGTTCCGGTTCCGGTTCCGGTTCTGGTTCTGGTTCTGTCAGCGTAGGACAGTCTCCCCCGGTGCCCCCGTCCTCTCCCGCGCGCGGGCGCAGATTCGCGTCGGTGTCGCACGGATGGTGCCAGAACCTGCGACACGGTGCAGATCTGCGACGCCGGGCTGGGGCCGGATCAGGAGCGGAGGGCGAGGAGGGCGCCGTGGGGGCGGGAGCTGATCTCGCCGGGCTCTCGCTCGCGGGCCTCGGACCACTGCAGCTCGAGGCCGGCGGCGGCGAGCAGCGGGGACAGGGCCTCGGCGGTCCAGAAGAACGCGGGTGCGACCGCATGAGCGAAGGCCGCCCGGGGTTCGCCGACGAAGTATCCGAGGAGCAGGCTCCCGCCGGGGGCGAGAACCCGAGCGAACTCGGCGAACACCTCCGTGAGCTCGGCCGGAGGCGTGTGGATCACGGAGTACCACGCGAGGATGCCGCCGACCGTGCCCGATGCCTGCGGCAGCGTCCGGAACGACCCGCGATGGAACGTGAGGTGCGGATACCGAACCCTCGCCCCGTGGATGAAGGCGGCGGAGAGGTCGATCCCCTCCACCTCGCGTCCGGTATCGGGCCCCGCGCCGTCGTCTCCGCGGAGGAAGGCCGTCCAGTGACCCGGACCGCACCCCACGTCGAGCAGCATCCCCGGAGTCTCATCGCTCCAGCGGCGGATGAGCTCGCGGTCGCGCGGATCCATCAGCCCCAGGTCCCCCGCGACCTCGAGGTACTCCGCGGCCCTCTCGTCGTAGGCTCGCGCGACGGACTCCCCGTCGGCGGGAAGTCGCAGATCCGGACCCGCGTCGCACGCCTCCCCGGAATCCCTGCGACCGGGGTGCGGATCTGCGACCGGAGTCACCGTGACCGCGCCGCGAGGGCGGCCTGATACAGGTCTCGGGAGGACAGGCCCGTCAGGGCCGCGACCTCGGAGGCCGCGTCCTTCAACCGGGTGCCGTCCGCGACCAGGGCCTGCACCTGAGCGAGGGCGTCCTCCGGCGAGGCCTCCCGCCGCGGCGCACCCTCGACGACCACGACGATCTCGCCCTTCACCCCGTCGGCGGCCCAGGCTGCGAGCTCGGACGCGGTGCCGCGACGGACCTCCTCGTACAGCTTCGTCAGCTCCCGGCACACGGCGATCCGGCGGTCTGCACCGAAGGCGGCCCCCATGTCGGTCAGGGTCGTCGCGAGGCGCGAGGGCGACTCGAAGAACACCATCGTGCGGGGCTCGGCGGCGAGGGCGGAGAGGGTCGCCCGGCGCTCCCCCGGCTTCCGCGGCAGGAACCCCTCGAAGGCGAAGCGGTCCGTGGGAAGCCCCGAGATCGCCAGGGCCATGAGCACCGCGCTGGGTCCGGGAATGGCGGTCACCGTGACCCCCTGCGCCACGGCCTCGGCGACGAGACCGTATCCCGGATCGCTCACGGTCGGCATCCCCGCGTCGCTCAGCACCACGAGGTCGGTCTCCGCGGCGAGCGCGGCCAGCTCCGCGGCCTTCTGCTTCTCGTTGTGGTCGTGCAGCGCGATCAGCCGGGGCCGGTTGTCGATCTTCAGGGCCTGCAGGAGTCGCTGCGTCGTGCGGGTGTCCTCCGCGACGACGATCTCCGCGTTCTCCAGCACCTCCACGAGTCGCCGCGACGCATCGCCCAGGTTTCCGATCGGGGTCGCGGCGAGGATGATCACCCGCCCAGCTTAGGCGTGGGTCTGAGTCGGGGCCGTCGGAGCGGACCGGTGCCTGCATACCGGAGGCACAGGGCGGAGTGTGTCTAGGCTGGACCGGTGACCGCGCCCGAGCCCCTGCTGCCCGCCCCCGAGGAGCGGCTCACGCGCTACGAGCGGCTCCGCGACCGCGTGCTGCACGCCCCGGACTGGGGCCGGGCGATGGGCTGGCTGGCCCCGCTGCTGATCACCGCCCTCGCCGCGGTGCTGCGCCTGGCGAACGTCGGCCATCCCCATCAGCTCGCCTTCGACGAGACCTACTACGTCAAGGACGCCTGGTCGCTGTGGAGCCTCGGCTACGAGGGGGTGTGGGGAGAGAACGCGAACGATGCGTTCATCACCCTGCAGGAGCTCCCCCTGACGAACAAGGGTGCGTTCATCGTGCACCCGCCGCTCGGGAAGTGGCTGATCGCGCTGGGCATGGCCATCGGCGGACCGGACAACAGCGCCGGCTGGCGTCTCGCGACCGCCGTGCTCGGCGCAGCATCCGTGCTGCTGGTCTACCTCATCGCCCGACGTCTGACCGGTTCGGTCGTGGCGGCGACCGTGGCCGGCACGCTCCTCGCGATCGACGGCCTCAGCATCGTGATGAGCCGGATCGCGCTGCTCGACGGCATCCTCACCTTCTTCGTGCTGCTGGGCGTGCTGTTCGTGCTCATCGACCGCCAGCACACGATCCCGCTGCTCGAACGTCGGGATCCGGACGACGAGGATCCGCTGTGGGGACCGATCCTGTGGCGCCGTCCGTGGCTCGTCGCCGCGGGTCTCGCGCTCGGCGCCGCCTCGGCGGTGAAGTGGTCGGGACTGTACGTGCTCGCGGGCTTCGGCCTCTACGTCGTGATCACCGATGCCCTCGCCCGGCGCCGCGGCAGGGTCGTCGTATGGCCGGCATCCGCGGTCTTCCGGCAGGGGCCGGTGTCGTTCGTGCTCCTCGTCGTCCCCGCGCTCGCGGTGTACCTCGCGAGCTGGACCGGATGGCTGGTGACGGCGAACGGCTACGACCGCGGCAGCGATCCGAACCCGCTCGTCGCGCTGTGGAACTACCACGAGGCGATGCTCGGCTTCCACGTGGGCCTCACCCGAGGACACCCGTACGCGAGCCCGGCGTGGGAGTGGCCCTTCCTGCTCCGCCCGACGGCGGTGTGGGTGGACAGCGACCCCACCGGCTGCGGCGTCGACCACTGCATCGGCGTGATCTCGGCGATCCCCAACCCGCTCATCTGGTACGGCGGCGTCGCGGCCAGCGTGTACCTGCTCTACCGCCTCATCCGCGGCTGGATCACCCGACAGCCGGTCGGCCCGGCCCTGAGTCTTCCGCTCGTGGGGCTCGCCGTCACCTACCTCCCCTGGCTGATGTTCCCTGAGCGGACGATCTTCCAGTTCTACACGGTCGTGATGATGCCGTTCCTCGTGCTCGCGCTCACCGTCACGCTGCGGATCATCGCGGGGCGCCGCGAGGATCCGCTCGTGCGCCGCCAGTCCGGAGAGCGGACCGTCCTGATCTTCCTCGGCGTCGTCGTCCTCGTCTCGGCGTTCTTCCTGCCGCTGTGGACGGGGATGAGCGTGCCGTACGACTTCTGGCGCCTGCACAACTGGCTGCCCGGCTGGGTCTGACCCGCCGCGCCGTGACCCCCGGTCAGGGGATCTCGTCGGCCACGTGCTCCACGAGCGGGAGCACGCGACCGGAGAGGTGGGTGCGCATGGCGATCGAGGACGCCGTCCGCGCGACGCCCGGCACCAGGGCGACCCGGTCCAGCACCTCCTGGAGCCGGGTCGCGTCGCGCGCGACGAGCCGGAGCTGCATGTCGCTCGCGCCGGTCACGGTGTGCATGTCGACGATCTCCGGCACCGCGTCTGCGAGGGCCGTCGCCACATCGTCGTGCCCGACCTTCTGATCGATCTCGACGAGGCAGAACGCCACGACGCCGTAGCCGAAGCCGGCGGGGTCGATGCGCGGCACGATCGCCTCGATCACCCCGCCCTCGTGCAGCCGCGCGAGGCGGCTGGTGGCCGTCCCTCGCGCGATGCCCAGCCGGCGCGCGCACTCGAGGAGAGGCAGCTGCGGCGACTCCGTCAGCAGCCGGATCAGCGCGGCGTCGAGGCGATCGATCCGCACGTCACTCCCTGACGATGCCGGGGCGGGAGACACCCCGCGTCAGGCGGGCGACGACGAGCAGCACCGCGGTGAGCCCGAGCGTGAGCAGCAGCTGGATGCGCGCGGCCGGGTCGATCATCGCGAGCGCGATCACGGCGGCCAGCAGCACCAGGCACAGCCACGACACCCAGGGGAAGCCCCAGAGCCGCATGGGCATCGCCTCACCGGCACGGTCGGCCCGCCGTCGCAGCACGATCTGCGAGATCGCCGTCGCCGTCCAGATCACCAGCAGGGTCGACCCCACGACGTTCAGCAGCGCCGGGAGCACGACGTCCGGGAACGCCCAGTTCAGTCCGACGGTGACGAACCCGAAGGCCACCGAGGCGAGCACCGCGACGAACGGGACGCCCTTGAGGCTCGTCCGGGTGACGGACAGCGGCGCCAGTCCCCGCTCCCCCAGCGAGTACGCCATCCGGGAGGCGCCGTAGATGTTGGCGTTCATGGCCGAGAGCAGCGCGATCACCACGATGAGGTCCATCACGAGACCGACGCCCGGGATGTTCAGCGTGTCCAGCACGGCCGAGAACGGACCGGCCTGCACGGCGGGGTCGTCCCACGGGAGCACCGCGACGATGACGAAGATCGAGCCGACGTAGAAGATGAGGATGCGCACGAGCACCTCGCGCACGATCCGGCGGATGTTCCGCGCGGGGTCGTCGGACTCGGCCGCGGCGATCGCCACGACCTCGGTGCCGCCGAACGCGAAGACGACGATGAGGAGCGCCGCCGCGATGCCGGTGATCCCGTGCGGGGCGAAGCCGCCCTCGTCCACGAGGTTCGAGATCCCCGTCGCCGGCACACCGGGGATGAGTCCGACGATCGCGCACACGCCGACGACGAGGAAGGCGATGATCGCGGCGACCTTGATCGCCGCGAACCAGAACTCGAAACGGCCGTAGTTGCGCACGCCGAAGAGGTTCACCGCGGTGAGGGCGACGACGAAGACCAGCACCCAGACCCACGCGGGGATCCCGGGCACCCAGTTCGCCACGATCCCGGCCGCGCCGGTCGCCTCGGCGGCGATCACGACGACCAGCTGGATCCAGTACAGCCAGCCCACCGCGCTTCCGGCGCTGCGCCCCATGGCCTTCTGGGCGTAGGAGCTGAAGGCGCCGGAGCTCGGGCGGGCCGCGACCATCTCGGCGAGCATCGCCATCACGAGCACGACGATGCCGCCCGCGACGAGGTAGGAGATCAGCACGGCGGGTCCGGCGATGCTGATCGCCTGCCCTGAGCCGACGAACAGCCCCGCGCCGATCGCGCCGCCGAGCCCCATCATGGAGATCTGGCGGCGGGTGAGGCCCGGGTGCAGGCCCTTCGTGGTCGTCGTGGTGACGGGGACCTCCGTGGTCATGCGCCCACCTCCATCAGGTCGGAATCGTGGTCGGAGGTCGCGGCGGCGAGGGCGGCTTCGACCCGGTCGATGTCAGCGGCGGAGCCGGATGAGATGCGGATGCCCTCGCCGGGGAAGGCCCGGGCGACGACACCCCCTGCGTGCAGGAGGGCGTCGAGGTCGGCGGTGCGGTCCCCCGCGGGAACCCAGACGAAGTTGGCCTGCGAGCGGACGGCGGGCCAGCCGGCCGCCGTGAGCACGGTGTGCAGCCGATCGCGCTGCGCCACGACCTCGTCGATGCGGGCGCCGAGCTCGTCCTCCGCAGCGAGGGAGGCGAGAGCCGCGGCCTGGGCGAGGTCGGTGACCCCGAACGGCACGGCCACCTTGCGCTGCGCCTCAGCGATCGCGGTGGGGGCGATCGCGTAGCCGATGCGGAGGCCGGCCAGGCCGTACGCCTTGGAGAACGTGTGCAGCACCGCGACGTGCGGGTGCCGACGGAACAGCTCGATCCCGACACCGCGGCTGTCCGTGCGGTCGAAGTGCACATAGGCCTCGTCGATGACGACGAGGACGTCGTGCGGCACCGCGGCGACGAAGCGCTCCAGCGCCTCGGCGTCGACGACGGTGCCGGTCGGGTTGTTGGGGTTGCACACGAACACGAGACGCGTGCGCGGGGTGATCGCGGCGCGCATCGCGTCGAGGTCGTGTCCGTGGTCGGCGTCCAGCGGCACGGCGACAGGCGTGGCGCCCGCGATCCGGACGAGCGAGGGGTACGCCTCGAAGGACCGCCATGCGAAGACGACCTCGTCGCCCTCGCCGGCGACCGCGTGGATGAGCTGGGCGGCGATCTCCACCGACCCGGCGCCGACGGTCACCTGGGCCGGGTCCACGGCGTACCGGGCGGCGAGCGCCTCCCGGACCGCGGAGGCGCTCATGTCCGGGTAGCGGTGGATGCCGGCGACCCGGTCCTGCACGGCCTGCACGACGGAGGGCAGCGGCGGGTGCGGCGACTCGTTCGAGGAGAGTTTGGAGGCACCGGCCGGGGCGGAGCGCCCCTGTCGGTAGGCGGGCACGGCGTCGAGGCCGGCGCGGGCGGAGAGGGTCATCGTCAGAGCATCCTTGCTGTGATCCGAGAGGGGTCGCGTCACCCTAGAACGGATGGCAGGCGCTGGGCAAACCGTGCACTCGAAGCTGCGCATCGCGCGCAATCGAACGCCACCTGGGTGCCGCACGCTAGGCAGATTGCACACCCCTGCTCCGGGGAAGGGCGCTCACCGTGCGTGCGACACCGCGGCCGGATCGCTCACCGGCAGGCGGCACACGAAGGCGCGGCAGTCGTAGGCGCGCTCGGCTGTCGCCTCCTTGCCGTCGAACAGTTCGAAACCCGCGGTGGCGAACGCCGCGGCCTGCGCCGGGCTGACGACGACGATGACATCGGCATCGGCTCCGCGTGCCGCGGCGGCGAGCGCTCCCCCGGGGTCCTCCGTGACCACGACGAGCTGCCGCGGGGCTGCGGCGAGTCCGGCGGCGACCCGGAGCAGGCTGCCGTGCGCGAAGGGCTGGGCGAGCGCCCGGGAGGCGAGCGCCTCCACCCGCTCGGCCGCCGCCGCGCGGTACCGGTCGCCCGCTCCGAGCCGCCAGGCGGTGAGCGCGGCCTGCGCGACCGCCGCCGTGTCCGAGGGGAGGTCTCCGTCGGTGTGATCGGGCGAGGCGGCGATGCCCTGCGCGCGGAGCAGCGGGTCGTCTCCCCCGGCTCCGTCCAGCACCTCGTCGAGGAGGTCCCGTCCCGTGACCGCGGGAGCGACGTCGCCGGTCGCCGCCGCCAGGGCGAACAGGCCGTCGGCGAGGAGGGCGAGGTCGGCCGCAGTGGCCACCGCGGCGGAGGCCCGGCCGTCCAAGGACGCCCGCACGAGAGCGCCGTCGGCACCGCGATTGGTGCGGAGCACGGCGTCGGCGGCGTCCGCGGCGGCGGCGACCCACGCGTCCTCGCCGAGCGTCGCACCCGCCCTGGCGAGTGCCGCGACCGCGAGGCCGTTCCATCCCGTGATGACCTTGTCGTCCACCGCCGGCGGCTCCAGCGTGGCGCGCTCCGGGACCGGGCGGAGGTAGTAGCCGCCCTCGCTGCGGGCCCCGTCGATCCACGACTCGGAGTCCTGAGCGGCGCCGAAACCGCCGCCCTCCCGCCGCAGCGTGCCGAGCAGGAAGCGGGCGATTCCGCGGGCGGTCTCCTCGTCGCCGGTGTCGAGCGCGACCTCGAGAAGCTGGGCGTTGTCGGTCAGCATGCGCTCGTAGTGCGGCACCGTCCAGTCGCGCCGGGTCGCATAGCGGAAGAACCCGCCGTCGGCATCCCGCAGAGCAGAGCCCGCCATCGCCGTGAGCGCGCGCTCGGCTGCTGCCGCGGCCTCCGGCGCGGCCTCGCGGACGAGGGGCTGCTGCAGGAACCGCAGGGTCGTGGCCACCGGGAACTTGGGAGCTCCGCCGAAGCCGCCGAACTCGCTGTCCTCCCTGGCGGCGAGTCCGCGGGCGGCCTCGGCGAGCGCGGCGGTGTCCGGGAGGGTCGAGGGCGTGGCCTGCGCAGCCTCTGCGAGGGCTGCCGTCACCGCGTCCGCGGACTCCTCGGCCTGCGCGCGGCGCGTCGTCCAGGCCTCGCGCACGGCGGCCAGCACATCGCGGAACGCCGGCATCGGCGGTCGCGCCTCGGGCGGCCAGTACGTCCCCGCGTAGAACGCGCGACCGGCGGGGGTGGTGAACACCGTGAGCGGCCAGCCGAGGTTCTGCGTGAACGCGGACGCGGCGGCCATGTAGGCCCCGTCGACGTGCGGATGCTCCTCGCGATCGACCTTCACCGCGACGAATCCCTCGTTGATGCGGGCGGCGGTCTCGGGGTCAGCGAACGACTCGCGTGCCATCACATGACACCAGTGACAGGTGGAGTAGCCGATCGAGATCAGCATCGGCACGTCTCGGCGGCGGGCCTCGGCGAACGCCTCTTCCCCCCACGGGTACCAGTCGACGGGGTTGTCGGCGTGCGCCCGAAGGTACGGGCTGAGGGTGTCGGCGAGACGGTTCGTCATGTCCCCACGCTACGCCGGGGAGACAGGCTACGGGTCGGCCGTCGATCGGCTCGCCGGGACCGGCAGCTCCGGGTCAGCCGACGAGCAGCTCCGCGGGGCGGGTCGCGGTGTAGCCGACGAGCGGGAGGGCTCGCTCGGCGGCCAAGGCGATGCGCGCGCGCAGCACGTCGGTGGCCACCTCGTAGCCGTCGAAGTCCGTGGCGCTCGCGTACACGCCGAGGGGCAGCGTGAGCGCCTGGAAGAAGGCGAAGAGCGGCCGGAGCTGGTGCTCGATCATGAGGGCGTGCCGCTCGCCGCCGCCGGTCGCGGCGAGGAGCACGGGCGTGCCGACGAGCGCGTACTGGTCCACGAAGTCGAACAGGTGCTTGAACAGCCCGGTGAACGAAGCGCGGTACACCGGGCTCCCCACGATGAGGAGGTCGGCGGTCTCGATCGCCTGCAGGTGCACCTCCACCTCCGGCGGGAGCTGGTCACGGGTGAGAGCACCCGCGAGCGACGGCCCGATCTGCGTGAGCTCGATCAGCTGCGCCTCGACGGGGGCACGCTCGGCGACCGCGGCGGTGATCGATCGGAGGAGGGCGGTGGTCTTGCTCGGCTCGTGCAGGGAGCCCGAGACGGCGACGACGCGGAGCGGAGCTGTCATGCGCTCGACGGTACCCACGCGGACGCCCCGTGTCGCGCGAAGCGACACGGGGCGTCATGTGGAACGGAGACGAGCCGCGGGCCGCGGGCTCGGGAGCAGGGCTCCGGTCAGTGCGGGCTCGGTGACGGCGTCAGTGCCGAGCCCGCGGCCGGTATGAGGGCGGGATCAGTTGACCTCGTCCGGGTGCGAGCCGACGCGACCGGACCCGTCGAGCGGGTCGAGGGCGTCGATCGCGGCGATCTCGGCGTCGGTCAGCTCGAAGCCGAACACGTCGAGGTTCTCCCGCAGGCGCTCCGGGCGCACCGACTTCGGGAACACGATGATGCCCTTCTGCAGGTGCCAGCGGAGGACGGCCTGCGCGGGCGTCACGCCGTGGGCGGCGGCCGCATCCGCGACCGCCGGAGTGCCGAAGAGGTCGTACTTGCCCTGGCCGAGCGGACCCCACGCCTCGACGCGGACGCCGTTTGCCTCGGCCCAGGCGACCTCCTCGCGGCGCTGGTACGCCGGGTGCAGCTCGATCTGGTTCACGGCCGGGACGACGCCGGTCTCCTTCACCGTGCGCTCCAGGTGCGGGACGAGGAAGTTCGAGACGCCGATGCTACGGGTCAGGCCCGCGTCGCGCAGTTCGATGAGCTTCGCGAACGCGTGGACGTAGTCGTCCTTCGCCGGAGTGGGCCAGTGCACGAGGTACAGGTCGACCTGCTCCAGGCCGAGCTTCTCAAGGCTCTCGCCGATGGCGGCGCGGGGCTCGTCGTCGTGATGACGGTCGTTCCACAGCTTCGTGGTGACGAAGAGCTCCTCGCGCGGGATGCCGGAGGACGCGATGGCAGCGCCCACGCCCTCCTCGTTGCCGTAGATCGCGGCAGTGTCGATGTGGCGGTACCCGATCTCGAGGGCCTCGCTCACCGCCTTCTCGGTCTCTGCCGGCGGCACCTTGAAGACGCCGTAGCCCAGCTGGGGGATGGAGTTGCCGTCGTTCAGTTCGAGTGCAGGAATGGTCATCCCCCCAGCCTAGGACCTGTGATGACAGGCCTGCCCGTGCGGATGACGAAAAGCGTCAGCGCCGAGGGACCGCGGCCATCGCCGCGGCCCCCTTACCGACGAGGCGCTCCAGGGGACCGCGTCCGACGAACATCGCCCACAGCGTCGTCACCACCAGGAGTGCCATGGCTGTGAGCCCCCAGAACGAGTTGTCCGCGATGAAGCCGCCAGGGCCCGCGACGAGGACGACGGAGACGACGTGCAGGCTGTATGCCGTGAGTGGCATGGATCCCAGAGCGCCGAGCGGCAGCAGCGGCCAGCGCAGCGGGCGGCTCAGGAGCAGGCACAGCGCGATCACCGCCAGGGCGAACCCGCCGGAGCCCAGGATCTCGGCGGTGCCACCGCTGTGCGGGTCGACGGCGAAGACGGCGCGGACCACGGAACCGAGCGGATCGCTCGCGGCGAGAGCCTCGGGGTAGCTCTCCCAGCCGGACGGCGGCATCACGTCGTCCGGGATGAACGACGACAGACTCTCGGCGGGAAGGCTGTCCAGGCTCTCGCTGGGAAGGCTGTCCAGGCTCCCGCTGCCGGAGTCCTCGCTCGTCGAGGAGACGATCGATTCCGTCCCGCCCAGCCCCGCGCCCGCGCCGAGGGCGCCCAGGCCGTAGCCGATCGCGGCGAGGACCACCCCGACGACGAGGGCGACGACGGCCGTGCGCACCTCCTGCACGCGGAGCCGGCCCAGGGCCATACCGCCCAGCACGAGAGCCAGCCACACGGTGATCGGATAGGTGCCGTAGAGCACGAACCCGATGCCCGCGCCGAACGGCTGCAGCGCCACCGCGCTGATCAGGGCGAGCACCGCCGGACCGGCGAGCGCGAGGACGGCGGCGCCGAGGAGCAGCTGCCGGGGCCGCCACCGCAGCACGGGGATGACCGCGACGTAGAGCAGCCCGTAGAGCGTCAGGATCACGGCGATCGGGGTGTTGAGGAGCTCCAGCGCCAGGCCGATCACGAAGATCACGGCGCCGCGTCCGACGAGATTCAGGCGGATGCCGGGGAGACGCTCCCGCTCCGGCAGCACGTCGCGCCCCGTCATGAGCGCGATGGAGACGCCGGCGAGCAGCGCGAAGAGGATCGAGGAACGACCGTGCACGAGGTCCGTCCACGTGGTGGGGTCGCCCCAGTCGAAAGCGTCGGTCGTGCCGACGTGGGCGCCGGCCATTCCCAGGATCGCCAGCCCCCGTGCGACATCGAGGCCGAGGATGCGCGGCGGCCGACCGAACTCGCGGAACCAGCGCACGGGGCGCAGAGCAGTCATCACCCGATGATCGTATGCGGCGATCGCGGCGGCTCCGGTGTGCATCCCGGCATACGATGGAGGGCTATGTCCTCCCCTGTGATCTCCTATCCCCCGGAGCTGCCCGTCAGCGCCGCCAGGGACGAGATCGCCGATGCCATCCGGGACCACCAGGTCGTCATCGTCGCCGGCGCGACCGGATCGGGGAAGACCACGCAGCTGCCGAAGATCGCGCTGGAACTGGGCCGCGAGCGCATCGCCCACACCCAGCCCCGGCGGCTGGCCGCCCGCACGATCGCGGAGCGCGTGGCCGAGGAACTGCGGGTCGAGCTCGGCACGCTCGTCGGCTACAAGGTGCGCTTCACCGACAAGGTCTCCGACGAGACGCGCATCGCCCTGATGACCGACGGGATCCTCCTCAACGAGATCCACCGCGACCGCCTGCTGACGCGCTACGACACGATCATCATCGACGAGGCCCACGAGCGGTCCCTCAACGTCGACTTCCTGCTCGGCTACCTCGCCCGCATCCTCCCGCAGCGCCCGGACCTGAAGGTGATCATCACCTCCGCCACGATCGATCCAGAGAGCTTCGCGCGGCACTTCGCCGCGGCCGACGGCACCCCCGCTCCGGTCATCGAGGTGTCGGGGCGCACCTATCCCGTCGAGATCCGCTATCGCCCGCTCGTCGACGAGGACGCGGAGCAGGACGCCGCCGGCGAGCCGGAGGACGAGGTGAGCGCGATCGTCACGGCGCTCCGCGAGCTCGACCGGGAGGCCCCGGGCGACGTGCTCGTGTTCCTGCCGGGCGAAGCGGAGATCCGGGACGCGGCTGACGCGGTGCGCGCCGCATACGCCAAGGACCGTTCTCCCACCGAGGTCCTCCCCCTGTTCGGCCGGCTCTCCGCCGCGGAGCAGCACCGGGTGTTCGAGCGCAGCACCGTGGCCGGCGTCCGTCGCCGCGTGGTGCTCGCGACGAACGTGGCCGAGACGAGCCTCACGGTGCCCGGCATCAAGTACGTCATCGACACCGGGACGGCCCGCATCTCCCGGTACAGCAACCGCTCGAAGGTGCAGCGGCTCCCCATCGAGGCCATCTCGCAGGCCTCGGCGAACCAGCGCTCCGGTCGCGCCGGCCGCACGAGCGACGGCATCGCCATCCGCCTGTACTCGGAAGAGGACTACGCGCGGCGCCCCGAGTTCACCGAGCCCGAGATCCTGCGCACCTCGCTCGCCTCCGTCATCCTGCAGATGCTCGCGCTCGGCTTCGGCGACATCACCGCGTTCCCCTTCCTCACCCCGCCCGACTCCCGGGGCGTGAAGGCGGCGTTCGACCTGCTCACCGAGCTCGGCGCCCTTCGACAGGCTCAGGGACCGGACGACGGTCCCCGGCTCACCCGCATCGGGCGGGACATCGCCCGGATGCCGATGGACCCCCGGTTCGCGCGGATGCTCATCGAGGCCGGCCCTTCGACGGGCTCAGGCCCTTCGACAAGCTCAGGGACCCAGCGGGGTGCGGGCCCTTCGACAGGCTCAGGGACCCAGCGGGGTGCAGGCCCTTCGACAGGCTCAGGGACCCAGGGGGCGGTGCTGCGGGACGTGCTCGCGATCGTCGCGGGGCTGTCCATCCAGGACGTGCGGGAGCGACCGGAGGAGCGGCGCGAGGAGGCCGACCGGCTGCACGCGCGCTTCGTGGACCCGACGAGCGACTTCCTCACCCTCCTGAACCTCTGGAACCACCTGCGCGAACAGCAGCGGGAGCTCGGCTCCAGCGCGTTCCGGCGCCTGTGCCGCAGCGAGCACCTCAACTACGTGCGGGTCCGCGAGTGGTTCGACGTGCATCGGCAGCTCCGGACGCTCGTCAAGAGCCCCGATCGCGGGGCGGAGCCGAGTGGCGCGGCCGATCCGGATGCCATCCACCGCGCGCTGCTGTCCGGCCTGCTGTCGCAGATCGGCGTCCTCGACGAGCGCACCGCCCCCGCGGGGAAGGCCCACTCTCCCGCGAAGGACGCCCGCCGCCGGATCACGGAGTACCGAGGCGCGCGGGGTATCCGGTTCTCGATCTTCCCGGGCTCGGGGCTGCGCAAGAAGAGCCCCCGGGCGGTCATGGCGGCCGAGATCGTGGAGACCTCCCGCACCTTCGCCCGCACCGTCGCCGCCATCGACCCCGCCTGGGCCGAGCCCCTCGCCGGCGACCTCGCGAAGCGTCAGGTCACCGAGCCGCACTGGTCCAAGGACGCCGGAGCCGCGGTGGCGTTCGAGAAGGTCACGCTGTTCGGGGTCGAGATCATCCCGCGCCGGCGCGTGCAGTTCGCCCGCATCGACCGGGCCGCCTCGCGCGAGCTCTTCGTCCGTCATGCGCTCGTCGAGGGCGAGTGGGACCCGTCCCGGATCGACAAACGGGTCAGCGCGTTCTGGCGCAGCAACGCCGAGCTCCGCCGCCGCCTGGAGAAGCTCGAGGAGCGTGAGCGGCGCCGCGACATCCTGGCCGGCGACGAGGCCGTCTTCCGGTTCTACGACGAGCGCATCCCCGCCGAGGTGTTCGACGTGCGGTCGTTCGAGAGGTGGTGGCGCGAGGCGCTGACGACGACGCCGAAGCTGCTCGTGATGCGCGAGAGCGACCTCATCGACGACGAGGACCGCGCCGACCAGCGCGAGTTCCCGACCCGGTGGACGCAGGGCGACCAGGTGCTCGGCCTCGCGTACCGGTTCGAGCCGGGTGCCCCCGATGACGGCGTGAGCGTCGTGCTGCCGCTACCGCTGCTCGCCCAGATCGAGGATCGCGGCTTCGACTGGCAGGTGCCGGGGCTCCGCGCCGAGCTCGTCACCGGACTCCTGCGCGCGCTGCCCAAGGCCATCCGCCGCCACGTCGTCCCCGCCGCCGACTGGGCGGAGAAGTTCGGGGCGGCGCTGGCCGACGAGGGTCCGGAGGTGCACGGCGGCCTCCCCCCGCGCACCCTCAAGGAAGCGCTCGCGCGGCTCGTGCAGCCGCTCGCGAACCAGGTGGTGACGGCCGCGGACTTCGATGACGAGCGGGTGCCGGCGCACCTGCGCATGAACTTCCGCGCCGTGGACGAGCGGGGACGGGTGGTCGGGTCAGGGCGTGATCTCCGGGCGCTGCAGGCCGAGCTCTCCGACCGCGCGCGCAGCAGCGTCGCCCGCTCCATCGCCCGCCCCGGGCGTGCGGAGGCACCGGGGCCGCGCGGGGCGGAGCGCGTGGCCGCGGCTCCGGTCGAGCAGACCGGGCTGACGGCGTGGACGTTCGGCGACCTCCCGGCGGTCATCGACACCAAGGTCGCGGGCGGCGTCGTCCGCGGGTATCCGGCGATCGTCGATGCCGGCAAGAGCGTGTCGGTGCGGGTCGAGGCGACTCCGGACGCCGCGGCCGCCGCCACGCGCGACGGCGTGCTCCGTCTCGTCCTGCTCGCGGTGCCCTCGCCGTCCTCGTACGTGCAGCAGCACCTCACCAGCCAGGAGAAGCTCGCCCTCGCCGCCTCGCCCTATCCGTCGGCGGCCGCGCTCATCGAGGACTGCCGAGCCGCCGTCGCCCGTCGCGTGATCGACGCGTCGACCGGCGCCGACGGCCAGGACCGTGGCGTCGTGCGCACCGAGGCCGAGTTCGCCCGGGTCCGCGACGCCGTGTCCGCCGTGCTCGTCGACGAGCTCTTCGCCTGCGTCTCCCTCGTCGCCCGCATCCTCACGAAGGCGCGGGAGGTGGAGCGCGGCATCAAGTCCCAGAACTCGCTGGCGCTGCTCGGCCCGCTGAACGACATCCGCACCCAGCTCTCCGGACTGCTGCACCCCGGCTTCGTCGCGGCCGCGGGTGTCGACCGACTCGCCCACTTCCCCCGGTACCTCGACGGCATGATCGACCGGTTGAAGACCCTGGCGAACGAGCCGGGCAAGGACCGCGCACGGATGACGGAGTTCGAGCGGATGGCGGTGCTGTTCGCGGACGCCGGCGGCACGATCCCCCTCGCGCCCGACGCTCCCCCCGCGATCGTCGAGGTGCGCTGGCTGCTGGAGGAGTACCGGGTCAGCGTCTTCGCTCAGCGTCTCGGCACCGCGCAGCCGGTGTCGCCGCAGCGGATCACCAAGGCGCTCGCGGGGAAGTGACCCCCGCCGGGTAGCCTGAGGGCATGGCCCGCGCGATCGTCTACACCGAGTTCGGATCCCCCGCTGTCCTCCACCTGATGGAGGTGCCTGACCCCGTGCCCGTCCGCGGCGAGGCGCTGGTGCGCATCGAGGCGGCCGGTGCCAACCCCATCGACGCGAAGCTCCGTGGCGGCAAGCGCCCGTCTGCGCCGATCACCGAACCGCGTCCGGTCGGATTCGACGGTGCCGGGGTGATCGAGGTGCTGGGCGAGGGCGTCGACGGGTTCGAGGTCGGCGACCGCGTCGCGATCCGCGACACGCTCGGGACCTACGCCTCCGCCATCGCGGTCGAGGTCGACAAGCTCGTGAAGCTCCCGGACGCCGTCACCGCGGCCGAGGGTGCGGCGATCGGCATCCCGGCCGGCACCGCCTACCAGTCCCTCCGCTCGCTCGCCGTGACGGCCGACGACGTGCTCCTCGTGCACGCAGGATCCGGCTCGGTCGGCCAGGCCGCCGTGCAGTTCGCGGTCGCCTGGGGCGCGACGGTGATCGCCACCGCGAGCCCCGCCCGGCACGACCAGCTCCGCGAGCTCGGCGCGATCCCCGTGGCCTACGGCGACGGCCTGCTCGACCGCGTCCGCGCGGCGGCCCCCTCCCCCGTGACCGTCGTCCTGGACTGTGCGGGCACCGACGAGGCCATCGAGACCTCCCTCGCCCTGGTCGCGGACCGCGACCGCATCGCGACCATCGTCCGCGGTCCCGACGCCGCCGACTTCGGCATCCGGGCGTT
This sequence comes from Microbacterium sp. C-MGS6, assembly GCF_058140415.1. Lineage (NCBI taxonomy): Bacteria > Bacillati > Actinomycetota > Actinomycetes > Micrococcales > Microbacteriaceae > Microbacterium > Microbacterium sp. C-MGS6. The sequence goes on from NZ_CM176934.1 coordinate 2,530,672, forward strand.
CTCCGGCGGGTCCCCCGAGCCGCTCACGCCGCAGGAGCTGGAGTGGCGCGCCGAGGCGCTGCAGAAGACCGTGGACCTCCTGGCCGCGGGCGACTTCACCATCGAGCTCGGCCCGGAGCTGCCCCTCGCCGAGGCGGCACGGGCCCATGAACTCATGGAGACCGGCGCCGCCTCGGGGAAGATCATCCTCGTCCCCTGACCCCAACCCTGACAGCGTCGGGCGTCACCCCGCACGCGGCGTTCGGCGGGTTCTGCCGCGGCCAGGAGACACTGATCGGTCAGGCGGCTTTCGGCTTCCGGCGCGGTGGGAGGCGAAGATGCATGGTCGCGAACGCCAGCACAGCAAGGGATGGCACAAAGAGTCGCGCGTCCGGTGCATAGCCGTCACTCACAGGCCACCCACTCTGGGCATAGCGAACCGGTCCTGCATCGCCGACGACGTAGGACAGAAGCGTGCCGCCCGCAGCGATTCCGAACAAGGCGAAGAACCACCCCGCGTATCGCGACCACCACCGACGTGCCCGCGGCACGATACGCAGGGGCAGCCCGATCAGGAACGCCAGGATCGTAAGCGGAGTGGAGAGGACCGCGAATCCGACGATCTGCAAGCCCTCTGTGTACCCGGCCGCGGTGGTCGACCAGATCGCTATCGCGACATACGTGGTCAAGCCGGTGAGGAAGACTTGCGCCGCCAACAGGAGCCAATGCCGTTCGGTCTCGGCCGCGGCCACCTGGCGTGGTGAACCAGGCACCCCGGCGTCGAGCTGGTTCTGAGACGTCACATTCGGATCGTAGTGCTTCTGCTCGGAGCACCGGAGCTGCCCCTCGCCGAGGCGGCGCGGGCGCATGAACTCATGGAGACCGGCGGGGCCACGGGGAAGATCATCCTCGTCCCCTGAGAGATCAGGGTGGCACCGGAGCGGGGTTGCGGCTACGACGGGCTCCGACCCGATCGCCTAGGCTCCGGGGCAGTCGCACTCACTGCCGCTGTAGCACTGGCACACCGAGTCAGGGTAGTCGGCCTTGGTGGCGGTGATTCTGACGTCGAGTTCTTCGAGCGGGACGACGTCCTCGATGCCGTCCAGTTCCGGGATGTCCGGGCAGTCCGCGGGGCCGGTCTCCACGATCTCTTCGCCTCGCGGAAAGGTCAGGGTGAAGCACACCGCCCCCTGACGCTGCTCGTACCACCAGCCACCGCCCGTCTGCGCGCCACCGAGTGCGAGGAGTGTCAGGGTGGTGCCGTCGCCCCTCTTGTCGAGGTCGAGGAGCTTGAGGGGGTTGCCGTCGAGCTCGTCGGTTCCGTCCCGGAGGTCGGAGGCGAGGGAGAGTTCGGCGATGGTCGCTTCCGAGTCCGTGACGATCTTGCCGCGGTGCTCCCACATACTGTCCTGCGCGTCTTCGATGGAATCCGCGAGGCTCACCCGCACGAGGTTCTCGATGCTCGGCGCGCACCCGACGAGCATGGCGGCCGCAGCGACGAAGCCGACGACAGGGAGGCTTCGGCGCCGCAGACGGCTTGTCATGATGCGACGGTAGCGCATCCGGCGACGACCTCCCTGTCGGTCAGAATGGAGCGACGGGGCGGCCGAGCGAGAGCATCAGCCGGTTCGCCCAATTGAAGAAGGCCGCGCCGTGCACGACGTCCGCGATCTCGAGGTCGTCCAGTCCGGCCGCACGGAGGCGCGCGATGTGCGCGGGACCGAACGCGCGAGGCGTGTCGGTCAGCGCGACCGCGGCGGCGATGATCGCGTTCCAGCGCTCCCCCAGATCCGCGTCCACGCCCTCGGCGAGGAGCGTATCGACGTCCTCCAGCCGCTTGCCGTGGTGCGCCGCGAACCGGGAGTGCACGGAGGCGCAGAACACGCAGCCGTTGCGGCGCGAGGCGGCGGTGGCCGCCAGCTCCCGTTCCGCCCGTGGGAGGCCCTCCGCGGCGTTGTAGAAGATGTCCTTGTCGACGAGGGTGCGCGCGCGCAGCACCTCGGGGTCGCGGGCGAGCAGCCGGAAGTACTCGTTCTTCGCCCGGGCGGCGTCGACGAGGCCGTCGAGGTGCCGCGGGGTCAGATCCTCCTCCGCCAGGGGCGCGAGGTGGGGTGTCCAGCCGACCTCGGCGCGCGTGAAGGCGTGCGGATAGGGGGCGGCGTCGTGGCGGAGCACGGTGTCGGCGGCGGTCATGCGGCCTCCTCGTCGGTGTCGGTGTCGGTGGCGGTCGCGGTCGCTGTGTCGGCGGCGGTGAGTCCGGCCTCCTGAAGCACGCGGAGGCCGGTGACGACCCGCTGCTGGAAGGCGAGGAAGGACACGAGCTGCGACAGCGTCACGATGCCGTCCGTCGACCAGCCGGCGTCGTGCAGGCGGCCGAGGTCGGCACCGGATGCCTCGCGGGGACGGAACACCAGCAGGTGCGTGTGCGCGAGAGCGGTCGCGAGACGCTCCCCCACGGCAGCCGATGCCGCTTCCTCCCGGAGGTAGCGAGTGCCGTCGGTACTCTCGGCCTCCAGCCCGCGCTCGGTGTAGGCGCCGAATGGTCCCGTGGTCGCGGCGGCTCCGGCCTCCCGGGCGACGATCGCGGCGCGCTCCGGGTCGATCTCGCGGGCCCTCCGGGCGTAGAACGCCGCCGTCGGGTCGTCGGCACCGGCGAGCGCGGTCGCGAACGCCGCGATGAGCGCGCGCTCTGCGAGAGACACATGCTCCGCGGATACCGGGTGGAAGAGCGCGTCGAAGCTCGCCTGGAGCTGCTCCCTGGTCACGGGACGGCGACGACGCAGCGCATCCAGCTCCGGCGTCCCCCCCGTCAGCTGGTCGACGGTGTCGGCGGTCATGCGTTCTCCTTCACGGTGGGGGTGTTCTCGGGCGTGTGGGTGGTCTCGGGATCCGGCGGCGTGAGCGCGTAGCCGAGGGCCGGGGCGACCTCCGTCGCGAACAACTCGATCGAGCGCAGGACGTGGGCGTGCGGCGCGTCGACCGAGTGCACCTGGAACGCCACCTCGGTCGCGCGGCGCAGCGTGGTGTCGGCGGCGAGGGAGGCGGCGACCTCCTCCGGGGTGCCGAGATGCGTGTCGAGAGCGGCGATGAGGTCGTCGATGCCGTCCCCGGGGATCGTCTGGCCCTGCCGCCGGAAGCCCTCGGCTGCTCGCCGTAGACCGACCTCGGCGAACCGGAGCGCCTCGGCGCGGTCGTCCGCCACGAACACGGTGCGGGAGGCGGTGATCCGCGGAGTCTCGCCGGCGGGCAGCGCGTCGAGGTAGGCGTCGATGATCGGGTCCTGCAGGGCGGACAGCGGGGCGTGCACACGGTCGCCGGAGCGGGGCTGCGTGCGGGACAGCAGCAGTCCGTGACCGTGGATGCCTGCTCGATGACCGCCGGGTGCCGAGAACGTCGCCTGCCAGATCCGCGCGGCCAGCGACCCCGCGTCCGGATACAGCGTGTTCCCCGCACCGACGTCGCGGCCCTGGAGAGCGTCGAGCAGCACGCCCAGCTTGCGGTCGTAGGTGGGCCCCTTGTCGCGCACGTCCTCCCCGAAGGGCGTGAAGGACGACGGGGTGCCGCCGCTGCCGAGCCCGAGGTCGATCCGCCCGTCCGCGAGCAGGTCGGCCACCACGGCGTCCTCGGCCACCCGGACCGGGTCTTCGAGGGGAAGGGTGATGATCCCGGTGCCGAGCCGGATCCCCGAGGTGCGTGCCGCCGCGTGCGCGAGGAAGACGAGCGGCGAGGGCAGCCCGCCTTCCGCCGCCCGGAAATGATGCTGTGCCACCCAGGCCCTCCCCACGCCGTGCCGTTCGGCGTGCTGGATCTGCGCCAGGGCGAGGCGGTAGCGGTCGTCCGGAGACGCATCGTCCAGGAGCCGGGTGAAGAATGCGACGGTGGGGCGAGGGGTGGGGGCGCTCATGCGAGGATCTCCGTTCGGCCGGGGACCGCGGCCAGCAGCTCCCGGGTGTTCTCGTGCTGCGGGTCGTGGAACAGCTCCTCGGTCGGCCCCTCCTCCACGACGCGCCCGCGGTGCATCACGGAGACGGTGTGGCTGATGCGGCGCACCACGGCGAGGTCGTGCGAGATGAAGAGGTAGGTGAGTCCGAGCTCGGCCTGGAGCGCGGAGAGCAGTTCGAGGATGCGTGCCTGCACCGTCACGTCGAGCGCCGACACCGCCTCGTCGAGCACGAGGATCTCCGGGTCGACGGCGAGCGCCCGCGCGATCGCGACCCGCTGGCGCTGCCCGCCGGACAGCTCGCTCGGCGTGCGGCGGGCCGCATCCGCCGGCAGCGCCACGCGCTCGAGCAGGGCGACCGCGCGATCCCGACGCTCGGACCGGCCGCCGATGCGGAAGTTGTGCAGCGGCTCGGCCACGATGTCGGCGATCTGCTGCCGCGGATCCAGGGAGGCGAAGGGGTTCTGGTACACGAGCTGGATCCGTCGGCGCAGCGCACGCAGTCGCGCCCCCTCGACGGCCGTCGCGTCCTCCCCCGCGAGCTCCACGGTCCCGGCGTCCGGACGGAGGAAGCGCGTGACCAGGCGCGCTGTCGTGGACTTGCCCGATCCGGACTCGCCGACCAGCGCATGGGTCGTCCCGCGCCGCACCCGGAAGGAGACGTCGTCGACCGCCCGGAAGCGCTCACGACCCGCGACCCGGAACTCCTTGACGAGGCCGGCAGCCACGATCTCGTAGGGCTTCTCGGCGGCCACTGCCGCGGCGTCCCGGAGGAACGGCGGCGCGTCCGGACGCCGGAAGCCGGTCGTGAAGGCGGGCGCGTCCGCGAGCAGCTGCCTCGTGTACGGGTCTTCCGGCTCCGCGAGCACCTGCGCACTCGGCCCCTGCTCCACGATCCGGCCGTCCTTCAGCACCGCGATCCGCGCCGCCCGGTCCGCGGCGACGCCGAGGTCGTGCGTCACGAGCAGGATGCTCGTGCCGTCCTCGCGCTGCAGCTCGTCCAGCAGATCCAGCACGCGGCGCTGCACCGTGGCGTCGAGGGCGCTGGTGGGCTCGTCCGCGATGAGCAGCCGAGGGCGGAGGGCGATCGCGGCCGCGATGAGGACCCGCTGCCGCATCCCGCCGGAGAGCTCGTGCGGATACTGTCGAGCACGCAGATCGGGGTCGTCCAGCCCGACGCGGTCGAGCAGCTCGAGCACGCGGGCGTTCCGGGAACGACGGTCGCGATGCCCGTGCAGACGCAGCACCTCGGCGACCTGCACGCCGACGGGGCGCACCGGGTCGAGCGAGGTCGTCGGATCCTGCGGCACCAGCCCGATCTCCGACCCGCGGATGCCGCGGAACGCCCGATCCGACCATCCGGAGATGTCGAGGTCGCCGAGCCGGACGCGCCCGCCCTCGACCCGTCCGCCCTCCGGCAGCAGGCCGAGGAGGGCGTGCGCCGTGGTGGACTTGCCGGAGCCCGACTCGCCGACGAGGGCGAGGGTCTCCCCCTCCGCGATGGCGAAGGAGAGGCCGTGCACGACCTCGCGGGCGGCGTACGAGACCCGCAGGTCCGTCGCGGTGAGGACGGGGGTGGGCGCGGTCATCGGGCGCTCCTTCCGAGCCGGTGGCTGATGCGATTGGCGCTGAGCACGACGGCGACCACCACGAGGCCGGGGAGCGCCGTGAGCCACCAGGCGGTCGCGATGTAGTTGCGCCCCTCGGCGATCAGCAGGCCCCACTCGGGGGTGGGCGGCGGCGCGCCGTAGCCGAGGAAGCCGAGGGTGGAGATGGCGAGGATGGCCGTGCCGAACTGCAGCGCGGCGAGCGCGATGATCGGGGTGAGGGCGTTCGGGAGCACATGCCGGCGCAGCACGGCGACGAAGGTGCCGCCGCTGCCGTACGCCGCCTCGACGTACTCGGTGCGGCGCACCCGCGCCACCTCGGCGCGCATGAGCCGGGCGAAGGCGGCGACGCTGCCGAGTCCCACGGCGATCGCCGCGTTCACCGTTCCGAAGCCGAGCAGGATGATGACGGAGAGCGACAGCAGCAGCCCGGGGATGGCCAGCAGCATGTCGACGATCCGCATCAGCACGTCGTCCACGACACCGCCGGTCGCGCCGGCGACGGCTCCGAGGAGCGTGCCGAGCGCGAGGCCGACCGTCACGGCGATGAGCGCGCCCGACAGGGAGTGCACCGCGCCGTGCACGACCCGGCCGAAGAGGTCGCGGCCGAGGGCGTCGGTCCCGAACCAGTGCGCGGCGCTCGGCGGCAGGAGCTTGTCGGCGGGCACGCCGGTCAGCGGATCGCCCGGCGCGAAGACCCCCGGGATCACCGCCCACAGCACCGCCACGGCGACGACAGCGAACGCGAGGTACAGCCCCCAGGCGCGCGACCGCCGTCGCGGACGGGATGCGGAGACGGGCGCCGGGGCGGACGGCGCGGGCGGGGCACCCGACGTCTCGACCGACGTCTCGACAATGACGGGAGCGGTCATGCGGGCACCTCCTGGGCGGCGGGACGGACGGGGCGCGACCGGGCGGCGCGGGCCGCCCGCCGCTGCCGCGGGTCGATCAGGGGCGTGGCGAGGTCGACGGCGAAGCTGATCACCACGAACCCCAGGGCAGACAGCAGCACCACTCCCTGCAGCACCGGGATGTCCTGGTTCGCGACGGCCTGCTCCGTGAGGCGTCCGATGCCGGTGCGGCCGAAGACGGTCTCGGTGACCACCGCTCCTCCGACGAGCTCTCCGAACAGCACCCCCGCGATGGTGAGGGTCGGGACGGCGGCGTTGCGCGCGACCGACCGCGTGAGCACCCACGCCGGCGGCGCGCCCTTCGCCCGCACCACGGTCACGAACGGCTGCGCCTGCACGCGGTCGATGGAGCGGACCAGGACCTGGGCGAGGGGCGCCGAGATCGGCACGGCGAGCGTGAGGACGGGGAGGATCAGGCCGCTGATCGGATCGGCCCCCACGATCGGCACCCATCCGAGCCCGAACGAGAACACCTGGATGAGCAGGATCCCGAGCCAGAACACAGGGACCGCCACGAACAGTCCCGGCATCTGCCGCAGACCGTCCCGCAGCCAGGCGAAGGGCGCGAGCGAGGAGAGCACCGCGATCAGCACCGCGAGCAGGACGGCGACCAGGAGCCCGAGCGCCGCGAGCAGCAGTGTGGCGGGCAGTGCTTCAGCGAGCATCGTCCGGACCGGGGTGCCGTACTGGGTCGAGTAGCCGAAGTCGCCGGCGAGGAAGCCGAGCCCCGCGTGCAGATACTGCTCCCCCCACGGCACGTCGGCGCCGTAGGTCGCGCGGATGTCGTCGAGCTGCTCCGGCGAGAGCCCCAGGCTCGGGTCGGAGAACTTGATGAGGATGGCGTCTCCCGGCAGCAGCTGCAGCAGGAAGAACGTGGCCGTGAAGGCCGCGATCAGCACGATCGCGGCCTGCCCGGCCCGTCGGAGGACGAAGGTCATGGGGTCACCGTGGTCCTCAGTGCTCCGCGAGCCACACGCCGGAGAACGTGGGGCGGCCGACCGACTCGAACGCGACGCCGTGCACGTACGTCGCCGCGCCGTAGACCTGCGGCTCCTCGAAGAGCGGGATCACGTATGCCTGCTCCGCGATGTAGTCCTGCACGGCCTGGGAGGCGGCCACCCGCTTCTGGGCATCCGGCTCGGAGGCGACGGCGAGGAGCAGCTCGTCGAGCGTCGCATCCTGCGAGATCAGCACGTCGCGGTTCTTCGTGAAGTACTGGCTCTTGATCACGTCGAGATCCGCACGGCCGACCATCGAGTGGTAGAACCCCGTCTTCAGGGGATCACGCGTGTCCTCCGCGTAGCTGCCCGCGTCGCCGGGCTTGACGGTGAGCTCGACGCCGACCGCCGCGAGTTGCTGCGCCACGAGCTCCAGGGTCTGCTTCGACAGCGGCTGCGGCTTGGCCTCGTAGACCGTGATGGACAACCGCTCGCCGTCCTTCTCGCGAATGCCGTCGGCGCCGGGCTTCCAGCCCGCCTCGTCGAGCAGCGCCTCCGCCTTCTCCGGGTCGTGGGCGTAGTGCGCGGACTCGTCCTTGTATCCCGCTGCCTGGGAGGACAGCACCGACGTGGCCACCGGGTAGTTCTCGGTGAACAGGGTGTCGACGACCTCCTGCGCGTCGACCGCGGCGATGATCGCCTGACGCACGCGGATGTCGGACAGCAGCGGGTTCTCCGGGCGGAGGGCGATCGAGTTGTTCACGCCGCGGGTCTGCGGCGCGTACAGCGTGAAGCCGGCCCCCTCCACGCGGTCCTCGTCGAACGCCTGGACGTAGCGGACGTAGTCGGCTTGGCCCGCGAGCAGCGACCCGATGCGGACGGAGTCCTCGGGGGTCACCAGCACGTGCACGGCGTCGAGGTAGGGACGACCGTCGTTCTCGGCGCTGTCCGGGCCCCAGTCGTAGTCGTCGCGGGTGGTGAGGGTGTACTCGGTGCCGAGCTTCTCGTCGGTGACGGTGAAGGGACCGGAGCCGATGATCTCCTCCGCGTTGCCGGCGCCGAAATCCTCGATCGTGCCGTCCAGCGTCTCCGGGGACAGCAGCCCCGAGTTGATGGTCGACGTCGCCTGCAGGAAGCCGGGCGACGGAGCGCTGAAGCGGAACGTCACGGTGTCCTCGTCCACCTCCTCGCTGCCGGCGTAGTTGTTGATGGCCTCGGAGACGGTGAGACCGCGTTCGGCGTCACCCAGGCCGTAGGTGTCGAAGTTCTTCGCGACGGCGGCGGCGTCCACGGGCGTGCCGTCCGAGAACGTCACGTCCGGGTTGAGGTCGAAGGTGTACTCCGTGGCGTCGTCGTTCACGGTCCACTCCGCGGCGATCCACGGCTCGATCTCGAGCGTCTCCGGATTCTGCCAGGTGAGCCGGGCGGCGATGTTGTTGACGATGCCGCCGTTTGGGTAGAAGCCGGCCTGCGGCGGGTACAGGTTCGTGTAGGCCTGGTGCTCGAGGTAGGTCAGGGTGCCGCCGGAGACCGGGTCCCCCGCGGCGGCCGGAGTGTTCCCCGGGGCGGGCGAGGTGGCGCAGGCGGCGAGGCTGCCGGCCAGGACGAGCGGGACCGCGACGGCGGCGGTGCGGATGAGGCGGCGGTTCATGCGGGGGACTCCTCGGATTCGGAAGACGGGGTCTCGGGTGCGGAGGGGGTGCAGGTGGTGTTCACGGTAGGAAGCGGCAGAGCACGGGGGCGAGGCGGCGGACTCCGGGTGTCGCGAGACGACACCCGTGGTCACGCGCCGACACGCGACGTCACACGGAGGCGGTCGCGCAGCGTCTCACGCCGGCCGTCCTGGCCGGCCTCCTCCGCCGCGCGGAGCAGGCCACGGCGGCGGAGCTCGGGGGCCGCGAGGCGGGTGAAGGCCTCGAACTGCGCGGGTTGGAATGCCGAGAGGACGTTGAAGCCGTCGGCGGCCCCCGCGTCGCGCCAGCTCTCGAAGTGGTCGGCGATCGTGCCGGCATCGCCGACCACGAAGGCCGCGGGGACGGCGTGCGCGGCGACGAGATGCCGCCAGCTCACTGCCGCCTCCGCCCCGACCGCGAGCCCGGCGATCCGCGCGAGTCGCTCGACGAGCGCGGCACCCCGCTCCCCCAACCGGAGCGCCTCGGCGGCCGTCACCGGGGCGTCGAAGGCGGCGGCACGCAGCGGGTCGTCGGCGGCCACCTCCAGTGCGTCGGCGAGGGAATCCACCGTGCGGTTCGGCGGGAACGCGACGCGATCGGGCTGCACCCCCTCAGCGAGCGGCACGAGTTCCAGCAGCCGCCGGACGATCCGGTGCGCCCCGGCGTCCGAGTCCGCGACGACGGGCAGCACCGGGGCGATGACCTTCAGCTCCTCCGCCGGGCGCCCCGCGTCCGCGGCGATGTCCTTCAGCAGCCGCCGCGTGGTCACGGCATCGGCGAGGGTGGGCGCGGCGATGAGCGCGAGATCGGCGGCGGTCGCGGCGAGCGCCCGCGACCGCGGCGAGGTCCCCGCGTGCACGATCGGGATGCGCCCCTGCGGCGGACGCGCGACGTTGAGCGGACCGGCGACCCGCACATGTGCGCCCGTGACCTCGGCCGCGCGCAGCCCCTCGGGGTCGATGAGCACGCCGCGCTCGGCGTCCGCGATCCAGGCGTCCTCGTCCCACGAGTCCCAGAGCCGGCGCAGAGCGACGACGAACTCCTCGGCCCGGTCGTAGCGGGTCTCGGTGTCGGCGTGGGCGTCACGGCCGTGGTTGCCCGCGGCACGCGGCTCGGCGCCGGTGACGAGGTTGATCCCCGCCCGGCCGTGGGTGAGGACGTCGAGGGAGGCCAGCGCCCGCGCCGTGGCGTACGGATCGGCATAGGTGGTGTTGACCGTCGCGATGAGACCGATCCGCGAGGTCACCCCGGCGAGGAACAGCACCGCGCTCAGCGGGTCGATGCGGGCGAGCAGGTAGGGGTCGCGGAACTCCAGGTCGGGTCCGGTCGCCAGCCAGTCGCCGAAGAAGAGGTAGTCCAGACCTGCGTCCTCCCCCTCCCGCGCGATGCGGCGCAGGATGTCCGCGTCCTCCGCGGGGTCGCGGTGGGCTCCGGGATACCGCCAGCCGGAGGGGTAGGCGCCGAGGGTGCGCACCATGGCGCCGATCACGAGGGGTTCCGTCATGCCGACACGGTAGGAGCGCCGCCTCCACCCCGGCCACGGGGAGGAAGCCGGAGGTCACCGGATGTCACAGACGGTCACACGCGCCACCCTCTACGCTGAGAGGATGACTGGACTTCGTTGGGGAATCCTCGCGACCGGCGGCATCGCCGGCGCCTTCGCATCCGATCTGCGCACGGCCGGCCTCGACCTCGTCGCCGTGGGCTCACGCTCGCAGGAGTCGGCCGATGCCTTCGCCGCGCGCTTCGACATCGCGCACGCGCATCCGTCATACGAGGCGCTGGTCTCCGATCCCGACGTCGACATCATCTACGTCTCCACCCCGCACCCGATGCACCACGAGAACGCCCGGCTCGCCCTGGAGCACGGGAAGCACGTCCTCGTCGAGAAGGCGTTCACGCTCGACCACGCCCAGGCCGCGGACCTCCAGCGGCTCGCCGCCGAGCGCGGGCTGCTCGTCATGGAGGCGATGTGGACCCGGTACCTGCCGCACATGGTCCGCATCCGCGAGCTCCTCGCCGACGGCGCCCTGGGTGAGATCCGCACCGTGAGCGCCGACCACACGCAGCAGCTGCCCACCGACCCCGCCCACCGTCTCAACGCCCTCGAACTGGGCGGCGGGGCGCTGCTCGACCTGGGGATCTACCCGATCTCCTTCGTCTGGGATGTCCTCGGGGCACCGACCACCGTCCGCGCGGTAGGGCGTCTGGTCGAGACCGGAGCCGATTCCGAGGTCGCCACCCTCATGATCCACGAGAGCGGGGCGATCTCCACGACGCTCTCCTCCTCGCGCGGCGCCGGCCCCAACGCCGCGAGCATCGTCGGCACCGAAGCCCGCATCGACATCGACCGGGTCTGGTACGCCCCCACCTCGTTCCGTCTCGTGCTGCCGGACGGCACGGTGCAGGAGGAGTACGTCTCGTCCGTCGAGGGTCGCGGCATGCAGTACCAGGCGTTCGCGGCCGAGCGCCTCGTCCGCGACGGTCTCCTCGAGGGCGACATCCTCCCCATCGCGGAGAGCGTCGCCATCATGGGCGCCCTGGACGAGATCCGCGCGCAGATCGGCGTGCGCTACCCCGGCGAGGAGGACGACCGTGGCTGAGACGACCGACGCCCGCGTGGCGGTGTACCTGGACTTCGACAACATCGTCATCTCCTGGTACGACCGGGTCCACGGCCGGAACTCCTACGGCAAGGACCGCCAGCGCATCACGGAGCACCCGAACGACCCCGAGGTCGCCGAGCGGCTGAGCCGGGCGATGATCGAGGTCGGCGCCATCATCGACTACGCGGCGTCCTTCGGCACCCTCGTGCTGACCAGGGCGTACGCGGACTGGTCGTCGCCGGTCAACGCCGAGTACCGGTCGCAGCTCGTGGCGCGCGCGGTGGACCTCGTCCAGCTCTTCCCCGCCGCGGCGTACGCGAAGAACGGCGCGGACATCCGGTTGGCGGTCGATGCGGTCGAGGACATGTTCCGTCTTCCGGACCTGACCCATGTGGTCATCGTGGCCGGCGACAGCGACTACGTGCCGCTCGCCCAGCGCTGCAAGCGCCTCGGCCGGTACGTGATCGGGGTGGGCGTGGCCGGGTCGACGGCGAAGTCGCTCGCCGCGGCCTGCGACGAGTTCGAGTCGTACGACTCGCTTCCGGGCGTGGCGCGTCCGGCGAAGGCGGCACAGCCCGCGGTCGCTCCGGTGGTCGAGGCCCCGGCGGAGCCGTCCGCCCCGGCCGCCGCGGACGCGGGTACCCCGAAGCCCAAGACCGTGTCGAAGTCCCGGGCGAAAGCCAAGGCCAAGGCCACTGCCGAGGAGCCCAAGGTCGAGGAGAAGATCGACGACCAGGGCGAGGCCACGCGGCTCCTGGAGCGCGCCCTGCGCCTCGGCCACGACAAGGCGGATGCCGACGAGTGGTTGCACAGTTCCGCGGTCAAGACGCACATGCGCCGCATGGACCCGTCCTTCAGCGAGAAGGCCCTCGGCTACCGGTCCTTCTCCGACTTCCTCAAGTCGCGCGACGACATCGCCGAGCTCGAGGAGACCGGGCACGAGCGCCTGGTCCGCCTGCGGGAGCCCTGAGCACGGCCGGTCGCCTGCCGTCCCGTCACTGGTGGCGGAACGCGGCGTCGAAGGCGGCCGCGGGCTGCGGCCACAGCAGGGAGCGCACGAAACCGAGCGCCTCGGGGGCGCCATGCAGGCGGTCCATGCCGGCGTCCTCCCACTCGATCGAGATCGGGCCGTCGTACCCGATCGCATCGAGCGCGCGGAACGCGTCCTCCCAGGGCACGTCGCCGTGGCCGGTGGAGACGAAGTCCCAGCCGCGCCGAGGGTCGCCCCACGGCAGATGCGAGCCGAGCACCCCGGCACGGCCGTTCCTCGGTCGCAGGCGGGTGTCCTTGCAGTCGACGTGGTAGATCCGGTCGGCGAAGTCGACGATGAAGCCGACGGGATCGATGTTCTGCCACATCATGTGCGAGGGGTCCCAGTTGAAGCCGAACGCGTCGCGGTGGTCGATCGCGTCGAGGGCGCGCACGCTCGACCAGTAGTCGTACGCGATCTCCCCTGGATGCACCTCGTGCGCGAAGCGCACGCCCTCGCCGTCGAACACGTCGAGGATCGGATTCCATCGGTCGACGAAGTCCTGGAACCCCTGGGCGATCACCGTCTCCGGCACCGGCGGGAACATCGCGACATAAGGCCAGATCGACGACCCGGTGAAACCGACGACGGTGTCGACGCCGAGCTTCCTGGCCACCCTGGCCGCACGCGTCATGTCCTCCGCCGCCCGCTGCCGCACACCCTCGGCCTCGCCGTCGCCCCAGACGTACGGGCGCAGGATGCCCTGGTGCCGGAAGTCGATCGGGTCGTCGCACACCGCCTGCCCGGCGAGGTGGTTGGAGATCGCGAACACCCGCAGTCCGTGCCGGTCGAGGATCTCGCGGCGGGAGGCGACGTAGGCATCGTCCTCATCGGCCCGGCGGAGGTCGAGGTGGTCGCCGGACGCGGCGATCTCCAGCCCGTCGTAGCCCCACTGCGCGGCGAGGCGGGCCACCTCCTCGAACGGCAGGTCGGCCCACTGGCCGGTGAACAGGGTGACCGGGTGACTGCTCATGGATACTCCTTCGTATCGCGGGTGCTCGTATCGCGGGGGTTCAGGCGCCGAGGGCGCGCAGGTGGGCGATGCTGCGGGCGGCGAGATCGTCCTGGCTGGCCGCGAGCGGTCGCCACACCGAGGCCGCGACCGCGATCGTCGCGTTCTCGCCCGTGAAGCTCTCCAGCCCCAGCACGCCGCGGTAGCCGGCGTCGTCGAGCGCGCGGAGCATCTCCGGCCAGTCGGTGTGGTCGTCGCCCACGGCACCGCGGTCGCTGCCGCACACCTGCACGTGCGCGATGGCGGCGCCCGCCGCCCGGACCGCGTCGGCGGGACGCTTCTCCTCGATGTTGAGGTGGTAGGTGTCGAGGGCCAGCCCCACCCCGGCACCGAGCAGCGGCGCCAGCGCATCAAGGCTCTGCGCCACGGTGTTCAGCACGCTGGTCTCGTAGCGGTTGAGCGGCTCGACGGCCAGCGTCACGCCGATAGCGGCGGCCTCGCGAGCGAGGGGGGCGAGGTTGTCCCGGAGCTCGCCGACGACCTCCGCCCGCTCCGTCTCGTCCATGCGCCAGGTGACGCCGGTCGGGGCGTAGAACGGCCCGGCGACGACCGCGGCCCCGAGGACGGCCGCGGCGTCCAGGCAGGCGCGGAGGTAGTCCTGCGTGGCGGCGACGTCTCCGGCGCGCGCGAGCAGCGAGCGCCCGGGTCCCATCGCCCCGACCACGACCGCGCCCATGCCGAGGCCGTCCAGCACGGCCCGGGCCCGGAGCGGGTCCCAGTCACCGAAGCTCTCCAGCGGCAGCTCCAGGGCGTCGTAGCCCATCCGGGCGGCCGTGCGGGCGAGCGGCTCCAGGGTGTCGTCCGTCAGCGGAGACGTCCAGACCCAGGTGTTGACGGCGATCGTGCGGGGCATCGTTGTCCTTCTGATCGTGCGGGTGCTCCCACCCTCCCACTCGCCTCAGGCGGAGCGGAAGGGCGGGAGCACACGGGGTCACGGGATCTGGCGCTCCTGCCAGACCGTCGGGTAGCCGGGAAGGTCCTCTCCGCCGAACTTGGCGTAGTGGCCGTCGGGCATGCCGTCGTTCGCCGTGAGGTAGTCGTCCAGCTCGGCCTCGGTGATCGGCTTCTGCGGGAGCACCCACTCCTTCGGCACCTCTTCGCCCGCGAAGATCATCTGCGCCGCGAGCAGAGGGGTGCGCCACTGGAAGTTCGAGTACACCGGGGCGAGGCCGGTGAGGCCCGTGTCCTTCCACTTGCGCAGGAAGCTCATCTCGTCCTCGCCGGTCATCACCGGGTAGTCGGCCCCGGCATCCTCGAAGGCCTCGATGGCGGCGACGGCGCCGTCACCGGCGTCCATCCAGATGCCCTGCACGTCGCCCTTGGCGAGCTCGTCGCTGATGATGCTCTTGATCTCGGCGGGGTCCGCTCCGGTGAAGTGGTCCACGGCCTCGATCCCGGCCTCCTCGAACAGCTTCTCGGCTCCGGCCCAGCGGTGCTCCAGCACGTCGACACCGGGGAGGATCCGGAGAGCCACGACCTTGTCGCCCTCTTCGAGGTTGTCGATGAGGAACTCCGCGGTGTCGATGCCCCAGGCGAAGCCGCCGATCGGGTGGATGAACGTGACAGGGCAGTCGGTGTTCACGCCGCGGTCGAACACGACCACCGGCTTGCCCGTCTCGCACGCCCGCTCGACCGCGGGGGTCATCGCCGCCGTGCTGTTCGGGGAGATGAGGAAGACGTCGCACTCGCCTTCGGAGATGAAGTAGTCGATGTCGGCGATCTGGGTGTCGTCGGAGTCCTGCGCGTCGCGGGTCTCCATCTCGCTGATCGCGCCCGACTCCTGCAGCACCTTCAGCTGCTCGTTCATCGTGATCCAGCCCGTCTGCCGCCACGGGTTCGAGATCGAGGCGTTCGCGAAGCAGGCCTTCTTGGCGCCGGTGCTGGCGAACTCCGACGTGTCGACCATCTCGGCGTTGATGTGCTGCAGGTAGGGCTGGTCGGCGGGGCCCTGGGGGTCGACGCCGCGCTCCTCGTCCTGCTTGTCGAAGAGCTCCTGGTCGAACCACTCGGTGGTCTCGGCCGACTCCTCGGGGTTCTCCGACTCCGCCGGCGCCACGGACGGGTCGGTCGTGCACCCGGCGAGCGCGATGAGGCCGAAGAGGGCCACCCCTGCGGTGGCGATCTTCATCGATCGTCGCATTGCTAATCTCCTCTGGTTGTAGGGCTTGATGCGGTGCTGCGGTTCTCGGCGTTCTCGGTCCCCGCGGTATGGACGTCCGTCGGCTGGGGACCGCGCCGGCGGCGGGCTCGGAAGGCGACACCCGCATAGGCGACGGCCGCGATGATGATGACGCCCTGCACGGCGTCACGGAGGGTGGAGGGGACGCCCGCGATGTTCAGGAGCAGGAACAGCGCCTCCAGCGCGAACGCTCCGGCCACGGCGCCGACGATCCAGCCTCGACCTCCGCCGAGCACGACGCCGCCGAGCACCACCGCGGTGATCGCGGTGAACTCGTAGCCCCGGCCGACGGACGGGTGCACTCCCGCGTACCCGACCAGCAGGACGGCGGAGAGGGTGGCCGAGAGGGAGGACAGCACGAACGCGCGGGTGGTGACCCAGGCCCGGCGGGCACCGGCGTAGTCCACGGCGCGGGCGTTGTCGCCGATCGCGATGAGGGTCTTGCCCAGCGGGCGCTTGGTGATGACGATGCCGAGGGCGAGCCAGGCGGCGAGCAGCAGCACGGCCCAGGGCAGGAACTCCAGCACGGGGAGGTCGCGGATCCCTCCGCGGCCGATCTCGCGGAAGCTGTCGGCCGGGTTGCCCGTGGCCGCGCCGCCCGTCCACCACATCACGCCGCCGAGCAGGGCGAGCATCATGCCCAGCGTCACGATGAACGACGGCACCTTGAGCAGCGTCGTGAGGACGCCGTTGACGAGCCCGACGACGATACCGAACACCACCATGAGCAGCAGCACCGGGAGGGTGCGCGCGTCGTCCTGGCCGACGAGGTTGCCGGCGATGATGACCTGCGCCGTGATGAGCGATCCCTGGGAGAGATCGAACTCCCCGACGATGATCACGAAGTACTGCCCGATCGCGACGATCGCGATGGGCGCGACGCGCTGCAGGTATCGCATGAACTGGCCGGGCTCGGCGAAGCTCGGGTTGAGCACGGCGACCGCGACGAGCAGGATCACGAGCAGCAGGAAGACCGCCCCGCGGGGGCTGACGAGCGTGCGCAGCGCGTTCATGAGCGTCCTCCTTCCCGCACGGAGGCGGTATCCCCTGCGCTGTCGACGGCGGCGACCTCGACGGTCGGATCGGCGAGTTCGGCGGCCGCCACCGCCATGTCCCCTTCGGCCGCCTTCGCTGCGTCGTCTCCCCCGGTGCGCGTGCCGCCGGCCCCGAAGCGCGGCCGGCGGCGCACGATGGCCCGCCGACTGTAGACGGCGACGGCGGCGACGATGACGATGCCGCGCACCACATCCTTGAGGAAGGGGTTCACCTGCAGCACGCTCATGACGTTGTCGACGACGGCGAGGATGGCGACGCCGCCGATGGTGCCCCAGATCGAGCCGCGCCCGCCGAGGAGCAGCGTGCCGCCCAGCACGACCGCGGCGATGGAGAGCAGTGCGTAGCCGCCCTGCTGACCGACCGTCGGGCTGCCCACGCCGAGACGGCTGGCGAGCAGGAGTCCGGCGAGCCCCGCGAACACGGAGCACAGCACGTGCGCCCAGATCAGCGGCAGGCGGGTGCGCACACCGCTGAGCCGGGCGATCTCGGGGTCCCCGCCGACGGCGTAGAGATGGGCGCCGGTGCGGGTGCGGTTCAGCAGCACCCAGACCAGCACGGCGAGCGCGATCATGATGAGCGTGGACACCGGGATCGGTCCGACGCCGGTCGCGCCGATGAGCTGGAACGCCCACGGGACCTCGCCCGCCGAGCCTTCGAAGTTCGTGTTGAGGATGCCCTGGAGGATCAGCCCGACGCCGAGCGTCGCGATGAAGCCGTTGACCTTGAGCACCGTCACGATGAGCCCGTTCACGAGCCCGATCCCCGCGCACACGAGGAGCGTCACGATCACCGCGAGCGGGATGTTGCCGGCGTTCCCGGCCATCATCGTCGCCGCGAGCAGGCTCGACAGGCTGATGACGTAGGTGACCGACAGGTCGAGCGAGGCGCCGAGCACCACGAGCGTCTGCCCGATGGCCACGAGGCCGAGCACGCTCATCCCGGTCAGGATGTCGCGGATGTTCCCCGGGCTGAGGAAGTTGCGACCGACCGTGGCGACGAGGATCGCGCCGACGACGAGGGCCAGCAGCAGGATGCCCAGCACGATGACGGTCGAATCGATGCGGAGACGGGCTCCGGTGCGGCGGCTCATCGCGCGCCCCCGTTCGTCGAAGGACCGCGGTCGGCGCCGGTGGCCGCCGCGAGGATCTCGTGCTCGGCCGCACCGGCCGGCAGCTCGGCGACGAGCTCGCCGTCGTGCATGACAAGGATGCGGTCGCTCATGCCGATGACCTCCGGCAGCTCGCTCGAGACCATGAGCACGGCCTTCCCCTGCGCCGCCAGCTCGCGCATGAGTTGGTAGACGGCGTACTTGGCCCCCACATCGATGCCCCGTGTCGGCTCGTCGAAGAGCACGATCTGCGGCTGGGTGAGCAGCCACTTGGCCAGCACCACCTTCTGCTGGTTGCCGCCGGACAGGAAGCGCACCTCCTGGTCGAGACCGCGCGAGGACACCTCCAGCGTGCGGAGCACTCCCGGCACCTCCCGGCGCGACGCCGCGGTGCGTCCGGCGAACACGTTCCGCACCACGAGCAGGGCGTTGTCGAGGATCGACTGCCCCAGCGCGAGCCCCTGGGCCTTGCGGTCCTCCGAGACGAGGGCGAGTCCGGCGCGCACGGCCGCACGCGGCCCGGTGATCCGCACCGGCTTCCCGTCGATCCGCACGGCGCCGCGGGTGAAGGCCTGGATGCCGAACACCCCCTCCACGAGCTCCGTGCGTCCGGAGCCCTGGAGCCCGGCCACCCCGACGATCTCCCCGGCGCTCAGCGTCAGCGACACCGAGTCCACATAGGCGTTCCCGCAGCCGTCCAGTTCGAGCCGGGGCGCGCCGACCGCGGTGCCGGCGACCGGGTCGGGGAAGTAGGACTGGATCGACCGGCCCACCATCCGGCGCACGAGCTCGTCGGTGGTCAGGGCCGCGGTCTCGTCCGTGGAGACGAGGGCGCCGTCCTTGAGGATCGTGATCCTGTCGCAGAGGTCGAAGATCTCCTTCAACCGGTGGGAGACGTAGATGACGGCGACACCACGGGAGGTGAGCCGGCGGATGATCGCGTACAGCAGCTCCACCTCGCGGTCGCTGAGCGCCGCGGTCGGTTCGTCCATCGAGATCACCTGCGCATCGAACGACAGCGCCTTCACGATCTCGACGATCTGCTGCTCGGCCACCGTCAGCGAGCCCACCCGGGCCTGCGGGTCGATGAAGGAGACTCCGAGATCGCTGAGCAGCTCCGCGGTGCGCTCGTTCATCGCCCGCACGTCGATGAGTCCCGCGCGCCGTGGCTCCCGGCCGAGGTAGACGTTCTGCGCGACCGTGCGCTCCGGGAGCAGGGTGAACTCCTGGAACACCGTGACGATGCCGGCGTCCATCGCCTGCCGGGGGTGCGCGTGGCGCACCTCCGCGCCGCGGTAGGCGATCGTCCCCTCGTCGGCCGGCTGCACGCCCGCGATGATCTTCATGAGCGTGGACTTGCCTGCACCGTTCTCGCCGACGAGGCCGTGCACCTCCCCCGGGCGCACGTCGAAGTCGATGCCCTTCAGCACCTCCACGCCGAAGAACGCCTTGCGGATCCCGGCCACCTGCAGCACCGGCTGTGTCGTCGTCGCGGTCATGCCGGCACCTCCGTCCAGCGGCCCTCGTGGGCGGCGGAATCGAGCACGGCCTCGGTCAGCACCGCCGCACGGTGGCCGTCGGCGAACGTCGGCAGACCGTCGGGCACGTCGCCCGCGATCGCGGCGTAGACGTCCGCGACGAAGCCGTTGAAGGCATCCTGGTATCCCATGGCGTGCCCGGCCGGGACGCGCTGCAGGCGGGCGGACTCCGGGTCGGCCGTGGCGGGGTCGCGCAGCAGCAGCCGCGACTCCTCCCGCATGCCGACCCAGAGCTCCTCCGGCCGTTCCTGCTCGAACCGCAGACTCTGCCGCGTCCCGTGCAGCTCCAGGGTGAGGGCGTTCTTGCGGCCCGCCGCCATCTGCGAGATGAGCAGCGTGCCGAGTGCCCCCGCCGAGGTCTCGACGAGCACGGCGACGATGTCCTCCGTGTCGACGGCTTGCCCCGCCCGCTCGGCGAACACCCGGCGGGTGCGGGCGCTGAGGGTCCGGATCCGATCGCCCGTGACGAACTCGAGGAGGTCGCACAGATGCGAGCCGATGTCGGCGAAGGCGCGGGAGGCGCCGCCGGACGAGGAGCGCACCCGCCAGTCGTCGTCTGTGGGCCGCAGCATCCAGTCCTGCAGGTACGAGCAGTCCAGCGTGAGCAGCTCGCCGGCCTCGCCGCGGGCGATGCGCGCCCTGGCCTCGCGCACCATGGGGTGGTAGCGGTACACGAAGGGGACGGCGGCGACGAGTCCGGTCCCGGCGGCGACCTCGGCGAGGGTGGCGGCGTCGGCGGCGCTCGTGGCGAGCGGCTTCTCGCACACGACGTGCTTGCCCGCTCGCAGCGCACGCAGGGCGAGGTCGGCGTGCGTGGCGTTGGGGGTGCAGATGTGGACGACGTCGATGTCGTCGGCGTCGAGCAGGGCCTCCGCGTCCTGCTCGGCGCGGGCGGCGCCGAGCAGGTGCGCGGCATCCCTGGCGCCTTGGGCGGACCGGGTGGCGACGGCGCGCAGTGCCCCGCCTGCGTCTCGGGCGGCCGTGCGGTGCACGCGGGCCATGAAGCCTCCGCCGAGGATCCCGGTCCGGATCGTCCCGAGACCGGTGTCAGTGACATCCGTTGTCATGCCGGTGAGTCTGACACAGCGATGAGGACTTTTGCTAGTCCTTCGTCAAAAGTTGTGTGTAACGAATTCGAAGTCGCACCACGGAGCGGAGGAAGTGCTGTGCTTTACTGACGCCATGGTTGACGTGCTGAGACCGCTTGCGACGCCCTCCCCCGGGACCGGCGAGATCTTCCAGATCCTCCGCGACGGGCACGCCCGCACCAAGGCGGAGCTCGCCGCCCTCACCGGACTGGCCCGCTCCACCGTCGCCTCCCGGGTCGATGCTCTGCTGGCCGCCGACCTCCTGCGCCCCGCCGGTGAAGCGGTGTCGACCGGAGGTCGTCCTCCCGCCCGCGTGGCGTTCAACCCGCGCGCCGGGCTCGTCCTGGCCGTCGACCTCGGAGCCACCCACGCGACCGTCGCCGTGGCCGACCTCGCCGGCGTGATCCTGGACGCACGCACGCGCGCGATCGACATCGGCGATGGGCCGGAGGCCCTGCTGGACGCGATCCTCGCGGAGGGCAGCGCCCTGCTCGAGGCGACCGCCGGCGGCCTCCCCCTCGTGGGCGTGGGCATCGGCGTCCCCGGCCCCGTCGAGCACTCCACGGGGCGCCCGACGAACCCGCCGATCATGCCGGGCTGGGACCGGTTCGACGTCCCGGGCTACGTGCAGCGCACGTTCGACGTGCCGGTCCTCGTCGACAACGACGTGAACATCCTCGCCCTCGGCGAGCAGGCCACGAGCTGGCCCCGGGTGGACGACCTCGTGTTCGTGAAGGTGTCGACGGGAATCGGCGCAGGGATCATCGCCGGCGGGCAGCTCCAGCGCGGTGCCCAGGGGTCGGCGGGCGACATGGGCCACGTCCAGGTGCCGATGAGCGCGGGCTCGGCGCGGCAGCCGGGCGATGAACGGGATCTCGAAGCCCTCGCGAGCGGGTCGGCCCTCGCCGTCGCGCTGCGCGCCGAGGGGCATGACGTGCACACTGCCTCCGACGTCGTCGGCCTCGTCCGCGCCGGCAATGCGGCAGCCATCGAGGCCACCCGTCAGGCCGGCCGCGACGTCGGCGAGGTGCTCGCGACGGTCGTGAACCTGCTGAACCCGTCGATCATCGTGCTCGGCGGCAGCATCGCCCGCGCCGGCGAGCATCTGCTCGCCGGGGTCCGCGAGGTCGTCTACCGCCGCTCGATCCCGCTCGCCACCCAGCACCTTGCGATCGTGCAGTCGCAGGCAGGTGACCGCGCTGCGGTGCTGGGGGCGGCGATCATGGTCGCCCGCGAGGTGCTCTCCCCCGCGAACGTCGACCGCTACGTCGCCGCGAAGGGATCGAAGTCGGCGGGCAGCGCGCCCACCTGATCCAGCGTGCTCGCGACCTCCACGAAGGTGCGCCGCGCCGCAGCCTCCTCGATCGAGAGCAGGGTGTCGAGCACGTGGTACCCGAACTCGCCGGTGGCGACGTGCGGTCGGCCCTCGGCGATCGCGCGCGCCATGTCGAGCAGCCCGAGCCCGCGCCCCGCGAGCACGCCTTCCGGCACGACGTCGATGACCTCCTGCACCACCGGCTCCGGCGGCACGAAGTGTCGGGACAGCGGTCGGGTGATCGTGATCGGCCCGCCGAACGTGTTCGGGTCGGGGATGACCAGGGTGCCCTCGGTCCCCGTGATCTCCACGATCCCCTGCCGCACCAGCGGCGAGTCCGTGCTGTAGAGGCTCTGCGCCTGTCCGCCACCCTCGAAGTCCATCAGGACGCTGAGCGTGGACGGGATCTCGACCGGGAACTCCTCCCCGGCGCGATCGCCGACCTGTACCCGGCGGGTCGGCGATCCCTGCAGCCCGAGGGCGGCGACCGCGGCGACCGGCCCGAAGACGTGCACGAGGGTCGAGACGTAGTACGGCCCCATGTCGAGGAGCGGCCCCGCCCCCTTCGCGTAGAGGAACGCGGGGTTCGGGTGGAAGATCTCCGGCCCCTGCCACTGGAAGGTCGTCTGGCCGAACAGCGGGCGGCCGATGTCGCCGCGGGCGATGGCACGCTTCGCGGTCTGCACGCCGGGACCGAGGACGGTGTCTGGCGCGACGCCGACGCGGAGTCCGGCCGCCGCGGCCGCCTCCAGCAGGCCTCGCGCCTCCTCGCGGTCCACGCCGAGCGGCTTCTCCGTCCACACGTGCTTCCCCGAGGCGACGATCGCCTCCGAGACGGCGACGTGCGCGGCGGGGATCGTGAGGTTCACGACGATGTCGATGTCGGGATCATCGAGCACCACCTCGACGCCCCCGGCTCGCGGCACCCCGTACGCCGCGGCCTGCGCGCGTGCACGCTCCTCGACGAGGTCGCCGATCGCCCGCACCTCCACGTCCGGGAAGCGCGTGAGGTTCTGCAGATACTGGTCGCTGATGTTGCCCGCGCCGATGAGGCCGACGCCGACGACGTCGCCGCCGCGCACCATCAGCGCGCCGCCTCGGCGTCGAGGAAGACCCGGCTGCGCTCGATGGCGTCGAACAGATCGCCGTCGTAGTGGTCGAACTCGACGATGGCGAGTTCGAGCGCCGGCGCGGCGGCGATGGCCTCCCGGAGCGGCACCGCCCCGTCGCCCGCGGGCACCTGATCCGCGGGCGGGTAGGCGTCCAGCAGCGCGGGGTCGAGGGTACCGTCCTTCGCGTGCACGGCGATCACGCGCTCGCCGAGACGCTCCACGAGGGTCACCGGGTCGACACCGCCGCGGGCCACCCAGTACAGGTCGACCTCCAGCACGACGCGCTCATCGAGGTGCTCCGCGAGGACCTCCAGCCCGGTCACCCCGTCGAACTCCGCCTCCAGCTCATGCGCGTGGTTGTGGTAGCCGACCCGGATGCCGGCCTCGGCGCCGATCTCCGCCGCCTCGTTGAGCAGCCGGGCGGTCTCGACGATCTGATCGACCTGTTCCCAGCGCGCAGGCTCGGTGTACGGATCGATCACCGTGTCCATGCCGAGCGCCTTCGCGGCCGCGAAGACCTCCGCGGGTGAAGGCACGGGGGCCGTGGTACCGGAACCGTCCGGGCGCACGAAGGTCGGCGTGGCGAGGAAGGCATGCCCGGAGGGGGCCGTCAGTCCAGCGGCCGACACCGCGGCAGCCATCGCCTCCGCCCGGCGGACGAAGTCGTAGGGCTCGACCGCGCTGAATCCGCGCGCCGCGACGGCGGCGAGCGTGCCCTCGAGGTCGGCCTCCAGCTGCTCGCGGATCGTGAACAGCTGGAGAGAGGTCTGGATCGTCATCGGTCGTGCTCCTCGGTCGTCGGTGACAGGCGGGCATCGCGCCCCGGAGGCACGCTAGCACCGAATACCTCCACATGGAAGTTTTCTGTCGCTAGACTCGGGCCATGCCCCCCGCACCCTCCGAGGACTCCGAACGCCCGCGCCCGCGCGGCGCCTACGCCAAGGGCGTCGCGCGGCGCCAGGAGATCCTGGACCGCGCGATCGAGGTGTTCGCGGCCCGGGGCGCCGACCGCACGAGCCTGCGGGCGATCGCGAAGGCGGTGGGGGTGACGCATGCCGCCCTCACCCACTACTTCGGGTCGCTGGAGGAGCTGCTCGTCGCGGTCTACGTCGAGAGCAACGCGCCGGAACGGAAGACCGACCCGGAACCCGCGAACCCCGTCGAGGGCATGATCCGGTCGGCCAGGGCCAACCGCGAGGTGCCCGGTCTGGTGCAGCTCTACTCCACGCTCGTCGCCAGCGCTCTCGAGGAGGGCCACCCCGCCGCCCGCAGGTTCGCGACCGAGCGCTTCGCCCGCCTGCGGGCCGACATCGCCGAGACGGTCCGGGAGCAGCAGAAGGACGGAAGCATCCGTACGGACGTCGATCCGCTCGCGGTCGCCGCCCTCGTCGTCGCCGCCTCGGACGGCCTGCAGACGCAGTGGCTCCTGGACGACACCGCTCCGCAGCATGAGGCCCTCGCCCTCCTCGACCGCTTGCTCCGCCCGACCGACGACGCGGGCCGGGAGGGGTCCTCCGCGGGCTAGGCTCGAAGCGTGACGCCCGTGCCGCAGTCCCCGTACGCGAGGGCTCTCGGCGCGCGTCTCACCGAGCTGCACCCCCGGCTGCGGGCCTACTTCCAGGCGGTCCCCGACGGGATGGTCGGCGTCGGCGAAGGGACGTTCCAGCGCGTCGGCACGCCCCGCCGGGCCCTCTGGCCCCTGCTCCGCCGCCTCGAACGGCGCGGGGTGATCGCCGCCCGCTGGGAGCGCGACGTGCCGTTCCGCATCGAGAACCGCACCATCGCCTCCCGGGCGATCGCCGAGCGCACCTTCCGATTCGCGGGCGGGCCGTGGGTGATGCGCGATGCCGTGGCCCCGACCAGGCACGGCCGCATCGTCGACGAGCTCGGCGAGCCCGGCCTGGTCGTGGCCTGCTTCGACGTGGAGCCCCGTGCCGGCGCCCTGCACCTGACGAGTCGCGCGGTGGGCATCCGCGTCGGGCGCTTCCGGCTCCGCATCCCGCGGGTCGTGGCCCCTGTCGTCCGGCTCGTCGAGCGCTGGGACGAGGAGGCCGAGCGGCAGCGCGTGCGGCTGACCGTGGATGCGCCGCTCCTCGGGCGCCTCTACGAATACCGCGGCGACTTCAGCTACATCCTGGAACCGGATCGGAAGGACGACGACGCATGAGCACGGACCGGGTGGTCATCGGCGGAGCGACGGGCTTCATGGGACGGTATCTCGCTGCACGCCTGCGGGATGCCGGGCGCGAGGTCGTCACGATCTCCCGCTCCGGCAGCGACCTGTCCTGGGGCGACCAGGGCGGCATCGATGCCGCCGTCGATGGGTCGTCCCTCGTGATCGGCCTCGCGGGCAAGAGCGTGAACTGCCGGTACACGCCGCGCAACCGGGCCGAGATCTTCCGCTCCCGACTGGACACGACCGCAGCCCTGAGCCGCGCGATCTCCCGCGCCGCCACTCCGCCGCCGCTGTGGGTCAACTCCTCCACGGCCACCATCTACCGACATGCCGAGGACCGGCCGATGACGGAGTCATCCGGCGAGATCGGCACCGGCTTCTCGGTCGAGGTCGCCAAGGCGTGGGAGCGCGCGCTCTTCGCCGACGCCCTGCCCGGCACCCGTCGCGTGGCTCTCCGCAGCGCCATCGTCCTCGGCGACGGCGGCGTGCTGGAACCGCTCCGCACGCTCGCCCGACTGGGCCTCGGCGGCCCGCAGTACGACGGGTTCTGGCCGGTCGGCCCCGCGCGCCGGGCCGCCGGGACCGCACACCTCCCCGGCGCCCGTCGCGGTCGGCAGCGCTTCAGCTGGATCCACATCGAGGATGTGGCGCGCATCATCGAGTTCCTCGAGGAGACCCCGGCGCTGGAGGGCCCGGTCAACGCCGCTTCGCCGCACCCCGTCGACAACGCCGCCTTCATGGCCACCGTGCGCCGGGTGCTGGGGGCGAAGGTCGGCCCGCCGATGCCGCGCTGGATGCTCGAGCTCGGCGCGATCGGCATCCGCACCGAGACCGAGCTCGTGTTGAAGAGCCGCTGGGTCCTGCCCGAGAAGCTCACCGCCGCCGGCTTCACCTTCCGCTACCCCGACCTGGAAGAGGCCGTCCGCGCCTCGTTCGCCGTCGCCGACCTGAGCTCCGGACCGCGCGCGGCCTGATCCCGACGGGCGGAGCGGGGTCACCGCCAGGTCGCGGACTCCGGGTCGACGCCGTGACGCCGGGCCTCGGCCTCGATGCTGCGCCGGAACCACTCCGCCAGCCCCGGGCGGATGCCGTCGTAGTGCGCCGCGTAGCCGGGGTCCGTGGTGAACAGCCGGCCGAGGATGACCTGCATCTCCCTGGTCAGCGGGAAGTAGGCCGAGAAGACCGCGCGGTGCCGCTCGACGAGCGCGTCGGCGTCCGCCGTCCCCGGAGCCGCACCGGCATCCATCGCCGTCGCGAGGGCCGACTCCACCTCCCGCATCGCGTCCGCGACGGCCTGCCATTCCCCCGCATCGCGCGCGGCGGATCGCTCCGCGTACTGCTGCCACTGCACCGTGTCGCCCCAGCGACGGCGCGCATCGAGAGGCCAGGCCGGGTTCCAGTCCGGCCCGAAGACTGCGCGTTGTTCGCCCTCGCTCAGCATCAGACCGCGCTCGTGGGCGGACACCATCCGCTCCAGATCGGCCTGCAGAGCGGTCAGACGTGCGATCCGGGCCGCGAGTTCCCCCTGCTGCGTGCGCAGCGCGGTGAGGATGTCCGTGGCCGGATCGTCCAGCAGCCGACGGATCGCGTCGAGACCGAGACCGAGCTCTCGATAGACGACGATCCGCCGCAGGCGCTCCTGATCGACGTCCGTGTACACCCTGTATCCCGCCGACGAACGCGCGGACGGGCGAGCCAGGCAGATGTCGTCCCAGTGATGCAGCGTCCGCACCGTCACTCCGGCGAGCGCCGCGGCCCGACCGACGGTCAGGTCCGCGGTGCCGCTGTCATCCGGCATCCGCTCCTCCTCCGCTGTCCGCCGGGTCCGCGGGCGGACGGATACCCATCTGCGCGAGGGTGGCCGCCTCGACGCTCCCCGGCTCGTAGGGCTTCGCCGCCGTGAAGACGACGCGCACCTTCTCAGGGGTCACGATCTCCACATCCCGCGTGTTCCAGGGCGTGTCGATCGGCTCCCCGACGGCGCCGGGATCCCACGCCCGGCAGGCCTCGACGAGCGGGTCGATCTGGCCGAGCACGCACGCGAAACTGACCCGCAAGTCCGGCACGGCCTCCTGTTCTGTCTCCGCCGGCACGAGCAGCACGTCCTGGAAGGCCCACCGCCGGAGGTGGACGATCCGCCCCGGCACCCCGAAGAGCTCGAAGAACCCCAGGCCCCGCGTCCAGAACTCGACCGAGGCGGCGAGATCCGTCGTGGGGACGGTGATGAAAGCGGGCATCCCGTAGATGCCCCGGAACAGCTCCGGTGCGACCGTGTCGGGCCCGGGCGTCGGCACCGGGCTCATCTCGAAGGCGTTGTAGTGATCAGTCATGACTCCACGGTCGCGCCTCACGCCGCGTCAGGGTCAAGCCGATTCCTGGAGCGTCGGGAACGTCCAGCTGCCGTCGAGCACCTCGGGACGGGGGCGATAGAGCCGGACCAGGTAGTTCCAGCCCTCCGTGATCGGCAGGACGTTCGGCAGGCCTTCCGGGTGGTCGCCGAAGCGGACGGTGAGCGTGCCGTCGTCGTTGCGGACGCCGGTGATGTCGTTGATCGTGTAGGCGTCGCGATCGTTCGGCTCGAAGAAGCCGTCCGCGTTGTACACCGAGATCGACCAGAAGCCGTCGACGGGGACCTCGCCGACCGTGAGCTCGTACCGCCCCACCGGCAGACGCGGGTCGACGCCGATGTAGCTCGCCTCGGACGAGGGAAGCCCTCCCCAGCCCGCCGCCGTGCCGATGAGGTGCCGCACCGGGTCGACCTCGTCCGCGCTGCCGAACATGCGGTCGAAGCCCCGGAGGTTCCGGGCCAACGCGAGCAGCGCCCGGCGGGTCTCGTCGAGGCTGACGGTGTCGTAGTCCGGCATGGCGAACGGCGTGGCCGCCCCGCTGCGCAGGGCGATGCGGTCCTGGAGGGCGGTCACCGCCGCCACATCGGTCGGGTCGGTGGGGTCGACAAGGATGCGCACCGCGAGCACGACGTACGGCGTCCCGAACTGCGCCGTCGTGAGGGTGTGCTCGCCCGCCTCGTGGAAGATCGCATCCACGTAGTGATGCTCGTTGACGACCATCGCCGAGAGGTAGCGGTCGCCGTGCTCCGGGATCGTGAAGGCGGCTCCCTCGCTGATGTCCAGGACGGCGAAGCTGTAGAGCGTGTCCCGGTTCAGCCGGATCACGGTCTGCCGGTCGATCGCGGCCGGAGCCCTGTTGTGCAGGAACCGATCCACACCCCCGGCCTCCTTCTGGAGGTCGCGCATCATGCGGTGTGTCTCGGCGAGGGCGAAGTTGTCGACGTTCACGAGGATGCTCATGACGGCATCCTGACAGCCCGGAGCGGTCGATCGCTAGGACTGCGGGAGGGCGTCGTCTCCGCGTTCGCGACGGCGCTTCTCGATCTCCTCGCGCAGCCGCCACTCCTCGATCTCGCGGTCGAGGTCCGCGATCTGCTGCTCGGTCGAACGGGTGTCCACCGACGGCGCGGGCCGTGCGACGGTGGCCGTCGGGGCGGACGGACGCTCGGCTCGCCGCATCCGCGGGAGGGGGACGCCGGCCTCCCCGTACTCCCGGCCGATCGCGAACCACAGCGCGCTGCCGATCAACGGCAGGAGGATCACGATGATGATCCAGACCATCTTCGGCAGGTACTTCACCTGCGAGTCGTCGCGCGTGATGATGTCGATCAGTGCACCGATCATCAGCGCGATGACCAGGAGCGAGAACAGGAACGGCATGGGATCAGGGTAGACGACGCGCGGGCCGGAGCGGAGGGATCACGGCAGCAGGTGCCCCGCGGCGCGGAAGAGCTCGTACCACTCGGCCCGGGTGAGCACGACATCCGCCCCGGCCGCGGCCTCCTGGACGCGGTGCGGTGTCGTCGTCCCGAGGACCACCTGCATCCCGGCGGGGTGACGGGTGATCCAAGCGGTGGCGATCGCCGTCGGCGTCACTCCGTGGACCCCCGCCAGGCGCTCGATCACGGCGTTGAGCTCGGGGTAGTCCGGGTGCCCGAGGAAGACCCCGCCACCGAAGCCGCTCTGGTACGGCGACCACGCCTGCACGGTGATGCCGTGGATCCGGCAGTAGTCGACGATGCCGCCGCCGTCCCGTCCGATGCTCTGGTCGTGGCCCGCCATGTTCGCGGCCACGGGCTGCGCGATGATCGGCGCGTGTGTGAGGGACAGCTGCAGCTGGTTCGCGACCAGGGGCTGCCCCACCGCGGTCTTCAGCAGCTCGATCTGCGAGGGCGTGTGGTTGGACACCCCGAACGCCCGCACCTTGCCCGAGGACTCGAGATGATCGAAGGCGCGCGCCACCTCGTCCGGCTCGATCAGGGCGTCCGGCCGGTGCAGCAGGAGCACGTCGATGCGGTCCGTGCGGAGGGCCGCGAGCGAGCCTTCGACCTGCGCGATGATGTGGTCGTAGGAGAAGTCGAACATGCCCTGCGCCGGCACGATGCCGCACTTGGTCTGCAGCACGACCTCGTCCCGCTCCGTGGCGCTGAGCTGGAGGGCATCGGCGAATCGCGCTTCGCAGCGGTGCATCTGCCCGCCGTAGATGTCCGCGTGGTCGAAGAAGTCGATGCCCGCGTCGCGGGCGGTCGCGTACAGGTCGCGGATCTGCTCGTCGTCGAGGCTGTCGATGCGCATCATCCCGGCGATCAGGGCCGGAGCGGTCGTCGATCCGAAGGAAACGGTCTTCATGCGCCCACGCTACTTCATCGCATCGCCCGGTCCGAGGCGCGAGCGGACATCGTCTACGGCGCGCAGGGAAGCAGCCGCGTGACGGGGACGCCGAGGACCGTCGCGATCCCCGCCAGATCCTCCATCGTGAAGTCCGCGCGCTCTTCGAGAAGGTCGGTCAGCGCGGCCGGCGCGATTCCGGCCCGCTCCGAGAGCTCGATGAACGACACTCCGGCGTGCAGGCGCGCAGCCTCCACCGCCGATGCCACCAGATGACGCAGTTCTGTCCCCATGCGCCTACGGTACCGCCACGCACGGACACTCGTCCGGTCACGAGAGACCAATATGACGGCATCCTGCTCTCGGCCCGCTGCTAAGGTGAGCCGGATGAAGACACCAGCCGAGGAGTTCAACGAGGCGGTCGGCCGTCAGATGCGGGCGGAGATCGCGGCGGCACGAAGCAGCATCGCCGCCATGGCACGCGACGTGGGCATCGCCCGGAGCGCGCTGGACAACTACGTGACCGGCAAGCGCGCGATCCCGGTGCCCGTCGTCTACGCGGTGTGCGCCACGCTGGGAGTCGAGCCGCACATCCTCGTCGCCCGGGCCGAGGAGCGTCTGGCCGCCGACGGCACGTCGGCGATCGTCACTCCCCTCCGGCGCCGCACCGATGTCGCCACCCCACGCGATAATGCCCGCGAGGTCGCCTTCGAATCCGGATCCACCGGCGAGACGGACACCGACGACCTCTACGAGTAGACGACACCGATCGGACGGAGGCCCATGCAGCAGCTCCTCCGTCTGGCCGACGACCTCGGGCTTCGCGTGGTCGAGCGCCCCGGGCCCACACCCGGCGGCTTCCAACCCGCCACCCGGACGATCCGGCTCGCTCCGGGGATGAGCAGGCGCACCGCCCGCAGCGTGCTCGCCCACGAACTCGGTCACGCCCACCTCGGCCACCTGCCCACACGGCACCCCGCCTTTCGCGCTCGGCAGGAGCGGCAGGCCGATGAGTGGGCCGCGCGACGGCTGATCACGCCGTCGGCCTACGCGGCGGCGGAGCAGCTGCGCGGCACACATCTGGCCAGCCTCGCCTTCGAGCTGGACGTGACGATCGAGATCGTCCTCGCGTTCCAGCGCGTGCTGAGCCGGGAGCACCTGGCCGTCCCCGCCTGAGGGCCGGGCGCAGCGCCCGACGCTGGTTGAATGACCTCATGGCCTTCCACGTCGCCCCCGCCCCCGTCACTCTCACCGGTGAGCTCGTCGAGCTCCGCCCTCTCGACCGGTCGCACGTCGACGGGCTCGTCGAAGCGGTCACCGAGGGCGACCTGTGGAAGACGGCCTGGTACACCTCTGTTCCGGCACCCGATGGAGTCGCCGCCGAGGTCGACCGGCGCCTGGGCCTCGTCGCCACCGGCGAGATGGTGCCGTTCACGGCCTTCGACGCCGCCGGTCGCGTGCTGGGGCTCACCTCGTACTACGACATCGTCGCCGACGTCCCCCGGCTGCACATCGGATACACCTGGAACCGCCCGTCCGCCCACGGCACGGGTACCAACGCGGAATCGAAGCTGCTGCTCCTCCGCCACGCCTTCGAGACGCTCGGGGTCTTCCGGGTCGGGCTGACGACCCAGTGGGTGAACTTCCAGTCGCGCGCCGCGATCGAGCGACTGGGCGCGAAGCAGGACGGCGTGATGCGGGCCATGAGCCGCTACCGCAACGGCGCGCTCCGGGACAGCGTGGAGTACTCCATCATCGAGCCGGAGTGGCCGGCGGTGCGGGCGAACCTCGAAGCGAGGCTCGCCCGGCGACGGTGAGCGCGGGGCGCAGCCCCGCGGCGATCACTCGGTCGGGCTGCCGGTCCAGTTCTTGGAGCGACGCGTGGCGGAACCGCGCTGACGCATCGCGAACCCGAGGGCCAGCGAGACGAGCAGGATGCCGCCGACGAAGGTGAGCGCGGCGAGCGTGTCCGGCATCTCGTGCGCGATCCCCAGCAGCCAGAAGCCTCCGAGGAACATGATCATGAAGAAGAGGAAGCTGAGGATCACGGGATCTCCTGTCGTCGGTGCTCTACCAGGATAGCCCGGACCCGGAAAGGCCCTGTGCCGCCGCCGGGATCTCTGGTGGGGTCGGAGCATGAACACTCCACTCACCGCCGTCGCGATCTCCTGCACGCTCAAGCCCTCCCCCGCGTCGTCGAGCTCGGATCTGCTCGCGCGTCAGCTCCTCGATGCCCTCGCCGAGCACGGCGTGACGGGCGACCTCGTCCGAGCGGTCGACGTCGACATCCGACCCGGCGTCGAGAAGGACATGGGTGACGGCGACCAGTGGCCGACCCTGCGACAGCGCGTCCTCGACGCCGACATCCTCGTGTTTGTCACGCCCACGTGGATGGGACAGCACTCGAGCGTCGCCCAGCGCGTGCTGGAGCGCCTCGACGCCGAGCTCAGCGAGACGGACGAGCAGGGCCGCCCGATCCTGTTCGACAAGGTCGCCATCGCCGGCGTGCTCGGGAACGAGGACGGCGCTCACCACATCTCCGCGATCCTCTTCCAGGCGCTGAACGACATCGGGTACACGATCCCCGCGCAGACCTCGGTCTACTGGAACGGCGAGGCCATGCAGACCGTGGACTACAAGGACCTCGACGAGACTCCGGAGGCCGTGAGCTCCGCGATCACGACGGCAGCCCGGAACGCGGCGCACCTCGCGCAGCAGCTCGCCACACAGGCGTACCCCGCCGAGTAGCGGAGGCGCTCAGTCGGCCGGGCCGTCGATGACCTCGTCCACGAGGCTGATGCCCCCCGACGAGCTCGCCTCGACCATGAGGGCTTGGACCCACTTCACGTTCAGCTCCGGCGTCTCCGGCTCGCCGAAGGTGAAGCGCAGCGGGATCGACGGATGCAGCCAGATCGTCGAGCGCCCCGGCACATCCCCGTCGGGGTGCTTCCAGGACAGCGTGAAGCTCTCGTTCCGACGGAGTTTGGTCGCGATCGCGACCTTCAGATGGGCCAGGGCGCGGTCCTCGATCTGGATCTCGCTGCCGGAGCCGTACTGCATGGTTCCCATCCCACGACTTTACGGCCCCGAGCGGCGCTGACGCGAGGAGCGACACTCTCCCGCATCCGGTATCAGCGGTGGAGACCCGCGCTCACCGCAGCCGTCAACCGGCGGCCCGGCGCTGCAGAAGCCGGCGCACGTGCTCCTCGATCTCGGCGTCGTCGACGAATCCCATACGTGCGTACGGCGATTCCGTCGATGCCGCCGGGAGGGTGACCGGCGCCGGCGGCGCCATCTCCTCGGCACGGGCACGGAGCGCGGCCACTCGGGCGGCCTTGCGGCGCTCCTCCTGCGCATCGATCTCGGCGCGAGCCGCCTGTGCGCGGGATCCTGTGACCGACACCATCGGCTCCGGAAGCGGACGCGGAGTCCAGGTGGCGGGGCCCTGGTCGTGCAGGACCGGGGCCTCTCTCCTCTCGACGGTCTCGACCGCCGCGGCCTGCGGACGACGGGCGGCGCGCAGCGCGACCGACGCCATCCGCTGGAGGACCATGGTCGCCACGAGCGCCGTGGCTCCACCGCTCCAGAGGAGCACGGCGCCCCCGGTGGCGAGGAGCTGCCAGATGCCGAGACCGACGGCGACGAGTCCGAGCACGAGCGCGCCGGTCGCCGCCAGACGCACGCGGCGGCGGGCGCGGGCCTGACGGATCACGGGATCGGCGCGGGTCGCAGCGAGCTCCTGGCGGAGCGCTTCGAGCTCTGCGGCCTCCCGCTCGGCCTGCAACCGCTTCGCGAGCTTCTGCTGCGCGACGACGGTGCGGGCGTTGAGTTCCATGTGCACCTCGCCGGGAGTCTCACTCGTCTCGGCGAGGATCCGCAGCGCCTGATTCAGCCGCACGGCGTTGCGCTCAGCGGCGTTGTACTGGAAGCGGCCCCGCCAGGAGGGCAGGAGATACAGCATCCACAGGAGCACGGCGACGAGCACGATCACTCCCCCACTCAGCACCGGCCCGTCCATAGGTCAACGGTAACGGCGGCGGACCGGCCGCGCCGTGCAGTCGGGGCGCGTGTCGCGGCGAGTCCTCCCGCGATGGGGGCGTCAGAGGGTGAGACGGTCCGCCGGCGGGATCGTCGCCGCCTGCGGCGGCACCTGTCCGTGGATCCACCGGGCGAGGACACCCTGCGGAACCTCCTCCTGCGTGAGGGCGAAGGCGTAGTGATCACGCCAGTCCCCGTCGATGTGGATGTACCGGCGGCGCAGCCCCTCGTATCGGAAGCCGAGCTTCTGCACGACCCGCAGACTCGCGGCGTTCTCGGGGCGGATGCAGATCTCCATCCGATGCAGCCCGTACTCCGTGAAACAGGCGTCCGTGGCGAGCGCGACCGCGGTCGGGGTGATCCCCCGACCCGCGAACCGCTCACTCACCCAGTAGCCGATCGTCGCCGAGCACAGCGAGCCCCGGGCGACGCCCCAGACGTTCAGCTGCCCGGCGACCTCGCCGTCGTACTCCATCACGAACGGGTAGCCGCCGCCGTCCCGATACTGCTGGAGCAGGCGACGGATGCTGACCCGCATGTCGAAGGAGACCGCTCCGTGCGGGATGGTCGCCTCCCACGGCTGCAGCCACGCGCGATTGGCGAGCAGCTCCTGCTGCAGAGGCCGCGCGTCCTTCGTCCGGATGAGACGCAGCTCGACCGGTCCGTGCCGCATCCCCGTCGACAGCTCCACGCCGCACCTCCGACGACCGCGAGGCGCCTAGAGGCGCTCCGCGAAGTCCTTGAGCCAGGGGCGGAGCTCGGAGCCCAGGTCGTCACGGTCGGCCGCGAGCTGCACGATCGCCTTGATGTAGTCCACGCGGTCACCGGTGTCGTAGCGGCGGCCTCCGAAGACGACGCCGACCACGCCGGGTCCGCCGTCCGCCGTCGCCAGCTCCTGGAGCGCGTCGGTGAGCTGGATCTCGCCGCCCTTTCCGGGTTCGGTGCGCTCGAGGATCTCGAAGACCGACGCCGGGAGCACGTAGCGACCGATGATCGCGAGGTTGGAGGGGGCGTCCTCCTTGGCGGGCTTCTCGACGAGGCCCGTGACACGAACGGCGTCCGAGCCCTCGATCGCCTCGACGGCGGCCGCACCGTACATGTGGATGTTGTCCGGGTCGACCTCCATGAGGGCGATGACGGCGGCACCCGTGCGCTCGTGCTCCGCGATCATCTCCGTGAGCAGCGGGTCGCGCTCGTCGATGAGGTCGTCACCGAGCAGCACCGCGAACGAGCTGTCGCCGACGTGCGTCCGAGCGCGGAGCACGGCGTGGCCGAGACCCTTGGGCTCGCCCTGGCGGACGAAGTGGATGTCGGCGAGGTCGCTCGACTTCATCACGCGCTCCAGGCGACCGGTGTCGCCCTTCTCCATGAGCTTCACCTCGAGCTCCGGCACGGAGTCGAAGTGGTTGGAGATGGCGTTCTTGTTGCGCCCGATGATCACGAGGATGTCCTCGATCCCGGCGTTCGCCGCCTCCTCGACGACGTACTGGATCGCCGGCTTGTCGACGACGGGGAGCATCTCCTTCGGCATCGCCTTCGTCGCGGGCAGGAATCGTGTCCCCAGCCCGGCAGCGGGAATGACAGCCTTGATCTTCTCGTGAGCCATTCCCACAGCCTACCGGTGGGGGCCGCCCTAGACTCGGACCATGGCTAACGACGTCGAGCACGCCAAGCGAGCCCTCCGCGCGGAGCTGCGCGAGCGGCGTCAGCTGCTGTCCGATCCGCAGCGCGAGGCCGCTGCCGAGGCGATCGGCGAACGCCTCGACGCCCTCGTCGACGAGCTCGGGGCCCGCTCCGTCTCCTGCTTCCTCTCCACCACCACGGAGCCGGGCACCAGGGAGTTCGTGACTCGCGCGGTCCGCCGCGGGATCCGGGTCCTCCTCCCGGTCACCCGCTCCGACGGACTGCTGGACTGGGCCGTCGCCGACGACACCGAGGAGATCGCGGAGGGCCTGTACGGGCTGCCGGAGCCTACCGGCGAGGTGCTCGGTCCGATCGCGGTGAACGACGTCGACCTGATGATCGTCCCCGCCGCCGCCGTCGACCGCTCGGGGATGCGCATGGGGTGGGGCCGCGGCTACTTCGACAAGACCATCGGCTCCATGGAGAAATGCCCTCCGGTGTACGCGGTGATCTATGATTCCGAGGTACTCGACGAACTGCCGCGCGAGGTGCACGACCAGCCGGTCGACGGCATCGTGACCCCGTCGCAGACGCTGCATCTGTCGCCCCGGCGACGCTGACCCGCAAGGACCGCCATGCCCACCTACGCCTATGCCTGCACCGCGTGCGGGCACCAGTTCGACGCCGTCCAGAGCTTCTCCGACGACGCGCTCACGGTCTGCCCCGAGTGCGGCGGCGCCCTGCGCAAGCAGTACGGCTCGATCGGCGTGACCTTCAACGGCTCCGGCTTCTATCGCACGGACTCGCGCGCCAAATCCGGGGGTTCGAAGGATGCTTCGGCATCATCGAAGTCGGATTCGACGACGAGCGCCAAACCGGCTGCTGCGTCGACTCCCGCCTCGAACTGAGGCCCAGTCGACTTGGGGGTTTCCATGCTCAAAGGATTCAAGGACTTCCTGCTCCGCGGGAACGTCATCGATCTGGCCGTCGCGGTCGTCATCGGCACCGCCTTCACGGCCGTCGTGACGGCCGTGGTGAACAGCATCATCAACCCGCTCATCGCGCTCTTCCTCAAGGCCGATGCCGCCGGCAAGTTCGGCATCCCTGTCACCAACATCTACGGCGAAGAGGTCGTCTTCCCGATCGGCGACCTCATCTCGGCGCTCATCAGCTTCCTCGCCGTCGCCGCGGTGGTCTACTTCGTCTTCGTCCTGCCGATGAACACGTTCAAGGCCCACGTCGAGGCGCGCAAGGGCACGCCGGCCGAGGAGCCGGAGGAGGAGCCGGCCGCCGCGACCGAGGCGGAGCTGCTCGTCGAGATCCGCGATCTACTCAAGACCCAGCAGGGCCCGCGCGGCGTCTGACCGCACCGCCCTCACGACCCACGGCTCTCCTCGGAGGGCCGTGGGTCTTCCTTTTTCCGGGGCGGACGCGTCAGTAATGCGGGGGCACGTCGCGGAGGAGCTGGTCGTCGTTGGGACCCTTCCGGTCGCCGGGCGCCGACCGCTGCGGCGCGCCGCCCTCCGGGACCTCCGGTGCCGGATCGCTGCCATCGACCGGCGTCAGCCGCGCCCGCCGGGAGCCCGGCACCCGGACGACCCGCTGCCGCGGCTCGTCCCGGCCCTCAGTCATTCCGGTGATCGCCGAGATCGAGGGGCTGCGTGTCGTTCTCCGCGCGCGGGGCCGTCTCCGAGATGCCGAGCACCGTCGCGATCCGGGACGCCACGGTGCGCGGGTCGCTGTAGAGGTCGAACGCGTGCACCCGGACGTAGTGCCAGCCGAGGCGACGGAGCACATGAGGGCGCAGCCGCAGCGTCTCGCGCAGGGATTCTCCCCGGGACTCCGGATCGGACTCGATCACGACCGCCTTGCCGTTGTGCTGCGCCACGAGCGGCAGGAGTCCCCGATAGTCGACGTCGACGGAAGCCCCGAGACGCCGGAGCTCCCTGGCCAGTGCGAGGGTGAGCGGGTCGGCCAGGTCCTCCAGTCGCGCGTCGCGGGCACGGGCCGCGAGACCGCCGAGGATCGACATGAGCGTGGCCGCGCCGTGCTCGAGGCGCCCGTCGTCGAAGGCCGAGGGGCGGATGGACGAGACGATGACCATCGAGCGCCGTGCGCGGGTCATCCCGACGGTCAGCAGTCGCTCGCCGTCGGGCGTCGACAGGTCGCCGAAGTCGCTGAGGACACGGCCGTGCTTCGTGAGCCCGAAGCCGAGGGAGAAGATGACGCGGTCGCGGCTCTCCGCGACGGACTCCTCGAGCGTCAGCACCGCGAACGGCTCCGCGGTGTCGCGGGCGACGAAGTCGGCGACGTCGGAGCGTCCCGCGAAGGCGGCGGTCACGGCGGCGCGCACGCGCTCGGCATGGCGGGTGCTGGCGGTGACGACCATGAGCGATTCGGTCGGGCGATGCACCGCATGCTCGACGACGAGGGTGACGACGCGGGCGACCTCGGCGTCCGGGCTCTCGACGGCGCCCGAGACGGGGTCGGGCGCGCCGGTACCGCCTTCGACGTAGTCGACGGTGAGGCTGCCGCGCCCCAGGTACGAACCGGCCCACGGGAGGGAGACGATCTCGCCGCCGTAGAACGCGTCGTTGATGAGCTCCGCGAGATCCTCGCCGCCGGCCCGGTAGCTGCGGGTCAGGGTCATCACCGGGAACAGCTCGGACAGGCGCTCGAAGACCGAGACGTCATCGAACGGAACCTCCTCCTCCCACTCCTCGGCGGGGTCGACCGCGATGCGGAAGGGAGAGGGACGCTGCGTGACCGGATCGCCGAACGCCACGACCTGACGGGCGCGGCGGATGGCCGGCGCCGCCTCGGCGAGGTTGATGGCCGCGGCGTCGACGAGGAGCACGGTGTCGAACTCCACCGCATCCGGGATCTCCGGCACCAGGTAGGGCGACGAGATCCAGACCGGAGCCAGCACGTCGACGAGGGTCGGCGCGGCGCTGACGACCTCCGCGGCCGTCGTCGCGGACTGGGTCAGGGCGCGGCGGAGGTTCTGCGACTGCTCGGGCTCGTCGACGATGGCGATGCGCCACTGGTTCGCGAGCTGCCACGCGAGCAGCGGCCCGGCCATGGCCGCATGGGCCTCGTCCACCAGCCGGAAATCGCGCTCGAGGCGGTCGACCACGGCGGTGTTCGCGCCCAGCAGCGCCCGGTTGTCCTGCAGTGCGCGCTCCAGGAGGGACTGCCACCAGGCGTACTCGAGCTCCTCCCCCACCCGCGCCTCGGAGACGTGCCGCACCGAGAGCTCGGTCAGCAGCGGCTCCAGGCCGAGGAGGGCGAGCTCGTCGCGCAGCTGGGCCCGCTCGACGAGGTTCTCGAAGACGTCCGACTTCGCGGCGAGGCCGGCGAGCATGCGCACGAGCCGTGCGACCGGCAGGGACGAGAGGGGCTCGCGGCGGCCGAGGGCGGCATCGAGCTCCGCCAACTCCGCTTCGACCCGCTGCCATGCGGCGGACACATCGGCCAGACCGAGCGGGATCTCCGGAGCGACGCCCGCCTCCACGTACCGCTGCCACTGGGTGCGCTGGGTCTGGATGCGCAGCAGCGCCTCGTGCATCTCCGTCACGTGCACGCCCGGGCGGACGTATTCCTTGGCCAGGCGACGAAGCCGACGACGATTGGCCCCCGACATCCCTGGCGCGTCCCGTCGCGAACCGTGGGCCTGGATGAGCTCCCCGAGCGGCCGCTCGAACACGGTGGGACTGAAGCGGTCGAGCGTGTCGCGGATGCCCTCCAGCAGCCCGAGGTACTCGCCGAGTTCGTCGATCGTCGAGAAGGGCCGCATGTGCGTCTGCGCGATGAGCTCGTACCCGCGCTCGAGCAGGGCGGGCACGCTGTCGGCGTGCAGGCGTCCGGCGAGCTCGTGCGCGGCGCGGGCCGCCTCGGTGCTGCCGAAGGTGACGCCGTACCAGGGCGAGTCGTTCGGCCCGACGCGGAATTCTCCGAGGCGCGCGGCCTGCGCCAGCGCCGCGGCCGCGTCCGTGCGGTCCCTTGCCAGCCTGCGCAGCGCATCCACGCTCAACCGCGCTGTCGTCGACGGGGGGACGGGAAGCGAGGCGAGCCGGGTGAGGTGTCGGGTCGCATCCAGCACGGAGGCGTCGAGACCGGGGACGGGGACGGTCAGCGCGTCGCGGTAGTCGCGCAGCACCGTGCGCAGCCGCACCAGCGCGTCGTCGACCTCGCTGACCTTCGGAGCCGTCGCCTTCTCGTTGCGTCCGATCGCGCGGACGAGATCGCGGCGCAGGCTCCCCGGCGACACCGCGAGGCTGTCCAGCCCGATACCGGCGAGGCGATGACGAACACCGTCGAGCGTGGACCGCCGGGCCGAGACGACGAGGACCTTCTTCCCGGCGCGGACCAGCTCCCCGAGCGCGTTGATGACGGTCTGCGTCCCTCCGGTGCCCGGAAGGGTCGCCACGGTGAGGGAGTGCCCGGCGGCGATGCGGGCCAGCACGGCCTCCTGCTCCGCATCCGCATCGAGCAGCAGGTTGTCCGAGGCGGGCGCACGGTCGTCGGGCCCGACGTGGTGCGGGACGGCGCGGGGTGCCGTGACCTGCTCACGATCGCCGACGTGGCCGCCGAGCGCGTTGAGGACGGGATGATCGAGGCTGCCGCCGTCCTGGGCCATGGCGCCGGCGACGTCGGCGAAGGTGGAGACGACGAGTCGCGGTTCGACGGAGAACGTCTCGATGGATCGGGTCAGCGCGCGCAGGCTGTCGATCACGGGCTGGGGCTTGAAGATGCCGCCGTCGTACGCGAGTGCGGCGAGCGCTGACGCATCGAGGGTCAGCCCGAAGTGCTCGCGGGCGACCCGCACGAGCTCCGGGTTCACCTCGAACGCCCCCTGCAGCTTGAGCTCGAAATCGGTGTGATGGCGGCGGATCGCGAGCGGCCGCAGCAGGACGGGGGCGGCGAAGGTCGCCCCGCCGATGCGCCACCGTGCTACGCCGACGGCGAGGTGGACCGCTTCGATGCCGCGGACGGTGCGCAGCTCGGTGTTCTTGGCCGTGATGCGCTCGGCGGCGAGCCGCGCGGTGCGCAGACCCACCTCATCGCGGAAGAGGTTGGACAGGAGCGTCGACTTGCCGGTGATGAACTGCGGGAGGCTGCCGGGGTGCGCCTTGGAGATGTCGATGCCCGACTCCGGGCCGTCGCGGAAGCTGCTCAACGGCGAAGGCCCACCCAGATCAGCCGCCTCCGCCCGCAGCCGCGTGCGCTCCGCCTCCGCGGCGTGCGCGATGCCGACGCCGGTGGACGAGTCGCGCAGGTCGCCGAGGGACACAGCGTTGTCCACCGCCGTGTTGTTCGCAGACCTGCTTTCCCGTCGCCACACACTGACACCCTAGGCGCGACACCGCCGGAGATCGGTATCCCCGGCGGGTTTCCGGTGAAAAACCGCCGGTGCGGCACTCGCTCGGACTACTCCTGCCCGCATGGTCGTGCGCTCTCGTTGTCCACGGAACGCGCGACGGACCCGGCGACCGGTTCTCCGCTGTCGACCCGGACGGTCAGGATGAGGACATGACCTTCCGCTACGACTTCGCTCCGACGCCCTTCGGCGACGCCCTCGCGGTCTTCTCCGACGACGGCATCGTGCGCTTCGATCTGTCCGAGTCCGCGGATCCGCAGGTGCCCTGGCTGCTGGAGGGCGTGTCTCGGCAGCTCGGCGCCGTCCCGGAGCCCGTGCCCGGAGCTGCCGACGAGCTCGTCCCGCTCCTGGAGGCGTACTTCGACGGAGAGCCCGTGCGCTTCGACGAGCATGTCGCTCTCGACTGGCGCCTCGTGGACGGCTTCCACCGGGCGGCGCTGCGCACCGTCTGCGAGATCCCGTGGGGACAGACACTGAGCTACGGGGAGGTCGCGGTCCTCGCCGGCCACCCCGGAGCGGCCAGGGCCGTCGGCACCGCCTGTCGGCTCACACCGTTCTCCCTCATCGTGCCCGTGCACAGGGTGGTGCGGTCCGACGGCTCCGCAGGGCACTACGGCGGCCACCCGGAACGGAAGAGGTTCCTGCTGGACCTCGAGTCCCGGTGAGTCCCCCGCTCCTCGGGTGCGGGCCCGGCGAGTAGGCCGCCGGGCCCGCACCCGAGGGGTGACGCGTCAGTGATCGACGGCCTTCTCCGCCCCGAAGCCGGTGAGAGAGCGCACCTCCATCTCTGCCGCCAGCTGAGGCGACTCCCGCCGGGTGCTGGTGATCGTCCCGAGCCAGCCGAGCGCGAACCCGAGCGGGATCGAGACGATGCCCGGGTTGTTCAGCGGCCAGATCGCGATGTCGATGCCGGGGATCATCGAGGTGGGCGTGCCGGAGAACACGGGCGACAGGATGATGAGGATGATCGCCGAGCCGAGCCCGCCGTACATGCTCCACACCGCACCGCGCGTCGTGAATCGGCGCCAGAACAGCGAGTAGAGGATCGTCGGCAGGTTGGCGGACGCCGCCACGGCGAACGCGAGGGCCACGAGGAACGCGATGTTCTGCCCCTGCGCCCCGATGCCGCCGACGATCGCGAGGATGCCGATGACGATCACCGTCCGACGGGCGACCCGCACCTCGCCGTTGGGATCGGGCTCGACGGGCTTCCCCTCCGCGTCCTTGCGTCCCTTCTGGATGACGTTCGCGTAGATGTCGTGGGCGAACGACGCCGCCGCGGTGATCGTGAGTCCCGCGACGACGGCGAGGATCGTGGCGAACGCTACCGCGGAGATGAACCCGAGGAGCACCGGACCGCCGAGCTTGAGCGCCAGCAGCGGAGCCGCGGAGTTCACGCCCCCGGGTGCCGCCGCGATCACGTCGGCGCCGACGAGCGCGCCGGCGCCGTAGCCGAGCACGAGCGTCAGCAGGTAGAAGCCGCCGATCAGCCAGATCGCCCACACCACCGAACGCCGCGCCTCCTTGGCCGTCGGCACGGTGTAGAAGCGCATCAGCACGTGCGGCAGGCCCGCGGTGCCGAGCACCAGGGCCATCCCCAGCGAGAGGAAGTCCCACGGGTTCGCGCCGTACTGCAGGCCGGGCGCCAGCACCGCCTCCCCCTTGTCGGAGTTCGCCACGGCGGCCTCCAGCAGGGTGTTCAGGCTGAAGCCGTTGATCGCGAGGACCCAGATGGTCATCGCGAGGGCGCCGCCGATGAGCAGCACCGCCTTGACGATCTGCACCCAGGTGGTGCCCTTCATACCGCCGATCAGCACGTAGACGATCATGAGGATGCCGACGACGGCGATGACGACCGACTGCCCGACCCTCCCGTCGATCCCCAGGAGCAGCGACACGAGACCGCCTGCCCCGGCCATCTGCGCGAGGAGGTAGAAGAAGCACACCGCGAGCGTGGTGATCGCCGCCGCCATCCGCACCGGCCGCTGCTGCAACCGGAACGAGAGCACATCCGCCATGGTGAACTTGCCCGTGTTGCGCATGAGTTCGGCCACCAGCAGCAGGGCGACCAGCCAGGCGACGAGGAAGCCGATGGAGTACAGGAATCCGTCGTAGCCGTTGATCGCGATGGCACCGCAGATGCCCAGGAAGGATGCGGCGGACAGATAGTCGCCCGCGATCGCGAATCCGTTCTGAGGTCCGGTGAAGGACCTCCCCGCCGCGTAATAGTCGGCGGCGGTCTTGTTGTTCCTGCTGGCGCGGATGACGATGAACAATGTCACCGCGACGAAGGCCAGGAAGATCGAGATGTTGAACACCGGGTTGATGTCGAGCGCGACATCCTCGGTGGCCGTGCGGATGATGCTCATGCCTCGGCCTGCGCCTTCTCGAGTTCTTCACGGATCTCCGACGCCAACGGATCGAGCTTCCTGTTGGCGAACGCGACATATGCCATCGTGATGGCGAACGTCGTCACGAACTGCCCGAGCCCGAAAAGCAGCCCGACGGTGATATCCCCCCATACGCGCTGCGCCATGAAATCGCGGGCGAATGCGGCCAGCAGCACGTAGACGAAATACCACACCAGGAAGAACGCGGCGAGGGGGAAGATGAATGACCGCTGCGTCCGTTTCAACCGCAGGAATCGAGGGGATTGCTCGACGGCGACGTAATCGATCGCACCGTTCTGAGGGGTCGGAACCTGTTCGCTCATGGGGCCTCCTTGCCACATGTCCGCTGCACGCGCGGCCGTCGCCGCCCGAGTGGTAGGGTCGACGCTACGAAACGGGGAACACCGCCGTCACCCCCGAAAGTAGGTATTCGTGAGCTCTCCGATCACCGTCGAACCCGAGGCGGAGCTCGTCGCCAACGCGGTGCGCGAGCTGGCGCGGCGCACGCGCTTCCCGGTGGCGTTCGGTGGGCTGATCGAAGAGGGCGTCGTGAGCGTCACGAGCATCGTCGGAGCCCGCACACGCGCTCTCGACGGTCTCCGCGTACGCCCCGAGCGCGGTCTCGGCGGGCGGGCCATGATGGAGCTGCGTCCGCGGATGACGAGCGACTACGGCTCCTCCCGCCAGATCACCCACGACTACGACGTCTTCGTCCTCGGCGAAGGCCTGCGGACCC
The DNA here is from genome assembly GCF_058140415.1 of Microbacterium sp. C-MGS6. Lineage (NCBI taxonomy): Bacteria > Bacillati > Actinomycetota > Actinomycetes > Micrococcales > Microbacteriaceae > Microbacterium > Microbacterium sp. C-MGS6. Next base: position 2,574,783 of record NZ_CM176934.1, read on the forward strand.
TGCTCGCCCTGCCGATCGTCGTCCAGGGCCGCCCTCGCGGCGTGCTCTATGCCGGCGCGTGGGCGGAGGAGAGGATCGGCGGCGTGACCACGGCCCCGGCCATGCAGGTCGCCCAGTCCGTCGCTGACGAGCTGCGCATCCGCGACGAGGTGCAGCGGCGCCTCCGCGCCGCATCGCCGACACCCGCAGCGGTCGCGCCGGCACAGCGCGAGGAGCTGCGGGAGAGCTTCGCCGAGCTCCGCAGCATCGCCGCGACCGTCGACGACGCCGGCATCCGCGCGCGGCTGGCGCAGGTCGAGCGCCGACTGCTGACCCTCGCCGGAGACGACCTGCCGACGACCACGACCGGCCCGCTCCCCGTCGTCCACCTCTCCCCGCGCGAGACGGATGTCCTGGCCTGCGCCGCCCTGGGATCGACGAATGCGGAGATCGCCGCGCACCTCGGTCTGCGGGAAGGGACGGTCAAGGCCTATCTCGGCACCGCGATGTCGAAATTGGATGCGTCGACGCGGCATGCCGCCGTGACCAAAGCGCGTCGCGCCGGCCTTCTCCCCTGAATCGACATTCTCGGCGGCTGCGTCATTGTTCGCCATGACGAAACGGCCTTTGTTGTGCGCATTCCCGCACCCGCGATAAAGTCGGCCCCATGGCGAGACGAATTGTGCACCAGCTGGTCGACGACATCGACGGCACCGTCCTGGAGGTCGGGGAAGGCGAGACCGTGCATTTCTCCCTGAACGGCACCTCCTACGAGATCGATCTGAATTCCGCGCACGCCGAGGAATTGCGACAGGCACTCGAGCCCTACATCACGGCCGGGCGTCGGGCCGGATCGGGAGCGGCGTCCGGCGGAGGACGGTCCTCGTCCTCGTCCTCGTCGCGGAAGCGGCCCTCACGCAACCCGGAGGTCGCCGCGATCCGCGCCTGGGCGAAGGAGAACGGCTACACGCTCTCGGAGCGGGGTCGCGTACCGGCGCCCATCCTCGAGGCCTACCGCGCCGCGCATTGACCCGGTCCCGCCCCACCTCACGGTCGGGCGGGATCTTCTTTCGCACCCTCGAGCGCCCACGCCTCATCGCGGAGGGTGATCTCCTCCGTCATGTCCAGGAGGAAGCGGATCACGACCTCCCGCTCCGCCGCCGACAGTCGCGCCGCCGCGTAGAAGCGCTTGGCCTGCTGCCGCCCGACCGTCTCCATCGCGGCGTGCCTGGTCTCGGGGGTGATGGTGATCGCGAGGGCTCGTCGGTCGGTGGGATGCGGCGAGCGCCGGATGTGCCCACCCTTCTCCAGCCGGTCGAGCAGCTTCGTCGTCGCGGCGGTGGAGACCCCGAGATGGTGGGCGATCCCGCTGGGCGTCGCCACGACCGTTCGGTTGTCGCACACGATCAGGTAGTGCAGCGCGCGCATGTCGGTCTCGTTCAGCTGCATGTAGCGCCGGGACGCCTGCGAGAGACGCTGCTCGGCCTCGCGCAGCCCGCCGAGCGCCTCCATGAGGCGTCCGATCTGACGCAGATCCTCCGGGGCGACGCCCGAGCGATCGACGAGCGTACTGCGCGGGTCGCTGGCGTCGACGTCGTAGATGGACCCCTGAGCGAGTTCGTCCCGCTCCGCCGCCGCCGTCGCGTGGGCGACCGGGGTGGTGCGGGGCTCGGAGGGCATGCGATCATGTTACACACGAACAGCTTCATGCTAAGTTGATATTTCGCCAGGTTAGCTAAACGACGAGAGGACGCCATGGACAACGTCACACTCCTCGCCGAAGACGGGACTGCCGTCGGCATCCTGCCCAAGAGCGAAGTCCACACGACCGACACTCCTCTCCACCTCGCCTTCTCCTGCTATGTGCAGGATCGAGAGGGACGCCTCCTCGTCACGCGTCGCGCGCTCGGCAAGCGCACCTGGCCCGGGGTCTGGACCAACAGCTTCTGCGGGCACCCGCAGCCCGGCGAGGACATGGCCGATGCGGTGCGACGGCGCGGCTCCGACGAACTGGGGATCCAGGTGACCGAGATCCGCCTCGCTCTCCCCGACTACCGCTACCGCGCCGTGGACGCGAGTGGCATCGTGGAGAACGAGATCTGTCCGGTGCACGTCGCGGTGGTCGACGAGCAGCCGTCGGCAAACCCGGACGAGGTGGCGGAGTGGGAGTGGGTCGATGTCGATGACCTGCTCGCCGCGGTCATCCGCACCCCGTTCGCCTTCAGCCCCTGGCTCGCCGAGCAGCTCCCTCTCCTCCGTCGACACGGGGAGGTCTGAGCCATGGCGGTCATGGTGACAGAAGAAGACCTCGGCACCAGGATCGAGGCGGTGCTGCGACGACGGTTCGCCGAGCGCACTGCCGCCGCCGAGCACTACGGGGCGGAGTTCGCCGCCCTGTGGCACACGGCCGCCGAGCACGCCCTCGGCGGGAAGCTCCTGCGCCCGCGCATGCTCATGGACCTGCTGTCCGCACTCGCCACGACCCCCCTCACGGAGAAGGACACGGCGCGGGCGATCGACGTGGCCGCTCATGTCGAGCTGCTGCATTTCGCGTTCCTCCTGCACGACGACGTCATCGACGGCGACCTCACCCGCCGCCGCCGTCCCAATCTCATCGGCTCCCTGGTCTCCCGTCGCCCCGACGAGGCCGGCGATACGGCGCTGCACTGGGGCCGCTCGAGCGCCATCCTCCTCGGAGACCTCCTGCTCTCCACCGCCGTGCTCGGCTTCGCCCGTGCCGACGTCCCCGCGCCGCGACGGGAGCGGCTCCTCGCTCTCCTCGAGACGACCGTGTTCGAGACCGTCGCCGGGGAGCACTCCGACGTCGCCCTCAGCGACGGCATCATCGCGGCCGACCTCCGCACCATCCTCGCCACCAGCGCGTCGAAGACCGCCGCCTACTCGTTCGTCCTCCCGCTCCGCGCGGCGGCTATCCTGTCCGGCGCTCCGACCGCCGCCGAGGAGCAGCTGACCGAGATCGGCGGCCACCTCGGTCTCGCCTACCAGCTGCAGGACGATCTGCTGTCGGTGTTCGGGGACCCGGACGCTCACGGCAAGGACCCGTATTCCGATCTCCGCGAGGGCAAGGAGACCGCGATCATCGCGTACGCCCGGATGACCAGCCACTGGCCCGGCATCGAATTGCGGTTCGGCGAGAACGACCTCAGCATCGACGACGCGGCGGAGATGCGCGACCGCCTCCGCGAGTGCGGCGCGGAGGGATTCGTCCGAGGACTCGTGGAGGAGCAGCTCGCGGCCGTGTCGACGGTCCTGGCGGAAGCCGAGGAGGCGGGCACGCTCTCGGCCGACGCCGGACGCATCATCCTCGCTCTGGCCGACCGGATCGAGGGCCGCAGCCGATGACCGCGACCCCTCCCGAGCCCCGCGACGACGCGGCGCTGCGACGCTTCAGCCGGACTGCCGAGATCGCGACATCCGACGTCATCCGCACCTACTCGACGTCGTTCGGACTGGCGACGCGTCTTCTCGGGCGACGCCATCGCCAGCACGTGCGCAACATCTACGCCATGGTGCGCATCGCGGACGAGATCGTTGACGGCGTCGCCGCCGAGGCCGGACTCGATGCGGGTGCACAGGCCGCGGCCCTGGACTCCTACATCACGGAGACCCATCGCTCCATGCGGACCGGCTACAGCAGCGATCTCATCCTGCATGCGTTCGCGCGAACGGCGCGCGAGTGCGGGATCGGCGAAGACCTCACCCAGCCGTTCTTCGACTCGATGAGGGCCGACATCACCGGCCCGTCCGGCTTCACGGCCTATGACGCCGACGCACACGCCGCGTACGTCTACGGCTCGGCGGAGGTCGTCGGCCTGATGTGCCTGCGGGTCTTCCTGCGCGACGCCACGCGGACGCCGGAGGAGCTCGACATCCTCGACCGCGGAGCGCGTCGGCTGGGCGCCGCGTTCCAGAACGTGAACTTCCTCCGTGACCTCGCCGACGACACCGACCGCCTGCAGCGCGGCTACCTCGGCGGCACGGAACCTCTCGCCGACGCCGACCGCGACGCCTGGGTCGACACCGTCCACCGTCAGCTCGCCGACGCGAGAGCCGCGATCCCGCTGCTCCCGAAGGACGCCCGTGCCGCTGTCCGGAGCGCCCTCGCCCTCTTCGCCGCTCTGACGCACCGCGTCGCACGCACGCCGGCTGCGGAGCTGTACCGCCGCCGGGTGCGCGTGCCGGACCCGATCAAGGCGCTGCTCGCTGCGCGCGCCGTCCTCGTCACGGCCCTGGAGCGGGACCGATGAGCCGCGTCGTCGTCATCGGCGCGGGCGTGGCCGGTCTGGCCACGGCCGGGCTGCTCGCGCGCGACGGACATGACGTCGTGGTGCTGGAGAAGAACGACCGCGTCGGCGGACGGGCGGGCACCATCGAGCGCGATGGTTTCCGATTCGACTCCGGCCCGTCGTGGTACCTCATGCCCGAGGTCTTCGACCACTACTTCGCGATGATGGGGACCACCACCGAGGAGCAGCTCGACCTGACGCTGCTGGATCCGGGGTACCGCGTCTTCCGCTCGCCCGAGTCCGGCGACGACCCCGTGACGGTGCCCGCCGGGCGGGAAGCCGTGTCCGCGCTGTTCGAGTCGATGGAACCGGGCTCCGCAGCGGCACTCGAGACCTATCTCGCCTCCGCCCACGATGCCGGCTCCATGGCGAGGCGGTACTTCCTCTACAACCCGTTCACCCGCACCAGGACGCTCGCCGCTCCCGAGGTGGTGCGCGCGCTGCCGCGACTGTTCTCGCTGCTCGGCACCCGCCTCCAGGCTTTCGCCGCCCGGCGCTTCCGGCACCCGGTGCTGCGGCAGATCCTCGGCTACCCCGCCGTCTTCCTGGGCACCGACCCGCGGACGGCGCCGGCGATGTACCACCTGATGAGCGCGCTCGACCTCGACCAGGGCGTGCTGTATCCGCAGGGCGGCTTCTGGCGTGTCGTCGAGCGGTTGGCGGCGCTGGCCCAGGATGCCGGCGCGCGGATCGTCACGGGTGCCGAGGTCACCGGGATCCGCACGCAGGACGCGGACGGTGCGACCCACGTGACCGGTGTCGGCTGGACGGATCGCGACGGCCATCAGCACGTCGAGGACGCGGACATCGTCGTCTCCGGCGCCGACCTCCACCACACCGAGACGGCGCTGCTGCCTCCCACGCTGCAGTCCTATCCGGAGTCCTGGTGGGCGCGGCGCACGAGCGGACCCGGCGGCGTGCTCGTGATGCTCGGCGTCCGCGGGACCCTGCCCGAGCTCCCCCATCACTCGCTGTTCTTCACCGACGACTGGGATGCGAACTTCGACGCGATCTTCGGTCGCACCCCCGGCGTCCCCACGCCGGCGTCCACCTACGTCTGTCGGCCCAGCGCGACGGACGCGGGGGTCGCGCCGGACGGGCACGAGAACCTCTTCGTCCTGATCCCGGTCCCGGCCGACGTCGAGCTCGGCCACGGCGGGAGCGACGGCGCCGGCTCGCCGAAGGTCGAGAAGGCCGCGGACGCCGCGATCGACATGATCGCAGCGTGGTCGGGGATCCCCGACCTGCGCGAGCGGATCGTGGTCAGGGAGACGGTGGGTCCGGCCGACTTCCGCGACGACTACCACTCGTGGCGGGGCGGGATGCTCGGCCCCGCGCACATCCTCTCGCAGAGCGCCATGTTCCGCGCGCAGAACGCCTCCCGGCGCGTGCGGGGGCTGTACTACGCCGGAGCGACCACCGCGCCCGGCGTCGGCGTGCCGATGTGCCTCATCAGCGCCGAGATCGTGCTCAAGCGCATCCGAGGCGACCACTCGCCCGGCCCGTTGCCGGAGCCGGCCACCCGAACCCCCACACCCGAGAAGGCATGATGGGCGCGATCTACCTGACCGCCCTGCTCGTCTCCCTCGGCTGCATGCTGCTGCTCGACTGGCGGTTCCGTCTCTTCTTCTGGCGGGATGCCGTGGCGGCGGCCATCGTCACGATCGTCGGACTCGCCTTCTTCCTCGTCTGGGACGTGGCCGGCATCGCGGCGGGGATCTTCTTCCGCGGCGAGGCGGCGATCGCCACGGGTATCGTCCTGGCTCCGGAGCTCCCCCTGGAGGAGCCGATCTTCCTGATCTTCCTCGTCGTCTGCACGATGGTGCTCCACGGCGGCGCCGTCCGGCTTCTGGATCGCCGTCGGGTCAGCGCAGGGGAGGGAGCGGCGCGATGACCTACCTGCAGCTGTCCGCCGTGTTCCTCGCCGTCGCCGCTCTGGCCGCGGTCGCCCTCTGCGTCGGAGCGCGGCGCACCCCGCACCTCGGCGCCCTCACGCTCACCGCGCTCGCTCTCCTCGTGCTGACCGCCGTGTTCGACACCGTCATGATCGCCACCGGGCTGTTCCACTACGCGCCGACGCAGCTCGCCGGCGTGCACATCGGTCTCGCGCCGCTCGAGGACTTCGCGTATCCGCTGGCCGGGGTGCTGCTGCTCCCCGCGCTGTGGACCGCCCTGCGCGCGCGCCGATCCCGGACGCGCACCGCCGCAGACCGGGAGGAGCACGCATGACGGAGAAGACCTCCCGCGGCGGCATCGGCCACGACATCGCCCAGATCCTCCTCTCGTCCCGGCCGATCAGCTGGATCAACACGGCCTTCCCCTTCGCCGCCGCCTACCTGCTGAGCACCAGGGAGATCGACGCGACCTTCGTGATCGGCACCCTGTACTTCCTGGTGCCGTACAACCTCGCGATGTACGGCATCAACGACGTCTTCGACTACGCCTCCGACCTGGCGAACCCCCGCAAGGGCGGGATCGAGGGCGCGCTGCTGTCCCCGCGCATCCACCGCGCGACGCTGTGGGCGGCGGCCGCCACGAACGTACCGTTCCTGGTCTACCTCTTCGCCGTCGGCACCCCGGCGTCGTGGCTGTGGCTCGCCGTGAGCGTCTTCGCCGTCCTCGCCTACTCGGCTCCGGTGCTGCGCTTCAAGGAGCGCCCGTTCCTGGACTCCGTGACCTCCAGCACGCACTTCGTCAGCCCCGCCCTCGTCGGCCTCTCCCTCGCCGGAGCGCCCGTCACCACGACCAGCGTCCTCGTGCTCGTCGCGTTCTTCCTCTGGGGCATGGCCGCTCACGCGTTCGGTGCCGTGCAGGACATCGGGCCCGATCGCGAGGGTGGCATCTCCTCCATCGCGACCGTGATCGGCGCGAGGGCGACCGTCCGGCTCTCCCTCGTGCTGTGGGCCGTCGCCGGCGGTGCGATGCTGCTGACCCCGTGGCCGGGACCGCTCGCCGCCGTGCTGGCGCTGCCCTACATCGTCAACGCCGCGCCGTGGTGGAACGTCACCGACGAGACGTCGGCCGGGACCAACCGCGCCTGGCGCCGGTTCATCGCACTCAACTACATCGCCGGCTTCCTCGCCACGATGATCCTCATCCTCGCCTGGGTCTCCTGACCCTTCGCGCCCCGCCCCCTCTCCCGAAAGGACCCCGATGTCCCGCCCCGCCCCCGCACCGACGCCGCCGACCCGCGAGCGCACCCGACGCCACTCCTGGCTGCGCGTGTTCCTCCCGGTCGCCCTCATCCTGGTGTGGCTGGCGGGTGCCTCCTTCGGCGGTCCGCTGTTCGGCAAGGTCGACGAGGTGTCGTCCAACGATCAGACGACGTACCTGCCGGAGTCCGCGGACGCCACGACGGTGCAGCAGCTCCTCGGTGAGTTCACCGACAGCGACGCGATCCCGGCGATCGCGGTCTTCACCTCCGAGGAGGAGCTGACGCCGTCCGAACTCGAGGCGATCTCCGCCGCCGTGGCGGACGCCCCGGACGTGGAGGGGGTCACTGACGACGTCTCCCCCGCGCTCCCCTCCGAGGACGGCCGGGCCGTGCAGGCCTTCATCCCGATCGACGGCGACGCCGAGCTCAGCGATGCCACCGCCGCTCTCGGCGACGAGCTGCGCGCGGCGGTACCGGACGACATCACGGTCTACATCACGGGGCCGGCAGGCTTCACAGCCGACCTCGCCGCCGGGTTCGCCGGCATCGACGGACTCCTGCTCGGTGTCGCCCTGCTCGCCGTACTCGTGATCCTCGTCCTCGTCTACCGTTCGTTCCTGCTGCCGCTCGTCGTGCTCTCCACGAGCCTGTTCGCGCTGTGCGTCGCGCTCCTCGTCGTGTGGTGGCTGGCGAAATGGGAGATCCTGCTGCTCAGCGGGCAGACCCAGGGGATCCTCTTCATCCTCGTGATCGGCGCCGCCACCGACTACGCGCTCCTGTTCGTCGCGCGGTTCCGGGAGGAGCTGCGGGTCGCGCAGGACAAGGGCGTCGCCCTCCTCGCCGCGTGGAAGGGATCGGTCGAACCGATCGTCGCCTCCGGGGGCACCGTGATCGCGGGACTCCTGTGCCTGCTGCTCAGCGACCTGAAGTCGAACAGCACGCTCGGCCCGGTCGCGGCGATCGGCATCGTGTTCGCGATGCTCTCGGCCCTCACGCTCCTGCCCGCGCTGCTGCTGCTGTTCGGACGCGCGGTCTTCTGGCCCCGGCGTCCCCGGTTCGAGCCCGAGGTCGTGGCCGAGGAGCACGGCATGCGCACCACCGGCCTCTGGGCGCGACTGTCGGGCCTCATCAAGAAGCGCCCCCGCGTCATCTGGATCGCGACCACCCTCGTCCTCCTCGCCGGCGCGGCCGGCGTCACACAGCTCGACGCACAGGGCGTCCCGCAGTCCGACCTGGTGCTCGGAGCGTCGGAGGCGCGCGACGGTCAGGTCGCACTCGGTGAGCATTTCCCCGGCGGCTCAGGGAGCCCCGTCTCCGTGATCGTGGACGAGGACCGCCTGCAGGATGCCGCCGACGTGCTCCTCGCGAACGACGGGATCGACGGGGTGACCGTCACCGCGGCCGATTCCCCGAGCGGGTCCGCCCCGGTGACGACGGACGGGATCACGGCCGTCGGCCCTCCCGGGACCCCCGCTCCGGAGCCCACGACGGTCGACGGCCAGGTGCTCCTGCAGGGGACGCTGACGGATGCGGCCGATTCCGCCGCGGCCGCCTCCACCGTGCGCGAGCTGCGCGGAGAGCTCGACGACATCGGAGCCGTGGTGGGCGGGGTGACGGCCACCTCGATCGACACGAACGACGCGTCCATCCACGACCGCAACCTCATCATCCCGGTGATCCTCGTCGTCATCATGATCATCCTGATGCTGCTCCTGCGCTCGATCCTGGCGCCGGTGCTGCTGATCCTCACGACGGTGCTGTCCTTCGGTACGGCGATGGGCGTCTCGGCGCTGGTGTTCAACGGCATCTTCGACTTCCCCGGTGCCGACCCCGCGGTCCCGCTCTACGGCTTCGTGTTCCTCGTCGCCCTGGGCATCGACTACAACATCTTCCTCATGACGAGGGTGCGGGAGGAGTCGAAGCAGCACGGGACGAGGGAGGGCATCCTCCGCGGGCTCTCCATCACCGGCGGCGTCATCACCTCCGCCGGGCTGGTGCTGGCGGCGACGTTCGCGGCACTGTCGGTGATCCCGATCCTCTTCCTCGTGCAGCTCGCGTTCATCGTCGCGTTCGGCGTGCTGCTGGACACGTTCGTGGTGCGTTCGCTCCTCGTGCCCGCACTCGCCTACGACATCGGGAAGACCATCTGGTGGCCGTCGAAGCTGTGGCGGCGCGGGCAGCCCTGACGCATGCGGAAGCGGGGGTGCCCTCGACAGGATTCGAACCTGCGACCTGCCCTTTAGGAGAGGGCTGCTCTATCCTGCTGAGCTACGAGGGCGCACAGCCAGTCTACGGGACCACGGTTGCGCGCCCTCGCGCTGGCTCTCACGCGGCGAGGGCGAGGTAGGGCTCCCAGCGGGGATCGCTGCGCTCCACCCCGCGCACCGTCCACGCCGTCCCGTGCGGCGGGCGCGGCGTGAACCGCAACTGCCACCGCATCTCCTGCGGGGTGCGGTTGCTCTTGAGGTTGTTGCAGCGCAGGCAGCAGGCGACGAGGTTCTCCCAGGAGTCCGCGCCGCCGCGCGAGCGGGGCAGGACGTGGTCGATCGTCGCCGCGGCCTTGCCGCAGTATCCGCAGCGATGCCCGTCGCGCCGCAGGACCCCGCGGCGGGTGACCGGCACGCGACGGCTCAGGGGGACGCGCACGTAGCGGGAGAGGATGATCACCGCCGGGCGATCGTAGACGCCGTGGGTTCCCCAGACGGGGTCGTCCTCGACTCTCTCGATGACCGTCGCCTTGTCGTTCATGACCAGGACGAGGGCTCTCTTGAAGGACACGATCGCCAAGGGCTCGTATCCGGCGTTCAGGACCAGTGTGCGCATTCGTCATCCTCTCGATCCGCCGGGACGGCTTCCCGGCACTCTCGACTCACACGACGTCGTGCAGGAGGAGGAGTGTTCGCAGGGACGAGAAAAGGCGCCGTCTACAGACGGCGCCTTTCGCGCGCGGCAGCACCGCGGCATCCCTGCGGGCAATGCCGAAGGACGTGACGACCGAGAGCGTCCATGGTTCGGATGCTCGGTGTTCGCTCCATCAGCCTCTCCCGCCTGTATGACGACGGGTTCAGGCTAACCCATCCCGCGAGGACCGGGGCGGAACGGGAGATGAATGCTCGAGAACGTGTCCCGGTCAGCCGGCGTTGACGGAGAGCCAGGACATCGGCTCGACGAGGCCGCCGTTGATCCAGACCTCGAAATGGAGGTGGTTCGCGGTCGACCGTCCCGTGCTGCCCACATAGCCGATCAGCTGTCCGGCGGCGACGGTCTGCCCGGCCTGCACCTGGCGCGACCCGTAGAGCATGTGTCCGTACGTGGTCTGGACCTGCTGACCGCCCACGACGCTGTCCAGCATGACGGCGACGCCGTAGCCGCCGATGCTCTCGGCGGAGGCGCGCACGACGCCGGCCGCGGCGGCGTAGATCGGCGTGCCGGCGGGCGCGAGCATGTCGGCGCCGTTGTGGCCGCCGCCGACGGTGCGGCTGACGTTCCAGGAGCCGAGCGGCAGCGGGTAGCGGACCTGGCCGGAGCCGGGAGCGACGAGTGCGTAGCCGGCCGTGTTGAAGGTGCCGGACGAGGGTGCGGACGCGGACGCGGAGGCAGCGGCAGCGGCGGCCCGCGCCGCGGCGGCGGCGGCCTCTTCGGCCTTCTTCTTCTCGATCTCCTCCGGCGTGGTCGCGCTGAAGGCACCACGCACGAGCGGAGCGGCCGTGGCCTCCGACGCGACGACGAGCGACTGCGCGTCGACCGCGGCGAGCTGCTGCACGGTCTGCGCCGTGGCGTCCGTCGGCTTGGACGCCGCGTAGGCGGGCAGCGCGACAGCGGCGACGAGAGCGCCGACAGCACCGAAGATCGCCACCGACCGGAGGGGGGCTGCGATCTTCCGAGCACTGACCCGTGCACCGGTGCGCCGGGCGGGTACTCGATCTTCAGATGTCTTCGCGGTCGGTTCGATGTCTGCGGCCAAAACGTGGTCCTCCTGAGCCCTCGCACCTCGGGTGGTGCTGGCCCGTCGACGTTCTGCCCCAGGGCAGAGATGCACTACTCGGGTTCGAGTGCGTCCCTGTCGGGAAGACGACGAGCCGGAAGGCGGATCTTCGCGGTTCGCCCCCAGCGGGCTTCTTCGCTGAGGACCTGACCGAGGTTACCGGAAGATAACGATCATGTCACCCTGGGAAACTGACAATCCTCGGTGAGGCCTTCTCAGGCCGGTTCGCCGACGAGGAAGATGTGCGAGGCCAGCTCCACGGGGAGCTCGAGACCCTCCTCCTTGCCGTCCATCTGGATGAGCACATAGCCCTCGTTGAAGCGGAAGTCGCCGCGGGCCCCGGGCACGACGCCCGCGTCACGCAGCTGCTCCAGGAGCTCCGGGTCGACCTGGGCCGGCTCGGCGAGACGGCGGACCGTCCCCTCGACCGGCTCGCCTGCGGCGTTCAGCCGCTGCACGAGACCGATCACACCCTCGTCGAAGGTGCGGGCGGGAAGGTCGCCGAGCTGGTCGAGACCGGGGATCGGGTTGCCGTACGGCGACTCGGTGGGGTGCCCGAGCAGCTCGACGAGACGACGCTCCACCTGCTCGCTCATGACGTGCTCCCAGCGACAGGCCTCCTCGTGCACGAAGGCCCAGTCCAGCCCGATCACGTCCGACAGCAGACGCTCGGCGAGGCGGTGCTTGCGCATCACGTCGACGGCCTTGCGGCGCCCGGCGTCGGTGAGCTCGAGCGTGCGGTCCTCGGACACCACGACGAGGCCGTCGCGCTCCATGCGACCGACGGTCTGCGAGACCGTCGGTCCGGAGTGCCCGAGGCGCTCCGAGATGCGCGCCCGCAGCGGCACGATGTTCTCCTCCTCGAGTTCGAGGATGGTGCGGAGATACATCTCCGTGGTGTCGATCAGATCCGTCATGTGGGCCCTCCGGAAGTTCTTAGGCAAGCCTACATTCCTCCGGCGACATCGGACGGGGTCGCGGACGGGAGGAACGGCGGGATCCCCCTAGAATCTAGCCATGGCGATCGAGATTCCCCGTGACCTCCTGCCCACAGACGGCCGCTTCGGCTGCGGCCCCTCGAAGGTGCGCGGCGCGCAGCTCGAGGCGCTCGTCACGACGGGGGCCTCCGTCCTCGGGACCTCGCACCGCCAGGCACCGGTGAAGAACCTCGTCGGCAGCGTCCGCGAGCAGCTCGCCGCTCTCTTCCGTCTCCCCGAGGGATACGAGATCATCCTGGGCAACGGCGGCTCGACGGCGTTCTGGGACGCCGCGGCCTTCGGCCTGATCGAGCGACGCAGCCAGAACCTCGTGTTCGGCGAGTTCGGCGGCAAGTTCGCCAAGGCGGCAGGAGCCCCCTGGCTCGAGGCGCCGGATGTCCGCTCCGCCGAGCCCGGATCGCGGAGCGCGGCCGAACCGGTCGACGGCGTCGACGTCTACGCGTGGCCGCACAATGAGACCTCGACCGGCGTGGCCGCGCCGATCGAGCGCGTCCGCGCCGACGGTGCCCTGACGGTGATCGACGCGACGAGCGCCGCGGGGGGCATCGACGTCGACATGACGCAGGCCGACGTCTACTACTTCGCCCCGCAGAAGAACCTCGGCTCGGACGGCGGACTCTGGTTCGCCGCCGTGTCTCCGGCCGCGATCGACCGCATCGAGCGGATCGCCGCCTCGGGACGCTACATCCCGGAGTTCCTGAGCCTGAAGCACGCGGTGGACAACTCGCGGCTCAACCAGACGCTGAACACCCCTGCGCTCACGACGCTGCTCCTCCTGGACGACCAGCTGCGGTGGATCCTCGGCAACGGCGGTCTCGCCTGGGCCGCTACGCGCACGGCGGAGTCATCGTCGGCGCTCTACGACTGGGCGGAGGCGTCCGCCGTCGCGACCCCCTTCGTCACCGACCCGGCGCACCGCTCACCCGTGGTCGCGACGATCGACTTCGACGACAGCGTCGACGCCGCGGCGATCGCCAAGGCGCTCCGCGCCAACGGCATCGTCGACACCGAGCCGTACCGCAAGCTCGGCCGCAACCAGCTGCGGGTGGCGACGTTCGTCTCGATCGAGCCGGAGGACGTGCGTCAGCTCATCCGGGCCATCGACTTCGTGCAGGAGAACCTGGGCGGCTGAGCGTCCGCCTCACTCCTCTTCGTCGCCGGCGTCCGCATCGCGGGCGTCGGCGTCGTCGTCTTCGGAGTCCTCTGCCTCGTCGTCCTCGTCGTCCTCGTCGGACGCGTCGAGCTCGTCGTCCTGATCGGACGGGTCGAGCTCGTCGATGTCCACGCCGTCGAGGTCTCCGGCATGGAGGATGTCGGAGCCGTCCTCGTCGAGTTCGTCATCGTCGATGCCGTCGTCGTCGAGGTCGCCGTCAGCGTCCTCTTCTTCCCCGTCGGCGTTCTCACCACCGGCAGCGGCGGCCTCGGCCAGCTCCGCCTGGTGTGCGCGGTACTCGGCGAGGCGTTCCGCCCACGGCACCCACTCCGGGGCCAGCAGAGCACCGTCGCCGGGGAGCAGCTCGACCTCGAGGACGGTGGGCTCCTCGTCCTCGACACGGGCGACCGTCACCGTCCAGTACCAGCCGGGGTAGCCGGGGAGCCGGTTCTCGAATCGCAGGGAGACGGATCCGTCCTCCTCCGGCGTGAAGCCGGCAGCCGGCCCGACCGTGGCGGCAGGGGTGATCTCGCGCAGGGCGGCGAGCGCGAGGTCGTGCGCCTCGACGAGCCGCGCGTCGGCGTCAGGCTTCGAGGTCATCGGCGACCTTGCGCAGGACGGCCGCGATCTTGCGGCCGTGGCTCGAGGAGGGGTAGCGGCCGCGGCGCAGGTCGCCGCCGATGCCGTCGAGGAGCTTCACGAGATCCTCGATGATGATCGCCATGTCGTCGGCGGGCTTGCGCTTCGCCTTCGCGAGACTGGGCGGCGCTTCGAGCACCCGGACCGACAGCGCCTGGAGACCGCGCTTGCCGTCGGCCACGCCGAACTCCACGCGCGCACCCGCCTTCACCGCGGTGCCGGCCGGCATCGCGGAGGCGTGCAGGAAGACGTCCTGGCCGTCATCGCTGGCGATGAAGCCGAAACCCTTGTCTTCGTCGTAGAACCTGACCTTGCCGGTGGGCATGGGAGAACCTCGCTGGATCGAATGCGGACGGAGCGCGCTCGTGCGCGTGTCCCCCAGCCTACCGGTCACGGGCGGAACGGAACCGCTCCCGCGCGTGCGAGTAGGCTGGGGCGGATGAGTACGCAGAGTCCCGGACCGGAGGTCCCCATCCGTCGGATCGACCGCATCCTGGCGTTCACCGCGCTCGGTATCGCGGCCGCGTCGGTGATCTGCTTCTTCGTCATCATCATCGGCACCGCGCTCGGCATGGACAGGGCCGCGTTCGGTGAGGGCCTGTGGCCGGTGATCGCCGCGATCCCCTACTGGGGGCTGCCGCTCGCCTTCGTCATGATCATCGTGCTGCTGGTGATGAGCTTCGTGCGGAAGGGTCGCGCCGAGTCGCGTCGCTGAGGCCGCATCGATGAGCACGCACGCACGCCCGTTGGCCGACGACCTGGCCGCGGCGAGCGATGACGAGCTGACGGCGCTGCTGACCGCGCGCGGTGTGCGTCCCGATGTCGCCTGGCAGGATCTCTTCGACGCGGCCGAGGCCCTGCTGGACGCCGCGTCGATCGGCCGTGCGCTGCCCGCTCTGACCGCCGCGGAGGCCGCCGCGCTCGTCGACGCCGTGGCGGGAGACGGAGCCGGCGCCGGCCGCGAGCGTCTGACCGCGCTCGCCCTGCTCCGCGCCGACGGCACACCGCACCCGCCCGTCGCCGAGGCGGTGGCCGGGAGGTCTCGGCCTGCTCCCCTCGACGAGACCCCCGCACCGGCAGCGGAGGAGTCCGTCTCCGCGCACGCCGCGGAGCGCGCCTTCACCACCGTCGGCGTGCTCGCCGACATCCTGCTCCTCGCCAGGGAGCAGCCGTTCACCCTCCTCATGGGCGGTGCGGTGAGCGCGGGCCAGAAGCGTCAGCTCACCGAGACGGGCCTCGATGTCGAGAGCGTCGATCCGCTGGTGGCGCTCGCCGTGCGCGCCGGTCTCGCCGCTCCCGTCGAGCGCCTGCTGCGCACCACCCCGGCCGCTGAGGACTGGCTCCGTTCCCCCGCGCCCGCACGCTGGAACCTCCTGGCCACCGCCTTCCGTGACACGCTCCCCCGCGGGATCCGCACGGCGACGGGAGGGTGGCTGCCGCCGAGTCAATGGCCCCTCGCCCATCCCTGGGATCCGGCCTGGCCGGAGGAGGCGGCTCGACAGTTCGAGGCCGCTCGTCTTCTCGGCCTCATCGCGGAGGACGGCTCCGAGCCCCCGTGGTCCGCGGCGCTGCGGCGCGGCGAGGCGGCCGATCCCTCCGCCCTTTCGGCGCTCCTACCCGCGGAGGTGGACCGGATCTTCCTCCAGAACGACCTCACCGCGATCGCGCCGGGCCCCCTGCAGCCTGCCCTGGACGTGCGGCTGCGGACCATGGCCCGTCGGGAGTCCGCCTCCCAGGCCTCGTCGTACCGCTTCACCACGGAGTCGGTCGCACATGCGTTCGCCGCAGGGGAGGACGAGGCCTCGATCCTGGGGTTCCTCGGCGAGATCTCGCTCACGGGCATTCCGCAGCCCCTCGGCTACCTCGTCGCGCAGACCGGCCAACGCCACGGACTCGTGCGGGTCTCCGTGGACGAGGAGACGGGGCGCACGCGGGTGGAGAGCACGGACGCGCACCTCCTCGAAGCCATGGCGGTCGACCAGTCGCTCCGGCCGCTCGGGCTCACCGCGCACGTCGGCTCGCTGACGACCAAGGTCGGGCAGGACACGGTCTACTGGGCGCTGACCGACGCCAGGTACCCCGCGACCCTCGTCGATCGCGACGGGACCGTCGCTGTACGCACGCGACACCCGGCTGCCGTACCCGACCCCGCCCCCGCCCCCGACTACGCACCGCTGATCGCGCGGCTGCGCGAACGCCAGGGACCCGACGCGGACGCCGCGTGGCTGGACAGGGAGCTGGAGGCGGCGGTGCGCGCGAAGGCCGTGCTGCGGGTGACGGTCGGCATGCCGGACGGATCCACCAGGGACCTCCTCCTCGAGGCCACCGGGATCGGCGGCGGACGGCTGCGGGGAAGGGACAGGGCGGCCGATGTCGAGCGCACCCTGCCCGTGTCGAGCATCCGCGCCGCGACCGTCGTCCCGACCTAGGCCCCGTGCAGCCACGGGCCGGTAGACTGGTCAGCTATGTCTGATGGCCCCCTGATCGTCCAGAGCGACCGCACCGTGCTCCTCGAGGTCGCCCACGCCGACGCCGAGAGCGCCCGCCACGAGCTCGCGATCTTCGCCGAGCTGGAGCGCGCACCCGAGCACATCCACACCTACCGGATCACGCGGCTCGGGCTGTGGAACGCCCGCGCCGCCGGACATACCGCCGAGGACATGCTGGAGACGCTCGACCGGTGGTCGCGCTTTCCCGTCCCGCCCTCGGTCGCCGTCGACCTGCGCGAGACGGTCAACCGGTACGGCCGCCTGGTCATCGAGCGCGACGATGAAGGCGTGCTCATCCTGCGCTCGACCGACCCCGCCGTGCTGGCCCAGGTCGCGAACAACAAGCGCATCCAGCCGCTGCTCATCGGGCACCCGACCCCGGAGACGTTCGTCGTGGACGCCTGGGCCCGCGGGCAGATCAAGCAGGAGCTGCTGAAGATCGGCTGGCCGGCGGAGGACCTCGCCGGCTACACGCCAGGAACCCCTCACGAGATCGAGCTCGCCGAGGACGGGTGGGCCATCCGTCCGTATCAGCAGGACGCCGTCGACGCCTTCTCGAAGGACGGCTCCGGCGTGGTCGTGCTCCCCTGCGGTGCGGGCAAGACGATCGTCGGCGCCGGGGCCATGGCGGCCACCAAGACGACGACCCTCATCCTCGTGACGAACACGGTGTCCGCGCGGCAGTGGCGGGACGAGCTGCTCAAGCGCACCAGCCTCACCCCCGAGGAGATCGGCGAGTACTCCGGGCAGGCCAAGGAGGTCAAACCCGTCACGATCGCGACGTACCAGATCCTCACCGCGAAGCGGAAGGGCGAGTACGCGCACCTCGCCCTCCTCGACGCGCTGGACTGGGGCCTCATCGTGTACGACGAGGTGCACCTGCTGCCGGCGCCCGTGTTCAAGCTCACCGCCGACCTCCAGGCCCGCCGCCGGATCGGCCTCACCGCGACCCTGGTCCGCGAGGACGGCCGCGAGGGCGACGTCTTCAGCCTGATCGGCCCGAAGCGCTTCGACGCCCCCTGGAAGCAGATCGAGGCGCAGGGCTTCATCTCCCCCGCCGCCTGCTTCGAGGTGCGAGTCGACCTTCCCCCGGCGGACCGCCTGGAGTACGCGGCGGCCACCGACGACGAGCGCTACCGGCTCGCGGCCTCCGCCCCGGCCAAGATCGACGCGGTGCGCGAGCTGATCGCGGCTCACCAGGGCGAGCAGATCCTCGTCATCGGCCAGTACCTCGACCAGCTCGACGCGCTCTCGCAGGCGCTCGATGCCCCGCAGATCACCGGGTCCACTCCGGTCGAGGAGCGGGAAGAGCTGTACCGGGCATTCCGGGAGGGCGACATCTCGCTGCTCGTGGTGTCCAAGGTCGCGAACTTCTCCATCGACCTCCCCGAGGCATCGGTCGCCATCCAGGTGTCCGGCTCGTTCGGCTCCCGGCAGGAGGAGGCCCAGCGTCTCGGGCGCCTTCTCCGTCCGAAGCAGTCCGGCCACACCGCGAGCTTCTACACGCTCGTGGCACGCGACACGATCGACCAGGACTACGCGCAGAACCGGCAGCGGTTCCTCGCGGAGCAGGGGTACAGCTACACGATCATGGACGCCGAGGCGATCGCCGCCTGACGGCGGTGACGGCCGCTCAGCCGCGCAGCATCCGCGGGAGCTGATGCGTGCCCGCGGCGCCGTCGGTGATCGCTGCGGTCCGCTCGATGCCCCGGCGGCGGGCCCAGCGGTCGGCGACGACGGCGAAGACGAGCATCGCCAGCGCGGAGCCGAGGAGATCGACGGGCGTGCCCGAGGTCGCGTTCGCATCGACCACGGCGACGGAGCCGAGCAGGAAGATCAGCAGATTGTTGACGATGTGGAGCGAGATCGCCGCCTCCAGACCGCCCGTGCGCCACGTCAGCCAGGCGGCGACGACGGCGAAGAGGCCGACGCTCGCCGCACCCCAGACGTCGTAGCCGTGCCCCAGCACGAACAGCGGCACCGGCAGCAGGATCGCGAAGGCGGGGTGCCTCAGCCAGCTCCCGACGAGCTGCATGAGGTACCCCCGGAAGACGTACTCCTCCGCTGCGGCCTGGAACGGGATCAGCACGAGCAGGAGCACCACCATGAGCAGCAGCCCCGGGTGGGAGAAGTCGGGCGTCACCGCGTCGCCGGCGGCGGCCGACCAGCCGAGCACCACGGCGAAGTAGACCACGAACACGGCGAGCGCCAGCACGAGGGTCCGGCCGAGCCACCCCATCCGCAGCCGCCCGGTGACCGAGGAGAGCAGGCCGACGCCCCGCCCCTGCACCACCCGCGAGGCGAGCAGCAGCGCCGGGATCATGAGGATGAGCGGGAGCACGAGCGCCACGAGGAGCCACGGACGGTCGAGCTGGAAGTAGGCGGTGGTCCGGAACATCATCTGCAGTTCCGCCGCCCAGCCCGGGACGAGGGCGGACACGACGACCAGCGGCACGATCACGAGCACGAGGATCGCGAGGTAGAACGCGATGCCGAGGAGCCCGGTGAGCAGCGGCTTCCACCACCGGGGGCGCGGGCGGAGGAGCGCCAGACGGTGGTACTCGAGCCCTCCGTCGGACCCCTCAGGAGACGCGGCGGACGGGGTGACGGGGGCGGCGGTGGCGTCCTCGATCGAACTCATGCCTCGATCCTCCCCCGACCGCCTGTGCAGCACATCCACCTGCCGACGGATCGACCGCATCCACGCCGTTCCGCAGGATAATCAGCCCGCGCATGGCCGAAGTCACCATAATGGGGTCATGACTGCTGCGCGCATCCTGGTCGTCGACGACGAGCCCAACATCCGCGACCTGCTCTCCACGGGTCTCAGCTTCGCCGGGTTCCAGGTGAAGACGGTGGCCAACGGCGCCGCCACGATCTCCGCCGTCCTCGAAGAGGAGCCGGACCTCATCATCCTCGACGTCATGCTCCCCGACATGAACGGGTTCAGCGTGACCAAGCGCCTCCGCGGCGCCGGCTTCACCGCACCCATCCTCTTCCTCACGGCCAAGGACGGCACGGAGGACAAGATCGAGGGACTCAACGCCGGCGGCGACGACTACGTCACCAAGCCGTTCAGCCTGGACGAGATCGTCGCCAGGGCCCAGGCCATCCTCCGCCGCACGATGCAGGCCGACGAGGAGTCGATCATCCGCGCCGGCGAGCTGTCGATGGACCAGGACACGCACGACGTGCACGTCGGCAAGGAGCCGATCGACCTGAGCCCGACCGAGTTCAAGCTCCTGCGCTACCTCATGCTGAACCCGAACCGGGTGCTGTCGAAGGCGCAGATCCTCGACCATGTCTGGGAGTACGACTTCAACGGCGATGCCGGCATCGTGGAGAGCTACATCTCGTACCTCCGCCGCAAGATCGACCCGCACACCGAGGAGTCGCTGATCCAGACGAAGCGCGGCTTCGGGTACATGCTCAAGGTGGGCAAGACGGTCTGAGACCGTCAAGTCCGCACCCGCCGTCCCCGGACGGCACCGCCGTCGCAGCAGGGAGGACCGCATGGCGCACAAGCCGGATGCGGTCACCGCGTGGTGGCGGCGCATCAGCCTCCGCGCCAAGGTCACCGGCGTCACCGTGGCCGTCCTCGCGCTCGGCCTCCTCGTCGCGGGCATCGGGACCGTACCGCTGCTGCGGAACGCCCTGGTGGAGAACATCAACGCGCAGCTCCCTGCGCTGGTGACCAGCGACCTCGTCAACCGGTACTTCGACACGACGACGATCGACGGCGTCACCACCTACACGCCGAGAGACGAGAAGCCGCGTGACTTCTCGTTCGCGGTCTACGACGCGGAGGGCACCCTCCGCGCGACCGCGCCGAGCGCGTCGGGCCGAGCTCCGGTCTTCCCCGCCGAGTACTCGCTCTCCGACGCCCAGGCGAATGAGGAGCAGGTCCTCGCGCTCGAGGACGCGGACGGCGGCGTCTACCACGCTGCTGCCGCGGTCGTGCAGCAGGAGGGCGACCCGCTCAGCATCCAGATGGTGGCGCTCCCCCTCGCCGAAGCCGACCGCATCATCAGTCAGTACTTCGGCATCTACATCACCATCGCCCTCATCACGATCTTCGTCGCAGCGCTGCTCACCCGCGGCCTCGTGACGCTGACCTTCCGACGGCTCGGGCAGGTGGAGCAGACCGCCATGTCGATCGCCGCCGGCGACTTCCGACAGCGGCTCACCGACCTGGAGCCGACCACCGAGGTCGGCCGCCTCAATGCGGCCATCAACACGATGCTGGACCGCGTCGACCGGTCCCTCGCCCAACGCGACCGCACGGTGCAGCACATGCGCCGGTTCATCGGAGACGCCAGTCACGAGCTGCGGACCCCGCTCGTCAGCGTGCGCGGGTACGCCGAGCTGTACCGCATGGGCGCGATCAAGGGCGAGGAGGACACCGCTCGGGCGATGGAGCGCATCGAGAAGGAGGCGATCCGCATGGGCGTGCTCGTGGAGGATCTCCTCGCGCTCGCACGGCTGGACGAGGAGCGCGAGCCGGAGATCGTCCCTCTCGACCTCCGCCCCATCGCCCGCGACGCCGCCCTCGACGTGCGCGCCGCGGCGCCCGGACGCGTGATCTCCGTGATCGACCGGACGGTCGAGAACGTCCCGACCGCCCCCATCCGCACGCCCGTGGTGCCCATCGCCCAGGACCCCGCACCCAAGACCCGGCCCCGGGCCACCCTGTCGCGGCTGCGCCGCCGTCCGCGCACGGCGGAGCAGCCCCCCGCCATCGACTTCACCGAGGTCGCGGACATCCCGGTCCGGACGCCGCCGATCGTGCTCGGCGAGGAGAACAAGGTCCGCCAGGTGGTCACGAATCTCCTGGGGAACGCGCGCCGCTTCTCCCCGGAGGACAGTCCGATCGAGATCGTGGTGGACTCGGACCGCGTCGCCGGGACCGCGAGCATCTCGATCGTCGATCACGGCGAGGGTGTCCCCCCGCAGATCCGGGAGCAGATCTTCGAGCGGTTCTGGCGCGCCGACACGTCCCGGGCACGGGAGACCGGTGGATCCGGTCTCGGGCTCGCCATCGTCGCCTCCATCCTCAAGGCTCTGAACGGCGACATCGCGGTCTCCGAGAGCCCTGGAGGCGGAGCCACCTTCACCGTGACGCTGCCACTGGCGCCGGCGCGCTCGACCCCGGAGCATCTCCTCGAGGACACGCAGCCGCTCGACCGCCTCGACCTGCCGTAACCGCCTCTTCTGCACAGTCGGCTCGCACCGCGGCGTTCTCCCGTCCGCGGTGCCGCGCTCCCTCTCCGGGCGCCCCGGGACTGCCGCCTGCGTATCGTCGGGGTTTCCTCGAAGGGAGTTCCCATGACCGTCTTCACCGTCGACACCGACGCCGTCCACGCGGCCGAAGCCGCGACGCGCGCCACCATCGAGCGTCTGCGCGCCGAATCCGCCACCCTCATGTCGCAGCTCAGGCACTTGCAGACCGCCTGGGTCGGCACCGCCGCCACGGCGTTCCAGGGGTGCGCGGAGGAGTGGCAGGGCGCCCAGCAGCACGTCGAGCTCGTCCTGGACGGTATCGGCACCTCGCTCGGCGCCGTGGCCACCCAGTACGCCGACGCAGATCAGTACTCGGCGAGCCTGTTCCGCTGAGGGACACGCAGAAAGCCCCCGGCCGGAGCCGGGGGCTTTCTGTCGGTGAGACCGGGGTCTCCGATCCTGTCAGAGGATCAGAAGTCCATGCCGCCCGTGGGGTCACCCGCGGGAGCAGCAGCCTTCTCCGGCTTGTCGGCGACGACGGCCTCCGTCGTCAGGAACAGACCGGCGATCGACGCGGCGTTCTGCAGCGCGGAACGCGTGACCTTCGCCGGGTCGATGATGCCCTGTGCGAACATGTCGCCGTACTCGCCGCTGGCGGCGTTCAGGCCCTGGCCCGCGGGGAGCTCGGACACCTTGTTGGCGACGACGCCCGGCTCGAGACCGGCGTTCAGCGCGATCTGCTTCAGCGGAGCCTCGATCGCGACGCGCACGATGTTCGCACCGGTCGCCTCGTCGCCCTCGAGCGAGAGAGCGTCGAGCGCCTTCGTGCCGGACTGGATGAGCGCGACGCCACCACCGGGGACGATGCCCTCCTCGACGGCCGCCTTCGCGTTGCGGACGGCGTCCTCGATGCGGTGCTTGCGCTCCTTGAGCTCGACCTCGGTCGCAGCGCCGGCCTTGATGACGGCCACGCCACCGGCGAGCTTCGCCAGGCGCTCCTGCAGCTTCTCGCGGTCGTAGTCGCTGTCGGTGTTCTCGATCTCGCGACGGATCTGCGTGACGCGACCCTCGATCTGGTCGGCCTCGCCGGCACCCTCGACGATCGTGGTCTCGTCCTTGGTGACGATGACCTTGCGCGCACGGCCGAGCAGGTCGAGCGTGGCGTTCTCGAGCTTGAGGCCCACCTCTTCGGTGATGACCTGGCCGCCCGTGAGGATCGCGATGTCCTGCAGCTGCGCCTTACGGCGGTCGCCGAAGCCGGGAGCCTTGACGGCGACCGACTTGAAGATGCCCTTGAGCTTGTTCAGCACGAGGGTCGCGAGGGCCTCACCCTCGACGTCCTCGGCGATGATGACGAGCTCCTTGCCGTCCTGGATCACCTTGTCGACGATGGGCAGGAGGTCCTTGATGTTGGAGACCTTCTGGTTCGCGATGAGGATGTACGGGTCCTCGAAGACGGCTTCCTGGCGCTCCGGGTCCGTGACGAAGTACGGGTTCAGGTAGCCCTTGTCGAAGCGCATGCCCTCGGTGAGCTCGAGCTCGGTGCCGAAGGTCTGCGACTCCTCGACGGTGACCACACCCTCCTTGCCGACCTTGTCGATGGCCTCGGCGATGAGCTCGCCGATCGCCGGGTCGGCGGCCGAGATGGAGGCGGTCGCGGCGATCTGCTCCTTGGAGTCGATCTCCTTCGCCGTGCTCAGCAGCTCCTCGGTGATCGCGGCGACGGCCTTCTCGATGCCGCGCTTGAGCGAGATGGGGTCGGCGCCGGCCGCGACGTTGCGCAGCCCCTCGCGGACCAGGGCCTGGGCGAGCACCGTGGCGGTCGTCGTGCCGTCACCGGCGACGTCGTCGGTCTTCTTGGCGACCTCCTTGACGAGCTCCGCGCCGATCTTCTCGTACGGGTCGTCCAGCTCGATCTCCTTGGCGATGGAGACACCGTCGTTCGTGATCGTGGGGGCGCCCCACTTCTTCTCGAGCACGACGTTGCGACCACGCGGGCCGAGGGTCACCTTGACCGCGTCGGCGAGGATGTTGAGGCCACGCTCGAGGCCGCGGCGGGCCTCCTCATCGAAGGCGATGATCTTTGCCATGAGTTTTGTCGTCCCTCCTGGACGTAGACGGTGGGTTTAGCACTCAGAGTGAGAGAGTGCTAACGCCATTCTGGCACTCGACACCATCGAGTGCAAGCCGCACGATCCGGGAGGGAGACGGGCGTCAGGGCGCGGGAGTCTCGGGCACCGACGCGGCCCGGTCGACGCCGATCACGATGGTGAGCTGCTTCTGCCCGTCCTCCGTCTGGCCGGCGTAGTAGTCGCTCTGCTGCACCTCGGCACCGCCGATGACGCCGGCGAGGCCCTTCGCCGCCTCCTCGTCCTCGGCGCTGACGTAGTAGACGGTCGTGGTCTCGAAGTCGTCGCTGGCGCTGTCGCTGGCGAGCACGGTCGCCGCCGCCCACCCGGCGTTGATGAGGGTGTCGCGCATCTGATCGTCCAGCCCGCTGTCCGGGGTCGCGTTGAGGATGAGCACCGAATAGCTCGGGTCGATCACCCCGGTCTGCTCAGGCGTGGGGGCCGCGGACGGCGCCGCCTCCGGGAAGAGGTCGATCCGTCCCATGACGGCCAGGGCGCCGAAGATGCCGGCGATGATGAGCACGAGAGCGGCGACGAACGACCACAGCAGCACGACCCAGCCGTTCATGCCCGGGGCTTCGGCGCGGTGTGCTCCCACGCGTCCGGTGGAACGGGGGACCTCGTCGAAACGGTCACGGGGGGGCTTGGACACCCCTCGATGCTAGCGGCACGTCCCTGGCAAACCGTTCCGCGACGAGCCCGATCGCGTGCCGCGGGTCGGGTCAGCCCGTGAAGCCGGGGACCCGCGCCGACCGCCGGGCGCTCCTGGCATCCCGCAGCCGACGCAGGCGGCCGACGAGGATCGGATCGAAGGCGAGGGCCGCCTCCGAGTCGATGAGCCGACCGAGGAGCTGGTAGTAGCGCGCCGCACTCATCCCCAGCCGCGTACGGATGACCTCCTCCTTCATGCCGCCGTGGCGCGGCCAGGCGGCCTCCAGGGCGAGGATCGCGCGATCGCGCTCCGTGAGGTGGTCTGCGGGCATGTCCTCAGGTTAGGTCGTGGTCGGCGTTTCGCCCGCGCGCCACTCCCACCGGGCGCCGAGCGGATCGGCAGCGGCGCGCACCCGACCGTCGAGCGCGACGACGAACCCGGGCCACGTCTCCGCGGCGACCGGCGGATCCCAGACGTCGAGCAGGGCGGGCGGGTCGATCGTGACCCAGTGCGCGGGGAGCGCCGCGATCCTCGCGACCAGCGCCTCCCGCTCCGCCCGCGGGATGTGCACGAGAACGCCCGGCGTCGTGATCACCAGCGTGGCGTCCGCCGGGGCGGCCCGCGCCAGGTCCTCCAGGTGGACAGCCGCGTCTCCGGCGACGAGAAGAGGCGGGTCGGCGGCCGCGATGTCGAGAGCGGCCGTGATGCGCTGCTCCCTCCCCTCCTCGCCCGGCCACACGAGAGCGCGCAGCCAGCGCCGATCCTCGTCGTCGGCGGCGTCCAGCGGCGCGAGGTCGATCCCCGCACGCCACACGACCTCGGGCATCCGCAGCGACGGCAGGTCGCCGGAGACGACGCTCTCGAGCACCACCGACGAGGGGCCGTCGAGGGGATCGAGCGCCTGACGGACGAGTCCGTCTCCGTCGATGACGCGATACGAATAGCGATCGGGGTACAGGCAGAGGCCGGCGGAGGCGCCGACCTCCAGCAGAGCGAGGGGTCCGTCGATCTCGGAGAGCACCGGGAGCAGCGCGGCGGTACGCAGCGGCTCGTTGGTCTGGAGCGCGCGCCGTGTGCATTCCTCGACGAGCCGGTCGGCGTGCGCGAGGACGAAGCGACGCCACTCCGAGTACGGCCCATGACCGGCTCCGAGCAGGCGGGACACGGCGAAGACGAGGGGAGGCTGACGTCGGGTCGCGGGGATCCGCTGGAGGAGGCGTGTGATCTCCTGGTCTTCGGCGACCCCCGTCGCCCACTCCGCATACAGGGCGCTGCGCCCCGGCGCCTCCATCGCGGCGAATCGGGCATAGCGCTCGTGCACGGCGTCGGTCATTCGTCCATTCTGACGCGGAGCGCCACGAAGGCTCCGCACAAGGGAGAATGGAAGGGACTCAGGAGGACACGATGCCCTACAGCGTGAACAAGACCGAAGACGAGTGGCGCGAAGAGCTCGGCGAGGAGCAGTACGCCGTGCTGCGCCAGGCGGCGACCGAGCGCGCCTGGACCGGTGAGCTGCTCGACGAGGAGCGCGCCGGCCTCTACACCTGCGGCGCCTGCGGTGCGGAGCTCTTCAAGAGCGGCACCAAGTTCGACTCGGGCTGCGGCTGGCCGAGCTTCTACGAGTCGGTCCGCCCGGACGCGGTGGAGCTGCTCGAGGACGACAGCCTCGGCATGGTCCGTACCGAGGTCCGGTGCGCGTCGTGCGGCTCGCACCTCGGCCACGTCTTCCCGGACGGCTTCGGCACGCCCACCGGTGACCGCTACTGCATGAACTCGATCGCGCTGAACTTCACTCCCGACGAGTCGTGAGCGCCCTCGACGCCGTCCGCGCACGGCAGTCCTGGTCGAAGGTCGGCGACACCGCTCCCGGACGTGAGGAGCTGGTGACGCTCGTCGGCGCCGCCGGCCGCGTCGCCGACCACTCGTCGCTGCGCCCCTGGCGTCTGATCGAACTCCGCGGCGCGGACCGTGAGGCGCTCGGCGCCGCGATCGCCGAGGCGCAGGGGGACGCGGAGCCGTCCACGAAGCCGCTGCGTGCTCCGCTCCTCATCGCGGTGGTCGCGAGCTACCGCCCGAGCGAGAAGGTACCGCGCTGGGAGCAGGAGGCGGTGGCGTCCGGCGTCGCCCATGTGCTGAGCCTGCTGCTCGATGAGGCGGGGTGGGGCGTCATCTGGCGCACTGGGCACTACACGCGCTCGGAGCCGGTCGCGCGGATGCATGGACTGGGTCCGGACGAGGAACTCCTCGGGTGGCTCTACATCGGCGCGAAGCCGGAGGGCAAGAGCCCGGGCCGACGCAAGACCGTCGACGCCCGCACCCTCCTGACCCGCCCGCCGAAGCTCTCCGCCGAAGCCCGGGCGGCTGCGGAGGAAGCCGCGCGGGAGGCCGCGGACAAGAAGGCCGCCACGGCGGAGAAGAAGGCCCGCAAGAAGGCCCGCAAGAAGGCGAAGAAGAAGGCGAAGAAGGCCGCCAGGAAGAGCGGTTCCTAGAGCCGGCGGCGACGCCAGGGCACCGCGACGAGGACCGAGCCGACCGCAACGATCACCATCGCGATCACCTGCCACAGTGCCGGTCCCGCCTGCGCCGGCCAGAGCAGGTCGATCACGACGGACGTGACGAGCTGCCCGAGCACCGAGCCCAGGCCCATCAGCAGCACGCCCGTGTGCGCGACGATGAACGCGCCGAGCAGGATGTACCCCGCTCCCAGGAACCCGCCGAGGTAGAGCCAGGGCTCGGTCGGCAGCGCGGCTGGCCACCCCCGCACCGCGACGCTGGTGCCGGCGGCGACCGCCAGCACCAGGGTGCCCGCGATGAAGCTCATCAGGGTGGCGGCGATCGGCGACTGCACGCGCTGGGCCAGCCGCCCGTTGGTCGCCGCCTGCCAGGCGATGCCCACGCCGGCGGCGAACGGAAGCAGCAGCATCCACAGCGGGGCGGTCGCGAGCACATTGCCGGAGAGGGAGATGCCGACCGCGGCGAGGGCCAGCACGCCGCCCATCACGCGACCGGGGGTCACGGCCACGACGCCGGCCGGGCCGAAGCCGATGCGGTCGAGGACGAGGCCGTGCAGGGTCTGTCCCGCGACGACGCCGACGGTGAAGAGCGAGACGCCGAGGATCCCCGCCGTCAACCCCTGAGTGGACACGGTGAGCGCACCGCAGGCACCGCCGAGGAGCATCCAGAACGGGATGCTGCGCTCCCGGATCCCCCGTCCGAGGCGCATCGCGCCGCGCCGGGCGAAGGGCAGGAACGAGATGACCACGGCGAGCGCCACGAGCCCGACGGCGAAGGACAGGAAACCGGCGACGATGCCGTTGTCGACGCGCACGCCCAGCACGCCGTTGATGCGCGCCTGGACCGCGGTCATGACCCCGATCGCGACGGCTCCCCCGAGGGCCAGAGGAGCGGGGAGTCGGCGGGCGGGGGTCACCTGTCGACACTATCGGAGCGACGCAGCCCACCCGTCCTCCCCCACACGGTCCTCCCGGAGGACGATCCCACCGCTTCCGGGAATCGTCCTCCGGGAGGACGCGCCGCGACCCGCCGATCCGTAGCGTGGAGCCCATGATCACCGCAGAAGGCCTCACCAAGAGATTCGGGGACAAGACCGCCGTGGACGGCGTGTCCTTCACCGTGCAGCCCGGCAGCGTCACCGGCTTCCTCGGACCGAACGGCGCAGGGAAGTCGACGACCATGCGCATGATCGTCGGGCTCGACCGTCCGACGGCCGGGACGGCGACCGTCGCCGGGCGGGAGTACCGCAAGCTCCGCGCACCGCTCACCGAGGTGGGCGTGCTGCTGGATGCGAAGGCGGTGCACACCGGACGGACGGCGCGCGATCACCTCCGCGCGATGGCCGCCACGCACGGCATCCCCACCTCCCGCGTCGACGAGGTCATCGAGCTCGCCGGCATCGGCTCGGTCGCCCGGAAGCGCGCCGGGAAGTTCTCCCTCGGCATGGGGCAGCGCCTGGGGATCGCCTCCGCACTGCTGGGCGATCCGCATACCCTCATCCTCGACGAGCCCGTCAACGGCCTCGACCCCGAGGGCGTCCGCTGGGTGCGGCAGTTCGTGCGACACGCCGCCTCCGAGGGCCGGACGGTGCTGCTGTCGAGTCACCTCATGAGCGAGATGGCGCAGACCGCCGACCATGTCATCGTGATGGGACGGGGCAAGGTCCTCGCCGATGCCCCGCTCGCCGAGCTGGTCCGTTCGTGGACGACCAACCGCGTGCGCGTGCGGACGCCGCGCCCGACCGACCTCGTGGCCGCCGTGGGCGGTCCCGACGTGGAGATCGTCAGCGCGGCTCCCGATCTGCTCGACATCGCTGGGATCCCGGCGGCGCGCATCGGCGACCTCGCCGCGGAGCGGGGGATCCCGCTGCACGAACTCACCCCGACCACCGGATCCCTCGAAGAGGCCTACCTCGCCCTCACCGGCGACGCCGTCGAGTACCGCACGAAGGAGCTCTCATGACCGCCGCCCCCGCCGTGACGACCCCGGCCGTCGCACCCCCCGCCGCCGACTCCGGCCGGCGCCTCACGTTCGCGCGCGCAGTGCGAGGCGAGGCCATCAAGCTCACCACCCTCCGGTCGACGTGGTGGTCCATCGCGATCGCCGCCGTGCTCACGATCGGCATCGCCGTCCTCATCGCCCAGGCGATCGACGCCCCCGGGTTCGACCCGATCCAGGCCGTCGTCATGCCTATCCAGTTCACGATGCTGCTCGCCGGCATCATCGGCGCGATCTCGGTGACCGGGGAGTACTCCACGGGCATGATCCGCTCGACGCTGACAGCCGACCCGATCCGCGGGTCCGTGCTGCTGGCGAAGTCGCTCGTGCTCGCGGGCTTCCTGTTCGTGTCGTCGCTGGTCATCTTCGGTGCCGCGGCGGCGGCCGTCTCCGCCGTGGTCGCGGGACGCGAGCGGGGCATCGACTGGTCGGACCCCTCGAGCTCCGTCCTGCCGATCGTGGTCGCCTCGCTCGCCATGGCCGTCTTCGCGCTGATCGGTGTGGCCTTCGGCTTCATCCTGCGCTCGGGCGCCGGGGCGATCGCGGCGACGGTCGGTCTGCTGTTCGTGCTCCCGATCGTCGCGAGCTTCTTCTCGATGGCCGGCGAGGCCTGGGCCTGGGTGATCGACGCCTCGGCCTACCTGCCGGTCGCCGCCGCGCAGAACGCGATCCTGCCCGGTGACACGGCGACGCTCGACGCTCCGGTCGCCTACCTCACGCTGGGCTGCTGGGTGGTCGGCGGCCTGCTGGCCGCCTGGGCCGTCCTCCGCACGCGCGACGCGTAGGAGACCGGGTGCCGGCGACGCGACGCGGAACGGACACCGTCCGGGAGGACGAGGGGCTACGGCTCCCTCGTCCTCCCGGGGTGTTCCGTCGTTTCTGGGCGCGCCATCCCGTCCTCGCCGACGTCCTGCTCACCCTGCTCTGCATCATCCTCACGATCACCCCCGCCGCGCGCATCGATGACGCCGACCGCGGGCCCGTCGGGCTCGTGCTCGCCGCCCTGCTGCCGCTGTGCGTGATCGCGGCGTGCGCCACCCTGCTCTGGCGTCGACGGAAGCCCTGGCTTCCCGCGGTCGCGGCGATCCTGCTCGAAGCCTTCCTCCTGTTCACCGCCCTGCCCGGGAGCAGCCCGCTCCTGCTGATCGCCGGTTACTCCCTCGCCGTCTACCGCTCCGCCCGCGCGGCGTGGACGGCCTTCGGCATCGGGGTCGCGACGACCGCCTCCGGGGCCGGGCTCCTCCTCTGGGCCGGCGTCTTCACCCTTCAAGAGGCGGTCAACGCGCTCCTCGGCACGGTCGTACTCGGGCTCATCGGCACCCTGATCGGCGCGAACGTGGGCAACCGCAAACGCTATCTGGACGCCGTCATCGATCGCTCGCGGCAGCTTCTCGTGGAGCGGGATCAGCAGGCGCAGCTCGCCGCAGCCGCCGAGCGCGCGCGGATCGCGCGGGAGATGCACGACATCGTGTCGCACTCCCTGACCGTGGTCGTGGCGCTGTCCGAGGGAGCGGCCGCCACCCCGGACCGAGAGCAGGCCCGCGCAGCCGCCACCTCCGCGGCGGACACCGCCCGCAGCGCGCTCACCCAGATGCGGGCGATGCTCGGCGTGCTGCGAGACGACGACGCGCCGCTGCTCCTCGCGCCGGTGTCTCCCGCGTCACCGCAGGAGACCGTCGCGGCGGCGCAGCGGACCGGGTATCCGGTCACCCTCGCCACAGCCGGTCAGGCGGAGGTGTCGTCCGACGTGGCCCATGCCCTCGGCCGGATCGTGCAGGAGGGGCTGACGAACGCGATGCGGCACGCGCCGACGGCGACCACGGCGTCCGTGCGCCTCGAGTACACGCCCGCTACCGTGAGGGTGGAGATCGTCAACGACGGCGTGGCCGGGGCTCCCACTGAGGGCGGCTTCGGACTACGAGGGCTCACGGAGCGCGCCGCGCACGTCCGCGGCACCCTGGAGTCCCGGCCGGACGGCGAGGGGCGATGGACCCTGCGGGCTGTCCTGCCGACGTCGGCCGAGGCCCCGGCCGTGTCGCCGGGCGGAGAGGAGAACACATGACAGCGCCGATCCGCGTGCTCCTGGTCGACGATCAGGAGCTGATCCGTCTGGGTTTCCGCATGGTCCTGGAGGCGGAGCCCGACATCGTCGTCATCGGAGAAGCCGCCGACGGGAACGCCGCGATCGCCCAGAGCGCTGCCCTCGCCCCTGACCTCGTACTCATGGACATCCGCATGCCGGAGCTCGACGGGATCGCCGCGACGAGAGCCATCGTCGGCGCGCATCCCGAGACGAGGGTGCTCGTCCTCACGACGTTCGATCTCGATGAGTACGCCTTCGGTGCGATCCGCGCCGGCGCCAGCGGCTTCCTCCTGAAGGACGCCCAGCGCCACGAGATGCTCTCCGCGGTCCGTGCCGTGCACCGCGGCGACGCCGCCCTGGCGCCGCGGGTGACCCGCATGCTGTTGGAGCATGTCGGTCCGCAGCTCGGAAGCACCGCGCCCGCGGCCGAGGCGGTCGACGACGCCGGATACCGTTCCCTGACCGACCGCGAGCAGGAGGTCTTCCTCGCGATGGGAACGGGACTCTCCAACGCCGAGATCGCGGCGACCCTCTACGTCGGCGAGTCCACGGTCAAGACGCACGTCGGCCGCATCCTGGCCAAGCTCGGGGCACGGGACCGGATCCACGCCGTGATCCTCGCGCACCGGCTCGGGCTCGTCGGGCGGTGAGGCCGGGTCAGCTCTGAGGCGGCGTCCAGGCCGACACGCGGTTCAGGCGCTCGACCTCCTCGGACGACAGCTCCAGCCGCGCTCCGGCGAGCAGATCCGGAACCTGATCCACCGTCCGAGCGCTGGCGATGGGCGCCACCACGGTCGGCTGCGCCCGCAGCCAGGCCAGAGCCGTCGCGGCGACGGATGCGTCGTGCGCGGCGCCGATCTCATCCAGCGCGTCGATGATCCGAAGTCCAGCCGCGGTGGCGTACTTCGCGGCTCTGGCGGCGCGCGGCGACCCTTCTCCCCCGGCATCCGTCGAGCGGTACTTGCCGGTCAGGAAGCCGCTCGCCAGCGCGTAATAAGGCACGAGGCCCAGCCCGAACTCCTCGGCGACGGGGATGATGGTGTCCTCGACGTCGTTGCGGTGCACGAGGTTGTAATGCGGCTGGATGGCGACGGGGCGCGCGACGCCGAGCCGGTCGGCGATGTCGATCCACTGCCGGATGCGGTCGGCCGTGTAGTTCGACACCGCCACGTGCCGCACGAGTCCGTCCGTGACGAGGGCGCCGAACGCCTCGACCGTCTCCTCCAGCGGCACCGACTCATCGTCGAAGTGCGCGTAGTAGAGGTCGATCTCGTCCACGCCGAGGCGAGCGAGGGACGCCTCCGCCGCGCGGCGGACGTTCCCGGCCGAGAGGCCGCGGAAGTCGGGATGCTGGCTGACCTTGGTCGCCACGACGACACCCTGGGGCCGCCGCGACGCGAGCCACGCCCCGATGATCGTCTCGCTCTCGCCGCCCTCGTTGCCCGGCACCCAGGCACTGTAGGAGTCCGCCGTGTCGATGAAGTCGCCGCCCCCGTCGAGGAAGGTGTCGAGGACGGCGAACGACGCGTCACGGTCGGCGGTCCAGCCGAACACGTTGCCGCCGAGGGCGAGGGGGAAGACGTCGAGGTCACTGGAGCCGATGCGGGTCATGTCCGAGACAACCGCAGCGAGCGGCGCGAACATTCCCACGGGGGATCGGAAAAGATGCGCAGGTGGCCGGGGCGGGGTGCCGACCACCTGCACCCCAGTAACATAACACCCTCCGACGTGCTACGCGATATGCGGGCGCCCTGACATCACGGCGAACCTGCAGGATATCGGCGGCCCGCGTCCGCTCCGTGTCGCGCGTCGAGGTCTCGGATGTCCCGCTGCGCGCGCCGCAACGTGAGCGCGTACGCGATCGCCAACATCACGCTCACCGCTCCGACGGCCACCCGCATCACATCCAGGGCGCGCGCGTCCGTCAAGAGACCAGAGCCGAGCCACCAGGCGGCGCGCACCGTCCAGAAGACGGCGAGCACGATCGCCCACGTCCTCCGTCGCTGCAGTGCGAGCCGCTGCGGAATCAGCGACGGGTCGGACTCGTCCGCGGGTGCGCTCATGCGCAGAGCCTAGCGCTGGGGCCGTGGGCGCCGGTGAAGTGGGCTGCCCTCCTCACCTGGATGAACAGAAGGCCCGCATCCCCGGTGTTTCCCAGGGCATGCGGGCCTTCGCGTGCGGAGCCGACTACGGGACTCGAACCCGTAACCCCCGTATTACAAGTACGGTGCGCTACCAATTGCGCCAAGTCGGCGGATGCCATCACAGCTTAGCGATGGCGGGGACGCGCGGCGGTCTACTCCGCCGGCGCCGAGGTGGCGGTCGGGGTCGGCGTCGGGGACGTCGACTCGTAGTACGCCTCGCTGGCGACGGACATGACGAACGTCGACAGCTCCTGCGGGTCGTCCAGCGCGCCGACATAGGCCTCGCCGTTGACGACGATCATCGGGGCGGCGGTGAGCACGAGGTCGTCGGAGCCGGGAAGCGGCCCCTTGAGCGCACGCGTCGTCGCCTCCTTCGCCCAGTTGACGTAGTCGCCGTCCTCGATGCACGAGCGCACGGTCTTCGCGTCGTCCACGCCCACGGCGCCCGCGAGGTTGGCGAGCTCCTCGTCGGACATCCCGTCGCTGCCCACGTCGGGCTGGTCGTCGAGGAGGTCGTGGTTGAACGCGTAGAACTGGTCCGGCGAGTGCGTGGCGACGCAGGCGGCGGCGGCAGCGGAGCGCAGCGAGTACTTGGTGCCGTTGGAGCTGGCGGTGAGCAGGGCGACCGGGTGGTAGCTCACGGTCGCGGCGCCGTCCTCGATCCACTGCGCGAGCAGACGGGCGTTGGCGCGCTCGAACTTGCCGGCGTCGGGCGAGAGGTAGTCGACGTACACGTGCACGTCCACCGCACCGGCCGCGGTGGGCTCCGGTGCCGGGGTCTCGGTCGCACCGGCCTCCGTGGGCTCGGGCTCCGGCGTGGCGGAGGCGGTGCCGGCGATGGCGGCGGAGGCGATGTCCGTCACCACGACGCCGTCGGCCTCCATGCCGCTCGGGCTGAGCTGCGGCTTGGACGTCTGCGAGGTCACGGCGAGCGTCACCGCGGTCCCGATCGCGCCGACCGCGATGATCGCGACCGCGCCGATGATGATCCGTCGCATCAGACGCGCCCGCGACTGCTGGGCGTGCACCTTCTGTGCCTTCTCCCGCACGGCCTCGCGCGAATTGCGAGGGGCGGGGACGTTCGGCGTTTCGTCGCTCGACATCGTTCCTCTTGAGTCTCAGGGGGTCCGGGTTGGCCCCGACCACCGTCGGGCGGTGATCGCCGCTGCGCACGGCCGGGTTCGATGCTAACCAGTGAGGCTGAGAAATACCCAGGTGCGGCCGTTCGTGCCATACTGATCCCGACCCGATGGAGGGTCACGGCGGGTCGCTCCGCCGCTTCATTCACTACGGATCGTCCGGCACGTACCTGCCGGTGAAGGAGAAACACGATGGCATCTGTGACTTTCGACGAGGCCACCCGCCTGTACCCCGGCGGCACCCGTCCGGCTGTCGACAAGCTCAACCTCGAGGTGGGAGACGGCGAGTTCCTCGTCCTGGTCGGTCCCTCCGGTTGCGGTAAGTCCACCTCCCTCCGCATGCTCGCCGGCCTCGAAGAGGTCAACTCCGGCCGCATCCTCATCGGCGACCGCGACGTCACCGATGTGCCGCCGAAGGACCGCGACATCGCGATGGTGTTCCAGAACTACGCGCTGTACCCGCACATGACCGTCGCCGAGAACATGGGCTTCGCGCTCAAGATCGCCGGCGTCGGCAAGGAGGAGCGTGCCGCACGCGTCCTCGAGGCCGCGAAGCTCCTCGACCTGGAGCAGTACCTCACCCGCAAGCCGAAGGCGCTCTCCGGTGGTCAGCGTCAGCGTGTCGCCATGGGTCGCGCGATCGTCCGTCAGCCCCAGGTCTTCCTCATGGACGAGCCGCTGTCGAACCTCGACGCCAAGCTCCGCGTCCAGACCCGTACGCAGATCGCGTCGCTGCAGCGCCGCCTCGGCGTCACCACGGTCTACGTCACGCACGACCAGACCGAGGCGCTCACCATGGGTGACCGCATCGCCGTGCTGAAGGACGGTCTGCTCCAGCAGGTCGGTTCGCCGCGCGACCTGTACGAGAAGCCGGAGAACGTCTTCGTCGCCGGCTTCATCGGCTCGCCCGCGATGAACCTGTTCTCGGCCGACCTGGCCGACGGCGGCGTGCGCTTCGGTACCGAGGTCGTCCCGCTCGACCGCGACACCGTCGGCCGTGCCAACGGCTCCCAGGTCACCGTGGGCGTCCGCCCCGAGGACATCACCGTCGGCCCGGCCGACGGTCAGGGCCTCTCGGTCGTCGTCGACCTCGTCGAGGAGCTCGGCGCCGACGGCTACCTCTACGGCCACACCGAGATCAACGGCAAGCGCACCGACCTCGTCGCCCGCGTCGACGGCCGCAACCACCCGAACGCCGGGGAGACCGTCACCCTCGCCGCGAACCCGGGTCACGTGCACGCGTTCGACCTCGAGTCCGGCGACCGCCTGAACGACAAGCCAGTCGTCTCGGCCTGATCGGACACCTCCACCGCGGCGCGGGCTGACTTCGGTCGCCCGCGCCGCGTCTTTTCCCCGGCACCCCTCAGGAGTCCCCATGCAGGAATCCCTCCGGATCACCGCCAAGACGGTCGACCCCGGGCTGCTCGCCCTGCCGTGGTCGACGCCCCTGGAGAAGTGGCCGTCCGAGCACATCGTCTCCCTCCCCAAAGGCCTCTCGCGCCACCTCGTCCGCTTCGCGGACCTCTCGGGTCGCGTGGTGGCCGTCAAGGAGACGACGACCGAGATGGCACGGCGGGAGTACGAGATGCTCGGCAACCTCGCGCGCCTCGACGTGCCGTGCGTGGAGCGGGTCGCGGTGATCGCCGGCCGCACGGACTCGTCGGGTGATCCGTTGCCCGCGGCGCTGGTCACCTCGCACCTGCGCTTCTCGATGCCGTACCGGGCGCTCTTCACCCGGGTGCTCCGCCCGGACACGGCCACCCGTCTCGTCGACGCGCTGGCCCTGCTGCTCGTGCGTCTGCACAACGTCGGCTTCTACTGGGGCGACGTCTCGCTCTCCAACACCCTGTTCCGCCGGGACGCCGGAGCGTTCGCGGCGTACCTCGTGGACGCGGAGACCGGGGAGCTGCACGAGGAGGGCCTGACGGACGGACAGCGCGCCTACGATCTCGATCTCGCCCGCACGAACATCGCCGGTGAGATCATGGACCTCGCCGCGGGCGGTCGGCTGGAGCACGGCGTCGACGCGGTCGCCATCGCGGACGGCATCGTGTCCTCCTACCGCTCGCTGTGGGCCGAGCTCACCGCGCAGGAGTCCTTCTCCGCCGCCGAGACCTGGCGCATCACCGAGCGGGTCGAGCGGCTCAACGCCCTCGGCTTCGACATCGACGAGATGTCGATGTCGACGACCGCGGACGGCACCGTGGTGGAGATCCAGCCCAAGGTCGTCGACGCGGGACACCACCAGCGCCGACTCATCCGCCTCACCGGTCTCGACGTCGAGGAGAACCAGGCGCGACGGCTCCTCAACGACCTCGACGAGTTCCGTGCCCGCTCCACCAAGCAGTGGGCGGACGAGGAGATGTACGCGCACGAGTGGCTCACGCGCGTCTTCGAGCCCGTCGTGCGCGCCATCCCGTACGACCTGCGCGCCAAGCTGGAGCCGGCCGAGGTGTTCCACCAGGTGCTGGAGCACCGCTGGTATCTGTCGCAGGCGCAGGGACGCTCGGTGTCCCTCGCGGAGGTGCTGACGAGCTACATCAACGATGTGCTCCGCCACCGGCGCGACGAAGCCACCATCATGGGACCCCCGACGGAGACGATGGGCCTGCCCGTCGTCACCGGCACGCTGGCGCTCGGCGACGACGACGAGGTGGACTGGCGCGACCTCGTCTGAGGCCGCCCCTCCGAACCGGCGCCGGGGCGGACGGCGTCAGTAGCCGACGGTGAACCGCTCGCGGTGGTGGTTGCCCTGCTCGATCTCGTCGACGATCGCGACGGCGAAGTCCGCCCCGGAGATGTAGGACTTGCCGTCCTCATCGCGGACGAGCACGTCGCCGCCGTCCCGATAGCGACCGGTGCGCTCCCCCTCGGCCCACGGTCCGAAGACCTCGGCCGGGTGCACGAAGAACCAGTCCAGGCTCTCGGCCGTGCGCTCCAGGAGCGCGAGCGAGTCGATGCCGACCTGCGCCTCGTGCTTGTACTCCTCCGGGAAGCCCTGATCGAACAGACGGGGACCGCCCGGCGCGACGAGGCTGCCGCCCGCGCCGCCCACGACGCCGAGCCGCGTCTCGGTGCCGTCGAGCAGCGCGACCACGTTCGTCAGCGCCTCGAGGACGCGGTCCTCCATGTCACCGCGCGGCGAGAGCGCGGAGACCACGGCGTCCGCTCCCGCGAACGCCTCGGTCAGCGTCGCGGGGTCGAGCGCCGACCCCTGCACGTAGGCCGCACCCGCGACCGGATCCGCGGGGGTCGAGCGCGAGATGGCGACGACCGCGTGATCACGGCTCACCGCCTCCGCGACGATGTGGCGTCCGGCGTAGCCGGTTCCTCCCAGGACGATGATGCGGGCCATGCGTGTTCCTCTCGGTCAGTCCGCGGCGCGGACGGTCGCGACCTGGTACAGCGCGACCGAGGCCGCGATGCCCGCGTTCAGCGACTCGGTCGCCGCGGAGATGGGGATGGAGACGATCTGGTCGCAGGTCTCGGTCACGAGGCGGGACAGGCCCTTGCCCTCCGAGCCCACGACGATGACGACGGGGCGGTCCGCCAGCTCCAGCGCCGGCAGCGACACGTCGCCGTCGCCGTCGAGCCCGAGCACGAAGACGCCCTGCTTCTTGAACTCCTTGAGCTGGGTGGTGAGGTTCGATGCCAGGGCGACCGGGATGCGCGCCGCCGCCCCCGCACTCGTCTTCCACGCCGCGGAGTTCACACCGGCGGAGCGACGCTGCGGCAGGATGATGCCGTGGCCGCCGAACGCCGCCGTCGAGCGGATGATCGCGCCGAGGTTGCGGGGGTCCGTGATGCCGTCGAGGGCGACGAACAGCGGCGTCTCGCCGCGGTCGATGACCTCCTCCAGCAGGTCCTGCGGGTGGGCGTACTCGTACGGCGGCACCTTGAGCGCCACGCCCTGGTGCACGCCGTCGAAGCCGGCCATGCGGTCGAGCTCCTGGCGGGTGACCTCGAGCACCGGGATGTCCCGGTGGGTCGCGATCGACAGCATCTCCTTGACCCGGTCGTCCATCTCGACACGCTGCGCGATGTACATCGCGGTCGCCGGGATCTTCGCCCGCAGCGCCTCGAGCACCGAGTTGCGGCCGGTGACCGTCTCGGTGTCGGTGGTGTTGTCCTTCGACCTGGCGGTGCGGTTCGGGTTGCCCCCGGAGGCCGGACGCCCGCCGGGCTTGCCCTTGCCCCCGGCCGCGGCGAAGCGCTCGGCCGCGGCCTTGCGCTTACCGGCGGGGTGCCACGCGCGGTCCTCCGCCTTCGGCGTGGGGCCACGCCCCTCGAGCGCCTTGCGCCCCAGACCTCCCGTGCCCTTGGTGGGGCCCTTCTTGTTTCCCTTGCTCGCGCCGGGGCGCCCTGGCTTAGCCATCGATACTCCAATGAGTTCCGGCCGGAGTGTCCTCCAGCGTGATTCCTGCGGCGGCGATCGCGTCTCGGATGCGATCCGCCGCCGCCCAGTCCTTCTCCGCGCGCGCGGTGGCGCGCTGCGCGATCATCTCCTGCACCAGCGCGTCGAGCGCCGCTGCCTGCGCATCCCCGGCCTTACGGGAGCCCGCGTCCTCGACGAGGCCGAGCACACCGGTCATGCCGAGCACCGCCCGCGCCGCGTCCAGGGCCGCTGCGGTGTCGCCCGCGTCCAGAGCCGAGTTCCCGGCCCGCACGCTCTCGTGCACGACGGCCAGCGCCTGCGGCACACCCAGGTCGTCGTCCATCGCATCGATGAACGCCGAGGGCAGGCTCTGCGCGTCATCGGCGCCGATCCCGTCGCCGGCCGCGCGGAGCGCCCGCTCCAGGAAGGAGCGGATGCGGCCGAGCGCCGCCTCCGCTTCCGCCCAGGAGGATTCCGAGAGGTCGAGGCTCGATCGGTAGTGCGCCGCCGCGAGGGCGTAGCGCACGACGAGCGGGTCCCGCTCAGCGAGCACGTCCCGCGCGAGCGTGAAGTTGCCGAGCGACTTCGACATCTTCTGTCCGTCGACGGTCACGAGGCCGTTGTGCACCCAGTACCGGGCGAAGCCGTCGCCCGCTGCACTCGACTGCGCGAGCTCGTTCTCGTGATGCGGGAACCGCAGGTCCAGTCCCCCGCCGTGGATGTCGAACTCCGCACCGAGGTACCGCTTCGCCATGGCCGAGCACTCGATGTGCCAGCCGGGGCGCCCGGCACCCCACGGCGACGCCCACGTCGCGTCGGCGGGCTCGTCGGCCTTGGCGCCCTTCCAGAGGGCGAAGTCCTGCGGGTTGCGCTTGCCGCGCGGGTCGGCGTCCTGCGCGGCTTCCATCGCGTCCACGGACTGGTGGGTGAGGTCGCCGTAGGACGGCCAGGAGCGCACGTCGAAGTACACGTCTCCCGAGCCATCGGGAGCGGGGTACGCGTGGCCTCGGTCGATGAGCAGCGCGATGAGCTCCTGCATCTGCGGCACGGAGGCCGTCGCACGCGGTTCGTAAGTGGGCGGGAGGATGCCGATGCCGGCGTAGGCGGCGGCGAACTCCTGCTCCATCCGGTAGGCGAGCGCCCACCACGGCTCGGACTCCGAGGCGTTCGCGAGGACCTTGTCGTCGATGTCGGTGACGTTGCGCACGAAGGTCACGCGCCCGTGGCGGTATGTCAGCCAGCGGCGAAGGAGATCGAAGCTCAGAGCAGCTCTGACGTGACCGATGTGCGGTCCGGACTGCACCGTGGGTCCGCAGACGTACATCGTGATGTTCTCGGGATCGAGAGGCACGAAGTCGCGCAGCAGCTGTGCGCGGGTGTCGTAGAGGCGGAGAGTCACCGCTCAAGCCTACTCGGCGGGCGCTGGGAGACCCCGCTCCGGTCGCGGGATGACGACGGCGACGGCCGTGACCGCGATCCCCTCGCCCCGCCCGGGGAACCCGAGACCGTCCGTCGTCGTGGCCGTGACCGTCACCGGGGCGCCCCCGAGCGCCGCCGACAGCGCCGCCTCGGCCTCCCCGCGGCGTCCGCTGAATCGCGGACGGTTGCCCTGGAACTGGACGGACACGTTGCCGATCGCGAACCCCGCCTCCGCCAGGAGCTCCCCGGTG
Organism: Microbacterium sp. C-MGS6; assembly: GCF_058140415.1. NCBI lineage: Bacteria > Bacillati > Actinomycetota > Actinomycetes > Micrococcales > Microbacteriaceae > Microbacterium > Microbacterium sp. C-MGS6. The sequence continues at coordinate 2,615,411 of NZ_CM176934.1, forward strand.
CGGGAGAGGAAGACGTCCGCGTGAGCCCCCGCGTACTCCGGATGGGCCGTGCCGAAGTGCTGCCCGATGTCGCCGAGCCCTGCAGCCCCGAGCAGCGCGTCGACGATGGCGTGGGCGACGGCGTCGCCGTCGGAGTGCCCGGAGAGCGCGGGCTCCCCCGGCCATTCCAGCCCCGCCAGCCACAGCGCCCCGTCGCCGCCGAAGGCATGCACGTCCGTGCCGATCCCCACGCGGGGAGCGTCGACCACGACCGCCGACGGCCGCGCCGCCGCGGAGGGCGCCCCCGGAGTCGTCGCCACGAGGAGGCGCGCGCGCTCGAGGTCGGCGGGGGTGGTGATCTTGAACGAACGCTCCGAGCCGGGCACCAGCCGCACCGCATTCCCGGCTGCGGCGAAGAGCGCGGCGTCATCCGTGTACTCGGCGCCCTGGGCTGTCGCCTCCGCGTACGCCGCTTCCAGCAATCGGCGCGGGAATCCCTGCGGCGTCTGCGCGGCCGCGAGCTCCGCGCGATCCACGGCGCCGACGACGAGGCCGTCGGCCACCCGCTTGAGCGTGTCGACCACGGGCAGACTCGGCACCGCTCCGGCGTCGCCGACCACGGCCGCCGCCACGGCATCGATGACGGTAGGCGGCGTGAGGGCGCGGGCGGCATCGTGCACGAGCACCGTCGTGATGTCTCCCCACAGGGCCGCGAGTCCGGCGGCGACGGACTCCTGCCGCGTCGCTCCTCCCGTGACCACGCGGCCCAGGTCGGCGCGATCGCCGGCAGCCGCCAGCAGCTCCGTCTGCGCGTCACCTTCGTAGCCCGACGGGGCGACCACCACGACCTGCATCGGGGCCGCCGCGAAGACACCGTCGAGGGCATGCCGCAGGATCGTGCGCCCGTCGATGCCGACGAAGGCCTTGGGTGCCCCCGCCTCGAGACGGGTGCCGGAGCCGGCGGCGACGACGATGATCGCGGTGTGCGGGACGGGGAGGATGCTCACAGCTTCACGTTACCCGCGGGAACGACGAAAGGCGGGTGCCGCAGCACCCGCCTTTCGTGGAGGACGTCTCAGGACGCGAGGACCTCGTCGAGCAGTGCGCCCGCCTTGTCCTCATCGATCTTCTCGGCCAGCGCCAGCTCGGAGATGAGGATCTGCCGGGCCTTGGCCAGCATCCGCTTCTCACCCGCGGACAGGCCGCGGTCCTGGTCACGGCGCCAGAGGTCGCGCACGACCTCGCTCACCTTGATGACATCGCCGGACGCGAGCTTCTCCAGGTTCGCCTTGTATCGGCGCGACCAGTTGGTGGGCTCCTCCGTGAACGGCGCGCGCAGCACCTCGAACACGTGGTCGAGGCCCTCCTTGCCGATCACGTCGCGAACGCCGACGAGGTCGACGTTCTCAGCCGGGACCTCGATGATGAGATCACCCTGCGTGACGTTGAGCTTCAGGTACTTCTTCGCCTCGCCCTTGATGATGCGCTCCTTGACCTCGATGATGGTCGCAGCGCCATGGTGCGGATAGACGACGGTCTCGCCAACCTCAAAAAGCATAAAAACATGTCCTTTCGGCAACCTCAAGGATACCACAGGGGATATGCGCTAAGGTTCGCGCTCCCTGTTCCCTGCGCGCTCCGGACTTACCCATAGAATGGGGAGGGATATCCCGTCGGACCTCAGGAGGACCCGTGAAATCGCGCCTTGTCGCGTCTGCCGCCATCAGCGCCCTCGTTCTGCTCGGCGCGACCGGGTGCACATTCATCACCCCTCAGGCGACGAAGACCGAGTACGCCGCCTCCGACGGCGTGAACGTCTCCGATCAGGACGGCCCCATCGCCGTGCGCAACGCCCTGATCATCGCGAACGAGGACGGCTCGGTCGGCAACTTCGTCGGCGCCGTGGTCAACCCGTCGCAGGACCGCGCCACCCTCACGGTCTCGCTGGAGGGCGGCGACCCCTTCCAGATCACCGTGCCTGCCGGCGGAAGGATCAGCTTCGGCGCCGACGAGGAGCCCGTGGAGATCACCGGCCTCGACACGATGCCCGGCGCGACCGTCGCGATGCACTTCCAGTCCGGCGACTCCGCCGGTGTGACGACCGAGATCCCGGTCCTCGACGGCACGCTGCCGTACTACTCGGACCTCGCTCCGCAGGACTGAGTCCGCAGACAAACAGAAGAGGCCGGCACCCGCGGGTGCCGGCCTCTTCTGTCTGTCGTCAGCCCTCGAAGCGATATCCCAGGCCGCGGACGGTCACGAGCATCACCGGCTCGCTGGGGTTCTCCTCGATCCGCGAGCGGATGCGCTTGATGTGGACGTCGAGCGTCTTGGTGTCGCCGAAGTAGTCGCTCCCCCAGACGCGGTCGATGAGCTGGCCGCGCGTGAGCACCCGACCGGAGTTGCGCATCAGCACCTCCAGAAGCTCGAACTCCTTCAGCGGCATATTGATCTGCTCGCCGGCGACCGACACCGTGTGCCGATCGATGTCGAGCGAGACGCGCCCGCCCTCCAGCACCCGTTCGTCCAACTCGCCCTCGGCCTGCACGACGCGTCGCAGCACCGCCCGCATCCGGGCGAGGAGCTCCCGCGACGAGTAGGGCTTGGTGATGTAGTCGTCGGCGCCGAGCTCGAGCCCGACCACGATGTCGACCTCGGAGTCCTTGGCGGTCAGCATGATGATCGGCACCGCCGACGTCGAACGGATCTGACGGCACACCTCGGTCCCCGGCATCCCCGGCAGCATGAGGTCGAGGAGCACGATGTCGGCGCCGCGCTCCCGGAACGCCGTCAGCGCACCGGGACCGTCCTCGGCGATCTCGACCTCGTAGCCCTCGCGGCGCAGCAGGTACGCGAGGGGGTCGGCGAGGTCGGGCTCGTCTTCGACGAGAAGGATGCGGGTCATGCGGTCTCTCCGTTTCGGACGCGCGTCGCCCCGGTCGCGGGGGCGGCCTTGCGTGCGCGCTTCTTCTTGCTCTTCTTGCCCTGCCCGCTGTTCGCGGGGGCGTCGATGCGGGGCAGGCGGATGGTGAACGTCGATCCTCGGCCGGGGCGCGACCACAGCCGCACCTCTCCCCCGTGCCGCTGAGTGGCGTGCTTGACGATGGACAGCCCGAGGCCGGTGCCGCCGGTGCGCCGCGAGCGGGCTTCGTCGGCACGGTAGAACCGCTCGAAGATGCGCTCGCGATCGGCCTCGACGATCCCGATGCCCTGGTCGGACACGGCGATCTCCACGACGTCGTCGTCGGCCTTCACCCCGACGCCCACCCGGGAGCCGCGGGGCGAGTAGACGATCGCGTTGGCGATGAGGTTGCCGACGGCCTCGATGAGGATCTGCGCGTCGCCGCGGACCCACACGCCGCGGTCGCCGCCGCGGGCGAGTTCGACGCCGGCCGAGTCCGCCTGCACGACATGGGCCTCGATCGAGGAGGCGATGACCTCGTCGATCGAGACGGGCGCGACCTCGGTCAGCCCGTCCTCCGCCTGCAGCCGCGACAGGCTCATGATGCGCCCGGTGAGCTGGCCGAGCCGGCCGGCCTCCGCCGAGATCCGGGAGGCGAACGCGCGGACCTGAGCGGGATCGTCGGCGGCGGACTCGATGGCCTCGGCGAGCAGGCTCACCGCGCCGACGGGCGTCTTCAGCTCGTGGCTCGTGTTGGCCACGAAGTCGCGGCGCATCTGATCGAGGCGCTCCTGCTCGGTCACGTCCCGGATGATGAGGAGCACGAGGCGCGTGCCGATCGCGCTCGCCCTGGCCGACACGAGCCGGGGGTCGAGACTGAGACCGCCGCGGGTGATCCGCATCGAGGCCGTCGCGGTCTCCCCCGTCGAGCGCACACCGCGCACGAGCTGCCGGAGCTCCGGATTGTCGAGCGTCGACCCGACCTCGATCCCGAAACGCGCCGCGGCCTTGGAGGTGGCCAGCACGAGCCCCGAGACGTCCACGACGCACGCGGCATCGTCCATGCTGCGCAGCACGTCGGTGATCCCGGTCGGGATGACCATCGAGGTCTCCTCCTCCGCCCGCGCCCGGGCGCGGTACGCCCAGACCACGAGGAGCGAGAGGCCCACGCCGATCGCCAACCCGATGGCGAGGGAGGACAGCGCGAGCTGCGGCAGGGTCATGACTCCAGCGTAGAGCGCGTTCACCGTCGATCCGGCGGGTTCCCGCGCCATCACGGGGAGCGGAGACGTACTATTCACTCGCTGGGCACCGTTCGTTAACCTTCGGAGCAGACAATCGCTTCAGGCCTGCGCGCGCGCAGTCCTCCCCCATGCGGACGCCCCGCCGCCCCGCGCTGGACCGTCAGCCGGGATCCGAACGAAAGGTTGCGCCCACCATGCGCGAAGTCTTCCACCAGTCCCTCGAGGACCTGCAGTCCCGCCTCGTCGAGATCGCCGAGCTCGTGACGGTCTCCATCGACAAGGCCACCCGCGCCTTCGCCACGAGCGACGTCGCGCTGGCCGAGGAGGTCATCGCCGACGACGCCAAGATCGACGAGCTCGCGGTCGCGCTGGACGAGCAGGCCATCGAGATCCTCGCCCGGCAGCAGCCGGTCGCGCGCGACCTCCGCATCGTCGTCACGGCGCTCCGCGTCAGCGCGTCCCTGGAGCGGATGGGCGACATGTCCGAGCACATCGCCCAGCTCGCGCGGCTGCGGTTCCCGGAGCGCGCGATCCCGAAGGGCCTCAAGGGCACCTTCGTGAAGATGGGCGAGCTGGACGTGGAGATCTCCCGCACGCTCGCCGAGCTCCTGCGCACGCAGGACCTCAAGTTCGCGGACGCCATCCGCAACGCCGATGACGACGTCGACGAGCTGCACGCCAGCGTCTTCGAGAAGGTGCTCAGCGACAACTGGAAGGGCGAGGCCGTCGCCACGGTCGACGCGACGCTCGCCAGCCGGTACCACGAGCGGTTCGCGGACCACGCGGTCGCCGTCGCCAAGAAGGTCGTCTACCTCGCGACGGGTGACTGGCACGTCGAGGAGGAGGACATCGCCCTCGCGGTGGAGCAGCAGGAGCAGCTCGGTCACGCCTGACCCGAAACCCCGCCTTACCGCCGAGACCCCCTGCTGCAGTCGCCTGCAGCAGGGGGTCTCGACGTGAAACCGGGGTCTCGGTTACTTCTTGCCCTGGGCGGCCACGGCCGCAGCACCGGCGGCGGCGGCCTCCGGGTCGAGGTAGCGGCCGGGACCGGTCGGCGCGTTGTTCTCGTCGAGTTCGTACACGAGCGGGATGCCGGTCGGAATGTTCAGGCCGGCGATGTCGTCGTCGCTGATCCCCTCGAGGTGCTTGACGAGGCCGCGCAGCGAGTTGCCGTGTGCCGTCACGAGCACGGTCTTGCCGGCTTCGAGGTCGGGGACGATCTCCGCGTCCCAGTACGGCAGGAGGCGGTCGATGACGAGCTTGAGCGATTCCGTGCGCGGCACCTCGCCGTCGATGCCCTCGTACCGGGCGTCGCCCACCTGGCTGAACTCGCTCGCGTCGTCCAGCGGGGGCGGCGGGACGTCGAACGAGCGGCGCCACAGCTGGAACTGCTCCGGGCCGAACTCCTCGAGGGTCTGTGCCTTGTCCTTGCCCTGCAGAGCGCCGTAGTGACGCTCGTTGAGGCGCCACGACCGCTTCACCGGGATCCACAGCCGGTCGGCCGCATCCAGCGCGATGTCGGCGGTCTGGATGGCTCGGCTCAGCAGCGACGTGTGCAGCACGTCGGGCAGGATGCCGGACTCGGCGAGCAGCTCACCGCCGCGACGGGCCTCGCCCTTGCCCTGCTCGGTCAGGCGGACGTCCACCCAGCCGGTGAAGAGGTTCAGTTCGTTCCACTCGCTCTGGCCGTGGCGGAGCAGGATCAGGGTGCGCTTCGCAGTCATGTCGCCAGTTTATCCGCGGGCGCGGAGCGGGCGCAGCGGCGGAGGAGGGAGGATGGACGCATGGCGTCATCTCCCCTCGGTCGGCCGACCCGCGGCACGACCGGGACGAACCGGCTGCGTCGGAACGACCGGTGGATCGCCGCCTCCCCCGCCTTCCGTCGCGCCGCGGACCCGCTCGTCGTCGACCTCGGGTTCGGGGCGAGCGGGGTGACCGCGTTCGAGCTGGCCGCACGACTGCGACGAGTGCGGCCGGACGCGGAGGTGCGCGGTCTGGAACTCGATCCGGAGCGGGTGTCCACCGCAGAGCAGCAGCTCGGCGAGGTCCGAGCCGGCCGGACTCCATTCCCCGCCGACCTCCGCGTCTCCTTCGCCCGCGGCGGATTCGAGGTGCCGCTCCCTGACGGCCGGCGCCCCGCCGTCATCCGGGCGATGAACGTCCTGCGGCAGTACGACGAAGCCGAGGTCGCAGGCGCCTGGCGGACGATGGCGCACCGCCTCTCGCCGGAAGGACTGCTGGTGGAGGGGACCTGCGACGAGATCGGGCGCGTCGCGAGCTGGGTGGATGTCGATCCCGTCGGCGCTCCCCTCCGTTTCTCCATCTCCCTTCGCCTCCGCGGACTCGAGGTCCCGAGCATCGTCGCGGAGCGGCTGCCCAAGGCCCTCATCCATCGCAACGTCCCCGGCGAGCGCATCCACGCACTGCTCGTCGACCTGGACCGGGAGTGGGAGCGCGCCGCTCCCCTGTCGACCTTCGGAGCCACGCAGCGTTTCCTCGCCGCGGTGGCCGCCCTGCGCGCGCAGGGCTGGCCCGTGCAGGGCGGACGGAGCCGCTGGCGACTGGGAGAGCTCACCCTGCCGTGGGAGGCGGTGGCACCGGTCTGACCGGCGCCCGTCAGCTCAGACTCCGGCGTCGCGGGGATCCGGCGCTGTGGGACGGCGGGACAGCCGCGTCAGTCGCGGCACATCCGCGGTGGCGCCGGCGTCCGCGGGCACGATGATCTGCTGGGACGCGGCGATGTCGATCCCCTCGGCGCGGACGACGAGGTCGCCGACGGGGGCACGGCGGGACAGGAGGGCGAGGGCGATCGGCCCGTCCTCGTGATGCCGCGCGGAGGAGGTGATGTGCCCGACCTCGTCATCACCCGCGAACACCGGAGCACCGGGTTCCGGAAGCACGGCGTCGCTGCCGTCGAGCTGGAGCAGGGCGAGACGCCGCGGCGGATGCCCGAGGTTGTGCACCTTCGCGACCGTCTCCTGGCCGCGGTAGCAGCCCTTGTTCAAGTGCACGGCACTGCGGAGCCAGTCCGACTCGTGCGGCAACGACCGCTCGTCGACCTCGGCCGCCCAGCGCGGACGCCAGGCGGCGATCCGCAGGGCCTCGGCGGCGAGCAGCCCGGCGACGTCCTCGCGGTCGAGGTCAGCGCCGAGTGCGCGCGCCGCCGTCTCGGGCACGATGCCGATCCGCCAGGCGAGGTCCGCCCCGGGGTGGGAGGGCACCGCGGCGTACTGGTGGCCGCCCACGCTGATGCGCTGCCAGGGGTCGACCCACACCCGCACACCGTCGAGGCCGCGCACGCGGTCGGCAGCGGAGCCGCCGTCGACGAATCCGAGCAGCGCGAGGTCGGGGCGCAGCTCGACGGTGGCCTGGGTGCGGAACTTCATCCGTGTCAGCCACGTCGCGAGTCCCTCGGCGTCGCCGGCGTCCGCGAGGAGCCAGGTCGAGATGCCGTCGTCGAGGACGCCGGCCGCGTGCTCCACCCGCCCCTGCGGGTCGAGCACGAGGAGCTCGGTGCTCTCCCCTGCGCGCAAGCCGCTCACCGCCTGGGACGTGATGGAGTCGAGCCACGGGAGGCGTTCGGGGCCGGACACCTCGATGACCGTCCGGTCGTCGAGGGGCGCGATGGCCGTTCCGGTTGCGAGACGCCGCTGCTCGCGGAAGGGATCGCCGAAGTGGGCGATCCCGCGCTCACCCGTGATCGCTCCGGGGACGCCGTCGAAGACGCTGCTGCTCACGGTGTGCTCCGTTCAGACGCGGGCGAGACGCGCCGAGGCGTGCGCCCGCAGAGGTGTGCCGAGGGCCGCGATGTCCCACGCCCACAGCAGGTGCCCGTCGACGAGCCCGTACATCCGCGAGGCGGAGGCGTAGTCCTTGGCACCGGCGCCGCGCACGATGGCGTCGGACGAGAGGTCGACACGAGGACCGTTGATCTCACCGACGTAGTACTCGAGCATGCCGTCCGAGCGGGCCAGCGACACCTCGAGTGGGAAGGCGCCGTTGGGCGATCGCAGCGTCTCGACGTCGTCGACGGTGCGGGTCACGGGCGTCGCCGTCGGCGGGAGCAGGGCGGGACCCGCATCGGTCGCCGCAGCCGGTCGCGCCAGTCGCCAGAACCCGGACTCGGCGGTCAGCGGGACGGCGGGTGCGGCATCGTCGCCGACGAACGTCGCGGTCGCCGCGTAGTTGAGGAACGGTCCGCCGTCATGGCTGAAGCTCACGCGATGGGTGAACTCCCCCTGCAGCCGCTCCTCCCCGACGGGGTAGTCGATCACCCCGGAGCCCTCCCACACGCCGATCAACCACGCCAGCGGGGCGAGGTCGGCGGGGAGGTCTGTGGGGAGCTCGATCACGATGTCGTCAGCGCTGGCCGCGGAAGAGGTTGCGCAGCACCACGGCCGAGACGAACACGATCGCGAGGCTCGCCAGGCCCAGCAGGCCGATGAAGAAGATTTCGAGCGCCATGATGTCCATGACCTCCACCTTACCCCCGGCGATCCGGCTCAGGCAGGGATGAGGGCGGCCAGGCCGAAGCCGACGGAGATGATCCCCATCAGCAGCAGGGAGCCCGTCACGCTGCTCGCGACGCGGAAGATGAAGCCCTGCGTGCGGCCGTACCAGAGCTGCACCGCGAAGGAGAGGAGCACGACCGCACCGAAGCCCACGAGCATCCAGGGGATCCGCCACTCCTCCGGAGCGAAGATCCCGATGACGATGCTGCCGACGAACGCGGTCGCCCAGACCGCGATCACGCCGGTGAAGGCGTTGCGGGGCGCGAGAGCCGGTTCTGACATGTCACCATTCTTGCGCATCGGCGGCCGCTATCATGGCGGCACGGCGTCGATCCCCCCGCCGGTGAGGAGTGCGCGTGGCCCTGGTGCTGGTTCTGACCAATGCTCCGCTCTCGGAGCAGGTGCTGCCCGCCCTCGAGCTGCTGAGTCATCGCACGCGGCAGATCCCCGCCGAGCCGGCCCAGCTCATCAACGCCCCGGAGTACGACATCGTGATCGTCGACGGCCGTCACGACCTCGTCGGGGCGAAGTCGCTGTGCCGTCTGCTGCGGGCGACCGGGCAGGATGCGCCGCTCCTGCTCGTCGTGACCGAGGGCGGCATGAGCGCACTGTCGGGCGAATGGGGCATCGACGATGTGCTGCTGTCCACCGCCGGCCCCGCCGAGATCGACGCCCGCGTGCGCCTCGCGCTCGCCCGACGGGACGAGGTCGCGGAGCCGGCGCGCGTGCAGGCCTCCGGGGTCACGATCGACGAGCAGTCGTACTCGGCGAAGCTGCACGGGCGACCGCTCGACCTCACCTACAAGGAGTTCCAGCTCCTGCACTTCCTCGCGACCCATCCCTCGCGGGTGTTCACCCGTGAGCAGCTGCTGAGCGAGGTGTGGGGGTACGACTACTTCGGCGGTACCAGGACCGTCGACGTGCACGTGCGGCGGCTGCGCGCCAAGCTCGGCGATCAGGAGCAGATCATCGGAACGGTGCGCAACGTCGGTTACCGCTTCAACGTCTACGAGGACGACAGCCTGGTCGGCTCGCGCTGACCGCTGTTCACACGTCCGACACCTGCCGGTGCTTAGATGTACCCCATGATCGATCCCGCACTCGCCGACGCCGGCCTCGGTGACGCCGAAGACGACGACTTCGACGACGCCGTCGAGGCGCCGGACTCGCAGCTCCCCGACCACCGCTATCTGGACCGCGAGCTGAGCTGGCTCGCGTTCAACCAGCGCGTGCTGGAGCTCGCGGAGGATCCGTCGCTGCCGGAGCTGGAGCGGGCGAACTTCCTGGCGATCTTCGCCAGCAACCTCGACGAGTTCTTCATGGTGCGTGTCGCCGGGCTCAAGCGGCGCATCATGACCGGTCTCGCCGTGCCGACCAACATCGGGCGCTCCCCCGTCGACGCCCTCGCCGACATCTCGCGGGAGGCCCACGCGCTCCAGCTCCGCCACGCGGACGCGTGGACGACGCTCGTCCGTCCCGCTCTCGCCGACTCCGGCATCGAGATCACCGAGTGGTCCGATCTCACCGACGACGAGCGCCGGGCGCTGTCGGACTACTTCGGGGCGCAGGTCTTCCCGGTGCTGATGCCGCTCGCGGTCGACCCGGCGCACCCGTTCCCGTACATCTCCGGCCTCTCCCTGAACCTCGCCATCCGCATCCGCAACGCGCGGACCGGCCGGCAGGAGTTCGCGCGACTCAAGGTGCCGCCCATGCTGCCGCGCTTCGTCGAGGTGCCGGGCGGCGGCGAGATCAAGCGCTTCCTGCGGCTGGAGGAACTCATCGCCAACCACCTCGGCGACCTCTTCCCCGGCATGGAGGTGCTCGACCACCACGCGTTCCGCCTCACCCGCAACGAGGACGTGGAGATCGAGGAGGACGAGAGCGAGAACCTCATCCAGGCACTCGAAGCCGAGCTGCTGCGTCGTCGGTTCGGCCCTCCGATCCGGCTCGAGATCACCGATGACATGGACGATGTCACCATGGACCTGCTGGTCCGGGAACTCGACATCACGGACCTGGAGGTCTATCGCCTCCCTGGTCCCCTCGACCTGCGCGGCCTGTTCGACCTGTCGCGGATCGACCGTCCGGACCTGCGGTACCCGCCGCACCTGCCCACCACCGCCGTCGCCTTCCAGCCCGCGGGGTCGAGCAACCGAGCCGACATCTTCAAGGCGATCCGCAAGTCCGACGTCCTCGTGCACCACCCGTACGAGTCCTTCACCACGAGCGTGCAGGCGTTCCTCGAGCAGGCCGCCCGCGACCCGCACGTGCTCGCCATCAAGCAGACGCTGTACCGGACCTCCGGAGACAGCCCCGTCGTGCAGGCCCTCATCGACGCGGCCGAGGCAGGCAAGCAGGTGCTCGCGCTCGTCGAGGTGAAGGCGCGATTCGACGAGGCGAACAACATCGTGTGGGCGCGCAAGCTGGAGAAGGCCGGCGTGCACGTGGTGTACGGCCTGGTCGGCCTCAAGACGCACTGCAAGCTCGCCCTCGTGATCCGCGAGGAGGACGGCAAGCTCCAGCACTACTCGCACGTCGGCACCGGCAACTACAACCCGAAGACCAGCCGCATCTACGAGGACTTCGGGCTGTTCACCGCCGACGCCCAGGTCGGCAAGGATCTCACGCGGCTGTTCAACGAGCTCAGCGGATACGCGATCGAGAAGAAGTTCAAGCGTCTGCTCGTCGCCCCGCTCCACCTCCGCAAGGGCCTCGTCCGGCTGATCGACGCGGAACGCCGGATCGCCGAGTCGGGAAAGCCCGCGCACATCCGCATCAAGGTCAACTCGATGGTCGACGAGGAGATCATCGACGCGCTGTACCGCGCCAGTGCCGCCGGGGTGAAGGTCGACGTGTGGGTGCGCGGCATCTGCAGCCTGCGGACCGATCTCGACGGGATCAGCGACAACATCACGGTCCGCAGCATCCTCGGCCGCTACCTCGAGCACTCCCGCATCTTCACGTTCGAGAACGACGGCGACCCGCAGGTGTACATCGGCAGTGCCGACATGATGCACCGCAACCTCGACCGTCGCGTCGAGGCCCTGGTGCGGGTCACCGACCCCGCGCACCTCAAGGAGCTGACCGCCTTCTTCGACCTGGCGATGGACGACCAGACCTCGTCGTGGCATCTCGGCCGCGACGGAGTGTGGGAGCGCCACGCCGTGGATGCCGATGGCAAGCCGCTCGTCGACCTGCAGGATAAGACCATGGGGATGATCCAGCGACGTCGTCGGGCGCGGGCGGTTCGATGACGGCGCGGCAGGTCCAGCTCCCGGCGTCCGCGGCGGACGCGAAGTGGGCGGACAAGGCCGTGTATGCGGCCGGGGCCGTCGTGTGGCGTCTGGTCGACGGCAAGCTGCGCATCCTGCTCATCCACCGCACCAAGTACCGCGACGTCACCCTCCCGAAGGGCAAGGTCGACCCGGGCGAGATGCTCGCGGAGACCGCCGTGCGCGAGGTGCACGAGGAGACCGGCATCCGGGTGGCCCTCGGCGTCCCCGTCGGGATCAGCCGCTATCACCTCGCGTCCCGCAAGCAGAAGGTCGTCCACTACTGGGCGGCCGAGGCCACGGATGCCGCGATCCGCGCCTCGACGTTCGTGCCGAACCGCGAGATCGCCGCCCTCGAGTGGGTCAGCGTGAAGAAGGCGCGTGCCGCGCTGAGCTACCCGGTGGACCTCGAGATCCTCGATGCGTTCGCGGCGCTGGTGGACGACGGCGTGCTGCGGACCTTCCCGGTGATCGCCCTCCGGCACGCGAAGGCCCTGCCCCGGTCGGAGTGGGACAAGGCGGACGCGGCCCGGCCGCTCACCGACCGCGGGAAGCGGCAGGCCAAGGCCATCGTCGGACCGCTCCGCGCTTTCGGCGTGCGCAAGATCGTCACCAGCGACGCGGTGCGCTGCGTGCAGACCGTCACCCCGCTCGCCAAGGCCCTGGACCGCAAGCCGGTCCTCACCGAGAAGATCAGCCAGGACGCATGGGAGGACGGCGTCGCCGACCTCCGCTCCGTCGTCGGTCGCCGCATCCGTGCCGGCAAGCCCGCGGTGCTCTGCAGTCACGGCCCCGTGCTCCCCGCGCTCCTCTCGGAGATCGCCCTCGCGACCGGCACCGTGCACGGCTCCTACGTCAGCAGCGCCGCCGATCTGGAGACCGGCGCGTTCTCCGTGGCGCATGTCTCGGCGACGAACCCCGGCTCCGGCATCATCTCGATCGAGACCCACGCGCCGAAGGTCTGACCCCTCCCTCGTTCGAGTCGCTCACGTGGCTGCATCCGGGCCGGGGATGGCGCACAGTGGGCGATTCGAACGGAGGAGGCGCCCCTGGGACCCGCACAACGACGGGGATCGGCCCCAGAGAGTCGCTGGCCGTTCACCTGCCGTTCACCTGCGCGGGAGAGTCTCGTTAACCGTCGCCCCTAGCGTCACTGTGTGCCCTGCACCGGGCCCCACCCCTCCAAGATCGAAGGATCCACAGTGAAGATCTCCCGAATCGCACGAATCGGCGCCATCGGCGCCGTCGCCGCTCTCGCCCTCGCCGGCTGTGCCGCGAACGAAGGCGGAACCGGCGGCTCCAGCGAAGAGCCCTCGGAGTCCACGCTCTCCGGCACGATCGACGCGACCGGCGCGTCCTCGCAGACCGCAGCCCAGGAGGCCTGGGTCGCCGCATTCCAGACGGCCAACCCCGACGTGACGGTCAACTACGAGCCCACCGGCTCCGGCACCGGCCGCGAGAACTTCCTCGAGGGCGGCAGCAACTTCATCGGCTCCGACCGCGCGTTCAACGACGAGGAGATCGCCGCCGGCGGCTTCGGCGCCTGCACCACCGACGACATCGTCGAGGTCCCCCTCTACATCTCCCCCGTCGCGGTCGCCTTCAACCTCGAGGGCATCGACACGCTGAACCTCGACGCCGCCACGATCGCGGGCATCTTCGCCGGCACGATCACCAACTGGAACGACGAGGCCATCGCGGCCCTCAACGACGGCGTCGAGCTGCCCGACCTGGCCATCTCGCCGGTGCACCGCTCCGACCCTTCCGGCACGCAGGAGACCTTCGCCAAGTACCTCAGCGCGACGGCCCCCGACGTCTGGACCTACGAGGTCTCGGACGAGTGGCCGATCCAGGGCGGCGAGGCTGCTCAGGGCACCTCGGGTGTCAAGCAGGCTCTCACCGCCGGCAACGGCGCCATCGGCTTCCTCGACGCCTCGCAGGCGGACGGCCTCGGCCAGGTCGCCGTGGGCGTCGGCGAGGACTTCGTCGCCTACTCGGCCGAGGCCGCCGCGAAGCTCGTCGAGGGCTCGCCGCTCGCCGAGGGCCGTGGCGAGGGTGACCTCGTCTTCGACGTCGACCCGGCCGCTGCCGCGGACGGCGCCTACCCGATCGCCCTGGTCAGCTACCTCATCGGCTGCGAGCAGTACGAGGACAGCAACGTCGCGGAGCTCGTGAAGGAGTACTTCACGTACGTCGCGAGCGCCGAGGGCCAGGATGCCGCCGCGGAGAACGCCGGCAGCGCCCCGATCTCGGACGGCCTGCGCGAGCAGGTCCAGGCCGCGATCGACCTGATCCAGGTCGGCTGATCCTGCCGATCCACTGACGACGGTGCCCCCGCGTCCCCGAGCGGGCGCGGGGGCTCCGCCAGGTCAGCACCCGATCCATCTCCACCCGGCCCGAAACAGGGAGATCATGAGCACGACCGCGCAGGAGCCGACAACGGCACCGGCACCGACACCGGCGCCGCCCACACCGATCAAGGCCAAGCAGCGCCTCGGCGACCGGGTCTTCTCCGGCACCGCGCTGGCGGCCGGCATCATCATCCTGGTCGTGCTGGCGCTCGTCGCCGCCTTCCTCGTCATCCAGAGCCTGCCGGCCTTCCAGCTCGACACCACCGACAACCACATCCTCCGGGGCGAGTCGTTCTGGGTGTACGTGTGGCCCCTCGTCTTCGGCACGCTCTGGGCGTCGTTCATCGCCCTCCTGATCGCCGCGCCCATCGCGATCGGCATCGCCCTCTTCATCTCGCACTACGCGCACCGCCGACTCGCCGCCTTCCTCGGCTACATCATCGACCTGCTCGCCGCGGTGCCCTCCGTGGTCTTCGGCCTCTGGGGCGGCCTCGTGCTCGCGCCCATGCTGCAGCCGATCTACGTCTGGCTCAACGAGAACGCGTCGTGGGTGCCGTTCTTCGGCGGTCAGGTCTCCGCGACCGGGAAGACCATCCTCACCGCCGCCCTCGTGCTCGCCGTGATGTGCATCCCGATCATGACCGCCATCTGCCGCGAGGTCTTCCTGCAGACCCCGAAGCTCCATGAGGAGGCGGCCCTCGCCCTCGGCTCCACCCGCTGGGAGATGGTCCGCATGGCCGTCCTCCCCTTCGCCCGCGGCGGCATGGTGTCGGCCGCGATGCTGGCCCTCGGCCGCGCACTCGGCGAGACCATGGCCGTGACGATGGTGCTCTCCCCCTCTGCGGTGGTCAGCTTCCTCGTGCTGACCGCCACGAACCCGACGCCGATCCCCGCGAACATCGCCCTCGCCTTCCCTGAGGCGCACGGCACCGGCGTGAACACGCTGATCGCGACCGGCCTCATCCTCTTCGTCGTGACCTTCGCGGTCAATGCGGTGGCGCGCTGGATCGTCGCCCGCCGCGCCGAGTTCTCGGGAGCGAACTGACATGACCGCCCTCACCAGCGCTCCGCCCGCCGCGAGCACCACCGCCCTCACCTCCGGCCGTCTGCCGAAGTGGGCGCCGTGGGCCCTTCTCGGCGTCTCCTTCGTCGTGTCCGCCGCGGTCTTCGGCGTCGCCGCCGCCGGGTCCGACACCCCGCTCGCCGACTTCAACATCGCGGGCACCGTCATCGTCGGCATCCTGCTCTACATGGTGATCATCACCGTGATCTCCTCCATCGCGGAGAGCCGCCGGAAGGCCGTGGACCGCCTGATGACGGCCCTCGTCGCCACGGCCTTCCTCATCGCCCTGCTGCCGCTGATCTCGCTGCTGTGGACCGTGGTGGCGAACGGCATCGAGCGCTTCGACGCCGAGTTCTTCTCCTACTCGATGCGCAACGTCGTCGGCGACGGCGGCGGCGTCGTGCACGCGATCTGGGGCACCGTCCTCATCACGCTCACGGCCACGATCATCTCGGTGCCGGTCGGCCTGATGACCTCGATCTACCTCGTCGAGTACGGCCGCGGCAAGATCGCCAAGGCCATCACGTTCTTCGTCGACGTGATGACCGGCATCCCCTCGATCGTCGCCGGTCTGTTCATCTACGCGGTGTTCGCGCTCCTGATCCGCCCCGGCATCTCGATGGGCTTCATGGGCGCGCTCGCGCTCGCGGTGCTGATGACCCCGGTGGTGGTGCGAGGCAGCGAGGAGCTGCTGCGGATCGTTCCGAACGAGCTGCGCGAGGCCTCCTACGCCCTGGGCGTGCCGAAGTGGCTCACGATCCTCAAGGTCGTGCTGCCCACCTCGATCGCCGGCATCATGACCTCGGTGATGCTCGCCATCTCCCGCGTGATCGGCGAGACCGCCCCGCTGCTGCTCACCGCCGGCTTCACGCAGAGCCTGAACACGAACATCTTCGACGGCCAGATGATGACCCTCCCGGTGTTCGCCTACAACCAGTACATGAACCAGGGCACGAGCCCGGACGCCGCCGTCGCGCGCGCCTGGGCCGCCGCCCTCACCCTCATCCTCATCGTCATGGTGCTGAACCTGCTCGCGCGCCTGATCGCGAAGCTGTTCGCCCCGAAGGTCAACGGCCGCTGAGCGCCCGACCACTCAGAATAGGAATCCACGTGTCCAAGAGCATCGAAGTCAACGACCTCAACGTCTACTACGGCAACTTCCTCGCGGTCGAAGGCGTCTCCCTCGACATCCAGCCGCGCAGCGTCACGGCCTTCATCGGCCCGTCCGGCTGCGGCAAGTCCACCTTCCTCCGCACCCTCAACCGCATGCACGAGGTCATCCCCGGCGCCCGTGTGGAGGGCGAAGTGCTCCTGGACGGCAAGGACCTCTACGGTGCCGGTGTCGACCCCGTGCTCGTGCGTCGCCAGGTCGGCATGGTGTTCCAGCGCCCGAACCCGTTCCCGACGATGTCGATCAAGGAGAACGTGCTCGCGGGTGTGAAGCTCAACAACAAGCGCATGTCGAAGAGCGAGCAGGACGACCTCGTCGAGAAGTCCCTCACCGGCGCGAACCTGTGGAACGAGGTCAAGGACCGCCTCGACCGTCCCGGCTCCGGACTCTCGGGCGGCCAGCAGCAGCGCCTGTGCATCGCCCGCGCGATCGCCGTCTCCCCCGAGGTGCTGCTGATGGATGAGCCGTGCTCGGCGCTCGACCCCATCTCGACCTACGCGATCGAGGAGCTGATCGGCGAGCTGAAGAACGAGTTCACGATCGTGATCGTCACGCACAACATGCAGCAGGCGTCCCGAGTCTCCGACAAGACGGCGTTCTTCAACATCGCCGGCACCGGGAAGCCCGGCAAGCTCATCGAGTACGACGACACCACGAGCATCTTCACCACCCCGTCCGTCCAGGCCACCGAGGACTACGTCTCCGGCCGCTTCGGCTGACCCGCACTCTTTCGACCTTCGGGCCCGGACGCCTCGCGTCCGGGCCCGAACCTGTCCCCCGCCCGTCCCCGGGCCCGTCCCCGGGCCTGTCCCCGGGCACAACTTCGGAGATGCCGCGCGACACGCCGTCGCCCGGGCTCCGGCCACGGCGTGTCTCCTTCGATCTCCGAAGCTCTGCCCGGGTCGTGACTCCTGCACAGATCGCGAGTCGGGAGGACCGTCCACAGGCGGTGGGCTACCGAGGCGAGTCGCGGCCGGGGAGGCCGAGACGGCGCGAATGATGGCGGGATGTGCACGGGGCGAGGGACGCAGGTGTGGACGTATGCCGCGCTGCGCTCACGACACGGACGACGGCAGATCGAGCGTCGGGTGCGCGGCGGCACCCTCCTCCGGGTGCGGCGCGGGGTCTACGCAACGGACCGCGCCTGCGTGGAGGTCGTGACCGCCGCCGCCCACGGCGGGGTCCTCGGCTGCGAGTCCGCAGCGCGGCATCTCGGGCTCTGGGTGCTCGACGAGCCGGCCCTGCACGTTTGGATGCACCACGACCGCCACCAGTATCCGCACGAGGACTGCCGGTGCGTGACGCACTGGGATGCTGCGACGTCGAGCAGTGCCTTCGAGCAGCCGGGGGTGCCCCTCGTGCTCCGGCAGATCTACGGCTGCCGAGGGCCGGAGGCGTTCTTCGTCGCTGTGGAGTCCGCCCGCCGGCTCGGACTCATCGACGAGGTCGGGCTGCGCCGGCTCGGCGACCGGCTCGGAGCCGAGGGACGCGACCTCATCGCGTTCTCGCGTGCCGACGCCGACAGCGGGCTGGAGTCTCTGGTGCGGCTGCGGATCCGGCGGTATGGGTGGCGCGTGCGGACGCAGGTCGGCGTGGTCGGAACGGGCCGGGTGGACCTCCTCATCGACGGCTGGCTCATCATCGAGACCGACGGACGCGCCAACCACGAGGAGAGCTCGCTCCGGCACCGCGATCTGGTCCGCGATGCGACCGCTGCCGGCTGGGGTCACCCCACGCTCCGCTTCGACTACGCGATGGTCCTCCATGACTGGCCCCTCGTCGAGCGCGCCATCGTCGAGACCATGCGTCGCCGCCCCTGACCTCGGCCCAGCATCTTGCCGCCCTGTGCCGTGCACAGCTTCGGAGATCATCGAGGACACGCCGGAATCGGGCGGTGAGTGTCGGCGTGTCGTCCGACGTCTCCGAACTCGTGTCCGGGGAGCGGGAGGACCTCAGTCGCGCGGGGAGAGGAGGTAGGTGTTGAGGTCGTCCGTGAGGGCGGTGTCCACGGGAACCGGCGTGCCGTCGATCGCGGTGATGGCGGTCGCGAGACGCACACTCGACACGAGCCACGCGGCATCGGCCTGCGTCAGATCGGCGGCGGGGATGCGGTCGTACCCCACTTCGAAGCCGCGTGCGAGGAGGTGGTCGTAGACGCTGAGCTGCGTGGTCCCGTGCAGGATGCCGCCGTTCGGGGCCGGGGTCGTGAACCGGTCGCCGACGCGCAGGATGAGGGAGGCTGTCGGAGCCTCCAGCACGAAGCCGTCGCTCGACAGGAAGATCGCGTCGTCGGCTCCGCGGCGCTTGGCCTCGCGCAGGGCCGCCATGTTCACGGCGTAGGACAGCGTCTTGGCCCCGAGCAGCAGCCAGGGGGCGCGTTCCGCGGCGCCGAGGTCGTATCCGCGGTCCAGGGTGACGACCTTGACGCCGTTCCGCCGCACCGCCGCGAAGTCCGCCGCCGGAGCCGCCGTCACCCAGGCGGTCGGCGTCGGCCCGTGCTCGACGCCCCGGCTGAGGATCAGCTTGATGACCGACTCCCCCGCCCCGAGCTGTGCTGCGGCCTGCTGGATCGCCTGACGCCACTGCTCCTGGTTCGGCACCGGGAGGTCGCAGAGTCGCGCCGAGTGCGCAAGGCGTTCCAGATGCGGGACGACCTCCTGCGCATGTCCGTCGATCACGCCGATGGACTCGAACACGCCGTCGCCCCGTTGCGTGCTCAGCTCGCCGACGCTGAGGGCGGGGGCCGCGGCGTCCACCTGCGTGAACGTGTCGGCGTAGTCGTCACGCTGCTCGTCGGCGGCGACGGGGTCGATCATGAGGGCGAAGCGACGGGTCATGTGACGAGCCTAGGCCG
The DNA here is from genome assembly GCF_058140415.1 of Microbacterium sp. C-MGS6. Classification (NCBI taxonomy): domain Bacteria; kingdom Bacillati; phylum Actinomycetota; class Actinomycetes; order Micrococcales; family Microbacteriaceae; genus Microbacterium; species Microbacterium sp. C-MGS6. Next base: position 2,634,758 of record NZ_CM176934.1, read on the forward strand.
CCGGGAATACCCACCGCGTCCTCGCGTTACACTGGAGTGGCCGGGCCGCATAACCCCGGGCTCCAATTTTCGCCGCTGCGAGCGGCCTTCCGCCGAGAGGCGTTCTTGCGGCCCGGTCTTTCTCTGTCCGGATGCCGTCCCGACAGAGCCGAACTCAGGCCAGCGCTCCGGTGCGCCACAGAGCCGCCGACGCCGCGAGGTCCTGGGCATAGCTGCTCAGCCGCAGCGCCCGCGTGGTGAGCTCGCTGGCACGGGCGGGCTCCGTCGGCTCGTAGTCGTCGGCGGTGTGCGTCGCGCCGGAGGCCTGGACGCGGCAGAACGCCGCCGCGCGCTCCAGCGCCACGGCGAAGTCGCCGCGGAAGGCGCCGCGCAGGATCGTGTCGATGAGCGCCACGAGCTCGTCCGGGCTCGCCGGCACCGGTGCACCGGCGACCACGGCATCGGCCGACGGCAGTTCGACCCGCCCGCGGTCGTAGAGGAGGGCCGCCGTGCGCGGATCGCCGTGGATGGCGAGCTGGAGGACGTACAGTCGCCACAGCGACCCCGGGAGGGTGCGTGACGGCGCCTTCGACCACAGTTCCGCGATCTCGTCGATGCCGTGCTCGCTCGTGAAGGCGATCAGCCGTTCGACGCTCGCCCCGCTCTCGTCCTCGCGGACGCGGGTCAGCAGCGCGGAGGCGGTGGCGTGCGCGACGCGCGTTTCCTCGGCGGGGTCATGGGCGCCGACGATGTTGTCGAAGGCGCTCGTCGGTCGACGCACGGGACGGTGGTGCTGCTCGGGCATCCCTCCAGGGTACGCCGGACCGGGGCCGCTCAGGCCGTCGGGATGACGATCACCGGGTCGGTCGTGGGCAGTCCGGACGGCGATCCGCCCTCCTGCTCGACCGTCACCGCGATGGCATCGCCGGCCTGCATCTCGCCCTCGAGGAGCGCGGTGGCCTCCCCACCGTCGACATCGAACACGCCGGCGGCGATCGGGTCCTCCCCGCGCACGAACCACAGCTCGTACGTCTTCCCGTCCGCGACCTCGGGCAGCCCATCCGTGACCAGCACGGCCTTGCCGACCGAGCCCGACCAGTGCGCGGTGGCCGTCGCACCGTCGTCGAGCTCCACCGTGGCCTTCTGCGCATCGCCCGCGGATTCGATCTCCTGCAGCGCGACGACGCTCTCCGGCCGGTTCAGCTGATCGTTGAGGGCGACGGCACCGATACCGACACCCACCAGGAGCGCGAGACATGCGGCGAGCGCGAACGCGAGCCGGGTCCAGCGTCGGGGCGTGCGGGGCGCCGTCTCATCGGCGGGAATCGAACTCGCCGCCGCCGGGACCTCCGGGTCGACCTCGGGGTCCGTGGCGTCATCCCGCGGAGTCTGGGCGATCTGGGCGAGCAGGGCCGCGCGGATGCCGGCGGGCGGAGCGACCGGAGCCATGCCGTCAGCGAGGAGAGCAGCAGCCTCGGCGTCGGCGTCGTGCTGCGCCGCCCACTCCGGATGCTCGGCGAGGGCGCGTCGGTACCGACGCTCGTCGTCCGCCGACAGCGCGTGGAGCGCGGCACCTGCCGCGAGTTCTGCGAAGTCCTTCTCGTTCATGCCGTCACCCCCATCGCCGTGCGGAGCCGAGTCAGCCCGTCTCTCATCCGTGTCTTGATCGTGCCGAGCGGTGCTCCCACGAGCGCCGCGATCTCGTTCTGACTGTAACCGCCGTAGTAGGCGAGGACGAGCGCCTCCCGCTGCGCCTCGGGAAGCCCCGTCAGCGCTGCGACGACCCGCTCTCCCTCGATCCCCAGTTCGACCCGTTCCGCCACGCTGTCGTGCGCGACGCCGAGGTCTCGATAGCCCGCACGCACGTCCCGGTCCGCACTCGACTGCGAAGCCCGCACCCGATCCACGGCCCGGCGATGCGCGATCGTCATCACCCAGGTTCGTCCCTGTCCCTTGTTCGGAGCGAACCGGGAAGCGGATTGCCAGATCTCGAGGAACACCTCCTGCAGCACCTCCTCGCTCTGCGCGCGGTTCACGAGCACGCGGAGGATGAGGCCGAACACACGGGAGGAGAGGGAGTCATACAGCGCGGCGAAGGCAGCCTGATCACCGGAGGCGACGCGGACGAGGAGGTCGGCGACAGCATCCTGCGGCGCCGCCCCGTCCTCGGGGACGTCCATCCCATCGATGACCATCTCCATAAGCATGCCGTATCTCCTCCCTCTTCCCGTGCAGACGTCACCCGAATGTGAACGAATACACCTCGACGCCGGTGGGGACCTCGAGCGTGAACGTGCCCTTCTCGATGTCGCCCTCCTCGAGCAGGCCGTACGAACGCGGCGTTCCGTCGATCCGGATCGTCTGTTCGTTCCCGTCGGCGTCCGTGACCACGACCTCACCCGACCCCGCGACGACCATGCGCACCTCGGCCGCGCGATACTGCAGCCGGATCCGCGCGTCGTCAGCCGTCGGCGTCACGTACTGGGTGTCCACGGTCCAGTCCCCGTCCAGCGCGAAGCTGTCGTCCGGCTGGTCGTCGGGGAAGGTGAAGCTGTCGTCGCCGCGACGGTACTCGTCGCCGCCGCCGTAGTTGACGTCCTTCGAGGAGCCGAGGAAGGTCTCCCGGGTCGTGGCTCCCACCTCGGGGGTCTCGTCCTTCACATCCGTGGCGGCGGGAAGCTCGACGTCGGGGTCGGCGTCCTGCAGCAGCTCCCTGATCATCTTCTCGGTCGCGGCGTAGTTGCCCTCACCGAAGGAGATGTGGCGCACGGTGCCCTCCGCGTCGATGAGGTAGTGCGCGGGCCAGTACCGATTGCGGTAGTTGGTCCAGGTGGAGAGCGTGTTGTCGAGCGCGACGGGGTACTCGATGCCGAAGTCGCGTGCGCCGGCGGCGACGTTCCCCGGGTCCTTCTCGAACGCGTACTCGGGCGAGTGGACGCCGATCACCTGCAGCCCCGCATCACGGTAGGTCTCATCCCAGGCCACGACGTGCGGGATGGAGCGCTGGCAGTTGATGCAGGAGTACGCCCAGAAGTCGATGAGCACCACCTGCCCGCGCAGGTCCTTCAGGTCGATCGCTGCCCCGTCCGGGGTGTTGAGCCACTGCTGGATGCCCTTGATGGACGGCGCCGTTCCGCAGGACTCGAGCTCGGTCGCGCCGTTCGTGCACTGGTCGAGGTCCTTGTTCTCCTCGTTGACCAGGCCGCCGAGGTCGAGGGCGTCCTGCACCTGCTCGGAGTCGGCGATCTGCTCCTGCAGCGGTGCGGTGTAGTCCGGGAGCAGACGCTGCAGCGCCTGCGGCACGTTGAAGACGAGACCCACGGCGAGCGCGATCATCGCCACCCCGGCGGCGATCCGGAGCGCCCGTTCCTTCGTGCGGAAGGCCCGGATGCGCTCGATGACGCTGCGACCGGCGAGCGCGAAGACCAACAGGGGCACGGCGACGCCGATCGCGAAGGAGACGGTGAGCAGCACGGTGCCGACGCCGATCTGCCCGGTGGAGCCCGCGACGATGATCGCCGCGAGGACAGGACCCGCGCACGGGACGAAGACCGCCCCGAGGGCGAGACCGACGCCGAACCCGTTACCGCGGTTCTTCACCTCGCGCTGCCCGAAGCGCTGGAACGGCCGCTCCAGGATGTGCTGGAACCGCGGCACGATGAGTCCCACCCCGATGATGACCAGCACCGCGATGCCGACCCAGCGGATGATGTCCTGCGGCAGGTTCAGCAGTCCGAGGAGAAGCGACCCGGCGAGCGTCACGAGCGTGAAGCTGAGCACGAGCCCCGCGATGACGAAGTAGGGGCGGCTGCGTTTCGCCGGCACCGCCTCCCCCTCGTACGACGCCGACTGGGCGCCGCCGGTGAGGAAGATCACCGGGAGCACGGGCAGGATGCACGGCGAGATGCCGGTGATGAGCCCGCCGAGCAGGCCGATGATGATCAGGTCCATGAGGTCCTCGTCTCTGTCGGGTGCTGTTCGCGCCGACCCCCCGCAACGGATTGGATCGGATCCCATTTCGGAGAATCTCGAAATTCCTCCCATCCGATCCGCGGAGGCTTCCGAACAGCCCTCGACGCCACGGAGAGGCCGTGGCCGGAGTTTCGAAGGAGCTCGACATGTTCAGCACCAAGAAGAAGGTCACCGCAGCAGTCACCCTGGGTCTGGCGAGCGCATTCCTGCTCTCGGCATGTTCCATGGGCAGCGGGACGAGCACGGAGGAGTCGTCGGAGCCGACGACGCCGGAGTCGTCGGAGTCGACGCCGATGGAGATGGACCCCGCCGCGAACCTCGTCGGTCCCGGCTGCGCGGCGTACGCCGAAGAGGTCCCGGACGGCGCCGGTTCGATCCAGGGCATGTCCCAGGACCCGGTGGCGGTCGCCGCCTCGAACAACCCGATGCTGACGACGCTCGTCTCGGCCGTCAGCGGTGAGCTGAACCCCGACGTGAACCTCGTCGACACGCTCAACGGCGACGAGTTCACCGTGTTCGCACCGGTCGACGACGCCTTCGCGAAGATCGACGCCGCGACGATCGAGACCCTGAAGACCGACAGCGACCTGCTGACCTCGATCCTCACGTACCACGTGGTCCCCGGCCAGATCGAGCCGTCCGACATCGAGGGCATGCACACCACCGTCCAGGGCGCCGACCTCGAGGTGACCGGCAGCGGTGACGAGTGGATGGTCAACGACGCCAACGTCATCTGCGGCGGCGTGCAGACCGCGAACGCGACCGTGTACCTCATCGACTCGGTCCTGATGCCCCCGGCTGAGTAAGCCAGGGACGGTGCCGGTGACCCGACCGGCACACGGCCTCCCCTGTTGTCAGGAGGGACACGGGGCAGGTGAAGGGGCCGTCGGCGGCTGTGGCGCCGACGGCCCCTCGTCGTGCGCCCCCTAGACTGGGAGCACGGGCCTCTAGCTCAGTTGGCAGAGCATCGGACTTTTAATCCGCGGGTCGTGGGTTCGAGCCCCACGGGGCCCACCGCATCCTCAGTCGTCGCCGCCGGCGTTCCCGGCGAGCAGGTCGTCGCGGATCCCGGCGACGCCGTCCGGCAGCGTCTCGCCGTGCATCACGAAGTCGGGAGCGTCAGGGCTCCCCCCGATGCCGCAGACGGCGACGTTGTCCTGACCGTCGATCGTCTCCGGGACGGCCACGAACCACACCGCCGACTGTTCCAGCCACTCGGTGGTCGCCATGTCGGCGAAGAACGTGGCGTTCGGCGAGATCGTGCGGATCTTGTCGGTGCAGAGGGAGACGAGCTGCCCCTTCGTGAAGGCACCGGCGGCCGGCGGCGACGACGTCTCCGCGGGCGTCGGGGTCGGCGTGGGGGCGGGCGAGGACGACGGCGTCGCCGTGTCGCTGGAGGTCGCGGTCGGCGTCGGTTCCGGGGCCGGCGTGCAGCCGGCGAGGACGACCAGCACCGGCAGGAGGAGGAGAGCGGGACGGAGGCGCATGTCTGGATCGTATCGAGTCGCCGATGCCCTTCCCTCCAGCGCGGCCGCTCTGTATCACCGTCGTCTCCGGCTGGCCACCCCCTGGCGACGCCCGGAGCCCTGCGAGAGGGTCGAGGAGTCCCCGGAACAGGGCGACTTCCCACCGAAAGGACGGACCATGACTCTCACCGGAAACCGCGTGGCATTCCTGGCGACGGACGGCTTCGAGGACAGCGAGCTCACGAGCCCCTGGGAGGCGGTGACGACGGAGGGCGCGAGCGCCACTCTCATCGCGCCGGACGGTGCCGCGATCACCGGCAAGAACGGACATGAGCAGGCTGTCGACCTGAAGGCCGCCGACGCCTCCGCCGACCAGTTCGACGCGCTCGTGCTGCCGGGCGGCGTGGTGAACGCCGACCACCTCCGCATGGATCAGGCCTCCATCGACCTGGCCCGTGCGTTCTTCGAGCAGCACAAGCCCGTCGGCGTGATCTGCCACGGCGCCTGGATCCTCATCGAGGCCGGTGTCGTCGACGGTCGGACGATCACGAGCTACCCCAGCCTGAAGACCGACCTCCGCAACGCCGGCGCGAGCTGGGTGGACGAGGAGGTCGTGGTCGACGAGGGTCTCGTGTCGAGCCGCACCCCCGACGACCTCCCGGCGTTCAACGCCAAGCTCGTCGAGGAGATCGGCGAGGGCAAGCACGCGGGGCAGACCGCCTGATGCTCAGCCGACGCGCGCCCGATGGCGCCGCACGGCCGCCCGGTTCGCGCACCTCACGGAGCAGAACCGCTGGCGGCCGTTGCGCGTCACATCCGCGACGACGTTCGTGCACGGCGGAGCGTCGCAGCGTCCGAGGCGGTTCATCCCCCTCGTCACGAGGTGCAGCGCGGTGCCGAGGTTGATGATCGCGCGCAGCACGAAGGGCAAGGAGCGCACGTCGTCGCGATAGTGCAGATGCCACCCCTCGTCATCGTGGTTGGTGAGCCGCGGATAGGCCCCAGCGGCGGCGAGCTGATCGTTGAGCAGAGCGGCCCGCGCATCGGCGTCCGGTTCGTCGACGATGGCCAGCCAGTCGTCGATCACGGCGCGCACCTCCGCGTGGTCATCGGGTGCCGGGGGAAACGTCTGCGTCATCCCCAGCGCGAGCGTGCGCTCCTCGATCCCCGCGCGGTCCTCCGGCCAGTCATTCGCGAGGGAGGCGGCAAGGAGCACCGCATACTCGCCGTAAGGGTTGAGATGCATAAGACCATTACATCACGCTGGTCCCATGACCTCCTCCGACACCCTTCCGATCCCCCGGCTCGCCTCCCCCGCCGACACCCATGAGCACGCCTGGCTCGTGGAGTCGCGCCATCCCACCAGCGAGGGCGTCGTCGTCTACGTCCGTTGCGTCGGCTGCGATTCCCGCCGGGTCGACCTGGCCGCGCACGCTCAGGTGCCACCGGCCGCGCTGAGCCGCGCGGTGGTCATGCCGTCAGGGCGATGAGCTTCCGCACGGTGCGCAGGTTACGGGCCGTCCCGGCAGTCCCGAGCGCACGGTCGAGCACCGCCTTCGTGAGTCTGGTCGTGTGCACTCCCCCGGCGGCGTAGTCGATCCACAGATCGTGCCCGACCAGGGCGAGACGCTCTCCCGGCACGAGACGTCCCTGCAGGGCGTCGAGGGCGCCGGCCGCCGGAGCACCCTCGAGGAACATCGCGTGCACCAGCTTCAGATCCCCCTCCGGGAAGGGTTGGGCCGCCTCGGAGTCGGCGAGCTCGGCGTGCGTGCGGTTGATGACCGGGGTGTCGACACCGAACTCGGCTGCGATCAGCGCGCGCACCGTCGCGCAGGACGCCGCCGGGTCTCGCGGGGTCGCGCAGACGATGTTGCCGCTGGCGATGTAGGTGGAGACGTCCTGCAGGTCGGTCTCGGCGTCGAGGACTTCCCGCAGCCGGGCCATGGGTACGCTGCTGCGTCCGCTGACGTTGACCGCGCGGAGGAGGAGGACGCTGCGACTCACGCCTCCGCGCTCTCGAGGAGTTCGGCACCGGCATGCGCGAGTTCGGCGAGGGCCGCGGCGCTCGATTCGGGGGCGACTCCGGCGATCAGGTCCGTGAGGATGCGGACGTGGACGCCGTGGGCAATCGCGTCGAGTCCCGAGGCGCGGACACAGTGGTCTGTGGCGATGCCGACGACGTCCGCCGTGACGACCCCCGCGGCGCTGAGGACCGCGGCGACCGTCGCGCCGTCGTCGGACACGCCCTCGAACATCGAGTACGCCGGGCGCCCCTGACCCTTTCGCACGTGGTGGGTGACGCCGTCCGTCACCAGCAGCGGATCGTAGTCCGCCCCCGCGGTGCCGGCGACGCAGTGCACGGGCCAGGAGTCGGTGTAGTCGGGGGTGGAGGAGAAGTGCCCGCCGTTGTCGCCGTCCGCGTCGTGCCAGTCCCGGGAGGCCACGATGACCTCATAGTCGGCGGCGTGCGACGCGAGGTGGGCGGATATCGCGGCGGCCACCGCGTCACCACCCTGGACGGCCAGGGCGCCGCCCTCGGTGAAGTCGTTCTGCACGTCGACGATGAGAAGCGCTCTGCTCATGCTCCGAGCGTACGCCCCACGGCCGGGCCCGGAGACGAGGAAACCCCCGGGACCACGAGGGTTCCGGGGGTTTTCCTGAGCCGCTTGTCAGAATCGAACTGACGACCTTTTCATTACGAGTGAAATGCTCTGCCGACTGAGCTAAAGCGGCGTGCGACGCGTGAGCGGCGCGATCACCGATATTACCCTGTCTCGCGCTCGCTCGCGAATCGAGGCGCGCTCACTCGCAGCGCAGGCCGTCCTCCGGCACCACGTCTTCGAGCAGGAAGGCCTCCACCGCGTCATCCACGCAGACGTTGCCCTTGTTGTAGCCGGTGTGCCCCTCGCCCACACGGGTGATGAGGACGCCCTCGGAGAGCTGGTCGGCGAGCGACTCCGACCACTCGTACGGGGTCGCGGGATCGTTGGTGGTGCCGACGACGACGATGGGACCCGCGCCTTCCGCGGTGATCTTCTCGCGGGTGCCGGTGGGCGGATACGGCCACATCTCGCACGGGTCGGGTCCCGACCAGTACGGAGCGATGGTCGGCGCCCCCTCCGCGATCTTCTTCTCGGTGGCCGCCTCGGCCGCAGGGTCGTCCTCGACCGGGTAGTCCATGCAGTTGTACGCACGGAAGGCCTCGGTCGAGTTGTCGATGTAGGTGCCGTTCTCCCGACCGTTGTAGAAGTCGGCGAGGCGGAAGGCCGTCGACGGGTCGCCCTGCAGCGCCTCGTCCAGGGCCTGGGTCAGGATCTCCCAGCTGTCCTCCGAGTACAGCGCCGCGATGATCGCCGTCATCAGGGCGTCGGCGCCCATGAGCCGGCCGTCGCCGTTCTTCAACGGCGTGCGGTCCGCGCTCGCGAGCAGGGCGCCGAGATCGGCCATCGCCTCGTCGACCGTCCCGCTGAAGGGGCAGGAGCCGGAGTCGAGGCAGTTCTGCATGTAGGCCCGCAGTGCCGACTCGAAGCCGAGTGCCTGCGTGGCGCCGACGTCGAGACCGGGGACGGAGGGGTCGATCGCCCCGTCGAGCACGAGCCGTCCGGCCTTCTCCGGGTAGAGCTTGGCGTAGGTCGCGCCGAGGAACGTGCCGTACGAGTACCCGAGGTAGTTGAGCTCCTTGTCGCCGAGGACGGCGCGGAGGACGTCCATGTCGCGGGCGGCGTTGACCGTGGTGATGTACGGCAGGATCCCCTGGCTGTTCGCGTCGCACGCCTCTCCGAAGGCGCGAGCGGAGTCGAGCAGCTCGGACTCCCACTCCGGGGTGCCCCGCGGCGCGGCGGGGATACCGTAGAGGTAGTCGTCCATCTCCTTCGCGTCGTAGCAGGTGACGGCGGTGGAGGCCCCGACACCGCGGGGGTCGAAGCCGATCACGTCGTAGTTCTCGATGAGCGCCGGGCCGACCGCATAGTCCAAGCTGCCCTGGATGAGGTCGACGCCGCTGGAACCGGGTCCTCCGGGGTTCGTGAGCAGCGAGCCGACAGCCTCGCCCTCGGCGCGGTGCCGCACCACGGCGAGCTCGATCTCTCCCACGCTCGGGTCCTCCCAGTCGAGCGGGGCGGTGACGGTGGTGCAGTCGAAGCCCTGGCCGCACTCGGTCCAGTCCAGCTCCTGGGAGTAGTAGGGCAGGAGTTCTTCGGCGACGCCCTCGGTGTCCGGGGTCTTCTCCACGGCCGGCTTCGAGGACTGCTCCGGGATCATGGCGTAGAGGCACCCGGAGAGCGCGACCGAGGCGGCGGCAAGACCGGCGATGAGCGCCGCGGAGCGACGGAGGCGGGGCAGGGATCGAGTCTTCACGGTTTCCTCCCGCTCGTGACGGTCACGAGCAAACTCTCGAGCGCGAGCAGCGGGGCGACGTTGCGCTCCAGCGCCTCACGGGTCTCGGCCAGGTGGTCGAGCACGACGAGCGTGCGCTCCACGCTCCATGCGGACGCGAGCCCGGCAAGTTCGGCATGCAGCTCGCGGTTGATGAGGTCGTCTCCGCGACCGTACTGCAGCATCACGACGTCGCGGAAGAGCGACTGGAGGTCGGTGAGGACGCGGTCGATGCCGTCCCGCAGACTCCGCGTGGCCCGCTTCTTCTGATCGTCCTCCAGTGCCGACACCTGAGCGCGCAGCGCCGGAGGCACCGCCTGACCCTCGGCGACCCCGACGGTGCGCAGCAGGGCGGCGCGTTCGGCCGCGTCCCGCTCGGCGGTGAGGGCCTTGGCGTCTTCCGTCGCCGCTTGGATGATGCGTCCGGCGACCTCGACGGCGTCGTTGACCCCGCGCACCCCCATCACAGCACGGAGCGTCTCGTCGCGGCGGCGCCGCGCGGCATCGTCGGTGGCCAGACGCTGAGCCATGCCGATGTGCCGCTGCGCGTGTCGGGCGGCCTGCTCGGCGACCGCCTCGTCCACACCCGTGCGGAGGCTGATGAGGCGGGACACGTCCGCCACGTCGGGCTCGCGGAGGCGGAGCGACCGCACGCGCGACCGGATCGTGGGGAGGAGATCGGCCTCACTCGGCGCGCACAGGATCCAGACGGTCTGCTCCGGCGGCTCCTCCAGTGCCTTGAGCAGCACGTTGGAGGTGCGCTCCACCATCCGATCGGCGTCTTCCACCACGATGACCCGGTAGCGACCGGCGGACGGGGCGAAGTAGGAGCGTTCGACGAGGGCGCGCGCCTCGGCGATGGTGATGATCACCTTGTCGGTGCGCAATGCGGTCACATCGGGGTGCGTCCCGGCGAGGACCTGGCGCATCGTGGCCTCGTCGTCGGGCCCCTCGGCGATGAGCGCGGCGGCGAAGGCATAGGCGAGGGTCGACCGTCCGGACCCCGGAGGGCCGGTGATCAGCCAGGCGTGCGAGAGTGCGGCCGGATCGGATGAGGCGGAGCGCAGCGTCTCGACGGCGGCTTCCTGCCCCCAGACGTCTGCCCACGGAAAAGGCGGGGCGAGGGTCGAGGGCATGCACTCAGCCTAATCGGCACCGCCGACGCTCCCACCACCCGGCGACTCCGCGTCCGTCCGGATGACGATGTCTCCGGGGAGGATCAGTCGATGAGGGCGGAGACCCGGGCGCGGATGCGGTCGGCGATGCGCTCGGGTGCGTCCGCGGCATCGATCACGAGGAACCGCCCAGGCTCCGCGCGGGCCAGGTCGAGGTAGGCCTCGCGCACGCGGGAGTGGAAGGCCTCCTTCTCGGCCTCCAGCCGGTCGAACGGCTTGTCGGCCGAATCGAGGCGCATGCGCGCGGTGGCCGGATCGAGGTCCAGCAGGACGGTGAGATCCGGAAGAGCCCCTTCGGCGGCCCAGAGCGACAGGTCGCGGATCTCCGTGGCGTCCAGAACACGTCCGGCGCCCTGGTAGGCCACCGAGGAGTCGAGGTAGCGGTCCTGCAGCACGATCTCACCGCGAGCGAGTGCGGGTCGGACGACCGTGGCGACGTGGTGTGCGCGATCGGCGGCGTAGAGCAGCGCCTCCGCACGCGGGGCGATGTCGCCGCGGTGGTGGAGCACGATGTCGCGGATGAGCTGCCCGACCTCGGAACCTCCCGGCTCCCGGGTGCGCACGACCGTCTGACCGCTCTGCTCCAGCCAGGTGGCCAGGAGGTTCGACTGGGTGGTCTTCCCGGAGCCGTCCCCGCCCTCCAGCGTGATCCAGAGGCCGGAGCCTGCGGTCACGAGTCCGCCTTCTGTGCTGCCTTCGCCGCCGCATTCGCCGCCCGGGTCGCCGCCGCCTTCTTGGCCGCCGCGGAACGGGCCGCGGAGGTGGTCGACGTCTTCGCCGTGGACTTCTTCGCGGTGGAGGCGGCCGTCTTCGCCGGAGCCTTCTTGGCAGGGGCCTTCTTGGCCGGAGCCTTCTTCGCGGGAGCCTTCTTGGCCGCTCCGCGCTTGGGCGCCGGACCCTTGGCGCGCTTGTCCGCGAGCATCTGCACGGCGATCTCGAACGTGATGTCGTCCGGGGTCTGTCCGCGCGGGATCGTGACGTTCGTCTCACCGTCGGTGACGTACGGCCCGAACCGGCCGTCGCGCACACGGATGGGCTTGCCGCTCACCGGGTCGGCGTCGAACTCGGCCAGCGCGCTCGACGCCCGGCGGGCGCCGTACTTGGGCTGCTGGTAGATCTCCAGTGCCTGCTCCAGAGTCACGTCGAAGATCTGCGACTCGCTCTCCAGCGACCGGGAATCGGCGCCCTTCTTCAGATACGGACCGAAGCGCCCGTTCTGCGCGGTGATCTCGTCACCCGTCTCCGGGTCGACGCCGACGACGCGGGGCAGGCTCAGCAGCTGCAGCGCGGTGTCGAGGTCGATCGTGTCCACCGACATCGAGCGGAACAGCGAGGCGGTGCGGGGCTTGGGCGCCGCTTCCTTCTTCGCGCCGCGCTTCCCCTTCGCGCTGGGTGCCTGAGCCTGTCGAAGGTCGACGACCTCACCGGTGGCCTCGTCGACGGCGGCATCGTCGGAGACCGGATCGTTCTCCTGCACGTAGGGACCGAAGCGGCCGTCCTTGACGACGACGACCTTGCCGTTCTCCGGGTTCACGCCGAGGACGCGGTCGCCGGCGACCGGCGCATCGATGAGCTCCTGGGCCTTCTCCGCCGTGAGCTCGTCGGGAGCGAGGTCTTCGGGGACGTTGACGATGCGCGGCTTGGCCTCCGGATCCTTCGGGTCCGCCACCTCGAGGTAGGGGCCGTACTTGCCGAAGCGCAGCGTCGCAGTGTCGGTGATCCGCGTCGAGTTCAGCGCGCGGGCATCGATCTCCCCGAGATTGTCGACGACCTGTCGGAGCCCCACGTGCGAGTCGGAGCCGAAGTAGAACGACTTGAGCCACTCCACGCGGTTCTGCTCGCCGCGTGCGATGGTGTCGAGATCGTCCTCCAGCGCGGCGGTGAAGTCGTAGTCGACGAGCTCGGCGAAGTGCTCCTCGAGCAGGCGCACCACGCTGAACGCGAGCCATGTCGGCACGAGGGCCTGTCCGCGCTTGACCGCGTACCCGCGGTCGAGGATGGTCTCCGGGATCGTGGCGAAGGTCGACGGACGGCCGATGCCCTTCTCCTCGAGCACCTTCACCAGCGAGGCCTCGGTGTAGCGCGGCTTCGGCGTGGTGCGGTGCCCCTTCGCCTCCGCGGCGGACACGGCCAGCTCATCCCCGACGGAGACCGCGGGCAGGGACTGGTTCTCGGCGGCGTCCGCGTCGCTGCGCTTCTCGTCACGCCCCTCTTCGTACGCCTCCAGGAAGCCCTTGAAGGTGTAGACGGTGCCCGAGGCAGTGAACTCGGCGGTCTGGCCGTCCGCCTCGACCGCGATGGTGACGGTCGTCGTCTCGTACTTCGCGTCCGACATCTGGCTGGCGACGGTGCGCTTCCAGATGAGGTCGTAGAGCCGCTGCTCCTCGCGGTCGAGCTCGCCGGACAGCGAGGACGGCGTGCGGAAGTTCTCCCCCGAGGGACGGATCGCCTCGTGCGCCTCCTGGGCGTTCTTGCTCTTCGACTTGTACACGCGCGGCTTCAGGGGCACCGCGCTGTCGCCGTAGAGAGCCACTGCCTGGCTCCGCGCCGCCTGCACCGCCTGGGTGCTCAGCGCCGTGGAGTCGGTACGCATATAGGTGATGTACCCCTTCTCGTAGAGGCGCTGGGCGACGCTCATCGCCTGCTTCGCACTCATCGAGAGCTTGCGCCCCGCCTCCTGCTGCATCGTGGAGGTCGTGAACGGTGCATACGGGCTGCGGGTGCCGGGCTTGGCCTCGACCTTGGTGACGGTTCCCGCCCCCGCGGCGTCGACGGCTCGCGCCAGGGCAGCCGCCTTGGCCTCGTCGAGGACGACGACCGCCTTCTTGAGCTTCCCGGTGTCGTCGAAGTCGGACCCCCGGGCGAGCTGTCCGCCGTCCACGCGCACGAGGCGGATGCGGAAGGAGGTGCCGGTCGCCGCGGCGTCGGCGTCCACGTCCCAGTACTCCGCGGACACGAAGGCCATGCGCTCGCGCTCACGGTCGACGATGAGGCGCGTCGCGGCGGACTGCACCCGACCGGCGGAGATCCCCGTCTTGACCTTGTACCAGAGCACGGGCGAGACGTCCCACCCGTAGAGGCGGTCGAGGATGCGCCGGGTCTCCTGCGCGTCGACGAGGGCATGGTCGAGCTCGCGGGTGTTGCCGACCGCGGCCTGGATCGCGTCCTTGGTGATCTCGTGGAACACCATGCGCTTGACCGGCACCTTCGGCTTCAGCGTCTCCAGTAGGTGCCAGGCGATCGCCTCGCCCTCGCGGTCCTCATCAGTGGCGAGCAGGACCTCGTCGGCGTGCTTGAGCGCGCGCTTGAGTTCGGCGACCGTCTTGGTCTTGCGGTCCGACACCACGTAGTAGGGGTCGAAGCCGTTGTCGATGTCGATGGAGTACTTGCCGTACGCCTTCTTGTCCTCGGCCGGGATGTCCTTCTTGTCGGCGAGATCGCGGATGTGGCCGACGGAGCTGAGCACCTCGTAACCGTCGCCGAGGTATCCCTGAATAGACCGCATCTTCGTCGGGGACTCGACGATGACGAGCTTCTTGCCTTCAGCCAAGGGGCGTCCTTTCTTCGAAGCACACCATACACACCGCTATTCGGGGTCGTTCACAGCGGGCGAGGGGTAAGGCCGCCGTCATGATTCCTCGGGTGGCCCGGCGCGGGCTCGGGAGACGGCGGCGAGTCCAGCGTACGCCGCCTCCACAGACACGGTCGCCACATACCCTTCCAGCGAACAGCTCGTCAACGCCGCCCCGCCTGCCGCGGCGACCCTCGCCGCGAGCGCGCACGGCTCATCCGCCGTCGCCACGGCACCGCTGGCGGCATCGGCCGCGGCGAGTGGGGCGGCGTCGGCCGCCCCCGCCGCGCGCTGTGCCGTGACCGCCGCACCGCCCACCGCCGCGAGCCCGACGGACAAGGTCGCGCTCACGACGAGGAGGGCGGCCGCGAGCGCCGAGCCCGCCATCAACGGCCCCCATCGAGTGCGCAGCTCGAGGCGCGCAAGGGGAAGCTGATGACGGCGCCGACCGAGACCCGGAGGGTCACCGTGGCGCACACCGGGTCCCCGGTGGAGGCGAACGAGGCCCCGGCGCCGGGGACCGCCGCGTGCACGATGCGCGCAGCCGTCGCCGTGTCCTCGCCCCGTCCGAGCAGGCGGGCTGCGTCCGCTGCCGCATCCTGGAGCGCCACCTGCCGGGACGCGGCCGCGAGAGCCCCGGCCCCGAGCAGCAGCACCAGCACGACGGCGGGCAGCGCCATGGCGAGCTCCGCCGCGACGGCGCCTCGTTCGCTCCCGCCGCGCGGTCGCTCGCGAGGGGCCGTCACGACACGGTCAGGGCGCGGCGGACAAGCCCCGTGAGGATGCCCCGCACCTCATCCGAGCGCATGATGGCCACCAGCAGTCCCGCGAACGCGACAGCGGCCATCGTGGTGATGGCGTACTCGGCGGTCGCCGCGCCGGTGTCGTCCCCGAAGAGAGCGAGGGCGCGGCGTCGGTTCAGGGTGGGAAGGGTGTCATTCATCTTTGGTACCTCTTTCTTCATCGGTGTGGAGGGGGTCGTCAGGTCGGCAGCGGTGTGGCGGCGAACACGCTGAGCAGCAGCGGTGCCACGCCGAGCAGGAGGAACGCCGGCAGTGTGCAGACGCCGAGCGGAAGCAGCAGGCGCGTGGAGAGCCGAGCAGCGCGAAGACGACCGTGGATCCGTGCCCGGTGCCGGTCCTGCGCCGCGGTCGCGCGGAGGAGCTCGACGGCGGGGACGCCGGCCGCACGGGAGAGATCGAGCACCTCTTGCACACGGTCGCGTCCGGCCGCATCGACCACCCTCGTCTCTGCCACCAGTTCGACAGCGCGGTCGATCGGTGCGCCTCCCGCCAACGCCACCCCCACGAGCTCCGCAGCCATCCCCGGGGTCCCCGGCTGCGGCCGCGCGCGGCGCAGCAGAGCCTGCGTCCAGAGCCGGGCGAGGACGACGAACACCAGACCGGTGACGACGCAGGCGGCCCCCAGAGGGTTCCCGACGATGACGCCCCAGGCGTCGAATCCCAGCGCGACGCCGAGCAGCAGACCGACCAACGGCATCCAGAGCAGCAGGCGCGCCGTGCCCGCAGGCTCGGCGAGCGCGACCCGCACGTCGTCAGCCGCGGATGCGGCGTCGCGCAGAGCCTCGGCGATCGAGCGCAGCACATCGGCCAGTGGGGCCCCGACGGTGGTGGCGATCTCCCACGCCGCCGCCAACTCCGTCCACATCCCGCCCTGCTCCTCGATCGCGGAGACCAACGACACACCCTTTTCCGTTCGTGCCAGCACCGCCACGGCCACCGGGTCTCCGGTGCTCGCCAGATGACGCCAGGCGACGAGCGGGACCGCGCCGGCCTGGAGCAGCACCGCGAGCGTCTGCACGGAATCGGCGACGTCGGATCCCTGCTCCGCCGACGGTGCGTGCGCGACGAGCCTCACCACGGCTGCACCTCCTCGATCGCGAGACGATCCGCCGCCATCACGAGCCGGCCGGCCTTCGCGAGTCGCCGCGTCCCGCCCGGCGCCCGCTCGAGATGGAGCACCATGGTGAACGCGCTCACCGCCTGACGCCCGAGGGCCACCGCGTCCATACCGGCGAGCGCTCCCAGCGCCTCCAGCCGCGCCGGCACGTCGGCCAGGCCGCTCGCGTGCAGTGTGCCGGCCCCGCCGTCGTGTCCGGTGTTGAGAGCAGTGAGGAGTTCTCGTACCTCCTCGCCCCGGCACTCTCCCACCACGAGCCGATCCGGTCGCATCCGCAGGGACTCCCGCACCAGCCGCGCGAGATCGATCCCACCCGCTCCTTCCAGGTTGGCCTGACGCGCCTCCAGCGCCACGTGGTGCGGATGCCGGGGTCTGAGCTCCGCCACGTCTTCGATGGTGACGATCCGCTCACCGGGTGGGGCGGCGGAAAGGAGCGCCGACAGCAGCGTCGTCTTTCCGGTTCCGGTCCCCCCGGTGAGGAGGAGGTTCGCCCGGTCGCGCACGAGTCCGCCGAGCCATCGCTGCTGCCGGGCGTCGAAGGCACCGCGTTCCGCCAGGGCGTCGAGGTCAGCCACGTGTACGCGAGGAACCCGGATAGAGATGGCGGTGCCCTGCGCAGCGATAGGGGCCAATGCGGTATGCACGCGCACCCCGGAACCGAGCCGCACATCGACGCACGGCGTCTGGTCATCGAGATGGCGGCCGCCGAGGGCCACGAGGGCGACGGCGAGGTCACGGACTTCGCGCTCCGTGGCGCGCCAGGACGGCACGCGCTCCGCGCCGCTTCCCCGGTCCACGAACAGCGTGTCCGCGCCGTTCACGAACAGGTCCGTGACGTCCTCGTCGAGGAAGGCGGCGAGCGGAGCGAACGCCGGCTCGTTCCGGAGCGCCTCCTGCGGGGCGCGCACCGGATCCGTGGGCCCTGAGGGCCGCGGGTGGATGACGAATCGATCGGGCATACGGCGACGCTAGGCGGCCTGCGGACCTCAGCCAGCGGACGTGCGTGGGCGCTCACAGAGCATGTGCACAACCCCACGGACCGACCCGCAGTGGAGGAGCGGGCGGAGGGCATCGAACCAGAGAGAGCGCTCCCATGAGAAAGGGCGGCACCTCACGGGGGGAATGAGATGCCGCCCACGGCGGCTCTCGATCGGGGGAATCGGGCGCGCCAGGGCCGGAATGAGATTTCGGCTGTCGTCGAGTGTACGCAAGGCGACCGTCCTGACAAAACCCATCCGAGTACCGACTTTCGGCAGTATTCGGCGGTCAGGGGCGGGGATAGATTCGCCCTGACCTGGTCGCACTCCCCCCTGCGGCCATGCCTGCATGACCCGAACGCCGCAAAGGAGCGCCTGCCGATGAGCAGTCAGATCGATCACCTTCTCGACGAGACCCGGCGCTTCGCGCCGTCGGAGGAGTTCGCCGCCCAATCCGTCGCCTCGCAGGAGCTCTACGAGCGCGCAGCCGCGGACCGCGAGGGCTTCTGGGCCGACCAGTCACGCGAGCTCGTGCACTGGCACAAGCCCTTCACGCAGGTCCTCGATTGGAGCAACCCGCCCTTCGCCAAGTGGTTCGACGACGGCGAGCTCAACGTCGCGTACAACTGCCTCGACCGTCACGTCGAGGCCGGCAACGGCGACCGCGTCGCGCTGTACTGGGAGGGCGAGCCCGGGGACAGCCGTCGCATCACCTACGCCGAGCTGACCGATGAGGTCAAGCGCGTCGCGAACGTGCTCGAGGGGCTCGGCATCGGTCAGGGCGACCGGGTCGCGATCTACCTGCCGATGATCCCGGAGGCGATCGCCGCGATGCTCGCCGTGGCCCGCGTCGGCGCGATCCACTCGGTCGTCTTCGGCGGCTTCAGCGCGGACAGCCTGCGCTCCCGGATCGACGACGCCGGCGCCAAGCTCGTCATCACCGCGGACGGCGGCTACCGCAAGGGCCGCGTCTCGGCGCTGAAGCCTGCGGTCGACCAGGCCCTGGCCGACCGCGGCGAGGGCGAGCAGCAGACCGTCGAGCACGTGCTCGTGGTCAAGCGCGGCGAGAACGACGTGGAGTGGACGGACGGTCGCGACCTGTGGTGGCACGACGTCGTTCCCGCGGCCTCGGCCGACCACACCGCCCAGGCCTTCCCGTCCGAGAACCCGCTCTTCATCCTCTACACCTCGGGCACGACGGGGAAGCCGAAGGGCATTCTGCACACCTCCGGCGGCTACCTCACCCAGGCGGCGTACTCGCACAAGAACGTCTTCGACCTGAAGCCGGAGACCGACGTCTACTGGTGCACCGCCGACATCGGCTGGATCACCGGACACAGCTACGTCACCTACGGACCCCTCGCCAACGGCGCGACCCAGGTGCTGTACGAAGGCACCCCGGACACCCCGCACCCGGGCCGCTGGTGGGAGCTCATCGAGAAGTACAGGGTCTCGATCTTCTACACGGCCCCGACCGCGATCCGCTCCTTCATGAAGATCGGCCGGAGCGTCCCGCAGAAGTTCGACCTGTCGTCGCTGCGTCTGCTCGGCTCGGTCGGAGAGCCCATCAACCCCGAGGCGTGGATGTGGTACCGCGAGGTCATCGGCGCCGGCACTGCCCCCATCGTCGACACCTGGTGGCAGACCGAGACCGGCGCGATCATGGTGTCCGCCCTCCCCGGCGTGACCGCCACGAAGCCGGGCTCCGCGCAGGTGCCGCTGCCGGGCATCTCGATCGACGTGGTGGACGAGCAGGGCGTCGAGGTCGGTAACGGCAACGGCGGTCTCCTCGTGGTCACGGAGCCCTGGCCGAGCATGCTGCGCGGCATCTGGGGCGACCCCGAGCGCTTCCGCGAGACGTACTGGGAGAAGTTCGAGGACAAGGGCTACTACTTCGCCGGCGACGGCGCCCGCCTCGACGAGGACGGCGACCTCTGGCTGCTCGGCCGGGTCGACGACGTGATGAACGTCTCCGGCCACCGGTTGTCGACCGCGGAGATCGAGTCCTCCCTCGTGGCACACGAGGCCACCGCCGAGGCCGCTGTCGTCGGCGCATCGGACGAGACCACCGGTCAGGCGGTCGTGGCGTTCGTCATCATCAAGGAGAGCTACCTCTCCGCCCACGACCCGGCCGGACTCGCGCAGCAGCTGCGGCTCTGGGTGGGCGAGCAGATCGGCGCGATCGCGCGTCCCCGCGACGTGTACATCGTGGGCGAGCTGCCGAAGACCCGCTCCGGGAAGATCATGCGACGCCTGCTGCGCGACGTCGCCGAGGGCCGCGAGGTCGGTGACACCACGACGCTCGCCGACACCGCCGTGATGAGCATCATCTCCGCCCAGGTCAAGTAACGCGAGACCCCGGGTTCACGTCGAGACCCCCTGCTGCAGATGTCTGCAGCAGGGGGTCTCGACGTTTGCGCGGGGTCTCGGCGGGCCGGGCGCGGGGACTACGCGAGGCGGAACGTGACCTCGACCTCGACGGGGCTGCCGAGCGGGAGCTCCGCGACGCCGACAGCAGCGCGAGCGTGCCGTCCCTCCTCGCCGAAGATCTCGCCGAGCACCTCGCTCGCGCCGTTGATGACGGCAGGCTGTCCGGTGAAGCCCTCCGCAGAGCCGACGAAGCCGCCGACGCGGACCACACCGGCGATCCGATCCACACCGCCCGCGACATCGGCGGCCGCGGCGAGCGCGTTCAGGACGCACGTCCTGGCGTACGCCTTCGCGTCCTCTGCGGAGACCTCCGCGCCGACCTTGCCGGTCGCGGGGAGGGCGCCGTCGACGAACGGGAGCTGGCCCGACGTGTAGACGAGTCCGCCGTGCACGACCGCCGGCACGTAGGCGGCGACCGGAGCGGCGACGGCGGGCAGCTCGATGCCGAGCTCGGAGAGACGGGCGGCGACGCTCATGCCTGGCCTCCCTCGAACTGGCGCGAGGCCTCGGCGGCAGCGGCGAGACCGGCGTTGGCCGAGCCGTCCGTCGTCACGGGGCGCTTGAAGTAGGCGACCAGACCGCCTTCGGGGCCCTGCACCACTTGGACGAGCTCCCAGCCCTGCTTGCCCCAGTTGTTGAGGATGGCCGCGGTGTTGTGGATCAGCAGCGGCGTGGTGAGGTACTCCCACGTGGTCATGGCACTCCTGTCGATCAGGGCGCGTCCAGGGCAGACCGGGCCGCGCTCGTCAAAGCCGGTATTCAGGGAACTCCCCTACGATCAAGCGTATGCCCCAAAAGAACCGCACGGTGAAGGGCGTGCTCGGCGGTCTCGTCGGGCTCGTCGGACTGAGCGCCATCGCCGGTCTGCTGGTCACCGCCAGCGTCACCCCCGTCCTCGCGATGACCGGCGTCGCCGGCTCCACGGCACTGACGATCTTCGATGAGCTGCCCGAGGTGCTCAAGGTCGACACCCCGATGGAGCAGTCGACGATCTACGCGACCAACCCCGAGGGCAAGCCGGTCGTGCTGGCGTCGTTCTACGAGCAGAACCGCGTGCCGGTCACCTACGAGCAGGTCGCACCGGTCCTCTACGACGCGATCCTCTCCAGTGAGGACAAGAACTTCTACACCCACGGCGGCGTCAACCTCGGCGCGACCGTGAAGGCCCTCGTCGACAACGTGCGGGGCACCTCCAGCCGCGGCGCCTCGACGATCAGCCAGCAGTTCGTGAAGAACGTCCGCATCCAGCAGTGCGAGCAGAACGTCAACACGGCTTCCGAGACGTATGCGGACGAGCTGCAGCAGTGCTGGCAGGACGCCACCAACGCCTCTGGTGTGGACGGCATCGAGCGCAAGCTCCAGGAGATGCGCTACGCCATCCAGATCGAGAAGGACTACTCGAAGAACGACATCCTCCTCGGGTACCTCAACATCGCGAACTTCGGCGGCACGGTCTACGGGATCGAGGCCGCCGCGCGCTACTACTTCTCGACGTCGGCGGCGAAGCTCACCGTCGGCCAGGCGGCGACGCTCGCCGGCATCGTGCAGAACCCGAACACGTACCGCATCGACAAGCCCGGCGGAACGTACACGACCGACGACGGCGTCGCGCACAACTCCGCTGAGGACGGCTACAAGGACGCCAAGGATCGCCGCGACTACGTGCTCGGCCGCATGCTCACGGACGGCAAGATCACCCAGGCCCAGCATGACGAGGCGAAGGCCGCGGCGATCGAGCCCGCCATCAAGGTCCCCACCCAGGGGTGCGCGGCCGCCGGCCGCAACGCGTACTTCTGCCAGTACGTGAAGTCGATCGTCGAGAACGACGAGGCGTTCGGTGCGGACATCCAGGAGCGCCGTGACCTCCTGCGCCGCGGTGGCCTGAAGATCTACACCACGCTGGACTTCCGCGTGCAGGACCCGGCGGCCGAGGAGATGGCCAACGTCGTCCCCGCGAACTTCGACAACAAGTACTTCGGCGCTGCCGGCGTATCGATCGAGGTCGGCACGGGCCGCATCCTCTCCATCACGCAGAACACGAAGTTCTCGGAGACCCCGACCACCGACCAGCAGTACTCGTCGCTCGTCTTCGCCGGTGACCAGAAGTACGGCAAATCCGGCGGCTTCCAGGTCGGGTCGACCTACAAGCTCTTCACGCTCATCGACTGGCTCGAGAAGGGCCACTCCGTGCGGGAGAACCTGAACGGAACCGTGCAGACCAATCTGCAGATCCCGGTCTGCGGCAGCCCGCAGTCGACGGACACCGCGAAGATCGGCAACTTCGGCCGCAGCCGCGGCTATCCGGGGACGCCGATGACGTTCACCGCGCAGTCGCTCAACAGCGGGTACTTCGCGATGGCCTCCAAGCTCGACGTCTGCGACATCAACAAGGTCGCCGACAAGATGGGCGTCACCCTGGCCAGCGGCGAGAAGGTCACGGAGGAGAACGTCCCCTACGACGTCCTCGGCCCGAAGAACATCTCCCCCATCGCGATGGCCAACGCCTACGCGACGGTCGCCAGCGGCGGCACGTACTGCACGCCCCGCGCCATCGACAAGGTGATCGACGCCGAGGGCAAGGAGCGTCCGCTTCCCAAGGCGTCCTGCACCGAGGGCGTGCTCTCGAAGGAGGTCGCGGCGACCGCGGCCTATGCACTGCAGGGCGTCATGGCCGGCGGCGGCACCGGCGCGCGAGCCAACCCGTTCGACGGCACCCCGCTGATCGGCAAGACCGGGACACACGACCTGTGGTCGACCATGATGATCGAGTCCAGCACCAAGGTCGCGACCGCGGTCTGGGCCGGCCGCTCGAACGGCAACCACGACAACGTGTTCAACGTCTGGACCGGCAGTCACCTGCTCAACGAGGTGCGGTACCCCCTCGCGAGGGCCGCGCAGCATGCCGCGAACCAGGCGTACGGCGGCGACCAGTTCCCGGAGCCGGACGGCAACCTCATCCGACAGATCCGGGTCGACGTGCCGGATGTCGTCGGGCAGACCGTCGAGGAGGCGACCGCGACCCTCGAGCGCGCCGGTTTCGATGTCTCCGTGGGCGCCCCCGTGGACAGCGACAAGGCGACGAACATCGTCGTCGAGCAGAACCCGTCCGGTCAGGCGGCTGCCGGAGCCACGATCACGATCTCGCCCAGCAACGGCAAGGGCGCGACCGTCCCCGACGTGACGGGGCAGAGTCCGACCGAGGCGAACGCCGCCCTCGTCGCCGCCGGCTTCACGACGGTCGAGCGAGAAGGATCCTGCAACGCGGAAGGGGCGACCGTGACCGCGACGACCCCCGCTGCGAACTCCGCGGCCACGAAGGCCACGCCGATCCGAGTGTCGTGCAAGTAGGCGCGTCCCGCGCGGCGCACCCGGCCCTCATCGCGCTCGGCGCGGTGGGGGCCGTCGGTGTGGCCGCGGCGATCTGGGGTATCGGCATCGAGCGGTATCTGTTCACGGTGCGGGAGGTCTCGGCAGAGGCGCTTCCGACGGGCGCGGCGCCGCTGCGCATCCTGCATCTCTCCGATGCGCACATGGCGCCCTGGCAGCACCGGAAGCAGGACTGGCTCGCGTCCCTGGCCGACCTGAAGCCCGACCTCATCGTCAACACGGGCGACAACCTCGGGCACGAAGAGGGCTTGCAGGGCATCCGCCGGGCGTTCGCTCCCTTCGCCGGTATTCCCGGGGTGTTCGTGCACGGCTCCAATGACGTCAACGGCCCCTCCCCCCGGAATCCGCTGCGGTACTTCTCCGGACCGTCGCAGAAGCACCGCGAGCCCACGCTGCTCGACACGGCAGCGATGGACCACTACTTCACGGACGAGCTCGGCTGGGCCGACCTGAACAACACGGCGACGCGCCTCACGGTGCGGGGCGCCGCCGTCGACCTGTTCGGCGTCGACGACGCCCACCGCGACTGGGAGCGGCTGGACGTGCTGCCTGCGGCCCTCGAGGCGCTGGGCCCCCGAACGGATGCGACGCCGGTGCTCGGAGTCACGCACGCGCCGTATCAGCGCGTGCTCAACGGTTTCGTCGACCTCGGCGCGGACGCCATCCTCGGCGGGCACACGCACGGCGGGCAGGTCTGCCTCCCCGGCTTCGGGGCCATCGTGGCCAACTGCGACATCCCACTGAAGCAGGCCAAGGGGCTCAGCACCTGGACGCACGGCGACCGTTCCGTACCCCTGAACGTCAGCGCCGGCTGCGGACACTCGATCTACGCGCCGGTCCGCTTCGCGTGCCGCCCCGAGGCGACACTGCTCACCCTGACCCCGCGCGCCTGACCCGCGAGACGGATCCGCCACGCGGGTGGGAGGGCTCGATTCGGTGCTGGAGGCATTTCGCTGTAGACTCGGAGGGTTGCAAAACGGGGTGTGGCGCAGCTTGGTAGCGCGCTTCGTTCGGGACGAAGAGGTCGCAGGTTCAAATCCTGTCACCCCGACCAGTGACACGAGAAGGCCGCCCGCAGGGGCGGCCTTCTCTGTATCGGGATGTCGTGCGAGAGGGGAACGCATGGGGAGGCTCCTGCCACCGCCGCGACGTTCGACGCGCCTGTGGGCCGTCGCCCTCGGACTCCCCTTCCTCATCGGGGTGGCCCTCCTCACCCTCACGCCTGCCCGCGTGGAGCAGACGATGCCCAATCTGCTCGATCTCCTGCTTCGCGCTGTCCAGCGGCTCGGCTGGACGAGCCTGGACTTCACGCGCCTCGAGGTGCTGGCGAACATCGCCGTCTTCATCCCCGTCGGCGTCCTCGCCTTCCTGCTCGTCCCCCGTCGTACGTGGCCGCTGTCGCTGCTCGTCGGCCCCGCGCTGTCCCTCGCCATCGAGACCGCGCAGTATGTCGCCCTCCCCCATCGCGCTGCGACCGTGAGCGACGTGGTGGCCAACTCCACCGGCGCGACCATCGGCGTCGTCCTCGCGATATTCTGCACGCTGCTCGCCGCCACACCGTCCTCCCGGCCGCGAACACCTACAGTGGAGGCATCATGACATCGCCCTCTCTCGTCGCCTTCGACCTCGATGACACGCTCGCGCCGTCCAAGGGCACGATCGACCCGCAGATCGCCGCGCTTCTGGGTGAGCTGCTGCGGTCGGTGGAGGTCGCGATCATCTCCGGCGGCAACGAGGCGCAGTTCCGCTCGCAGGTCGTCGCTCAGCTCGCGGATGCCGATCCGGAGGCGCTCGCCCGCCTGCACCTGCTGCCGACATGCGGCACGCGCTACCTGCGGCATGACGGCACCGACTTCGTCGCGGTGTACGCGCATGACCTGAGCGACGACGAGAAGACCGCCGCCCTCACCGCCCTGCGCGAGGAGGCGGAGCGCCTCGGACTGTGGGAGGCGGAGCCCTGGGGGGAGATCCTGGAAGACCGCGGCTCGCAGATCACGTTCTCCGCGCTCGGTCAGCAGGCGCCGCGCGACGCGAAGCACGCGTGGGATCCGACGGGCTCGAAGCGCGGAGCCCTCCGCGATGCCGTGGCCGCACGGCTCCCGGGCCTCGAGGTGCGTTCGGGCGGCTCGACCTCGATCGACATCACCCGCGCGGGGATCGACAAGGCGTTCGGCATGCGGCAGCTCGCCACCCACACCGGCATCGACCTGACCGCGATGCTCTTCTACGGCGACCGCCTCGACGAGGGCGGCAACGACTACCCCGTCCTCGCGCTCGGAGTGCCGTCGGTGGCCGTCGAGGGCTGGGAGGACACGGCCGCCCGCCTGCAGGAGCTGCTGCCGACCCTCTCCACCCGGGTCTGACACACTCGCCCGCACGACTTCGGCACGCCTGCACGACGGGAGGGCGGAGTCCGTCGTGCAGGCGTGACCTGGCCGTGCAGGTGGGTCAGTGCACCTCGATGCCGGCGGCGCGGGAGACGGGCACCAAGCGCGTGAGCTGGGTCACGTGGGCCGGCTCGAGCTCCGCGAGCGACGCGACGCCGAGCAGCCGCATCGTGCGCTCGATCTCGCTGCGCAGGATGGCGATCGTGCGGTCGACGCCCTGCCGTCCGCCCGCCATCAGGCCGTAGAGGTACGCGCGGCCGATCAGCGTGAAGTCGGCGCCCAGCGCGACGGACGCCACGATGTCGGCGCCGTTCATGATCCCGGTGTCGATCATGACCGTGAAGTCGTCGCCGACCGCACGACGGACCTCGGGCAGGAGGTGGAACGGGATGGGCGCGCGGTCGAGCTGACGGCCGCCGTGGTTCGACAGGACGATGCCGTCCACGCCCGCATCGCGCAGGCGCACGGAGTCCTCGACGTTCTGCACGCCCTTGATGACGATCTTGCCGGGCCAGATGTCGCGGATGACGGCGAGGTCGTCGTAGCTGATGGTCGGATCCATCGCCGCGTCGAGGAGCTCGCCCACGGTGCCGCCGGTCGTGCTCAGCGACGCGAACTCCAGCTTCGGGGTGGTCAGGAAGTCGAACCACCACCACGGCCGCGGGATCGCGTTGATGATCGTGCCGAGCGTGAGCTGCGGCGGGATGCTGAAGCCGTTGCGCTTGTCACGGAGACGGGCACCGGCGACCGGGGTGTCGACGGTGAACTGCAGGGTGTCGAAGCCGGCGGACGCGGCACGACGGGCGAGCTCGTAGGAGATCTCGCGGTCACGCATCACGTAGAGCTGGAACCAGTTCCGACCGGGCACGGGCCCCTGCGGCTCCCGGATCGTCGCCGCCTTGACGTCCTCGATCGACGTGGTCCCGAGGGTGGACAGGGTGAACGGGATGCCCGCGGCGGCCGCGGCTCCGGCGCCCGCGACCTCGCCCTCCGTCTGCATGAGGCGGGTGAAGCCGGTCGGCGCGATGCCGAACGGGAGCGCGGAGGGGCCACCGAGGATGTCGACGGCCGTGTCGACGTCCGGGGCCGGCTTGAGGATCCCGGGGTGGAACTCGACGTCCTGGAACGCCTGGCGTGCTCTGCTCAGCGACAGCTCGCCCTCGGCGGCACCGTCGGTGTAGTCGAAGGCGGCCTTCGGCGTGCGGCGCTTGGCGATCTTCCGCAGGTCGTCGATGGTGAGCGCGGCGTCGAGGCGCCGCTTGCGCCCGTCGAGCTCCGGCTTCTTGAACTTCATGAGCTCCAACAGCTCGGCGGGGTTGGGGAGCTGGCGCTGGACCATGTTCTGCCTCTCAGTTCTGCGGTGTGATGGCACGGGTGAGACCCGCGGCGGTGTAGTAGCCGGTGATATGGGTGCGGACGAGACGGCGGGCGGTGTCGGCGTCGCCGTCGTCGATCGCCGCGACCAGAGCGCGGTGCTCGGAGCGCAGGCGGGCGGCCATCCGATCCCAGTCGTCGACGGTCGCAGCCCCGGCGAGCACGTAGGACTCGATGGAGGAACGGAGCCCCGCCATCATCGCCGCGATGACCGTGTTGCCGCTGCCCTCGGCGAGGGAGAGATGCAGCTGCGCATCGAGGGCCAGGAACTCGGCCGGCGTGAGGGCACCGTCATCCATCGCGGTGAGCAGCTCGTGTGCCCGGGAGGTGTCGCGGTTTGAGGCGGCGGCCATGGCCTCGACGACCGCGTCCTCCAGCACGAGACGCGTGCGGACCACGTCGTCGAGCGGGAAACCCTGCGCGGCCACCTGGAGGCGCAGGAACGCGGACATGCCGCCGGTGGGGGTGGCGATGACGATGGCGCCCGACTGGGGGCCGGAGCCGGTCGCGGTGCGGATGAGCCCGAGCACCTCGAGCACCCGGAAGGCCTCCCGCACGCTCGATCGCCCGACGCCGAGGTCGCTGGCGAGGTCGCGCTCGGACGGCAGCCGGTCGCCCGGGCCGAGGCGACCGTCGAGCAGATCACGCTCGATGTGCTCGAGCACGAGTCGCCATGCACGCGCCGGCTGCTCGGTCATCCCGCCTCCTGTGGTCAGACCACAGGTTAGCGCGTGTGGTCAGACCACGCAATGCGGGACCGCTGCACCGCCGACCCACCCCTTTTCGTGCGTCCCGGCCGCTTGCGTACGCGCGCAGAGGGGTGGGTCGACCGGAAGGGGGTGGGTCGGAGGTGGGATCAGCCGAGACGGCCGCCGGACTCCTCCAGGTAGCAGGTGCCGCACAGCGACTCGTAGGTCGTGAGTTCGGGCGAGGAAGAACCGTCGGCGCCCTCGTCGATCGCGACCTGGTCGCCGTCGAACACGAACCGGCCGCCGACCACCCGGCCGTTGAACACCGCCTTGCGCCCGCAGCGACAGATCGTCTTCAGTTCCTCGAGCGAGTGCGCGATGGCGAGGAGCCGGGCTGATCCGGGGAAGGCGTGCGTGCGGAAGTCGTTGCGGATCCCGTAGGCCATCACCGGGATGCCGTCCTCCACCGCGATCCGGAAGAGGTCGTCGATCTGGGTCGGCGTCAGGAACTGCGCCTCGTCGACGAGCAGGCAGGCCACGTCGACGGGCCCCGTCGGGATGAGCTCCTCCTCCGTCGACCGACGCATGCGCTCCCGATGGATCGCGAAGAGCGCGCGGGCGTCGTCTTCCGGTCCGATGAGGACGTCGACCGGACGCGTGACCCCGAGGCGGCTCTCGATCTCCCCCGCACCCTTGGTGTCGATCGCGGGCTTGGCGAGCAGCACGTGCTGGCCGCGCTCCTCATAGTTGTAGGCAGCCTGCAGGAGGGCGGTAGACTTGCCCGAGTTCATCGCGCCGTAGCGGAAGTAGAGCTTCGCCACGGTCCCGGGTCAGGCGTTGATGCCGAGGACGGCGGCAGTGGCGGTGGTGGACTCCTCCGCGAGCTCCGCGTCACCGTTGAGCTTCCGGCCGAAGGTGGGGATGAGTTCGCGCAGCTGCGACTCCCAGCCCGGGTACTCGCCGGGGAAGCACTTCTTCAGCAGGTCGAGCATGATCGGCACGGCCGTGGAGGCGCCGGGCGACGCACCGAGGAGGCCCGCGATCGAGCCGTCACCGGCCGCGACGACCTCGGTTCCGAACTGGAGCACGCCGCCCTTCTTCGGGTCCTTCTTCATGACCTGGGCGCGCTGACCGGCGTCGATGAGCGTCCAGTCCTCGTCCTTCGCGGTGGGCATGAAGGTGCGGAGGCTGTCGACCTTCTTGCGGTGATTCTTCATCAGCTCGCTGATGAGGTACGTGATGAGGTCGGGGTTCGCGAAAGCCACCCGCAGCATCGGCCAGAGGTTGTGCGGACGGACCTGCGTGACGATGTCGAGCATCGACCCGTTCTTGAGGAACTTGGGGCTGAACGTCGCGAACGGGCCGAACATGAGCGAGGCCTCGCCGTCGACGACACGCGTGTCGAGGTGTGGGACCGACATCGGCGGGGCGCCGACCGAGGCCTGCGAGTAGACCTTGGCCTTGTGCTGCGCGACGATCTTCGGGTTGGTCGTCTTGAGGAACTGTCCACCGATCGGGAAGACGCCGTAGCCCTTGATCTCGGGGATGCCGGAATTCTGCAGGAGCTTGAGCGCCCACCCGCCCGCGCCGACGAACACGAACTTCGCCTTGATCTCGTTCGGAGTGCGGCCGATCGTGGTGCGGTACTTGATGAGCCAGGTGCCGTCCTTCTGACGCGTGAGCGACTTGACCTCGTGGTTCGTGCGGACCGAGACGCCCGAGTCGCGGAGGTGGCCGAAGAGCTGGTGCGTGAGCGCACCGAAGTCGACGTCCGTGCCGGCGGGCACCCGGGTGGCCGCGAACGGCTCACCCTTGCGGCGCTTCTGCATGAGCAGCGGCGCCCACTGGTTGATGACGCGGGAGTCCTCGCTGTACTCGATGCCCGCGAACAGCGGCTGCTCCTTGAGCACCTCGTAACGCTTCTTGAGGTACGCCACGTCCTTCTCGCCGCGCACGAACGTCATGTGCGGCGTCGCGTTGATGAAGGTCGACGGCTCGTCCAGCACGCCCTTCTCGACGAGGGAGGACCAGAACTGGCGGCTCTGCTGGAACTGCTCGTTGATCGAGATCGCCTTGGCGGGGTCGAGCGGCGCGTCACCCTGCTGCGGCATGTAGTTCAGCTCGCACAGCGCGGCGTGCCCGGTCCCGGCGTTGTTCCAGGGATTCGAGCTCTCCTGCGCCACGTCCGACAGCCGCTCGAAGGCGACGATCTTCCAGTCCGGCTGCAGCTCGTGCAGCAGGGTACCCAGGGTGGCGCTCATGATGCCACCGCCGATCAGGACGACATCGACGTATTCAGTCACCCGAACAGTCTAGTTCGCGGGCAGGACACCGCAGACCATGCGGCCGTCAGGAGACCGGGGCGAGACGCTCCGCGAGCACCTCGGCGATCTGCACCGCGTTCAGCGCCGCCCCCTTGCGGAGGTTGTCGTTGCTGATGAAGAGCACGAGGCCCTTGCCCTCCGGAGCCGACTGGTCGGCGCGGATGCGGCCCACGAAGCTCGGGTCCTTGCCCGCGGCCTGCAGCGGGGTCGGCACCTCGTCGAGCACGACACCGGGCGCCGCGCTCAGCACTTCCCTGGCGCGGTCGGGCGTCAGATCGCGGGAGAACTCGGCGTGGATCGACAGCGAGTGGCCCGTGAACACCGGCACCCGGACGCACGTGCCGGCGACGCGGAGGCCGGGCAGCTCGAGGATCTTCCGGCTCTCGTTGCGGAGCTTCTTCTCCTCGTCGGTCTCGTTGTCCCCGTCGTCCACGAGGTTGCCCGCGAGCGGGATCACGTCGAAGGCGATCGGGGCGACGTACTTCTCGGGCTCGGGGAAGTCGACCGCGGAGCCGTCGTGGACCAGGCGGAGGGTGTCGCCCTGCGCGAGCACGCCCTCGACCTGGCCGAGCAGCTCCTGCGCGCCGGCGAGTCCGGAGCCGGACACCGCCTGGTAGGTCGACACGATCAGGCGCTCGAGGCCTGCCTCGGCGTCGAGGACCTTCAGCACCGGCATCGCGGCCATCGTGGTGCAGTTCGGGTTGGCGATGATGCCCTTGGGGCGGTCGTCGATCGCGTGCGGGTTGACCTCGCTGACGACGAGCGGGACCTCGGGGTCCATGCGCCAGGCGCTGGAGTTGTCGACGACCACGGCGCCGGCCTCGGCGAAGCGCGGCGCGTATGCCCGGCTGGCGGTGGCACCGGCGGAGAACAGGGCGATGTCGATGCCCGACGGGTCGGCCGCCTCGACGTCTTCCACGATCACCGTCTGCCCGCCGAACTCGATCGCCGTGCCGGCGGAACGCGCCGACGAGAACAGCCGCAGCTCGCGGATCGGGAACGAACGCTCCGCGAGAATCTCGCGCATCACGGTGCCCACCTGGCCGGTGGCGCCGACGATGGCGACGGAGAGTCCTGATTCGGAGATGCGGGTCATGATGTTCCTTGGCTTCGTGCGGTACGGCGTACGAGGCTTCGGGCGCGGCGTCGGGATGCTGAGGCTGCGCCTGGCGCCGGTGTCAGGGTTTCCGCGAGTCTATCGCGCCACGCTCCCCTCGGCTCTCCTCCGTACGCCGCTCGCGAGAGCACGCTGACACGCGGGCGCAGGCGAGCGTGGGCGACAGAGCCTGCGTCGGCGCGAAAGCCTGCGGTGGCGCGAGCGCGCGAGAACAGGCAGACCCGCGGAAACAGGCGAGCGCGCGGGCGCAGGCGAGCGTGGGCAGCACGGCCTGAACAGGCGCGAAAGCCTGCGGTGGCGGGAGAAGAGGGAGCTCGTGAGGGGGTCAGCGACCGGTGCCGGCGTGAACCGTGGCCTCCGCGTCGCCGTCGAGGCCGTAGGCGGTGTGCACCGTGCGGGCGGCCTCGGTGAGGTCGGTGTCGCGGAGCACGACCGAGATGCGGATCTCCGAGGTGGAGATCATCTCGATGTTGATGCCGCCGGCGGACAGGGCCTCGAACAGGGTCGCCGAGACGCCGGAGTGCGTGCGCATCCCCGCGCCGACCACGGACAGCTTGCCGATCTGGTCGTCGTGGATGAGGTTCTGGAAGCCGACCTCGGTCTGCTCGCCGGCGAGGGCCTTGAGCGCGGCAGCGGCGTCGGCCTTGGGAACCGTGAAGGAGATGTCGGTGCGTCCCGTCGCCGACACGTTCTGGACGATCATGTCGACGTTGGCGCCGGACTTCGCGACGATCTTGAAGATCTCGGCGGCCTTGCCAGGGACGTCCGGCACCCCGGCGACGGTGATCTTGGCCTGGCTGAAGTCGGTGGCGACGCCGGCGACGATCGGTTCTTCCATGACTGCTCCCTCGGCTTCGCGAGGGTTCTTCATGCCCTCGCCCAGAACGTATGTGCCCTCGGCCGACGAGAACGTCGACCGGGCGTGGATGAGGACGCCGTGCCGGCGGGCGTACTCCACGGCACGGATGTAGAGGACCTTGGCGCCGTTGGCGGCGAGCTCCAGCATCTCCTCGCTGGAGACGTGGTCGAGCTTCTGCGCCTTCGGGATCACCCGCGGGTCGGCCGTGAAGATGCCGTCGACGTCGCTGTAGATCTCGCAGACATCGGCGGACAGTGCGGCCGCCAGCGCGACGGCCGTCGTGTCGGAGCCACCGCGGCCGAGCGTGGTGATGTCCCGGGTGTCGCGGTTGAAGCCCTGGAAGCCCGCGACGATCACGATCGCGCCCTCGTCGAGCGCCTCGCGGAGCCGGACGGGCGTGACGTCGACGATGCGCGCCGCGCCGTGCTGCGAGTCGGTGATCATGCCGGCCTGGCTGCCGGTGAACGACCGCGCCTCGAAGCCCATGGAGTGGATCGCCATCGCCAGCAGCGCCATCGAGATCCGCTCGCCGCTGGAGAGGAGCATGTCGAGCTCGCGCGGAGCAGGGATCGGCGCGACCTCGTTCGCGAGGTCCAGCAGCTCATCGGTCGTGTCGCCCATCGCGCTCACGGCGACGACGACGTCGTGACCGGCGCGACGGGTGTCGACGATGCGCTTGGCGACGCGCTTGATGCTCTCTGCGTCGGCGACGGACGAGCCGCCGTACTTCTGCACGATGAGGGCCACGTTCACTCCCTGGGATGTCGGGCGGATCCGCCCACGGTCATTCTACGATCGGCGCGCATGCCGCCCCGCGCATGTGACGGCTCAGGCCGGCGCAGGCGGAACGGGCGTCACCGGACGCAGGCGGCCTCCGGTGGCGGCGAACCAGCAGCCGATGATGATCAGCGGGAATCCGAGGAGGAGACCAGGGGTGAGGGGCTCGGCGAGCACGATCGCCCCGAGCACGATCGCCACGACCGGGTTCACGTAGGTGAACAGCGGCGCCCTGACCGGTCCGACCTCGCGGATCAGCGCGAAGAAGGCCAGGAAGGCCAGCGCCGTGCAGATCACGGCGAGGGCGAGCAGGGCGCCGATCGACGGGAGCGTCGGCACCTCATGCTGAGTGAGCAGCCCGATCGGGAGGTAGAAGAGGCCGATCATGAGCAGCGACAGCGTGATCGTGCCGAGTGAGGGGACGTCGTTCAGCTTGCGCGCCACGATGAACGGCGCGATCGCGTAGAGCACCGCGACGAGCAGCACCTCCCCGGCCGCGAGCAGGCTCACCTCTCCCCCGAAGAGCCCGGGACCCGCCACGACGATGGCCACACCGATGAAGCCGACCAGAAGACCGATGCCGCGGGCGGGACGCAGCACGCCGCGGTCGCCGCCGCCCAGCGCGATGAGGGCGGCGAACAGCGGCACCGTGGCCACGAGGAGTCCGGTCATGCCGGAGGGCAGTGTCATCTCGGCGTGTCCGAGGAGGAGGAACGGTCCGGCCATCTCCACGGCCCCGAACGCCAGCACCCACGGCCAGTGCCGGAGCGCCGCACGGAGGGCGCCGCTGCGCAGGGCGAACGGCAGCAGGAGGAGCGCGGCGATCAGCGTCCGTCCGGCGACGATCGCCGGCGGGGAGATCGAGTCCACCGCCACGCTGATGAAGAGGTAGGGCACGCCCCACAGCAGGGCCATGGCCCCGAAGAGCAGCCAGCCCCGGCGGGAGAAGCCGGACTGCGGGGTCACAGCACGCGCCGGCCCTCGAAGGCCCGGCCCAGCGTCACCTCGTCCGCGTACTCGAGGTCGCCGCCGACCGGGAGGCCCGAGGCGAGCCGTGAGACCGTGATCTGCATCGTCGTGAGGAGCCGGCTCAGATAGCTCGCCGTCGCCTCCCCCTCCAGGTTGGGGTTCGTGGCGATGATGACCTCCTGCACGGTGCCGTCGGCGAGTCGCGTCATGAGCTGGGCGATCCGGAGGTCGTCCGGCCCGATGCCCGCGATGGGGCTGATCGCGCCGCCGAGCACGTGGTACAGGCCGCGGAACTCCCGTGTGCGCTCGATCGCCGCGACGTCCTTCGCGTCCTCGACCACGCAGATCAGCGCCTGGTTGCGGCGGGGGTCGCGGCAGATCGCGCACCGCTCCTGCTCCGCGACGTTGCCGCAGATCTCGCAGAACCGGACGCGGATGCGGATCTCGGTCAGCAGCTCCGCGAGACGGGCGACGTCGAACGTCGGCGTCTGCAGGATATGGAATGCGATGCGCTGCGCCGACTTCGGGCCGATGCCGGGAAGGCGGCCGAACTCGTCGATCAGCTCTTGGACGATGCCGTCGTACATCAGGAGAACCTCGTAGGGGGCTCGTAGGGCTCTTCGCGAAGGAACGTCGCGCCGAGCACCTGGCGGATCACGGCCTCACCGTAGCGCTGCACCCCGCCCGCGGCGGGGGTGCGCTCGATGACGACCGGCGGAGCAGCCGCGGGGGCCGTGCGCGCGGCAGCCTGCGGGGCCGCCGTCGGTGTCGTCCGCGGGGAGGGAGGGCGGTCGTACGGAGCCGGGGGCTCGTAGGCCGGATCGTACGGCGGCTCCTCGTCGAACGCGGGAGCGTCGTCATCGCCGGGCAGCGGCGGCTCGTCGCGGTCGACCCTGCCGTCGGCCGGCGGGGTCGGGGCGGCGGAGGCGGCCTCGACCTCCTCCGGCTCGTCGTCGACGGCGAGGGGCGCCGCGGGGGCGGCGACCGGTGTCGCGGCGTCAGCGGTCGGGATGGAGGCGACCGCCCACTCCGTCACGGGAGCGGTGGCGGCGCGCGTCTGCGGGCGGGAGGGCCGTGCTGACGCAGGCTCCGATGCGGGAGCGGCGTCGGCCGGCGCGGTGGATCCGGACGAGGCCGGCTGCCGCGGCGCACCACCGGGTGGCATCGGTGCCGGGAGGTACTTGACACGTACCCCGACCTCCTGCTCGATGGCTGTGCGGAGGTGGTCGGAGGGGCCGGATCCCGGCGTGGTCCCCTTGAACTTCGCGACGTCGTGCTGGCTCGTGAACCCGAGGGTCAGCACCTCGGAATCGCCGTCGTAGGCGAGGGGCTGCACGGCGGTCGCGAGCAGCCAGGACGTGCGGCTGATGCCTTCCAGACGCTTCAGCACGGCCGGCCAGGCGTCGCGGACGCGCTCGAACGTGACGGGAGCGGACGGCGCGGAGGACGACTGCGGGGTCGGAGCGGGCTGGGGCTCCGGAGCGTGGCTGGGCTCGGGAGTACTCTCGGGCTCCGGGGTGCGCTCGGGCTCCGGAGCGGGCGCAGGCTCGGGCGCGTCTGCAGGGGCGGTCGGAGCAGATGGAGCCGACGCCGCGGGCGTCGAGGGCGCCGCCGGAGCGGGCGTCCTCCCCGTGTCGGATGCGACGGTCGGAGACGGCGTCGCGGTCGCCGGCGGGACCACCGGCGGGTGCGTGGTGGCCGGCGGGTGCAGCGCGCCCGACGCGGCGGTGCCGGACGCCGCCGAGCCTCCGGGTGCGGCGGCGAGGACACGAGCGACCATGAGCTCGAGGTGGAGCCGCGGCGATGTGGCTCCGGACATGTCGTCCAGTGCCGCGCTGACCACGTCGGCGGTACGCGAGAGGCGCGCGGCGCCGAACGACTCGGCCTGCCGGCGCATCCGGTCGAGCTCGTCCTCCGCGATGCCGCGGAGGACGGCGGAGGCACCGGAGCCGACGGCGGCGATCACGATGAGATCGCGCAGGCGCTCCAGCAGGTCGTCGACGAAGCGCCGCGGGTCCTGGCCGGTCTGCACGACGCGGTCGATGGCGGGGAAGGCGGTCGCGGCGTCGCCCGCCGCCAGCGCATCGACGATCTCGTCGAGGAGGGCCCCGTGGGTGTACCCGAGCAGCGCCACCGCGCGCGCGTAGCCGACGGTGACGGTCTCCGAGCCGGCCGGGGCGTCCGAGCCCGCGATGAGCTGGTCCAGCAGCGACAGCGTGTCGCGGGGCGAGCCTCCTCCGGCGCGGACGACGAGCGGCAGCACACCCTGCTCGACGATCACGCCCTCTTCCGCACACAGCTTCTCGACGTACTCGAGCATCGCAGCGGGCGGGACCAGTCGGAACGGATAGTGGTGGGTGCGCGAGCGGATCGTGCCCAGCACCTTCTCGGGCTCCGTCGTGGCGAAGATGAACTTGACGTGCGGCGGGGGCTCCTCCACCAGCTTCAGCAGCGCGTTGAAGCCCTGCGGGGTGACCATGTGCGCCTCGTCGAGGATGAAGATCTTGAAGCGGTCGCGGCTCGGAGCGAAGGTGGCCCGTTCCCGCAGGTCGCGGGCGTCATCGACGCCGTTGTGGCTCGCCGCGTCGATCTCGACGACGTCGAGCGATCCCCCGCCCGCCCTGGACAGCTCGACGCAGCTCGGGCACGTCCCGCAGGGGGTGTCGGTCGGCCCTTCCGCGCAGTTCAGGCAACGGGCGAGGATGCGCGCCGAGGTGGTCTTGCCGCAGCCACGCGGACCGGAGAACAGATAGGCGTGACCCACACGGTCGCCGCGCAGCGCGGTCATGAGCGGATCGGTCACCTGCGACTGCCCGATCATCTCGCCGAACGTCTCGGGTCGGTAGCGGCGGTAGAGGGCTGTGGTCACCCCTCCAGCCTACGGCGTGCCACCGACGTTGCTCCCCTCTCGCTCGACCCGGCCTCTTTAACGCGTCCCACCCCGTTGCGGACGTCCGCAACGGGGTGGGACGCACGCAACGGGGTGGGTCGGCGGTCAGTCGATCGGCTCGATGACGGGGATGGCGCTCGTGATCACCGGGACCGAGGCGGAGAGCCGGGTGCCGTCGTCGCGGCGGGCGTCGGCGAACTCCTGCAGCGTCGGGCGACCGGGGATCACGGGCCCCTGGTTCGCGAGGGGGACGATGACGTCGTCCTCCAGGGTCGCGATGTAGGCGTTGTCGCGCACGCTGAACGGCACCGGAGGACCGCTGCGCACCTGCACCCGCAGCTCGTGCCGCGTGACGGTCACCTGCATCGCCGTGCCCTGCCACTGCAGCGGGAACGACAGCGAGGGCCAGGACTCCGGGAGCCGCGGGTCGAAGCTGAGGTCGCCGCCGTAGTCGCGCATCCCACCGAAACCGCACACGAGGGCCGTCCACACCCCACCCGCCGAGGCGACGTGCACGCCGTCGGCCGCGTTGTGGTGCAGGTCGTGCAGATCGACGAACAGCGACTGCTCGAAGTACTTCTGCGCGAGGTCCTGGTAGCCCACCTCCGCCGCGAGGATCGACTGCACGACCGCCGACAGGGTCGAATCGCCCGTCGTCAGCGGGTCGTAGTAGTCGAAGTCGGCCTTCTTCTCCTCGGGCGAGAAGTGGTTGCCCTGCAGGAACAGCGCCAGCACCACATCGGCCTGCTTGAGCACCTGGAAGCGGTAGATCACGAGCGGGTGGAAGTGCAGCAGCAGCGGACGCTGGTCGGCCGGGGTGTTCGCGAGGTCCCAGACCTCCCGCTCCAGGAACAGCGAGTCCTGCGGGTGGATGCCGAGGCTCTCGCTGTACGGGATGTACATCGCCTCCGCCGCCCGCTCCCACGACTCCGCCTCACCGGAGCCGAGGCCCGTCCGCTCGACGAGGGCCGCGTAGTCCTCCGGGTAGCTGTCGCGGATCTCCCGCACGACCTTGGCCGCGTAACGGAGGTTGTACCGCGCCATGACGTTCGTGTACAGGTTGTCGTTCACGACGGTCGTGTACTCGTCCGGGCCGGTGACGCCGTGGATGTGGAACGTCTGGAGGCCATCGCCGGCACCGGACTGCTCCACGAGCCGCGACCCCCGCCAGAAGCCGAGGGTGGCCCAGAGCCGCGCGGTCTCGATCGCGACGTCGGCACCCTCGCGACGCAAAAACGCCTCGTCCCCGGTCGCCCGCACGTACTTGCCCAGCGCGAAGCTGATGTCGGCGTTGATGTGGTACTGCGCCGTGCCGGCGGCGTAGTACGCCGAGGCCTCCTCGCCGTTGATCGTGCGCCACGGGAACAGTGCGCCGGCCTCGTTGAGCTGGGCGGCCCGGCGACGCGCGGCGGGGAGCATCTTCACCCGGGCTCGCAGCGCGTTGTAGGCCCAGCGCGGCGTCGTGTAGGTGAGGAAGGGGAGCACGTAGATCTCGGTGTCCCAGAAGTAGTGGCCGCTGTAGCCCGAACCGGTCAGGCCCTTGGCGGGGACGCCGGCGCCGTCGGCCCTTGCCGAGGCCTGCGCGAGCTGGAACAGGCACCAGCGCGTGGCCTGCTGCAGGTCGTCGCGCCCGCCGATCTGCACGTCGCTGCGCTCCCAGAACGCGTCGAGCCACTCGCGCTGACGACGGAAGACCGTCTCCACGCCCTCGTCCGCGGCCCGGTCGAGCGAGCGACGGCAGCGATCGACGAGCTCCCGCGGGGGCACGCCGCGGGAGGAGTGGTAGCTGACGAGCTTGGTGATCGTGATGGGCACGCCGGCCTTCGCCTGCACGCGGAAGACGTTCTTGGCGATGTCCGGCTCGATGAGCGTCCGGACGTTGTAGTCGTTCTCCGTCTCGATGATGTGATCGGCCACGACGGCGACGGTCATCCCGGACGCGGCGACCCGATACGACAGGGCGGAGCGCAGGCCGTCCTGCCAGTGCTCGGCGGGCTGCAGCACACGGTCCGCGATGCGCTCGGCCTTGCGCGGGTCGAAGGCGGCACCCTTGGTCGTCATCGGAGAGCCGGCATACACGCCCGCCCCGTCCTGACGGTTGAGGAGCTGGCAGCTGATCGTGACCGGGGCGTTGGCGTTCTCGACGACGACCTCGAGCCGCAGCACCGCGAGGTGGCGCTCCTCGAAGCTCACGAGACGCTGATCCCGCATGCGCACCCGCTTGCCGGAGGGCGTCTCCCAGACCACGCGCCGTTCGAGCACCCCCGTGCGCATGTCGAGCGTGCGGGCGTACTCGCGCACGTCCGCGTCGTCGAGGGAGATCGGCTCGTCGTCGACGTAGAGCCGCATCACCTTGGCGTCGGGGGCGTTGACGATGGTCTGGCCGACTTCGGCGAAGCCGTAGGCCTGCTCGGCGTGCCGGATGGGCCAGGTCTC
This sequence comes from Microbacterium sp. C-MGS6, assembly GCF_058140415.1. Lineage (NCBI taxonomy): Bacteria > Bacillati > Actinomycetota > Actinomycetes > Micrococcales > Microbacteriaceae > Microbacterium > Microbacterium sp. C-MGS6. Next base: position 2,673,831 of record NZ_CM176934.1, read on the forward strand.
GTGCAGACCGTTGATGAAGGTGCCGTGCTCCTGCGCGCCACGCCCCTCGATGTGGTTGCCCCGGAGCCCGAGGTAGCCGTTGCCGACCGAGAACAGCGTCTCGCCGACGCCCTCCTCCGAGTAGCGCGTCTCGATGAGACGCCACGGGTCGACGGGGAAGCGGTCGCGGTCGATCATGCGGTCTCCGGGGTGTCGGTGCGGGTGGCGGGAAGCAGGACGCCGAGGTCGTCGACGACGTGGGTGGCTCCGGCGGCCCGGAGCGCGTCGGCGCCCGCTCCGCGGTCGACGCCGATGACCACGGCATACCCCGCCGCGGCGGCGGAGGCGGCACCGGAGGTGGCGTCCTCGACGGCGATGCTGCGGGCCGGGTCGACGCCGAGGGCCGTGGCGCCGGCGGCGAACATGTCGGCAGCGGGCTTGGAGGCGAGGTGCTCGCGCTCGGCGACGACGCCGTCGATCACGACGCGGAAGAAGGAGCGGATGCCGGCGGCCGCCAGCACCTCCTCGGCGTTCTTCGAGCTGGAGACGACGCCGAGCGGGATCCCGGCGGCGTGCAGCGCCTCGACCACGGCGAGGGAGCCGGGGAACGGAGCGATGCCCTGGCTGCGGAGGGACGTCGCGAACGCGGCGTTCTTGCGGTTGCCGATCCCGCAGATGGTCTCGGCCGACGGGTCGTCGTCCACGGAGCCCCACGGCACCTCGACGTTGCGGCTGCGCAGCAGACTCGCGACGCCGTCGTAGCGCTTCTTGCCGTCGACGTAGGCGAAGTAGTCCTCGTCGGTGTACGGCGGAGTGATGTCCCAGCGGGCGAAGACGTCGTCGAAGACCGCCTTCCAGGCGCGCATGTGCACCTCGGCGGTCGGCGTGAGGACGCCGTCGAGGTCGAACAGCACACCGTCGGCGTGGAACAGGTCGGGCAGCGCGTGTGGCACAGAGCCTCCAGGAGAAGGACGAGGGTCGGGTCGGCACCTCTCCGTGCCACTGTGCAAGCGTAATGGCGGTGGCGCGCGCGGGGTAACCCCGGACCGGGATCAGAGCAGCTCGGCGGTCTGCCTGGCGATCTGCAGCTCCTCGTCGGTGCGGACGACGAGGACCGTCACGGCGGACGCATCCGTGGAGATGACACGGATGCCGCGCTCCTTCGCCTCGTTGCGGGCGGCATCGATCTCGATCCCCGCGAAGCCGAGCGTCGCCATCGCCGCTGCCCGCACAGGGGCCGCGTTCTCGCCCACGCCGGCGGTGAAGGACACGACGTCGACCCCGCCGAGCTGGGCGATGTAGGCGCCGGCGTAGGCCCGGAGACGGTGGACGTACACGTCGAACGCGAGTGTCGCGGCCTCTTCGCCCGCAGCGACCCCGGCGAGGATGTCGCGCATGTCGCTGCGACCGGCGAGGCCGGCCAGCCCGCTGCGGGTGTTCAGGAGCGCGTCGAGGTCGTCGATCGTGTAGCCGGCGCGGCGCGACAGGTGCACGAGGGCGGCCGGATCGAGGTCGCCCGAGCGCGTCCCCATGACGAGCCCCTCGAGCGGGGTGAGTCCCATCGACGTCTCCACTGAGCGGCCGCCGTCGATCGCGGTGACCGAGGCGCCGTTGCCGAGGTGGAACACGAGCTGCCGCAGGGAGCCGAGATCGCGCCCGAGGAAACGCGCGGCGGCCTCGCTGACGTACTGGTGGCTCGTGCCGTGGAAGCCGTATCGACGGACCCGGTGCGCGGCGGCGAGCTGCGCGTCGATCGCGTAGGTGTAGGCCGCCGGCGGGAGCGTCTGATGGAACGCCGTGTCGAACACCGCGACGTGCGGGACGTCGGCGAACACGGCGCGGGCCGCCCGGATGCCGGCGAGGTTCGCGGGGTTGTGCAGCGGCGCCAGCACGGCGAGCTCGTCGATCTGCCGCTCGACGTCGGCGTCGATCAGCGTCGGCGCGTAGAAGCGCGCGCCTCCGTGCACGACCCGATGCCCCACCGCGACGGGCGCATGCGCCTCGAGCGAGGGACCCTGCGCCGCGAACTGCGCGCGCATGACCTCGAAGGCCGCAGCGTGGTCGGGGATGGGCTGCTCGTCGCGGTAGGTGGCGTCGAGCATCGTGGCCGACGGTCCGTCACCCGGCTCCGGGCGCACGGTGTGGGCGACAGGGCTGGACTCCTGTCCGATGCGCTCGATGAGCCCGCTGGCGAGCTCGTCCTCGTGCGCGGTGTCGATGAGGCTGTACTTCAGCGAGGACGACCCGCTGTTGATGACGAGGATCGCGCTCACGCCCCCTCCCCCGATCGCTCGTCGCCCTGGGCCTGGATCGCCGTGATGGCCACCGTGTTCACGATGTCGTCGACGAGCGCACCGCGGGACAGGTCGTTGATGGGCTTGTTGAGCCCCTGGAGCACTGGACCGATGGCCACGGCGCCGGCGGAGCGCTGCACCGCTTTGTAGGTGTTGTTGCCGGTGTTGAGGTCGGGGAAGACGAACACGGTCGCCCGCCCCGCCACCGCCGAGTCCGGCAGCTTGGCCTTGGCGACCGCCGCGTCAGCGGCGGCGTCGTACTGGATGGGGCCCTCCACCAGGAGTTCGGGAGCGCGCTCGCGCACGAGTGCCGTCGCCGCCCTGACCTTGTCGACGTCGGCTCCCGACCCGGACTCACCGGTGGAGTACGACAGCATCGCCACGCGGGGGTCGATGCCGAACTGCCGGGCGGTGGTGGCGGACGAGATCGCGATGTCGGCGAGCTGTTCGGCCGTGGGATCGGGGATGACCGCGCAGTCGCCGTACACGAGCACGCGGTCGGCGAGGGCCATGAGGAACACGCTGGAGACGACGTTCACACCCGGCTTCGTCTTGATGATCTCGAAGGACGGACGGATCGTGTGCGCCGTGGTGTGCGCGGCACCGGAGACCATGCCGTCGGCGAGTCCGAGGTGCACCATCATCGTCCCGAAGTAGGAGACGTCCGTGACGGTGTCGGCGGCCTGCGCGAGGGTGATCCCCTTGTGCGCGCGCAGCCGGGCGTACTCGGCGGCGAAGCGCTCCACGAGGGCCGGGTCGGTGGGGCTCACCACGTGCGCACCGGCGATGTCGAGGCCGAGCTCCGCCGCCCGCGCACGGATCGCGCCGTCGTCGCCGAGGATGGTGAGCTCCGCCACCTCCCGGGACAGCAGCGCCGCCGCCGCGCGGAGGATGCGGTCGTCGTCGCCCTCGGGGAGGACGATGTGGCGGCGGTCGGACCGCGCGCGTTCCATCAGTCCGTACTGGAACATGAGCGGCGTGACGACGTGCGACTCGGCGAGCCCGAGCTGCTCGGTGAGCTCGGCCACGTCGACATGCGCCTGGAAGAGTCCGAGTGCCCGGTCGTAGCGACCGCGCGAGTCGGCGGAGATGCGACCGCGGGCGCCCATCACCCGTACCGCCGTGTCGTAGGTGCCGAGGTCGGTCGTGATGATCGGCACCGAGGAGGCGAAGCCGTCGAGCAGCTGGAGGATCGGTCCGGGCAGGGGGAAGGGACCGTTGAGGATGATCCCGGCGATCCGCGGGAACGTGCCGGAGGAGTCGGCGAGGAGGGCGGCGAGCAGCACCTCGGTGCGGTCGGCGGGGATCACGACGACGGCCTCGTCGGTGAGACGCGGCAGGACGTTCACCATCGACATCCCGGCCACGACGATGGACAGCGCGACCGCGGTCAGGCGATCCTCGTCGCCCTTGAGCAGCGTCCCGTCGACGGCGGAGACGATGCCGCGGATGGACGGTGCGACGAGCGCGCGGTCCTCGGGCAGCGCCCAGACCGGGGTGCCGGCGGGGAGGACGGCGCGCACCGCGTCGACGATGGCATCGAGCCCGTCCGGGTCGGCCCTGTTCACGGCCACCGCGAACAGCTCCGCGCGCTCCTCGGCGAGTTCCGGCAGTGCGAGGGCGGCGATCTGGCCCACGGCGGCGGGCACCCGCGCGGTCGTGGTGCCGAGCTGCTCGGCCTGTCGCTGCTGGTCGCGCCCGCTCAGCACGAGCAGGACGGGGGCGCCGAGGTTCGCCGCGATCCGGGCGTTGAAGCCGAGCTCCGCGGGGCTCGCGACGTCGGTGTAGTCGCTGCCGACGATCACCACCGCGTCGCACTGCGCCTCGACGGCCTTGAAGCGGGCGACGATGGTCGACAGCGCGCCCTCCGGATCGGCGCGCACATCGTCGTAGGTGACGCCGATGCAGTCCTCGTAGTCGAGCTGGACGCCGTCATGGGCGAGCAGCAGCTCGAGGATCTCGTCGCGCTCCGCGACCGCCCGGGCGATCGGGCGGAAGACCCCGACGCGCGGTGACACGCGCATCAGCGCGTCGAGCGCCCCCAGGGCGATCGTCGACTTCCCGGTGTGGCCTTCGGCCGAGGTGATGTAGATGCTCCGCGACACGGCTCCAGCTTAGGCGGGCGCCCCGACACCGCACCCCACAGCTGCCGTGACAGTCGCGGCGGTCACTCGCACGGGCCGGAGAGCACGTCGACGATCGCCGTCGCGTCCTCCTGATACCGCGTGTAGTAGTCCCGATCGGTGTTCACCTGCACCCGGTGGATGGCATGCGAGGGCGCCATCGACGGCCAGTCGGGCACGCGTCCGAGGCGCTCGAAGAACAGCCGGGCGGCGGTGGCCGGATCCATCCGCTGCTCCACGCTCCCCCACCAGTCCTGCTGCTGGAAGAGGCCGATGCTCGTCGTGCGAGATCCATCCGGATTGGTCCAGCCGCGCGTCTCCCAGTCCCCGTAGTCGATGTTGCGCAGACTGCTCTCGCCCATCGCGGTCATGACGCCGAGGATCTGGCCGTCCCGCGCGAACCCGAGCTCGTCGGCGGTGCGGATGATGGTCGCAGCGTTCTCGAGCTGTTCACCGCTCCATCCGGCCACCCCTGCCTGGGGGAAGGTCGACGGACGGTCGAGGCAGACCGGCGCCGGATCCCTCGCCAGCCCCAGCGGGATGAGCACGAGCAGCGCCGCCCCCGCGGCTATCATGGCGGCGGACACGGCGACGCGCCGCAGGATCCGCTTCCGCTGTGCGCGCCGGGCGGCTCGACGGCGGGCCTCGCGGCGTCGGCGGTTGGCGGCCTCGCGCGACGCGGCGGGCCGCCGGGTCGACGTGGTCCGCGTCCCCGTCGTCCCTCTCGTGCGCGGAGCCGTCATCGTCCGACGGCGCGGCGCTGGTCGGGACGCCGTCCGGCGAGCGCGGCCGCACCGCCCCCGATGGCACCGAACAGATGGCCCTGCCAGGACACGCCGTCCGCCACTCCGAACACCCCGGCCAGCATGGTGCCGCCGTACAGGCCGACCACGACGACCGCGATCACCGCGTAGAGGATGCGATGCGCCACGCGGCCGGGGGCGAACACCCGCATCACCACGTAGCCGAAGTAGCCGAACACGAGTCCGGAGGCGCCGACCGTCAGCGTGCCGGGCGCGTTCACGAGCCAGGTCCCGAGCCCGCCGACGACCGCGACGATCACGGTGACCGCCCAGAATCGGCGCGTGCCCTCGACGGCCACCAGGCAGCCCAGCACGAGGAACGGGACGGAGTTCGCGATCAGATGCGCCCAGCTCGCGTGCAGCAGCGGGGCGAACACGATCCCGAGCAGCCCGGCGGGATCCCACGAGCGGATGCCGAGGCCGCTGAACGAGCCCGGCAGCACGGCGTCCGCGAACTGCACCGCCCACATCGCCGCGAGCAGCAGCACGGGCGACGCGAATCGCCGCAGCGGATGCTCGGGTCTGGCCGGCGGAGGAACGGTCACCGCTCGATTGTCGCAGGCGCACCCTGCGGCCGGCTGGACGCGGGCAAAAGAAAAGACCCTCCGCGCACCCAGCAGAGCCCGGTTACCCTTGCTGCGTTTCCGCCCTGGGGGAATTGGCCTGGATGCCGCCACGCGGAGAGCCGTCGTCCACTCTACCCGACACCGACCGGCGCGATGACACACCGCACTCTTTGAGAGACTGTGCAGGTCATGGATCCGCTCGCCCACCCGCTCTCGTCGTGGCGGTTCCGCGGACCGCTGCGCACGTACCAGGCCGAGGTGCTGGAGCGCATCGAGGTCGGCTCCGACGAGAAGATGCACGTCGTCGCACCGCCGGGTTCCGGCAAGACCCTGCTCGGACTGCTGCTCGCCGCGCGGGAGGGACACCGCACGCTCGTCCTGACTCCGACGCTCACCATCCGCCAGCAATGGCTCCGGGAGGCGCGGAAGCTCGCCCCCGAGGACGACGCCGTCTCAGACGATCCGCGGCGGCTCGGAGACCTCACCGTGCTGACCTACCAACTCCTCAGCGTCACCGGCGACGGTTCGCCGTTCGAGGAGCTGGCGCGTCATCGGTGGATCGCCGAGCTCGCCGAGACCGATCGGTCCGAGGCCGATGCGGCGACCTGGCTCGCCACACTCGAGGTCGACAATCCCGATCGCTACCGCTCAGGACTGCGGCGGCGGGTACGCCGGGTGCGCCGCTCGTTCTCGCAGCAGCGCCCGGAGGCGCTGGCCCGGGTGCTGCACCCCAACGCCGTGGCGCTCATCGACGCGATCGTCGCCGCCGGAGTGCGCACGATCGTCCTGGACGAGTGCCATCACCTGCTCGACCACTGGGCGCTGGTCGTCGCCTACCTGGCGGCGCGCATCCGGGCCGCGGGATCGCCCCCGGTCCTGATCGGCCTGACGGCGACGCTCCCCTCCCCCGACGACGGTGTCGAGTACGAGAACTACACGCGCCTGCTCGGAGACGTGGACTACGAGGTGCCCGCCCCCGCGGTGGTGAAGGAGGGCCACCTCGCGCCCTATCGTGACTCGATCTGGTTCACCCAGCCGGACCCGACCGAGGCCGCCTTCATCCGCCGGCACGAAGCCCTGCTGGCGGATCTCGTCGGGCAGGTGCTGTCCTCGCCGGACGGCGTGGCGTATCTGGAGGCGACGTTGCAGCCGGAGCCGGCGGCGGGCTCCGTGCCACCGACGGGGACGGATGACCCCGACATCGCGCGGCGGGCACGGCTGGAGCACGCGCTCTCCACGGACTTCACCCTCACCCGGGCCGCCGGAGTCGTCCTCAAGACGGTGGCGCCGTGGCACCCGCTCGGCGCGCTCCTGCCGCCGGTGCTGTTCGGCCGCTGCACGACCGACGACCTCCTCACCGTCCTCACCCGTTTCGCGCAGACGCGCCTGCTCACCGACCCCACCGCCCTGCGCCAATGGGAGCACGTGCGCGGAGCTCTCGCGGATTTCGGCCTGCACCTCACCGATCGGGGGCTGCGACGCGGCCGGGACCCGGTGGAGACCACACTGACGTCTTCGGTGGCGAAGGACCGCGCAGCCGTGGACATCCTGCGCCGCGAGCTGAGCGGAGAGGCCGGCGCCCAGATGCGGGCGGTGGTCGTGACCGACTTCGTCGAGCACGGGAGCCGCCGCGGGCTCACCGGGCAGCCCGCCGGCGCGCTCCGCGTCTTCGACCTCCTGGCCGCCGACGAGGTGACAGGGACGCTGCGTCCGGTGCTGCTGACCGCCCATCATCTGCGGGTGCGGGCCGTCGATGCCGCCGACCTCGCGGAGCAGCTGTCCGCGGTGCTCGGGGACGAGGTGACGGTCGTCGACGGAGCAGGAGGCGCGCGGGATCTCCGCGTCGCCGAGGCCGGACGGGGCCAGGTCGTCGCGGCCGTCTCGGAGCTGATCCGACGCGGCACCGTGCGGGTGCTCGTCGGCACCCGAGGACTCCTCGGCGAGGGGTGGGACTGCCCGTCGGTGAACACGCTGATCGATCTGACCGCGGTGGCGACGAGCACCGGCACCCAGCAGCTCCGGGGGCGCACCCTGCGTCTCGACCCCGCATGGCCGGAGAAGGTGGCGCACAACTGGTCGGTGGCGTGCGTCATCCCCGCGTCCGTCGACCTGGACAGCCCCGCCGAGACGCAGCGCCTGCGACGACGACACGGACACCTCTGGGGGCTCAGCGCCGACGACGGCACCCGGATCGTCTCGGGACTGGACCACGCGCTCCCCTCCGCCGCGATCGCCGCACTCGACGCCGTCCTCGAGAAGGTCCCCGGCGCCACGATCGAGAGGATCAACGAGGAGACGCTCTCGCGGCTCCCCACCCGCGCCCGGACCAGAGCGCACTGGCGGATCGGCGAGCCTCACGACTCCCGGGAGCGCGACGTGGTCTCCGTCCGCACGACGCCGGAGGCCCGCCTGCTGCGGACGGGACCGACCCTCGCCGCTGCCGTGCCCCTGACATTCGGATTCAGCGCGACCGGCATCGCCCTCGGAACGGCGGCGTTGGGGGCGATCGGCGCAGTCTCCCTCCCGCTGGAGGCGGGCGTCACCGTCGCGGCGCTCGGCGGCGTGCTGGCGACCACTGTGGTGTGCGGGTCCAGCGTGCTGCGCGCGTTGCACCGCCTCCGTGACCCCGCTGCTCTGTACGGCGGCGCCGCGCTGGCCATCGCCCGGTCCCTCCACGACGCCGGACGGGTGGGGCCCTTCGATGCCTCGACCGTCCGGGTGCGCAACCGCTCCGCCGCCGACTTCTGGATCGAGATCGCCGGACCGCGGAGCGACCGCGCACTGATCGCCGACGCCCTGCAGGAGCTGTTCGCCGTGGCCGAGAGCCCGCGCTTCCTCCTGCGGGTCGACCAGGGGGTCTTCGGCCGGCCCGGTCCCGTGCTCGACCGCATCCGCTCGATCGTCGACCGCGCCGTCCCCGGTCGTCGTCTGCTGCCGGTTCCCGCAGCGCTCTCGCGCCGCCGAGCTGACGCCGAGGCTTTCGCCGCGCGGTGGCGGGAGACGGTCGGGCAGTGCGAGCTCCACGAACTCCGGGGGACGACGGGTCTCGCGCTGCTCCAGGTCGCCCGCCTCACCCCTGCGCTGCTCGACCCCGCGGAGCCGCGGTACCGGATCTGGGGCTGACGGCCGACCCTGCCGTCCCCGCAGACCGGCCAGCCCGACATGGTCCCGCAGGCCGTGCGGAGCGTACGATCGATGCACGCGCATCGTTGCGCCGGACGAGAGGGAACGCATGCCAGAGAACGCCCCCCTGAGCCCGGTCGCGATCGACGCCGACGGATTCGCCGCGCAGACGGCGGCCATCCTCGGCTCGATCAGCCAGGTGATCGACGGGAAGCCCGAGGCCGTGCGCAGCGCCCTCGTCTGCCTGCTCGCCGAAGGCCATCTGCTCATCGAGGACGTGCCCGGGGTCGGGAAGACCATGCTGGCGCGCGCCCTCGCCGCCACCGTCGATGCCACCGTCCGGCGCATCCAGTTCACCCCGGATCTCCTTCCCGGCGACGTGACGGGCGTGTCCGTCTACAACCCCGTCGACCGCGAGTTCGAGTTCAAACGCGGCGCCATCTTCGCGCACATCGTCATCGCCGACGAGATCAACCGCTCGTCCCCCAAGACCCAGTCGGCGCTGCTGGAGGCCATGGAGGAGGGGCAGGTCACGGTCGACGGCTCCACCCACCGGCTGCCCGATCCGTTCCTCGTGGTCGCCACGCAGAACCCGCTGGAGATGGAGGGCACGTACGCGCTCCCCGAGGCGCAACGCGACCGCTTCATGATGCGCATCTCGATGGGCTACCCCGACCCCGCGGCCGAGGCCCTCATGCTCCGGCAGCGTGACGTCGTGAATCCGCTGGCGACCGTCACCCCCGTCGCGGACGCCGCCGCGATCTCCCAGCTCATCGCGTGGGCGCGCGCCGTGCACGTGGCGCCCGCCCTCGAGGAGTACGCCGTCTCCCTCGCCCAGGCGACGCGGAACGACCCCAGCCTGCACCTCGGCGCCAGCCCGCGGGCCACGCTGCAGCTCGTCCGCGCGGCGAAGGTCTGGGCCGCGCTGGACGGCCGCGACTACGTCATCCCGGACGACATCACCGACCTGCTGATCCCCGTGTTCGCGCACCGGCTGCTCCCCGCCCGCGGGGCCCACCGTGCCGGCGCGCAGCCGGTCGAGGCCGCACTCACCCAGATCGCCGAGCGCGTCCGCGTCCCCGTCGCGACCCGCTCCTGAGGACGCGATCATGCGCCGACGTCGACTGCTCACGCCGCGCGGCACCGGTGCGCTCGTCGCCGCGCTCGGGTGCGTGATCGCGGCCAACGTCCTCGGCGCCAGGATCCTCCTGTACCTCGGGATCCTGCTGGCTGCGCTCACGCTGTTCGCCGCCCTCGCCGTGCGTCTCCCGCGACGCTCCGGAACGGTCAGCCGACAGATCTCGACCGACCTGCTCACGGTCTCGGAGACCTCGCGGGTGACGGTCCGCTTCACGCTGCGCGCCCTCCGGGTCCCGCACGGGCTCTGGCACGACGTCCTCCCCACCGCGGTCGCCGGCGACTCGGGGGGCGAGTATCCCGGGGACACACCCCAGCTGAACTACCTCATCACCGGTGTCCGCCGGGGTGTCTGGCCGCTGGGCCCCCTCCTGCTGCGCACCGTCGACCCGTTCGGTCTCGCCCAGCGCGAGCAGGCCTTCGGCGACACGCGCACCATCACGGTCGTGCCGGAGGTCTTCGCGCTCACCCCGCTCGCCGTGCGGATCGGCGCCGCGGGCGGGACCGCGCACACCTCGTCCACCCGCCTGGGCCAGGGCAGCGACAACCTCTCCCCCCGCGGCTACGCACCGGGTGACTCGATGCGACGCATCCACTGGAGGGCGACGGCGCACCGCGGCGAACTCATGGTCCGGCAGGAGGAGGAGGAGTCGAGCCCCGACGCGGTCGTCGTGCTCGACCGCGCCGCCGGCGGCTGGACCACGGGGACCGATGCCGTCGACCCGGCGTTCGAGGCCGCGGTCTCCCTGTGCGCGTCCGCCGCCGTGCACCTCGCTGCGGAGGGGTACAGCGTCGACGTGCTGGACAGCGCCGGCACGCTCCTCGGCGTGCTCCGCGGACACGAGGACGACAGGGACGGCCTGCTGGTCTCCCTGGCGATGGTGACGCCGCGCGGCGAGAGGCGCGACCTCGCCGCGCTCCTGGGCGGGACACCGCCGGGGCCGCTCGTCTACGTGACCGGTCGGCTGGACGAGGAGGACGCCGCGCTCCTGCGTCCGGCGGGGGCCGCAGCGCCGCTGCTGTTCAGTACCGATCCGCTCCCGGGAACGGAGGACGCCGCCCGCCAGCACGGCTGGACCGTGACCCGGCTCGGCGTCGACGTCGCGGATGCCTGGGACGACGCGCTGTCGGCGCGGACGGGAGCCGCCGATGTTCCGCGCTGAGCGCACGCGACCCGCCCCCGTGCCCGCCGACACCCGCGCACGCTGGCACCGTGACCGGGAGGAGCCGCCGTCCGGTGTCCTCGCTCCGGCGGCCCTCGCCGGCCTCGCGGCCCTCACGGCGCTGTGGCCGTTCACCGCCGTCATCGCTCCGGGGACCTGGTCGTTCGTCGCGACCGTCGTCATCATCGCGGTCGTGGGGGTCGGCGCGCTCGTGCGTCATCTCCTACGCGGGCGTTCGGAGGGTATCGCCGGGCTGCTCGCCCTTGTGGCGCAGGTCATCGTGGCGGTCGGCGTCCTCACGCTGCTCCTCGCCGGAGACACCGCGATCGCGGGGGTCGTGCCGACGCCCCGCACCTTCGGCCTGTTCCAGGCCCTCGCCTCCGCCGCGGCGGAGGAGATCGTCTTCGGTTCGGCCCCGCTGGAGGCCTCCCCGGGGCTTGCGGCCGCCCTCGGAGCAGGCTTCGCGGTCGTCGCGATCCTGCTTGATCTCCTGATCGCGAGTCGCTCCGCCGTGCTCACGACCGTTCTGCTGGGCGTCACCGGTGCGGTGCCCATGATCATCACCCTGGGTGCCCCGAATGTGGCCTGGTTCGCCCTCGCGGCGGTCGTGGCGCTCCTCGTGTTCCGCTTCACTGCACGTCGGCATCCGGAGTCACCGCGCCGCGCGTCGGCCGGCGTCGCGGTCGCCGTCGGTGCCGCCGCGGTCGCGACCACCCTCGTCGTGACGCCGCTGCTCCCGGTCGGCTCGACCATCACCGGCACCGGGGTCGGCGTGACCGTCGATGCCTCGCTACGGCTGGGCGACGATCTGCGGCAGCCGAGTCCGGTCGAGGTGCTGACGGTGGCCGCGAAGACCGACACCGCCCCGTATCTCCGCCTCACGACGCTCTCCCGGTTCGACGGCCGCGTCTGGCAGCCGGATCGCGGGGACCTGCAGTCTCAGGTCGACGGCTTCGGGGATCCGGAGTGGGGGGACGACATCACCACCGCGGAGCAGACGACCTCGATCCGGGTGCTGCGCATGTCGAGCTCCTGGCTCCCGCTGCCGTATCCGGCGACGGAAGTGCAGGGTCTGAGCGCCGCGTGGCGCGTGTCGCCCGAGAACCGCACCCTCTTCTCCCGCCGCGCCGATGCGGTCGGCAACGACTACACGGTCACCTCGCTCCGCGTGACGCCGACCCTGGAGCAGATCCGCGCCGCGGAGGCCGCCCCGCCCCTCGCGGACGCGGAGGACGAGGACGTCGAGCTTCCGGGGATCATCTCCCGGCTGGCGACGGAGGTCACCGCGGACGAGGAGACCGACTACGACCGCCTCGTCGCCCTGCAGAACTGGTTCCGGTCGCAGTTCGAGTACTCGCTGGAGACGCCGGTCGACGAGGGGTTCGACGGGACCGGCGCGGACGCGGTGGCACGATTCCTCGAAGAGCGGTCCGGATACTGCGTGCACTTCGCCGGCTCCTTCGCCCTCATGGCCGAGAGCCTGGGCATGCAGGTGCGCATCGTGGTGGGCTACCTCCCCGGGGCCCTCACGGACGAGAAGCGCGGAGACGAGTCGATCTTCTCGGTGTCGAGCGATCAGCTGCATTCCTGGCCCGAGGTGCTGTTCCCCGGGATCGGCTGGGTGCCGTTCGAGCCGACCGCCTCGCTCGGCGTCCCCACGGCCTTCCGGGCGGGCACGACCGCAGGCGGGACCGGCGGAGGCCCCGCCACTCCTGCGCCGACGACCGCACCGCAGACGGAGGAGACCTCCGGCCCCGAGGTCGATCGGCGGGATGCCGATGCCGGCTCGACGGACTCCGGAGAGCTGCGCCGGCTGGACCCGATGCCGGTGGTCCTCACCGTGCTCGGCGTCGTGGCGCTCCTCCTCCTTCCCGCGCTCGTCCGGCTCGTCGAGCGGCGCCTCCGGCTGCGCCGTGCCGCACGCGGAGACGCCGCCGCGGCCTGGGCGGAACTGCGCGACACCCTGATCGATCTCCGGATCGCGGTCTCGGATGCGGACAGTCCGCGGATGCGGGCCGCCGGGCTCGTCAGGGATGCGGGAGCCGACGAGGCTGCGCTGGGGCGGCTCATCGCGGCGGTGGAGCGCGCCAACTACGCCCGCGCGTCCGCGGCGGAGGACGACCTCGGCGCGCCCTTGCAGTCCGTGCTCGCCAGTCTCCGCGCGCATGTCGACGGGTCGACGCGGGCACGCGCACTGCTGCTGCCGCGGTCGCTCTACGCCCCGCGCGGATCAGACGCCCGGCTCCTGGTGTGACCGTCGTCGTCGCGCCGCTCAGGCCCGCGTCGGCACGGTGGCCGCATGCGCCGGGCACGCGACGGCCTCGCAGTCCGCGCAGACGACGGACTGCACGCGGCACGACGGGTCAGGGCAGTTGGCGGTGCGCTTGGTCGCCGCGCCGCATCCCACGCACACACCGATGACCCGCGCGTGGTCCGAGAAGTCGACGGATCCACGCCCGTCGAAGACGTAGAGCGATCCGTCCCAGAGGCCGTCGTCGCCGAAGGTCTCCCCGTAGCGGACGATGCCGCCCTCCAGCTGATACACCTCGCCGAAGCCGCGGGCGACCATGAGACTCGACAGCACCTCGCAGCGGATGCCGCCGGTGCAGTACGTGACGACGAGCTTGCCCTTCAGGTCGTCGTAGGTGCCGGAGTCGAGCAGGCGCACGAAGTCCCTGGTGGTCTCCGTATCCGGCACGACGGCGCCACGGAAGCGTCCGATCTCGGCCTCCAGCGCGTTCCGTCCGTCGAAGAACACGACCTCGTCCCCGCGCTCGGCGACCAGGGCGTGCAGCTGTTCGGGGGTGAGCCGCGCGCCCCCGCCGACGACGCCGTCCGCGTCGACCCGCAGCTCATCCGGGGCGCCGAACGACACGATCTCGTCGCGCACCTTCACACTCAACTTCGGGAAGTCGAGGCTGCGACCCGACGCGTCGAGCCCGGTGCCCTCGCTCCACTTGATGTCGGCGTCGCGGAAGGGCGCATAGGAGCGGAATGACCGCACCCATTTCTTCAGCACCGGGAGGTCGCCGCCGAGAGTGCCGTTGATGCCCTGCGACGAGATCAGCAGCCGACCGCGCAGCCCCAACGCCTCGCCGAGATCGCGCTGCCAGACGCGGATGGCCTCCGGGTCGGCGAGCGGGGTGAACGCGTAGAAGAGGAGGATCTTGGGGGTGGCCACCCAGGAATCCTACGTCGCCTCCCGCGGGCCTAGGTCACGTCCCGCCGCAGGAACACGGCCGATCCCGCCCCCACGGCGAGGAGGATCCAGCCCGCCGCGATCGGCGCCGCCAGCAGCCCGAGTCCTCCGCCCGCCGGGATGCCGATGGCGGACCCGTCGAACCGGAAGGCGTCGAGCAGAGCAGGAAGAGGCAGGTAGACGGCGCCGGCGCTCCAGAACATCGCCACGAGCAGCCCGACCCCCATCGAGAACGCGGTGACGAACAGCGCCGCGAGATGCGCCTGCACGACGATGCCGACCCCCAGGCCCCAGAGGGCGGCGGCCGCGCCGAGGGCGAGGGCGGCCATGACGGCGGACGGATGCACGGGGATCCCGCCCATCGTGACGAACAGCGCCGCGCGGCCGCCGAGGACGGCCGCGACCGCGACGACCGCGCCGCCCAGCGCCGAGGCAGGCATACGGACGACGAGCATCGCCCACCGGGACTCCAGCATCAGTCGCTGCGCGACGACACCGTCCCGTCGGTCGATCGTGTAGCGGAAGGAACCGTAGACGGCGGCGAGGATGCCGGCGTAGGTCGCGAGCACGGCGTCGAACGGGGCCACCAGTCCTTCCCGCGCCTCCCGTGGCGCATCGCCGAGCTCCGCCGGGATGCTGGTCGCCAGGGACAGGGACAGCACGAAGGCCGCCAGTGCCATCCCGAGGAGGACGACATCCCCGGCCGCGCTGCGCGCCTGCGCCCGCAGCGCCCGACCGATCACGCGACGCTCCGGCGTCCTCGGACGGCGGCGAGCGCGACGAGACCGATCGCCCACGCCACCCCGATGCCGAGGGCAGGCGCGAAGGCGAGCAGCCGTCCCTGGTACTCCGGCACGCTCAGCGCGGCGATGGCCATCCCGGGTGAGAACCGCGCGACCTCCGGTGCCGTCCGCAGCAGCGCGAACTCCAGCGCCATCGGGAAGACGAGGACGATGATCGCCGTCGCGTAGTAGTTCCGGGTGATCCAGCCGATCGCCCCGCCGATGAGAGCACCGAGGACGACCCCGGCCACGGCCCCGGCGATGATCCGCCATGCCTCGGCGGTGAAGACGAGCGCGAGCCCGTGGCGCGCGAGCAGGAGGGAGATCGCGAGCGTCCACAGCAGGAAGACGACGCCGGCCAGCGCCAGGGCGATGAGGACACCGGCGACCAGTTTCCCTCGGAAGGCGCGACGGAAGCCGACCGCCGTGAGCGTGCGGTCCATGGAGCCGTAGTAGTACTCCCGCGTCACGGGGTAGGCACCGACGAACGCCGCCGAGACGACCGACCACGCGAGCGGCTCCAGCAGTCGCGCCGTCGCCGCGCCGGCGTCGAGGCCGTCCAGAGCGAAACGCGAGCCGTCGGAGAAGAGCACGAACGTCGGCATGAGGACGGCGACGAGGTACACGGCGAGGATCGACAGCCCGCTCACCGCGCGCAGCAGCTCGCTGCGGATCACGCCGCTCACGCCGGGGCTCCCTCGACGAGGTCGAAGTACCGGCTCTCGAGCGAGTCGGCCCCGCCGGTGACCAGATCGTCCAGCCGTCCGGCGAAGAGCGCCCGACGCTTGATCACGACGACCTCGTCCACGACCTGCTCGAGTTCGGGGAGCTGATGACTGGAGACGAGGACCGTGCCGCCGCGTTCGGCGAAACCGCGGAGGAACCGGCGCAGCCAGCGGATGCCGTCGGGATCCAGCCCGTTGGCCGGTTCGTCGAGGATGAGCGTCCGCGGCGCGCCGATCAATGCGGCGGCCAGCCCGAGCCGCTGGGCCATGCCCGTCGAGTACGTCTTCACGCGGCGACGCGCATCGGCGGCCAGCCCGACCTCGCCGAGGACCTCGTCGACGCGGTCGCGGGGCGCCCCGGCGGCGAGGCGGCAGATCTCCAGATGCCGTCGCCCCGAGATGCCCGGCTCGAAGCCGAACCCGTCCATGTGGACGCCGACGTGCACGGCGGGGTTGTCGAGCGCACCGAACGGGGCCCCGTCGATGAGGGTCTCTCCTCCGGTCGGGCGCACGAGGCCGACGATCGCGCGCAGCGTCGTCGACTTCCCTGCGCCGTTCGGTCCGAGCAGCCCGACGATCGCTCCGCGGGGCACGGCGAACGACAGGTCCTCGACGGCGGTGCGGTGTCCGAACCTCTTGGTCAGGCCGCGCACCTCGATGGCGTGCTGATTCATGGTCATCCTCTCTCCTCCTCGCTCGTGGGGGTCGCCAGCGGCGACACGGCCGCCGCCCAGAGCGCATGCCACAGCGGGGTCGTGCCCAGCTCGACCCGCGCCTGTCCGGCTGCCGGCAGGGCGCTCCTGTCCCCGGTCACCTCGACCTCCGCAACGGCCGTCGCCGCGACAGTCACCCCGGGCACCCTGACCGGGTACAGCGCCTCGATCGGGACCTCGGCCTCCGCCGCAGGCTGGACCGCGGTCCTCCCCTCACCCCGGTCCTCGTTCGCGAGGATCCCCCGCGTCGACAGGATGACGCGTGCACCGTCCGGGAGGTCTGCACCGGCGCCCGATCCTCCGCGGACCAGGACCACGCGGTCGTCGTCCACCCGGAACCCGAGTGTCGCGGCCGTCGGGACCGGGATGAGGATGCCGGCGGCCACCGTGCCGACGGCGAGCGCGGCGGTCACCGCGACGAGACGAGTCCGGGAGACACCGGATCGCCGCACACGGATCAGCGCGCGCACCAGGAGGGCGACGCCCACCACGACCACGACGCTCTCCAGGGCGAGCACGACGAGGCTCGCCCCCGGCCCGCCTCCGGCGAGCAGCTGTGCGGTCCGCACGACCGCGAACAGCACCATCACGACCGGCGCCATCAGACAGCACAGGCCGAACGGCACGCTCCACCACCGCTCCAGCGCCCGAGGCTGCCGCGGGCCGCCGAACAGGACGCGGGCGAGGAAGCCCGCGCCGTCGCGGACCGTCCTCCCCCGGAGATTCGGTTCGTCCAGCGCACTCATCAACGCGATGTACCCGTCGAACCGCACGAACGGGATCAGGTTCACGAGGACGACGACAGTACAGGAGATCGCGAGGAGCAGCAGCGTCTCGCGGGCCGTCGACACCGGCAGGCCGAGAGCCGCGAGCATCGCCACCGCCGCCGCGGTGGCGTGAACGGCCGGACCGGCGAGCGCGATCGCCACACGATGCCGACGGTCGGCGAGCCGCCATCCGTCCGTCACATCGACGAAGAACGCGGGCGTGAGGTAGAAGAGCATGAACCCGGCGCGTCGGGGCCGACCGCCCAGCCGGGTGAGGGTGAGCCCGTGCGCGGCCTCGTGGAACAGCGTCGCGAGTCCCAGCGCCGCGACGACGACGACGAAGCCGGTGAGCGGTAGGGGGCGCGTGAGCACGTTCCTGAGATCGCCGGCCTGCAGGATCGCGGCGACGGCCCCGGCGACGAGCACCGCGGCGACGGCCGCGAGGGCTGCTCGGCGCGGGACGGGGACGACCAGCCGGTCCAGGCGCGCGAAGAGGGCGGGCGCACGGAGCGTCGCGAACTGCAGGGTGAACGGCGGCCGGTAGGCGACGCTGCCGGGCGGGCGGGACGCGCCCCCGTCCAGGAGACCGTTGTCGCGGAAGCGCTCCACCAGTCGCAGCACGCTCTCGTCGGTCGCCTCCGGCGCGAAGCGTACCCGCAGCGCGGAGACCGGGGTCCGGCCGTCCATCGCCGTCAGCAGGTCGACCACCGCCCGGGACAGCCGCGCGGACGGGACACCCTGCACCGTGGCGAGCCACACGGAGCCCTCGCCGGTGGGCTCGAAATCCACGCCGGTCGCCAGAGCGGGACACGTCTCCGCGGTGAGGGGGTCCCGCCCTCGTCCGCGCTGTCGCCACAGGGACCGGGAATCCGCGGCGGTCATCGCGCACCCCCTCGATCCCCGGAGGGAGACGTCGTGAGGAGCAGGATCTCCCCGGGGACCGGCGTCCGCACCGGAGAGATCCGGGGCGCCATGAAGCCGGCCGCGACGAGTTCGTCGGCCAGGATCTCGGGGCTCAGCACGTGCAGCCGGCTCGTGAGCACCGGCACCTCCGCGCCCGGGGCGATATCGGCGAGACGGACCCAGTTGACCACCCGTACGGCGCCGTCGTCCTCGATCTGCTGCGCGAACAGGTAGGGCTCGTCTCCGGCGCTTCCGGGAACCACGATCTCGCGGTCGGCCGTCACCGCGAGGCGGTCCGCCGACGCTCTGCCCGCGACGGTGAGGGCGAAGACACCGGTGGAGTCGAGATGACGTCGGACACCCGCGTAGAGACGCGCCCGGCCCTCCCGGTCGAGCACCGTGATGGAGGTCGCCCCGAGGATGACCAGACCGTACCGCCCGTCGAGCGCGAGGTCGCGCATGTCCGCGACGACGCACTCGACCGTCCCGCCGTGCGGAACGGCTCCGCGGAGGCGCGCGAGCATGTCCGCCGAGAGATCGACCGCCGTGACGTGATGCCCGGAGCGCACGAGCGGCACCGTCAGCCGTCCGCTCCCGGCGGCGAGGTCGAGGACGGGACCGGGGACCGCGCGCGCGAGCACCAGGACCTCCCGGACCTCCGCCCGGTCCGGGCCGACGAGCCGGTCGTAGAAGTCTGTGCCGACCCCGGCGTACAGATCCTGCCCGCGGGCTGTCGCGCCGACCAGGTCGAGCCGTGCCGCCACGGTCTCGGTGATCAGGGATGTCATCCGTGCATCGCCTCTCCTCGCAGGGATGGTCGGGGGGTGCGGGCGGACGATCCCGCCCGCACCCTCTGTCAGGTCGCGATGGCGGCGGCTCCGCCGATGATCGCGATGATGTAGCTCGCGTGCTCCCACCACTCGAGCGGGGTGTCGATCTGTTCGAGTTCCAGGAACTCCAGCGACGTGGTCTGCAACGTGCACCTCCTAGGTCAGAGCGAGAATTCCGATGATCACGCCCACGGCGAAGCCGCGGATGTAGTCGTCGGCATCGCCCGGCGCATCCATGGCCTCGAGTTCGGTGAACTCGAGCGCCGGCAGTGCTGCGGTCATGCGTCCCTCCTTCCTCTGTCTGATCCGGATGCGGCCAGGCGGCATCAGGTGGCGGCTGCCGCGCCGATCCCGATGAGGACCAGCGCGCCGATCACGCCCTGGTAGAAGCTGTCCCAGCTGGGCGCCTCCATCGGGTCGAGCTCCTGGAACCGGATGCTCATCTCCGTGCTGTCGTTCATTCACATCACCTCCTCTCGGCCGTTCGGGGCCGGCGATCGCCGACCGGGGGCGTGCTCCACCGGGAGTCGTGGAGCACGGCGCGGATGTCCGTGGCACGGATTCCGCGCAGCATGGGTCGGTGGTCTCCCCAGGCGGTCTCGACCGCAGCGGCGACCCGATCGATCTCCCGTGCGCTCGGGCGCGGCGGTGACGGGAGGTCTGCCTGATCGACGAGCGCGGCGATGCCGGCGGCCGGCTCGCGGGGTAGCCCGGTCGCGCCCACGACGCCCGTCCAGAACGCGTCGAGGCTGACGCGATCGCCCCAGCGGAGATCGCCCGCGCCGATCCGACGCCAGACCGCGGCGATGACCGCCACGGTGGCCGTCATCTTGCGGACGCCGAGATGGAAGGCGACCTCGTTCGCGAGGTACCAGTGTCGGGCGCTGTACGGATCGGGTCCGCGGAGCGCTGCCGTGCGCTGGGTGGCGGCGCTCAGGCGCGCGAGACGCAGGCGCCCCGCCGCCGATATCGCTTCGCCGGCTGCGACCTCGAGGAGAGCGCGGCCGAGCAGCCTCGCGTCGCGCTCCGCTCGCTCCGTCCGCGGGCTCGTCGATGCTCCGGCCACCCGGAGGAAGGCCTCCAGCGCCCCTTCCCGCACGGCAGCGGGGCTGAGCGTGGCGAGCCGTTCGGGATCGAGGACGGCGTGACGCGGGCGCAGCGGTCGACCGATGAGGAGCCGGGACCCGTACCTGTTCCGGAGGATGGCGACGCTGTTCGTCTCCGAGGACGTGCCGAGTGTCGACGGCATCGCGATGATGTCGACGGGCGGAGGCGCGTCGGGCAGGACCGTGAGCGCTGCCGTCGCCGCGTGCCGGAGGGCGAAGTCGAAGAGGCGTCCGGGGCTGAGCGCCAGGGCCGCGATCTTGCTCGCATCGAGGACGCTTCCGCCTCCGACGGCCACGATGACCTCGGGCGGGCGCCGGATGATCTCGTCGGCGATCAGGAGGACCCCGACCTCGTCCACCGCGGAGGCGTCCACCGTCATCCTCCGCACCTGCTGTGCGGTCGGAAAGGTGTGCGCGACGGCCGCGTCGGCGATCACGAGCGTGTGCCGCCCCGCCGTCAGACGCCCCGTCGTCTCTCGGGCGCGGGGCCCGTGCCACAGTGTGGGGACGCGGCCGGCGAAGGGCGCGCTCATGCCGCCGCCTCCCGCACGCGCGCCAGACCGGCCCGCACGGCACGATCGGTCTCGGCCAGTTCCGCCGGCGAGAAGCCGTAGGCGGGGATGAGCTGGAAGGAGCTCGGACCGGGGTGGACCACGACGCCGCTGTCGGAGATGGCGGACACCACCTCCAGGACCTCGGTGCCGGAGAGCGGGGAGTCGTCGGGCCGGCGGAGCCCCAGGCCGACGAAGCAGCCGGAGCCGGTGACATCGGTGACGATGCCCTCGTCCTGCCAGCTCCGGGCGAGGCGGTGCAGCGCGGTCGCCAGTGCCTGGGCGGTCGCCTCGACGTCGATACGGCGGAGCTCGTCGATCACGGCGAGAACCGCCGCGGCGCAGGCCGGCGTGCCCGCCTGCGTCTCCCCGTGGACGAAGGTCCACCCGCCGCGCGCGTAGGCCATCGCGATGCGGTGTCCGACGAGGAGCACGGCGGCCCCCATCGCGCCGTTCGTCAGCGCCTTCGACAGGATGAGGACATCCGGAGCGGACGTCCAGCGGTCGGTGGCGAACAGGGAGCCGGTGCGGCCGAAGCCGGTCGCGACCTCGTCCGCGACCAGCAGGAACCCGTGCCGCTCCCGCAGCTCCAGGAGACGGCGGACGAAGGCGTCGGACAGGGCGTGGGCGCCGCTGCCCAGGACCGGCTCCACCACGACCGAGGCGACGCGGGACCCCTCGCGCTCCAGCAGCGCCGCGAGCTCCTCCCCGTCGTCGGAGTGCGACACGTGCCGCACCGTCCGCCGGTCGACGCCGTAGACGGACTGCAGCAGGTCGTCGCCGCTCAGCACGTGACTGCCGTACATCGTGCCGTGATAGCTGCCGCGGAGACCGACGACGAGGGATCGAGAGCCCGCGCCCTGCTGCGCCCAGTACTGCCGCGCGAGCTTCATCGCGGCATCGTTGGCCGCCCCGCCCGATGTGGAGAAGATCACGCGGCGGTAGCGCTCGGAACCCGCGAGGGCGATGAGGGCGTCGGCGGCATCCTCGGCGTACCGGTGCGGTGCGCGGAACAGCGACAGATACGAGGCGTCGTGCGCGGCCCTGTTCACCGCTTCGGCGACCCGGGGGTTGCCGAAGCCGAGGGGGACGTTCCACAGCCCGCTCGTCGCGCACAGACGGTGGGAGCCGTCGGCGTAGGAGATCCGATGCCCGGAGGCGCCCACCGCCACGCGATCCGGAGGGAAGGCGGTGTCGGCGGGGAGCATGGATGTCCACAGCGCGTGCGGCACGCTCATCGGGTGCCGCCGCTCTGGCCGCTCTCGACCGGACGGCCGAGATGGAGGCCGAGCACCTCCAGCGCCTCGAGGCAGAGTCGCCGCGCATGCGCGTCGGGCACTCCGCACGCCCGTGCCACGCGAGCCGCCGCCAGCCCGCGCGTCCGCGAGGTCTGGATCGCGTCGACCACGGTGGCGGTCAGCGGGGACAGCAGGTGCCGGCGCCGCGTCCCGACATCGGCGAGCAGGAACCCCTCGGCGGTGTCGAGCAGGAACGGATCGGTGGCCTCGGGCTCCGCATCCGCCAGGCCGTCGTCGAGGAGCGTCCACCCGAAGCCCGCGATCCGGCCGGTGCCGTTCGGCAGGCGGAGCATCTTCCGGAGATCGGCCGCATCGAGGTACCGGCCGATCCACAGCCGGGCGTCGAGTTCGGTGATGAGGTCGGCCGAGCCGGGCACGCCGCCCAGCGCCGATGCCTCGGGCAGGGCCTGCCCGAGGACGGCGGGGAGGTCGCGCACGTGACCGATCTCCTGCCCTTGCAGCCCGAGGTGCACGCCACCGTCCGCGTCGATGCGCAGGGCGCTCGGAGTCTCCACCTCGTGCGGCCGCGCGAGAACGTGGCGACCCGCGAGCAGCACCCGGGGGTCGAGCATCGCGGCGGCGAAGACCCCGGTGCTGCGGGCGAGATCGGCGTCGTCGAGGAAGGCGCGCCAGCTCGCCTCGTCGAAGAAGCGCACGGCCGTCGGTCCGATGATCTGGACGAACGAGGCCGCGATGTAGTCCTGGAGCTCGACGCCGCGCTCCGCCAGGAAGAACTCGTCGCCGAGGTCGGCGAGCGTTCCGCTGTAACCGACGATCCTCGCCGTCCCCGGCCGCGACGTCGATTCGAGGGGCTGGAAGATCACATCCTCGGGCCCTGCCGCCGCAGCGACAGCGTCCGCCCCCGCCTCGGTCTCCCGCAGGAACACGCGGGTGCGGGCCTCCCGCGCTCCCGTGACCCACGCCCGCAGGGCGTGCGGGCCGAGGAGCGGGTCTTCGCCCGTCGGTCCCTCGTCGCGTCGTGCCGTCGTCGCACTCGTCCCCATGATCCCCCCAGAGAACCGGATCCGTCTGACGCCTTTGCGTCTTCATATGAAGATATCCAGACCTCTGATGACGTGCAATATAACAGCTTTCACCGCCGCGCCCGGTGATCGCCGGTATGTCACGAGGTCGGCGGGACATCGGATAGGATGGACAGGTTGTTCCCTGGTGACGTGTCCGAGCGGCCGAAGGAGCACGCTTGGAAAGCGTGTGTTGTGCAAGCAACCGCGGGTTCGAATCCCGCCGTCACCGCCATAGACGAAGAAGACCTCCGCATCGCGGAGGTCTTCTCTCGTTTCGGGTGCCGTCAGCCGTCGAAGCGCACCCCGTACGTCAGACCACCCGGTCCGGACGGCAGCCGGGTCATGCCGAGCCGCTCGTAGAAGGCGGCCGCGCCGCTGTTCGCGGGGTCCATCCCCAGATGCAGGGCCGGGACACCGCGTCGGCGCAACTCGGCGAAGAGCGTCTCGATGAGACCGCGCCCCAGCCCCTGCCCCTGGGTCTCCGGCAGCAGGTCGATGTGCAGATGCGCCGGATACTCCGCCGCGGTCGGCTCGACGCCCGGCTCCCTCGTGTACCCGTACTCGATCAGCTTCTGCTCGCGTGTCTGCGGGTCGGCCGACCGCGGATAGCGCGCGTGAAGGGTGGGCCACCACTCATCACGGAACCAGGCGTAGAACGCGTCGGTGTCGTCGGTGGCGACGATGTAGCCGATGGTGCGCCCGTCCTCCGCCTCCACGACCCAGGCGAGGTCCGGGTGCCGCTCGGCGTACGGCACCGCGAAGAGGTTCCCCCAGAGCTCGTCATCGGACAGCACCCCGGTGGCGTCTCCCCCGGCGTCGGCCGTCCGCAGGCAGATCTCGAACATCGCCGCGCGATCGGTCGGACGGTAGGGACGGATACGCGACACGGAGGCTCCTCGGGCAGGTCAGGTTCCGCTCAGCCTATCGGCGCGTGCGGTCGCCTCGACGTCGCGTCGCACCCACGGCACCAGCCAGGCCGCCAGCACGAGGACGACCCCGGCCCCGACGAACGCACCCCCGAGCGTGTCCGTCGCCCAGTGCACCGACAGGAAGGTGCGCGACAGAGCCATGAGCACGATCCATGCGGCCCCCACGATCGCCACCCACACCCGCGGGAAGAGCACCCACAGCACGAGGGCGATGGTCGCCGCGTTCGCGGTGTGGCCGGACGGGAACGAGCCGTAATCGCTCACGACGAGCATGTCGTGCGGTCGGGCACGGCCGAAGATGTTCTTCAGGAGCTGCACGGCGCCCGCGCTGACGAGGAAGCAGAGCGCGGCGAACAGCGCACCCCGCCATCGCCGCAGGAGCAGCAGGACGAGGATCGTCCCCAGCGGCACGGCGAGGATGGCGACCCAGCCGCCGCCGATCCAGTTCAGCGCGAGGGCGAAGCTCAGCATCCAGTCCGCGCGGACCGCGGCGATCGTGTCGTTCCACCACTGGTCGAGGCCCGGCGTCTGCGGATACACGAAGACGACGAGAGCGCCGAGGGCAGTGGCCAGGAGGAGGCAGGCGACGCCCCACCACAGCAGCATCCGTCGATTCATCGTCCCATTGTGACGGACGCCCCCGCGATCGCGGGTCGGCGTGCCGGTCAGCGGGCGATGCGGGCGAGCCCCTCCTCGAGATCCGCGATGAGGTCGGCCACGTCCTCGATGCCGACGGAGAGACGCACGACGTTCTCCGGGACGGCGAGCTCGGTTCCGCGGACCGACGCGTGCGTCATCTCCGGCGGGTAGCCGATGAGCGACTCCACGCCGCCGAGGGACTCGGCGAGCTGGAACACGGTCGTGCTCTCGGCGAAGGCCCGGGCAGCGTCCGCCCCCGCGGCGAGGCCCAGCGACAGCATCCCGCCGAAGCCACTCATCTGCCGCGCGGCGATCTCGTGACCGGGGTGCGAGGCGAGGCCCGGGTAGAAGACCTGCGCGAACTCCGGCCGCGCCTGCGCCCACTCGGCGATCGCCTGGGCGTTCTCGGAGTGCTGCCGCATCCGCACGGCGAGGGTCTTGATGCCCCGGGTCGTCAGCCAGGCATCCAGCGGCGCCGAGACCGCGCCCACCGCGAACTGCTGGAACTTCACGGCCTCGACGAAGCGGTCGTCGCCGAAGACGACGGCGCCGCCGAGCACGTCGGAGTGCCCGCCGAGGTACTTCGTCGTCGAGTGCACGACGAGGTCCGCGCCGAGCGCGAGCGGCTGCTGCAGAGCCGGCGAGGCGAACGTGTTGTCGACCACGACGAGCACCCCGGCCGCGTGCGCCACCTCGGCGATGAGTGCGATGTCGATGACCTTCAGCAGAGGGTTGCTCGGCGTCTCCAGCCACACGATGCGGGTCTCGGGACGGATGGCCGCCCGGATCACCTCGACGTCGGAGAGCTCGACCGTGGTCGTGTCGATCCCCCACGGCGCGAGCACCTTCGTGAGCAGGCGGTAGGTGCCGCCGTAGACGTCGTTGCCGAGAAGCACGTGGTCGCCGGGCTTGAGGATGCCGCGGAGCAGACCGTCCTCCGCCGCGAGCCCCGAGGCGAACGACAGGGCCCCGACCCCGCCCTCGAGAGCGGCGAGCTGCGTTTCCAAGGAGGAGCGCGTCGGGTTGCCCGCGCGGTTGTACTCGTAGCCCTCGCGGAACCCTCCGATGCCGTCCTGCACGTGCGTCGACGCCTGATAGATCGGCGGGATGATCGCCCCGGTGATCGGGTCGGGCGCCTGTCCGGCGTGGATGGCTCGTGTGGCGAAGGCGTGGGCGTGGTCGGACATGCTCTCAGCCTACGTCCGGGTCCTCCGACGGGTCCCGGCCTGTTACGTCCCGCGTCACCGCGAGAGGTAGCCGAGCAGATCCTGCCGGGTCAGCACCGTGTGGGGCTTGCCGTCCTCGGTGACGAGGAGGGCGTCGGCGTCGGCGAGCGCGGCCCGTGCCTGCGCGACCGGCGCATGGATGCCGATCAGCGGCAGCCGCTCCCCCACGTGCGCGCCGACGGCGTCGCTCGGCTCGGCTTCGCCACGGAAGAGCAGGTCGAGCAGGCCCTTCTCGTCGACGGTGCCGACGACCTCGCCCATCATCACCGGCGGCTCGGCGCTGAGGACGACGAGCTGCGACACCTCGTACTCCGTCATCATGCCGATCGCCTCGAGCACCGTGTCGGTGGGGTGTGCGTGCACGAGGTCGGGAAGGCCGTGGCGGGAGGACCGGGCCGCGAGCACGTCGGTGACCGTCTCCCCCTCCTCCACCTCGCTGAAACCGTAGGAACGCATCCACCCGTCGTTGAAGATCTTGCCCAGGTAGCCGCGCCCGCCGTCCGGGAGGAGCACGACCATGACCGCGTCCGCCGGGAGGCCCTTCGCCACCCGCAGCGCGCCGACCACGGCCATGCCGCTGGAGCCGCCGACGAGGATGCCCTCCTCGCGGGCGAGGCGCCGCGTCATCGCGAAGGACTCCGCGTCGCCGACCGCGACGATCTCGTGCGGGACCGCGGGGTCGTACGCCCCCGGCCAGATGTCCTCGCCCACGCCCTCGACGAGGTAGGGCCGACCGGTGCCGCCGCTGTAGACGCTGCCCTCGGGGTCGACGCCGATGATGCGCACCGCGTCGTCGGACACCTCGCGCAGATAGCGGCCGGTGCCGGTGATCGTGCCGCCCGTCCCCACGCCGGCGACGAAATGGGTGACCCGGCCGTCGGTGTCCCGCCAGATCTCCGGTCCCGTCGTCTCGTAGTGGCTGCGCGGCCCGTTCGGGTTCTCGTACTGGTTCGGCTTGAAAGCCCCGGGGATCTCCCGTGCCAGCCGGTCACTCACGCTGTAGTACGACTCCGGGCTGTCAGCCGGGACCGAGGTCGGGGTCACGACGACCTCCGCGCCGTACGCGCGGAGCACGTCGATCTTGTCCTCGCCCACCTTGTCCGGGAGCACGAAGACGCAGCGGTAGCCGCGCTGCTGGGCGACGAGGGCGAGCCCGACGCCGGTGTTGCCGCTCGTGGGCTCGACGATCGTCCCGCCGGGCTGCAGGTCCCCCGCGGCCTCGGCGGCGTCGATGATCCGGGCCGCGATCCGATCCTTCGCCGACCCGCCCGGGTTCAGGTACTCGAGCTTCACGAGCACCGTGCACGCGATGCCCTCGGTGACGTGCTGGAGCTTCACCAGGGGCGTGTCGCCGACGAGGTCGACAATGGAGTCTGCGTACTTCATCTGTTCAGGGTACGGCGCGGGCTCCCGCCGCCGGGGATGTGTTTCACCGCCGCTTCGACAGGCTCAGCGACCCAGAACCTGGGTCCCTGAGCCCGTCGAAGGGCCTGGGCCCGTCGAAGGGCCTGGGCCCCTGAGCCTGTCGAAGGGCCTGGGCCCCTGAGCCTGTCGAAGGGCATGAGCCCGTCGAAGGGTCAGCCCTTCGTCGCGCCGGCCAGCAGGCCGCGGACGAAGAAGCGCTGCAGGGCGAAGAACACGATCAGCGGGACGATGATCGAGATGAACGTTCCCGCGGACTGCAGGAACCACTTGTTCCCCCAGGTCCCGGAGAGCGAGTTCAGCGCCTGGGTGATCGGCAGGGCGCCGGGCGAGGCGAAGATCGTCGCGACCAGCAGGTCGTTCCACACCCAGAGGAACTGGAAGATCGCGAAGGACGCGATCGCCGGAGCCGCCAGCGGCAGGATGATCCGGAAGAACACCTGTCCGTGTCCGGCACCGTCGACGCGGGCCGCCTCGATGATCTCGCCCGGGATCTCGGAGATGAAGTTGTGGAGCATGAACGTCGCCAGCGGGAGCGCGAAGATCGCGTGCGCGATCCAGACGCGGGCGAAGCTGTACTGCACCTCGTTCAGCCCGAACCCGGGGAAGATCGGCACGTCGTTGATCGTCAGCCCGTCCGAGAACAGGCTCAGCAGCGGCACGAGGGCCATCTGGAGCGGCACGATCTGCAGCGCGAACACGAAGATGAAGAGCATGTTCCGACCCTTGAAGTCGATCCATGCGAACGCGTACGCGGCCAGCGCCGCCATCACGATCGGGAACACGGTGGCCGGGATCGTGATGGCCAGCGAGTTGATGAACGCGGTCGCGAGGGTCGTCGAGGTCCCGCCCGAGTTCCACGCCTGCACGTAGTTGTCGAACGTGAACTCCGGGTTGGAGAAGACCGTCCACCAGCCGCTGTTCTGCGTGTCGGCGCCCGGACGGAACGACGTCACGAAGAGGCCGAAGGTCGGGATCGTCCAGAAGAGCGCGATGACCGCGGCCGCGATCGTCGCCCCCTTCGAGGTCAGCTTCTTGTGGGCGGTCGCCTCATTACGACGCGTGTCGCGCGCCACCTGGCGCTTGGTGCGGTTGTCCACGACGGTGGCCTGGGTTGCACTCATCAGCGGATCTCCCTCTGCTTGGCCATCGATCGGGCGTTGTATACGATCAGCGGCAACACGAACAGGAACAGCACGACGGCGAGCGCCGACGAGTGCCCGTAGCTCTGGAACCGCTGCTGCTGGTTGACCATCTCGAAACCGAGGACGCTGGTCTCGTCCCGGCCGCCGGTCATCACGGCGACGATGTCGTACACCTTCAGCGAGGCGATCGTGATGGTCGTGAGGACGACGATCAGCGACGACCGGATGCCGGGCACCGTCACGTTGCGGAAGCGCTGCCAGGCGTTCGTGCCGTCGAGCTCGGCCGCCTCCATCTGCTCGATCGGCACGGCCTTGATCGCGGCGGAGAGGATGACCATCGCGAAGCCGGTCTGGGTCCAGATGAACACGATGAGCAGCATGAGCGTGTTGAGGATGGGCTTGATGGCCAGCCACTGCACCGGGTCGCCGCCGAAAGCGGTGACGATGGCGTTGAGGAGACCGATCTGGTCGCCCTGGCGGGCGTCGTACATGAACTTCCAGATGATGCCCGCGCCGACGAAGGAGATCGCCACCGGCATGAACACGAGCACCTTCAGGAACTTCTCACCGCGCGCACGGTCGATGAAGACGGCGTACGCGAGACCGATGACCACCGAGATCACCGGAGCGAGCAGCGCCCAGATGATGGTGTTGATCACCGACGACGTGCCGACCGGGTTGGTGAAGACCCAGATGTAGTTCTCGAGTCCGACGAACTGGTTGCCCGACTTGTCGAAGAAGGACTTGAAGATCGTCGAGATCGCCGGGTAGATGAGGCCCAGCAGCAGCATGATCGCCGCGGGAGCCATGAACAGCACGAGCTGGAACAGGTAACCGGCTCCCTGTCGGGCGCGGAAGTCGGCGAAGAAGAGGAGCGCACCGACGAGCAGTGCGATCGCGACGACGTACACCACGGCGTTCGCGTAGGGACGAAGCAGCAGCAGGGCGAGCACCGGGATGACGAGGCACGCGACCAGCCGCATGATCGAGTAGCCGCGACCGGGGCGGGGCGCGAACTCGATCAGCACGAGGATGATCGCCACGACCACGCCGAACACGAGCAGCACGGCGGGGATCTGCACCAACGGATTCAGACCGCCCAGCCACAGGAAGAAGCTGTTGAGCGAGAACCCGATCGTGATCCGCGAGGACTCCTCGGTCGGGGCGGTGAAGACGAGGAGGAGAGCGAGGGCGGCGACGACGACGAAGCCGATCGCGAGGACCGTCCGCGTGGCCTTCCTCCCCTTCTCGTCGGTGCCATGCGTCGTCGGCGGCGCGTCAGCCTCGACGGGTTTCTCGATGGTCGCGTGCGACATGAACGTCCCCTTCTGGATCGTGCTGGGTTCCCGCGCAGTACGGATCGGTGGAGCGGGGCCGGGCTGTGCAGCCCGGCCCCGCTCTGCCTACGAAGATCGCGTCGAGGCGATCAGTTCTCGTAGCCGGCCTGGATGTCGGAGAGCACCGTGTCGGTGTCCTTGCCGTCGATCCAGTCGACCATCCCCTTCCAGAACGAGCCCGAGCCGACGGTCGACGGCATCAGGTCGGAAGCGTCGAACCGGAAGGTCGTCGCGTCGTCCTGCATGATGGTCATCGCCTCCTGGAGGAACTCGCTCGAAGCGAGGCTCGGGTCGGCGTTCTTGTTGGCGGAGATGACGCCGCCGAGCTCGACACGCGCGTCGGCGAACTCGGGCGATGCCATGAACTCGAGCACCTTCTGGGTGGCCTCGTCGTCCGAGAACGCCGCGACGAACTCGCCGCCGCCCTCGACCTGGAGCTCGCCCGCGGTCTCGCCCGGCATGATGAACGCGTAGACGTCGCCGTCCGGCGCGACCTCGGGGACGTTGCCGTCCGCGGTCTCCGTGTCGAGGAAGTTCGCCGACAGGAACGAGGCCTGGTGGGTCAGTGCGCAGTCGCCCTTGGCCACCGCGTTGGCGACGTCACCGAAGGCGGTCGAGTTGATGCTCTTGACGTCGCCGTAGCCGGCGTTGACATACTCCGGGTTGAGCAGGATCTCACCGACGGCGTCGAAGGCCTGCTTGATCTCGGGGTCGGTGAACTTCACGTCGCCGGCCACCCAGTCGTCATAGACCTCGGGGCCCGACTGGCGCAGGACGAGGTCCTCGATCCAGTCCGTTCCCGGCCAGCCGGATGCCGCCTCGGAGGAGAAGCCCGCGCACCAGGCCGGACCGCCGGTCTTCTCGACGATCGTGTCGGTGAGGGCGATCATGTCGTCCCAGGTCTCCGGGACCTCGACGCCCCACTCGGCGAACTGCTTCGGCGAGTACCAGACGTAGCCCTTGAGGTTCGCCAGCATCGGCGCCGCGTAGAAGGTGTCGTCGAACGTGCCGTACTTCTTCCAGTCCTCGGACCAGTTCTCGTCGACGGCGGACTCGACGGCCTCGGGGGCCGGCATGACCTTGCCCGTGTCGACGAGGGTCTTGAGCAGACCGGGCTGCGGGACGATCGCGATGTCCGGGGCGTCTCCACCCGTCACCTTGGTGACGATGTTGCCCTCGAAGCCCTTGTCGCCGGTGTACTCGACCTTGATACCGGTGTCCTTCGTGAACTGCTCGAAGGACGCGTTCAGGTCGTCGGCCTCGACGCCCGTGATGCCGCCGGAGATCCGGACGGTGTCCTTGGTCTCTCCGCCCTCGTCGCCCCCGCCCTCGGCGCAGCCGGCGAGCGCGAGAGACGCGACGCCGACGAGTGCGATGGGGGCGAGCAGGCGGTATCGCTGTGACAAAGCCATGTACTTCTCCTCTTCAGGTGGATCTTCAGTCCGCCCAAGGAGAGCAATCGCCGCAACCATTGGGGAACCGATTCCAGGCCAACCTACTCGGGTTCCTTCGCGCCGTACAACTGGGGAAGGTTACAAGATCACAACCCTTTGACATCCGAGTGGACGACAAGGTGGGAGCGCTCCCAGTCCGGCGCGCCTGGAACCGGTTCCTCCCCCGGTGTGGAACGGCTACGATGGCTCCCGGCGAGTGCCCGATCGCTCGCCGTCGTGGAACCGGGTCGAGGAGGACACGATGAGCACGATCGCCGACGTCGCGATGCGCGCCGGTGTGTCCAAAGCGACGGCGAGCCGTGCGCTCAGCGGCCGCGGCTATGTCTCGGAGGAGACCAGGCAGCGGGTGGAGGAGGCGGCGCAGGACCTCGCGTACGTCGCGCACTCCTCCGCCACGAGCCTGGCCACGGGGCGTACCGGCACCATCGGCCTGGTGATGCCGCCGGTCGATCGGTGGTTCTTCGCCGAGCTGCTGGCGGGCGTGCAGGAATCGCTGCTCGCGCTCGACTACGACCTCTCGCTCTACGGCGTCCCCGAGCGCTCGGAGACCAGGGAGCGGCTGTTCGAGAGCGTGCTGCCCGGCCGGAGGTTCGACGGCATCATCGCCGTCGGCATCCAGCCCAGCGCCCGCGAGCTGGAACGGCTGCACCATACGGGGCGACCGCTCGTGAGCGTGGGCCCCTACAGCGCGGGATCGAGCGCCGTGTCGATCGACGACGCGGCCGCCGCCCGGATCGCCACCGAACACCTCATCGACCTCGGGCACACCGACATCGCGTTCGTGGGCGGTGCCACGGATGACACCGACCTCAGCTACGGCGACGCCCGCCGCCTGGCCGGCTACCGGGAGGCGCTGCACGCGGCGGGACTCACGCCGCGGGCGCGGGTCGCCGGTTCGGCTCCCACGATGCCGGGCGGCTACGCGGCGGCGGCGGGACTCCTCGGCGACCGGCGGCACCGTCCGACCGCCATCGTCGGCGTGTGCGACGAGGCGGCCATCGGCGCCGTCATCGCGGCTCGCCGCCTGGGCATCGCGGTGCCGACCGAGCTCAGCGTCGTGGGGATCGACGACCACGAGCATGCGGAGATGTTCGCCCTCACCACCATCGGACAGTCGCCGCGGGATCAGGGACGGGAAGCCGTGCGCCTGCTGATGCGGCGGATGAGCGAGCCGGATGCTCCGGTCGAGCGCGTCGAAGCCGCCTCGGCGCTCGTCGTCCGCAGCTCGACCGCGGCGCCGCGCTGACCCCCGCGGACGCACGAAGGCCCCGGGCGGAACCCGGGGCCTTCGCAGAAGCGCTGGTGCGCTGGAATTACTTGAGGGTGACGGTCGCGCCGGCCTCTTCCAGAGCAGCCTTGGCCTTCTCGGCCGTCTCCTTGTTGGCGCCCTCGAGGACGGCCTTCGGAGCACCGTCGACGACGGCCTTGGCCTCGCCGAGGCCGAGCGAGGTGAGCTCGCGGACAGCCTTGATGACCTGGATCTTCTTGTCGCCGGCAGCCTCGAGGATGACGTCGAAGGAGTCCTTCTCCTCCTCGGCCGCGGCCTCGCCTGCGCCGCCAGCGGCACCGGCGACGGCGACGGGGGCAGCAGCGGTGACCTCGAACTTCTCCTCGAACGCCTTCACGAACTCGTTGAGCTCGATGAGGGTCAGGCCGGCGAACTGCTCGAGCAGCTCCTCGGTGGAAAGCTTCGCCATGATGTATCTCCTAGATAGATGGGGTTTGTAGACGAGATCGCCGGTCGCTTACGCGGCCTCGGCGGTCTCCAGCTTTTCGCGAAGCGCGTCGATGGTGGCCGCAGCCTTGCCCATCGTCGCCTTCATCATGCCCGCGGCCTTCGCCAGCAGAACCTCGCGGCTCTCGAGCGAGGCGTACGTGTTGACCTCGTCGGCGGTGAGGGCCTTGCCCTCGAAGATGCCCGACTTGATCACGAGAAGCGGGTTGGCCTTGGCGAAGTCACGCAGAGCCTTGGCGGTGGCGACGAAGTCACCGTGCACGAACGCGACAGCCGACGGCCCCTTGAGGTCGTCGTCCAGCGCGGAGATGCCGGCCTTGTTGGCGGCGATCTTGGTCAGCGTGTTCTTCACCACGGCGTACTCAGCGTCCTGACGGATGCTGTTGCGCAGCTGCTTGAGCTGGGCAACCGTCAGACCGCGGTACTCGGTCAGCAGGACGGCGTTCGAGTTCTCGAATGACTTCGTGAGCTCGTTGACCGATGCATCCTTCTGCGCCATGGTCACTCCTTGGTGTGTACGAGGCGCCGCACGGTGGTGGGGCGCCGGCCTCCGACCCCCTGCAAAAGAGAAGAGCTCCGGCGCAAGCGCACGGAGCTCGGAAGTTCGTGACACCTGCGCGGGCCCCTGCGATGCAGAGCTTCGATCCTGTGCACTCACGCGCACACGATGACCAGCGGTCTTCGGTTACGACCACTGTACCCCACGCTCCCTCTCCCCCCAAATCCCCCTCCTCCGTCCCTCCTCCTCCGTCGACCCACCCCTTTCGGTGCACCCCGGCCCCTTACGCCTGCACGCAACGGGCCGGAGGGCACGGAAGGGGGTGGGTCAGCGACTCAGCGGGCGAAGAGGCCGAGGGCACGGAAGTGTGCGTCGGCCGCGGCGAGGGAGGCGACGTGCTCGCTCGTCACCCGGACCACCCGCCAGCCGGTGGTCCCGCGCACCCAGTCCTCGCGGATCTTCTCGTCGAGCACGACCTGTGACACGGGCCGGCCGCCGCGGAGGCCCTCGTCCAGGTACTTGTCCCGGCCGTCGCACTCCACGAAGGTGCGGGACTGGTCGACGGCGATGTCCATCCAGAACCGACCGCCGCGCGGTCCGTCCACCGGCACCTGCAGACGCGGCCTGCCGAAGCCGAGCTGATGGAGCCGGTACCGCGTCACGCTCTCCAGCGGAAGCTGCGCGCGCCCGTCGGCCAGGACCACGATCCGACGGGCCTGCACGATGCCGCGGAGCCGGGGACGACGCACTCGATCCGCGAGGTCCGTCAGGAGAGCCTGCGCCGCGGTGTCGTCGAACTCCCACGGGTCGCCGCCGACCAGAGCGAGGGCGGCATCCGCGACGGCGAGAGCCGCCTCCGGAGCGGCCGTGCGGGCGAGGTCGACGACCGTCCGGGCGAGGGAGGTGCAGCGGATGCCGTCGCGCTCCACGATGTCGCCGGCGGCAACCGCGCCCTCGTGCCGCAGGATCCCCGAGGTGCTGTGGCGACGGTCGGGGGGCGCCGTCACATGGACCCTCGTCGGCCGCACCCGGTACAGCGGCAGACCCCACAGCACCGCAGCCGAGGCGTGCGAGAACACGGGCCGCGTCCCCGAGGCCGCGAGGTCGGCGGCCACCACCTCCGCACGGTGCCGGGACTCCGGGGCGAGATCGCTCCAGTCCCGTTGCGCGAGGTACCACCCGCGACGCACATGATGCAGCTGCCGCCCTTCCACCGCGGCGTGGAGCGTCCGAGACCCCCACCCCTCCTCCTCCAGCCGCCGACGACCGAGGAGCATCGCCCGGATCTCGTCCACACTCACCTGTCTCATGCCTCGAGTCTCCGTACCCGCTCCCCTTGGGCTCCCTCGTCCGTGAGTTCCTCACACCCCTCTCCTCCTTCCCCTTCTTGTGCAGGAATCATCCGTCCTCCTCGACCCACCCCTGTGCGTGCGCCCCGGCCTCTTTCGCGCGCACGCAGGGGGCCGGGACGCACGGAAGGGGGTGGCTCGGCGGGAGGGCGGGAGGGGCGGCGTGTACGGCGGGAACGGGGGTGGGGGAGAGTTAGAGTCTTCTGGTGACCCCGGAACTCCAAGCTCGCATCGTCGCGGACTCGCGCGACCGCGTGGCGTGGATGAGGGCACGGTCCCGGGGCATCACGGCCACCGACGTCGCCGGACTCACCAGCGAACGCTCGATCGCCCGTGCCGCCGACGCCAAGCTCGGCGGGGGGCCGCGGTTCGGCGGCAACGCCTACACGGACCACGGTCGACGCCGCGAGCCCGAGATCGCCGCCTGGGTCGCCGCGACGCACGGCATCTTCCCCTCCTCCGCGTTGTTCCGCGCCGAGGTCGAGCACCGCCACCTGGCCACCCCCGATGGCATCTCGGTGGACGCGGACGGTCGCGTCAGCCTCGCGGAGATCAAGACCACCAACAAGGCCTTCCGCGGCATCCCGCGCACGTACCTGCGCCAGGTCTGGTGGCAGCAGCACGTGCTGGGCGCCGAGCGCACCCTGTTCGTCTGGGAGGAGCACGTCGACTTCTCCCCCATCCACGACGAGCCCCGCTGCGTGTGGATCGACCGGGACGACCGCGAGATCGCCAAACTCGTCGGTCTCGCGACCGACCTCATCGACGAGCTGTACCGTCGCACAACGGGACGCGCGGTGCCGACGCGCTCCGTCGCCCCGGTCGACAGTCGCCGCGAGCAGCTCCGCGAGCGCGACGCCTTCCGCGCCCTCGCCCTCACCGACTGAGCGAACGCCGAGGGCCTCGGGACGACCCGCCCCGTCAGGGGTCGCGAGCGAGTACGCGACGTGCTTCTCCCGCGACCTCGGCCGCGATCGTGTCCAGCAGCGCGGAGCGCAGGTTCCACTGCTGCCAGTACAGGGCAACGCGCAGGGTCGGACCGCCGAGCGCGACGAGCCCGGGGACCTCCTGCAGTCGCGGCACCATCCCCCAGCCCAGGCCGAGGCCGACCGCGAGCGCGTAGTCGTGCGACGCCGGGACGTAGTGTCGCGGAACGCCCGCCGCCGGCACTCCCCGCGCCGCCAGCCACTCATGCTGCAGGGTGTCCCGGCGGTCGAAGTCGACGAACGGCGCGTGCGCCAGCGCGGCGGGCGTCACGCCGTCAGGGAACCATCGACGGGCATAGGCAGGCTCGGCCATGGCGCGGTACTCGAGCACGCCGAGGGGCGTGACCGTGCACCCCGCGACCGCCGTGGCCTCGCTCGTCACCGCGGCCATGACCGTTCCCGATTCGAGCAGTCGGGCGGTGAAGTTCTGATCGTCGCGGTGCAGGTCCAGGTCGATGTCGTGCGCGGCGGAGAGGCGCGCCATCGGCGGGAGGAACCAGGTCGCCAGGGAATCCGCGTTGACGGCCAGGGGCACCGTGATGCGGTGTCCCCCGCCGTCCTCCTCGATGCCGACCCCGGCGAGCGCATCCTGCTCCAGGAGCGCGATCTGCCGCGCGAGGCGCACGACGGACTCCCCGGCCTCGGTGAGGCGGACCGGCTTGCTGCGCACGAGGAGGATCCGCCCGAGTTGCTCCTCGAGCGCCTTGAGCCGCTGGCTGACCGCGGACGGGGTGACGCGCAGGCGGCGGGAGGCGGCATCGAGGGTCCCCTCGTCCGCGACGGCGGCGAGCGTGGCGGCGAGCTCCGGGTCGATCCTCACATCAGTGATGCTAATGGGGGGAAAGGAATCTTCGCTGCAACTCATGGCCAGCATCCCTAGGCTCGATGCATGCTCACCGTTCTCGGCGGCCTCGGCCTCGGCCTGTCGCTCATCGTCGCGATCGGCGCGCAGAACGTGTTCGTGCTGCGACAGGGCATCCGGCGCGAGCACGTCCTCACCGTCGTGATCGTCTGCGCCCTCTCCGACGCCGTGCTGATCATCGTCGGCGTCGCCGGGCTCGGCTTCGTGCTGTCCGCCGCTCCCTGGCTCGTCGTCGTCGCCCGCTGGGCAGGGGCGCTGTTCCTCCTCGGCTACGGGGTGCTCGCGGCGCGACGGGCCTGGCGTGGCGGCGAGGAGCTGGTGGTCGACGGGGGCGACGCTCCGGTCCTCGAGGCGTCCGGTGGCACCGGGACCCTCACCCGCACCCGCCTCGCCCCGGTGATCCTCACGACACTGGCGTTGACCTGGCTGAACCCGCACGTGTACCTCGACACGGTGCTGATGCTCGGCTCGATCGCCGCGACGCACGGCGACGAGCGATGGCTGTTCGCGGCAGGGGCGGTCATCGCGAGCCTCCTCTGGTTCACCGCCCTCGGCTTCGGTGCCCGCTACCTCGGACGGTGGCTGCGCACCCCGCGCTCCTGGCGTCTCCTCGACGCGGTGATCGCGGTCGTGATGATCACGTTGGCGGTGAGCCTGGTGCTCCCGGTGCTGGACGCCTAGCCACTCACGCCGCGTCGATCTGCGCCACCCGCGCCCGGACGAGGGCCCGGACCGCGTCCTCCGGCAGCGGGTGCTCCGGCTGGAACCGGATCGTCCCCTTGTCGACGCTGATATCGGGATGACCGCCGAGGAGGCCCGCCACGGCAGCGACCGCCTCGGGGCTGAACGGGTAGACACCGATGTGCTTCTTCGCACGCATCACCGAGAGCAGAGGCTTTCCGGCGAGCACGAGCGCCGGCATCCCATACCCCTTGCCCTGCTCCGCATCCGGCACCTCCTCCGCGGCGATCGCGTACACGCGATCGATCACTGCGCGGTCCGCCGCGTCGAGGTCGGTC
Source organism: Microbacterium sp. C-MGS6 (assembly GCF_058140415.1). NCBI lineage: Bacteria > Bacillati > Actinomycetota > Actinomycetes > Micrococcales > Microbacteriaceae > Microbacterium > Microbacterium sp. C-MGS6. The sequence continues at coordinate 2,711,520 of NZ_CM176934.1, forward strand.
AGGTAGTCGTCGATGGTGCCCACGCACCGCATCCTGCCACCGATCGCCCTCGGGGTCGAGGGCTCAGGCGCCGTCGAGCGGACGGAGGATGCGCGTGAGGAACCGTTGCGTGCGCTCATGCTGCGGGGCGCTGAACAGCTGAGCAGGCGGCCCCTGCTCCACGACGACGCCGCCGTCCAGGAAGAGCACGTGATCTGCGGCTTCGCGGGCGAAGCTCAGCTCGTGGGTGACGACGGCCATCGTCCATCCCTCATCGGCGAGCTCCTTGATGACGAGCAGCACCTCGCCGACCAGCTCCGGATCGAGGGCGCTCGTCGGCTCGTCGAACAGCAGCAGGTCCGGTTGCAGGGCCAGCGCCCGCACGATGCCGACCCGCTGCTGCTGCCCTCCGGAGAGCTGATGCGGCCGCGCGTCCGCCTTGTCGGCGAGGCCGACCCGGGCGAGCAGCGCCTGGGCCTCGGCGACGACCTCGGTCTTCGGACGGCCCTGCACCCGCCACGGCCCTTCGATGACGTTCTCCAGCACGGTCAGGTGCGGGAACAGGTTGTGGTGCTGGAACACCATCGCCGACCGGTCACGCAGCGCCAGCCGCTGCTGCTTCTCCACGCGCGGTTTCGGGCGCACCTCCGGTGCGAAGTCGATCTCCGGTCCCCCGGCCATCACGATGGTCCCCGCGTCCGGCGTCTCCAACCCGTTCAGGGCGCGCAGGACGGTCGTCTTGCCCGAGCCGCTGGGTCCGATGAGCACCACGACCTCGCCCCGATGCAATGTGAGGTCGAAGCCGCGGAGCACCTCGGTGGTGCCGAAACTCTTGTGCAGCCCGCGTGCAGTGAGCAGCGGTTCGGCCGTGGGGTCAGTGCGCGACACGACTGTCGAGCCTCCTCTCCAGGGCGCTCTGCCCGAAGGAGAGCACCAGGCAGATCACCCAGTAGACCAGCGCTGCGGCCAGGTACAGCACCATGAACTCGAGCGTGGTGGAGGCGATCTGCTGCGCCACCTTGAACAGCTCCGTCACGAGGATCAGCGAGGTGAGGGAGGTGTCCTTCACGAGCGAGATGAACGTGTTGGACAACGGCGGCACCGAGACCCGGGCGGCCTGCGGCAGGATGATGCGGGTCAGCGTGCGGGTGCGGTTCATGCCGACCGTGTACGCGGCCTCCCACTGCCCCTTCGGCACCGAGAGGATCGCCGCCCGCACGACCTCGGCGCCGTAGCCGCCGACGTTGAGCGAGAGCGCGATGATGGCGCTCGGCCACGGATCGAGGGTCACCCCGACGGACGGCAGGCCGTAGAAGATCACGAAGAGCTGCACGAGCATCGGCGTGCCGCGGATCACCGAGATGTAGAACCGCGCGATGCCGGACACCACCGGGTGCACCGAGATCCGCATCAGCGCCATGCCGATCGCGATCACGAGCCCCAGGACGAACGACACCAGGGCGAGCGGGATCGTCGCCGTCAGCCCTGCCCAGGCGATCGGCCCGAGCGAGGAGAAGAAGAGCTCCCAGGGATTCTGCATCGCCTACTGCGAGACGTCCTCGCCGAAGTACTTCTCGCTGATCTCGGCCAGTGTGCCGTCGGCACGGAGCGTGTCGAGCGCCTCGTCGACCGCATCGACGAGCGCCTCCTTGTCCTTCGTGAACACGAAGGCCTGCTCGCCGGCGTCGTCGGTCTCCGCGGCGATCTTCAGGCCGGTCGGGCTGTTGGTCGTCTCGTAGTCGAGGAAGGTCAGCTTGTCGTTGACGGTGGCGTCCACCCGGCCCTGGCGGAGGAGCTCCACGGCCTGCGCCCAGCCCTCGACGCCCTCGACCTTGGCGCCGGACTCGGTGGCCAGCTCGTACCAGTTGCTCGTGAGGGACTGCGCCGTGGTCTTGCCCTCGAGGTCGTCGAACGACGAGATGGAGTCGTCGTCCTCCTTGACCACGATCACGCCGGGCGACACCGTGTACGGGGTGCTGAAGAGGTACTTGGCCTCGCGTTCGTCGTTGATCGACACCTGGTTCGCGATCACGTCGAAGCGGCCCGCGTCGAGCCCCGCGAAGATCGCGTCCCACTGTGTCTCCTGGAACTCGACCTTCAGACCGAGCTCGTCGGCGACGGCCTGGATGATCTCGACGTCGTAGCCGGTGAGGTCGCCGGAGCCGCCGTCGCCGTGGAAGCTGAACGGCCGGTAGGTGCCCTCGGTCGCGACCGTCAGCGTGCCGTCCTTCACCAGGCCGAGGTCGGAGCCCGCGGCGCTCTCGCCGTCCGTGCTCGCGGGCGTGCTCGAACCGCTGCACGCGGTCAGGGCGGCAGCGGCGACGACGAGTGCGGTGACGGCGATGAGACGACGGGACATGGACCCTCCTGGGGTGAGAAGCGCGGGTGCGAGTTTACGCGACGACCGCGGGAACTCCCCCACAGTACGCGTCGCTCCGGGCGTTCCCCGCATCGGATGACGCCGGATGTCGCGGGCGGCCCGGGAACGCGGAACGCCCCCGGGCGGACCCGGGGGCGTTCGGTGCGACAGGTGCGAACCCGTCGACGCGTCAGATGGCGTTGACGTCCAGCGGGATGCCGGGGCCGAACGTGGTCGACACCGCACCCTTCTGGATGTAACGGCCCTTGGCGCTGGACGGCTTGAGGCGGACGATCTCCTCGAGAGCGGCGTCGATGTTCTCGTTCAGCTGCTCGGCCGAGAACGAGGCCTTGCCGATGACGAAGTGCACGTTGGCGTGCTTGTCGACGCGGAACTCGATCTTTCCGCCCTTGATCTCCTCGACGGCCTTGGCCGGGTTCGGGGTCACGGTGCCGGTCTTCGGGTTCGGCATCAGGCCACGGGGACCGAGCACCTTGCCGAGACGGCCGACCTGGCCCATGAGCTCCGGGGTCGAGACCGCGGAGTCGAAGTTGGTCCAGCCGTCGGCGACCTTCTGGATGAGCTCGGCGCCGCCGACCTCATCGGCGCCGGCAGCGATCGCCGCCTCGGCCGCGGGGCCGGTGGCGAACACGATGACGCGGGCGGTCTTACCGGTGCCGTGGGGCAGGATGACGGTGCCGCGCACCATCTGGTCCGCCTTGCGCGGGTCGACGGCGAGCTTCAGCGCGACCTCGACGGTCGAGTCGAACTTCGCCGAACCGGTCTCCTTCGCGAGCGCGACGGCCTCGGACGGCGTGTAGAAACGGTCTGCCTCGATCTTCTCGGCGGCAGCCTTGTAAGCCTTGGACTTGGTAGCCATGATTATTCTCCTCAGCCCTCGACCGTGATGCCCATGGAACGGGCGGTGCCGGCGATGATCTTCGAGGCGGCCTCGATGTCGTTCGCGTTCAGGTCGGCCTGCTTCTGCTCGGCGATCTGACGGACCTGGTCCTTGGTGATCTTGCCGACCTTGACGGTGTGCGGGGTGGCCGAAGCCTTCTGCACGCCGGCGGCCTTCTTGATGAGCTCCGCCGCGGGCGGGGTCTTCAGGACGAAGGTGAAGCTGCGGTCCTCGTAGACGGTGATCTCGACGGGGATGACGTTGCCACGCTGCGACTCGGTCGCGGCGTTGTACGCCTTGCAGAACTCCATGATGTTGACGCCATGCTGACCGAGCGCGGGGCCGATCGGCGGCGCCGGGTTGGCGGCACCGGCGTTGATCTGAAGCTTGATCAGGCCGGTCACCTTCTTCTTCGGTGCCATTCTCTTTCCTTTCCTCGAGGCGGATGCGAGCATCCGCTTCTCCCACGGCTCCGGCCTCTCCGGCCCGTGGTCGTCTGCGCGCCCTTCGACAAGCTCAGGGACCCCAGCGGGCTATCACACAAACCACGTAAGTCTACCCGATCACTCCCCCACTCGCGAGCCGGCCCCTTGGGCGCGAGCCGGCCCTCTGCGTGCGTCCGCAACGGGCCGGTAGGCACGGAACGGGGTGGGTCCGGGAAGAGAAGACGGCCGCCCCGGAAGGGACGGCCGTTCTCGTGCACTTCGGCGGGCTCAGTGACCCGCGGTCAGATCATCTTGGTGACCTGGTCGAACGACAGCTCGACCGGGGTCTCGCGCTCGAAGAGGGAGACGAGGACCGTGAGCTTGCCGCTCTCGGGCTTGATCTCGCTGATCGAACCGGGAAGACCCGCGAACGAGCCCTCCTTGATCGTGATGGTCTCGCCGACCTCGAAGTCGACCTCGGCGGGAAGCGGACGGGCGACGGCGACGCCGCCCTTGGCCGCGATGTTCTTGGCGGTCGGGACGTCCTTGACCTCGACGAGGGACTTCAGCATGTTGAAGGCCTCTTCGAAGCGCAGCGGCGTCGGGTTGTGGGCGTTGCCCACGAAGCCGGTGACGCCGGGGGTGTGCCGCACGACCGACCAGGTGTCCTCCGTGAGCTCCATGCGCACCAGGACGTAGCCGGGGATGCGCACGCGGGTGACCATCTTGCGCTGGCCGTTCTTGATCTCGACGACGTCCTCCATCGGGACCTCGACCTGGTAGATCTCGTCCTCGACCTCGAGCGTCGACTTGCGCTGCTCGATGTTCGCCTTGACCTTGCGCTCGAAGCCGGCGTACGAGTGGATGACGTACCACTTGCCGGGGAGCATGCGCAGGTCCATGCGGAAGGCCTCGTACGGGTCTTCCTCGGAAGCCGACTCGTCCTCGTCGGACTCGGCGGCCGGACGGTCGTCCTCGCCGTTGACGTCGGGCCCCTCGTAGGGAGTGACCTCGTCGGCGGCCTCGGCCTCCTGCTCCGCGACCTCTTCGGCCACGGAATCGTTGAGGACCTCGGCGGCGGCTTCGGACTCCGCGGCTTCGTCCAGGTTCAGAGCGTCGTTCACGATGGCGTCCGCCTCCGGGTCGTCGATGTCGATGTCGATGTCTTCCGTCTCCTGCTCGCCGTCCTCGTCCTCGACGTGGACCGCGACGTGCTCGGCAGAGGTGACCGAGAGCTCCTCGGCGGCGAGCACGTTGCCCTCCTGGGCCTCGTCCTCCTCGCTGGACTGCTCTGCGGCGGTCGCCCAGTCGGCGTCGTCGGAATATCGTTCAGACACGTTGCTTCTTCTCCATAGCTGCGGCCGATGCCGCGGGGGTCATCAGCCAGGGATTCCGAACACGTAGTGCGTCAGGAGCCCGAAGACGTAGTCGAGACCGTAGACGATGCCCATGACGATCAGGACGAAGACGAGCACCACACCCGTGAACTTGAAAAGCTCCTTGCGGGTCGGGGTGACGACCTTGCGCAGTTCGGCGATGACCTGGCGGATGAACAGGGCGATGCCCCCGAAGAACCGGGAGAAGGGGTTGCCCTTCTTCTGGCGCGTGGCGCCGGCCGCGACGACGTCGCCGCGCGGTTCGTCCTGATCCATCCTGAATGTACCTTTCGTGTGTCAGCGTGCGCTGACGCGCAGGGCGGACAGGAATCGAACCTGCAACCTGCGGTTTTGGAGACCGCTGCTCTGCCAATTGAGCTACCGCCCTAGAGACCCGGAGGTCTCGGGGATGCCCTCCCCACCCTGCCACCGGCCGATGTCGAAGACGCCAGGCACGGCGAAAGAATGCAGAGAACAACTGCTCACCAAGCATACGGCATCGATCCCGTGGTGCCGAACAGGAAGCGGAACCCGCGTTGTTGCTAGGCTCGGCGGGCGGACGAAGCAGGAAGGGACGCATGTGAGTGGGGATGTGCAGCAGTTCCAGGTGGATCTGCGCGGAGTCGTCGACCTGCTCAGCAGGCACATCTACTCCAGTCCCCGGGTCTATCTGCGGGAACTGCTCCAGAACGCGCGGGACGCGATCGCGGCGCGCCGCGAGGTCGACGGGGGCGGAGGCCGCATCCGCATCACGCCGCTCACCGCACAGACGGGCGAGTTCGTACTCCGCGATGACGGGGTGGGGCTGACCGCGGCCGAGGTCGCCGATCTCCTCGCGACCGTCGGGCGCAGCTCCAAGCGGGACATCTTCGACCTCCCCCGGAGCGACTTCCTCGGCCAGTTCGGCATCGGGCTGCTGAGCTGCTTCATGGTCGCCGACACCATCGTCATCCGCTCCCGCAGCGCCAGAGGCGGCTCCGCGGTGGAGTGGACGGGCAGCGCCGACGGCACCTTCCGGGTCGCGGAGATCGATGACGACCTGCCGATCGGCACCAGCGTGCACCTCGTGCCGCGCTTCGACGCCGACGAGCTGCTGCGACCGGCCGCCGTGCACGAGCTCGCGACCACGTTCGGCGAGTTCCTGCCCGTGCGGGTGACCATCGATGCGACCGGCGGGGACATCGACGTGACCCGCGAGGCGCCCTTCCTCGACCCCGCCGCCGACGTCGAAGCGGCCGTGCAGTACGGCCGCGACCTGCTCGGTGCGGCGCCGCTGGACGTGATCCCGCTGACCGAGCCGGCGACCGGGACGCAGGGCCTGGCATACGTCCTGCCCTTCGCTCCTCCGCCCGGCGCCCGGCAGGCGACCCGCATGTATCTGGGCCGCATGCTGCTGTCGGAACGCGTCGACGACGTGCTGCCCGACTGGGCGTTCTTCGTGCGCGCCGTCATCGACTCCACCGGCCTCGCACCGACCGCGAGCCGCGAATCCCTCGTCGAGGACACGGCGCTGGAGCACGTCCGCGAACAGCTCGGCGCCGGGATCCGCCGCTGGGTGCTCGAACTCGGACTGCGTGAACCGCATCGCCTCGCCCAGTTCGTCGCCGTGCACGAGGTCGGACTCAAGTCCCTGGTGCGCCACGACGAGGAGCTCGCGCGCTTCATCACCCGCTGGCTCACGGTGGAGACCACGCACGGCACGCTGCGGATCGGCGACCTCGTGGAGCGGTACCCGCACGTGCGCTACGCCCAGACGGTCGACGAGTTCCGCCAGGTGGCCGGTATCTCGCCGTCCGACGAGGTCCTCGTCAACGGCGGCTACCTCTACGACGCCGACCTGATCCGGCTGCTCCCCGACCTCTACCCGCAGGTCACGGTCGAGAAGGTCGACGTGACCGGGGAGCTCGATCGCCTCGACCCGCCGCCGCTGGACGACCGGGACATCGCGATGGCGCTGGAGTCCCGCGCCGGCGCCGTCCTGCAGTCCTCGGACTGCGCCGTGGTCGTCCGGGCGATCGACCGCCCGGAGCTGACCGGACTGTACGTGGCGGACCCCGAGGTGCTGCGGACGATCGACCGCGGGCGCACCAAGGGCATCGCGAGCACGCTCTGGGGCGGGGTGCTCGACCGCATCGACCAGACGCTCTCCTCGTCGCGGGACGACGACCTCACGGCGCGACTGTGTCTGAACTGGTCGAACCGCGTCGTCCGGGCCCTCGTCCGCGTCGAGGACGACGCCGTCTTCGCACGCACGGTCCAGCTGCTCTACATCCAGGCGCTTCTCGCGGGGCACCACCCCCTCGCGGACGCCGATCGGGCGCTCATGACCAGCGCCCTCTCCGACCTCGTCTCACTCTCCGCCGGTATCGAGGGGGACACTCTCCCCTTCGACGCGCGCTGACACCCCCCGACTACCCGAAGGGCCCTCCATGGCACGTCCGAAGAAGCGCTTCCAGCAGCTCATCGAGGAGATCGATCGCACCCCGTGGGGCCCGGCGGAGCAGGCCCTCGTGGCGGAGGCGGTCGCGCTGGCCATCGAGATCGGCGACGAACGGCTGGAATACGAAGCCCGGATGCGGCAGACCGCGTCGGCGAACATGGTCGGTGCCACCGACGTCATGCTGAACTCCTTCGCGTGGTGCCTCGCGCATCACGACGCCGACCCGCAGCGGTTCCCCGCCGACCTCGACAACGGCGGCGCCGACCTGATGTGGCAGTTCAAGTGGATGGCGTCCTCGCTGCGCTCCTCCCCCGCCTTCTCGCAGGAGCAGATCGCCGCGGTGCTCGACGACATGGAGTCGCACTACCGTGCCGCAGGACTCGGCCTCAGCGGCGTGCTGACCGCCCGCTTCGAGGACGCCTGGGACGCCGGCCGGTTCGACGCCGCCGAAGCCCTCCGCGTGCAGCTCGAGGCCACGCCGCGCGACGAGCACAGCCACTGCGACGCGTGCAGCCGCAGCCAGTTCGCGGGATTCTTCGCGGAGACCGATCGCGACGCCGACGCCATCCGGCTCGTCGAGGAGATGATCGAGGGCGGTTTCTCCTGCGGCGAGGAGCCGGAGCACGCGCTCTCCCGCGTCCTCCTCCCGTACCTCCGCGCCGGACGCACGGAAGATGCGAAGACCGCGCACCTGCGCAGCTACCGACTGGCCAAGGACAACCCCGACAACCTGCGCATCGTGGCGAACAACATCGTGTTCGCCGCGATCACCGGCAACGAGGCGCGGGCGCTGGCCCTGATCGAGAAGCACGTCGCGTGGCTCGCCCACGACGGCCTCAACGTCGACGCGCACTTCGCCGCCCTCACGGCGTTCGCGGTCGCTCTCGACCGCGTCACCGCCGCCGGCCACGGCGACACCCCGGTCCGCGGTGCCGACGCCCCTGCACTCGTGCCGCTGCTCGGGGCCCACGACGGCCCGTGGAGCGCCGCCGACCTCGCCGCGGCCGCCTGGTCCACGGCCGAGCGCATCGGGGCGCAGTTCGACGAGCGGGACGGCACCGACGGCCACGCCCGCAGCCTCGCCCGGATGCGCGCTCTCGCCGACGAGCGCTATGACGTCCCGATCCGCTCCGATGCGTTCGTCGCCCCGACCCCGGCCACCACTCCGGCGGATCCGGAGGCCTGGTACGAGCGGGCGATGCAGCTCGCGCAGTTCGGCGCCGAGCAGGAGACCCTCGCCGCGCTGCCGCACGCCCTGGAGGTCGACGACCCCGCCCAGCGCGCGCAGCTCCTGTCGATGCACCTCGGCATCCTCGTGGCGCTCGATCGCGTGGACGAGGCCGAGCGCCTCCTCCCCGAGCGGATCGCCGCCCTGCGGGCCGCAGGGAACGAAGCGCAGGCCGACCTCGAGGAGCGTCTGAAGCTCGCGACCTTCGGGCTGCACACCGACGAGACCATGGCGGCACTCGAAGAGGAGTTGGCCGCGGCCGACCGTCTGCCGGCCTGGTCGCGCGGCGACCTGGCCATCAGCCGCGCGTCGCTGCACCTCAGGGCCGAGGAGCCGGACGCGGCCCTCGACCTCGCCGAGCTCGCGGCCCGCTCGTTCGCGGAGGCGGAGGACACCAGGCTGTCCAACACGACCACCCTCGTGGCGATCGGCGCCGTGCTGAGCAAGGGCGACCTCGACGCCGGCCGCACGCTCCTCGACCGCTTCCTCGCCCAGGACGACCTGTCCGCCGGTCATCGGGCCCACGCGCTGCAGACTCGGGCCCGCGTGCGGGGCGGCACGGGCGCGTACCAGGATGGGGCGACGGACGCCGACGAGGTGTGCCGGCTGCTCGCCGAGCTCGGCGCCACGCGGGCTCTCGCCGACGCCCATGTGCTCGCGGGCGCGCTCTGGGAGGACGCAGAGGAGCCCGAGAAGGCCGTCGCCCGCTACCGTCTGGCTGCTCGGCTGCAGGATGACGGCGATCGCACCGGCGTGGACTTCCGGTTGGCCAGGGCGATGCTCCGCGCGGGAGACGCCGAGGAGGCCGCGGAGCTCTTCGGCGACGTGCTCCAGCGCGAGGAGGACGCCGAGACGCCCGCCGGCTCCCGTGCCATGACGGCCTCTCTCCTCGCCCGGTCTCTCGCCGAGTCCGGAGAGTTCGGCCAGGCGGTCGGCGCACACGGCTACGCCGCCGAGTTGTTCGGACAGGCGGAGGCGCACGCCGACCAGGCCATGGCCATGACCGAGCAGGCGAAGATCCTCGCCCGCTTCGAGGAGCACGACGACGCCGTGCGGCTGCTGGAGGGCGCTGCGGACATCGCTCGTCGCGCCCCCGAGGCCGTCGGCGCGCTGTCCGAGGTGCTGCACAGCCTCGGCCAGGCCTACGGCGGTCGCGGCGACGAGCGCGCCTTCCCCCTCTTCGACGAGGTCGCCGCGCTCGCCCAGGAGCATGAAGCCGGATGGCTGCTCGCCGACGTGACCGACTCCCGCGGCCGCGCCCTGGCCCAGCTCGGCCGGATCGACGAGTCCGTCGCCGCCGCCCTCACTGCCGCCGATGGTTTCGCCGCGCTCGGGGATCAGGGCGCCGCCGGGAGCTCGGAACTGTTCGCGGGGCGCGTCCTCGCGGGGAACGACCGTCCGGCCGACGCCGTACCCGTCTACCGGAGCGCCCTGGACCATGCCGAGAGCTTCCCGCCGCTGCGTCAGGTCGCGGCACTGGAGCTCGGCGATGTGCTGGAGGCACTGGGACGGCACGCCGAGGCCGCAGAGGTCAGGGCCCTCGTCGAGAACTGACACGCCGCCGGCTCGGGATCCACAGGGGTCCCGAGCCGGCGTCGTCGCGGTGGTGAGCGCGTCAGAACAGCTGACGCCAGTTCGCCCGTGCGAGGTCGAGCAGCTCGTCCCCGCGGCCCGACATGACCGTGCGGATCGCGTAGAGCGCGAAGCCCTTGACCTGCGCGGCCTCGATCGCCGGCGGCATGGACAGCTCCTGGCGCTCGGTCACGACGTCGAGCAGCGCGGGACCGTCGTGCGCGAGGACCTCACGGACCGCCTCCGGCAGATCCTCGCTGCGCTCCACCCGACGGGCGAAGATGCCCATGGCCTCGGCGATCGCCGCGAAGCTCGGGTTGTCGAGCCCCGTGCCGTAGGTGACGAAGCCGGCGGCCTTCATCTCCAGCTCCACGAAGTTCAGCGATGAATTGTTCACCACGATCGTCTTGACCGGGAGACCGTTCTGGGTGAGCGTGAGCAGCTCGCCGAGCATCATCGCGAGGCCGCCGTCGCCGGCGAGCGCCACGACCTGACGATCCGGATGTGCGACCTGCGCGCCGATGCCGTGCATCAGGGCGTTCGCCATCGAGCCGTGCGTGAACGACCCGATCAGCCGGCGTCCCTCGGTCATGGACAGGTAGCGCGCGGCCCAGACGGTCGGCGAGCCCACGTCGGCGGTGAAGATCGCGTCGTCGGCGGCGTACTCGTCCAGCAGGCGTGCCAGGTACTGCGGGTGGATGGGGCGTGCGCCCTTCGCCGGCACCGCGAGCTCGTCGAGCTTCTTCCGCGTCTTCCGGTAGTGGGCCACGGCGTCGTCGAGGTGGCCGCGGTCGTCCTTCCGGGCGAGTCGGGGCAGCAGGGCCTCGGCGGTCGCCTTCACGTCGCCGACGAGCCCGAGGTCGAGCGGGTGCCGCTTGCCGAGCTGCGAGCCGCGGATGTCGACCTGGATGGTGGTCGCGTGCTCCGGGTAGAACTGCTCGTACGGGAAGTCGCTGCCGAGGACGAGGAGCGTATCCGCCGCCTCCATCGCCCGATAACCCGACGCGAATCCGAGCAGCCCCGTCATGCCGACGTCGAACGGGTTGTCGTACTCGATGAACTCCTTGCCGCGCAGCGCGTGGACGATGGGGGCACCGAGTGCGTCGGCGAGCGCGATCACCTCGTCGTGCGCGCCCTCCACGCCGGCCCCGGCGAGGATGGTGACCTTCTTGGCCGCGTTCAGCATGGTCGCGGCCTTCTCCAGCTCCGGACCGCTGGGCTGGATCAGCGGGCGGGTGCGCTCGATCACCACGGCACGGTCGTCCGCGATCTCGGACAGCGCCACATCACCGGGGATCACGAGGACCGCGACGCCGCGCTGCTCGATGGCCGCGCGCATGGCGATCTCCATCAGCCGCGGCATCTGCGACGGGTCCGCGACGTATTCGACGTACACGCTGCACTCGCGGAACAACTCCTGCGGATGCGTCTCCTGGAAGTATCCGGTGCCGATCTCGACGGTGGGGATGTGGGCGGCGATGGCCAGCACCGGCACCCGGGAGCGCTGCGCGTCGTACAGGCCGTTGATGAGGTGCAGGTTGCCGGGGCCGCATGAGCCCGCCACGACGGCGAGGTCCCCGGTGGTGCCGGCATCGGCCGCGGCGGCGAAGGCGGCGGACTCCTCGTGGCGCACGTGCACCCAGCGGATCCGGCCGTCCTTGCGGAGGGCGTCCGTGAGTCCGTTCAGGGAGTCGCCCGGGATGCCGTAGACCCGGTCGACTCCGTTGGCGTTCAGAGTCTTGACGATGTTCTCAGCGACGTTGGCCATACCCCGACCCTACGCCCGCCGACGCCTCCCCGGGCCGGGCTCAGTACTCCTGCGGCCCGTCCCGGTCGGGCTCCGGATCGCGCCGGAACGCACGGCCGGACACCGATGCCGGGGCGATGCGCACGTACACGCGTTTGTCGGTCGGGATCCACGGGCGCAGGCCAGCCGCCTCCGCCCGCTCGATGTCGGCGTCGGTCTCCAGAGCCTCCGCACGTCCGCGCACGATGACGCTCCAGGCCGCGGTGTCCGTGTGGTCGTCGACCTCGAAGAGCACGTCGGCGGTGACCGTCAGCTCGAACAGCTTACTCCCGGGGGCGGTGCGGAACAGCAGGCCTTCGCCGTCCACGGCATAGTTCACGGGGAAGATGTCGATGGTGTCGCCGACCCGGGTCACGAGCCGCCCGAGCTCCTGGCTGCGCAGGTGCTCCCAGCTCTGCTCCGCGGTGAGGGTCTGGACCGGATCCGTGTGCGCGCTCATGCCGCCATTGTGCCTCGTCCGTCCTCGACGCGCACCCCCGTCGACCCGGCCCCTCTCGTGCGAGCGGCCCCCTTGCGTACGCACGCAAGGGGGCCGCTCGGCCGCAAGGGGGTGGGTCGACGATCAGCCGATGCGGATCAGCTTCTTGTTGACGAACTCGTCGGCGGCGAGGTGGCCCAGCTCGCGTGCCGTGCCGCTGCGCTTGATGCCGCCGAACGGGAGCTCCGGGCTGTCGGCGAGCACGAGGTTCACGTAGACCATGCCCGCCTCGATCCTGTCGGCCACCCGCTCCGCCTGCGCCTCGTCCGTCGTGAAGACGTAGGAGCCGAGGCCGAACGTGGTGTCGTTGGCCAGCGCGACCGCCGCGTCCTCGTCCGCGACGCGGTACACGACCGCCGCGGGACCGAACAGCTCCTCGCGGTAGACGTCCATCTCCGGGGTCACGTCGGCGAGCACGGTCGGCGCGAAGAACGCCCCGTCGCGCGTACCGCCCGTGAGCAGCGTCGCGCCCTGGGCCACGGCCGTGTCGATCTGCTTCTGCAGGTTCTCCGCCGCCGCCTCCGACGAGACCGGGCCGAGGACCGTGTCGTCGAGCGTGGGGTCGGTCGCCTCGACGGCCGCCATCGCCGCCGTGAACTTCTCCACGAACGCGTCGTAGAGGTCGTCGACGATGATGAAGCGCTTGGCGCCGTTGCAGGCCTGACCGTTGTTGTCGAGCCGCGCGTCGACACCCGCCTGCACGGTGGCGTCGAGGTCGTCGGTGGAGAGCACGATGAACGGGTCGGACCCGCCCAGCTCCAGCGCGACCTTCTTGAGGTTGCGCCCCGCCACCTCGGCGACCGCGGCGCCGGCGCGCTCGGAGCCGGTCAGCGACACCCCCTGCACCCGCCGGTCCGCGATCATGGCCGCGATCTGGTCGTTCGTCGCGAGCACGTTCTGGTACGCGCCCTTCGGGAAGCCGGCGTCGTGGTAGATCGCCTCGATCGCGCTCGACGACTCCGGGCACTGCGGCGCGGGCTTCAGCAGGATCGTGTTGCCGACGATCAGGTTCGGCGCCGCGAAGCGCACGATCTGGTAGGCCGGGAAGTTCCACGGCATGATGCCCACGAGCGGTCCCAGCGAGGAGCGGCGGATGATCGCCGACCCCTCCCCGAGGATCTTGATGGGCTGGTCGGCCATGATGTCCTCGGCCTGGTCCGCGTAGTACTCGGCGATGTCGGCGGCGAAGTCGACCTCGCCGAGTGCGGCATCCCGGGGCTTGCCCATCTCGCGCACGAAGATGTCGGCCAGCTCCTCGCGGCGTTCGCGGTGCAGCTCGGCCGCACGGCGCAGCAGCGCGGCACGGTCGGCGACCGTGGTGGAGCGCGACCACTCGCGGTGGGCCTCGTCCGCGGCGGCGACGGCCTCCTCGATCTGCGCGTCGGTGAACGTGTCGTACGACGCCAGGGTCTCGCCGGTGGCGGGGTTGACGACGGCGTAGTCGGTCATGTCTCTCCTCCTCTTGCCGTGCCGGTCAGGAGACCGGGATCAGCGTGTACTTGGTGGACAGGTATTCGTGGATGCCCTCGAAGCCGCCCTCGCGGCCGACGCCGGACTGCTTGACGCCGCCGAAGGGAGCCGCCGCATTCGAGACGACACCCACGTTGAGACCCATCATGCCCGTCTCCAGCGCGTCGATCATCCGCTGACCGCGCTGCAGGTTCTCGGTGAACACGTAGGAGACCAGGCCGTACTCGGTGTCGTTGGCGAGACGCACGGCCTCGTCCTCCGTCTCGAAGGTCGCGATCGCGAGCACCGGGCCGAAGATCTCCTCGCGGAGGATCGCGGAACCGGGGACGACGTCGGTGAGGACCGTGGGCTCGTAGAACGTGCCGGTGCCCTCGAGCGCCTTGCCGCCCGCGAGCAGGGTCGCGCCGCGCTCGACGGCGTCGTCGACGAGCTCGCCGGCCTTGGCCACGGCGTCCTCGTCGATGAGCGGGCCGATCGCCACGCCGTCCTCCGTGCCGCGACCGATCTTCATGCCGTTGACGCGCTCGGTGACGCGCTTGGCGAACTCGCCCGCGACGTCCTTGTGCACGATGAAGCGGTTCGCCGCCGTGCAGGCCTGACCGATGTTGCGGAACTTCGCGGCCAGCGCGCCCTCCACGGCCTTGTCCAGGTCCGCGTCGTCGAACACGACGAACGGGGCGTTGCCGCCGAGCTCCATCGACACCCGGAGCACGCCCTCGGCGGCCTGCGCGATGAGCTTGCGGCCGACCTCGGTCGATCCGGTGAAGGAGAGCTTGCGCAGACGCGGGTCGGCGATGATCGGCGCCGACAGGGCGCTCGACTTCGAGGTCTGCACGACGTTGACGACACCCTTGGGCAGACCGGCCTCTTCGAGCAGCGTCGTGAAGAAGATGGTCGTGAGCGGCGTGAGTGCCGGGGGCTTGATCACCACGGTGCAGCCGGCGGCGAGGGCCGGGGCGATCTTGCGCGTGGCCATCGCGAACGGGAAGTTCCACGGCGTGACGAAGAACGACGGACCGACGGGGCGCTGCGACACGATCATGTGACCGGTGCCCTCGGGGTTCAGGCCGTAGCGGCCGCTGATGCGCACGGCCTCCTCGCTGAACCAGCGGAGGAACTCGCCGCCGTAGGCGACCTCGCCGCGGGCCTCGGCCAGGGGTTTGCCCATCTCGAGCGTCATCAGCAGCGCGAGGTCCTCCTTGCGCTCCTGCACGAGGTCGAACGCCCGGCGGAGGATCTCCCCGCGCACGCGCGGCGCGGTCGCGGCCCACTCGTCCTGTGCGGCGACGGCGGCGTCGAGCGCCCGGATGCCGTCCGCGGGGGTGGCGTCAGCGATCGTGCGGATCACCTGGTTGGTCGAGGGGTCCTTGACGTCGAAGGTCGCGCCGGTCTCCCCCTCGATCCACTCCCCGCCGATGAAGAGGCCGGTGGGGATGCTGTCGAGCAGCGCCTGCTCGTTCTGAGTGCTCATGGATTCTCTCTCTTTCAGACGGACGTGGGACGACGACGGCGGCTGGGCGGAGCGTCCATACCCAGCGTCTCACCGCGGAAGAAGGCGGGGCGGCGGATGGCGTTCCAGATCATCACGGCGATCCCGACGACGATGATGAGGATGCCGAGGATGAAGACGATCCCGATGCCGCCGATCTCCGACCCGGAGCCGTAGGCCGGGTCCATGGAGTCGATCAGCGTCGTGAAGAACAGGATCGCCAGGATGATGCCGCCCACCAGCGGGAACAGGAAGGTGAAGAAGACGTTCCGCGCCGAGTCGAACCACTGCTTGCGGAAATACCAGACGCAGGCGAACGCCGTGATCCCGTAGTAGAAGCAGATCATCATGCCGAGCGTGAGGATCGTGTCCCACAGGGTGTCCTCGCTGACCACGCGCATCACGGCGTAGAACGCGGAGGCCACGATGGCCGACACGATGGTGGCGTAGCCCGGGGTGAAGAACCGGGGGCTCACCTTCGCGAACGACTTCGGCAGCGCGCCGTAGTGACCCATCGCGAGCAGGGTGCGTGCCGGGCCGACGAACGTCGACTGCAGCGACGACGCCGAGCTCGTGAGCACCGCGAGCGACACGAGGAACGCGAGCGGCCCGAGGATCGGCCCGGAGAGGTGGAAGAACACGTTCTCCTGGATGTCGCCGTTGCCGAGGCCGAGCTCCCCCGTACCGACGCCCGCGAACATGATCATCGCGACGGCGAGGAGCAGGTAGAGCGAGACGATCGTGAGCACCGTGACGGTGGCCGCGCGGCCCGGGGTCTTCTCCGGGTCCTTCGTCTCCTCGTTCATGGTGAGGGTGACGTCCCAGCCCCAGAAGATGAAGATCGACAGCGACAGACCGGCGGCGACCGCGCTGAACGACGAGATCGCGAACGGGTTGAACCAGTTGAGGTCGAACGGCTGGTAGTCGAAGCCGTTGCCGCCCACGGCCTGCACGATCGCGGCGACCGCGAAGAACACGAGCACGAGGATCTGGAATCCGACCAGCCAGTACTGCAGCTTCTGCGTGGTCTGCATGTCGCGGTACGACACCCACGTCGCGCCGAGCATGAACAGCAGGCACACGCCGATGTTGATCCAGGTGACGCCGGCGAGATCGGCGATCTCGGCGTTGCCCGTGATCTGCGACAGCAGCAGGAACAGGAAGTCGACCGCGACCCCGGCGAGGTTGGACAGCACGAGGATCGTGGCGACCACGAGGCCCCATCCGGCCATCCAGCCCACCCACGGCCCGAACGCCCTGGCGGCCCAGGTGAAGGAAGTGCCGGAGTCGGGCATGCGGTTGTTGAGCTCGCGATAGCCGAAGGCCACGAGGAGCATCGGGATGAAGCCGACGAGGATGATCGCCGGGATCTGCGCGCCCACCTCGGACGCGGTGGGGCCGACGGCGGCCGTGAACGTGTAGGCGGGGGCGATGCACGAGATGCCGATCACGACGGCGCCGATCAGGCCGACGGTGCCGGCGCTCAGGCCCTTCGTCGAGATTCCGGTCGTGACGCCGGATGCGGGCTCCGTCGCCCGGTTGGTGCTGCTCATCAGCGGTCTCCTGCTTCGATGCGGGTGCGCGGGACGACGATCATGGGGACGGGCAGCTCGTGCAGCATCTTCGCCGCCGTGGAGCCCAGGAAGAGACGGCGTGGCTGCGCCAGCCGGCTGGAGCCGACGAGGACGACCTCGCCGGGGAGCCAGGAGAGCCCGGCCACGGCGTCCTCCACCGTCTCGCCCGGCGCCTCCTCGACGACGGCGCCGAGGCCGTCCGGCAGGCGCTCGGCCGCCACGGCCAGCACCTGGTGCGCGTGCTCGCTGCCGGCGAGGCGGATCGCGCCGGTGTCGAGTCCCGGCGGCACGTCGAACGGCACGAGCGACACCAGCCGGAGGCTCACCTCGGCCGCGCCGGCGAGGGCGACGGCCTGGTCGAGCACGCCCTCCGCGCCGGGACGCGTGCCGACGGCGACCGTGACGCGCGGAAGCACGTGGTCGTCCTGCTGCGCGAGCCCGGAGGGTGCGAGGGCCACCGGGATCGGCGAGGAGTGCAGCAGCTCCGATGCGATGCTGCCCAGGCGATGCCGGCCGAAGAGGCCGCCGCCGGCCGTGCCGATCACGATGACGCTGGCGGCGAACTCCTCACCGGCGGCGATGAGCCCCTCGGCGAACGACTCGGAGAAGCGCACATGGCCGCTGCGCACCAGCTCCTGCGGGAGACGCACGACCGCGTCCTGCAGCCAGCTCCGCGCCTGCTTCCGGATGACGTCCTCGTAGGCGCGCTCCGGTGGCACGGCGGCGCTCCGGGTGCCCTCGGTCGGCAGCACGATCACGAGGTGGAGGGTCGCACCGATGCTGCGCGCCAGACGTGCGCCCAGCGCCGCCGCGTCCGCCCCCGCATCCGTCGCCGTGTAGCCGACGACGACCGAGCCGGTCATCAGCCGATGCTCTCGGGAGCGCCGGCCTCGCGGCGGGCGTCGACGATGTTCGCCGCGACGAAGTGGCCCATGCGGATCGCCCCGTCGACGTGCTGGTAACCCGCTCCTGCCATGTCGCTGCAGGCGAAGTGGATCGGTCCGACGGGCGTGCGCAGGTCGGCGCCGTAGCGGTGCAGGCCGCCCAGGTCGAAGCTCGCGGCGTAGGCGCCACGCGTCCACTCCTCGCTGCCCCAGTCGCTCTCGTAGTACACGACCGGGTTCTTCGCCTCGGGACCGTAGTAGTGCGACAGCGACTCGAGGATGCGCTCCTTGCGCTCCTCGGCGGACAGCTCGAACACGCCGTCGGCGTTCGCATCGGACACGAAGCCGACCAGAGTGCCGCGCTCGTCGCCGTGGTTGCTGTTGTCGTAGGCCTCGTGCGAGAGCTCGTACGGGCTGAACGCCGTGCCGCTCAGGCCCTGCTCGCGCCAGAACGGGCGGTCGTAGACGGCGTGCACCTTGATGACGAAGCCCATCGAGAGGTGCTGGTGCAGCTGGTGCTGGCGACGCGGCAGCGGCGGGACGAAGGAGATGCGGTTGTAGAGGATGGGGGCGTGCGCGAGGATCGCGTACCGCGCCCGCACCGTGAGGTCGTCGGTGGTCGCCACGACCCCGTCATCCGACCACTCCAGGCTGCGGACGGGCTGGTTCAGCAGCACGTCCTCGCCCAGGCGCTCGGCGAGGCGCAGCGGCACCTGCTGGAGCCCTCCCACGACGCGCTTGTCGAGGATGAAGTCGGCGTCGACGAGGTTCGAGTACGAGCCGGCCGAGGCCGCCATGAGCAGCGACTGCAGCAGCGAGATGGCGTGGGTCGGCTTGGTCAGCATCGCCGAGCCGGTGGCGAAGGCGAGGTTACGCACGGCTTCGTCGTCGTCGGTCTGCGAGCGCAGCCAGGCGTCCCAGGAGATCGAGTCCCACTCGGCCGCGTTCGGGTGCTCCCACGGCTTGTCCGGGTCGATCTCGGCGACGAGGGCGTCGAGGATGCCGGTGATGCGCGCGATCACGGCCTCGGTCTCCGCCGACACCGGGAACATCTCGCCCGTGAAGCGGTGGGCCTGTCCGTCCGGGCCGACGTAGACGCTGTCGCCCTCGCGGTACCGGCTGTAGGTCTCGAGCCCCAGCTCCTCGATCGTGTCCTTGAGCGCGTCCTGGTCGGGCGAGACCCACTGGCCGCCGATCTCCAGCATGGCGCCGTCGATCACGTCGGTCCACAGGCGGCCACCCACGCGGTCGCGGGCCTCCAGCACGGCGACCGACAGCCCGGCCTTCCGCAGGTCGTTGGCCGCCGTGAGCCCTGCGGCTCCGGCGCCCACGATCAGCACGTCGCGGGTGATCTCAGCCATCTGCAACTCCTTCGTCGTCGGGGGATGCGGGGGATGAAGTACCGGTCGCGTCCCGAAATCCCCCGATCCGGGGACGCGACCGGACAGGGTGTCAGGCGCCGGCCAGCGCCTCGGCCACGACGTCGAGGCCCTCGTTCAGCAGCTCGTCGCCGATGGACAGCGGCGGGAGGAAGCGGATGACGTTGCCGTACGTGCCGCAGGTGAGGACGATGACGCCCTGGGCGATGCACGCCTTGGCCACAGCAGCCGTGAGCGCGGCGTCCGGAGCGTTGGTCTCCGGGTCGACGAACTCGGCGGCGACCATCGCACCGTGACCGCGGACGTCGCCGATGCGGGCGTCCTCGGCCTGGAGGGCTGTGAGGCGGCCGAGGAGGATCTCGCCGATCTCGCGGGCACGCTCGATGACGCCGTCGTTCTCGAACACGTCGATGGCCGCGAGCGCCGCGGCGCACGCGATGGGGTTGCCGCCGTAGGTGCCGCCGAGGCCACCGGAGTGCGACGCATCCATGATCTCGGCGCGGCCGGTCACGGCGGCGAGCGGCAGCCCGCCCGCGATGCCCTTGGCGGTGGTGATGAGGTCGGGCTCGATGCCGAAGATCTCGCTGGCGAACATGTGTCCGGTGCGGGCGAACCCGGTCTGCACCTCGTCGGCGATGAAGACGACGCCGTTCGCGCGGCACCAGTCGACGATCGCGGGGAGGAAGCCGTCGGCGGGGACGATGAAGCCCCCCTCACCCTGGATCGGCTCGATGATGACGGCGGCGAGGTTGTCGGCGCCGATCTGCTTCTCGAGCTGGAGGATCACGCGGGCCGCGGCCTCGCCGCCCTCGAGCCCGTCGCGGAACGGGTACGACATCGGCGCGCGGTACACCTCGGGGGCGAACGGTCCGAAGCCGCTCTTGTACGGCATCGACTTCGCGGTCAGCGCCATGGTGAGGTTCGTGCGGCCGTGGTAGCCGTGGTCGAACGCGACGACGGCCTGACGACCGGTGTGCTTGCGGGCGATCTTGATCGCGTTCTCGACAGCCTCGGCGCCGGAGTTGAACAGGGCGCTCTTCTTGGCGAAGTCGCCGGGGGTGACGCGGTTGAGCGCCTCGGCGACGCCGACGTACGACTCGTACGGCGAGATCATGAAGCAGGTGTGCGTGAACTGCGCCGCCTGCGCGGCCACGGCGGCGGCCACCTTCGGGTGCGAATTGCCGACCGTGGTCACGGCGATGCCGGAGCCGAGGTCGATGAGCGAGTTGCCGTCGGCGTCGACGACCACTCCTCCCCCGGCCGCGACGGCGGCGACCGGCACCGTGTGACCGACACCGGCGGCGACCGCGTCCGCCTTGCGGGCGAGGACCTCGGCCGACCGCGGGCCGGGGAGTTCCGTGACGAGGCGACGCTCCTGCGGGAGGTCGGGGCCGCCGAGGGGGACTGCGGGTGCTGCGGTGTCGAGGAGAGCCATGTCGCGAGCGTACGGCGGCAGCGGAGACGCCCGCATTCGCCGGGTCGTACAATCAGAGAATTGATTTCGCCGTCTCGTACAACCGGAGATCGTATGGCCCCCGCCGATCCCTCCACGCTGTCCGCCCTGCTGCGCCGCCGGGATCTCGACCTGCGCCTCGTCTCCACCGCAGCGGATCTGCCGGACGGCGCGCTCGACCGGCCACTGCGCTGGGTGCACAGCTCCGACCTCGCGGACCCGACGCCCTTCCTCGCGGAAGACCTCGTCCTCCTCACCACCGGCACGCAGTTCGACGACGCGGAGGCCATCGCCCCCTACGTCGTCCGCCTCGCCGAGCGCGGCGTGCTGGGGCTCGGATTCGGGACCGACGTGCATCGCTCGGGAACACCGGAAGAGTTGATCGCGGCGTGCGCCGACCAGGGCATCCCCCTGTTCGAGGTGCCGTACCGCACGCCGTTCATCGCCGTGGCCCGCGCGCACTCCGAGGCGATCGCGGCGCAGGCCTACGCCCGGCGCACCTGGGCGCTGGACACCCAGCGCGCCCTCGCCCTCGCCGCCCTCCGGCCGCGCGGGCTCGAGGCGATCATCACCGAACTCGGCCGTCGACTCGGCGCCTGGGCGGGCATGTTCGACGCGGCGGGCGACCTGATCGTCGCCCACCCCCGCGACGCCCTCTCGGCGACTGTCCGGGAAGGGCTCGGGACCCGGGTCCAGGAGATCCTCGACCGCGGACTCGAGGCGGGGCAGTCCCTCACCCTCGATGCGCACACCTTCATGCTCTTCACGGTGGGGCGGGGCGGGCACCTGCGCGGCGTCCTCGCCGTGGCGGCCGACGCCCTCGACCAGGAGGCCAGGGCCGTCGTCACCTCGGTCATCGCGATGGCGGGACTGGCGCGGGAGCAGAGCGAGCAGCTCGCCCGCGGCCGACGCCGGCTGCACACGCAGCTGCTGCGCTCGCTCCTGAGCGACGACCCCGGCCTCGCGCGCCGTGTCCTCGGCAGCCTTCCGCCCGCCCCCGTGGTGGTGGCGGTGACCGGGGATGCCCCGGCCGAGCCTCTCCTCGACTGGTGGGAGCGCCGACGGGTCGAGCACGGGACGCCCGCCTTCCTCGCGGACTCCGAGGACGGCGTGGTCATCTGCGTGTCCGCGGCCGACGAGGCTCTTCTCGACGACGCGGCCTCGCGCTTCAGCGCCCGCGTCGGCGTCTCGGCCCCGGAGGGGTACGACGCCTTCTCCCGCGCGCACGCCCAGGCGCTCATCGCTCTCCGACAGCCGGGCACGAGCGGCGCCGTCCGGTACGCCGACACGGTCGGATCCAGCCTGCTCACGGCGCTGGCGACGGATGAGGCCCGGCTCGTCGCGGAGTCGCGGCTCGCTCCGCTCCGGGAACACGACGCCGCCCACGGCACCGCGCTCGAACACGCGCTGCGGACCTGGCTCGACCACGACACGCGGGCCGAGCAGGCCGCGGCCGCCCTCGGTATCCACCGGCACACCCTCCGCTCCCGGGTCTCCCATGCCGGCGCCCTCCTCGGGGCCGACCTCACGACCTTCCCCGCCCGGGCCGAGGTGTGGGCCCTCCTGCAGACCGCCCGCGACTGACCCGGCCCCTTCCGTCCCCGCCTCCCCCCTTTCCCCCCGCGACGCCTGCACGACTGCGCGACACCTGCACGACGGATCGGCCCGCCAGGTCATGCCCGCGGACCGAGGTCGTGCAGCCGGAACCGCGGTCCCTCAGCCGTCGAGGTTGTCGGAGACCACTTCGAGGGCGTGTGCCCGAGCCTGGACGGCGGCGTCGCCGCGGGCGGAGGTGACCGCGGCCGCGAAAACCTCGGCGAACACGAGGAAGGCGACGCGGGAGGCGTGCTGCAGCTCTTCGCGGAAGCTCACCCCGGCCGGGGTGATGACGAGCGACAGGGAGGCCGCGTCGGTCAGCGCGGAGGACGCGAACGAGGTGAGTGCGATCACCGTCGCACCGCCGCGGGCGGCGGCGGTCGCGACACGCAGGCTCGCCTCATTGGCTCCGGAACCACTGACGATGACGCACACGTCCTGCTCCGTGAGATGCCGGGCCGCGATCTGCTGGGCGATGGCGTCGGCGATGAACTCCGCCGGTCGCCCTGCCGCCGTGAGCCGCATCGCCAGATCGCTCGCGATCGGCGACGAGAGACCGTTCGCCAGGACCAGCACACGTCGCGCGGAAGCGGTCGCGGCGACTGCCGCGTCGACGGTCGCCGGGTCCAGGAGACTCGCCAGCATGGGGAGGGACGCCGCGACACGGTCGATCTCACCGCGCATCCGCCCCAGCACACCCGGCCCGTGATCGACCGCAGCGTCACCGCTCCCCCCGCCGAGCTCGGCGGCCAGCGCGACCCGGAGCTGCGGGTAGCCGCGGTAGCCGAAGCCCTGGCACGCACGGACGACGGTGGCGCGGCCGACACCCGCCCGGTCGGCGAGCTCCTGCGCTGTCCACTCCACGACGGCGTCGGCGGAGTCCAGGATGAGCTCGGCCACCCGCCGCTCCGCGGGCTGCAAGGTGTTGCGGACCGCGGCGATGCGCACGCTCGGCGGAGAGCTAGGGGCGAACACGGGCTCGGGCTCCCTCCATGATCCGGCGGCGGATCGCGCCGGATACCGCGTCGATCAGCATCGTCACCGTGACAACCACGATGAGCAGGACACCCACCGTCGACCACTCACGGTACTGGGTGTAGGAGGTGAGCATGTCACCGATGCCGCCGACGCCGATGAGGCCGAGGACGGCCGACGAGCGCACGTTGATCTCGAAGCGGTAGAGCCAGAACGACCAGAACGCCGGTTCCGCCTGTGGCCACACTCCCCATCGCAGCACCTGGAGAGTGCTGCCGCCGGCCGCGTGTGCCGCCTCGATGGGGCCACGGGGCACGGCTTCGACGGCCTCATAGCCCCATTTGCCGAGGGTGCCGATGCCGTTGAGTGCGAGCGCCAAGGCTCCCGTGAAGGGTGTGAGCCCTGTCACCGAGAGGATCACGATCGCGATGATGATCTCCGGGACCGCGCGGATGAGCGAGAACAGCCCGCGAAGCAGATTGCGCAGCCAGACCGGTCCGAAGCCGCGAGCGGCCAGCAGGCTCAGGGGGGTCGCGAGGAGGATGCCGAGGACCGTGCCGACCCAGGCCATCTCGATGCTTCGCCAGGTCTGCCCCAGGGCCTCGGGGAGCTTCTCCCAGTTCGGGTCGCCGAACATGAGCACGGTGTAGCGGACGATCTCCGCCGGGAGATCGGCGAGGCGCGCCCAGGAGATGTCGATCGACCAGAAGGCCAGCACGATCACGGCGGTCACGAGGCCCCATCCGACGAGGAGCCAGGGGCGCCGAGGCCGGGCGGGGACGGCGGTGAGGGGCGCGGTCATACGAGCCTCCGCCGGACGGCGTCGGAGACCACGTCGATCACGATCACCACGATGAGGATCTCGAGGATGATGAGCGAGAGCTGGTCGTAGCGGTAGAACGTGCGGACGGCGTCGATGAGCAGCCCCATCCCGCCCGCGCCGACGAGTCCGAGCACGGTCGATGCGCGCACGTTGAGCTCGAAGACGTAGAGGGTCTGGTTCGCGAAGGCGGGCCAGGCGTCCGGAAGGGCGAGCGTCCGGTTGATCTGCATCTGCGTCGCGCCCACGGCCCGGCCGGCCTCGAGGGGCCCGCGGTCGTTCGTGTCGATGGCCTCGGAGACGAGCTTGACGATGATGCCGATGTTGAACAGGACCAGCGCCAGGATCCCGGGAAGGGCGCCGACGCCCACCATCGCCACGAGGATGGCGGCGTACAGCAGGTCGGGAACACTGCGCACGATGTTGAGGACCCCGCGCACGACCAGTCCCGCGCCCGTGTTCGGGTTCGTCGCCCGCGCCGCCCAGAAGCTCAGGGGCAAGGACACGGCGGCGCCCAGGGCGGTGGCGATGACCGCCATCTGCAAGGTCTCGATCAGCGGCGGGACCGTGCGCGGGAAGAACGACCAGTCGGGCACCAGCAGCTTCAGCACCTTGTCGGCGCCGTTCTGCCAGTTGCGCGCGATCGCGTCGAGGTCGACTCCGATGCCGACACCGGGCAGACACATCACGACCGTCACGGCGACCACACCCGCCAGGACAGCGGCTCCCTTCCAGGCACCGGGTGGGCGCCCGGGCACGTCGAGCGGTGCCACCGCGGTGTCCTGGTCGATGACGGGGGTCACGCGTCCAGCCGATCGTCCGAGGTGAGCGACCGGCCGTAGATGCCCTCGAAGTCCGCGTCCGAGGCACCGGCGGCGGGGCCGTCGTAGACGATCTCGCCCGCGCGCATGCCGATCATCCGGGCGCCGTATTCACGGGCGAGGTCGAGCAGGTGGAGGTTGACGAGCACCGTGATGCCGAGATCGCGGTTGATGCGCCGCAGGTCGTTCATCACGCCGTGCGCCGTGGGCGGGTCGAGGCTCGCCACCGGCTCGTCCGCCAGGACGACGCGAGGCTCCTGCGCCAGAGCGCGGGCGATCGCGACGCGCTGCTGCTGGCCGCCGGAGAGATCGGAGGCCCGCGCGTGCAGCTTGGGCAGGATCCCGACCCGGTCGAGGGCGTGGTACGCGCGCTGCCGGTCAACCTCAGGATAGGCACCGAGGAGTGTGCGCCACAGCGGCGTGTGGGCGAGACGCCCGACGAGCACGTTGTGCAGCACGCTGGCGCGACCGGCGAGGTTGAAGCCCTGGAAGACCATGCCGATGTCCCCCCGGAGCCGGCGCAGCGTGCGCGGGGAGGCGCCGCTGACGCGATGCCCGCCGACGTCGAGGGTGCCGGAGGTGACCGGTACCAGGCCGTTGATCGTGCGGATGAGAGTCGACTTCCCCGAGCCGGAGAGCCCGACGACGGCGACCATCTCGCCCGCGGCGATGTCCAGTGAGACGCGGTTCAACCCGATCGTGCCGTTCGGATAGCGCACCGTCACATCGTCGAGACGGATGTTCCACGGCGTGGACGCCGCGGCCGGAGCCACGGCGTCCACCGGCTGATGCGGAGCGGACAACTTACTGGAGCCCCAGGGCCTCGGCGGCCCGGGCGACGACGTCGAGCGACGCGGGATCGGCCGGTGCGAGCTTGGTGATCGAGTAGATGCTCTCCAGGATCGTCGAGCCCTCCTCCGTGTTCGAGAACTCCTCGAGCGCGGTCGTGATGCGCTCCTGCAGCTCCGGGGACAGGTCGGCAGACAGAGCGACGCCGTCGTTCGGGATCTCCTCGGTCATGGCGAAGACGACGACCTTCTCCCCCACGTCCGGGGTGTCCTTCTGCACGATCGTGCGGGCGTCCCAGAAGCTGAAGCCCACCTCCGCGTCGCCGTTGTAGACGGCCAGCACGGACGCGTCGTTCGCAGTCACCGGGATCTGCTCGATGTCCGCGTCCGTGTCCAGGCCCGCCTCCTGGAGCGCGAGGATCGGGTAGATGTAACCGGCGGGGGACCCCGGGCCGAGGACGGCGACCTTCGCGCCCTCCACCTTGTCGATGCTGTCGAGACCGGCGGGTCCGGTCATGGCGTCGGCGCCGTTGCAGAAGAGCATCCCGTCACGCGCGACCGGCTCGTCCTCGCAGTACTTGTCGGGGTTGTTCGTCATGAACTGCGCCGGGTAGGTGATGTTGCCGTTGCGCTCGGTCTGCAACACGACGGACGCGTCGTACATGTCGTTCGCCTGCCAGAGCTGCAGCGACGGCAGGAAGCCGATCTGCGCCTGCCCCGCGCCCATCGCCTCGACCGCGGCCTGGTAGTCCTTCGAGACGACACCGGTCACCTCGATCCCGAGCTCTTCCGTGAGGTAGTCGGTCAGCGGGGCGGCTGTCTCCACGAGGCCGTCCTGGTCCTGCGACGGGACGAGGGCGAGGACGAGGGAGTCCGGATCCTCGGCGGGGGCGGCGGACGGGTCGGACCCGGCAGCGGTGCCGGAGCACCCGGCGAGCGCGACGGTCAGCAGGGCACCGGCGGCGGCGAGACCGAGAACCGGGCGGCGGAAGGGGGAGGTACGCATGATCATCCTTCGGTGGTGAGGGTGTGTGAAGTGGACGGAACGGAGGAGTCGGTGGCCCGCAGCCAAGCCTCGAGCTGCGGTGCGAGAGTGGCGAAGTCGGCCGCGCGGAAGGTCGGGGTCGCTGCCGGGTCGGCGAAGCCCCCGATCAGCGCGGTGGCGTGGCCGCGGGCGTGTGCGGGAGCGAGATCGTTTCGCCACATGTCGCCGATGCTCAGGATGCGGGCATCGGGCGGCAGCGCATCGAGGACCTCCTCCATCCCGGCGGGCTTGCGGGCATCGGTCACGATGCGGTCGAACAGTCCCGCGAGCCCGAGGTGCTCCAGAGCCTCCGGAAGACGCACGGCGGGGGCGTTGGTCACCAGCACGCGCTCCGCTACGGGGCCGGCGGTCCGAAGGAACTCGACCAGGCCGCTCGGGACCGTGACCGGAGCCGCAGCCGTGGCGAGCTGGGCGCGGCTCGCCAGGTAGGCCGCGCTGAGCACGGCACCGTCGGCGCCGAAGCTGTCCGCCGCGCGGCGGACGACGTCGTACCCGTCGACGGCGTCGGGGCCCGCGGCGGCGAGCGCGATGCGGACGTCGTCGACGAACCGCTCCGACGCGCCCAGCGCGGTGGCCACATGTCGGGCGTAGGCGAGGACAGGGCCGTCGCCGAGCGCGATCGTGCCGTCGAAGTCGAAGAGGAGGATGGTGGTCACGGGGTTCCTTCCGTGCGGACGCTCCGTCCAGCATGGGCAAACGACATGGACGGAACGCCCACAGCGCATGAACGCCGCGTGAACACTCCGTCCACGTCGTTCCCGTATGGTGAACGCCGTGTCCGAACTCGCTGCCCTCATGCACGCCGCCGACCGCGCCGCGACCAGCACCCCGGTCGCCGCGCAGAGCGCGATCGACGCGTTGCCCCGGCTCGATGCCTCACTCCGGGCTGATCGCGATGCGAGGCGCTTCGCCGCGTGGGGCCGGTCGACCGCCGTCGACGAGAACACCGGCACGGGCGTCATCGCGCCCGCCCTGTTCGACGAGCTCCACCGGCGCGCGGGCCTGCCGGCGACCTGGCCGGTCGGTAACGCCGGGCTCCTGCACTGCTACGGCTACCTGCTCTCGCGGGAGCCCACCCCCTACGGCCTCAAGAGCGACCGCTGGCTGACCCCGGCGCTGGCTGTCGCCTGCGGACTCCCCGAGGACGCCTTCCTCCCCTGGCTCCCCGGTCCGACACTCCTGGCCCGAGCGACCGCCGCGGCCGCCGCCCTGTCCGCAGGCCTGCACGGATCCACGGTCGCCGTCGCCGGCCGCGAGAGTCGGGTCTTTCTGAGCGCGTCGGAGGGGCCGGCGGCCCTGGCCTACGCGGTCGCACCATCGCCGGGGCTCCCCCCGCTCCCGGTCACGCTCTTCCCCGTGACCGACGCGGCGGCGATCCTCACCGAGTTCCCCACGCTGCCGCGACTCCGCTGGAACGCGGCGTAGTCAGCGCCTCGCGAACGTGCGCCGCTCCGCGGCGAGAAGCCGCCGCGAGGCCGCGACATCCGCGGCGGTCCGGGCGACGAGCTCCTCGACTCCATCGAAACGGAGCGTCGGCCGGAGCAGCGCGACGAGCTCGACCGACAGCAGCTGCCCGTAGAGGTCGCGGTCGATGTCGTGGAGGTGCACCTCGAGACGCCGCGCCCGGTCGCCACAGAACGTCGGATTGACGCCGATGCTCGCCGTCGCCTCCCACCGCCGGTCGTCGCCGGGCAACAGCGCCCACGCCGCATAGATCCCATCGTCGGGCAGCAGCCGCTCGGACAGGGCGAGATTCGCGGTCGGGAAGCCGAGCAGCCGACCGCGACCGTCGCCGGGGACGACCAGGCCGGAGAGCACCCGGGGCGCCGGTCCGCTCACACGTCTCCGGCGGGCGAGATGGCGCGGTAACGGCTCTGGTGGAACACGAGCGGCTCGACGCCGTCGAAGAGCGTCACATCCTGGATCTCGTAGAGCGCGATCTCGTGGTCGCCACCGTCGAACGTGCTGTGCAGCCGGCACGTGAGCCAGAGCGCGGCGTCGTCGATCAGCACGGCCCCACCCTCCGAGCGATGCCACGCGTGGCCGCCGAACCGGTCGCCTTCGCGCGCGGACAGGGAGCGGCTGAGCGGCTCATGGTGCGCCGCGAGGACACTCATCCCCAGTTCGGGGACGGCGCGCAGCACGGGCCACGTCTTCGAGGTGCGCGCGGCGCTGACGGCGACGAGGGCGGGCTCCAACGAGATCGAGGTGAAGGAGTTGACCGCCATACCGACGGCGCGGTCCTCGACGTGCGCGGCCAGCGCGACCACACCGGTCGGGTAGACGGAGAAGGCGCGACGGAGAGCGCGGTCCCGCGGCAGGGCGTCGGTCACGGCAGTGGTCATCACGAAGTCCTTTCGGTAGTCAACTTTGACTAGTTTGGATTATATGCATTTTTGACCATACAAACAACAGGTTCCACCGCACTGAACCGTTAGCATGAAGCGCATGTCGACCACCCGCCTCGTCGTCCTCGGTGCCGTCAAGCAGTTCCAACCGGTGCACGGCTACTTCCTGCGCCGCGAGCTCATGACCTGGCACGTCGACGAGTGGGCGCACATCCAGCCCGGTTCGATCTACAACGCCCTCCGCGCGCTCGAAGTCGACGGCTACGTGGCGGAGAGCGGCACCGAGACGGAGGGCAAGCGCCCCGCGCGCACCACCTACCGCATCACCCCGGCCGGCGAGGTGGAGCTGCAGCGCATGCTGCGCGAGAACCTCTGGAACGTCGCGGCCTTCGACACCCAGGCGATCATGACCGTGGCCTCGTTCATGTTCGTCCTCAGCCGGCAGGAGGTCATCGCCGGCCTCGAGCACCGGCTCATCAAGAGCGACGCGATCATCACGCAGAACGGCTTCGACGTGCAGGACACCCTGCGCTCGGAGACGACCCCGGAGTACGTGCGCGAGATCTTCGACCTCTCCACCGCCCGACTCACCGCCGAGAAGGAGTGGCTCCTGACGCTGCTGGAGCGGCTGCGTGCCGGAGCGTACACATTCGCCGGCGAGACGGCGGAGACCACCCCTACGCGCTGATACCGCCGCGCCCAGCGCGGACTCAGCGCCGCGCTACCAGAGCCTCCAGAGCGGTGACGGACAGCGCCGGAGTGGTCGCCCCACGGTGACGGGCGACGATCGCCCCCGCGGCACAGGCACGGACGAGAGCGTGCTCGATGTCGTGACCCTGGGCGAGCCCCGCAGCGAGGGCGCCGCAGAAGGCATCCCCGGCTCCCGTCGTGTCGACGGCGTCGATGCGGAAGGCCGGCACGTGCACGCCGGGGCGCCCTGGCCGATGCAGCGTCACACCGGCGGCCCCCTCCGTGAGCACGACCGCCCCGGCGCCGGCGCCGAGGAGCCGCTCGACGCCGCCGAGTTCCGCGCACTCCGTCTCGTTCACGACCAGCACGTCCACCTCCGGCAGCAGGTCGACGGCGGCGGGGTGCGCGGGGGCGGCGTTGAGGATCGTGAGGGTCCCGGAGGCATGTGCGGCGGCCAGGGCGGCGGCGACCGCGGCGAAGGGCACCTCGAGCTGAGTGAGCATCACGGCCGCCCCGACGGTCCCGGCCACGGCGTCTTCCGGAGTGAGCTCGCCGTTCGCCCCCGCCGCCACGAGGATGCTGTTGTCGCCGTCGTCGAAGGCCAGCACGTGCGCGACCCCGGTCGGCGCGGACGCGGAGCGGCGGAGCGCGGCGTCCACTCCCGCCTCCGTCAGCGCCGCCTCCAGAACGGCGCCGGCCTCGTCCGCTCCGACGACGCCGCAGAACGTGGTCACGGCTCCCGCGCGGGCCGCGGCGACAGCCTGGTTCAGACCCTTGCCACCGGGGAAGCGGCCTCCGGCCCGGCCGAGCAGCGTCTCACCGACGCGGGGAGGACGCGACACCTCGACCACGAGGTCGAGGTTCGCGCTCCCCACGACGGCGACGCCGGCGAGGCTGTCAGACACGGGCCATCGTCCGCCGGAACGACGACCCGATGTGGGAGTCGGCGAGCGCGGGCGTCGGGGTGCCCATCAGCCGTTCCCGCAGCGACTCCGGCTCGGCTGCGGGGTCGGCGATCGCCCCGCGCTCCTTGAGGATCGGCAAGACGTGCTCGATGAAGTCGGCGGTCGAGGCCGGCGGGATCACCGGAGCGAAGAGGAAGCCGTCGAGGTCGGCGCCGTCGGCGAGCTCCATCATCCGGTCCGCCACCTGCTCCGGCGTGCCCACGATCGGGCGGGCGCCCACGCCGTGCGCGTGCCAGTCGGCCAGGACATCGCCCACCGTCTTGTCGGCGAAGCGCGCGACCTGCGTCTGCGAGAGTTCGGTGCGGAGCTCGGACATCGGCGTGCTCGGGTCGTACGACGACAGGTCGAGACCGGTGAACCAGGCGTAGGAGGCGACGGTGACCTCGGGATTCTGCGCATCGGCGACCTCCGCGTAGGTGCGGCGGGCCTCCTCCTCGGTGCTGCCGACGACCGCGGCGAACGCCGACATAATCTTCACCTCGTGCGCCGCACGGCCGTTCTTCACCGCCTCCTCGCGGATCGCCGAGGAATGCGTGCGGAGCTGCTCGACCGAGCCGCTCCCGACGAAGATCGCCTCGCCGTGCTTGCCGCCGAACTCGCGACCGGCGGGCGACGCCCCGGCCTGGAACAGCACCGGCGTGCCCTGCGGCGAGCGCTGCGTGTTGCCGTAGCCGTGCGAGCGGAAGTAGGGCCCGTCGTGCGCGATGCGGTGGACCTTGGCCGGGTCGGCGAAGCGACCGGACTTGTCGCGCTCCAGCGCCCCTTCCTCCCAGGCCCCCTCCCACAGCTTGTAGACGACCTGCATGAAGTCGTCCGCCATCAGATAGCGCTCGTCGTGTCCCACCATCGGCACGCCGAAGCCCTGCACCGCGGTGTCGGCCGTGCCGGTGGTGACGACGTTCCAGCCGATCCGGCCCCCGGACAGGATGTCGAGAGTGGCCAGGCGTCGGGCGAAGGAGTACGGCGGCTCGAGCAGGGTCGATCCGGTGGCGACCAGGCCCAGGCGGGTGGTCTCCGGGATGAGGGCGGCGAGGATGATCGCCGGGTCGAGCCGCGGCAGATCCAGGCCCTCGACGGAGCAGATCTCCGGCCGCTCACCGGCGACGTCGGCCCAGCCCCACGCGTCGGCGAGGAAGAGGAAGTCGAAGCCCGCGTTCTCGACCAGGCGCGCGGTGTCGCGCCAGTAGTCGAGCTTGTCGAAGAGGTAGCGCCGATTGTCGGGGTGGCGCCAGGTCGCGGTGCCGGAGTCGTTCGCCTGGGCGTTCTCGAAGAGTCCGAGCCGCAGGGTCTTCACGGGGTGCTGAGCGGTCATGGCGGATGCCTTCCTGGGAGTGGGGGATGGAGTCGTTCGGAGTTTCCGGGCACGCCGGGGGAACCCGGGGGCGCGGGGTCGCGCCCCCGGGACCGGGGGTCGTGCGGTCAGCCCTTCGCGGTGACCTCGCCGTCGCTCCACCACAGGACGCGCCGGCGCACGACCGCGAGGAGCACGATGAGGAGCACCCCGAGCAGGCAGAGCAGAGCGATGCTCGCCCAGGTCACGGGCAGGTTCGCCTGTGCCGCCGAGGTGGTGACGAGGGAGCCGAGACCGGCCTGCTGACCGGCCGCCACGAACTCGGCCACGGCGGCGCCGACGACGGCGAGGGGCAGTGCGATCCGCAGACCGGCGAACACGTACGGCATGCTGCCGGGGAACCGCAGCTCGCGGAAGATCTCCCACCGCGAGGCGTGCAGCGTCGTGAACACGTCGAACGCCTTCTGGTCCACGTCGCGGAGGCCGGCGAGCGAGTTCACGAGCATCGGGAAGAACACCACGAGGCCGGTGACGATGAACTTCGGCACCATGCCGAACCCGAAGGCGACGACCAGCGCCGGGGCGATCGCGACGATCGGCGTCACCATCACGATGATGACCAGCGGCATGACGGCCCGCTCGATGATCTGGAACTCGGCCATCACGACGGCCAGCAGGAAGCCCGCCAGTATGCCGGCGGAGGCCCCGACGACGACCTCCAGCAGCGTCACGAGGAAGTTCGACCAGTACATGCCCGCGTCCTCGACGAGGCTGGCGCCGATGGCCTCCAGCGTCGGCAGGACGTACGGGTTGGTCCACGCCACGATCTGCCAGAGCAGAGCCGCGATCACGAACGTGATCAGGGTCGGTCCCCACGAGCCCCAGCGGAGCCAGCCGGGGATGCCGCGGCGGGGCTGCGCCTTCAGCCGCGCCGTGGCGAGGGTGGCGGTGGTGTCTCTCATCGTCAGCTCAGACATGGGCCTTCTCCGTCTGCGCGCGCAGCGCACCGCGCACGACTGCCTCCAGGTCGCGGAACTCGTCCGTCGCATACGCCTCCTCGGTCCGGGGCCGCGGAAGGTTCACATCGATCACCTCGGCGATGCGGCCAGGGTGGGCCGCCATCACCACGATCCGGTCGGAGAGCATGATCGCCTCCGGCACCGAGTGCGTGACGAACATCACGGCCTTGCGGTTCGACTGCCAGAAGTCCAGCAGGGCGATGCGCTGCAGGTCGCGGTTCATCTCGTCGAGGGCGGAGAACGGCTCGTCCATCAGCATGATCGCCGGGTCGAACACGAAGGCCCTGGCGATGGCGGCGCGCTGCTGCATACCGCCGGAGAGCTGCCCCGGGTACTTCTTCAGCGCATGGCCGAGCCCGAAGGTCGACAGCAGCTCGGCGGGGTCGCGGAGGGCGCGGTCGCCGTTGGCCCCGCGGTTGATCCGCACGGGGAGCTCGACGTTCTCGCGCACCGTCTTCCACGGCAGGAGCGCCGGGGACTGCGGGACGAGACCGATCTTCTTGTCGCGGGAGGCCGCCGTGACGCTCTCGCCGTCGATCGTGACGGTGCCGGAGTCGGCGTCGAGGAGTCCGGCGACCACCTTGAGCAGCGTGGACTTGCCGCATCCGCTGGGACCGATGACCGACACGAACTCGCCCATGCCGATCGTGAGGCTCACATCGTCGAGCACCGTCACCTGGGCTCCGTCGACACCGAAGGACTTCGAGACGTTCCTGACCTCGACGCCCGCGCCGTGTGCCGCGGTCATCACTTCTCCGCCCAGACGAGGGTGTCGCCGTCGTACAGGTCGGCCACGAGATCCGGGTCCATCATGTCGGCGATGGCGGGGAGGTCCTTGACGTCGCCGTACTCCTGCACGATCTCGTACTCGGGCTGCCACATGTCCTCGGTCTGCACGCCGGGGTTGCCGCCCGCGCTCTCGCGCACCCAGGCCGACTCGACCTCCCACGTACGGGCGAGCTGATCGCGCGGGAACGCCGCACCCTGGCCGTTCTCCTCCGCGAGGGCCGCCAGCATGTCGATGCATTCGTCCGCCTCGTCGAGGCAGAACTGCAGGGCCTTGAGGCTCGCGCGCATGAAGTCGGCGGCGACCTCACGGTGCTCGTCGAGGAAGCGCGAGTTCACCTCCATGACGTTGTACGTGCCCTCGACGCCCAGGTCGGAGGGCAGGAACTCGCTGAACGGGAGGTCCTGTGCCTTGAGGGTCTGCGGCTGGTTGGAGGCGTAGCCGACGATCGCGTCGACCTGCTCGCGCACCACGACGGTCGGGTCGTAGTTGGTCATCTTCACCATCTCGACCTTCGAGACGTCGACCCCGGCCTCATCGAGCATGGCCGAGGCGATGGGCGTGAGGTTGATGAAGTACCCCAGCGAGCCGCCTTCGAGGTCGGTGAGATCGGTGAGCTTCTCGTTGCCGAAGATCGAGAACGGCGGGGTCGTGCCGTAGGTCGCTACCGCGGTGAGGTTCTTGCTGTTCGCCGCGGCGAGCATCACATCGGAGGCGGAGCCGAGAGCGGTGAACTGCGCCTGCCCAGAGGCGACGAGCTGCTGCCCGTTCGCACCGGACGCGTTGATCTCCACGTCGAGGCAGAGGTCGTCGAAGTAGCCCAGCTCCTTCGCCAGGAACACGTCGAGCTGCCCGGCGCTGGCGGAGTAGCCGTAGCCGGAGATGTAGGTGATGGTGCCGGCATCCTGGTTGCGCTGGCAGGCGTCGCTGCCGCCCGCGCTCGTGGGGGCGGTATCGCCGCCGGGCGCCGGCGAGGAGCATGCTCCGAGCGTCAGCGTGGCGGCGAGAACGCACGTCAGGGTGGCAGTGGTGCGGAATCGGGTTTCCGCAGAGGAAGTAGCCATGAGGGTCCCTTCTCGGCCGTTCGTCATTGATGGCTCGATGAAAGTAACATAGTCAATCTTGACTAAGCAAGATCAAACTAACTCCATCCGCACGATCCGGTGACGGATGCACGACTCCCCCGGGCCTCGGCTCGTGCGCGCGCAACACGGTCGTGCATCCGTGGCCCGGGGAGAGAACGAGAAGGAACAGTGTCCAGGACGGAACGGGACGGGACGGGCGGATTCAGACCGGGGTCGAGCGGAGCGGCCAGGCGGGCCACCAGCCGTCGTCGAGCCCGCGAAGCAGGGCGGCCGTGCGCTCTCGCGCCTCCGCGGGCATCTCCGGAGCGGGGCCTGAGCTGCTCTCCCGCCGGTCGCCGTCCGGCGACCGGATCTCGGTGTACAGCCACGCGCGGCGGCCGACGGGATACTTCTCCCGGAAGCCACCGGCGGCGACCGACAGCAGGATCCGCTCCAGCTCGTCCGCCGCCGTCTCGGCGGTCTCGTCGCAGGCATCGCAGATGCACGACGGCACGATCGCGTGGAAGTGGGCGCCCGCCTCGACGCTGACGGAGGGAACGGTCGGCGTGATGACGACTCGCGCACCGCGCGCCGGTTCGAGCACGACGCGCTCCGTCCCGTCCTCCCCCGACTCTCGCCGCGCCTCGACCTCGTACTCGCGGGAGAGGTGCTCGACGAGCGCGTCGACCACGAGAAGCAGCGGTGCGAAGCGCTCCGGGTGGCTCTCCCGAGAGTACGACTCCTCCGGCGCGATGCCATCGGGCCAGCGGCGTCCGTAACGGATGACCTCGCCGCGGTCGTCGTGGAAGGTCAGGGGCGGGAGAGCGGGCCGGACATACGCGCGCGCCGGGACGACGACGACCGCGGGAGCGGAATCCTCCGCGGACAGCGCTCTCATCTCCTCGTCATCGATGTCGTCCTGCTCCCACGACGCGAGCATCTGCAGGAACGCATCCCGCTGGTCGGGCTGCTGCACCATCCCCTGCACGAGACCCGCGACCGGGATGGAGAGGGTGTTCGTCCCGATCTCCGGCTCGCTCGTCATCCGCCAGGTCGCGGCCGGGTGCACGACCGCGATGACGTTGCCGACGAAGCGCGCGGCGGCCGCCGCGAGGTCCGGGCGGTCGAGGATCTCCGGACGCGCTGCCACCACATCCCACGTCGCCGCGAGGTCGTCGGCCAGCAGCGCGGGGTCGATCCCGAGGCCCCGCAGGAAGTCGGCGAACGGCTCGAAACCGTCGACGAAGCGGACCGGCCGCGGGGCCTCCGCCGGCGATGGCATCCACAGGATCGCGGCGGCACCCGCCTCGGGCATCGGGCCGAAGGGGCCGGGGAAGACGGCACTGCTCATCGACCGAGCGTACCGAGCGGGATCACCGGGGCGCGTGGGACTCCAGGAACTCGTACACATCGGTGGTGTCCACGCCGGGGAAGGCACCGGTGGGCAGCGTCGCCAGCAGCGTGCGCGGGGTCTTCACGTTGGGCCAGGAGTTCTCGCGCCACCGCTCCTCCAGCTCGGCGGGAGCCCGACGGCAGCACACCTCGACCGAGTGCTTCGACACACCGCGGTGCGGGGTGTCCCGGCCGACGAACCACTTCGTGTCATCGAACCGCACCCCGACGCTCACCGAGTGCAGACCCTCGCTCGATGCCTCCACACGGGCGGTGCACCAGTAGGTGCCGTTCCCGGTGTCGGTGTACTGGTAGTAGGGGTTGAAGCGGTCGTCCTCGTCGAACACCACCCGGGAGGTCCACCGGCGGCAGCACATCTGCCCCTCGATGGCGCCGAGCCGGTCGGTCGGGAAGTTCACGTCGTCGTTCTCGTACGCCTTGGTGATGGTGCCCGACTCATGCACCTTGAGGAAGTGCACGGGGATGTCGAGGTGCCGCGTCGCGAGGTTCGTGAACCGGTGCGCCGCCGTCTCATACGACACCGAGTATGCGTCACGGAGGTCTTCGATGGAGATCGCCCTCCGCTGCTTGGCATCCTGCAAAGCGGGGACGACGTGCGCCTCCGGGATGAGCAGGGCACCGGTGAGGTAGTTCGTCTCCACCCGCTGCCGGAGGAACTCGGCGTAACTGCGCGGCTCGGAGTGCCCCAGGATGCGGCTCGACAGCGCCTGCAGCACCGCGGTGCGTGCGTCTCCCTTCGCCGGGACGCTGCTCGACAGGTACAGCCGGCCGTTGGCGAGGTCGGCGACGCTGCGGGTCGTCTGCGGCAGGTCGGGAGCGTAGTGGAGGGTGAAGCCGAGATGGGCCGCGATCTCCGAGGCGGTGCGCTGGGTCAGCGGTCCCCCGGGATGGCCGACGGCCGCGAGGATCTCGGCCGCCTTCGCCTCCAGCTCGGCGAAGTGGTTGTCCTGCCGGCGCATCAGATGCCGCAGTTCGACGTTGGCGCGCCGGGCCTCCTCCGGGGTCGCGGCGCGCTCGTCCTTGAGTCGGTCGATCTCCCCCTGCAGCGCCAGCAGCGCCTTCAGCGCCTCCGTCGGCACACTCTTGGCGATGCGGAACGGCGCGATGCCCAGCGCCTGGAACGTCTGCCCCTTCATCGCGCGCTCCAGGGCGATCTCGATCGCGCTGCGCTCGTCAAGCGGCTCCCCCGTGAGCAGCGCGTCGATGGTCACCCCGAGCGCGCGGGCGATCGCCTGGAGTTGCGTGAGCTTGGGCTCGCGCTTGCCCGTCTCGATCATCGACATCTGGCTCGGCGCCCGCTCGACCGCGGCCGCGAGCTCTTCGAGCGTCAGGCCCCGCGCGGTGCGCAGCTGGCGGATGCGCCGCCCGACAGTGAGGGCGTCGGTCTCTTCCGTGGTGTCGTCCATGTCGGCTCCTCTCAGCCCACCGCCGTCCGCGTCGGTGCGGGACGGGAGAAGCTCCGCGCGAGGCCGCGCCGGGGTCTTTCCTGATCCCGCGAGGCCGCGTGAGCGGTGCGTGCGGGCCGAGTCTGTCACGAAAACAGAAATTCAGGCAAACTTCTCCTCGATTCGGCACCGGAGAGGCACAGAACTTCACACACAGTGGAGGCACGCCATCGGCACCGACGCCGATTCCCATCCGAGGAGACACCATGACGAACACCGCAGCGACCCCCACCCCGCGCCCCGCCGGCCTGCGCGCCGGCGATCAGGTCCAGACGGCGGCGGAGCTCCAGGAGATCTGGGACACCGACCCG
This sequence comes from Microbacterium sp. C-MGS6, assembly GCF_058140415.1. NCBI lineage: Bacteria > Bacillati > Actinomycetota > Actinomycetes > Micrococcales > Microbacteriaceae > Microbacterium > Microbacterium sp. C-MGS6. The sequence goes on from NZ_CM176934.1 coordinate 2,749,712, forward strand.
CGCTGGGACGGTGTCGAGCGCACGTACTCCGCCGAAGACGTCGTCCGCATCCGCGGCTCGGTCCGCGAGGACGCCACCCTCGCCCACCGCGGTGCGGAGAACCTCTGGAACCTCCTGCACACGGAGGACTACATCCGGGCGCTCGGCGCCTACACCGGCGGCCAAGCCGTGCAGCAGGTGCGCGCCGGCCTGAAGGCCATCTACCTCTCCGGATGGCAGGTCGCCGCCGACGGCAACCTCGCCGGACAGACCTACCCCGACCAGTCGCTCTATCCGGCGAACTCGGTCCCGGCGGTCGTGCGTCGCATCAACAACGCCCTGCTCCGGCAGGACCAGCTCGAGCACGCCGAGGGTGAGATCACGCAGGACTGGCTCGCGCCGATCGTCGCCGACGCCGAGGCCGGCTTCGGCGGACCGCTGAACGCGTACGAACTCGCGCAGTCGCTCATCCAGTCCGGTGCCGCCGGCATCCACTGGGAGGACCAGCTCGCGAGCGAGAAGAAGTGCGGCCACCTCGGCGGCAAGGTGCTCGTGCCCACGCAGCAGCACATCCGCACTCTCAACGCGGCCCGTCTCGCGGCGGACGTCGCCGGTGTTCCGACCGTCATCATCGCCCGCACCGACGCCCTCGCCGCCGATCTGCTCACGAGCGACGTCGACGAACGCGACCGGGAGTTCACCACCGGCGAGCGCACGTCCGAGGGCTTCTACCGGGTTCGCCCCGGCATCGAGTCGGTCATCAGCCGCGGCCTCGCCTTCGCCCCGTACGCCGACCTGCTCTGGGTCGAGACCGGAGAGCCGGACATCGAGCTGGCCCGGGAGTTCGCCACGGCAATCCACGCGCAGTTCCCCGGTAAGCTCCTGGCCTACAACTGCTCCCCGAGCTTCAACTGGAAGCGCCACCTGTCGGACGCCGAGATCGCGACGTTCCAGCAGGAGCTGGCAGACCTGGGCTACAAGTTCCAGTTCATCACCCTGGCCGGGTTCCACGCCCTGAACCACTCCATGTTCTACCTCGCCCGCGGTTATGCCGAGCGCGCCATGAGCGCCTACGTCGAGCTGCAGGAGGCCGAGTTCGCCGCCGAGGCCGACGGCTACACCGCCACCAAGCACCAGCGCGAGGCGGGCACCGGCTACTTCGACGTCATCTCCACCGCGCTCAACCCCGACAGCGCGACCCTCGCCCTCGCCGGCTCCACCGAGACCGCCCAGTTCCACTGACCCCCGTTTTCTCCCCCCACTTCCCCCGAGACCCCAGGTTCTCGTCGAGACCCCGCCCCGCACACGCCGGGAGCCCGGGGTCTCGACGACAACCCGGGGGCTCGGCATAAGGCAAAGGACACCATCATGACCACCGCACCGATGCAGACGACCCGACAGGGCCCCGCGATCGAGATCGCCGGGCCCATGCGCGACCGCTACGACGAGATCCTGACCCCGGAGGCGATCGCCTTCCTCACCGAACTCCACCACCGGTTCGCCTCCCGCCGCCACGACCGGCTGGCCGACCGGATGCGTCGCCGCTTCGAGATCGGCAACGGACACGACCCGCAGTTCCGAGAGGACACCGCGCACATCCGCCAGGACACCACCTGGCGGGTCGCCGGCGCCGGACCGGGACTCGAGGACCGCCGCGTCGAGATCACCGGGCCCACCGATCCGAAGATGACCGTCAACGCCCTGAACTCCGGTGCGCGGGTGTGGCTCGCCGATCAGGAGGACGCCACGAGCCCCACCTGGAAGAACGTCATCGAGGGGCAGCTGTCCCTCCGCGACGCAATCCGCGGCGAGCTCTCCTTCACCTCCCCCGAGGGCAAGGAGTACCGGGTCACCGCTGAGCGCACGCCCACGATCGTGATGCGCCCCCGTGGCTGGCATCTGCCGGAGAAGCACCTCACCTTCATCGACCGCGCCGGCCGGCCCACGTCGGCATCCGGCTCCCTGGTCGACTTCGGTCTCTACTTCCTGCACAACGCGCAGGCGCTGATCGAGGCCGGCCGCGGACCGTACTTCTACATCGCCAAGCTCGAGTCCAGCGAAGAGGCGAAGCTGTGGGACGACGTGTTCTCCTTCAGCGAGGAGTACATCGGCATCCCGCACGGCACCATCCGCGCGACCGTGCTGATCGAGACCCTGCCGGCCGCGTTCGAGATGGATGAGATCCTGTACGAGCTGCGCGACCACTGCGCGGGCCTCAACGCCGGACGCTGGGACTACATCTTCTCCATCATCAAGAACTACCGCGGCCGCGGCGCCCGCTTCGTGCTCCCCGACCGCAGCGAGGTCACGATGACGGTGCCCTTCATGCGGGCGTACACCGAGCTCCTCGTGCAGACCTGCCACAAGCGCGGAGCCTTCGCGATCGGCGGCATGAGCGCGTTCATCCCGAACCGCCGCGACCCCGAGGTGACGGCACGCGCGGTCGAGAAGGTGTCGGCTGACAAGAAGCGCGAGGCCGGCGACGGCTTCGACGGCACCTGGGTCGCCCACCCCGACCTGATCCCGACGGCTCAGGCCGAGTTCGACGCCGTGCTCGGCGACCGCCCGGACCAGGTCGACCGTCAGCGCGACGACGTGCACGTGGAGGCGCGCGACCTGCTCGACCTGCACATCGGTCGTCCGATCACCGCGCAGGGCGTGCGGGACAACGTGTCCGTCGCCATCCGCTACCTGGAGGCGTGGCTGCGCGGACTCGGCGCCGTGGCCATCGACAACCTCATGGAGGACGCCGCGACCGCGGAGATCAGCCGCTCGCAGGTGTGGCAGTGGATCCATCAGGACCGCACCACGCAGGACGGCACGGCCATCACGGTCGAGTACGTCGAGGGGCTGATCGCGGACGTGCTCAGCGAGGTCGACAGGCGCGAGCGTGACCGCTTCGACGACGCCGCCGAGATCTTCCGCGAGGTCGCGCTCCGCGAGGAGTTCCCCACCTTCCTCACCCTGGGCGCCTACAGCCGGTTCCTGGTCGACGAGGACTGACGACGCGAGGATGCCGCAGGCCGTGGGGTCTGCGGCATCGCCGCGTCGTGCCCGGCCCGCCCGCTCCCTGCCGGGCGTAGCCTGGAGCCATGAGCGACGTATGGAGCAGCATCGCCGAGGAGTTCCTGCACCTCTATCCGCGCGGACGACGACTGCTCGCGGTCGCCGGTGCGGATGCCGAGCGCTCCCGCGCAGCCGCGGACGACCTCGCGACAGCCCTGACCACGGCGGGCCAGACCGTCGAGCGTGCGCACACCGTTGACGGGGACGAAGCCGCCCTCCGCGCCGACGTGGTGGGCCCCTTCCGTGCCACGGACAGCGGAGCTGTGCTCCTCGTGTCCGGCCCGGGCCCGATCGTGGCTCCGAGTACGCGCGGGATGTGGAACTACGTCCTCTGGCAGCTCGCGGGGGACGAGCCCCCGCACACCGCGGCGAACGCCCTGGTCGACGTGACCGATCCGGCCCATCCCACCCGGCGTTTCGCCGACTACTGCGCAGTCCCCTCCTCGTTCGAGACCTGAGTCGCCGCCCGCCGACTCAGTGGAACGACGCGGCGACCGAGTTGCGGTGGTAATCGAACACGATGCTCGTGCGGGTCGACGCCACGCTGCTCTGCGCGGACAGGTGCTCGAGCACGAACTCGCGCATCTCCGAGGAGTCGGCGACGGCGATGTGCAGGAGGAAGTCGTCGTCACCGCCGAGGAAGAACACCTGGATCACCTGCGGCAGCGCGCGCACCCGATCGGCGAACTCGACGATGCTCTCCCGTCGGGCGGCCGGACGCAGGCTGACGCCGATGATCGCCTGGAGTCCGGCGCCGAGCTCGCGTTCGTCGACGCTCGCATGGAAGCCGGTGATGACCCCGCGCTCGATCAGCCCGCGCAGCCGTGCGTGCGCCGTCGACGGCGCGACTCCCAGTCGCCCGGCGAGCTCCGCGTTCGTCATCCTCCCGTCGGCGGTGAGGAGCTGCACGATCCGCGCGTCGATGGGGTCGAGGGCGGGCGCCCGAACGCTGTTCGGCTCGGACGACGCGGAGGCGGTGGTCATACGAAGCATTATTCAGGATTCGACCCGTCGCCGAAGACTCTTCACTGATTCTGTCCATCTCGCGACGTTTCTGCGATCCTTGTCTGCACCCTGCGCCCCGACACCTGGAGGATCGATGAAGATCGGCGTCCCGACCGAAGTCAAGAACAACGAGAACCGCGTCGCCCTCACCCCGGCCGGCGCCGATCGGCTCGTGCGGGAGGGACACCGCGTGCTCGTGCAGTCGGGTGCCGGCATCGGATCGAGCATCGACGACGACGCGTACCGCGCGGCTGGTGCGGAGATCGTGGACACCGCCGCCGACGCCTGGGGAGAGGCCGACCTGCTCATCAAGGTCAAGGAACCCGTCGCCGAGGAATACGGCTTCCTCCGACCCGACCTCACGCTCTTCACCTACCTCCACCTCGCGGCGGACCGTCCGCTGACCGAGGCCCTCGTCGCCGCAGGGACGACGGCCGTCGCCTACGAGACCGTGCAGCTGCCCGACCGCACGCTGCCCCTGCTCGTGCCGATGAGCGAGATCGCCGGTCGCCTGTCCGTCATCATGGGCTCCCACTCGCTGCTGCGCTCGCAGGGCGGCCGCGGCATGCTGCTGGGCGGCATCGCCGGCACTCCCCGGGCCAAGACCGTGGTCATCGGCGGTGGCGTCGCCGGAGAGCACGCGGCCGCGAACGCGCTCGGACTCGGATCGAAGGTCACCGTCGTCGACGTGGCGCTCCCCCGGCTGCGCGAGCTCGAGCACCGCTACGGCGGCGCTCTGGAGACCCGGGCATCGAGCCGCTACGACATCGCCGAGGAGCTGACGTCGGCGGATCTCGTCATCGGCTCGGTCCTCATCCCCGGTGCCGCGGCCCCCAAGCTGGTGACCGACGACATGGTCGCCGCCATGAAGCCGGGGTCCGTGCTCGTCGACATCGCGATCGACCAGGGCGGGTGCTTCGAGGGCTCCCGTCCGACCACGCACGACGACCCGACCTTCGCGGTGCACGACTCGATCTACTACTGCGTCGCGAACATGCCGGGAGCCGTGCCGACGACCGCGACCCGGGCGCTGACGAACGCCACTCTCCCCTACGTCTCGGCCATCGCCGCCAAGGGCTGGGAGCGGGCGGCCTCCGACGACGCTGCCCTCGCGAAGGGGCTCAACGTGCAGGGCGGGCGCATCACGCTGGACGCCGTCGCGCAGGCCCACGGCCTCTCCACCGACTGACCTGTCGAACCCGAAAGAACCTCGGATCTTGGCGGCATCCCACACCTCATCCGCCGCATCGACCCGAGTACGCTCGTAACCGTGACCGAACGCGCTCCTCTCTCCCGCAAGCTGTCCGCCATCGCCGAGTCCGCGACCCTCAAGGTCGACGCCAAGGCCAAGGCCCTCAAGGCCGAGGGCAAGCCCGTCATCTCGTATGCCGCGGGCGAGCCCGACTTCGCCACCCCCCAGTTCATCGTGGACGCGGCGGCTGAGGCGCTGGCCGACCCGGCGAGCTATCGCTACACCCCTGCTCCCGGCCTCCCGGCGCTGCGCGAGGCGATCGCCGCAAAGACGCTCCGCGACTCCGGACTCGAGGTCTCCCCCGCACAGGTCATCGTCACCAACGGCGGCAAGCAGTCGGTGTACCAGGCGTTCCAGGCGGTCGTGAACCCGGGCGACGAGGTGCTGCTCCCGGCCCCGTACTGGACGACCTACCCGGAGGCGATCCGTCTCGCCGACGGCACCCCGGTCGAGGTCTTCGCGGGCGCCGACCAGGAGTACAAGGTCACCGTCGAGCAGCTCGAGGCCGCCCGGACCGACCGCACCACCGTCCTCGTCTTCGTGTCGCCGTCGAACCCCACCGGTTCCGTGTACACGGCCGAGGAGACGAAGGCCATCGGCGAGTGGGCCGTGGAGCACGGCATCTGGATCATCAGCGACGAGATCTACCAGAACCTCACCTACCCTTCGACGGGCTCAGGGACCGCGGTGACGGCGACCTCGATCGTGGATGCCGTGCCGGAGGCCGCGAACCAGACGATCCTCGTCAACGGCGTGGCCAAGACCTATGCCATGACCGGCTGGCGCGTGGGCTGGATGGTGGGCCCTGCCGACGCCATCAAGATCGCCGGCAACCTGCAGTCGCACCTCACGAGCAACGTCAACAACGTCGCGCAGAAGGCGGCGATCGCGGCGCTCAACGGTCCGCAGGACGAGGCCGAGAAGATGCGCGAGGCCTTCGACCGCCGCCGTCAGCTCATCGTGTCGGAGCTGTCGAAGATCGACGGGCTCGTGGTGCCGAACCCGCTCGGCGCGTTCTACGTCTACCCCGATGTGCAGGGCCTGCTCGGCCGCACCTGGGGCGGCGTGACCCCGACGACGTCCCTCGAGCTCGCCGACCTCATCCTCGACCAGGCCGAGGTCGCCGTCGTCCCCGGAGAGGCGTTCGGTCCGTCCGGCTACATCCGCATGTCGTATGCGCTCGGCGACGACCAGCTCCTCGAGGGCGTCCAGCGCCTCCAGCGCCTGTTCTCCTCCTCTTCCTCCTGACCCCGAGACCCCGCTTTACCGCCGAGACCCCCTCGTACCTGCGCAGGTAGGAGGGGGTCTCGGCGTGAACCCGGGGTCTCGGGTCAGTCTTCGGGGTGGAAGCCGATCAGCCAGCGGATGCCGTAGCGGTCGACGAGGGTGCCGTCGACATCTCCCCACGGGCGCTGCTGCAGCGGGTCGATGACGCGGCCGCCGCCGGAAAGCTCGTCGTACCAGCGGGTCAGCGTTCCGGGGTCGGCTGTTCCGAGGAGCGAGAGGAACATCCCGCTCATCTGGACGGCGTCGTCATCGGCTCCCGCGTCCGCTCCGGCGAGTTCGACCGGACCGCCGAGCTGTCCGTGCGCGACCGCGTCGCCCGGGCCGTCGTGGCGGCCGGCGCTTGCGTAGTCCATCAGCTGGAGCTCACCGCCGAACACATCGCGGTAATGGCCGAGTGCTTCGGCGGCGTTGCCGGGGAACAGCAGGTACGGGATCAGTCCGCTCATCCCGCGAGCGTAGTCCGCGGCGGCTCCGGTCACCACCTGCCGAGAACGACGGACGGCCGCCACCCGGAGGTGACGGCCGTTCGTGCGAGCGCGGTCAGGAGACCGGGATCACCGCGTACAGCACCCAGGTCAGCACGAATCCGGAGACCCCGAGCACCGTCGTCAGAGGCGTCCACGTGCGCAGGCCGTCCTTGACCGAGAGACCGAGGTACCGCGTGACCACCCAGAAGCCGGAGTCGTTCACGTGGCTGAGGCCGAGGCCACCGTAGCCGATGGCGACCGCGAGCAGCGCGGTGTGCACAGTGTCGAGTCCCATCGCGGAGACCGAGGGCAGGAGGAGGCCCGCGGTCGTCGCGATCGCGACGGTGGCCGACCCCTGAGCCGCACGCATGATGAGCGAGATGAGGAAAACCGCGAGCAGCAGGGGCATCCCGCTGGAGGCGAGCACCTCGGCGACCGCGCTGCCGATCCCGGTCTCGGTGAGGACGCGGCCGAAGGCGCCACCGGCACCGGTGACGAGGATGATGACCGCAGCGGCCGGCAGCGCCGACTCCATGACCTCGCCGAGGTGCGCAGCCGACCAGCCGCGGCGCACGCCGAGCAGGTACATCGCGGCGGCGATCGCGACCATGAGCGCGAAGATCGGCTGGCCGACCATGCTGAGGAATCCGTTCCAGAACGTGCCCGCCTCGAACAGCGGCGCCACGGCGGTGCCGAGCATGATGAGCACGAGCGGCAGGAGGATGAGGCCGAGGACCGTGCCGGCGCCCGGCGCCTTCTCGCCCTCGCCGAGTCCGCCGGTGAGCGTCGACTTCTCCGTGCCGAAGTTGTCGTACATCTCCTTGGTGGCGGCGAGCATCGCGAACTCACGGGTGTTGATCCACTTCGCCACGAGGTAGGACAGGACCGCGAGCGGCACAGAGATCGCGAGCGCGAAGATCGTCACCCAGCCGATGTCGGCGCCGAGGATCGCGGACCCACCGACGATGCCCGGGTGCGGTGGCACCGCGACGTGCACGGCGAGCATGATGCCGGCGACCGGGAGACCGAACTTGATCGGGTTGAGACCGGCCACCTTCGAGAAGGCGAACACGATGGGGATGAGGATGATGAAGCCGGCGTCGAAGAACACCGGGATCGCCAGGATGCCGGCGGCGATGACGAGCGCGATGCCGACGCGCTTCGGGCCCAGCCAGCCGGTGAAGCGCCCCGCGAGCGACTCGGCACCGCCGGACAGCTCGATGATCTTGCCGAGCATCGACCCGAGGGCGACGAGTACCGCGACCGAACCGAGGGTGCCGCCGACACCGGCGATGATCGCCTGGATGACGCCGAGCTGCTCGGGGGTGTCGCCGTCGGCGGGGATCGTGGTCAGCGGCAGGCCTGCCGCGATGCCGACGATGATCGATACGAGGATGAGGGCGTAGAACGCCTGCATCTTGAACCGGATGATGAGCAGGAGCAGCAGGCCGAGGCCCGCCAGGCCGATCAGGATGAGGATCGGAAGAGGAAGCATCTCTGGATCTCTTCTTTCAGTGAGGGCGCGACGTCGCGCTCAGGACAGTCGTTCGGGTGCGACGACGCGGATGACGGCGGAGTCGTCCAGGGCGCCGAGGCCCTGCGCTTCGCCGAGGAGGAACAGCTGCTCGGCCGCGGCGGCGACCGGCGTGGACAGGTGCGCACGGCGCGCGGCGTCGCCGACGATGCCGAGGTCCTTGACGAAGATGTCGAGGCGGCTGAGCACCTCCGCGCCGTCCTCGTCGTACGCCTGCAGGGCGCGCGGGCCGCGGTTGCCGAGCATGAAGGAGTTGGCAGCCCCGGCGGTCAGCGCGTCGAGTGTGCGGGCGCGGTCCAGGCCGAGGGCGTCCGCGAGGGCGAGCGCTTCCGCGGCCGCGGCGATGTGCACGCCGCAGAGGAGCTGGTTGACGGTCTTCAGCGCCTGGCCGTCGCCGGGCTTGTCGCCGACGATGGACAGCGTGGAGGCGAGCTGGTCGAGCACTGGGCGCGCCGTCTCCAGAGCGCTCGGGGTGGCGCCGACGACGATGAGGAGGTCGCCCTCCCCCGCCCGGACCGGACCACCGGAGAGCGGGGCGTCCACGAGCTGCGCACCGTGCGCGGCGAGCTGGGTGGCGATCGCGTCGATGCCGTCCGTCCCCACCGTGCTGGTGAGGATCACGACCGCACCCTCGGCGAGGTGCGGGGCGAGCCCGTCCTCACCGAACAGCAGGGCGTCGAGCTGCGCGCCGGTGCGCACGGCGACGAGCACCGCGTCGGCACCGTCCACGGCGTCGGCTGCGGACGATGCCGGCGTCACGCCCGCCTCCGCCGCGAGAGCGATGCGTTCGGCGGCGATGTCGAAGCCGCGCACGGCGAAGCGCTCGGCGAGGCGGGTGGCCATCGGCAGCCCCATGGCGCCGAGTCCGATGACAGCGACGGTGGATGTCATGAGTGTCCTTCCGGGTTGTTTCCATCGTCGCCTGCGAGAGTGGCGACGACGGTGACGAGGGAGTCCGCGTCGCCGACGTTGCCGGCGAACACGACGTACGGGATGCCGACCGCGGGGCCGGTCTCCGGCTGCCACAGCGACACGAGGCCGGGCAGCATGGGGCCGAGCACGGTGGCCCGGCGGATCTCGAGCGCTTCACTGGCGACGTCGCTCGACGTGATGCCGCCCTTCGCGATGACGAAGCGGGGCGGCGCGATGGCGAGCACTCGACGCACGAGGTCGACCACTCCGCTGGAGATGCGGCGGGCGATCGCGAGGCTCTCGTCACCGTCGGCGCCGGTGACGAGTTCGCGGGTGGTGTGCACGATCACGGTACCCGTGGCGAGGGCGTCGGCGACCGCGTGCGCCTGCGTCTCGAGGTGGGTCTCGCGCTCGGGGCCGATGAGGGCGCGCACGTCGAGCTCGATCGTGCGGGTGTTCGGTCGAGCTGCCGTGAGGGCCTCGAGCTGGGCGGTGGTGAGCGGCACGTGGCTGCCGACGACCACGAGGCCGCCGCGGTCGTGCGCGAAGGGGATGTCCTCCGCGCGTACCGGATCGGCGATCTCCTGCCCGATGTGCGCGCGCACGTAGGGCGGGCCGACCCGGAGGAGCACGTCGCGGTCCCGCAGGCGGTGCAGCGCCAGAGCGACGACGCGCATATCGGATTCCTCGACCACGTCGACCGCGACGACCGTGCCGTCGGTCAGGGTTGCGAGGAAGCCGGCCACGGCGTCCACGCCCGCGCGGATGGTGCGGATGTCGAGGCCCGCGACCGCGGACGCCGGGATGCGGCCACCCGTCTTCTCGGCGACCCATTCGCGCAGGTCTGAGGACGCGTAGCCGAAGGTCGCGTCGGCCGCGAAGGGGGTCTCGCCCACCGGGGTCGCCTCGCCGTCGGTCACCCAGTAGTGCACGGAGTCGACCGTGATCCGGCCGGCGTCGGGGAAGGCGGGGACGAGCAGGGTCAGCGCGGGGGCGCGACCGGAGCGGGAGCCGATCTCCGCGGAGAGGACGTCGGTCTCGAGCGGGAAGTGCCCGCGCAGCGTCGAGTCGCCGCGCGAGACGAACGTGACGCGCCGCCCCTGGGCCTCGGCGGCGGCGAGAGCCACGTCGACGATCTCGCGGTTGCGGATGGCCGCGGCGTCTTCGTCGAGCGACCGGGTGTTCGTGAGCACGTATACCGCGGCGGCGCCGGTGGCGAGCGCCTCGTCCAGGTCGGCACGCTCCCACCGGGTGAGGACGGGGAGGTTCGCGACCGACTGCGTGCCGGTGGGGTCGTCGTCCAGGACGACCAGCACATCCGTGGGATCGACCTCTGCACGGACGTCGGCGGCGGTGACGGCGACAGGTGCAGGCAGGGGGGCCAGCAGGGCGTCGATGTGCACACGAACTCCTTCGTTCCGGGAGATGGTCCGTGGTGGGGGCCACGGACCAGGGGAATCTGCATCGTTATCCGATATCAGATAACGACGAGCGTACCTCACGATCATCGCGGCTCCAAACCGACGGGGAGCGCGCGGATCAGCGACCGTGGACGAAGTGCAGCAGGTCGTCGCGGGTCTGGCGCATGTGACTGCGCATGGCCTGACGAGCGGCCGCGCCGGAGCCGGTTCGCATCGCCTCCAGCACCGCCGCATGCTCGGCCAGCGCGTGCTCGCGGATCTCCGGGATGGCGCTCGTCTCACTGCGGGTCGCCTGGAGCATCGTCGTGAGGGGACGCATCGAGGCGACGAGGATGCGGTTCTCCGCCGCGCGGATGATCACGTCGTGGAAGGCGAGGTCCGCCGCGACGAACGCATCCACGTCGGCCCGCTCGTGGGCCGCCTGCATCTCCTCGAGGAGTGCGGCCATCTCGGCGAGGTGCTCCTCGGTGCGCCGACCCGCCGCGAACTCCGCTGCTCCGGTCTCGAACATCATGCGCATCTCGAGCATCTCCAGCGACGAGCGCTCACGAGCGCCCGCGCTCTGGGCGTGCCGGACGACCGCGTCGAGGCCCGTCCACTCGTCGGTCGGCGCGATGCGGTGCCGGGTGCCCGGAACGGCGACGATCACGCCCTGCGCCTGCAGGAGACGGACACCCTCGCGCATCGTGAGACGGGAGACCCCGAACTGCTCCGCCAGCTCCCCCTCGGGAGGCAGCGGCTGCCCGGCCTCGAGCCGGCCCGCGATGATGGCGTCGAGCAGTCCGTCCACGACCGCCTGCGTCCGCGACACCCGCTCGACCTTCGTCACAGGTCGACGCCCACCAGCACGGGCTCCGGCTGCAGCACGAGGCCGAACTCGGCGTGCACGCGGTTCTGGATGAAACGGGCGAGCTCGGCGACCTCGGCCGCCGTGGCACCACCCCGGTTGGTGAGCGCCAGGGCGTGCTTGGTCGAGACGGACGCCCGCGAGCGGGGCAGCTTGAACCCCTTGCGGATGCCCGCCTGCTCGATGAGCCACGCGGCGCTCACCTTCACGTCGGGGGCCTCGGTCTTCGTCGGCGGCACGTGCCCGTCGTACGAGGCGAGGGGGATGACGGTGACCGCGTCGAGGTCGGGGGCCACCGGCCACCGCGGGCACTCCGGCGGGAGGGACCGGGCCTGAGCGGCCGTGACGATCGCGTTCTGGAAGAAGGAGCCGACGCCATGCGTGTCCGGATCGTCCGCATCGAGCAGCATGCCCTTCGATGCGCGGGTGGCGAGGATGCGCTCGCGCACCCAGGTCAGCGGCACCGGGGTGTCGTCGGTCAGGCCGAGGGCGCGACGCAGCTGCTCCCCGCGCACCACGCGCTCGCGGGCGACCAGCAGATCGACCGTGACGGACAGGATCACGGCACGACGCTGCGGCTCGCTGCCGTGGTGATGCTTGAGCACCGAGGTGCGGAATCCGAGCCCGAGCTCCGTCGCCGGCACGGTGGAGATCTCGTCGGAGCCCTCATCGATCAGCTCGACCTCGACGAGGGTCTCCTGGATCTCCTGGCCGTAGGCGCCGATGTTCTGCACGGGTGACGCGCCGACCGTGCCGGGGATGCCGCTCATCGCCTCCAGCCCGGCGTACCCGCGCTCGACCGCGTACGACACCAGGTCGTCCCAGCTGTGTCCGGCCTGCACACGCAGACGGACGCGACCGGGATGCGGCGACGGAAGCTCCTCGACGCCCCGGGTCCGGATGCGGATGACGGTGCCCTCGAACGGCTCGTCGCCGACGAAGAGGTTCGAGCCCCCTCCGAGCACCAGCCAGGGGTCGCCCTCCGCCCAGGTCTCGCGGAGGACCGAGACGAGCTCCGCCGTCGTCGTCGCCTCGCGCATGTGCGCAGGCGCAGCGCCGGTGCGGAGCGTGGTGAGCTCGGCCAGGCGGATCGGCTCGACCTCGCTCATCGGACGGCGACGCGCAGCTGCGCCTTGACGAGCACGGTGGTGTCGCCGGTCGTGACCTTGAGGTCGATGCGCGCGGACTCCTCGTCCACGGCGCCGACCGTCGCGACGACGTGCACATCGGCGCCGGTCTCGGGGTCGACCACCACCGGCTTCGTGAAGCGCACGCCGTAATCGAGGATCCGGGTCTGCGGGTCGAGCGCGGCCACGACCACCGACGAGGCGATGCCCATGGTCAGCATGCCGTGCGCGAGCACGCCGGGAAGGCCCACCGCGGCGGCGACGTCGTCGCGGTAGTGGATCGGGTTGAAGTCGCCGGAGGCTCCGGCGTAGCGGACGAGCGACTCCCTCGTCAGGTGCACGGTGCGCTCGGCGAGCACGTCTCCCACGGTGAACGCGCTCATGCGGTCTCCTCCTCGGCGCCGACGAGCAGGACGCTGGTGGCGGTCACCACGTGCGCGCCCGCTTCGTCGGTGATCTCGGCCTCGCTCGTGATCATGGCGTTCCCGCCCATCATGCGGATGCCGGTGACACGCAGCTGCGCCGTCAGCTCGTCTCCCGCGACGATCGGCCTGGTGTAGCGGAATCGCTGCTCCGCGTGGATCGTGCGCGCCAGCACGATGCCGGAGTCCGGCTCGGCCAGCAGCTGCTGGAGCGTGAGGTCCTGCAGGACCATCGCGAAGGTCGGCGGCGCGACGACGTCGGCGAAGCCGGCTGTACGGGCGGCCTCGACGTCGGTGTGCTGGGGGGCGTCGGCGAAGACGGCGCGCGCGAACTCGCGCACCTTCTCCCGCCCGACGAGGTAGGGGGCGGTCGGCGGGAACTCCCGGCCGACGAGTTCTTGGTTCACTGCCACCCGTCGATCCTACCGAGGCACGCCGACAGTCCGGTCCGGGCGCGGCCGGCGGAAACCGGGTCAGCCGCGCCGGCGGCCGCGGACGGCCTTGAGGGCCATCTGCACGGCGATCACCATGAGATACGCGGCGAAGAGGAGGTTCCCGACGGTCGGGTCGACGATGGTCGCCAGCCACGCGCCGAGGGCCGTGGTGGTGCACGCCGAGACGCCGATGAGCAGTGCGGCCAGGAGGTCGACGTTGCGGTTGCGGAGGTTGCCGACTGTGCCGGAGAGAGCCGTCGGGATCATCATGAGCAGCGAGGTGCCCTTCGCGACGAGGTCGCTCGTCCCGAACGCGAGCATGAGCACCGGGACGACGATGACGCCGCCGCCGACGCCGATGAGGCCGGCCAGGACGCCGGTGCCGATTCCGACGACCACCAGGGCGATCCCGGTCAGCCAGGTGAGCTCGAAGACGGCGTCGCGCGACGGGATCACGAGGAAGAGGCTCACGATCACGACGACGAGGAAGCCGACGAAGCCCCAGCGGAGGGCGGTCTGCGAGATCCGCGGGAGCAGGCGGGTGCCGATCTGCGCGCCGACCACGGCCCCGGCGGCGAGGATCAGCGCCGGGATCCAGGCGACGGAGCCCGATGCGGCGTAGGAGATGACGCCGACGGTCGCCGTCGGGACGATCGCCGCCAGCGAGGTTCCGGCTGCCAGCCGCTGGTCGAACGCGAGCAGGAGCACCAGCAGCGGGACGATGACCGTGCCGCCGCCGACGCCGAAGAGACCGGAGAGGAGGCCCGCGAGGAGGCCGATGCCGATGAATGCCGCGTAGGCGCGGGGCCCGCGTTTCAGGACCGTCGCATCGTTCACCGGATCAGCCTACTCCCGGCCTCTCCCCCGCCCGAATCGTTGCCGGGTCAAACCTCAGAGTCCGCTTTGACGGGCACCGCGATGGACTCCGTGAGCGCCTGCTCGTACCGGCGCTGCCGGCGCCGCAGCCACAGCCCGCCGGCGATGAGCAGCGCGAGGATGACGTAGGCGACCGCGGAGAACGGCTGCGCGATGAGCGTCGTCAGGTCGCCCTGGCTGAGCTGCAGCGCACGACGGAGCTGCTCCTCCCCCATCGGCCCCAGGATCATGCCCACCACCAGCGGCGCCACCGGGAATCCGTACCGCCGCAGGAAGTAGCCCAGGACGCCGATGATGAGCAGGATGAGGATGTCCACGACCGCGAAGTTCAGCGCGTACGCCCCGAAGGCGGCGAACAGGAGGATGCCGGCGTACAGGTACGGCCGCGGGATCTGCAGGAGCTTCACCCACATGCCCACCAGGGGCAGATTCAGCACGAGCAGGATCACGTTGCCGATGTAGAGGCTCGCCACCAGCGCCCAGACGAGGTCCGCCTGTCCGGTGAACAGCTGCGGCCCGGGCTGCAGGCCGTAGGTCTGGAACGCGGTGAGGATGATCGCCGCCGTCGCCGTCGTCGGCAGGCCCAGCGTCAGCAGCGGCACGAGCACGCCCGCGGCAGCCGCGTTGTTCGCCGACTCCGGGCCCGCGACACCCTCGATGGCCCCGCGGCCGAACTCGTCCTTGCGGCGCGAGAGCTTGCGCTCGGCGGCGTAGGACAGGAAGGTCGCCACGTCGGCCCCGCCGGCCGGGATCGTGCCGATCGGGAAGCCGATGGCGGTGCCGCGGAGCCAGGGCTTCCACGACCGACGCCAGTCGTCCTTCGTCATCCAGCTGCGCCACCCTCGGGAGACGGGAATCACGTCGATCGCGCCGTGCCGCAGGCGGGCCGCGACGTAGAGCGTCTCGCCGACGGCGAAGAGCCCGACGGCCACGAGCACCACGTCGATGCCGTCCGCCAACGGGAGCAGGCCGAGCGTGTAGCGCTGCTGCCCCGAGAGCCAGTCGGTGCCGACCAGGCCGAGGAACAGACCGACGCCGAGCGACAGCAGGCCACGCGACACGGAGGACCCCATCAGCGCACCGACCGTGACGAAGGCCACGACGATGAGGGCGACGTAGTCGGCCGGCCCGAGGTTCACGGCGAACTGCGCGAGTACCGGGGCGAGCAGCGTCAGGCCGACGGTCGCCAGGGTGCCCGCGACGAACGACCCGAGCGCCGCGGTGGCCAGGGCCGCCGCTCCCCTCCCGAGCTTGGCCATCTTGTTGCCCTCGATCGCCGTCACGATCGACGACGACTCCCCCGGCGTGTTCAGGAGGATGCTCGTGGTCGACCCCCCCGTACATCCCGCCGTAGTAGATCCCCGCGAACGTGATCAGCGCTGCGGCGGGTTCCAGCGTGTAGGTGAGCGGGAGGAGCAGGGCGACCGTCATCGCCGGCCCGATCCCGGGAAGGACGCCCACGGCGGTGCCGATCAGCACGCCGAAGAAGGCGAAGACGAGGTAGTGGGGCTGCAGCGCGGTCGCGAACCCCTCGAGGAGCAGACTCCAGCTGTCCATCAGAACATCCTTCCCAACCAGCCGAGCGCCGGTCCCCACGGGAGCGACAGCCCGAGCAGACCGCCGAACACGACCTGCACGACCAGCGCGATGATCACGCCGATGAGGAGCGCCGTCCACCAGCGCCGCGCACCGAGCGCCCAGGCGACGCCGCCGAACAGCAGGGCCGCGGCGGGTGCCCAGCCGAGCGGTTCGATGAGGAGCAGGTGCGCGACCACCAGCGCCACGATCTTCACGAGCGTCAGCCAGTCGGTCGGGAGGCTCTGATCGACGTCCTCTCCGTCCTCCGGCACACCGCGGTGTCCGCGGAAGATGCTCACGACGACGGCGAGCGACGAACCGAGCAGCAGCACGGAGACGAACAGCGGGAAGACCGTGGGCCCCACCTGGCCGCCTGCGGGCACATGGATGGTGAAGACCCCGGCGAACGCGAACACGCCGAGGGCCACCATGAGCAGGGCGAAGACGAGCTCCCCCCGCGGGAGGGACGCGACGAGGCGTGCGGACCGACGGGCGTCGGTCCGCACCTCCTCGCCGGGTCCGGAAGACCCGGTCGTCATCTCAGCCGACCAGCCCGATGTTCTGCAGCGTCGTGGTGACCTCGGCGATGTTGCCGTCCAGGAACTCGTCGAACTCCGCGCCCGTGAGGAACGCGTCCGCCCACCCCCGCGTCTCCAGCTCGTCCTTCCACGCGTCGGACGCCTCCAGCTCGGTGACGAGGCGCTCGAGCTCCGCGCGCTCGGCGTCGCTGATCCCGCCCGGGGCGATCACACCGCGCCAGTTGGTGAGCACGACGTCGTATCCGGAGTCGGTGATCGTGTCGACGTCCGGCAGCTGTGTGACCGGCTCCTCCGACGAGACAGCGAGGGCCTTCATGGTCCCGGCCTCGATGTGCTGCAGGAACTCGCCGACACCGGAGATGCCCGCCGAGACCTTGCCGCCGAGGATCAGCGACGTCGCCTCGCCGCCGCCCGAGTTGGGCGTGTAGTTCAGCTTCTCGGCGATCTCCGCGCCGTCGAGCCCTGCCTCCTCGAGCAGCAGCCCGGCGAGGATGTGATCGGCTCCTCCCGCGGAACCGCCGGTGATCGTGACCTCCTGGCCCTTGTCCACGACATCCTCGACGAGGTCTTCCAGAGTGTCGTACTCCGAGTCGGCGGGCACGACCACGACGAGCGGTTCATCCGTGAGCCGGGCGATCGGTGTCATGTCCTCGATGCGCACGGCGGAGGCGTTGGTCTCCACCGCTCCCACCATCACGAGGCCCATGACCATGAGCGTGGCCGGGTCCTTCTCGTTGGCGAGCTGTGCGAGGCCGACCGTGCCGCCCGCGCCGCCGACGTTGGTGACGGGCGCCGAGCCGACGATGTCCTCCTGCGTGAGCAGCTGCGACAGGGCCCGGCCCGTCTGGTCCCACCCTCCGCCCGGGTCGGCGGGGACGACGATGTTCACGTCGGTGATGGCGACCGCCTCATCGCCGCCGTCCGAGCCGGCGGCTCCGCCGTCGGTCGTCGAGCACGAGGTGAGGACGAGGGCGGTCGCGGCGACGGCTGCGGCGAGAGTCCCGATGCGGGCATGATTCATGGCGCTCCTCCTTGAGCGTTCGGATGCAATCCGTCCACTGTCGAGGCGCAGATGCGCACGCTCAACCTTCGGAAACCATTGGTCGCGTTCCGTAACTATTGGTCGCGAACACCTCTGCCGGCGGCTCGCGGCCCGGGAACCCAGCCGGGAGAATGGGACCGTGGCCTCGAAGATGACGCTCCGCGTGCAGCTGCTCGCGCTGCAGGCGCTGATCGTGTTCCTGGTGACCCTCGGCACCGGCATCGCCGCCGGAGCGTTCCAGGAGAACGCGCTCCGCGAGGCCTACAAGGACCGCATGCAGGCGGTCGCCCAGTCCGTCGCCGCGCTCCCCGTCGTCCTCGACGCCTTCGACGACGAGGATCCGGCCGCCGCCATCCAGCCGGTCGCCGAGGTCATCCGCGAGGCCTCCGACCTCGCCTACGTGGTGGTCGCCAACGACGAGGGCATCCGATACTCGCATCCGAACACCGACCGCATCGGGGAGCGGGTGTCCACCGACCCGTCGATCCCGCTGGGCGGGGAGATCTTCGTGGGCACGCAGACCGGCACGCTCGGGACGTCGTGGCGGGTGAAGGTGCCCGTCCGCGACGAGGACGGCGCGGTGATCGGCACAGCCTCGGTCGGCATCCTGGAGTCGGAGCTGAACGAGGAGTTCACCAGCAACCTCGTGGGACTCATCTCCGCCATGCTCGCTGCGGCGGTGCTCGGGGTCTTCGGCGCCGCGTGGGTGACGTCGTTCATCCGTCGCCGCATCTACCGTCTCGAGCCGCACCAGATCGCGGCGCTCGTCAAGAACCAGGAGACGACCCTGCACGGGCTGAGCGAAGGCGTCGTGACGGTGGACGGGGCCGGGCGGATCACCCTGGTCAACGATGCGGCCGCACGATTCCTCGGTCGCGATGCCGCCGACCTCGACGGCGCTCCCGCGGACGAGGTCCTCGGCACCGAGCTCGCCACGGTGCTCCGCGAGGGCGAGGCCGCGGGACGCCCTGTGATCGTCGGCTCGCATGTGCTCGTCGCCCGGAGCACGGCGTCCGGGAACGGCTCCGCCGATGTGGGGGCGACGCTCCTGCTCCGCGACCACACCGAGCTGCACGACGTCGTTCGCCGGGTCGAGGCGGCCGACGCCATCATCGCCTTCCGGGAGCGCTACGGCCTCCCGAAGGGTCTGAGCGCGGAGACGCTGGAGCGGGTCTCTGCGGCCCTCGTGGCCCGGCCCGACGCCTCGGCGACCGAGATCGGCGACGACCTGGCCATCTCCCGCGTCAGTGCCCGCCGCTACCTGGAGCACCTCGCGGCGACCGGACAGGCGGTGCGCTCGCTGGACTACTCCACGAAGGGACGGCCGGGGGCACGCTACCGGATCACCGCCCCTCGATGAACGACGAAGCCCGCCACCCCGGAAGGGGCGGCGGGCTTCGTGGGGAGAGAGGTCCTTACTCGGACTTCTTCTCGACAGCGTCCTCGGCGGCGGCCTCAGCGGCCTCGCCCTCGGCCTGCGACTCGGCGCCGGCCTCGGCAGCCGTGTCGTCGGCAGGGGTCTCGTCCGCGGGAGCCTCGACGGTCTCCTCGGCGGGAGCCTCCTCGGCGGCGGGCTTCTCGTCCTTCGGAGCCGCGGCGGCCTTCTTGGTCGACTTCGCCTTCGGGGTGACGGGCTCGAGGACGAGCTCGATCACGGCCATGGGAGCGTTGTCGCCCTTGCGGTTGCCGACCTTGGTGATGCGCGTGTAGCCACCCTCGCGGTCCGCGACGAGCGGAGCGATCTCGTTGAACAGGACGTGCACGACTTCCTTGTCACCGATGACCGACAGCACGCGACGGCGGGCGTGCAGGTCGCCGCGCTTGGCGAAGGTGATGAGGCGCTCGGCGAGCGGACGCAGGCGCTTGGCCTTCGTCTCGGTCGTCTTGATCGACTTGTGGGTGTACAGCGCAGCGGCGAGGTTGGCAAGCAGCAGGCGCTCGTGGGCGGGGCCGCCTCCGAGGCGGGGACCCTTGGTGGGCTTGGGCATAATCGTCTAACTCCTGGTCAGAAAGGGTCGGGTATCAGAAGGACTCGTCTTCGCTGCCGCCGTAGAAGTGGGCGCCGTCGAAACCGGGCACCGAATCCTTGAGCGACAGACCGAGCGAGATGAGCTTGTCGCGCACCTCGTCGACCGACTTCTGGCCGAAATTGCGGATGTTCATGAGCTGCGTCTCCGACAGGGCGACGAGCTCAGAAACGGTGTTGATGCCCTCACGCTTCAGGCAGTTGTACGAGCGGACCGACAGGTCGAGGTCCTCGATCGGCATCGACAGCTCGCTGGAGTTCACAGCCTCCACCGGCGCCGGGCCGATCTCGATGCCCTCGGCCTCGACGTTCAGCTCGCGGGCGAGACCGAACAGCTCGGTGAGCGTCTTGGCAGCCGAGGCGACGGCGTCGCGCGGGCTGATCGCCGACTTGGTCTCGACGTCGAGGATGAGCTTGTCGAAGTCGGTGCGCTCACCGGCACGGGTGGCGTCGACGCGGTAGCTGACCTTGAGCACGGGCGAGTAGATCGAGTCGATCGGGATCTGACCGGCCTCGGCGTACTCGTTGCGGTTCTGCGTCGCGGAGACGTAGCCACGGCCGCGCTCGATGGTGAGCTCGAGCTCGAACTTGGCGGTGTCGTTCAGCGTCGCGATGACGAGCTCGGGGTTGTGCACCTCGACACCGGCCGGAGCCGAGATGTCGGCGGCGGTCACTTCACCGGCACCGGTCTTGCGGAGGTACGCGGTGATGGGCTCGTCGCGCTCGCTGGAGACGACCAGCTGCTTGATGTTGAGGATGATCTCGGTGACATCCTCCTTCACGCCGGGGATCGTGCTGAACTCGTGCAGCACACCGTCGATGCGGACGCTGGTGACAGCGGCACCGGGGATCGACGACAGCAGGCTGCGGCGCAGCGCGTTGCCGATCGTGTAGCCGAAGCCGGGCTCCAGAGGCTCGATGATGAACCGGCTCCGGTTCTCGACGATCTTTTCCTCGGTCAGTGTGGGACGCTGTGCAATAAGCACTCTGTGTTCCTTTCGATCACATGCCCGCTATATGACATGTGGTGGGGTGAGGTCTTGAGTTGTGGAAGTCGATGCCCCACGCGGGGCGCCGAGCCGCTCGACCCGAAGGACGAGCGGCTCGGCACACGCATCAGACGCGGCGGCGCTTCGGCGGACGGCAGCCGTTGTGCGCCTGCGGGGTAACGTCCTGGATCGAACCCACCTCGAGGCCGGCGGCCTGCAGCGAGCGGATCGCGGTCTCGCGGCCGGAGCCCGGACCCTTCACGAGGACGTCGACCTTCTTCACGCCGTGCTCCGCAGCCTGGCGGGCAGCGGACTCCGCTGCCATGCCGGCGGCGTACGGGGTCGACTTGCGGGAGCCCTTGAAGCCCACGCCACCCGACGAGGCCCAGGCGATGACGGCGCCGGACGGGTCGGTGATCGAAACGATGGTGTTGTTGAACGTCGACTTGATGTGGGCCTGGCCCAGCGCGATGTTCTTCTTTTCCTTGCGGCGCGGCTTGCGCGCGGCGGCCTTGGGTGCAGCCATGAAAGTGTTCTCCTAGTCCCTGGCCGCTGCTTAGCGGGCCTTCTTCTTGCCGGCGACGGTGCGCTTCGGGCCCTTGCGGGTACGGGCGTTGGTCTTGGTGCGCTGACCGCGGACCGGGAGACCACGACGGTGGCGGATGCCCTCGTAGGAGCCGATCTCGACCTTGCGGCGGATGTCTGCGGCGACCTCGCGGCGCAGGTCACCCTCCACCTTGTAGTTGCCTTCGATGTAGTCGCGGAGGGCGACGAGCTGGTCGTCGCTGAGGTCCTTCACGCGGATGCTCTCGTCGATGTCGGTCGCCTTGAGGATCTCGAC
The DNA here is from genome assembly GCF_058140415.1 of Microbacterium sp. C-MGS6. Lineage (NCBI taxonomy): Bacteria > Bacillati > Actinomycetota > Actinomycetes > Micrococcales > Microbacteriaceae > Microbacterium > Microbacterium sp. C-MGS6. The sequence goes on from NZ_CM176934.1 coordinate 2,771,356, forward strand.
GGAGCGGGTACGGCCGACGCCGTAGATGTAGGTAAGGGCGATCACCACGCGCTTGTCGCGCGGGATGTCAACGCCGGCAAGACGTGCCATGCGGTTCTCCTGGGTGTTGTGGAGGTGTGGAGCAGGATCGGTGCCCGGGCCTCCGCCCCGAGGTGTCAGCTCCGCGTCGTCCGACAGGCGGGAACCTGGGTTCCTGAGCCTGTCGAAGGATCGAAGCGTCTGATCCTGCCGTTTCGTATTGAGTTATGAGATTGCGAGAGCGGCGCTCACGCAGCGGGGGCGCTCAGCCCTGGCGCTGCTTGTGACGCGGGTTGCTCTTGCAGATCACCATGACGCGGCCGTGGCGGCGGATCACCTTGCAGTGGTCGCAGATCGGCTTGACGCTGGGGTTGACCTTCATGATGTTTCCTGTTCGCTGTCTTCACCGGGCAGGCGCGGAGCCTGGGGTGTTACTTCTCGACCGATCAGCGGTAGCGGTAGACGATGCGGCCGCGGGTCAGGTCGTAGGGGCTGAGCTCCACGACCACACGGTCCTCGGGGATGATGCGGATGTAGTTCTGCCGCATCTTTCCGGAGATCGTTGCCAGGACCTTGTGTCCGTTGCTGAGCTCAACGCGGAACATCGCGTTGGGGAGAGCCTCGGAGATCACGCCCTCGATCTCGATGACACCGTCTTTCTTAGCCATAGCCTCGCTGACGCTTCTGCAGATCGGTCGATCTGCGGTGGGTGGGTGGTGTGCGGTACCGGGCCGGATCGGACACGCCGAACGCATGGCACAAGGCACCAAAGATCTATGTTATCCGACGATGCCCCATCCGGCAACTTGGCCGGACGGGGCGTCGAGCGGATGGGCGGGTGTCAGCCGAGCAGGTCGGTGAACCGCTTCATGTCTTCCTGGTTCTGCAGGTCGAGGCGCTCTCCGTCGATCTCGACGGTCGGCGTGCCCTGGATGTCGTTGCTCTTCGCCTGTGCGGCGCCGAACTTGCGGTACGTCTCGTCCGTGATGCAGGACACGACGTCGTCGCCCGCGCCGACCTGGGTGGCGAACTCGGCGAGCTGTTCGTTCGTCAGGCCGGGGGTGTTCTCCGCCGGCTGGTTCTCGAACAGGACCTTGGCGTAGTCGAAGTACAGGTCGGAGTCCGACTCGGCGACGCAGAACGCCGCGCCGGCCGAACGGGAGGAGAACTCGGTGCCCTGCGAGAAGCGGTCGAGGATCGCGATGGGGTGCTGCTCGAGCGTGATCTCCCCGCTCTGGGCCTTCGCCTCGAGCGCCGCACCGAACTGGTCCTCGAAGGACTTGCAGACCGGGCACTGGAAGTCGAGGAAGACCGACACGGTCGTGTCGCCGTCGCCCATGGAGACGGAGCCGGCCTCGGCGTCGAAGTTGTCGCTGGCGGACGGGGTGGCGCCGGGAGACGTCGCCTGGTTGTTGAGGAACACCACGAGTCCGCCGAGGGCCACCAGGACCACGACGACGGCGATGGAGACGCCGATCGCGAACCAGTTGGTGTTGCTCTTCGCCGCTGCCATTACTTTCCGATCTCTCGAGGCTCGACCCCGAACGGGGCGAGTCCGGCTCTTCCACCATCGGGCGCGGTGAGCACCCAGATGCCCCCATCATGCAGGGCGACGCTATGTTCCCAATGTGAGCCGTCGGTGCCGTCGACCGTGGTGACCGTCCAGTCGTCGTCCTCCACGAACGTCGCCTCACCCCCGGCGGTGACCATCGGCTCGATGGCGAGCACGAGTCCTGGCTTCACGTCCGCGCCGCGGTCTGGTGTCCGGTAGTTGAAGACGCTGGGCGCCTCGTGCATCTTCCGACCGATGCCGTGACCGACGTACTCGCGGAGGATGCCGTAGGGCTCGCCGCTCACGGCGGACGGCCCCTGCGCCTCGATGTAGTCCTGGATCGCGGCGCCGATCTCGTCGATCGAGGACGCCGAGGCCATCGCGGCGATCCCCGCCCACATCGACCCCTCCGTCACACGCGAGAGCTCCTCACGGCGGGCCACGAGCTCAGGGTGTTCGGGATCCGGGACGACGACGGTGATCGCGCTGTCGCCGTTCCAGCCCTCGAACTGGGCTCCGCAGTCGACCGAGACGATGTCGCCGGGCTGGAGGACCCGCTCCCCCGGGATGCCGTGCACGACCTGCTCGTTGACCGAGACGCAGATCGTGTGGTGATAGCCCTTGACGAGCTGGAAGTTCGACTCCGCACCCCGCTGCAGGATGGCGCGGTTCGCGGCGGCGTCGAGCTCGATCGTCTTCACCCCCGGCTTGATGAGGGCGCGGACGGCGTCCAGGGCCTCGGCGGTGATGAGGCCGGGTTCGACCATGGCTCGTAGCTGAGCCGGGGTCTTGTAGATCGAGCGGCGGAACATCTCAGGCGGCGGAGGCGGGGGAACGCAGCCCGCGAGCGGCCAGAGCGGCGGCGATGCGCTCCGTGATCTCCTCGAGCGAGCCCACACCGTCGATGCGGTCGACGATGCCGCGGCTGCTGTAGACCTCGATGATCGGCGCCGTCTCCTTCTCGTAGATGTCGAGTCGGTGCGCGATGGCTTCGTCGGTGTCGTCGGAACGCCCCTGCTCCGCAGCGCGAAGGGCGAGGCGGGCGATGCTCTCCTCCCGCGGGACGTCGAGGAGGATCACCGCGTCCAGCGCCTCGCCGCGTCCTTCGAGGAACGCATCGAGGTGCGCCACCTGCGCGGTGTTGCGGGGGTAGCCGTCGAGGAGGAAGCCGTTCTCCGCGTCCTCCTGGCTCAGCCGGTCGCGCACGATCTCGCTGGTCAGCTCGTCCGGCACCAGGTCGCCCTTGTCGAGGATCGCGGTGACCTGCTGGCCGAGCGGCGTCCCCTCCTTGATGTTCGCGCGGAAGATGTCGCCGGTCGAGACGACCGGGATGCCGTAGGACTCGGCGATGCGCACACCCTGGGTGCCCTTGCCGGAACCCTGGGGGCCGACGATGAGCAAACGGGCAGTGGGTCGGTGCCCTTCGACGGGCTCAGGGACCAGGTGGGGCACTGTCATCGGAGAAGTCCTTCGTAGTGTCGCTGCTGCAGCTGGGCGTCGATCTGCTTGACCGTCTCGAGACCCACGCCGACGATGATGAGGATCGACGCGCCACCGAACGGGAAGTTCTGGTTGGCACCGACCGTCGCGAGCGCGATGAGCGGGATCAGGGCGATCAGGCCCAGGTAGAGGGAACCGGGGAGCGTGATGCGGGTGAGCACGTAGTCCAGGTACTCCGCGGTCGGACGGCCGGCCCGGATCCCGGGGATGAAGCCGCCGTACTTCTTCATGTTGTCGGCGACCTCGACCGGGTTGAACGTGATCGCGACGTAGAAGTAGGTGAACCCGATGATCAGCAGGAAGTATGCCGCCATGTAGATCGGGCTGTTGCCGGTGGTGAAGTTCGCGCTGACCCAGCTGACCCACGCGGGCGGGGTGGAGCCGTCCTGCGGGGTGTTGAACTGGGCGATGAGCGCGGGGATGTACAGCAGCGACGAGGCGAAGATGACGGGGATCACACCGGCCATGTTCACCTTGATCGGGATGTACGTGTTCGTGCCGCCGTAGGTGCGACGGCCCACCATGCGCTTCGCGTACTGCACGGGGATGCGCCGCTGCGACTGCTCGACGAACACCACGAGTCCCATCACGATGATGCCGACGAGCAGCACGAGGAGGAAGACCTCGAAGCCCCGGGTCTGCCAGATGATCGACATCGCGCCGGGGAACGTCGCGGCGATCGAGGTGAAGATCAGCAGCGACATGCCGTTGCCGATGCCGCGCTCGGTGACGAGTTCGGCGAACCACATGATCAGACCGGTACCGGCCGTCATCGCCATGATGATGAGCACCTGCGCCCACCAGACGTCGTTCGTGAGGAGCTGGGTACACGCGCCGATGTCGGTCGTACCGAAGAGCTGGCCGGTGCGGGCCACGGTGACGAGCGTCGTGGACTGCAGGAGCGCGAGGGCGATAGTGAGGTACCGCGTGTACTGGGTCAGCTTGGCCTGCCCGGCCTGGCCTTCCTTGTGCAGCGCCTCGAAGTGCGGGATGACGACGCGCAGGAGCTGGGTGATGATCGTCGCGGTGATGTACGGCATGACGCCGAGCGCGAAGATCGACAGCTGCAGCAGCGCGCCTCCGGAGAAGAGGTTGACGAGTCCGAGCAGACCCTCGGTGCCGGCGTTGGCCGCGAGACACTGCTCGACGTTCGGGAAGTTGACGAACGGCGCGGGGACGTTCGAGCCGAGGCGGTAGATCGCGATGATCGCGAGAGTGAAACCGATCTTCCGACGCAGGTCGGGCGTGCGGAAGATCCGCGCGATGGCGCTAAACAAGAACGTTCCTCCTGAAAAGGTGGCCGAACCCCCGAGGGGCGGCTGAAACACCAGGGTAACCCACTCCGAGGCCGGGGGAATGCGTGCGGTCGGCTTCTCCCCCGCCGAACCAGAAGAGGGGCCGGAGAATCTCCGACCCCTCTTCCTCAGTGGTTACTTGACGGATCCGCCCGCAGCCACGATCTTCTGCTCGGCAGAACCCGAGACCTTGTCGACCGCGACGGTGAGCTTCACGGCGATGTCGCCGTTGCCGAGAACCTTGACCTTCTCGTTCTTGCGAACCGCACCCTTGGCGACCAGGTCGCTGACGGTGACGTCGCCACCCTGGGGGTAGAGCTCCGCGAGCTTCTCCAGGTTCACGACCTGGTACTCGACGCGGAACGGGTTCTTGAAGCCACGCAGCTTCGGCGTGCGCATGTGCAGCGGCATCTGGCCACCCTCGAAGCCGACGCGCACGGTGTTGCGGGCCTTGGTGCCCTTCGTGCCGCGACCGGCCGTCTTGCCCTTCGAGCCCTCACCGCGACCGACACGGGTCTTCGCGGTGTTGGACCCGGGGACGGGACGCAGGTGGTGGACCTTCAGCACACCGGGGCGGGACGCCGGGGCGTCCTTCTTCGGCGCAGCCTTCGCGGAGCCGTCAGCCTTGGCGTCGGCGGCACTGGTCTTGGCCGGTGCCTTCTTCGCGGCGGGCTTCTTGGCAGCGTCGGCCTTGGGAGCCGCCGCCTTCTTGGTGGCCTTCTCGGCCTCGACGGCCTCGTTCTTCTCAGCCATTAGTCGATCTCCTCAACCTTGACGAGGTGGGCGACGGTCTTGACGTAGCCGCGCGTCTGCGCGTCGTCGGGGCGGACGGTGGTGTCACCGATCCGCTTGAGACCGAGGCTGCGCAGCGTGTCGCGCTGGTTCTGCTTCTCGCTCACCTTGGACTTGATCTGCGTGACCTTGAGTCGCGCGGCCATCAGGCACCTACCTTCTGTGCGGCGATGGCCTCGGCCTCGGCGCGGACGAGCCGGGCCGGGGCGACCTGGTCGAACTCGAGACCACGGCGTGCGGCGACGGCGCGGGGCTCCTCGAGCTCCTTCAGGGCGGTGACCGTCGCGTGCACGATGTTGATCGTGTTCGACGAGCCGAGCGACTTGGACAGCACGTCGTGGATGCCGGCGCACTCGAGCACGGCGCGGACCGGACCACCGGCGATGACACCGGTACCGGCGGCGGCGGGGCGCAGGAGCACCACACCGGCGGCCGACTCACCCTGCACGGGGTGCGGGATGGTGCTGCCGACGCGCGGGACGCGGAAGAAGTTGCGCTTGGCCTCTTCGACACCCTTCGAGATCGCCAGGGGGACCTCACGGGCCTTGCCGTAGCCGACGCCCACCAGACCGTTGCCGTCACCGACGACCACGAGAGCGGTGAAGCTGAAGCGACGACCACCCTTCACGACCTTCGAGACGCGGTTGATGGTGACGACGCGCTCCAGGAACTGGTTGTCGCCGCGGTCGCGCGAGTTGCGGTCGCGGCCGCCCTGGTTACGGTCACGTCCGCCGCGGCGGCCGTCCCGCTGGTCGCGAGAGGGCTCAGCCTGCGTGGTGCCGGCGGCCGTCTCGGAAGTGGCAGCAGCCGCTTCGGTCACTTCGTTCTCCTTGTTGTCACTCACAGTGCCAGACCCCCTTCACGGGCGCCGTCGGCGATGGCGGCGACACGACCCGCGTAGCGGTTGCCGCCACGGTCGAACACTGCCTCGGAAACGCCTGCGGCCTTCGCGCGCTCGGCGAGGAGCTCGCCGACCTTGCGAGCCTTGGCGGTCTTGTCGCCATCCAGCGAACGCAGGTCGGTCTCGAGCGTCGAGGCCGAGGCGACCGTGTGGCCCTTGCTGTCGTCGACGAGCTGCACGAAGACGTGACGCGCCGAACGGTTGACGACGAGGCGCGGACGCACCTCGGTGCCCACGATCTTCTTGCGAAGACGGGCGTGACGACGCGCGCGGGCGTCAGACTTTGACTTGAGAGCCATGGTTACTTACCACTCTTTCCGGCCTTGCGACGCACGTTCTCGCCGGCGTAGCGCACACCCTTGCCCTTGTACGGTTCGGGCTTGCGGATCTTGCGGATGTTCGCAGCCGCCTCACCGACGGCCTGCTTGTCGATCCCGCTGACGGTGAGCTTGTTCGTGCCCTCGACCGTGAGCGTGATGCCGGCGGGCGGGTCGATCAGGACCGGGTGCGAGAAGCCGAGGGCGAACTCGACCGAGTTCCCCTTCTGCTGCACGCGGTAACCGGTGCCGACGACCTCGAGACCCTTGGTGTAGCCCTGGGTCACGCCGATGATGTTGTTGTTGATGAGCGTGCGGGTCAGGCCGTGGAGAGACCGGGACTCGCGCTCGTCGTCGGGGCGGGTGACGAGAACCTGGTTCTCCTCGACCGACACCTCGATGGGGCTGGCCACCGTGAGGGTGAGCTCACCCTTGGGGCCCTTCACCGCGACCTCACGGCCGTCGACCGAAACGGTCACGCCCGCGGGAACGTCGATGGGAAGTCGTCCAATACGCGACATTTCGGATTACCACACGTAGGCGAGAACTTCTCCGCCCACGCCCTTCTGCTCAGCCTGGCGGTCCGTGAGGAGACCGGAGGAGGTGGACAGGATGGCCACGCCGAGGCCGCCGAGGACCGTGGGGATCTCGGTCGACTTCGCGTACACGCGCAGGCCGGGCTTCGACACGCGCTTGATGCCCGCGATCGAGCGCTCGCGGTTCGGACCGTACTTCAGCGTCAGCGTGAGGTTCTTGCCCACGCGAGCGTCGGAGGTCTCCCAACCGGCGATGTAGCCCTCCTGCTGGAGGATCTCTGCGATGTGCGTCTTGAGCTTGCTCGACGGCAGCGTCACGGTGTCGTGGTGCGCCGAGTTCGCGTTGCGCAGACGGGTCAGCATGTCTGCGACCGGGTCTGTCATTGTCATTGTTGTCTACTTTCGATCATGAGGTTCCGGCTGCCGTTACACGACAGACGGCCTGCGATGAGCACGCAATCTTCAATTGTACGTGCACATCGACGGGCTCAGTGACACGGAGACCACTGAGCCCGTCGAAGGGTCACGCCTGGGCGTCGTCCGCGCGGAACGGGAAGCCGAGGTGACGCAGCAGCGCGCGTCCCTCGTCGTCCGTCTTCGCCGAGGTCACGACAGTGATGTCGAAACCACGGACGCGGTCGATCTTGTCCTGATCGATCTCGTGGAACACGCTCTGCTCCTGGAGACCGAAGGTGTAGTTGCCGTTGCCGTCGAACTGCTTGCCCGACAGACCGCGGAAGTCGCGGATGCGGGGCAGCGCGAGCGACACCAGGCGGTCCACGAACTCCCACGCACGGTCGCCACGGAGGGTGACGTGCGCGCCGATGGCCTGGCCCTCACGCAGCTTGAACTGCGCGATGGACTTGCGGGCCTTGGTGACGATCGGCTTCTGGCCGGTGATCTTGGTGAGGTCGTCGACCGCCCCATCGATCACCTTGCTGTCGCGAGCAGCCTCGCCGACACCGGTGTTCACGACGACCTTGACCAGGCCGGGGATCTGCATGACGTTCTCGTAGCCGAACTCGTCCTGCAGAGCCTTCTTGATCTCGGCGTTGTACTTCGCCTTCAGGCGGGGCTGGATCTTGCCAGCCACCGCAGCGTCGGTCGTTGCCATCAGAGGTCCTTACCGCTCTTCTTCGCGAAGCGCACGCGGACGGTGCGCTTCACGCCGTCCTTGGTCTGCTCCTCGACCCGGTGGCCGACCTTGGTCGGCTTCTTGGTCGAGGGGTCGACGAGTGCGACGTTCGAGATGTGGATGGGCGCCTCGATGGTCTCGAGGCCACCCGTCTTGGTGCCACGCTGCGTCTGACCGACGCGCGTGTGCTTGGTGACGTAGTTGACGCCTTCGACGACGACACGGTTCTGCCCGACGAGGACGTCGAGGACCTTGCCCTGCTTGCCGCGGTCGCCACCACGCTCGGGCTTGGCGCCCGAGATGACCTGAACCAGGTCGCCCTTCTTGATCTTCGCCATGATCAGATGACCTCCGGTGCCAGCGAGACGATCTTCATGAACTTCTTGTCGCGAAGCTCACGGCCGACCGGCCCGAAGATACGGGTGCCGCGGGGCTCCCCGTCGTTCTTCAGGATGACGGCGGCGTTCTCGTCGAACTTGATGTAGGAGCCGTCGGGACGACGGGTCTCCTTCTTGGTGCGGACGATGACCGCCTTGACGACGTCGCCCTTCTTGACGTTGCCACCGGGGATCGCGTCCTTGACGGTCGCGACGATGGTGTCGCCCAGACCGGCGTAGCGGCGGCGCGAGCCACCGAGGACGCGGATCGTGAGCAGCTCCTTGGCGCCGGTGTTGTCGGCGACCTTGAGGCGGGACTCCTGCTGAATCACTTGGCCTTCTCCAGAATCTCCACCAGACGCCAGCGCTTGGTGGCGCTCAGCGGGCGGGTCTCGTTGATCAGGACCAGGTCGCCGATGCCGGCGGAGTTCGCCTCATCGTGCGCCTTGACCTTCGACGTCCGGCGGATGACCTTGCCGTAAAGCGGGTGCTTCACGCGGTCCTCGACCTCGACGACGATCGTCTTGTCCATCTTGTCGCTGACGACATAGCCACGGCGGGCCTTGCGGTAGCCGCGGGCAGCGGAGTCGCGGACGTCGTGCTCGGACGACTCGTGTCCTGCGGCCTGCGTCTCCACAGTCGCTTCCTTCTTGGTGGCCATCACTCAGCCTCTTCCTTCGGGGCGTCCTCGGCGGCGTCCGCCTTCTTCGCCTTCGACTTGGTCGCCTTCTTCGCGGGAGCCTCGACCGGAGCGGGCGTCGCACGGATGCCCAGCTCGCGCTCGCGGATCACCGTGTAGAGGCGCGCGATGTCGCGCTTGACGGCGCGGATGCGGCCGTGGCTCTCCAGCTGGCCGGTGGCCGACTGGAAACGGAGGTTGAACAGCTCCTCCTTGGCCTTGCGCAGCTCCTCAACGAGGCGCTGGTCTTCGAACGTGTCGAGCTCTGCCGGAGCGAGCTCCTTGGTGCCGATCGCCATTACGCGTCGCCCTCCTCGCGCTTGATGATGCGTGCCTTGAGCGGCAGCTTGTGGATTGCACGGGTCAGTGCCTCGCGAGCGAGCTGCTCGTCGACACCCGCGACCTCGAAGAGGACGCGGCCCGGCTTGACGTTGGCGACCCACCACTCGGGGGAACCCTTACCGGAACCCATGCGGGTCTCGGCCGGCTTCTTCGTGAGCGGACGGTCCGGGTAGATGTTGATCCACACCTTGCCGCCACGCTTGATGTGACGGGTCATCGCGATACGAGCGGACTCGATCTGACGGTTCGTCACGTACGCGGGGGTGAGGGCCTGGATACCGTACTCGCCGAAGGAGACCTTCGTGCCGCCGGTGGCCTGACCCGAGCGCCCCGGGTGGTGCTGCTTGCGGTACTTGACCTTACGGGGGATGAGCATTATGCCGACGCTCCTTCTGCAACAGGTGCCTCGTTGCGCGGGGCACGGCGGCGGTCACCACGGTCGTCACGGCGCGACTTCGGCGCGTTGGCCTGCTCGCGCGCGAGCTCCTTGGCGGTGAGGTCGCCCTTGTAGATCCACACCTTCACGCCGATGCGGCCGAAGGTGGTCTTGGCCTCGTAGAAGCCGTAGTCGATGTTCGCGCGCAGCGTGTGCAGCGGCACACGACCCTCGCGGTAGAACTCCGACCGGCTCATCTCCGCGCCGCCGAGACGGCCCGAGACCTGGATGCGGATGCCCTTGGCGCCGGCGCGCTGCGCGCCCTGCAGACCCTTGCGCATCGCGCGGCGGAACGCCACACGAGCCGAGAGCTGCTCGGCGATGCCCTGGGCGACCAGCTGAGCGTCGGCCTCGGGGTTCTTGACCTCGAGGATGTTCAGCTGGATCTGCTTGCCCGTGAGCTTCTCGAGGTCGCCGCGGATGCGCTCGGCCTCTGCACCACGACGACCGATCACGATGCCCGGACGGGCGGTGTGGATGTCGACGCGGACGCGGTCACGGGTGCGCTCGATCTCGATGTTCGAGACGCCGGCACGGTCGAGCTGCGTCTGCAGCAGGCGACGGATCTTGATGTCCTCGGCCACGTAGTCGGCGTAACGCTGACCCGGCTTCGTCGAGTCGGAGAACCAGCGCGACACGTGGTCCGTGGTGATGCCGAGGCGGAAGCCGTACGGGTTGACCTTCTGTCCCATTACTTGCTCGCCTTCTTGTTGCTGTCGCCGGCCGCGGCAGGAGCCGCCTCCGGCGTCGAGAGCACGACCGTGATGTGGCTCGTGCGCTTCTTGATCTGGAAAGCGCGACCCTGTGCACGGGGCTGGAAACGCTTGAGCGTCGTGCCCTCGTCGACGTAGGCGTTAGCCACGTACAGGTCCTGCTCGTCGAGGTACTCGCCGTCACGATCCGCCTTGACCTGCGCGTTGGCCATGGCCGACGCGACAAGCTTGTAGATCGGCTCACTGGCGGACTGCTGAGCGAACTTCAGGATCGCCAGAGCCTCCTGGGCCTGCTTGCCCTTGATGAGCGCGACGACACGACGAGCCTTCTGAGGGGTCACGCGGATGTGTCGCACGCGTGCGATGGACTCCACCATTTCTCTCTCCTCTATCGCCACCGCGTCAGCGGCGGCGGCCCTTCTTGTCGTCCTTCTCGTGGCCGCGGAAGGTGCGGGTGGGCGCGAACTCGCCCAGCTTGTGACCGACCATGGTCTCGGAGACAAACACGGGGATGTGCTTGCGACCGTCGTGGACCGCGATCGTGTGACCCAGCATGGCCGGGATGATCATGGACCGGCGGGACCAGGTCTTGATGACGTTCTTCGTGCCGGCTTCGTTCTGCACGACCACCTTGCGAAGCAGGTGCTCGTCGACGAAGGGGCCCTTCTTGAGACTGCGAGGCATCTTCTCTTACTCCTACTTGCGCTTCTTGCCGGCGTTGCGACGACGCACGATGTACTTGTCGCTTTCCTTGTTGGCGTGGCGGGTGCGGCCCTCGGCCTGACCCCACGGGGAGACGGGGTGACGTCCACCGGACGTCTTGCCCTCACCACCACCGTGCGGGTGGTCGACCGGGTTCATCGCGACACCGCGGACGGTCGGGCGGACGCCCTTCCAGCGCATGCGGCCGGCCTTGCCCCAGTTGATGTTCGACTGCTCGGCGTTGCCGACCTCGCCGATGGTCGCGCGGCAGCGCGCATCGACGTTGCGGATCTCACCGGAGGGCAGACGCAGCTGGGCGTAGGGGCCGTCCTTGGCGACGAGGCGGACCGATGCACCGGCCGAGCGCGCCATCTTCGCGCCGCCGCCGGGGCGGAGCTCGATGGCGTGGATGACGGTACCCGTCGGGATGTTCTTCAGCGGGAGGTTGTTTCCCGGCTTGATGTCCGCCGCGGGGCCCGACTCGACGATGTCGCCCTGCTTCAGCTTCGCCGGCGCGAGGATGTAGCGCTTCTCGCCGTCGAAGTAGTGCAGCAGCGCGATGCGCGCGGTGCGGTTGGGGTCGTACTCGATGTGAGCGACCTTGGCGTTCACGCCGTCCTTGTCATTGCGACGGAAGTCGATGACGCGGTACTGGCGCTTGTGGCCTCCACCGATGTGACGGGTCGTGATGCGGCCCTGGTTGTTGCGACCACCGGTCTTCGAGATCGGGCGCAGCAGCGACTTCTCCGGCGTCGATCGGGTGATCTCGGCGAAGTCAGCCACCGACGAGCCGCGACGGCCCGGGGTCGTGGGCTTGTACTTGCGAATAGCCATGATTGTCCTTTATCCCCCGGATCAGCCGATTGCCGTGAAGATGTCGATGGTGCCCGACTTCAGGCTCACGATGGCGCGCTTGGTGTCCTTGCGCTTACCGGTGCCGAAGCGGGTGCGACGGGCCTTGCCGACGCGGTTGATCGTGTTGACGGACGCGACCTTGACGCCGAAGATCTTCTCGATGGCGAGCTTGATCTCGGTCTTCGAAGCGCGCGGGTCGACGAGGAACGTGTACTTGCCCTCGTCGATCAGGCCGTAGCTCTTCTCGGACACGACCGGCTTCAGGATGATGTCGCGCGGGTCCTTGTTCAGGGCCGTCTGGAGAACAGATGCCTGCTCGCTCATGCGGAGACCTCCTGGTTGGCGCCGGACTTGGAGGCGATGAAGCCCTCGAGCGCGGCCTGGGTGAAGACGATGTCGTCGGAGACGAGCACGTCGTAGGCGTTGAGCTGGTCGTACGACAGCAGGTGCACGTTGCCGAGGTTGCGCAGGCTCTTGAGCGCGAGCTCGTCGCCGCGCTCGATGACCACGAGGACGTTCTTCGACGTGGCGACCTGGGCGAGGAAGCCCGCAGCAGCCTTGGTCGACGGCGCGCCGTCGGTGCCGAACGTGTCGATCGCGTGCAGGCGGTCGCCGCGGAAGCGGTCGCTGAGCGCGCCCAGCAGGGCGGCCGCGATCATCTTCTTGGGGGTGCGCTGCGAGTAGTCGCGCGGCTTCGGGCCGTGCACGATGCCACCGCCGGTCATGTGCGGCGCGCGGATCGAGCCCTGACGGGCGTTACCCGTGCCCTTCTGCTTGAAGGGCTTGCGGCCGGCACCGGAGACCTCACCACGACGCTTGGTCGAGTGCGTGCCCTGGCGAGCCGCCGCGAGCTGCGCGACGACGACCTGGTGGATGAGCGGGATGTTCGTCTTGACGTCGAACAGAGCGGCGGGAAGCTCGACGGAGCCTGCCTTCTTGCCGTCTGCCTTGAGGACGTCGAGCGCGAGAGTGGAGTCAGCCATGATCAGGCACCCTTCACTGCGTTGCGGACGTAGACGATGCGGCCGCGAGCACCGGGGACGGCGCCCTTGACGAGCATGAGTCCCTTCTCGATGTCGATGGCGTGCACCGTGAGGTTGAGGACGGTCACGCGCTCGCCACCCATACGGCCGGCCATGCGCATGCCCTTGAAGACGCGGCTCGGGGTCGACGATGCGCCGATGGAGCCGGGCTTGCGGTGGTTGCGGTGTGCACCGTGCGATGCCGAGACGCCCTTGAAGTTGTGGCGCTTCATGACACCGGCGGTGCCCTTGCCCTTGCTCGTGCCGACGACGTCGACGAGCTGGCCGGCCTCGAACGTGCCGTCCACCGTGAGCTCCTGGCCCAGGGTGTAGTCGGCGGCGTCGGCCGTGCGGACCTCGGTCACGTGGCGACGCGGCGTGACGCCGGCAGCCTCGAAGTGAGCCGAGAGGGGCTTGTTCACCTTGCGGGGGTCGATCTGGCCGTACGCGATCTGCACGGCGTTGTAGCCGTCCTTCTCGGGGGTACGGATCTGGGTGACCACGTTCGGGGCGAGCTCGATGACGGTGACGGGAACGAGCTTGCCGTTCTCGTTCCAGACCTGGGTCATGCCGAGCTTGGTGCCGAGCATGCCCTTGGAAACCTTGGAGTTGATGTCAACCATGGCGGACCTCAGAGCTTGATCTCGATGTTGACGTCAGCCGGCAGGTCGAGACGCATCAGCGAGTCGACGGCCTTGGGCGTCGGGTCGACGATGTCGATCAGACGCTTGTGGGTGCGCATCTCGAAGTGCTCGCGGCTGTCCTTGTACTTGTGGGGCGACCGGATGACGCACACGACGTTCTTCTCGGTCGGAAGGGGCACGGGGCCGACGACGGTCGCGCCCGCACGGGTCACGGTGTCGACGATCTTGCGTGCGGACGTGTCGATGACCTCGTGGTCATACGACTTCAGGCGAATGCGGATCTTCTGTCCCGCCATTGTCTGCTCTCTCTCTTTCAGCGTCTTACCGTCCTGGACCGGGTGGCCCTGGGGCATTGGACGCACGTCGGCGCTGTTCGCGCCTCGGCACTCGTCTTCTCGGACTCCTCGACCTCGCGGCCCGGGAGCCTGTCGAAGAGGCTGCACCACTGTTCTGCTGTCAGCCGCCCACCCGAAGGTGAACGGATGCCCGACCCCCGCCGCGCACGGCAGTGCCCTCGATGATGAAGGTGTCGGGATTGTGTTCTGCTACCCGCGGCCTAGAACCCTGCAGCCTCCCGGAGGAGGCGCCGTCTATGCACTGCCCTGGCAGTGATCCGGCGCACGCACAGCGGCGACGGAATATCGAACCTGTCTATTCTGCCACGGCGGATTTCACTTCTGCAAACCCGGGCGTGTCGCGCTCACCGGACTCCCAGCGAACCTCGTCGCCGCGGGAGCTCAGCGCGCAGAGGAGCGCGGGGCGAGGCATCCCCATGCCTCGCCCCGCTTGGGGAGGGCGTCCGGTGCGAGGGGGCACACCGAACGCGAGGAATCCGGCGTGAAGGGACGCCGGACGCCTCGACCGAGGGCACGGCGGAAGACCCGCCGCGCAGGCGGGGAGACGCTCAGGCGCACGGAGTGCGCGCGTCGCACGATGATCCCCAAGATCGCTTTCCCCAGTGTGAACGCGGAAGACCCGCGTGATTCGGGAGCCGAACCCCTTCGGCGCCCCGACCGCAAGATCCCCAGGCGGTCGAGACGATCCTACTCGATCCCTCGGAGAATCCGCCACATCCGAGGGCGCCGCGCTTCTCCCCGACGCGGAAGAGCGGCGGTCCCGGGTGCGGGGACCGCCGCTCTTCGCGGAGACGTCCGGCTCTACTCGTTGCCGATGCTCTTGTCAGCGCTCTCGCGGATCTCGTCGATCTTGTCGGCGGCGCCGGGTGCGATCTTCTTCGCGAAGTCGGCGACGCCGTCGAGGACCTTGTCGCTGATGTCCTCGGCCTGCTCGCTCTTGACCGCTTCGGCGAGCTTGTCCTTGTTCTGCTCGTACAGGTCCTTGCCCTTGTTGACGGCGTCCTCGATACCCATGTGAATCCCCTTCGGAGGTGTGTGCGTCCGGCGATCCCGCCGGACCACCTCATTGTGCAGGGCAGAGCCGAGCGACGGAACCCTCGATGCGGAAAACGACAGAGGGGCCGAGCCCGAAGGCTCGACCCCTCTGCGAGGAAGCGGATGCTTACTTGATGATCTTCGTCACCGTACCGGCGCCGACCGTACGACCACCCTCACGGATGGCGAAGCCGAGGCCCTCCTCCATGGCGATCGGCTGGATCAGCTCGACCGTCATGTCGGTGGTGTCGCCGGGCATGACCATCTCGGTGCCCTCGGGCAGCGAGATGACGCCGGTGACGTCCGTGGTGCGGAAGTAGAACTGCGGACGGTAGTTCGTGTAGAAGGGGTTGTGGCGGCCACCCTCGTCCTTGGACAGGATGTAGGCCGTGCCCTCGAAGTTGGTGTGCGGCGTGACCGAACCCGGCTTCACGATGACCTGACCGCGCTCCACGTCCTCGCGCTTGGTGCCGCGGAGGAGCAGACCACAGTTCTCGCCGGCCCATGCCTCGTCGAGCTGCTTGTGGAACATCTCGATACCGGTGACGGTCGTCTTCTGCGTCGGGCGCAGACCCACGATCTCGACCTCGGAGTTGATGGCCAGGGTGCCACGCTCGGCGCGACCCGTGACGACGGTGCCACGACCGGTGATCGTGAAGACGTCCTCGACGGGCATGAGGAACGGCTTGTCGCGGTCACGCTCCGGGTCCGGAACGCTGTCGTCGACAGCCTGCATGAGCTCGAGGATCGCGTCGACCCACTTCTCGTCGCCCTCGAGGGCCTTGAGAGCGGAGACACGGACGACGGGAGCGTTGTCGCCGTCGAAGCCCTGGCTCGAGAGCAGCTCGCGGACCTCGAGCTCGACGAGCTCCAGGATCTCCTCGTCGTCGACCGCGTCGGACTTGTTCAGCGCGACGAGCAGGTAGGGGACGCCGACCTGCTTGGCGAGCAGAACGTGCTCGCGCGTCTGCGCCATCGGGCCGTCGGTGGCCGCGACGACGAGGATCGCGCCGTCCATCTGCGCCGCACCCGTGATCATGTTCTTGACGTAGTCGGCGTGGCCGGGGGCGTCAACGTGTGCGTAGTGGCGCTTCGGGGTCTCATACTCGATGTGCGAGATGTTGATCGTGATACCGCGCTGGCGCTCTTCCGGCGCCGAGTCGATGGAAGCGAAGTCGCGCTGCACGTTCGTGTCGGACGGGTACTTGTCGGCAAGCACCTTCGAGATCGCTGCGGAGAGCGTGGTCTTGCCGTGGTCGACGTGACCGATCGTTCCGATGTTGACGTGCGGCTTGGTCCGCTCGAACTTGGCCTTAGCCACTGGGTCCTCCTCAGGACGTCGTTGTAGAGGTGCCGGGCACTGGTTTGCGACCGGTTCTCTACGGGTTAGGTTCTCAGTTTAGTAGAGAGGGAATGTGAAGTTGTAGGTGACCTGGGAACCCCGGGTGCGTCGACAGGCTCAGCGACCCAGGGCTCCCAGAAGAATTACTCGCCCTTGGCCTTCTGGACGATCTCGTCGGCCACCGCGCGCGGGACCTCGGCGTAGCTGTCGAACTCCATGGAGTAGACGGCACGGCCCGAGGTCTTCGAGCGCAGGTCGCCGATGTAGCCGAACATCTCGGACAGCGGCACCGCGGCGCGCACGACCTTGACGCCGGCGGCGTCCTCCATCGACTGGATCTGGCCACGACGCGAGTTCAGGTCGCCGATGACGTCGCCCATGTACTCCTCCGGAGTACGGACCTCGACGGCCATCAGCGGCTCGAGCAGCACGGGGTTGGCACGGCGAGCGGCCTCCTTGAAGCCCATGGAGCCCGCGATCTTGAACGCCATCTCCGAGGAGTCGACGTCGTGCGCCGCACCGTCGACGATGGTCGCCTTGACGCCCACCATCGGGTAGCCCGCGAGGACACCGACGTTCATGGCGTCCTGGAAACCGGCGTCGATCGAGCCGATGTACTCGCGCGGGATACGGCCACCGGTGACCGCGTTCACGAACTCGTACGTCTTCTCGCCGTCGAGCTCGAGCGGCTCGATGTTGAACTGGATCTTGGCGAACTGGCCCGATCCACCGGTCTGCTTCTTGTGCGTGTAGTCGTGCTTCTCGACGGCCTTGCGGATCGTCTCGCGGTACGCGACCTGCGGCTTGCCGACGTTCGCCTCGACGCGGAACTCGCGCTTCATGCGGTCCACGAGGATGTCGAGGTGCAGCTCGCCCATACCCTTGATGGTCGTCTGACCGGTCTCGGGGTTGAGCTCCGTGCGGAAGGTCGGGTCCTCCTCAGCGAGCTTCTGGATCGCGAGACCCAGCTTCTCCTGGTCGGCCTTGGTCTTCGGCTCGATGGCGACCTCGATCACCGGCTCCGGGAACGTCATCGACTCGAGGACGACCGGCTGCGCGATGTCGGCGAGGGTGTCACCGGTGGTGGTGTCCTTCAGGCCGATGACGGCGTAGATGTTGCCGGCGGTCAGCTTGTCGACCGGGTTCTCCTTGTTGGCGTGCATCTGGAAGATCTTCCCGATGCGCTCCTTCTTGCCCTTGGTCGAGTTGATGACCTGGGCACCCGACTCGAGCTCGCCCGAGTAGACGCGCACGTACGTCAGACGACCGAAGAACGGGTGCACGGCGACCTTGAAGGCCAGGGCCGCGAACGGGTCCTTCGCGTCGGGGTGACGCTCGATGATCTTCTCCTCGTCCTTCGGGTCGTGCGCCTCGATGGCGGGCACGTCCAGCGGGGACGGGAGGTAGTCGACGACGGCGTCCAGCATCGGCTGCACACCGCGGTTCTTGAAGGCGGAGCCGCAGAGGACCGGGTAGATCTCGCTGGCGACGACCATCTTGCGGATGGCGCCCTTGATCTCCGCGACGGTGAGCTCCTCGCCGCCGAAGAACTTCTCGAGAAGCTCCTCGTCGGTCTCGGCGACCGTCTCCAGCAGCTGCTGGCGGTAGTCCTCGGCCTTGTCCTTGAGGTCGGCCGGGATCTCCTGCACCTCGTAGGAGGCGCCCATGGTCACGTCACCCTTGGCGTCACCGGGCCAGACCAGAGCACGCATCTCGACGAGGTCGATGACGCCGACGAAGTCGTTCTCGGCACCGATCGGGAGCTGCAGCACCAGCGGCTTCGCGCCGAGGCGGTTGATGATCGTGTCGACCGTGAAGTAGAAGTCCGCGCCGAGCTTGTCCATCTTGTTGACGAAGCAGATGCGGGGGACGTTGTACTTGTCGGCCTGACGCCACACGGTCTCGGACTGGGGCTCGACGCCCTCCTTGCCGTCGAACACAGCGACCGCGCCGTCGAGGACGCGGAGCGAGCGCTCCACCTCGACCGTGAAGTCCACGTGACCGGGGGTGTCGATGATGTTGATCTGGTTCTTGTTCCAGAAGCAGGTCACGGCGGCAGACGTGATCGTGATGCCGCGCTCCTTCTCCTGCTCCATCCAGTCGGTGGTCGACGCGCCGTCGTGCGTCTCGCCGAGCTTGTGGTTGACGCCCGTGTAGAACAGGATGCGCTCGGTCGTCGTGGTCTTGCCGGCATCGATGTGCGCCATGATGCCGATGTTGCGGACCTTGCTCAGGTCCGTGAGCACGTCTTGTGCCACAGGAGTGTCCTTATCTATTGGAGCAGCAGGTGTACTGCGAAGAGGGGGTGCGACGGGCCCAGGAACGCGGAAGGGTCCCTGAGCCCGTCGAAGGGGTTACCAGCGGTAGTGAGCGAACGCGCGGTTCGACTCGGCCATCTTGTGGGTGTCCTCACGGCGCTTGACCGCGGCACCCAGGCCGTTCGACGCGTCCAGGATCTCGTTCTGGAGACGCTCGGTCATCGTCTTCTCACGACGACCCTTGGCGTAGCTCACGAGCCAGCGCAGCGCGAGGGTGTTCGCACGGTGCGGCTTGACCTCGACCGGAACCTGGTAGGTCGAGCCACCGACACGGCGGCTGCGGACCTCGAGCGTGGGGCGCACGTTGTCGAGCGCCTTCTTCAGGGTGGCGACGGCGTCCTGGCCGTTCTTCGCCTCGACGCCGCGGAGGGCGCCGTAGACGATCGACTCGGCCAGCGACTTCTTGCCGTCGACGAGGATCTTGTTCACCAGCGAGGTGACGATCGGTGCGCCGTAGACCGGGTCGTTGACGACGGGGCGCTTGGGGGCGGGACCCTTACGAGGCATCTAACTCAACCCTTCTTCGCGCCGTAGCGGGAACGAGCCTGCTTACGGTTCTTGACGGCCTGGGTGTCCAGGGCACCACGGACGATCTTGTAACGCACACCGGGGAGGTCCTTCACACGACCGCCGCGGACGAGCACCAGGGAGTGCTCCTGCAGGTTGTGGCCCTCACCGGGGATGTACGCGGTGACCTCGGTCCCGTTGCGGAGCTTCACACGAGCGACCTTGCGCATCGCCGAGTTCGGCTTCTTCGGGGTGGTGGTGTAGACGCGGGTGCAGACCCCGGCCTGCTGCGGGTTCGCCTTGAGCGCGGGTGCCTTGGTCTTCGTGACCTTGGGCGAGCGACCCTTGCGAACCAACTGCTGAATGGTTGGCACGTTCTCTCCTCATAGTGCTGCACGGTGACAGCGTGATGGGTTTCACATCATGACCCACCGGCACGCCGGAACCGACGAGCTTTTGGTGTGGTGGGTATGCCGTGGGGGCGGGCCGGCGAGGTGCCGACGCCCAGCGCGCACGTCAGGACGTGCACACACCTGATCAAGTGTAATGCCGCGTAACCTGACGGTCAAATGACGGTCGCGCTCCGCGGCGCCGCCCGAAGTCAGGGGATGTCGGGGTCGAACGGCGAGTCCAGCGACTCCGTGAGCTCGGCCAGGAGCGCTTCGATCTGCGGCTCGACGTGTCGCGACACCGCCGCCTGGATCGTGATCCGGTGTCGGAGCAGGATCCCGCAGATCTCGCGCCCGACGAGGTTCGCGTATTCGTCCGCCAAGGCGACTTCCTGTCGCAGAGCGGTCTTGGCCTCGTCCGACAGCGGGGGCAGGGGCGGCAACTCGGCGGCCGAATCGTCGGCGAGACCGGCGATCGTGAAGAGGAAGGGGGCGCCCGGCACCGGCTCCGGATCCAGCGGCATGCCCTCGAACTCGGGATCGAGGTCCTCCGTCGGCCGGTAGCTGCGAGCCCGGTTGCGCGCGGCCTGCTGATCGAGTTCACGCTGCAGGGTCGGCAGGTTGCGCGCGGTGTACTCCGCGACCGCGTGGTCCACGATCGTCTTGATGCGCGTCGACAGGCCGTGCTGGACGCCATGCGGCGTGGTGCCCGCGATGCCTGCGGCGGCGAGGATGGGCGAGCCGAGGCAGCGCCGGCACGGCGCGGTGCGGCCGCGGTGCGTCGCCGGCTCCCAGCGCGGCACCCAGCGCAACCAGGCCTCGACGGCCTGGTCGACCTGCGTCTCCAATGAGCGCTCCACCCCACCAGCGTACGGCGCGTCGCCGCTCACCGTGCGGATTTGCGGGGTGTCACTCCTCCTCGTCGCGCTCCCACGGCCATCGCGGCTGCGCCGACCTCGTCCGACGGAGGGCGATGCCACCCCACGCCGCCACCGCCGCCGCGGCGAGGAGCACGATGCTCGCGCCACCGCGGACGAGGTCGCCGGCGACGGCCGTGGCCACGACCACATCGCTCGTCGCGACGAGCACGGCGATCCAGACGGTGATCAGGTGCACCAGCGCCGTGAGCAGGGCGATCACCGGAGCAGAGCCGAAGGAGGCATGCCCTCGTCGCACCGTCGCCCAGAGGACGAGCGCGAAGACCACCACGGCCGCGACCATGCCCGACACTCCGGGCACCTGGCCAAGCCCCGGAACGCCGATGATGTCCCGGTCGGTGGCGACGCTCAGCGCACCGAGACCGAAGACGGCGAGGGCGAAGAAGGCGATGGTGGCCATCACCGCCGCGAGGACAGCCGAAACCCCCGCGGACTCGGGCCCGCGGGGGTTCGGTGTGGTGGTGTTCGTGATTACCTCGACAGGGTGGGACCGGCCTCGAGGGTGCGCTCGTACTCGCGCTGCGCCTCCTCGTTCAGCTCGGTCTTGCGGGCACCGCTGCGGGCTACCCAGGCGCCGAACCAGATGGTGAGCTCGCGGGCGAAGACGAAGGCCGCGATGGCGAGCGGGGCCAACAGCTGCTCCCCCGCGACTTCGAGACCCTGCGATGCGGTGAGCTTCCAGAAGGGCGCCTCGAAGAGCTGACCCAGGATGTGCCCGGCGTAGGCGATGAGCCCGACGACGATGCCGAACACCACCCACAGGCCCCAGCGGCCGCGGTTGATGATGGCTCCGAGGAGCCAGAAGCCGAGGAAGAACACGACCACCGGGGTCCAGAACCCCCAGGTGAGCAGCGGGGCGACGAGCGCCTCGCCGATGTTCTCCCCGTTCACGTCGCCGGCGAGGGCGCCGAGGCCGAGCGTGGTGGCGAGGTAGAGCAGCGCGAAGGCGACGGTGGCGAGCAGGCCGATCGCGCCGGCGGTGCCCCGGTTGCCGCGCTCGCGCGGCGGCTCCGGTGCCTGCACGAAGATCGGCTGCGGCTGCTGCGGTGCGGCGGCCGCGCCGTTCGTGAGCGGCTCGGACGGCACGATCCTGGTGTCGGTGTCGTCGGCGTGCGACGCGTAGGCTGCGCCGGCCATGGCCGACTCCTCGTGCGCGGGAGTGCTCGGCGTGGAGTACAGCGAGGTCTCCGGCGTCGCGTACAGCGAGGTCTCCGGGGTCGCATCGCGGCGGTCGGCGTCGCGGAGGCCCGCCTCACGGCCATCGGTGTCGAAGCGGTCACCGTCGGTGCGCGAGGGCGCCGGGGCGGCGGAGCTGAAAGTACCGGGGTGGTCGCGCTCGGCGGCCTCGAACGCGGCGAGATCGGGGTCGACGGCGGGCTCCTGACGCGTCGCGGCCTGGTCGGCCGCAGGCTCGGAGGAGGCCGCGGTGGTGTCTGCGGCGCGGGAGTCATCCGCACGTGCGTCGTCGACGTGGCCGGGGACATCTCCGCGGGCCGCCGCCGCGGCGTCGAGACCGGCGTTCGCGCTGCCGACGACGTCGTCGACGTCGTTCGACTTCTCGGGCTGACGAGCCTCGGGATCACTCATGGGATGCGCCTCTCATCGGGGATGTGCAGTGCGAGATTACCGCCGCGGCTCCCGACGCTTCCTTAGGCGTGCCGACGTGTCGCCATACGCGTGCTTCCGCGGGTCTGCGCGATTCACGGGAAGGTGTTGCGGAGGGCGTCCCCGGCGAACTGCGCGAGGATCGGCACCATCGGCAGTGAGAGCCAGACGAGTCCGGCGACGATCCCTGCGCACACGATGCCGGCGAACCAGCTCATCCCGAGGTTTCGTCCCCCCACTCGCGCCATGGTCCCACCGTAGGCCCCAGCCCCCGCGCGGGTGCGGAGCAACGCCGCGTCGAGGTGGTGTCGCTCAGCGGGTGCCGCGGCCGCGCATCCGCCACAGCAGCCAGAGTCCCGAGATCGGTACCAGCAGTCCGCCCAGCAGGAGGAGGAGGTGCCATTCGCCGAAAGCGGGGACGAGCGGGTTCACCACCTCCGACATCACGTCGCCGTCGCTCGAGCTGCCGGACGCCGATCCGGTGGAGAATCCGGTCATCGTCGAGGCGATCAGGAAGGACAGCCCGGTGGCGACGAAGGGCACCAGGATCGCGACGGCCTTCTCCCACGTGCGCCACAGCGGGCTGAGGCTCACGAGCACCGCGCCCACGAACCAGCCGACGACCGGCACCACGATTCCGCCGAAGCTCAGGGTGAGCGCCGCCGCGATCGCGAAACCCCGCGTCGCGGTCGTCGGCGTGCGCGGAGCCGAGGGCGCGGGGGCGGGCGCGGGGAGCACGAGGGGCGGCGCGGTCGGCACCTCGTCCTCCGCCTCGCGGGCGATCCCCCTCGGATCTCCCAGGCGGTCGATCCGCTCCGCGGTCGCTGCCGCGTCGAGCCCGTCGAGCTCCTCCGCGATCCCGCCACGGATGTCGGATGCGACACCGTGCGGAAGTCCGCGCATCGCCTCGTCGAGCCGTGCCAGGTAGTCGTCACGCAACTCGGCTGCGGTCTTCTCGGTCATGGTCATCCTTCCCCCACCATGCCCGTGACGGCACGGGCGAACGGCGCCCACTGCGCCCGGAAGCGCGCGAGCTGATCGATACCGGCATCCGTGAGCCGGTAGTACTTGCGCGCCGGACCGCTCTCGGACGGCCGGTCGAACGTCGTCACCCAGCCGTTGTCCCGCAAGCGCCCGAGCAGCGGGTAGAGCGTGCCGATGCTGGCGATCAGCCCGGCTCCGGTGAGTGCCTCCGACAGCTGCCAGCCGTACATGGGCTCACGCGAGAGCAAGCCGAGCACGCAGTACTCGACCACTCCTTTGCGCATCTGCGCCCCGACGTCAGCTGTCATGCCTCACAAGGTAGCATGTGACGCACGCTAGCACCGAACGGTGCGAGATCAGCCCTTGGTCGCCCCCGCGGTCAGACCGCCCACGATGTACTTCTGCAGGAAGAGGAAGAGCACCATCACCGGTATCGCCGCCATGACCGCACCGGCGGAGAAGGCCGACCAGTCGGCGTAGCGGGGGTTCGCCACCAGCTTGGTCAGACCGACGACGAGGGTCTGCTGATCCACGTCGACCAGCATGACGCTGGCGATCACGTACTCGTTCACCGTGCCGATGAAGGAGAGCAGACCGACGACCGCGAGGATCGGGGCGACCAGGCGCAGGATGATCGTGAAGAAGATCCGCGCGTGCCCCGCGCCGTCGATGCGGGCGGCCTCGTCGATCTCCTTCGGGATCGTGTTGAAGAACCCGTACATGAGGTACGTGTTCACGCCCAGCGCGCCGCCGAGGTACACCAGGATCAGCCCCGTATGCGTGTTCAGGCCGATCGCCGGGAACCAGTCCCCCAGCGTCGACATCAGCAGGAAGATCGCGACGACCGCGAGCAGCTGCGGGAACATCTGCACCACGACGATGGTGACCAGTCCCACGCGGCGCCCGGCGAAGCGCATGCGGGAGAACGCATATGCCGCACAGGCTCCGATGAAGACGGTGACCGCGCCCGTCACGACCGCGATGAGCAGGGTGTTCAGGAACCACGTTCCATACGGGTTCTGCGGGTCGCTGAGGATGCGCACGTAGCTGTCGATCCCGATGGCCGAGAAGAGCTGGTTCGACCCGGTGAGCGTGCCCTGCGGGTTGAGCGACGCCGACACGACGTACAGGAGCGGGAAGAGGGCGAAGGCGCTCACCACGATGGCGACGAGGTGGCGCCATCCGGTGTCGGCGAACCAGGCGCCGAACGAGCGACGCGGCGGGGCGGTGCGGCGGGCGGTGGCGGTGCTGCGGACGGTGCTCATGTCAGTTCAGCTCCTCGAGGGCCTTGGTCTTGCGGAAGCTGATGATCGAGATCGTCGCGACCACGACGAAGATCAGGATCGTGAAGGCGGAGGCGAGGCCGTAATCGCGGGTCTGTCCGGTGAACGCCACCTTGTAGACCATCGAGATCAGGATGTCGGTGTGGCCCACGGGGATCGACACATCGCTGAAGCGCGGGCCTCCCTTGGTGAGCATGTAGATCAGGTTGAAGTTGTTGAAGTTGAACGCGAACGACGAGATCAGCAGCGGCGCGACGGTCACCAGCAGCAGCGGCAGCTTGATCCGGCGGAAGACCTGCCACGGGTTCGCGCCGTCCATCACGGCGGCCTCGTTGACGTCCTCCGGGATGCCCTGCAGCGCCCCCATGCAGACGAGGAACATGTAGGGGAAGCCGAGCCAGAGGTTCACCAGCAGCACGGACACCTTCGCCAGCACCGGGTCGGTGAGCCACGGGATGGCCGCGCCGCCGAACAGCACCTGGTTGATGAACCCGAAGCTCTCGTTCATCATCCCGGCCCAGACGAGCGCGGAGAGGAACGCGGGGAAGGCGTACGGGAGGATGAGGATGATGCGGTAGCCGTTGCGGAAGCGCATCCGGGTGTTGTTGAAGACCAGCGCGAGCAGCAGGCCGAGGAAGAAGGTCGTCGCGACGGACACCAGCGCGAAGACGAAGGTCCAGACGGTGACGGAGATGAGCGGGCCGCGGATGGACTCGTCGGTCACCGCGCGGACGAAGTTGTCGACGCCGACCGTCGTCTGCCAGCCGGGCAGCAGCTGCTCGCCGTCCTCGGCGGTGAACGCGCCGTCGCCGGTGTCGCTGTAGACGGTGCCGGTCGCGGTGTCCGTGATCGTGTCGGCATCGGCGTCGTACGCCAGCGTCGAGACGTAGAGGTAGCCGTTCTGCCCGTCGGGGGCGCGGAGGCTGCCCTCATTGGGATCGTCGCTGAACGGGACGGAGAGCTGCTCCAGCTCCTCCGACAGCGTGAAGACGGTGGCGAGCGGAAGCGTGGTC
The DNA here is from genome assembly GCF_058140415.1 of Microbacterium sp. C-MGS6. Lineage (NCBI taxonomy): Bacteria > Bacillati > Actinomycetota > Actinomycetes > Micrococcales > Microbacteriaceae > Microbacterium > Microbacterium sp. C-MGS6. The sequence goes on from NZ_CM176934.1 coordinate 2,796,942, forward strand.
CACCCGTCGACGGCGACGGCCTTGCCGCCTTCGAACTGCGCGTCGACCTCGGCGAGGGGCTGCTCCGCGGTGCCGAGGAGGGCGTCGCCGTCCTCGGGATCCGTGACGAGGAGGCCGTAGGTTCCGAACTGCTCCACCACGGTGACGGGATACGTCGGAGAGTCCTCGACGCGCTCCTGCGCGGAGGCGAGCAGCGACGAGATCGCCTGCTCCTTGCTCCCGTTGTGGCCGGTGCCGTAGTTCGTGAAGCCGATGTAGCCCGTGTAGAGGAGCGTGAAGACCTGGAACAGGACCAGGAAGATGATGCCGGGGGTGAGGTACTTCGCCGCGATGCGCTTGCGGGAGAAGTAGATGTAGTTGACGACGACCGTCACCGCGACGACGAGGCCGAGCACGAGCCACTCCCGCTGCACGAGCAGCACGAACACGGCGTAGACGGCGATCGCGTCCACGATGGCCAGCAACAGGATCTTGAGCAGCATCCACCCGATCGGTCGGGAGGCCGCCTCGGCGATCTTCGCCGCCTGGCGCTGCCGAGGCGTGGGGGGCGCGGTGCGCTCTTCGGTGTCTGTCATGTCGTCCTCGTCATGGTCCTGCCGGGGCGGGCTGGGCGGCCCGCCCCGGCAGGGTCGTCATCTGGTCGGCCGTTACTCGATCGCGGCGGTCACGTCGTCGACGAGCTTCTGCCACGTCGCCTGCGGGTCCTCGCCGTTGATGATGGCGGCCTCGGCCACACCCCAGAACTGCCAGACCGCACCCATGGCGGGGATCGCCGGCATGGGGACCGCGTCGGCACCGACGGCCTGGAAGCCGGCGATGATCGGGTCGGACGCCGCGGTGTCCGCGGCCGCTGTCAGGGCCGGGAGGACGTTGCCGGCCGTGAACAGCTCCAGCTGCACGTCCTCCGTGCCGAGGTAGTTGACGAGGAAGTCGTTGGCCGCGACCTTGTTCTTCGACTCGGCGCTCACGAAGAAGCCCTTGACGCCGGCGAACGGCGAGGCCGTCTCCCCCGTCGGGCTCGGGATCGGGTCGATCTCGACGTTGATGCCCGCGTCGGTGGCCGCGCCCACGTTCCACGGACCGGTCAGCCAGAAGGCGGCGGTGCCGTCGAGGAACTGTTGCTTGGCGATCTCGCCGTCGATGTCGGTGTTCAGCGTGCCTGCGGCGCCCTGCGCACCCAGCCAGTCGGCGAAGGCGAAGCCGCCCTCGCTGCCGAGCTGCAGGTCGGTGGGGTCGTAGCTGCCGCTGTCGTCGGTGCCGAAGACCGGTGCATCGAACGCGGTCTGGAACGGGTACAGGTGGTACGGGTTGCCCTCGGCGCCCTGCTCCACGACGAACGTGCCCTTCGAGACCATGTCGTCGAAGCTCGTCGCGGGCTCGGGGACGAGGTCGGCGTTGCGCAGCACGGCGATGTTCTCGACGGCGTACGGAAGCATGTAGACGGTGCCCTCGTAGGTCGCCGCCTGGAGGGCGACGGGGAGGTAGTCCTCCGAGCTGTCGCCGAGCTCGATCGGCGCGACGACACCGTTGGTCGAGAGCTCGCCGAGCCAGTCGTGAGCGCCCATGACCACGTCGGGGCCCTTGCCGGTCGGGACCTGCTGGATGAAGTCGTCCTTCATGTCGTCGACGGACTTCCCCACCAGCTTGACCGTGACACCGGTCTTCTCCTGGTACGCGTCCGCCGCGCCCTGCAGCGCGTCGACCCGCTCGGCGTCGACCCAGACGGTCAGCGTGCCGCCGCTGTCTCCACCGGAGGAAGAGTCGTCGCCGCCGGAGCCGGTCGAGCAGCCGGCGAGCGTCAGAGCCGAAACGATGGCGATGGCGCCCGCGGCGACCATGCCCCTCTTGTTCACCTTCATTGGTGTGTGCCTCTCTCAGTGCTGAGCGCCTGCAAGACTGCAAGCGCTTACAGTATGCATCGTTTCGAGAGGCGATCACAATCCGCGAAGGCGTTGATATCAACCCGTGATCGGCCCGACGCGAGACACGCGTTATGAAAACGCTTCCATATCGGACAGAGGTCAGACCTTTCGAGGCTCCGCGGCAGAGTCTGCGGGGTTCCGCATGGGGCTCATCTGCGAGAGCATCGCTGAATGGGGATCCACGTTCGACCGTCTGCTGCCGCCCTCGCCGTCGTCCTGTCCACGGTCGCACTCAGCGGGTGCACGGGTGCGGGAGGCGCATACTCCGTGCTCGATCGCGAAGCCGAGGCGCGGGACGAGGTTCCTGCCGATCTGCCCGGCTACGCGTGGGACGACGTGGACCAGGCGACAGCCCGGTTCGTCGGAGAAGGCGACGGGACGTCCCTGTGGCTCGCTCGCGCTCGTGACGATGCCGCAGCGTGTCTCCTCGCCTACGTCGACGCTGACACGTGGGTGATCGGGTGCGGTGGGAACGGGGCGCCTTTCTCGATCGGGGGCGTCACGGGCACGTTCACCGTGGTCCCCGACGGTGCGCCTGCTCCAGACGGGATGACTCGGGTGTCCGACAACGTCTACACGGCGACCGGAAGCTAGCGGGCCCCGGCCCGGGCGGGTACCGGAGGGTCAGCGCGCGCCGGCCCCGAGCAGACTCCACGCGCCGGAGTGCGCGTGCCGGGCCAGCAGGAGCTGCTCGCCGTCGCGGATGACGGCGGTGACGCCGGGCAGAAGGAGGAAGTCGTGCCTCGCCCACGGGACTTTCCGCACACCCGCGGATACGGTCTACCTTCGGGGCATGGGTTACGAACTCCCTTTCGCCGCCTTGCCCGCCTCCCAGACCGATGTGACCTACGAGTACGGGCCGGACTCCGAGCTGCGCGCCGGCGTGGCCGCTGGCCGTGTCGAAGAGATCACCCATGAAAGCGTCGTCTTCCCGGGGACCACCCGGAAGATCTGGATCCACCGCGCAGCCGGCCATGACCCATCGCGTGCGAGCGCCGTCATGTTCTTCAACGACGGCTGGTGGTATCTCGACCCGGAGCTGAGCGTTCGCGCCGCGATCGTCTTGGACAATCTCGCAGCGGCCAAAGCGATACCCCAACTGATCGGAGTGTTCGTAGACCCAGGTGTCGTCGCCTCCGAAGGAGGGCCGATCAAGAACCGCAACGTCGAGTACGACGCGTTCGACGATCGCTACGCGACGATGCTGATCGACGAGATACTCCCACTCGTAGCGACACGCGCAGTGATCTCGACTGACCCCATGGCACGCGGAATATGCGGCGGAAGCAGCGGAGGCAATGCCGCGATGACCGCGGCGTGGACTCGGTCGGACGCCATCGGCCGGGTGATCGCGTTCAACCCGAGCTTCGCACAGATGCCGGGCGGGAACCCGTACCCGCACTTGCTCACCCAATTCGAGGCTCGCGCGACACGAGTCTTTCTCCACGCTGCTCATCGCGACCTCAACTGGAACTCGACGACAGACAACTGGTTCGCGGAGGGCCTTGAGACCGGCGCGGCGTTGGCCCGCGCGGGGTACGACTTCCGCCTGGTCGTCGGCGATGGCGGCCACAGCCCAAATCATGGCGGCGTTCTGCTCCCCGATGCCTTGCGATGGCTATGGGCCTGACCAGCGGGCCGACCCGTCATAGACTGGCCCAATGGCTGACAGTTCCTTTGACATCGTCTCGAAAGTGGATCGCCAGGAGGCCGAGAACGCCCTGAACCAGGCGCGCAAAGAGGTGGAGCAGCGCTACGACTTCAAGGGGACCGGCGCTTCGATCGCCTGGAGCGGCGAGCAGATCCTCATCACCGCGAACACGGAGGAGCGCGCGAACGCCGTCCTCGACGTTTTCCAGTCCAAGCTCATCAAGCGCGGCATCTCGCTGAAGAGCCTCGACTCGGGCGAGCCCTTCGCCAGCGGCAAGGAGTTCCGCATCCTGTCGAGCCTGAAGGACGGCATCTCGTCCGAGAACGCGAAGAAGATCGGCAAGATCATCCGCGATGAGGGCCCCAAGGGCGTGAAGAGCCAGATCCAGGGCGACGAGCTGCGCGTGCAGTCCAAGAGCCGCGACGACCTTCAGTCCGTGATCGCGCTCCTCAAGGGCAGCGACCTCGACATCGATCTGCAGTTCATCAACTACCGGTAGGGGTTGGCTCTGACCTGGGGTTCTTAGTCGCGAGTCCGCAGGGAGTCCGCAATCCCCAGCACTTCACCCATGAACGTGGCCGTCGCGGAACGCGTCTTGTCTTCCGCCGACGGCCACAGGTGGCTGTAGACATCGAGCGTGATCGACGGCTGAGAGTGCCCTAGCGCGCGTTGCACAGTCACCACGTCACAGCCTGACGCGATCAGGTTCGACGCGAAGGTGTGACGGAGTGCGTGCAGCGTGATCCCTTCGTCGAGGCCAAGAGCTTCACGGACCTTGCGCCACTCATGTCCAGCGTTGTTCCGGTTGTACAGGTGCCCGCGCGGGGTTCGGAACAGGAAGGCATCAGATGAGACGCGTGCTTCACGTGCCAGCATCTCGACGAGCTCCCGCGGCACGAACACTTCGCGCTCCGAACCCGCCTTCGGCGGTGCCACCTTGGTGGATGGAACAGATGTGCCCTGCACCTGCCGACGAACCGCGATCGTTCCCCGGCCGACGTCAATATCACCCGCCTGTAGCCCCGCGGCCTCACCCAACCGCAAGCCCGCGAAAGCGCACACTGCAACGAACAGGCGGAACTCCCCCGCCGCCTCGAGCGCTGCCGCCACCTGATCTGAAGTCAGGATCTTGATTGCCGTCTCGGCCTTTTGTTTCCGTGGCGTTTTAACTCGCAATGCAGGGTTGCGGGCGATCACCTGATTGTCGACCGCTGCCCGGAACGCCATCTGCACGTAGTTCAGTCGGGTGCGGATCGTCGAAGCGGCCAACCCCCGATCCCGCTCGACAGTCACCCAGCCCTGCACATCGGCCTGCTTGATATCGCGGATCGAGCGGCGACGCCACGGTACTGACTCCACCGCCGTCAGCGCCGCGCTATGGGTTCCCGGCGCCCACACCTGCATCGCCATCCACGACGACACCCATTCATCCCAGGAGACCCGGCCGGCAGCCGGGTCCGCCCACTGCCCCGTCACCACTGCGGCCGTCTGCTCGTCTAGCCACCTCTGAGCCTCGCGCTTCGTCTTCCGATGCGCTGAGTGCTCCTTGCCATTCTGATCGCGGTAGCGCGCGCGCCAGACCCCGCTAGGCCTCTGCTTGATGCTCGACACGCCTAGTCCCATCTCCACCGTCTAGAAGGTCGTAGATATCGCCCTCCAACTCCGCGATCCACTCCGCATATGGGGAGTCCGGCGGAATTCGGCCGTCTTCCCGCATTCGGCGAACACTGCTGAGAACCTCGTCCGCCGACTCGGCGCCAATCTTGAAACTCCTGTTGGCGGCAAGCAGTTGACCTCTCACATCTCGGAGCGCAGCGAGGGCTTCGGGCCCGCCATCGCCACCGCTGATCATCAGAGGCAAGGTCACATTGAAGACCCGGGCGAGAGCGAGGGCTTCGTTCAGACGGATCGGACGTTCAAGCTTCTCGGTTCGGCTCACGGTCATCTGTGAGTAGCTGGGCCACCCGGCGGCGACCATTCGGCGCGCCAGCTCGCCCTGGCTCCAACCGCGGTCTTCCCGCAGTCTCTGGACGGCTTGGGCGAAAGCGGCTTCTTCAGTGTGTTCCACATATCGAGTCTCCCACACAAGTGTGGGGGTGTTGCAGAATCGTTGGGGGCTATGCAATACTGTTTGTACGCCACAATTTTGATGGAAGGAGAACGCATGACCCTCACCGCACTGCCGGAGCCTGAACTGCTCACGGTCGAGGAGGTCGCCGAACTGACCCGACGCACGCCCGCGTCGGTTCGATGGCTCATCCACACGAACCAGATCAAGTCCGGCAAGATCGCCGGTCGTCGACTTGTCCGCCGCTCGGACCTCAACGAGTTCATCGAAGCGGGGTTCACGGACGCAGGATGACCCAGACCGCCAAGCGGGCGAAGTTGGACCCGCGCGACGTTGACAGGCTCATCGTCTACGCGATGAACGAACTAGAACGTCACGGAATGTCATTCGTCAATGACAGCGGCTTGTTGGTGTGCATCGGCACCTCAACCGGCCAAATGACTCGGCTCGCCCGAGACGCCTTGCGGATCTTCGGTCCCGAGAAGGCCCGCCAAACCATCGACGAACACATAGCCAATCTGATCGAGGTAGAACGCGAGTCCTACCGATCCGGCACTAGCCGACCCAAAAAGAAAACCGCCGACCTGCTGCAACAGGGCGACGGTCGAAGTCACATCGAAGGGAACCGAAAATGACTGGTAACACCAGTATCGCAGATGCGCGCGCCAACCGCACCTTGTTGGCAGCGGGGGCGGAGAGTACCGCGGCAACTCCGCCCCCAACCCGCCGCGATCCCGGCTGGGACGAGTACTCGGCAACCTACCTGCGGGCTCACCCCGAGGTGTCAGCAGCGGCGCCCTCGTGGACCGAGGAGCTCGAGTTCCTGGACATCGAAGACGAGGTGGAGGGGACTGTCTTCTCCTTCTCTCGGACCATCCGGGATGTCGAGCTCTACGGCGGGGGACGTCTCCACCAGGACGGCCGCGTCGAGCTCTACGACAACGGAGTGCCGAACATCTATATCCGTGCGGAACTTCGCGCGGACCAAGACCCGGATGTCGCGCGTTGGGCGATGGATGTGGCAGAAGACCTAGTGGCCGCTGCGTTGTTGTTGCGCGCAGAGCCGAAGTTTTTGCGGCGGCCCGCTCAGGTCGACGCCGAGTTGCAGAGGCTGGACATCTGATGGCCTGCCGGTTCGGTTGGTGCGATACGCCCGCCGCAATCCATGCCGACGACATCAGCTATCACACGCGGGAGTTGGGGCACGGGATGCTGTTGGCTGTCCAGACCGATGGAACGCCGATCAGCAACTGGATGCCCGACTGGGACGAGTGGTGGATCGATGAGCCGGGGGAGATCGACACCGAATACGCGAGCGTCGTGGAGACGCTACGCGCCCTCCCCGACAACTATCGGCGCTTCCGCGCCGAACTCTTGAACGACCCGATCTTCGCTGACGAGGTCGCCACCATGCAGGCCAGGGATAAGGAGTTGAGGAACCGTGGTCGAAACCAAGCCTGACCGGGGAGCTGTGCGGGCCTGGGCTCGCTCGAACGGTATCCCCGTCTCGAAAACCGGCAACATCGCACGTCACGTCCGAGAGAGCTTCCTGGAAGCCCACCCGGAGATGAACACAGAGCTGGAAGCACGCAGTTCCCGTCCGGACCTGTTCGCCCTCGCTGACGACATGGTCGAAGCAGAGATGGTGCGCACCGGCCGTTTGAGCTTCGGACCGCCGGCGGACGAACAGCGTCGTGAAGAGCCGCGGTCCCTGGCTGAGTGGCTCAGGCTACGCGACGAGCTCGCGGACGCGATCGCGCAGCATGTCGGCGGTTCTGGGTCGTTCCGAGAGGCAGCCGAAGCACTCCTCGTCCAGGGCTGGATGCGGAACGCTGCCGCCTGACAGACCGCCTCGTGCCCTCATTTCGGTGCCCCTCGTCCCCAGCGATGAGGGGCACCGTCCGTTTCAACTGAACACAGACCCTGGGGAAGGGGACCACATGACCACTCAGAAGAAGGAGAGCGCGTTCGAGAGACGCATGAAGGAGTTTCACGAAGCACGCGAACGGAACGCAGCCAGCCGGCAGCGGGCAAAGGGGGGTGACGATGACCGATCTGTTCACGAAGCTCCCGCACTGGCTGATCAGGGAGAGTGAATACCTCGACGGCAACGAATTGCTGCTGTACATCGCGATGCTGAGCCGCGCGAACTCGAAGGGGATCTGCTTCCCGAGCGTCAGCCTGCTGGCCAAGGAAGCGCGGATGTCGGAGAGCACGGTCCGCCGTACCCGCAAGCGCTTGGTCGATAAAGGTCTCGTGACGGTGACGCGGCGGATGATCGGCGATTCACGGAACGACTCGAACCTCTATCAGGTCGCGTTGCCGAAGCGCCCACCGGTCAAGTTCATCGAGGACGACCCTGTGGATAACTTGCCGCCCGAACCGCATGATGACGTTTCGAATGGCAGTCACAGTGACTGGGGTGGTTCCACGGTGACAGTACCCCCCTTTCAGGGTGACTGGTGGGGTGGTGTCACGGTGACTGGGGAAGAAGAACCATTACAAGAAGATCCATTGAAGAAGACTCTTAGCGTCGAAAACGACGCATTCGAGTTCAGCGACCTGGGGATAACAGAAGCGCAATGGTGGCTTCTGTCCGACCTCTACATTCACCTCACAGGCAAAACGCCTAGTGACCGCACTCAAGCCGAATGGCGCGTACTGAGCTCAGATGACGCTCGCGAGCTCATCGGCCGCTTCTACTCAAACGTTGGCAGGAACGACGACTACACCGGACCGGAGTACGGGACGCCCGCCTACGCGGAACTAACCGAGCGCGGCAAAAAGTGGGCCGACGGCGGGATGATCCCCGACAACGTCCTGACCGGAGAAGCCGCATGAACCGACCCGAGGCGTCCGGACCGCAACTCAAAGAAGGGAGAACCCGATGCGCGCAGCAGCCCCGAAGCCACTCAACTTCCGAGCACTAAGCAACGCCTGGGACGACCCACTCGCATTCGCCCGCGAGCTGAGCAGGTATTACAAGCAACTGGAGGCGTCGGGGCATCGAGCACGCTGCCGTGACACAACGACATCAGGAGACTCCGATGAATGAACTTGAACGGAAGCTGCGCGCACTGCTCGAAGGAAAGCGAGGCACCTCCCGCGCGGATAGTGCAGCGTTTAGCCCTTCCCAGCGCGGGATGGCCCTCAACGACAACCGGGCGCTTGCTAGGGCTCTCGGCGCCGACACCCTTGACGACCAGTCGTACTAACCGAAAGCCGTGGACTCAATGAACAACACCGACGAAGACACCCCCGCAACGGGATTCCGTAACCCTGCCGGTCTCGAACGACTCGAACCCGCCCTGTACTCACCCGAGGGCATGCACCGAGCATCCGAGGGACTCTACGTCCCCGAGGACGAGACATGACCCGCTTCTACTCGGCACCACACAGATACCAACAGAACATCAACGACGGCCAAGAAGCAGCAGTCACCCGGGCCGTCCTCCAAAACCCGACCGGTGCAACCGAACCAGGGATCGCGATCATCGTCGGCCGGCTACCGAAACTCGTGATCCCAACATCAGACGCAATCCGCATCGCAACAGACATCGCGGATGCTGCAACCAATCAGAACAACTAAGGAGACACCATGGCACTCGACCAGTTCAGCAACGAGGTCAACGCGCTTCGCGACGCCGCAAGCGCCCAGATCCGCACCTTCCAGAACGACCGCGAAGCCGTCAAGACGAACCCCAACCTCAGCGCAGCCGGCAAGCAGCAGGTACTCGACGAGTCCCGGGCAAGCGTCAAGGCCGAGCTCGCGAAGCTCAGCCAGCAGGAAGAGGCCGCCATCGCGAAGAAGCTCGACTCTCTCGAGCAGTCCCTGCACACTCGCCTCGGAGACAGCGGCGCAGACCTCATCGCAATCCGCGACGCCGAGGAACGGGCCGACAACCTCGACGAGCAGCCCGATGCCGTACGTGCAATCAAGCGCGCCATCCGCTCCAACGACCGCCCGCTGGCCTACGCCGTCATCCGACGAGCCAACGAGATGGGATGGACGGAAGCGATCGACGCAGCCGCAGAGGCATACCCCGACGCAGGGGAAGCCCTTCGCGATATCCGGGACCTCACCCGATTCCGGGACGACATCAGCCAGGTCCTCTCCCGGCAGATGTCCTACTACATCAGCGACCTGTGACCGGCATCGTACGCATCGGGGAACACAGCTTCACACTCCCCGACGAGGAAGCCCGGGAGCTGGGCGAGGCGGCGATACGGACTGCGACGGGTCGTGGCGGGTGGCTGTCACCCGACGACAACACCCTCATCGCAGTCACACCGGGCACACCGATCAGCATCACCATCACAGGTGAGTTCACTGTCGAGAACGTGCCCAACGCGAAACCAAAGCACATCCTCAATCGAGGCCACCAGCCGCGCCAAGCACGCGTCTGGTGAGAGACAGAGGTGGCCAGGAGATAGGACCCTGGCCACCTCCCCCTCCCCTCCCCTCAGCGGCCCCCCCGAAGGTATAGGGCCGATCTCTCCCCGAGCGCCGCAAACAAACGGCCCTTGAGGCCCGTGGCGTGGCACCTGAGCGGCGTTCGGCCGGTCTCCCCTCTCCAGTGAGGGAAGACGTGACCAGGCGCCCAGAACGACAGGCCGCGACGAGGAAACCGCGAGATTCCGCGGTTTATCCGTTACAGGAAGGTATCCACATGGACAAAGAACACTCGCTCCAAACGAAGAGGGAGACATCAACATGACCGGACGGCAGGCTCCGCGAGGGCTACAGAACCCAGGGCGAAAGCTATGGGATTCCATCACTGACGAGTTTCAGATGAACGATGCAGACCTCGTTCTCCTCGAAGAGGCCTGCCGAGTGAGAGATCTCGTCGTCACACTCTCGAAGCAGATCGAGACTGACGGGGTGATGGCACAGTCCTCTCAGGGGGTCCGCGTACATCCCGCAGTCTCCGAGGTCAGGCAGCAGCGTCTCGTACTCGCGCGCCTCTTGGCGACCCTGGAGATCCCCGCGCCAGAAGATGACAACCTGCCGCCTTCGACAGGTGTGCGACCGCTCGGGGCGGCCTGATGCCGCGGCGTTCATCCGTGCGACGCAAGCCACCCGCACCCTCTGAGCTCGACGGACTCGGGATCGGGCCGAACTCACTGCGACCGTGCCCGAACCCCGGCCCTGCTGTTCCTGCGACTGAGCGGGTGAGGATCCTCGAGGCCTGGATCGGAGAGCGCGTGGACTGGTCCAGCAGGAGGGCAGCCCATCACTACACCTACGGCTGGCCCGGCGGGTTCGAAGCCATGTTGAACGAAGAAGAGGCCATGCACCCGGTTCCGGACGTGCCCTTCGACCCATCAATGATCTAGAGGAAAGAGAACTGTTGTGAACCCTTGGGAAATCGTTAGTTGGATCGGCGCGATTGCGGTGTCGATTGTGATCATCGGCCTGTTGGTCGTGTTCGTGAAGGGTCTGGTGAAGCCGTCGTCGCCGGAGCATCCCGTTGATCGGATGGCGCGGCGGCTGGGGGGTGACTCGCGTGGATGATCTGGATCTGGCGCGGCGGGTGTCGGCGATGGTGATCCTGGCGGAGCCGTCTGAGCGGGAATCGGTTCTTCAGAGGGAGATCCCCTTGGACCGGTTTGCTCGTGTGCTTGCCCTGCTGCCGGGGGTGATGGCGGCGACGGTCGATTCGATCGTTGCGCGGGATAAGCGGCACCGGCTGGCTGTCCAGGGGGTCCTGCGTACGTTTTTGCAGGAAACGAAGCAGTAGCGGCGATTGAGCCGGACAGGGCGTCTCGACCTCATTGGTCGGGGCGCCCTTCGTAATTCAACAGGGGATGTCGCCTAACCCTCTGCGTGGCCTTCGGGCTGTTTGGAGGTGCCGTAGTGGCACAGGAAATCGGTGTGGCCTATGTGAGCTTGCTCCCTTCTGGGACGGGCTTTTCGAAGGCGGTGGACAAGGAGGCACAGCAGTCGTTTTCGGCCGCTGAGAAGCGTTCTACGGGCTTCTTCGCGTCTTTGCGGAGCGGTGTGGGGAGGATCGTCGGCGGTGTGGGGTTGCTTGCCGGCACGGTCGGGGCGATCGCGCTGGGTGGGGGCATCTCGCGTGCTCTCAACATCGAGGACGCGACCGCGAAGCTTAAGGGTCTGGGGCATGACACGAAGGCCGTTGAGGCGATCATGCAGGACGCTCTTGCTTCGGTGAAGGGCACGGCGTTTGGTTTGGATGCTGCGGCGACGACTGCGGCTTCTGCGGTTGCTGCGGGTATTAAGCCGGGTCAGGAGTTGGAGCGGTATCTGCGGTTGACGGCGGATGCGGCGACGATTGCTGGCACGTCGATGGGTGAGATGGGCGACATCATCAATCAGGTGACCTCTAAGGGTTACGCGGGGATGGAGAACCTGAATCGGTTGACGGAGCGGGGTATCCCGATCATGCAGTGGCTCCAGAAGGAGTATGGGGTCACTGCGGATGAGCTTCAGAAGATGGTGTCTCGGGGTGAGGTTGACGCGGCCACGTTCCGTAAGGCGATCGAGGACAACATCGGTGGCGCGGCTCTCGAGTCCGGCAACACCACTCGCGGGTCGCTCGCCAACCTCGGCGCCGCACTCAGCCGACTCGGGGAAGCGTTCGCTGGCCCTGCTCTGGGGCTCGCTAGGGACTTCTTCGGTGAGCTGACGACGATCGCGGACGGGATCACCGCTCGGGTGCAGCCGGTCGTTGAGAAGTTGCAGTGGACGCTCGACGGGATCGACTTCCAGTTCTCCGACTCGGTGCTGAACACTCTCGACCGGATCGTGACTGGGTTCTCCGAGCTCAAGGGCACCTTCTCAGGGATGGAGGGGCTCACACCGGTCTTCACGGCGCTTGCCGGCGCGATGGCCCCGATGGTGGCCGCTCTTCCAATCATCGGCCGATTCCTTCCCGTCATCTCTGGACCGGTCGGTGCCGTGATCGGTTTGATCGCTGGCCTTGTGATCGAATCCGACGCCTTGCAGTCTTCGCTTCTCGGGCTCGGTGAGACGTTCAAGCCCCTGGGCGCTGTGCTGCAAGAGTTGGGGACAACGGTCGGGCCAGTGGTGGCGGATTTGCTCGCGCGCCTCGGTGACCAACTCGCTGAGGTGGTGCCGCTGCTCGCCGACGTCCTGGTGGACGCGATCTCTCAACTGGCCCCGCCGCTGGTAGAGCTGCTGGTGGCGTTGCTTCCGCTCCTGCCCCCGTTGATCGAACTGGCCGTGGACATTCTGCCGATCCTTACGCAGGCGCTTCAGATGCTCATCCCGGTTCTTGTGCCGTTGATTCAGGGGTTGGCGGAGTTGACGGCGTTTGTGGTGAATCTGCTGTTGTTCTTGAATGGCAACACAACCATGGACGAGTGGGGCCGTCAGATTGAGGGCACCCAGGGGCCGATCATCGATATGGCGCGTGGGATCAATGAGTGGTTGGCGCCGGCGTTGAACTTCTTGATGGGGTTGGTGTCGCAGGCGGCATCTACCTGGAATGCTGCATGGTCGCGGGTTACGTCGTTCTTCAGTTCGGCGGCGACGAACATCAGCGGGACTGCGACGCGCATCTGGTCGACGCTCACCTCCTCTTTCAGTAGTGGTGTGAGCCGAGTCGTGACGATCTTCACTGCCCTGCCGCGTCACATTCAGAATCTGTTCGCGGGTGCCGGTTCGTGGCTAGTTAGTTCGGGTCGCGCCTTGTTGCAGGGGTTCATCGACGGGATCAACTCAATGATCCGCGACGTCGGTGACGCGATCGGTGGCGTGTTGAGTTGGGCGCAAGGGTTCTTCCCGCATTCGCCCGCGCTCCGTGGCCCGTTCTCGGGTCAGGGCTGGGCTGCCGTTTTCGATGGTGGCCAGTCGTTGATGGAACAGTTCGCGTTTGGTGCGGAGTCGTTCCGTCCGCAGTTGTCGTTCTCGAACCTTGTCGGGTTGACGGGTGCCGCGACTGTTGCGGCACCGCGGATGCCGTCCGAGCTCGTGATCCGTGATGTGAACGATCAGCTTGTGGGACGGATGGGTGTTGAAGCGGATGCGCGGATCGGCCGCTACGACCAGTCCTCGAATGCATGGTCGCGTGGTGGAGCGCGCCTCTAGCCCCCACTGTTCAGGGCTCGTGTCAGATGTCGGTGACACGGGCCCTTCTCATCTCTTCCGACAGACTCATGATTGGAGTACCTGCATATGGTCAATCGACTTGTAGCCGTGGATGACTCGGACTACCGCCTCCCAGACCCCGTTCGCCAGGCCCTCGCGACAGACCTCGGGCGACCCGCGACCGAGCTCGGCGAAGCAGTAGCTGCCGCCCGCGGGTTCGTAGCCGACACGGACTTTGCGACGCTCGAGGAAGCGCTGGCCGCGACCGCAGCCGGTGGAGTCTTAGAGATTCGAACTGTGCACGCGCGTGAAGCCACATTCACTATCGACAAACCTGTGACACTCCGCTTCGTGAACGGAGCCACGATCAGCACGTCCGTCGCATCGATCCGGGCTATCACCGTTACCGCGAATGGTGTGACTGTGGACTCTCCCAGGCTTACCGGAACCGGGTCCGCAACGTCGGGGTCCGGGATGGGGTTGTATGCCGATGGCGTGACCGGACTGCGCATTCTGAACGCGCACATCGAGGGCTGGTCTCAGTATGGGATCTGTCTATCTCGAGTCTCCGATTTTGAGATCAAGGACACACTGGTGCGCGACGTGGCCTACGCGGGTGTCATGCTCTTGTCCTGTGTTCGCGGCTTCATCTTCCGCACCGAGGTTGACGGTGTGACCCAGCCAGGTAACTTGCCGCAGTCCTACGGTTTCGCGGCTACCAAAGATGCGACGCAACCCCTCACCACGCACCCCCACAGCATGGACATCACGTTCAAATCGTGTGTCGCCAGGAACGTCACGAAATGGGAGGGCTTCGATACTCACGCCGGCATCCGGATCAGGTGGGAAGACTGCCAGGCAATCAACTGCTACCACGGGATCGCCGTTGTCGGCATGGAAGACAAGACCACAACACCGGGCACCCCCGGTTGGGCGCCTGTGGATTTCGTGATCAGCGGTTGCAGTGCAGACTCCACCGTGACGGACGGATCTCGAGGCTCCGGCCTGAGCATCGCCGGTCAGAGCCTGGGAGCGGGAAACCCGCATGCATTCGCAACCGGCAAGGTCATCGGCATGAAGATCATTGGCCACGGTGATGTCACCAACGGTAACCAGGGTGGAACGTACATTCACACGACGAGGGGGCTTGTGCTGGACGGGCTCACCGCGGAGGCGTGCTCGCCTCACGGCGTTGTCTTGGCGCACACAAACTATGAGTTCCAGATCGACAACATCGAGGTCATCGACCCTTGGAAAGGTGGTGGCGGGGACGCCCCGGTCGGGCTGGCGTTTCGTTCTTCCCACAATCAGGGTTTCGTTGGAAAAGCTCGAATCTGGAGAGGCTCGAAGACCGCCGATCAGGTTCTTGGTTACGGCATCCGGAACTGGATCAACACGGCTGACACCAGCATCACCTACGGCATGGTCGGAGTAACGGGCGCCGTTACCGCACCGCTCCTCAACCCGGGAAACCGGATGGGACAGAGATTGGAGGGGTCGATCGGGTTCTTCGGAGCTACGCCTACCCTCAAGCCGACTGTAAGCGGCTCCCGTACAGATGGCACAGCTCTGACGAGTCTGCTTAGTGCTCTCGCCAGCTGGGACTGATCACGAACTCGACGACAACGTAGCTAGACCTCCACGGGCTTGCACCGGTCGCCGGCCCCCGCGTCTTCCCGATGCGGGGGTCGGCGCACCCACTAAGGAAAGGGAGAGCACTACGGTTGCGCGCATGGACGTCAGCTTCTTCATGACCTATATGGGCACCCTCGCTTCATTCCTCGCGATCGGCGCGATGGTGACCCACCTCCTGCTCAGCAAGGAGATCCTGCCCGCAGGGTCAATGCTCGAAGCTGCGCAATGGACCCTGGCGGTACTCTCACTCGTCGCCGCGATCGTATCGATCATCGACACCATGGTTGATGCGGTCGGTGAAGTCGGAGACGCAGTCGGTCCGTCCATCAGCGGGATCGTCCTTTTCGTCGTGCTGCCGGTGCTAGGCATGGCCGCGATAGTCCTCGCCGCCGTGGCATACGACGCGCACAAGAGGCACAAGATGCAAGCCCAGTAATCACCGACGGCGGCCCTCGAGGGCCTGGATACGCAGGTCCATCGTCGCAATAATTCGGGCTTGCGCCTCAGCAAGCGCCAGCAACGTGTCAACGATGTCGGACATGTTCGCGTTCTCCGGGTCCGCATGCCACTGGATAGCAAGGGCCTGCACCTGATCAGACGTCGCAAGCAACCAGCGGTTCGCGGAGTCGGGCAGATTCGGGTCGTCGAGTTCCACGCTCAAAACGGTAACCCCGAAAGTGCACCGGAGTGAAGGGACGTCTCAGACAACCCCAGGAAGGTGCTCTACCGGCCCAGTGACCGCGGGTTCAGGCACAAGGTACAGGCCCGTGGGCGCGTTGGCCGTGAAGGCGAGAGCGTCAACCCACGCGCGATTGATAGCAGGCTGGCGGCTCCCCGCGTACTTGAACACAAGAGACGAACCCGCATGCACCCACACCGTGGTTCGACCGCCGCCCACACTGGCATCTTCCTTCCAAGAGAAGGGGAAGGGCTCGCCGCGTCGGAGCTTCGCGGTCATAACGAGTTGGATGTGTGTCAGAGCCCGGTCTTCAATCTCGGTCTTGGGTCCACCGTCATAGATGAACTTGCCCATCGAGGACTCCTCTCGCGGTCATAGGAACCTGCGCCAGAACTACGAATACGTCAGACCAAAGAAAGTGGACCCCAGCATGAGCGCCACCACGGCGACAATCGCGCTGACGGCCCTCACTCCGGCGGGACCGCGCCGGACAGCAACAACACCAGATGAGAGAGCCGCGACCATTGTCGCGAAACTGACGTAGCGAATCGTCACGTCCGGCAATCCCAACGCTGTCGCCAGACCCGCGAAGACCAACAGCCCCACGGCGACACCAGCAACAACCAGCCGACTCACGGAGCCTCGCCCTCTTGACACGAGAACTGCCTGATCTCCCGAAGTGCTCATCGAATCGCCCCTGACTTCCCCCTAGAACATACGAGGCTAAGACTCTCACCTCGACGATGCTGTTGCAACGATTCCTCTAGTTCGCCGTCCAGGCGCTCACCGTCCGTTGCCGTCAAAAACGGCCTTATCCGTGGTGATGTAGAGCGGCACCGCAGCAGCCTGACCATGCCCAAGAACAGCCGGTGTGGACGGGTCTGGGAGTGACCGGCGATGCTTCCCCAACGCAATCCACGGTTCGAGGTCCGGGAGTGTTTTCAGCGCCGTGCACAACGTCGCCGTGTACTCCCCCTCGAAGTAGCCAACCCATGTACCCACGGCCTCAGCGAGCATGTCTGTGCGTTCGCCCGCAGTCGCCTTGAGTTCATCCAGCACCGGTGCCGTGTCAGTCGTGTACCTGTTGCGTGAACAGATCGCATCCAACGCGATACTGAGCTTCGTCGCAGGAGACAAGCCTCGAGACTGCATGCCGGACCATCCATTCCTCCGGCCGAGACAACCAAGTCTAAGTCGGCGCCTGGCAACTCCATCGCTACTACGATCGAGACCTTTTCCACGTCGGCGGTCCGTGGTAGTGTCGAAGTAACAGTTCCCCCCGGGGCCAGGCGCCGACATACGTACGCTTGACTTGCCGGGGGGCCTTCTTTTTGCCCTAAGGTCGCGATATGGCAAAACCGTCGCTACCCATCGCTAGCCAGGTAACTCTCCTCGCGAGGCGAGGCCTGCTCGACAGTCGGAGCGAGCTGAACAGAGCCCTCCTCGACCACGGTTACTACCGGCTTTCGGGCTACTGGAGGTACTTTCAAGTCGATCCCGCCGCAGGGGCCAACTCCTTCATCCACGGCAGCGACTTCGCCGACGTCTATGAGCTCTACCTGCAGGATGCGATGCTGCGGAACCTGCTGATCGAGGGATTGTCGGAGATCGAAATCGCGCTTCGGTCTATGCTCGTCGCGCACTTGTGCATCGCGGGCGGCGACGGTACTGAGTTCCGCGATCCCGCCACCTACCTGGACAGTGCGAATCAGGACGGCGACATCATGCGGGACCTCCTTCTCGCAGACATTGCTAACGACATCGAACGGTCGAAAGAAAGGCATATAGCCCACTACCGAAGCAAGGACCCTTCGAAGGTTCCGATGTGGGTTGCCACCGAAGCGTTATCGTTCGGGGTGCTCTCTCGCATGTACGGACTGCTCGCGGATTCCGAGCTGCGAGACAAGATCGCCGCTCGATTCGGGTACCGCGACGGGCTCACCGCAGCTCGATTCGCGACCAACCTGCGAGCGGTCGCGGTCCTGCGCAACGTGTGTGCTCACCAGGGTCGAATCTGGAACCGACATGTGAGGACCGACGTGCCATATATCCCCCGCTCCTTGGTTACGCCAGGGACGACCAGTCAGGACTATCGGAACACCGCGTGGGGAGTCATCACGGTCACCGCACACATGGTCTCGACAATCCGACGCGACTCAAGTTTTGACACAGACCTTCATGGCATGACCGCCGCGTTCACTCGATTCAAGAACGGGCTTACCTCGCCCGAGCACAAGTAGTTCGCCTCAAGCCGAGCTTTCATACTCAGCAGTCTGAGGTATCTCTTCGTCGAGGTTCTTCGTCGCAATGGGGCCAGTCCCGAGCGCAACGTAACTCGGTCCAGAACCGGGCGTCACGGTATTGACTGATTGATGATCGCTCGAATCTCTGCGGCGATGAGGTCAGACCTCTTTGAGCGAATCCGGGAGAGCTGGTCGAGCGCCGGGAGTAGAGCCAGCGTGAGCTCGATGTGACGGTTGCGCAGTTCCGCATAGCGACTAGCAATTCCGGGGATATCGACGTCCGCCCACTGCATCAGAATCCGCCGCATGGCTTGATCTTCCCTCGCCCAGCGTTTGGCTCGCCTGGCGAACCGATCATCTGCGAACGTCTCGTCGTCGTACCAAGCTCCGCCCTCCGCCTGACGACGAATACTGAGATCATGCTCCTCCCGCTCCCGCTGCCAGACGTAGCCCGTGATTACGTCCGGGTAACGCCGGCAAAGCTCCTGCGCGACACGAGCGACCGTAGGCCAGGGCACGTGAGTGATGCCGTCCTCGACGATGGTGTCGGGGTGGGCGACAAGATCCTCTACGGCGATGCCTGTTGCTGCACTGAGCCCGTTGAGGTTGGATATCTCGAGAGCTGCCGAGCGGAGAGCAGGGGTCGCGATCGACTCCTCAAGAAGCTCAAGGGCGACAAACTCAGCAGCGCGGCGAGACGGGGCCTCAGGATCATGCGAGGCTAACCGGGTCCACGCCGCCTGCGTCGCATCAAACGCATCACGCAACCTCCATGGCACCTTGCATCGTCTGGCGGGCACCCACTCTGCTTTCCCACGCATGTCCGCGTCGAGGTGTTGGATGCGAACTCGAGATGGCAATTCCGGTACCACGAGCAGGATGACTCGATGCCAGCGCTTCCGTGGAGGGTCCCAGTACAACCATTCAGATTCCTCGTCCGCTGGCGCCGGCAGCCGCTCGTAGGCAAGCTCCATGGGACACAGATCCTATCCCGGTCGCTCCGAACGCTGTTTGTTGCCGTCCGGCTATTCTCGACCAGATGGGTGACCAGACTTTTCAATCCGCGGTGGCGGGAGCCGTCAGGGCCGAGCTGGCTCGGGCGAACAAAAAGCCCAGCGAACTCGTCGACGTCCTAGGCCTGAGCAGACCGACGGTATACGGCCGCATGTCCGGCGCATACCCCTTCACGACAGCAGACCTGGAGAAGGTTGCCGCGTTCATCGGCATCACGGCGCAGGACATCATGCTCTCAGCCGCGCTCGCAGAGCGTTTCGGGGCGGACGGACCCTTGGGGATCACGCCGCTGTCTGCGCCGAGCCGCGATGCATGGAGCCAGCCACGAGGATCTTTCAGGCGTCGTCGACTTCCGTGAATCACGGCGATTCAGTCCGCACTGAGTCCGCAAACCGTGCCGAACTGACCCGCAGCCACCAGCAGCTACCAACACCCAGTTCCCCGGAATCTCAGCGGACACATTGGCCGCCAACTATCGCCAACAACGCCGGCACTGTTCATCAACTACCGCTGACAACACTCGCGTCGGCGGTCGGGGCTCGGGAGTCATCCCGAGCCCCTTCTTTTCTCCGGTTAACGCATATCGAGATATCGGTGTTCTTCGTCGAGACTGGAAGCGGTCGTGACTCGTCACGACTCCGACGCCATCCCCGTCCGACACCCGATCGCCGCGGTGGATGCGCTTCGAGGATGCCACGCCGACTCAGGGGAGGGAGCGGCGCGGGCCCCCGAAGCTCGCGTCGGCTTGGGGTCTGCCGGCGTCGCACGTCGACCGGTCCCGGGTTCATGACAAGCCTCCCCGCCCGCTGCGCGCCCCCACGCGGATCGGCCCCCCGTGGAGGCATGACGGCAATCCTGCGACCGTCGCTCCCCTCACCGCCCGGGAGTGGACGCCGGTGGCAGACCAAGAACGACCGGGGGCTGGGCCATGGGGCAGATCGAGTCGAAGAGCATCGGAGAGAACAAGCAGCTGCTGGCGGATGAGGTGTTCCACCACATCGGGCGGCTGATCACGGAGGGAGAGTTCGCCGAGGGTGACCGGATCCGGGACGTCGACGTGGCGGACGAACTCCACGTCTCGCGGACGCCCGTGCGCGAAGCACTCCAGCGCCTGGAGCGCCTGGGACTGGTGACGATGTACCCGAGCCGGTACACGGAGGTGACGATGGTCACGCCGCAGGTCGTGGCCGAATCGCTGGAGTTCGCCGGCTATCAGGGCGGGATCACCGCCCGGATGGCGGTGCCGCGACTCAGCGCCGTCCACCGCGAGCGGGTCCTGGAGCTCATCGCGCGGATGCAGGACTCGCTCGCCGACGGCGCATCGACGGCACGGGCGCGATGGGCGGTCTTCGCCTACCTCGCCGACCACAGCGGCAACCGCCAGCACCGGATGCTCATCGACGATGTCGCCGTGGCCGTGACCCGGAACCTGCGCGGATGGGTCGTGCGTCCCGGCGATCGCGAACGCATGCGCGAGGTGTATGCCGATTTCGCCGAGGCGGTGCGCAGCGGTGACGGCGACGAGGCGGAGCGTCTCGCCCGCGCGATGTACTACGTGTGAGCGGCGCGCCAGCCGACGACCCAGCGGTGCAGGCGACGGTAGGCGTCCTCCCGGGCGTCGTGCCGGGACAGGAAGACGTCGTGCAGGGCGCCGTCGATCCGTTCGACCGTCACCGTGGAACCCAGCCGCAGGGCCGCGCGGGCGATGTCGTCGACGACGAGAACGGAGTCGGCCGAGGTGAGCTCCTCCGACCAGCGGGTCGGCGGAACGAACCGCGCCGACAGCAGCACGCAGACCGGTGCCGCGATGTTCAGACCTGCCGCGACGGTCTTGTGCCCGGAGAGGATCGCGTTGAGCCAGCCGGCGTAGACGGCCATCGTCTGCACCGGGCGCCACGCGGTGTTGACCTCCATCGGGTCGTCCGGGTCGGCCACCTCCTGCTGCGCCCGCGTGTAGTAGCCGAGGTCGATCTGCGGCGCGACGTCGAGCGGCCGGATCCGCGCCTGGAACTCCACCATCGGAGCGATGGCGGCCCGCACGGGGGCGAACTGGAACTCGAGCCAGGGACTGTTGAGGACGAGGGCATCGGCCGCACCGGGATGCCGCGATGCCCACAGGCTCAGCGTCAGGCCACCGGTCGAGTGTCCGAACAGGATCAGACGACGACCGCTCTCCTCGCCGCGTCCCATGGCGTCCAGGGCCGCGGCGATGTCCTCGTCGTAGGTGGACAGATCGGTGATGTAACCCGGGGTCTGCCCTTCCCGAAGACTGCGCCCGTACTTGCGCAGATCGAGCGCGAAGAAGCGGGCGCCGCGAGCCGTCCAGAACCGCGCCAACCGCTTCTGGAAGAAGTAGTCCGACCATCCGTGGACGTACAGCACGTCCACGCCCTCCAGCAGCGGGCGACGGCGCCGGGCACGCTCCCACCACGGGACGGGAGTCGGCAGAGCCCGCACGAGAGTGGCGACCACAGGACCCTGCTCGTCGCTGCCGAGGTCGAGGGTGAGCTGGGCGAACTCATCGCCGAGAACATCCGGAACCCACTCGGCCATGCGTCCTCCCCCTCGCGCACAGGCTAGCCCACGGCGGTCATTGTCCGCCGGGACGGGCCACGGCGAAGTCGTCCGCGATGGTGGCCGCGATCGGCGCGAGGTCGTCGATTCCGGACCCGTCGAACGTCGTGAGACGCAGCCAGTCCGCGCCCACGCGGAGATCCAGCACCGGACGGCGGAGTTCGTCGACGCCGGTACGGGCGGCATCCGCTCCCTCGACCTCGATCTCCTCCTCGCCCTCGAGCTCGTCGAACGCCCACGCGCCACCGGGCAGCGTGGTGAGCATGATGTACCCCTGCGCGGCGTATTCGTCGTCCCCGGAGGCGTAGTAACAGATCCGCGCACCGTTGCGCTCCTGGTAGACCTCGGCCGGGATGGACCACCCGCCGAACGCGTCGACCACGTACACCTCGGCGTCGACCTGCTCCGCGAGCTCCGTCGCGGTGAGGAACCGCGTGCAGTCCACACCCTCCACCGGGCTCTCCGTCACATCCACCTCCCGCAGCGACGCCACGGCCGCGGCGCCGAGCGCGCGCAGGGCCTCCTCGAACGCCGCGGTGTCGTCCGGCCCCTTCTCCGGGTCCACGACGGTCGCCGACACGAGCACCTCGCCGTCGAGGAGCTGGAAGAAGCAGTACCCGCCGGTCTCGCAGCGGGATTCCTCACCGTAGTAGCCGCCGCGCGACTCCGCGCCCGCGACCGTTTCCTCGGCCCCGGGGAGGATCGTGACCTCCCAGTTGTGCTCCGCCGTTCCCGCCGAGCAGGCGATCCCGCCCGCCCGCTGGAACATGTGCTGCGCCGGACCGGGGTACCAGCTCGGCGACGACCACACGCCGAGCACCTCGGCCACCTCACCGCCGACATCGCCGCCGGCGGTCGACATCGCCGCCTCGACATCGGCGCAGTCCACGTCGAAAGCCGGGGTGGGCGCCTGCGCCGCCGCGTCCGTCGGGGCGGGCGTGATCGCGGCCGACGGCGTCCCGGTCGGCTTCACCTCGGGTTCGGGCGCACAGCCGGACAGCAGGAGCACGGCCACGGCGCCGAGGGCCAGGAGTGCACGAGGTCGCATGGCCTCAGCCTAGGGCTGCGGGGACCCGGCGCCGGGAGCACGCCCCGGCGCCGAGACGACTCACTCGCCGCGGGAGACGCGCACCATCTCGTCGCGCGGGACGACCTTCACACGCGCCCGCTCCTGGGGCGCGCCGAGGCCGATCTCGTGCTCGTCGAGGCGGTGCCAGCCGTCCAGATCGGTCCAGGCGACGCCGCGCTCGGCGAGCAGTGCCGGGATGGCCTCCTCGGACGGGTCCTCCGGGTGCCACCACGACCCCTGGTCGTTGATGAGGTGACGGACGGTCTCCATGGCGTCGGACTTCGTGTGGCCGATGAGGCCGACCGGGCCGCGCTTGATCCAGCCGGTCGCGTACACGCCGGGCACGCGATCGTTGGAGTCCTTCGCGAGCACCTGGCCCTCGTGGTTCGGGATGACGCCGTGCTTCTTGTCGAAGGGGACACCGGGCAGCGGCGAGCCGAAGTAGCCGATCGCGCGGTACAGCGCCTGCACGGGCACCTCGCGCAGCTCCCCGGTGCCGACCGCACCACCCTGGCCGTCCGGCTGGGTGCGCTCGTACACGAGGGCCGCGACACGGCCGTTCTCGTCGGTGCGGACCTCGACCGGGCGGGCCCAGAAATGCAGGTGCAGGCGGCGCGATGCCGTGCCGCCGGAATTGTTGACGGAGTCGCGCGTGCGCCACGACTGCAGGATGCGGTCGATGACCATGACCTGCTTGTTGCTCGCGACCGCGTCCTTCGAGGCCTCGTCGTAGTCGAAGTCCTCGTCGTAGACGACCATGTCGACGTCGCGCAGCTCCCCCAGTTCGCGGAGCTCCAGCGGCGTGAACTTCACCTGAGCCGGGCCTCGGCGGCCGAACACGTGCACGTCCGTGACGGCGCTCGCCTTGAGGCCCTCGTACACGTTCTCGGGGACCTCGGTGACGAGGAGGTCTTCGGCGTGCTTCGCGAGCATGCGGGAGACGTCGAGGGCGACGTTGCCGTTGCCGAGGACCGCCACCGACGCGGCGTCCAGCGGCCATTCGCGCGGCACGTCGGGGTGCCCGTCGAACCAGCTCACGTAGTCAGCGGCGCCGTAGGAGCCCACCGCGTCGATGCCGGGGATGTCCAGCGACGTGTCGCGGATCGCTCCGGTGGCGAAGATGACCGCGTTGTAGTGCTTCTTGAGGTCGTCGAGCGTGATGTCCTCGCCGAAGCGGACGTTGCCGAAGAGACGGATGTCGCCGCGGTCGAGCACGTCGCGCAGGGCGGTGATGATGCCCTTGATGCGCGGGTGGTCGGGGGCGACGCCGTACCGGACGAGTCCGTAGGGGGCGGGGAGCTGCTCGAACAGGTCGATGGACACGTCGAACTTGCGCTCGGCCTTCAGCAGGATGTCCGCGGCGTAGATGCCCGCGGGGCCTGCACCGACGATGGCCAGTCTCAGCTTGGTCATGGAGGTCCTTTCGTGTGCCGTCGCGGCAGACACCCGGGCCTTCGGCCCGCGCGATGTCAGCTGGAGCGCTCGGCGAGGGTCTCGGCGAATCGGGTGAGCGCTTCGCGCACGGTGCCGCGCGGAAGGGCGGTGAGGGCGTCGATCGCCTCCTGCGTCCAGGCGTGGGCGAGCTCGAGTGTCTTCTGGGTGACGGCGTGGTCGCGGAGCTCGTCCAGCGGTCCGTCGAGGATGGCGGGGTCGGCGCCGTCGGCGATGAGGGCCACGCCGTCGTCGATGCGGGCGGCGAGATCCGCCGCGGCGGCGTCGTCCTCCGCCTTGAGCAGGAGGTACGGCATGGTCGGGACGCCGGCGCGGAGGTCGGTCCCCGGGACCTTGCCGGTCTCCTCGGGCTTGGCCGACAGGTCGATCACGTCGTCGAGCAGCTGGAAGGCGACACCGATCTTCTCGCCGTAGGCGCGCAGCGGCTCCTCGTACTCCGCGGGGGCGTTCGAGAAGATCACGCCGCCCTGGGTGGCCGCCGCGATCAGCGAACCGGTCTTGTCGGCGAGGACCTGGATGTAGAACGCGATCGGGTCGTCGTCCGGCTGCGGGCCGAGGGTCTCGTGCATCTGCCCGAGGACCAGTCGCTCGAACGTATCGGCCTGAAGTCGGATTGCCCGCTCACCCAGGCGGGACATGAGCTGGCTGGCCCGCGAGAAGAGGATGTCGCCGGTGAGGATGGCGATGTTGTTGCCCCACACCGTCTGCGCGGCGGGAACCCCCCGTCGGCGGTCGGCGCCGTC
This sequence comes from Microbacterium sp. C-MGS6, assembly GCF_058140415.1. Classification (NCBI taxonomy): domain Bacteria; kingdom Bacillati; phylum Actinomycetota; class Actinomycetes; order Micrococcales; family Microbacteriaceae; genus Microbacterium; species Microbacterium sp. C-MGS6. Next base: position 2,822,066 of record NZ_CM176934.1, read on the forward strand.
CATGACGTCGTCGTGGTAGAGCGACCCGAGGTGCGTGATCTCCAGCGCCTTCGCGACGTCGATCACCTCTCGGGTGTTCCCGTCGCCGAGTTGGGCCGCGAGCAGCGTGAGCACGGGACGGATGCGCTTGCCACCGGCCTCGTAAAGGTAGCGGCTGGCGGCGTCGGCGAGCGGGTCGGCGACGCGGACGTCGTCCGCGAGCCCCGTCTCCACCAGCTCCAGTCCGTCCTCGATGGTGCGGGCGATGCGACGCGCGGCGGGACCGACGAAGACGCGATCGCTGAAGCCGAGACGGCTCGCGAGTCGCGAACCCGGGGCGCTGGGGCTCGAAGTCACGGTCCCAGCCTACCTGCGTCGGGTGCCGCCGTTCGCGCCGTGGTCACGCGGGCTTGCGAGCCCGGTGCAGGGCCACTATGCCGAAGGTGAGGTTGCGGTACGCGACGTCGCGCCAGCCCGCCTCCCTGATCCACTCGGACAGCCGCTTCTGGTCGGGCCAGTCGCGGATCGACTCGTTCAGATAGTCGTAGGCGTCGCCGTTCGTGCCGGCGACGCGGGCCACGCGCGGGAGCACCTGCGCGTTGTAGAACCGGTAGGCCCCGCGGAAGAGCTTCCCGGGCGGCGTGGAGAACTCGTTGATGACGAGGCGGCCGCCCGGCTTGGTCACCCGGTAGAGCTCGCGCAGCGCCTTCTTCGGGTCGTTGACGTTCCGCAGCGCGTAGGACATCGTCACCGCGTCGAACTCGTCGTCCGCGAACGGCAGGGCCGTGGCGTCCGCCTGCACGAAGGAGAGGTTCCGCATCGCTCCGTGGCGGCGCTGACCCTCGGCGAGCATGCCGGGCGAGAAGTCCGCCGCGACGACCTGCGCGCCGCTGCGGGCGAGGGAGGCGGAGGAAGACGCGGTCCCCGCGCCGAGGTCGAGGATGCGCTCCCCCGGCTTCGGGGCGACGGCGCGGGTGGTCGCGGCCCGCCACAGCGCGTCGTTGCCGAACGTCATCGCCGTGTTCGTGCGGTCGTACCCGGCGGCGACCTGGTCGAACATGCCGCTGACGCGGGCGGGGTCCTTGCCGAGATCGGCGCGGTTCTTGTCGTTCGCGGTCACGCGTCCAGTCTAGGCGCGAGCTCCAGCGCTTCCAGCCGGTCCAGCCACGGATCGGCCGTGGCGTCGTCGAACGGCGCCGTGCGCTCCCTGACCCGCGTCTCGAGGTCGAGCGCCAGCTCCTCCAGATGCCGCATGACGGTGGCCGGGTACCCGTAGCGGGCGCTGTGCTCCGCCCATTCGTCCCGGTCATCGACCCAGGTGCCGCGCTCGCCCTCCACGCGGACGACGTCGAGATCCATGTCGATGCCGATCGCGAGCAGGGGATCGTCCGACCACCGGACGTCCCACCCGAGATCGATGTAGACACGCATGCCCCGGGGGTGGCGGCGATTGACGGTGAGCGCGAAGTCGGCGCTCGGCGGGACGAGGGTGACGTTGGGCGTGGCCGCATGGAACTCCGCCCCCGGACGGGCGCTGTGCCAGCCGGCGGGCTGCCCCACCCAGTCGCCCCACCGGTCGGCGCCGAGGTACACGCACTCGTGACGCCAGTGCGGCGACCCGTCCCACTTGCGCCACTGGAAGATCATCTCGGCACCGGCTGCGGGACGCGCATCGCTCATCCGCCCACCCTACGTCCGCGGGCTCCGCCGACGCCCCGCGGAATAGGCTGGAGTCGTGCAGCACACCCCCCTGGTCGTGGAGACCCGAGAGATCGACCCGGTCGAAGACCTCCTCTCCTTCGCGGACCCCGCCCGCCCGCTCGCCTGGTTCCGCCGCGGCGACGGGATCGTGGCGGTGGGCGAGCCGCTCGCCGAGCTCCGCCCGCCGGCCGAGGAGGGACGCACCCGCGCCGAATCCCTCGCGGCGCTCTGGCAGGGGCTCTCGGCGGAGGCCGCGGTCTCCGATCCGCTGCGACTCCCCGGGACCGGGCTCGTCGCGTTCGGGGCCTTCACCTTCGACGAGGACTCGCACGCCGACAGCGTGCTCGTGATCCCGTCGCGGATCCTCGGCCGCCACGGGGACCGCTTCTGGGAGACCCGCATCCGTCGCAGCGACGACCGTGCGCCGGGCGCCGTCGAGCCCGCGGAGTACGGACCGCACTGGGCCGGCACCGTGGGCCCGGGAGCGCAGAGCCCCCAGGGCTACCAGGACGCCGTGCGGGGAGCGCTCGCCCGCATCGCGGACGGCGAGCTCAGCAAGGTGGTCCTCGCCCGCGACCTCCAGGGCACCATCCCCGCGGGCTCCGACCTGCGGCGACTCGTCCGGGCACTGGCCACCGGGTACCCGGACACCTGGGTCTTCGCGGTCGACGGGCTCATCGGCGCGAGCCCGGAGACCCTCGTCACCGTGCAGGACCGGACGGTGACCGCCCGCGTGCTCGCCGGCACGATCGGACGCGGAGCGGATGCCGACGCGGACACCGCCGCGTCCGCGCACCTCGCCTCCAGCACCAAGGACCTCGACGAGCACCAGTACGCCGTGCAGAGCGTGCTCGCGTCCCTGCGCCCGTACACCAGGGCGCTGGCGGCGAGCGAGCAGCCCTTCCTCCTCAAGCTGCCCAACCTCTTCCATCTCGCGACCGACGTGGAAGGCGAGCTGGAGAACGGCCGCTCGGCCCTCGACCTCGTGCGCGCCCTGCACCCGACCGCGGCCGTCGCGGGCACTCCGACACCGACGGCCATCGCCGCCATCCGGGAGCTCGAGCCGTTCGACCGCGGCCGCTATGCCGGGCCGGTCGGCTGGGTCGACGCGGACGGCAACGGCGAGTGGGCCATCGCCCTGCGGTGCGCGCAGTTCACGACGGCCGCGGACGCGATCACGGTCACCGCCTACGCCGGGGCCGGGATCGTCGCCGGATCGGATCCGGAGAGCGAACTCCTCGAGACGCGGGTGAAGTTCCGTCCTCTCGTCGACGCGCTGGCCTGACGTCCGCCGCGGTCAGCTCGCGGACGCGCCACCTTCGCCCGCAACATGACCGAGAACTTCACCGATGACGGTTCGCGCTTCCTCGAGAAACTCAGGCCGCACGGTGACCTTGTCCTCAGCAAGCAAGCCCAACACAGCCTCTCGAGCAGAAGTCGCCGGCTTGAATCGAATATCCGGCGCCGGAATTTGCCGCGCTAGGACAACGGGGCTCATCGCCTCGAGTTCCTCCAGCGCCTTCTGAGTGCCCGGCTGTCCATCCATGTCGAGGATGGCGCCGACGCGGGTAAAACCAAGCTCTACAAAAAGGCGCGCAATCTTCGGAATATTAGAGACACCGCCAGACCCCCACCCATACACGTTCGCGTCGGGTGGCAGACCAAGGCCGGCGAGCACGCGCGGAAAGTACGCTACGTCATCTTGGCCCTCCGTCAGAATGACACCGTCGTCAAGGAACAGTGCCTCGCGAGCGACCGAACCAACCGTATGCGGGTTAGCCATGTTCCGCGTGTCGGCGAGTGCAGAGATTCTTTTCAACGTCTCGGGCGATGCTTGGGCGATCTCGGAGCGACCTTGTGTCTTGTAGATGCGAGCGATGGTCGCACCGTTTGCAATGTCTGCCCAGTCAATCAGCAAAGGAGAGTGCGTCGAGATGATGATCTGTCGTTTCGCCGAATACTCGGATAAGACTTGCGCGAGCCGCCTGATCAATTGAGGGTGAAGTGACAACTCCGGTTCGTCGATCGCTATAAGCGCGCCTGGGTCCGAATCGTAGAGAGCATCCACGATGAACAGCAGACTCACTAGACCGTCGCCAAGTCCTTCGCTGGTATACCACGAGCCATCGGGCTCCATCATCTTTAGAAACTGCTGACCGGTTGCAATCTCGTCGATCGTCCACTGCACGGGATAGCCGACGACCCGCTCGAGAAGCGCGTCGAACTCCTTCCTTGAAGTCGGGTCGCGATCAACTTTACGTAGCCGCCCAACGAATTCCTCACGCAGCTGCGTACGCGAATACTCCTGGCCAGACATTGCCCAGTTTCGGTCTTCGTTCCCCATGTTGCCGAAGTAAGGGCTGAACTGGCGACGGGAGGGGGTCACGTGGATGTCAAATGTGCCCGGGGCGGCATCTTCGGGGAGCCATCGGTAGAAGGCCTGACTTCCTCCGGGGCGGGCGGTTTCAACCTTAAGTCGTCTACCGTCGACGTGAGCCAACTCAAGGCTGACCGAATCGCGGTCGCGGTGGCGGCGGGGCTGGGCAAAGCTCATCTGATACGAGTTCCTTGCCATAGCCAGAAAGTGAAGCGCTTCTAGGAACGTCGATTTTCCGCTATTGTTGCTCCCAACGAGCACGGTGAGCCCTGAGCCAGGTTCTCCCGTCGGAGCGGCAAGCCGCAAGACCCGTTCCTCGGCGAACCCCCGATACCCGGCGACGCACACCTCAGTGAAGTGTCCCGCTTCTGTTGGTCGACCGGTCGGTTCAATCTGCCTCGACGGGATCATCCCGGTGTCCTCCAGGAATTCCATCGCTCGGTGGTCGTGGACAACTTCCTGCACGTCAAACTCTCCATTCTCGTCATAGGCGATTGAGGCGCCAACGGCTTGGATCGTATCGATCATTGAGGATCGCCAGACAAGGATGATTGCGAGCGTTGCTCCTGGCTCCACCGCGTTCAGGTAGTCCCCCGACAATGTCGACGCCGCGATCCGCTGTCGATCGAAGAAGTGCGCAACAAGATCGTCGTTCAAGCTGGAGAACTGCGGACCATCTCCCGCATATGCCCTACCGTTCCGGATCATCCCGACGTGCATCGTCGCGTTGGGGACGACATCGCCGCGTCGCGCGAACCGCACACTTAGGTATCCAGGTCCACCCGTCCAGGAAATACTGAAAGCTGATGTTGTCGCAGGAGCGGTCAGTTCATCGGGCATTACATCACCTTCCCACCATCGGCCAAGTGAGTGGGTCAGCTCGCGGCGAGGCGCTTCTTCTCGGCCTCGACATCGAAGCCGGCGACCGGCCACTGGGGATCGATGTCCTCGAGGGCGGCGAGCAGCAGCTCCTGCACGGCCAGCCGGGCGTACCATTTCGCGTTCGCCGGCACGACGTACCAGGGAGCGGCCTCCGTCGACGTGCGGTCGAAGACGGTCTGGTACGCCTCCATGTACTGCGGCCAGAGCATCCGCTCGTCGACATCGCCGGGGTTGTACTTCCAGTGCTTGTCCGGCCGTTCCAGACGCTCCATGAGCCGCGCCTTCTGCTCCTCCGGCGAGATGTGCAGCATGACCTTGACGATGCGGACGCCGGAGGCCGCGACGCGCTCCTCGAACGCGTTGATCGCATCGTAGCGGCGTTCGATCTCCGCGGGATCGGCCAGCTGCCGCACCCGTCCGATGAGCACGTCCTCGTAGTGCGAGCGGTCGAACACCCCGATGAACCCGGGCTCGGGGAGCCGCTTCTCGATGCGCCACAGGAAGTCGTGCCGGCGCTCCTCCTCCGTCGGCGCCTTGAACGCCGCCAGCGCCACGCCCTGCGGATCGACACCGCCGACCACGTGCCGCACGATGCCGCCCTTGCCCGCGGAGTCCATCGCCTGCAGGACGAGCAGCACCGCATCCTGCGCCGTGCCCACCCGGCTCTCGGCGAACAGCCGCTCCTGCAGGTCGTTCAGCTGCTCGAGACCCGCTTCGAGGTCGGCCGTGCCGCGGGACTTGCCGTGGTCGTAGCCGGGCTTGCTCTCAGGGTCGACGTCGGCGAGGCGGAAGCCGGGCCGCACCCGCAGGTTCTGCGTCCAGGTGTGCGCGTTCATACGCACATGATGCCAGTCACCGCGGCAGCGGCACCTCGATGATCTGGCGACCGCCGCGCGGCGTCGTCAGCGCCTGGTCGAGAGCGGTGCGCGTGGTGACCCGTTGATACTCCCAGCCGTAGGCGAGCGCGAGGTGCTCCAGGCGGACACCGTGCGGGGTGTAGAACACACGATCCAGGTGCGCGGAGGGGGCGGTGCCCGCCACCTCCAGGCCGTCGAAGATCGTGCCGCCCCAGTCGTTGCCCACGATGACCTGGAGACGCGGCTCCGTCTCGTCGCTCGGGAACAGCAGCGCACCGACGTCGTGGAGGAACGCGAGGTCGCCGAGCAGCACCCGGGTCACACCCGGCGCCCCGGCGGCCTGGCTCGCGACCGCGACGCCCGTGGCGGTGGCGATCGTGCCGTCGATCCCGGCGAGTCCGCGGTTGGCGTGCACGGGGACCTTCTTGCCGCCGAGCACCTCGTCGGCGACGCGGACCAGGCGCGACGATCCGAACACGAGGCGGTCGTGCGGCCAGGTGGCCCGCCACACCGCATCCACGAGGCGCTCGCGGTCGAGCGGGCGGCGCATGGCGTCGAGTTCCGCGCGCACGGCGACGCGGCGGGCGGCGACGTCGGTGGAGGAGAGCCCTTCGGTGTCGGGCGCGTTCTCACTGAGATCCACGGCCTCGGCGGCGGCGGCCCGCATCCACGCTCCGAGCCACTCCCTGTCGGTCTCCCCCGGCGCGACCGCGACGGCCGCGACGGCGCGCGTGCGGTGGTTGAGGTTCAGCTCCTCGCCGCCCTTGCGGACCGCGACCACCTCCACGGCCGCGCGGGACAGCAGGCGCGCGGCCTCGCGGCTGAGCGTCGGGTGACCCAGCACGACCACCCGCTCGATGCGCCCGCCAAGGTCGTCGCGGGACAGCAGCCGGCGGTACCCGTGGACCACCTGGCGCCCGAATCGCGCGCCGCTGACGATCTCCGCGATGAGCGGCCAGCCGCCGACGTGGGCGACCTCCTCCGCCTCAGCGCCCGCATCGGCGCCCGCCAGGACGACCGTCCGGGGACCGCGCTCCAGCGGGAACGCCTCCGGCTCCGGAAGCCGCGGCGGCTCCCCCGGTGTCAGCGTGCGTGAGGGCATCGCGCCCGACAGCGGCTCGCGGGAGGGCAGGTTCAGGTGCACGGGGCCGGCCACGCCGGGAAGCCCGGACTCAGCATCCGCCGCTCCGAGCGCGAGGGCGACCACTCGCGCGGCGAGGCCGTCCCAGTCGCCGTCCCCGGGGACGGCGGCGTCGATCTGCGCCCGCACCCAGGGGTGGAAGAGCCCCTCCTGGACGGTGGCCTGATTCGCACCGACCCCCCGCAGCTCGGGAGGCCGATCCGCGGTGAGCAGCAGCAGCGGCACTCCGGAGTGGAAGGCCTCCATCGTGGCCGGGAGGAGGTTCGCGACGGCCGTGCCGCTGGTGCACACGACCGCGACGGGGACGCGGGTCTCCCTGGCGATGCCCAGGGCGGTGAATCCGGCGACCCGCTCGTCGATCCGCACGTGCACGCGGAGCGGGCCCTCGTCGGCGAAGGCCGCCGCGGCGAGCGCAAGAGCCTGCGAACGCGACCCCGGCGAGAGGACGACGTCACGCACGCCGTGGGACACGAGGTCGGCGAACAGGGAGGCCGCGGCCTCCATCGCCGGCGACGAGGTCACGGGCGCGGATCCGCGGCGGGCGGCTCGTCGGTCTCCTCGTCGAGCCGCGCGAGCTCCTCCTCGAGGCGACGGATCCGGGCGTCCTGCTCCGCTTTGCTGATGCTGCGGAGGAACGCGGGGTCGTCGTCCGGGGCGACGGTGCGCGGCACACCCTGGTCGTTCGCCCGGCGACGGCCGATGACGAACCAGAGGATCCCGCCGATGACGGGGATGAGGACGACGATGGCGACCCAGGCGGCCTTGGGCACGCCGCGGTGCCGCGTCGCCGGCTGCACGGCGCAGTCGACGATGCTGTACACCCAGAACACGGCGGCGAGGAAGCCGCCGATGATCAGTAGTCTCGCCACCCCTCCAGTCTAGGCACGTCGGGGCCGGTCGGGCCCGGAGACGGCAAAGGCCCCGTTGCTAGACTGCGCGGGACATGCCGCCCCTCGCCCCCGTCCCGACGCCGCGAGCGCGCGCCGAGCGGATCCTGCCGAGCCGGATCATGATCGCCGTCGGCCTCGCGCTCCTCCTCGTCGTCGGTGCCTGGTCGGCCTCCCACGGGTCGGTGGATCCGCATGCGACCCTGTGCCTCGCCCCCGGCGTCTCGCAGCCCGCCGACGCCACGGCAGCCGGAGTCCCGATCGTCGATGGCCCCTCGGCCGATCTGGCTTCCTATGCGGCGGCGTGCGCGGTGGCGGCCCTCTGCTGCGTCGCCCTCGTCCTGCTCCTCCGGCACCTGCGCACCCGCGGCGGCGTCCGTCTCCGCGGTCTCCTGCCCCGGGCGACCGCACGCCTCCGCGCCGACCCTCGCCCGCTCCTCCCCGCGGTCTCGCTCGTCCAGCTCTCCATCTCCCGCACCTGATCCGACACCGGCTCCCGCCGCTTCCGCGGCACCCCTCGTCGTATCCCCCGTGTTTGGAGACCCCATGAAGACCCCCGTCAAGGCGACCCTGATCGCCGTCGCCGTCGCCGTCGTGCTGCTCGTCGCCGGCATCGTCTACGCCCTCAGCCAGCAGCCCGCGAAGCCCGATCCCGAAGCCGGCGAGAAGCTGCCCACCGTCCGCACCGACTCCCACGTCCTCGATGAGGGCGGCCCCGACGCCGTCACGGTCGTCGAGTTCCTCGACTTCGAGTGCGAGGCCTGCGGCGCGTTCTACCCGATCGTGGAGGAGCTGCGCGAGACCTACGACGGCGACATCCGGTACGTCACCCGGTACTTCCCGCTGCCGGGGCACGTGAACTCGACGCAGGCCGCGCTGGCCGCCGAGGCCGCTGCACAGCAGGACCGCTACGAGGAGATGTTCCACCGTCTGTTCGAGACGCAGGCCCAGTGGGGCGAGCAGTCGACGGAGACGCCGGAGGTGTTCCGCGCGTTCGCCGAGGAGCTCGGGCTCGATATGGCCGCGTACGATGCCGCGGTCGCGGACCCCGCCACCCTCGCCCGCGTGCAGCAGGACAAGCGCGACGGTGAGCGGCTGGGGGTGAGCAGCACCCCGACCTTCTTCGTCGACGGCGAGAAGGTCGAACTCGTCGAGTGGAACGACCTGGAGGAGGCGATCGCGGCGGCCGTCGCCGAGTGACCCCGTCGGTGGGGTCGCCGTGCGGCGGCCCCACCTCTACGCTGAGCGCATGACCTCGGAGCGCCCCTCGTCGGCCCGTCTCCTGTTCGGGGCCCTGCGGACCACGCCGGCGACGCTGACGATGATCGGCTTGGTCCTGCTCACGGGCGTGATCTGGCAGGGGCTGTGGCGGCCGTTCGAGGACTCGGCGCTCTTCCCCGCCGTCGCCTACGGGCTGCCGAGCCTGGCCGAGGGCAAGTGGTGGACGCCGGTCACGGGGACGTTCTTCGTCAACGAACCCTGGGTGTACCTCTTCACCATCGCCGGGTTCTGGGGCATGGGCTACCTGGAGCACCGCCGCGGCACCCGGGTCGCCCTCGCCTACTTCACGGTCGGGCAGCTCTTCGCGATCTTCGCGACGGCTCTGTTCCTGCTGCTCGTATCGCAGCTTCCGTGGGCGTGGGCGCAGACTCAGGCGCAGGCCCTCGACGTCGGCGCATCCGGCGGGACCATGGCCTGCATCGCCGCCGCCGTCGGCCTGTTCCGTCCGCCCTGGCGGGTGCGCGCGTGGCTGGTGCTCCTCGGATTCGTGTTCGTCGCGATGATGTTCTGGGGAGAGCTGGCCGACCTCGAGCACCTGTTCGCGGTCCTGCTGATCCTGTTCGTGGACCGGAGCCTCCGCGTGCGGCGCACGACCGTCCGGGAGCAGCGACTGATCGCCGTGATGGCGGTGCTCACGCTCGTGGCCATCGAGATCATCACGGTCCTCGTGCCGACCGACGGCCCGTTCGGTCCCACCGATCCCGCTTCGGGCGGTTTCATCGATACGGCGATCGACGTCGCGGTGATCCTCTTCATCGCGAACGGCCTGCGGCGCGGTCGCCGCTGGGCGTGGGTCGTCGCCGTCATCCTCGGCCCGCTCAACGTGCTCGCCGCCACGCTCGTGCTGGTCCTCATCATCCTCACGAGCGAGGCGCAGCTCGAGACGGTGATCGACGCAGAGACCGAACTCACGCTCGCCACCGGGATCCTCTGGGCGCTGGTGCTCACCTATCTGATCGCGGTACGCCGGGCTTTCCGTGCGCGCCGCTCGACCGCGCTCGGCCGGCAGCCTGCCCCGACCGGAGACGAACTCCGGCGCGAACTGCGGGCGCACGGCGGCGGCACCCTGTCCTGGATGACGACATGGGAGGGCAACGGCTACGCCCGCGTGGACGGCGGGATCGTCGCGTACCAGCGCCGCAACGGCGTCGCCCTGGCCCTCGCCGATCCGATCGGCCCGGCGGAGTCCCGGTCCGCCGCGGTCCGTGACTTCATCCGCACGGCCGAGGACGCCGGACTCGTCCCCTGCTTCTTCAGCGCGGACGAGGCGACGAGGGCGGCAATCCCGGAGACGTGGCGCAGCCTCGTGGTGGCGGACGACACGATCGTCGACCTTCCCGGCCTCACCTTCACCGGCAAACGCTGGCAGCCGGTGCGCACATCGCTCAACCGGGCCGGGCGGGAGCAGATGACCTTCCGGCTCACCCACCTGGCGGCGGAGACCTGGGGCCTCCGTCAGCAGCTCCGTGGGATCTCCGAGGCGTGGGTCGGCGACAAGGACCTTCCGGAGATGCGGTTCACCCTGGGAACCCTGGAGGAGGCGGAGGACCCCGAGGTGCGGCTCGCCCTCGCGATCGCTCCGAACGGCGACGTCGACGGCTTCCTCTCGTGGTTGCCCGTGTACGGGGAGGGCGGGGTGGTCCGCGGCTGGACCCTCGACCTCATGCGGCGTCGCGAGGGCGGTTTCGGACCGGTGATGGAGTATCTGATCGGCGCCTCCGCGCAGCAGTTCTCGGAGGAGGGAGCCGAGTTCATGTCACTCTCCGGCGCTCCCCTCGCGCACGACTACCCGCCGGACGCCGGTGTGATCGCCGCGTTGAGCGACCGGCTCGCCGATGCGCTCGAGCCCGTGTACGGCTTCCGCTCGCTGCACCGCTTCAAGGAGAAGTTCCACCCCCGCTACGAGACCATGTACCTCCTCTTCCGCGACGAGAGCGACCTCACCCGCATCGGCGGAGCGCTCACCCGGGCCTTCCTCCCCGACGCCACGCTGCGGCAGTTCGCCGGGGCCGGGCTGGAGCTCGTCCGCGGCGAGCACTGATCCTCGCGCCCGGGCCCGCGCGTCGCCGGACTCAGGCCCGCGCCTCGGCCACCTCCCCGGCGACGCCATCCCGAGTCTCCGCAGCCGGACGCTTCGCCGTGTTCGCGATGTGCGCCCGCGCGACGACGAGCGCGGCGACGACCATGATCCCGACGCCGAGCCCGTACGGCGCGGCATGGCTGACAGCGGTGTAGAGGGCGGCCGCGATCAACGGGGCGACGGTGCTCATCGCGGCGTTGAGGGACTGGGTGGCACCTCCGAGCCAGCCCTGTTCGTCGTCGCCCACGGCGTTGGACATCGCGCCGTCCATCGCGGCCTGGGCAGCGCCCTGACCGGCGGCGAGCATCAGCGCACCGACGATGAAGAGCCACGGCTGGGCGAGCAGCGAGGCCACGACTGCGAGGCCGGCGAGACCGATCGCCTGCGCGACGATGGCGCTGACGATCACGCCGCGCTCCCCCATCCGCGGGAGAAGGAAGCCCAGCAGCACCCCCTGGATGAGGATGTCGATGATGCCGACCCCCGCCGTGAGCAGGCCGATCTGCGTCGGCCCCCACTGGATGGCGTCGAGGGCGAGGACGCTGAAGTTGTTCACGAAGAACCCGAACGGTAGCGCGAGCAGCGCGAACGCGATCATCAGCCCGCGGAGCTCGGGGCGGCCGAAGGCGGTGCGGAACACGCCGAACGGCTGGACGTCGCGGAGGGCGATCCTGGCGATCCGGTTCTCCGGTCGCAGGCTCTCCGGCAGCAGGAAGATGCTGAGGATCGCGATCGTGAGGCCGACCGCCGCAGTGAGGAAGACCGGCAGACGGAGATCGATCGCGGCGAGCAGACCGCCGATGGCGGGACCGATCATGGTGCCGATGCCGGTCAGTGCGCCGAGGAAACCGAAGCGCTGCGCGCGCTTCTCGGGCGGCGTGATGTCGGCCAGGTAGGCGAACAGGGCAGGGAGGTCTCCGGCCGTCAGCCCCTGGATGACACGGGCGAGCACGAGCACCCAGATCGCCCCGCCCACGCCGAACAGCGCCATCGAGAAGGCTGCGCCGAACGCCGCGACGATGATGACGGGTCGTCGTCCGAACCGGTCGGAGAGCCGCCCGAGGAGCGGGGCGGCGAGGAAGGCGCACAGCCCGTTGACCGCTTCCAGCACCCCTACCCAGAGGGCGAGGTCGTGTTCGTGCGCGACGTACTGCAGCACGACGAACGGCAGCACGGGCAGGACGACGGTCATGCCGATGACCGTGAGCATCGTGAGGACGACGAGCATGACCCACGCGCGGCCGGCGTCGCGAACGGGAAAACGAGGTGAAGTCATACCGAAAGTGTAGTGATACCAGTTTTGGTGTCAATACACTTTCTGGTCGAGTGCACGATAGGGTGGCCGCATGACGACGCCCCCGCCCCTGGGTCGCCGCGAGCGCAAGAAGGCCGCGACCCGCAAGAACATCTCCGACGTGGCCACCCGGATGTTCCTGGAGCGCGGGTTCGACAACGTCAGCATCCGCGAGGTCGCGGACGCCGCCGATGTCTCCCCCACCACCGTGTTCGCCCACTTCCCGCAGAAGGAGGCGCTCGTCTTCGACGAGGACGACGAGCAGCGCGACCGCCTCGTCTCGGCCGTGCGCGGCCGGTCGACCGGTGTGACGATCAACAAGGCCATCCACGACTTCTATGCGGCCGAGATCGCCGCCAACCTCGATGAGCACGGCGACGACGTGGCCCGTATCTTCCTGCGCTTCCTCAACGAGACGCCGGCGCTCCGGGACTACGCGTCGAAGATGTGGCTGCGCCACGAGGACGCGCTCGCCGAGGCCATCGCCGACGAACTCGACATCCCGGCCCCCACCCCCGAGGTCCGCGTGTACGCGCGGTTCGTCCTGCAGATGCAGATCCTCGTCACCGAGAGCGACGATCAGCAGAGCGTGCTCGACGCCGGCTCGGCCCTTCTCGAACACGGCTGGGCCCCGATCGAGGAGCAGCTCGCCGGCTCGCGGAGCGAAGAGAGATCCGCGGACCTCAGTCCTCGCGGGGGCGCCGCCGCAGGCTCTTGACGTCGGTGCGGCGATGCTTCGCCGTCAGCCGACGCTCCTTCGACCCTCGACTCGGTTTCGTCGCCCGCCGCGTCGGCGCCGGCGGACGCACGGCCTCCGCGACGAGCGCAGCGAGCCGTTCTCTGGCCGCTTCCCGATTGCGCAGCTGCGCGCGGTGCTCGGACGCGGCGATCGTCAGCACACCGTCGACCAGGCGCCCGCGGAGCCGCTCCCGGAGCCGGTCGCGCTGCGTCGGCGACAGGGCCGCGGAGTTCGCCGCATCCCAGACCAGCTCCACCCGGGAGTCCGTGGTGTTCACGCCCTGACCGCCCGGCCCCGACGATCGCGAAAAACGCCACGACAGTTCGGCCTCCGGGATCGTCAGACCCGCGGAGACGCGGAGTCCGGGGCGAGGGGCGGAAGGCATGCCTCCATCATCGAGGATGAACGGCCGCGAGCGCCGAGTGGACGCGACGGCGGGAGTCGAACCCGCAACGCCTCCGGATATGAGCCGGGGCCCGGGACCGCCCGGATCGCCGCGATGGGGATGACGTTACCCGGCCGTGATCCTTCCCACCAGGACCGTTCCCTGGGATAACGCCATGAGTCGCCGGATGACGCGGACGGCTAGCGTCGCCGCCGCTCGTCGTCAACCGGTTCGACCACTCCCGACCCTCCCCGTACCGTCGCTCGCACCGATGACGTCCGAGCAGGAGGCCGACATGTCCGAATCTCAGCACAACGACAAGACCCCGACGCCGATGGCGGAGGCCGGGGATCCGCAGGCGCGGCTGGAGGCCGAGGCCCGCCGCGCGATCGTGACCGGGGCCGACTCCGGCATCGGCCGCGCGACCGCCGTGGCCCTCGCCGCGGCGGGCATCGACGTCGGCATCACCTGGCACAGCGACGAGGCCGGGGCCCAGGAGACCGCGGACGAGGTGCGCAGTCACGGCGCCCGGGCGGTGGTGACCCAGCTCGACGTCTCCGACATCCCCGCCTGCGGCGACGTGATCGACGGGCTGATCGCGGAGCTCGGCGGCGTCGACGTGTTCGTCAACAACGCCGGCGCCGGGCTCCAGACCCCGTTCCTCGACGTGACGCTCGACGAGTGGAACCGGGTGCTCGACACCGACCTCACCGGAGCCTTCGTCTGCCTGCAGCGGGCCGCCCGGTCGATGGTCGCCGCAGGTCGGGGCGGACGACTCATCTCCGTCACCAGCGTGCACGAGCACCAGCCGATGGTGGGGGCGAGCGCGTATGACACGGCCAAGCACGGCCTCGGCGGGCTCATGAAGAACCTCGCGCTCGAGCTCGGCCGGTACGGGATCAGCGCCGTCAGCGTCGCCCCGGGTGAGATCGCGACCCCGATGACCGGGCAGACGGACACCGACCCGCACGCCGAGGACCGCCCCGGCATCCCGCTCGGACGCCCTGGCGATGCCCGCGAGGTCGCTGCGCTGATCGCCTTCCTCGCCTCGCCGGAGGCCGCCTACATCTCGGGGGCCTCGGTCGTGATCGACGGCGGCATGCTGCAGATGGGACCGCAGGCGGGCGCGGCGATCGAGAGCCACGACTGGCGCACGGTCTGAGCGCAGGTCAGCGGCGGATCGAGTCCCGGAACGGGTTCGGTTCGAGCGTGTAGTCCGTGGTCGGGTCCGCCCAGGTGTCCTGGGCGGACCGGTGGCGGCCCGAACGCAGGGCGGAGAGCGCATGCGTCGCAGGCACGCCTGCGGCGAGCGCGAGGCGGCCGGTGAGGGAGCGGTCCGCGCGGCCGAGCACGCTCGCGCGATGCCAGGCCTCGTGCAGCGCCCCGCCCCGGGCCGCGGGCACCCGTCGATGCGGCAGGGCCCCGGCCCGACGCAGCGCCACGAGCTCCTGCACCCGATCCCGCCAGTCCGACTCCACCTCCGGGTGGAAGTAGTTGTCGCGGAGCCAGGACGGGTGCGGGTGGCGGAACCGGCCGGCGACGACCTCGCCCGCGCCGCCCAGCAGACCGCTGCCGATGAAGACCGTGTTGAGGAGACTCTTGTGCACCCCGAAGCGGTCGAGCGCGATCACGGGGACCCCGTGGGCCAGCGCCTCGACCGCCGCCGTCGAGCTCACCGTGACCAGACCGGCGGCGGACTCGAGCGCGGTCGCCATCGGCGCGTGCGAGAACACGAGGTTCGCCGGGCGGCCCGCCGTGAAGAGACGGGTGTACGGATCACGGTCGAGGTGGGTCTCGGCCTCCCCCGGCCGGGACCGCACCTTGACGACCACCCGGCGCGACGGATCGGCCTCCGCGGCGCGCACGAGAATGGCGGCGATCGCTGCGCGCTCCTCCGGCCGTCGGGGCACGAGGGCCTGCGCGGCGAAGACGACGTCCGTCGCCCCGGGCGGACGGACCGCCGCGGGTGTTCCGTCGACAGGACGTTCCGCCAGAGCGATGCCGCCCGCACCCCCGGAGAGCACTCCGGCCGCCGCGGACTCCCGGAGACGGCTGCCACTCCACCGCTCGCGACCCCGCGCGAAGGGCAGGGTCGCCAGAGCGAGCGGCGTCCGCACCCCGATGCGCTCGCCGAGCTCGGCGAAGGCACGGCGCTCGCGGTGCGAGTGCACGATCAGCAGGTCGGTGTGTCGCCGGTAGTCGAGCGCCCCGCGCTGGGCGGGGATCGCCATGCCGGGGAGCCCCGAGACGGTCACCGGACGGTGCCGCAATGCATCGACGACTCGGCCCATGAGGCGGACGAACGGTCCCCGCCCGGCGAGCAGCACCACGTCCGGGCGCTGGACTTCGAGCCATCCGGCCACGCGCTCGAAGTCGAGCCGCGTGACGTCGGCGGCGCCGAAGCCGGTGCCCGCCAGCGCCGCATCCTGCTGCGCGGCGCTCACCGTCAACGGCGTGCGTACCAGCAGGAGCTGCGATCGCAGGTCGGGCACGGCCCCCAGCAACGATGCCGCCCACTTCACGAACGAGTCGGCGTCCGCGATGGCGACGACGCGCATCCCGGCGCCGGCGGTCATGCGGGCACGCGGCGGAGCTTCGCCATCGGCGCCCGCTCGCTGTCGAAGACGCGCTTGACGCCGTCGCCCACCGCGCTCTCGATGACACGGATGTCGCGGACCAGGTGTTCCAGGCCCCCGGGCTCCAGGGATGCGGCGTGATCAGAACCCCACATCGTCCGGTCCAGGGTGATGTGGCGCTCCACGGCGACGGCTCCCATCGCGACCGCGGCGAGGGAGATCTGCAGGCCGCGCTCGTGTCCCGAATAGCCGACCGGGATCCCCGGATAGCGGTCCCGCAGGGTCGCGATCACCCGCAGGTTCGCCTCCTCGGGCTCGAGCGGATAGGTCGAGGTCGCGTGCATGAGGACGACACGGTCGGTGCCGAGCGTGTCCAGCGCGCGGTCGATCTGCTCCATGGTGGACATGCCCGTCGAGAGGATGACCGGCTTCCCGGTCTCGCGCAGCGCGACGAGCAGCTCGGTGTCGGTCAGACTCGCCGACGCGACCTTGTGCGCCACGACGTTGAGGTCTTCGAGGAAGGCGACGCTCGGCACGTCCCACGGCGAGGCGAACCAGTCCAGGCCCTGCATCGTCGCGTGGTCGCCGATCTCGACGTATTCGTCGCGGCCGAACTCCACTCGGCGCCGGTAGTCGAGGTAGCTCATGGTGCCCCACGGCGTCTCTCGCGGCACGTCGCGCATGTGCTCCGGGGTGGAGATCTCGGGCGTGCGCTTCTGGAACTTCACCGCGTCCGCGCCGGCTCGGGCCGCGACGTCGATGAGGCGCTTGGCGATGTCGACGTCGCCGTTGTGGTTGAGGCCGATCTCCGCGATGACGTAGGCGGGACGGCCGCCGCCGATCACGTGCGATCCGATGCTGACAGTCATGATTCCTCCGGTCGTCGAACGGTCAACCGCCCCGTCCTTCCTGAGTACGGGCCGCGGGTGAACACCGATCGACCGGACGGTTACCGGGGGCGGTCAGCTCGACAACACCCGTTCGACGAGCTCCCGCACGGCCCCGTCGCCGCCTCGCCTCCCCAGCACGACGCGCGCCTCCGCACGGACGAGCGGGTGGGCGTTCGCGACGGCGACCGGCCAGCCCACGATCCGCATGGCGGGAAGGTCGTTGACGTCGTTACCGAGGTAGGCGACGTCGGCGAGCGCCACATCCTGCTCCTGCGCCCACTGCCGCAGCGCGGCCTCCTTGTCGGCGATCCCGTGCAGGACGGGGACGCGGAGCTTGTCGGCTCGGGCTCGCACCACGGGGTTCACCTCGGTAGAAAGGATCAGCATCGGCACCCCCGCCCGCCGCAGGAGCGAGACGCCCATCCCGTCCTCCCGGCTGACCCGCACCCGCTCTCCGCCATCCGCGTCGATGATCGCCGTGTCGTCGGTATGCACCCCGTCGAAGTCGGTGACCACGGCGCGGACGGGGATCCGCACCGGGCTCTCATGCAGAACGGCAAGGGCCCGTGCGGCCTGAAGCTGCGCGGCATCGTCGATCTCGATCGCGGTCTCCTCGGACACGGGGGCGATCCCGATCCGCCCGAAGAAGCGGTGGCGGTGGGCGCGGAATCCGTCGACCCGGAACACGTAGAAGGCTCCGGTCTCCAGATAGTGCGGCTCTCGGTCCTGGCGGCGAGGGCGGTGGCCGGCCTCGTGGTTGATCGCCTCGGCCGTGCCGTCGACCCCCCGGCGCCAGAGGAAACCGTAGGTCTCGACGGCGGAGAAGACGCTGTCGGACTCTCCCTGCTGCACCTCGGCGACGGCATCGGCCAACGCGGCGCTCGGGAGGAAGGGCGAGGTGGCCTGCAGGAACGCGACGACCTCGAACCGCTCACCCTCGCGCTCCAGCTCATCGAGCGCATGGAGGATCGCCGCCTCCGAGGTCGCGGTGTCTCCGGAGAGCTCGACCGGCCGCCGGATCACCCGCGCGCCCGCCTCCTCGGCCGCCACGGCGATCTCGTCGTCGTCGGTCGAGACGATCACGAGGTCGAAGCACGCCGCCGCCCGCGCAGCGTGCACGGCTCTGGCGACGAGGGGGACGCCCCCCACACGCTCGAGGTTCTTCCGCGGGATCTGCTTCGATCCGCCCCGCGCGGGGATGATCGCCACCGTCGTCTGCAGGCGCTCGTCCATGTCATGTCTCCTCATCGTCCGCGGATCTCCCGCCAGGCGCGGCCCACGCGGCGTCGGGCGCCGACAGCGGTCAGCCGCCATTCCTCTATCCGTCCCACCCCGCCGCGCGGAGCCAGCAGGCGGCGCACGCCCCGCGGCGCCGACCCCCCGGGGAGGGCGAGCGCGGTCAGCCGCTCCGATGCGAAGTACCGCCGACGCTCCTCGCGGTCGAGGCCGTCCAGCAGCTCCTCCGCCCTGGCTCGAAGGTGCCCCGCGATCTCCGGTTGCATCGTGTAGCCCACCGCGTCCACGAGGAGCTGCAACCGATCCGGATCGGCATAGGGGGAGAGCGTCCGTGTGAGCGCATCGACGATCGTCAGGGGGATGCGGTTGCTGTTCTCCACCGGGGTCAGGGTGCGGAGCAGCTCCGTCGCGCCCGCGGCGCCGATCCTCCGCCCGAACAGGGTGCGGACCGTGGGCAGAGCCGTCGAGAAGGTCGCCACGACGGCGCGCGCGTCGAGGCGCTCCGCCAGGAGTTCGGCAGCCAGACGACCGCGGTCCTCCACGAACGCCAGACCGCGACTCTCCGCATGAGCGCGCACGGCGTGGGCGAGCTGCGGCGGTGCTGCGGGATGGGGCTTGAAGACGATCCGCTCCGGGAGCTCTTCCGCCGCCCGGTCCACCAGACGCTGCTGGAGCGCGACCTCCTCCGTCGCGGTCATCAGACCGAGGGCCGCGAGGTACTGTCCCAGCACGAGCACGGTCGCCGGTCCTGCAGCGGTCGACCCTTCCGACGACTCTCCCGTCTCCTGCAGCGCCGCCGCGAAGGGCTCCGGAGGCACCGGGACCGCCGCCGCGTGCGGAGAGGCCACCAGCGGACGGACGCCGGGCACCACGTCGGCGTACACGACCCGTTCGATCCGCGCCGTGACCGCGTGCGGCAGCCGTACCCGCATCGGCGCGTAGGTCATGAGGCCGTCGCCGACGATGGTCACCCGCGCCTCGGGGAACACGGAGAGGAGAGTACGGGCCGGTGCGACCTGGGGGCTCTGCACGAGGAGCTCGATCTCCCGCGGGTCGAGCCGCCACGCTCGCGCGAGAAGCCGCCCCAGCACCGGGAGGTCGGCGTCCGCGGGTTCCCAGGCGCTCGGATGCAGGGGTCCCAGCACGTCGGCCAACGGCTCGACACGATGGAACCGGCCGCGGAGGGAGTGCAGCGCCGGATCCGTGTCGATGCCGACGACCGTCTCCGGGACCCGCGACGAGGTGAACGGCACGAGCACCCGCTCCGGGGCGTGAGCGCCCGCGCCGGAGCCCGCGTCGAGCAGGCCCGCATCGATCGCGGCGGCCGCGGTCGCGAGCCCGTAGGCGCTGTGCAGGGCGAAGAGGCGGGTCATGTCGCGTGGCCTCCGCCGCGCAGGCTGCGCGCGAGCACCCGACGTCGCGGACCGTCGAGCCGGGCGAGCACCGTGGCGACCTTCGCCGCCGGGAGGTCGTGCAGCAGTGTGCGGATCCGCCTCCGCATCTCGCGACGCACGGGTGGCGCCATGCGCCGCGAGCGCACCAGGTGATGCGCGCTGAGGGCGAGCGCGGTCCAGACGGCCTTCGGGAGGAAGCGGTCGGCATCGCGGTCTTTCCGGACGAGCTCGATCACCTCCGCCAGCGCGGGGGCGAAGTCGAGCTGGCGGCGGTCGTGCACCTGCGTGAGCGACGTCTCGACGCCTCGGCGGTAGAGCAGCGCCGGGGCGTCCACCACGGCGAACGAGGCCGCGTCCAGATGCAGGCGCCAGATCCATGGGCGGTCCTCGGCCGTGAAGAGGCCGGAGGGGAACGCGGCGAGCCCACGGTCGAGCACACGGCGGTGCAGGAGTCCCGCCCAGGCGAAGGGGTAGTCCACCATGCTCGGCTCATCGACCGGAAGGATCGCCTCCCGGGGTGGCACGACCCGCTCCCTCCACGGATATGGAGCACGGACGAGCGCACGCCGCATCCCGGTGACGGTGACATGATCCGTCCGAAGGAACTCGCACCGGAGCTCTCGCAGGCGCGCGGCGAGGACCGCGAGGCGCTGGGGCTGCATCCAGTCGTCCCCGTCGACGAAGCAGAACGCCTCGCCCTCGACGTGCGCGAGCCCCTGGTTGCGTGCCGACGCCAGCCCGCGCGGCTCGGCGTTCCGCAGCACCTGGGCGTGCGGGAACCGCTCCGCATAGTGCGCCATGAGCGCGCCGGTCTCGTCGCGGGAGCCGTCGTCGATGGCCACGAGCTTCAGAGCGGCGGGATCGTCGAACTGCCGGGTGAGCGTCTCGAGGGTGGTGCCGATGTACGGGCCGGCGTCCTTCGCAGGCAGGATGACGGTGACGAGGGGCGTGCGCACGGAGCTCCCGGAGTGGGCGATGGGCTCGTCATCGTGGCAGGCGACGGTGGCCGGAGAGCGACCGTGCGGTGAACGTCCGGTGACGCGCGAGGTGAACGCTGAGGTGTGGCCCGCACCCGAACGAGCCACACCCCCAGTGCGTTGCACTGCCGGATGCGAACACCCGGTGAACCGTCACCGTGAGGCGACGGCCACCTCGCGGCGGTACTGGCCCCCACCAGCGAACCGCGAGGCGTCGTCGAGAGCGACTCCATGAAGATCAGCACTCAACACGTAACACGATACAACCGTCTGTTCGATCGCGCGAATCGGCCTAGGTCAATCCGTGAAAATTCGCGCCGAGCCTCCGGATCGGCGACGATGGACGGATGCGGTGGCCCTGGAGCACGATATGGCGCCCGATGTGGCGGCGCCAGCGCGTCGGAGGCATCGAGCTGCGCTGGCTCACGGCACGGTCGTGGACCCAGCGCTGGTACCCCCAGGGCATCGACGTCGGCGAGCGCCGCGGACGACGCGCTCTCGCGGTGAGCTGGTTCCGCCAGGACCCGTCGGGGCGCCACCTCGCCTCGCGCGTGACCCTCGTGGATCGCGAACGCACCCGCCGCCTCGACATCGTGCTGGCCGTCGCCGACGACGACGGCGTCCTGCAGCCCGCACCGATCCATGCGGGAGGACTCGCCTGGTTCGGCGACCGCCTGTTCGCGGCCGCCACCGGGCAGGGCATCTGGGAGTTCGACCTCGGTGCGCTCCGGCGGGTGCACGGCACCGATGCCCAGCGGGTGCGCGGCGGTCGACGGCGCCGCGACCGGCGGACGGCCGTGGTCGCGGTCAGGACCCGCCGCCACCCCGTCGCCCTCCGATGCTCCTTCCTCGGTCGGGTGTTCGACGCGGACGGGACCCCGCTCCCCCGCGTGCTCATCGGCGAATACCGCGGCCAGGAGACGGGAGCGGTCGGCGAGTTCACCATTCCCCATGGCCCCCACGAGGGCTTCCTCGAACTCGAGCACTTCACTCCGGGCATCCGGCACATGCAGGGAGCCGTGCGGTGGGGTGACCGCTACCTCGTCTCACAGTCCGATCACCTCCGGCCCGGGGTGCTGTGGTCCGGCCGCCACGATGCACTCACCCGGCACCCGATGGCTCTGCCCGTCGGCTGCGAGGATCTGGCCCTCGACCCCGACGACGAGCTGCTGTGGACGCTGGGTGAGCATCCGTGGCGGCGCGTGGTGCGGGGCATCCCCTTCGTCAGCCTCGGGCTCCGGGTTCCCGGCGGGGCCACGGGACCGCGAACGTAGACTGAGGGGGTGAAGAAGCCCGCCCCCCTCCTCGTCTACACCGTGCTGCGCCTGCTGGCGTTCCTCGTCCCGCTGGCCATCCTGTGGTTCTTCTTCCCGATCTTCCGCGAGTTCTGGTGGCTCGCCGCGATCTTCGCCGCCCTCATCGGCGCGAGCATCTCGATGCTCTTCCTGCGCACCCCGCTCTCGGACGCCTCCGCCCGCTTGCACGAGCGCCGGCAGGGCAAGGTCTCCGGACAGCAGGCCGACGCCGACGCCGAAGACGAGCTCGTCGACCGCTCCCCCGACGAGCGCCCCTGACGCCCTCTTCCGTCGCGCACCCGCGCACAACTTCGGAGATCCGCCGCGGCACGCCGCCCGCGCGGTCATCAACGCGGCGTGTCGTCCACCGTCTCCGAAGTCGTGACCGGCCCTGTCCGCGTCTCCATTGTTGGACTCGGTCTCAAAACTCTCGGCTAAGCCATAGGTTCGACCGACATCTCGGCCCCCTGTGCAGGTCTCACCGCGCACGACTTCGGAGCGACCGCAAAACGCGCCGGGGAGAGGGCCAGGACGACGGCGTGTCGGTCGCGAGCTCCGAAGTTGTGCCCGACGGGAGACGGGGAGCGGAGTCAGCCGGCGAAGGCCCAGAACAGGGCGCCGGCGTAGAGCAGCGAGGTGAGCGACGTCAGCGCGAGGGCGATGACCAGTTCCCGCGGTTGACGGTAGGTCCAGACGATCACTATCGCGGGAAGCCCGGCCAGCAGCGCGAGCAGGGAGATCCAGGCGATCGGGAACAGCAGCGCGAGGAACACGGCGATGCCGAACGGCACGAGCACGAAGAGCGTGAAGAGGACCTGCGTGGCGCGGCGGCCGATGAGGACCGTCAGGGTGCGCTTGCCGACCTCGCGGTCCTGATCGATGTCGCGGAGGTTGTTGGCCAGCAGCACCGCGCAGGCGAACAGGCCGGCGGCGATCGCTCCGAGCCAGGCCTGCTGCGGGAGCATGAAGACCTGCACCCACGTGGTGCCCAGGGTGGCCACAAGCCCGAAGAACACGAAGACGAAGACCTCGCCGAGGCCGTAGTACCCGTAGGGCCTCTTGCCGCCGGTGTAGAACCAGGCCGCGACGATGCAGGCCGCACCGACCGCGAGCATCCACCACTGTCCGGTGCGGACGACGATCGCGATCCCGACCGCTGCGGCGAGCGCGAAGAAGACGAGGCCGATGACGAGCACCGTGCGCGGCTTCACGCGGCCGGAGGCCGTGAGCCGCGCCGGGCCGACCCGATGGGCGTCGGTGCCGCGGATGCCGTCGCTGTAGTCATTGGTGAAGTTCACGCCGATCTGCAGCAGGACCGCCACAGCGAGGCACGCGAGCGCGATCACCCAGTGGAACTCCGGACCCGTGCTGCGTGCGGCTCCCGTACCGATGACGACGGGGGCGATCGCGAGGGGCAGCGTGCGCAGACGCGCCGCACCGATCCAGTCGCCGATCGTCACCGGACCCGCTTCGACGACCGGCCGCTTGGCCGGGTTTCCGCTGGTGCGCGGCGGGGTGCGCCGACCGGACTTCTTCTTGCGCTGGGAGGATGCTGCCACCCACGGAATCCTAGTCGTCGCGGCGAGGCGGCGAGCTCAGCGGTGCGGGTTGCTGTCCTTGCCGTCGAGCCAGAGCTCGTCGGTCTTGTCGGCGTGCGCCCCGGTCGTGCCGACGTGTTTGTCGCTGATCTTCGACCCCTTGAGGATGACGTGGACCATGGCCTGCGCGTGGCCGTGACCGAGGCCGTACTCCTGCTTGAGCCAGTTGAGGACGACGGTGGACTTCGTGTTCTCGTCGAACCCCTGCTCGTGGGCGAGGGCGATGAACTGCCGCGGCGTGAGGCCGGTCTGGGTCTCGACCTTGTCGAGGTACGCCTGGAAGGACATGGTTCTCTCCGCTCTCCGTCCCCGTCGAGGAACGTCTGGATGATGATCCCACGTCGCCCGGCCTACTCGGCGGACGCGACGGGGATGATGGGCCGGTGCTCGTAGTACGTCTGAAGCACGACGGTCGTGCGCGTGCTCACGTTCGCCGCGAGCCGGACATCGCGGACGAGCTGTTCCAGGTCGCGCGGCGTCGGCACGCGGACGAACAGCATGTAGCTCGCGTCCCCGGCGATAGAGTGACACGCCTCGATCGCGTCGAGGTGCTCCAGGAGCTCGGGGGCGTTGTCGGGCTGGGCCGGATCGAGCGGCGTGATCTCGATGAAGGCGGACAGCGGAGTCCCCGCCTGCTCCGGGTCCAGGATCGCCCGGTAGCCGGTGATGACGCCGCGGGTCTCGAGTCGCCGCAACCGGGACTGCACCGCCGACACGGACAGCCCGACGGCCTCGGAGAGCTGGGACAGCGTCGCCCTCCCGTCACGGGAGATGGTCGCCAGGATCGCACGGTCGACAGAATCATCCATGGCTGTAAGATTATCGTCAGGATTCCGTTATAACCGGAATCTTTCCGTTTTTCACTGCGATCGGAGGTTCCGATGTCCCTCGTTTCCGCCAACAGTTCCGCTGTTCAGGCCATCATCGGCGAACCCGAGGTCGTCGAGGATGCGTCGATCGTCGAGAACTCCGCCGCCTGGGCGCAGCTCAAGCAGGCGGCGATCGCCATCCGCGAGCTGCAGATCAAGGACGGCTCGATCCCTGGCGCTTCGACGAGCTCGGCGACCCTGGACCAGGCGACCGCGCTCGTCGGGGAGATCACCGCCGCGATCCGGGCCCTCGCCCCCGCCTTCCCCCACGACGCGGAGTACCTCTCCGCCTCCATCGCCGACTTCGAGCGCTGGGCGGCCGAGGGCTTCGGCGTGCCGGACTTCCTCGACTCGCTCGTGGCCTTCCAGCCGCAGCAGCATCGCGTCGACGGCATCCGCCACCTCGTGGTCTTCCCGATGTACACCCAGAACGGCTCGAGCGACCGCCTGGTCGAGGCGCTCATCGTCGAGACCATCTGGCCGGAGTTCATCGCCGCGCTCGAGGCCGGCGACTACGGCAACAAGCTCTTCGTCTCGCTTCGGCTCGTGGACTTCACGCCCGGCTACGACACGAACTCCGCCGTGCTCTTCCCGGAGACCGTCGCCATGCGCGAGATCCCGACGTTCACCTGGGGCGCGATCTTCCAGGACCGCGAGGCCGCCCGCTACCGCCGCGTGGTCCGTGCGGCCTCGGAGATCACCAACCTCGACCTCCCCGAGCGCGCGGCGGCGATGCTGGAGGACCAGGAGGTCGCCGAGAAGACCTTCGTGATGTGGGACATCATCCACGACCGCACCCACATGCGCGGAGACCTGCCCTTCGACCCGTTCATGATCAAGCAGCGGATGCCGTTCTTCCTCTACTCGCTGGAAGAGATGCGCTGCGACATGACGGCGTTCCGTGAGTCGGTGAAGATCGAGCGGGCGCTGGATGCCCGGGTCGCCGCGGGCGAAGAGCTCACGGAGACCGAGCGGGAGATGCACGAGTACGCGCACCTCGTGCAGTACGCCGTGATCTTCGACCGCATCTTCCGCTTCGCCATCACCGGCACGCGCGTGCGCAACTACGACGCGGTGGGCGGCCAGCTCCTGTTCGCGTGGCTGCACCAGCGCGGCGTGCTGCACTGGACCGACACGGCGCTCGCCTTCGACTGGGAGAACGTGCCGGACGCCGTCGTGGCGCTCGGTGACGCGATCGACGACCTGTACTGGCACTCGATCGACCGCCCCAAGGTCGCGCACTGGCTCGCCGCCTACGAGCTGGTCCGCAGCACGCTGACGCCGCACCCCGCGTCGCAGTGGGCCCGCGGACTGTCGGACGAGATCCTCGCCGGGGCACCGAAGGGCTACACGGACGCGGTCCTGGACGACGAGTTCCCGCTGTCGATGTTCTTCGAGACGCTCGACAAGAAGATGAAGCCGGTCATCGAGTCGACGGTCGGCATCCGCGGCACGGACGACTGATCCGCACCGCTCCGTTGTGACGCTGGGGCGCACCACCTCTGCGGCCGGAGACCCGGATCCCGGGTCCGGCCGCAGAGGCATCTCCGACCGAGAGGACACCGCATGACGACGCCGACGAGCCGGGAAGCGCAGGGCCGCGTGGTCGTGCTGGCGGGGGCCACGAGCGCAGCGGGACTGGCCGCGACGAGGGCCTTGCGCGATGCCGGCGCCCGGGTGGTCGCCACCGGCCGTACGTCCGAGCGACTACGCGCCCTGGCCGAGGCGGGCGCCGAGACGGCGGTCGCCGACGCGACCTCCCTCGCCGACATGACGGCGCTCGCCGGGCGGCTCGAGACGGTCGATGCGGTCGTGCCCCTCGTGGGCGGCTGGCGAGGTGGAGGCGGACTCGCCGGGCAGACCGACGAGGACTTCGCGGCGCTGCTCCCGGCGCTGGAAGCGGTGCGGGCGACGAGCCGGGCCTTCGACGGCCGTCTCCGCGCCTCGGCCGCCGGACGGTTCGCGATCGTGTCGTCCACCGCCGTCGCACGGCCCCTCGCCGGCGGAGCGAACTACGCAGCGGTCAAGGCGGCGAGCGAAGCCTGGACCCGTGCCGTCGCCCAGGGGTACGCCAAGATCGCCCGCGAAGCCGACGAACCGCTGCGCGCCGCTGCCGTCGTGTTCCGCGCCAAGGCGCTCGATCCCGATGCCCTCGCCGCGCGTCTCGTCGGGCTCTGGGACACCAGCGCCGCCGACCTCAACGACCGCGTGCTCGACCTGGGCTGAGTCCCGGTCCGCGCCGTCACCGGGACTCGGGCGGTATCCCGGGGACGATCGGCGGGGCGTCGCGATGCGTGTCCGGCCTGTCCTTCGCCCCTTCCGCGTCGTCGACGGCGGAATCCTGAGCCTGCGCCTCCTCCGGTGCCGGATCCGGGGCGGTGGCGTACAGCTCGGTGAGGGTGCGGTACGACCGGGTGAAGAAGGCCAGGCTCGCGGCGACCACCATGATCAGCCCCGCGAAGAGGCAGATCAGTGCGATGCCCCGCGCCTCGCCTTCGCCGAGGAGCCACCCCCACTGCCGCTGCCCCTGCGCGCTGTCCATGTACGGGATCACGAGGAACTCGGCGATCGGGGCGATGAGGAAGGCGGTGATCGGAGCCGCCGCCGCTTCCATCGCGGCCGCAGTACCGAACACCCGTCCCTGGCGCGCGAACGGCACGACCTTCTGGATCACGGTCTGCTCCGCGGCCTCGACGGGAGGCACGAGCGCCATGTACACCCACATGCCGAGGACGTACAGCGGCCACCACTCGCGCAGCATGAAGATCGCGCCGAGGAGCCCCATCGCGATCACGACGAGGAGCATCGTGCGGACGGGCTTCCTCCCGAGGCCGAACTTGGCCACCAGTCCCCCGCCGATGAGGAAACCTGTCGAGGCGAAGGCCAGGGCGAACCCCCACATCTGCGCGTCGAACAGCGTGAGTCCGTACGGATCCATGAGCGCCATGTAGACGCCGCCGATGAGGTTGTTGAAGGTCGAGAAGACGATGAGCGCGAACAGTCCGGGCGCCTGGCGAATCGCCTGGACGCTGCCGCGGAAGTCCACGGCGCTCTTCGCCTCCGGATCGACCTCGGGCTCCGCCTCCGGGATCCGGATGAACAGCAGGTGCGCGAAGGTGAGGGCCATCGCCGCGATCGCGATTCCCAGCGTCCACCCCATGCCGAGGAAGCCGATCGACAGGCCGGAGAAGACGCTCGTGACGAGGAACGCGATCCCCTGCACGGTGCCGACGAGACCGTTGGCGTTGGCCCGTTTCTCCTCCGGCACCAGCAGCGTCACCGTCGTGGACAGCGCGATGTTGCGGAGCTGCTCGATCACCCCGCCGAACAGGATGACGCCGGAGAAGAGCCAGAACCACGGTCCGCCGAGGTCGAGCAGGGAGGCCTCGGGCTGCCAGAGGTAGAGCACGCCTGCGACGAGGAATGCCGCCGCGGAGATGACGCTCGACAGCAGCATGACGCGGTGCTTGCGGTGCCGGTCGACGATGGTGCCGAACATCATCGCGAAGAACGCGACGAACAGCATGTACGCACCACCGATGATGCCCGTGGCCAGCACGGACCGGGTCTCGATGTAGACCCAGAACGTGAGGGCGAACCACAGGAAGCTCGTCGTGACGTTGGCGATCAACGTGTTGACGAGGACGTTCGCGAAAGCGGTCTTCGCCGCGCTGCGCTCCATGGGTTCGAGGGTAGAGCGGGCTTCCGACATCCGGTAGGGGAAGGCGATTAGGCTTGTCCGGTGAGCATCCCGCACGACCCCGCCATCCGGGGCTTCGCCAGTGACAACTACTCCGGCATCCACCCCGAGGTCCTGGCGGCCCTCGCGGCCGCGAACGGGGGCCACCAGGTGGCCTACGGCGAGGACGCCTACACCGCCCGCCTGCAGGAGGTGTTCCAGGCGCACTTCGGCGACACCGCCGCGGCGTATCCGGTGTTCAACGGCACCGGGGCGAACGTCACCGGCCTGCAGTCGATGCTGCCGCGCTGGGGTGCCGTGATCGCGGCCTCGACCGCCCACATCAACGTCGACGAAGGCGGAGCGCCCGAGAAGATCGGCGGCTTCAAGCTCCTCACCGTCCCCACCGACGACGGCAAGCTCACCCCCGACCTCATCGACCGCGAGGCCTGGGGCTGGGGCGACGAGCACCGCGCGCAGCCGCTGGTGGTCTCGATCACGCAGTCCACCGAGCTCGGCACGCTGTACACGGCGGAGGAGATCCGCACGATCGCCGATCACGTCCACGCGCGCGGCATGAAGCTCCACGTCGACGGCGCGCGCCTGTCGAACGCGGCCGCCGCCCTCGACCTCCCGCTGCGGGCGTTCACGACCGACGTCGGGGTGGACGTGCTGACCTTCGGCGGCACGAAGAACGGCGCGATGCTCGGCGAGGCCATCGTCGTGCTGAACCCGGAGGCCGCCGTCGGCCTCAACTACGCGCGCAAGTTCAACATGCAGCTCTCGTCGAAGATGCGGTTCGTCTCGGCGCAGCTCATCGCCCTGCTCGACGGCGACCTGTGGCTGCGCAACGCCCGGCACGCCAACGCCATGGCGGCCCGGCTCCGCGGGCGGATCGAGGACGGTCTCGCCGACGGGTCGATCGTCGGAGTGGAGTTCACGCAGCCGACGCAGGCGAACGGCGTGTTCGCGACTCTGCCGGAGGGCGTCGCCGATCAGCTCCGCGACGTGTTCCGCTTCTACGACTGGGACGCCGCGCGCCGCGAGGTGCGCTGGATGTGCGGCTTCGACACCGAGGAGTCCGACGTGGACGCCTTCGTCGACGCCCTCGCCCGCCTCACGCGCCCCTGACACCCCGGGTTCGCGTCGAGACCCCGGGGCGCTCGCACGTCTACGCCGGGGTGTGGGCGCGAAACCGGGGTCTCGGCGGGAGAAGGTCGCCTAGCGCTTCGACTTGCGGTAGCCGGCCTTGACGGCGGCGCTCTCCGTGGAGAAGCACGCCTCCGGCTTCGTCTTCGCGTAGTACGCCCCGCTCCGCACGTGATAGATCATCGACTGCGCGTTGCCCTTGATGGGAGCCCACGCGGGGCAGTTCCAGGTCGAGATCGGCGTGGTGCGCCCCGGATAGACGACGGCGGCCGTCCGAGCCGATGTGCGCGCGGCGGAGATGTAGCCGCTCTTCGTGCCGGTGACCCGGACCGTGATCCTCGCCTTCACCATCGCCGGGGTGACGACGAGCGTCGAGCCGGTCGCACGGGAGATCGCCCGCCCGTTCATGTACCACTGGTAGCTCAGCCGGGTGCCGCTCGTCCAGGTGTACGGGACGGCCGTGAGGCGGGAGCCCACGATCGCGGATCCGGTGATCCGAGGCGTCGGTGCGGACAGGATCCCCTTCACCGCGGCCGTCGGCTTCGAGCGCCGTGATGCGGCGGCGTACCCGGCTTTGGTCCCGGAAACGACGACGGTCACCGTCTTCACGGCCGCCGACGACGGAAGCGTGAACGAGGCCGCGGTGGCTCGTGCGACAGCGGCACCGTTGATGTACCACTGATACGTCAGCCGTGTTCCCGCCGTCCAGGTTCCGGTCCTGACCTTGAGGGTCTGCCCGACGGTCGGAGTTCCGGTGATCGACGGTGTCGGGGCGACGAGCGGGCGGAGCACCGCGGCCGTCGCAGCCGAGCCGACCGTCGCCGACGCGAAGGCCGCCTTCTTCCCGGTCACCTGAACGGTGATGCGCGTCCCCGCGTGCGCCGTCGTCAGCGTGAGGGAGGAGGCCGTCGCCTTGGCGATCGCCTTTCCGTTCGCGTACCACTGGTAGCTGAGCGCGGCACCCGCGGTCCAGGCTCCGGGGAGCGCTCGAAGGGTCTGTCCGACGACGGGCGTACCGCTGATCGTGGGCACCGAGGTCTCCATGCGGTGCAGCGCCTCGAGCGCGGCATCGATCCCCGGCCGCGCCTCCCCTGCAGCCAGCACGAGCGGCCGCGCCTTCTCGAATCGAGGTGCGTCCTGCCACCACTCCGAGACCGCGCCCGCGACCGACGATACGAAGGCGACGCGATACTCGCCCGCCGGCAGCCCTCCGACCGCGAACGTACCGGCGTCCGTCACGACGTTGGCGGCGGCGACCGCGGCTCCGGCTCCGGCCGCCGGGTAGACGGCGACGATGACCCGCTGCCCGGTGATGTCCACGCCGATCGGCGCGGTGACGCGCCCGGAGACGAGGGCGGAGCGCTCGAGCACCACGTCGCGCACGAACCCGTCGGGCCCCACAGACACGACCTCGCCGGCCTGCGGGCCCCCCTGATCGAAGACTGCGCGTCCCTCCGACACCACACCGAGGACGACGTCGCCCTGCGGGACGCGCAGAGAGTACGACCCGTCTGTCACGCCGACGGCCGCGAGCGGGGAACCGGCATCCGCCCCGGGTGCATAGGCCGCGACGAAGGTCCGTCCCGTGCTCAGATCGGTGCCGTCCGGGAACGTGACCTGTCCGGAGACGACGGCGGTGCCGTCCGGATCCGTCTCACCGGGAGCGGCGGCGACCTCCGCGGCCGATTCCACTGCCGTGGGAAGCGCTTCGGCGACCCCGGGGAAGGCCGGGTCGGGCGCAACCGCCGCGCCGGCGGGGGCCGCGACGAAGACGAGCCCGGAGGCGAGGAGCGCGGCGGCGACCGTGACGGCCAGCGCGCGGAGGGTGCGGAGAGGAGCGGCGAACGCCATGAGCATCCTTCGGGACGGACGCGGTCGACGACCGCGCGGATCAGGGCGTTCTGAACAGATCACCTTCGTCATGAATACCGCTCCCGCGCTCCGAGGACAAGCTCGGATTCCTGCCCCTTTCGCCGAGACCCCGCGCCGCCGTCGAAACCCCGCGTTCCGCACGGGTCAAGCCCGGGGTCTCGACGCGAAGCCGGGGTCTCGGCGGGGAGGGCGCGAAGAGGGTCAGCGGAGGAGGCCGAGGCTGGCGAGCGCGTGCCGGATGAGGGTGCCGCGGCCGCCCTCCATCTCGGCGGCGACGGCATCGGAGGCCGCGGCCTCCGGGGAGAACCACGTCACCTCCAGCGCGTCCTGACGCGGCTCGCACGTGCCGGTCACAGGCACCACGAAGGCGAGGGAGACGGCGTGCTGACGGTCGTCGTGGTACGCGCTCACCCCCGGGATCGGGAAGTACTCGGCCACCGTGAACGGCAGGGGCTGCGGCGGCAGGAGCGGAAACGCCATGGGTCCGAGGTCGTTCTCGACATGACGGAACAGCGCGTCGCGGATCGTCTCTCCGAAGCGCACGCGGCCCGACACGATCGTGCGCGTGATCTCGCCGAGCGGGGTGGAGCGCAGCAGCACGCCGATCTCGGTGACCTGACCGGAGCCGTCCGTGCGCACGGGGATCGCCTCGACGTAGAGCATCGGAAGGTGGCGCCGCGCCTCCTCCAGCTCGACGTCGCTCAGCCAGCCGGGGTTCGCGTCCGGGCTCGGCGGGTTCGCGTCGCGGAACGAACCGAGGCCCTCGTCGTCGGGCTCCGGCTCAGGATCGGGTGTGCGCACCGCCATGCCTCCTTTCTACCAGCCGTCCTCATCGATGGGGAGCACCGGCGCGAGCCCTGGCAGGATGACGGAGTGACCGAGAACCTGACGATCGACGCTGCCGCGACGCGCTGGTCGCCCCCTGACCCCGCCGGGCTCCCGCTGCTCGTCCTGCTGCACGGCTACGGCGCCGACGAGCACGACCTCTTCGGCCTCGTCCCGTATCTGCCCTCCGGCATCGCCGTGGCCTCGGTCGCCGCTCCGCTCGCCCCGCCGTGGCCGACCCCCGGTCGCTCCTGGTACCCGATCGAGGGGCTCGACGGACGCAGCTCCGCCGCCGTCACCCTCGCGGCCGAGGCGTTCCTGCGCTGGCTCGACGAGGCCGCGGCGGACGCGCCGTCGGTGGCGCTGCTCGGGTTCTCCCAGGGTGCCGCGGTATCCCTCCAAGCCCTGCGGCTCGCGCCCGAGCGGTTCGGTGCGGTCGTCGCACTGAGCGGGTACGCCGCCCCGGACGCCCTTCCCCAGGACGAGCATCTGGCGGAGGTCAGCCCTCCGGTGTTCTGGGGCCGCGGCACGCACGACGACGTCCTCCCCGCACCGCTGATCGCCCACACGGCGCAATGGCTCCCCGCGCACACGACCCTCTCCGGCCGCGTCTACAGCGGCCTCACCCACAGCATCTCCGAGGAGGAGCTCGGCGACGTCCACCGCTTCCTCACGACCTGGGTCGCGGGGATCGACGCGGATCAGGCGGAGGGGCCTCGGCCGTCCTGAGTGTCGTCGCCGGAGTCCGGGCCGTCGACGGCGTCGGCGCCGTCCGACCCTTTCTCGACGCTGCCTCCCGATCCGCGGAAAGCCACGGACAGCGCGATGCCGATGGCGACGCCGAAGACGAGGCCGAGCGCCCAGTTCTGCAACGCGACGCCCATGGAGACACCGATGGCCATGCCGACCGCGAGACCGATGCCGAGGCCGGTCCTGGCGCGCATCTCCTCTGGGCTGGGGTTCCGATCGTCTGCCATGCCTCCACGGTAGAAGCTCGCGAGCGCCCCCGCATCCCCCGCGCGACGGACCCGCGACACGCCCGGGAGTTGCACGACGCGACACGCCCGGGTATCGTCGTGGCGTCCTGTCCGCCGTGTCTGGAAGTCCTTTGATCTGAATCGTCGCCTCCGCGCCCCTCTTCTCGCGCGCTGACCCGACGATCGCCGACTCCCCGGCAGACGCCCTCCTCCGCTTCCGTGACTCCACGGCCCGGCAGGGGCTCGGTGTCAGTGCACCCTCGCACTCGACAGGAGACACCCCATGTCACACCCCTCTTCCTCGCACGCCTCGGTCGTCCTCGACCGGCTCTCCTTCACCTGGCCGGACGGCACGGTCGCGCTCGACGGCGTCTCCGGAGCCTTCGGTGCCGGGCGCACGGGCCTCGTCGGCCGCAACGGCGCCGGCAAGTCCACCCTGCTCCGACTGATCGCCGGGGAACTCGACCCCACTTCCGGATCCCTCAACACCTCGGGCGAGGTCGCCTTCCTCCCCCAGCAGCTCACGCTCGACGTGGACCGCCGGGTGTCCGACCTGCTCGGAGTGACGGCGGCACTCGACGCCGTGCGCGCCATCACGGCGGGCGACGTCGACCCCGCGCACTTCGACGCGGTCGGCGACGACTGGGACATCGAGGCACGGGCGGAGGCCTCCCTCGCGGAGGCCGGGCTCGTCCCCGCGTTCCTCGACCGCACGGTCGGCGAGTTGTCCGGCGGGGAGGCCGTGCTCGTCGCGATCGCCGGGATCCGGCTGCGGCGGGCACCCATCACGCTCCTCGACGAGCCGACGAACAACCTCGATCGCGACGCCAGGGCCACCCTCGCCGCGATGGTGCAGTCGTGGAAGGGCACGCTCATCGTCGTGAGCCACGACCTCGCACTGCTCGAGCTCATGGACGACACCGCCGAGCTCTACGGACGGAACCTCTCGGTGTTCGGCGGGCCGTACTCCGAGTGGCGCGCGTGGCTGGATGCGGAACAGGACGCGGCGAAGCAGGCCGAGGTCGCCGCCGCCCAGGTGCTCCGCAAGGAGAAGCGGCAGCGGATCGAGGCCGAGGTCAAGCTCGCTCACCGGGCCCGCACCGCCAAGAAGGCCGAGGTCGAGAAGCGCGTTCCGAAGATCATCGCGCACGGTCGGAAGATGGCCGCCGAGGTGTCCGCAGGGAAGCTGCGCACCGAGGTCGGCGCGAAGGAGGACGCGGCACGTGCGGCACACGATGCGGCGGGACGGCGGGTGCGGTCCGACGCGTCGATGAAGATCGAGCTTCCGGACCCCGACGTGTCGCGGAGTCGGCGGATCGCCGAGCTGAGCGGGCCCGAGCGGTCGTGGGTGATCCAGGGTCCGGAACGCGTGGCCCTCGTCGGGCGCAACGGCGCCGGCAAGACGACCCTGCTGGAGCGGCTGGTCGACGGGGCCGTGCACAACTCAGGAGCAGAGGCGCCGGAACGTCCGAATCCGACGCCGGAGGCGGAGATCGGGCGCGATCTCCTGAGTTGTGAACGGCCGGAGCTCCGGGCGGAGGCGCTCACTGACCGGATCGGCTACCTCCCGCAGCGCGTCGACGGTCTCGACGAGCGCCTCTCCGTCTTCGCGAACGTCGCCGCCGCGGCACCGCAGGTCCCGGAGAAGGAGCTCCGCAACCGGCTCGCGCGGTTCCTCATCCGGGGCGGGACGGCCGACCGCCCGGTGTCCGCGCTGTCCGGCGGGGAGAGGTTCCGGGTCGCTCTGGCCCGGCTGCTCCTCACGGATCCGGCTCCGCACCTCGTCGTCCTCGACGAGCCGACGAACAACCTCGACCTCGACACGGTCGACCAGCTCGTCGAGGCGCTGCGGGCCTACCGCGGCGCGGTGCTCGTGGTGAGTCACGACGACGCCTTCCTCGACCGGCTCGACCTCGACCTCACGCTCGAGATCGACGCGGACGGCGTGCTGCAGGAGGTCGTCTGACCTCGTCATCCATTCCGTCTGCACGACCCTTGTCCGCCTGCACGACCGGAACCACGGTTCGGTCGTGCGGGCGGGACCGGGTCGTGCGGGCGGGAGAGCCGGGTGTCAAGGTCCGAGCCGGATGTCGGTGGGGTCGGGAATGATGGAGGCATGAGCGACGTGCTCGACCGCTTCACCCCGGCCACACAGGACTGGTTCCGGGGTGCCTTCACCGCACCCACACCGGCCCAGGCGGGCGCGTGGGAGGCGGTCTCCGCCGGCAAGCATGCCCTCGTCGTGGCGCCGACAGGATCCGGCAAGACGCTGTCGGCGTTCCTCTGGGCCATCGACAGCGTGTTCCGCGAGCGCGCCGACGCGCCGGAGGAGCCGAAGAAGGACGGGTCCCGGACGCGGATCCTCTACATCTCCCCGCTCAAGGCCCTCGGCGTGGACGTGGAGCGCAACCTGCGTTCGCCGCTCATCGGCATCGGGCAGTCCGCCCGGCGGCTCGGCCTCACCGCCCCCGGCATCACGGTGGGCGTCCGCTCGGGCGACACGACATCGAGCGATCGGCGCAAGCTCGTGTCCGATCCGCCCGACATCCTCATCACCACGCCCGAGTCGCTGTACCTGATGCTCACGAGCAGGGCGGGCGAGACGCTGCGCGACGTGCACACCGTCATCATCGACGAGGTGCACGCCGTCGCCGCCACCAAGCGCGGCGCGCACCTCGCGGTGAGCCTGGAGCGCCTCGACGCCCTCCGTCGCTCCCACGGTGCGGAGACCGCAGCGCAGCGGATCGGCCTGTCCGCCACCGTGCGCCCCATCGACGAGGTGGCGCGCTTCCTCGGCGGCGGTGATCCGGTCGAGATCGTCGCCCCGCCGGCATCGAAGACCTTCGAACTC
This sequence comes from Microbacterium sp. C-MGS6, assembly GCF_058140415.1. Taxonomy (NCBI): domain Bacteria; kingdom Bacillati; phylum Actinomycetota; class Actinomycetes; order Micrococcales; family Microbacteriaceae; genus Microbacterium; species Microbacterium sp. C-MGS6. Next base: position 2,857,857 of record NZ_CM176934.1, read on the forward strand.
GGTGTCGTCGTGCCGATGGACGACATGACCAACCCGCCGCCGCCACCCGGGGCCCCGCCGGAGGCGCCGGGCATCGACGCGGAGTACACCGAGGTCACCGGGTCGGTGTGGCCGCACGTCGAGGAGGCGATCGTCGACCGCATCCTCCAGAACAACTCGACCATCGTCTTCGCGAACTCCCGCCGCCTCGCCGAACGGCTGACCGGACGGTTGAACGAGATCTACGCGGAGCGGATCGGGGTCGCGCTTCCGGAGCCGACCGTGCCCGCTGCGATGATGGCGCAGGCCGGGACCACCGCGGGCGCCGATCCCGTGCTCGCCAAGGCCCACCACGGCTCGGTGTCGAAAGAGCAGCGTGCGCAGGTCGAGGAGGAGCTGAAGTCGGGCGTGCTCCGGTGCGTCGTCGCCACGAGCAGCTTGGAGCTCGGCATCGACATGGGTGCCGTCGACCTCGTGATCCAGGTGGAGGCGCCGCCGTCCGCGGCCTCCGGACTCCAGCGCGTGGGTCGCGCCGGGCATCAGGTCGGCGAGATCAGCCGCGCGGCCCTGTTCCCCAAGCACCGCGGCGACGTGCTGCACACCGCGATCGTGACGGAGCGGATGCTGGCGGGGAAGATCGAGGCGATCCAGGTGCCGCGGAATCCGCTCGACATCCTCGCCCAGCAGACCGTCGCGGCCAGCGCCCTCGGCGCCATCAGCGTCGAGGAGTGGTTCGAGACCGTCCGCCGTTCCGCCCCCTTCCAGTCACTCCCCCGTTCCGCCTACGAGGCCACGCTCGACCTGCTGGCCGGCCGTTTCCCCTCCGACGAGTTCGCCGAGCTGCGGCCGCGACTCGTCTGGGATCGCGATGCCGGCACGCTCACCGGCCGCCCGGGCGCACAGCGGATCGCGGTCACCAGCGGCGGCACCATCCCCGACCGCGGGCTCTTCGGCGTCTTCGTGGCGGGCGAGTCCACGGGCGCCCGAGTGGGCGAGCTCGACGAGGAGATGGTCTACGAGTCCCGCGTCGGCGACGTGTTCACCCTGGGGACCACGAGCTGGCGCATCGCCGAGATCACCCACGACCGGGTCAACGTCATCCCCGCCTACGGCCAGCCGGGAAAGGTCCCGTTCTGGCACGGCGACGGCATCGGGCGTCCGTTCGAGCTGGGCGAGGCACTGGGGGCGTTCTCCCGCGAGGTGTCCGCGGCGAAGCCGGAGAAGGCGGAGCAGCGCCTCATCGCCGCCGGACTCGATGAGCAGGCGCGCGCGAACCTCCTCGCCCACCTCTCCGAGCAGCGGGAGGCCACGGGCACCCTGCCGACGGACCGCACGCTGACCGTCGAGCGCGGACACGACGAGGTCGGCGACTGGCGCGTCATCCTCCATTCCCCGTACGGCATGAAGGTGCATGCGCCGTGGGCGCTGGCGATCAACGCACGGGTGCGAGAGCGCCTCGGCGTCGAGGGCTCCGCGGTGGCGAGCGACGACGGCATCATCGTCCGCATCCCCGACGCCGAGTCGGAACCGCCCGGCGCGGAGCTGTTCGTCTTCGATCCGGATGAGCTCGAACAGCTCGTCACGCAGGAGGTCGGCGGCTCGGCGCTCTTCGCCTCGCGGTTCCGCGAGTGCGCCGCGCGGGCCCTGCTCATGCCGCGCACGAACCCCAACCGCCGGACGCCGCTGTGGCAGCAGCGCCAGCGCTCGGCGCAACTCCTCGAGGTCGCACGCCGGCATCCCACCTTCCCCGTCATCCTGGAGACCCTGCGCGAGGTGCTGCAGGACGTCTACGATCTGCCGTCGCTGCGCAAGCTCGCGACGAGCATCGCCGACCGCCGCATCCGCCTCGTCGAGACGCAGCCGGGGCAGCCGTCGCCCTTCGCGCGCGACCTCCTCTTCGGCTATGTCGGGGCGTTCATGTACGAGGGCGACTCACCGCTCGCGGAACGCCGCGCCGCCGCTCTCTCCGTCGACCCGGCGCTGCTGGGCGAGCTGCTGGGCACGGTCGAGCTGCGCGAGCTCCTCGACCCCGACGTCATCGCCCAGTTCGAGCGCGAGGCCCAGCGGCTCGATCCGGAACGCCGGGCGCGCGGCCTGGAGGGCGTCGCCGACCTGCTCCGACTGCTCGGCCCGCTCGATGCCGACGAGGTCGCCGCGCGCCTCGATCCCGACTCCACCGCCGGGGCGACCGCGGCGGCACTGCTCGACGACCTCGTGACCGCGCGACGTGCCATCCCGGTCACGATCGCCGGGGTGTCCAGGGTCGCCGCGATCGAAGATGCAGGGCGCCTGCGGGATGCGCTCGGGGCGGCCCTGCCGACCGGCATCCCCGTCGCGTTCCTCGAGCCCCTGGCGGATCCCCTCGGCGACCTCGTGGCCCGTCACGCCCGCACCCACGGCCCCTTCACGACCACGGCCGTCGCCGAGCGGTTCGGCCTCGGCGCCGCCGTCGCCCGGCACACCCTGCAGCGCCTGGAGACGAACGGCCGCCTCACGAGCGGGTACTTCCTCCCCACCGCGGCCGGCAGCGGCGACGACCTCGAGTGGTGCGACACCGAAGTCCTGCGGCGGCTGCGGATGCGGTCGCTCGCGGCGATCCGCGGGTCCGTCGAACCCGTCTCGCCCGAGGCGTACGCGCGATTCCTTCCGGACTGGCAGCATCTCGGTCGCCCCCTGGAGGGCATCGACGGCGTGCTCACGGTGATCGAGCAGTTCGCCGGCGTCCCGATCCCGGCCAGCGCCTGGGAGTCGCTCGTCCTGCCATCGCGGGTGCACGACTACACCCCGGCGATGCTCGACGAGCTCACGGCCGCGGGCGAGGTGATCTGGTCCGGACACGGCACGCTCCCCGGGCGCGACGGGTGGGTCTCGCTGCACCCCGCCGATCTCGCCCCGTTCACGCTGCCCGATCCGGACGCGGAGATCGCCGCGGAGTCGCTGGAAGCGCGCCTCCTCGCGGCCCTCGCGGCGGGCGGCGCCTACTTCGCGGCGCAGCTCAAGGAGATGACCGGCGCCGAGAACGAGCAGTCCGTGCTGGAGGCGCTGTGGTCTCTGACCTGGTCGGGGCATGTGACGAACGACACGTTCGCGCCGATCCGCTCGCTGCTGACCGGCGGCTCCCAGGCCCATAAGGTCAAGCGCCGTGCTCCGCGTGCGCGCACCTATCGCGGCATGTCCCTCACGCGCACGGCTCCTCGACCGACCTCGATCGGCGGACGCTGGTCGTTGCTCCCCGAGGTCGAGACCGACCCGGCGCGCCGCGCGACCGTCACCGCCGGCCTGCTCCTCGACCGGTATGGCGTCGTCACCCGCGGGGCCGTGCAGTCGGAGGGCGTGCCAGGCGGGTTCGCGCAGGCGTACCGTGTGCTGGCCGGGTTCGAGGAGGCGGGGCACTGCCGCCGCGGCTACGTGATCGAGAAGCTCGGCGCCGCACAGTTCGCGGCATCGGCCACGGTCGACCGTCTGCGGACCTACGCCGGTCTCGCCGATCCGCCGCCGCGGACGGCCGTCACCCTGGCGGCCACCGACCCCGCGAACCCCTACGGCGCGGCGCTCGGGTGGCCGAAGCTTGAGGGCGTCTCGCATCGCCCGGGGCGCAAGGCCGGCGGGCTCGTGGTGCTCGTCGACGGCGCGCTCGTTCTGTCGCTCGAGCGCGGCGGACGGACCGTGCTGTGCTTCACGGACGACGAGGAGGTGCTGCAGGCCGCCGCCGCCGACCTCGCGACGACAGCCAGGGACCGCCGCCTCGACACCCTGACCGTCGAGAAGGTGAACGGCGAGGGGGTGTACGGCACGATCCTCGGGCGGGCTCTGCAGGAGGCGGGCTTCGTGCAGACGCCGCGCGGCTTCACCCTCCGCAAGGCCGTCTGACCCGGCCTCACCACGACCACCGCCGATCCACCCCTACCCTGGAGCCATGATCCGAGAGTTCGCCGCCGGCGTCCGCACCCTGTTCCGCGGGTTCGGCGTGTGGCGCACCCGTCCGGGGCTGATGGCGCTCGGACTCGTCCCCGCGATCATCGCGCTCGTCCTCCTCGCCGCCGTCCTCGTGCCGCTGATCCTGTCGATGCCCTCGCTGGCAGCCTGGCTCACCCCGTTCGCCGACGGCTGGGTAGAGCCCTGGCGCGGCGTCCTGCGGACCGCGGTCGGCCTCGTCGTCGTCGCCGCCGCACTCGCTCTGGCCAGCTCCGTGTTCAGCGCTCTCACCCTCACGATCGGCGACCCGTTCTACCAGCGCATCTGGCACGCCGTCGAGAAGGACCTCGGCGACCCGCCTCCTGCGGATGGCGGCAGCTTCTGGACGACCGTCGGCGAGGGCCTCCGGCTCGTCGTGCTCGGCATCCTGATCGCGCTCCTCGTGCTCCTCATCGGTCTGGTGCCCGGCGTCGGCGGTGTCCTCGGAGCGGTCTCCGGTGTCGTCCTCACGGGCCGCCTGCTGGCGCGGGAGCTGACCGGTCGCGCCTTCGACGCCCGTGACCTCAGCCCCGCCGCCCGGGCCGCGCTGTTCTCCGGCAGTCGCGCCCGCGTGCTGGGCTTCGGCGTCGCGACCCAGCTGTGCTTCCTGATCCCCGGGGGTGCCGTCGCCGTGATGCCGGCCGCGGTCGCGGGGAGCACGATGCTGGCGCGAGACATGCAGGCCCGCACCCCACTCGCCGCCGTCCAGCCGACGGCGAGTGCGGCCGTGCCGCACGACCGCACACCCGGGATCGCCTGATGCCCGAGGGCGATACCGTCTTCCGCACCGCACGCCGCCTGGACGAGGCCCTCGCCGGCGGGCAGGTCACGCGCTTCGACCTCCGCGTTCCGCGCTTCGCGACCCTCGATCTGACCGGCCAGCGGGTGCAGGGCGCCGTCCCCCGCGGGAAGCACCTGCTGCTGCGGATCGGCGAGAGCACGCTCCATTCGCATCTGCGCATGGACGGTGCGTGGTTCGTGTACCGGCCCGGTGAGAAGTGGCGGCATCCCGCGTTCAAGGTGCGGGCGATCGTCGGCACGGCCGAACGCGAGGCCGTGGGCGTGGACATCGCCGAAGTCGAGGTCGTCCCCACCCGCGACGAGGACGACCTCGTCGGCTACCTCGGCCCCGACCCGCTCGCGGCCGACTGGGACCCGATCGAGGCCGCACGGCGGCTCGGCACCGACACCCGGGCCATCCACGTCGCCCTGCTCGATCAGCGCAACGTCGCGGGGTTCGGCAACGAGTACGCGGCAGAACTCCTGTTCCTCCGGGGAATCCTGCCGACCACGCCGACTCCCGAGGTCGACGTGGCCGCCCTCCTCGACCTGGGCGTGCGGACCATCCGCGCGAACCGTGACCGCCGCAACCGCACCTTCACCGGCATCGACCGCCCGGGACAGTCCACGTGGGTCTACGGACGCGCCGGACGCCCCTGCCGACGCTGCGGAACGCTCATCCGTCGCGGGGAGCTGGGGGCGGATCCGACCCGTGAGCGGATCACGTTCTGGTGCCCTCGGTGCCAGCGCTGAGCGGTATCCATCCGCGGGAATGAATCTCCCCCTCCCGTGGTTGTTGATATATCCGGAGAACTCCGGAGCACGGGAGGAATCGTGGGCAAGAACTACGTCGACATCGAGAACGACCACGGAGCGACGCTGCGGTACCGCAAGCACGCCAACGGTCGCGGTCTCGTCGCGCATGGCGCCAAGGTGCATCCGAAGGCGCACATCGAGGCGGGGGCCTACATCGAACCGGGAGCACGCGTCGGAGCGGGGGCCATCGTCGCCCGCGGTGCGTGGGTGGACGAGGACGCCGTGATCGGCGAGGGCGCGTACATCGACGCCCACGCGCACGTCGGCCAGGGCGCGGCGGTCGGCGACCACGCGCACGTCGGGGTCCGCACCGACATCGGGGCCGGGGCCCGCATCGTGCGGGGCGCCCGCATCGGCGACGACGAAACGGTCGCGGCGGGGCTCACCGTCGCCACCGATCAGAAGGGTCTCTGGCTGGCGGCCTGACCGCTCTCAGAGCAGGCGCCGCTCCGACGCCCACGCGGTGAGCTCGTGGCGGGAGGAGAGCTGCAGCTTGCGCAGCACCGACGACACGTGCGTCTCGACGGTCTTGATCGAGATGAAGAGGGCGGTGGCGACCTCCTTGTACGCGTAGCCGCGGGCGATCAACCGCATCACCTCCTGCTCGCGCGAGGAGAGGCGGTCGAGTTCGTCCGTCGCGGTGGCGGTCTCGCCGGCGACGGCGCCGAACGCGTCGAGCACGAAACCGGCGAGCCGCGGCGAGAACACCGCGTCCCCCTCGGCGACGGCGTGCACGGCGGCGCTCACCTCGCCGCCTGACGAGCCCTTCGTGATGTAGCCACGCGCCCCGGCCCGGATGACCCGCACGACATCGGCCGCGGCATCGGAGACGCTGAGGGCCAGGAAGCGCGTGGTCGTCGGTCCCGTCCCTCGGATCACGGCTTCCCCGCCGGTCGCGTCGTCACCCTCGCCGCCCGGAAGGTGCACATCGAGGAGCACCACGTCGGGCGCCGTCTCCGCGATCACGGCGATCGCCGTGGGCACGTCTGCGGCCTCCCCCACGACCTCCACGCTCGCATCGAGGTCGGCCCGCAGGCCTGAGCGGAAGATGGAGTGGTCGTCGACGATCACGACGCGGAGACGGTCAGCCACGGGGCTCCTGTCGGCCGGCGCCCCGCTCCGGGGACGAGACGGTGGGCAGGCGCAGATGCACCTCGGTACCGGCGTCGTCGCTGCGCACCGAACCCGTGCCACCCGCGCGACGCAGGCGCCCGATGATCGACTCCCGCACACCGAGGCGATCGCCGGGCACGTCGGCGAGCCGGAACCCGGGACCGCGATCCCGGATGAACACGTCGACCCCGTCGATGCGCCCCTCGATGTACACCGAGATCTCGCCGCCGGCGTGCCGGGCGGCGTTCAGCATCGCCTCCCGGGCTGCGGCCGCCAGCTCGCCGCTCGCCCGCTCCGCAGACAGCCCGGCCGAGACCACGTCGATCCGGACCGGGTGGTCGATCTCCAGCGCCGCTGCGTAGTCGCGCAGGTCGGTCGGCAGGTCGCTGTCCGCCGGGGCGTCCCCGTCGTAGAGCCACGCGCGCAGCTCCCGCTCCTGCGCCCGGGCCAGCCGTGCCGCCTCGCTCGATGCCCCGGCCCGGTTCTGGATGAGGGCGAGCGTCTGCAGCACCGAGTCGTGCAGGTGGGCGGCCATCACGCTGCGCTGCTCCTCCCGGATGCGGCGCACCCGCTCTCCGGCCAGCTCCCGCCAGCGCGGAATGAGGGCCGAAGCCACCACCGCGACCAGCCCGGTCAGCGGGAGCAGCACGAGCACGACGCCCGAGCGGGCGATCGGCCACGAGAGGAGCAGGAGGACCACGAGGCCGAGGATGAGCACCGCGAGGATGCGGACGGTGGTGGTGTGCCGGGGGCCGCGCGCCGTGTCTGTGCGATCGATGAGCGTCGCCCACAGCCCGGAGGCGGTCGCGCACAGCGTGGTCCCGCCGACCACCACGGCCGCCGTCCCCGGAGGGATCGAGCCGTTCAGCCAGTCGCTGCCCCCGCGCCACACCACGATGACGAGGGCGCCGACGGCCGCGGGGACCAGCAGGAGCCAGGCGACCGGGAGGCGACGCGTCGGCGCCGTCGTCCCCTCCGTCCACGGCATGAAGGTCCAGCACCAGGCGTACAGGAGCACGCCCGCACCCCCGCAGAGCGTCAGGGCGACGAACAGCGCCCGCACCAGGCCCACGTGCACTCCGAGGTGCCGCGCGAGCCCGGCGCTCACTCCGGTCACGAGAGCGTCGCGGTCGCGGGTCAGCGCCGGACGCACGGTCGCCGGCGCGGGGCCGGGGAGCGTGGAGACGGCGGAGGACATACCGTCATCCAATCATCCTGTCCCCCGCTCGGGGTCCTCCCCGGCGCGGAATCAGGGTGCGCTCAGGGGATCCCCCCATGGCCTCACGGCGCCGGCGACCGCGAGGATCGACTCATGACGATTCCGACCGCTCCGCCGCCGCCCGCCGAGCCCGCCCCGTCGACGCCGGACACCCCTCGCGCACCGCGCGGCGCCGACCGCTTCCTGCTGTGGGTCGCCGGCCTCGGCGTCGTCCGCACCGACGGGTGGCTCGGCGGCGTGGCCGCGGGCATCGCGATCCGGCTGCGCATCGATCCGCTGATCGTGCGCGGGGTCCTCGTCGTCGCGGCCCTCTTCGGTCTTCCGGCCCTGTTCCTGTACGCCCTCGCCTGGGCCGTGCTGCCGGACGTCGACGGCCGCGTGCACCTGCGCGATCTGCTGCAGCGCCGGTACGACCCCGTGCAGCTCGGCATCCTCGCCCTCGCCGTGATCGGCCTCTTCCCGACGGCCCCGCTCACCGGGCGCCTGTTCGGACTCGGCTACGACGGCTGGTCGGCACTGTCGACCTTCACCTGGGTGGTCGGGCTCGTGCTCGCCGCCGCCTTGCTCTTCCTCATCGTGCGTGCCGCGCGCCGCACCCCGGGCGCTTCCGCGCCGGATCTGCCGGGGGCTTCCGCAGATCCGGCGGCCCCGGCCGCGTCCGCCCCCCTCGCGGGTTCGGGTCCCGCCACGGGGGCGGACGCCACTCCTCCCCCGGCGGCGGACGCGCCTCCCCCGCTTCCGCTCGCCGACGCCGTCGGGCACGACGTCCTCGCCATCCCCGCGCCTCCGGCCCCCCTGCCACCCGGCACGCAGGACCCCGCCGCGCTGGAAGCCTGGCGCGCCCAGCACGCCGCCTGGAAGGAGCAGGATCAGGCGTGGCGCCGTCAGCAGCAGGATGCGGAGCGCGCCGCACGCGACCAGCTCCGCCGGGAGCGTCAGGCCGAAGCCGCCGTGTTCGCCGCCGAGGCCGCGGAGCGCCGACGCCTTCGCCGCGCATCGAACCCGCGAGCCGGCTTCCCGTTCGTCATGACCGCCCTCGGCCTCGCCATCGTCGTCGGCGCCGGGGTGGGACTCGCCGTCGGAGAACCCGTCGGTGGGGCGCTGGGGCTGTTGTCCGGCGCACTGGTCCTGGCCCTGGCGATGATCACGGCCGGAGCCCTCCGTCGCCGCAGCGGCGCCCTGGCCTTCCTCACCGTGCTGACGCTGGCCGCGGGTCTCCTCACGGGCTTCCTGTCCACGATGCCCGGTCTCACCCTCGGGTACGCCTCGCTCACGAACAACCAGGAGGCGCACGTTCGACAGCCGTTCGGTGATCTGTACCTGCAGCTCCACCCGCACGACGGCGGCCCTCGCCCCATCGAGATCGAGAAGGGGTCGGGGCGGACCGAGATCTTCGTGGCTGCAGGCGTGCAGCTGCAGCTCCGCGGCACCGTCGGCGACGACGTGGAGGTGAGCTGGCTCCGCGTCGATCCGGACGATCCGATGGTCATGGACACCGGCGTCATCTCGACCCGGCCACGGGGCGAGGAGAACGTCCTCACCGCGAACATCTCCGCCGAGGAGGGCAGCCCCTCCACGATCCAGCCCGTGACCATCGACCAGTCGAGCGGCGTCATCGTCGTGACCCTGCAGGAGCCCGAGGAGGGCCAGGAATGAGCACCGAGACCATCACCGCACCACGGGTGCGCTGGGCATCCATCATCTGGGGCACGACCTTCGCCGCGATCGCCGCGGGGGCGCTGTGGTTCCTCGGCGACGCGGATCGCCGCGCCGCGCTGGCCGACGGCGTGGGGACGATGACTCCCGCCACCCTGCTCACGATCGTGCTCCTCACCGCGGGAGCTCTGTTCCTCGTGGGCGGTGTCACCGGGCTGGTCCGCCGGACTCAGCGGAACTCCCCCGCCGAGGACTCGGAGGACCCCGAGTAGCCTGGATCCCATGGCGCACCAGGGACGACGACCCGCGAAGGGCTCCGGCAAGGGCTCACCCGCCCACCGGGGCCGTGCCGCGGGCGGCGGCTCACGCCAGGGGAAGCCGGCTCCGCGCCGCTCGCCCCGCGCCGAGAAGGTCGTGTTCGACGCTCCGACCGCCGCACCCGAGGAGCCGCGGACGTTCCGCCTCGGCGCCGTGCCCGGAGCGACGCCGGGCAAGTGGATCGACACGTGGAAGCGGCGCCTGCCCCACGTGGCCCTCGAGCTCGTCGCGATCGAGGTCGCCGCGCAGCGAGAGGCGCTCGACGATCTCGACGCCGCCCTCGTGCGCCTCCCGCTGGACGACGACGCCCTGCACGTCATCCCGCTGTACGACGAGGTCCCCGTCGTCGTGGCCTCGACCGATTCGCACCTGCTCGCGGCGGACGAGCTGACGACCGCCGACCTCGACGGCGAGGTGCTGCACTCCCTGTCCGACGACGTGCTCGGGCCGGTGGAGGTGCCGGGCACCATCCCTGCACGCGTCGGACCCCTGTCGACCGCCGACGCGATCGCCACGGCGGCGACCGGTGTGGGCGTCGTCCTCGTCCCGATGTCACTGGCCCGACTGCACCACCGGAAGGACGCCGACTATCGGGTCCTCGCCGACGGCCCGGTCTCGACCGTGGCCCTCGCCTGGCCGCGCGACCGAACCACGCCTGACGTCGAGACCTTCGTCGGGATCGTCCGAGGACGCACCGCGAACTCGTCCCGCTGAGCCGTCGGGCCGGGACGCTCCCCCTCGTTAGACTCGCCTGATGGCCTCGCTTCTCTACGTCTGCGTGCGACCCGAGACCGGGGCGGCGGATGCCGAGCACGCTTCGTTCCGGCGGGCCCTCGGGGTCGACGTGGTCGATCGTCTCGACCTGCTCCACGAGCCGCTGACCGCGGCCCACCTGGATCGCTACCGCGGCGTCGTCATCGGCGGTTCGCCGTTCAACGTCACGGACGTCGAGAAGACCCCGGTGCAGCGGCGCGTGGAGGCCGATCTGGAGACGCTCGCCCGCGCCGCACGGGAACAGCGGATCGCCGCCTTCTTCACGTGCTTCAGCATCGGGGTGCTCACCCGCCTCCTCGGCGGCGAGGTCGTGACGACCATGCCGGAGGCGGCGAGCGCGACCGTCATCGACACGACGCCGGAGGGCGCCGTCGATCCCGTGTTCGGCCCGTCCGGTCCGGCACTCACCGTCTTCACCGCGCACAAGGAGAGCGCCGCCTCGACTCCGCCGGGAGCCGTGCTGCTCGCCACCAACGCGACCTGCCCCGTGCAGGCCTACCGGGTGGGGACGCACCTGTACGCCGCGCAGTTCCATCCCGAGCCGACGCCGCGCGACTTCGCCGACCGCATGACGTTCTACCGCACGACGGGGTACTTCGATCCGGCCCAGTTCGACGCGGTGCAGCAGGAGGTCCTCGCGGCCTCGGTCACCGAGGGTGCCGCCCTGCTCCGCCGCTTCGCCGAGCTGTTCGGCTGAATTCAGGTCGGCGCGTCGCCGCGGAGCAGCGGGACGCGCTCGCGCAGGTAGGCGTCCAGCGGCATGAAACCACCCGCCTGACTCCAGCGCACCGACGGCACGCCGTCGATGAGCGCGAGCGGACCGGAGGAGCCTCCGGCATCCACCGCGTCGACGTCGATCACGCTCCACCCGACGTGCACGACATCCCCCTCATGGAAGCCGCCCCGGAGCGCGAGGGCCCGGCGCTCGGCCCGTGCCCGCGCCGACTCGGCGGTGTATCCCCGACGCCCCGGGTCCGCCGCGCGGAGCACCTCCGCCGTCGCCAGGGCATGCGTGTCGGTGAGCAGGATGACGCCGAGGTGCCAGGCCTCGCCGACACGGACGATCCGCCGCCCGCGCCAGCGCGAGTCCTTCTCCTCGCCGAGGCCCTCGCGGGGTGCGCCGGCGAGCTCCTGCACGGCCTGGGTCAGCAGGGCGGAGGCGGTGGTCACAGCTCCCCCAGCGTGGTCTGGTCGGCGAGGCGCGGGCCCGCGACCTGCGCACGATCGCCCCGCAGCGTCATCCCGATCAGCGGGTACAGGAGCACCGACAGCATGCCCGCCCCGACGAGCGCGGCCGCGGTCCCCGAGTCGAGCATGTCCTGGTCCACGCCGATCGCGGTGACCGCGACGATGATCGGCAGCCCGGTGGCCGCGAGCAGGCCGAGGGCGGCACGGTCGCGTCCGCTCGCGCCCGCCGGGGCGGACAGCTGGGCGGCCGATCCGCGGATCACCAGGAGCGCCAGCAGGAACACCGGCACCAGGGACATCGCCGAGGGAGACGTCAGCAGCGCCTGCAGGTCGAAGGTCACGCCCGTGTAGAGGAAGAACACCGGGACGAGGAAGCCGAACGCGAGCCCCTCGATCTTGCTCTCGACCTCGGCCGCGTCCTTCTCGGGTGCCCGCGCCATGATGATGCGCCAGATGGCCCCCGCGACGAAGGCGCCGAGGAGCATGTCCAGGTCGAGCATCACGCTGAGGCCGACGAGGGCCGCGATGAGGAGGATCACGAAGCGCACCCCGAACTGGTCGGAGGTGTGGAGGGTCGCGCGCACGATGCCGTGCAGGCGCCCGTGCGGCACCCGGTGCGCGACGAGGACGGCGAGCCCCGCCAGCACGACGAAAGTCAGCAGCACCGCCGTGGCCAGGGGTGTCGTCCGGGTGCTCAGGAAGATCGAGATCGCGATCAGCGGCAGGAACTCCCCCACGGCGCCGATCGTGCTGATGGCACGGCCGAACGGGGTGTCCAGCTCCTTCGCATCGCGCAGGATCGGCATCAGCGTGCCGAGGGCGGTCGAGCTCAACGCGATCCCGATGACGACCATGCCCTCCCCCGGGGCGAAGAAGAAGCCGAGTCCGATGCCCAGCACCACGCTGAGCAGCCAGCCCAGCGACGCCCGCGCGAGCGGCTTGCCCGCCACCTGGCGGAAGTCGATCTCGGAGCCCGCGACGAAGAACAGCACGGCCAGGCCGAAGTCGCTGAGCTTCTCCAGGAGGGGCCCTGGCTCCACCCAGCCGAGCACGGCAGGACCGACGAGGATGCCGAGGACGAGCTCGAACACGACGATCGGCACCCGGACGAGCGGACGGACGCCGCGTGCGAGAAGCGGTGCGGCCACCGCCAGCAGCGGGATCAGCACCAGTCCGACGTCGCTCGCATCCACGGTCTCAGGGTAGCGACGCCGCGGGCGATTCGCTCCCCGCCCGCGCGACACGGCAGAATCGATGCACACCCCGAGGAGCAGCCATGACCCAGCCCGATACCGCCCGACTGCTGATCGCCTGCGACGACCAGCCCGGCATCGTCGCCGCGGTCGCCGGCGTGCTCGCCCGGCACGGGGCGAACATCATCTCGCTCGACCAGCACTCGACCGACTCCGAGGGTGGCCGATTCTTCCAGCGGACGGTCATCCACCTCGACGGCCTGTCCGCCGCGCGCCCCGCCCTGGAGGCCGACATCGCGGCGGTCGCGGAGCGCTTCGGCATGGAGTGGTCGCTGCACGACGTCGCCCGGCGCAAGCGCGTGGCGATCTTCGTCTCGAAGTACGACCACTGCCTCATGGAGCTGCTCTGGCGCACGCAGCGGGGGCAGCTCGACATCGACATCACCATGGTCGTCTCGAACCACCCCGACCTCGCCGAGGCGGTCCGCTCCTTCGGAGTGCCGTTCGTGCACATCCCCTCGACGGACAAGCAGGCGATGGAGGAGCGTCAGCTCGACCTCCTCCGCGGCAACGTCGATCTCGTCGTGCTCGCCCGGTACATGCAGATCCTCAGCGACGACTTCATCACGCGCCTCGAAGCCCCGGTCATCAACATCCACCACTCGTTCCTGCCCGCCTTCATCGGCGCGAACCCCTACGCCAGGGCGAAGGAGCGCGGCGTGAAGCTGATCGGTGCCACGGCGCACTACGCCACAGCCGACCTCGACGAGGGGCCGATCATCGAGCAGGACGTCACGCGGGTCACGCACTCCGAGTCCGCGGCCGAGCTGCAGAGCCGGGGCGCCGACGTCGAGCGTCTGGTGCTCGCCCGTGCCGTGCAGTGGCATGCCGAGGACCGCGTGATCGTGCACGGCCGCTCGACCGTCATCCTCTAGCGCACCGGCCGCTCAGCGGTCGGCGTTCCTCACCGGCCGGGGACTCCGGCGGCGAGCTCTGCGAAGACCTCGGCGGCGGTCGTCCCGCGCGCGAGCGGGGCGGCCTGCCCCATCCACAGCGACTGCAGCTCGCCGAGATTCTGCTCTCCTGCCGCCGCGCGGAAGCGTCCGGTGAGCCAGTTCTGCATCGGGAACGGGGCGATCGTGCCGCTCGCCTCGATCGCCCGCACCGCGCGATTGCGGGCTCCGCGGGCGAGGCGTCCGCTCATCGCCTTCGTCAGCACGGTCTCGTCGGCGGCAGTGGTCCGGATGGCGTCGCGGTGCGCTGCGGTCGCGGCGGACTCGGCGGTCGCGAGGAACGCCGTCCCCACCTGCACGCCGGAGGCACCGAGGGCGAAGGCCGCAGCGACCCCACGGCGGTCGGCGATCCCGCCGGCGGCGATGACCGGCACGTCGACGGCGTCCACGACCTGGGGCACGAGCGCGATGGTGCCGACGAGCGACTCGGTCGCGGGGCGCAGGAACGACACGCGGTGCCCGGCCGCCTCGGCTCCGGACGCGACGACGGCATCGACACCGGCTTCGGCGAGCGCGACCGCTTCGGCGACCGTGGTGGCGGTGCCGACGACCCGGATGCCGCGGTCGCGGGCCTCGGCGACGACGGCGGGCGACGGCACCCCGAACACCACGCTCAGCACGGCGGGGGCGACCTCCCAGACCGCGTCGAGCTGCTCGTCGAGGTCGGGCATGTAGCGCTCGGGGCGTGCCGGCACCGGAACCCCGACGGCCTCGTAGAACGGCTCCAGCGCCTGCGCGAAGACCGTGTGCTGCGGGTTCGGCACGGCCTCGTCACCCAGGGGCAGCCAGATGTTCAGCGCGAAGGGGCGGTCGGTGGCGCGGTGCAGCTCGGCCCCGACCTCCCGGATCCGGTCCCCGTCGTAGCCGTAGAGACCGTAGGATCCGAGCCCGCCGGCCGCGCTCACCGCCGCCGTCAGCTCCACCGACGAGGTCCCCCCGAACGCCCCCAGCACGATCGGATTCTCCACTCCCAGAAGTTCTTCTGTCGCCATACCCCGACGGTACGCCTTCGAATCGCCTGAATGGCTCCATCGGCGGCCCGGATACAGCGATTCAGGCGATTCGAACGGGGTAAGCTCGCGGCATGAGCGAGTGGTTCGGGCAGATGCTCGGCTTCGTCGCGGCCGCGATCGGCCTTGTGACGATGCCGGATGCCGCCGCGCTCGGGCTCGCGATCGCGCTGCTCGCCGTCACCGTCCTCACGCTCGCGCTCGTGCTGAGCGTGCGCCACCAGGCCTCCGCCGATGCCCCGCACCCGCTGCGGGCGATCGATGTCGGAACGCTCCTCCCGCAGAGCGATCCGGATGCCGCCGGGCACCCTCGTCCGCGAGCGCCGGGAGTCGCGACCGCCGCGTAGTCCGTCCGACCGGGACCGCGCGGCCTTCGCCGACCCTTCCCGACCTCATCGAACGGACCTTCCCGTGGACATCTTCGCCTTCCCTCCGCTCGCCGCGCTCCTGGACGCCGCCTACGGTGCCTTGAACGGCCTCTCCACCCTTCTCGAACCCCTCGCCGGCCCCTCCGCCGCCGCCCTCGCCGTGGTCCTGGTGACCCTCCTCGTGCGCGCCCTCCTCATCCCTGTCGGCATCTCCCAGGCCCGAGCCGAGCAGACCAGAGCCCGCCTCGCCCCGAAACTGCGCGCGCTGCAGCAGCGCCACCGGAAGAACCCGGAGCGCCTGCAGCAGGAGATGATGGCGCTTTACCGGGCCGAGAACACCTCGCCCTTCGCGGGGATGCTGCCCGTGCTGGCGCAGGCACCCGTCGTCGGGCTGCTGTACACCCTGTTCCTGCGACCGGAGATCGCCGGACACCCGAACGAGTTGCTCACCCACGACCTCTTCGGTGCCCCGCTCGGCACGAGCCTGGTGTCGGCCCTGTTCGGCGGCACCGCGACCCCGGCGACGTTCGCGGTCTTCGGCGTGCTGCTGGCCGTGATGATCGCCGTCGCCGAGGTCACCCGGCGGGTGTTCCGGCCGGTCCCCGTCGAAGGCGACGACTCCCCGCTCAGCTCCCCCGGCATGCTGCGGATGATGTCGGCGCTGCACTATCTCACCGCGGTGTTCGCGGCCTTCGTCCCCCTGGCCGCCGCGCTCTATCTCACGGTCACGGTGGTGTGGACCCTCGTGCAGCGGGTGATCCTGCGCCGCCGCTACCCGCTGCCGCAGCCGGCCGTCGTCCGGGCGTGAGAGCCGCTCGGCCGGAGGGGTCAGTCCGGAAGCGGGATCGGAGCGGTGAACGGTCCCGCGGCACCGTCGCCCCTCCGGTCGCGGCGCACGCCGAGAGTGGTCCCGACGCTCGCCGCGATCACGAGCGCCACCGCGAGCAGCCGCAGCGGCGTGGCGTCCTGTCCGAGGATGAGCCACCCGGCGAGGGTCGCGAACGCCGGCTCGAGGCTCAGCAGCACCCCGAACACCCGCTGCGGCAGCCGTCGGAGCGCCGCGAGCTCGAAGCTGTACGGGATGACGGACGAGAGCACCGCGGTGACCGCCGCGAGCAGGAGGAGCTGCGGGTCCAGCGCCACGGTGGCCGCCGCGGGCACACCCACGGGGATGAGGAGCACGGCCGCGACGACGAGCCCCATCGCGAGCCCACTGCTGCCGGGGATGAGGGCGCCGACGCGCGCGCTCATCCTGATGTACATGACCCAGAATCCGGCCGCGATGAGGATGAAGACCACGCCGAGCGGGTCGAGGGGCTCGGCGCCGACGAGGCCGTCCAGGCCGAGCAGCGCCATGCCGAGCAGGGCCACCCCCACCCACACCGCATCCCGGAGACGACGGGTCAGCACGGCGGCGAGCACGAGCGGCCCGAGGAATTCGATCGCCACCGCGGGTCCCAGAGGGATGCGGTCGATGGCGGCGTAGAAGAATCCGTTCATCGCGGCCAGCGACACCCCGAACAGCACGGCGGCGAGCCACTGCGACCGGGTCCAGGCGCGGGGCCGCGGTCGCACGATGACGACCAGCAGCAGCGCGGCGATCGCGACGCGGAGCGATGTCACGCCCCACGGCCCGAGGACGGGGAAGAGCTGCGCGGCGACGGCGGCGCCGAACGGCAGGGAGAGGCAGGATCCGATGACGAGGGCGACGCCCACGAGGGGTCCGGATGTCGCGGGTCTCTGCACCAGACAAGCTTAGGCGGCGGGGTCCTGCCTCCCCGCCGCCTGCGCCCTCCTCACGCGGATCAGAGCGGCTTGCCGCCCGTCACTGCGAGGACTGCTCCGGACACGTACGACGACTCCGCCGAGGCGAGGTACACGTAAGCTCCGGCGAGTTCCGCGGGCTGGCCGGCGCGCCCCAGCGGCGTGTCCTGCCCGAACGTCTCCAGGCGCTCCGGCCCCCATCCGGTCGCGGGGATCAGCGGCGTCCAGATCGGACCGGGCGCGACGGCGTTGACGCGCACGCCCCGCGGCCCCGCCTCCTCCGCGAGCGCCTTGACGAACGCGACCTGCGCCGCCTTCGTCATGGCGTAGTCGATGAGCCCCGGCGACGGCTGCGCGGACTGCACCGACGACGTGACGATGATGCTCGACCCGGGCTCGAGATCGGGGAAGGCGGCCCGTGCCGAGAAGACGAGACCGGCGAGGTTCGTGTCGAACACGCGACGCATCTTCTCGGTGTCCAGGTTCTCGAAGCCGTCGATGTCGTGCTGGTAGGCCGCGTTGAGGACGAGCACGTCGAGTCCGCCGAGTTCGCGGCGCGCGCGGTGCACGGCGTCGGTCGCGAAGGCCTCCTCGCGGACGTCGCCGGGGATGCTGACACCGGTGCGACCGGCCTCGCGGACGAGCGCGAGCGTCTCCTCCGCATCCTCCTGCTCCTCGGGCATGTGCACGATGGCCACGTCGGCGCCCTCGCGGGCGAAGGCGATCGCGACGGCACGCCCGATCCCCGAGTCGCCGCCGGTGATGAGGGCACGCCGCCCCTCGAGCCGCCCGTGGCCGACGTAGGACTGCTCGCCGTGGTCGGGCTCCGGGGTGGTCTTCTCGGTGAGGCCCGGCTGGTCCTGGCTCTGCGCCGGGAACCCGTCCTCGTGGTGCGCGTGTCGGGGGTCGGTGAGGCCGCCGTCGCGGGTGGTGTCGGTCATTTCCGCTCCTCCTGTCATGGGGCTGACGATCAGGTCGTGATCGAGCCTCGCGGCTTCGGAGGGCGGACGGCAGGGGGTTGACAGCCCCGGGCGGTCTCCGGGAAACCGGCCTCAGCCGGCGGAGGGGGCGTCGCCGTGCGGGGGCTCAGCGTTCTCGGCGGGCTCGGGAACCAGGTAGAGCCCGGTGGGAGCGTTGGCGGTGAAGGCGAGCGCCTCGATCCAGGCCCGGTTGACGGCGGGCTGCCGGCTGCCGAAGTACTTGAAGACGAGCGAGCTGCCCGGCTGGATCCAGACGGTGGTCCGGCCGCCGCCCACGCTGGCGTCCTCACGCCAGCTGAACGGGAACGGCTCGCCGCGGCGCAGCTTGGCCGTGATCACGAGCTGCAGGTGCGTGAGCGCCCGATCCTCGATCTCGGTCTTCACGCTGCCTTCGTAGATGAACTTGCCCATCGGGTGATGCTCCTCGGTCGGGTGGTCCTCAGCCCGGCGGACACTGCCGGGATCGGCCTATGGGTAGAGGGTAAGCCCTCGGACGGGGCGCGCGGCAAATCGGCCTCGAAGGGCGACGTGGGCGTCGAAGTCAAGGCCCTGCGCACGATCCGCGCGGGGGTTAGCCTCGAATCATCGACACCCGAGGAGGGCACCGCCATGACTGAACGCCACATCGACGACCGTCCCGAGGAGGGCTACACGCCCGGCACCACCCACGCCGAGCGCGGCGCGGGCAACCCGCGACTGCGCGTGCGGCGCGACGACGAGCGCACGGAGTTCGCGCTCGACATGGAGGAGGTGCGCATCGGTTCCGCCGCAGGGAACGAGCTGCGCCTCGCCGACACCGAGCCCGTGCACGCGACGGTCGTGCACGACGACCGTGACGAGTACGTGGTGACCCTGCACGCCGACGGCGAGATGAACTCCAACCCCGACGCGGACGCCACCCACCCCGGCGAGCGCACCGAGACGCTGCGCACCGGATCCCGCTTCACGGTGGGCCCGTGGGAGCTGGTGTTCGCCCGCGAGGAGTTCGCCGACCACGGCCGGCCCTTCGGCGGACGCCTCGGTGGCGAGTTCTCCGACCAGCCGCTGCAGGAGGCGCGTCCGGGCTACGACGCCGACGACGAGCGGCTCTCGCAGGCCGACGTCAACGACGAGCTCTCTCAATCGGACTCCAAGGCCGACTGATGGTGCGGGGTGCCGACGGGCTTGGACTCCGCTGACCCCCGCTGCCGGAGGTAGATCGCGAACGCGACCATCGTCCCGACCGCGAGGAACTCGGACTGCCAGTTCTGCAGCGTCCGGTCCCAGAAGTCCGAGCTGGTCACGTAGTCGGCCCAGGTGATCGCGGCGACGCCGTGCATCGCGTTCTCCTCGTTCATGACGACCGTGCCGGCGAGCGACTGCGCGAACCAGGACAGCACGAACACCGCCCCCATCACGATCAGCAGCGAGTTGCCGAACACGGCGGCTCGCCATCCGCCCGCCCGGGCCCACCGCGGCGAATCCGGGCGGGCGTGCGGGCCGACGAGCTGATCCGCATCGCTGCCCGGCCCCTCATCGCCGGGCTTCTTCGACTCCGGCGATCCCTTCTGCACGAACCAGATCGTCGCAGCGATGAAGAGGAAGAACTGCAGGAACTCCGACTGCCAGTTCTCGGCGACGTCGACGGCGAAGTCGGACGACCAGAGGAAGTCCCCGAAGCCGATCGCCCGCTGCCCGTGGTCGAGGAGCTCCTCGTTGTTGCGGAGGTAGCCCGCGAGCGCCTGGCCCCCGAGCGCGAGCGCGAACAGCGCGAGGAAGAAGAGGCTGAGGGCGTGGTCCTTGATCCGCGAGCGCATCGTCATCGCCCTCCCAGCGGTAGGCCGATCATCACGGCGAGACCGACGCCGATGATCCCCGCCCAGATCCAGAAGACTGCCCGCATTCCCGCGGTGTCGCGCGCATCCTCCGCCATGTCCGCCTCCTTCGTCGGTGTGACCACGGTCCGACGATGGCGCGCAGGATGAGTGCCCTCCAGGGGCTTGACGCGGCCACGGTTGTCAATCCCCTCCATCAGGGCTCCGCGGCACCCGTAGCCTGGCGGAACCGATGAGAGGAGCGCCCGATGACCGCACCGAACGAGACCCCCGACCTCGAACGCCTCGGCGAGCTCGCCCGCAGCCGAGGCCTGCGCGTGAGCGTGGCCGAGTCGCTCACGTCCGGACGCCTCGCGAACACGATCGGCGCCGGCGAGGGGGCCTCCGGCTGGTTCGCCGGCGGCATCGTCGCGTACTTCACGGAGGTGAAGGAGCGGGTGCTGGGGCTGACCCCGGGGACGGACCCCACCTCCGCGGCCTGCGCCGAGCAGCTCGCCGCGGGAGCGCGGGAGCTCTTCGACGCCGACATCTGCGTCTCCACCACCGGCGTGGGCGGGCCGGGTCCGGAGGGCGGTCACCCCGCGGGCACGGTCTACCTGGGCTGGGCGACCGCCGACGACGCGGGGCACCGGAGGCTGGCGCTGACCGGCGATCCGGACGAGATCCTGTCGGCGAGCGTCGACGCCGCGGTGCGACTGCTCGCCTTCCACGCCGAGGGGCTGCACCCTGCGGGGCCCCGGCGCACCGGGTCCGACTGAGAGCTCAGCGCCCCGGCACGAGGCCGACCCGCAGCGGGGCTCCCGGCGCTGTCGCCTCGGTGAGGGCGGCGTCGATGTCGAGGAGCGATCGCACCGCCCCCACGGCCTCGCCGAACGGATACGCGCGCCCGCGCCCCGCGAGAAACGACGCCGCTGCCGCGAGATCGTCGGCA
This sequence comes from Microbacterium sp. C-MGS6, assembly GCF_058140415.1. Taxonomy (NCBI): domain Bacteria; kingdom Bacillati; phylum Actinomycetota; class Actinomycetes; order Micrococcales; family Microbacteriaceae; genus Microbacterium; species Microbacterium sp. C-MGS6. The sequence goes on from NZ_CM176934.1 coordinate 2,878,727, forward strand.
CCGTAGTTGTGTACCCCCGCGACCGTGATGAGTCGGCGGACGAGATTCTCCGCGTCCAGCGGGACCGGGGCTGCAGGGAACACGCTGCCGACGAGGACCGCCGTCCCGCCGACGGCGACGCCCGCGAGGGCCTCCCCGACGGCATGCCCTGAGGCTTCGATCACCACGTCCGGGTCACGATCGAGCGCGGTGGCCCCGAACCGGGAGGCGAAGGCGCGCCGGTCGTCGTCCGGATCGCGCACCTCGACGACGGCACCGTGCTCGGCGGCGATCGCGGCGGCACTGATCCCCACGAGACCCGCGCCGTGGATGCGCACCGCGGCGCCGTCGAGGTCGATGTCACGGGCGGCACGCGCCACCGCGGCCCACGCGGTCGCTGTCGCGCAGGCGGCAGGCGCCAGCACCGCAGCGGGCAGCGCCTCCGGCACGCGCACGATCGCGGTGCCCGCCCGCAGCTGCACGTGGCTGGCGAACGCCCCTGTCAGGTCGCCGTGGGCGCCGACACGGTCGTGGCCGTACTTGCCGAGAACACGGCACTTCTGCGTGAGGCCGCGCCGACAACGGTCGCAGGTGCCGCACGACACCGTCACCGACCACACCACACGGTCGCCGATCCGCAGCGGCGTGCCGTCCACCGCGTCCGCACCGTCATCGCCCATCGCGAGGACGCGACCGACGCTCTCGTGCCCGAGGACGAGCGGCGCCGGCGCGGACCGGCGCCCCTGCACGGTGTGCACGTCCGACCCGCAGATCGTGGACATCTCCACGGCGACGAGCACGTCCTGATCGCCGAGCGCGACCCCCGGGACCGCGATCGTCTCGTGCGGATGCCCTTCGCCGACCCAGACCATCGCGGTGGCCGCGGGGCGCAGCGCGACGTCCCTCCGGTGTCCGGGCGGGCGGATCAGCAGCGTTCCCATGACTCGACTCTCAGACGGAGGCGACGGCAGCGGGAAGGAGCTCTCGCTGGGCCAGAGCCCCCCGCAGCGCCGTGACGTCGGGGAGCACGGCGTGGGCGCCCGCTCCGCTCAGAGCCGCGCGATCGTGGGCGCCGGTGAGCACTCCTGCGACGAAACCGGCACCCGCGCGGCGGCCCGACTCGACGTCGCTCACGGTGTCGCCGGCGACGGCCACAGCCTGCACCGCGGACGCTCCCGTGCGCAGAAGGGCGGTGAGGACGAGGTCGGGCGCGGGGCGTCCGCGGCCGGCGTCGACCGGGGAGAGCGCGAGGTCGATGAGCCCTCCCCACCCGAGGCCGTCGAGGATCGCCTGTCGGGTGACCGGCGCGAACCCGGTGGTCAGTGCGACGGTGAGCCCGGCGTCCTTCAAGCCCTGGATCGCGTCCGCCGCCCCGGGGATCTCCGCGACGCCGTCTTCGGCGACGATCTCGGCGTACGCGGCCTCGAACGCCGCGGTGGCCTGCCGTGCCGCGACCGCATCGCCGTCGGCCAGGTGCAGGAAGACATCGAGCTTGGACTGTCCCATGGTCTTCCTGACATAGCCGAGGGCATCGTCCCAGGGCAGCCGTGCGGCGACGCCGGTGCGTTCGGCGGCGCGCTGGAACGCCTGCTCCACCACGCCGTCGTCCACGACGGTGGTGCCGGCCATGTCGAGGACGACGAGTTCGATGGGAGTGGTCATGGGGTTCCTTCCAGAGCAGGGGTGCCGCCGAGGGCGGCGGTGAGGTGCAGGTCGGCGAGCCCGAGGCCGCAGGTCATGCCGATGCCGGTGGTGGCGGCGAGCACGAGCGCACCGTCGTCTCCGCGGTCGACGAGGAACTCGCCGTGGGCTTTCGCGTACACGCCCTGCCACCGCTCGATGACCCGCGGTGCACCCCACTCGAACAGGGCCTCGGCCTCGCTGAGGAACGCGGTGAACGCGGCCTCGGGCTGGAACGGCGAGGGGGCGGCGGCGGTGGCATGCGAGTCGCCCAAGATGAGCGTGCCGTCGGGAAGCTGCGTGTACATCTGGTTGAGGTCGAGGGCCGCGAGGTCGGGGCGCTCGGCGTGCAGACGCTCGCGCAGGACTCGGGCCTCCGGTCCATCGGCGAACCGCCCGTACCGGATGAGGGACCAGCCGGTCAGCAGGGGCGCGGTCAGCGGTCGCGGGAACGAGACCGCCGCCCGCATCATGTCGAGCGCACAGCGCATCACGCCGTGGCGTTCGGCGACCTCGGGCAGGAGCTGATCGATGTCGTGGTTGACCGCCACCACGACGGCCCCGGCGTCGATCCCACCGCGCGTGGTCTCCACCCGCCCTGCGCCGAGCGCCGTCACCGCGGTGCGGAAGCGGAACTCGACGCCCCGGGCCGTCAGGTGCCGCACGATGGCCGTCGCCGCGGTCCGCGGGTCCGTCTGCAGGTCGGCCTCGATGAGGGCGCCGCCGACGAGGCCGTCCCGACGCAGCGGGGCACGGCGGAGGAGCTCATCGGCCTCCAGCATCCGGATGCCGCCGTCCTGCGCCGCCGCGGTCATCACGGCGAGCTCGTCCTCATGCCGGGCCGCGACGAGCGTGCCCGACTCTCGGATCCAGAAGCCCGCGTCCCTGGCGAGCTGCAGCCAGAGATCGCGCGAGGCATCCGCGTATCGCCGCGCCTCCCCGCCCTGCGCGCCGATGCAGAGGTGACCGAAGTTCCGGATCGTGGCGCCGGTCGGGGCCGCGCTGCGGTCGACCACGACGACGCGGAGCCCCCGGCGCACGGCCGCGTACGCGGCCCCGAGTCCGACGATGCCTGCACCGACGACGACGACGTCGGGGTTCTGCTTCGCCCCGTTCATCGGAACACCTTCCTCATCCACATCGCGAGCCCCTCGACGGCGAGCACGGTCACGAGGATCATCAGCACGATCGCGGTCACCGTCTCGTAGCGCGAGCCCTGGCTGGCGTTCAGCAGGTAGTAGCCGACCCCGCCGCCGCCGACGATGCCGAGGATCGTGGCTGCGCGGATGTTGGTGTCGAGCATGTAGAAGCTGTGCCCGATGAGCGCGCGGGTGCCCTGCGTCAGCGTGGCCGACGTGTACGTCTGCATCCGGGTGGCGCCCACCGCCCGCAGAGCGCGCTCGGGCCCGCGGTCGACCTCCTCGAAGGAGTCGGCGATGAGCTTGCCGAGCAGTCCGATCCCGCCGATCGCGAGAGCGATGACGCCGGCCTGCGCGCCGAGACCCGTGATGACGACGAGGACGATGGCGAGGATCAGCTCCGGGATGCCGCGGATGCCCACGAGGAGCAGACGGGCGGTGCCGCGCCCTGCGGCATGCGGGGCCACGTTGCGCGCGGCGAACGAGCCGAGCAGCAGCGACGGCAGGAGGGTGAGGACGGTGGCCGCGAGCGCGATCGCGACGGTCTCCCGCATGGCCTCCAGCATCGCGACCGTGTCGTAGCTGCCGAACGACGGCGGCCAGAACCGGGCGGCGACGTCGGGCAGCTTCGCCCAGAAGGTGAAGAGATCCGACCAGGTGATCTGGCTCACGACGACGCTGCCGACCACGACGAGGACCGCGACGATCCCGGCGGCCGTGTGACGCACCCGCTGGGCGGTCCACGGACGGCGCACCGCGGTCTGCGGGCTCTCCGCCCACGCGGGGCGATCGGCGGCGGAGGCGGACGGCCGCCGGCGCATGCGCGGATGCACGATCCGGTCCATCCAGGACCGCGTCTGCTTCTGCTCGCCGAGCATCGCGCCGCGCACCGTGCTCGAGACGATCTCCATCACGATGCAGAGCACGAAGATCACGAGCGCGATCCCGAGGCCCTTGCCGTAGTTCAGCGACTTGAAGGCGTAGGACATCTCGAGCCCGAGGCCGGCGACGCCCACGTAGCCGAGCACGACGCTCCCGCGCAGATTGATGTCGTTGCGGTGCAGCACTGTGGCCACCCAGCTCGGCAGCACCTGCGGGAGGATGCCCGCCGTGAACTCCTGCAGCTTCGAGCCCCCCGCGGCGCGGATCGCGAGACGTGGCCCTTCGTCGATCTGCTCGATGGCGTCCGCGAACATCTTGGAGATCATGCCGATCGAGTGGATGCCGATGGCGAGGATGCCGGGCAGCGTGCCGAGCGAGAACATGAGCACGAACGCCATGGCCAGCACCACGTCCGGGAGCGCGCGGGTGAGGACGCCGATGAATCGGGCGGCCGCGCGCCAGCCCGCGCCCGGGGTGGTGTTGGCGGCGGCGAGGTAGGCGATGGGCACGGAGAGCACGGCCGCGAGCAGCGTGCCGACGAGCACGAGGCCGACGGTCAGCGCGATGAGCCAGGCGAGGTCGGCCGGCGCGGGGAAGGAGAGCCCGCCGACGCGGCCGAGGAAGTTCTCGGCGTTGCCCCAGCTCTGGACCATCGCCGGGATCGAGATCCCCACGTCGCGCACCGCGAGGATGCCGAGCACGACGAGGACGAGGAGAGTGAGTCCCGCTGCGATGCGCTCCGCGGACAGCGGCCGCTTCGGCGCCCGCTCCGCGACGCTCCCGCCACCCCGGGCCACTGAGCCGCCGCCCTGGGTCGCTGAGCCGCCGCCCTGGGTCGCTGAGCCTGTCGAAGCGCCCCGTGTCGACGCCCCCACCGCCGTCATGACGCCCCCACCGCGGTCACGGCGTCGACGAGCTCCACCTGCACGGCACGGATCTCCGCCGTCGTCGTCGCGACGCGGCCGTAGATCTCCATCACCTCGGCTTTGGAGAGTCCGTCCGTCGGGGTGTCCAGGACGACCTCGCCGTGTCGGAGACCCACGATCCGGTCGGCCCAGCTGATCGCGAGGTCGACCTGGTGGAGGCTGCACACGACAGTGAGTCCTTCGTCGGCGGCGATCTCGCGGATGAGGGCCATCACCTGCTCGCTCGACTCCGGATCGAGCGAGGCGACGGGCTCGTCGGCGAGGAGGATCGCCGGCTTCTGCATGAGCGCCCGGGCGATCGCCACCCGCTGCTGCTGACCCCCGGACAGGGTGTCGCTGCGCTGATAGGCACGGTCGAGGAGGCCGACGCGGTCGAGATGCTCCAGCGCGGTCAGCTTCGCGGCGCGGGGGTAGCTCCACAGCCCGAGCCGCGGGCCGCGCATCCGCGACAGCGATCCGGTCAGCACGTTCTCCAGAACGGTCAGGGAGGGCACGAGCTCGAACTGCTGGAAGATGAAGCCCACGCTGCTGCGGAGTTCCCGCAGCGCCCGACCTTTCGTCGAGGGAACGGATGCGCCGAGCACCGCGACCGACCCGGAGCTGGGGAGCTCCAGGCCGTCGAGATGGCGCAGCAGCGTGGACTTGCCGGAACCGGAGAGCCCGAGCAGCACGACGATCTCTCCCCGCGCCACCTCGAGCGTGACGTCCTTCAGGGCGGTGGTGCTGCCGAAGGTCTTGGTGACGCCGGCGAGGCGGATGAGGGTGTCGGATGCCGCGGTCATGGCTTCTCCTGTCGTCAGGCGCGGGGCGTCAGCCCTGGCACTGCTCGGCTTCGGTCTCGGCGCAGATGTCGCGGATGAGGTCGTAGTAGGCGTCGTCCACCGGCTTGGTGGCGAAGAACACGCTGCGGAACGCGTCGGAGTCCGCGCTGTCGATGCCCGCCGCGATGATGTCGTCGATCGTGACCTCGCCGAGGGCGTCGACGAGCTGCTTCGCCACGTCATCCGGCAGGGACGAGGAGTAGACGAGCGGAGCACCCGGGACCATGGTCTCGGCGATGACCTTCACCTTGTCGGACTTCTCGACCTCGGAGTCCTCGGCGAAACCGGCCTCGCACTCGACGCCCTCGCCGACCTTCTGCACGCTCACGTCGTGCTTGCCCGCGAACACGGGGGTGATGTCGGACTTCGGGTCCACGCCCGCCTCGATGAGGTTGTACGACGGGAAGAGGTAGCCGGAGGTGGACGAGGGGTCCACGAAGCACACCTTCTTGCCCGCGAAGTCCTCGAGGCTGGAGATGTCGCTGTCCGCCGGGACGATCGCCTGCGAGTAATAGCCGGGCTCCTGGCCCTCCTCGGTGACGATGGACGAGATCGGGGTGAGCTTCGCGCCGTTGTTGGTCGCGGTGACGTAGGTGAATCCGGAGAACGAGGCGACGTCGACCTTCCCGGCGACGGCGGCCTCGATGAGCGCGGCGTAGTCGGTGGACTCGTGGTACTCGACGGTCTTGCCGGTGACCTCGGCGATGTAGTCCATGAGCGGCTGGTAGTTCGTCTCGGTGTCCACCGAGTCGGGGACGACGCCGAAGACGAGGGTGTTCTCGTCGACGGCGAATCCACCGGCCGACTGTGCGTCGCCGGGGGCGTCGGTGGCATCGGCCGATCCGGAGCAGGCGGCGAGGCCGAACGCGAGGATCGCAGCGCCGGCGAGGGCGGGGAGAGCGCGGAGCTTCATGAGGACCTTTCAGGGTGGGAGGAGTGATCCACGGACGACTCTCCCAGCAGCCTCGCTGAGATGTATACCTATCTCAGAAGAGTTCAGTCGGCGTTCACCCGCCATTCGCCTGGATGAACAGCGCCACAACACCCTCGCGACCCTGTGACCGGACGAAGTAATGTACCTATGTGGCCGAAGCTGTGTACACCCAGATCGCCGACGACCTCCGTTCGCGGATCGCGGACGGCACGCTCCGCCCCGGCGATGACGTGCCCACGGAAGCCGAGCTCGCGGAGCACTGGCGCACGTCGCGCGGTCCGATCCGCAACGCGCTGGCGGCCCTTCGCGCGGAAGGCCTCATCGAGACGACCCGCGGCCGGCCGGCGCGCGTGGTGGCGCGCAAAGCGAATCAGGCCGTGGACGTCTCCGTCCCGTTCACCCGATGGGCGCGCGACCTCGGCGTCACCCCTGGCGCGCAGACACAGGAGCTGAGTCTGCGGCGCGCGGGCGATCTCGGCCCGGCGCTGGGTGTCGGACGCGACGACACCATCGTGAGCGTGGTGCGCCTGCGGCTCCTCGACGGCCGTCCCACGATGCTGGAGCGCCTCGCGTACACCGAGGACGTCGGCCGTCGGCTGTTCGAAATCGACCTCGACGCGGTGTCGATCACGGAGTACCTCGCGTCGGTCGGGCATCCGATCGTCGCGCTGCAGCACGTCATCGACGCGGTCGCCGCCGACGATCAGGACGCCGCGCTTCTCCGCGTGCCGCGAGGAACGCCCATCCTGCGGCTCACGCGCACGTCGCGGGACGCCGAGGGGCGCATCTTCGAGGCATCGGATGACCGCTACCTCAGCGAGGTGGTGCGCTTCACCGTGGCGGCGTCCGGGATATCCACGGACGGACACTACATGAGAGCAGTGGGCGGCTGAGGCCGGAGACAGATTCGCGACCGCGGGCGCGGGAGTGTAAGAAGCCAGAAAGATCGCGCCCGCGATCGCAGCGCTGGGGACGCTTTATCTGGGGAGCCTTCAGGATATGTCGGCGCCGCGAAGCCTCTGAAGTGCCGAATGTCGAGACACTCGTAGACTTTCGTCTACGGCCTCGGGGGCGGAATCACGGGCGTCGTCTCAGGATACGCGGGGCTCAGACCACCGGCAACACGGCGGACACGAGCCAGTGTCCGTCCACCTCCCCGGCGCTGAACTCGCCGCTGGCGCCCATCACGCGTTCGGCCATCCGCCCCAGGCCGGTCCGACTGGAGGAGAGCTCCCGACGCGGCGTCGTGGGGAGCGGACTGCGCAGTGAGAGGTGCGCCTTGTCGTCGTCCACCGCGAGACGGATCTCGACGGTTCCGGGGCCGGCATACTTCAGGACGTTCGTGGCCGACTCGCGCACGATGCGCGCGAGCACGATCTCGACCGCGCGGGGAATGCGCTCGTCGCCGGGGTCGCCGTCGAGGATGACGTCGTGCCCGGCCGCTTCGAATTCGGTCCGCGCTTCCTCGACCGCGGCGACGAGGTCACCGGTCGGCATGCCCGCAGCGCGCGGGCCGTCGTCGGCGAGGTCGATCACGAAACGGAGGTCTGTCATGGCCTTGCGGGCGGCGACGCGGATCGCCTCCCGGGAGCCATCGCTGGCGTCGGGGTCTTCGAGCATCTGTACGTGCAGCGACACCACGGTGAGGTGGTGCGCGATGCTGTCGTGCAGCTCGCCGGCGATCCATCGTCGCTCGGCGAGGACGGCTTCCCGTTCCTGCTCAGCCGCTGCCTCCAGCTCGTGCTCGAGGCGACGTCCGCGGTCGAAGGCCAGCCGGAGTCCGAGGCCGATGGCCCCGGCGACGGTGGCCGCGATCAGGTAGATGCCGACGTTGACCGGGACGTCCGAGTCGCCGTACGCCATGACGGACGCAGCGACGAGAAAGACTCCCGTGTAGGAGAGGACAAGAGGGGTCCACCCCAGGCGCATGACCAGCGCAGACGCCAGGGCGGCGGTGATGAGGACCTGCGATTCGGTCCCCGTGAAGAACGAGGCCACCAGAACGATGCCGATCGCACAGGTGGCGATCAGAGGCGACCAGAGGAACAGAGCGGTAGCGAGAGTCGAGGCGATGCTCACCGCGGAGGCGAGGGGATTCACGGTGGGGTCCGTGAAAAGAGTGAAGACGTCGATCGCAATCATCACGCTGATGATCGCGAGGATGACGATGCTCTCTACGCGTGTGAGGCGTTCGCCGCGTGCGAGTCGGAAAATATCAGGCACCGCCCGTTTTGACTGGTCTAAGGCCATGGTGCACTGTCTCCTATTCGCCAGCTATCCTAGCGAGTGAAACCGAAAAGCTTGCCAACCTGCTGCCAGAAAGTCATTACATTCACCTCCGTTCTAGTGCCGTTTGTCGATGTCTGTATTCATCTTCTCGGCGGCGCGCGGAGCGCACATCTGGCCTTCGTCCAGACCTCGATAGCCAAAGGTCTACATCCTCAGAGCGCCCGCTTCACGCCGTTAGGCTTCCTCCATGCAGGAAATCCGCGTCGTGATCGTCGATGACGATCCTCTGGTCCGCTCCGCGCTGTCGCACTTCGTGTCGCGCGCGCCCGAGATCACGGTCGTGGCGCAGGCGGAGGACGGCCTGGAGGCCCTCACGACGGTCGAGCGCGAGAAGCCGGACGTCGTGATGATGGACGTCCAGATGCCGGAGATGAACGGCATCGAAGCGACCGCGGCGATCGCCGAACGATGGCCGGACGTCCGCATCCTCGCCGTCACCACGCTCGACGGCAGCGACACCGTGCTGCCCATGCTGAGCGCCGGCGCCTCCGGCTACCTGCTGAAGGATTCCAGCGCGGAGGAGATCGTCACGGGTGTTCGCGAGGTGTTCGCCGGAGCGAGCTCGCTGTCGCCCCGCATCGCGTCGATGTTGATCCGCCACGTGCGCGACTCCACTCCCACCGCAGCCGCGGAGACCCTCGAACCGCTCACCGAGCGCGAGGAGGAGGTGCTCCAGTGCCTCGCGAAGGGCATGTCCAATGCCGAGATCGCGAAGGCGCTCATCGTCTCCGAGGGGACGGTGAAGGCCCACCTCGGCCGCATGATGTCGAAGTGGCACCTGCGCGACCGCGTGCAGATCCTCGTCACGGCCGCCCACGCCGGACTCGTCACCTTCCGCTGAGCCGCGGCCTCAGAGCGCGAGCAGCACGATCCCGACGAGGACGATCAGCGAGGCGCCGATCCGCCATCCCGGCCGGGACTCGCGCAGGACGAAGGCGCCGAACAGGCTCACGAGCACGACGCTGACCTCCCGCAGCGGTGCGACGAGGGCCACGGGAGCGATCTGGATGGCGGTCAGCACGAGGATGTAGGACAGCGGCGACAGGATGCCGAAGGCCAGGATGCGGCGCCACTGCGTGCGCCCCAGCGCCACGACCGCACCCCATCGTCCGCGCACCGCCACGGAGTAGAACGGCACCTGCAGCAGCGTGGTGCCGACCATGAACGCCACGGGTGACAGCTCCCACTCGCGCACGGCGTGGGCGTCCCAGATCGTGTAGACCGCGATCGCCACGCCGGTGAGGGCGCCGAACAGCAGACCGGGGTCGATGCGGCGCCCGCTCCCTGTCGGCCGGCGGTCGACGAACCCGATCGCGACGACCCCGACGATCACCGCGGCGACGCCGACGAGCGCCAGGGCCGAGGGGCGTTCCCCCAGCAGGAGCACGGCGACGATGACCGAGAGGAAAGGCCCGGTGCCCCGCGCCGTCGCGTAGACCGTCGACAGACTGCCCTCCCGGTAGCCGCGCTGCAGCACGGCCATGTAGGCGACGTGCAGGACCGCGGAGACGGAGACTCCGAGCGCGAACGAGCCGAGGTCGGCCGCACCGAGTCCGCCCGTGAACGGTACGGCCCCGATCCAGACAACCGTGCTGGCGACGGCACCCCACCACAGGAACGGCGAGCCGGCGCGGCTGATGCCGTGCGCGATGACGTTCCAGGACGCGTGGGCGATCGCGGCGGCGAGGACGAGGACGAGAGCGACGGCGGACACGGCAGACCCTTCCCTCCGCCGCGGGCGCGACGAATCGGGTCCTCCGGGCTTTTGTCCTGTCAGATGACGACCCTCCTGCGGAGGAGGACCGTGGCGCCGCTCGGACCAGACGGGTGCAGACCCCGGAACCCTAGGCGCTATCGCCACCACCCTATCCCCGACCGGGAAGGCCGCGAGACGGGGTTCGTGACGGGGCGCGACTACGCTCGAAGGACACCCCGCGCAGGAAGGTCACGCCATGCCCGTCACCCCGGACGCCCTCGCCCACGCCGAGGACCTCGCCGACTTCGTCGCCGCCTCCCCGTCGAGCTATCACGCAGCCGCCGAGACGGCCCGCCGTCTGGAGGAGGCCGGATTCACACGGTTGCAGGAGGAGGACGCCTGGCCCGCGCAGCCCGGAGGCCGGTACCTCGTGGTCCGCGACGGCGCGACGATCGCGTGGGTGGTGCCGGAGGGGGCGACCGCCACGACGCCCGTGCAGGTGTTCGGGGCGCACACCGACTCCCCCGGCTTCAAGCTCAAGCCACAGCCGACCACCGGAGCCCGCGGCTGGCTGCAGGCCGCCGTCGAGGTGTACGGCGGTCCGCTGCTGAACTCCTGGCTCGACCGGGAGCTGCGCCTCGCCGGCCGGCTCGCCCTCGCCGACGGTCGGGTCGTCCTCGCCGACACCGGAGCCCTGCTGCGCCTCCCCCAGCTCGCCATCCACCTCGATCGGGGGGTCAACAACGGCCTCGCGCTCGACAAGCAGACCGAGACGCAGCCGGTGTGGGGTCTCGGCGACCCGACCGAGGCCGACGTGCTGGCCGAGCTCGCGGCATCCGCCGCCGTGGACCCCGCAGAGATCCGCGGCTACGACGTCGTCGTCGCCGATGCCGCGCGGGGCGCGGTGTTCGGCAAGGACGACGCGTTCTTCGCCTCCGGCCGGCTCGACGACCTCGCCTCCGTGCACGCGGGCGTGGTGGCCCTCGCGGCCCATGAGCCCGAGGCGGGAGCCCCCGTCGCGATCCTCGCCGCGTTCGACCACGAAGAGCTCGGCTCCGAGTCGCGCTCCGGCGCCGCGGGCCCCTTCCTCGAGGATGTGCTGGAGCGGCTCTACGCAGGGCTCGGGGCCGACGGCTCCGCCCGCCGCCAGGCGTACGCGTCGTCGTGGTGCCTGTCCAGCGACGTCGGGCACTCCGTGCACCCGAACTACGTCGGCCGACACGACCCCGTCGTTCAGCCCGTGCTCGGCTCCGGGCCCATCCTCAAGCTCAACGCCAACCAGCGCTACGCGACCGATGCGGTCGGCGCCGCGTCCTGGCGGAACTGGTGCGATCGGGCCGGGGTGGTGACGCAGGAGTTCGTCTCGAACAACAGCGTGCCGTGCGGCTCGACCATCGGACCGATCACCGCGACACGGCTCGGCATCCGCACGGTCGACGTGGGGATCCCCATCCTCTCGATGCACTCCGCGCGCGAGCTCGCCGGGGTCTCGGACCTGCACGACCTGACGCGCGTGGCCGGGGCTTTCTTCGCCGGCTGAGCCGCGCGCCCGGCGCGGTGCCCTGATCCACGTCACGAGTGCGCTCGCGGAGTGCCAGGATGTGAGGATGACCGACATCAGGCCGGCTCTCATCGAGCGCGCAGGCATCGAGATCATCCCCGAGTCCGAGCGGACCGCCATGCCCCGCGACCTGTTCTGGCCGTGGTTCGCGGCGAACGTCTCGGTGTTCGGGATGTCCTACGGCTCGTTCGTGCTCGACTTCGGCATCTCCTTCTGGCAGGCGACTTTGGTCTCAGTCGTCGGCATCGTCGTGTCATTCCTGCTGTGCGGACTCATCGCGATCGCGGGCAAGCGAGGGTCGGCGCCGACGATGGTGCTCTCCCGGGCCGCGTTCGGCGTCCAGGGGCAGAAGGTCCCCGGGATCGTGTCCTGGCTCACGTCGATCGGCTGGGAGACCTTCCTCGCGATCATGGCGGTACTGGCGACGGCGACGGTCATCACGCAGCTCGGCGGCGACGGGGACAGCCTCTGGCTGAAGATCCTCGCGACCGTGATCGTCGCGGCACTCATCGTCGCCGCCTCGGTGCTCGGCTACCACACGATCATGCGGCTCCAGTCGGTGCTGACCTGGATCACGGGCGTCGTGACGGTGGTGTACATCATCCTCGCGGCGCCGAGTATCGACCTCGCTGCGGTGATGGCCCGTCCCGACGGCGGCATCGGCCAGGTCGTCGGCGCGCTCGTGATGGTGATGACCGGGTTCGGACTGGGGTGGATCAACATCGCCGCGGACTGGTCGCGCTACCAGAAGCGCACCGCGTCCGACGGGGCGATCGTCGCCTGGAACACGATCGGCGGCTCGGTGGCACCGGTCATCCTCGTCGTCTTCGGTCTGCTCCTCGCGGGATCGGACGCCGAGCTCATGGACGCGATCGCCGCGGACCCGATCGGCGCGCTGGCGAGCATCCTGCCGGTGTGGGTCCTCGTGCCGTTCCTGTTCACGGCCGTGCTCGCGCTCGTCTCCGGCGCGGTGCTCGGCATCTACTCCTCCGGCCTGACCCTGCTCAGCCTCGGCATCCGCATCCCGCGGCCGTCGGCGGCGGCGATCGACGGCGCGATCCTCACGGCGGGCACCATCTTCGTGGTGTTCTTCGCGACCGACTTCCTCGGCCCGTTCCAGAGCTTCCTCATCACCCTCGGCGTGCCGCTGGCCTCCTGGGCCGGCATCCTCATCGCCGACATCCTGCGCCGTCGCAAGGACTATGACGACGAGGCCCTCTTCGACAGCCGCGGACGCTACGGCGCCTGGGACTGGACGTCCATCGGCACCATGGTCGTCGCGAGCGTGATCGGCTGGGGTCTCGTCCTCAACGGCTTCGCGGACGCCGCGCCGTGGAACAACTGGCAGGGGTACCTCCTGTTCCTCGTCGGCGGGACGGACGGGGACTGGGCGTACGCGAACCTCGGGGTGTTCGTGGCGCTGGTGCTGTCGTTCCTCGTGACCTGGTTCGCCCGGGCGGGGAAGATCCGGCGGCAGGAGTCGTGAGCCCTTCGGCAGACTCAGGGACCCAGGAGGCGGCAGGCTCAGGGGCCCCGGAGGCGGCAGGCCCAGGGAGCGAGAGCTGGCTCGTGGTGGTCGATCCGCAGGTGATCTTCGCGTCGCCCGACTCCGCCTGGGGCTCGCCGTTCTTCGCTGAGGCGATGGCGAACATCCGTCGGCTCGCGGAGGCCTTCGGCGAGCGCGTGCTCGTGACCCGGTGGCTTCCGACGGCCGACCGCTCCACCTCCTGGGGCGAGTACTTCGCGGCGTGGCCGTTCGCCGACCGGTCCGCCGACGACGCGCTCTATGCACTGGTCCCCGAGGCGGAAGGCCTGTCTCCTCATCCGACCGTCGACCTGCCCACGTTCGGCAAGTGGGGCCCGGAGCTCGAGGCGATCGTCGGGCACGGTGGCCGTATCGTGCTGGCGGGGGTGTCGACGGACTGCTGCGTCGTGTCCACCGCTCTCGCCGCCGCCGATGCCGGAGCACGGGTGACGCTCGCCGCCGACGCCTGCGCCGGCTCCACGGCCGGGAACCACGCCGCCGCCGTCCAGGTCATGAGCCTGTATCCCCCGCAGATCACCGTGACCGACACCGCCACCCTCCTCTCTCCCTGACCCGGCCCCATCCGTGCCCGTGCCCCCGGCCCCGCGCCCGTGCGGGACGGAAATCGCACCTTCGCGCGCCCCATCCGGCCCGTTTTCGATCCCGGCACGAGGTGCAGTCCGGCCGCGGGACGGATTCCACTCCTCGAGAGGGTCCATCGGGAACGGTTTCGATCCCGCGCGGAGTGTCCGTCGCGGGACGCGAAACGCACCTCCGCCGCGCGACTGCGGTGCGGTATCGATCCGGCACTGGGGTGTGGCGTTCGGGCGGGACGCGAAGCGCACCTCGGCAGCCGCGGGGAGGAGCGTTCTTGAGCTCGGCAGGGGCAGCGGGTCAGGCGTGGGCGCGGACCGCGGCGGCGATGTCGGCGGGAGTTCCGCGCCAGGGAGCACCATGACCGGGGAGGACCCACGCGGCGTCAAGTGCCGCAAGGCGGTCGAGCGAGGCCAGGGCTTCCGTGGGCTCGTCGGTGAACGGGGCGGGTTGCGCGCCCTCCTCCCCCGTGAGCACATGCCGCGTGGTCAGGGCATCGCCGACGAATACCGCGCCGACCGCCGGGACATGCACCGCGATGCTCCCCGGCGAGTGCCCCGGAAGCCCCACGACGACCGGAGCCCCGGGGAGGTCGAGCACATCACCGTCCGCGACCTCGGAGACCTCGGTGACGTGGCGCGTGCGGAGGGCGCTCTTGCGGAGACCGTAGGCGAGGAAGCCGAGCATCGGACCGGGCCGTGCAGGGCCCATCGGAGTCTTCGGCTTCTCCCCTGTACGCACGCGGTGAGCATCGGCGCCGTGGATGTAGACCGGAACGCCGGCCTCGCGGCGCAGCCGTTCCGCGAAACCGATGTGGTCGCTGTCGCCGTGGGTCAGCACGAGTCCGCGGATGTCGGACAGCGGTCGGCCGATCACGGCGAGCTCTCGCTGAAGGTCGTTCCAGTGCCCGGGCAACCCGGCGTCGACGAGGGTGATGCCCTCGGGCAGGTCGATGAGATACGAGGCGACGATGTCGTTGCCGAGGCGGTGGAGGTGGGGAGCGAGCTTCATGATGATCCTCTCGGGCGGTTGCGATGGCTACGTTACGTAGCTATCATGGCTACTGTCAATAGCCATCGAGGAGGATCCGTGCCCACCCCCGAACGCACATCGATCGATGCCATCGTCGCGGCCGGCCAGGAGATCCTCGAGGCCAACGGCCCTGCGGGACTCACGATGCAGGCGGTCGCGGAGCGTGTGGGCGTGCGTGCCCCCTCCCTCTACAAGCGCGTGCGGGATCGTGAAGCCTTGCGTGTCGCGGTCGCCACGGCCTCCGTCGATGCCCTCGCGACCCAGCTCGAGGCGGCGGGCGACGACCTCTCCACCCTCGCCCGGACCTATCGCACCTTCGCTCACGCGCACCCGGAGGGCTTCCGCCTCATGTTCAACACCGCGGTCTCCCATCAGACTCTGGAACGCTCCGCCGCTCCCATCATCCGTGCCTGCACCACCGCGGTCGGCGAGGCGGACGCCCTCGACGCCGCACGCCTCTTCACCGCCTGGGCCACCGGATTCCTGCAGATGGAGCTGTCCGGGGCGTTCCGACTCGGCGGTGACGTCGACCGCGCATTCGACTACGGCCTCCGGCGCCTCATCGCGAGCCTCGCCGATTGACGACGCTGGTCATTCCCTGTCCACGACGGCGGATACTGGCACACTGAGGCCGTGGAAGACTCCCGCAGCACCGCCGGTACCGTGGCCGCGAAGACCGGCCGGTCGCCCTGGCGTCGCACGAAGATCGCCGTGGGCGTCCTCGCCGCGGTCGCCGCCGTCGTCGCGATCATCGGGGCGCTCACGCCGTGGCCATCCGCGATGATCATCCGCTCGGTGTTCACGAAGGGCGGCGACGAGACCGCGGCGGAGATGACGAAGCACGTCCCGGACACGCCTCTCGACGAACGGAAGGACATCGCCTACGGGGATGCCGGCGCGGACACGACGATGGACGTCTTCCGCCCCGCCTCCGCCGACAGCGCGTTGCCGACTGTCGTGTGGATCCACGGAGGTGCCTGGGTCTCGGGCTCGAAGGAGGACGTCGATCCCTACCTCCGCATCCTCGCCGCGGAGGGCTACACGACCATCGGCGTGAACTACACCCGCGGACCCGAGGGCGTGTACCCGCTCGCCGTCCACCAGCTCGACGGGGCCCTCGCCTACATCGACGCGCACGCAGCGGAACTGGGCGTCGACCCGCGTCGCATCGTGCTGGCGGGGGACTCCGCGGGCGCTCAGCTCGCCAGCCAGATGGCCACACTCATCACGAATCCGGACTACGCCGAGATTCTCGGTATCCGCCCGTCGATCCGCGCCGACCAGCTCGTCGCGACCATGCTGAACTGCGGCGTCTACGACCTCGCCGCGCTGGCCGAGCTCGACGGAGTCCCGGGGTGGGGCTTCAAGTCGGCGATGTGGGCGTACTCCGGGACGAAGACCTGGGCGGAGGACTCGACCGGCGCCACGATGTCGACCGTGGACTGGGTCACCTCAGACTTCCCCGCGACGTACATCTCGGGCGGCAACGGTGACGGACTCACCTGGCTGCAGTCGATCCCGATGGCGAAACGGCTGGAGGAGCTCGGCGTCGATGTGACGCCGGTGTTCTGGCCCGCGCCGCACGAGCCCGCCCTCCCGCACGAGTACCAGTTCCACCTCGATCTGCCCGAGGCTCGGAAGGCCCTGGCCGACACCATCGCCTTCCTCGACGCGCACACCCGCTGACCCGGCCCCTTTCGTCCGGCGGGGCTGCCACGGTCGCACGATCCCGACACGACGGCACGACTCGTTCGGCCGGACGTCTGTTCATCCGTTCCCCGGTCGTGCAGGCGGACCTCGGCACGGGTGGAGACGGACCCGGCACGGGTACACGACCCGGGCACGGGCGCACGACCCGGGCACGGGTGCACGACCGAATCCGGGAGATACCCGTGCCCCTGGCGCCGGGTCGTGCAGGCGGGGCGGGATCTCGACATAACATGTCTGTGACGATCGGCACGGAAGTGATATGTTCGCGGGATGCACACCGAGAACGAACGCGCACTCGAGTCGGGGATCGTCACGGATCTCTCCGGGCGTATGACCTACGGCTCGTACCTCGCGCTCGACCAGCTCCTCACGGCACAGCATCCGGTGAGCGACCCGCAGCACCACGACGAGATGCTGTTCATCATCCAGCACCAGACGACGGAGCTCTGGCTGAAGCAGCTGCTGCATGAGCTCAGCTCGGCGCGGGAGCTGCTCGCGGCGGACGACCTGCGCGAAGCCCTCAAGCGCATCGCCAGGGTCAAGCGGATCCAGGACGTGATGACGCAGCAGTGGTCGGTGCTCGCGACGCTGACCCCGACGGAGTACGCCCAGTTCCGCGGCGCCCTCGGCAACTCGTCCGGCTTCCAGTCGGTGCAGTACCGGGCCGTCGAGTTCGCGCTGGGCAACAAGAACGAGAAGATGCTGAGCGTCTTCCGCGACCACCCGGCGAATCTCGCGCTCCTCACGGCCGAGTGGGAGAAGCCCACGCTGTACGACGAGTTCCTCCGCTACGCCTCTCGCCGCGGCCTCCCGATCCCCCGCGAGATCCTGGACCGCGACGTGCGGGAGCCCTACCGCGAGACCCCGGACCTCGTACCTGCCATCCGTGCGATCTACCAGGACCCGCGCACCCACTGGGACCTCTACGAGGCCTGCGAGGACCTCGTCGATCTCGAGGACAACTTCCAGTTCTGGCGCTTCCGTCACCTCAAGACCGTGTCCCGCACCATCGGGATGAAGGTCGGCACGGGCGGGTCGAGCGGCGTCGGCTTCCTGCAGCGCGCCCTCGACCTGACCTTCTTCCCCGAGCTCTACACCGTCCGCACCGAGATCGGTTCCTGATGCTCACGGCGACGTTCTTCGACGGCGAGCGCTGGCGGGACGGCGTCGTCGGACTCGGCGAGGACGGGCGCCCCCGGCTCCGTGAGGAGACATCCGCGCCGGGGGGCCCGGTCCTCTCCGGCCGCATCGTCGGGGGCTTCACGGACCACCACGTTCACCTGCAGCTCGTCGACCACGCGTTCCTGGCCTCGTCCCGCCTCGGACGAGTTGTCGACCTCGGCGGCGATCCGTCCACGGTGGCGCGGATCGCCGTTCACAACTCAGGAGTTTCGACCGGCGGAGGCGCTTCCGAGGCGGTTCCGGGTGTGCCTGGGCCGGATTCTCCTGACTTGCGAACCGTCGACTTCGCCGGCGCGTTCCTCACGCCTCCCGGTGGATACCCCTCGGACCGCGCCTGGGCGCCGGCGGGTTCGGTGCGGGAGATCGCCGACCCCGCGGCAGCGGCGACCGCGGTCAAGGAGATGGCAGCGGCCGGTGTCTCCTGCGTCAAGGTCGCGAGCAACAGCACCGCCGGCCCGGTCTTCTCCGACGCCCTCTTCCGCACGATCGCCGACCTCGCCGCAGCCCGAGGCCTCCCGGTGATGGCCCATGCGGAGGGCTCCGGCGAAGCGCAGCGCGTCGTCCGCCTCGGAGCGACGCAGCTGGCCCACGCCCCGTTCTCCGAGCGCCTGGACGACGAGGAGATCGCGGAGCAGGCCGCCCGCACCTCCTGGATCAGCACCCTCGCCATCCACGACTCCCACGCGCGGGCCATCGCGATCGACAACGTCGCCCGCTTCCACGCCGCCGGCGGCACCGTCCGCTACGGCACCGACATGGGCAACGGCCCGACCCCCGTCGACCTGAACCCGGCTGAGGTCGCCGCCCTCCGCGCCGCCGGCCTCGACGACGACGCCCTCCTCCGCGCCCTCGCGCCCGTCGACCCGCTCGATCCCCGCTCTCTCCTCCTCCTGCTGCCACCCGGATCCGCCGATCCTCTGGCCGCCCGCCCCCTCACCCCCGCCGACCTGAAGGTGTGACATGACCGACCGCTCCGCCGACACCGCCCTCCTCGATGCCGCCCGCGCCCTGGACGCGTCCGACCCCCTCGCGGCCCACCTCGACGCCTTCGTCGAGGCCCCCGGCGTCACGGCCTACCTCGACGGCAACTCGCTCGGCCGCCCGCTGCGCGACGTGCCGGAGAAGCTCGCCGCGTTCGTGCGCGAGGACTGGGGCACCCGTCTCATCCGCTCCTGGGACGAGCAGTGGATGGCGCTGCCGATGGAGCTCGGCGACCGCATCGGTGCCGTCGCCCTCGGCGCGGGCGCGGGGCAGACGGTCGTCTCCGACTCCACGAGCGTCCTCATCTACAAGCTCATGCGGGGCGCCCTTCGACAGGCTCAGGGCCCCACGGGCGCGGCTCAGGGACCCACGGGCGCGGCTCAGGGACCCACGGGCGCGGCTCAGGGACCCACGGGCGCGGCTCAGGGCCCCACGGGGCGGACGGAGCTCGTGATCGAGGAGGGGAACTTCCCCACCGACCGGTTCCTCGCCGAAGGCGTCGCGGCGGAGATGGGGGCCACGCTGCGCTGGATCACGCCCGATCCGGTGCACGGCGTCACGGTCGACGACGTCGCGGCCGTGGTCTCGGAGCGGACGGCGCTCGTCTCGCTCAGCCACGTCGACTACCGCTCTGGCGCCCTCGCCGACATGCCGGGCATCACCGCCGTCGTCCACGAGGCCGGGGCACTGATGATGTGGGACCTCTGCCACTCGGCGGGTGTCGTGCCGATGCAGCTCGACGACTGGGGCGTCGACATGGCGGTCGGCTGCACGTACAAGTACCTCAACGGCGGCCCGGGGTCGCCCGCGTTCGCCTACCTCCGCCACGACCTGCAGGGCGTGCTGCGGCAGCCGATCCAGGGCTGGTGGAGCGCCGCCGACATCTTCGCCATGGGCCCAGAGTACGTCCCGGCGGACGGCATCCGTCAGCTCCTCAGCGGCACGCCGCCGGTGACCTCGATGCTCGCGATGCAGGGCATGATCGACCTCATCGAACAGTCGGGGATCGACGGCGTGCGCGCGAAGTCGGAGTCGCTCACCGCGCTCGCGGTCCGGGCGTACGACGAGCTGCTCGCGCCCCTGGACGTCCGCCTGCTCAGCCCTCGCGACCCCGCGCTGCGCGGTGGACACATCACGATCGGCCACCCGGACTTCCGCGACGTCACGCGGCGGCTCTGGGCCGACGGCGTCATCCCCGACTTCCGCTTCCCGGACGGGATCCGGCTCGGGCTGTCGCCGCTGAGCACGTCGCACGCCGAGACCGTCGCCGGGGTGCTCGCGGTGAGGGACGCACTGGAGTCCGGTGTCTCCTGACCCCGCGGCGCCGGTGGTGCTCGATGACATCGACGCCCGCCCCGGCAGCACCGCCTCGCTCCTGCGCACGCTGATCGGCCTGTATCTGCGCCCGCTCGGCGGCTGGATCTCGGCTGCCGATCTCGTGGCGCTGGCCGGCGACCTCGGAATCCCGGCGGCTCCCGCCCGGACGGGCATCGCCCGTCTCAAGCAGAAGGGTCTGCTCCTCCCCGAGCGCCGCGACGCGATCGGCTACCGCCTCAGCCCTGCGGCGGTGCCGATGCTGGAGCGGGGCGACCGCCGGATCTTCCGGATGCGGGAGATGACCGACGACGATCCGTGGTGTCTCGTGTCGTTCTCGATCCCGGAGAGCGCACGCAGCGTGCGCCATCAGCTGCGGCGCCGACTGCACTGGATCGGCGCCGGCGTCGTCTCCCCCGCCCTGTGGATCTGCCCCGGACATCTCCGGGAGGAGGCGGAGCAGATCCTCGACGAGCTGGATGCCCGGCGCTGGGCGACCCTGTTCGACGCATCGGCCCCGGCCCCGGCAGGGACCCTGGCCGAGGCCGCCGCGGCGTGGTGGGACCTGGACGGGCTGCGCGCCGAGCACGAGGCCTTCCAGACATCGCTCGCGGCCCTGCCCGACGCGCCGTTCCCGGCCTACGTGCACCTCATCGACCGGTGGCGGGTGCTGCCCTACACGGATCCCGGGCTGCCCCCGGCGATGCTGCCGGCCGACTGGCCGGGCGGACGCAGCTTCGAGGCGTTCGCCCGGCTGTCGGCGGCGTGGGAGGCACCCGCCCTCGCCCACGTGCGCGCCGTGACGGCCTAGAGGGTCAGACCGGCGACCTCGCGGACGAACCCGGTCACGTGCTCCTGCAGCCGCACGATCCGCATCTCGCGCGCGAGCTCGCGGTCGTACCCCGGATAGGCCAGCGGCGGGAGCCTGCGCACCGCGACATTGCACCCGAACTCCGCACACGCCAGCACGCCGACGGTGTCGCCCTTGCGACCGGCGGCCCCGGCGCGGCGGGCGACGTACAGCTGCACGTCGTTGCGGAGCGTCACGTCCTCGCACCAGGAGCACTGCGCGCGGGCGAGCACGCGCTGCTCGGCGCGCTGCAGCACGACGCCGACCGGCTCGTCGTCGATCCACGTGACGACGTAGGAGCGACGAGGCAGCTTCGGGTCGACCCAGCCGAGGTAGTCGAGCCGGTCGAAGTCCGTCTCGGCGAAGCCGGGCGGCAGGGTGATGTCGGAGATCTCCTTGCGGGAGGCGTTGCGGAAGGAGGCGCGCAGAGCGCGCTCGTCGATGGGACGCATGGGGGAAGAGCTTTCGGTGTGATCGCCGGAACGGCGAGACGGATCGGAGGATCACCCGGACGGTGCCGGGGTACGACGCAGCACCGGGGACGGGATTCCGCCTCCGGCCGGTCCTCAGCCTCTGCCTGCGGCGCTGAACGCGCCTGCAGCTCCGCTCCGCGCCCCGAGGGCGCTCATCGACGACAGCACCCGGCGAGCCTACACCCGTTTGTTTCGTCGCGTGTCGGGGCCGCTGCGGGATCCCGACCCGGTCGACGTACTCTGGCGGGACGCCGATCCGAAGGAGTCCCCGTGTCCACGCCGCTGCACCGCCGTCCGCCCCTCGAGGTGCGTGAGCGTGCGACGTGCATGTGCGGGAACGGCGGCCGCTGCTCGTCGTCGGCACCCGGCCACGCCCTGCACCTGATCCAGGAGCGCCTCGCGGCGGCGACTCCGGCAGGGTGGGCGGACGCGTTCGTGATCGCGGCGGATCCGGTCGCCGGAGACCTCGTCGTCCGCACGCTCGACGGCACCACGCACACGCTGTGGAACGGCTCCGGCGCCGCGCTGGAGGCCGCGATCGGCAGCCCGGTCGCCCTCCACCTCGACTACGCCGTCCTCGCCGTCGGGCGCACCCGCTTCAACGTCGCCGTCGTGTGACGATGCCCTGATCCCCTCGGGTCAGGCGCTCGCCATCATCATGTCGCGGACCGCCATGCAGGCGTTCATGCAGGCCTGACACGCCTGAGCGCAGAGCCGGCAGACGTCGCTGTGATCGGCGTGCTGCATGCACTCGTCCATGCACATCTGGCACATCGCGATGCAGGCGTCCAGCATCGCCATCATCGTGGCCGGCGTCATCCCCTGCATGCGGAGCATCGACCGCATCATCGTGTGACACATGTCCGCGCAGTTCATGCAGGCCGGAGCGCAGTCCATCTCCTGGGTCGCGCACACGGTGCAGGCCTGCTCGCAGGCGGCGCAGGCATCCATGCAGGCCTGCAGCACCGACATGTCCATCATCGCCATGTCCGGCATCGACTCCATGTTCTTGGACATGGCACCCATCATCATCGCGTCCATCGCACACCGCTCCCTTCGTCGAGGACGACGGGCAGGACACCCGCCTGGCGCCAGGCTAACCCCTGCGCGGACGGGAGTCGATGGTCGCGGGACGCTGACACGCCGCTGCGCGAATGTCAATCCCGTGGACGGTGCGGAGGGCTGGTGGGAGGCTCGAAGAGCAATCGATCCGTCAAGGAGAGGAGCCTCTTATGAGTGGCGCAGATGACATGAAGAACTCCGCCGAGAAGCTGGGTGGCAAGGCCAAGGAAGGCTTCGGCAAGCTGACCGACAACGAGAAGCTCGAGGCCGAAGGCCAGGCGGATCAGGTGAAGGCCGACGCGAAGCAGGCCGGCGAGAACGTCAAGGACGCCGCGGGCAAGGCCGGCGACAGCGTCAAGGACGCGTTCAACCGCTGATCCCCCACCCGCTGAACCCATGAAGAGGGGGAGGCTCGCCGATGGCGAGCCTCCCCCTCCGCACTCGGGTCAGACCTTGCGGCTGCCGGTGATCGCTCGGATCAGCCAGGCGATCACCGCGATGGCCAGGAGCACCAGACCGACCCACAGCAGGAACTGGAGCGACTGCACCAGTCCTCCGGTGATCGCGAGGATCACGGCGATGACGATGACGATGATCAGGAGGATGTTCATCGGTCTTTCCCTTCTCTGGGGGCGCGGGCGCCCGACTGCGGTGACACCACGCTAGACCCGAACCACACCCTCCCTGGAGGGGGTTGACTTCGAGCCTCCCGATGCGCGAAGGAGCAGAGCAATGCCAGGACGACGCAACAATTCCCTGAAGGATCCGGAACTGTACGAGGAACTCCGCGACGACGGCGCCTCGAAGGAGAAGGCCGCCCGTATCTCGAACGCCGCCGCACGCGACGGCCGCAGCTCGGTCGGTCGGCGCGGCGGGGAGCACGGTGACTACGAGGACTGGACCGTCCCCGAGCTGCGGAAGCGCGCGAAGGAACTGGGCCTCACGGGCTACAGCGGCAAGCGCAAGGCCGAGCTCATCTCCGAACTGCGAAACCACTGACCCGGATGACGCGCTTCGGGATCGAGGAGGAGTTCCTCCTGCTCGATGAGGATTCGCTCGTCCCCGTCGCCCTCAGCGGTGACATCCTGGAGCGCATCGGCGGCGAGGTCGCCGCCGGACGCGTGACCACCGAGTACCTGGCCTCGCAGCTCGAGGCCCTCACCGATCCGGTGCGGACCGGAGCCGAGGCCCTGCAGCAACTGACGACGCTGCGGGCTGCCATCGGCGCGGAGGCCCGCGCGCGGCGCGCGATCGCGGCACCGACCGGCTCGCCGTTCACCACTCTCCGCTCTCCCCGGCTCTCGCCGTCGGCGCACTACGACGACGTCGCGCGCCGCCTGGCGCACCTCACCCGCGAGCACGAGGTGAACGGGCTGCACGTGCACGTCGAGGTCCCGGACGAGGAGGAGCGGGTCCGTGCGCTGAATCGACTCCGCGCGTGGCTGCCCCTGCTGCTCGCCCTCAGTACGAACAGTCCGTTCGGCAACGGCATCGACACCGGCTTCGCGAGCTGGCGGAGCATGCTCATCCGCCGGCTCCCCTCGTCGTGGTGCCCGCCCCGGTTCGCCGATGTCGACGACTACCGCACGCGCGTGGACCAGCTCCTCGATCTCGGGACCATCGGGGAGGCGACCTCCCTCTCCTGGGCGGTGCGCCTGTCCGAGCGCTACCCGACGGTCGAGGCGCGCGTCGCGGACACGCAGCTCACCGCGGAGGACGCCGTTCTCTCCGCGCTGCTGACCCGCGGCATCGCCCTGTCGTCCGCGCAGCGGATCGTCGCCGACGAGACGGAGACGATCGACGCGTCGATCTGGATGGCGTCGAGAGCGGGGATGACGGCCCGCATCCTGGATCCGCTCACGGGCGAGGTCGCCCCGGCCTGGACCGTGGCCGAGCACCTGCTCGACGACATCGGCCCGGTGCTGGACGAGCAGGGCGATGCGGACACCGTGCGAGCGGGACTCGCCCGGATGCGGGCGGACGGCACCGGCGCGGCGCGGCAGCGCGCGGCGCACGGACGGGACGGCCTCCCCGCACTCCGACGGCTGCTGGCGGAAGGTACCGGGACATCGGCTGACTGACCGGCCCCTCGCGTCCGACCCCGGGAGTAGGGTCGGCCTGTGTCATCCTTCGCCCCGCTCCAGCGGCTCGTCATCGCGATCGCCGTGCTGGCCTCGTTCGTCACGTTCCTCGACGGAACGGTGGTGAACGTCGCGCTTCCCGCCATCAGTGAAGAGCTGGGCGGCGGGATCACCACGCAGCAGTGGGTGGTCGACGCGTACCTCATCACCCTCAGCGCGCTGATCCTGCTCGCCGGGTCCCTGTCCGACGCCTACGGCCGGGTCCTGGTGATGCGGATCGGGCTCATCGCCTTCGGCATCGCGTCGGTCGCGGTCGCCGCAGCGATCGATCCGCTCATGCTGATCGTGGCCCGCGGAGCGCAGGGAGCGGCCGGCGCCCTCCTCGTCCCGAGCTCCCTCGCCCTCATCACCGCGACCATGCGCGGCGACCTGCAGGCGAGGGCCATCGGCGTCTGGACCGCCTTCACCACGGCGGCCCAACTGGTCGGCCCCCTCCTCGGCGGGCTCTTCGTCGACTTCCTCTCCTGGCGCTTCGTGTTCCTCATCAACGTCCTCCCCATCGGAGTGACGCTGGTGCTGCTCGCCCGCCTGCACCTGCCGGAGCACCCTCGGAGCGTCCGGGTGGACTGGTGGAGCGGAGCACTGTGCGCGCTGGGCCTGGGCGCCATCGTGTTCGCCCTCATCGAGCAGCCGAACCTCGGGTGGGCCTCCCCCGCGATCTGGATCCCCGCCGTGGTCGGGGCCGCGCTCTTCGCCGTCTTCCTGTGGCGGCAGGGCCGCTCGGCCACGCCGCTCATGCCGCTCTGGCTGTTCAGGGTGCGCGACTTCGGGTGGGGCAACCTCGCCACGCTCTTCGTCTACGCCGCGCTCTCGCTCAACGGCTTCGTCGTCGGCGTCTACCTCCAGCAGGGGGCGGGACTCAGCGCGACGGCGGCGGGACTCGCGAGCCT
This sequence comes from Microbacterium sp. C-MGS6, assembly GCF_058140415.1. Classification (NCBI taxonomy): domain Bacteria; kingdom Bacillati; phylum Actinomycetota; class Actinomycetes; order Micrococcales; family Microbacteriaceae; genus Microbacterium; species Microbacterium sp. C-MGS6. Next base: position 2,904,388 of record NZ_CM176934.1, read on the forward strand.
GCCGATGACGATCCTGATGATCCTGCTGAGCTCCCGCGCCGGCGGGTGGGCGGGGCGCTGGGGCCCGCGCATCTTCATGACCGTCGGGCCGCTGATCATGGCCGTCGGAGCGCTGATGCTGCTGACCGTGAACACCGCCTTCGACTACTGGGCGCAGGTGCTCCCGGCCATGATCGTGATGGGGCTGGGCCTGTCGCTCACCGTCGCCCCACTGACGGCCGCGATCCTCGGGGCCATCGACGAGAACCACTCCGGCATCGCCTCCGCCGTGAACAACGCCGTCTCCCGCGTCGCGGGGCTGCTGGTCGTCGCGATGCTGTCGACCATCGTCGGCGGCTCCCTCGACCTCGACGGGTTCCACAACGCCGCCTGGGTCACCGCGGTGCTCCTCGTGCTCGGCGGCGTCGTGTCGTGGATCGGGATCCGCCGGAACCCCTCGGAGGCGGCGGCGCCGCCGGTCGACGCCCCCGCGCAGCCGACGCCTCAGCCGCGATGACCGCGCCGCGCTCTCGACGCGGTCGAAGAACGGCACGCGTGTCCCTGACGCCGGCGGCGTGCGTCGCTATGGGGATCCTCGCTCTCGCCGGCTGCGCCGCCCCGACCGCCCTCCCTGCGGAGGGAACGGGGTCATCGGCCGGCGTCGTGCTTCCTCCGGCCGGAGCCCTTCCGGACTACCAGCTCGGCGGCGCGTACGATCCGGCCGAGGGCGTGGGCATCGTCGGGCGAGACCGCAGCGCGGAGCCGGTCGCGGGACTCTACTCCGTCTGCTACGTCAACGGATTCCAGACCCAGCCGGGCGAGCTCGCCGAGTGGCCCGACGACCTCCTCCTGCATGACGGTGACGATGTGGTCTTCGACCCGGACTGGCCCGATGAGGCCCTTCTGGATACCGGCAGCGCAGCGCAGCGGTCCCGCATCGCGGAGATCGTGATCCCCGGGATCGAGGGCTGCGCGGACTCCGGCTTCCAGGCGGTCGAGTTCGACAACCTCGACTCCTTCTCACGCTCGCTCGGCCTCCTGACTCTGGACCACAACCTCGCGCTCGCAGAGCTCCTCGTCGACGCGGCGCACGGCGTCGGGCTCGCCGCCGGACAGAAGAACGCTGCCGAGCATGCGGAGGCCCTGAAGGAGCGCGCGGGCTTCGACTTCGCCGTGACGGAGGAGTGCGCCGCGTACGCCGAGTGCGGCGCATACACCGCGGTCTACGGGCCGCACGTGATCGACATCGAGTACACCGACCAGCTCCCGCGGTCGTTCGCGGAGCTGTGCGCCGACCCGGACGCCCCGGCATCCCTCGTGCTCCGCGATCGCGACCTCGTCACGCCGGACGACGAGGAGTACGTCTTCGCCGGGTGCCCCTGACGATCGACGGAGGCGCTTGCCTGCCGAGCGCCTCGGCGTCAAGTCCCTGGTGGCCCCCGTTCGCGCGGACGAGGATATCGGTGATCGACTCGATGGGAGCCCCTCCTCATGACCGTTTCCACCCTCGACCCCGATACCGCCGTCGCCTTCTCGCCGCGCGGTCCTCTGTCGGGCGCCGTCCTCGACGTCCTCACCGGTCGCGGCGAGGACGCCGCCGCCCTGCCCGACCTCGCCACCACAGCCGTCGCTGAGAGCAGCGATGTGGTCCGGGACGACGACATCCAGCTCGCCCTCTTCGTCCTCTATGCGTCCTCGTACGGCTCGCTGCCGCAGCTCGATGCGGCGCTGGAGTGGGAGGCCGGGGTGGTCACCGCGCGCCGGATCCTCGAGGACGCCTTCGAGGCCGCACTGCGCGAGACCGTGCCCGTGCCCGAGCTTCCGGAGCCGACAGTCGACGCCGTGGGGCGCGCCCTGTTCGCCCTCGCCGCTGCGGACACGGGCCCCAGCCTGTCGCGGCACATCGCCAGGAAGGCCACCCGCGAGCAGGCCGAGGAGTCGCTGATCCTCCGTTCCGTGTACACGCTGCGGGAGGCCGATCCGCACTCCTGGGCGATCCCACGGCTGACCGGCCGCCCCAAGGCGGCGCTGGTGGAGATCCAGTCGGACGAGTACGGCGGCGGCCGACCGCAGCGGGTGCACGCGGAGCTCTACGCCCGCGCCCTTCGCGCCGCCGGACTCGACGACGCATACGGCGCCTACGTCGACGACGCCCCCGCGATCACGCTCGCCTCGCACAACATGATGAGCCTGTTCGGCCTCAACCGCCGCCTCGTGGGCGCAATCGTGGGTCACCTCGCCGCCTACGAGATGACCTCGTCGATCCCGTGCCGCTTCTACGCCGACGGCCTGCACCGGCTGGGGTTCGCCGACGATGTCGCCGCATACTTCGAGGAGCACGTGGAGGCCGACGCGGTGCACGAGCAGATCGCCGCCCGTGACCTCGCGGGCAGCCTCGCCGAGGACCGTCCGGAGCTGCTCGCAGACATCCTGTTCGGCGCGGCCGCGTGCCTCACGGTCGACGGCTGGGCGGGTGCGCACACCCTCGACGCGTGGACCGAGGGCCGCTCGGCGCTGCGGGAGAGGACGACGGCATGACCGCCCGGGACGAGCCGGTCACCGTCACGGCGTACCCGGACGGCCCCCTCCTGGTGCGCGGAGAGATCGAGTTGCACGCGAGCGACGGCACGGTGATCGACCCGCGTCGACGCACGGTGGCCCTGTGCCGCTGCGGGCTCTCCGCGCTCAAGCCCTTCTGCGACGGCACACACAAGGCGGCCGGTTTCCGCACCGAGGACTGAGCGGGCGTCAGCCCTCCGGCCAGTAGTGACTATCCGGGACGGCGCGCGCACCGAAGATCGCGTGCCCGACCCGCACGCACGTCGCGCCCTCCTCGACGGCGATCTCGTAATCCCCGGACATACCCATCGACAGGGCGCCGTCGCCGATGAGTTCGGGGTTCTCCTCACGTGCTCTGTCACGGAGGGTCCGCAGCATCGCGAAGCATTCCCGCACCCGGGCATCGTCCGGTGTGAGCAGCGCCAGCGTCATCAGGCCGCGCACGCGGAGAGCACCGTACGAGGGCAACGCCTTCAGGAAGTCGAGAAGCTCCTCCGGCGGCATCCCGAACTTCGAGTCCTCGGCCGAGGTGTTCACCTGCACGTACACGTCGAGGCTGCGCCCCGCGGCCTGCAGGCGCCGGTCGAGAGCCTCGGCGACCCGCAGCCGGTCGAGCGCCTGGAACTCGGCGGCGAAGGAGGCGACATCCCTGGCCTTGTTCGTCTGCAGGTGGCCGATGACCACCCAGTCCACATCGAGGTCGGCAGTCTCCCGGTGCTTGCGCACGGCTTCCTGCACCTTGTTCTCGCCGAGTCGGCACAGCCCGGCGTCGATGGCCACCCGCACCCGATCGGTCGGCACCGTCTTGCTCACCGGGAGCAGGTGCACCTCACCGGGGTCGCGTCCTGCGCGCTCCGCGGCGGCGTCGATGCGGGCGCGGACGTCGGCGACGTTGGCGCGGAAGTCCGCAGCGGTGAAGGCCGTCGGGTAGCGCTCGGCGCTCTCCCCCACACGCTCGATCTTTGACATAGGTCAAAATCTAACATAGCTTCGACACCACGTCGCGTACCCGCCGACACCCCCTTCACGAAGGAGCCCGCCCATGTCCGCACCCGGCCTGTTCTCGGACACCGCCCTGTCGACCCCGCGCCTGCGCACCGAGGTGCCAGGGCCGCAGAGCCGGGCGCTGCACGAGCGCCGGCAACGGGTCGTCCCGCGCGGCGTCGGCAGCGTGCTCCCCGTCTACATCGAGCACGCCGACGGCCCCTGGGTCACCGACGTCGACGGCAACCGCTTCCTCGACCTCGGCAGCGGGATCGGCGTGACGACCATCGGCCACACCAATCTCGCAGCCGTCACCGCCGCGGCGGAACAGCTCGACCGGGTCACGCACACGCTCTTCACCGTCACCCCCTACGAGGGCTACGTGCGCCTCGCCGAACTGCTCGCGGAAAAGGTCCCCGGCACCCACGAGACCCGCACGGCCTTCGCGAACTCCGGCGCCGAAGCCGTCGAGAACGCGGTCAAGATCGCCCGGAGGCACACGGGACGGCGCGCCGTCGCCGCCCTGGATCACGCGTTCCACGGGCGCACCAACCTCGCACTCGCGATGAACCACAAGGCGGCGCCGTACGGCACCGGGTTCGGTCCGTTCGCGCCCGATGTCCACCGCGTCCCCAACTCGTACCCCTACCGCGACGGCCTCGACGGCGAGGAAGCCGCCGCGCGCACGATCGCCCATCTCGAACAGCGGATCGGCGTCCACGACCTCGCGGCCGTCATCGCCGAGCCCATCCAGGGCGAGGGCGGCTTCGTCGTCCCGGCCGAGGGCTACCTCCCCGCCCTGCAGGAGTGGTGCACGGAGAACGGCGTGGTGTTCATCGCCGATGAGATCCAGACGGGCCTCGGGCGCACCGGGACGTGGTTCGCGAGCACGCACTTCGACCTCGTGCCGGACCTCGTGCTCACGGCGAAGGGCATCGCCGGCGGGCTGCCCCTGGCCGGGGTGACCGGCCGCGCCGAGATCATGGACGCGCCCGACCCTGGCGGCCTCGGCGGCACATTCGGCGGCAACCCGGTCTCGATCGCCGCCGCCCTCGCAGTGTTCGACGAGCTCGAGCACGGGACCTTCTTCGCCGACGCCCGTCGGATCGGCGCCCACCTGTCCGCCCGACTCGAGGGTCTGCGCACTCGCCATGCGGTCATCGGCGACGTGCGCGGGGTCGGCGCCATGCAGGCCTTCGAGCTGAGCACCCCCGGGACGACGCGACCGCTGGCCGGGGCCGCCTCCATGATCGCGGAGTTCGCCGCCCAGCGCGGCATCCTGCTCCTCACTGCCGGCAGCGACGGCAACGTGATCCGCTTCCTCCCCACTCTGACCACGACCGACGAGCAGCTCGACGTCGCCGTGGACGTGATCGACGAGGCCCTCAGCGCGCTCCGCTGAGCACGCGGAGGCACAGCGCCTCCCCGCTCCACCGCACGCGGGCGAGGTCGTGCACGACCAGGTCGGGGTCGGCCGCCCCGGAGCCTGCGCCCACCCCGACCACGAGGCCGGCACCGGCCGCTCGCGCCGCGCTGACCCCCGGCGCCGAGTCCTCGAAGACCACGCACTCCCCCGGGTCCCGCCCGAGGAGCCGTGCGGCGCGGAGGTACGGGTCGGGCGCCGGCTTGCCTCTGTCCACGTCTTCGGAGGCGACGAGCACCGCGGGCGCCGGGATGCCCGCTCCACCCATCCGGGCGGCCGCGACAGCTCGGTTGCTGCTCGTCGCGACCGCCCACACCTCGGGGGGCAGCGCCGCGAGCAGGGCAGCGGCGCCGGGGATCCCGGTCGTCGCCGGGGCGACGGCGAGCTCCCGAGCGAGGAGGTCGGCCGTCGCCTCGGCCGCCCGTTCCGGCCCCACGATCGCCGCGACCACCTCACTCGGCCGCATGCCATGAGGCGCGTCCCGCAGGAAGTCGAATCCCGGGGCGTGCCTGAGCGCCCAGGCGTCCCACGCGATCGCCGCCGAGGGGACGGAATCCACCAGCACGCCGTCGCAGTCGAACAGGACCCCCGCGGCGCGCACGATCACCTCGGCACCTCGAACCTCGTGTGCTAGTTTTGGCATAGGTCAAATCTATCCGAGGAGAGTGCATGTCCGCGTCCCGCACGCCCCGGACGGCGATCGCCGTCCGCCACGTCCCCTTCGAAGACCTCGGGATCCTCGCCCCGCTGCTGGCGGCGCGCGGCTACGAGACCACCCTGCTCGACGCCGGCATCGACGCGATCGACCCGGACGCCGTCGCTGGCACGGACCTGCTCCTCGTCATCGGCGGACCGATCGGCGTGTACGACGAGGATCGGTATCCCTTCCTGCACTCCTCGAAGGCAGCTCTCGCGACCCGGCTCGCCACGGGCGGCGCCACGCTCGGCGTCTGTCTCGGCGCCCAGCTCCTGGCCGAGGCTCTGGGCGCAGAGGTACGCCCGACCGGGGCCGTCGAGATCGGCTACGGCCCGCTCGCACTCACCCCCGAGGGCCGGGAGTCCGTCCTCGCCCCTCTCGACGGCGAGCCCGTGCTGCACTGGCACGGCGACGAGTTCGCGATCCCCGCCGGGGCGCACTCCCTGGCGCACACGCCCGGCTTCCCCCATCAGGCCTTCGCCGTCGCGCGCGCGCTCGGACTCCAGTTCCACCTGGAAGCCGACCACCGCGTCATCGAGCGCTGGCTCGTCGGTCACGCGCACGAGCTCCATCACCACGGCATCGACCCGCGGACGATCCGGGAGCAGGCGCAGCGGCACGGCCCGCGGCTCGAGGCCCTCGCCATCCGTGTGCTGAGCGACTGGCTCGACGAGGTCGAGGCGTAGCAGGCGGGCAGGGGAAGAGGCCGGACCCCCAGCGAATCCGGCCTCTGCTCTCCTCGACCTCAGGCGGCGCGACGCAGCGGCACCGTCGGGAAGTCGATCGGCACGTCGAGCGCGATGTTCACGTAGTTCGTGAAGAGGTTCAGCGCGACCTGGCCGATGGTCTCGACGATCTGCTCGTCGCTCCAGCCGTGCGCGCGGAGAGCGTCGACGTCCGCCGAGGTCACCTGACCCCGCTCCTCGACGAGCTTGAGCGCGAAGGCCAGCAGAGCGGCCGTACGAGGGTCGTCGGAGTTGCCGGCCTGGGCCTCGGCGAGCGCTTCGGTCGTGAGGCCCGCCTTCTTGCCGAGCGCGGTGTGCGCCGCGAGGCAGTAGCCGCAGGAGTTGCGGTTCGCGACCGCGACCGCGATCTGCTCACCGAGGGCCGCGCCGAGCGTGCCCCCACCGTAGGCGCCGAAAGCGCTCCACATGCTGGTGAGCGCGGCGGGCGAGTTCGCGACCGCGCGGAACATGGCGGGGACGGCGCCGAAGGCGGAGCCGATCTGCTCCAGCTGCTCCTTGACGGGGCCGGTGGCGGTCTCACGGTCGACGAGAGGGACGTTGGGCATGGGTTGCTCCTTTGTGTTTCGGGAAGGGCCGGATTCGGCTTCCCCCTCAGTCTTGCTCGCCGCGCAGTACGATACGCATCATCTGGTCTTGCGTTCGTGACATATCGTCCAGAAGAATGGAAGCATGCCACCGCTCGACCGCCTCACCCCGCTGCTCGACCGCTTCCGGGTGCGCAGCCGCCTGTTCCACACCGGACCCCTGTGCGGGACCACGGTCTTCGCCGCGAGTGCGGGCCACGGCTTCCTCCACGTGCTGCGTCGCGGCGAGATGGAGGTGACGCACCAGCGCCCGGACGGCGGCATCGAGCGCGAGACGATCACCCGTCCGAGCCTGCTGTTCTTCCCCCGCCCCGTCGACCACACCTTCCTCAACGCCCCGACCGATGAATCCGACTTCGCCTGCGCGACGATCGACTTCGACGGCGGAGTCACGCACCCGCTCGTCCGCACCCTCCCCTCGGTGATCGTCCTGCCGCTCGACGAGGTGTCCACCCTCGCCCCCGCGCTGGACCTCCTGTTCGCCGAGGTCGACAACGTGCGCTGCGGGCGTCCGCTGCTGGCAGACCGGATGTTCGAGGTCGTGCTCATCCAGCTCCTGCGCTGGATGCTCGACCACTCCGGCGATCTCACCCTCCCGCCGGGGCTGCTGCCCGGCCTTGCGGACGAACGCCTCGCACCCGCCCTCGTGGCGATGCATGAGGCCCCCGGCGAGCCGTGGACGCTCGACACTCTCGCGCGGACCGCCGCGATGTCGCGCAGCGCCTTCGCGGCGCGCTTCAAGGAGGTCGTGGGCCGAGCGCCGGGCGACTACCTCACCGAGTGGCGTCTCACGATCGCCCAGGAACAGCTCCGTGCGGGGATGTCCGTGAGCGCTGTGGCCGCCGACCTCGGCTATGCGAGCGCCTCCGCCTTCTCCCGCGCGTTCGCCCAGCGGCTCGGTCGCTCTCCGCGGGCCTGGCTCGGCCTCGCCGCCTGAGCTCAGCCGCCGGCTGACATCACGGCAGCGACCCCGGTCACGATCCGGTCGAGGTCGCCGGCCGTGAGCGAAGGGTGCACGGGGAGGGAGAGCACCTCCTGCGCTGCCCGTTCGGTCTCCGGAAGCTCGTCGGCCGGCGCGAAGCGCGCCAGCGAGGGCAGCCGGTGGTTCGGGATCGGGTAGTAGACGCCGGAGCCCACCCCGTGTTCGTCGCGGAGTGCGTCGCGCACCCGGTCGCGCTCCCCCGCGGCGACCCGCACCGTGTACTGGTGGTAGACGTGCTCGGCGCCCTCCGCGACCGCAGGCACGGTGAGCCCGTCGATGCCGGCGAGCGCGGCGTCGAGGAATGCGGCGTTCTCCTGGCGCTGGCGGGTCCAGGCGGCGACCCGCCCGAGCTGCACCCGACCGACCGCGGCGTGCACCTCGCTCATCCGGTTGTTGTAGCCGACGAGCTCGTTCGCGTACTGGGTCTCCATACCCTGGTTGCGCAGCAGTCGGACCCGGCGCGCGACCTGCTCATCGACGCACGAGACCATGCCGCCCTCGATCGCCGTCATGTTCTTCGTCGGGTAGAGGCTGAACATGCCGAACCTGCCGATGGTCCCGGCCGGCCGGCCTCGCCAGGCGGCACCGTGGGCCTGCGCGGCGTCCTCGTAGATGTCCAGGCCATGGTCCCTGGCGACCTCCTCGATGTCGTCCACGAGGAACGGATGCCCGTACAGGTGCACCGGCATGATGCCTTTCGTGCGGGCGGTGACGGCGGCACGGACCCGCGCCGGATCCAGCGTGAAGTGCCTCGGCTCGATGTCGACGAACACCGGCGTCGCGCCGGCCAGGACCACGGAGTTCGCCACCGCCGCAAAGGTGAAGGACGGCACGATCACCTCGTCGCCCTGGCCGACACCGGAGGCGAGCAGGCCCAGGAGCTGGCCGCTCGTCCCCGAGTTCACCGCGACGGTGGTGCGGCCCTCCACGAACTGCGTCGCGAACTCGCGCTCGAACGCCGCCACCTCGGGGCCCTGGGCGAGCATGCCGCTGCGGAGCACGCGTTCGACGGCTGCCACCTCGTCGTCGCCGATGAGCGGCGCGGCGGCCGGGATGAAGTCCTTCTGCATGGGTATGTCCTTCGTCGGGAACGGCTCGTCGCGAGCCGGATCGGAGGTGGAGGCAGGAATCGAACCTGCGTGCACGGTCTTGCGGACCGCGACCTGGCCACTCGGTCACTCCACCGGGTCAGGTGTCCTCACGCCCCCGGCGGCGAGTACCCCTGCAGGAAGCGACCGAAGCGCTGCACCGCATCGATCAGCGTGTCGGCCTCGGGCAGGAAGGCCAGGCGCACGTGATCGGCGTCGGCGCCGTTGAAGGCGCGGCCGTGCACCAGCAGGATGTGCTCCGCGTCGAGGAAGTCGAGCACCAGACGCTCGTCGTCACGGATGCCGAACACCTCAGGGTCGAGGCGCGGGAAGAGGTAGAGCCCGCCACCCGCCTCCTGCACGTCGACGCCGGGGATGGCTCGGAGCGCGGCCGTGGCGGCGTCGCGCTGCATTGTCAGCCGCCCCTCGGCCGAGACGAGCGCGTCGAGCGATGCGTCGTGCTCCAGGGCCGCCGTGATCGCGTGCTGTGCCGGCACGGACGCGCACATCCGCATCGAGGCGAGCAGCCGCAGACCGGAGAGGAAGGGGTCATCGGCAGCGAACCCGGTCGTCAACGCCCAGGCGGCCCGATACCCGGCGACGCGGTGCGTCTTCGACAGGCCGGCGAAGGTGACGCAGGGCACGTCGGGGGCGACCTGCGCCGTGGAGACGTGCGTGAATCCGGGGTACACGACACGGTCGTAGATCTCGTCCGACAGCAGCAGCAGACCATGGCGACGGGCGAGCTCCGTCACGCCCTCCAGGGTCTCCCGCGGGTAGACCGCGCCGGTGGGGTTGTTCGGGTTGATGATGACGATGGCCACGGTCCGTGGGCCGATCGCCGCCGCCATGGCCTCGAGATCCGGGAGCCACCCGGCCTCCTCCGCGCAGCGGTAGTGCACGGGCTCACCCCCGGCGAGGACAGTCGATGCGGTCCACAGCGGATAGTCGGGACTCGGGATGAGGACCTCGTCGCCCGGCTCCAGCAGCGCCTGCAACGTGAGACCCACCAGCTCGGACACGCCGTTGCCGACGGTCACCGCCTTGATCCCGAGGGACGGGAACCCGGCCCGGCGCGAGTAGTGCACGCGGATCGCCTCCCTCGTCTCCGGAAGGCCCGGTGATTCCGAGTACCCATGGGCGTGCGGAAGAGCCTCGCGCAGGGCCTCCACGATGACCGGCGGCGCCTCGAAACCGAACGGGGCCGGGTTGCCGATGTTCAGGCGGAGGATCTGCTCGCCGCGGGCTTCCAACTCGGCCGCACGCTCGGCCACCGGACCCCGCAGGTCGTAGAGCACGCCGTCCAGGCGCGATGATCGGCCGATCCGGAACGGGGCCCTGGCCGTCATTCGTCCCCCTCGGCCTCGGCCGGACCGGAAGCGGCGGCGATGTCGTCGGCCAGTCGTCGCAGGTCGGCGTCGTCGAGGTCGTGCACCGTCAGACGCAGATGGTGGCCGCCGGTCGAGCCGTCCTCCAGCGCGAACTCGGACCCCGGTCGAACGAGCCATCCGCGGTGCGCGAGCCGCTCGGCGACGACCGCGGCCTCCTCGCGGACATCGACCCACGCATTCAGACCGCTCTCCGCGGTGACGGCCGATCCACGGGCGGAGACGAGCGCGGCGAAGGACCTGTTGCGCGCGGCGTATCGGGCCCCCGCCTCCGCGATGAGCCGGTGCACGTCTTCGTCACGGAGCATGGTCGCGGCGAGCTGCTGCATGACGTGGCTCACCCACATCGTGCCGGGGCTGAGCCGGAGGGCGAGGCGCTCGGCGGTGACGGGGTCGGACGCGGTGAGGGCCAGCCGCATGTCGGGTCCGAGGAACTTGGACACCGACCGCACGAGAGCCCACCGTTCGTGGCCCGGTCCGATGACGGTGGCGTACGGAGTCGGGGCGAGCAGCGAGAAGTGGTCGTCCTCGATCACCAGGACGTGGGGGTGCGGAGCGAGCACCTCGCGCAGCGCCGCGGCACGCGCGGGACTGATGCTGACCCCGGTGGGGTTGTGCGCGCGGGGCGTGCAGACGATCGCGCGCACACCGCTCTCCAGAGCGTCACGCACGCCCTCCACGGTCATGCCCTCGTCGTCGACGGGTATCGCGACGGGCGTGTACCCCGCCAGACGCGCGGTCTGGATGCTCGAGAGGAAGCACGGATCCTCGAGACCCACCCGGTCGCCGTGCACGAGCGTCTGAGCGAGCAGGCGCTCCACCGCGTCGACCGCCCCGGCGGTGACCGAAAGGCGGAAGGGGCGAGGCTGGTCCTCCGCGATCCATCGGGTCGCCCACTCGGCGAGACCGGCATCGATCACCGACTCGCCGTAGAGGACGGGGCTCGGGTGCACGGCTGCGAGAGCGGCGGCGAGGTCGGGAAGGAGGGCCGCCTGAGGGTTGCCGTTGGCGATGTCGCGGAGCGCGGTTCCGGGCGTGAAGCCCTCGTCCGGCGTGGCGGCGGGTCCGAGCACGGTCGTCCCTGTGCGCCCGCCGGTGGTCGCGATACGGGCGGTGACGAGTGCGCGGTAGGCGGCGAGCACAGTGTTGCGATTGACGCCGAGCCGCTCGGCCAGCGTGCGGACCGGCGGCAAGCGGTCCCCGGCGACGAGCGTCCCCCGTTCGACGAGGTCGCGCACGCTCTCCGAGATCTCCGCGGCGGTGACGCCGCTGATCCCGTCGGTCTCGTCGTTTCTGCTCTCCGCCGCTGCCATGACTCGACGGTAGGGGAGATTTTGACCTATGTCAAAATCTCCCCGGGGATCAGGGGCGGTCGTCGACCTCCACGCCGTCCTCGATCTCCTCAGGCTCCAGGTCGGTCACGTCGACCTCGGGCGCGTCGCCCTCCCCGTTGTTCGCGGTCGGGGGCTCGCCGTGGAATCCGGTCGTCTCGTCCTGTCGCGGATCGGTCATGATGCCTCCTCGGTTGATGGGACTCCATGATCGGCCCGCCGCGCTGCCGGAGCGAGCACCTTGACAACGCCGCCTCCGGTGGCCCGGCTCCCGATGCACGCAGGCGGAGCCCAGGTACACCGGTTACCGTTCAGGAGCGGTCGGTCCCCACGGATCTCCTCCCGCATCCCGCACGATCACCGCGATCCCCCGACAGAGGACACGATGACCCCCGGCACTCTCCCCCTCGCCGCTTCCGCCCCCGGCTACGACGGATTCATCGGCTGGGTGCTCAGCCTGATCGAGACCCTGGGCGAGGTCGGCGTCGGCCTCGCCGTGCTCATCGAGACGTTCGTCCCGCCGATCCCCTCGGAGGCGATCCTCCCGGCGGCGGGATTCCTTGCCTACGACGGGCGGATGAACGCCTGGGGCGCCTGGGCCGCGGCCACCATCGGCGGACTCGTCGGTGCATGGATCTGGTATGCACTCGGCGCGGCCGTGGGCCGGGACCGCACACGGCGCATCGTCGGACGCATCCCCCTTCTCGACCACGACGACTTCGACAAGGCCGAGGCGTTCTTCGCGCGCTGGGGCGGCGGTGCCGTGCTGTTCGGTCGCTGCGTGCCCCTCGTGCGCTCGTTCATCTCGATCCCGGCCGGCATCGAGCGCATGGCGCTGTGGAAGTTCACGCTGTACACGCTGGTCGGCTCGGCGGTCTGGAACGGCATCTGGATCGGCCTGGGCTTCGCCTTCGGCCCCGCCATCCGGCCGATCCTCGAGCAGTGGAGCGGCGTGATCTCCGATGTGGTCGTCGGCGTGCTCATCCTGCTGCTTCTGGTGTTCATCGCGCTGCGCATCCGCCGCCGCGTGCGCGAAGCCGCGGCACGGCGGGCAGAGGACAACGGTCAGGCCTGAGGCCCCTCCCCCGCGCGGCTTCGTGTCACGAGGTGTCAGCCGGCGGCGTCGGCCGCGACGATGTCGCCGAGCTTCCAGGACCGATCGAAGTACGGCTGGAGCGGCCCGTAGAAACGGAAGTAGCTGAACCAGTGCCGCCCCGGAATCGTCTGCACCCAGTTCGAGCGTCCCTCCGTCGGCGGTTCCGGGCCGAACCACAGATCGACGGAGCCGTCCTCGTTGTATCGGAGGTCCTCATCGCGCGACCCGCGGTCGCCGCGCTGCTGCTCGTTGTCGATGAGGCAGCGGGTGTCGGCGTCGTACACCGTCGCAGACCAGAACAGCTTCGCCGGCACGTCCGCCGGCACGTGCAGGCGATAGGTGCGGGCACCGTCGAGCCACTCTCCGTCGGCATCGGTGTAGGCACCGAGGTAGGCCTGCCCGACACCGGGAGTGGTGCTCTTCATCGCCTCCGAGAAGCTGACAGCCTCGTAGAACCATGAGGCCCTCTCGAGGAGCTCGTCATAGCCGTCGCCCCGCTGCGCGGAGTTGTCCAGGACGATCGCCTGCTCCCACACACGGTCGGGCCAGTAGCTCCCCTGCGCGAAGCGCTTCGCGAACGTGTTCGCCTGCGCCATCAGCTCACCCGCTTCGGCGCCGCGCTCCAGGATGCGGGTGAGACGGTCGTCCGGCGCGAAGGGCTCCCCGACGCGGATGCCGAGCTGCCGCAGCATCGCGAGATAGAAGCGATCGCGTTCGTCGACGACCTCCGACTGGTAGATGCGGTGCAGAAGACGCCAGTAGTCCATGCCGCGCGGCTGATCGCCGCTCCACGGCCGACCGTCCGGAGAGATGATGCGCGTCGGTGCGGGGTCCTCCCGATCGCGGTACGGGTAGATCCGTACGGCGCGCACGAGGGCATCGGCGCGCTCCGGATCAGGGTCGAGCGTGCGGAAGCCGAACATGATGTTGACCCCGGAGGACTGCAGGATCCGGAACTCGGCCGTGATGTCTGCGGGGACGGTCGCCCCGGGCGCGACGATCACGTACTTGCCGCCGCGCCCCTGGTCCGGCCCCATCTCCCCCATCGCCCCGACCTCCCGCTGCCAGAAGTCGGAGACGCCGCCGGCCGTGTGCCCCGGGGGCAGGTCGATGACCAGCGGTCCGGTCTCGGCGAGGTCGAAGAAGTTCAGGATGTACGGCGTCGTGGCATTCGCCGTGATGAGGCCGAGGCGGTCGCGATACGTCAGGTATCGGACGAGATCACTGCTCGTCGCACCGAAGACCTCCTCGTGCTGCGACTTCCACTGCGCGTAGGAGACGAGCGGAAGAGCCCAGAGGTAGGCCTGGCAGGCGAACTGGAAGTCCAGCTCGTCGAAGATCGCGGGGATCGACTCCCGCGCCGGCAGCTCGCCGTCCTTCCGTACCCCGTCGAGTCCGCTCGCTCCGGTCATATCCGTCCCCCTCTGTCAGCGCGCTCCCGTACTGCGCGAATCGGCTCCGCCTGAACCCCGACAGTAGTGGGGCGGACGAGCACGCGGAAGAGGTGTGATGTCGGCGGGGCGGGGCACGATGGTGGCATGACGGACGGCTACGACCCCGCGTTCCTCGGCATCCCGCTGCCGCTGCCCGTGCCCCCGATGCCGGTGCGCGCGCTCCCTGCGCCCCGGTTCACGGTGCTGCTCGATCCGGAACGGCGCCTCGCCGCGGTGACGGCCGTGACCATCGACGGCGCCCGCCTGCGGGATCTCCCGCGCACGGGTGAGTGGCGCCTCGACCCCCGGGTGCCCGCGGAGGAACAGGCGGGGCCCGCCGTCTACGCCCGGAACGACCTCGACCGCGGACACCTCGTCCGTCGCCGCGACCCGGGCTGGGGGGAGCTCGACGAGGCCCGCGCCGCCGCGGAAGCCACCTTCACCTACCCCAACGCGGCCCCGCAGGCGGCCGCCTTCAACCAGTCGAAGGACCTCTGGCTCGGGCTGGAGGACCACGTGCTGGCGTATGCGGAGGCGACGGCGCAGCGCCTATCGGCGTTCACGGCCCCGGTGCTCGCGGACGCCGACCCGCCGTACCGCGGCATCCGCGTGCCCCTGCGGTACTGGAAGATCGTGGCGTGGCGCTCCGAGGACCGACTCGCGGCCGCCGCATTCATCCTCGACCAGACCGAGCTCGTGGACACGCGGGAGGGTGCCTTCGCCGTCGCGAGCCTCGGCGCCTTCCGCACGTTCCAGGTACCGGTCACCGAGGTGACAGCCCTCACCGGGGTCGACCTCGGCCCCCTTCCCGACGCCGATGTGCTCCCCCGGCGCGGACTCCGCGAGACGGCATGGCGCCCGCTGCACACCGCCGACGACATCGTCCTGTGACAGCGGGCACCCCGCATCACTCGCCGGCGCGCACGCCCTCGAGCGACGGGTAGTCGATGTACCCCTCGGCAGTCGAGCCGTAGAACAGCTCGGGGCGGGGCTCGTTCAGCTCGGCCCCGGTCCGCCACCGCTCCACGAGGTCGGGGTTGGCGATGACGGGACGCCCGGCCGCGACCGCGTCGGCCCAGTCCTCCGCGACCAGTTCCTCGGCCGCGGCTCGGGTGGTCTCGACGCCGAAGCCGGTGTTG
Organism: Microbacterium sp. C-MGS6; assembly: GCF_058140415.1. Classification (NCBI taxonomy): domain Bacteria; kingdom Bacillati; phylum Actinomycetota; class Actinomycetes; order Micrococcales; family Microbacteriaceae; genus Microbacterium; species Microbacterium sp. C-MGS6. The sequence continues at coordinate 2,919,817 of NZ_CM176934.1, forward strand.
ACGATGAACGCAGCGCCCGCCGCTCGGCGGATGGCCTGCACGAGTTCTCCGGCCGGCTCGGGGTGCAGCACATCGACGAAGGCCAGCCCCAGAGGTGCGAGTCCTTCGGCGAGCGCGGTGTAGGTCGCGAGCACGTCGGCGGGGTCGTCCTCGATGACGCCCTGGATGCCGTGGGCCGGTGAGAGGCGGATTCCGGTGCGGTCGGCACCCACGGCTGCTGCGACCGCCGTGGTCACCTCGACCGCGAAGCGCGCACGGTTCTCCGGCGAGCCGCCGTACCGGTCGTCGCGGACGTTGGACACCGGGGACAGGAACTCGTGGACGAGGTAGCCGTTGGCACCGTGCACCTCGACGCCGTCGAAGCCGGCCGCGATCGCGTTACGCGCGGCCTGGACGAACTGCTCGACGACCACGGGGATCTCGTCCAGGGTGAGGGCATGCGCGACGGGCAGATCGGCCTTGCCCTTGAGGGTCCGCGTCTGCCCGGGGGCCGCCAGAGCACTCGGCGCGACGACGCGGGGCTCGCCGGAGATGTCCGGGTGGCCCACACGGCCGCCGTGCATGAGCTGCATGACGATGGTGCCGCCCTCGGCGTGCACGGCGTCGGCCACGCGGCGCCATCCCTCGATCTGCGCGGGGGTCACGATGCCCGGCTGCCCAGGGTACGACTTGCCTTCGAGGACCGGCCAGACCCCCTCCGAGATGATGAGTCCCTGCCCGGCCCGCTGGCGGTAGTACTCCTCGATGATCGCGGTCGGCACGCCCTCCGCGTCCGCACGGGTGCGGGTGAGCGGCGCCATGACGACGCGGTTGGACAGGTGCAGCGAGCCGAAGTCGGCGGAGTCGTAGAGAGTCACAGTGGGGCCAAGGCGTCCGACCGCCACTGTATTCCCGTGAATCGATGACGTATTCCGGTGTATCAACCGCCCAGATCGGCGACGAGGTTCGCGAAGTGGTCGAGGTCGGCGGCGGTCCAGCCGCGCAGGCGCTCGCCGATGCGCCCCTCATACCGGGAGCGGGCGAGAGCCACGCGCTCCTCGGCCAGCGGGGTCGCCACCAGCACCCGGGCGCGACCGTCCTCGGGATCGGGGATGCTCTCGACGAGCCCGAGCTGCTCGAGCTGACGCACCTGCCGGCTCACCGCGGACTTGTCCGTCTGCAGGCGCTCGATGAGTGCTCCCGCCGAGGTCGCCCGTCCGGCGAGGATCGAGGTCAGCACCTGGTAGCCCAGCGGCTGGAGATCCGGATGCACGGTGACCGCGGCCTCGCGCCACCCGACGCGGATGCGGGCGAACAGCCGGCCGAGCTCGTGCTCGACGCGGGCGACCGCCTGGTCGAGGTCGTCGATCGGAGCGCCGTCGGCGGGTTCGTCGGACGGGGCGCTCATATCGCCAGTGTACGGCGAAGCCCCGCGACCGGATGCGGTCGCGGGGCTGTGCTCAGACCTCGGCGAGGAGCCGGAACACCTTGGATGCGGCGTCGATCTCCGCGGGCGTGAGCTCATCGATGACAGCGCGGAGTCGGCTGCCGTACTCCCGGCGGACATCGGTGAGCGCGGTGCACGCGGCCGGTGTCGCGGTGAGCACCCGGAGCCGGCCGTCGCGCTCATCCGGCACCGAGGCGATCAGCCCGAGCTCCTCCAGCATCCGCACCTGGCGGCTGACGACGGACTTGTCCATCTCGAAGCGCTCGGCGAGCTCATGCGCGCTGGCCGAGCCCGCCCGGTCGATGAAGGTGAGCAGCTTGTACCCCGCCACCTGCAGCTCCGGGTGGACCCGGGACGCCGATTCCTTCCACAGCGACCGGGTCCGCGCGAAGATGAGGTTGAGATGCGCCTGGAGGTCGCTGAGGGCGGTATCGACGTCGGGGGTGCCGACCGCCTCGGACGCGCTCATGTCAGCGCTCCTGCTTCCGATCGTCGCGCTCGAGCACGCTCACGGACCCCGTGGTGGTCGCCGGTTCGGCCTGCCCGGTGCGAATGGTCCCGGTCGAGAGGTTCGCGCCGACCTCGGCCTCGGAGACCTCGATGACGGACTCCTCGGCCTGCTCGCGCAGCTGCTCCGCGGCGTTCTTGGTGGACAGCGGCTTGTTCTTGATGAACGCGATCGCGATGATCGCGATGACCGCCAGCGGGATGGCGAGGATGAACGCGTCCGCGATGCCGTGCCCGTAGGCGCTCTCGACGATCGTGCGGATCGTGTCGGGCAGCTCGCCCACCTTCGGCACGTCGCCGGAACCCAGGCGCTCCAGGGCGCTGATCTCGTCGGGCGTGGTCGGGACGAAGCCCTTCAGACCGTCCTTCATGAAGTCGGCGACGCTCGTGGAGAGCAGCGACCCCATGACGGTCACACCGATGGTGCCGGCGATCGTACGGAAGAAGTTGACGTTCGACGAGGCCGCGCCCAGCTGCTGCGGAGCCGTGTCGTTCTGCACGATCAGGGTCAGGTTCTGCATGACCATGCCGAGCCCGGCACCGAGGACGAACATGTAGACAGCGACCAGCGGGAACGGGGTGTCGTAGCGCAGCGTCGCCATCAGGCTCACGCCGATCGTGGCGAGGATCGAGCCGGTGACCATCCAGCTCTTCCACTTGCCGAAGCGGCTGACGAGCTGGCCGATGATGATCGACGCGCCCATCTGACCGATGATCATCGGGATGGTCATCAGGCCCGACTCGGTGGGCGTCGCGCCCCGGGCCAGCTGGAAGTACTGCGCGAGGAAGACCGAGGTCGCGAACATCGAGACGCCGATCGCGATCGAGGCGATGACCGACAGCGTGAAGGTGCGGTTGCGGAACAGCGTCATCGGGACGATCGGCTCCTTGACGAAGAACTCGACCACGATGAAGGCGGCGATCGCGACGACCGCGGTCACGATGAGCGCGATGCTCGTCCCGGAGTCCCAGTCGAACTGGTTGCCACCCATGGACACCCAGATGAGGAGCGTCGAGACGCCGACGGCGAGCAGGACGATGCCGAAGTAGTCGATCGAGACCTTCGTGCCGCGCTGCGGCTTGGGCAGGTGCAGCGTGAACTGCAGCAGCACGAGGGCGAGGATCGCGAACGGGACGCCGACGAAGAAGTTGGAGCGCCAGCCCCACACGTCGGTGAGGAGTCCGCCCAGCAGCGGTCCGCCGATCGTGCCGAGGGCCATGATGCCGCCGACGACGCCCATGTACTTGCCGCGCTCACGCGGCGAGATGATGAGGGCCACCGCGATCATGACGAGCGACATGAGACCGCCGACGCCGATGCCCTGCACGACGCGGACAGCGATGAGCATGTTCGTATCGGTCGAGAATCCGGCGATCACGGTGCCGACCGTGAAGAGGATGAGCGAGATCTGGACCAGCACCTTGCGGTCGACCAGGTCGGCGAGCTTGCCCCAGATCGGGGTGGAGACGGCGGTGGCGAGAAGGCTCGCGGTGATGACCCAGGTGTACTGCGACTGCGTGCCACCGAGGTCGGCGATGATGACCGGCATCGAAGTCGAGACGACCGTGCCGGAGAGCACGGCGACGAACATGCCGACGATGAGGCCGGAGATCGCGGTGAAGACCTCGCGGGCCGAGCGCGTGGTCTCGGAAGAGGATGAGGTGTGTGTCACGGGGGAATGCTCCTGCATAGAAAGTTGATCGAGATCAACCATACGCCGATAGTTGCGGTTTCGCAACTATCGACGGCTACCGCACTCGGAGGCCGGGGTCAAGGACGTCGCCGGGGTGGGCGGGACGGACGACCCTGACCGCATGACCTCCGGAGCCATGCCCCGCCCCGACCGGCGCCTGCTGCTGTCGGGCTTCCTGTTCGGCTGCGGGATCGCCGCCTCGATGATCGACCTCTTCGTCTTCCACCTGGTGCTGCACTGGCACCACTTCTACGATCTGTCGACCCCTGACGTGGCCCTCGTCTCGGACGGGTTCTTCCATGCGTTCGGCTGGTTCATCACGATCCTCGGCGCCTTCCTCCTCGCCGACGTCCGCCGTCGTGGCCCCGTGCGATGGACGCGCTGGACGGGCGCGGTGATCACCGGGGTCGGGTTCTTCCAGCTCTTCGACGGCGTGGTCGATCACAAGCTCCTCGGGATCCACCAGATCCGCTACGGCGTCGACCTCGTGCTCTACGACACCGTCTGGATCGTGTCGGCCGTCCTGTTGCTCGCTGCAGGGATCCTCATGGTGTGGCGGACCCGCCCGGACCCGGCGCGGTGACGGCCATGCGCGAGGGTCACGACGGACACCACGGACCGCCCGAGACGCCGGGCATCGACACCGACGCCGTCGGAGGCGGGATCGATCTGCTCGCGCCGGTCGCGCTCGTCGCCCTCCTCGCCGCAGCCGTTCTCTATCTCGTCGGGTTGCGGCAGACCCGGGACCGCAGCCCCTGGCCTCGGCCGCGGACGGCCGCCTGGATGGCGGGTCTGCTCTGCGCCGGAGTCGGCATGGTCGGACCGTTCGCCGCCCTGGCCCACAGCAGCTTCCCGGTGCACATGGCCGGGCACGTGCTCGTGGGGATGCTGGCGCCACTCCTCCTCGTGCTCGGGCGGCCGGTCACGCTGGCCCTGCGCGCCCTCCCCGTGCCGCGGGCGCGCACTCTGTCCCGAGTGCTGCGCAGCGGCCCGATCCGGGCGCTCACGCATCCGGTGGTCGCCGGCGCCCTCAATGTCGGCGGTCTCTGGCTCCTCTACGCCACACCGCTGTTCCCCCTGATGCACGCCTCACCATGGCTGCATGCCGCCGTGCATCTTCACGTGCTGCTGACCGGATACCTGTTCACGGCGAGCATCGTGGGGCTCGATCCGGATCCGCACCGCGCGTCGGTAACCGTGCGGGCCGGGGTCCTCATCGTCTTCGTCGCCGCGCACTCGATCCTCGCCAAGTGGCTGTGGGCCCACCCGCCCGCTGGCGTCGACGTCGGGGACGCTCGGATCGGCGCGGAGCTGATGTTCTACGCCGGTGACGCGGTGGACGTGCTGCTCATCGTGCTGCTGCTCCGACAGTGGTTCGTGGCGACCCGACCGCGGGATTCGGCTCAGCCGCAGAACGAGGAGAGCCCGTCGTGGAGGCGTTCGATCGCCTCGACGGTCTCCGGAGCCTGAAGGTCGGTCATGCCGCCGAGCTGATCGGCGCCGGAGCGGATGAGGTCGCCGAGCTGTCCGTCCATGCCGTCGGCGACGCGGTCGAGCGTGGCGACGAGGTCGTCGCGGGCGGCGTCGAGCTGCTCCGCGGACACGTCGCCCTGCGCGAGCAGCGCCTGGTACTGGGCGTATGCGTCATCGAGCGTGGCGCAGGTCTCCACGACCGGGACTCCGAACGCGTCTCCGGCAGCCTGAGTGACCTGGGCGCACCCGGCCAGAAGACCGGCGGCGAGCAGCAGGGGGACGATGGCGATTCGGCGCATGACCCGAGGGTAGCCGCGCCGCCTGGGGCGCGGCTGACCCTCGGGCGGTGCGGCGGTCAGCCGCCGGACGGGTTCTCGAGGGGCTTGCCCTCGTCGTCCGTCGTCTCACGCTCGAGCACGTCGTCGGTGCTCTCGCCGCTGTCGTCGGGAGCGCCGCCGGAGGCCGTGTCGGCTTCCTCGTCGGCGCCGGGAGTGCCCTGCGTGTTCTGGGGGTCGCTCATGCTCTCCTCCTCTGTTCGTTCCGACGACCGTATGCGCGCCGGCCCCGGCGACGCAGGGGGTTGACCGGGGACACCGCGACGGCCACACTGCCGGCGCGCCGGGGCGTCATCCCTGCGTCCAGAGCCGTTCGATCGGTACCGTCCGTCCGAGAATGCGCTCGGCCGCGCGATGCCCGGAGAACACGGCCGCCGGCACGGTCGCCGGGTCGTCGGTCCAGGTGGCTTCGCCCGCCAGGTGCAGCACGCCGCCGACCGGGGTGGCGAGGTCGTCGTGATCCGCGGTGGTCGACCCGACCGTCATGTACGCGTAAGACCCGTGCGCGAACGGATCGTCCTGCCAGGCCGTGCGATGCAGGCCGATCGGATCCGGGATCCCGTCCCCGTACAGCCGGCGGAGCTGGACCATGATCGAGGCCTGCACCTGGTCGTCGCTCCAGTCCCTCGTCGCGACGGCCGCGGGCCCTGCGGCGAAGGTGAGCAGGAGCGGCTCGTCGTGCAGCGCCGTGAGGTCGTACCAGGAGTGCCACCACCGTGCCTCGGGCCCCTGCTGCCGGAACGCGTAGACCCCGTCTTCCCAGAACCGGGTGGGGAACCGCAGGAAGACCTTCTCGAAGGCGTTCATGCGCAGCCGTCCCAATGCCTCGGCGTTGACGGGCGGCAGCGGAGGCACGATCTCCATGGTCCCGGACTGCAGCACGCCGACCGGGACCGTGACGACCGTCGTATCGCCGGAGAACTCCCCGCGCGAGGTCCGCGCCCAGACGCCGTCCTCGCTCCAGTCGACGCGGGTGACGATGTGCTCCAGCCGGACGTCCAGCCCTTCGGCGAGGCGCTCCGGGAGCACCCCGTACCCGTCCGGGAACACGACCTCGTCGCCCGCGATCGCGTCGTCGTCGAGGCCATGCGCGGCGAGGTCCTCGATCCACGCCCCGTACTGCTCCTCGGCGCGATGCTCCAGGTATTCACGCACTCGCTGTGCGCGGTCCGCGCTCCACTGCCGGCGTGAGAGCACCTGGTCCGTGACGTCGCGGTAGGAGGCCTCGGGGCCGGAGGCGGCGATGACAGCCGGCAGCGCCTCGTCCACCGCGTGGACATCCGCGGCGAAGGCGCGCGCCTCCTCCGCCGAGAGCGGGCGACCGTCGGGACCGTGATACGCGATCGGCCGGCTGTCCACCTGGAACCCGCCGACGGTGAACTCCACGGTCCGCATGCCGAAGGCCTCGGCGGCGGCAGCCACCGGGCTGCCGTCGACACCGTGGATCCACGAGGCGCCGAGATCGACGATGCCGTCGGTCCGGTCCGTATGCACCCGGCCGCCGACCCGGTCGCGCGCTTCGAGCACCACGACCGTCCGCCCCTCGCCCTGCAGCAGCCGCGCAGCGGTCAAGCCCGCCACGCCCGCGCCCACGATCACCGCGTCGACCTGCTCCATGCGCCCCTCCTCGCAGCCCCGTCGCACGGAGCCGTGCCCCGACGATAGCCCAGGCGGGCGGGCATCGACAGGGTGGCGGGGCCTCTGCGTCAGGCGGCGTGCTGGATGACCCCGAGCAGGGTGCCGTCAGGGTCGGAGAACTTCAGGAAGAGAGCGAAGCCGCCGTCGTCGAAGCTCACGACATCGACGCCCTCTGCCGCGAACCGCTCCGCGAGGGCGTGGATCTCGGTCGTGCGCAGGAAGAAGATCGGCCGCTCCTCCCCCGCCACCGTCAGCTTCATCGGCGCGTGCCCCGGCGCTTCCCAGAGCATGAGGTCCGGGCCACCCTCGGCCCGGAGCATGGCGCTCGTGCCGTAGTCGGTGAGGACGCGGAAGCCGAGCAGGCGCTGGTACCACGCGATGGACGCGGCCAGATCGGCGACGGGCAGCTGGATGTGGTCGAGTCCGGTGAGGACGGATGCCATGTGGGAAACCCTCCGTGGTCGTGTCCGTTCACCGTAGCGCTCCCCACCGACCACACCGCCGACCGGATGACAACCCCCTGGGCGCTGCAGGCGGAACAGCGCACCCTGGGTCCATGAGCCACCACCCCGATGACATCAAGCAGCCCCTGGACCACCTCCCCCCGGCGGATGAGCGGGACAAGGCCGTCGAGATCGACGAGCCGCACTATCCGACGTCCGGCGCACCCGCCGACAGCCCGGACGTGACGCCGGAGACGGCGGCAGAGCCGGACAAGCCGAACCGCCACGGCGTGGACAAGCTCCCGCCCACGTCGCGCTGACCCGTTCCGCCCGTTCCTCAACTATTGTTGAGGTCTACGGAAGGGCGGCGGATGGAACCCGACGATCTCCTCCCGATCGGAGAGGTCACCCGACGCACGGGCGTCGCCCCCTCCGCGCTGCACTTCTACGAGCAGCTCGGTCTCATCGCCTCGACGCGCACGCCCGGCAACCAGCGGCGATATCGCCGACACATGCTGCGCCGGATCTCCATCATCGTCGTGGCCAAGCGCATCGGCATCCCGCTCAGCGAAGTGCAGGAGCTCTTCCAGACCCTGCCCGTGGACGCGCCGCCCTCGCACGGCGACTGGCGCCGCGTGGCCAAACGCTGGCGCGCCGAGCTCGAGGAGCGACGGACGCAGCTCGAGCATCTGCAGCGCGAGCTCGCGGGCTGCATCGGTTGCGGCTGCCTGTCCCTCAAGGCCTGCCGCCTGCTGAACCCCGAGGACGCCTTGGGCGAGAACGGTCCCGGCCCTCGCCGCATCTGAGACCGGGGACCTCCGCCGCGACCGCTGGACGAAGGTGGGGTGTTGCGAATCCGGGATAGGTGAGACCGTAGAGATATCCCCACCAGCGATCAGCGTGGTTGCGCCTCTTGGCAACGGGTTCCTGTGGTGATGGAACGAAGGATCCATCCAATGGGCAAGTTCATCTACGAGGGCGGTCCGAAGGTCGAGATCGAGGACCGCGCTCTCACACATATCCAGCTCGTCATGATGACGAAGCTCCGGCGCGGAGAGCCGATGCCGTTCTCGTGGAAGGAAGACGCCTCCGTCGGCGGCGGCCGGACGACAGTCTGGGTGCACGCGAACGCGAACATCGTGTTCAAGTTCTTCGGCAGCAGGCCCCCGGCCATCAACCGGCGGTGGGTGGACGCTCTGGCGTACACCGCGAACACGACGAACGGCCTGTACCTGGTGCCGGAGCCGACCGAGACGAGCAGTGCCTCCCGGCAGCTCGCGGACCTCACCGTCTGACACCGGCTCCGCCGACGCGGAGGTCGCAGGCCCGAGGACTCAGTCCTCGAGGTCGGCGTCCTCCGCTTCCGCTTTCTCCGCCTCCTCCTGGGCCTTCTCCGCCTCCTTCTCGGCGCGCTCCTGAGCCTTCTCGGCCTTCTTCTGCGCGTCCTCCTCGGCTTTCCGCTGCTCCTCGGCGGCCTTCTGCGTGGCCTTCTCCGCGGCCTCCTGAGCCTTCTCCGCCTTCTTGTCGACCGGCACGCCGGGCGCGGGTTCCGGTGCCGCGGGCGGAGCCTCGGCCGGTGTCGACGGCTCTTCCCCGTCTTCCGGGACGGTCACTGGCACCACGACTGCCGGCGTGGGCGATGAACGAGGGCTCGGCTCGGTGTCGACAGGGGTCACCGCGGGATTCGGGTTGAGCGCCCCCGCTGCCCAGAGCGTTCCGGCGACGGTGAGCGCCACCGCGACCGCGACGGCGCCGGTCAGGAGCCCGCGGCGCCGCCGGACGCGCTGCGTGCGAGGGGCCCGGGCGCGGAGCATCGCCCCCTCGGCAGACGGACGAACGGGAAGCACGCGGGTCTGCGTCGGGGGCGCGGAGGGGCCGGTCGGTGTCCGATCCTCGAATGCTGCGGCGGCGATGGGGGCCGGCACCGGCGGGCGGGGCGGCAGCGAAGGATCCTGTGCGAGCGCGGACACCGCCGCGAAGACGCCGGCGGCACTCGGCCGGTCCTCGGGATCCGTGGCGGTCATCCGCTGCAGCAGCGCGGACCACGCCGGACCCACGGATTCCGGGATCGTGGGCGGCTCGATCAGGCGGGCCAGGGTGGCCCCGATCCCCTCCGCCTCGGCGAACGCGCGCTCTCCGGCGAGCGCTTCGCGCAGGACCAGCCCCAGTGCGTAGATGTCGGCGGCGGGCGCCGGCGCCGCGCCGTTCAACTGCTCCGGCGCCAGGTACGCCGCGGTCCCGATCACCGTCCCCGGAGACGTCAGCCGGGCCGCGTCCACGAGCACCGAGATCCCGAAGTCGGCGAGCTTCGCGCCCGATCGGCTCCCGGCGAGAGAGCGACCCGTGAGCAGGACGTTGGAGGGCTTGATGTCGCGGTGCACGATGCCCGCGCCGTGCACGACGTGCAGGGCCTCCGCCAGGTCGGCAGCCAGCGCCGCCACCTCGTCCGAAGGAAGCGGCCCCTGGGCGATCCGCGCCGCGAGGGTCGGCCCGTCGATGAACTCCATGACCAGGTACTCGGCCCGCCCGGGATGCAGCTGCGCGTCGTACAGCGTGACCAGCGCGGGATGGTTGAGTGAGGCGAGGACGGTCATCTCGCCACGAGCGCGCTCGGACGCGGCCCCCTCCTCCGTCTCCGCACGCAGCATCTTGATGGCCACTGTGCGCCCGAGCAGCGAGTCCTCGGCGCGGTACACCCGCGCCATCCCGCCCTGCCCGACGCACTCCCGGAGGTGGTAGCGACCATCGAGCAGCGCCTCCGTGGGAAGCGAGTCATCCGTCATCGTCGAGTCCTCCTGCCACGGCGTCGGGAGCGCCACGGCGAGGCCACTCTAGAAGCGTGGCCGGAGGTCGTCTCGGGCCTTGACAGCGGGGCGGTCGATCGGGAGGTCCTCGCCCGCGGGAGAATGGGACATATGCCCGCGCGTTCCCCTCAGCGACTGCTCCACTCCGTCCGCCGGCTGCTGCACACCGATCCGTCCACCGTCGCCCACACCGAGGCGATGCCCGTGATCGACGAGCACACCGTCCCGCGGGTCCTCGATCTCGCGACGCGCATCGGGGAGTCGATGTTCGCGGTCGGCGCCTCCGCCCACGAGGTCACGCTCGCGATCACCCGCGTGTGCGAGGCCTATGGACTCAAGGGCGTGCAGGTCGACGTGACCTACAACTCGATCACGGTCTCCTTCCACCTCAGCGGGGAGGTGTGGCCGGAGACCCTCGTCCGCGTGGTCCGCGTCGCCGCCCCGGACCACGCCAAGCTGCAGCGCGTGCAGGCGCTCGTGGCCGACATAGACGGCGGCCTGGACCTGGAATCCGCGCGCACCGCCTTCCGCGTCATCCGCCGCGTGCCCTTCCGCTATCAGCAGCCCGTGGTGATCGTCGCACGGGCGCTCCTCGCGGTCGGGGTGAGCATCATGCTCGGGGCCTCTCCGCTCATCGTGGGTCTCACGTTCGTCGCGGCCCTGGGGGCGGCGCTCACCCAGGCGGGCCTCGCCCGGCTGCGGGTGCCGCTGTTCTTCAGCCAGATCGCCGGGGGCCTCGTCACCACGGTCGTCGCGGTGGCGGTCTCGGCGCTCGGCAGCGCGGGGATCGAACCGTTCGTCGGCATCCGTCCGTCGATCATCGTCGCCTCGGGCATCGTGCTCATGCTCGCCGGGCTCACCGTGGTGGGCGCGGCGCAGGACGCCATCGACGGCTTCGCACTCACCGCCGGCGGGCGCATCCTCGACCTGACGATGCAGACGCTCGGCGTGGTGATCGGCATCCTCGTCGGGCTGGAGCTCGGTGGCGTGCTGGGCTTCACGATGGAGCTCCCGGACGACCCGGCGCCGTTCGGACCCCTGCTCAACCAGTTCGCGGGGGCCATCATCATCGCGGTCGCGGTGGCCGTGTTCAACGGCGCCGGGATCCGCATCATCCTCGTCAGCGCCCTGCTCAGCGCCGTCACCCTCGCCGGGTACGCGGGCACCGTCGCGCTCCAGCTGCACCCGGCCGCGGCGAGCGCGGTCGGAGCATTGCTGGCGAGCTTCATCGGCATGCTCATCGCACACAACCTGCACGTGCCCTCGGTCGCGGTGACGACGGCGGCGATCGTCCCGCTCGTCCCCGGCGTCGCGGTCTTCCAGGGCCTGCTCGAGGTCGTGCACGCGGCGGGCACCTCCACCGGGATGCTGACCGTGGGCGGATCGCTCATCGACGCCGCCGTGATCGGCATCGCCCTCGCCTCCGGCGCCTCCCTCGGGCTCTACCTCGGAACGCCGGTGCGGGCGACTCTCGCCGGGGTGGCGAAGACCAGGGCGCGCGTGCGCCGCTGACCCGACGGCGTCATCCCGTCGAGGAGTCGGCGGCGAGGTCGAGCACCCACTCGTTGACCGTGAGCTCGGCCCCGCGGAAGTCCTCCGTGATCGTTCCCCGGCGAGTGAACCCGCCGCGACGACACACGGCGTTCGACGCGGGGTTGTCGACCGCAGGGAACGCGAGCAGGAGCCGCCCGTCCCCCACTCGACCACGGAGCACGTCGACGAGCAGAGCGAGAGCGCGGGCGGCCACCCGCCGGCCCTGCGCGGCAGGCAGCACGAACCAGCCGGTCTCCCACGCGGGCTCGTCCTGCCACGTGATCCGCCACGCGCCGATCGAGCCGAGAGGCTGCCCCTCGTCGTCGATGATCGCGAACATCAGGGCCTCGCCGTCTGCGACGAGACGCAGGTACCTCTCGTGACGCGCCTGCACCTCCGCCGTGCTCTCCGGCCCGTTGAGGTGCACCGTCATCTCCGGGGTGTTCGCCGCCCGCAGGAGAGGGAGATCGTCGGCCGACCAGGGCCGGAGGCTCAGTGTGTCCACGCGCGCAGCCTTGCACGCCCCACCGACACCGGAGACGACGATGCGCCCGCCGCGGGCGGATCCACGGCGGGCGCATCAGTGGGCGGTCAGTGGCCGCCGAGGTCCCTGACCAGCTCGGCCTCGTCCTCCTTGGACAGCGAGGTCTGCACGACGGTGCCGTTGTACGGGGCGAGCGCCTCGGCGAACTTGTCCTCCGTGAGCTTGAGGGCGTAGATGACGACGGCCGACTTGCCGGCCGTCACGGTGGCCTTGACCCGGTCGCGGAACTCGGCGTCGATGCCGGTCTTGTCGAGACCGGAGAACAGGGCCCCGAGCAGGCCGCCGAACACCAGGCCGGCGACCGGGATGAAGAACAGGATGCCGATCAGCGCGCCGAACAGGGCACCAGACGCGACGCCCAGGCCGATCCTGCTCCCGGCGCCCGGGTACTCCACCTTCGTCTTGCCTTCCCCGTCGACCTTCACGAGCGCAAGGCCCGCGAGCTCGACGACGAGGTCGTCCTGCAGGGCCTGGACGCGGTTGTAGGCGCCCTCCGCGTCGCTCTCGGTGTCATAGGAGATGACGATCAGTTCAGCCATGGTTTCCTGCTTTCGGTTGCGGTCGGAGATGCTCTCCACGCGCGCAGAGGCACCGGTCTTCGCCACCGACCCTAGGCGCGCCCCTGGGGACACGACAGAGCGGCGAGCGATGTTCACCCTGGTGACTCCGCGCGGCGATGTCCGTGGCCTGGCCTACGGTCGCTGTCGTGCCCGAGTCCGTGCAGCAGTGGTGGGCGAGACGGCAGTTCTCGCGCGGACTCGACGTGCCTTACGCGGTCGGGACGTACCGGGCGGCGTGGGCGGCTTACCCCGAGCTCATCCGGCAGTACCACCCGGAGCTCAACCACGGCATCGTGCTCTCGCAGATCCCGCTGGCCGCCGATGTCCTGCTCTGCTGGGAGTGCGCCGTCGGGCACCTGTTCGCGGCGACGCCGACCGAGCAGCGCGAGCGTCCGGGGCGGGTCCGACGGCGCTCGTCCTGGTGTCCGGAGTGCGCGGCGCTGGCGCGGCCGCAGCCGGTGATCCTCGGAGAGGCGCGTGCGCTCCCCGCCCGTCCGAAGAAGCCGGCACCGGCGCTCTGCACCAAGACTCCTGCGCTGCCGACGGGAACCGCGTTCCTGAGCGCATGCGCTCCGAAGCCGGCCTCGGCGGCGGAGGGGAAGCTCCGGCAGGCACTGGCCGAACGGCTGGTGTTCCCCGACGAGCTCAACGCGATCAAGGTCGGGCGGCCCTTCTTCCGGCATACGGAGGTGTGGCCCGACATCCTGCTCCCCGAGCTGCGCATCGCGGTCGAGTACGACACGGTCGGCCGGCACGGGCTGGAGCACGTCGGCAAGCGGGAGGAGACGGACCGCCGGAAGGACCGCGCGGTCCGCAGCGCCGGATGGGAGGTCGTCCGGCTGCGCATGGGGAAGCTGGAGCCCCTGGGCCCGTTCGACCTTCCTCTCGCCTCCGTGGGCACCGCCGGGATCACCCGGCTCATCGACCGGCTCCGCGACATCCGCGGCGCCCTGATGGTCGACGCCTATCTGCGCTGAACCGCTTATCCCCTGCTCGAGGATCGACGCAACCCCCGTGCCGGAGGGTGCCGACGACGACAAGATGTCCTCATGAAACTCGTCTCCTACGCCGGCCAGCAGCTCCTCACCTCTGACGACGTCGCCGAGACGCTCCTCACCCTCGCGGCCGCGATCGCCAGCGAGGGCGAGTCCGAAGCGGTGGAGATCCCGATCCTCCTGGACGGGGAGAAGGACTGGGCCGATCTGCTCGTGGGTGTCGGCAACGATGTGCTCGTGAGCCCCCACCACACCGCGGACCCCGAACCCGACTTCGCGACGGAGGTCGACGAGCTGCGCGCGCATCGCCACTTCCCGAAGACCACGGGCGATTCGTCATCGCGCGGAGACATCGACATCCCCGCACTCTCCGACTTCGACATGGGGCACGGTCTCTGACCGCACCGCCGTGCGCGCGTCCCGGCGACGCGGATCTGCCTGCCGCACCCCGTCGAGGAGGGCGATCCCGTGGTCGGCCGCCGCGATCAGCCCGGCGTCGTGCGTGACGCAGATCACGGTCGCTCCGCACTCGGCCTCCTCGCGCAGCACGGCCCGGATCCGCTGGACCGATTCCGCATCCAGAGCGGTCGTCGGCTCGTCCAGCAGGAGGATCGCCGCGCCTGCCGCCAGCCCCTGAGCCAGCAGCACCCGCTGCTGCTGGCCACCGGAGAGCTCCACGAACGGACGACGCCCCAGAGCCTGCACGGCCGTGCGTTCCATCGCCGCCTCGACCGCGTGGCGCGCACGCTGATCCCGCCGCCGGAAGGCGCCGAGCCGCCCCCACGTGCCGACCTCCACGACATCTCGCGCCGTGAGCGGCAGGCCGGGAGGCACCACGGCGCGCTGCGGCACGAAGGCGATCCGGCCCGTCACGCTCCGCCGCCCTCGCGTCGGTGAACGCACGCCGGCGACGACCTCGAGAAGGGTCGACTTCCCGGCGCCGTTCGGGCCGGAGACGGCGACGACCTCTCCGACTCCGATCGACAGGGTGAGGTCGCGCAGCGCATCGCGCTCCCCGAACCGCACGGAGACACCGTCCAGGCACACCGAGGGGTCGGTGGTCGATGAGAGCGTCGTCATATCTCCAGTTTATGAATTTGATAATCATTCTCAACTACGCATAGGCTCGCGTTCCGTGACCTCCTCGTTCTCCGTCCTCCTCACCCCGTTCACGCTCGAGTTCTTCCAGCGCGGGCTCCTCGGCGGCGCGCTCGTCGCGGTCCTCTGCGGGGTCGTCGGCACCTGGGTCGTCGTCCGAGGGATGGCGTTCCTCGGTGAGGCACTGGCCCACGGAATGCTGCCCGGTGTCGCGCTGGCGACAGTGCTCGGGGCTCCCGTCCTCGTGGGCGGAGCGCTCAGCGCCGTCGCGATGAGCATCGGCATCGGCGCCCTGCAACGACGCGCCCGGCTCTCCTACGACACGAGCATCGGTCTGCTGTTCGTCGCGATGCTGGCCCTGGGCGTCATCATCATCTCCCACTCGGGGAGCTTCGCCACGGACGCGACGGCCATCCTGTTCGGCGACATCCTCGCCATCACCCGCGCCGATCTCCTCCTGCTCGCCGCAGCCGCGGCACTGGGAGTGATCGCCGCCACCCTCTGCCACCGACCGTTCGTCGCGCTCGCCCTCGACACCCGGATCGCGACCGTGCTCGGGCTCCGTCCGCGGTGGGCCCAGGCGGCCCTGGTCGGGCTGGTGACCCTCGCGGTCGTGGCGTCGTACCAGGCGGTCGGCTCGCTGCTCGTCGTCGGTCTGCTCCTCGCTCCGGCGGTCGCCGCCGCACAGTGGACGTCGCGGCTGCCCACGCGCATGGTCCTGGCCTCCGCGTTCGGGGTCGCCGCGGTCCTCGTCGGGCTCCTCGCATCCTGGTACGCGGCCACCGCGGCCGGAGCGTCCGTCGCCGCCGCCGCGATCGGGCTCGCCGGCCTCTCCTGGGCGGTGCGGGCCGCCGTGCGCACACGGCATCCGTTCGCCGACCGGGCCGCCCATCCCGACCCTGCTCCCGCCTCCTGACCCGTCTCCGAAAGGTTCTCGTGCGCTCCCGCCTCCTGCCCCTCGTCACTCTCGCCGCCCTCTCCCTCGCCCTCACCTCCTGCGCCGGTCCCGCGGTGCAGAGCCCGGCCGCGCCCTCGACTCCCGCGGACGGGCACGGCGCGATCGCCGGAGCGGAAGAGGTCGCCGAACCGCAGCTCGGCCTCACGACCGTCGACGACGCGGGTCGGGTGACCCACCTCGACCTCCTGGATGAGAGCGTCACCGACATCGGTGCGGTCGCCGCCCCCGAGGGCATGGCCACCGATGGCCGGTACCTCTTCGCGGACACCGGCGACGGCGTCGAGGTCGTCGACAGCGGCGTCTGGACGTGGGACCACGTCGACCATTTCCACTACTACCGGGCGGAGCCCGCGCTGCTCGGCACGGTCGAGGGCCACGGCACGGCAACGGTCGCGACGACGAACAGCTCGACCACCGGCGGCACGGGGATCTCCTTCTCCGGATCCGGTGACGCGGTCCTCCTCGATACGGAGGCCCTGTCGAAGGGGGAGATCCGTGAGCTGTTCCGCATCGAGCGCACTCCCCACGCGGGTCTGGTGGTACCGGTCGGGTCGTTCGCCCTCGTGACCGAGGCCGATGGTGAGGCGGGCGGATCCGTCGTCGGCCACACGGCACACGGCGAGCGCACCGGGCTCCGGGAGAGCTGCGTCGCGCCGAGCGGCACGATCACGACCAGGGTCGGAGCGGTGATCGGCTGCGCCGACGGCGCCCTGCTGGCTCAGGTCGAGGACGGCGCCGTCGTCGTCGACCGCATCCCGTACCCGGAGGACGCGCCGGCCGGAGCCGTGACGTCCTTCCACAATCGTGAGGGGCGCCCCACGGTCGCCGGCCTCGCCGGGCCCACCGACATCCGCATCCTCGACACCCGGGCCCGGGCCTGGACCCTCCTCACCGCTCCGGCCCCACTCGTGCAGGTGACAGCCGTCGGCGATGAGGACGACACCCTGCTCGCCCTCGCGGAGGACGGCCGTGTGCTCGTGCTCAGCGCGCTCGACGGGGCGGTGCGAGCGGAGACGGCGCCGCTGGTGGCGGAGTCGGCGGCGGGGGGAGCCACCCCGGTCCTCATCGCCGACCAGCACCGTGCCTACCTCAGCGGCCCGGCGGAGCACCGGCTGTTCGAGATCGACTACGCCGACGGCGCCCGCGTCGCGAGGACCTTCGACACGACCGACGCCCCGGCCTTCGTCGCCGAGACGGGGCGCTGACATGCGCCTCCTCCGCGTTCTCACCGCCACGGCGCTCGCCGCGTGCGCCGCTGCCACCCTGACCTCCTGCGCCACCCCTGTGGACACGCGACCGGTGGTCGTCGTCTCGACGAACATCCTGGGCGACGTGGTCGGCGAGATCGTCGGCGGTCAGGCTCGCATCGTCACCCTCATGAAGCCGAACGCGGACCCGCACTCGTTCGAGATCTCGGCGCATGAGGCCGCCACGCTCCGGGACGCCGACCTCCTCGTCTCCAACGGGCTCGGGCTCGAGGAGGGCCTGCAGCAGCATCTCGACGCGGCCGTCGCCGCGGAGGTGCCGTCCTTCGTCGCCGGCGACGCGATCGAGGTGCTGGACTACCGCGACGGCGACGCCGCGGGAATGCCCGATGCGCACTTCTGGACCGACCCCGCGCGCATGATCGACGTCGTCGATGCCCTGGAGCCCGCCCTGGCCGCGCTCGACGGGATCGACGCCGACACCCTCGCCGCGGACGTCACCGACTACCGCGAGGAGCTCACGACGCTCGACGCCGAGATGACCGCCGCATTCGCCCGGATCCCGGACGAACGCCGCGCGCTCGTGACCAACCATCACGTCTTCGGCTACCTCGCCGACCGCTTCGATTTCGAGGTCGTCGGCGCCGTGATCCCGGGCGGAACCACACTCGCGGCCCCCTCGGCCTCCGACCTCGCCGACCTCGTGGGCGCCGTGGAGGACACGGGCGTGCCCGCCGTCTTCGCGGAGTCCTCCTCCCCCGACCGCCTCGTCCAGGCGCTCGCCGAGGAGGCCGACGTCCACGTCGAGGTGATCGAGCTGTTCACCGAGTCGCTCACCGCGGAAGACGGCGGCGCCCCGGGCTACCTGACCATGATGCGCGTCAACACCGAGCGCATCGCCTCCGGTCTCACCCGTTGAGACCACCCTCACAAGAAAGAAGCACCGCATGAAGACACTCCCCCTGCGCCGGGCGCTGGCCGGGGCCGTCGCCCTCGGCGCCGCCGTGACGCTCGCCGCCTGCTCGACCAGCCCCGGGTCCGGCTCCGCCGGAAGCGATGCCCCGGAGTCGGACCCCGGCCCCCGGGTGGCCATCTCGTACGAGGGCGGCATCCTCGTCCTCGACGGGGAGACCCTCGACACCGTCGCCGACTTCGATTCGGAGCCGTTCACCCGCCTGAACCCGGCGGGCGACGGTCGCCACGTCATGGTGACGATGAGCGAGGGCTTCCAGGTACTCGACACCGGAGCCGGGTCGACCGATGACGCGGCGCTGACCGACACGGTGTTCGCGGCCGACACCCCCGGCCACGTGGTCCGTCACGGTGGCAAGACCATCCTCTACGCCGACGGCACGAGCGACACCACGATCTTCGACACCGCCGCCCTCGGCGACGACGGCCTCCCGGAAGTGGAGACCATCGACGGCGTCGAGGCGCACCACGGCGTCTCGGTGCTGCTGGAGGACGGCACGTTCCTCACCACGGTGGGCGATGCGGACGGTCGCAGCGGCATCGTGGTGCGCGATGCGGAGGGCACGGAGATCGCGGCGTCCGATCAGTGCCCCGGCGTCCACGGCGAAGGCACGGCGTCCGACGAGGTCGTCGTCTTCGGCTGCGAGGACGGCGCGCTCGTCTACAAGGACGGCGAGATCACCAAGCTCGCCGCCCCGGACCAGCCGTACGGCCGCATGGGCAACGCCTACGTGAGCGAGACGAGCCCGATCGTAGTGGGCGACTACAAGAACGATCCCGACGCCGAGGGGTACCTGCTCGACGCCGTCACGCTCATCGACACCGCGGCGATGACGTCCGAGGTCGTGTCCCTGCCGGAGGGAGCGGAGTACACCTTCCGCGACGTCGTGCGGGGGCCGGACGACCTGGCCTACATCCTCGGCGCCGACGGTGCCATCCATGTGCTCGACCCCGAGACCGGGGAGATCACCGACTCCTACCCCGTCATCGAGGCGTGGGAAGGGCCGGCCGAGTGGCAGGACCCGCACCCCGCCATCGTCGTCGCCGGTGACATCGCCTACGTGACCGAGCCCGCCGCGGACAGCGTGCACGCGGTCGACCTCAGCACGGGCGAGGTGCTCGCGAGCACCGAGCTGGAGGTCACCCCGAACGAGATCGCGCCGGCGGCCGGCTGAGCCTCGGCGCTGCGGGTCCGTCCCGTTCCGGGGCGGACCCGCAGCATCGTGTCCCGTGCACGTTCCCGGCACGACCAGACGCGGAACCCTCAGGGCAGCAGGGTGAATCCCGACTCGTAGCTCGTGGCGCCGAGCGCGGCGAGGACGATCTGGAGGAACCCCATCGCCTCGAGCTCCCGAGCGCGGGACAACGGACCGACGTCGACGGCGCGGAGTCCCGCATCCTCGATCAGCGACGCGACGGCGATCTTCGCCTCCGCGTAGTCACCGGCGAAGAGGACCGTCGTCCGCGTGGTGCCGTTGGTGCCGGTGACCAGGGTGTCGCCGAGGTTGACGTTGAACGCCTTGACGACCGCTGCCCCCTCGGGGAGCATCCGCGCGAGTTCCGCGGCGCTCGACGAATCGGACGGGACGGTCAGTTCGTCGTAGGTCGTGAAGTCGATGGGGTTGCTGATATCGATCACGACCTTGTCGCGCAGGCGCTCGCGATAGTGGTCGAGGATGCTCGGGTACGCCGCAGAGGGGACTGCGAGCACCACCAGGTCGCCCGTGAGGTCGTCGCCGAGCGCGGCATACGTGACGTCGGGGCGGTCGCCGGAGAAACTGGCGGTGCTCCGACGGACGATCTGGATATCCGCGCCGGCGCGCGCGGCGACGTCCGCGATCGCCGCGCTCATCCTCCCGCTGCCGATGATGCTGATCGAGGTCATGCGTACTGCTCCTTCCGGAAGCGGGCCAGCGCCCTCTCGGCGACCTTCCTCGCGTCGTAGTCGAAGACCGCGCTCCGGCGGAAGTCGCGCCCGACGCGCAGGTCGGTGTCGCGCTTCCGCCGGTCCGCGAACTCGTGCTGCGCGTCGAACATCCACCCCGCCCGCCGTGAGCCGTGCTGCAGGATCGCGGTCCGCTGCATGCGGACCGAGGTGTAGCGCCGGAACGCCTCCGGGATGTCGGCGACCGTGTCGGCGGCCTTCAGGAACACGGCGAGCGCCATGCTGTCCTCGATCGCCTGGTTCACGCCCTGGCCCTGGTGCGGCAGCATCGTGTGTGCGGCGTCGCCGAGCAGGGTCACCGCTCCGTGGGACCAGTTGCGGAGCGGCTCGTGGTCGAAGAGCCCCCACCAGAACGTCTTCTCGATCGCTCCCAGGAAGCGCTGGAGCCGGGTGTCCCACATCTCGCCGGCGAACTCGGCGCGGAGCTCGCTCACGTCGGCGGGGCCCGACCAGGGGCCGTGGAGCGGGCGGTCGCTGGGCACCCCGGCGACGAAGTTGAACAGGGTGCGCTGCTGCAGCGGGTAGCACATGAAGTGCCGCTGATCCCCCATCCACACCTGGCTGATCCGCGGCCAGTCCGCGGGCAGGTGGGAGGCGTCGACGACGCCCCGGTAGACGATGTAGCCGGAGTACACGGGCTCCGGATCGGGCACGATGCTGCGGCGCACCACGGAGTGGATGCCGTCCGCCCCGATGACCGCGTCGAAGAGGTCGGTCACCCCGTTCTCGAAGGTGACGCGGACGCCGGACTCCTCCGTGCGCAGGGAGGCCAGGCGGTGCCCGAGGCGGATGCTCTCCCCGTCGACCTCGCGCGCCAGGACCTCGATGAGATCCGGGCGGTACATCCCGATGTTCCGGTACTGCTTCGCGGAGTCCTCCCACGCCGCGTCGGTGACGAGCGCCCCACTCGCATCCAGGTAGACGCCGTGCCCGTCGGGGGTCGCCCCGGCCCGTCGCACCTGGTCGAGCACACCGAGGGCGTCCAGCACGCGCTGCGCGTTCGGGGCGACGGTCACGCCTGCTCCCACCTCGCCGAGCGCCGTCGCCTGCTCGAACACGGTGACCTGGACACCGGCGATCCGGGTGAGGGCGATCGCGGCCGTGAGCCCGCCCATCCCCCCGCCGATCACGGCGATCCTCGTCCTGCTGTCTACCATTGCCTCTCCTTCATCGAACGACGCACGAACAGGCGTCCTCTCACTTCGCGGCCAGCGCGGGCGCAGCCGGGCGCGACCGGAACATCGTGGCTCCCGTGGCCTGCTCGGCCTCGTGGTCCGGTCCCAGCGGAATCCCCGATCGGTCCCGCAGACACAGCGTCGCGATGCCGCCGAGGAGCGAGGCCACCAGGAGGTAGGCCGACACGGCCACGGTCGTACCGGTCCTGTCGAGCAGCAGCTGGGCGATCATCGGTGCGAACGCACCACCCAGCACCGCGCCGATCGCGTAGGTGATCGAGACGCCCGAGAAGCGGATCGAGGCGGGGAAGATCTCGGAGTACCAGGCGGCCAGCGGCCCGTACGTGAGGCCCAGTCCGGTCGAGATGAGGACGAGCGCGGTGTACAGCCCCGGCAGACCTCCGTGGTCGACGAGCCAGAACACGGGGAAGACGACGAGAGCCTGCAGGGCGAAACCGATCAGGAAGGTGCTCCGCCGCCCGATCACGTCGGAGAGGTACCCGGCGAGGAGCGTCGAGAAGAACCAGACGACGGCGGCCACCGACGCGGCGACGAGCACGGCCGTGGTGTCGAGGCTCTGCACGTTGATCGCATAGCTGTTGAGGAAGCCACCCGTCGTCATGTACCCGAGCGTGCCGTTGCCCGCGAACACGAGGGCGGCCAGGAGCACCAGATACCAGTGGCGCCGGAACAGGGTCACGATCGGCGCCTGGGACTGCCGTCCGCGGCGTGCGATCTCCGCGAACACGGGGCTCTCCGACACGGAGCGCCGGATGACGAACCCGACGGCGATGAGCACGACGCTCACAAGGAACGGCACGCGCCAGCCCCACTCCAGGTACGCGGCACCCGGGGTGATGACGCCGGTCATGAGGGCCGTCACTCCGGAGGCGAGGAGGAAGCCGAGGGGCACCCCGAGCTGGGGCCACGACCCCGCGCGCCCTCGACGGTCGGCCGGGGCATGCTCCACGGCCATCAGCACCGCGCCTCCCCACTCACCGCCGGCCGAGAGACCCTGGAGGATCCGGAGCAGCAGGAGGAGGATCGGCGCGGCGATCCCGATCTGGGCGTACGTCGGCAGCAGACCGATGAGGGTGGTGGCCGCTCCCATCAGCACGAGGGTCAGGACGAGCATCGTGCGCCGCCCCAGGACGTCGCCGAAGTGCCCGGCCAGGAAGGCGCCGAGCGGACGGAAGAGGAAGGAGATGCCGACCGTGGCGAAGGAGAGCAGCAGGCCGATCTCCTTGCCGGCGGGTTGGAAGAAGAGCTGTGCGAAGACGAGCCCGGCGCTCGTCGCGTAGATGAAGAAGTCGTACCACTCGATGGTCGTGCCGATGATCGTCGCGAAGGCGATGCGGCGCTGCGAGCTGGCGTTGCCTGATGCGGAAGAGGAGGTCATGGTCGTCCCTAACGTCGTTGTCCCCCTCGCGAGCGAGGGGATCGGGATGTGTCCCTCTCATCGTGAGGGCGGGGACTCTGTACGTAAATCGCACTTCTTCGTGGTTATAGTTCAGGTGAGCGGAAGAAGAATCGAGGGGGGCCGTCATGTCCGACGTGAGCATGAGGCAGCTCGAGCTGTTCGCCGCCCTGCCCAACTTCCCGACCCTCAGCGCCGCGGCAGCACATCTGCACATCTCGGAATCGGCGCTGTCCCAGGCGGTGACGAGCCTGGAGCGGGCGGTCGGCGCCCAGCTCTGCGTGCGACGGAAGGCACGCGGCCTCACTCTGACGCCGACCGGTCAGCAGTTCGCCAAGCAGGCCCGTCGGATCGTCGCGGATGCTCAGGAGCTCGTCCTCGACGCGCGCCGCGGCACCGAGCTGCGCGGCCCGGTCACGCTCGGGTGCTACGCCAGCTTCGCGACCAGCGTGGTTCCGGAGCTGCTCGAAGGCTTCCCGAAGCGCCATCCGGGCGTGCAGCTCGAGATCATGATCGGCACGAACGAGGAACTCCTCGCGGCACTCGACGCGGGAGACCTCGATGTGGCGCTCGTGTACAACGTGTCCCTGCCCGCCGGATACCGTCGTCGGCGGATCTATGCCACCGAGCTCGAGGTCCACCTGCCGCCCGCGCACCCGCTGGCCGATGCGGCGACCCTGGACCTGCCGGACCTCGCCGACGAGCCCTACATCCAGTACGACGCCAGCCCGGGGACGCGCAACGTCATCGATGCCTTCACCGCGCGCGGACTCGAGCCCCGGATCGAGGCCCGCGTCAGCCAGCTCGCCCTCGTCGAAGCCCTCGTGGGCCGAGGCCTGGGCTACGGCCTCCTCATGTCCCGCCCCAACACCCTGCCCGTGAGCAGCGAGGGACGCCCGGTCGTGATCCGCCCCCTGGACCCCCCGGTGACGGTCTCCCACGTCGTGGGGATCTGGCCGGCGGACATGACCCTGACGTCGCGTGCCGATGCCCTCCTCGACTTCGCGGTGGAGAAGCTCGGCGACTACGGACGCGCGGACGTGCGGACACCTGTTCCCTGATCCGTTCCTCGCCGTCGGCGACGGCGGGTCGCGATCAGCACGGCCCCGAGGAGCACGAGCAGACCACCGGCGCCTGCCGTCACGGCCGTCGCCGGCGCGAGCCCTGTCGTGGCCAGGTCGGAGGCCGCCCCGCCTTCCGACCCGGTCGCCGGGCCGGGGCCTCCGTCCGTTCCGGGATCCGGGTTCTCCGGTTCCGGTTCGGGTTCGGGCTCGGGCTCGGGCCCCGGGTCGTAGACGTTCGTGACCGTGCACACGGTGTCCACCCCGGCCGTGACCTCGACGACGTCGCCCTCCAGCGCTCCCCCGGTGCACGCCCAGCCGTCGCTGCGGTAGTCCGCTGTGGGCGCCCCCGCGACCGCCCGCTCCGAGAGCCGGAACGCACCGGCGCCGAGCGGAGCGAGGGTCACTGCGGTCTCTCCGGACGCCCCCTCGATGCGCGGACGCGGGAACTGCCCGCCGCCGATGGCGCGCAGGGTCCAGTCCGTGGCGTCGGCGGGCCCGGTCGGCGCCCCGGGGCCGACCCCGACGATGGCCTTCCGAAGCGTCAGGGTTCCGCCGACGAACGTGTTGGTCGCGGTGCAGATCGCGTCCTTCCCGAACCCCAGCGTCGCCGTGGTCCCGTCCCAGGCGGTGCCCGTGCAGGACCACTCGCCCTCGTAGCCGCTCGGGCCGTCCTCGGAGAAGATGTAGTCGCCCGGCGGAAGCTGCATGTCGGTGACGAACTCCGAGCCGCTGGGACCGGAGAGAGCCGCATTTCCCGGACCGCGGGCCTTCAGCTCGAAGTCCGCAGGCACGGCTCGGCCGCGCTCGCCGTTCACCACCTGCTTGACCAGCGTGAGGCTGGGCGTGATCGATGCGTTGGTGAGGATGCACACCACGTCCTTGGACGGAGGAACCTGGACGACGTCCCCGGACACGGACCCGCCCGAGCAGTTCCACCCGAGAGGGTCGTAGCCGGATGGGCCTCCCGTCTCGCCGAGGGTCCACGCGCCGGGGGCGACCGCCGCCTGCGTGACAGCCGGGGAGTTGGCGGGCCCCGACACCGTGGCGGCGCCGTCGGTCGCGGTCAGCGTCCAGGCCGAGGGCAGGGCCGGCGTGCCGAAGGCGGAGGCGACCTGCTTGCGCAGCGTCAGGGTCGACTCGGTCCATCGATTCGTGACGGTGCAGATCACACTCTCCAACGGCACGACCTCCACGGTGTCGCCCGTGCCGACCGGAGTGCCCTCGTCATCGACGCACGACCAGCCCTCGCTCGTATAGGAGCCCGCCTCCGGAGCGGTACTGGCCTCCGACAGGGTGAAGGTCCCCGGTGCTACCGCCGCGAAGCTGACCTTGCCCGAGCCGGAGGCGCCGCTGATGACGGTGTCGGCCGATCTCGCGGTGAGCTCCCAGTCCTGCGCGGTGAGCGGGCCGCCGCCCGCGTTCACGACGTTCTTCACCAGGGTGAGCTGGCCGACCTCGAGGGTGTTCGTGACCGTGCATGTCACGTCCGCTCCGGCGCCGACCGTCACAGTGTCGGTCGCCAGGGCGCCGCCCGTGCACGACCACGGGCCGGCCGCATACCCGGCGGGGCCATCCGCCTCGGCGAGCGCGTAGTCGCCGACCGGCACCGGGACGCGGGAGACGGCAGCGGATCCGGAGGCACCGGTGACCGTTTCCGGTCCTGCAGCCGTCAGGGTCCAGTCGGACGGCGGTTGGTCGCTGCCCACCACGTTCTTGACGAGGGTGAGCCAGCCGCCCGCGAAGGTGTTGGTGATGCGGCAGGTGATGTCGGAGCTTTCGCGCACGAAGAGGAGGCCGCCGTCGATGCCGCCGTCGCTCGTCGCGTCCACGCAGGTCCACGCGCCTCCGCTGTATCCGGCAGGGCCGCTCTCGGCGAGCGTGTAGGCGCCGGGGTCGATGGAGGCGTGGTCGACGGCGTCCGAGCCGGAGGGACCGGAGATCCGCTCGGGTCCGCTCGCGCTCAGCACGAAGTCCGACGGGGCGGCCAACGGGTATCCGGTGGCCGCCGGGTCGACGACCTCCTTGACGAGCGTCAGGTGGGGCAGATCCCCGGTGTTCGTGATCTGACAGGTCACCGCACCGCCGAGCGTCATCTCGAACTGGTCTCCGGTCACGGGGACCTCGGTGACCTCTCCGGTCGTCAGATCCCGCCGCTCGCACGTCCACGGCCCCGGCACGTAGCTCCCCGGTCCGCCGAACTCGCTCAACGTGTAGACGCCGATCCGGGCGGGCTGGTTCTGCACTTCGGCCGAGCCTCCCACCCCCTCGATGGTCGACGGTCCCTGGGCCCGCAGCGTCCACTCCGACGGGGCCGCGCCGCCGCCCTGCACGTTCTTGACGAGCGTGAGTCTGCCCTGGATGGCGTTGTTCTGCACCGTGCACGTCATCGACTGGTTCGCGGTGATCGTGATCGTGCGTTCCGGCTCCGTCGTCATGTCGCCGTCGCAGTTCCAGGCGAAGAAGGCGTAACCGGCCACGCCGCCGGTCTCGAAGATGCGGTAGGTGCCCGGCGGGACGAGGCGCGACTGCATGCCGTTGAGGCCGTCGCCGGTGAAGGTCTCCCCCGTGGCCACGTTGACGGCGTGCATCGTCCACAGGGTCCGATCCCCCAGACTGGCCCCCGTGTCGAGGTTCTCGATCGCCTTGAAGAGCGAGAGCCGGGCAGTGGGCTCGGCCGCGACGGCGGGGAGTGCGCCGCCGAAACCGACCACGGCGGCCAGCAGCACGCCCAGAACGCCGAATCGGACTCTTCTCATGATCGAACGGCCCCCGCCTCGGGTGCGGATCCCACCCGTCACCTCACCGTAGGGGCGAGGACCTCGTCAGGGCAAGGGTCGCCGGCGGATGGGGAGGGGTGGGCTACGGTCGCCTCATGGCCGAGCCGTTCTTCACCATCGGGCACTCCACCCGCACGATCGATGAGTTCCTCGCGTTGGTGCAGGAGAGCCGTGTGGAGAGCGTCGTGGACGTGCGCCGCCTCCCCGGTTCGAAGCGGCATCCGCAGTTCGACCAGGACGCACTCGCGTCCTCCCTCCGCACCGCCGGGATCGCCTACCACCGTGCAGAGGGGCTGACGGGTCGCCGCCCCGTGAGCAGGGACGTTCCCTTCGAGACCAACGCGTGGTGGCAGAACCGCAGCTTCCACAACTACGCCGATCACGCCCTCTCCGCGGATTTCGGGCAGGCCCTGGACGAGCTCCGCGCCGAGGGCCGCGAGCGGCGCGTCACGGTGATGTGCTCGGAGAGCGTGTGGTGGCGGTGCCATCGACGGATCATCGCCGACCACCTCCTCGCGCGGGACGAAGTCGTCCGCCACATCCTCGGTCCCGGGCACGTCGATCCGGCCGAGCTCAGCGCCGGCGCGGTCGTCCGCGCGGACGGGACGGTCACCTACCCGGCCGCATGACCGCACGCCGGCACAGCATCCCCCTCGTCTCGTCTTCGCGCAACCCCCGTGCCGGAACACCTCTTCTCCTCATAGGACTGGATCGCGGGAGCAGTGCTCGCGCCGACGCCGAGGAGGAGCCATGTCGAAGGCAGCCACAGGACGAAGCGGATCCGCGTCCGCTCCATCGCCAGAGCACGACGAGAAGCCGGACAGCCCGACCGATCTGCAGAAGCGGTCGTGGAAGTACGTCCTGGTCAAGAGCGTCCGGGAGTTCTCCGCCGATCAGTGCATGGACGGCGCCGCGGCCCTCACGTACTACGCGGTGCTCTCGATCTTCCCCGCCATGATCGCCGTCTTCTCGCTGCTCGGCGTGTTCGGCCAGGGCGGGGCCGCCGCCGACGCCGTGCTCGGCATCATCGGCGACGTGGCACCGCCGGAGACCGCGGAAGCTCTCCGCGGTCCCATCGAGCAGATCTCCCAGGCTCCCGGCGCCGGCATCGCGCTCGTGACCGGAATCCTCCTCGCGCTGTGGTCGGCCTCGGGCTATGTCGGGGCGTTCAGCCGGGTGATGAACCGCATCTACGAGATCGAGGAGGGGCGGCCGTTCTGGAAGCTGCGCCCCATGCAGCTGCTCGTCACGCTCATCACCGTCGTCTCGCTGACCATCGTCGCCATCGTGCTCGTGCTCTCCGGAGATGTGGTGTCGGCGCTGGGCGACGCGATCGGCGCCGGCGAGGGCGTGCAACTCGCGTGGAGCATCGCCAAGTGGCCGCTGCTGCTGTTCGTCGTCGTCTTCCTCGTCGCGATGCTCTACTACGCGACCCCGAACGCCAAGCAGCCCAAGTTCCGGTGGATCAGCATGGGTGCCCTCGTGGCGATCGTCGTGCTGGCCGTCGCCACCCTCGGCTTCGTGCTCTACGTCACCACCTTCTCCAACTACGAGCGCACCTACGGATCGATGGCGGGCGTCATCGTGTTCCTGCTGTGGCTGTGGATCGCGAACCTCGCCCTGCTGTTCGGCGCGGAATTCGACGCGGAGCTGGAACGCGGCCGCCAGCTTCAGGCCGGGATCGCCGCCGAGCGCGACATCCAGCTCCCCGCACGCGACACCCGCCAGAGCGACAAGCGGGCGGAGAAGGAGCGGAAGGACATCGAGGAGGGACGGCGCATCCGCGTCGAGAACGACGACGACGGGTCGGAGCCGGAAGGCCGGACGACCAGAGGACGATGACCCGGTCGGGCTATGGTGAGAGCCATGCCCTTCGCGTCGCCTGTGCGGCGCGTTTTTCCTACCCCAGAGGAGCGAACGAAGCGATGTGCAGGCCTGGTCGTCGCGCGCCGATGCGCAGGATGAGCACCGGAAGACCACTTCTCCGCGAGATCGGGATCATCGGAGGGTGGCTCGCGATCGCGGCAGCGCTCGCCGGCTGCACGGCGATCCCCGCCGATGTCGACGGCACCCTCGACAAGGCCCGCGACGGCCAGATCCGGGTCGGGATCACGCACAACCCGCCGTGGACGGACACGACCGATACGTCGGACCCCGCCGGGGTCGAAGTGCGCCTCGTGGAGGAGTTCGCCGAGACGCTGGACGCGACCGTCGTCTGGACCGTCGACAGCGAGGCGAACCTGGCCGAGCGGTTGCACGACCATGCCCTCGACCTGGCCGTCGGCGGGTTCACCGACGACACCCCCTGGGTCGAGAAGGCGGCGATGACCGTCCCGTTCGACGACGCGACGACCGCAGGCGAGACGAAGAAGCACGTGATGCTCACCGTTCTGGGGGAGAACCGGTTCCTCACCACCCTGGAGACCTTCCTGCTCGAACGAGGAGCCGCGCGATGAGGGCTCATCCCGACCTTCCGCCCGCGCAGCAGGACACCCTGCGTCGAGCGATCCGCTACGAGTGGTTCACGCTCGCGTTCCTCGCGGTGGCGATCACCGGCGTCTACCTCGTCATGGGCAGCTCGCAGGCGATGAAGGCCGCGTGGATCGAGGACCTGCTCTCCCTCGCCCCGCCGATCGCCTTCCTCGTCGCCGTCCGCATCATCGCGAAGCCGCCGACCGTCAAATACCCGTACGGGTTCTTCCGCTCCGTCGGTGTGGCCCACCTCGTCGCCGGCGTCGCCCTGTTCGCGATGGGCGCGTTCCTCCTGGTCGATTCCGTCATCGGGCTGGTGAGCGGCGACCGGCCTCCGATCGGGTCGGTCCAGGTGTTCGGACACGTGATCTGGTCGGGCTGGCTGATGATGGGCATGATGGCGCTGACCATTCCGCTGCCGATCTACTTCGGGCGTGTGAAGATGCGCCTGGCCAAGGATCTGCACAACAAGGTCCTCTATGCCGATGCGGACATGAACAAGGCCGACTGGATGACCGCGGCCGGCTCGATCGTCGGGGTCGGCGGGATCGGGCTCGGGCTGTGGTGGGCGGACGCCGCCGCGGCGACCTTCATCGCGGGGAGCATCCTCTGGGACGGGTGGCGCAACACCCGCGCGGCGATCACCGACCTCATGGACACCAGGGCGACGACCTTCGACGACGAGAAGCCGCACCCCGACTCCCACGCCGTGCTGGACCACCTCCGCACCCTGCCCTGGGTCCGCGACGTCGCGGTGCGGACGAGGGATCAAGGCCAGTTCTTCCACGTCGAAGCGTTCATCGTGCCCGTCGACGATGCCCTGCCCTCCCTGGCCGACCTCGACCGCGCGCGCCAGGAGTGCCACGAGCTGGACTGGAAGCTCGTCGACGTCGTCCTCGTGCTCGTGCCCGAACTCGCCGACCATCTGACGCGGCGGGAGGACGAGGACGAGGCATCGTCAGCGCAGGTTCGCCCGTCGCCGCACCCGTAGCAGGGCACCCGCGAGCAGGAGACCGAGCCCGGCCACCGTCAGCGCGCCCGTCATCGGCGTCGGCCCGGAGGCGGCGAGCCCTTCGCCCTCACCGCCGCCCTCGCCGCCTTCCTCGCCGCCGCCGTTGCTCGGCGACTCGACGGGGTCGTAGGTGTTCGTCACGGTCACCGCCACCGGGGTGGTCGCAGCGGCGTCCACCGTCACGGTCGCCGGTTCGATGGTCTGCGCGGCGAGCGTGACCGCGTCGTTGGCGCCGTCCGCGGACTCGCTGACCGTGCAGGTCGCGCCATCCGGCAGCCCGGAGAAGACGACGGGGTCGGCGGCCGTCGCTCCGGCGGGGATCGTGGCGGAGACGACGACGCCGGGTGCCGGGGCGGGCGTGCAGGCCAGGTCGATCGTGATGGCGCCCTGAAGTCCCGCGCCGTCACCGGTGATGATCTTCTGCACGGTGATCTCGCCGGAGGCGTAGGGCGTCGCCCGGACCCCGGCGCGGACCGGGAGCGTCGTCGTCTGCGCGAGGACCAGCTTCTGCGCTGCGGGTCTGTCCGAGGACTCCGGGTCGTAGAGATAGACCGTGCCCTGCGTCAGGGGCACCTGCGCCGTGATCCGGAAGCCGTTCACGGGTGCCGCGGGTCCGGTCCAGCGCGCCCAGAGCTGCGCACCGGACGCGACGGCGGTGCCGACGGGAACGGGCTGGGTTCCGGCCTGATCGAGGAAGACCTCGACGCCCGCGGCGGCGTCGAGCGTGCCGCTGGCGGTGCCCGAGACGGTGAACGGTCCCACGATCGAGCCGTCTTCCGGGATCGTCGTCGTGCCGGGCTCGATGCCGAGCGTCGGCACCGACGGCTCCGGGAGACCTCCGCTGTCCAGCGCATCCTGGACGACAGCGGCCGTGGCGTTCCGGATGGTCGCGGCGGTGCCGGTGGCCAGGACGAATCCGTCACTGAAGTACCAGATCGCGCTCTGCACGGCCGCCACCTGCTGGGCGAGGGTGAGCCCGGAGATCGGGTTGCTCGTGTCGAACGGGAAGTAGTTGGTGAGGATGTAGTTGATGTAGTCGAGGTTGGGCACGTTGGACTCGTCCCACTCGCCGATGTTGTAGCCCGCCCCGACGCCGGTCTCGGTACTGAAATCGATGCAGTACGCCGAAGCCGTCGCCCCCGAGACCGGATCGGCGATGGTGATCAGCTGGGGGCTCACGGCCTCCACGGAGGCCCCGGTCGCCGGATAGGGGCCGGGCGTGGGCCCCAGCGTCGTCAGCTCGCCGGTCACGTTCGTCGGGTACTGCGAGCCGGTGATGGTGACCTGCGTGAAGAAGCCGGCCCGCGGAAGCACCGGATCGGGATCCCACAGAGCCGATGCCGGGGTGGCTCCGAAGAGCACCATCGCCGCAGCGATGGCCGTCGCCAGAAGAGCCCCTGCCGTGCGCGTACGCGATCGCGTCGTCTCGGTGTGCATGGTGTCCCTCGATCTCGCCGATGATCCGAGTGACGGGTTCCCCGACCTGCGACAGCCCGCCGTTGGTCACCGACGATAGGCACAAGCTCCTTCAGCGAAAAGGGGCTGAGCGATGTTCACCCGGGTGAGTCCCGGGATTCTCGCGCAAGCGAGCACCCTCTCGCGCAGCGGAGCGCCCGCCGGGGGAGGGAGTTGGGTGGCAGGCGCTCCGTCGGCCGCAGCGCGACCGGCAAGGCCCCCCCGAGTCGATCGGTGCAGCACGTTCAGGATGAACCATGCGTACGGCCCGCGCAACGGGTGTGTCCGTCAGTGTCCGTGCGCGAGCTGCTGGACGAGCACGACGATGCCGCCGAGCCCGACGAGGATCCCCAGGGCGATGAGCTGCTGCCATCCGCTCACTCCCGTCCGGCGGACGGCGACGTATCCGATGAGTCCTAGGATCGCGACGTAGACGATCGACGCGATGGTCAGCGCCGTCCGCAGCTCGATCCATCCGAGCACGGCGACGAGGAGGACGAGCAGTGGCATCGCCGCCGATCCCAGCGCTGTACCGGTGAGCCGCAGCACATCCCGCAGCTCGGACCCTCGGGGGAAGCTGCCGTGCGCCGCGAGATGGGCGACCAGATCGGCGGCGAAGCCCGCGAGGGCGATGGCGACGATGCCGACGAGCAGAGTCACCGTGGCCTGCAGGGCGCTGGTGTGCTCCACGTTGGAGTTCTGCACGAGCACGATGGCGAGGCCCGTGAAGGTGGCGTACACCCGCTCCTTAATTGCGGCGCGGTCGTGCTCGGGCCGAGCGGCATCGGAGTCCGGCGTGCTCATGGGCGGGATGCTATCAAGACAGCCCTGCAGACCGAAGCGCATCGTCGAGCACCTTCGCGGCGGTCGGGATCGTGGGCCGGCCGTCCTCGATCTCCCAGAGCGTGTTCTGGAGGAGCCGCGCGCTCGTCCAGCGGGCCGCGCATGCGCGGTCGAGGTGGAGCATGTTGGAGAGGATGTCGAACCGACGACGCACGATGCGTGCCGCATCGGCGGTACGCGGGTCCCGGCTCCATCCACTGTCCAGAGCCGGCCACAGATCGAAGCCCGCGTCGCCGATGAGCGGCTCGGGGTCGATCGCCAGCCACGGCTCGCGCTCCGCGCCGAGGACATTGCCGAAGTGCAGGTCCCAGTGCAGAAACCGGCTGCCGGGCATCGCAGCGACGTCCGCGACGAGGTGCAGCCACCGGTCGAATCGTCGTCGGTCCTCGCCCGACAGCAGCACCGCCGCTCCCGTCGCATCGTTCAGCATCTGCGACACCACCGCCTCCAGGCGCGGAAGACCTGGCGGCGGGTCGACGCGGTGCAGGCGTTCGAGAAGGGAACCGACGACGCGCGTGGCATCGTCGTCCTCCATCGCCTCGAGGCTGCGCTCGGCATCGAGACGTTCGAGGAGCATCGCGCCTTGATCGGGGGCACTCGCGAGGAGCCGGACGATGGCTCGCCCGTCCCACCGCCCCAGCCCGACGACCGCCGCGTCGAACTCCGGCCCCGGCTGCTCCACCTTCACCACGGCGATGAGACCGTCCGTCCGCCGGACCGGGACGACGATCCCCGCTTCTCCGGACCGGAGGGGCCCGTCCGGAGAGAGACTCCACCTGTTCAGGACCTCCGCGGCGCGCGCATGCAGCGCTTCCTCGTGCGCCACGTCAGTCCAGGCGCGCGGACAGCTCCGCCGTGATCCGCGAGACCTGGGTCCGCGCCTCCGCCAATCGCCCGACCTCCTCGTCGAGCCCGGACCGCATGGACGGCGAGGCGCCGTGTGCGCGAGCGAGCTGCAGGTTGGCGCGGAGGTTCAGGGAGGCACCCGAGAGGCCGGCCTCCAGGGCCTCCGTCGCGACGGCGAGGTCCACGGCGAGGTGCGGGTTGCCGCGCGACGCGAGAGTGCGCGCCTCCGCGACCAGGGTGATACCGATGCGGCCGAGGCGCGCGACGGACGCAGCGGCGTCGAGGGCGGCGTTCCGCACCCTCTCCTCCCGTGCCGGGTCCTCCGGTGCCAGTGCGAGCGCGGCACCGAAGCCAGCCGACACCACGCCGTCCGCCTCGACGGCCTGCAGGAGCTCCGCGCGCACGGGGTCGAGGCGGCCGGTGCTCTCGGCGACAGCAGGATCCTCGCGGGTGTATCCGGCGACCATGCCCATCAGTGCCGCGGCCAGGCCGAGCATGACCCCCGACGCCGCACCTCCACCAGGCGAACCGGTGGGCTGACTGAGCGCGTCGAGCCAGGCGTCCATCGGGCGGGACGTCGGGATGTCGGCAGAATCCGTCATGCCGGTCAGACTATCCGTGGGAAGGATGCAGTATGACGGCGGATCAGCGAGCGGTCCTCCGTGATCGGGCGCCGCGTCTCGCACGACTCCGGATGCATGCGTCTCTACGATGGACTCGTGCAGCTCGTCGACACCCTCTCCGTCGTCGGCGAGGTGCTGTCCTGGATCGGCCTCGGTATCGGCGTGCCGCTCCTCATCGTGGCCCTGCTGATCCGGCTCGTCGAGGGGCAGTGGATCCCCGTCGAGATCGCCGTGATCGATCGGGACGGCCGCCGCACCGCTCGCTGGTTCGCGGCCGGCGACTTCCACGAGAGACCGCTGCGCCGCAGCGAGCCCACGGCCGCCACCGATGGATGGCTCGACGGGTTCCACAGCTCGAACGACCCGGCCCGCATCCGGATCGGTGAGCCGCCGCATCTGCGCCGGGTCCTGCGGACCGTCGGGGTCGTCTTCGCCGCGGTCGGTGCCGTCGGCCTGATCGTGTCCTTCCTCCCGCTGGTCCTCTGACGTCGCGCGCGGAAGCCTCACGCCGTCGACGGTCGCTGCGAGGATGACCGGCGGAACGATTCCAGCGCCGTGCGATACGTGGCGGCGTCGTTCCGTACCTCATCGGTGACCAGGAGGGCGCGAGGACCGATCTGCCGGACGTACACCCCGCGGCACGGCAGCGTCACCACCTTCCCGAGGCCCCGACGCCAGGCGTCGGCGAGAGTCGCCACGTCCCGGTGTTCAGGGCTGTCCGCGAGTGTCGTGCGGTTCGTCGCGAGGTGCGCGTCGGAGCCACGCCGCTCCCATTCGCGGTAGGCCGCGTCGCCGAAGACATCGTCTCCGAACTCATCCCGCGCCGTGGGGCCGACGAGCTGGCCGAGCAGCGTCTCCCGCTCATCCGGACCCATCGTCGGATCGAGGGCGCGGTCGAACAACGTCCGATCCGGCTCCGTCGCGGCGTGCGCGACAGCCTTGTCCCAGATCCGGGGCCAGACCTCCGCCCAGTGATCACGGGTCTGCGCGTCCACGGGCCGCTCCGCCTCCGCTGGCCGGTCGACCAGGAGCGGCGGGAGCGCGTCGTCGACGGGGACCAGCCCGTGCGCCTCCCGGACCCAGAGCAGTTCGAGCAGGGCGTGAGGGCGATCGTCGACGGTGATGATCATGTCGTGCGGCCACGGGTCCCCCGGCATCGGGGTCATCGATCGCATGCGCCCTCCGATCCCCTCGTCGACTGACCGCCGCCGCGGAGCACCGGGCCGACGACCCCTCACAACGCGCCGACGTCCTCGTCATGTTCGGTGTTCATCGGCCCCCTCCCCCGGCTCGCCCCTCATCTTCGCATCCTCCGATCGCGAGGAGCCGTGGTCACCGAGAACGACGCTTTCGTCGCGCGATCAGGCTGTGGCTAGGATCGCCCCGTGAGCCAGATCATCCCGTCACCTCGTCGCCGAGCCTTCGGATGTGGGGTCGCGGCCACCGTCGTGGCGCTCGTCGGGATCCTGCCGACCGCGATCGTCTTCGTCCTGGCGGGGACGGCGGACCCGAACTACGGATGGCTGTTGTTCCTCACGCTGCCGCTCGCGGTCCTCTTCGGTGGCACCGCCCTCATCCTCGGCGTCATCGGGCTCGTCTTCGCCCGTGCCGACCGCGTCGGCTACGCGTGGCCGGTCGCGGGAACCGTGCTGGGGGCCGTGTCGGTCCTTCCCGCCGCCGCGTTCCTCATGGGTGGCTGAGCCGCCGCGAGCCGGGTGTCAACCAGCCCCAACAACCCTCGCCCTCACTGCTTCCTGAAAGAGAGCCCTCGTGCGCCGGAACCCGCCCGCCAACAGACTGATGCTCGCGATGGCTGTGGCCCTGGCGGCGTTCTTCGTCTGGGGGACACTCGTGCGTCCCCTGGTCGAGGGCGAGCCGCCTGTGGCGACATCGCTGGTATTCGCGACGGGGGTACTGCTCGCGGGTCTGATCATCTGGATCGTGCTCGGACGCATCCAACGACTGCAGCGCACCCAGCGGCGAGCACTGCGGGAGCGCGAGCCGCAGGCGCGAGCCTTCGGCTCCTACGCGCTCAACGGTGTTGCAGCCTACCTGTCACGTGCGATCCCCCTCCTCGCACTCGGCCCCGCCCCCCGCGGCCTGTTGACGGCGAGCCCCACGGGCGTCATCGACCCTTCGGGGTTCCGGGTGGTCCGCGGCGGGGACCGTCTCCTCACCGCATACAGCGTGCCGCGGGATCGGATCCAGGGCGTGACGAGAGGTGCCATCCAGGAGGGCGCCTTCCTCTACCCGACCCTCGAGATCGTGGTCTCGCAGGGAGCGGGACAGGCCACGATCCCGGTCCCGGTGACCAGGGACGACGCGCCGCTTCGCCGGGAGTCACCGGACGGCATGGACCGTTTGATCTCTGACGCGGCACGCATCTGGGGCGTTCCGGTGCTCGGCGACGGCGCCTGACGCGAGCGACTCCGCGACCGGAATCGACGCGCGAGCGCGGGCCGGTAGAGTACGGGAAACAGGGGGGAACATTTTGTCTGACGAGTCCATGGCGCAACGGCGCGACTACAACCCCGGACCGCGAGTGGGGATCACCTTCTCCACCTTCGACTTGCTGCACGCAGGGCACATCATGATGCTCGCCGAGGCGAAGCGGCAGTGCGACTACCTCATCGTCGGCCTGCAGATGGATCCGACCCTGGACCGCCCGGAGAAGAACGCGCCGACGCAGACGGTCGTGGAGCGCTACATCCAGCTTCGCGGCTGTCAGCACGTGGATGAGATCGTGCCGTACTCGACGGAGCAGGACCTCGAGGACATCCTTCGGTCCTTCAAGCTCGATGTGCGCATCGTCGGGGATGAGTACCGCGATCGGGACTTCACCGGCCGCGCGTACTGCGAGGAGAGTGGCATCGAGCTCTACTTCAACAGCCGAGACCATCGGTTCTCCAGCTCGGGCCTCCGGAGGATCGTCGCGGAGAAGGAAGCGGAGCGCGCCGCGGGTCACTGACCCGCGTTCTGCCTGTGGCGACCTCCGGTCATCGAACTCCGCGAAGAACAGGTGACGGATGCGCACATCGACAGCGTGGGGGTTGATCGCAGCGATGACCGCGGTCTCGCTCGTCGCCCTCGGCGTCGTCATGACCTACCGCTTCGCGACTCCGCTCGTCGATCCTGCCCCGCCGACGCCGGACTACGGGGTCCAAGCGCTCGTCGCCGGCGTGACGATGGCGGCAGTGGTGGTGGGTGGCCTCGGCGCGGGCGTGTACGCGACGAAACGCCAGGTCGCCCGAGGTCGCGTCGTCGGTTGGACGGCCGCCGCGATGCTCGCGGGCACCGTCCTGGGAGCGGTTCTGGCCTTCGTCCTGAGCGCACGCTGAGGTTCGGGCTCCCGCGATCTCTGCCGGAACACGAAGGATGCCCCTGCGTCTTATCTCACGCCCGCCTCACGAGATCACGGTGCCTGAACCCGCACGTCGCGAGCGACCCCATCAAGCTGCGCCGCCGCGTCGAGGAACCGCCGAACAGTGCGTCGCCCCGAACCTGGTGCGGCGCCACACGGCGTGGCGCCGCACCACGGACTCAGAAGTCCCAGTCGTCGTCTTCCGTGGCCTCGGCCTTGCCGATGCCGTAGCCCAGGTTCATCCAAGGTGAGCGAAGAGGACATCGACCTCGTGAAGATCCTCGCGGTCGCTGTTCGACCACTCACGACGGTCGAAGTCGTCGTCCGGGTCGGGCTCCCATACTTCATTCAACCGCTCCCGGACTCTCTCTTGCACGTCCACAAATTCGACCGGGAAAGACTCGAGTACGCTCTGCAAAGCGTGGAGCAATTCAAAATCCGAATCGTACCCGTCCCTGTCGGGATCATCGAGGGCCCATTCGATGCTCTCGACAAGCATGGCTTCGAGATGTGACTCCACCCCAGACTCGCATTCGCGCTCAAACTCGTGAGCCGCTGAGATGTCGTGCATCCCAATCTCATCATCGACCCATACTCGGCGAACTTCCGTGGCGAGAATCTCCGCCTCACTCGCAGTCAGCAACGGCTCAAGCGCCCAGTACGCCCGAATACGCGCGTCAACATCTGACTCCTCACGCATGAAATCATGCGTGAGCTTCAGTATGTCGGTTGTCGCGCTAACCCGACCCCTGTGAGCATGATCATCCAGAACGCCCATGCCCATGGCAACGAGCCGTAGACCGTCTAGTCCTCGAGACCGCCTCAGAATCGGCACGAAGAACTCATCGACTGCTCCCAAAAGAGCCACCCGGCTTGGAACCTCAAGATCCTGCCACGGCCTGGAGGCGCGGATTCCCTTGCCACTCAGCATTGCGAAGAGGACTGCGATCGATGAAGGTTCTGCTGATTGCAGGTGCGCCCTGAAAGCTCGAAGATCTGAAAAGAGTCGCGATAGTAGAAAGTCTCTGATGCTTGGGTTTTTTGCCGAGAACTCATATTCTCCGAACGCGTCTCGGTCAACATCAATAAAAATACCCTCGAGGACGTCTACGTCAGAGTCAGTTACCACCGTAGATTCACCCCACGCCGATAAAACCGATTGCGCAGTCGCACTTGCACTTGCCTTGGAAGTATCCGTCAACCCGACACAGATCGCTAACGCCAGCGCTCTCTGGGCACTGGAGAGCTCCACCTCGTACACACTGTTCCACAAGGCAGAGGGCGAGTTCAGCGAACTCAACATGAACTCCGCAAACCCTGCGCCCTTCGACCCACCCCCAAGTGCTTGAGCAGCGGACACAATCGACTCGATCAGACGAGGATTGTAGTTGGGGTGCCTAATCACTCGGAGATAGGCGCGATTGCGGATAATACTTCGCCTAGCGGCCTGCCCTAGCCCGGAGTAGTAAATATGATTGAACAGGATATGTCCGCGTTGAAACGCGTTGTACGTACTGACATCTACAACAACGTTTGAATCGAGAACGCGGGCAGTTCGCAACTTACTATAGGTGCTTTGAGCTGCAGTCAGGATGTACTGACGCGTGGTCAGAATCATCTTGTGTGATTTCGAATCGCGTAGTCGCTGCGCTAGTAAGTCGAGGGAGTGATCCTCACCCTTCGACAGCTTCTCCATAAGGCTTGTTTGACCGAGAAAGTCGTCGTACAGAAACAGCTGCTTCGCACCGGGCTGCCACACGTTCTCTATCTCCGAGGCATTCCGAACGTCGAAGACCTCGTAGCCGTCCGCAGCATATGTCAGAGCTACCGATTCTGCGAGTGTAGTCTTCCCCACCCCGGGAGGACCGGTGATGATCGACATCCCGTACTTCCCTAGCGATTCGTGCACGAACTGAGTCGCGTCACTCGTAACGAATAGTCTCGCCCGCCTTGCGGCGCGCTCGAGAAAATATCGTTGCCGCTCGTATACTGCATGATGCAAAACAGTCTTTAGCACCGCCAGGCTCGAAACGTATAGCTTCACGTGCAGGCGCTCAACCTCACCGTGACGATCGAGAAGGTTCTCGAGATCCTCACATGCAAGAATGTGCTCTTGCCGCAGCTTCTGTTTCCCAAATATTGCGGCGATTGTAGCTTTCGCTCCCGGGCTCGCGCGCGCTGTTGTCGCTAGCCAGTACTCGCCAAGGTCGCTTGAAGCCACCTTTCTAGCTTCACGCTCCAGCTTCGACTTAAGCTGAAGGAGCGTTCGTCCCGGCGAGTGCTTACACTGGACGGTACGCAGTGCGCCAGCGCGCAGAAGCCGGACGTCGACCCCACCATCCGGCCCAGGAGAGAACGACTCGAGCCTCTCCTTCCATTCGGCTTGAAGAAGGTCCCTAACTAGACGCTCAAAGTCGTATGAAGAGAGCGATTCATATGCGCGCAATTCCGCACCCGCGGTTCCTCAGAAGTCCCAGTCGTCGTCTTCCGTGGCCTCGGCCTTGCCGATGACGTAGGACGAGCCCGACCCACTGAAGAAGTCGTGGTTCTCGTCCGCGTTCGGGGAGAGCGCCGACAGGATCGCCGGGTTCACGTTGGTGACGCTGGAGGGGAACATCGCCTCGTAGCCCAGGTTCATGAGGGCCTTGTTGGCGTTGTAGTGCAGGAACTTCTTGACGTCCTCGGTCAGGCCGACGCCGTCGTAGAGGTCCTGCGTGTACTGCACCTCGTTGTCGTAGAGCTCGTAGAGCAGGGAGAACGTGTAGTCCTTGAGCTCGTCCTTGCGCGCCTGGTCGGCCGTCTCGAGTCCGCGCTGGAACTTGTAGCCGATGTAGTACCCGTGCACGGCCTCGTCGCGGATGATGAGGCGGATGAGGTCGGCCGTGTTCGTCAGCTTCGCCTTCGAGGACCAGTAGATCGGCAGGTAGAAGCCCGAGTAGAACAGGAACGACTCCAGCAGCGTGGAGGCGACCTTGCGCTTGAGGGGGTCGTCTCCCTGGTAGTAGTCCATGATGATCTGCGCCTTCTTCTGAAGGTTCGCATTCTCCGTGGACCAGCGGAACGCCTCGTCGATCTCCTTCGTCGACGCGAGCGTCGAGAAGATCGAGGAGTAGCTCTTCGCGTGCACCGACTCCATGAACGCGATGTTCGTGTAGACGGCCTCCTCGTGAGGCGTGATCGCGTCGGGGATCAGCGACACCGCGCCGACGGTGCCCTGGATCGTGTCGAGGAGCGTGAGCCCGGTGAACACCCGCATGGTGAGCAGCTGCTCGTCGGGGGTGAGCGTGTTCCACGACTGCACGTCGTTCGACAGCGGCACCTTCTCCGGCAGCCAGAAATTGTTCACCAGACGGTTCCAGACCTCGAGGTCCTTGTCGTCCTGGATGCGGTTCCAGTTGATCGCCTGCACGCTGGAGACCAGCTTGAGCGGGGAGTGAGGAGTCATTCTTGTCCTAGTTCCTGGGTCACTGAGCCTGTCGAAGTGTCAGAGCATGCACGAGACGCACTCGGTCATGTCGGTGCCCTCGAGCGCCAGCTGACGCAGACGGATGTAGTAGATCGTCTTGATGCCCTTGCGCCATGCGTAGATCTGGGCCTTGTTGATGTCGCGCGTGGTGGCGGTGTCCTTGAAGAACAGCGTCAGCGACAGACCCTGGTCGACGTGCTGCGTGGCCGCGGCGTACGTGTCGATGACCTTCTCGTAGCCGATCTCGTACGCGTCCTGGTAGTACTCCAGGTTGTCGTTCGTCATGAACGCCGCCGGGTAGTAGACGCGACCGAGCTTGCCTTCCTTGCGGATCTCGATCTTCGAGGCGATCGGGTGGATCGAGGAGGTCGAGTTGTTGATGTAGGAGATCGAGCCCGTCGGTGGCACGGCCTGCAGGTTCTGGTTGTAGATGCCGTGCTCCTGGATCGACGCCTTGAGCTGGACCCAGTCCTCCTGCGTCGGGATGTGCTTGCCCGCGAAGAGCTCCTTGACCTTCTCGGTCTCCGGCACCCACGCCCGGTCGATGTACTTGTCGAAGAACTCGCCGGACGCGTAGGTGGAGTCGGCGAACCCGTCGAACGTCGTGCCGCGCTCGATCGCGAGCTGGTTCGAGGCGCGCAGCGCGTGGAACAGCACGGTGTAGAAGTAGATGTTCGTGAAGTCGACACCCTCCTCCGAGCCGTAGAACACGTGCTCGCGGGCGAGGTAGCCGTGCAGGTTCATCTGGCCGAGGCCGATCGCGTGCGACCGGTCGTTGCCGTCCTCGATCGAACGGACCGAGCCGATGTGGCTCTGGTCGCTGACCGCGGTGAGCGCGCGGATCGCGGTCTCGACCGTCTGGCCGAGGTCGTCGGCGTCCATCGACAGCGCGATGTTCATCGAGCCGAGGTTGCAGGAGATGTCCTTGCCGATCTCCTTGTACGACAGGTCGTCGTTGTAGGTGGTCGGCGTGTTCACCTGCAGGATCTCGCTGCAGAGGTTGGACATGTTGATGCGCCCCTTGATGGGGTTGGCCTTGTTGACCGTG
The DNA here is from genome assembly GCF_058140415.1 of Microbacterium sp. C-MGS6. Classification (NCBI taxonomy): domain Bacteria; kingdom Bacillati; phylum Actinomycetota; class Actinomycetes; order Micrococcales; family Microbacteriaceae; genus Microbacterium; species Microbacterium sp. C-MGS6. Next base: position 2,961,506 of record NZ_CM176934.1, read on the forward strand.
TCCTCGAACATGACGTACGGGTAGCCGGACTCGAACTGGATCTCGGCGACGGTCTGGAAGAACTCGCGCGCGTTGATCTTGGTCTTCTTGATGCGCGGGTCGTCGACCATCTCGCGGTACTTCTCGGTGACCGAGATGTCGCCGAACGGAACGCCGTAGACCTTCTCCACGTCGTACGGCGAGAACAGGTACATGTCCTCGTCGTTCTTGGCGAGCTCGAACGTGATGTCCGGCACCACGACGCCGAGCGACAGCGTCTTGATGCGGATCTTCTCGTCGGCGTTCTCGCGCTTGGTGTCGAGGAAGCGCATGATGTCGGGGTGGTGGGCGTTGAGGTACACCGCACCCGCACCCTGACGCGCGCCGAGCTGGTTGGCGTAGCTGAAGCTGTCTTCGAGGAGCTTCATGACGGGGATGATGCCCGAGGACTGGTTCTCGATCTGCTTGATCGGGGCACCCGACTCGCGGATGTTCGACAGCAGCAGGGCCACGCCGCCGCCGCGCTTGGAGAGCTGCAGCGCGGAGTTGATGCCGCGGGCGATCGACTCCATGTTGTCCTCGATGCGCAGCAGGAAGCAGCTGACGAGCTCGCCGCGCTGCGCCTTGCCCGCGTTGAGGAAGGTCGGGGTGGCCGGCTGGAAGCGACCGGAGATGATCTCTTCGACGAGGTTCACGGCGAGCTTCTCGTCGCCGTCCGCGAGGGCGAGCGCGGTCATCACGACGCGGTCCTCGAAGCGCTCGAGGTAGCGCTTGCCGTCGAACGTCTTCAGCGTGTAGCTCGTGTAGTACTTGAACGCGCCGAGGAACGTCTCGAAGCGGAACTTCTTCGAGTAGGCGAGGTCGTTGAGCTTCTGCACGAAGTCGAACGAGTACTTCTCGATGACGGCGCCCTCGTAGTACTCCTTCTCCACGAGGTAGTCCAGGCGCTCCTTGAGCGAGTGGAAGAACACCGTGTTCTGGTTCACGTGCTGCAGGAAGTACTCCCGCGCGGCGCGCTTGTCGGCGTCGAACTGGATCTTCCCGTTCGCGTCGTACAGGTTCAGCATCGCGTTGAGGGCGTGGTAGTCCAGACCCTCGTATGCGGGGTTCACCTTGAATGCCACTGTCTCGGTCACTGAAGATTCCACCGTCGTTCCAATCCGTCGCTCACGCGATCCACGTCGTCCTGTGTGCCGAAGATCTCGAGCCGATACAAGTGAGGCACGTGGCACTTGCGGCTGATGATGTCGCCGGCGAGGCAGAACGCGTCGCCGAAGTTGGTGTTGCCCGCGGAGATGACCCCGCGGATGTGACGCCGGTTGCGCTCGTCGTTGAGGAACCGGATCACCTGCTTGGGCACGGCCCCCTTCTCGACCCCGCGCCCGGCACCTCCGCCGTAGGTGGGGGTGACCAGGACGAAGGGCTCGTCGACGACGAGGTCCTCTTCGTTCCGGTGGAGGGGGATGCGTCGGGCGGGAAGCCCGAGCTTCTCGATGAAGCGCGCGGTGTTACCCGACACGCTCGAGAAGTAGACCAGGAGCGGCGCAGCGGTCGCGACGGCGCTCATAGCTCTCTCCTTGGGTTCCTGAGCCTGTCGAAGGGCCGGGTCGGTGAGCCTGTCGGACTACGCCAGGCGGGACGCGAGCTCGTCGATCTTGTCGGGACGGAAGCCCGACCAGTGGTCCTCGTCGGTGACGACGACGGGAGCCTGCATGTAGCCGAGCGCCTTGACCTGCTCCAGCGCCGTCGGGTCCTCCGACAGGTCGTGGATCTCGTACTCGATGCCCTTGGCATCCAGGGCACGGTAGGTCGCGTTGCACTGGACGCAGGAAGGCTTGGTGTACACCGTGATCGACATCTGAACCCCTCAAATCTCTGGTTTCTCCGGCAGACCTCCGCCGGGATCTCAATACTACATATAGGGACGGACATTCGGTGCGACCACAAGGGGTAGTAGTTACATCCGTGTAGTTTTTCCACCGCTCTCTACAGATACAACACAGGTTGTCCACCGTTTCTTCCACAGGCGGACCCCCTCTCCCGGGGTCGGCGACCCGCGGGAAATCGCGGCTGGGAGGAGCCTGGGAGAGATCCATCCACAGGAGGCACCCTACGAGGGGCATCCGACATCCCCAGGCCTGTGGAATTCGTCGTCCGGCGTGTCCACGGCGTGTCGCGGCGTGTCCATCGACGGCCCATCGCACCGACGTCCCCGCCGCCCGGTACCGTTGTCGGGTGGCGGGCTATCGGGATCTTCTTCGCACGCCGGGAGTGGGCCGCATGATCGCCGCCCAGCTCACCGCGCGCTTCCCCAACGGGATGATGTCCTTGGCGATCCTGCTGCACGTCGAGCAGCAGACCGGATCGTACGGATCGGCGGGCCTCGTGCTCGCCGCGACCAGTGTCGGCCAAGCGGTCGCCGGCCCCATCACCAGCCGGTGGATGGGCGCCTGGGGCATGCGGCGGGTGCTGACCCTCACCCTGTCCGTCTGCGTCATCGCGGTACTCGGCCTGGGACTGCTGCCCCTCTCGGTCCCGGGATACATGGCCCTGGGCATGATCGCCGGCCTCTCGACGCCGCCGGTGCAGGCGGCCGTCCGCACCATCTACCCCAAGCTCGTGAACGCCGGTCAGCTCACCCCGCTGTTCTCCCTCGACGCGTCCCTGCAGGAGATCATCTGGGTGCTGGCGCCGGTCGTCATCACCCTCGTCTCCACCCAGGTCGGCACCATGGAGGGCCTGCTCCTGGTGGCGATCGTCCTCGTCGCCGGCGGTGCGTGGTTCATCCTCTCCCCCGAGGTCGGCCGCGTGCGCATCCCGCGCAGCCGCAACGCGCTGGGCACGGTCGTGCTCAAGCCGCCCGTGCTCCTCGCGACCGTCATCGGATTCCTGCTCATCGGCGCCTGCTCCGCGGTCGAGGTCGGCGTGGTCGCGACGTTCGAGCACGGCAGCCTCGCGGCGGGTCTCGTCCTCGCGGTCTTCTCCGCCGGCAGCCTGGCCGGCGGCCTCGCCTTCGGCCACATCCCGATCGGCCCCTGGGCGATGGCGCGCCGCCTGCTCATCGTCACGGTGGGCCTCGCCCTCACGATGGTCATGCTCAACGTCTACTGGCTGGGCGGCACGCTCATCCTCGCCGGCATCGGCATCGCCCCCGCCCTCGCGGTGCTGTTCGCCATCACCACGGCCAGCGTGAAGTTCAGCGAGACCGCCGAGGCCTTCGGCTGGGCGGGCACCGGGCAGCTCATCGGCGCCGCGGCCGGATCGGCGGTCGCCGGCTTCCTCGTCGACGTCGGCGACTGGCGCGGTGCGTACCTGGCCGCCACCATCTTCGCGGCGGTCGGACTGCTCGTCTCCATCGTGTTCGTGCGGTCCTTCCCCGATCTGCGTCACCGCGACGCCAGCCCCCATCCCGACACCGAGCCCCTGGCGGTCACCCCCTCATGAGCCCCTCCGTCCCGTCCTCCTCCCCCGCGATCGTGTGCGTCGGCGAGTCGATGGCCCTGATCACGCCGACCGGCGCCGACCTCACGACCGCCGACACCGCGTCGATCACCCACGCGGGTGCGGAGGCGAACGTCGCCGTCGGCGTCGCGGCCGCGGGCCATCGGGCTGTCTGGGCCTCTCGTCTCGGCGACGATCCTCTCGGCCGCCGCCTCTCCGCAGAGCTGGAGCAGCGTCGCGTCGAACTCTGGACCGAGGTCGACCCGGAGGCGCCGACCGGAGTGATGTTCAAGGATCCCGGCGTGGAGTCCTCGGCGGTCTACTACTATCGCCGCGGCTCGGCCGCCTCGCGCATGGCACCCGGGTTCCTGTCCCCCGCGCAGCTCGCCGGCGTCCGTATCGTGCACACCACGGGCATCACCCCGGCGCTGTCCGCGACCTGCGTGGCGATGGTCGACCAGCTCTTCGCGGACGCGCGCACCGCCGGAGCCGTCGTCTCCTTCGATGTGAACGACCGCCGGGCGCTGTGGAGCCCCGAGGAGGCGGCCGCGACCCTCGCGCGCCTGGCCGACGCCGCCGACATCGCCTTCGTCGGCCGCGACGAGGCCGAGCGCATCTGGGGCACCGCGACGGCCGCGGAGATCCGCGCGCACCTTCCGCACTGCGGTCTGCTCGTCGTCAAGGACGGCGACGTCGGCGCCACGGCCTTCGCCGGTGACGCGGACCCGGTCTTCGTGCCCGCGCCGACCGTGGACGTGGTGGAGCCCGTCGGTGCGGGGGACGCCTTCGCCTCCGGGTTCCTGGCCGCGACGCTCGACGGCGCCGACCTCGAGACCCGCCTGGCCGCAGGACACGAGGCCGCAGCGCGAGTGCTCCGCATCGCGGCCGACCTGCCGCCGCTGGAGCCGGCGCGCTGACTCCGCCCGCCGCGTCCTGGCGCGGTCGTAGGCTGGTGCCATGCCCGCTCCCGTCACCCTTCCCCGCCTGAGCTGGGGCGATCCCGCGGCGGGGCGACGCGCCCTTCTCGTGCACGGTCTCGGCTCGTCCGGCGCACTCATGTGGCGGCTCGGCGATGCTCTCGCGGCGGCCGGTTGGCACGCGACGGCGGTGGACCTGCGCGGCCACGGTGACGCCCCGCGGGCCCTCGACTACTCCGTCGCGGCGTATGCCGCGGATCTCGTCGCAACGCGGCCTGCCGGGTCGAGCGCCTGGGACGCCGTCGTCGGGCACTCGCTCGGCGGGGCGGCCGGTACGGTGGCCGCCGCCGACGACACGGGCTGGACGCACCGCCTGGTCCTCATCGACCCCGCGATCCACATCGTCCAGCGGGATGCGGCCATCGTCCGCCACAGCCAGGAACGCGCCTTCGCCGACAACCGCCTCGACGCCGTGCGGCAGGAGCATCCGCACTGGCACCCGCAGGACCAGGAGCTCAAGGTCGACGCCGTCCGGCGGGCGAGTGCGTGGGCGGTCGAGCAGACCAGCGCCCAGAATCAGCCGTGGGACGTCCGCGGACACGCGGCCCGCCTGACCGTGCCCACGCACGTGATCGGCGGCGACCCCGCCGTCTACAGCATCTTCGCCGGAGCTCTCGCCGACGAGGTGCTCGCGAGCAACCCCCGCATCTCCCTGTCGGTCGTGGCCGGCGCCGGCCACTCGGTGCATCGCGACCGCCCGGAGGAATCGATCCGACAGCTCCTGGAGGCTCTGGCATGAACGACTTCGACCCGTCGGCGTATCTCCCCGACGACCTGCTCGACCGCATCCGCGAACGCGCGCCGATCCACGACCGGGAGAACACCTTCCCCCAGGCCGACCTCGACGAGCTCCGCGCAGCCGGCTACCTGTCCATCCTCGTGCCCCGGGAGCGCGGCGGCGCGGGACTCGGCGTGGAGCAGGCGGCCGTCCTCCAGCAGCGGCTCGCCGGCGCCGCGCCCGCAACGGCCCTGGCGATCAACATGCACCTGGTCTGGACCGGCGTGGCCAAGGTCTTCTCGGATCGCGGGGTCCCCGGTCTCGAGTTCGTGCAGGACGGCGCCGTGGCCGGAGAGGTCTTCGCGTTCGGCATCAGCGAGGGCGGCAACGACCTCGTGCTGTTCGGGAGCGACACGGCGGCGGCCCCGGACGGCGACGGCGGTTACGCCTTCACCGGCACCAAGATCTTCACCTCGCTCGCCCCCGTGTGGACGAAGCTCGGGCTGCACGGCCTCGACACCACGAGCCCGGACGCGCCGAAGCTCGTGTTCGCCTTCGTCGACCGCACCTCCGCGGTCTCCACTGCGGATGACTGGGACACCCTCGGCATGCGCGGCACACAGAGCCGGACCACGCGGCTCGACGGCGCCGTCGCGGATGCGGCGCACGTGGTGCGGCGCATCGACCCGGGACCCAGCCCGGACCCGATCGTCTTCGGCATCTTCTCCGTCTTCGAGATCCTCCTCGCCTCCGTCTACACCGGCATAGCGCGCCGGGCCCTCGAGCTGGCCGTGGCGACGGCGCACCGACGTCGCTCCAAGAAGAGCGGCACCGCGTACAGCCAGGATCCGGACATCCGCTGGCGTATCGCCGACATGGCCCTCGCCTACGACGCGCTCCCGCCGCAGATCGCCGCCCTCGCCCGCGACGTGGATGAGCGCGCGGACCGCGGCGCCGGCTGGTTCCCCGCGCTCTCGGGAGTCAAGCACCGGGCGGTGACGATGGCCAAGCAGGTGGTCGACGAGGCGATGCTGGTGGCCGGTGGCGGCTCGTACTTCTCCGGCAACGAGCTCTCCCGGCTGTACCGCGACGTCCTCGCCGGGGCGTTCCACCCCTCCGACCCCGAGTCGGCGCACGCCACAGCGGCGAGCGCCTGGCTCGGCCCGATCGAGGCCTGATCGGCGCACGCGGACCCCGTTGTCCGCGATCGTCCGCAGTGCCAGGATCGCACCATGGCACCGTCGAAGAAGGACCACACCCTCGACGCGATCTCCAAGACCATCGTCGAGATGCTGCAGGAGGACGGCCGCCGCTCGTACTCCGAGATCGGCCGCATCGTGGGGCTGAGCGAGGCCGCCGTCCGCCAGCGGGTGCAGCGCCTCACGGAGTCGGGCATCATGCAGATCGTCGCGGTGACGGATCCGATGCAGCTCGGCTTCCACCGGCAGGCGATGGTGGGCGTCAAGGTCGCCGGCGACGCGCGGGGCGTGGCCGAGGCGATCGCCGACATCGACGAGGTCGACTACGTCGTGATCACGGTCGGATCGTTCGATGTGCTCGTCGAGGCGGTGTGCGAGGACGACGATCATCTGCTGGCGCTCGTCAACGACCGCATCCGTCCGATCCAGGGCGTGGTGTCGACGGAGACCTTCATCTACGCGAAGCTCCAGAAGCAGCAGTTCGCCTGGGGCACACGCTGACCGTCCCGCTCAGAGCGGCGGCGCCGTATCACGACGGCGGGCGAGCAGGGCGAGGTGCAGGGCGGCGAGGGTCTCCCCGTCGTCCAGATCCGCGCCCAGCAGGTCGCCGATGAGCGCGAGGCGCTGATAGAACACCGAGCGGGAGAGGTGGCTCGCGGCCGCCGCGGCGGAGCGGTTGCCCGGGTGCGCCACGAGAGCGGCGAGCACGGCGAGCAGATCGCCTCGGCGATCCCTGTCGTGACGCACGAGCGGATCCAGCATCTGCTCGCTGTGCGCCTGGAGTCGCCGATCGTCGCGCAGGGCGGACACGAGGCGCTCGAGCGGCCGGTCGGCGACGCGGCGGACCGCCGGCACGTCACCCCCGGACGGCCGCGCGGCGAGGTCGAGCGCGGCACGGGTCGAGGCCAGGAGTCCGAGCACGCCTTCGGCGCTCGGACCGAGGATCGCGGGCGCACCGCCGGAGAGGTGGCGGACGGCCGCATCGGACAGGGCGCCGACGCCGGTCGCGACGAGCAGCACCACGTCGGCGCCGCGCCGCGAGCCCACCGCAGCCAGACCGGCCGCACGCGCACGGGCGACCAGCCGGTCCGATACCTCGTCGGTGCGGAACACGAGCCCGGTGCCGGTGGTGCCCGCGAGATCGAGCCCGAGCCGCCGGAGCCGGACCTCGACATCCTCCTCACGGGCGAAGCGCGCGCCGAGGAGATCCTCGATGAGGCTGCGGTGCGCGAGCACGGTCCACGCGCCTTCCCCGTCGGCGAGGCAACCGAAGGCGAGGGCGGTCGCCCCCAGCTCCAAGACGGTGGCGCGACCGGCGGGATGCGGTGGACCGTCCGCCGCGATGAGCCAGCCCCAGCGCACACCGCGCGCCTGCACCGGCACACGGTCACCGCCATCCGGGCCGGGCGGACGGAGAGCCTGGCCGACCGGAACGCGGAGAGCTTCGACGGCGACGACCTCTCCTGCCAGGTTCTCGAGGTGGACGGGGACGTCGAGCGCACGGGCGACCTCCGACACGATGAGGTCGGCCGGTGCGCCACGGAGGCTGAGGGCGGTGAAGAGATCATGCAGACGTTGCCGTTTGCGGAGCGCCGCGGTCTGCGCTTCGATCAGCGCCCGGTGCACGGCCTCGGTCACGGCGACGAACTTCACCTCCACCGCGAGCGCGACGAGGGCGAGACCGGCGGCGGCGCAGGCCTCGATGACCGCGTCCGGGACGCGGGACATCCGCGGGCCGAGTTCGATCACGATGCCCGAGACCCCGATCGCCGCCAGCTCCGCCACGAGCACGCGCAGTGCTGCGGTGCCGGTCGGCCAGGCGGCGCCGGTCGTGAGCAGCAGCTCGCCGCCGTCGAGCAGGCGGGCGACGTCGGCGCTGTCCGAGACGTGGACCCACCGCACCCCGGCCTCGAGTGCCGGGCCGCCGACGAGGACGGTCGGCGCTCCCTCCTGGACCGCGGGAAGAGCGAGGACGTCCCCGACGCGCAGCGCCGACGAGCGCCGATCCGGACGGTCTGTCCGACCGAAGAAGAACTCCTGACGCTCTGCCACTCTGCGCGGGCTCCGTTCTCTGTGAGCATGGGCCGAGCCCCAGCGTAGCGACCCTCGGTCAGAGTGTGCGATACGCGACCCACTGCGAAGGAGCACCTGTGGACACCGTCCGTCATCTCATCAACGGCACCGAGACGGCCGCTGCGGCGCGCCGCGGCCCCGTCTTCGACCCGGCCACAGGAGCCGTCACGAAGGAGGTCGCCTTCGCCTCGGCCGCCGAGGTCGACGCCGCCGTCGCCGCCGCGGCTGCGGCACTCCCGGCGTGGCGGGAGACGAGCCTCATCAAACGCGCCGACGTGTTCTTCCGGCTCCGCCAGCTCCTCACGGAGCGCACGGACGAGCTGGCGGCGATCGTCACGTCCGAGCACGGCAAGGTCCTGTCCGACGCGGCCGGCGAGGTGTCCCGGGGCATCGAGAACGTCGAGTTCGCGGCCGGCCTCGTACATCTGCTCAAGGGCGAGCGCAGCGAGCAGGTCGCCCGCGGGGTCGACGTGCACTCCGTCAAGCAGCCGGTCGGGGTGGTCGCCGCCATCACCCCGTTCAACTTCCCGGTCATGGTGCCGCTGTGGATGGTCGCCTCGGCCATCGCCTGCGGCAACACCGTCGTCCTCAAGCCCAGTGAGAAGGATCCGTCCGCCGCGGTGTGGCTCGCACGGCTGTTCCACGAGGCGGGCCTGCCGGACGGCGTCCTCAACGTCGTGCACGGCGACCGGGAGGCCGTCGACGCGCTTCTCGACTCCCCGCGGGTGCACGCGGTGAGCTTCGTCGGATCGACGCCCATCGCCCGGGCGATCTACCAGCGGGCGTCTGCCGCCGGGAAGCGCGTCCAAGCGCTCGGTGGCGCGAAGAACCACATGGTCGTGATGCCCGACGCCGACATCGACGCGGCCGCCGACGCCGCCGTCTCCGCGGCCTACGGCTCCGCGGGCGAACGCTGCATGGCGGTGTCCGTGCTCGTGGCCGTGGGCGACATCGCCGACGACCTCGTCGCCGCGATCGCCCGCCGCATCGACGGCCTCTCGATCGGCCCCGGCACGGACCCGGCGAGCGCGATGGGCCCGCTCATCACCGCGGAGCACCGTGATCGCGTCGCGTCCTATGTCGCGGGAGCCCCCGGAGAGGGCGCCAGGGTCGTCGTCGACGGCACGAGCGCGGAGTTCGACGGCGACGGCTTCTTCCTCGGCGTGAGCCTGATCGACGGGGTCACCCCTGGCATGCGCGTCTATGACGACGAGATCTTCGGCCCGGTCCTGTCCGTGGTGCGCGTGGCCACCTATGCGGAGGCGGTCGCGCTGGTCAACGCGAACGCCTACGGCAACGGCACGGCGATCTTCACGCGCGACGGTGGGACGGCACGGCAGTACGAGTTCGACATCGAGGTCGGCATGGTCGGCGTCAACGTCCCGATCCCGGTGCCCGTCGGCGCGTACTCCTTCGGAGGGTGGAAGGACTCCCTCTTCGGCGACGCGCACATCTACGGCCCGGAGTCCGTGCACTTCTACACGCGGTCGAAGGTCGTGACGACGCGGTGGCCCGACCACACCCCGTCGCAGATCGACCTCGGCTTCCCGAGCAACCACTGACGAGGAGCGATCACGATGACGACCTTCACCGACCGCCACGGAGTCTCCTCTCCGCTCCCCGCCCCCGACGCCGAAGCGCAGGTGCGCGCCGACGACCGCGCCCACGTCTTCCACTCCTGGAGCGCCCAGGCGCTGATCGACCCGTTGCCGGTCGCCGCCGGCCAGGGCTCGACGTTCTGGGACTACGAGGGCACCGCCTACCTCGACTTCTCCAGCCAGCTCGTGAACCTCAACCTCGGCCATCAGCACCCGGACCTCGTCGCCGCGATCCAGCGGCAGGCCGGGCGGCTCGCGACCATCCAGCCGTCGATGGCCAATGATGTGCGGGGTGAGCTCGCGCGCCTCATCGCCGAGGTCGCCCCGGACGGCTTCGAGAAGGTGTTCTTCACGAACGGCGGCGCGGAGGCGAACGAGTACGCGGTGCGCATGGCCCGGCAGGCCACCGGTCGCCGGAAGGTGCTGTCGATGTACCGCAGCTACCACGGCTCCACCGCCACCGCGATCTCCCTCACCGGCGACCCCCGTCGCTGGGCGAACGACGTCACGGACACCGGCGCCGTGCGGTTCTTCGGCCCGTACCTGTACCGCTCCCCGTTCCACAGCGAGACGCAGGAGCAGGAGACGGAGCGCGCCCTCGCGCATCTGGAGCAGACCATCCAGCTCGAGGGCCCGCAGACGATCGCCGCGATCATCGTCGAGACGGTGGTCGGCACCAACGGCGTGCTGCTTCCGCCGCCCGGCTATCTGCCCGGGGTGCGCGCGCTGTGCGACCGCTACGGGATCGTCTTCATCGCCGACGAGGTGATGGTGGGGTTCGGCCGGCTCGGCGATTGGTTCGGCATCGACGCCTTCGAGGGGCGCCCCGATCTGATCACCTTCGCGAAGGGGGTGAACTCGGGCTACGTCCCGCTCGGCGGCGTCGTGATCTCGGACCGCATCGCCGCAGCCTTCGACACCGTTCCGTTCGCGGGCGGGCTCACGTACTCCGGGCACCCTCTCGCCTGCGCGGCCGGTGTCGCCACATTCGAGGTGTTCCGCCGCGACGGCATCCTGGAACGGGTACGCGCCCTCGGCGAGCGGATCGTCGGCCCGACGCTGCGCGCGTGGGCATCGTCGCATCCGAGCGTGGGCGAGGTGCGCGGCCGCGGCCTGTTCTGGGCGGTGGAGCTCGTGCGGGACCAGCAGACCAGGGAGCCGCTGGTGCCGTTCAACGCGACCGGTACCGATGCCGCGCCGATGACCGCGTTCGCAGCCGCCGCGAAGCGGGCAGGAATCTGGCCCTTCACGCACTTCCACCGCGTGCACATCGCCCCGCCGCTGGTGATCGAGGAGGCGGAGCTGGTGCGGGGACTGGCCGGGATCGAGGAGGCGCTGACGGTCGCCGACGGGTACGCGGTCGGCTGAGAGGCGCCCCCCGCCGGACGCTACTTGCGGTCGAAGTCGAACGCCTTGAGGAGCTCGCCGACGGCCTTGTCGCGCTCCTCGCCGCCGTCCTCGAACATGTGGGTGACGTGCGTGCGCAGGTGGTTCTCCAACAGCAGACGGTTGAGCGACTCGAGGGAGCGCTGGATCGCGCGGGACTGCGTGATGATGTCCATGCAGTACTCCTCGTTCTCGATCATCCGCGCGACACCGCGCATCTGACCCTCAAGGATGCTGGTGCGGTGCAGAGCGCGCTTCTTGATGTCTTCGATCACGTATCGAGGCTACTCGCCCCGTGAAAGGATGACGTCATGCCGCGAACACCCACGACGCTGCTCTCCGTCGCCGACCAGGAGCGTCGGCGCGCGCTGCGGCGGATGAAGGCCGTCGCGCTCGGCGCCCTCATCTTCATGGCCCTCGCCTTCATCGTCGCGTTCGCGTTCCAGGAGCGGGTCGGTGGGCTCGCCTACGTGCGAGCCGCGGCGGAGGGCGGGATGGTCGGCGCGCTGGCGGACTGGTTCGCGGTCACGGCGCTGTTCCGCCGTCCGCTCGGCCTGCCCATCCCGCACACCGCGATCATCCCGAACCGCAAGGACGAGATCGGCCGCACGCTGGGCGAGTTCGTGGAGACGAACTTCCTCGCTGCCGACGTCGTGCGCACCAAGCTGACCAGCACCGCGATCGCCCTCCGCGCCGGCGAGTGGCTCCGCGAGACCCCGCATGCCGAGCGGGTCGCTGCCGAGGGCGCGACGGTCGCGACGGCGGTGCTGAACGCGCTGAGCGACGACGACGTGCGCGACCTCCTCGCCGACCTCGCCCGCGAGCACCTCGTCGCACCGGAGTGGGGGCCGCCCGCCGGAGCGTGGCTGGAGAAGATCGTCGACGCGGAAGCGCACCACGGCGCTGTCGACCTCGCGGTGGACAGCATCGGGCGGTGGCTCGACGCGAACGCCGCGTCCTTCGCCGGACTCGTCTCCCGACGACTCCCCGGGTGGATGCCGAAGATCGCGCACCGCCTGATCGACGACACTGTGTACAACGAGGCGGTCAAGTTCGTCCGCGCCGTGCAGGCCGATCCGCGGCATCCGGCCCGCCTCGCGATCGACGGGTACCTGTCCCGCCTCGCTGACGCTCTGCAGAACGACCCCGCGACGCGCGAGAAACTGGAGAACGCCAAGGCTGCTCTCTTCGACAGCCCGCGCGTCGGCGCCCTGGCGGCGGAGGCCTGGAACACCGCCAAGAACGGACTCCTCACCTCCCTCGCCGACCCGGAGAGCGGGCTGCGGCGTCGCGCCGTGCAAGCCCTGCAGGAGGTCGGCGAGCGGCTCACGACCGACGCCGCCCTGCAGCGCCGGGTCGACACGTGGGTCTCGGACGCGGCCGTCTTCCTCGTCGACCGGTACCGGCACGACATCGCCTCGATCATCACCGACACCGTGGAGCGCTGGGATCCCGCCGAGACCACCGAGAAGATCGAGCTCATGGTCGGCCGCGACCTGCAGTACATCCGTCTGAACGGCACCGTCGTCGGCGCCCTCGCCGGCCTTGCGATCTTCACCGTCGCCCACGCCCTGATCCCGGGAGTCTGACATGGCGCTGTCCCACGATCCGTCCTGGCCGCGCGCCGGGGCCTGGCCCGCGTTCGAGGACACGGCCGATGCGGTGCTCCTCGGCGTCCCGATCTGGCGCACCTCGCTGTCCCCGACCGGAGCCCACGCGACGCCGGCCGCGATCCGCGAGGCGCTCCCCCGCTACGGCACGACGGTCCTCGGCCCGCCGACGATCGACCTGGACGAGGTGCTCCGCATCGCGGATGCCGGGGACGTGCCGGAGCCGGACGGCGACACCGGAGAGGCACGGACGATCGAGCGGGTCCGGGAGCTGGCGCGAGCGTCCGACCTCGTCATCGCTCTCGGCGGCGACAACTCCCTCACCTACCCGGTCGCCCTCGGTGCGGAGGCCACGGGCCTGATCACGTTCGACGCCCACTTCGACCTGCGCGACGGCGTCTCCAACGGCACGCCGATGCGACGACTCGTCGAAGACGCCCCGGCGGCGTCCGGCCTCCCCACCGCCCGCATCGACCCCACCCGGATCGTGCAGATCGGCCTCGCCGATTTCGCGAACTCCGCCGCCTACGCGCGCCGGGCGGCGGACTGGGGCATCCGGGTCGTCACGCTCGACGACGTGCGCCGTCGCGGGATCGCCGACGTCGTGGCCGAGGCGGTCGAGATCGCGGGGGCGGGCGACCGGCCCCGCGTGCACCTCGACATCGACGTGGACGTGTGCGACCGCGCGGTCGCCCCGGGATGCCCGGCCAGCGTCCCCGGAGGCCTGGCGGCGTGGGAGCTGCGCGCCCTCACGCGCGGTGTCGCCGCCGACCCGCGGGTCCGGAGCGCCGACATCGCCGAGGTCGATGCGACAGCGGATGCCGAGGACGGTCGCACCGTGCGACTCGCGGCCCTCTGCGTGCTCGAGCTGCTCGCCGGCCTCGCCGCGCGCTGAGCAGAGGAGCGGCCTGGGCGACGCGCCGGATCAGCGCACGACGAGCTCGGGCGTGATGAGCGCGTGCGCCGAGCCGGACTCGACCCGACGCGGCGCGACGACGTCCCCCGTCGGCCCCATCAATAGATGGAGGATCGCCTCCGCCACATCCTCCGGTCGCTGCTCGACGCTGGAGAATCCCAAGGCTTCGGCGGTGGGCGTGTTGTCGAACCCGATGACCGGGACGGTCTTCCCGGCGTCGGCGAGGCCGAGCAGGGCCCCCACGGCGAGCGAGTCGCTGGCGCAGACGATGGCGTCCGCCCGGATGCCGTCTTCCAGCGCCCGGGTGATCGCCCGACGCGCCTCGGGAACCGAGTCCTCGGCGACGACCCTGGCGCCGTGCGCCCCCGCCTCCCCGACGGCCTCGCGCCACCCGCGTTCTCGATCGTCCCCCGTGCCTGACCCCGACGGCCAGCCCAGGAAGGTCACCGCGCTCCCGTGCTCGAGCGCATACGTCGTCGCCGCCCTGGTGCCCGCCGCGCCGTCCACGTCGACCCAGAGATGCATCGGATCGGAGATGTCGTCATCCCCCCACGGCCGTCCGAAGGAGATGAACGGCAGACCGAGCGCGTCCAGCCGCGTGACGCGGGGATCGTCGCGCACGGTGCCGGTGAGGATCGCCGCATCGATCTCGGATCCGTCCCACAGTTCGGCGAGCCGGCCGAGTTCCTCCTCCGGGGTCCGTGCCGCGTACACGAGCATGCGCATGCCGCGATCACTCGACCGCTCCGTGATGGCGTGCACGAACCGATCCAGCACCACCCCCGAGATCCCGCCCAGGTACGGGTCGAGCCGGATGCCGATCGTCGAGCTCCGACGCAGGCGCAGCCGGCGGGCCGCCGCGTGCCGACGGTAGCCGAGCTCGTCGATGGAGGCGAGCACGCGCTCCCGGGTGGCCGGCCGGACGATGTCCGGGGTGTTCAGGACGTTCGACACCGTTTGGCGGGAGACGCCGGCGTGTGCCGCCACATCCTCCACCGTGGGGGCCTTGGCCATCGCACTCCTCGATCCCGGCGGCTTGACACGTCCGCACTGCCGCACCTAGCGTATTCCATGCAGAGTTTGATCGTTCAAATTCCTGCCCGCCGGCCCTCATCAAAGGAGAGAGAGACATGACACGGCAGACCACACGCGCCTGGCTCGGCGCCGGAGCGGTCCTGATCACCACCACCCTCGTGCTCACCGGGTGCGGCTCCGGGTTCTCAGGCGAGGAGCAGAGCGAGGGCGACACGGACCTCACCTCCTCCGACGACGGCCTCACGATCCTCATCGGCTCGTCGGGCGACGCCGAGACCGCCGCAGTGCAGTCGGCGCTCGACGCCTGGTCCGAGGAGTCCGGCACCGAGGTCGACCTCCAGGTGGCGAGCGACCTGGCGCAGGAGCTCTCCCAGGGCTTCGCCGCCGGGAACCCCGCCGACCTCTTCTACCTCGCACCGGAGCAGATGGCCGGGTACGCCTCGAACGGCTCCCTCCAGGCGTACGGCGACGAGCTCTCGAACAAGGACGACTTCTACCCCTCCCTCGTCGAGAACTTCACCCTCGACGGCACGTTCTACTGTGCGCCCAAGGACTTCTCCACGCTCGCGCTCGTGATCAACACACGCATGTGGGCGGAGGCGGGACTCACCGATGCCGACCTCCCGAAGAGCTGGGACGACCTCGCGGCCGTCGCGCAGAAGCTCACCACCGCCGACCACGTGGGTCTGGCCTTCGGAGCCGAGTACCAGCGCGTCGGCACGTTCATGGCGCAGGCCGGCGGCGGGCTCGTGAAGGACGGCACGGCGATCGCGGACGACCCCGCGAACGTCGAGGCGCTGGAGTACGTGCAGACCCACCTCGTCGACGGCACCTTCGCCTACGCGAAGGACGTCGGGGCCGGCTGGGGCGGCGAGGCACTCGGGAAGGAGCTGGCCGCGATGGTGATCGAAGGCAACTGGATCACCGGTGCGATGGCGAACGACTTCGGCTCCGTGGACTACACCGTCGCCGAGCTTCCCGAAGGACCGGGCGGCCAGGGCACCCTGCAGTTCACGAACTGCTGGGGCATGGCTGCCGACAGCCCCAACCAGCAGGCGGCCCTCGACCTCGTCGAGTACCTCACCAGTGCTGACAGCCAGCTCGCCTTCTCGAAGGCGTTCGGCCCGATGCCGTCGATCACCTCCGCCGCCGACCAGTGGACCGCGGACAACCCGGACCTCGCGCCCTTCCTCGCGGGAGCGGACTACGCGCAGTTCCCGCCCAACCAGGACGGCGCTGCGGACGTGATCGCCGACTTCAACGCGCAGCTCGAGTCGCTGAAGACGGGAGACCCCGCACAGATCCTCGACACCGTGCAGTCGAACCTCGAAGCGATCGTCGAGTAGCGATGGCGGGACACGCCCTGTCTCGCCGCGGGGGAGCCTCCGGACTCCGCCGCGGCGAGGCCGCAGCCGGGTGGCTCTTCACGGCGCCGGTCATCCTCATCCTCGGGGTCTTCTTGCTGGTCCCCGTGCTCATGGCGCTCTGGGTCAGCATGTCGGACTGGGCGGGGCGCGGCAGCCCCCTCTCGCCGTCGGTCTCGTTCGTGGGCACCGAGAACTACTCGGCCGTGCTGGCCGACGGCGGCCTCGCGACCAAGGACTTCGGGACCGCGCTGCGCAACAACTCCTGGTACGTGCTGCTCGTCGTGCCCCTGCAGACGGCCATCGCCCTGTTCCTCGCCGTCCTGGTGAACAGAGCGGTGCTGCGCGGCCGCGGGTTCTTCCGGACCGCGTACTACTTCCCCTCCGTCACGAGCTCGGTGGCGATCACGGTGCTCTGGCTCTTCCTGTTCTCCGCGAGCGGAGCGGTCAACAGCGTGCTCGCCTGGTTCGGCCTGAACGGTCCGAACTGGTTCAACGACCCCCGCGGCATCCTGCATCTCGCGCTCAGCGGCATCGGCATCGACACCGGACCCGCCGCGCTCACCGGCGGCGGGATGCTGGGCATCTCCTGGTGGGAGTGGCTCGCCGGTCCGTCGATCGCCATGAGCGCCTACATCCTGATGGCCATCTTCACGACCTCCGGCACCTTCATGCTGCTCTTCCTCGCCGGTCTGCAGAATCTCGGCGCGGACGTCGACGAGGCGGCCATGATGGACGGGGCGAATGGGTGGCAGCGGTTCTGGCGGGTGACCCTGCCGCAGCTGCGGCCGACGCTGTTCACGGTGCTCACCCTCGGGCTCATCGGCTGCTGGCAGGTGTTCGATCAGATCTATACCGGCACCCGTGGCGCCCCCAGCAAGACGACCCTCACCCCGGCGTACCTGTCGTACAAGACGGCGTTCACGGACCAGGAGTGGGGTCAGGGCGCGGCGATCGCCTTCATCCTCTTCGTCATCATCGTGATCTTCACGCTGCTGCAGCGCTGGGTGCTGCGCGACCGGCCGGTATCGCGGCGCCGCATCCGCGCGTACGAGGTCGCGCGCGAGGGAGGGACGTCATGAGGCTCTCGCGCACGCAGCTGACCTGGCAGATCGTGCTGTACACCGTGCTGATCGTGCTCGCCGTCATCTACATCTACCCGTTCCTGATCCAGGTGTTCACGAGTTTCAAGACGGACGAGGACGCCGCGAGCTCCGGCGTGAACCTGCTCCCGGAGTCGTGGACGTTCGCCGCCTATGAACGGCTCTTCGCCAACTCCGACTTCCCCTCGTGGTTCGTCAACAGCGCCATCGTGACGATCTTCGTCACCGCGGGGCGGGTGTTCTTCAACTCCCTCGCCGGATACGCGCTCGCGCGTCTGCGCTTCCGCGGTCGAGGAGTCGTGTTCGCGGCCCTCGTCGCCGTGATGTCGGTGCCGACCGTCGTCCTGCTCATCCCGAAGTTCCTCGTCATCAACCAGCTCGGCATATTCAACTCCTACGCCGGCATGATCCTGCCTCTGCTGGTCGACGCCGCCGGCGTCTTCATCATGAAGAACTTCTTCGAGTCGATCCCCGTCTCGGTCGAGGAGCAGGCGCGGATCGACGGAGCCGGTGCGTTCCGGACCTTCTGGTCGGTCGTGCTCCCGATGGCGACGCCCGCGCTCATCACGATCGTCATCCTGTCGTTCCAGGGGTCGTGGAACGAGCTCAGCCACTTCATCGTGTCCACGAACGACCCCGCGCTGACGACCCTCACGAAGGGTGTCGCCTCGCTCGCCAGCGGGCAGCTCAGCCAGGGCACCCAGTACCCGCTCAAGCTCGCCGCGGCGCTCATCATGACGATCCCCGTCGCCGTGATGTTCTTCATCTTCCAGCGCCGCATCATGAATTCCACCGAAGGAGCCGTCAAGGAATGACCGACCGCCACCACCTCCAGCCGCTGCTCGACGACGCCGTGGTGGTGCTCGACGCCCCCACCCAGGTCTGGTCCGACCGCGACGGCGACGTGGGCGGCGCCCCGATCCACGGGGTCTACCACGGCGACGTCCGTCACATCGCCGCGATCGGACTCGAGGTGCGGGACACCGCCCTGGAAGCCATCGCCTGCTCGGCGCCGGTCCCGCAGCGTGCGCTGTTCACCGGCCTGCTGCGCGGACTCGACGATGCCGCCGCCGATCCGAAGGTGCGCCTCGACCGGGATCGCACCGTCGAGGCGGGAAGACTGACCGAGACCCTGCGGGTGTCCTCGCACCTCATGCACGAGGTGACGGCCGAGCTCACGGTGCGCATCCGCCCGGACTTCACCCCCATGCAGCTCGTCAAGGCGGGGGTGGCCGGGGGCGAGGAGTGGTCGTGGGACGGCGAGCGCTGCCGCGCAGGGCAGGCGTCGTTCACGCTGCACGCTGTGGACGCCGCCGTGTCGATCGACGGTCGGGAGATGCTGCTCGCCTGGCGGGTGACCGTCCCTCCGCGCGGGGAGGTCGAGGTGACGTGGTCGGTCGACCTCGACGATCCGACCCTGGTCGTGACGTCGTCGCCACGGACAGCCGGCGTCCGGCCCGTCCCCACCGGAGCGGACCCTCGCGCCGCGCGCTGGCTGGAGCGCGCCTGCGCCGACCTCGATGCCCTGCGACTGGCCCTGCCGGATCAGCCGGACGAGGCGTTCTACGCCGCGGGCGCCCCCTGGTTCTTCACCCTGTTCGGACGGGACTCGATCTGGGCGGCCCGTCTCGCCCTCGCCGCCGACCGCGACATCGCCGCCTCCACCCTGCGGGTGCTCGCGCGTCTCCAGGGCACGGTGCACGACCCCGGCACCGCGGAGGCCCCGGGCAAGATCGCGCACGAGCTCCGCAGCGCGGAGCTCTCCCTCCCCGGCGAGGGCGTGCTGCTGCCTCCGCTCTACTACGGCACGGTCGACGCGACACCGCTGTGGATCTGCCTCCTCGCCGACGCGCGCGCGGCCGGCCTGACGATCACGGAGCTGAAGGACCTGGAGCCCGCGTTGCGCGCCGCAGTGACGTGGATGATCGAGCACGGCGACGCCTCCGGCAGCGGCTTCATCGACTATGCGGATGAGTCGGGCCACGGCTTGGCGAATCAGGGCTGGAAGGACTCCGGCGACTCGATCCAGTGGCGCGACGGCCGTCTCGCGGAAGGTCCGATCGCGCTCAGCGAGGTGCAGGGATACGCCTACGAGGCCGCAGTGCGCGGAGCAGCGCTCCTCGACGAGCTGGGCGCAGCCGGCGGTGACGACCTGCGTTCGTGGGCGGCGGACCTGCGGCGACGCTTCCGGGAGGCCTACTGGGTCACCACGCCGGAGGGGCGGTACCCCGCCATCGCCCTCGACGCCCACGGCGCCGCGGTCGACACGCTCACCAGCAACATCGGCCATCTCATCGGCACCGGGCTGCTCGATCCGGACGAGGAGCACGCCTGCGCGGAACTGCTCGTCGGCGAGACGATGTCGAGCGGGTACGGCGTCCGCACGATGTCCACGGAGGCCTCGGGATACTGGCCGCTGAGCTACCACGGCGGCAGCGTGTGGACCCACGACACCGCGATCGCCGTGCACGGGATGCTCCGCGCCGGCCTCACCGATCATGCCGGACGCATCGCCGCCCAGCTGCTCGATCTCGCCGAGGGCTTCGACTACCGCGTGCCGGAGCTGCACTCGGGCGAGCCTCGCGTCGACGGCGGCCGACCGGTCCCCTACCCGGCCGCCTGCCGTCCGCAGGCATGGTCCGCCGCTGCCGCCGTGGTCTGCGCCGAAGCCCTGCGATGAGGGGCGGGACGGTCAGACGACGGCCGTCCCGTCCTTCCAGACGCGCTGCACCAGCGGCACCCCCGGCCGGTACGCGAGGTGCACGCGAGAGGGGGCGTCGAGCAGCACGAGGTCGGCGCGCGCACCGGGGGCGATCCGGCCGATGTCGCCGCGCCGGAGCGCGCGCGCCCCGCCGGCCGTGGCGGCCCAGACCGCCTCCGCCGTGGTCATACCCATGTCGCGCACGGCGATGGCGATGCAGAAGGCCATCGACGACGTGAAGCTCGACCCCGGGTTCGTGTCGCACGCGAGCGCCACGGTCACCCCCGCGTCCAGCAGCCCGCGGGCGTCCGGATAGGGCTGACGCGTGGAGAACTCCACACCGGGGAGCAGCGTGAGCACCGTGCCCGACGCGGCGAGCGCGGCGACGTCCGCGTCGGTGAGGTAGGTACCGTGATCCACGGAGGCGGCCCCGAGCTCGACCGCCATCCGCACGCCATCGCCCGGGCCGAGCTGGCTCGCATGCACGCGAGGAGCGAGACCCCGGGCGATGCCCGCCTCCAGGATCCGCCGCGACTGCGTCACCGTGAAGGCGCCGGTCTCGCAGAACACGTCGATCCACCGGGAGTGCGGGGCGCAGGCGTCGAGCATCGGCCCCACGACGAGGTCGACGTAGGCATCGGGATCGTCAGCGTACTCGACCGGCACCACGTGCGCCCCGAGGAAGGTGACCTCCGGCGTCACCTCGGCGGCGAGGCGCACGAGGCGCTCCTCCTCCGCGACGGCGAGACCGTAGCCGCTCTTGATCTCGACCGTGGTGGTGCCCTGCGTCCGCAGCTCCTCGATGAAGCCACGCAGCCGGCTCCGCAGCTCGTCGTCGCTCGCCGCCCGGGTCGCCTGCACCGTCGAGCGGATGCCGCCCGCCGCGTACCGCTGCCCCGCCATGCGCGCCTCGAACTCCGCCGCGCGATCGCCTCCGAAGACGAGGTGACTGTGGCTGTCGACGAATCCGGGGATCACGGCCCTCCCCCGGGCGTCGACGACCTCGTCGGCGGCGGGGGCTCCCGCGGATGGGCCGACCCACGCGATCCGCTCGCCGTCGATCAGCACGGCGGCGTCTCTGAGCGTGCCGCTCGGATCGCCCTCGGCGGCGACGCTGGTCGTCAGTTCCCCGATCCCGGTGATGAGGGTGGTCGTCACAGCATCGGCACCTTCAGTCCGCGGTCGCGCGCGACCTCCCTGGCGTGGTCGTACCCGGCGTCCGCATGCCGCATCACGCCGGTTCCCGGGTCGTTGGTCAGCACGCGCGCGAGCTTCTCCGCGGCGAGGGCCGAACCGTCCGCCACCGTCACCTGCCCGGCATGGATCGAGCGGCCGATCCCCACCCCGCCGCCGTGGTGCAGCGACACCCATGAGGCCCCGGAGGCGGTGTTGAGGAGAGCGTTGAGCAGCGGCCAGTCGGCGATCGCGTCGGAGCCGTCCTTCATGGCCTCGGTCTCCCGGTACGGGGACGCGACGGACCCGGAGTCCAGATGATCGCGGCCGATGACGATCGGTGCGGAGAGCTCTCCCGACGCGACCATCTCGTTGAACTTCAGCCCGGCGAGGTGCCGCTCCTGGTAGCCGAGCCAGCAGATGCGCGCCGGCAGCCCCTCGAAGTGGACGGCCGACCCCGCCTTGTCGAGCCAGCGGTGCAGCGCGGCGTCCTCGGGGAAGAGCTCGGCGATCGCACGGTCCGTCTTGAAGATGTCCTCCGGGTCTCCGGAGAGCGCCACCCAGCGGAACGGTCCTCGCCCCTCCTCGAACTGCGGACGGATGTAGGCGGGGACGAAGCCCGGGAACGCGAACGCCCGGTCGAAGCCCCCGAGCTGCGCCTCCGCGCGGATCGAGTTGCCGTAGTCGAAGACCGCCGCCCCCGCGTCCTGGAAGCCGACCATCGCGGCGACGTGGGCGGCCATGGACTCCCTCGACCGCCGGGTGAACTCCTCCGGATCGCGCGCGGCCTCCGCCTTCCAGCGGGACACGTCGATGCCGATCGGCAGGTAGGCGAGCGGGTCATGGGCGCTGGTCTGGTCGGTCACGACGTCGATCGGCACGCCCCGGCGCAGGAGCTCGGGGAAGATCTCCGCGGCATTGCCCACGACGCCGACCGAGAGGGCGTGACCGGCGTCCTTCGCCGCCACGACCCGGGCCACCGCCGCGTCGAGGTCGGTGGTGTACTCGTCGAGGTACCGGTGCTCGACGCGGCGGGCCAGCCGCGTCTCGTCGACGTCCACGATCAGGACCGCGCCCTCGTTGAGGGTCACCGCGAGAGGCTGCGCCCCGCCCATACCGCCGGCGCCGGCGGTCAACGTGAGCGTGCCCCGCAGGGAATCCCGGCCCAGCGAGCGGGCCACAGCGGCGAACGTCTCGTACGTCCCCTGCAGGATGCCCTGCGTGCCGATGTAGATCCAGGAGCCGGCCGTCATCTGGCCGTACATCGTCAGCCCGAGCTCCTCCAGGCGGCGGAACTCCGGCCAGGTCGCCCAGTCACCGACGAGGTTCGAGTTGGCGATGAGCACGCGCGGTGCCCACTCATGGGTGCGGAACACCCCCACCGGCTTCCCGGACTGGACGAGGAGCGTCTCATCCGACTCCAACTCGTCGAGCGTGCGGACGATCGCCTCGTACGCCGCCCAGTTGCGCGCCGCCTTGCCCGTCCCACCGTAGACGACGAGGTCCTCCGGGTGCTCGGCGACCTCGGGATCGAGGTTGTTCATGAGCATGCGCTTGGCCGCTTCCGCGCCCCAGCTCTTCGCGGTGCGCTCGGCACCTCGGGCTGCGCGTACCGTACGCGCTGCGGTGTCCTCAGTCATGCATGTGCTCCTTTGCGACACGGGCGACGGCGCCCGACTGGACGAGGGCGGTCACGGCCTCCATCTCGGGCGAGAGGTGGCGGTCAGGTCCGGGGCCTGCGGCGACGGTGCGGACGAGGTCGCGCACGGCTCCGGTCGCCGGGCCCGCCTGCAGCGGCGCGCGCAGGTCGAGCGCACGGGCCGCGGTGAGGATCTCGATCGCGAGGACCCGCGAGAGGCCGTCGACCGCGCGCCGCAGCTTCCGCGCCGCGGCCCAGCCCATCGAGACGTGGTCCTCCTGCATCGCCGAGGACGGGATGGAGTCCACCGAGGCCGGAACCGCGAGGCGCTTGAGCTCCGAGACGATGCCGGCCGCCGCATACTGCGCGATCATCAGACCGGAGTCGACGCCGACCTCCGCCGCCAGGAACGGCGGGAGCCCGTGGCTGCGGGCCGGGTCCAGCGCCCGGTCGGTGCGGCGCTCGGACACGGAGGCGACGTCGGCGATGGAGATCGCCAGGAAGTCGAGGACAGCGGCGACCGGGGCCCCGTGGAAGTTGCCGTTGGACTCGATGCGGCCGTCGAGGGTGATGATGGGGTTGTCGATCACGCTGGAGAGCTCGCGCTCCGCGATCATCGCGGCGTGCCCGAGCGTGTCACGTGCGGCGCCGTGCACCTGCGGCGAGCAGCGCAGCGAATATGCGTCCTGGACGCGGCCGTCCTCCGGGCCCTTGTGGCTGGCGACCATGGGGGACCCGGTGAGCAGTGCACGGAGGTGGCCGGCGGAGACCGCCTGGCCCGCCTGCGGACGCAGCGCCATGAGGTCGGCGGCGAACACGGCATCGGTGCCGAGCTGCGACTCGACCGACATCGCCGCCGCCACGTCCGCCGTGAGCAGCAGCGTCTCGAGGTCGTGGAGCGCGAGCACCAGAGTGCCGAGCATGCCGTCCGTGCCGTTGATGAGGGCCAGCCCCTCCTTCTCGACGAGGGTGAGCGGAGCGATGCCGGCCGCGGCGAGGGCGTCGGCCGCGTCGACGAGACGCCCGGCGGCGTCGCGCACTTCGCCCTCCCCCATCGCCGCGAGGGCGATGTGGGCGAGCGGGGCGAGATCTCCGGAGCACCCCAGTGACCCGTACTCGCGGACCACGGGGACGATGCCCGCGTTGAGCAACGCGGCGTAGGTCTCGACCACGACAGGACGCACGCCCGTGCGCCCCGAGGCGAGCGTCTGGAGGCGCAGCAGCTGGAGCCCGCGGACCACCTCCCGCTCGACCTCGGCGCCGGTCCCCGCGGCATGGGAGCGGATGAGGCTCGCCTGCAACTGCAGTCGCCGCTCAGGAGCGATGAAAGTCGTCGCCAGCGCGCCGAAGCCGGTGGACACCCCGTAGTGCGGGTGCGGGTCCGCGGCGAGGCCGTCGATCACACGGCGGCTCTCGGCGACCCTCGCCAGCGCGGCGGGATCCACCCGGACGGGCACGTCATGCCGGACCACGCGGACGACCTCCGCCGGGGAGAGAGGGGCGGCGCCGACGATGACAGGGGCAGGATCGCTCATGTCTCGATTCCACACCCGCCGGGTCGACGCGCACGCGGCTTCGTGGCAACCTGTGTCTGTGATCCCAGACATCCCCGAGACCGATGAAGCCCAGGTGCCTGCCGCGGCGCAGACCCTGCGCATCCTCAGCTACCTGGCGGGTCGGCCGGCACCGGTCGCGGCGTCCGCGATCGCCCGCGAGCTGATGCTTCCGCGATCGACGGTCTATCACCTGCTGCGCACGCTCGCCGCCCATGGCTTCGTCCTGCACCTCCGTGAGGAGCGTCGATGGGGACTCGGCACGTCGGCCTTCGAGCTGGCAGGGGGCTATGCGCGGCAGCAACCGTTGGCACGGCTCGGCCGTCCGCTCATCGCCGCACTCTCCGACCATCTCGGGGAAAGCGCACACCTCGCGGTGATGAGCGGCGGCGATGTGCTCTACATCGTCG
This sequence comes from Microbacterium sp. C-MGS6, assembly GCF_058140415.1. NCBI lineage: Bacteria > Bacillati > Actinomycetota > Actinomycetes > Micrococcales > Microbacteriaceae > Microbacterium > Microbacterium sp. C-MGS6. The sequence continues at coordinate 2,986,381 of NZ_CM176934.1, forward strand.
AGGAACGGGCGCCGCGACGCCCGGCACTGGTGACCGACGTGGGCGTGCGCCTCCCGGCGCATCTGACCGCAACGGGACGCGCGATGCTCGCCGCGCTCCCCCGCGAACAGGTGCGGGCGCTGTATCCGGATGCTTCCGCATTCTCCGACCGCACAGGGCGCGGTCCTCGCAGGCCCGGCGAACTGCGCGAACTCCTCCGCGAAGTCCGCGTCCGCGAGTATGCGACCGAGGACGGTGAGGTCGCGGACGGACTGCGCTCCGTGGGCGCAGTGGTGCGGGACGCTGCGGGATGGCCGGTCGCCGCCGTGGCGGTCACCTGGGCCGACGACGACGGCAGGGAATCTGCGCTGGCGAAAGCGGTACGCGAGACCGCGGCGACGCTCGAGGCACGCCTGGCGCGCTGAGTCCGTCCTGCGGGCCGCGGAGCGATCGCGTTAACGCAAGAAGGCCACCCAGCATTGGGTGGCCTTCTTGTCTAAAAGGAGTCCGGCGGTGTCCTACTCTCCCACAGGGTCCCCCCTGCAGTACCATCGGCGCTGTGAGGCTTAGCTTCCGGGTTCGGAATGTGACCGGGCGTTTCCCTCACGCTATGGCCGCCGAAACACTATTGATGTTTCAATCAAACCTAAAGCAATGATGAATCATTGTTGAAGGTAGTTCTCGACCGTACATCGAGAACCACTCAGTGGACGCAAGCACCAACAAACGGTGTGTTATCAAGTCATCGGCTTATTAGTACCAGTCAGCTGCACACGTTACCGTGCTTCCACATCTGGCCTATCAACCCAGTAGTCTGGCTGGGAGCCTCTCACCCGAAGGTATGGAAGTCTCATCTTGAGGCCGGCTTCCCGCTTAGATGCTTTCAGCGGTTATCCATCCCGAACGTAGCTAATCAGCGGTGCTCCTGGCGGAACAACTGACACACCAGAGGTTCGTCCAACCCGGTCCTCTCGTACTAGGGTCAGATCCTCTCAAACTTCCTACGCGCGCAGCGGATAGGGACCGAACTGTCTCACGACGTTCTAAACCCAGCTCGCGTACCGCTTTAATGGGCGAACAGCCCAACCCTTGGGACCTACTCCAGCCCCAGGATGCGACGAGCCGACATCGAGGTGCCAAACCATGCCGTCGATATGGACTCTTGGGCAAGATCAGCCTGTTATCCCCGAGGTACCTTTTATCCGTTGAGCGACAGCGCTTCCACAAGCCACTGCCGGATCACTAGTCCCGACTTTCGTCCCTGCTCGACCTGTCAGTCTCACAGTCAAGCTCCCTTGTGCACTTACACTCGCCACCTGATTGCCAACCAGGTTGAGGGAACCTTTGGGCGCCTCCGTTACTTTTTGGGAGGCAACCGCCCCAGTTAAACTACCCACCAGGCACTGTCCCTGAACCGGATTACGGTTCGAAGTTAGATATCCAGAGTGACCAGAGTGGTATTTCAACAATGACTCCACGGTAACTGGCGTCACCGCTTCAAAGTCTCCCACCTATCCTACACAAGCCACACCGAACACCAATACCAAGCTGTAGTAAAGGTCACGGGGTCTTTCCGTCCTGCTGCGCGTAACGAGCATCTTTACTCGTAATGCAATTTCGCCGAGTTCGCGGTTGAGACAGTTGGGAAGTCGTTACGCCATTCGTGCAGGTCGGAACTTACCCGACAAGGAATTTCGCTACCTTAGGATGGTTATAGTTACCACCGCCGTTTACTGGGGCTTAAATTCTCAGCTTCGCCTTGCGGCTAACCGGTCCTCTTAACCTTCCAGCACCGGGCAGGCGTCAGTCCGTATACATCGTCTTGCGACTTGGCACGGACCTGTGTTTTTAGTAAACAGTCGCTACCCACTAGTCTCTGCGGCCTCCAAACGCTTTCGGAGCAAGTCCTAATACGTCGAAGGCCCCCCTTCTCCCGAAGTTACGGGGGCATTTTGCCGAGTTCCTTAACCACGATTCTCTCGATCTCCTTGGTATTCTCTACCTGACCACCTGAGTCGGTTTGGGGTACGGGCGGCTAGAACCTCGCGTCGATGCTTTTCTCGGCAGCATAGGATCATCCACTTTTTATCCGCATCGTGTCTCAGCCTGTATGAGTCGCGGATTTGCCTACGACTCGGCCTACGCACTTGCACCAGGACAACCATCGCCTGGCTTGGACTACCTTCCTGCGTCACACCTGTTAATACGCTAACCGCACCAGCATGGGGTCACGTGCTCCCCTCCACGGTGTCACCCGAAGGTGACGATGTGAAGGCTCGGACGTTTAGCACCACTGGATTAGCTTGGGCGGTTCTTCGCCGGTACGGGAATATCAACCCGTTGTCCATCGACTACGCCTGTCGGCCTCGCCTTAGGTCCCGACTTACCCAGGGAAGATTAGCTTGACCCTGGAACCCTTGGTCTTTCGGAGGACGTGTTTCTCACACGTCATTCGCTACTCATGCCTGCATTCTCACTCGTGTAGCCTCCACGGCTGGTTTCCACCGCCGCTTCGCTGGCCACACGACGCTCTCCTACCCATCAACACGGCTGGACCACGAAGGCCTACCAATAATGTCAATGCCACAACTTCGGTGGCGTGCTTGAGCCCCGTTACATTGTCGGCGCGGAATCACTTGACCAGTGAGCTATTACGCACTCTTTCAAGGGTGGCTGCTTCTAAGCCAACCTCCTGGTTGTCAGAGCAACTCCACATCCTTTCCCACTTAGCACGCGCTTTGGGACCTTAGTTGGTGGTCTGGGTTGTTTCCCTCTCGACTATGAAGCTTATCCCCCACAGTCTCACTGCTGCGCTCTCACTTACCGGCATTCGGAGTTTGGCTGACGTCAGTAACCTTGTAGGGCCCATCGGCCATCCAGTAGCTCTACCTCCGGCAAGAAACACGCAACGCTGCACCTAAATGCATTTCGGAGAGAACCAGCTATCACGAAGTTTGATTGGCCTTTCACCCCTATCCACAGCTCATCCCCTCAGTTTTCAACCTAAGTGGGTTCGGTCCTCCACGACGTCTTACCGTCGCTTCAACCTGGCCATGGATAGATCACTTCGCTTCGGGTCTAGGACATGCGACTGAATCGCCCTATTCAGACTCGCTTTCGCTACGGCTACCCCACACGGGTTAACCTCGCCACATATCGCTAACTCGCAGGCTCATTCTTCAAAAGGCACGCTGTCACACCTACCAGGGGTGCTCCAACGGTTTGTAAGCAAACGGTTTCAGGTACTATTTCACTCCCCTCCCGGGGTACTTTTCACCTTTCCCTCACGGTACTTGTCCGCTATCGGTCATCTGGGAGTATTTAGGCTTATCAGGTGGTCCTGACAGATTCACACGGGATTTCACGGGCCCCGTGCTACTTGGGATACTCTCCACGCCAGAACACGCATTTCGACTACGGGGTTGGCACCCTCTATGACCGGCCTTTCAAGACCGTTCGTCTATACGCTTCTGTAACGTCGCCAGCTCGGCAGAACTGACTGGTGAGTCCCACAACCCCGAATATGCAACTCCTGCCGGATATCACACACACTCGGTTTAGCCTGATCCGGTTTCGCTCGCCACTACTAACGGAATCGCGGTTGCTTTCTCTTCCTGTGGGTACTGAGATGTTTCACTTCCCCACGTTCCCTCTACCCGCCCTATATATTCAGGCGGGAGTCACTAGGTCGGCACGCCGCCCAGCGGGGTTTCCCCATTCGGACACCCTCGGATCAAAACTTGCTTATCAGTTCCCCGAGGCTTATCGCAGATTGCTACGTCCTTCTTCGGCTCCAGATGCCAAGGCATCCACCGTTTGCTCTTAAAGACTTGAAATCACATGAGTTTGAATCAAAAACTCGACCCCATCCGAAGATGGAATCAGAAATTGACTAATGATCTTTAAGATCATCTTGTGCAACCAGCTCGAAAGCCGGCTGCAAGATGCTCGCGTCCACTGTGTAGTTCTCAAAGTACGGGCGGAACCCCCATCCACCTGCCCCCACAGGGACAAACAGAAAGAGGTCCAGAGGTTCAGACCAGACCCCGAAGGATCCGCATCCGGTCCCTCAGGACCCAACAGCGTGCAGGCACCGGTCCCCTCACCCAGAACCTTCCAACCACCGAAGCGGCGTACTAGTCCCGAGATCAGATCTCGATGCCATGTCAAATGTTCCACCCATGAGCTCCCAGCGAAGAACGTATGCCTTCGATCTGGGTTCTGGACGCCGAAGCGTCAGATGCTCCTTAGAAAGGAGGTGATCCAGCCGCACCTTCCGGTACGGCTACCTTGTTACGACTTAGTCCTAATTACCGATCCCACCTTCGACGGCTCCCTCCACAAGGGTTAGGCCACCGGCTTCAGGTGTTACCGACTTTCATGACTTGACGGGCGGTGTGTACAAGACCCGGGAACGTATTCACCGCAGCGTTGCTGATCTGCGATTACTAGCGACTCCGACTTCATGAGGTCGAGTTGCAGACCTCAATCCGAACTGGGACCGGCTTTTTGGGATTCGCTCCACCTCACGGTATTGCAGCCCTTTGTACCGGCCATTGTAGCATGCGTGAAGCCCAAGACATAAGGGGCATGATGATTTGACGTCATCCCCACCTTCCTCCGAGTTGACCCCGGCAGTATCCCATGAGTTCCCACCATTACGTGCTGGCAACATAGAACGAGGGTTGCGCTCGTTGCGGGACTTAACCCAACATCTCACGACACGAGCTGACGACAACCATGCACCACCTGTTTACGAGTGTCCAAAGAGTTGACCATTTCTGGCCCGTTCTCGTATATGTCAAGCCTTGGTAAGGTTCTTCGCGTTGCATCGAATTAATCCGCATGCTCCGCCGCTTGTGCGGGTCCCCGTCAATTCCTTTGAGTTTTAGCCTTGCGGCCGTACTCCCCAGGCGGGGAACTTAATGCGTTAGCTGCGTCACGGAATCCGTGGAATGGACCCCACAACTAGTTCCCAACGTTTACGGGGTGGACTACCAGGGTATCTAAGCCTGTTTGCTCCCCACCCTTTCGCTCCTCAGCGTCAGTTACGGCCCAGAGATCTGCCTTCGCCATCGGTGTTCCTCCTGATATCTGCGCATTCCACCGCTACACCAGGAATTCCAATCTCCCCTACCGCACTCTAGTCTGCCCGTACCCACTGCAGGCCCGAGGTTGAGCCTCGGGATTTCACAGCAGACGCGACAAACCGCCTACGAGCTCTTTACGCCCAATAATTCCGGATAACGCTTGCGCCCTACGTATTACCGCGGCTGCTGGCACGTAGTTAGCCGGCGCTTTTTCTGCAGGTACCGTCACTTTCGCTTCTTCCCTGCTAAAAGAGGTTTACAACCCGAAGGCCGTCATCCCTCACGCGGCGTTGCTGCATCAGGCTTTCGCCCATTGTGCAATATTCCCCACTGCTGCCTCCCGTAGGAGTCTGGGCCGTGTCTCAGTCCCAGTGTGGCCGGTCACCCTCTCAGGCCGGCTACCCGTCGACGCCTTGGTGAGCCATTACCTCACCAACAAGCTGATAGGCCGCGAGCCCATCCCCAACCGAAAAATCTTTCCAAACGCAGACCATGCGGTCACGTCACATATCCAGTATTAGACGCCGTTTCCAGCGCTTATCCCAGAGTCAGGGGCAGGTTGCTCACGTGTTACTCACCCGTTCGCCACTGATCCCACAGAGCAAGCTCCGTGTTCACCGTTCGACTTGCATGTGTTAAGCACGCCGCCAGCGTTCATCCTGAGCCAGGATCAAACTCTCCGTAAAAAGAAATTGCATACGAACCGGGGAAAAACCGGAACGCAGCGAGTTTGATGCTGACCAAAGAGATAAATCATTGCTGACTATCCGTTGCCAACCCCACAAGGAGGTTGGTCTTTGATCCAAAGGAATTCTCACCCAGCCGAAGCTAGACGAGGATAATTTGGCATTTGACAAGTGCACGCTGTTGAGTTCTCAAGGATCGGATGCTCCCACGACCCAGCCATCACGACCAGGCCCGCAGGGCAACTTCTCTATCTTACCGATCTCGTTTCCGTTGTCAAGTCCGAGTTTCTTCGGCCCGACCGTGGGAACGGATCAGCATCCTTCATCTTGTTCACTCAGTGAGTGTGTGGGATTCGGGAGGTGTTAGCTGCTTGACGGGAGCCGGTCCGAGGACCTCCGCTCAACCGTTTGGGGCGAACAGGTAATAACTTACGTGGGTTCCAGGCATCGGGCAAATCACCGCCGATTCCCGGGCGTGTCGCCTCCTCCCGCTCCGTCCGACACCCTCTCGGCCGGCGCGGTCACCGACGGACCGGACGCCTCCTCGGGCTGCAGGTCGCCGATCCGCTTCGGCGTGGCGACCACCGCGACGAGCGACACGAGGCAGGCGGCGATGACGAACAGCACCACGAGCCAGAGCCCTCCCCCGGCGGCCGCGACGAGCGCGGTGGCGATGAGCGGAGTCGGGCCGGCGACCAGCGCGCCGTTGAGCTCCCGGGCCGTCGCGACGCCGGTGAAGCGGTACCTGGTCGGGAAGAGGTTCGTGAGGAAGGTCCCGGTGGACGCCGCGGTCGCACCCACGGCGATGACGCCGAGCGCCGTCATCCCGAGAGCAGCCAGCACCGGGTCGCCGGACTGCAGGGAGAGGAAGACCGGGTACGTGAGGACGATCCCGGCGACCGAGCCGAACATCACCACGCGCTTGGCCCCGAAGCGATCGACCGCGACGCCGCCGAGGACAGGAGCGAAGGCGGTGAGCAGTGAGGACACCAGGACCGCGATCAGCGCCTCGACCCGGGGCATCCCGACCGTCAGCGTGAGGTAGCTCAGCGCGAAGGCGCTCAGCACGTAGTTCGTCACGTTGTGCCCGCAGACGCTGAAGAAGCCGATGACGAGCTCGCGGGGGCTGCGGCGGAACAGCTCCGCCAAGGGCACCTTCGTCGCGGACTGCTCCGCGTTCGTCACCGCTTCCCGGTACTCGGGCGTCTCCTCGAGGCGACGACGGATCCAGAGCGCCAGGACGAACAGGACGGCGGAGACCAGGAACGGAATGCGCCAGGCCCCGCCGAGGAGCACGTCGCCGGGCAGCATCGAGGCGAAGGTGAAGGCCAGAGTCGCGAGGAACGCTCCACCAGGGGCGCCTGAGGTGACCAGTCCGATGACCCGCCCTCGGCGGCGCTCTGGCGCGTACTCGGCGACGAGCGTGAGCGCACCGGCGAGTTCCGCACCGGCGCCGAAGCCCTGGATGAAGCGGAACAGGATCAGCAGGATCGGCGCCGCCACCCCGATCGCCTCGGCAGTCGGGAGGAGCCCGATGCCCACGGTCGCGATCCCCATGAGCACGATGGTCAGGATCATCGCGGGCTTCCGGCCGACCCGGTCGCCGAGGTGGGAGATGATGAGGCCGCCGAGCGGCCGCACCACGAACCCGACGGCGAAGGTCGCGAAGGCGAGCATCGAGGCGGAGGCGGGGATGACGTCCGGGAAGAAGAGCGGGCCGATCACGAGGCCGGCGGCGGCGCCGTAGAGCGCGTAGTCGTACCACTCGATGAGCGTGCCGAAATAGGCTGCGGCGATCGCCCGCCTCGCCTGCGGGGTCATGGTGCGCTGCTGTTCGTTGGCCATGGGGCGTCCTTTCGTCATTGAAAAGTGCTGGCGTGGTCGTGGTTATCCGGTCGGCGCGAGGACGGCGCTCCCGCGGCCGCGCAGTTCGGCGGTCGTGCGCACGCCGAGAAGCTGCATCGTCGACAGGGTCTCGTTCGCCATGAGGTCGAGCGCGCGCTCCACCCCGATCCGTCCGCCTGCCATGAGGCCGTACATGTACCCCCGGCCGAGGAAGACGAAGTCGGCTCCGCACGCGATCGCGGCCACGACGTCGAGGCCGCTGCGGATGCCGGAGTCGAGGAGGATCGGGACGTCGTCGCCGACGGCGGCGCGCACCGCACCGACGACCTCGATGGGCGCGATCGCACGGTCGAGTTGGCGACCGCCGTGGTTGGAGACCCAGATGGCGTCCGCTCCGGCGTCGATGAAGCGCTCGGCGTCGATGGCGGAGAGCACGCCCTTCACGACGATCGGCCCGTCCCAGTTCCCCCGCAGCCAGCGCACGTCGTCCAAGGACAGCGCGGGATCGAACATGCTGCTGACCACGTCGGTGACGCTTCCGGATCGGGGCCCGAAGTTCGCCATGGCCGGTGCATCGTGTGCCAGCAGATCGAGCGACCACGCGGGATGCAGCGCCGACTGCACGGCGGTGCGCAGCGTCAGACGCGGCGGCATCGAGAGTCGGTTGCGGTCGTCGCGGTAGCGCTGCCCGGGCACCCGGGTGTCGACGGTCAGCACGAGGGTGTCGAAACCCGCCGCAGCAGCCCGCTCGATGAGGGCGAGCGACGCGGCACGATCCCGCCGCAGGTAGAGCTGGAACCAACGCCGTGCAGCGGGCGCCGCGTCGGCGACGTCCTCGATGCTCCGCGTGCCCATCGTGGAGAGCACGAACGGCACATCGCGGTTCGCAGCCGCGCGGACCCCGTCGGTCTCGCCGGCCGCGCGCATGAGGGCGGTGAGGCCGATGGGGGCGATGCCGATCGGCATCGCATGCTCGCGTCCCAGCAGGCGGGTGGTGAGCGACGCTCCGGCTGCGCTCTCCGTGACGGAGGGCACGAACCTCCGGCGGGCGAAGGCCGACTCGTTGTCTCGGGCGGCTTGCTCGGTCACCGCGGCACCCTCGACGTAGTCGAAGACGAATCCGGGCACGCGACGCTTCGCGAGCCGGCGGAGGTCGCCGAGGCTACGTGCCTCCGCCACGCGCGTCGCCTCGGTGGGAACCGCCGGCGGAGCGAAGCTCAGCAGCTCGGTGAAGGTGCGGATGCGGCGTCGCAAAAGTCCTGGTTCCTCTCGGCAGCCCCGGGCCGGTCGAAGAGCCGACCGCGGTGTCGGCACCACCATAGCCACCAAATATCTCGGGCACAATAGCGATATGCGTCAGATATATCTGACACGACCAGAGGGTCGCTCCTTCGCGACGAGCGCGGGTCAGGCTTCGAGGAATGCCTGGAGGACGAACTCCCGCAGCTCCACGAGGTGGCCGCGCATGGCCTCCTCGGCAGCCTGCGGATCGCCGGTGCGGATCGCCTCCAGCACCTGCTGGTGTCCGTTGTTCTCGACGTCCGAGTGGATTCGCGCATCGATCGCCGGGATCAGGTGATGACTCCGTGTCGTCTCGTCGAACAGGCCGCTCATGAGCGTCTTAGCCCGAGCGTTGCGCGCCGCGCCGAGGATGCACTCGTGGAAAGCGCGCGCCGCATCGGTCAGCTCCGCCGTGCCGGAGCCGCTGCGCTGCGCGTCCAGGATCGAGCTGAGCTCCTCGATGAAAGCCTCGTTGCCGTAGCGCGTCGCACCCGCCGCCATCGGCGGTTCGATGATCAGGCGCAGATCGAGCACCTCGCGCACCTCGTTGATGCCCAGCGGGCGGACGACGTATCCGCGCCGGGGAAGGGCGACGACGAGCCCCTCGACGACGAGGATCTGCAGGGCCTCGCGCACGGGCGTCTTCGACACCCCGAAGCGCGCGGCCAGCTCCGGTTCGATGACGACCTCGCCCGGGGCGAGCCGGGTGCGGACGATGTCGTCCCTGAGCGCCACATACACCTTCTGCGTGCGCGACAGCACGCGATCCCCCTCGCCGAGGGCCGCGGCACGGCGCTGGCTGTCGACGGCATGCGTGTGCAGGGTCGAGCCGGATTCGCTGGGCGTCGCGTCCATGTCCTCAGCCTAGGGGCACGGAATCGAACCCCCGCCGCTGCCGAGCGGTCTCGTCGCAGCGGTCGGTCCGGCCCAGCGCTTCAACGAAAGAACCTCGCCCTGCGAGATGCGGGGCGAGGCTCTTGCGTTCTGTTCCTGTGGACCTAAGGGGATTCGAACCCCTGACCTCCTCGATGCGAACGAGGCGCGCTACCAACTGCGCCATAGGCCCGTGAACGACATCTACGTTATCACGCTCGGGATAGCCGACAGGACGAAGGCCCCGCATCTCCGTGTTTCCAGGGGAGTCGGGGCCTTCGTGGTGGCGGTGACGGTGGGATTTGAACCCACGGTAGGGGGTTACCCTACACAACTTTTCGAGAGTTGCACCTTCGGCCGCTCGGACACGTCACCGCGGATCAGTTTACGACACCGGGGCCGAGCGCGCGAATCGGCGGGTCACCAGGCGGTGGCGACCTCGGCGTGGGCGCGGAGGATGCCCTCCGTGGAGCCGGCGGGGGCGCGGCCGATGCCGCACTCCGTGGCGACGCCGAACTCCGGGGCGAATGGGACGGCGGCGGCGATCCGGCGACGCGCACCCTCCGCGCCGTCCTCCCGGTGCACGAGTCCGAGGTAGAGCTCCTCGACCGGGGTGAGCTCGGCGAGCGGAGCGAAGTAGGCCTCGTCGTCGTGACCGATCGGCACGGGAAGGTGCAGCCAGGTGAGCGGACGGTGGGCCGCGGCGATGACGGCGTTGGCGTAGCGGACGAGCGCGCCGGCGTCGGTCGGCTCGAAGAAATGCTTCTCCCCCGCGTCGCCGTAGCAGAGGTGCACGCCCACCTCGACGTCGTCCGGGACAGCATCGACGAGCGCGCCGAGCCGCGAGACGAGTCCGTCGAACGAATCGCCCGGCCACCACGCCTCCATGACGGCGCCGTAGCCGGAGGCCCCCTCGATGATGCCCATCTCGCTCGCGACGTCCCACTGCACGGCGAGGTCCCCGTGCGGGATCGCGGCGAGGGTCTCGTCGAGCTCGCGGAGTAGCGCGGCGGTGTACACGGGCTCGATCGCGGCCCGGTCGTCGCCGTGGAAGAACGAGGAGATGACGGCGAGCGGGGTGGGCAGCGACACCTGGAACCGGGTGCCCGCCGCGACGACTCCCTCCTCACGCAGCCGCGCGAAGAGCTCGTACGACTCGATCGCCGCGGAGGCGTAGCCGAGCGCAGGGAGCGCGATCGTCGCCGGGTCCACGCCCTCGGCGATCCGCAGGCCCCGGGCGTCGATGCCGGCGGGGAACGGGATGGGCTCGTCGCCGATCCGCTCGATGCCGTCCGCCTGACCGATGACGTCGGGCTGGAACATGATCCAGTGGAACCGCTTGCCGACCTCGCCGTCCGGGATGCGACGCAACCGGTCGCCGAGCAGCTCCGCCGCGGTGCGCATCGTGGTCTCGGCGTCGTCGAAGTTCACACTGCCCACGAGAAGGGCACCCTGGGGCTGCGTCATGCCCTCAGAATATCCCTCGCCGACCCACCCCCTTCCGGCCGAGCCACCCCTCTGCGTGCGGCCGGAAGGGGGTGGGACACACGCAAGGGGGTGGGTCGGCGAGGGGAGGTCGGGATTAGGATTGCCTAAGAACCCGCCGCCTCCGGGGGCAGAACGACGGGAAGGATGCAAGCAGCATGGGATTCATCACGTCTGCGGCGCTCGCCGAGACCGGATACGTGGTCCTCGACGACGAGACCACCCCGGTGGACCCGTCCGAGTGGCGTGACCTCGAGTACGTCGGCTGGCGCTCCTCCGGCATCACCCGCTTCGCACCCCTGACGAGCTACGCCGGCGACATCGACTGCAACGGCTTCTGGAACCACACACCCCCGCGCACCGACAAGGACGGCGTCTGGATCCCGGCGCAGGTCGCGGTCGCCCCGACCCTGCAGCGCCGTGCCCTGGCCCCGGGCGCCGGCATCGGCCGCTGCCGGGTCATCGAGCTCCAGCCCAACGACTACGCCGACGCGATCTACAACCTGCACCAGGACGACAACAACCGCCTGAACGAGCCGGGCACGGGCTGGGTGGTCCGCGGGTATTACAACCTCACCGACGACACCGACTCGATGCTCATCCTCCGCTCCGACCGGTTCGACCCGGCCACGGAGGTGCGGCTGCCGCTGCGCGCCGGTTCGCGGATCATCGTCGACACGCAGCGCTTCTGGCACGCCGTGTGGCACCGCGGCACGGGTCCGCGGTACGCGCTCATCACCTCCTGGACCAGTGGCCCCGAGCTCGACGCGTACATCGCCGCCCACCACGGCGACCCGCATCCGGCGACGGTCGACCTCGACCCGCGTCTCATCGACGAGGCCCAGGTCGAGATGCACCGAAGGATCGAGGAGCGCCGTCGCGCGTTCGAGGCGCAGGGCATCGTGATGGAGCCGCCCGCCGACATGAACCTCGTCGGCTGAGGCTCAGACCGTCCGGCCGCCCTCGATCCGCACGACCCGGTCGACCGTCCCCGCAGGCGGCGCCACGTGCGAGATGAGCAGCACCGACTGCTCCCCCGTCGCCCGCAGCAGGTCGCGCAGCAGAGCGTCCGAGGCCTCGGGGTCGACGCCGGCCGTCGGCTCGTCCAGCACGAGCACCGGGAAGCCGCGGAGCAGCGCGCGAGCCAGGGCGATCCGCTGCGCCTGGCCGCCGGACACCAGCGCACCGCGGTCGCCCACCCGGGCGTCGAGACCCCCGCGCTCGCGGACCCAGGCCGCGAGGCCCACACGGTCGAGCACGGCGAGGAGCTCGTCATCGGTGGCGGTGTCCCTCGCGAAGAGCAGGTTCTGCCGCACGTCCTCGTCGAACAGCTGCGGCTGCTGCTCGCACAGACCGACGATGCGCCGCAGTGCCGGTCCGGACAGGGCTGCCGCGTCGAGGTCGCCGATCCGGTACTCGCCGTCCACGCGGAGGAAACCGACCAGTGCGGCCGCCAGCGAGCTCTTGCCCGCCCCGCTCGCTCCGGAGACGAGCACCCGCTCCCCGGGCGCAAGATCGAGGTCGACGCCGGTCAGCGCCGCCGCGCCTCCGGGCCAGTGCGCCGTGGCACCGCGCAGGACGAGGGCGGGCACACCCGCGACCTCGGCATCCTGCCCCGCGTCGGGCCGCAGCTCCGGCGGCATCCGTTCGGGCAGCACGTCCACGATGCGCTCCGCACTCGCGCGCACGCTCCGCCACGAGGCCGCGGCGATCGGCACGGCGCCGAACACCTCGAACACGACCATCGGCACGAGCACCGCGACCGCGAGCCACGGCGCATCGATCGCCCCCGTGTCGAGGCCCGGAGCCGCCACGGCGAGCGCCCACACGGATGCGGCCCCGGCCATCAGCGACACCACTCCGGCCGCGACGGCCTGCGCGAGCGACGCCCGACTGACCACGCGACGCAGCGCGGCGTCCGCGACGCGGATCCGCTCCCGCGCCTGCGCCTCCGCACCGAACGCGAGGAGCACGTCGAGACTGCCGAAGTAGTCGACGAGGGCCGCGGACACCTCGGCCCGACGCGCCGACACCGCGGCCTCCGCGCGGGAGCCGAAGATCCAGCCGAGCCCGACCGCCGCGAACGCGGCGACGAGGAGGCAGACCGCGAGGGTCAGCGCGGCGGGTGGCGAGACGAAGGCGAGGAAGCCCACCGCTCCGAGGGCGACGACGCCCGAGACGGCAAGCGGCTGCACGACCCGGAGCGGGAGGTTCTGCAGGTTCTCCACATCGTCGACGAGCGCCGCGAGCACCTGCCCGCGGTCGGTGGCGCCGAGCCCCGCCGGCGAGAGCGGGATGAGGCGGCGCACCATGTCGGAGCGGGTCGTGGCGAGCTGCCGGAGCGCGGCGTCGTGACCGCTCAGCCGCTCCAGGTACCGCGTGACAGCCCGGGTCACGGCGAAGAACCGCACCCCGACGACCGCGATGGACAGCGGCACGAGGGAGTCGACGATCGACGCGCTCACGATCAGCCAGCCGCTCACCGCGAGAAGGCTCACTGCGGCGGCCGCCGACAGCACCCCCCAGATCAGCCCGGGGAGGAAGCGGCGGAACGGCGGCTGCGCGAGCCGGAGCATGTCCCGGACCCGCTCGCTGCGCGTCGTCTCGGTCATGCGCTCACCCCCAGCGCCACGATCCGGTCGGCGATGTCCCTGGCCGAGCGGCGGTGCGAGACGAGGAGGATGGTCGCGCCGGTATCCGCCCGCGCGCGCAGCGACCGCCACAGCCGCTCCTCGGTGTCGGCGTCGAGGGCGCTGGAGGGCTCATCGAGCGCGAGCATCCGCTCCGGGGCACCGTCGTGGCGATACAGCGCCCTGGCCACCGCGACGCGCTGCGCCTGCCCTCCCGACAGCCCTGCGCCCTGCACGCCCAGCACGCGGTCGGCCTCGATCCCCTCCGCGCACGCGGCGTCGAGGGCCCGGCGCACGCGGGCGAGGTCGGGAGCCGCGTCGCCCAGAGCCACGTTCTCCGCGACCGTGCCGCGCATCAGCCCCGGCGTCTGGCCGGCCCAGGCGAGCCATTCCGACGGCGCGAGCTCGACGACGTCCCGTCCGTCCCAGGTCGCGGTCCCCGTGTAGTCCACCGCTCCGCGGAGGGCGGCGAGCAGACTCGACTTCCCGGAGCCGCTCGGTCCCTCGATCAGGGTCACCGTCCCCGGCTCCGCGACGAACGACACCGGCGGCAGGTCCCTCACCCGGAGCCCCTCAACCACGAGTCCGTGTGCCACCTGCACGACTCCGGCACGGCTGCCGGACGAGTCCACGGGGTTCGGTCGTGCATCCGTGTCCGGATCGTGCCTGCGCACCCCGCCGCGGTCCCGGTCGCGCGCCGCATCCAGCACATCGAACACGTCTTCCGTGGCCGCGACGCCCTCGGCCGCGGCGTGGAACTGCACGCCGACCTGACGGATGGGGAGGAAGGCCTCCGGGGCGAGCAGCAGCACGAAGAGCCCGACCTCCAGGCTCAGGTCTCCTGACAGCAGCCGGAAGCCGACCGCGACCGCGATGAGCGCGACCGCGAGCGACGACAGCAGCTCCATCGCGAACCCCGAGAGGAACGAGAACCGGAGCACCTTCATGGTCTCGCGGCGGTACTCGTCGGCGGTCACCTCGATGCGGTCGGCCGCCCGACGGTCCCGGCCGAACAGCCGCAGCGTCGACAGCCCCTGCACCGTATCGGCGAAGCGGGCGGCGAGGTGCTGCAGCGTCTGCCATTGCTTCTTTTGCACCGTGCGGGTCGCGATGCCGATGAGGATGAGGAACAGCGGGATGAGCGGCAGGGTGATGACGGCGGTGAGCCCGCTCGGCCAGTCCTGCCACCACATGACCGCGACGAGCACGGGCGTCGCGATGACGGTGAGGACGAGTTGCGGGATGTACCGCGCGAAGTACGCGTCCAGGGCTTCCAGGCCGTGACCGGCGGTGACGGCGATCTGCGTCTGGTTCCGCTGGGCGAGCCACCCCGGCCCGAGTCGCCCGACCGCTGCGACGAGCGCCGCGCGCAGCTGCATCCCGGTGCGGGCCGCGGCCTGCGTGCCCGCCGCATCGGACGCGGCGATGAGCAGGCCCCGCAGCAGCGCCGTCGCCAGCAGCCAGAGCAGGGTCACCGTGACGTCGCGACCCGCGATGGCGCCGACCACCGCCTCGGTGAGCAGCCACGCGAAGGCGATCGTCACCGCGGTCTGGAAGACGCCGATCGCGGCCGACGCCAGGAGGAACCCCCGGGCGGCGGCCGCGTATCGGAGCAGCCTCGGATCGACGGGTTTCACGCGTGCGCCGGAGCCCCCTCGATCGACCGGCGGGTGACGCGCTTACGGAACACCCAGTAGGTCCAGGTCTGGTACGCGATGACCAGCGGGAGGGCGATCAGCGCGGTCCAGCTCATGATCTGCAGCGTATACGGAGTGCTGGACGCGTTGGCGATCGTGAGGCTGAACGCCGGGTCGATCGTCGAGGGCATCACGAACGGGAAGAGGGCGGAGAACAGCATGACGACGGCGAACATGACCGTGAGCATGCCGGCGAAGAACGCCCACCCGTCGCGGCGGACGAGCGAGAAGCCGACCGCCGTGATCAGGCTGACCGCCGCGAGCGCACCGGTTCCGATGACCAGCCACAGCAGCGGCGCCTCGCGGCCCATCGCGATCGCGACCGTCCAGACCACCGTCGCGGCTGCGACGAGGATCGTCGGGATGGCGGCCTTCTTCGCGAGCTTCCGGGCATCCTCGTGCACCTGGCCGTCCGTCTTCAGCGCGACGAACAGCACGCCGTGCAGGAAGAAGAGCAGCAGGGTCGTCACGCCGACCAGCAGCGCATACGGGTTCAGCAGCGAGAAGAAGCCGCCGACGTAGATGTGGTTCTCGTCGATCGCCACGCCCTGCACGATGTTGCCGAAAGCGACACCCCAGAGCAGCGCCGGGACGACCGAGCCGATGACGATCATCCGGTCGAAGCCCTGCTTCCACTTCCGGCTCTCGCGCTGATGGCGGTACTCGAACGAGACGCCGCGGAGGATGAGCGCGAGCAGGATGAGCAGCAGCGGCAGGTAGAACCCGCTGAACAGGGTGGCGTACCACTCGGGGAACGAGGCGAACAGCGAGGCCCCGGCCACGATGACCCACGTCTCGTTGAGGTCCCACACGGGACCGATCGTGTTGATGACCTGTCGGCGGGAGACGTCGTCCTTGCCGAGGAATGGCAGCGACATGCCGACGCCGAAGTCGAACCCGTCGAGGACGAAGTAGCCGACGAACAGGAAGGCGACCACCCAGAACCAGATCGTTGCGAGATCCATGATGCTCGTTCCTCTCAGTACACGACCGACGGCAGCTGAGCCGTCTCCTCATGGGGCTGTTCGTCGGTGTCCGGCCCCTTCTGTGCGGCCTTGACGATCAGCTTCACCTCGACGACGGCGAGCGCGGCGTAGATCGCGGTGAAGGCGATCAGCGAGATCAGGACCTCGAGCCCGCTCACGCCGGGCGAGACGCCGTCGCGGGTGGACATCAGACCGAACACGATCCACGGCTGTCGGCCCATCTCGGTGAACACCCAGCCCATGATGTTGGCGGCGAGCGCGAGCGGGAACGACCAGATCGCGACCTTCCACATCCATGGCGCGACCGGCTTGGTGGCCTTCTTGCGGGTGACCCAGAGGCCGGCGACGGCGACGAGGGCGGCGGCCATGCCGAGGCCGATCATCCAGCGGAACGACCAGTACGTGATCCACAGGACGGGGGCGAAGTCGGTGAGGCCGGTGCTCGCGTAGGTCTGGGCGTACTCGGCGTTCAGGTCGTTGATGCCGTGCACGCAGGCGTCGAGCGTGTGGGTCGACAGCAGCGACAGCAGGTACGGCACCCGGATCGAGAACAGCTCGGAGCTGCCGTCCGGCGTGCCCAGCGTGAAGATGCTGAAGGAGGCGTCGGCGCCGCAGACCGTGTTGAACGTCGCCTCGGCTGCGGCCATCTTCATCGGCTGCGCGGCGTACATCGCCAGGCCCAGCTGGTCACCGGTGAGCACGACGCCCGCGGTGGAGAAGATCATCGCCCAGAGGCCGAACTTCAGCGAGACGCGCATGGTGTCGAAGTGCTGCCCGCGGGCCAGGTGCCAGGCGGACACCGAGATCACGACACCGGCGGCGAACATGAGCGCGCCGAAGATGGTGTGCGGAAACGCGGCGAGGGCGACGGGGTTGGTCAGCAGTGCCCAGAAGTCGGTGAGCTCGGCGCGGTTGGTCACCTCGTTGTACGTGTAGCCGACCGGGTTCTGCATGAATGCGTTGGCGGCGATGATGAAGTACGCCGACAGGATGCTGCCGATCGAGACGCACCAGATGGTGGCGAGGTGGATCTTCTGCGGGAGCTTGTCCCAGCCGAAGATCCAGAGGCCGATGAAGGTCGCCTCGAAGAAGAACGCCAGCAGGCCCTCGAAGGCGAGCGGGGCGCCGAAGACGTCACCGACGAAGCGGGAGTAGTCCGACCAGTTCATCCCGAACTGGAACTCCTGCACGATGCCGGTGACGACCCCCATCGCGAAGTTGATGAGGAAGATCTTGCCGAAGAAGCGGGTGAGGTGCAGGTACTGGACCTTGGCCGTGCGCACCCACGCCGTCTGGAAGATGGCGGCGACGAGCGCCATGCCGATCGTCAGCGGGACGAAGAGGTAGTGGTAGACGGTCGTCAGCCCGAACTGCCATCGGGCCAGGGCGAGCGGATCAAGCCATTCCATGAGCGACTCCCGTTCTGTTCGACGCCTGCGCGGCGGTGTCGCGCAGCTGCACGGTGCATTCGGAGGGCAGCGCGGCCTCGCGCACGCACTCGGCTTCGAGCGGACCCCCCGCTTCTGCCAGGATGCCCTGCATCAGGCCGAGATGCACCTGGCACAGCATCGGGCGGTCCTCCGGCCGGCCGGCCGCGTGCGGGCACGGGCTCAGGTCGACGGTCAGCCCGCGGTCATCCACGACCGGCTCGAAACCGCTCTCCTCCAGGTGCTCGACGAGGGCGTCGAGCTGGTAGGTGGCGTCCCTCCCGAGGGCGCTTCCGATGCCGGGAAGGACGCTGCGGAGGAGGTCGCCGCGACGAGCGGCGGCCTTGGCCTTGTTCCGCGCGACCGGGCTGGAGGCGTCGGGGGCGCCGGTGGCGGCACGGTACAGCGTCCGAGGACGGCCCCGGGTGGTGCGGTGCTCCACGGTCGGGATCACGTAGCCGCCCTCGATGAGCCGCTGGAGGTGCTCGCGCACCGTGTTCGGGTGCAGGCCGGTGGCCTCGCACAGGTCGCCGATCGCGAGTTCTCCGGAGGCACCGGAGTGCCCGGCCTCGAAGAGGAGGTGCAGGATGCGCACCCGGGAGTAGCTGGAGATCGGCCCGCAGACGGACCCGCCGTTGGACATGTCTCAATTATCGACCGGGACCGGTGGCCGTCGGGGGAACCGGGCCGTGAATAATCGCCTGGTCGATAGGGATGTCTGATCCCGCCGATAGCCTGGGGGCATGGCCACCCGGAAACCCGCTCCCCCCGCGTACGTCTGCACCGAGTGCGGGTGGACGACGGCCAAGTGGGTCGGCCGCTGCGGGGAGTGCCAGCAGTGGGGCACGGTCCAGGAGCAGGCCGCGCAGACCGGGATCCTCCGTCGCGTGAACGCGCTCGCCCCGACCGCCGATCGCGCCGCACGACCGATCACGCAGATCACGACCCAGGACGCCCCGCGGCGCACGAGCGGCGTCGGCGAGTTCGACCGCGTGCTCGGCGGCGGCATCGTGCCGGGAGCCGCGATCCTCCTCAGCGGCGAGCCCGGCGTGGGCAAGTCGACCCTGCTGCTCGAGGTCGCCGCGCAAGCGGCGCGGAGCGGGCGACGGGTGCTGTACGCGAGCGCGGAGGAGTCGCCGGCCCAGGTGCGGCTGCGGGCGGAGCGGACGGGCGCGCTGCACGACGAGCTCTACCTCGCGAGCGAGACCGACCTCGCCACCATCCTCGGACACATCGACGAGGTGCAGCCGCAGCTCGTCATCGTCGACTCCGTGCAGACCGTGTCGTCGTCCCTCACCGACGGCGCGGCCGGTCAGCCCAGCCAGGTGCGGGAGGTCGCCGCGACCCTGATCCGGGTGGCGAAGGAGCGCGACCTGCCGATCATCATCGTCGGGCACGTGACCAAGGACGGCCAGGTCGCGGGGCCCCGGGTGCTGGAGCACCTCGTCGACGTCGTGTGTCACTTCGAGGGCGACCGGCAGACCTCGCTGCGCTTCATCCGGGCGCTGAAGAACCGCTTCGGCCCCACCGACGAGGTCGGCTGCTTCGAGATGACCGGAGACGGCATCGCCGAGGTCCCCGACCCGTCCGGTCTGTTCCTGTCGCAGGGCGCCTCCGAACCCGGGACCTGTGTGGCCATCTCCCTCGAAGGCCGTCGCGCTCTCCCGGTCGAGGTGCAGGCGCTCACCGTGCCGAGCAACGCCCCGAACCCCCGCCGCATCGTGCACGGCCTCGACTCCTCGCGGGTGGCCATGGTGCTGGCGATCCTCGAGCGCCGGGCGGGCGTGCCCACCGGCAGCCTCGACGTGTACGTGTCCACGGTCGGCGGCGTGCGGTTCACGGAGCCCGCGGCCGACCTCGCCATCGCGATCGCCGTCGCCGGATCCATCCAGATGATCTCGGTCCCGCGTACGGTCGCCGCCGTCGGCGAGCTCAGTCTCGCGGGTGAGGTGCGGCCGGTGACGCAGGCGGCGCAGCGGCGGTCCGAAGCCGCGCGACTCGGCTACGAGCAGGTCGTGGACGACCGTTCGAAGACGCTGCGTGCCGCGCTGGGAGACGTCAGGGCACGGAACAGCACCCGTCGGCCCGACCGGGACATCCCGCCGTTCTGAGCCGGAGCGCGGCTGAGGTCAGGCGTCGAGGGCCTTGAGCAGCTCCACCGGGTCGGCCTGCATCGGGTGCGGTCCTGCGATGTCGAGGAACACGGTCGTGATCGGGTGCGCGGAGAGGAACGCCCGCAGCCAGGTGGCGTCGTAGATGCCCACGCCGGGCGGCAGGTTCGCCGGCTTGTTCTTCGCGTCGCTGAACAGCAGGAGGGCGAGGTCACCCGAGTTCGGGTCGCGGTAGGTCCAGACCTCGCCGCTGTCGAGCGGGTTGTCGCGGGCGCCCGGCTTGATGAGCGGGACGACGGTGGTGCCGTGCCGCAGGGCGAGCGCGACTGCGGCGACGTCCTGCTTCTCGAGCGCGAGCGCGAGCGCTTCGGACCGGAAGTCCTCGGGGGCGGGCTTCTTCTTCGCGCTCTTCCCGGACTTCGCCTTCTTCGCTGCCATGCATCCAGCTTAGGCATCGGGGCGACGCGGCGGCGCCGGGGAAAGATTGGGGCCCTCTCGAGTCCTCCATTGGGGACTGGGGTACTCGAGAGGGCCCTCGGACTCTCGAGCGGCGGTGTCGAAGCGCTGGGGACGCTGTGATTCGACGCCACTGGGGATGGCATGTTGCCGCATATCGGGAGAGTCACCTCTATGGTATCCCAAAGAGTGAGCCCTGTCAGCACAAGTGCCGGTCACGCCCTCAGAACAAGAGGATCTGGGTGGTGGTGGCGCTGGGGAAACCGCCGATCGAGACGCCCACGTGATACGAGGCCCCACCGCCGGGAGCCCGTTGCCGGTTCTCCTGCGCGCAGGTCTCGACGCTGGAGCGCGTGCGATCCCAGACGACCGGCTCCTTGCTCACCACGGTGGATCCCGCGGTGAGTGTGGCGATCATGCTGCTGGGGTTCTCCTGGCAGTCGGTCGACCGCCACCACACGTCCGAGCCGCTGGAGACCGTGAAGACCTGGGTCGTGGAGCCGACGTCGATCGTGCAGTCCCTGGTGCCCTTGTTGGTCAGCGAGATGGAGAGCTTCGGCGAAGCGCCGTCGGCGTACGACTCGGCATCCGTCACGGCCTTCACCTCGACGTCCTTCGCCTCGCACGCGACGACGGCCGGAGTGGCGTCCGCAGAGGGCGAGGGTGAGGGCGACGGCGAGGCTGACCCGGACGGCGTCGGACCGGCGGTGGCGGAGGAGGTCGGCGCGGGTGCGGTCCCCTGGCCGTCGGCGGCCGCCCACGGTCGAGCGACGAGGAGCCAGACGGAGGCTCCGACGAGCGCGAGGACGAGGAGCAGTCCCAACAGCACCGCCAACCGCCGACGACGATAGACGGCGGCGGAGTGACGGGGCATGCCTCCAGGTTAAGCGATCCCCCTCCACGAGCCTGGGAGGCGCGAGCGGTCGTCCGGGGCTCAGAGCACCTTGAGCATCCGGGTGTTGCCGAGCGTGTTCGGCTTCACGTGCGCGAGATCGAGGAACTCCTCGACGCCGGCGTCGCCGCTGCGCAGGAGCTGCGAGTACACGTCCGGATCGACGACCTGCTCCCCGATGGGGGTGAAGCCGCGACGGCCGAAGAAATCGACCTCGAACGTGAGGCAGAACAGGCGCGTGAGCCCGAGCGCCCGCGCGTTCTCCTCGAGCTGCTCGACGATCGCCCGACCGACGCCGTGATGGAGCCAGTCGTCGCGGACGAGCAGGGTGCGCACCTCGCCGAGGTCCTCCCAGATCACGTGCAGCGCGCCGCAGCCGATCAGCTCGCCGTCGGCCTCGGCGACGACGAACTCCTGCACGGCGCCGTAGAGCACGGCGAGGTCCTTGCCGAGCAGGATGCGCTGCTCCACCATCGGCTGGAGCAGGTTCCGGATGCTGACGATGTCGGCGCTGCGGGCCGGCCGGACGATGTACGCGCTCACCCGACCAGCCTAGGACCCGCTCCTGCCGTCGGCTCTCAGACGGGGCACAGCTTCGGAGATCCCGACCGACACTCCGGCACCCAGAAGCTGCGCCCCGCGTGTCGTCTGTCATCTCCGAGGTTGTGCCAGGAGGGCGGCGGAGCGGGGACGACGAAGGGGCGGATGCTGTCGCATCCGCCCCTTCGGGTGACCGGGTCGAGGATCAGTCGTTGCCGGTGATCGCCAGGTCGGGCGTGCCGGAGATCGCGCCGCCGCCGGTGTTGACACCGACCGCGACCTTCTCGCCGCGCGGGCCGTGCTCGAACAGGAACTCCCCGTCCTTCGCGTCGACCTTCACGTGGTCGCCCGAGTCGAGCTCGCCGTGCAGGATCTTCTCCGACAGACGGTCCTCGATCTCGTGCTGCATCGCGCGACGCAGCGGACGAGCACCCAGAGCCGGGTCGAAGCCGATCTCGATCAGGCGCTCCTTGGCCGACTGCGACAGCTCGATCGTCATGTCGCGGTCGAGCAGACGCTCGCCGAGGCGCTTCGTGAACAGGTCCACGATCTGCACCAGCTCGCTCTTGCTCAGCTGCGGGAAGACGATGATGTCGTCGACGCGGTTGAGGAACTCGGGCTTGAAGTGCCGCTTGAGCTCCTCGTTGACCTTGCCCTTCATCCGCTCGTAGCTCGTGGCGTTGTTGCCCTCGATCTGGAAGCCCACGGGGCCTCCGGCGATGTCACGCGCACCGAGGTTCGTGGTCATGATGATGACCGTGTTCTTGAAGTCCACGATCCGACCCTGACCGTCGGTGAGGCGACCCTCTTCCAGGATCTGCAGCAGCGAGTTGAAGATGTCCGGGTGGGCCTTCTCGATCTCATCGAAGAGGACCACGCTGAACGGCTTGCGCCGCACCTTCTCCGTGAGCTGACCGCCCTCTTCGAAGCCGACGAACCCGGGAGGGGCACCGAACAGCCGCGAGACGGTGTGCTTCTCGCCGAACTCGCTCATGTCGAGCGAGATGAGCGCGGCCTCGTCGTCGAAGAGGAACTCCGCGAGCGCCTTGGCCAGCTCGGTCTTTCCGACGCCCGTGGGGCCGGCGAAGATGAACGAGCCGGAGGGACGCTTCGGGTCCTTGAGGCCGGCACGCTGACGACGGATGGTCTTGGAGAGGGCCGCGATGGCCTCCTCCTGGCCGATGACGCGCTGGTGCAGCGCCTTCTCCATGAAGACGAGTCGGCTGGACTCCTCCTCGGTCAGCTTGAACACGGGGATGCCGGTCGCCTGGGCGAGCACCTCGGCGATCAGACCCTCGTCGACGACCGCCTGGGTCGCGACGTCGCCCGCACGCCACTGCTTCTCCAGACGCAGGCGCTCGGCGAGGAGGCTCTTCTCCTCATCGCGCAGGGAGGCGGCCTTCTCGAAGTCCTGCTCCTCGGAGGCGATCTCCTTCTGCTCGCGCACGGCGGCGATCTTCTCGTCGAACTCACGCAGCTCGGGCGGGCTGGACAGGATCGACAGACGCAGGCGGGCGCCAGCCTCGTCGATCAGGTCGATGGCCTTGTCCGGGAGGAAGCGGTCGGAGACGTAGCGGTCGGCGAGGTTCGCCGCGGCCACGATCGCACCGTCGGTGATCTGCACCTTGTGGTGCGCCTCGTACCGGTCGCGCAGCCCCTTGAGGATGTTGATCGCGTGCGGCAGCGTCGGCTCGTTCACCTGCACCGGCTGGAAGCGGCGCTCGAGCGCGGCGTCCTTCTCGAAGTGCTTGCGGTACTCGTCGAGCGTGGTGGCGCCGATGGTCTGGAGCTCACCGCGCGCGAGCAGCGGCTTGAGGATGCTGGCCGCGTCGATCGCGCCCTCGGCGGCGCCCGCACCCACGAGGGTGTGGATCTCGTCGATGAAGACGATGATGTCGCCGCGCGTGCGGATCTCCTTGGTGACCTTCTTCAGCCGCTCCTCGAAGTCACCGCGGTAGCGGGACCCGGCGATGAGCGAGCCGAGGTCGAGCGAGTAGAGCTGCTTGTCCTTCAGCGTCTCGGGCACATCGCCCTTGACGATCGCCTGGGCGAGGCCCTCGACGACGGCGGTCTTGCCGACGCCGGGCTCGCCGATCAGGACGGGGTTGTTCTTGGAGCGGCGGGAGAGGATCTGCATGACCCGCTCCGCCTCCTTCTCGCGCCCGATGACCGGGTCGAGCTTGTTGTCGCGCGCGGCCTGCGTGAGGTTGCGACCGAACTGGTCGAGCACCTGCGAGCCGCCCTGCGCACCCGAGGGGGTGTCGTTGGACTGCGCGCCGACGGACGCGGGCTCGCGGCCCGGAGCGCCGGAGAGCAGCTGGATGACCTGCTGGCGCACCTTGTTGAGGTCGGCGCCCAGCTTGACGAGCACCTGAGCGGCCACGCCCTCACCCTCGCGGATGAGGCCGAGGAGGATGTGCTCGGTGCCGATGTAGTTGTGACCGAGCTGCAGGGCCTCGCGGAGGCTCAGCTCGAGCACCTTCTTGGCGCGCGGCGTGAACGGGATGTGGCCGGTCGGCTGCTGCTGACCCTGGCCGATGATGTCCTGCACCTGCTCGCGCACGGCGTCGAGGGAGATGCCGAGCGACTCCAGCGCCTTGGCTGCGACGCCCTCGCCCTCGTGGATGAGGCCGAGCAGGATGTGCTCGGTGCCGATGTAGTTGTGGTTGAGCATCTTCGCCTCTTCTTGGGCGAGGACGACCACTCGACGGGCTCGGTCCGTGAATCTCTCGAACATGTTGACTCCTTATTCGCACGGGGCGAAGACGCATGAAGCGCTTGTACATCGAGAGTAACGACCAGAAATGGCGGGTATGCCCGTGTTCGCCGTGGGCATAGCGAGGCCTTGACGGGTTTATCGACAGTCGTTATGTTAACGAAAGTCGATAAACACCGACCCACAGGAGGAGCACATGCTCGCCACGGAAAGACGCCCTTCGCTCGCCGACGGCATCGCGCTCGGGCTCATCGCCACCGGTGCCGTCAGCGTCGGGATCGGCGCCATCGTCGCGGTCGCCCAGGCCGCCGGCGCCCTGTTCTCCCCGTCGCCCACGGTCGCGATGCCGGTGCACGACGTCGACCTCTTCGCGCTCGACGGGGTGGGCGGGATCGAGGGCGCCGCCGTCGACTCCGCCCTCGTCACCCTCACCGCGCCACCCACGGGCGCCCGCTGGCTGCTGCTGCTGGAGACGGCGCTGCCCGCGCTCGCCACCGTGGCCCTGTGCGCGGTGGTCTGGTGGCTGGGCGTCTCCCTCATCCGCTCCCGCCCGTTCCGCGCCTCCCTCGGGTGGATGTTCGCCGTCGCCGCCTGTCTGCTGATGGCGGGCACGCTGTTCGGCCAGCTCGCCGGCGGCATCGGCCGGGCCGAGATCGTGAAGGACCTCGCCGCGACCGACCCCGCGGTCGAGGACGTCCTGTGGACGCTGCTCATGGAGTTCGATCTCGCACCCGTCGGGTGGGCGTTCGCGCTGGCTCTCGTGGCCGGCGTCTTCACCATCGGCCGCCGCCTGCAGCGCGACACGGAGGGACTGGTCTGATGGCAGCCACCGCCACCCGCTCCGAGCGGGCCGATGCGATCACCGTCATCCTCTATGCGGCGGCGGCCCTCGTGACCGTCGGCATCGCGACGGTGCTCCGCGTGGGCGGCACCTTCCGCGACGACGGGATCGCGTGGACGCTCCCCATCGACGAGCAGCCGATCTCGGCGACCACCGATTCCGGGCAGATCTCGATCGAGGGCATCGCGCAGGAGGCGATGGTCTTCGCGACGGGGGTGAACAGCGTGTCGATCGCCGCCATCGTCGCCGCCATCGCGCTGTGGGCCCTGGCCGCCGTCGCCGTGATCGGCGCGGTCACGCTCGTCGCCTGGAACTTCCTCCGCGGACGGTTCTTCGTGCCGGGCAATGCGCGCGCCTTCGACGTGATCGGCTGGACACTGGTGCTCGCACCGATGGCGATCGTGATGCTCGAGACGATGGGACGCAACGGCGTGACCGCGGCGCTCGGCCTCGGCGACGGGGAACCCGTGCACCCGATCGAGTTCTGGGCGATCGCGCCGATCTTCGCCACCGGGGTCACCGTCGGCCTCATCGCCGTCGCCTTCCGTCGCGGTATCCGGCTGCAACAGGAGAAGGTCGTGCTGGAGAAGGAGACGGAGGGACTGGTCTGATGATCTCGTTCGGTTCGGAGGCCGTCTGGCCGTCTCTGCTCAACATCGGGATCGCGCTCGCGGTCTGCGCGGCCGTCGTCGCCCTCGTGGTCTGGAACAGCCGTCGCCGTGGCAGTCGCACGGTCGCCCTCGACGCGGCGCTCACGCTGTCCGGGTGGTGGATCACGCTCTCCGCGCTAGGCGCGGTGGTCATCGTCGTCAAGGCCTTCACCGTGGACTGGGCGGAGCTGCACGGTGCGACGACGGTCTTCCTCGACTGGCCCTCCAGCCTCCCGTGCTCGGAGTACGGCGACAGCACGACGACCATGCTCACCTGCGGCGGCACGGAGCTGTCGGACTTCACGGTGGGCAACGCCTCGCTCGGGCTGCGCCTCCTCGCTGCGGCCGCACAGCTCAGCACCCTCGCCCTGACCACGATCCCCGCCGTGGTCCTCGCGCTCATCTGCTTCCACACCCTCCGCGGCCGCGCGTTCTCCCGCACCGTGACCCGCGCCCTCGTCGGGGGTGCGATCGCGTTCGGGGTGCTGGGCGTTCTCTCGGACCTCCTCAACGGCATCGCCGCCACCACCGGACTGCGGGAGGCCCTGCCGGCGGACAGCACCGGGTATCCGCAGACCTACTGGCTCACCGTGACACCGGTGCCGTTCGCCGCGGCGCTCGGCCTCCTCGCCCTCGCCGCGGTGTTCCGTCAGGGCATGCGCGTGGAGCAGGAGCGGGCCGCCCTGGAGCGCGAGACGGAGGGGCTGGTGTGAGCCCGGCGGAGAGCGACGACGAGTTCACGGGCATTCACTGCCGTCTGGACGAGCTGCTGGCGGCTCGCGGGATGACGCTGACGGAGCTGAGCGCCGCCGTGGGCGTCAGCATCGTGAACCTGTCCGTGCTGAAGAACGACCGCGCCCGCGCGATCCGCTACTCCACGTTGCGGGCCATCTGCGAGGCGCTCGACTGCGAGGTCGGCGACCTCCTCGTCCTCGCCGATCGCTGACTCCCGTCGACCCGCCCCCTTGAGCGCGCCCCGGCCTCTTGCGGACGCACGCAGGGGGCCGAGACGCACGAAGAGGGGTGGGTCGGCGGAAGGGCGAGCACGGTCACACAGTGGATTGCAAGCCCCTACTATGAGTCGGCTGTGAGTGGATACGGTCGTCCCATGATCAGCACCCGCACCCCCTCGCGTCGCGGCCTCCGCCTCCTGGCGATCGTCCCGGCCGCTGCCCTCGCCTTCTCCCTCGCCGCCTGCGCCGGAGAGAGCCGCCCCTCGGTCGACGATGTCGCCGACGGCATCCAGAAGGTCTTCGAGGGCACCGCGCAGGAAGAGGCCATGACCGACGATGCCGCCACCTGCCTGGCCGAGGCCCTGGTCGACTCCGACCTCAGTGATGAGACGCTCGGCTACATCGCCGACGGGGAGGACAAGCAGCGGGACGAGGCAGACAAGGCCCTGACGACCCAGATCATCCAGGACAACCTCCAAGACTGCGTCACGCCCTGAGGGCGGGATCGCAGCGAGGGATGACGGCCTCGGGAGGGCGGCCGTCATCCTTCGTCATATCCGCCCAGGGAATTCTCAGGCTCTCCTAGCGTTGAGCCTCATGGCGTGCACCCGGCGCGCCGCGATTCTGGAGTCCCCACCTCAATGAGCACCACCGCACGCGCCCAGAAGGCGCCAGACACCCGCGGGCCGGTCCGGAAGCTGCTGACCTCGTTCGGCTTCCAGATCATCGCCGCCCTCGTCCTCGGCATCGCCGCCGGTCTGATCGGCCGCCAGCTCGGCGCCACGGCCGAGAACCCGACCGCCCTGTCGGGCACCCTCGACACGATCGGCAGCTCCTATGTGACGCTGCTCCGCGCGGCCGTCGTCCCGCTGATCTTCACCGCGATCGTCGCCAGCATCTCGAACCTCCGTCGCGTGCAGAACGCCGCCCGCCTCGCCGGCCAGACGATCCTGTGGTTCGCGATCACCGCTTTCATCGCGGTCATCATCGGCATCGTCCTCGGCCTCGTGATCCAGCCGGGCAGCCACGCCGGCGACGGCCTGGAGCCCGGCGAGCCGTACACGGTCGGCACCTGGTGGAACTTCCTGCTCGGTCTCATCCCGCAGAACTTCCTCGGCCTGACCGTCAGCACCTCCCCCGGCGCCACCGAGGGTGCGTTCACCTCGAGCGTCGGCTTCAACATCCTCCAGGTGATCGTGGTCGCGGCCGTCGTCGGCATCGCGGCGCTCAAGGCCGGCAAGAAGGCCGAGCCGTTCCTCGTCTTCACCGAGTCGCTGCTCAAGGTCATCCAGCGCGTGCTGTGGTGGATCATCCGCATCGCGCCCCTCGGCACGTTCGGCCTCATCGGCTCCGCCGTCATCAAGTACGGCTGGGAGAAGCTCGCGTCGCTCGGCTGGTTCGCGGGCGCGGTCTACATCGGCCTCGCGCTCGTGCTCTTCGTCGTGTACCCGATCCTGGTGCGCACGCACGGCCTGTCCATCAAGCAGTACTTCTCGGGTGTGTGGCCCGCAGTGCAGCTCGCTTTCGTGAGCCGCTCCTCGATCGGCACGCTCCCCCTCACGGAGCGCGTGACCGAGCGCAACCTCGGCGTCCCCCGCTCCTACGCCTCGTTCGCGGTGCCGCTGGGCGCGACGACGAAGATGGACGGCTGCGCCGCGATCTACCCGGCCATCGCCGCGATCTTCGTGGCGCAGTTCTTCGGCATCGAGCTGAACTTCGTGCAGTACCTGCTGATCGTGATCGTCTCGGTCGTCGGTTCCGCCGCCACCGCCGGCACCACGGGCGCGGTCGTCATGCTCACGCTGACGCTGTCCACCCTGGGACTGCCGCTCGAGGGTGTCGGTCTGCTGCTCGCGATCGACCCGATCCTCGACATGGGCCGTACGGCCGTGAATGTCGCGGGTCAGGCACTCGTCCCCGCGATCGTCGCGAAGCGCGAGGGCATCCTCGACGAGGAGCTCTACAACGCACCCCGCGAGGGCCTGCCCTTCGCCGACGACTCCGGCGACGACGCCCCCGAGGCCGACGCCGCCTCCACCCCGGAGCCCGCCGGCGCGCGCTGACCCGGTCTCCTCACGAGCGCCCCACTTCCTTCCGGAGGTGGGGCGCTCTTGTCTCCCCTCCCCACCCCGTCGACCCACCCCTTTGCGTGCGTCCCGGCCCGTTGCGGGCGGTCGCAGAGGGGTGGGTCGACCGGAAGGGGGTGGGTCGAGGGGAAGGAGGGGTCAGCTGCGACTCAGGGGGCGGGTCGCGCCGCGGGTGTCGAGCGCGAGCTCCTCGGCGTCCATCGCGGCCAGCAGCTCCCGCATGACCTCCTCGTCGAGCTCCCCGGCATCGCGCTCCGCGACGAGGATCTCCCGTCGCACCTGCAGCCATCCCTTGGTCAGCGCGACGAGGTCGTCGTAGGACGGGCGGGCCACGGTGTCCTCGACCTGCTGCGCGTCGTCGGTGTCCTTCTCCACCCGGGTCATGCGCTTCGTGAACGCGTCGAACATGCCGAGGTCGACCTCGCCGTGCTTCTGCTCCCACTCCCGACGCTTCTCGGCGAGATAGGCCTTGCCCGCCTCGCGGCTCTTGGCCTTGACCGTCTCCAGCGCCGCGACGTCCTCCTCGTGCTCCTCATCCCCGGCGATCTCCAAGCGCCGGATGAGCAGCGGCAGCGTGAGCCCCTGCAGCAGGAGCGTGCCGACGGTGACGATGAAGGCGACCACGACGATGGCGTGCGCGGCCTCGGTGTCGAGGCCGGCCAGGTCGGCGGCGGCCACCGCGATCGCCAGGGTCACCACGCCGCGCATGCCCGCCCAGGAGATGACCGCGTTGTCCTTCCACGTGAGCCGCAGACCCGCCATGCGCTCCCGCACGATCTGCGTCCGCAGCTCGTCCGTGCTCTGGTCGCGCCACCGCCGGGACCGCCGACGACGCTCGTCGAACTCCCCGGACGCGATGCCACGGTCCATGCGTGCGAGCCGGCGGCGGTCCTGGAAGTTCGACCACGCGCTGATCGGGTAGATGTAGAGCGGCCGGACGACGAGCACCACGAGCAGCACGGCGCCGGAGAGCAGGAGGATGTGCCCCACCGACTCGCTGCCGAGGTCGTTGAGCACCCGCGGGAACTGGAGGCCGATGTAGGCGAACACGAAGCTCTCCAGCAGCAGGTCGGCCGACAGCCACAGCGGCGCCTCCTGCTGCCGGGTCGTGTAGTCGGTGCGCGGGGCGTTGAAGCCGACGAAGAGGCCCATGGCCACGACCGCGAGGACGCCGGAGCCGAGCAGATGCTCCGCGATGTTGTACGCACCGAACGGGGCGAGAAGACCGAAGGTGCCGATCACGACGGGGTCGCCGATGCGCATCCGGAGCTGATGCAGCACGATCCCGAAGACGAGACCGATCCCCACCCCTACGCCGACCGCGAGGAGGAACTGACCGACGCCGCCCCCGATCGACACGGTCGCCCCGGCGAGGATCGCGGCGAACACCCGGTAGAGCGTGAGCGAGGTCGCGTCGTTGATGAGGCTCTCCCCCGACAGCACCGTCATGATGCGGCGGGGCAGACCGAGACGACGACCGATCGCCGCCGCCGACACCGCGTCCGGCGGAGCGACGATGGCCCCGAGCAGCAGCGCGCCCGGCAGCGTGAGCGACGGCAGGATCCACCAGGCCACGAGTCCGACGGCGAACGCGGTGAGCAGCACCAGCCAGATCCCGAGACGGCGGATCTGCGGGAGGCTGCGCTTGAACCCGACGAACGACACGTCGAGGGCGGCGGAGTACAGCAACGGCGGCAGCACGAGGCCGAGCAGCAGATGCCCGTCGATCTCCAGTTCCGGCACGAACGGCAGGAACGACGCGGCCAGCGCGACGACGGTCACGAGCAGCGGTGCGGGCCACCCTCGCCACCGCGCGACGGCGGCCACGGCGACGGCTCCGACGAGGACGTAGAAGATCCCGGCTTCCATGCGGAAAGCGTAGCGGCGTCGTCCGCGCTCCCCGGTCCGCGGAGCATGGGCGGGGTGTCAGTCGCGGACGGGGCGCTCCCGTCCCGGCCCGTCCGCATCGAGGGCTTCGCGGAGGCCCGCGTTCTCGTCCTGCAGGTCGAGGACCCGCGCGATCCCGGCGATGTTGATGCCGTCCCCGCGGAGTTCGGCCGCGCGACGCAGGCGGGTGATGTCGTCGTCGCTGTACCGACGCGTGCCGCCGTCACTGCGAGCGGGCGCGAGAAGCCCCTTGCTCTCGAAGAGTCGGATCGTCGCCTCCGACAGGTCGACGAGCTGGGCGGCGACGGCGATGCCGTAGAGCGGGGTGCGCGAGTCGCGTGCGGTCATCCGGGTGTCCTCAGGTCGGGGTTGCGAAGAATCCTGCAAGTGTTCTATAACAAATCTATACCTGACGTGCAGATAATCTGCACACCACCTCAGCCCTTGCAGGGCCGCACGAAAGGAGAAACCTCATGGCACTGACCTTCGATCCCTTCAGCCAGCTCGACCGCTTCGCCGCGAGCGTCTTGGACTCCGTGCGCGCGCCCCGGTCGATGCCGGTGGACCTGTACCGCGACGGGGACCGCTACATCCTGCACGCCGACCTCCCCGGCGCCGACCCGGGCTCCATCGACGTCGACCTCGACGGCGGTCAGCTCACGATCCGCGCCCAGCGCACGGCCGACACCCGTGAGGGCGTGCGCTGGCTCGCCCGCGAGCGCGGGGCCGGGTCGTTCCTGCGCCAGTTCTCGCTCGGCGACGGTGTGGACCTCGACAACATCAGCGCCTCGTATGAGAGCGGTGTCCTGTCGGTCGTCATCCCCGTCAGCGAGCGGGCGAAGCCGCGCAAGATCGTCGTCGAGTCCGGCGAACAGCGCCAGGCGATCGACGCCTGATCATCCTGGGGGCGGTGCACTCGCGCCGCCCCCGCTCTTCTCCTCTTCGCACGGAAAGGACGAATCATGGCACTCTCCCCGACCCTCGACCGTTTCCTCGCCGACATGGAGTACCCGGCGACCCGCGACGATCTCCTGCGCGAAGCGGCGCGGGACGGACTGCCGGCGGAAGATCGCGCGGTGCTGCGCGACCTGCCCGAACAGAGCTACAGCGCCGCCTGGCTCATCCGCTAGCGCCTCGCCCGCACCGCTCTCGCCGACGCGCTCACCCCCGCCTCGCGACTCGCCGCCTAGGGAATGCCGGAGCGGCCGCCGAGGTTGCATCCGGAGATGAACGACGTCGCCCTCTCCGTCCTCGACCTCGTGCCGGTCCGCTCCGGCCAGACCAGCGCCGAGGCCATCTCCGCCTCCCTCTCCCTCGCCGCGACCGCCGACCGGCTCGGCTACCGCCGGTACTGGTTCGCCGAGCACCACAACATGCCCGCGGTCGCCTCGACCACGCCGCCGGTCCTCATCGCGGCCGCCGCCACGCGCACCTCCCGCATCCGTCTCGGCTCCGGCGGCGTCATGCTCCCGAACCACGCGCCCCTCATCGTGGCCGAGCAGTTCGCCGCCCTCGAAGCCATCGCGCCCGGACGCATCGACCTGGGCCTCGGCCGCGCCCCCGGCAGCGACCCCGTGATCACCCAGCTCCTCCGGGGGTCCGGGACCACCAGCGACGTGGAGCAGTTCCCCCGGCACGTGCAGGACATCGCGGCGCTCTTCACCGCCGACGGCGCCACCGTGCGCTTCACCTCCGGCGGGGAGTACACCGTGCGGGCGACCCCCGCCGCGACAGGAGTGCCCGAGGTGTGGCTGCTGGGGTCGAGCGACTACTCCGCACAGCTCGCCGCCTCCCTCGGCCT
The DNA here is from genome assembly GCF_058140415.1 of Microbacterium sp. C-MGS6. NCBI lineage: Bacteria > Bacillati > Actinomycetota > Actinomycetes > Micrococcales > Microbacteriaceae > Microbacterium > Microbacterium sp. C-MGS6. Next base: position 3,019,294 of record NZ_CM176934.1, read on the forward strand.
GCCGTACGTGTTCGCGAACCACTTCTCCGGACAGGGCCTGGAACGCGCCCTCGACCTCTACCGCACGAACTACCGTCCGAGCGAGGAGCATCCGGAGCCGCGGACCTTCCTCACCGTGAACGCCGTCGCGGCACCGACCGCGGAGGAGGCGGAGGCCCGCGCCCTCCCGCAGCTGCGGATGATGGCGCGACTCCGGCTCAACCAGCCGCTCGTCGCGCTGGAGACCATCGAACAGGCCCTCGCCGCAGAGCACGACGCCGCAACGGACCAGGTGGTCGAGGCCGCGCGGTCACGGTGGTTCGTCGGCACCGGGGAGTCCGTCGCCGCGGAGGTCCGCTCCTTCGCGACGACCTACGGGGTGGACGAGGTCATGCTCTCCCCCGTCGCCGGAGCCTACGACGCGGAGCCGAAGGACTCGGCTGCGGGGCGCGCCCAGACGCTGGAGCTCGTCGCGGGCGCGTGAGTCGCGTCTCGCGTCCCGGGCGCGTGAGTCACGTCGCGGGCGCGTGAGTCGCGTCGCGGGCGCGTGAGTCGCGCCGCGGGATCGTGAGTCGCGCCGCGGGATCGATAACGGTCCCCCGCGCGGTCCGGCCGGCACTCTTTTGATCCCCGGGTCCGGCCCCTTCCGAGGTGCGGGATCGATAACGGTCCCCCGCCTGCCCTGCGCGGCACCTTTTTGATCCCGCACCCTTGACACCCGCCGCCCCCTCGCTCACGCCATGTGCGCCGAGCGCCTCGGCACGCGGGACCAGAAACGTGCCTCGGACCGCCATCGGAGGGGCATCTCTGATCCCGCTCGACGGGGACGTCTCCGCCACAGGTCCACGTCGGTTCGGGTTTTCCACAGGAGTCAGACGAGTGAAAGCAGACCGTCGGAGGGCGGGCCCACCACGGACAGCATGGACGCATGCGACACCGGATCCCTCTTCCACCTGACCTCGGCCCTCACTTCGCCGTCCGTGACGCCGCTGCCATCGGGGTCGGGCGGAAGAGGTACTCCAGCCGAGACCTCTCGCGGCCGTTCGCCGGCGTGCGGTCGACGGTGGAGCCCGCCACCTTCGACGATCGAGTCGCCTCCTACCTGCCGCGCCTCCGCCAGGGCCAGGCCTTCGCCGGCCGTACGGCCCTGCGACTGTGGGGCCTTCCCACACCCGTCCGCTGGTCACCCGGCGAGCCCCTCGATGTCGCTGTGCCCACCGGGACATCACCGCCCCGGACGGCCGGTGTCCGGGGGCGCCGTATCGCGCCCGGACGGGCAGATGCGTGGCACATCAACGGAGTGCCGACGGTCGACCCGGTCAGCACACTGTTCCTGTGTGCACGGGAGTTCGCGTCGACGCCGATGGTCGTCGCGCTTGATGCCCTCCTAACGGCGTCCGATGTCTATCCGGGGCTGAGGACGGGCCGGCCTGTGGCAACCGCGGACAGCATCGAACGGCACTTGGTGCGATGGGGACGCTTCCCCGGGTGCGGCCGCATCCGAGAGGCGCTGCCGCTCGCGCGCCCGGGTGTCGAGTCCCCGAAGGAGACGGAGACCCGCCTGCTGCTCGTGAGCCTCGGACTGCCGGAGCCCGCCGTCCAGCACGTCGTCTCCCCGGGCGGACGCTTCCTCGCCAGGGTCGACCTCGCCTATCCGGAATACCGCATCGCCATCGAATACGAAGGCGACGGCCACCGGACGGACCGCGATCAGTGGCGGGCCGATATCCGGCGCCAACGCGACCTCGAAGACCACGGGTGGCTCGTGATCCGGATGACCGAGCTCGATCTGCGCGATGGCGGAACGGTTCTCGCCGCGCGCGTCCGTCGTGCGCTCGACGTTCGACGCCACCTCTGGGGTTGAGGTCCGTGTCACGGGCCGAACGAGAAGGCTTCTCCCCGGGAAGGGGCTGGCCCCGGGCCGCACTGAGGCGTAGCCTCGGCCGCAGAGAGAGGGGTTCGACGATGAGCACCAAGACACTCGCACTGTGGGTCGCCTACGGGACGAACGGTGTGGTGGGGAGCATCCGCCACGATGAGGACGGCTATGTGGTGACCATGGCGGGAGCGGACGCGGCAGCGGGCACCTATCCCAGCCTCGCCTCCGCGAAGGGCGCGCTACATGCCCGCATGCTGCCGGGCAGCGCCTGGCCGCGGTTCCAGGAGCACTGAGCACCCCACTCCACGCGTGCGGGATCGAAAAGGCGCCTCCTGCGACGGGGACAGGCGCGAATCTGACCCCGCAGTGATCGCTACCGCGGGAGCGAGGCGGTATCTCGGCGTGGGTGTGTCCGGACGCTGCCCCGCATGGCCACGAGTACGGGGATCAGACGCGCTCGTCCCGCACAGCCTCAGGTGCCGGGATCAAAAGGGTTCCTCGCCGCGCCCGGAGACGCGCATTCTCGAACCCACGTGGATGATGCGGCGCGATGCGGGATGGAGAACGTGCGCGAGTCGGGTCGGGGACGTGCGTTTTCGATCCCGCACCCGGCATCCCTGCGGGACTCCAGGACTCCGGGACTCCGGGGCTGCGGGACTGCGGGACTGCGGGACGGAATCCGCGCGTTGCCCGCGTCGGGGAGGCGCGAGATGGATCCCGCATGCGCACGGCACACGGGGGCGCGCGACGCACGGGCCGCGGCGAGACTCAGGCCTCGGGTTCGCCGGAGAGGATGCCGCGGAGCCAGTCGCGGGCCTCGATGAAGACCTCGTCCGAGTAGCGGTCGGGGTACTGCACGATCTGCCGATCGGCACGGGGATAGGACCCGAGGAACACCACGCGGGGGCTGAAGCGGCGGATCCCGAGCAGGGCGTCGGCCATCCGCTCGTGCTCGATGTGACCGTCCGCGTCGATCACGAACCGGTACCGGCCGAGCTCGTCGCCGATCGGCCGGGACTCGATGAGCGAGAGGTTGATGCCGCGCGTCGAGAACTGCTCCAGCATCTCGAGGAGCGAACCAGGGTGGTCGTGCGGGAGCTCCACGATCAACGAGGTCTTGTCGGCACCGGTCGGCGCGGGCGAACGCGTGGTCCGCGTGACGAGGACGAACCGGGTCACGGCCGCCGCGTTGTCGCCGATGCCCTCGGCGAGGACGTCCACGTCGTAGTGCTGCACGATACCCGGGGCGGCGATCGCGGCCTGCGCGGGCGAGCTGCCGTCGAGGACACCGATGGCCGAGGCGACGTTGCTCGCCGCCGGCACGTGCGAGTGGGTCGGAAGGTGTTCGCCGAGCCAGCCGTGGCACTGCGCGTAGGCGACAGGGTGCGCGGCGATGACCTCGACCTGGTCGAGAGTGGTGCCGCGCGGTGCGACGAGGACGAAGTTCACCCGCACGAGGTACTCGCCGATGATCCGGAGCCCCGGCAGAGTCGCCAGCGCATCCTGCGTGGTGGACACACCGCCCTCGATGGAGTTCTCGATCGCGATCATGGCCGCGTCGCTGCGTCCTTCGAGCACATCCGCGAGCGCCTCACCCACGTTGTGCACCGGCCGCCAGTCCTGCCCCCTGGCCTCGGCCACCTGGTCGAGCGCCGCCTCCGTGAAGGTTCCGGCTGGTCCGAGATAGCTGTAGGTGCGGCGTGCAGTCACGGCGTTCAGCCTATCCCTCGGTGACTCATCGCAATCCCGCATGTCAAGCCGGATGCGAGCATCCGCCGCACGGGGCAGACTGAGTGCATGAGCAGCCGTGCCGGCCTCCCCGCGGAGGAAAGTGACCTGATCGACGTCGACGAGCTGATCGCCGCCTACTACGACCGCGTGCCGAACCCGGACGTCCCGAGCGAACGGGTCGTGTTCGGCACCAGCGGCCACCGCGGCTCGTCGCTCACCAAGAGCTTCAACGAGAACCACATCCTCGCCACGACCCAGGCGATCGTCGACTACCGTGCGGCGCAGGGCATCACCGGCCCCCTCTTCCTGGGGCGCGACACCCACGCCCTCTCCCTCCCCGCAGAGCGGAGCGCCATCGAGGTCCTGCTCGCGAACGGAGTGGACGTGCGCGTCGACGCCCGGGACTCCTGGGTGCCGACCCCGGCGCTGAGTCACGCGATCCTCACGTACAACCGCGACCGCGCCGCCGACGACCCGGGCCGCGCGGACGGCATCGTCGTGACCCCCTCGCACAACCCGCCCCGCGACGGCGGCTTCAAGTACAACCCGCCCCACGGCGGTCCCGCCGACACGGATGCGACCGGCTGGATCGCCGACCGCGCCAACCAGCTCATCGCGGGCGGCCTGGCCGAGGTGCGCCGCGAGCGCTTCGCCGACGTGGACTGGGACGCCATCACCGGATACGACTTCCGCGACGCCTACGTGCGCGACCTCCCGTCGATCATCGACATCGAGGCGATCCGCCGCGCCGGCGTACGTATCGGCGCGGACCCGCTGGGCGGCGCCTCGGTGGAGTACTGGTCGCTGATCGCCGAGATGCACGACATCGACCTCACGGTCGTCAATCCCGAGGTCGACCCCACGTGGCGCTTCATGACCCTCGACTGGGACGAGAAGATCCGGATGGACCCGTCGTCTCCGTCGGCCATGGCGTCGCTCGTCGCGAAGAAGGGCGACTACGACATCCTCACCGGGAACGACGCGGACGCGGACCGGCACGGCATCGTCACCCCCGACGCCGGGCTCATGAACCCGAACCACTTCCTCGCCGTCGCCATCGACTACCTCTTCTCGCACCGGGAGCACTGGCCGCGCGAGGCGGCGGTCGGCAAGACGCTCGTGTCGTCGATGATCATCGACCGCGTGGCCGAGTCGCTCGGGCGGCGTCTGCTGGAGGTCCCGGTCGGCTTCAAGTGGTTCGTGCCCGGGCTGCTCGACGGTTCCGTGGCGTTCGGCGGCGAGGAGTCGGCGGGGGCCTCGTTCCTGCGGCACGACGGCTCCGTGTGGTCGACCGACAAGGACGGCATCCTCCTCTGCCTGCTCGCGGCGGAGATCCTCGCGGTGACCGGCAAGACCCCGTCGCAGCGCTACGCGGAACTCGAGGACGCCTTCGGTTCGTCCGCCTACCAGCGCGTCGACGCCCCGGCCACCCCTGAGCAGAAGGCGACGCTGGGCAAGCTGACTCCGGAATCGGTGACGGCGACCACCCTCGCCGGCGAGGACATCATCGCGAAGCTCTCACACGCTCCCGGCAACGGTGCGGCGATCGGCGGCCTGAAGGTGCAGACCCCGCACGCGTGGTTCGCCGCGCGGCCGTCCGGCACCGAGGACGTCTACAAGCTCTACGCCGAGAGCCTGCGCGGCCCCGAGCACCTCGCCGAGGTGCAGGCCGAAGCCCGCGCCGTGGTGTCCGCCGCCCTCGGCGACTGACTCCGCCCCCGCGGGATCCGCAGGTGCCGCGGGATCGAAACCGCTCCCCTCGGCCACCGCCGAGGGGAGTCTTCGATCCCGCACCCCGGTGGACACCTCGTGCGGGATCGAGAGTGCGCCTGGCACGCGCCGGAGAGGGACGTAATCGATCCCGCGACCCGGGTCGAGCGAATCCGCCGAGTGCGCGCGTACGTCCCAAGGCCGTGGCGACGAGTCCTTCCGTTGTCGCAGGTCGGCCGCCCGTCTTCCGCCCACCGCTCCCGGTCGCGGGGTCGAAAACGTCCCTGCGAGAGATCGCGGAGGAGCGGTTTCGATCCCGTCCCGCCGGCCACCCCTGTCGCGGGATCGAAAACGTCGCTCCGGAAGACCGCGGAGGAGCGGTTTCGATCCCGTCCCGCCGGCCACCCCTGTCGCGGGATCCAAAACGTCCCTGGGGGCCTTCGCGGAGGGGCGGTTTCGATCCCGGGCGGGGCGGGACGGGGTGGGGTGGGGCGGGGCGGGACGGGGTCAGTCGGCGTCGGTGGAGGAGCCGAGGAGCTCGCGGACGCGGCTGGAGACGCGGTGGAACTCCTCCGTCTCCAGAACGTCGGCGTAGCCGCGGCGGGCCGGGAGGTCGACGCGGTGCTCCTCCAGGATCCGTCCGGGGCGCGGACCCATCACGATGACGCGGCTGGCGAGGTAGACGGCCTCCGCGACCGAGTGGGTCACGAGCAGCACGGTCGTGCCGGTGGCGCTCCAGATCCGGTTGAGCTCGACGTTCATGCGCTCACGCGTAAGGGCGTCGAGGGCACCGAACGGCTCGTCCATGAGCAGCACCCGCGGCTCGTGCAGCAGCGCCCGACACAGCGACACCCGCTGCTGCATGCCGCCGGAGAGCTCGTGCGGCAGCGACTTCTCGAAGCCGGTGAGACCGGTCATCTCGATGAGCTCGTCGGCACGGGCCTGGGCCTTGCGCATGTCCATCCCGCGCATCTCGGCCTGCAGGAGGATGTTGCCGCGAACGCTGCGCCATTCCAGGAGCGCCGCCCGCTGGAACACGTAGCCGATGTCCTGCCGCGGACCCCGGACCTCGTCGCCGCGCAGGCGGATGCTGCCCCGGCTCGGCGCGGTGAGTCCGGCGACGGCCTTCAGGAGGGTCGACTTGCCGCAGCCGGAGGGCCCGGCGATGGAGAGGAACTCCCCCTCCTCGACGCGCAGGTCGACGCCCTCGAGAGCCGTGACCTGGCGCCGCTTGGAGGCGAAGGTGATCGCGAGATCCGAGACCTCGAGCGCCGGAGCGGTGCTCGTGGTCGCGGGTCCGCGCTCCTGCTGAACGTGAGTGTCCATGACGATCGGTCTCACTTCCCGGGGGTGAAGGCGTCGTCGAAGTAGGTGTCCACGTCGCCGTCGCCCGAGATGAGCCCGGCCTCGGACAGCACCTCCAGCGTGGACTCCCAGTCCTCGGTCGCGTTCGCGCCGGGAGCCTCACCCTCGGTGGCGTCGGTGTGGAGCAGCTCGATGGTCTCCTCCCACTGGTGCAGCAGGACCTCCTGCGACGGCATCTGCGGGTCCTTGCCCTCCATCGCGGCCACGGCCGCCTCGGGGTCCTCCTGCGCCGCGGCGAAGGCCTCGGAGGTCGCCGCGACCAGCGCCTCGACGAGCTCGGGGTCGCCCTCGATCGTGTCGGTCGGCGCGATGAGACCGTTGCTGAAGAAGTTCAGGCCGGCGTCAGAGTAGCGCAGGTACTCGACGTCCTTGCCGCTCTTGTCGGCGATGGTCGGACCCTGGTCGTGCGCGAAGCCGATGAGGCCGTCGACCTTGCCCGAGAGCATGGCGGCGATCTTCCCTGCGGCGTCGAGGTTCTGCTGCGTCACATCGCCCTCCTCCAGGCCCACGGCCTCGAGGTACATCGGGAAGGTCGTGGTCGGGGCGTCGCCCGCGGAGACCGCGATGGTCTTGCCCTTGAGGTCTTCGGGGCTGGAGATGCCGGAGTCGGCGAAGACCTGCACGGCCGACGGCGTGGTCTGCAGGAAGACGCCGACGCTCTTGATGCCGACGCCCTTGTCGATGTTCGCGAGGACGGCGGGGGTGTCCGCCCAGCCGAAGTCGACCTGCCCCTGCCCGACGGCCTGCGCGGTCTTCGTCGAGCCCTGGCCGGCCTTGATCGTGAGATCGATGCCGTGCTCCTCGAAGATGCCCTGGTCGACGCCGTAGTAGAACGCCGCGTGCTCCCCGTACGGGTACCAGTTGAGCATGAGGGTGACCGGCGTGAGCTCCCCGCCGTCACCGTCGCCGGAGCTCGCCGGGGTCGTCGATCCTCCGCAGCCGGAGAGGGCGAGCACCGCGGCGGACGCGAGGGCGATCGAGCTGAGGATGGTGCCTGACTTCTTCATCAGTGCCTTCTTTCGTGGGGGCGAGGGGGGTCAGAGTCGGACGGTGGCCGCGGCGACGTCGCGCTTGGAGGCGTGCCACGGGATGAGGAAGCGCTCGGCGATCTGGATGATGCCGAAGAGGATGACGCCGAGCAGCGACATGATGATGAGCGCGGCGAAGAGCATGGCGGTGTCGAGGTTGCCGTTGGCCTGCAGGATCACGTAGCCGAGGCCCTCGTTCGCGCCGACGAACTCGCCGACCACGGCACCGGTGACCGCGAGCGTCGCGGCGACCTTGAGACCGGAGAGGAGCTCGGGCAGCGCCGCGGGCAGCCGCACCTTGAGGAAGGTCTTGAAGCGGCTCGCTCCCATGGTCGACGCGAGCTGGAGGATCTCCGGGTCGACGGTGCGCAGGCCGGCGAGACCCGAGATGACGACCGGGAAGAACGCCATGAGCACGGCCACGAGGATCTTCGGCTCCGCGCCGAACCCGAGCCAGACCACGAACAGCGGAGCGATCGCGATCTTCGGGATGACCTGGGCGAAGAGGATGACCGGGTAGAGCGTCTGCTCCAGGCCCCGCGAGTACACCATGAGCACGGCGACGAGGACCCCGACGACGACCGCGATGACGAAGCCGATCACGGTCTCGTAGGTGGTGACCCAGGTGTTCTGCGCGAGGTAGGCGGCGTTGTCGGTGAAGGCGGCCCAGGTGTCGGCGGGCGACGGGATGATGAAGGCGGGCACCCACCCGAGGCTCGTGGAGACCCACCAGAGGGCGAGCACCGCGAGCACGAAGACGAGCGGGTGCCAGTGACGGCTCCACCAGCGGACGATGCCCGGAGGCTCGGGGCGGTCGGCGGCGATCGCCAGGGTCATGGTCGCGGAGGGGGCAGACGACATGGGGTCCTCGACATCTTCGTGAAGGATTCGGGAAAGCGCATTCCCGTTCGGTGTTGCGAGTCTATGCCGACCGTTCTGCCGTGTCAACGCACCGTGTCGCGCCCGCGCGGATCTCGCGCGTCGGCGCGGCCTCCGGATCGGTCACCGCGACCGGGCCAGCTCCGCGCCTGCGACCCGAAGCCAGCGCGCGGGGTCGGCCACGGCGGCGGCGGACGACCCCGCCAACGCGGTCAGCGACACGGCCCGCGTGAACAGGCCGGCGTCGGCATCGTCCGCGATCCGACCCGCGGCGAGCAGAGGACGCGCCCCCGCCTCGACGGCGAGCGCGGCGAGGAAGGACGGCACCTTCCCGTCACCCGACTGTCCGTCGTACGACCCCTCGCCGGTGATCACGGCCTCGGCGCCACGGACGGCCCCGGCCAGATCGACGAGCGCGGCCACCTCGGCCGCCCCCGGGGCGAGGATCCCGCCCCAGCGCACGAGCGCCGCCCCCGTACCGCCGGCGGCACCCGTGCCGGGGAGCTGCGGATCGACGGGAAGGAGGGCGGCGAGACCGGCGAGCGCGTCGTCGACCCGGGCGATGTCGCCGGGCTCCGTGAGCCCCTTCTGCGGACCGAACACCGCCGCCGCGCCGCGAGACCCGGTGAGCGGATTCGTGACATCGGTCAGCACGCGGACATCCGGCGCGGTGCGCAGCGCGCCGAGATCCGCCGTGGCGATGTCCGCCAGACCCCGGGCTCCCCTCGCGACCGGCCGACCGTCCCCGTTGAGGAAGCGCGCGCCGAGGGCGGCGAGCATGCCGGTGCCGCCGTCGGTCGAGGCGCTGGAGCCGATGCCGAGGATCAGTCGCGAGACGCCGTGATCGAGGGCGGCGGCGATCGCCTGCCCGAAGCCGGTCGTATCGGCATCCCAGGGCCGCAGGCCGTCGAGGAGCTCGATGCCCGAGGTCGAGGCGATGTCGACGACGCCCGTGCCGCCGGGAGCATCGGTCGTGCTCGGCAGGAGCAGCCAGGACGTCTCGACGGGAGCGCCCGCCGGGCCGTCGACGGTGACCGGCATGCGCTGTGCATCCGGTACGGCCGTCGCGAACGCCGCGACGGTCCCCTCCCCGCCGTCGGCCATCGGGCGGAGGACGATGTCCGCCGCCGGCTCGACCTCCCGCCAGCCGTCGGCGAGCGCTGCCGCGGCCTCCGCCGCCGTGATCGTGCCCTTGAAACTGTCCGGAGCGATGACGACGCGGGTCATGCCCGGAGCCCCGGGGTGCTCGCGCGCACGACCACCTCAAGCGGGAGCGTCGGCTGCTGCCAGTCCTCGTCGACGATCGCCCGGAAGGCCTGATACCCGGCATCGCTCAGCGGCACGCAGACCGTGGTGAGGGCCGGTGTCACATCGCGACTCGAGGGCACGTCGTCGAAACCGCAGACGGCGATGTCCACGCCGACCTCCCGGCCCGCCGCGCGGATGGCCGCCATCGCCCCGATGGCCACCACGTCGCTGATGCCGAACACGACGGTACCCTCGGGGACTCCGGCTGCCAGGGCGTCGGCCATCGCCGTCGCCCCCGACTCGCGGCGGAAGTCTCCGCGGACGGTCTGCGCGACCTCGCCGCCGCCCTCCGCGAATCCGGCGCGGAAGCCCGCCAGCCGGTCGTCCGAGGTGCGCACGCCCTCCGCCGCCCCGACGAGCACTGCCGAGCGATACCCGAGTTCCGCCATCCGACGGCCGAGCGCGGCGGCCCCGGCCCGGTTGTCGATCTCCACCCGGCGGTCGCCGTCGCCGTCCGCGCCGAAGGCGACGACACGGCCCCCGAGGCGGGTGAACTCGGCGAGCTCGCGGGCGGTCTCCGCCTGCCCCTCCTCCTGCGTGCGCGAGGCGGCGAGGATGAGCCCCTGCGGTCGCTGCCCGCGCAGCGCACGGACGATCCGCGCCTCCCGCGCCGGGTCGCGCTCGGTGATGGCCACGGTCACGACGAGACCCTGCTCGTCGGCACCCCGCGCGACGCCCGATGCGATGAGTCCGAAGTAGGGGTCGGCGATGTCCGCGACGAGGAGCGCGATCACCGGCGAGCGTCCGCGGGCGGTCGCCTGCGCGGAGACGTTGGCGGTGTAGCCGAGGGCCTCGGCGGCGGCCTCCACGCGTTCCCGGAAGGGCGCCGCGACCTTGCGCTCGGAACCGTTCAGCACGCGAGAGGCGGTCGCCAGCGAGACCCCGGCCTCGAGCGCGACGTCATGCAGCGTGGGCGCCGGTCCCCGGGCGTGACGGGGGCGACGCGCGGCCGGCGGCTCTGCCGGTGTGGCGGACGGGGTCATGCTCCGAGCCTACCGACGAGGACGGATCCGCTTCGAGGGACGCTCACGGCCGCCGTCCGAGGAAACCGAGCAGGGCGGCGGCCTCACCGGCGAGGAGCTCGGGGGCGTCGTCGGGCACGAACTCCAACAGGGCGTCACGCGGCGGGTGCGGGGTGGCGGCCGCTTCCGCGAAGAACCGTGTCCAGAGCGCGGACCTCGAGCGCAGCGGGTGCCGTTCGGTGCGCGGCCACCAGGAGAAGACATGAGCGGCGGAGACATGGGGGCTGAGCCGACGGAACTCCTCGAGCACCGCGGGGACGGCGGCGCCGACCGTGGGCTGCCAGTACGTCGACAGCATCGGGTGGTCGACCTCGTGCAGGAGCGCGAGGGTGGCCGGGGCGGTGTCGGCGAGCGTGCCGCCGTGGAACTCCAGGGCGAGCCCGATGCCGCGGGCAGCCGCCTCGACCGCCGCCGCGCGGAGCCGCGTCACGACGCGGGCACGCTCCTGCGCGGACACCTCCGCCGAGCCGTGACTCCCTGCCCACACCCGCACGCGGTCGGCTCCGAGGGCCGCGGCACTGTCGAGGACCGCGGTCAGCGACTCCTCCGATCCGGCGCGGAAGTACGACCCGTAGGACGCGACGGCGAGCCCGGCATCCGTGGTCATCCGCGCGACCTCCGCCGCGCGGCCGACCTCCCCCGGTGGCACATGCACGTCCCCGCCCCACTCGATCACGTCGAGACCCGCGGCGGCCGCGAGCGCGACGATCCTCTCCGGCGGCAGGGCACGGAACGTCACCGAGCACAGTCCCGCACGGATCCCCGTCATCCCGTCATCCTCTCAGTCCTCCCGATCTCCTTGGTCGGACGTCCCGGCCCGTTGACCCCCGGGCTCCTCGGTCGGACGTCCCGGCCCGTTCCGTTCCCCGTCCTCGAGTCCCACCTGCACGACCCCGTCCCGCCTGCACGACCGAAACCTAGGTCTGATCGTGCCCACGGACCCGGGTCGTGCAGGTGTCCCTCGTCGACCGACACACGACGACCGACACACGACGACGGGACTGGGACGATGGGACTGGGTCGGATACACGACCCGGGCACGTCGGGACGACCGACACCCGGGGACGGGCCGTGCATCCGGGAACGGCCCGTGCATCCGGGAACGGGTCGTGCATCCGGGACCACGCCGGGACTAAGGAGGGGCCGGAGACCGAGGGACCGGGACCAAGGAGGGACCGGGGATGGGGGTCACCGGGGCTCACAAGTGGGGGGCGACCGCCGTCGCGAAGGCCTCGGCCGTGCGCCGGACCACACGGGCCGGGTCGTCGGCCCAGACGTCGGCATGGAAGATCTCCACCTCGATGTCGCGGTCGTAGCCGGTGTCCTGCACCGCCCGCGTGAGGGTGCCGAAGTCGATCACTCCGTCCCCCGGATAGTGCCGGGAGAGCAGGGGGTCTGCGGCGAGGGGGGTCTTCCAGTCGCACACCTGATACGTGGCGATGCGGCCCTCCCGTCCGGCCCTGGCGATCTGGTCGAGCACCTGCGGATCCCACCAGATGTGGAACGTGTCGACCGCGGCACCGACCACGGCAGAGTCGAAGTCCGCGGCGATGTCGAGCGCCTGACCGAGGGTGGAGACCACGGCACGGTCGGAGGCGTACATCGGATGCAGCGGCTCGATCGCAAGGGTGACCCCGGCGGCGCGAGCGTCGTCCGCGAGGGCGCCGATGGCGTCGCGGACACGCTCACGCGCCCCGACGAGGTCACGCGACCCCTCGGGCAGACCGCCGGCGACGAGGACGAGCACCGCGGTCGAGCCCTCCGCACCGGCTGCCGCGAGGGTGGCCGTTTCCTCGATCGCTCGGCGGTTGTCGTCGAGCGCGGCGTCACGCTCCGGACCGGCCGGAAGCGTGAAGAAGCCCCCGCGGCAGTGCGTCGTGAAGCGCAGGCCGGAGTCGGTCAGCATGCGGGCGGCGACATCGAGTCCCACCGCCTGCACGGGCTCCCGCCACAGGCCGATGGCCTCGACCCCCGCCGCCGCCGTGACGCGCAGGGCCGTGGCGAGGTCCGCGTGCTTCACGGTGGCCTGGTTGATCGAGAGCCGCGGATGCGGCACGGTCCCGACGCCGGGTGTCCGGGACTCGCGCTCCGCCGCCAGGCTCCGGGGGGCGGTCATGCGTCCACCCCGTTCAGCCGGAGCAGGCCGTGCCATCGCTCCCGGGCGAGCTCCGGCCGCTCCAGGGCGAGCGCCCCGTTCGCCAGCTCGACGATGCGGCTGAGGTGCGGCAGGCTCCGCGCGGAATGCAGCCCCCCGACCATCTGGAACGCGGGCTGATGGCCGTTGAGCCAGGACAGGAAGGCGACCCCGGTCTTGTAGTAGTAGGTCGGTGCCGCGAACACCTGCCGACTCAACTCCTCCGTCGGGCCGAGGAGGTCGAGGTACCGCTCCGGGTCGTTCGCGTCGAGGGCCTGGATCGCGGCGGAGGCCACCGGGGCGAGCGCGGCGAACGCGCCGAGCAGCGCATCCGAGTGGCCGCGCGACGCGGACCCCTCGGGCGCGGCAGCCCCGGTCAGGCTGTCCCCGCCGATGAGGCCGACGTAGTGGAAGTCGTCGCCGGTGAACATGCGCACGCCCTCCGGCAGCCGCTCGCGCACCCACACCTCGGAGTCCGCGTCGAGCAGGCTCATCTTCACCCCGGCGACAGCGGCGCGGTTCTCGCCGATGATGTCGAGCAGCATCCCGGCGGCCTCCTGCCACGCGGGACCACCGCTCCCGGCGGGCGACGAGGGCGCGAAGTAGCCCGCGAGCTCCGGGTCGAACGCGGTGCCGAGCCAGTGCAGCACGACGGGGACCGACGCGCGGGAGAGCACCTCGCGGTAGACGCGGCGATAGTCGTCGGCGGTCTCCGCGACCCGAGCCAGGTGGCGCGAGGCCATGAGCACCGGCCCCGCCCCCTGCTCCCCGGCGAAGTGCAGCTGCTCGAGATAGGCGGCGATCACCTGATCGAGCGGGATGCGCTCCTCGTCGACATGATCGGTGTTGACCCCGACCACGACCGTGCCGCCCTCCTCGCGGGCGACCTCGGCGCTGCGGGCGATGAGCTCGCGCACCGCCGCCGCATCCAGCCCCATGTTGCGCTGCGCGGTGTCCATCGCGTCGGCGACGCCGAGACCCCACGAGTACACGTTGCGGCGGAACGCGAGGGTCGCATCCCAGTCGATGTCGGCCGGCTGCCCCGGGGTGTTGTCCGCGTGGACCTTCGGGACGACGTGCGCGGCGGCGTAGGCCACCCGGCTGCGGAGCGGGCCCTCCGGCCGCGTGACACCGGCGACCTCGCGGAGCTCCGTGTCGGCGGTGCGGCCGTCGGCGGCGAGCAGGCGGAGGGTGGTCATGCCTCGTCCAGGGTCAGGGGCTCGAGCACGATCTTGCGTCCCTCGGCGCTGGACGCGAGTCCGGCCTCGGCGAACTGGACCCCGCGCGCGCCGGCGAGCAGGTCGAACGGGTAGTCCGTCCCGAGGGCGAACGAGGTGAGGTATTCCTCCCACTGCTGCCGGAAGCCGTTCTGGAACACGTCGTTCGTCGGCACCTGCTGCCAGTCGGCGTCGTAGTCGTGGCTGTCCTCCAGGTCGGGGTTCCACACGGGCTTGGGCGTGGCGTTGCGGGGCTGGATCTTCGCACCGAACAGTCCGACGACCGCGGAGCCGTGCGTGCCGTCGACCTGGAACTCCACGAGCTCGTCGCGGTTCACCCGCACCGTCCACGAGGAGTTGATCTCGGCGATCGCCCCGCCGTCGAGCTCGAAGATGCCGTAGGCGGCGTCCTCGGCCGTGGCCGTATAGTGCTCGCCCTTCTCGTCCCAGCGGTCGGCGATGTGCACCGCGGCCTGCGCGTAGACGCTCTTGACCTCGCCGAACAGGTTCTCCAGGACGTAGTTCCAGTGCGGGAACATGTCGGTGATGATGCCGCCGCCGTCCTCGGTGCGGTAGTTCCAGCTCGGACGCTGCGCGGGCTGCCAGTCGCCCTCGAACACCCAGTAGCCGAACTCGCCGCGGACGGAGAGGATGCGGCCGAAGAAGCCCGAGTCGATGAGGCGCTTGAGCTTCTGCAGCCCCGGGAGGTAGAGCTTGTCGTGGACGACGCCGGTCTTCACACCGGCGTCGCGGGCGAGGCGGGCGAGCTCCAGAGCCTCGTCGAGCGACTCGGCCGTGGGCTTCTCGGTGTAGATCGCCTTGCCGGCGGCGATGGCCTTCCGGATCGCGGATGCCCGGGCCTTCGTGACGAGGAAGTCGGCGTAGATCTCCCACTGCGGGTCGGCGAGGGCCGCGTCCAGATCGGTCGTCCAGTCCTCGATGCCGTGCTTCGCCGCCAGTTCGGCCAGCTTGGCCTCGCTGCGTCCGACGAGGATCGGCCGCACGGTCACGCGGCTGCCGTCGGGGAGCTCGATCCCGCCGTCGTCACGGATCGCGAGGATCGACCGCACCAGGTGCTGCCGGTATCCCATGCGCCCGGAGACGCCGTTCATGATGATCCCGATCTCGCGGGTGGGGGCCTGTGCCATCTCGGTCCGTTCCTCTCGGTGGAAGCTGTCGGCGCTGACAGGAGAATGTTGGTAAGCGCTTTCCGAGATCATGGCATGAGACGCTCGACCTCGCAACCGCGCCTAACGCGGAGGGGCCGTGCTCGCCCGCACGTGCAGCGCCGGGGCGACCTCCACGCGCTCGGCGGGCCGGGTGGTCCCCTCGCGCAGCCGATCCCGGAGAAGCTCCACCGCGCGGCGTCCGACGTGCTGCTTGGGCGGCCGCAGCGCGGTGAGCGGAGGGGAGCCGTGCTCCGCGACCTCGTCGTCGTAGGCGATCAGGGAGAGGTCGTCGGGCAGCCGCCAGCCCGCATCCTGCAGATGCTGCTGGAGCAGGAGCGCCTGCGGGTCCGAGTGCACGAGCAGCGCGGTCGTGCCCGTGTCACGGATCTCGGCGAACACCGAGGAAACGACGTCCGCCTGCGCGGGCCCCTCCATCCGGTCCAGCGCCGCATCGCGATCCACGCCCACCGCGAGACCGAGCTCCGCGACCGCCCGCGACCAGCCCTGCCGGAGCCCGGCGGAGGTCGGCGACTGCGGCGACGTGAGGATCCCGACCCGCCGGTGTCCGAGCGCGGCGAGGTGCCCGGCGGCGAGCGCACCCCCGAACGCGTGGTCCGTCGCCACGGTCTGCATCCGGGTGAGGGCGAGCGCGGGCGGGGTCCGGCGCTCGACCAGCACGACGGGAACCGGGAGCGTGTCCAGCCACGAGAGCAGCGCGTGTCCGTCGGCGCCCTGCGTCTCGGGGGCCACGATGAGGCCGTGCACGGTTCCGGATTCCAGGAGCGCCGCGATCTGGCGACGCTGGTCCTGCGCGGCGTAACTGGCTCCGCGGAGCACGAGCTGCACCCCGGTCTCCACCCCGGCGCTCCGGGCGCCGACGACGACCTGCGGCCAGTAGTAGCTCAGCGACGGCACCACCATGCCGATGCGGAACTGCGGCCCGGGAAGGGCAGCGCGGGCGACGGTCGTGTCCAGCGCGCTCCGCAGCACTGCTCCCCCGTGCACCCTGGTCAGCAGTCCGCGGTCCGCCAGCGCGGTGATGTCGCGACGGATGGTGAGCTCGGCCACCCCGAAGTCACGGGCGAGCTCGGCGACGCGCACGGCGCCGGTACGGCGCAGCTCGTCCAGGATGCGCTCGCGGCGGGAGAGGCCGAAACGCGGGGTGGGACGCTCTTCGGTCACACGATCCTCCCGACGTGCCGCACATCTTCGAGGGTGATGCGGGGGATCAGCATCCGGCTGCCTTCCGTGTACGAGTGTGTTCGATCTGGATGGTTCCTGTTCGATCACGTTGCCTGGGCTCGAACGCACAGTCTTCACTGGAACGGCACGCTTCGGCAAGCGCATACCCGAGACCCGCGGAGACTCATGGCCCACCGACCGTTCACCATCGCCGCCCTCTCCACGGAGGCGTGGGACCTCGTGTTCGACGACGCTCGGCGCGCCCGTCTGCGGACGCTCGTGGCCCCCGGCACCCCGCTGCACACGCCCACGCTCGACGCGGCGGCCGCGGCCGACCGCGTGTCAGGGATCGAGGTGCTGGTGACGGGCTGGGGCGCCCCCCTCCTGGACGCGGCCCTGCTCGACCGGCTCCCCCGACTCCGCGCGGTGTTCCATGCGGCGGGGAGCGTGCGCGGCGTCGTGTCCGACGCCTTCTGGGAGCGCGACATCCTGCTCACGTCCGCCGCCGAGGCCAACGCGGCCCCCGTCGCCGAGTACACACTCGCGATGATCCTGCTCTCCGGCAAACGCGCCCTCCTCCCGCTCCGCGGGGACGACGCACAGCGCGACCTGCGCATCGGGCCCCGCGTCACCGGCCGCATCGGCAACCTCGACCGCACGGTGGGCATCGTCGGGTTCTCCCGCATCGGGCGCCGCGTCGTCGACCTGCTGCGGCCCTTCCCCGGACTGCAGGTGCTCGTCGCCGACCCGTACGCGGACGCCGAAGAGGTGGCCGCGGCGGGCGCACGGCTCGTCCCACTCCACGCCCTGCTCCCCGCCGTCGACCTGCTCTCCCTGCACGCACCGGCGCTGCCCGCGACGCGGGGGATGATCGGCCGCGCGCAGCTCGCGGCCCTGCACGACGGCGCCACCGTGCTCAACACCGCGCGCGGTGCCCTCCTCGATCACGACGCGCTGCTCGCGGAGTGCGCCTCCGGTCGCCTCGACGCGATCCTCGACGTCACCGATCCGGAGCCGCTTCCGCCCGACCACCCGCTGCTGCACCTGCCGAACGTCGCGGTCACCCCGCACCTCGCCGGCTCGCTCGGCACCGAGGCGCACCGGCTGGCCGACGCCGCCCTCGACGAGCTCGAGGCGTGGGTGGCCGGCCGTCCGCCTCGACACCCCGTGCACCGCGCCGACCTCGCGCACAGCGCATGACGATCCTCGCGCTGCCTCCGGAAGACCGGGCGCTCTCCCCGCACACGGGATGGACGCGCGCGCACCTGATGACGGTGGCCGATGCCATCCTCGACGGGGCCGCCCGTCATGCGAGCCCGGCGGGCGCGGGCATCCGGTACCCCGGCGCGCCTGGCGGCTTCGGCGCCGCGGTCGACGCGCTCGAGGGTTTCAGCCGCACGTTCCTGCTGGCCGCGTTCCGCATCGCCGGCGACCCACGCGGCACAGAGCCGTTGGCCGAGCGGTATGCCAGAGGGCTGGCGGCAGGTGTCGATCCGGCCGGTGCCGAACGGTGGCCGCGCCCCGACGAGGTCGACCAGGCGAAAGTCGAGGCCGCGGCGCTCGCCCTGGGTCTGCACCTCACCCGCGACACGGTGTGGGCGCGCCTGGACGACAGCGCCCGGACCCGCACCGTGGACTACCTGGCGGCCGTCGTCGGTGGGAGCCATCCGCCGAACAACTGGGCCTGGTTCCGGGTGCTCGTCGAGCAGTTCCTGGAGAGCGTCCGCGGGCCGTCCTCCGACGCGGACCGCGCAGCCGACTTCGCGCTGCTCGACGGCTTCGAGCGGGACGGCGGATGGAGCGCGGACGGCGCCGCGCGATCGTTCGACCACTACGCCGGCTGGGCGCTGTCCTTCTACCCGCTGCTCTGGGCGGACATGGTCGGCGAGGAGCCGCGCCACGCGGATCGCACCGCCCGGTATCGCCGGCGGCTGGACGCGTTCCTCGACGACGCGCTGCACCTCGTCGGCGCCGACGGAGGACCACTCATCCAGGGCCGCAGCCTCACCTACCGTTTCGCGACGGCCGCCGCGGCCGGGGTCGCGGCGTTCTCCGGCACCTCGCGGCACGACCCCGGCCTCCTGCGCCGGGCGGTGAGCGGTCAGGTCCGGCACTTCACCGACCGCGGTGCGCCGGATGCGACCGGAGTGCTGCCACTCGGCTGGCACGGCGCCTGGCGTCCGCTCGCCCAGGACTACTCCGGCCCCGGCTCTCCGTACTGGGCGGCGAAGGGTCTCCTGCCGCTCGCCCTGCCCGCGGCGCATCCGTTCTGGACGGCCGTCGAACAGCCCCTGCCGATCGATCGGGGTCCGTTCACCCGCGTCCTCATCGCCCCGGGGTGGCTCGCGACGGGTACCGCGGACGGCATCGTGCGTGTGGTCAACCACGGCACCGACCACCGGATGCCGGGTGCCCACCAGCCGGATGCGCCGTTGTACGCGAAGCTCGGGTACTCGACCGCGACCGCGCCCGTGCTCGCCGGCCCCGGAGTCCGTGATCCGCTCGACGGCACGGTCGCCGTGGTGCGTGGCGGCCGAGCGAGCCATCGCTCCGGCTTCGCGACCGGAGCGCTGCGGAAGGTCGACGACGCCGTGCTCGGCGGCTCCTCCGGCCCCGTGCACTGGCACGACGGCTTCCGCGCGGAGTTCGATGTCGGCGGAGGCGGCGCGGCCGCCGAGACCACGGTCGGCCCCATGGTCGACGTGATGTCGGCGCTCCGCGGACCGTGGGAGGTGCGGCTCGTGCGGGTCCGGGCGGGCGCGGGGACGGACGGGGTGATCCGCGACGGCGACGTCCTCCGCATCGGCGGCTGGGCGCTGTCCTCCCCGACGGTCGTCGAGACCGGCCCCGCGGCTGTCACCGCCGCCCTCGCCCTCGGCGGCGAGACGCAGAGCCGGGTCATCGGACTCCTCGGAGTCGACGGTGCGACCGCAGGGGCCCGACGGGAGCGGGACGCGACCCCGCTCGGCCCGGAGACCGCCACCCCGTGGCTCTCGGCGGCGGTGCGGCCGGACGTCTGGATGGCCGTCGGCGTGCTTCTCGGGAGTTCCCCCGGCGTGCCGCAGCTCGACCTGCAGGCAGGCGACGCGGCGGTGTCCTGGCCGGACGGTGCCACGACACGCTTCCGCCCCGAGGAGTTCCTTCCGCGGGGGTGAGCGTCAGGGGCGTGCCGTACTCGCGCGCTCGACGAGCCGAGTCGGCACCACCACGGGCGCGGCGGGATCGGTCGCCGCCGCGTCGCCCTCCACGGCGGCGATGAGCGCTGTGACCGCCCGCTGCGCGAGCGCCGGGAAGTCCTGGCGGATCGTCGTGAGCGGCGGGAGGAAGTTCGCCGCTTCCGCGATGTCGTCGAAGCCGACCACGCTGACGTCGCCGGGGACCGTGCGTCCGGATTCCGCCACCGCGCGCAGCAGCCCGAGCGCCATCTGGTCGTTGGCGCAGAACACCGCCGTCGCCTGGGCCAGGGCCGCCCCCGCGGCGAAGCCGGACTCCGCACTCCAATCCCCGCGCACGACCGCCGGAGGCGTGAGACCGGCAGCCGTCAGAGCCTCGCGCCACCCGCGCTCGCGCTCGGCGGCGGCGAACGACTCCGCCGGTCCCGCGAGGTGGTTGACGGTCTCATGCCCCGCGGCGAGCAGGTGGCGCGTGGCAGCCTCTGCTCCCGCGGCGTGATCGCTGTGCACCACGATCGCTCCGGCTCCTGCGGGAGCGTCCACGACGACAAGATGCAGCTCCGGCGGCAGAGTGGCGGCAGGGACCAGCGCCGAAGCCTCGTTCAGCACGAGGGCACCGTCGACGCCCTGGTCGGCGAGCCGGGCGAACGCCGCGTCCACGCCGTCCGCAGCCGTGACGACCGTGAGCGCATAGCCGCGTTCCGCCGCCGCCTCGGCCGTGGCCTGCAGCATCCGGGAGTTGCCGACCGTGGCCAGGGTGGTCACGACGAGACCGAGGGTGTGACTGCGACCGGTGCGCAGCGCCCGCGCGGCCCGGTGCGGCCGGTACCCCAGTTCGGTCATCGCGGCCTCGACCCGCGCCCGCGTCTGCGGGTCCACGCGCGGACTGCCGTTGACGACGCGGGAGACGGTCTGTCCGGAGACACCGGCTCGCGCCGCCACGGTCGCCATGGACACGCGAGCGGACACCGACGCCGACAGCTTCCGGGCCACGGGATCCTCCGTTCACAACTCCGTCATGTTGACGTTAGCACGCGGCCCGACCTACCATGTTGACGTGAACACGTCCAGATCTCCTGAGTTGCGCACGGAGCGTCTCGGCGCCGGTGTCGTCAAGCGCCCGACCACGCTCGCCGACGGCCGTGAGCTCATCTACTACGACGACCCGGAGACGACCCTCGGCGCGGAACGGTCGGTCGACGCCCGCACCCTTGCCCCTCGACCCGACACCGCGACCATGCGGCTCGACGTTCTCACGGGCGACTGGATCACCGTCGCCGCCAACCGCCAGAACCGCGTGATGATGCCGGGAGCCGACGCCGACCCGCTCGCGCCGCAGACGCCGGGGAATCCGTCCGAGGTGCCGTCCCGGTACGACGTGGCCGTGTTCGAGAACCGCTCCCCCGCATTCGGCCCCGCTCTCGCCGAGCCCGTCGGCACCGTCCCGGCGGCGACGAACCCCCCGCGCGGCCTCGACGACCTCGCGGCCCTCGGACTCGGGCGCACCCGCACCGCCGTCGGCCGCTGCGAGGTCGTGTGCTTCAGCCCCGAGCACTCCGGCTCCTTCGGCACCCAGACCGCGACCCGCGCCCGCACCGTGATCGAGGCCTGGGCCGACCGCACCGCCGCTCTGTCCTCCCTGCCCGGGATCCAGCAGGTCTTCCCGTTCGAGAACCGCGGCGAGGCGATCGGCGTGACCCTCCCCCACCCGCACGGGCAGATCTACGCATACCCCTATGTGACCCCGCGCACCGCCCGGGTGCTGGACGCCGTCGACCGCACCGCACCCGACCTCTTCGCCCGCATCCTCGCGGAGGAGCAGGCCTCCGAGCGGGTGGTGTTCCGCGGCGAGCACTGGACCGCGTTCGTGCCCTTCGCGGCGCGGTGGCCGCTCGAGGTGCACCTCATGCCGCATCGGCACGTGCCCGACCTCGCCGAGACCACGGCGGAGGAGCGCGACGAGCTCGCCCCGCTCTACCTCCGTCTCCTCCGCGGCGTCGACGCGCTCTACGACAGCCCCACCCCGTACATCGCCGCGTGGCACCAGGCTCCGGTCCACGTCGGCCGCGAGAGCGTGCGTCTGCACTTGCAGCTCACGAGCCCCCGCCGCGCCGCCGACAAGCTCAAGTTCCTCGCGGGCTCCGAGGCCGCGATGTGGGCCTGGGCCGCCGAGGTCGCCCCCGAGCAGGGGGCCGCCCGACTCCGCGAGGCGCTCGCTCGCGTCGACCAGGAAGCCTCCGCATGACCTCCGCACACGACGCCGCCGTCGACCTCTTCGCCGCCCTCGCCGGGCGCACGCCGGACGGCGTCTGGTCGGCCCCGGGGCGCGTGAACCTCATCGGCGAGCACACCGACTACAACGACGGCTTCGTGCTGCCGTTCGCGATCCCGCAGCGCACGGTCGCCGCCGTCGGCCGCCGTGCCGACCGGCGGCTCCGCGTCGCCTCGACCTTCGCGGACGAGCCGGTCGAGATCGCTCTCGACGACCTCGACCGTCTCTTCCCCACCCCGCCGGGCACGGCGCCCGCGGTGCCGGAGTGGGCTGCGTACCCGCTCGGCGTCGCCTGGGCGCTCCGCGCGACCGCCCCCGCGGCCACGGTCTCCGGCCTGGACATCGCGATCGCCTCCGACGTCCCGGTCGGGGCCGGGCTCTCGTCGTCCGCCGCGATCGAGGGCGCGACGGCCACGGCACTGAACGAGCTCTGGGACGCCGGCCTCGATGCCGTCGCCCTCGCCCGGATCGGACGCACGGCGGAGAACGAGGCCGTCGGCGCGCCCACCGGCATCATGGACCAGATGGCCTCGATGCTCGGGGAGCCCGACGCCGCGATCTTCCTCGACTGCCGCTCTCTCGCCGCCGACGTCGTGCCGCTGGGCATGGCCGACGCCGGCCTCGCGGTGCTCGTGATGGACACCCGCGTCACGCACGCGCACTCCACCGGCGGCTACCGGGAACGCCGCGCCGCCTGCGAACGCGGAGCCGCGATCCTCGGAGTGCCCGCGCTGCGCGACGTCGCCGTGGCCGACCTCGCCCGCGCCGAGAGCCTGATGGACGACATGACCTTCCGCCGCGTGCGCCACATCGTCACGGAGAACCAGCGCGTGCGGGACACGGTGGCGACGCTGCGCACCGCGGGCGCACGCGGCATCGGCGACCTCCTCGTCGCGTCCCACGCGTCGATGCGCGACGACTTCGAGATCTCGACGCCGGAGCTCGACGCCGCGGTGGAGACCGCCCTCACCTCGGGGGCGGTGGGTGCGCGCATGACCGGCGGCGGCTTCGGCGGTGCCGCGATCGCCCTCGTCGACCGCGGTGCCGTGCCTCACCTCGCCGACGCGGTGCGGGGGCGGTTCGCCGCCGAGGGCTTCGTCGCCCCGCACCTGTTCGAGGTCAGCCCGTCCGCAGGTCCGCGCCGCGACGCCTGACACAATGAAGGGTCGAGCCGCCACCGCCGCGGCAGGAGAGGAACGCATGTCCTGGATCGTCACCGGCGGCGCCGGCTACATCGGTGCCCACGTCGTCCGCGCTCTCGCAGAGGCCGGTCTCTCCCCCGTCGTCCTGGACGACCTCTCCAGCGGCGTCGCCTCCTTCGTGCCGGAGGGCGTGCCCTTCGTGCAGGGCAGCATCCTCGACCGCGCCCTCGTCGAGGAGACCCTGCGCACGCACGAGGCGGAGGGCGTGATCCACGTCGCGGGCTACAAGTACGCCGGCGTCTCGGTCCAGCGCCCGCTGCACACCTACGCCCAGAACGTCGAGGGGACGCGGATCATCCTCGAGGCGATGGCGGCGGCGGGCGTCGCGAACATCGTCTTCTCCTCTTCGGCGGCCGTGTTCGGAACCCCGGACGTCTCCCTCGTCGTCGAGGACACCGCCAAGAGGCCCGCGAGCCCCTACGGCGAGTCGAAGCTCATCGGCGAATGGCTGCTCCGCGACCAGGCGATCGCCACCGCCGACTCCGACCGCCCGCTGCGTCACACCTCGCTGCGGTACTTCAACGTCGTCGGCTCGGCCGACCCGTCGGTCTACGACGTCAGCCCGCACAACCTCTTCCCCATCGTCTTCGAGGCGCTGATCGAGGGCCGCACCCCGAAGATCTTCGGCGACGACTACGACACCCCTGACGGCACGAACGTGCGCGACTACGTGCACGTCGGCGACATCGCCGCCGCCCACGTCGCCGCAGCGCAGCGCCTGGCCTCCGGCGCACCGATCGAGCCCGCGTACAACCTCGGCTCCGGCGACGGCCTCAGCGTGAAGCAGATCATGGATGCGGTCGCCCGCGTCACCGGCATCGACTTCACCCCCGAGGTCGGCCCTCGCCGCCCCGGCGACCCGGATCGGATCGTGGCGACCGGTGAGCTCGCGGCCCGCGACCTCGACTGGACCATGCGCTACACCGTCGACGAGATGGTGCGCACGGGCTGGGAGGCCCGCCGCGCCGCCGGCTGACCTCAGAGGTCGCGCGTGCGGATGGGGTAGAGCCAGAAGCACAGCCACCCGACGGCGGTGAACGCCAGGGGGATGACCGCCAGCATCAGCCGGATGCCGCCGTCGACGGCCTCCGGCTGCGCGTCGCCGAGCCCGGCGTCGAAGCCCGTCGCGGTCAGCACAGCCGCGGCGACGATCGCCTGGAGGACCACGGAGCCGCGCACGACGAACCCGTTCACGCCGAAGTACGCACCCTCGCGACGGTGGCCCGTGCGATGCGCGTCGTCGTCGATGATCTGGGCGAGCACGACCTCGAGGAGCTGCAGCAGCCCGCCGACGCCGACGCCGACCGCCACCCCGACGAGAGCCGCCGCCCCCACCGAGGTCGGGACCAGGTAGCCGAGCACCGCGACCCCGAACACCGCGACGCTCCACAGCAGCGCCGTGCGCGGGGAGGTGCGCCGGACCACCGCGCTCCACAGCACGATCGACGGGATGGCCGTGAGGAAGATGGCGCCGAGCAGGAGGCTGCCCTCGCCCTCGGCCGCCCCCAGCGAGTAGCGGACGTAGAACGGGACGGCGGCGAGGATCACGGCGATCGAGGTCTGCACGCAGAGCGAGCCCAGCACGTACGGCACGAAGGCGCGGTTGCGGAACGTGTAGACGAGCTGGTCCCGCCAGCGCATGGCCTCGGAGGCGACCTCGGGCACCCGGCGCTCGATCATCCCGCCGAGGAACGACCAGGCGAGCAGCACGAGACAGACGCCGGACAGCACGAGGGCCATCCCGGGCCAGCCGATCGCGTCGTAGAGCGCGGGGGCTCCTGCCGTGCCGAGCACCATGCCGAGGATCGCGAAGATCTGCCGCGGCACGTTCCCGCGGGCGCGCTCCTCCGTGGTGCGGAAGATCTCCGGGAACAGCGCCGAGATGTTCAGCACCACCACGACGAAGGCGATGTCGTAGACCGCGACGACCACGAGGAACCACACGATGAGCCCGGCCGCCGGGAGCGCGGGCGGCATCCAGACGAGGGCGAACGCGACGACGAGCGGCACGATGCCGAGCCCGATCCACGGGATGCGGCGGCCCCACGGCGTGCGGATCCGGTCGGAGAGCGCCCCGACGACAGGGTTGAGCGCCGCGTTGAGGATGCCGTGGGCGATCATCGCCGCCGCCACCCACCCCGCGGGGACGGCGAGGTGCGAGACGTAGAAGTACACGACGAACGCCGAGAACGTCTGCGTCATCAGCTGCGTCGGGAACCCGGAGGCTCCGAAGGCGATGGTCTGGGAGCGGGTGGGAGCGGCGTCGAGACGGCGGTCGCGCAGCCGTTCGCCGAGCGCCGTCACCGGGCGTCTCCGCGCTGCAGCTCCCGCAGCGCGCGCCAGCCGACGCGGACCAGGCCCTCCTCGGCGATCGTCTGCTGCACGAGGGGATCGTCGAGCAGCCGCAGCTCGTAGCCGCGCTTGGCCGCCGCGAAGTCCACCGCGGCGCGCAGCTCCTCACCGTCGGCCATCGGGTGCAGGTAGATCTCGGTGACCCCGGGCGGGACGGCGCGCAGCACCGCGAGGAACCCGTCTCGCACCTGTTCGTACGACTCCTCATCGGCGGTGCCCTCGCCGCGCAGCTCGAACGGGTGCGTCCAGAGCCGATCGACGATCTCCACGCCGAACGCATCCGCCACCGCCGCCGCCTCGGTGAGCTTCGCCTGCAGCATCGGATCGGCGTCCGCTCCCTCCATCTCGCGGGGCAGGCGGAACGGGAGCCCGTGCCGCGCGGCGAGCTCCAAGACGGCGCGCAGGAAGTCCCGGCCGGTCAGCAGCCCGTAGACGGAGCCCATGTGGTTGTCGAGGTGGGTCACGTCGACGCCGGCATCGAGCGCCGCCTGCAACTGCGCGGCGATCTCGGCGGCGACATCCTCCTCCGACGCGTGCTGCTCCACGGTCGCGACGTCGGCGGGGAAGAAGCCGTCGGCGTCGACGAGGGTCGACGAGCCCGCGGTGAGCGGACGCCACCGGTATCGGCGCCACTCGCTCGTGAGGACGAGGTGCACGCCCACGTCGAGGTCCGGGTGCGCGGCGGCGAAGGCGAGTGCTTCCGGGGACCAGGCACAGGGCACCATCACCGTCGCCGAGTCGATCCGGTCACGCGCCAGGAGTCCGGAGATCGCCGCGTTCGCGGCATGGCACATCCCGAAGTCGTCGGCGTTGAGGATGACCGCCCTGGCACCGGACGGCAGCCCGAGTCGGTCGGCGAGAGCGGAGGAGGCGGTCATGGCGTGTCCTGTCGGGCGGTCAGCGGCCGGTGGCGGGTGCGCGGGAGGGTGTGAGGATCCGGGTGAAGACGTCGGCGCGGAGCGCGGAGGCCGCCTCACCCACAGCTCCGACGAGCGGCGCCTCCGGACCGAACGCCGAGGCGAGGAAACGGAGCGGCAGCTGCGCGGCGAACTCGTCCGCGACCCGCTCGATCGCATCCAGGAGCGCCGGGTGCACCGCCTCCCCGCCGAGGATGAAGGCCTCGGGATCGAGCACGAGGGCGACGCTGCCCGCCGCGAGGAAGAGCCGTCGTCCGATCTCCGCGACGAGGGCCTGCGCCGCCTCGTCTCCGCGTTGCGCCGCCTCCAGGTGGGCGAGGAAAGGCGCGTCGACATCCAGTCCGAGCCCGAGGGCGAGGTCGCGCACCACCGCGGCGCCCGCGACCGGGGCGCCGATGGGCACCGGCGTCTGCGGGAGGTACATCACCTCGCCCGCCACTCCCGAGAACCCGCGATGCAGCGCCCCGTCGATCACGATGCCGGCGCCGAGGTCGTCGTCGAGCAGCAGGAGCGCGAAACTCGCGAGGTCGATGCCGACGCCGGTGGTCGACTCGGCGAGCGCGGCGAGGTTGACGTCGTTCTCGACGCGGACCGGGCAGTCGAGGGCTGCCGCGAGAGCCGAGCGGAAGGCGCCGCCGTCCGGCCCCTGGTCGTCGCGGATCGCGCCGTCCGACGCGACGATGCCGGGCACTCCGACGACGGCGAGGTGGAGCGCGCCCTTCACGGATCGGCGGCAGGCCGCGACGAGGGCGGCGATGTGCGCGACCCGGTCCTCGCCCGCGGGGAAGGCGCCGTGCCGTTCGGTTCTGATGGTGCCGGTCGCGTCGACGAGGACGACGTGGGCGGCGTGATGGTCCACGTGCACGGCCGCCGCGACCCCGAGGGCGGGGTGCAGAGCGACCCGGCCCGCCGCCGGTCCGCGGGTGTCGCGGTCGACCCCGGCCGCAGTGACGGCTCCCGCGGCGTCGAGCATCCGCAGTACCTGGGTCACGGCCGTGCGGGAGAGGCCGGTCGCCGCCATGAGCTCGGCCCGGGTCTGCGGTCCGCTCCGGGCGAGGCGCTCGAGGATCGCGCGGCCGTTGAGCGTGCGGAGCAGGGTCTGCGGTCCTGCGAGGGGTCGTGACATGCGGCGGAACCTCTGGGGGGTCGATTCTCGTGCGGAGTCGGTGCCCGCCAGCCTGCCACATCGCGTCGCACCCGTCGACCCGTCCTTCCCGGCTGCGTCGCCTGCACGACCCGGGCGCGGTCGCACGACGAATCCCGGGATTCCTCCCCACAGACGCACCCGTGTCGTGCAGGTGTGACCGGGGAACCCGGAAGGACGTCGGCGGGCCCGCATAGGGTGGAGGGATGACGCCCCTGGTGATCCGAGACGCCGTCGCCGACGATGCCGAGGCCGTGGCCGGAGTGCACGTGCGGTCGTGGCAGGCGGCCTACGAGGGCCTCATCGACCAGGAGGTGCTGGACGGGCTGTCCGTCTCGGAACGGGCCGACGGGTGGCGCCGCATCTTCGCCGATCCGCTGCCCACGAGCCTCGGGACCCTGGTGGCCGAGCGTGAAGGCACCGTCGTCGGCTGGGCCTCGTTCGGCTCCGGTCGCGACCCCGACGGCCTGGACGACGCCGAGTTGTACGGCATCTACGCCGACCCGACCGCGTGGTCGACGGGGGCGGGGCATGCCCTCCTCGACGCGGCCGAGCAGCGCATGATCGATGCCGGCCACACCCGCGCCTACCTCTGGGTCCTCGACGGCAACGACCGCGCCGACGGCTTCTACGCCCGGCACGGGTGGGAGCTCGACGGGGCCACGAAGATCGATCAGCGCCCGCAGTTCACGCTCCGGGAGCACCGCCGCGTCAAGCTCCTCGCCCTGCGCTGAACGACCGCCGCGTCAGTCGAGCGCGCTCATCACGTGCTTGATCCGGGTGTAGTCGTCGAAGCCGTACTGCGACAGGTCCTTCCCGTATCCGGAGTGCTTGAACCCGCCGTGCGGCATGTCCGACACGAACGGGATGTGGGTGTTGATCCAGACGCACCCGAAGTCGAGATCTCGGGAGAAGCGCATGGCGCGGGCATGATCGTGGGTCCACACCGACGCGGCGAGCGCGTACGGCACGCCGTTCGCCATCGCGAGCGCCTCCTCCTCGGTATCGAAGGGCTGCACGGTGAGCACGGGTCCGAAGATCTCGCCCTGCACGACCTCGTCGTCCTGCTGCACGCCGGTCACGATGGTCGCCTCCCAGAAGTAACCGCGGTCGCCCTGCCGCCTCCCACCGGTGGCGATGGTCGCGTGCGCCGGAAGCCGGTCGATGAAGCCCTGCACTTGAGCGAGCTGGGCCGCGCTGCTCAGCGGCCCGTACAGCACGCCCTCTTCGTCCGGCACCCCGGTCCGCGCGTGCGTGCGGGTCCGCTCCACCAGTGCGGCGACGAGCTCGTCGTGCACCGACGCGTGCACGAGCACCCGGGTCGCCGCGGTGCAGTCCTGACCCGCGTTGAAGAAGGCCCCGGTGACGATGCCCTCGACCGCCTTCTCGATCGACGCGTCCGGGAAGACGATCGCGGGCGCCTTGCCGCCGAGCTCCAGGTGCACGCGCTTGACGTCGTCGGCCGCGGAGCGGGCCACGGCCATCCCCGCGCGCACCGAGCCGGTGATCGCCACCATCTGCGGTGTCGGATGCTCGACGAGGGCCGCTCCGGTCTCGCGGTCGCCGAGCACGACGTTGAGGGTGCCCGCGGGGGTGTGCGCGGCGACGATCTCCGCGAGCAGCAGCGTGGTGAGCGGCGTGGACTCGGCCGGCTTCAGCACGACGGTGTTGCCGGCGGCGAGCGCGGGAGCGATCTTCCACACCGCCATGTTCAGGGGGTAGTTCCACGGCGTCACCTGCCCGATCACGCCGATCGGCTCCCGGCGCACGAAGGAGGTGTGCCCGGGGAGGTACTCCGCGGCGGCTCGACCCTCGAGGCTCCGCGCGGCCCCGGCGAAGAACCGCAGCTGGTCCACCGACTGCAGGATCTCGTCGGCGACGAGCGTCGCCCGCGGCTTGCCGGTGTCCTTCGACTCGAGGTCGGCGAACTCCTCGGCCCGCGCGGCCATGTCCTCGGCGATGCGGAACAGGGCGAGCTGGCGCGCAGACGGCGGGGTGTCCCGCCAGGTCGGGAACGCCGCCGCGGCCGCGGCATACGCGGCATCCACGTCGGTGCGGTCGGAGATCGGGATCTCGCCGTAGGCTTCCTCCGTCACCGGATCGATGAGCGGCAGGCGCCCGCTCCCCGATGCGGTGACGGCGCGACCGCCGATGAAGTTCTGCAGGGGCACGGTCATCGTCGACGGTGAGGACATAGCGCCATGGTAGCCATCCGAGCGCGGAATCTGTAGCTTTTCGTCCACAGATCGACGGAATCAGTTGCGAAGGGCGGGTCAGAATGTCACGATCGGTACATGAGTCCGAAGACGCCTCCCCCCGCCCTCGACGACATCTCGAAGCGCATCGTCGAGCTGCTGCAGGAGGACGGGCGGCGTCCCTATGCGGAGATCGCCCGCGAAGTCGGGCTCAGCGAGGCCGCGGCCCGCCAGCGCGTGCAGCGCCTGACCGAATCGGGTCTGATCCAGATCGTCGCCGTGACCGACCCGCTGCAGCTCGGCTTCCACCGCATGTCGATGATCGGGATCCGGGTGTCCGGCGACCCCCGCGCGATCGCTGAGGAGCTCACGGCGATCCCCGAGCTGGCGTACGTCGTCGTCACCCTCGGGACGTTCGACATCCTCGTCGAGGCGGTGTGCGAGGACGACGACCATCTGCTCGACCTCATCGCCACCCGCATCCGCACCATCCCCGGCATCATCCAGACGGAGAGCCTGCTCTACGCCGGCCTCTACAAAGACCTCTACAACTGGGGAACGCGCTGACGCGCTCCCCTCACATCGGAGTGAACATGGGCACCACGGTCTTCGAACGCCGTCGTCCTTCGCAGTCCGTCGTCGACGACGCCCTGCGCGACACGGCCCTGTCGGTCTTCTGGCTCGACGACGTCGAGCGGCCCGCGCATCCGCCGCTGCGCGGCACCGTGCACACGGACCTCGTGGTCGTCGGCGGCGGCTACACCGGGCTCTGGACGGCCGTGCGCGCGAAGGAGCGGGATCCGGAGCGGAAGGTGGTCCTCCTGGAGGCATCCCGCGTGGCCTGGGCGGCATCCGGGCGCAACGGCGGCTTCTGCGAGTCCAGCCTCACGCACGGCCACGAGAACGGCGTGAACCGCTGGCCCGAGGAGATCGACCGCCTCGAGGAGCTGGGCCACGAGAACCTCGACGGCATCGCCGAGACCGTGCGGCGGTACGACATGGATGCCGAGTTCGAGCGGACGGGCCAGCTCGCGGTCGCCGTGGAGCCGCACCAGGTCGAGTGGCTGCGCGAGGAGGAGGGCTTCCTCGACCGGGAGGCGGTGCAGGCGGAAGTGCATTCCCCCACGTTCCTCGCCGGCGCGTGGGACCGGGAGGGCAGCGCTCTCGTGCACCCCGCGAAGCTGGGCCTGGAGCTCGCACGGGTGGCCGTCGAGCTCGGCGTGGAGATCCACGAGCACAGCCTCGTCCGGCGGATCGAGGGCGCGGACTCCGGTCCGGTGACCCTCGTCACGGAGCGCGGCCGGGTGACCGCCGACGCGGTGGCGCTCGCGACGAACGTGTTCCCTTCCCTCCTGAAGCGCAACCGCCTCATGACGGTCCCGGTGTACGACTACGTGCTGATGACGGAGCCGCTGTCGGCGGAGCAGCTCGCGTCCATCGGGTGGCGCAACCGCCAGGGGCTCGCCGACAGCGCCAACCAGTTCCACTACTACCGGCTCACCGCGGACGACCGGATCCTGTTCGGCGGCTACGACGCGGTGTACCACTTCGGCGGCAAGGTGCGCCCCGCCTACGAGGACCGGATGGAGAGCCACCGGCGCCTGGCCTCGCACTTCTTCACCACCTTCCCGCAGCTCGCCGGCCTCCGCTTCACGCACCGCTGGGCCGGCGCCATCGACTCCTCCAGCCGATTCTGCGCATTCTTCGGCACCGCCCGCGGCGGTCGGGTCGCCTACGCCACGGGGTTCACCGGCCTCGGGGTCGGCGCCGCCCGGTTCGCGGCCGATGTCATGCTCGACAAGCTCGACGGCGAGGAGACCGAACGCACGCAGCTGCGGATGGTGCGCGAGAAGCCGATCCCGTTCCCGCCGGAGCCCGCCGCGTCCGTCGGCATCAACCTCGTCCGCGCCGCGATGGACAGGGCCGACCACAACGAGGGGCGCCGCAACCTGTTCCTGAAGACGCTCGACGCCCTCGGCATGGGCTTCGACTCGTGACCACGCTCACCCCAGGAGCCGTCGTCGACGCGGGGAACCTCGCGCTGACGCACGCCCCGCTGCCCGACGAGGACGTCCGCGACGGCGCGCCGACCACGGCCTACACGGTGCTCGACGATGCCGGCGGGATCGAGATCGGCGTCTGGGAGATGACGCCGGGCACGGCGGTGGACGTCGAGGAGGACGAGGTGTTCGTCGTGCTCTCCGGTCGCGCGACCGTGGCGTTCACCGCACCCGCGCTCCCGCCCGTGGGACTCGGCCCAGGGTCAGTGATGCGGCTCACGGCCGGCATGCGGACGGTCTGGACCGTGAGCGCGACCCTGCGGAAGGTCTCGATCGGGATCTGACGGCTCGTGCCGAGCGCGTCCCACTCAGGCCCGGCGGACCTCCGCGTGCGGGATGCGTGCGGCCATGACCCGCACCGCTTCCGGGTTGTCGTCCACGAGCACCGCCTCCCGACCGAGTGCGGAGGCCACCGCTCCGGTCGTGCCGCTGCCGGCGAAGAGGTCGAGCACCCGATCGCCCGGTCGGCTGGACGCGGTCACGATGCGCCGGAGGATGCCCTCGGGCTTCTGCGTCGGATAGCCCGTCTTCTCCCGTCCGGTCGTCGGGACGATCGTGTGCCACCAGACGTCGGTCGGGAGCTTGCCTCGTGCCGCCTTCTCCGCGGTCACCAGCCCCGGAGCCATGTACGGCTCCCGGTCGACGTCGTCGGAGTTGAACACGTACGTCCGCGGGTTCTTCACGTACACCAGGATCGTGTCGTGCTTGGTGGGCCACCGCCGCCGGGATTTCGCGCCGTAGTCGTACGCCCAGATGAGCTCGTTAAGGAAGCAGTCCCGGCCGAACACCGCGTCGAGCATGACCTTCGCGTAGTGCGCCTCGCGGTAGTCCAGGTGCAGGTAGAGGGTGCCGTCGTCGGCGAGCAGCCGCCAGGCCTCCTCCAGCCGCGGCATGAGGAAGGCGCCGTAGTCGTCGAAGCTGTCGTCGTACGCGCGCAGCATGCCGCGCACCCGCTCGTACCGATGTCCGTGGAAGCCGTGCCGCACCTCCGGCCCGCCGACCGCGTGTTCAGAACTCAGGAGATCCGACGCGGTTTCGGCCGGTTGGGAGCTGCCCCCGTCCGGATCCGCCGATTCTTCCGGAGTTGTGAACGTGCGGCGGGCGGTGACCACCTGCCGCTCCCGCACTCTTCCGGTGTTGAACGGCGGGTCGAGGTAGACGAGCGTGAAGGACCCGGACGGCAGGGTCGCCGCGACGGCGAGGTTGTCCCCCTCGATCACCGACACCCGCCCCGGGACCTGGACCCCTGGGCCGTCCTCCTGGGTCCCTGAGCCTGTCGAAGGGCCTGAGCCTGTCGAAGGGCGTGAGCCTGTCGAAGGGCTTGAGCCTGTCGAAGGGCTCACGGAACGCGATGCAGCCACGCGTCGGTCGAGAACTTCGACTCCACCAGAGCCTCGGCATCGGCGTACTCGTCCGGCGTGATGCCGCCGTCCTCGGCGGAGGTGAGCGAGCGGAACGTGTCCTTGAAACGCTCGATGATCTCGGCACGTTCCAATCCGGTCTGGCTCCGCAGCGGGTCGACGCGCTTGGCGGCCGAGGTCGTGCCCTTGTCGCTGAGCTTCTCGCGGCCGATCCGCAGCACCTCGGTCATCATCTGGCCGTCGATGTCGTAGGAGAGGGTGGCGTGGTGCAGCACACCTCCGTTCGCGAGGCGCTTCTGCGCGGCGCCGCCGATCTTGCCGGTCGGGCTCGCGATGTCGTTGAGCGGCTGGTAGACGGCTTCGATGCCGAGCGAACGGAGCGCCTGCAGCACCCAGTCGTCGAGGAACGCGTAGGAGTCGGCGAAGGTCATGCCCGCGACGAGCGAGGCCGGCACGTAGAGCGAGTAGGTGATGATCTGCCCCGCGGCCATGAGCATCGCTCCGCCTCCGGAGATCCGGCGGACGACGTCGAAGCCGTGCTTCGCAGCGCCCTCGGGGTCGACCTCATTGCGATACGACTGGAAAGACCCGATGACGACGGCCGACTCGTCCCACTCCCAGATGCGCAGCGTCGGACGCCGACGCCCCTCGCCGACGCGGGAGGTGAGCACCTCGTCAAGGGCGAGGTTCATGCGCGGCGAGACCGCCTTCTCGTGGACGATCTCCCAGTCGAAGTCGCCCCAGCCGGGCGCCGTGACGAGCGCGCGGCGGACGGCGGTGCCGACCGCCTCGGGGGTGAAGCCGAGCAGCTGGGCCCCCTCGGGGAGGGCGCCGCGGACGGCCGCGGCGATGGCCGTGGCGTCGGACTCGACGGGGAGACCCTCGACAGCGGCGTTGATGTCGTCGAGCGCGGAGTCCGGTTCGAGGAAGAAGTCCCCGGCGAGCCGGAACCGCGCGATCCGGTCGTTCTCGACCTCGAGGTCGACGACGACGAGCTTGCCCCCAGGAACCTTGTATTCACCGTGCACGGATCCAGCTTAAGGCGCGCACTGCCCCCGTGGTCAGCCGCCGAGCACGACCACGCGCTCCCCTGCCCTGATCGGCGTGGAGTAGCGGTTGCCGGGCGTCGGCAGGGGGCAGACGAACTGGTCGGAGAAGGCGCACGGCGGCAGGTAGGCGCGGTTGAAGTCGATCACGGCGGAGCCGTCGGCGGCGGGTTCGTCGACGGGGAGGAACCGGAACCGATACGTCTCCAGCCCGTTCGTCCCGTCCGCGAAGACCGCGCTCAGCGCTCCGCTCCCACTGCGGGTGACGGTGAGCTCGTGCGGGGCCCCGGCGAGTTCGAACCGCAGGCGTCCGGCGATCGCGGTCTCGCGCTCCTCACCGTCGACCGAGGTGACGACGATCCGCTCGTCTGGCGCGGGTTCGAACGTCGCGGGGAGCCGCCAGCGCTCGTCCGGGGCGTAGGCGTCGATCGCCGTGAACCACTCCCGCTGCGGACGGGCCGGATTCCAGACGCGGAGGGCCAGCAGCCCGTTGCGATCGAATACCCGCAACTCCCGCCGCCCGAGGCGCAGGGTCTGGGCGCCGCGGAGGGTGACGACCGACCCCGACGGTCCGAGTTCGCTGCCGCGGATGCCGCCGTCGCCGGTGAGGGCCCAGAGTCCGGGGACGCCGTCGACCGCTGCGGGTTCGGTGATGAGCCAGTTCGTCGACTCCAGCGCGGACGGCCCGTACTCCGACCCCGCATAGCGTTCACGCGCCGCATGCCACTCATGCCAGTCCGTCAGGAAGCTCATCGCCGCGGGCCCTCCCCCTCGCTCGTGCGGATGTGCCCCGAATCTAGGACTGCCCCCACCTCCCGTGGCCTCCCTCCGTCACACGCCTTCACCGCGCGTCATCCCACGTCACACTCCCCCGCGGTCCCTCCATCCGCGTGCGGGATCAAAACCGTCCCTCGCCGCACCTTTCCCCCGCCCGTTACTGATCCCGCCGGCGCAGCCCCGCGCACATCCCGCGGGATCAAAACCGTCCCCCAGCGCGCCCTCCCCCGCCCGTTCCTGATCCCGCCACCCGTGCGCAGCCCCCGCGCACATCCCGCGAGATCAAAACCGTCCCCCAGCGCGCCCTCCCCCGCCCGTTACTGATCCCGCCACCCGTGCGCAGCCCCCGCGCACATCCCGCGGGATCGAAATCGTCCCCCAGCGCGCCCTCCCCCGCCCCTTATCGATCCCGCCACCCGGGGTCGTCCGCGGCGCGACGGAAGCCGAAGATGCGCCGCGCCTCCGCGCCCCCTATTCGCGGGGGCGCGGGTGATTCCCCACTGCCACCGGCGCGCGAATCACCGTGCGTGTTCGAAAAGGCTCCCCCGAGGTCCGTCCCGGGCACGAAAGTGATCCCGCGGCAGTGGCGGGAGGCACAACATTGATCCCGCGGGATGTCCGGAGGCACGAAGGTGATCTCGCGGGCGGTGACGGGAGGCGCGGCCTTGACCCGACAGGTCATCGCGGACGCGGACTCACCGGCGCACCCACGCACAGTGCGTGTTCGAAAACGTTCCGCTGGGGCCTGTGCCACGCGCGAAAATGATCCCGCGGGGCCGGGGGAAGGGGCGAAAGTGATCCCGGACCGTAAAGGGACCGGGACGGACCGGGACGGAACGGGACGGAACAGGCCGGGGAAGGGCCGGACCGGGATCGGACCCGAACCCGGGACGGGAGTCAGCGGGCGGGGATGTGGGCGTCGAGCCAGGCGAGGACGTCGGCGCGCACCTCGTCCTGCTGCAGCTCCTGGAAGATCTCGTGCCGGGCGTCGGGGTAGACGAGGGTCGTGACGTCGGTGAGTCCGGAGCGGCGCCGGTACTGGTCGGCGAGCTTGTGGACGCTGCGCGGACCGCCGACCGGATCGTCACGGCCGACGAGGAGGAGCATCGGGAGGTCGCGCGCGAGGTGCGTCGCCGGACGCCCGTACAGTCGCGCCGCGTCGAGCAGACCGAAGAGCTTGAGCAGAGGCACCCCCGTCGTGAGCGGGTCCTCCTCGAAGGCCTTCCACACCGCGGGGTCGCGGCTCAGCCACTCGTACCCGGTCGCGTCGTCCGCGGCCCACGCGGCGTTCAGCGGCGCCGGGTTCAGGGAGCGGGGCGTGCGCAGCGCCGAACCCGACAAGATCACCGCATCGAAGGCCTCGGCGTGCTCGTTCACCAGCATCTGCGCGAGGAACGACCCCCACGAGTGCCCGAGGAGCACGAGCGGAAGGTCCGGGTTCTCGTCGCGGATGATGCCGGTCAGCTGCCAGATCGCATCCTTGGCCGCCCGGAGACCTCCGGGCCCGAGCCGTCCGAGCCGGGCCGGATCGCCGTGCTGGCGCATGCCGGTGCGCCCGTGCCCACGGTGGTCGTCCGCGTAGACGGTGAACCCGGCTCCGGTGAGCGCGGCGATCAGCGCCGGATACCGTCCTGCGTGCTCGCCCACCCCGTGCAGGAGCTGGACGACGCCGCGGGGCGTACCCTCCGCCGGGTGGACGTCGTAGACGATGGCGATGCCGTGGCTGTCGGTGTACTCGCGGGTCTCGGTCATGGGTCGGCCCTACCGGTCGGTTCCCTCGACGGCGTCGCGGATCGCGTCCCGGATCGCGAAGGCGATGTCGCGGTCCGTCACCTCGTAGCCGCCGACCCCGTCGGAGGCGGAGCCCATGCGCACGCCGCCGTCCTCGGTCACCGCCCGCTTCGCGGAGAAGTGGAGGGCGTCGACGCCGGCCGCGGCGAGCACCGGAGCGCTCGCGACGTCGACGCCGCTGCCGGCCATGACCTCGATCTGCCCCTCGGCCGCGGCGACGAGCGCGCGCAGGGTGTCGATGCCGTCGATCGCGGCCGATGCCCCTCCGGACGTGAGCACGCGCCGGAGCCCGAGCTCCCTCGCGGCCCGCAGGGTCGCCACCGGGTCGGCGGTCACATCGATCGCGCGGTGCAGCGTCGCCGGAGCTCCCCCGGCCGCATCCCGCAGCCGCGCCATGGCATCGAGGTCGAGCCGCCCCTCGGCGTCCAGCGCGCCGATCACCACGCCCGACGCGCCTGCGTCGACCGCGTGCCGCACGTCGCGTTCGGCGACGGCCAGCTCGTCGGCGCTGTAGTGGAAGCCGCCGGCGCGCGGACGGATGAGGACGTGCACCTCGGGGCCGTTCGCCCCCGCGGCTTCGAGCGCGAGCTCCAGGGTGGCCGGCGACGGGGTGAGCCCACCCAGCGCGAGGGCCGTGGCGAGCTCGACGCGGGCGGCACCGACCTCGGCGGCGATGCGCACTCCGGCGGGATCCTGGACGGCGATTTCGAGAGCGATCGTTCGGGTCACCCCTCCATTGTGCCCGCTGCCCCGGCTTCTCCTGCCCCCGCGTCAGAAATATTAGATAGACTAACTAAGTATGTCTGCGTCCGATGATTCCCTGCACCTCACCGCCACAGACCTGCGCATGGCCACGTTCCGGCTCGCCCGCCGACTGCGCTGCGCCCGCGCCGCCGACATGATGAGCGACACGCAGCTCGCCGTTCTCGCCGAGCTGCGCATGAACGGCCGGCGCACGATCTCCACCCTCGCCGAGCGCGAGCGCGTGACCGCCCCCTCGATGACGAGCATCGTGAACGGCCTGGAGGAGCAGGGCTTCGTCGCCCGCACCCCGGACGAGGACGACCGCCGCCGCGTGCAGGTGGACATCACCGCCGCCGGCGTCGAGGTCGTCGTCGAGACCATCCGCCGCCGCGACGTGCTGCTGGCCGACATGCTCCGCGAGGTCGACTACACCGAGGAGGAACTGACGACGCTGCGAGAAGCGAGCGCCCTGATGCGGAGGGTGGTGGAGCGATGAGCGCCATGTTCCGTTCCTTCGCGAACATCAACTACCGGATCTGGTTCGCCGGCGCCCTCGTGTCGAACGTCGGCGGATGGATGCAGGCCACAGCCCAGGACTGGGTCGTGCTGACCGAGCTCACCGACAACGACGCGACCGCGATGGGCGTCACCATGGCGCTGCAGTTCGGCCCACCGCTGGTGCTGGTGAGCCTGACCGGCTGGGTCGCTGATCGCTTCGATCGGCGGAAGATCCTGCTGACCACGCAGACCGCGCTGCTCGGCCTCGCGATCGCGGTCGGATCCCTGCTGCTGGCCGGCGTGATGACCCTGCCGATGATGCTCGCGTTCGCCCTCGGGTTCGGCATCGTCAACGCGTTCGACGCACCCGCCCGGCAGGCCTTCGTGTCGGACATGGTGTCCGCCACGGAGACCTCCAACGCCGTGGCGCTCAACTCCGCCTCCTTCAACCTCGCCCGCATGATCGGCCCCGCGGTCGGCGGTCTGCTCATCGTCGCGATCGGCTCCGGTTGGGTGTTCATCGTCAACGCCGCGACCTTCCTCGCCATGATCGTCGCGCTGATGCTCATGCGCACGCACCTGCTGGCGCCGCGGCCGAAGAACCGCAGCCGCGGCGGCCTCGCGGAGGGCTTCCGGTACGTCTGGGCACGCAGCGACCTCAAGGTCGTGTTCGTGACGGTGTTCCTCATCGGCGCGTTCGGCATGAACTTCCCCATCTTCGCCTCGACCATGGCGCTGGAGTTCGGAGCCGGCGCCGACGGGTACGGGGTGCTGAGCTCGGTGCTCGCTATCGGCTCCCTGATCGGCGCCCTCCTCGCCGCGCGGCGGGACCGCGCGAGGGTGCGCGTGGTGATCCTCGCGGCGGGCGGCTTCGGGATCGCGGCCTTCGTCTCGGCCGCGATGCCCACCTACCTCTCCTACGCGGTCACGCTCACGTTCACCGGCTTCATGATCGTGACGCTGCTGACCACGGCCAACGGCTACGTGCAGATCACGACGGATCCGGCGCTCCGCGGCCGCGTCCTCGCCCTCTACATGGCCGTGATCATGGGGTCGACCCCGGTCGGCGCACCGATCGCGGGCTGGGTGGCGGACACGTTCGGCCCCCGCGCCGCCATCATGCTCGGCGGGACGGCCGGCTTCATCGCGTGCGCGATCGGGGTGACGTGGGTGCTGACGTCGGGGAGGCTGCGCCGCGAGGAGAGCAGCCGCTTCCGCCTGACCCTCGACGAGACGCGCCCGCTGCGCGTCGTGCAGCCGGTCGAGCCGGTGGACTACACGGAGAAGGCCGCGGCGACGACGCCCATCCGGCTTCCTCGACGCGACGACGAGTGAGCTGCGGGCGCGTTTGTCAACGCCTTCCTCATCACGGCCCGGCGGTCGTAGCGTCGTGTCATGGACGAGAACATGAGCACCCCGCACCCGCAGGATCCGGCCGAAGGCGCTCCCGGCGTCGACGTCCCTGACGAGAACTCCGGCCAGGGCGACGGCACCGGCGGCGCGATCCAGGGCGACAGCTCCCGCGGCGAGTCGACCGGCGGCGCCATCCAGGGCAGTTCCGGCCCCGGCCACGACGCGCCCCTGGGCGGCGACGAGAACACCGAGGACGAGCTCGCGGCCGACAACGCCGCCGAGGAGGACACCCTCCGCACGCTCGACCCCGACTCCCCGCCGGCCTGAGCCGTCGACCCACCCCTTTCGAGACGAGCCACCCCCTTGCGAACGTTCGCAAGGGGGTGGGTCGTGCAGAAGGGGGTGGGTCGGCCGCGGTCAGGCGTCGAGCACCACCTTGAGCTGCTCGACGGCCCAGTCGAGCTCGGTCGCCCGGATGACGAGCGGCGGCGCGATACGGATGGTCTGCCCGTGCGTGTCCTTCACGAGCACACCCCGGTCGAGCAGCTTCTCCGCGATCTCTCGGCCCGAACCGATCGCGGGGTCGATGTCGACGCCCGCCCACAGCCCGGCGATGCGCACGCCCGTGACACCGTGGCCGATCAGCGTCTGCAGCGCCTGCTCCAGGTGTGCGCCGAGTGCCCGCGCACGCTCCTGGAACTCGCCCGTCTGCAGCATCTCCACCACGCGCAGGCCGACGGCCGCCGCGAGCGGGTTGCCGCCGAACGTGGAGCCGTGCTCACCGGGACGGATCACGCCCAGCACATCGGTGTTCCCCACCACGGCCGAGACCGGGAGGATGCCACCGCCGAGCGCCTTGCCCAGCAGGTACAGGTCCGGCACGACACCCTCGCGGTCGCACGCGAACGTCTCGCCGACACGTCCGAGCCCGGCCTGGATCTCGTCGGCGATGAACAGCACGTTCTTCTCGTCGCAGATCTCACGGATGCGGCGGAGGTACCCCTCCGGCGGGATCACCACACCGGCCTCGCCCTGGATCGGCTCCACGAGCACGCCCGCCGTGTCCTCGGTGATCGCCGCGGCGATCGCCTCCGCGTCGCCGAACGGCACGCGGTCGAAGCCGGGCGTGTAGGGACCGAAGTCGTCGTGCGCGGTCTCGTCGTCGCTGAAGCTCACGATCGTCGTCGTACGGCCGTGGAAGTTGCCCTTCGCCACGACGATCCGCGCCTTCCCCTCGGGGATGCCCTTCACGCGGTAGCCCCACGCCCTGGCGACCTTGATGCCGGTCTCCACCGCCTCGGCGCCCGTGTTCATCGGCAGGACGAGCTCCTTGCCGCAGAGCTCGGCGAGCGCGGCCGCGAAGGGCTCCAGCATGTCGCTCTGGAACGCCCGGCTGACGAGCGTGACCCGACCGAGCTGCTCGGTCAGGGCCGCGACGAGCGCGGGGTGACGGTGCCCGAAGTTGACCGCGGAATAGGCCGCGAGCAGGTCGAGGTAGCGCTTGCCCTCGACATCGGTCACCCACGCTCCCTCGCCGCGCGCGATCATCACCGGCAGCGGGTGGTAGTTGTGCGCGACGTGCGGCTCCGCGACCGCGGTGGGTCCCTGAGCCTGTCGAAGGGTCGAAGCGCCCGCCGTCTGCTCGATCGTCACTTCGCACCCCGCAGCTCGAGCGTGCAGCACTTGATCCCGCCGCCACCGAGGAGGAGCTCGGACAGGTCGACGGTGATCGGGTTGTAGCCGCGCTCCCGGAGCTGCTGCTCGAAGCCCTTCGCCCGCGGCGAGATGATGACGTTGTAGCCGTCGCTCGAGGAGTTCAGGCCGAACACCGCGCCGTCCTCGTCCGACACGAGGATCGCGTCGGGGAAGCGCTTCTCCAGCTCGGCACGGCTGGCGTCGTCGAAGGCTCCGGGGAGGTAGGCGATGTTCGCCCGCTCCGGACCGCCGTTCTCCACGCCCTGCACGGGGTCGAGCACCGCGATCGCGGTGTCCAGGTGGTAGAAGCGGGGGTCGGTGAGGTTGAGCGACACGACCTCGCGGCCGAAGACCTCGCCGACCTCGCGGTGGCTGTCGCCGGTGGAGCGGAAGCCCGTGCCGGCGAGGATCACGTCGCCGACGAGCAGGAAGTCGCCCTCGCCCTCGTTGACCTCCTCCGGCATGACGGTGTCGTAGCCGGCGGCGCGGAACCAGTCGGCGAAGGCCGGAGCCTCCCCCTGCCGCTCCACGAACCGGAACTCCGGCACGTAGGCGCGCCCGTCGATGAGGAAGCCGCCGTTGGCCGTGTAGACCATGTCCGGGTATCCGGGGAGCGGATCGATGAGCTCGACCTCGTGGCCGAGCTCGACATACAGGTCGTAGAGCTTCTGCCACTGGGCGACGGCGTTGGCGGTGTCGGTCGGCCGCGACGGCTCCATCCACGGATTGATGGAGTAGTTCACCGTGAAGTGCTCGGGACGGCACATCAGGTAGTGGCGGCGGTGCGCGGTGCGCGTGGGGGCGGTGGTGACGGCGGTCTCCGGCGTCGACATGGATGCTCCTCGTGTGAACGGGCGCGGCGGACGCTGTCCAGGGGCCCGGCGGTCCTTCGACCCCCTGCTCGGAAGAGGCGGAGGGGAAGATGCGACTCGGGCACGCCGGTGACCATTGTGCCACCGGACCCTGGGCGCCACCAGCATCCGTCCCGTGTCGTCATCAGCCCTCGCGCTGCGTCACCACGACCTTGCCGACCGTGTGCCCGGCCTCGACGTGCGCGAGCGCCGACACGGCCTCGGCGAACGGGTAGGTGCGCTCGATCACAGGGACCAGGTGTCCTTCCTCCACGAGCTCGAGCAGCTTCGCGAGGATCTCCGGGTGCGAGGTCGCCGCGAGGGACACCACCCGGGGTCCGCGGACCGAGAGCACGGCGGCGCGGATCATCCGCGGCACAGGACCGAGTACGCGTCCGCCGTCGCCCGTCACCAGCACCACGCGACCACCCGTGCGGACGAGACGCTGCAGCTCGCGGATCGGCACACCTCCCGCGAGGTCGATGACGGCGTCGAACCGGGCGGAGGGCAGGTGCGTGAGCGGAGACGTGCGGTGGTCGAGCGTGCGCACGGCTCCGAGGCGCTCCAGCAGCAGGGCGTTCCGGGGGCGGCACGTCGCCCAGACCTCGGCCCCGCGGAGCGCCGCGAGCTGCACGGCGAAGGTCCCCACGCCGCCGGACGCCCCGATCACGAGGACCCGCTGCGC
Source organism: Microbacterium sp. C-MGS6 (assembly GCF_058140415.1). Taxonomy (NCBI): domain Bacteria; kingdom Bacillati; phylum Actinomycetota; class Actinomycetes; order Micrococcales; family Microbacteriaceae; genus Microbacterium; species Microbacterium sp. C-MGS6. The sequence goes on from NZ_CM176934.1 coordinate 3,062,013, forward strand.
ACGGTGGCGCAACCCCACCCCGGCGGCATCGAGCGCCTGCCACGCGGTGCCTCCGGCGATCGGCAGGCAGGCCGCCGCCTCGGGCGTCACATCCGGGGGCACGGGCACGACGCGGTCGGCCGCGATGCGGGCGTGGGAGGCGAGGCCGCCGCCGCCCTGCAGCTCTCCCACCACGAGTTCGCCGAGTTCGGCGTTCACGACGTCGGCGCCGACCGCCACGACGGTGCCCGCGACGTCGAGCCCCCGGACCGGGTGCTTCGGGCGCGTGAGGCCGAAGAAAGGCCGGACCAGCAGCGGATCGCCGAGGAGCAGCCGCACGTCGCCGGCGTTGATGGCGGTGGCCTGCACGCGCAGCACGACCTCTCCCCGGTGGGGCTGCGGCACGGGCACGCGGGTCAGCGTCGTCCCGGCGGCCGGGCCGTACGTCTCGCGGGTCCAGGCGGGCATCGTCTCGGTCATGCGGCACCTCCGGGGTCGGTGGGATACGCGAACAGGTCGTCGATCCCGACGCCGAAGGCCCGGGCGATCTGGAACGCGAGCTCGAGCGTCGGCGAGTACTTCTGCTGTTCGATCGCGATGAGCGTCTGCCTCGTGACCCCGATCGTGCGGGCGAGCTCGGCCTGCGTGAGTCCGGCACGCTCGCGGTGGGCGCGGATGCTGTTGGAGACGAGGGTGGGCTTGACCATCAGACCAGGCCCCGACGGTACGCGATCGCCCGGGCGACACCGCCGACGACGGCCGCCACGAGGAACCCCGCGAACATGGTGTTCGCGATCCAGAACGCGTCGGCACCGAGACCGCACAGGACGATGACCCCGAGGCCGGCGATGGCGACGAAGGCCTGCTCCACGCGCGCCCCCATCCGGCCGATGTCCCGGTCGCGGACGTCGGAGCGGCCGACGCCGTCCGGATCGGACATCCCGGCGATGATGCCCCAGAGGATGCTGAGCACGATCGTCCCGACGATGCCCCCGCCGATCGTCCACAGCATCAGCGGGAACCAGTCCGTCGCGGTGAGCGGTCCGCCGCCGGCCTGCTGCATGAGCAGCAGCACGTAGACGACCGCGACGATCGGACTGACGATGAGCCCGGCCCAGACGTTGCGCTCCTCGTAGACCATGCGCTTCTCCTCGTGTCAAAGATTCTTGACACGAGAGTACGTCCGCATCGCACCTGTGTCAAGAATCTTTTACACCCGCATTCCGTCCCGCGCAGTCTCTTCCGGGATCACAATCGCACCCCCGAGCCGCCGCTCCCGCCCGTTTCCGATCCCGCATGTCCTGCGCAGCCCGAAGCGGGATCGAAAACGCACCTGCCGGGGGCCGGGAAGGCACCTTTTCGAGCCCGCACCGCACTGGCACCGGCACCCGCACCCGCGCCGAAACGGGCGGGGGTCAGATGACGGAGGCGCTCCAGGGGTCGGGGTTTCCGTAGCGGTGGGCGGTGATCGAGACGGACTGCTCGTGCACGAACGGGAGGAGCTCGATGCGGGCCGCCGCCGTCACCTCCGCGTCGTACACCGCGAGGTCCGGGTCACCGCCGGTGGCCACCGCCAGCGCGGAGCGCAGCGCCGCCACCGACTCCCGTCCACCCACGAGCCGCACACGCCCATGCCGCGGAAGCACCGGAACACCCGCATCTCCCGCGGCCCCCGACTCCTCGGCCACCTGCATCCGCTGGAGCCACTCGTCCTCCGTCTCCAGGAACACCACGGCGTCGAGGTCACCCAGAGCATGCCGCACGCCCGCCGGAAGCCCGACCGGAGTGGACACCACGAAACCCGCCCCCGCGCGCACTCCCGCGATCACGACCCGCAGCAGGTCGTGCAGGGCGGCGTCCTCGGTGGCGCGGATCTCCACGGGTACGGGCCGATACCGGAAGAGGTTGCGCTCGATCTCCAGCCGCGAGACGTCCCGCACCCGGCCGAACTCCCGGTCCCAGGCCAACGCGTCCGACAGAGCGGATCGCCGAAGCCACTCGAACGACTCGAACGGGAGGGAGGGCTGCGCCGCCTCGATGAGCCCCGTGATCCGGGAGTCGAGCCCCCGCAGATGGAGGGTGCTCGACGCCGGGGCCCCGTGCTGGGCGCGCCACGACCCGAGTCCGATGAGGTGGTTCGGCCCGCCCGGCTTGGCACCGGCGCCGACGGAGGAGCGCTTCCACCCGCCGAACGGCTGCCGCTGCACGATCGCCCCGGTGGTGCCGCGGTTGACGTAGAGGTTCCCGGCCTGCACGCGGTCGAGCCAGAAGGAGAGGTCGTCCGGGTCCTGTGTGTGCAGACCCGCGGTGAGACCGTAGGCGACGGCGTTCTGCAGGTCGACGGCCTTGGCGAGGGTCGGCGCGTGCATGACCCCGAGGACCGGTCCGAAGAACTCCTCGGTGTGGAAGCGGGAGCCGGACTGCACGCCGACCCGCACGCCCGGGCGCCACAGCCGTCCGCTGCCGTCGTCGGCGGGGTCGAGGGCGGGTTCGATGAGCCACCGCTCGTCGCCCTCCAGCTCGGAGAGGGCCCAGGCGAGCTTCCCTTCGGGCTTCTCGATGACCGGGCCCACCTCGGCGAGCGGATCCGAGGGCCACCCGACACGCAGCGAGCGGACAGCGTCGGCGAGCTGACGGGCGAAACGCTGCGAGCGCCCCACCGGCCCGACGAGGATCGCGAGCGACGCCGCGGAGCACTTCTGCCCCGCATGCCCGAACGCGCTCTTCACGAGGTCGGCCACGGCGAGGTCGAGGTCGGCCGAGGGCGTGATGATCATGGCGTTCTTGCCGCTGGTCTCGGCGAGCAGGGGCAGGTCGGGACGCCAGGAGCGGAACAGCGCCGCGGTCTCCCACGACCCGGTGAGGATCACCCGGTCCACCGCCTCGTCCGTGATGAGGGCACGGCCGAGGTCGCCTTCCTCGATGTCGACGAGAGCGAGAGCCTCACGGGGCACGCCACCGTCCCACAGCGCCTCCACGAGCACCGCCGCACAACGCCGCGCCTGCGGGGCGGGCTTGAGGACCACGCAGGAGCCCGCGGCGAGCGCCGCCAGCACGCCACCCGCGGGGATCGCGAGGGGGAAGTTCCACGGCGGCGCGACGACGGTCACGCGGGCGGGGACGAACACGGCGCCGGAGATCGCGTCGAGCTCACGGCAGGTCGCGGCGTAGTACCGGGCGAAGTCGACGGCCTCGCTCACTTCGACATCGGCTTCGGCGAAGACCTTGCCCGTCTCCGCCGCCGCGACCTCGATCAGCTCCGCACGCCGGGACTCGAGCGCCGCCGCCGCGCGCAGCAGCACCTCGGCCCGTTCGGCCGCAGGACGCGCACCCCAGGCCGCCGCCGCACCCTGCACACCGCGCACGATGCGGCCGAGGTCGTCGGCGTCGTCGACGCGGGCCGCGGCCAGGACCTCCGTCCCGACCGTCGAGTCCGCGAGCCGCGCGCGGATCCCCGCCGCCCACTCGCGGTTGGCGGGGAGGGCGAGATCCGTATCGGCCGTGTTCGCGAAGCCCGGGGCGCCCCCGGTGTCCTCCCCGCGCTCGCGCGCCGCGTACACGGCGGTCTCGAGGAAGGCGCCGGTGTCGGCCTCGTCCGAGCCGCGCACGATGCCGAGCACGGCCTTCGTGAGATCGGCCTCCGCGACCGGGCTGACCGGCGCCGGCCGCACGGACTCGTGCACCGGCGCGAGGCGGTCCTGCGTGCGCCGCGGCCCGAGGGCGAGCGCCGGGTCGGCCGCCCGGTCGAGCGCGTCGAGGAAGCGGTCGGCTTCCCGCGCGAAGAGAGACTCGTCGTCGTGCAGGTGGAACGCCGCGGAGAGGAAGTTCTCGGACGACGCGTTCTCCTCCAGCCGCCGCACGAGGTAGCTGATGGCCACATCGAACTCGGCGGGCGCGACGACCGGCACGTACAGCAGCACCGGACCCACTTCGCGGGACACCGCCTGCACCTGCCCTTGAGCCATGCCGAGCAGCATCTCGAACTCGACCGCGTCGCGGACCCCGCGCTCCCCGGCGAGCAGCCACGCATGGGCGATGCCGAAGAGGTTGTGGCCGGCCACCCCGATCCGCACCGAGGTCGTGTGCTCGGGCTGCAGCGCCCAGTCCAGGCAGCGCAGGTAGTTGGCGTCGGTGTCGAGCTTCGTGTCGTAGGGCGCGGGCGTCCATCCGTGCAGGGTCGCCTCGACGTGCTCCATCGCGAGGTTCGCGCCCTTCACGAGGCGCACCTTGATGCGGGCCCCGCCGTGGATCACGCGATCCTGTGCCCAGGCGGTGAGCTCCTGCAACGCCGGCAGCGCGTCGGGCAGGTAGGCCTGCAGCACGATCCCGGCCTCGAGTCCGGTGAGCCGAGGGTCCTCCAGGATCCGCGTGAAGACGGCGATCGTGAGGTCGAGGTCGCGATACTCCTCCATGTCGAGGTTGATGAAGGTGCCGTCTTCCGCAGCCGTCACGTAGAGAGGGAGCAGCCGGTCGATGACCCGCTCGACGACCTCGTCGAAGCCCCACATCGAGATGCGGCTGACGATGGCGGAGACCTTGACCGACACGTGGTCGACATCCGGACGCCGGATGAGCTCGTGGATGCCGTCGAGCCGCCGCTGCGCCTCCGCCTCCCCGAGCACCGCCTCCCCGAGGAGGTTGAGGTTCAGTCGCGACCCCGACTCCCGCAGCTTCTCGATCGCGGGTCCGAGCTTCGCGGGCCGGGCGTCCACCACCAGGTGCCCCACCATCTCGCGTAGCGCCCGCCGCGCGATCGGCACGACCGGCGTCGGCAGCACCGGGGCGACCCCGCCGCCGAGCCGCACGGCGGAGCGCAGGTACCACGGCAGGAACTCCGGCACGATGGGCGCGATGCGGCGCAGCTGGGCGGCCGCAGCGGTCAGGCTCTCCGGCCGCATCACGCCGTCGACGAAACCGAGGGTGAACGGCAGGCCGTTGGCGTCGCGGAGGACGCCCGCGAGACGCTCGGCGGCGGGGTCGACGTCGGCCGCAGCCGCCTCGATCACCCAACGGCGCGCGAGTTCGACGGCCTGATCGGCGAGGGATGCGGATGCCCCCGCCTCCGCGGAGGATGACGACGACTCTGCCATGTGACCACCCTAGGTCTCCGGTCGCGGAATCCCGGGGTGCCCGACCGGGCGGGCCGCAGCCGGGTCAGTTCCAGATGCTGGGGGCGGGCGTGCGCACGGGAGGCAGGGCGGACGCGGCGGCCCAGTCATGCACCCACGCGTCGATCTCCGGCACCCCGTCGGGCTTGCCCACCGCGGCGAACAGCTCCTCGTTGCTGACCGTGCCGCCGGACCGGCGCAGCACGCGGGCCCGCACGATGGCCCTGGCGTAGACCTCGCCGGCGACCACGGCCCGGTGCTCCAGGAACAGCGCCTTCTCGTCGTGCCCGATGAAGCGCGACTGCACCTCGAACCGCTGCCAGAGCTGGAGCGACTTGCGGAAGGTGATGGTCTCGCTGGAGACCACCGCGTACCAGCCCTGCTCCTTCATCACGTCGAACAGCCCCGTGCGGATGAGGTGGTCCCAGCGGCCGAGGTCGAACAGCGACAGGTACCGGCCGTTGTTCATGTGGCGGAGGATGTCGAGGTCCGTGGGCAGGGTGGTGACGGTGACGGTGCCGACGGCGGTCGGGTCGAGGGTCTTCCCCTGCCGTACGCGACGACGCGCACCGAGGATCACGAGGAGGGTCCGCCAGATCACATTCACGAGCACTGATCGTAGCCATCCGCGCACGACGGTCGAACTTCGTTGTCCGATTCCTCCATGCGGTCGAAGGGCCTCCCACGGGCCGTCATCCCGATTTCCGATTTCCACGGACCCGCCGTAGAGTCACCGCATGAGCGCCGAAGCCCAGCCCGAAGTCATCGTCCGTCCGGTCCGTGATGTGGATGCGGAAGCCCTCGGTCGCGTGCATGCGCAGTGCTGGCACGAGACCTACGATCACCTCATCAGCAAGGCGGCGCTGGAGAAGGTCTCGCCCCGCCGTATGGCCGAGCTGTGGACGCACTGGGCCTCGCAGGGTCCCGACTTCAAGATGAACGCGGCGCTCGTCGACGGCGAGATCGTCGGCTTCGTCGGCTCGGGTCCGGCCCGCGACAAGGACGCCCCGGCGTTCCGCGAGCTGTACTTCATCTACCTGCTCGACGCGTACCACTCGACCGGCATCGGGCAGAAGCTGTTCGATGCGGCCGTCGAGAAGGACGAGCCGCTCTACCTCTGGGTCGCCGAGGACAACCCCCGCGCGCACCGCTTCTACACGCGCAACGGGTTCCACCTCGACGGCGCCGCGCACACCGAGCCGTTCCTGGGCGAGACGCTCACCGAGGTCCGCTTCGTGCGCCCCTGACCCTCGTCCTCACCGAAAGGGCCGCCCCGCGGGGCGGCCCTTTCGTCTGCGCTCAGAGGCGTTCGATGATCGTGATGTTCGCCACGCCGCCGCCCTCGCACATCGTCTGCAGGCCGTACCGTCCGCCGGTGCGCTCCAGCTCGTTGAGCAGGGTCGCGAGGATGCGGGTGCCCGTCGCGCCGATCGGATGCCCCAGTGCGATGCCGCCGCCGTTGACGTTGACCTTCTCGTGCGGCGCACCGGTCTCGCGCATCCAGGCGATCACGACCGAGGCGAACGCCTCGTTGACCTCGAACAGGTCGATGTCCTCGATCCGGAGTCCCGTACGCTCCAACGCGTGCCGGGTCGCCGGGATCGGTGCCGTGAGCATGAGCACGGGGTCGTCGCCGCGGACGGAGACGTGGTGGATGCGGGCCCGCGGCGTGAGGCCGTGCTCCTGCACCGCCCGCGCACTGGCGATGAGCACGGCACTCGACGCATCGCTGATCTGCGACGCGACGGCGGCGGTGATCCGTCCACCGGGCGCGAGCGGCTGCAATCCCGCCATGCGTTCGAGGCTGGTGTCCCGGCGCACGCCCTCGTCGTGGTCGAGCCCGGCGAGCGGCGCGATCTCCGCCGCGAACCGCCCCTCGTCCTGGGCCTGGGCCGCCCGGCGGTGGCTCTCCAGCGCGTACCTCTCCATCTCCTCCCGTGAGATGTCCCACCGCTCGGCGATGAGCTCCGCTCCGCGGAACTGCGAGATCTCCTGGTCGCCGTAGCGCTCCCGCCACCCGGGGGACTCGGCGTACGGCGTCGTGAAGCCGTACTCCCGGCCGACGGTCGCGGCCGCGGTGAGCGGGATCCGCGACATGTTCTGCAGCCCGCCGGCGATCACGAGGTCGCTGGTGCCACTGAGCACCGCCTGCGCGGCGAAGTGCACGGCCTGCTGACTCGATCCGCATTGCCGATCGATCGTGACGCCCGGCACGTGTTCCGGGAAGCCGGCGACGAGCGACGCGGTGCGCGCGACGTTCCCGGCCTGCCCGCCGATCGCATCGATGGCTCCGAGGATCACGTCGTCCACGGCGCCGGGGTCGATGCCGGCCCGGTCGACGAGGGCCCGCAGACTGTGCGCGCCGAGGTCGGCGGGGTGGATCTCCGCGAGAGCGCCGCCACGGCGTCCGACCGGCGAACGGACCGCGTCGACGATGTAGGCCTCTGCCATGATCTCCCTCTTCTCAGTCCTCCGTGCCGGCCGGCAGGAGCAGCCGGAAGCGCTCGCACAGCACCGGCATGTCGGGTTCGTAGCCGCGCGGGTTCTCGGAGTGGGTGCGCCAGTAGCGCTCGTGCACCTCGCGCCAGTGCGCCAGGGTACGATCCCCCTCCCCCTCGGCGAAGGCGTGCGCCTCGTCGACCTCGTCGAACGGAACGATGTCGATCGCCGTGGTCTCGATCACGGCGCGCGGAGCGCCGGTCCCATCGAGGATGATGCTGAGCTCGCCGACGGTCGGCAGCGGATCCCCCGACTCCTCGTAGTCCCAGAGAGAGGACGCCGTGCCCACCTTGATACCCGCGAGCACGAGCTCCAGGAGCTCGTCGGCGTGCTCCGGCGTCGCGCCGAAACCCCACGCCTCGGGAAGAGGCTCCGGCAGGTGGGGCAGCGCGATGCGGGCCTCGCGCCAGTAGTCCTCGATGGCGGTGCGATCGGTCATGGATCAGCGCCCCGAGACCTTGCCGAACGCCTTCGCGATCGGGGCGAGCACGAGCGGACGCGCAGCGACCCAGGCGACCGCGATCACGACGAGCGAGGCGATGAACACCCAGAATCCCGTCCACGTCGCGGCATCCTGCGCGGCGAACATGTGGTTGAGGTTCCGCAGGAAGCCGGTCAGCATCACGAGCGCGACGTGCGCGATGATGAACGCCACGAAGTAGAGCATCACCGGGAAGTGCAGGGCACGCGCCCACTCCACCGGGTACGCCTTCGACAGGCGCTCCGCCCTCTTGGGCCAGAGCCCCGACATGCGGAACCCGGTGACCGCGGCGAGCGGCGCCGCGAGGAAGACGGTGACGAAGTAGGCGAGCTGCTGCAGGCTGTTGTAGTTGTTCCAGCCGTTCTCGTGCGGCCAGTCGAACGAGATGTACTGGAGGGCCGCCGACAGCGCGTTCGGGAACACCTCCCAGCTCGTCGGCACGATCCGCACCCAGTGCCCGGTGACGAACAGCAGGACGACGAAGATCACGCCGTTGACCAGCCACAGGATGTCGAGCGCCTGGTGGAACCAGAGGTTCAGGCTGATCTTGCCCTTCGGGTTGTTCCGCGGGGACCAGAACACGCTCGGCCGCTTCTCGGTGCGCACCTGCAGCCCCGAGCGGATGATCAGCACGATCAGGAACATGTTGAAGAAGTGCGCCCAGTTGACCCACGGCGCGAAGCCGGGCTCGACCGGGATCGGTGGCTCGTACTCGCCAGGGAAGGCCGCCAGGAAGTCCTGCATGAACGGGAGGCTCAGCAGCGTGCGGACGAGGGCCACGGCCGCGGCCGCGAGCACGCCGAGGGCGGCGGCGCCGAACAGCGTCGCGATCGCCTGGGTCCAGGTCGGGCGCCGGCGAGCGGTCGCGGCCGCCGAGGCGGCGGCCGGGAGATGCCGCGGTGCTCGACCGTTCCAGACCGTACGGGTCCAGGGCAGCGGCGCGCTGATGTCGGCGCCGGTGGCGAGCGCGGTCCCGGGGACAGCGGCGGGCTCGGAGACGAGGGTCGCGGACGGCGCCGCCGTCTCCGGGATCGCGGAGACATCCGCCGCCACGGCCGCGGACGGAGCGGAGGTCGGACGGGCGGGCACGGTCCCTGCGGGGGGCCAGGGCTCGCCACCCGGGACTCGGGGCAGTCCGCGGCGAACGCTCTCGCCTGCGGCGGGCGTCTCGGGAGCGGGCGCCGCAGCAGGAGTCCGAGCCGGCGCGGCGGACGACCCGGCGGCAGCGGGGGAGGCAGGAGGCGCAACGGGCGCGGCGGACGCCGCGGCGGAAGGTGCGGTCTCGCCCGGCACCACGGCGGGTGCGGACGGCGCGGCCCCGACCGTAGGCGGCGGCCAGGGCTCACCGCCGGGAACGCGCGGGAGACCCCGGCGGAGCGCCCGACGCGGCGCGGCGTCCGGCGTGACCGCAGCGGGGCCGTCCTCCCCGCCCTCCGTCGTCGCAGAGACCGGCGTCGCCACCGGCGCCTCGACGGCGACGGCCGCATCGACGGTCTCGACCGTCGCATCGGCGGGCGGCCACGGCTCGCCGCCCGGCACCCGCGGAAGCCCGCGGCGCAGCACCCGCGTCGCCATGACTACTTCTTCCGCGCCTCGAGCGCGGCGATCACCTGCGGGACGATCGCGAACACGTCGCCGACGATGCCGAAGTCGGCGACGTCGAAGATGGGCGCCTCCGGGTCCTTGTTGATCGCCACGATGTTCTTCGACGTCTGCATGCCGGCGCGATGCTGGATCGCCCCGGAGATCCCGAGCGCGACATAGAGCTGCGGCGACACGGAGACCCCGGTCTGCCCGACCTGGTGGGACTGCGGGATGTAGCCCGCGTCGACCGCGGCGCGCGAGGCGCCGACGGCCGCGCCGAGAGCGTCGGCGAGCTCCTCGACGAGCACGAACTTCTCCTTCGACGCGAGGCCGCGGCCACCGGAGACGACGCGGGTCGCTCCGCGCAGCTCGGGACGGGACGAGGTGGCCTCGACGGTCTCGACGGGGCCCGCCGTCGCGGCGACCGCTCCGGACGGGGTGACCGCGAGCTGCTCGACCTGCGGGGAGGCGACCGCCTCGGCCCTGGCCTCCACCGCGCCCTGGCGCACCGTGACGACGAGCGTGCCGTACGTCGCGGCCGCATCGACGAGGTACGCCCCGCCGTAGACCGAGTGGTGGGCGACGATGCCCTCGTCGTCGCGGGAGACCCCGACGGCATCCACGGCGAGAGCGCTCTTCGATCGCACCGCGAACCGGCCGGCGACATCGCGCCCGGAGATCGAGTTCGAGATGAGGACGGCTTCGGGCTGCACCTGCGCGGCGGCGGCCTGCAGCGCGTCGACGATCGGGACCGTGAGCGCCGACGGGTCGCCCTCGGCCGTGAGCACGACCGCGGCTCCGGCCGCCGCGGCCGTGGCGACCGCGGTCTCGGAACCGCCGACGATCAGCGCCACCGGGGTGCCGATGCCCGCCGCCGCGCCGAGGAGTCCGGCGGTGCTGCTGGCGAGCTCGCCGGACGGGTCGACGTCGAGGAGCACGAGGATCGGGTTCTCGGGGTACGCCATGTCACACCAGCCTGTTCTGCACGAGGAACTCGACGAGCTTCTCGGCGGCATCGCCCTCGTCGGTGATCTTGACACCGGCCGCCCGCGGAGGCTTCTCGAAGACGGCGGTCATGATGGTGCGCGGAGCCGCCGCGGGGTCGGCCGACACGTCGAGGTCGGCGAGGGACAGCACCTCCAGCGGCTTCTTCTTCGCCGCCATGATCCCCTTGAAGTTCGGGAACCGGGCGTCAGGGAGCGCCTCGGTGATGGAGATCACGGCGGGCAGCGGCGCGGTCACCTGCTGGTTCCCCGCGTCCGCGCCCCGGGTGCCGGAGATGCCGTCGGCCGTGATCTCGACCGCGGAGAGGGCAGTGGCCTGCGCCCAGCCGAGGTGCTCGGCGAGCATCGCGGGCAGGACGCCACCGGCGCCGTCGGTGGACAGGTTGCCGGTGATGACGAGGTCGGGGGCGCCACGGCGGATCGCGGCGGCGAGGACCTCGGCGGTGAGTCCCAGGTCGGCACCGGCGAGCTGCTCGTCGACGATGTGGATCGCGGAGGCGGCGCCGATCGCGAGGGCCCGTCGCACCGACGCGGTCGCGCTCTCCGGCGCCATCGTGAGGGCCACGACCTCGGTGCCCTCGTTCTTGTCGGCGTAGGAGAGAGCGACCTCGAGGGCCCGTTCCGTGATCTCGTCGAGGACCACATCCCCGGCGCCGCTATCGGCGAGGCCGGTCTCCAGATTCAACGTGCGATCACCATAGGTGTCCGGCACCTCTTTGACCAGGACGAAGATCTTCATCGAATGCTCCTCACGACACGCTGAGTCTATCCGCCCGCTCTTCTATGTAGCCAAAGGCAGAGGGATCCGCAGGCTGCACCCGACATTTCGGTCACGAATGTATACATAGTCGACAGTTGCCGTCCTCGGCTCGCCGCTGGCGACCGGGGGCGCCCCACGCCGGTACCGTAGAGACGTGGTCCGACCCCGCCCGCTTCCCGTCGACCCGCTCGCCGAGGCGAAGCGGCAGTGGATCGCGCACGGCTGGACCGAGGCCGCAGACGGCATGACGGTCGTCACGTCGGTGATGCGGGCACAGCAGCTCCTCCTCGCCCGCGTCGACGCGGCCCTCAAACCCTTCGCGCTGAGCTTCGCGCGGTACGAGGTGCTCCGGCTGCTCGCCTTCAGCCGGGCCGGACGACTGCCGCTGTCGAGCGTCGTCGCGCGCCTGCAGGTCCACGCCACCACCATCACCAGCACCGCCGAGCGGCTCGTGCGCGACGGCCTCGTGATCCGCGAACCGCACCCCCACGACGGACGCGCCGCGATGCTCGCCCTGACCGACGCCGGGCGCGACCTCGTCGAGCGCGCCACGACCGCCCTGAACGCCGACGTCTTCGCCGACCCTGGCATGAGCGAGGCCGACGCCGCGGAGCTCGTCGCCATCGTCGCCCGCCTGCGCCGTGACGCCGGCGACTTCATCGATCCGCGCCCGCTCCCCGAACCGCTCTGATGCCCCGGTTCGTGCTCGACACCGTGATCGCGGCGCCCCGCCCGGTCGTCTTCGCCGCGGCACTGGACCCACAGCTGCATCTGCAGTCCATGGCGCGCTACGGCGAGACGATGATCGAGGAGCCTGCGGGCGGCGCGTTCACCGAGGGGTCCACTGTCACCTGGCGCGCGCGGCACTTCGGCATCCCGTTCCGCCTGCGCTCCGTGGTGTTCGACATCGACGCGCCGAATCGGTTCACGGACCGCCAGATCGCCGGACCGTTCCGCGAGCTCCGGCACGAGCATGTGTTCGAGGAGCACCCGCGTGGCACCCTCATGCGGGACACCGTCGTGTTCCGGTCGCCTTTCGGGCCCCTCGGCCGCCTCGTCGACGCCCTGGTCCTGGGGCGGTACATGGAGCGGCTGATCGCGGAGCGCAACACCGCCCTCGTCGCCGCGATCGAGGACGGCGGGCGTACTCTTCCTGCATGAGCGAACTGCGCGTGCACACCGTCCTCACCGGTCGCGGTCCCGCCGCGGCGATCCTCCTCACCGACGAACAGGTGGCCTCCTTCGGCGCGGGGAAGACCTTCCCGGTCGCGGTCACGATCGGCGGCCGCACCGCCCGCCTGCGCCTGGCCCGGATGGGAGGCGAGAACATGATCGGTATCAGCAAGGCCGCCCGCGCAGACCTCGCGGTGGAGATCGACCAGGAGGTGGACGCCGTGATCCGGCTCGACACCGCAGAGCGGACGGTCGAGGTGCCGGCCGCCCTGGCCGCCGCCCTCGACGCCGACCCCGCGGTGCGCGCGGCCTTCGACGCCCTCTCCCCCTCAGCGCGGAAGGAGCACGCCAGGGCGGTCGCCGACGCCAAGCAGGACGCGACGCGCGACCGCCGGATCGCGAAGATCGTGGAATCCCTGCGCGGCTGACCCGTTCACAACTCAGGAGAATTGCGGCCGACCGGGCCCCGACACCGCCGAACGGCGGTTCCGCGACCGATTCTCCTGAGTTGTGAACCGCGATCAGCGGTTCTGGAAGTCGGGCGTGCGCTTCTCGCGGAAGGCCGCCATGCCCTCCTTCTGGTCGTGCGTGTCGAACAGCGCCGCGAACGCCTGCTTCTCATGGGCGAGGCCGGCGGACAGCGTCGTCTCCATCGCCGCATCGAGCGCGGCCTTGGCGGCGTAGACCGACGGCAGCGACTTCGACGCGATCGTCTCCGCCAGCGTCGTCGCCTCGGCCAGGAGGTCCGTCGCCGGGACGACGCGGGACACGAGTCCGGAGCGCTCCGCTTCCTCGGCCCCCATGAAGCGGCCGGACAGCACGAGCTCCGCGGCCTTGTAGTACCCGACCGCGCGGATGAGCCGCTGCGTGCCGCCCATGCCGGGGATCACGCCGAGATTGATCTCCGGCTGTCCGAACTTCGCGGTGTCCGCGGCGAGGATGATGTCGCACATCATCGCCAGCTCGCAGCCGCCACCGAGCGCGAATCCGGAGACCGCCGCGATGACCGGGGTGCGCACGGCAGCGAAGTCGTGCCAGACGCCGAAGTGGTCGGTCTCGAGCATCTCCGCCGCGGACATGCCCTCCATCTCCTTGATGTCGGCACCGGCCGCGAAGGCCTTCTCGGAGCCGGTCAGGACGATCGCGCCGATCCCGTCATCCGCATCGAAGGCCTGCGCGGCCGCGGTGACCTCCTCGGCGAGCCGGCTGTTCAGCGCGTTGAGCGCCTCCGGACGGTGGAGGGTGATCCACCCCACGCGTCCGCGCTGCTCCACCAGGATCGTCTCGTACTCGGTCATCGCTGCCGCCTTCCTGTCGTTTGTCATCCACCCTCCCCCTCGAATCGCCCGAAGTGCTGCATTTCGGCCGGATTCGCGACCATTCAGGCGATTCGAAAGCCGGGGTCAGCCGCGGATGTCGGTGATGATGCCGGAGAAGTCGCGGGCGGCGCCGTCGCCGGCGGCGTAGGCGGCGTACAGCTCCTGCGCCAGACGACCCATCCGGGCATCCGTCGAGGTCTGCTCGATGGCCTGCAGCGCGAGACCGAGGTCCTTCGCCATGAGGGCTCCGGCGAACCCCGGCTGGTAGTCCCGGTTCGCGGGGCTCGTGGGCACCGGTCCGGGCACGGGACAGTTCGTGGTGAGCGCCCAGCACTGCCCGGACGCCTGGGACACCACGTCGAACAGGGCCTGATGCTCGAGTCCGAGCCGCTCGCCCAGCACGAACGCCTCGGCCACGGCGATCTGCGACACCGCGAGCACCATGTTGTTGCAGACCTTCGCCGCCTGTCCGAGTCCCGGTCCGCCGCAGTGCACGATGCGCTTCCCCATGATCTCCAGCAGCGGAAGCGCCGCCGCGAAGTCGTCGTCGGAGCCCCCGACCATGAACGCCAGCGTTCCGGCCTCCGCCCCGACCACACCTCCGGAGACCGGGGCGTCGATGTGCCGATGGCCCGCGGCGAGCGCGAGCGCATGGGCGGCCCGCGCCTCGTCCACCGCGATGGTCGACGACTCGATGAACAGCGTTCCGGGGCGCGCGGCCGCCAGCAGCTCCGTGCGGTAGGCCTCGATGACGTGCTTCCCCGCCGGGAACATCGTCACCACGACCTCCGCGTCCGCCACCGCCTCCGCGCCGCTCGCCGCCACGGGGATCCCGGCCGTCCCGGCCGCCTCGATCGCCGCGGGCACGAGGTCGAAGCCGCGCACCTCGTGTCCGGCGGCGACGAGGTTCTTCGCCATCGGCAGGCCCATGTGGCCCAGGCCGAGGAAGGCCACGCGGGTCATGAGGCGCTCCGCATCGACGTCGACCCCGCGGGTCGCAGCATCTCCCGCCCCACGATGAGGCGCATGATCTCGTTCGTCCCCTCGAGGATCTGATGCACGCGGAGGTCGCGGACGATCTTCTCGATGCCGTAGTCCTGCAGGTAGCCGTAGCCGCCGTGCAGCTGGAGGGCGCGGTTGGCCACCTCGAAGCCGGCGTCGGTCGCGAAGCGCTTGGCCATCGCGCAGCGCATCGTCGCGTCCGGCGCCTTCTCGTCCACTGCCTGCGCGCCGTCGCGCATCATCAGCCTCGCCGCCTGCAGGTCGGTGCGCATGTCGGCGATCGCGAAGAGGATCGACTGCTTCTCCGCCAGCGGCTCCCCGAACGCGACGCGCTCGTGCACGTACTGCACGGCCTTGTCGAGCGCTGCCTGCGCACCGCCGATCGAGCACGCCGCGATGTTGAGGCGTCCGCCGTTGAGCGCCGACATCGCGATCGCGAAGCCGCGGCCCTCGTCGCCGAGCATCGCGGACGCCGGCACCCGCACGCCGTCCATGATCACGGGACGGGTGGGCTGCGCGTGCCACCCCATCTTCTTCTCCGGGGCGCCGAAGCTCAGGTTCTCCGCGTCGCCGGGGACGAGGAAGGCGCTGATGCCCCGGGCTCCCGGCTCGCCGGTCCGCGCCATGACGACGTATACCGCGGCCTCACCGGCTCCGGAGATGAACTGCTTCACCCCGGTCAGCACGTACTCGTCGCCCTCGCGGACGGCGCTGGTCGCGATGTTCGCCGCGTCGGATCCGGCTCCCGGCTCCGTGAGGCAGTAGCCGCCGAACTCCTGCATGGCGGTCAGCGACGGTAGCCAGCGCGACCGCTGCTCGTCGTCGCCGTAGGTGTCGATCATCCACACCACCATGTTGTGGATGGAGATGTAGGCGGCCACGGCGGGGTCGGCCTTGGCGAGCTCCTCGAAGATGGCGACGGTGTCGACGCGGGTGAGCCCCGTGCCGCCGAACTCCTCGCTCACGTAGATCCCGCCGAGGCCGAGTTCGCCACCGCGCTGGAGCGACTCCCGCGGGAACAGGTGCTTCTCGTCGCGTTCGGCGGCGAACGGAGCGAGCTCCGCATCGGCGAACTCCCGCACGGCGTCGAGGATCGCCTCGCGCTCCTCGTCGGTGGTGGTGACAGTGGTCATGGTCATCGCGTGTCCTTAGTGCATGGTGGGGATCACGAAGCTCGCGCCCTCGCGGATCCCCGACGGCCAGCGGCTCGTCACGGTCTTGGTCTTCGTGTAGAAGCGGAAGGCGTCGGCGCCGTGCTGGTTGAGGTCGCCGAAGCCGCTGCGCTTCCAGCCGCCGAACGTGTAGTAGGCGATCGGCACCGGGATGGGCACGTTCACGCCCACCATCCCGACCTCCACCCGAGCGGCGAAGTCGCGGGCGGCATCGCCGTCGCGCGTGAAGATGGCGACGCCGTTGCCGTATTCGTGCACGGAGGCCATGCGCAGCGCCTCCTCGTAGTCGGCGGCGCGGGCGATCACGAGCACCGGGCCGAAGATCTCCTCACGGTAGATCGCCATGTCGGTGGTCACGTGGTCGAACAGGGTCGGTCCGAGGTAGAAGCCCTCCTCGTGACCGGGGACCGTGAACCCGCGGCCGTCCGCGAGCACTGTCGCCCCTTCGTCGATCCCCTGCTGGATGTAGCCCTCGACCCGCTCGACCGCGGCACTCGTGACGAGGGGGCCGTAGTCGACGTCCTCCGCCTGGGACGGCCCGACGCGCAGCTGGGCGACACGTTCGGTGAGCTTGGCGGCGAGGGCGTCCGCCGTCTCCTCGCCGACCGGGACCGCGACGGAGATGGCCATGCACCGTTCCCCCGCGGAGCCGTAGCCGGCACCGATGAGGGCGTCGACGGCCTGGTCGAGGTCGGCGTCGGGCATCACGATCATGTGGTTCTTCGCGCCGCCGAAGCACTGCGCCCGCTTGCCGTGAGCGGCCGCGGTGGCGTAGATGTACTCGGCGATGGGCGTGGAGCCCACGAAGCCGACCGCACGGATCCGGTCGTCGGTGAGCAGCGTGTCCACCGCCTCCTTGTCTCCGTGCACGACGTTGAGGACACCGGCGGGCAGGCCCGCCTCGAGGAACAGCTCGGCGAGGCGCACGGGCACGGAGGGATCGCGCTCGCTCGGCTTGAGCACCACGGCGTTGCCGGCGGCGAGGGCGGGGCCGGCCTTCCACAGCGGGATCATGGCGGGGAAGTTGAAGGGCGTGATCGCCGCGACGACCCCGAGCGGCTGCCGCATCGAGTACACGTCGATGCCCGCCCCGGCCCCGGTGGAGTACTCGCCCTTGAGCAGGTGCGGAGCCCCGGCGGAGAACTCGATGACCTCGAGACCCCGCTGGATGTCACCCTTGGCGTCGTCGACGGTCTTGCCGTGCTCGCTCGCGAGGAGTTCGGCGAGCGAGGTCATCTCCTGCTGCACGAGGTCGAGGAACCGCAGGAGGACGCGGGCGCGCTTCTGCGGGTTGGTCGCCGCCCACGCGGCCTGGGCCTGCTCGGCGTTCCCGATGACGCGGCGCACCTCCTCCGCGGATGCGAGCGGCACCCGGGCCTGCACGGCGCCGGTGCTCGGATCGAAGACGTCGGCGAAGCGGCCGTCTTCCGGGGTGACATGCGTTCCGCCCACGAAGTGCGGGATAGTACGGGTCATTGTGCGACATCCCTCCGTGCCCTCTTTGGCACATCGGCGAGTTTACTCCGACGACCGTGAAAATACGAGGACGTCCTTGTATCTCTCGTCGTCGGGCAGACGAGTGGCCGCACGGCGCCGTTCGCCCCTCGTTCACCCGCTGGCCACCTGGGCCGATTACAACTGCAGATGCACGGCACAGACTCAGACCGGATCGGGTAGTCGCGTCTCCCGTGCACACGGTGAGCACTCTCGCTCCCGAGACCCCCGCCGAATCGGGTCGGCGGGGGTCTTCTTCTTCCCTTCGAACCCAGCCCGACAGCAGCGGTGGGAGCGTGGGGGCATGGGACGACGACACGAGCTTCCGGCCCGCTTCGGGGTGGACTTCGCGGTACGGACGGCGCGGCTGCACGGCGTGAGCCGCGGTCGATTGCGCGGATCCGACCGGACACTTCTTCAGCCACGAGACCGCGGCCTCGATCTGGGGAGGCCCGCTACCGCTCGCCTTCGACGACCGCGGGAGCGTCGCGACGGCGGACGACCTCGCCCTCCACGTCAGCGCGTCCGGCGGGATCCCGATCCCTCGCGCCCGCGGCGTGACCGGACACCGCACGCTGTCCAGCCTCACCTCGATCCGTTATCGGGACGGCCTCCGGGTGACCTCCCCCGCCGCGACCTGGGTCTCCCTCGGCACGCTGCCGCTCGCGGACCTGGTGGCGCTCGGCGACTACTTCTGCCGACGCTGGAGGCCGGGGGTCGGGCGGCCGGATGTCGCGAGGCAGCCCTGGGCGACGATCGATGAGCTGCGGGAGATGCTGGCGGCATCCGGCCCGGATCTGGAGCCAATCGCGCGACTCGAAGGCGAACTAGAATCGACCAGGCGCCGCGACCCTGGCGCCGTCGCCCCGCGTCCGCACCCCGACGCCGCTCACCCCGAGGACCGCACCATGTCCGCATCCGCCCCTGTGTCCGAACCCGTCACCGTCTCCATCCGCCGCGAGGTCGACCCGGAGCGCATCGCCGAGGCCACCGCGTGGGTGCAGACCGGGGTGAACCTCGCGACGAAGTACCCGGGCTTCCTCGGCTCCGGCTGGGTCCGTGCCGGCGAGGACTCCCAGGTCTGGCACATGCTCTACCGCTTCGCGAGCGAGGACGCGCTCACCGCGTGGGAGCAGTCCGGAGAACGCGCCTGGTGGCTGTCGATGGGCCAGGGCTTCGTCCGCAGCGAGAGGTCCAAGCGCCGCTCGGGTATCGAGGGCTGGTTCGACGAGCCGTCCACCGGCTCCATCCCCGTCGTCGACCCGGACGGCACGACCAGCACCGTGACCGTCGCCCCCGCGCCGCCGCGGTGGAAGCAGGCCGTCTCGATCTGGCTCGGCTTCTTCCCCGTGAACCTCGCGTTCACCTACGCCATGAGCCCGGTGCCGGGATGGGACGTCGTTCCGCTGTGGCTCCGCGTGCTCATCACCACCCTCGTGCTCACGCCGATCATGACGTACTGGGTTCTGCCGTTCGTCACGCGCTCCCTGCGGAACTGGCTCGCCCGCTAGCGGAACCGCCTTCTCAGGAGCCGGACTCCGACCCCGGGGTGACGCCCTTCTTCGCCGGTGCCACGAGCGAGAGCGGATCGGCGATGTCCTCCAGTGACTTCCCGGCCGCACTGACGCCGAAGACACCACACACGACGCCGCCGAACATCATGATCGCCGCACCGAGCACGTACCCCCAGAACAGCGGACCGCGGTCGCCCGACTCCGCGCTCGCACCGATCAGCGCGCCGTAGAGCACCGGAGCGACCGCGCCGACGAGCTGCCCGATGGAGAAGACGTAGGAGATCACCTGGCTGCGCAGCTCGAGCGGGAAGATCTCGCTCACGGTCAGGTACGCGGCCGATGCTCCGGCCGAGGCGAAGAAGAACGACGCGCACCAGAACGCCGTGTGCGTGCCCGCATTCAGCACACCCGCGTTGAAGAGGAAGGCGCTGACGAGCAGGATCAGACCCGCGAGCACATAGGTGCCGAACAGCATCCGCCGACGACCCCACGTGTCGAAGAAGTGGCCGAGGATGAGGGCGCCCGCGAGGTTGCCGACCGCGAAGACGATGAAGTACTGCGATGCGGACGCCGGCGGGGTGTCGTAGAAGTTCTCCAGCACGAGCGCGTACGTGAAGAAGATCGCGTTGTAGAGGAAGGACTGCGTCACCATCATCGTGATGCCGACGAGCGTGCGCCGCGGGTACTTCTTGAACAGCACCTTCGCGATCACGAGGAGCGGGACGCTGCCGTACTCCTTGACCGTGATGGCTTTGCTCTCGTCCACGGGCTCGATCGACTTGCCCTCCTTGCGGATGCGCTCCTCGATCTCGTCGACGTTGCGCTCCGCCTCCTCCTCGCGGCCGTGCGTCATCTGCCAGCGGGGGCTCTCCGGGATGTGCCGCCGCAGCCAGATGATGAGGATGCCGAGGATCGGACCGACGAAGAAGCTCAGCCGCCAGCCGATGTCGGCGGGGAGGAGGTCGGTGTTGAGGAAGAACATGTTGGCCACGGCACCGAGCGCCGCGCCACCCCAGTAGGTGCCGTTGATGGCGATGTCGACGCGGCCGCGGTACTTCGCGGGGATGATCTCGTCGATGGCCGAGTTGATCGCCGCGTACTCACCGCCGATGCCCGCGCCGGCGACGAAGCGCCAGATGTAGAAGAACCAGGGGGCGAACGCGAGACCGGCGACGGCCGACCCGACGAGGTACACCCCGAGCGAGAGCAGGAAGAGGTTCTTGCGGCCGAGGCGGTCGGCGAGGCGGCCGAACACGAGGGCGCCGAACACCTGGCCGAGCAGGTAGCAGGTGCCGGCGAGGCCGACCTCGGCGGGACCCATCCCCAGCGTCTGCGCGTAGCCGTTGGCCGCGACGATCTGCACCTCGAGGCCGTCGAGGATCCAGGAGAACCCGAGTCCGACGACGATCATCCAGTGGAAGCGCGACCAGGGGAGCCGGTCCATGCGCGCGGGGACGAGCGACCGGACCTCCTTGACGGTGACGTCGGACGCGGACATGGGGCCTCCTTCTCGCGGGACATGCTTTCGTCCCGGATCCGGTTTACTCCTCCCGGGAATCCGCTGCATCCGCTTGACCCGGGGGCCGTCGGCACGCTACTGCTCCGAATCGCGCGAATGGCTCCATCCCGCGGTGAGATGGAGCCATTCAGGCGATTCGAACGGAGGGGTCAGCCGGCCACGTGCCGCTCCTCGGGGCCGTCGTAGTGGGACAGCGGACGGATCAGGGCGTTCGCGCCGGCCTGCTCGATGACGTGGGCCGTCCATCCCGTCACCCGCGCCGCGACGAACAGCGGCGTGAAGGTGAGCGTGTCGAAGCCGATGAGGCTGTACGCGGGGCCGGACGGGTAGTCGAGGTTCGGGTGGATGCCCTTGCGCTCGACGAACTGCGACTCCAGCGCGTCGTACAGCTCGGCGACGTCCTCCCGGCCGTAGTGCGCGACGAGGGTGTCCAGCGCGGCCTTCATGGTCGGCACCCGCGAGTCGCCGTTCTTGTAGACGCGGTGTCCGAAGCCCATGATCTTGCGCTTCTCCGCGAGAGCCTTGTCGAGCCAGGTCTCGACGGCGTCCGCCGATCCGATCTCCTTGAAGATGTGCAGCACGGCCTCGTTCGCCCCGCCGTGCAGCGGGCCCTTGAGCGCACCGATGGCCCCGACCACAGCCGAGTAGATGTCGCTGAGGGTCGAGGTGATGACCCGGGCGGTGAAGGTCGAGGCGTTGAAGGAGTGCTCGGCGTAGAGGATCATCGACCGGTTGAAGGCGTCGACCACGACGTCGTCGGCCTCTTCCCCGAACGTCATCCAGAGGAAGTTCGCCGAGTAGTCGAGGTCGTCGCGCGGAGGGATGAGCTCCTGGCCACGACGGCGACGCTGACCGTAGGCGACGATGGCCGGCAGCGCCGCGAACAGGCGGATGCTGCGCGCCAGGTTCTGCTCCGGGCTGCCACCGGCGTCGAGCACCGAGCCGCCGGCCTCGGGGTCCGATGTGCCGATCAGGCTGACCGCGGTGCGCACCTCGTCCATCGGATGCGCCTCGAGCGGCACGAGATCGATCGCGGCCTTGACGTTGTCGGCCAGGGCGCGGTGCTTGCGCTCCTCCAGCCGGAACGCGGCGAGCTCGTCGCCCGTCGGCAGCTCCCCGTTCCACAGCAGGTACGCCACCGCCTCGAAGGACTGCGTGTCTGCGAGCTCCTGCACGGGATAGCCGCGGTAGAGCAGGCTGTTCGTCTCGGGGTTGACCTTCGAGATCGCGGTCGTGTCGACGACGACGCCCGCGAGGCCCTTCTTGATGTCCGGCTCGGTCATGGTCACTCCTTCGTAACGGTGAAGTTGAAGACGCCGGAGTCGAAACGGTTGTACGACTCGTAGTCGATCAGCTCGTAGAGGTCGGCGCGGTGCTGCATCTCGCCGAGCTTCGAGGTCAGGTGCCCCTCGTCGTTCAGCGTATCGAGCGCACGGCCCGCGGCCCCCATCGAGATGCGCAGCAGCGACACCGGCCAGATCACCATCCGCACCCCGGCGTCGCGGAGACTGTCGACGGAGAACAGCTCGCTCTTGCCGAACTCGGTCATGTTCGCGAGGATCGGCACGTCCAGCGCCGCGGCCATGGCCTCGAACTCGCCGATCGTGCGCATCGCCTCGGGGAAGATCGCATCGGCTCCCGCGTCGACGAGCGCCTGGGCCCGGTCGATCGCCACGTCCAGCCCCTCGATCGCCCGGATGTCGGTGCGCGCCATGATCAGGAAGTTCTCGTCACGGCGGGCGTCGGCGGCTGCGCGGATGCGCTTGATCGCGGTGTCCTCGTCGACCACGGCCTTGCCGTCGAGGTGTCCGCAGCGCTTGGGGTTGATCTGGTCCTCGATGTGAGTGCCGGCGAGACCGGCGTCCTCGAGCTCCTGGATCGTGCGGGCGACGTTCATCGGCTCGCCGAAACCGGTGTCGGCGTCGACGATCGCGGGGAGGTCGGTCATCCGGGCGATCTGCTTCGCGCGCCCGGCGACCTCGGTCAGCGTGGTGAGGCCGATGTCGGGCAGGCCGAGGTCGGCGGCGAGCACGGCGCCCGAGATGTAGACACCCTCGAACCCCTTCTGCTCGATCAGTCGGGCGCTCAGGGGGTTGAACGCGCCGGGGAAGCGCAGCAGCTCCCCGGAGGCGAGCCGGTCCCGGAACAGGCGCCGCTTCTCGGCCGGCGTCGTGGTGGAGTACAGCATCAGTTGCTCCCCTTCGATCGGTGTTCACAACTCAGGAGACCGGCGGGGGAAAGTGCCGTGTAGGCGGTCAGCCGACGCGTTCCGCGCCGATTCTCCTGAGTTATGAACGGCGTGGGCATCAGAACAGACCGGCGGGCGCCGCGGCGTCGTCGAGCAGACCCGGCTTCGCGACGATCGAGAGCTCGGCGACCTCGGCGGCCGTGAGCTCGGGCAGGCGCTGCACGAGCTCCAGGAACCGCTCGATCTCAGCGGCCTCGAGCACGGGCTCCGCGAGCAGGCGGAACTTGGCGATGTAGTTCTCCCGTGCGAACGGGCGCGCACCGAGCGGGTGGGCGTCGGCGACGGCGATCTCGTCCACCACGGTCGAGCCGTCGGTGAGGCGGATCTCGACGCGGCCGCCGAAGGCCTTCTCGTCCGGGTCCTCCGAGTGGTAGCGGCGCGTCCACTCCGCGTCCTCGGCCGTGGTGATCTTGTGCCACAGGGCGACCGTGTCGGCCCGGCCGGCGCGCTCCGGCGTGTAGGAGTCGACGTGGTGCCAGCCGCCGTCCTGCAGCGCCACCGCGAAGATGTACGGGATCGAGTGGTCGAGCGTCTCGCGGGAGGCCGTCGGGTCGTACTTCTGCGGGTCGTTCGCACCCGAGCCGATCACGTAGTGCGTGTGGTGGCTGGTGTGCAGCACGATCGAGGCGATGTTCGCGGGGTCGCGGAGCGCCGGGTTCGCCGTGCCGAGCTTGCGGGCGAGGTCGATCCACGCCTGCGCCTGATACTCCGCGGAGTGCTCCTTCGTGTACGAGTCGAGGATCGCGCGCTTGGGTTCGCCCGCAGCGGGCAGCGGCACCTCGTAGGCGGCGTCCTTGCCGTCGAGCATCCAGGCGATCACGCCGTCCTCACCTTCGTAGATCGGCGCGGGGCTGGTCTGTCCGCGCATCGCCCGGTCGACCGCCTCGACGGCCATCTTCCCGGCGAAGGCCGGGGCGTGCGCCTTCCACGTGGAGATCTCGCCCTTGCGGCTCTGCCGGGTGGCGGTCGTGGTGTGCAGCGCCTGGCCGACCGCCTGGTAGATCGTCTCGACGTCGAGGCCGAGGAGGGTGCCGATGCCGGCGGCGGCGGACGGGCCGAGGTGCGCGACGTGGTCGATCTTGTGCTTGTGCAGGCAGATCGCGCGCACCAGGTCCATCTGGATCTCGTAGCCGGTGGCGATGCCGCGCACGAGCGCGCTGCCGTCCTTGCCGGTGTGCTGCGCGACCGCGAGGATCGGCGGGATGTTGTCGCCCGGGTGCGAGTACTCGGCGGCGAGGAACGTGTCGTGGTAGTCGAGCTCGCGCACGGCCACGCCGTTCGCCCAGGCCGCCCACTCCGGGCTGGTGCGGCGGTCGAGCGGTGTTCCGAAGAGGTTGGCGCCGGCACCACCGGTGGACACGGGGTGGCTGAACGCCTGCGCGCGGGCTGCGACGATCGGCGCACGGGCGAGGGAGGCCGCGGCGACGGACGCGTTGTCGATGATGCGGTTGATGATCATGTCGACGACGGGCTGCTCGACCTCGACCTGGTCGACCGCGACCTCGGCGATCTTCCAGGCGAGCTGGTCCTCACGGACGAGGTTCTCGGAGCTGGCGTGCACGCGGACGTGGTGGGTGACGGTCATGAGTGTCCTTCGCTGTCGGGGAGGGAGTCGAGGATGCCGGTGAGCGCGTTGTGCAGGTGCACATGCGTGGCATGGGCGGCGAGGTCGCCGTCGCGGGCGGCGAGCGCCTCGGCGATCGCGCGGTGCTCGGCCGCGGAGGCGGCGAGCCGCGCGGGCTTGTCACGGGCCATGCGCCGCACGCGCACGAGGTGGGTGCGGACGGTGCGCAGCGCCGCGGCGATGTAGTCGTTGGCGACGGCGTCGTCGAGGGCCGCATCGAACCGCGCGATCAGCGCGTAGTAGGCGTCGCGGCCCTCCGCCCTGGTGAGATCCACGTGCGCGAACTCCGCGGCGAGCGCGGCGAACCGGTCGGCGTCGCCCCGGACGGCCGCGAGGCGGGCGGAGGTCTCCTCCAGCGCGCGGCGGATCTCGAACAGGGACCGGATGTCGTCGGCGTCGAGGTCGGCGACCACGGTGACGCGGGGCGACTGCTGCACGACCAGGCCGTCGGCGGCCAGGCGACGCAGCGCCTCCCGCAGCGGGGTCCGGCTCACGCCGAGGCGCTCGGCCTGCTCCACCTCGCCGAGCACGAAACCGGCCGGCAGCTCCCCGGACTGGATGCCGTCCAGGAGCGCCGCATAGGCGCGATCACCCATGGACGTGCGCTCGACCGGGAGGACCATATCGCCAGTGTATACATAAATGGCCCCCAGCAGGCTACCTGTCTCATTCAGGCGGTGCATTCGTATACATAATCTCCGCCCAGCCGTTCCCCCATCCGGGCACAGCTTCGGAGACCGCCGGGGACACGCCGCACGGCGGGGCCGCGGGGCGGCGTGTCGGCCCTGGAGTCCGAAGTTGTGCCCGCGGAGACGCCGCTCAGGCCGCGGGGCGGGGCTCGCCGAGCTTGACCACGACCACGCCGGCGAGCACGAGCACGCCACCGACGGCCTGCAGCGGGCCGGGGAGCTGGCCGAGCAGAAGCCAGCCGAAGAGGAGGGCGGCCACGACCTCCGCGAGCGCGACGAACGAGGCGAGCCGCGAGCCGAGCATCCGTGTCGAGACGATGCCGAGCACGTACGCGAGGGCCGTCGCGATCACGCCGATCGCAAGGACCGGCACGAACCACGGCACCGCGCCGAAGCGGTAGTCGACGTCGGAGGTCGTCCACGCGAAGGGCAGCACCCCGACGAGCGCGGCGAGACTCAGGCCGACGGCACCGAGCAGCAACCCGCTCCCCGCGAGCGCGATCGGCGGTATGCCGGTGTCGGCCCGGGCGGACAGCACGAAGTAGCTCGCGGCCCCCACCATCGCACCGAGCGCCCAGAGCACCCCGGGCACGTTCACCTGCGCGCCGGTGACGATGTCGAGCATGAGGACGAGTCCGACGAAGGCGATGGCCGCACCGAGGATGCTGCGCCGCGTGGGACGCTCTCCCCGACGCAGCCAGAGCCAGAGGAGCACCGCGACCGGGGCGGTGTACTCGATGAGCAGAGCGATCCCGACGTCCATCACCGCGACAGCCTGGAAGTAGCAGAGCTGGGTGGCTGCGACGGCGAGCAGGCCATAGGCGGCGACCATCCCCGCGTTCTGCCGGAGCGCACGCCACCGTCCCCGCAGCGCGAGAAGAGTGGGGACGAGCAGCACGAGCGCCGCGACCCACACCCGCACGGTGACGGCGGCACCCGGCGTCCACCCCGCATCGATGAGTCCGCGCGCCCAGGCCCCGGAGGACCCGAACGCGAAAGCGGCGGCGATCGCGAGCGGGAGGCCGAGACGCACACTCGCCCGTGTGCTTATCGTGTCATCAGCCACGGTGCTCATGGGAGATGACGGTACGCCGACGGGAGTAAGCTGTCAACATGGTCTTCACCGATGACACCGAGGACGCACTCCGAGCGGCGGTCTGGCTCGCGAACTCGTCGGAAGAACCGGACACCCTCGTGGACATCGACGACGAGAAGGCCTTCCTGAAGGTGTTTCCGTACACGGGGCGGGTCGACAGGGACACGGTGGAACTCGACGACCTCCGCGCTCTGCGCCCGCGGCTCCGTGCCATGCTGCTGGCTCCGCGCGACGAGATGGCCGCGCACGTGAACGCCGCTCTCGCGGAGGTGCGTCTGACCCCGCGGCTCATCCGTCACGACGCGCTGGACTGGCACCTGCACGGCCTCGCCGATGAGCGCCCGCTGGCCGAACGCGTGCTCGTGGAGACGGCGATGGCTCTGATCGACGTCATCCGCACGGACGAGGGCTCTCGCCTCACCGTCTGCGCGGACGAGACCTGCCAGGCGATCGCGCTCGACCTCTCCCGCAACCGCTCCAAACGGTACTGCTCCACGAGCTGCGCCAACCGGAATGCCGTGGCCGCCTACCGCGCCCGTCGCGCCGCCCGCTGACCGCGGCACCCACCACGCTCGGAGGCCGCCCTCTCCGAGCGGGATCTGATGCCGCCCGCTCTTCACAAACGATTATCGATTAGTGTAATGTCGCGAGCGGCCCTCCCTCATGCATCAGGAAAGGATCAACGATGATCAAGGCCCGAGTCCTCCCCCTCGCCGGCATCGCGGCGGTATCCGCCCTCGCCATCGCCGGCTGCTCGACCACCGCCGGTGACGACGGCGGCGATGCCGGCGGCGACGTCACCGTCCGCATGCTCGTGAACGTCACCCCGAACCTGACCGAGGAGTTCTGGAACGACCTCGTCGCCCCGTTCGAGGACGCCAACCCGAACATCGACGTCGTCATCCAGAACCCGGGTGCCGAGGGGGTCGAAGCCGCCGTGCCGCGTCTGCTGGCCGCCGGTGACGCTCCCGACGTCGTGCAGTCCATCGCCCCGACGACCAAGCTCGCTCCCGAGCTCGTCGACCTCTCGCAGTACGAATGGGCGTCGTCCGGTCCGCTCGCCGACCAGTACTCGATCGACGGCAAGAACTACATGGCCGGCATCGGCGTGCAGCTGCAGAGCCTCTTCTTCTACAACAAGACCGCCTTCGAGGAGGCCGGGATCACGGAGCTGCCGACGACCGTCGACGAGCTCACGGACGCCCTCGGGAAGCTCAAGGACGCAGGGTGGACCCCCGTCCAGACCGGCGGTGACTGGATGACCAGCCACACGCTGCAGGCGCTCGGACTGCCGACCATCATCGCCGACGACCCGGAGTGGTTCCAGGACATCTCGACGGGCGACGTCACGTTCAGCGAGACCTACGGCGACGCGGTCGAGACCTACGCGGACTGGGTGTCCGAGGGGTACATCCCCGGCGACGCCCTGGGCATCAAGTACCCGGATGCCGAGCAGGCCTTCCTCTCCGGCAAGACCGCGGTGTACTCGATGGGCAGCTGGTTCGCCGGCACCCAGGCGAAGGCGACGGACTCGGCCGACATCGGCGTCTTCCGCGCCCCCGCGATGAGCGCCGACGAGCAGCCCGCTATGGGCGCCAACATCGCCAGTCCCTACTCGATCCTCAAGGCGAGCAAGAACCAGGATGCTGCGGCGAAGCTCATCGAGTTCCTCACCACCGACCAGACCGCCGTGAGCGACCAGCTCGCTGTCGACGGCAACTTCCGCGACGGCTACGAGTACGACATGACGCCGCTCGGCGAGGAGCTGCTGCAGATCGTCGCCGACACCCCCGCCGAGGCCTACACGCCCACCGGCGGTGGCTACGGCGAGCGCACCCTCCCCGACGGTTACGCAGGCGAGATCAACACCCAGACCCAGGCCCTCCTCGGCGGCGCGCCCGCCGACCAGGTGCTGCAGGCCATGGACGACTGGTTCGCCGCGAACGCCGGCTGACCCTCGAGGAGCCGGGGACACATCGTCCCCGGCTCCTCCCCGGCGCTGCTCCAGCGCCCTCCCCGCTTACGCGCCACCGAGAACGAGAGTGCCGCCATGACCCCGCCCACCACGACCGCGCCGCCCCCGGCCGCGGCCACCTCCCCGACAGGACCATCGACGCCGATGAGCTCGACCCCCGCCCCGCGCCGCCGCACCGCGCTGCAGCAGTGGCGGAACCGGATCCCCGGCATCCTCATGGGAGGCCCGGCGGTCGCCGTGTTCCTGGCGATGTTCGTCATACCGATGATCCTCGCGGCGGTGCTCAGCTTCACCGACTGGAACGGGTACAGCCTCAATTTCACCTTCGTCGGCTGGGACAACTACATCAAGGCGTTCCGCAGCCCGCGCTCGATACAGGCCGCGATCTTCACGGGCATCATCGCCGTGGTCGGCACGATCCTCTGCAACGCCATCGGCCTCGCGATCGCCGCCCTCATCTCCGGGCCCGGCCACTCGAACACGATCCTGCGGACGGTCTTCTTCTACCCGTACGTGATCAGCGCCCTCATCATCGGCTTCCTGTGGTCGGCGATGCTCTCCCCCACCGGCGCCGTCAACGGTCTGCTCAGCACGCTCGGCCTCCCGGCGATGCCGTTCCTCACCGACCCGACCTTCGCCAAGGCGAGCGTGATCTTCACGATCGTGTGGTCGCACTTCGGCTTCAACATGATCCTGTTCCTCGCCGGCATCAAGTCGGTCCCGGCGGAGTACTACGAGGCGGCGACGGTGGACGGCGCCACGCGGTGGCAGCAGTTCCGCTCCATCACGCTGCCGCTCATCGCCCCCGTCTTCACCGTGAACCTCGTGCTCACGCTCGTCGGGCTCCTCAAGGCGTATGACGTGGTGCTGTCGCTCACCGACGGCGGGCCTGCCGGCTCGACGCAGACCATCGTCTACCAGATCCTCAAGGACTCCTTCGCGAACTCGGCCCTCGGCTTCGGCGCCGCGCAGTCCATGATCCTCCTCATCGTCACCGCGGTCGTCGGCCTCGCCGTCACCCTGGTGCGACGCCGCGCCGAGCAGAAGGCGACCGACTGATGAAGCAGACCCGCAACCGCCCGGCCCTCGCCGTCAGCGCGATCCGGTGGATCGTCCTCGGCGTCGTCGCGACCACGATGCTGATCCCGATGTACACGATGCTGATCAACGCCTTCAAACCGCAGGCCGACATCATCGAGAACCCCCTGCTGATCACTCCGCAGATGTTCACGTTCGACTACCTGTGGGCCGCGATCACGAGCAGCAAGTTCAACGTGATCGCCGCGTACGGCATCACGCTGCTGTTCGTCGTGCTGGTGAACCTGTGCTGCATCGCCCTCGCCGCGCCCGTCGCCTACGTGATCGCGCGCGGACGGTCGAAGTGGCACCTGGGACTCCTGCTGCTCTTCGTCTCCGGGCTCTTCATCCCGGGCCAGGTGACGCTGATCCCTGTGGTCTTCGTGCTGCGGGTGCTCGGGCTCATCAACACGATCCCCGGGTTCATCCTCTTCGAGACCGCGGCGACCCTGCCGGTGACGATCTTCCTGTTCACCGCCTACCTCCGTAGCGTGCCCCGCGACATCGACGAGGCGGCGTCCCTGGACGGCGCCGGTCCCATCCGCGCATTCTGGGCGTGCATCTTCCCGATCATGAAGCCCGTGGTCGCGACGGTCGTGGTGCTCAACTCGATCGGGGTGTGGAACGACTTCGTGAGTCCGCAGATCATCCTCGGGCCGAGCTCCGGGATCTACACGGTGACCACCGGGGTGTATGCGGCGGTCGGACAGTTCTCCACCGACTACACGCAGGTGTTCCCGACCCTCCTGCTGGCCGTGCTGCCCGCGATGGTGTTCTTCATCGTGATGCAGCGCCACATCATCGGCGGCCTGGTCGCCGGAGCGACGAAGGGATGACCGTGCCGGAGACCCCGCTCACCCGTCCGCTGCGCACGATCCCGGCATGGGCCGTGCTGCAGCGCCGGCTCTTCGCCGAGGTCGAGGAGGCCCGCCGCCTCTTCCGCGACCGCTACACGCTGCCGGACGGCCGCCTCCGCGGCGTCGCCGAGTTCATCGACCGCGACGGCGTGGACGACCTGTACGAGCCGTTCTTCAACTGGCCCGCGTTCTACCTGCTCGGCGGCCCCGACGAGGTCCTCGCCGACGCCAAGCGGCACTGGGAGGGCGTGACCGTGCAGCTGGCCGAGGCGGGCATGCTCGCCGAGGAGTACGACAACGGCTACGACTGGTTCCACCAGGGCGAGTCGCTGCTCTTCCTCGCCGGCATCTGCGCCGCCGACCCGGCCGACACCGCGTTCGCCGCGCGCGCCGCCCGGTTCGCGGCCCTCTTCACCGACCCCGCGAAGGGCAACTACGACGCCGAGCGCAACATGATCCGCTCACCGCACAATGGTGCCCTCGGGGCCCGCGAGGGGCTCGACGAGAAGATCGTGCCGTACACGGCCGACCGGGACGAGATGCGCCCCTACGGCCTGCCGCTGCACGGTGTGGACGGGATCGCCTCGTGGGAAGACCTCGCCGATCCCGCGCACGCCCAGCGCATGGCGGAGGAGATGCAGCGCCGCGCGGCCGGTGACATCGCCGTGAACCTCGCCGCGACCTCCCTCGCCGCGAACCGCTGGCTCTACGACGGCCACGAGGAGGCGGCCGCGTGGATCCGCCGGTACGTCGACGGCTGGCGCGCGCGGGCGGACGGCGGGCTGCTCCCCGACAACGTCGGCCCGGACGGCACCGTCGGCTCCCTCCACGACGGCCGCTGGTGGGGCGGGCACTACGGCTGGGCCTGGCCGCACGGGCTGCACTCGGTCGGCATGAGCGCCCTGATCGGTGCCCTCAACCACGCGCTCGTCACAGGCGACGACGCCGCCCTCGACCTCGTGCGCACCATGCTCGACACGGTGCTCGCCGAGGCGCGCAGCGGCAGCGTCGCGGAGTCCACCTACAGCCTGCGCGGCGGGTGGATGGCCCGGCTCGGCGCCGCCGCCACCGAGCCGGCTCTGCTCGTCCCCTACCGCCACGGCGCGGACGGCTGGTTCGACTACGGGCCCCTGCAACTCGACCTCCCGCTGTGGCTCTGGTGGTGGTCGCGACGGGCGTCTGACCGGGAGCGGCTGGAGACGGCGATCGCCGGTCTCCCCGACTCCACCGACCTCGTCGCGCCGTTCCGCGACAAGGAGGAGGCGGGCCACGAGGCCGGCTGGTTCGCGTATCTCTCCGGCGACCTCCCGGAGTACCCGGTGCGGGCATTGGAGATGGCGCTCGGCCAGGTGGCGCGCCGTGCCGCGATGATGCTCGCCGACGACCGCGACCCCGACGCCGCGCACCTGCACTTCTGGCAGCGCGTGAACCCCGTCGTGACCGAGGTGCT
Source organism: Microbacterium sp. C-MGS6 (assembly GCF_058140415.1). Classification (NCBI taxonomy): domain Bacteria; kingdom Bacillati; phylum Actinomycetota; class Actinomycetes; order Micrococcales; family Microbacteriaceae; genus Microbacterium; species Microbacterium sp. C-MGS6. The sequence continues at coordinate 3,093,637 of NZ_CM176934.1, forward strand.
GACCCAGCTCGTCGGCGGAGCGCCGCAGGTGCTCTACAACGGCGGACTCGGTTTCACGGCTCTGCGCTACGAGGATGTGGACCGCGCGCGACCCGGGCTCCCGGAGGACGTCGCCGCGCTCGTGCACCGCCTCGACGACCACGGCATCGGCGTGCAGCTCGTGAACACCTCCGCCGTGCACACCCGCACCGTGCGGCTGCGCGGCGGGCGCTTCGGGCTCGACCGGATCGTCCAGGTGACCGCCACCGGGGAGGAGCCCGGCTTCTGGCCCGGAGCGTCGGGCACCTACACGGCCCCGGACGCCCCGCTCGTCACGACGACCCTCGATGTCGACGACGACCTCGTGGTGACCCTGCCCCCGGCGCACACCGCCGACCTCGACCTCACCATCGCGCGTGCGACCGGCTCGCCGCGCCACCTGTTCCCTGAAGGAGACGCATGAGCGCCGATCTGATCCGACCCGACTTCGCCCTGCCCGTCCGGGGTGGGGCCTACGAGCGGCCCTCGCGCGAGGTGGTCGACTCCTTCGGCGCGATCTCCTCCGCCACCGCGTGCGCCAAGCTGCACGGGCTCGGGATCCGCCGCAGCTACATCGACGGGCCGGAGCCGCTGAGCCTCGGTCAGCGCGTGGTCGGCTCGGCGCTGACGCTGCAGTTCATGCCGCAGCGCGAGGACATGGCCTCCGGCGACGGTCAGGAGTACGCCGAGCGGCACACCGCCCTGTGGCACGTGCTCGAGGCCGTGCAGCCCGGCGACGTGCTGGTGATCCAGGCCTACGGCAGCCGCTTCTCCGGGTGCATCGGCGACATCCTGGCGCGTTACTTCGCACGCAAGGGCGGGGCGGGGATCGTCGTGGACGGCCGCATCCGCGACGCCGGCCGCATCCGCGAGCTCGGCATCCCGGTGTGGTCGACGGGCACGACCCCGCACTACGCCTCGCAGTCGGAGCTCGTGCCGTGGGCGTACGACGTGCCGGTCGCGGTGGGCGGTGCGCTGTGCATGCCGGGCGACCTCGTGGTCGCCGACGACGACGGCCCCGTCGTGGTGCCGCAGGCGATGGCGCCGCAGGTCGTGGACGACGCGCGCGATCATGAGGAGTGGGAGGTGTTCAGCCGCCGCCGCCTCGACGAGGGCGCGCGCCTGAGCGACTACTACCCGCTGACCCCCGACAGCCGCGAGGAGTACGAGGCATGGCGTTCCGTCCAGAGCTCCGTCCGCTGAACCCCGCCGTCGCCGCGCGCGACGACGTCGGACTCGGTTGCGCGCCGATCGGCAACCTCTTCGCCCCCGTGGCGGACGCCGACGCGGTGGCCACCGTGCATGCGGCGCTCGCCCGGGACGTGCGGTTCTTCGACACCGCGCCCCTGTACGGGTCGGGTGAGAGCGAACGGAAGCTCGGCCTCGCCCTCCGCGACGTCCCGCGCGACGACTACGTGATCGCGACGAAGGTCGGCCGGGTGCTCGTCGATGCGGACGGCCGGCCGGTCTCGGGAGCCGCGAGCGGGCACGACTCGGTCGTCGATCTCAGCAGGGACGGCGTGCGGAGGAGCCTCGACGGCAGCCTCGCCCGGCTGGGCGTCGATCGCGTGGACGTGCTCCATCTGCACGACCCCCTGGACGTGGAGGCGGCGTTCGCGACAGCACTCCCGGCGCTCGTCGAGTTGCGCGACGAAGGAGTGGTGCGCGCGATCAGTGTGGGCCTCGGGCGACTCGACCCCCTGGAGCGCTACGTCGCCGAGGCGCCGCTCGACGTGGTGATGGAGGCCGGACGACTCACTCTGCTCGACCGCACCGCCCTGGACCGGCTGCTGCCGACCGCGGCGGCCCGCGGCATCGGGGTGCTCGCGGCCGCCGTGTTCAACTCCGGCATCCTCGTCGACCCGGTCGGCTCCCCGTTCTTCGAGTACAAGCCCGCACCACCGGAGCTCCGGGAGCGGGCGCTGCGGTTGCAGGCCGTGTGCGCCTCGTACGACGTGCGCCTCGCGGATGCCGCGGTGCAGTTCCCGCTGCGGCACGGCGCGGACGCCGTGGTCGTCGGGGCACGGACGCCCGCGGAGGTGGACGCGTTCGTGGACGGCCTCGACGCCGAGCTGCCCGCCGCGCTGTGGGACACCCTCGACGCGGAGGCCGCGTGATCGCGCGGCGCAGGAGCTGACGTGCGGATCGTCGACACCCACGTGCACGTCTGGGACGCGGATGCCGTGCCGATCCCGTGGTTCCGCGACGATCTCGGCCTTCCCCGCCACGCCGCGGCCACAGACCTCGGGCGGGAGCTGACGGACGCCGGCGTCTCCTCCGCCATCGCCGTGCAAGCAGCGGACTCGGTGGCCGAGGCGGAATGGCTGACGGCGACGGCCGCCCGGGACCCGTACCTGCGGCGCGTGGTGCTGCAGTACACCCCCGCGCCGGGACGGGCCGCCGGCGCCACCGCAGTCGCGTTCTCCCCCGCCGTGGTCGGCGTGCGCGCCGCGGTGCCGCAGTACGCCGCTGACCTGTCCGATGTGGACGGCCTCGACGCCCTCGCGGAGCACCTGGGCGCGACCGCCCGCACCCTCGAACTGCTCATCCGCCCGGAGCAGCTTCCCGCCGTGGCCGCCCTCTCCCGACGGCACCCCGGCACCGCGGTCGTCCTCTGCCACCTCGGCCTCGGCGCCCGGACGGCCGATGCCGCGTGGCTCTCCGCCCTCGCCGAGGCCGCGTCGGCTCCGGGCGTGTCGGCGAAGGTGTCCGGGCTCGACCTCGCGGCGCGCGGGGCGGAGGAGTCGCGGGAACTGCTGCGCTCCGCATTCACCCTCTTCGGCCCGGACCGGCTGATGTTCGGCAGCGACTGGCCGATGTCCACGCGGACCACGACCTACGCAGAGGTGCTCGCCGCGACCCGGCGGGCCCTTCCTCCCCTGTCCCCTTCCGAGGCCCGAGCGTTCTGGTCCGGCACTGCCGACCGCCTCTCCCCCTTCACGGCCTAGCCCCCCGTCGCAGATCCTCACCGCGTCGCAGGGACTCCGGTCACCCGTGCGGCCTCGGTGCGAAACTGCGACCCCGCGCAGGGACTCCGCAGCCCCGTCGCGGATCCTCACCGTGTCGCAGGGGCTCCGGCCAGCCGTGCGACCCCGGTGCGAAACTGCGAACTCGCGCGGGGGTCAGTCGAGGAGGGTGCCGGCGGCGTGGGCGCGGAACAGGGAGGACGCGGCCTCTTCGTCACCGGCGTCCAGCGTGTCGAGCAGGCCCTTGTGCCAGTCCGCGACCTCGTGCCAGTCCCCCGTGAAGGTGGGGTCGCCGAGCACGTGCATGACGCGCAGGCTCGGCTCCAGGAGGTCCCACATGCGGGGGAGGTACACGTTGCCGCTGGCCTCGATCACCGCACGGTGGAAGGTGAAGTCGAGCTCGCGGAACCGGGCGAGGTCCTCCGCCTCGGCCGCCTCGTGCATCTGTGCGATGAGGCCGACGAGCTCGGCCCGGCGAGCCGGGTCGAGCGCTCCGCAGGCCAGCCGTCCGGCCAGCCCCTCCAGCTCGACGCGCGCGACCTTGGCCTGCGCCGCCTCCTCCGCGGAGTAGCTCGCGACGAAGTTGCCCTGATGGCGCACGTGCGACACGAGACCCTCGTGGGCGAGCCGCTTGAGGGCGTCGCGCACGGGCGCCTGGCTCACCTGCATCTGCCGGGCGAGCTGCGACTCCACGAGCTGCTCTCCGGGAGCCAGCGTGGAGTCCTTGATCATCGCCTTGATGAGCGCGTAGATCTGATCAGACAGCAGTCCGCGCTGCAGTCCGGCCGTGCCGAGAGCATCCGTCATGACCATCAGTCTACGTCCATTATCGACTATCGCTAATGGACGCGGCCGTGCGCCAGGCATCCGCGATGAGGGCGGATCCGCGGGGCGTCGGGTGCACCCCGTCCGGCGCGAGCTCGACGACCGGATGCTCCTCCGCGGCCGCCGTGAAGACATCGTGAAGGGGCACGAACGCCGCCCCGTGTTCCGCGGCGAGAGCCCGCACGGCCGCCCGTTTCCCGTCGAGGTCGTCGAGCCACGCGCGCTGTTCCTCCGTCACCGGGAGGAAGTACGGCTCCATGAGGATCAGTCGCGGGGCGTGCGTCGCCACCGCTCGGGCGAGGAGGTCGCCGAGCGTCGCTTCGAAGTCCTCGGCTGGGGTCGGGTCGTCGCTGTCGAAGCGTCGCCACATGTCGTTCACGCCGACGTACACGGTCAGCAGCTCCGGCGCCGTCGGCAGCAGCTCCGCGTCCCACCGGGCGGCGATGTCGCGGGCGCGGTCCCCGGCGATCCCGAGGTTGCGGACCGTGGCTCCCGCCGCCTGCAGCTCGGGCGCGAGGAGCGACACGTAGCCATCGCCGAAGGACCCGGGGTCGGAGCGATCGCGCCCCGCGTCGGTGATCGAGTCTCCGATGAAGGTCACCCGCATCGTGGCACGTCCTGTTCGTCGTTCTTGAGCTTGGGTCGCACCGAGATCGGGAGCTCGACGCTCGCGCCAGCGTACGTCACGGTGAGCGTGTGGTGCGGGCGCACCTTGCTGCTGTCGAAGCCGCTGACCATGTCCGCCGTCACCTGCTGCGTGGTGCGGGAGCCGTCGCTCCAGTCCACCCCCAGCAGCATTCCGGTCACGTCGAGCTCCTCGCCGCGCACGTAGCGGGTCTTCGGGTCTGCCTCGGGGGCCCAGCAGATGCCGGTCACCGTCGCGGGCGGCGGCGTCGGCCGCACGGCCAGGGTGTTCGTCTTGCCGTAGTGGTAGACGTTGAAGAAGCCGTCGGCACCGATGCGGAGGTTCTCCCTGGCGTCGACCATGTTCCACACGGTCACGTCGTCCACCCGGAGCACGATGCGGGTGCCACCGTCCTCGGCGACGGTCCCGAACTCGATGCGGTGCGTGGATCCCGGCTCGATGACCGTGTTGGGGATGCTGTCGAGCATGGTCTGGCCCGGGGTCCAGCTCTGGAACTCGATCACGTCCTCCTTGATCACCGCGAGGTAGCCGGTGTTGGAGTTCTGCCAGGCGGGGAGCCCGGTCTGATCGGAGCGCGCCTGGAAGCCGTACCAGCCGCCGTCGAAGGCACCGAACTCCGCCTCGAACTGCAGCAGGGTGTCGCCGAAGCGCTCGGCCTCGTAGCCGTGCACGCCCTGGCCGCTGATCACGACGCCGGTGTCGTCCACGGCGATGTGGTCGGACTGACTCCAGTTCGCCCCGTCCTTCAGCTGGCCGTCGAGGCGGGTGGTCGGGTACTCGGCATCGTCCACCGTGATGGTGACCGTGTCGCTGAGGCTCGGGTCGGCGACCGAGGTCGCGGTGATCGTCGCGGTTCCGGCCGTGACCCCCGCGATCCGGCCGCCGGAGACCGTGGCGACCTCCGGCGCATCGGTCGTCCAGGTGACCCGGGCGTCGCTGGCGTCCTCCGGGGCGACCGTGGCCGCGACGGACCGCCGCTCCCCCACGGTCAGTCCCACGGCGTCGGCATCCAGGCTCACGCCCGTGACCGGAACACCGGAGAGCGAGAACCCGATGTCGTCGAAGTCGAGCGAGGCGTAGTTCTCCACGTAGAACCCGACCCGACCGGCCTTGCCGGGCCCGGGGTCGGCGCCTTCCAGCGCGATCGCCCCGTTCACGGAGATCCGGATCTGCCCGTCCTGCACCGCGATGCGGACGTGCGACGTCTCCCCGGGGGTCAGGCCCTGCGCCGCCGGCACGACCTTCTCGGCGACGACCTTCCAGGCGTCGTCGAAGATCGTCCAGGTCGGACCGGCCGCGGCCTGACGGAAGCGGATGTAGCCGCCGCCCTTGCCGTTGCGGTCGTAGACGATCAGTCCCGCGTTGGCGGGGGTCGTCGCCGGGGCCGTGACGTCGAAGTCGAGCACGAACTCCGTGAAGTCCCGCGGCAGGATGCTGTTGGCGCCCTTGAGGATGCGGTACACCTTGTCGCCCGATGCATCCACCTGAATGGAGCGGTTCGGGTCGGTCGGCCAGCCGTTCGCCCCCGACTCGAAGTCGGTGAAGTGCAGCACGCCGTCGCCCTCCTCGACGATCACCTCGATGGTCGCGGTCTTGGTGGCATCGGCCTTCGCCGTCGCCGTGACCGTGGTCGTGCCGGGGCCCATGCCGAGCACCACGCCCTTGTCGTTCACGGTGGCGACGGCGGCATCGGCCGAGGCGTAGGTCACCGCGGCGTCGTCGGCGTTCCACGGCAGCGGCACGGCGCGCACGCGCACCTCGTCGCCCGCGTCGATCGTGAGCGTGTCGCTGTCGAACGCGATGCCCTCGAGCGGGATGGTCTGCGGCTGCTGCGTCTGCCCGATCGCGCCGTCGACCCCGATCTCGCCGAAGGCGATGGCCTCGAAGCCGGGGATCTGGTCGAACACGGCCGCATCGGCCTTCAGCGTGTAGTCGCCGTTCGCGGCGTCCACGAAGCCGGGGTCGGCGTCGGCCACCCAGTTGTCCTCGTAGTTCAGGAGGTTCTTCCCGTCCTTCGCGCCGTGTTCGTTGACGCCGGCCATCCGGGCCCGGTTCGGGTTCCACACGACGTTCTCGGCGAAGGTGCTGTGGTTCGGGAAGTGGTGGTCGTCCTCGAAGAAGTGCGCGAGCTCGGGATACTTGGTCAGGTACGGCGTGCCCACGAAGTCGTTGTTGTCGGCGAACACCTTCTCCCAGGCCGGCATGTAGTCGCGGTCGACGACGTTGCCCTCCTGGTCGCCCATCCACTGCTCGTAGTTGTCGTACGGGGCGTACGCGTCGACGAAGACGTTGTTGCGCGCCTCGATGTAGTCGGCCGAGCCGCTCTTGATCGCGCCGTTGCCCATGTTCACGAACACGTTCTTCTCGATCGTGAGGTCCCACGTGAAGTTGTCGGCGTAGATGCCCTCGACGCCCGCCATGCCGACGCCGATGTCGTGGAAGTAGTTCTCACGGAACACGTGGCCGCGCTGCTGCGGGGTCTTACCGGAGTTCATGTAGATCGCACCGAGGTCGTGGAACTGCTTGCAGACGTCGTACACCTCGTTGCGCTCGAACAGGTGGTCGTTGCCGTGCACGATGATCCCGGGGTGGGGAGCGTCGTGGATCTCGTTGTCCCTGGCGATGTTGCCGACGCCGTCGAACATCACACCGGGGTTGTAGGCCTTGTGGTAGTAGGCGAAGTCGGCGATCTCGGAATTCTCGACCCGGTTGCGGCCGGGTTCGAGCGTCGTCTTGTCGCCGCCCTGGAGCACCACGCCGACGCCGCCGACGTGCGTGAGCCGGCTGTCGGTGACGGCGTGGTCGCGGCCGCCGCGGTTCACCGGGATGCCGTCGTAGGTGTAGCGCCCCGGCGAGTTGATGAGCACGCCGCCGTCGGTGAAGTTGCGGATGTCGCTGTGCGAGATCGTCACGTGCGAGCCGCCGAGGATCACGGCGGCCGTCGCGCGTCCGTACTCCATCACGAGGTCGTCGAAGTTCACATATGAGGCGCCGTCGGCGCGCAGCATCGGCTCGTCGAGGGTCGTCACCGTCACGGCGCCGCGACCCGACGTGAACGCGGCGTTGGGGATGAGGTACAGCTTCCCGGCGTCGCGGTCGATGTAGTACTCGCCGGGGGCGTCGAGCTCCTCCAGCAGGTTCTGCGCGAAGTGGAAGTCGGGGAACCAGCTCTTCATGATCCCGGACATCTCGCCGTAGCGGAGGGTGATGGTCTTCGCGTCGGTGTCGATGCTCTCGATCTTGTTGTACGACCACTCCCAGCTGTAGCCGAAGATGCCGTCCAGCCACACGTCCTCGGCCTGGGTCCAGTACTTCGGGCGGTCGTAGCCGTAGCTGAACGTGCCGCCGCGCTCCTGCAGGTCGGCGTCGTTGCGGTCGGGCCCGGCGTCGACGATGTCGCCCATCTGCACGGTCGGGGTGGCCGCGTCGGCGTTGGGCCACCGCGCGAGCGTCATGCCCTGGCCGTCGATGAACAGCTCCATGGGCGGCGTGGTGCTGACGTCGTTGGCCTTCCAGTAGCCGTGGCGGCTGAGCTGGCCGTAGTCGGTGATGCCGAGGTCGGCGAGGTCGATCCCGACCACGCGATCGCGGGCAGCCGGGTCGATGATGCGGTCGGTCACCGCCGCGTCGTCGACCGCGGCGAACTGGTCGCGCGGCAGCTCGCGACCGCCGGTGAGGGTGGCAGTCTCCCCCGGGTACGAGCGGTAGGTGATGGGGGCGTCGGCAGTGCCCGAGTCCTGCGCGCCGATCTCGAACGACGCCGAGCGGGGGTACGTGCCCTCCCGGAGGTACACCGTGAGGCCGTCGTTCGGGAGCGCGGAATCCGCCTTCAGCGCGCGGATCCGGTCGCGGGCGCCTTCCAGCGTCGCGAGGGGGTCGTCGATCGTGCCGGAGGCCGCGTCGTCACCTCCCGGCGCGAGGTAGAGGGCGTCATCGTCCGCGGCCGCAGCCGCCGACGGGATCGCCGCGCCGAGGGCGGATCCGAACACCGCCGCCAGGGTCAGGCTTGCCAGTACACGCTTCATCGCGTCTCCGAACTGTCGCTTCCCGCACGGCCGATGCGCGCGGCGCCGCGGGAGCGGCTGCTCCGACCGTAGCCAATCGATAATCGACTAGCAAGGATCGATACTGATCGTTTCGGATCGGCGATGTGTCAGAACGCCCGCCCCACACTGAGCAGTACGCCTAGTGATCCCGAGCCGCGAGGAGGGAGGTCGGGATGTGCCCGACCGCGAGGACGACCGCGGCCAGCGCGATCCACGGATTCTGCAGCCAAGCCGCTGTGCCGAGGAAGGCGGCCACCGGCGCGAGGGCCATCGGGACCGGGATGCCGAGGACGGTGTCGAACAGCGCCGACGCGGGCCGGCCGCGACGCAGGTAGCGGATCCAGAGGGCCCCGTACGCGAGCACCGCCAGCGCCACCGGCACCGCCCACCCCCACGCGATTGCGCCGGTCGCCGTGATCGCCGGGACCGTCATGCAGAGCGCCTGCCCTGCCCTCTCGAACACGAGGAGCACACGGGGCACCGCCGGGCTTTCGAGCTTCGGCCTCGGCGGGAAGGGGATCAGCAGCAGGTTCGGCAGGAAGATCGCGAGACTCACCGCCAGGCCGAGCAGTGAGAACCCCATGTCGTGATCGTACCGAGGGCTCCCTCCGAAGGAGTCAGTTCACAAAACAAACACTTTCCACCACTTTCTGACTATTGCGCTCTCCAGTTGACGTCGCTGTAATCTGCCGGAAATACTGAGGAAGCCCGAGACCGCACCGCGAGAGTGCGGACACATCACCCCAGGCCAAGGATGACCTAGATGACAGAACAGACCATTTCCTCACAGATAGGAACAGGTCGCCGGCCCCGTCGCCTCTCGGACGGGATGTTCGCGCTCCTCCTCACGGCTCCCGGCCTCGCGCTCCTCGCCGCCGTCGTCGTGTACCCGCTGATCACGGCCCTCATCACCGCGTTCTACAAGCAGAGCCTCGTCGAGCCCGGCCGCGAGTTCGTCGGCTTCCAGAACATCGTCGACGTGCTCACCGGTGAGTTCTTCCCGCTCCTCACCCAGACGCTCGTCTTCACCCTCGGCACGACCATCGCGCCGTTCGTGATCGGCTTCGGCCTCGCCCTCGCCCTGAACACGCGCATCCGCGGCGCCAAGGTGCTCCGCGGCCTCATGCTCATCCCGTGGCTGATCCCCGGCGTGGTCGTGTCGTTCCTCTGGATGTGGATCTTCAACGCCAACTACGGCGTGCTCAACGCGGCCCTGGAGACCGTGGGCCTCATCGACTCCCCGCAGGCGTGGCTCGCGAACCCCACCACCGCCATGATCGCCGTGATCGTCGCGAAGACCTGGCAGTCGTTCCCCTGGATGATGGTCATGCTCCTCGCGGGCCTGCAGACCGTGCCGATCGAGCTGCACGAGGCCGCCGAGATCGACGGCGCCGGCACCATCCGCCGCTTCTTCTCCATCACGGTCCCGCAGATGAGCGGCATCATCGGCCTCGTGATCCTGCTGGAGTTCATCTGGAACTTCCAGCACTTCGACATCATCTACGTCCTCACCGGCGGCGGTCCCGCCGGCTCCACCCAGACGTTCGCGACCGCCGTGTACGAGACCGCGTTCGACGGTTTCGACCTCGGCCACGCCGGGGCGATCGGCCTGCTCTGGATGATCCTGCTGATGGCGCTCGTCGTCGTCTACGTCCGCCTGTCCGAGAAGGGAGAGAAGCGATGACCGCCGTGCTGACCGAAGAGACGGTGGCCGCCGTCTCCGCCCCACCCGCCGCGCCCCGCCGTCGGCGCCACCGCGCCGACCGCCGCGCCTCCACCGTGAGCGCCTGGATCGCCGTCGTCGTCTTCGGCGGGTTCGCCCTGCTACCCGTGTACTGGCTGCTCGCGACCTCGCTCACCCCCCGCACGGAGGTGTTCAGCTACCCGCCGAAGCTGTTCCCCACCGAGATCACGTTCGAGGCCTACGCCGCCCTCGCGAACAACCCGGCCCTGTTCGGCTACCTCCGCAACAGCATCGTCGTCTCCGTCATCACCGCGATCCTCTCGGTCCTCGTGTCGGCGTACATGGGCTACGCGTTCTCGAAGTTCCGCTATCGCGGCCGCCGCAGCCTCATGTACTTCGTGCTGGCGTCGCAGATGTTCCCGCAGGCGCTGCTGCTCATCACCCTCTATGCGGTGTTCTCGGCATACGGCCTGCTCAACACCTACACGGCGCTCGTGCTGTCGTTCACGACGTTCACGCTGCCGCTGTGCGTGTGGATGCTGAAAGGCTTCTTCGACACGATCCCGGACGAGCTCATCGAGGCCGCCCGCGTCGACGGCGCCTCCCGCATGCGCATCATCCACTCGATCGTGCTGCCCCTGGCCGCGCCCGGGCTCATCGCCGCGGGGTTGTTCGCGTTCGTCCGCGGCTGGAACGACTTCATCTTCGCCCTCACGCTCGCCGGCCCCGACAAGCAGACCCTGCCGCCGGGACTCGTCAACACGTTCATCGGCGAGGCGTCCACCGCCTGGCCGGAACTCATGGCGGCTTCGCTGGTGGTCTCGCTCCCCGTGGCCATCGCGTTCATCGCCCTGCAGCGCTTCCTCGTCGGCGGGCTCACCGCCGGCGCGGTCAAGGGCTGACCCGCACCACCCCTCATCCGCAGTCCCTCGAAGAAGAGAGAGCACCCCCATGTCCGAGAACACCACCGTCTCCCGTCGCCAGCTCCTGCAGTTCGCCGGGCTCGGCGCCGCCGGCCTCCTCCTCGCCGGTTGCATGCCGAGCGGCGGCGGCAACGGCAGTCCGTCCTCCTCCCCCGGCGCCGGGCTCGGCACCGGCGACTTCACCGCCACCGACTTCTCCTTCTCCAGCTGGTCGCTGACCGAGGAGGCCGCCGCCCCGGCGACCCGCGCGCTGCTCGACGGCTACAAGAAGACCAACGACGTCGGCATCACCGAGGTCTCCTTCCCCTACAACGAGTACTTCAAGCAGCTCATGCTGCAGGTGCGCGGCGGGCAGTTCACCGGCGCCGCGCACGTCGACGTCGCCTGGCTCGCCTCGCTGGCCGCGCTCGGCAAGCTGGAGGACGTCTCGGCACTCACGAAGGGCCGCGGCTACACCGCGTCGAGCCTGGAGGCCACGCAGCTCGACGGGAAGCAGTACGCGTTCCCGTGGACCATCGGCGCGATCGGGCTCATCACCAACTCCGAGCTCCTGAAGAAGGCGGGGATCTCCACGTTCCCGACCACCGTCGACGACTTCGAGGCGGCGCTGAAGAAGCTCAAGGCCCTCGGCGGCGGCCTCATCCCCTACGCCGCCTCGACCAAGGCCGCCCAGCTCAAGGACGTTCTCATCTGGATGCAGACGTTCGGCAGCGACCTCGTCAAGGACGGCAAGGTGACGATCGGCGACGACGCGAGCATCGAAGCGGTCACCTGGTACAAGTCGCTGTACGACCAGGGGCTCATCGCCGCCGACGTCGACCGCTTCGACGCCCGCTCGCTGTTCTCCCAGGGCCGCGCCGCCATCTACGACGACGCCCCCGTGGGCCGCGCGTCCGTCACGAAGGACTCGCCGGATCCGGACCTCGCCTCCAAGCTCGTGCCCGAGTCCCGCCCCGTGCTGAAGAAGGGCGACACCCCGCGCGCCCTCGTCTGGGGCGGCGCGATCGCCATCGTCGGCGGCGGAGCTGGCGACAGCACGCGCACGGCCGCGGACTTCGGCCAGTGGGCCACGAGCGACCTGAAGGCGGTGCTCGGCGACTACGAGCTGCGCGGACTGCCGCCCGTGACCGAGGAGGCGCAGGCCTCGAAGGAAGTGGCGTCCGACGCGTTCGGCTCGCGCTTCGCCGAGAAGATCACGGCGACCGCGACCACCAACCCGTTCTGGCAGTACCCGCAGTACGCCCAGATCGAGACCGTGATCGCCGACCGCGTGCAGGCCGTCCTCGTGGGACAGCAGAGCGCGAAGGACGCGATGGCGCAGGCCGGCGACCAGGCGCAGAAGCTGCTGGGCTGAGGAGCATCGCCATGACCCTCCGCTGGAAGGCCGGCGCCACCGCTGCCGCCGCCCTCACCGCACTCGTCCTCGCCGCGCCGGCTCCGGCCGCCGCCGCGACCCCCGACGTCGAGACCGTGCCCGTCACGGTCGACAGCTCCAACCAGTCCGGCTGGTGGAACCCGCTCGTCGTCGACGGCGACGAGACGTACTTCGCCTACAACGTGCCCGGTTCGGTGGCGACGAAGCACCAGGTGAACCTGGCCGTCCGCGCCGCCGACGGCACGTGGACATCGGGCTGCCTGCGCCTGGCGACCGGGGCCTGCGCGGAGTATGCGGACGACAACGGCCACAACCAGCCGTCGATCGCGATCGACGGCGACGGGTACATCCACGCGTTCGTCTCCATGCACCACGAGCCGTGGAAGTACTTCCGCTCCACCGTGCCCTACGACGCGACCTCGCTCGTCGACGTGAGCGCCGAGATGCCCGACGCCGGCGCCGCGATCTCCTACCCGGTCACCGCGCAGGGCGCCGACGGCGACATCTGGCTCATGGTGCGGGTGGGCGCCGACCCGCAGGCCCGCCGCGACGGGGTGCTGTACCACTACGACCCCGCCGCCGGGACGTGGAGCCGGGAGACCACGATCGCCGCGGCCGTGAACCACTCCTTCTACCCGGACGACCTCGAGGTCGACGCGGACGGCAAGGTGCACGTGCTGTGGGAGTGGGGTCCGTGGCCCGCCGATCCCTACCGTCACCTCGGTTCGTACGCGGTTTACGACCCGGCCACGGGCGGCTTCCGCGACGTCGCCGGGCAGGCGCTGCCGACCCCGATCCGCCCGGACACCCCCGGCGCCGTCGTGTGGCGCGGCTACGAGCCCGGCGAGACCATCGGCGACGCCGTGCCGGCAGTGCAGACCGCGAAGATGGCCTTCGCCGACGGCGAGCTCGTGGGCGTGACCTACCGGTACGCGGATGAGACGGAGAACGCCTTCGACGTGCGATGGGCGACCTGGACCGGCTCGGCCTGGACGAGTGAGACCCTCGTGGACACGGACGCCCTGGGTGGCGGCGTGCAGACCATCGCCGCCCTCGACACGACGACCGCGGGCGGTGAGACCCGCGTCTACGCCGTGGTGTCGGTGCAGGACTGCGGCATCACCCGCAGTCAGACGGTGCTGCTGACCGCCGGAGCTTCCGGATGGACCGCCGACACCGTGGGCGACCCCGTCGTGGGCCAGCAGCGGCTCCGCGCGGCGACCCGCGCCGACGGCACCGACGTCGTCTACCTCAGCGCCCCCACTGTTCCCGGCGGCGGGACGCTGCGGCACGCCGAGATCCCGCGCGACGGCCAGGCCGGCACCACCAGCCTCTCCGCCATCGTCGCCTCCCTCCGCGGCGATGCCGGCGGCGAGAACCTGGCGCTCGGCGGCACCGCGACCGCCTCGTCCCAGCTCCGCGCCGACACCGGCCCGGAGAAGGCCATTGACGGCGGGTGCACGGATGCGAGCCGGTGGATCTCGGCGGCCTCCGACACCCAGCCGACCATCACGGTCGCGTGGGACGAGGCCGCGCCGCTCGACGTCGTCCGGGTGCGCAGCGGCTACACCGTCGGGCCGCCGCAGACGTCGGTGCTGCGCGACTTCACCGTGCAGGTCCGGACCGCCGGCGGCTGGGTCACTGTCGGCACCATCACCGGCAACACGAAGACGACGGTCGTCGTCGACGCCCAGGGACGGACCGCCGACGCCGTGCGACTCCTCATCACCGACCCGTCCGACTCCGCCACCGACGTCGTCCGCGTCTACGAGATCGAAGCGATCGCCGCGCGCTGAGCGGCACCACCACCCCTCCCGAAAGGAACCCATCCCCATGCGCACCCAGACCGTCGAAGCCGACATCATCGTCGTCGGCGGCGGCCTCGCCGGAGTGAGCGCCGCCGTCGCGGCCGCCCGCCTCGGCCGACGTACCGTGCTGATCAACAACCGGCCGGTACTCGGCGGCAACTCCTCGTCGGAGGTGAGGGTCTGGGTGTGCGGAGCGACCGCCCACGGCAACCAGCGGTGGGCGCGGGAGACCGGGATCATCGGCGAGATGTACCGGGAGAACCAGTTCCGCAACCCCGAGGGCAACCCCGTGTACTGGGACGACGTGGTGCTCGACATCGTGCGCCGCGAGCCCAACCTCACGCTGTTCCTCAACACGGAGGTGCTCGAGGCCGAGGCCACCGGACCCGACGACGCCCGTCGGGTCCGGTCGGTCACCGGCTGGACGATGGGCTCCGAGATCCGCACGGTCTTCCGCGGGCCCCTGTTCCTGGACTGCACGGGCGACGGGCTGGTCGGCCGTCTCGTCGGCGCCCGGCACCGGCTGGGCAAGGAGAGCCGCAGCGAGTTCGGTGAGGACTGGGCGCCCGAGCAGCCCGTGCGCGAGTTCCTCGGCTCGACGCTCCTCTTCTATACGAAGGATCTCGGGCACCCGGTGAAGTACGTCGCGCCGGAGAGCGCGAAGGACATCTCGACCACCCCGATCCCCTCGTCGCGCATCATCCGCAGCGGCGACAGCGGCGCGCACTACTGGTGGATCGAGTGGGGCGGCACGCTCGACATCGTCGACGACAACGAGGCGATCCGTGATGAGCTGCGGGCAGTGATCCTCGGCATCTGGGACCACATCAAGAACTCCGGCGAGTTCGACGCCGACAACCTGACGCTGGAATGGATCGGCAACATCCCCGGCAAGCGCGAGTACCGCCGCTTCATCGGCGACTACACGCTGCGCCAGCAGGACATCCTGGAGCAGACGTCGTTCGACGACGGCATCGCGTTCGGCGGCTGGTCCATCGACCTGCATCCCGCCGAGGGCATGTACGCGACGGGGGCGGGCGCGGTGCAGCGCTTCTCGGACGGCGTCTTCGAGATCCCGTTCCGCTCGCTCTACTCCGTCAACGTCGACAACCTGCTGATGGCGGGCCGCGACATCTCGGCCACGCACATCGCGTTCGGCGCTGCCAGGGTGATGGCGACATGCGCCGCGATGGGCGAGGCCGCGGGCACCGCCGCCGCCCTCTGCTACGCCCACGACGCCACGCCCCGGGCGCTGTACGAGAACCACCGTGCGGAACTCCGGCAGACGCTGCTGCGCGCCGACGCCTCCCTCATCGGCGTGGCGAACGAGGATCCCTCCGACCTCGCCCGCACCGCCGCCGTCACCGCGTCCAGCACCCTGCGCACGATCGGCACCCCGGAGAGCACCGTGGCCGCGGCGACCCCGCACACCCTGACGGACGACCTCGGCATCGTCGTCCCCGTGCACCCGCGCCTCGACACGACCGAGCTGCTGCTCGGCGCCGAGTCCGACACGCAGGTCACGGTGGAGGTCTGGTCCACGGGCCGTCCGCAGAACATCGTGCCCGCGGTGCTCGAGCACCGCACCGTGATCGACGTCCCCGCCGGTGGTCCGTCCTGGGTGCGGGCGGAGACGCCTTTCGCCCCCAAGGACCCGCAGAACGCGATCATCGTGCTCCGCGCGAACCCGCAGGTGCAGGTGCAGCTCGCCGACGAGCTCCCGCCCGGAGTGCTCACCCTCGTGCACCGGGTCGACAACGACGACCGGAACGTGCAGGTCGACCGCGACGGTCTCCTCGTGCAGTGGCCGACCAAGCCGCTGCGCGGACGGGTGCCCGCGTTCCGCACGAGCCCGGACTCCGAGGCGGTCGCGCCGGAGCGCGCCGTCTCCGGCTACAACCGTCCGTTCGGTGGACCGCACCTGTGGGCGTCCGCTCCGGAGGCGAAGGGCCCGCAGTGGCTGCGCCTGGACTGGGAGCAGCCGATCACGGCATCCGAGATCCGTCTCGTGTTCGACGACGACGTGGACCTGGAGCTCAACACCCTGCATCACCACCGCAGCCCCGACGAGGTGCTGCCCCAGCTCGTGCGCGACTATCGCGTCGAGGTGCAGCCGGAGGGCTCGGACGAGTGGCGCACCGTGGCCGAGGAGCGCGACAACCGCCATCGCCTGCGGGTGCATCCGCTGCCGGCGGACCTCGGCGCCTTCACGGCCGCCCGCCTCGTGGTGGAGCGGACGAACGGCGTCGCGGAGGCACGCGTGATCGCGTTCCGAGTGCAATCGTGACGGAGCGCGCTAACGTGAAGGGCATCCGTCGTCCCGGCGGAGACCGTCGTCCCTCCAGGAGGCCGCAGGTGACCACCTCGCCCGGCGGCCGCGTGCTCCCCGTCGCGCGGGCCACCCGCACGGGGCTCATCGCGCTCGCGGTGCCGCATCTGGAGGAGCCGTACTTCGCGGAGCTCGGCTCGCGCATCGTCCGCGGTGCCGACGACCGGGGCCTGGCGGTGCTCATCGTGCAGACCGAGGGCGACCACGGCCGCGAGATCGACGTCGCCAACGGCGTCGGCCTGCCACCGATCGACGGGCTCATCCACATCCCGCGCTCGCTCACGGTCGCCGACCTCACCCGCCGCACCTCCCCCGGGCCGCTCGTGCTGCTCGGCGAGCACATCCAGGTGAGCCCGTTCACGCACGTGACGATCGACAACCGGGCCGCCGCCTACACGGCCACCGAGCACCTGCTCGCGGTCGGCTGCCGCCGCATCGGATTCGTCGGACGCCGCGACGCCCGCCCCTCGGATGCCGCCGACCGTCGGCACGCCGGGTACCTGGAGGCCCTGGCCGCCGCCGGCATCCCGGCCGACCCCGCCCTCACCGCGCAGGTCGACGCCTTCACGGCGGAGGAGGGTGAGCGCGTCGCCGGGGCGATGGCCGCCGCGGTCCCCGACCTCGACGGCATCGTCTGCTCGAACGACTCCGTCGCCCTCGGTGCGCTGGCCGCCCTTCAGGCCCAGGGACGGAGCGTGCCGGGTGACGTCGCCGTCGTCGGCATCGACGACATCCGGGCCGCGCGCTTCGCCGTCCCCGCCCTCAGCACCATCGCTCCCGACCACGCCCGCCTCGTGGACGCCGCGTTCACGGAGCTCGAACGGCAGATCGCCGCGCCGCCGGGAGCGGATCTCCCGGTGCGGCACGTGACGGTCGGCGCCCGGCTCATCCCGCGGGCGAGCACGGCCCGATGACGGCGGCGGACTCAGTCCGCAAGGGCCGTCGCGAGCGCACGCTCGTCGCCGCCGTCGCGCGGCGCGACGTGCAGGGTGCCGACGTGCGCGGCGAGCAGCTCCCGCGCGCCGTCGTCGAGGCCGTCGTCGGTGACGAGGCGGTCGATGTCGCTGAGGTCGGCCACGGTCGTGAGCCCGACCACGCCCCAGCGGGTGTGCTCCGCGAGGACGACGACCTCCCGGCCCGCGGCCATGAGCGCCCGGTTGGTCTCGGCCTCCAGCAGGTTCATGGTCGTGATGCCGGCCTGCTCGTCGAGCCCGTGGGCGTCGAGGAACACGAGGTCGCAGTGCAGGTGCTCGAGGGCGCGGACGGCGACCGGCCCGACGAGCGCCTGGGAGGGCGTGCGCACGCCCCCGGTGAGCACGACCGTCTGCGTGTACGGAGCGTCGGCGCGGTCCGGCGGCGAGAACAGGTCGGAGACCGGCAGAGCGTTCGTGACGATCGTGAGCTCCGGGACGCGCACGAGCTCCCTCGCGAGCGCCAGGGCCGTGGGTCCGCCGGAGATGCCGACCGCCATGCCCGGCTCGACGAGGCCCGCGGCCGCCGCGACGATCGCCCGCCGTTCCGCCGAGGCCGCCGGAGCCGGAACCAGACGCTGGAGGCCCCGCGCCCGCACGCCGCCACGGATGCGCTCGACCGCGCCCTCCTCGGCCAGCTGATCGACGTCGCGCCGCACCGTCATCTCGCTCACCTGCAGCGTGGCCGCGAGCTCGCCGATGGACGCAGTGCCGCGATCGCGGGTCAGGGCGAGGATGCGCTCGCGTCGTTCCGTGACCAGCACGCGGTCTCCTTCCGATGGAGCCTCCAGTCTGCCACGCACCCCCGCCCGCCCCACTCCCGGAACAGGATCCCTCAGCCCGCATGACCTTCCCCGAGCCTTACGCCACCTGGTTCCCCGATGCCGCGTTCGACGGCAGCTACGGCCGCACCGAAGCCGACCTCCGCGCCGTCCGCCCCGTGCCCGCGCCGCCCGGTTTCGCCGACCGCTGGCGGCGCTGGCGGCGCGAGGCCGCCGCGGTGGACGCGGCCCCCGTGGTCCTCTCCACCTCCGAGGAGCAGGGCCGTCGGGTGTCCGTCGTCGAGCATGCCGGCGTCGACGGCGTGCGACTGCGGGCCTGGGTGGTCGAGCCCCTCGACGGCCCTCCCCGCGCGGGCGTCGTGCACGGCCACGGCTACGGGGGTCGCGACGCGGTCGATCTCGCCCGGGTGCCGGACGACGTCGCGGCGATCTATCCCGTGGCCCGCGGGCTCGGCGTGCTGAACGCGGGGATCGGAGCGCCCGAGCCCACCCCCGAGCACGTGCTCGCGGGCATCGACGATCCGGAGCGCTACGTGCTCGGCCTCTGCGCCCGTGACCTGTGGCTGGCGGCGGACGTCCTCGTCTCGGTCGTCGGCGCGCTTCCTCTCTACTACGTCGGGGAGAGCTTCGGCGGCGGCATCGGCGCGCTCGCCCTGCCGTGGGACGACCGGTTCGTGGGGGCCACCCTCATCGTGCCGAGCTTCGGCCAGTACGACGAACGGCTGGCGGTGCCGTGCCTGGGGAGCGGGGAGACCGTGCGTCAGCACGTCCTGCGGCATCCCGAGGCCCGCGAGGTGCTGCGCTGGTTCGACTCCTCGACCGCGATCGGCTTCACGGAGGTGCCGGTCCGGGTGGAGGCGGCCCTGTGGGACCAGTACGTGCCGCCGCAGGGGCAGTTCGCGGTCGCCGCCGGGGCGCGCGACCTCGACCTCGCGGTCCTTCCCGCCGGTCACGCCGAGTACCCGGGGTCGGCGGACGTGACGGCGGGCGCCATCCGCGGCGGGCGCGAGCAGCTGGAACGGGTGCTCGGCGGCTGACGGCCATCGCGCGCGCGGCCTGCTCCGCGCAGGAGAGCACTGGACGCAACCTGTCATAACAGGTACAGTGAGCTTGTCATTACAGGTTGCGCGACGACGCAGCACCCGTTTCGAGGAGCATGGATGCCCGAGTACCAGACCCCGCCGATCTCCCCGAGGGCGATCGCCTTCGACGCCGAGAAGCTCACCCTCTCCCCCGAAGGCCCCACGCTGACCCGGCGGATGTCCGACCTCGAGGGCCTGTTCCGCGACCGCGACGCCTGGGCGGCCGCCGCCGCGGGCGAGGACCCGATCGTCTACACGGTCGTCAGCTCCCCGGTCCCCGAGATCGAGCGCGAGCTGCCCCAGTCGATCACCACGATCATGCCCGGCGACACGGGCGGCGAGCTCTGGATGACCAAGGGTCACCAGCACCCCGACCACCAGGGCGAGATCTACCTCGCGCTGCACGGCCGCGGCGGACTGCTCATGTTCGACGGCGAGCGCACCGAGTGGCTCGACATGCTCCCGGGCACCATCGGCTACATCCCGCCGGGCTGGGCGCACCGCTCCGTGAACACCGGGGACGAGCCCTACTCCTTCCTCGCCGTGTACCCCGGGGGCGCCGGCCACGACTACGGCTGGGTGCTGGAGCACGGCATGGGCTCGCGGGCGTACCGCGCGGAGTCCGGCGTCGACCTCCGCCCCTACGCGGAATAGGCTCCGGCCATGATCATCGCCCACGACCTCGGCACCACCGGGAACAAGGCGTCCCTGCACCACGACGACGGTCGCCTGATCGCCGCGGTCACCGTGCCGTACCCGGCCCACTTCGCGGCCGGCGGGGTCGCTGAGCAGAACCCGGCGGACTGGTGGCACGCGGTCGTCACGGCGACCCGCGATCTGCTCGCGCGCACCGGTACCGCCGCCGCCGACGTCGCCGGGCTCGTGGTCAGCGGGCAGATGATGGGCGCCGTGCTCCTCGATGCCGACGGAGAGCCCGCGCGGCCGGCGATCATCTGGGCCGACACCCGCGCCGGCGCCCAGCAGCGCGAGCTCGAGGCGGCGGTCGGCGCCGAGCGCGCGTACGGCATCCTCGGTCATCGCCTCAACCCCACCTATTCGATCGAGAAGGTCATGTGGGTCCGGGACAACGAACCCGAGGTGTGGGAGCGCGTGCGCCGGGTGTGCGTGGCCAAGGACTTCATCGTGCTGCGGCTGACCGGGCGGTTGGCCACCGACCGTTCGGACGCCTCCGGCACGAACGCGTACGACCAGGTCGCCGGCACGTGGTCCCCCGAGGTCCTCGCCGCCGCGCGGCTCGATCCCGCCCTGTTCCCCGAGATCCTGGAGTCGACGCAGATCGCGGGCCCGCTCACGGCCGCCGCGGCCGAAGCGCTCGGGCTGCACACCGGCGTCCGGGTCGTCATGGGCGGCGGCGACGGACCGCTCGCCGCGGTCGGCTCCGGAATCGTGGCGCCCGAGGACGGCGCCTATGTCTGCCTCGGCACCTCGTCGTGGATCTCCTTCGCGGCGGACGCCCCGCTGCACGACGCCGCGATGCGGACCTTCACCTTCGACAACGTCGTCCCGGGCTCGTTCGTGCCGACCGCGACCATGCAGGCCGGCGGCGCCTCCGTGCAGTGGATCGCCGAAGCCCTCTCCGTCGACCCCGCGCACCCGGAGACGGGGCGCCTCGTCGCCGAGGCCGCGAGCGATGTCGACACCGACGATCTCTACTTCCTTCCCTACCTGCTCGGCGAGCGCTCCCCGCTGTGGGATCCCGACGCGCGCGGCGCGTTCGTCGGTCTCGCCCGCCACCACGGGCGCGCCCACCTCGTGCGCGCCGTGCTGGAGGGGACGGCGTTCAACCTCCTCACCTGCATCCAGGCGTTCCGCGACGCCGGGGCGACGATCGACCGCATCGACGCGGTCGGCGGCGGGGCGCAGAGCGACGTCTACCTCGCCGTCCTCGCCGACGTCTGGGGAGTGCCGGTTCGTCGCCGCACCATCGTGGAGGAGGCGAACAGCCTCGGTGCCGCGGTCACGGGAGCCGTCGGTCTCGGCCTCACCGACTTTTCCGCCGCCCGAGCGCTCAGCGAGGTCACCGCCGAGTTCACGCCCGACCCCTCCCGGCATGCGGTCTACGCCGAGCGCCACGCGCGTTTCACCGACGCCTACACGGCCCTCGCGCCGTGGTTCGCCGGAAGGCCGCACTGATGGGCGTCATCCTCGTCACGAGCCGCTCCTTCTCGGACGGCGACCTCGACCTGGTCGGGCGCGCCGCGCAGGCCGGACACCGTATCCTCCGCGGACCCGCGCATCACGACCTCGACGAGCTGCGGGTGCTGCTGCACGGCGCCGACGCCTGGATCGCCGGCACCGGACCGGTCACCGACGCGCACCTCGCCGCCGGCCCGAAGCTCAAGGTCGTGGCGCGCTACGGGGTCGGCACCGAGGCGGTGGACCTCGCGGCGGCGCGCGAGCGCGGCATCCCGGTCACGAACACCCCCGGCGCGAACGCCGACGCGGTCGCCGACCACGCGGTCGGCCTCATGCTCGCCGCCCTGCGCACCATCCCGGACGGCGACCGCCGCGTGCGGACCGGCGACTGGACCGTGCGCCGCGGCCGGGAGCTCGGCGCCGCGACGGTCGGCATCGTCGGCTTCGGGCGGATCGGCCAGGGGGTCGCGCGGCGGCTGGGCGGATTCGGTCCGCGACTGCTCGCCTCCGACCCGTTCCTGCCCGCCGACCTCGTGCGGGACCGCGGCGCCGAACCCGTCACCCTCGACGACCTGTTCCGCACCGCCGATGTGATCACCCTGCACGCCCCCGGCGGGCAACAGCTCGTCGACGCCGACCGCCTCGCCGGGATGCGACCGGGCACCGTGCTCGTCAACACCGCCCGCGGCGACCTCGTGGACGAGCAGGCCGTGGCCGACGCCCTCCGCGACGGCATCCTCGCCGGGTACGCGGCGGACACCCTCGACGGCGACACGGCCGCGCACGACAGCCCCCTGCTCGACCCGGCGCTCGCCGACCGCGTCATCGTCACCCCGCACCTCGGTGCCCAGACCACCCAGGCCGTCGACAACATGGGGGCGCTGTCCCTCGACGACGTGATCGCGGTCCTCCGTGGCGCCGACCCCGCCCACCCCGTCCCCGTCCCCGCGTCCGCCCCCCAGGAGAACCGATGACCACCGCCGCGACGCCCTCCGCACCGCCCGCCACCGCCGACTACATGGGCTTCGTGGGCGTCACCACCGCCTCGTCGTCGATCATGAAGGTGTTCCCGCTGTGGGCCGACATCCTCGGCCTCCCCACCCGGACCCTCGTCGGCCACGACCTGCCGATGGATGCCGACCCCGCGCAGTACCGCGCCATGGTCGAACAGATCCGCGACGACCCGCACCACCGCGGCGCGCTCGTCACCACGCACAAGATGAACGTGTACGCGGCGGCGTCCGACCTGTTCGACGAGCTCGATCCGTTCGCGGTGTCCTGCGCCGAGATCTCGAGCATCGCCAAGCGCGGCTCCACGCTGTCCGGCCGCGCGAAGGACCCGATCACGGTCGACCTGGCGCTGCGCGACTTCCTGCCCGCCGATCACTTCGCGCGCACCGGTGCCGAGGTCGTCATCCTCGGGGCCGGTGGTTCCGGCACCGCCCTGAGCTGGGCCCTCGCCGAGCGGGACGACGCCCCCGCGCTCATCACCGTCACCGCGCGCACCCAGGACAAGCTCGACCACCTCCGCGAGGTGCACCGCCAGCACGGCACCCCCGAGGGACTCCTCCGCTACGTCGTCACCGAGACGCCGGAGGAGGCCGACGCCCTGGTCGCCGCTGCGCCCGCGGGATCGCTCATCGCGAACGCCACCGGGCTCGGCAAGGACCGCCCCGGCTCCCCGCTGACCGACGCCGTCGTGTTCCCCGAGGGCGCGTATGTGTGGGAGTTCAACTACCGCGGCTCGCTGGAGTTCCTGCACCAGGCCGAGGCACAGGAGGACGATCGCGCGCTGCACGTGGTCGACGGCTGGCGGTACTTCATCCACGGCTGGTCGCAGGTCGTGGCGGACGTATTCGACCTCGACCTCACGCCCGAGACCGTCGAGCGCCTCGCGGAGGCTGCGGAGTCGGTGCGCTGATGCCCGCCGTGCGGACCGTCCTCGGCGACATCGACCCGTCGCAACTCGGGCGCGTGGACTACCACGAGCACCTGTTCCAGGCGTCGCCGCTGCTGGTCGGGGACGAGCTCGACGACGAGGACGCGTCCGGCGAGGAGGCCGGTCTGCTGCGGGCGAGCGGCTTCGAGGCCATGGTCGACGCCACGCCGTTCGGCCTGGGCCGCGACCCCGCCGCCGTCGCCCGCATCAGCGCCGCGACCGGGCTGCATGTCGTCGCGACGACCGGTCGACACCGTGAGGCCCACTACGGCCCCGACCACCCGATGCAGGTGTGGGGCGCCGACCGCCTGGCCGCCCTGTTCGTGTCCGACCTCACGCGCGGGATGCCGGCGGATGACGCCGCGGTGTTCGAGACGCCAGACGTGCCCCTCGCCGCGGGCCCTGGAGGGGAGCCCGTGCGCGCCGGGATGCTGAAGGGCGGCGCCGACTACTGGCGCATCAGCCCGTTCGAGCGGACGACCCTGGTCGCCGTCGCCCGGGCGCACCGGGAGACGGGAGCGCCCGTCATGGTGCATCTGGAGTTCGGCACCGCGGCCCACGAGGTCCTCGATCTCCTGGAGGCCGAGGGGGTGGCAGCGGATCGCGTCGTCCTGGCCCACGCCGACCGTGACCCCGACCCCGGTCTGCACGTCTCGCTCGCCGAGCGCGGTGCCCACCTCGGCTACGACGGCTTCGCCAGGCCGCGCACCCGGTCCGACGCGGAGCTGCTGGCGCTCACGGTCGCCGTGGTCGAGCGCGGGGCCGGCGACCGGATCCTGCTCGGGGGCGACGTCGCCCGTCGCACCCGGTACATCGCCTACGGCGGCATGCCGGGTCTCGCCTACCTCGGCGACCGCTACCTCCCGCGACTCCGCGAAGCCGTCGGCGATGACGCGGTGCACCGGATGCTCGTCACGACGCCGGCGCGCTTCCTGACCCTCCGCCCCTGACCACCCGAACCCGAGGAGTCGTCATGCCCGAACCCACCGTCCTCCACGCCGTCTTCACCGCGCAGCCCGGGGCCGCCGACCGCGTCGCGGCACTGCTGCGGGACTTCGCCGAGGTCGTCCGCGCCGAGGAGGGCAACATCGTCTTCGAGGCCCACCGTCTCGTCGACGACCCCGACCGCTTCTTCGTCTACGAGGTCTACCGCGACGAGGACGCCTTCCAGGCCCATCTCCACGCACCCGCCGGCGTCCCCTTCAACGCCGCACTCCAGGAACTCATCGTCGAGCCCACCTCGATCCTCACGTTCCTCCGCCCCCTCTGACCCCGTCTGACCCCTCTCCGTCTCCCCTCTCCGTCTCCCTGTTTCACCTGCACGACCTCGCCACGCCCGCACGCCCGTTCCGGCCCCCTCGTCGTGCCCCCGTCACCCCGTCGTGCATCCGCCCCTCGTCGTGCCCACGTCCGTCCTTCTGGCTGACCGTCCCTCGTGCCACACGGCTCCGCTCGGCCCTCCGGTTTCACCTGCACACCCCTGCCACGACTGCACGACCGAACCGCCCACCCGGTCACACATCGGTCCCCGCGTCGTGCATCCGCACCTTCGGCTGACCGTCCCACGGCCGAACGGCTCCACTCGGCCATCCGGTTTCACCTGCACACCCCTGTCACGACGGCACGACCGAACCGCCCACCCGGTCACACATCGGTCCCCACGTCGTGCATCCGTCCCACCCTCGGTCCCATCCCAGGCCCGACCCAGATCCAGTCCCCAGACCCAAGACCCAGACCCCAGACCCCAGACCCCAGACCCCAGACCCATCCCAGACCCAGACCCCAGACCCCAGGCCGACCCGACCCGCCCCCGGACCCTGTTCATCTGCACGACCCCGACACGGGCGCACGAGGAAACCGGGGGTCCGATCGTGCCTCCGCCCCAGGGTCGTGCAATGGGACCGCCGATCGCCCACGGACCACCAATCACGGACCCACGGATCACGGACCACGGATCACGGACCCGGAACACCACTGAACACGACGAAGCCCCCCGCCCGAAGGCGAGGGGCTCCGTCGTGCGGGTCACTCGTAGAGGACCGCGGCGATCTTGTCGTCGTCGATGTTGTTCTTGTCGTACCAGTAGGAACCGGTGTCGTAGAACTCCTCGACGTCGTCGCCGTTGGCCGCGTCGTAGGCCGCCTGCACGACCTGGGCGCCGATGCCGATCGGGTCCTGCGTGATGGCGCCGGCCATCGTGCCGTCCTTGATGGCGTTGATCTGGGCTGCACCGGAGTCGAAGCCGACGATGGTGATCTTGCCCTTCTCCAGGCCGAGCTCGTTCACGGCGTTCACGACGCCGATGGCCGAGCCCTCGTTGGTGCCGTAGATGCCCTTGAGGTCGGGGTGCGCCGCGATGAGCGTCTTGGCGATGTCGGCCGACTTCAGGTGGTCGCCGTCACCGTACTGGATGTCGACGATCTCGATGTCGGGGTAGTCCGCCTCGATCTTCTCGACGAAGCCGTCGCGACGCTCGACACCCGTCGAGTTGATCTGCGAGTGACCGACGATGGCGACCTCGCCCTCGCCGCCGATCAGCTCGGCCATGTGCTCGGCCGCCAGCGCGCCGGCGACCTTGCTGTCCGTCGCGGAGAGGCTGAGTCCGACGTCGCCGTTGCACGGGGCGTCGAAGTAGACGACGGGGATGTCCTTCGACTTCGCCTGCTCGAGCGGGGCGACGCACGCCTCGGGGTCGAGGGCGGCGTAGGCGATGGCGTCCGGGTTCTTGTCGATCGCGGCGGTCAGCATCTCGAGCTGCTGCGCGATCTCGGTCTCGGCGGCCGGGCCCTCGAAGGTGATCTTGACGCCCAGCTCCTGGGCCTTCTCCTCCGCACCCTTCTTGACGGCCTGCCAGAACTGGTGCTGGAAGCCCTTCGAGACCATGGCGATGTACATCTCGCCGTCGCTGCTGCCGGTGTCGCCGCCCGAGCCCTCTTCGATCACGTCGCCGCCGCCGGCACAGCCGGCGAACACGAGCGCGGATGCGGCCACGAGTGCCGCGAATGCGGTCTTCTTGCCGAATTTCATGGAAACTCCGTTGTTCTGTGTGGGTGCCGGCCAGGACCGGCGGGTGGACATTCGTGGTGCCTGTGCGGAGGGTTCCGCGGGGTCCGGCCGGAGCCGGGGACGGCGGCGGGCACGGGTTTCGCCGCCGCCGTGTCTCAGGTCCGCTGGCGGTTGCGCAGCGAGTCGAGGAAGACGGCCAGCAGGACGACGACGCCGACGACGATGTTCTGCCACTCCGGCTGGATCGACATGATCCGGAGGCCGTTGACCAGGACGCTCATGATGAGCGCACCGATCACGGTGCCGAGGATCGAGCCGCGGCCGCCGAGCAGCGAGGTGCCGCCGATGATCACGGCCGCGATGGCCTGCAGCTCGTAGCCCGTGCCGATCTGCGGCTGGGCCGAGTCGAGGCGGGCGGCGATCACGATGCCGGCGATGCCGGTGAAGGCGCCGGCGAACATGTAGATGAGGATCGTCCAGCGGCGCGTGTTGACGCCGGAGAGGCGCGTGGCCTCCTCGTTCGATCCGATCGCGAACGTGTACCGCCCGAGGAGCGTCTTCGACAGCACGAGCCAGGCGACGATCGCGAGGGCCGCGGTGATGAGCACCGCGTTCGGGATGCCGGGGATGAGCACGCCGAGCGCGATCTTCTTGAAGTCGGGAGCCGAGGTCGAGAAGTAGATCGGCGCGACGTTCGAGATGACGAGGGCGAGGCCGCCGGCGATCATCATCATGGCCAGCGTCGCGATGAACGGCGGCAACCGCAGGAAGGTGATGTTGACGCCGTTCACCAGACCCATGAGCACACCGGTCGCGATGCCGCCGAGTACGCCGACCCACACGGGCAGGCCCAGGTTGGTGATGAGCACACCCGTCATCACGGCGCAGAGCGCCATGCCGGTGCCGATCGACAGATCGATGCCGCCGGTGATGATGACGAACGTCGTGCCGAGGGCGAGGATGCCGATGACCGCGGTGGACAGCAGCACCGTGGCGATGTTGCTGAAGGTGAAGAAGTTCGGGCTGGCGATCGAGAAGAAGATGACCAGGACGATCAGGGTGCCGAACGCGAGCGACTGCTGGAACTGCCGCTTGAGGAACCCGGCGACGTCGCGCTTGTCGGTGTCCTCGTTGACGGCCGTCTGGATGATCGTCGTCGTCGACGATCCGGACTGCTGTGGGGTGCTCATCAGTCTTCCTCCCCGTGGGCTGCGAGTTGCATGATCTTCTCCTGGCTGGCTTCCTCGTTGCGGAGCGTCCCGGTGATGCGGCCGTTCGCGAACACAGCGATGCGGTTCGCGACCCGGAGGATCTCGGGGAGCTCCGACGAGATGACGATGATGGACTTGCCCGCGTCGGCGAGCTGCTGCATGAGGCGGTAGATCTCCTCCTTCGCACCGACGTCGATGCCTCGCGTCGGCTCGTCGAAGATGAGGATGTCGCAGTCGCGCATCAGCCACCGGGCGATGACGACCTTCTGCTGGTTCCCTCCGGAGAGGAGCTTGACGACCTGGTTGACCGAGGGGGTCTTCACCCGCAGCTGCTGGACGTATTCCTTGGTGCGGTTCTTCGCCTTGCTGTCGCCCATCCAGCCGATGCCGTTGGCGTAGGAGCCGAGCGACGCGAGCACGGTGTTGAAGGTCACGTCCTGCTCGAGCATGAGGCCGAGCAGCTTGCGATCCTCGGAGAGGTAGCCGACGCCGTGCTTGACCGCGTCCGCGGGCTGCGCGATGCGGACGGTGCGCCCGCCGATCGTGATCGTGCCGCCGTCGCGGTGGTCGGCGCCGATCACGGCCCGTGCGGTCTCGGTGCGTCCGGCGCCCATGAGGCCGGCGAATCCGAGGATCTCGCCCTTGTGCAGCTGGAACGACACGTCCTTGAGGAGCTTCCGCGTGGAGAGCCCCTGCACGTCGAGCACGATGGGGTCGTTGAGATGCTCCCGCGCCTGCGGACGCGTGCCCTCGTCGATCACGCGGCCGACCATCATCTCGATGATCGTCGGAATCGTGATCTCGGACTTGTCGAGTGATCCGATGTATGTGCCGTCGCGGAGCACGGTCACGCGGTCGGCGAGGCGGCGCAACTCGTCCATGCGGTGCGAGATGTAGACGATGCCGGTGCCCCGCGCCTTGAGCTGCTCGATGAGGACGAAGAGGGTCTCGACCTCGCTGTCGGTGAGGGCCGACGTCGGCTCGTCCATGATGAGGACCTTGGCGTTGAAGGACAGCGCCTTGGCGATCTCGACCATCTGCTGCTCGGCCACCGTCAGCTCTCCCACGCGCTGGCGGGGGTCGAGGTGGATGTCCAAACGCTGCAGCAGCTCGGCCGTCTGCCGGTTGAGCTTCCGCTCCGACAGGAACGGGCCCGTCGTGGGCTCGCGGCCGACGTAGATGTTCTGCGCGACCGTGAGGTCGGGCATCAGGTTGAGCTCCTGGTGGATGATCGTGATCCCCAGCTCCTGCGCCTGCAGCGGGCTGGTGAGCTCGACCTCCTGCCCCTCGAACGTGATCGTGCCCTCGTCCTTGGTGTAGATCCCGGAGAGGATCTTCATCAGGGTGGATTTGCCGGCACCGTTCTCACCCACGAGGACGAGCACCTCGCCGGCGCGCACCTCGAGATGCACGTCCTTCAGCGCCTGGACACCGGGGAATCCCTTGCTGATCCCCTCGACCCTCAGGATGGGTCCACTCATGCGCTCACCTGCTTCCTTGAAGGTTCTGTCGCGATTTCGGCGGACCGTTCCGCCGTAAACATCGGATCAATTCTGCGTCCTGCACCCGGGTCAGTGCAAGTTGTATCTAAATGTATCTAACGATCGGCGGCGGGGGAAGACCTGTAATAACATCTTGATCTCGAAGCGCCCGCGGGTCTCAGTGGAGACGGATGGAATCGACCGCCACGAGCTTGTCGCGGATGTAGGCGTTCGCGTGCGCCCCGAGTTCGTCGTTGTCCGTCCAGAGGTTGCGCCAGATGCCGAGCATGCGGCTGAGGTCAGGCGCGACCACGGCCGAGGAGAACGACTCGAACACGATGGGGCCGTCGTAGCCGATGCGTCCGAGCGCCTTGAAGAACGTGTCGAAGTCGACCGTCCCGGTGCCGAGATAGCCGCGGTGGCTCTCGCCGATGTGCACGTACCGCAGGGCCGGGGCCGCATCGAGCACCGGCCCGAACATATCCGACTCCTCGATGTTCATGTGGTACGTGTCCAGGTGGATGCCGAGGTTCGGACGGTCGACCTCAGCGAGGTACGCCAGCGCCTGCCGCGCGGTGTTCAGCACGTTGGTCTCGTAGCGGTTGACGACCTCGAGGGAGACGGAGACTCCCCGGTCGGCGGCGTGGTCCGCCACTCGGGCGATCGTCCGACGGCTCGAGGCGAGACCCTCGGGCGTGACCGGATCCATGTACTTCTTCATCGCGCTGTAGATCACGCCGCAGAAGTGCGTGCCCCCGAGCTCGGCGAGCACGTCGACCGCGCGGAGCAGGAGCGCCTCGCCCGCGGCCACCACGGCGGGGTCACCGCTGGTGATGTCGGTCTCGTCGGAGAGCCCGAGCGAGGCGCTGACCGCGAGTCCATGCTCCGCGAGGGCGGCCTTCGCGGCGGCGACGTCGAACGAGAACGGATCCATCAGCGGGAACTCGATGAGGTCGAAGCCCGCCTGCTTCGTCTTCTCGACCGCGAGCCGGATGCCGTCCGCGTCGAAGGTCCCCGTCCAGACGAGTCCGTGGCAGCCGATGTTCATGAGCGCTCCTCCGGCGGGTGTCCGGCACCGTCGCCGCGCGGACTTGGCACGTTACAAGTCCGGTGTGCGAGTCACGTTACGTCGCCGTCGACCGGGGTGTCAAGAACTTTCTTGGCACGTTACAAGTCCTCCGCTAGCCTGGGCCTCATCCGGCCGCACACCGACGGCCCCACCGTCGAAGGAGACCCATGTCCGCGAGCGTGAAGGACGTCGCGGCTCTCGCGGGGGTCTCGGCATCGACCGTGTCGAACTACCTCAATCACCCGCACGTCCTCGGCGCCGCCAGCCGCGAGCGGGTGCGCGCCGCGATCGCCGAGCTCGGCTTCGTGCCGAACGAGTCGGCTCGCCAGCTCCGCGCGGGATCGAGCAAGGCCCTCGCCCTCATCCTCCTCGACGCCTGGCTGCCGTACTTCAACGACCTCTCCCGCGGCGTCGACGACGTGGCGCGGGAGGGCGGCTGGTCGCTCTTCTTCAGCGACAGCGCCCGCGACGTCGCCCGCGAGGAGCAGAACATCGACATGTTCGAGGCCCACCGGGTGCAGGGCATCATCATCTATCCGCGCGGCGATGTCGTGCCGCGGCTGGAACAGCTCGCGACTCGCGGGATCCGCTCGGTGGTCGTCGGCCCCATCCGGGATTCGCCCTCCGTCGCCGCGGTCACCTTCGACGACCGCGGCGGCGGACGGCTGGCCGGCGAGCACCTGCTCTCCCTCGGCCGTCGCCGCATCCTGTTCCTCGGAGCCCCGACGGTGAGCCAGTCGAACGATCGTCTCGCCGGGCTGCGCGACGCGGTGGCGGGGACCGACGCCCGCATTTCCGTCCTCGACGTCGAACACCTCACGACCGAAGACGGCCTCCGGGCCGGGGCGCACCTGACGGATCTCCCGGCGCAAGAGCGCCCCGACGCGGTCTTCGCCGCGAACGACGGAGTGGCCCTCGGTGTGCTCACGCCGCTGCTCCGCCACGGCATCCGCGTGCCGGAGGAGATCGCGCTCGTCGGGTTCGACGACATCGCCGCCGCGCACCAGGGCGTGGTGCCGCTGACGAGCGTCCGGCAGCCCGGCTACGAGATCGGCCGCGCCGCCGGGGCCGCGCTGCTGCAGCTCCTCGCCGATCCGACCGCCGCGCCTCCGGCGCCGACGCCGTTCCCGGCCGAGCTCATCGTGCGGGAGTCCACCGTCGGGCGGTGAACCCGGCGTTCACAACTCAGGAGAAGAGCGCGGCTCCGCGTCGGAACGGCCCGTCCAGCCGCTTTCGCCGACGCAGCTCCTGAGTTGTGAACGGAGTCAGGCCGAGGGGTGGCCGACCACGCCCTTCCGGAGCAGTGCGTTGCCGTACTTGCGCGTCTCCCCCGTGCGCACCATCAGGTACGCCTCCTTCGCGACCTCGTAGTACGCGAAGCGCTCGACGAAGCGCGTGGTGTCGAGCTCCGTACCCGCCGCGGCCATGAGCTCGCGTTGCACATCCAGCACCTCGCCGTCGGCCGAGGTCATCAGGTCGATGCCGGGCGCGTCGTCGAGTGGCAGCACGCTGCGGATCGCGGCCACGACCTCCGGCGTCGTGGTCCCGGGAAGGTCGACCACCCGTGCGCCCAGTCCCCACGCCGGGAAGTGCGCGTCGGCGACGACCACCGCGTCGGAGTGCCCCATCCGGTCGAGATGCAGCAGCAGCTCCCCGGTCAGCAGCGGGTGGATTCCTTCGAGCACGGCGGCTCCTCTCGATCGGGGGGTCAGGACGCGGGGATCAGGCCCTCGGCGGCGAGGTTCTCCCACAGCGCGGAGGGGATCTGCAGCGAAGCGTACTCGGCGTTCTGCCTGAGCTGGGCCGGACGGCTGCCCCCGACGACCACCGAGCGCACCACGTCAGACTGCAGCGGGAACCGGATCGCCGCGGCCGGCAGGGGCACATCGTGATCGGCGCACACCGCGGCGATGCGCACGAGGCGGTCCCACAGCTCGTCGGGGAGCTGCCCGTACTCGTAGCGGCCATCGCGTCGCGGCTCGTTCGAGGCGAGCAGGCCGGAGTTGAACACCGACGCCGCGACGATCCCGGTCCCGGTCTCGCGGCACGCGGGCAGCACGTCGACCGCGGCGGGCTGCTCCAGCAGCGTGTACCGACCGGCCACCATCACGAGGTCGAGGTCGGCCGAACGCACCGATGCCGCGAGGGCGTCCGACACCATCGAGCCGATGCCGATCGCGGTCACCTCATCGTCGGCGCGCAACTGCTCCAGGGCGGGAAGGGCCTCGGCGAGCGCGAGGTCGAGGTCGTGCCGCTCCGGGTCGTGCAGGTAGAGGAGGTCGATGCGCTCGATGCCCAGGCGCTCGCGCGACTCCTCCAGGCTCGCCCGGATGCCGTCCGCCGAGAAGTCCCACACGCGCTGGAGGTCGTCCGGCACGTGGAAGTCGTTCGCGGTGTCGAGGCCGCCGGCGTGGTCGGGGTTCGGGCGCAGCAGACGGCCGACCTTGGTCGAGAGCACGTACTCGTCGCGCGGCTTGGTCTGCAGGAAGGCTCCGAGTCGGCGCTCGGACAGCCCGAGGCCGTAGTGCGGAGCGGTGTCGTAGAAGCGGATGCCGCTCTCCCACGCCGCGTCCAGCACCGCCCACGCGTCGTCGTCGGACAGCTCACGGAAGAGGTTGCCGACGTTCGCGGCACCGTAGCCGAGGGTCGGGACGGTCAGGCGCTCAGGCGTGGACATGCGCACCCGTCCAGGTGTACTCCGCGATGCTGTCGGCCTTCATCTCCATGCCCGTACCCGGCGCGGTCGGAGCCATGTAGGAGCCGCCCTGGATGTCGGTCGGCACGACGAAGTGCTCGTGCAGGTGGTCGACGAACTCGATCAGGCGGCCCTCGCGGGTCCCGGAGACGGCGACGAAGTCGAACATCGACAGGTGCTGCACGGCCTCGCACAGCCCCACGCCGCCGGCGTGCGGGCACACCGGCACGTCGAACTTCGCCGCGAGCAGCAGGTTGGCGATGTTCTCGTTCACTCCCGCGACGCGGACGGCGTCGATCTGCATGACCGAGATCGCGTCGGCCTGCAGGAGCTGCTTGAAGATCATCCGGTTCTGTGCGTGCTCCCCCGTGGCGACGCGGATGGGAGCGACGCCGCGGGCGATCTCGGCGTGCCCGAGGATGTCGTCGGGGCTGGTGGGCTCCTCGATCCATGCGGGGTGGAACTCGGCGAGCGCGTTCACCCACTCGATCGCCTCGGAGACCTCCCAGCGCTGGTTCGCGTCGATCGCGATGGGGAAGTCCGGGCCGCACACCTCCCGGGCCTTCCGGAAGCGGCGGATGTCGTCGTCGAGGTCGGCGCCGACCTTGAGCTTGATCTGCGTGAACCCGTCGGCCATGGCCTCGCGGGCGAGGCGCTCGAGCTTCTCGTCGGAGTAGCCCAGCCAGCCGGGGCTGGTCGTGTAGCCGGGGTAGCCGGTGGCGAGGAGCTGCTGCTCGCGCTCGGCCCGCCCGGGCTCCGCCGCGCGCAGGATCTCCAGCGCCTCCTCGCGGGTGAGGGCGTTGGTGAGGTAGCGGAAGTCGACGAGGTCGACGAGCTCCTCCGGGGCCATCCGGGCGAGGAGCTGCCAGAGCGGCAGGCCCGCGCGCTTGGCCTTGATGTCCCACAGCGCGTTGATGACGGCGCCGATGGCCATGTGCATGACGCCCTTCTCCGGCCCCAGCCAGCGGAGCTGCGAGTCGCCGATGATCTCGCGGAACGTGCCGCCCATGTCATCGAGCAGCGGTTCGATCTCCCGCCCGACGAGGTGTCCGGCGAGCGCGTCGATGGCCGCGACCTGCACGTCGTTGCCGCGGCCGATCGTGAAGACGAAGGCGTGCCCCTCGATGCCGTCGCCGGCGTCCGTGCGGACGATGACGTACGCGGCGGAGTAGTCGGGGTCCGGGTTCATCGCGTCGGAGCCGTCGAGGCTCAGCGACGTGGGGAAGCGGATGTCGGTGGTGTCGAGGGCGACGATACGGCTCACGGGGTTCCTCTCCATGCGCGGGTCGTTCTTCCGCGCGGATCTCTTGGAGTGTAAACATCCGATGTCTATACTGTCAACGAGACCGGCCGCTGAGCAGCGGCCTCCCGAACGATCAGGAGAATCATGAAGTTCGCGCGGCTCGGCACCCCGGGGGCGGAGATCCCCGTCCTCCTGGAGGGTGACCGCTACCTCGACCTCCGCCCGGTGACATCCGATGTCAACGGCGACTTCCTTGCGGGAGACTTCGTCGCCCGCGTCGCCGCCGCCCGCGACGCCGGGGAGCTCCCCGAGCTGCCGGACGCCGCGACGATGCGCATCGGCGCCCCGATCGCCCGCCCGAGCGCGGTGATCTGCATCGGGATGAACTACGCCGCGCACGCCGCGGAGTCGGGGTCGGAGCCGCCGACCATCCCCATCATCTTCCTCAAGACGCCCAACACGGTCGTCGGCCCCAACGACGCGGTGACGATCCCGCGCGGGAGCGAGAAGACCGACTGGGAGGTCGAGCTCGGCATCGTCATCGGCGCCCGCACCGCCTACCTCGACTCCCCGGAGGAGTCGATGGCGCACGTGGCCGGCTTCGTCGCCGCGAACGACGTGTCGGAACGGGACTTCCAGATGGCGGTGTCCGGCGGGCAGTGGTCGAAGGGCAAGATCGCCTTCGGCTTCAATCCCACGGGTCCCTGGCTGGTCACCCCGGACGAGGTGGACCATCAGGCGCTCGGCCTCCGCAGCTTCGTGAACGGCGAGCCGCGGCAGGACTCGAACACGAGCGACATGATCTTCACGGTCGAGCAGATCGTGCACCACCTGTCGCAGTACGTGACGCTCGAGCCCGGTGACCTGATCCTCACCGGCACCCCGCAGGGCGTGGCCCTGTCCGGCACGTACCCCTACCTGGCCGCGGGCGACGTGGTGGAGATCGAGATCGACAGCCTCGGACGCCAGCGCCAGGACTTCATCGCATGGGAGGCAGAGAAGTGACCCTTCGAACTCAGGGAACCGACGCGGAAGGCCTCGTGGCCATCGTCACCGGAGGAGCCTCCGGCATCGGCGCGGCGATCGCCGACCGTCTGCACGAGGACGGCGTCATCGTCGCGGTCCTCGATCGTGACACCACGCACGCCGACGAGCGGTTCGCCGCGTTCACCGCCGACGTCTCCGACCGCGCGAGCGTGGACGCCGCCGTCGCCGCCGTCGCCGAGCGCTTCGGCCGCATCGACATCGTCGTCAACAACGCCGGCGTCGGCGCACAGGGCGACATCGCCGCGAACGACGACGACGAGTGGGCCCGCGTCCTCTCCATCAACGTCACGGGCATCGCTCGGGTGACCTCGGCGGCGCTCCCCTGGTTGCGGACGTCCCCCGCCGCCGCCGTATGCAACACGGCCTCGATCGCCTCGACCACCGGACTCCCGCAGCGGGCGCTGTACTCCGCATCGAAGGGAGCCGTGTCGGCGCTGACCCGCGCGATGGCCGCCGATCATCTGCGCGAGGGCATCCGCGTCAATGCGGTCAACCCCGGCACGGCGGACACCCCCTGGGTCGGACGACTGCTCGACTCCGCGGCCGACCCCGCCGCCGAGCGGGCCGCGTTGGAGGCACGGCAGCCCCACGGACGACTCGTGAGCCCCGACGAGGTCGCCGCCGCGGTGGCCTACCTCGTGAGCCCCGCCGCGGGCTCCACCACGGGCACCTTCATCGAGGTCGACGGGGGGATGGCGCAGCTCCGCCTCCGCCCCGAGTGACTCGGTCTTCTCCGACGGCCCGGTGTCTCCCCGCGAGGCCCCGGGCCGTTCTCGTCCCGTCCCGCCCCGTCCTGCCCCGCCGTTCGGGATCAGAACCGCCCCCCGATCCCGCCCCGCACGCCCCTTTCTCATCCTGCACGCCGCCTCGCCGCGCGGGCGGGATCAGAATCGCCCCCCGACGCCGCGGCCGCGGACCGTTTCCCATCCCGCACGCCACGAGGCGCCCGGAGGGACGAGCGTGAGCGGTACGGTACCCATCCGGCCGGGATCAAAAGCGGGCCTGGACGGGGCTCCGAAGGTGGCATATTGCACTCGCCCCGCGTAAGGGGGGGGAGGGGGACTAGAGGGAGTAGAAGGAGGTGGCGGTGGCGTGGAAGAGGGCGTCGTGATCGATGCCGCGGGACGTGGCCCAGGCCGCCACGGCGTCGGCCCAGCGGCTGCGTGCGGACGGCTGATACACCGGAGAGCCGTCGGCGGAAGCGCGGGGATCGTCCGGCACCGCGGGGCCGACCGCCGACACGGGCCAGTCGCTCCCCCACATCAGGCGCTCGGGACCGAAGACGTCGGCCGCGATGTCGAGGAAGGGTTCGAGCTGCGCGAGGCTCCAGTCCCCTCCGGCCTCCGCGGGCAGTCCGGACACCTTGCAGAACACCCCGGGGTGTCGCGCCAGCTCGGCGAGGTCGCGCTCCCACTCCACAGAGGGCGTGCGCGGAGCAGAAGCCGTCCCGACCTCCGGCTTGCCGAGGTGATCGAGCACGATCCGCAGCTCGGGGATCGCGCCGGACAGTCGTGCGACGTCGGGGAGCTGCGCGGCACGCACGCACGCGTCGAAGGTCCACCCGTGCGCCGCGACCTCGCGGGCCCCGGAGATGAAGGCCGACGAGAGCATCATGCCGTCCGGCTCCCCCTGCAGCAGATGACGCACGCCGACCACGAGGGGCTCCGCGGTGAGGCTCTCCAGGTGCACCGTGGTGTCGGTGCCGCGATCGAGCCGAGCGCCGGCGACGATGCCGACCACCCCGAGTCGTTCCGCCTGCCCTGCCACCCACCGCACCTCCGCGAGGAAGTCGTCCTCGGCGGTCTCGGCCTGCACGAACACGGCCCGCTCCTCCGTGGCCCGCTCCACCCGCGCATGCTCGAACTCGCCGGCAGCGAAGCGCCGCGCGAGCGGTCCCTCGAGCCACGTGTACCCGAGGGCCTCCGGGTCCCACAGGTGCAGGTGCGAGTCGAGGATGCGCATGCCCCCATCCTGCCGCAGACATCGGATGTTGTGCGAGGATGAGCGCCATGGCAGTGACGGACGAGGCGATCGAGAAGATCAAGGCGATGATCGTGTCGGGCGAACTGGCCCCCGGCGATCGCCTGCCCCCGGAGAAGGAGCTCTCCGAGCGCCTCGGCCTCTCCCGCAACTCGATGCGCGAAGCGGTCAAGGCGCTGGAGGTCATCCGCGTGCTCGACGTCCGTCGTGGTGACGGCACCTATGTCACGAGCCTGGAGCCGCACCTGCTGCTGGAGGCGATCGCGTTCGTCGTGGACATGCACGACGACGACTCGATGCTGGAGATGTTCGCCGTCCGCCGGATGCTCGAATCGCAGGCCACCGGGCTCGCGGCGACCCTGGGCACGGACGAGGCGATCGCGGCCCTGCAGGACGAGGTGGAGGCCGTCGACGCCTCCGTCGGCATCGAGGAGCTCGTCGACCACGACATCCGCTTCCACCGCGAGATCGTGGGCATGGCGGGCAACGCCTACCTCGCGAGCCTCATCGAGCACCTGAGCAGCCAGACGGTCCGGGCCCGGGTGTGGCGGGGGCTCACGGAGGGCGGCGCCGTGGAGCGCACCCTGTCGGAGCACCGCGCCATCGCCGACGCCATCGCCCAGCGCGACTCGGCACTGGCCACCTCCCTCGCCACGGCCCACATCGCGGGTGTCGAGCGGTGGTTGCGGCAGGCCGCCTCGGCCTGACCCGTCAGGCGCCGAGACGCTCCATCGCGGCGTCGAACTCGGCCGCCGAGCTGTCGCTGACCTCGTGGAACAGCACCTGGTCGAGCACGCCGGGCGCGGCGGTGAAGTAGGGGACGCCGGCAGCGCGCAGCCCGGTGATGTCATCGGCCGTCCGCAGCGACGCGGCGAGGACGTTGGAGGCGCTGCCCGCGCACATCTCCTGCATCCGGGCGATGAGGGCGTCGCCGTCCATGCCCGCGTCGCGCATGCGCCCGAGGTAGGGCGCGATGTACTGGGCACCGATCGAAGCGCACGCGAGCGCCTGCGCGACGGAGTAGACCGCCGTGACGAGGACCGTGGCCCCGTCACGGATGAGGGCGGAAGCGGCGGCGAACCCGGCTGCGGTCGCGGGCACCTTCACCGCGACGCGGTCGCCGAGCGCGCGGATGCCCTCCGCGTTCCGGAGGAAGGAGGCGGTGTCACCACCCCACGTCTGGAAGAACACCTCCCGAGCGCCCTCCTCGACCCAGCGGGCGTAGAGGTCGGGGATCTCCCCAGCCGTCCGCCCGCCACGCTCGAGGATCGTGGGGTTCGTCGTGACACCGTGCACGACCCCCGCGGAGAGCAGCCGCGCGACACGGTCGGTGTCGGCGCTGTCGACGTACAGGCGGGGCGCGATCGCGGTCATCGGGGTCTCCTCGCGGGCAACCTGTCGTTACAGGTGGGGCTTCGGCTAATGTAATGACAGCTCCCGAACCTTGTCAAAGACCGGGAGTCCCGCGCTGTCGAGGAGGATCAGGAGCGAGATGACACCCGCACACCCCGGCGACCGCTCCGGCGTCGTCATCGTCGGCAGCGTGACGGCCGACGTCACGACCTTCTCCCAGCGGCTCCCGGCCCGCGGCGAGACCATCCTCGGCGACGAGTTCACGCTGATGCTCGGCGGCAAGGGCGCGAACCAGGCCGTCGCGGCGGGACGCTCCGGCGCCCGCACGAGCTTCGTCGGCTGCGTCGGCGACGACCTGTTCCACGACCTCGTGGTGGACGGTCTCACCGCCGCCGGCGTCGACCTCGCGCACCTGCGCACCGTCCCGGGCCCCACCGGAATCGCGCACATCCGCGTCGACGCCTCCGCGCAGAACGACATCGTCATGGTGCCGCTCGCGAACGCCGCTCTGAGCACCGAGCAGATCGACGAGGCCCTCGCAGCGCTCGCCCCCACGACCTCGGTGCTGCTCACCCAGCTCGAGACCCCGTCCGCCCTGACCGCCCACATCACCGCGCGGGGACGCGAGCACGGCATGACCGTGATCCTCGATCCGGCACCGGCGGCGGAGCTGGCAGCGGAGATCTGGCGGAGCATCGACATCGTCACCCCGAACGAGACCGAGGCATCGCTCATCAGCGGCATCCAGGTGACCGACGCCGCCTCCGCCGAACGCGCCGGACACTGGTTCCTGGAGCAGGGTGTGGGCGCCGCGGTCATCACGTTGGCCGGACAGGGGTCGTGCGTCGTCACCGCCGAGGGCGCCACCGTCGTCCCGCCGTTCCCCGTGGAGGCCGTCGACACCACCGCCGCGGGCGACGCCTATGCCGGCTACCTCGGCGCCGCGCTCGCGAGCGGAGCGGCCCTCACCGATGCGGTGCGGCTGGCGACCGCCGCGGGCGCCCTCACCGTCACGAAGCAGGGGGCCTCGCCCAGCCTCCCCCACCGCGCCGACGTCGAGGCCTTCCTCGCCGCGCGCACCGCGGCCCCCGTCGCGAACTGAACCAGGAGCACACGATGCGCAAGACCTCGACCACGATCAACCCCGCGCTCTCCCGCGTCATCAGCGAGACCGGGCACACCGATCTGATCGTCGTGACCGATGCCGGGCTGCCGATCCCGCCGGGCGCCGAGCGCATCGACCTCGCCTACCGTCCCGGCGCCCCCGCCTTCCTCGACGTGCTCGACACGGTGCTCGCGGAGCTCGTCGTCGAGGGCGCGACGGTGTCGGCCGAGGTCGCCGAGAAGAGCCCGGAGGTGCTCGACGCCCTGCGCGAGCGCTTCGCCGATGCGGGGTTCGAGATCGAGCTGGTCCCGCACGTCGAGTTCAAGCGGCGCACGCACGCCGCCCGCGCCTTCGTGCGCTCCGGGGAGTTCACCCCGTACGCGAACGTGATCCTGCACGCGGGGGTGGCGTACTGATGTCCCTCATCGAGGACGCCATCGACCGCCACAGCGCGGCGCCCATGTACGACCAGCTCCGGCAGCTCATCATCGACGGCATCGCCCGCGACGGTCTGCAGCCGGGCGATCCTCTTCCCGGCGAGCACCGGCTGTGCGAGCGCTACGGCATCTCCCGCACGGTCGTTCGGCAGGCGCTGGCGCAGCTCGAGCACGAGGGACTCGTCGAGCGCGTGAAGGGCAAGGGCACGTTCGTCTCCCGCCCGCGCACGAGCGAGAGTCTCGTGCACACACTCGTCGGGCTGTACGACGACGTCGAGCGGCGCGGTGGCCATGTGCACAGCGACGTCCTCCGCCACGAGCAGACCGTCGCGGACGAGGAGGTCGCCCTGGCCCTGGAGGTGCCGGTCGGATCGCCGGTGATCGTGCTGGAGCGGCTGCGACACGTGGACGGCGAGCCCTGGTCGCTCTCGACCACGTGGATGCCCGAGGCGGTGGGGGCGGTGACGCTCGGCGCGGATCTCACCGAGGCGTCGCTGTACCGGCTGCTCGCCGACCACGGCATTATCGCCACGCACGGCGTCCGCTCGGCCGAGGCGACCGTCGCCACGCACGAGCAGGCTCAGCACCTCGGTGTGAGCGCCGGCTCCGCCCTCCTCCGTCTGCGCAGCATCAGCCGCAGTGAGGACGGCGTGCCGATCGAGTACTTCATCGCGTACCACCGCGGAGACCGCTCGCGCTTCGAGTTCCAGCTCCAGCAGGAGCAGTCCCAGGCCTCGTTGATGCACGTGGACGGATCGGGCGGCGCCTCCCCCGCGGGCACGGTGGGCTGACAGCGGCCCCGGTACGCTCGAGGCATGAGCGACTGGACCAGCACCGCGATCGCCCTGCTGGAAGCCGATGCCAACCGCAGCGCCGACACACACCTGCACCTGTTCCCGCTGCCGCCGGAGTGGGGCATCGACCTCTACCTCAAGGACGAGTCGGTGCACCCGACCGGCTCGCTCAAGCACCGCCTCGCGCGCTCCCTCCTCCTCTACGGGCTCGTCAACGGGCGCATCCGTGAGGACACGACCCTCGTGGAGTCCTCGAGCGGATCGACCGCGGTGTCGGAGGCCTACTTCGCCCGCATGCTGGGGCTGAAGTTCATCACCGTCGTGCCCCGGTCGACGGTGCAGGAGAAGATCGACCTCATCGAGTTCTACGGCGGAACCTGCCACTTCGTCGACCGCCCGGAGGACATGTCGTCGGAGGCCCAGCGCCTGGCGGCGGACTGCACCGGGCACTACCTCGACCAGTTCACGTTCGCGGAGCGCGCGACCGACTGGCGCGGCAACAACAACATCGCCGAGAGCGTGTTCAGCCAGCTCGCCCAGGAGCGGCATCCGATCCCCCGCTGGATCGTCACGGGCGCCGGCACCGGCGGCACCAGCGCGACGTTCGGCCGCTATGTGAAGTACCGCCGCCATGACACCCGGATCGCGGTCGTCGACCCCGAGGGCTCGGCCTTCTACGACGGCTGGGCGGGGACGGTCGACCCGCCGGCCGGGCGGCCCAGCCGCATCGAGGGCATCGGGCGGCCGCGGGTGGAGGCCTCGTTCGTGCCGTCCGTGATCGACGAGATGATCCAGGTGCCGGACGCGGGCTCCATCGCCGCGATCCGCCTCCTCCGCGAGCGCACCCTGCACTGGGCGGGCGGCTCCACCGGCACGAACCTCTACGGCGCGTTCCAGCTCATCGCCCGGATGCGTGCCGCCGGCGAGACCGGCAGCGTCGTGACCCTCATCTGCGACAGCGGTGTGCGCTACGCCGGCACGTACTACTCCGACGAGTGGGTGGCGCAGCAGGGGTGGGACCTCGCCCCGCACCGTGCGCGGCTGGAGCGGTTCCTGGAGACCGGGGTCTGGGCGGAGTGATCCCCGGGTTACGCTGACCCCATGACCACGCTCATCCTCACCGTCGCGGGTGCCGATCGTCCTGGCCTCGTGGCCGCCGTCGCCGATGTCGTCGATGCCCACGGCGGCAACTGGGAGAACAGCTCCCTCGCCGAGCTCGCCGGCACGTTCGCGGGTGTCATCGAGGTGTCCGTGCCGACGGAGCGCACCGGGGAGCTCGAGACCGCGCTCCGGGCGATCCAGGGCCAGGGGCTGCTCACGCTGTCGGTGCTCACCGGCACGCCGGGGCCGTCGGAGGACGAGGAGCAGCTGATCGTGATGCAGGTGCTCGGCAACGACCGCCCCGGCATCGTGCGGGAGGTGTCGGCGGTGCTGAACGCGCACGCCCTGAGCATCGAGGAGCTCACGACCGAGACCCGGGAGGCCGCGATGGCCGGCGGGCGACTGTTCGAGGCCTCGGTGATCGCGAAGGTCCCGCCGACGGTCGACCTCGACGCCCTGCGCGCCGACCTCGAGCGCCTCGCGTCGGAGATCCAGGTCGACATCACCCTCGGCTGACCCCGTTCGAATCGCCTGAATGGCTCTATCCGGCCGCCGGATGCGATCGCGCGATTCGAACGCAGTCAGAGGCCGGAGTATCGCCGCACCCAGTACTCGGTGTAGGCGACGTGGGCGGACGCGGCGGCGGAGGCTGCCACCGGATCCGCAGCGGCGAGGCCGCGCAGGATCGCGCGGTGACCGGCATCGGAGTGGATCTTGAGCTCCGCGGCGTCCTCCGGGTCGGATATCCGGTAGGCCCGGGAAC
Organism: Microbacterium sp. C-MGS6; assembly: GCF_058140415.1. Taxonomy (NCBI): domain Bacteria; kingdom Bacillati; phylum Actinomycetota; class Actinomycetes; order Micrococcales; family Microbacteriaceae; genus Microbacterium; species Microbacterium sp. C-MGS6. The sequence goes on from NZ_CM176934.1 coordinate 3,136,473, forward strand.
GGGAGCGCAGCACGTCGATCAGGCTGGTCAGGGCCTCGTTGCCCGCGACCGATGAGATCGCCATGTGGAACTCGTGGTCGAGGCGGGACTGCGCCTCGAAGTCCGTCGTCGACTCGATCTCCGTGAGCACCTCGTCGAGCGCGGCCACCGTGTCGTCGTCGATACGGGCCGCGGCGAGCGCCGCCGCATGGGGCTCGAGCACCCGTCGGAGCTCCGTCAGTTCCAGCACCCCGGCCATCGGCAGCAGTCCGACCGTGAGGGACAGGCTGCCGATGAGGTCGGCGGCGCGGAGCTCGCTGACGTAGCTCCCGGAGCCGTGCCGCGTCTCCAGCACGCCCAGTGCGGCGAGGGTGCGGATGGCTTCGCGGAGCGATCCCCGTGAGACGCCGAGCCGTTCGCACAGCTCTCCCTCGCTCGGCAGCCGGTCGCCGGGGCGCAGAGCGCCGTCGGCGATGAGGGCCCGCAGCCCGTGCAGCGCCGTGTCGAGTGCGCTCATCGTCATCCTCTCCGCCACTACCCCACCCCTCGTGAAGTCTGTCGGACACACCGGCGGCCGCAAACTCGTATGACAACTATGTTTCATCTTCGCGCTTTCGTAGCCAAAACCGAAGGCGTGTGGCAAAGTTGTGCAACAACTCGCCCCCACTCACCGATGAGGTCCGATGCCCGCTCCGCAGTTCCCCGCTCCGCTCACGCTGAACTCCGGCCTGCGGGCGCGCGACGCCTGGCCGCTCGACCCGATCGTGATCCACCTCAACCACGGGTCCTTCGGGGCGGTGCCGTCGGTGGTGGTCGCCCATCAGGACGCCCTGCGCCGCCGCGCCGACCTGAGCCCCGTCGAGTGGTTCCCGCGCATCGCGGAGCGGGTGCAGGAGGCGAGGCAGCGGACGGCTCCGTTCGTCGGCGCCCGCGCGGAGGACAGCGTGTTCGTGCCCAACGCCTCCGCCGCGGCCACCGTCATCTACAACGCCCTCCAGCTCGAGAGCGGCGACGAGATCCTCGTCACCGACCAGGGCTACGGGGCCATCACCATGGGAGCCGAGCGCCTCGCCCGCCGGTTCGGCGCCGCCGTCCGCACGGTCGCCCTGCCCCTGCTCGCCGATGACGACGAGATCGTGCAGCTGTTCGCCGACGCCCTCACCCCGCGCACGCGGCTGCTCGTCGTCGACCAGATCACCTCGCCCACGGCTCGCCTGCTGCCGACCCGCCGCATCGCCGACCTCGCGGCCGAGCGCGGCGTGCGCACCCTGGTCGACGGCGCCCACGCCCCCGGCCTCATCCCGGACGCGGCGGCCGTCGCCGGCGGCGACTGGTGGTTCGGCAACCTGCACAAGTGGCCCTGCGCCCCGCGCGGCTCCGCCCTCCTGGTCACCACCGCCCCCGACCGCGACGAGCTCTGGCCGCTGATCGACTCCTGGGCCGCGCGCGAGCCGTACCCCGAGCGCTTCGACACGCAAGGCACGATCGACGCCACGACGTACCTCGCCACCCCCACCGCGATCGAGTTCATCGAGGCCGAGTTCGGATGGGCGGCCGCCCGCGAAGCCATGGCAGCGCGCGCCGACGCGGGGGCCGAGCTCATCGCCGAGGCCCTGCGCCCGTTCGGCGACGAGGACCCGCTGACCCCGCTCCCCTCCCCGGTGCCGTCCATGCGCCTCATCCGGCTGCCGCTCGGCCTCGGCGCCACCCGCGAGGAGGCCGACGCGCTGCGCATGGACCTCCTCGACGAGGTCGGCGTGGAGACCGCGTTCACGAGCTTCCGCGGCGTCGGCTACTTCCGCCTCTCCGCGCACCTGTACACCGAGGCCGCCGACGTCGAGGCGTTCGTCGAGCGCTGCGTCCCGGCGATCCTGCACCGCGCGGGCATCCGCCCCGCCGACGCCCTCATCCTCCCCTGACCCGCATCACCTCCCGCACGACCCACCCGAACACCCACCCACCCCCACCGAGAGGCACATCGTGAAGAACAAGATCTTGACGACCGCAGCCGGAGTCGGCACCGTCGCCGTCCTCGCACTCACCGGATGCTCCGGAGGCTCCGGCTCGTCCGGCGGCGACGGCAGCGTCACACTCCAGATGGTCGAGAGCCTGACGAACCCGGCGCGCACCGAGCTCCTGCGCGGACTGCTCGACGAGTTCGAGAAGGACAACCCCGACATCACCGTCACCCTGGTCTCCCCGCCCACCGAGCAGGCCGACCAGAAGATCCAGCAGATGCTGCAGTCCGGCAAGGGCGTCGACGTGCTCGAGGTGCGCGACATCACCGTCGGGCCGTTCGCGAACAACGGCTGGCTGTACGACCTGGGCGACGATCTGAAGGAGTGGGACGGCTGGGACGCCCTGACCGAGAACGCGCAGTCGGCATCGGTCGCGGAGGACGGCAAGAGCTACTTCGTCCCCTACGGCTTCTACGGCCTGTCGCTGTTCTACCGCACGGACCTCGTCGAGCAGGCCGGCTTCGACGGCCCGCCGCACAGCTGGAAGGACCTGCTGGAGCAGGCGTCCGCCATCCAGGACCCGTCGAACAACATCTACGGCTACGCCTTCCGCGGCGGGCAGAACGCCAACAGCAACGTCGTCGCGGCGATCGAGGCCTACACGATCGACGGCCTCGACACGGAGGACGCGTTCCTCATGGAGGACGGCTCGACGATCTTCGCCGCGCCCGAGGCCCAGGAGGCCGTCGACGACTACTTCGACCTCTTCAAGGAGGCCTCGCCGCCGTCCGCCGTCTCGTGGGGCTACCCCGAGATGGTCGCCGGGTTCACCAACGGCACCACCGCGTTCCTGCTGCAGGACCCCGAGGTCATCGCGACGGTGCAGGACTCCTCGCTGACCGAAGACCAGTGGGACACCGCCCCGCTGCTCGTCGGCCCGTCCGGCAAGGCCGCGCAGCCCCTCGCCGTCGCCGGCTGGGGTGTCGCGGAGAACAGCGAGCACAAGGAGGCGGCGGTCAAGCTCGTCGAGTTCCTGTCGTCGGCCGAGCCCGCCACCGAGTTCGCGCAGGCGAACAGCCTCGTCCCGATCATCGCGGCCGCCGCGGACGACGAGTTCTACTCGACCGGCCCCTGGACGAGCTACGTCACCATGACCGAGGACCCGGAGACCTACGTCAACGTGCGTCAGCCGCGCGGGGTGAGCTGGTGGACCGAGTGGATCCAGAAGTCCGACCAGGACGTGCAGAGCGTGCTGCTCGGCAACATGTCCACGAAGGACCTCCTCGCCTCGTGGGACGCGTTCTGGACCGAGAAGTACGCCGCGGAGAAGGGTTGATCCGTGGCCCGCACCATCCGTGAAGGGGGCTCCGTCGGCACCGCCGGCGGGGCCTCCCCGGCATCGCGTCGTCGCCCCTTCCGGAGTCGCACTGCGCTCACCCTGCTGGCGTTCCTCGCGCCGGCGATCGTCTTCGTCTGCTGGTTCACGTACTGGCCGATGCTGCAGGGCGCCCGCATGGCGTTCCACGACTGGAACCTGTGGGACCTCACGTCGACCCCGTTCGTCGGCATCGACAACTTCCTCGCCGTCTTCCGGGACCCGGCGTTCCCGACCGTGGCGTGGAACTCCGTGCTCTGGGTGGTCGGCTCGCTCGTGCCGCAGCTCGTGATCGGCTTCCTCATCGCTCTCGCCCTGCGCAAGCGATTCCGCTTCCGCGGGCTCTACCAGGCGCTGGTGTTCTTCCCGTGGGCGGTGTCCGGCTTCCTGATCGGCATGCTGTTCCGCTGGATGTTCAACGCCGAGTTCGGCGTCGTCAACGACCTGCTCATGAAGGCGGGTCTGATCGACGCGCCGCTGCCGTGGCTGGCCGATCCGAAGCTCGCGATGTTCGCCGTGATCGTCGCGAACATCTGGTACGGCGTGACCTTCTTCGCGATCATGATCCTCGCGGCCCTGCAGTCGGTGCCGGACGAGATGCTGGAGGCGGCGAGCCTCGACGGCGCCGGCAAGGTGCGGCAGCTGTTCTCGATCATCATCCCGTACATCTCGATGACGTTGCTGCTGACGATCCTGCTGCGCGTGATCTGGATCTTCAACTTCCCCGACATCATCTACGCGATGACGAACGGCGGCCCGGCCAACCAGACCCACATCATCACGACGTGGATGATCAACTACACGCAGCAGGGCAACTACGGCATCGCGAGCGCCATCGGGCTCATCGTCGTGGCCTTCCTCATGGTGTTCTGCGCGTTCTACCTGATGGCGATGCGGAGAGTGCAGCGATGACCATCACCTCATCCGTCCGGACCGGCTCCTCGGTCACCGAGACGCGCCGCATCACGGTGCCCGACCCGAAGGCCGCCCCGCACCCGAAGCCCCGGGTGACGGTGGGCGGCGTGGTGCGTGTCGTCGGCCTGGGGCTGTGGCTGCTCATCACGCTGTTCCCGCTGTACTGGATCACGCTCACCGCGTTCAAGTCGCCGGGCACGATCAACCGCTTCCCGATCGAGTACTGGCCGAGCGAGCCCTCGCTCGACAACTTCACGAGCCTGTTCGAGAAGAGCTCGTTCGGGACGTTCCTGGCCAACTCGGCCATCGTGGCGGTGTCGGCCGGCGCGGTGGCGACGCTCATCGCCCTGCTCAGTGCGTACGTGCTGGCGCGGTTCGAGTTCCGCGGCAAGGGGGCGGTGCTCATCGCGTTCCTGCTGACGCAGATGATCCCGGCGTTCATCGCCCTGGGACCGCTGTACTCGATGATGACCGACCTGGGACTCGTCGACACCAAGCCGGGGCTCATCCTCGTCTACATCGCGATCTGCATCCCGTTCTCCACGGTCATGCTGCGGGGCTTCTTCGAGAACGTCCCCGACGCGCTGGAGGAGGCGGCGATGATCGACGGCTGCTCGCGCCTTGGTGCCCTGTTCCGGGTGCTCGTGCCGGTGATGACGCCCGGCATCATCGCGGCGTTCATCTTCAACTTCGTGAACTGCTGGAACGAGCTGTTCCTGTCGGTCGTGCTGATGAACACCGACGCGAACCGCACCGTCCCATCGGCGCTGAACGGCTTCATCTCCACGTTCAACATCGACTGGGGCTCCATGAGCGCCGCGGCCGTGCTGACCATCCTCCCGACGATGGTGATGTTCGCCCTCGCCAGCCGCTGGATCGTCCAGGGCCTCACGGCCGGGGCCGTCAAGGAGTAACCCGCCCGAATCGCGCACATGGTCCCATTCCGCGACGGAATGGGACCATTTGCGCTCTTCGAAGGCTTAGACGAGCCGGGACTTCGGCGACACCGAGTACGTGTGCTCGGCGTCGCGGTTGACCGTGTCGCCGAGAGCCTCGTCGATCGCGGTCATCGTGTCGGCGTCGAGCTTCACGCCGGAGGCCTTGACCGTGTCGGCGAGCTGCTCCGGGCGGGAGGCGCCGACGAGGGCCGCCGCGACGTTCGGGTTCTGCAGTACCCACGCGATCGCGAGCTGCGGCATCGAGAGCCCCGCCTGCTCGGCGATCGGCTTGAGGCGCTGCACCGCGGTGAGGATGTCGTCCCGCAGGAAGCTCTTGATGAAGCCCGCGCCCGAGTTCTGGTCGGTCGCCCGCGAGCCCTCCGGCACCGGCTGCCCCGGCAGGTACTTGCCGCTGAGCACGCCCTGCGCCATCGGCGACCAGACGATCTGCGAGATGCCGAGCTCCTCCGACGCGGGGACGACCTTGCCCTCGATGACCCGCCACAGCATCGAGTACTGCGGCTGGTTCGAGATGAGCTGGATGCCGAGCTGCTTCGCCAGCGCGTGCCCGTCGCGGAGCTGCTCCGCGGTCCACTCCGAGACGCCGATGTAGAGCGCCTTGCCCTGCCGCACGATGTCGGCGAAGGCCTGGAACGTCTCCTCCAGCGGGGTCTCGTGGTCGAAGCGGTGCGCCTGGTACAGGTCGACGTAGTCGGTGCCGAGACGCTGCAGCGAGCCGTTGATCGACTCCATGATGTGCTTGCGGCTCAGGCCGGTGTCGTTCGGACCCTTGGGACCGGTCGGGAAGTAGACCTTCGTGAAGATCTCGAGGCTCTCGCGACGCTGACCCTCCAAGGCCTTGCCGAGCACGACCTCGGCGGCCGTGTTGGCGTACGTGTCCGCGGTGTCGAACGTGGTGATGCCGGCATCCAGGGCGGCGTGCACGGTCTTGACCGCGGCGTCGTCCTCGACCTGCGAGGCGTGCGTGACCCAGTTGCCGTAGGTGATCTCCGAGACCTTGAGACCGCTGTTGCCGAGATAGCGATAGTTGACCATGGACCAACGCTAGTCCCGCCAGGGGGACCGGCGGGCCGGATCGGCCGCGATCATCAGGCAGTGGCGGGCGAAGGTTCGCGGCGGCGGGACGTGACCGCGGCCCCGACCAGCACCCCGACCGCGGAGAGCGCGCTGACCGCGTACAGGGGCAGCGCCCACGGGGAGGCATCGGCGCCGCTGATGCCGAAGGTGTCGGCGAGCCCCATGCCGGGGCCGAACGACGCGACGAAGTAGGCCGGCGCCCCGCCCATGAGCAGCGCGAGGAAGGTCATGCCGGCCACCACCGCCGGAGCCCGCGTGAGGAGGCAGACGACCGCCGTCCCGACTCCCAGGCACACACCCGCGCCGAGGATGCCGAGGACGGTCTGCGGCATGAGGCTCTCTCCGGCGTTCGACATCGCGGCCCTGACCTCATCGAGGGAGAGGCCGCCCGGCGCCGCGGCGAGCGGGTTCAGCACGAGGATCTGCACGGCGGCGAGCGCGGCATACGCGGTGACGGCGAGCACGCCCGCGACGCAGATCCAGAGGGTGGGGCGCGGCACCGGTGTCATGCGGTCACCCTAGGCAGGGCTGCTGAGAGTCTCCCGGTACTCGCGCCAGGCGTCGCCCAAGCGGCGCACCCCCTCGGTGAGCACGTCGTCCGGCGCGGTGAACGGCAGACGCACGTGGTCGTCCGGCGCGGCGGCCGAGACCGCGAAGGCCCCGGTGCCCGCGATCGAGACCCCGTGCGCGGCAGCGACGCGCGCGAGAGCCGCCGCAGAGCCCCGAGGCAGCCCCGCCCACAGCGAGAGTCCGCCCCGCGGAGCGTCGTAGGTCCAGTCGGGGAGGTGCGCGGCCATCAACTCCTGCAGCAGGAGGAGGCGTTCCCGGTGCACGCGACTGTTGGCGCGGCGGAGCTCCGTCGCATGGGCGATGAGGTCGAGGGCGAGGAGCTGGCCGGGCACGCTCGTGGACTGGTCGGCGAGCTGGCGCGCACCGCGCAGCCGTCGGACCAGGACGGGGTCGGCGCGCAGCCACCCGATCCGCAGCCCGGCCCAGGCCCACTTCGACACGGACTCGACGACGAGCACCGGGGCGTCCGGCCGTTCCGAGGCGAGCGTGGGCGGCACGATCCCGTCGAACGAGATGCCGGCGACGACGCGGTCCTCGATCACGGGCACCCCGTACTGCGCGGCGAGTTCGGCCACGCGATGCCGCGCCGCCCCGGGCAGACGCGTCCCCGTCGGGTTCTGGTGGTGCGGGTTGAGCGCGACGAGCACGGGACGCAGTCGGGCCATCGCCTGCTCCAGCGCATCGACGTCGAGGCCGTCCGCCCCCATCGGCACGCCGTGGACCGTCCCGCCGCGCAACCCCACGGAGTCGGTCACGCCCGGCCACGTGATCTCCTCCGCGAGGACGACGTCCCCCGGCTCCACGAGCGCGTTGACGACGAGGCTGATGGCCTGCTGCGCGCCGTGGGTCACGAGGATCTGCTCGGGCGTGGTCGGCGTCCCCTCGGCGCGGTACATGTCGGCGATGAGTTCGCGGAGGGCCGGGAGACCCGCGGGGTCGGTCTCCGGGAGCAGGGCGAGGTCGAGCCGCGGCTGGTGGTCGCGGATGAGCTGCACACCCAGATCCGGGATCTGCGGGACCGTGCGGAGCAGGTCGATCGCGTTGGGGAGTGCCGAGAACAGCGCCTCGCCACGTCCCGGACGGCGGTCGGCCGCGGGCGCCGTCCTCGCCCCCGACACCCTCGTCCCACTGCCCTGCCGGCGCTCCACGAGACCCTGCTCCGCGAGGGACGCATAGGCGGACACGACCGTGCCCCGCGAGACCGCGACCACCGCGGCGAGGGCGCGTTCGGCAGGCAGGCGGTCGGCGGGGCGCAGCTCACCACTGCCGATCAGGGCGGCGATCCCTGCAGCGAGTCGGGTGGAGAGGGTGCCGTCGCCATGGGCCCAGCGGCCGAGGCGTGCGGCGAGCGCGGCCGCGGAGACCTCCCCGCCCTGGACGAGAGGGCCGGGGGCCGATCCGTGGGCCACCGGCGTCGCATTGGCCCTGTCGAGGGTGTCCATGAGACCCGATTCTGGACCAATGACAGTTCCCACGACCAGCTTCGGGCTCGATCTCGGTCCAATCGACCGGGATTGGACCATGGGCGAACTCCTCGACTGGCTCGGCGACGACGCCCGCACCCACGACCCCACCCTCCTCGGACCGCTCGCTCTCATCGAGGCCGGCGTGACCGGCACCCCGTGGCAGACCACCCCGTCCACGGTCGCCCTGACGCGTTCTCTCGCGCTGGCGTCCCGGTCCGGGGACCTCTCCCGCGTTCGAATCGCCCACTTTGTCCCGAACCCGGCCGGGATGGAGCACAGTGAGCGATTCGAAAGGAGTCAGGTGGCCTGAGCCCCGGGGGTGGTGACGATGTCGGCGCGGTCGCGGAAGCCCTCCGCCGTCACCCTGTCCAGGGCGACCTGCTTGCGGATGGCCAGCGCCTTCTCGTAGAGGCTCGGGTCGCCGTAGCTCGTCAGCACCTTCACCAGCACCGGCAGTAGCTCGATCATGAAGAAGAGCGCCGCGATGAGGATGTGCGCCCACAGGATCGTGGGCTCCTTCTCGCTCAGGCGGTTGAGGCCGCTGATCTGGCTCAGCAGTCCCACCGCCCCGGCGTTGCCCTGCGCCACGGAGTCCGCCCGGGCGTTGTAAGCCGCGAGCGCTTGCTCATACGTGTCGCGCGCGGCGGGGAGCTCGTCCTGCGCCTGCTGACGGTTCTGCGACTCCGACGCCGTGGTGTTCTCCTTGGCGGCGCTTCCGGCAGCGGCGAGCTCCTCGTTGGCCGTGCGGAGCTGGGCGGCCAGTGCATCGTAGGTCTGCTGGGCCTCGGCGAGCTGGGCCTGCGCGGCCTGCGAGCTCGCACCCTCGCCGTTCACACCGGTGCAGCCGGGAACGGTGCCCGCGCCCTCGCCGGTGAGCTCGCACTGATACAGCGTCCGCGCCTGGTCGATCACCGCCTGCTGCTCCGTGAGCTTGGCCGTCAGATCGTCGACCGTGGACTGGGCGGCCGACTCCGTGGCCGATGACGACTCGGTCCCGGCGACGATGCCCGTCGCCGCCTGGTTCTCGAGCGCCGCGACGCGCTCGGACGCCGCGTCCAGCGCCTTCTTCTCCGGACCGGTCTCGAGCGCCTCCTGGTCGGACTGCGCCTGCACGATGTTGGTCGCGGCGACCTCCCGGGAGATGTCGTTGTGGAAGATCTGCAGCACGAGCGGCTCCGCGACGACGAACCCGATGATCGCCGCCATGATGACGCGGGGGATCGCGAGGCCGATGAGCTTCCAGACGTTGCGGGTCGACGTCATGGTCGAGGTGAGGAAGCGGTCGAGGTTGAAGATGATCAGTGCCCACACGATCGCGAGCGGGATGGCCAGCCAGACCGCCGCGCGCACCCCCGTCGTCAGGGCGAAGAGCATGGAGATCGCGCTGACCAAGGCGGTCCCGGCGAGCACGAAGAACATCTGCACGAAGCGCGGGGTCTCGCCGGGGACCCTGTCGAGGATCTCGCCCTCCGCCCCGCCGAGGATCGCGAGAGCACGGAGGCGTTCGGCGGCGGTGCGTCGGCGACGCGACTTCCGGACGCGCTGCGGGCGCGCCGGACGGTCGGGGGCGGGCTCCGCGTCGACCGGGGCGTCGGGCGCCGTCACCGGCTCGGACGTCGGGTCGTCGGACGCGACGTCGGGCTGCGCGGGTGTGTCGCCGGTCGGCTCGTACTCGCGCAGGAAGTCGAGGTCATCCGTCTCGGCGTTCGGGTCGCCGTCGATGATGATCCGACCCTGCGAGTCGAAGCGACCCGGGCGGTGGGCGGAATAGGGCATCCCGACAATCTACGAAACTCCGCCTGTGCATACCGTGGAAGACCGGGGCGAGAACCCTTCGAATCGCGCAGATCGCTCCATCTCGGCCGGGAATGGAGCAAGGTGCGCGACTCGAAAGAGTCAGCGGGTGAGAGAGGCCGCGTAGGCGGACAGGGCGTCGTCGAGCGTGAAGTGGCCGGCCGCGGCGAGGGTGCCCAGGCCGTGCATCAGCCCCCACAGCGACACGACGTCCGCCGGGCGGTCGAGCCCCGCCGCGGCGGCCGCCTCCGCGAGCACGCCCTCGAGCGCCTCGATCAGCGGGGCCATGGTCTCGGTAGGAGACCCCGGTACGCACACGGTGGGGTCGTAGACGGCATCGAACGCGTGGGGATGCTCGACGGCGAAGCGGATGTAGGCCGATCCTCCGGCGACGAGGGCGTCGTGCGGCGTCGCGGCACCCTGGGCCGCCACACGCACCTGCCGGAGAAGGTCGGCCATGCTCCGCTCGGCCAGGGCCTTGAGCAGCCCGAGGCGATCGGAGAAGTGGTGATAGGGGGCGTTGTGGCTGACGTTCGCCGCGCGCGCCACTTCGCGGAGGCTGATCTCGGCGGCCGGTCTCGTCTCGAGCAGCCGCATCGCGGCGTCCTCGAGCGCACGCGCCAGATCACCGTGGTGGTAGCCGTCCTTCGAACTTGACATAAGCAACATTGTTTCCTATGTTGACACTGTCCAACCAGGTTGACACTGTCCAGATAGGAACCGCATGTCCGCACTCGTCATCGACGGCCACCCCGACGCCCGCTCGCTCACCGCCGCCCTCGCCCGTCGTTACGCGGACGGCCACGGCGATGCGCGCCTGCTCGCGCTGCGCGACCTCGACTTCGACCCGAACCTGCGATTCGGCTACCGGGAGCGCATGACGCTCGAGCCCGACCTCGTCGACGCGCGGCGCGCGCTCCACGAAGCCGATGCGCTCGTGGTCACCACCCCGCTGTGGTGGGGCTCGGTGCCCGCACTGCTCAAAGGGTTCTTCGACCGCACCCTCCTCCCCCAGCAGGAGTACCGCTACACGAAGCGCGGACTCCCCCAGGGGCTCCTCCCGGCGCGGCACGGCCGGCTGCTCCTGCTCGCGGACACGCCCTGGTACGCCGTGCCGTTCACCGGAATGCCCGCGCACACCCAGGTCGCCCGCAACACTCTGCGCTTCTGCGGCATCCGCGCCGTCCGCACAACGCGGATGCTGGGCGTGAAGCACGCCCGCCCTGCGACCATCACCGGATGGCTCGACCGGGCCGAGCGACTCGGCGCCGCGGATGCGGCTCGCGACCGCGCGCGTCAGGCCAGGGCAGCGGCAGCAGCCTCGTCCTCGGTCGTCGCCACGAGCTGACCGCAGGCGCCGTCGATCTCCTTGCCACGGGTGTCGCGGAGGGTCGTCGGGATGCCGGCGTCGTTCAGCCGCCGCACGAACTCGTCCGTGACGTCCTTCTCCGACGACGTCCAGATCGAACCCGGCGTCGGGTTCAGCGGGATCGGGTTCACGTGCACCCACCCGCGACCGCGCTGGTTGAGCTTCTCCGCCAGCAGGTCGGCCCGCCACGCATGGTCGTTCATGTCCTTGATGAGTGCGTACTCGATGGACACCCGACGACCGGTCTTGGCGTAGTAGTCGTAGGCCGCATCGAGCGCCTCGTCGACCTTCCACCGCGAGTTCACGGGGATGAGCTCGTCGCGAAGGTGGTCGTCGGGGGCGTGCAGCGACAGGGCGAACGTGACGGGGATGTTCTCGTCGGCGAGCTTCCGGATCGCGGGCACGAGACCCACGGTGGACACCGTGATGCCACGCGCGCTCATACCGAGACCATCGGGCTGCGGGGCGACCATGGTGCGCACCGCGTCCATGACGCGCTTGTAGTTGGCGAGCGGCTCTCCCATCCCCATGAAGACGATGTTGGAGACGCGCTCCATGCTGTGGTCGTCGCGCTTCTTGCCGCCCAGCTCACCGTTGGCGATGGCCCGGTTGGCCCGGACGATCTGCTCGATGATCTCCGCGGTGGACATGTTGCGGGTCAGTCCCGCCTGCCCGGTGGCGCAGAACGGGCAGTTCATGCCACAGCCGGCCTGGCTCGACACGCAGAGCGTGATGCGGCCGGGATAGCGCATGAGGACGGACTCGACGAGAGCACCGTCATGCAGACGCCACAGGAACTTGATGGTGTCGCCGCGGTCGGTCTCCAGTCGTCGCACCTCGGTCATGAGGGGCGGAAGCATGCCGGCGACCAGCTCGTCGCGGATACCGGCGGGGAGGTCGGTCATCTCCGCGGGGTCGGACGTGTAGTGCCGGAAGTAGTGGGTGGCGAGCTGCTTGGCACGGAAGCCGGGGAGCCCGAGTTCCTTCACCTTCTCGATGCGCTCGGCCGGGGTGAGGTCGGCGAGGTGGACCGGCGGCTTGCCGCGCTTCGGGCTCGCGAACTGCAGCAGGGGGCGCCCTTCCGCGTCCTTCTTCTGGGTCCAGCCCTCGGTCGCGGGGCGCACCTGCGGGGTACGGGTCTCGCGGATCGCCCCCGAACGGGACGACGCGGGCGCTGTCGCGGAGCGCGTCTCGGGTGTGCGGGGGTTCTCGGCCATCCCTCCAGGGTACCGGGATGCGGGTGGGAGGCACCTGGGCACGACCCCTCTTCGCTCGCCGCTCCACGGCTACTTGTAATGACAAGTTGCGGTGCGGAAGAATGGGCCCGTCCCCTCGATCAAGGAGCAGTATGTCCGACCGTCTCGCCCGCGCCCGCACCACCGGCATCCTCGCCGTCCTCCGCGCCCCGTCGCCGGAACTGGCCCTGGAGGCCTCGGAGGCGATCATCCGCGGCGGCGTCTCCGGCATCGAGGTGACCTTCTCGACTCCGGACGCCCCGGCCGTGATCCGCGAACTCATCGCCCGTCACGGAGACGCCGCGTACATCGGCGCCGGCACCGTCACGACGTCGGAGCAGGCGACCCGGGCCGCCGACGCGGGTGCCGCGTTCCTCGTCAGCCCGGGAACCCTTCCCGATCTCACGCGCGCCATGCTCGACACCGACCGCGTCGTGATGACCGGCGCGATGACGCCGACCGAGGTCATGGGCGCACTCGAGCTCGGGGTCGACGTCGTGAAGATCTTCCCCGCCTCGCTCGGCGGCCCCGCCTACCTCGGGGCGCTGCGCGGACCGTTCCCCGACGCCCCGCTGATGCCCACGGGCGGCGTGAAGCCCGACAACCTCGCCGACTGGTTCGCGGCGGGCGCTGTCGCCGTGGGAGCCGGTGGAGACCTCGCGAACGGCACCGCCATCGCGAACGCGGACTGGGCCGACATCGAGCAGCGGGCCTCGCGGTTCGCGGCCGCCCTCGCTGCCACGCGAGGCTGAACCGCCCACCTCCGGGATCATTTGGTATACCGGATGCATGCGGATGCGACGGGTGGCGGCGGCTGTCGCGCTCGCGGGCGCGCTGCTGCTCGCCTCGGCCTGCACGGCCGCGCCGTCGCATCCCGCACCACCGACCCCGGAGGCTCCCATGACCGACGCCACATCCGACCTGCTCGCTGCGGCCGCCGCGGGCGACGCTGACGCGGTCCGCCGCGCGCTCGACGCGGGCGCCGACATCGAGGCCCGCGGCGACGGCGGCATGACTCCCCTGGTCGCGGCCACCAAGGCGAACCGCGTCGACGCGGCACGGCTCCTGATCGAGGCCGGCGCCGACGTGAACGCGAAGGACGACATCCAGGACTCCGCCTTTCTCTACGCCGGCGCCCGCGGGCATGACGAGATCCTGCGGATGACCCTGGCGCACGGGGCCGACCTTCGCAGCACGAACCGCTTCGGCGGCACGGCGCTGATCCCCGCGTCCGAACGCGGCCTGCTGCCGACGGTCGAGATCCTCCTGGAGGCGGGCGTCGATCCGGACCACATCAACAACCTCGGCTGGACCGCCCTGCACGAGGCGATCGTGCTCGGCGACGGCTCCGCCCGGTACGTCGAGGTGGTGCGCACTCTCCTCGACGGCGGCGCCGACGCGACCATCCGCGACGGCGACGGCGTGCTGCCGGTCGACCTCGCGGCCGCCCGCGGGTACGACGCCATCGTCGCCGAGCTCCGGCGGTGACAGCGCTCGATCCCTGGGCCTGGGCCGCTCTCGGCGTGGCCGCGGTCGTCATCGGGATCTCGAAGACCGCTCTTCCGGGCGGCAGCATCCTCGCGATCGCCCTGTTCGCCGCCGTGCTCCCGGCGCGGACCTCCACGGCGGCGACACTCCTGCTGCTCATGGTGGGCGACGTGTTCGCGTTGCTCGCCTATCGACGGCATGCGCACTGGCCCACGCTGCTCCGGCTCGCACCGGCGGTCGTGGCAGGACTCCTCTTCGGCTTCGCGTTCCTCGCGCTGACAGGAGACGGGGTCGTTCGCCGCGCCATCGGCGTGATCCTGCTGCTCATGATCGCCGTGACCCTGTGGCGCCGGTGGCGGCAGGCCAGGGCGGAGCAGGAGGCGGCGGCCAGGGGCGGTGCGGTGCTGGCCGGGGTCTACGGGACGCTGGGCGGCTTCACGACCATGGTGGCCAACGCGGGCGGGCCGGTGATGTCGATGTACTTCCTCGCCACCCGCACGCCCGTCCAGGTTTTCCTCGGCACCTCCGCCTGGTTCTTCGCGATCATCAACGTGATCAAAGTGCCGTTCCTCGCCGGGATCGGGCTGTTCACCGGCCCCGTGCTGCTCACCGATGCGATCCTCGCGCCGCTCGTGGTGCTCGGCGCGCTGCTCGGCCTGCGGGTGGCGCGGCGCCTGGACCAGCGGCTCTTCGACCGCATCGTGATCGTGCTGACGGTCCTCGGTGCCGTGTACCTGCTGCTCTAGCCCTTCGACGGGCTCAGCGACCTTCGACGGGCTCAGGGACCCACCCCTTCGACAGGCTCGGGGACCCAGCGGTGGGTCGCCGAGCCTGTCGAAGCGCGTCAGTCGAGGAAGATGTCGGGGAACAGCGCGCTGTCCGGAGTGCCGGGGACGGCGGCGTAGCCCGAGAAGTCGGTGACGCCGTTCGCCTCGAGCACATCCTCCACGATCAGCGACTGCCCCGTGTACGTGCGCGCCGGCTGGGTGAGCACGGCATAGGCGGCGTCGGCGTAGATGTCCGCCGTCCGGCTCGCGGCCATCACCTTGTCCCCGCCGAGGAGGTTCTGCACCGCGGCCGTCGCGATCGTCGTGCGCGGCCAGAGCGTGTTGGCGGCGATGCCGTCGGCCGCGAACTCCGCCGCGAGTCCGAGCGTGACCATCGTCATGCCGTACTTCGCCAGCGTGTACCCGGTGTGGGCGCCGAGCCACTTCGGGGTGGGGTTCAGCGGCGGCGAGAGCGAGAGGATGTGCGGGTTCTCGGCGTCCTTGAGGATGGGCACCGCGGCCCGGGAGAGCATGAAGGTGCCGCGGACGTTCACGTCCTGCATCAGGTCGTACTTCTTCGCGGAGAGGTCGAGCGACCGGGAGAGGTCGATGACGCTGGCGTTGTTGAGGACGATGTCGATCCCGCCGAACTCGCCCTGCGTCTTCATGACGGCCTCGGTGATGTGGTCGTCGTCCCGCACGTCGCCCACGATCGGCAGCGCCTGGCCGCCGGCGGCGCGGATCTGCTCGGCAGCGCTGTGCACGGTGCCCTCGAGCTTCGGGTGCGGGGAGTCGGTCTTGGCGAGCATCGCGATGTTCGCGCCGTCCGCGGCCGCGCGCAGGGCGATCGCGAGGCCGATCCCGCGGCTTCCGCCCGACATGAGGATGGTCTTTCCGGCGAGTGTGCTCATGGTTCTCGTTTCGAATCGCGTGATTGGCTGGATTTCCGGCTCGAATCGGGTCATTCAGGCGATTCGAACGCCGGGAGGGGTCACCGCGGGGCCATGCGGATGGCACCGTCGAGGCGGATGGTCTCGCCGTTGAGGTAGCCGTTCTCGACGATCTGCTGCACGAGGGCGGCGTACTCGTCGGGGCGTCCGAGGCGAGCGGGGAACGGCACCTGCTGGCCGAGCGAGTCCTGCGCCTCCTGCGGCAGCCCCATGAGCATCGGCGTCTCCATGATCCCGGGGGCGATGGTGCACACCCGGATGGCGTGGCGGGCGAGCTCGCGGGCGATCGGCAGGGTCATCGCGTGCACCCCGCCCTTGGAGGCCGAGTACGCCGGCTGCCCGATCTGCCCGTCGAACGCGGCGACGCTCGCCGTGTTCACGACCACGCCCCGCTCCTCGTCGTGCAGCTCGTTCGCGGCGATGACGGCGGCGGCCTGGGAGATCACGTTGAACGTGCCGACGAGGTTGATCCGGACGATCCGCTCGAAGTCGGCGAGGACGGCGGGGGTGCCGTCCCGGTCGAGCACCTTGGCGGGCGGGGCGATGCCGGCGCAGTTCACGACGACCCGTAGCGGTGCGGCGGCCTGTGCGGCGGCGACGGCGGCCTTGACCTCGTCGACGCTCGTCACGTCGGCGGGGACGAAGAGACCGCCGAGCTCCGCCGCGACCTCCTCCCCCTTCGACGAGGCGAGGTCGATGATGGTGACGTGCGCGCCCGCGGCCGTGAGCCGACGGGCGGTGGCCAGTCCGAGTCCGGAGGCGCCGCCGGTGACGAGGGCCCCCTGTCCGCTGATCTGCATCTGATGTTCTCCTTCGAACGTCGTCGTGCGACATGCATGGAACGCAGTCCCAGCCTATGCGGTTCTTGGTGTCACCGCAGGCCTGCCGCGTCGCCCCCGAGCCTACGACACCGGCGTTCCGGCAGGATGGACGGGTGAGCATCCCCGCAGCGTCCGTCGAGGTCCCCGCCCGGGTGCGCGAACTCGCCGCCGGGGCCGCACTGACCCCCGCGTGGCGCAACGCGCTCGGCGGCCTGACCTTCCGCACCGATGACGGCCGCTACATCAAATGGGGTCCCCTCGATCCCGAGGCGAACATGCGTGACGAGGCCGAGCGGATGCGCTGGGCCCGCACCTGGACCACCGTGCCCGAGGTGATCTCCCAGGGCCAGGACGAGGCGTACGAGTGGCTCGTGACGACAGCCCTCCCCGGCAGCAGTGCGGTGGATCCGCGCTGGGCGTCGTCTCCGGAGACCGCCGTGCGCGCGGTCGGGGTCGGTCTGCGCCTCCTGCACGACGCCCTCCCCGTCGCGGAGTGCCCGTGGACGTGGAGCCCTACGGAGCGCATCGCGAACGCCGCCGCCCGCGGGACGACGGTGCCGACGGACCTGCACGAGCCCCCGCCGGTCGATCGGCTCGTGGTCTGCCACGGCGACGCGTGCCTTCCCAACACCCTGCTCGACGACGACGGCCGTCCGGTCGCCCACGTCGACCTCGCCGCGCTCGGGGTCGCCGACCGGTGGGCCGACATCGCCGTGGCCGCCATGAGCACGCTGTGGAACTTCGGTCCCGGGTGGGAGGACACGCTCATCGCGGCCTACGGCGTCGACCCCGACCGCCCGAGGCTGGAGTACTACCGACGACTCTGGAACGAGTCCTGAGCCGGGCTCACGCCTCCGGGTGGGCGTCGCTGAGGAGGCTCCCGTCGGCCGGGCGCCGGTCCCACGACGGTTTCCGCAGCGCGTAGAACAGCAACGGCGGAGCGCCGAGCACGACGATCACGACACCGACGATCCACGGGTACGCGGCGGCCGGGAACGCGGTGAAGCCGTCGGGCGGGATGAAGGCGAGCAGGAACGCCGCGAGGCAGGCGAAGAACCCGACGCCGGCGACGAACGGGAGAGCCTTCACCCGGTAGGCACGGGGGACGTCCGGCGCCTTCCGCCGCAGCACCATCGCCGAGGCGAACATGAGCATGTACATGATGAGGTACAGCGCGGCGGCCATGTCGATGAGCGCCACGAAGGCGGCGCTGACGTTGGGCACGATGATGAAGATCGCCGCGAGGATCGTGACGATGGTTCCCTGGAGCATCAGGATGCCGGACTGCACACCGGCCTTGTTCCGCTTCTGCAGCAGCGGCGGGAGCAGTCCCGTCTCCGCGGCCGCCAGCACGCCCTTGGAGGGACCGGCGACCCAGGTCACGACCGAGGCGAGAGCACCGGCGGCGATGAGCGCGGACACGACGGCCGTCGCCCATCCCATGTCCCAGTGGTCGAAGTACTCCCCGAACGCGAGCATGATGCCGTTCGTCAGCCCGAGCTCCTTCTTCGGCACCGCGACCGCGATCGCGATGGTGGGCAGGATGAAGACGAGCAGGATGAGGCCGGCGGCGAGGAACACCGAGCGCGGGTAGCCCTTGCCGGGATCCTTCATCTGATTCACGTGGACCGCGTTCACCTCCATGCCGGCGTAGGCCAGCACGTTCGAGACGATCAGCACGATGGACGCGAGACCCGTGAACGGCGGGATCACCGCCGAGGCCTCGAGCGGCACCTGGCTCTTCTCCCCGCTGAAGACCCACACCGCCCCGAACACGATGAGCAGCACCGCCGGGAACAGCGTGCCGATGATGCCGCCCCACGAGCCCAGCTTGGCGAAGAGGTCGCCGCCGCGGAGCGTGACGAGCGTGGCGCCCCAGTAGCAGACGATGATGATGACGGCCGTGAAGAAGCCGGAGCTGGACAGCGAGGGGTCGAGGAAGACGAAGGCGAGGGCGCCGGCCACGAACGCGAGCTGCGTGGGGAACCAGACGACGTTCTGGATCCACTGCAGCCACACCGCGGTGAATCCCCAGCGGTTGCCGAGGGCCTCCCGCACCCAGACGTACACCCCGCCCTTCCACCCCGTCGCCAGCTCCGCGGCGACGAGGGCGGTGGGGACGAGGAACAGCACCGCGGGGATGAGGTACAGCGTGATGCTGCCGAGGCCGTAGATCGCCATCGCGGGCAGCGACCGCAGGCTCGCCACGACGACGAGGGTGAGCAGGGCGAGCTGGCCGATGCCGAGGACGGCGACGGCGGGACGGGAGACGCGCGGCGCGGGCGCGGCGCCGGTCGGACCGGACTGCGGAGCAGACATCTCGGCCCCCTAGTGGTGGAACGCCGAGTCGGGGTGGTCGGACGGCATGGGGGCCGTGAGCGCGTCGAGGTGGGCCACCTCGGCGGTGATGGCGTCGAGCAGTTCGGCGGCCAGGTCCATGCTGAGCCCGTTGCGCACGACGATGCGCTGCACTGTGAGGTCCTCCAGATCGGCGGGCATCGGGTACGCGGGGACGAGCCAGCCGCGCATCCGGAGCCGATCCTGCAGGTGGTAGAGCGTCCACTTGTCGGTGTGCCCGTCCTTCAGGCGCCAGGCGAACACCGGGATGTCGCTGCCGTCGTTCCACAACTCGAACGCGTCGAGCTTCGCGATGCCCGCGGAGAGGAACTTCGCCACGTCCTGCGAGGCCTGCTGCACCGCGCGGTAGCCCTCGAACCCGAGGCGGAGGAACAGGTAGTACTGCAGCAGCACCTGAGCACCGGGGCGGGAAAAGTTCAGGGCGAAGGTAGGCATCTCCCCGCCGAGGTAGCTCACCTGGAAGATGAGATCCTCCGGCAGCCACTGCGCGTCGCGCCAGACCACCCAGCCGAGGCCGGGGTAGACGAGACCGTACTTGTGTCCCGAGGTGCTGATCGAGTGCACACGCTCCAGCCGGAAGTCCCACACGAGGTCCGGCTGGAGGAACGGAGCGATCATGGCACCGGAGGCGCCGTCCACGTGGATCGGGATGTCGAGGCCGGTCTTCTCCTGGATCGCGTCGAGCGCCGCGGCGATCTCCGCCACCGGCTCGTACATGCCGGTGTAGGTGACGCCCATGATGGCGACGACCCCGATGGTGTTCTCGTCCACGTACTTCTCGAGATCGTGGCCGTCGAGCGTCTTGTGCTCCTCGCTGATGGGCACGTAGCGCGGCTCGACGTCGAAGTAGTTGCAGAACTTCTCCCAGCACACCTGCACCGCGCTCGACATCACGAGGTTCGGCGTGGAGGCGTCCTTGCCGGCGGCACGGCGGGCCTGCTGCCAGCGACGCTTGAACGCGAGACCGCCGAGCATGCACGCCTCGGAGGAGCCGATCGTCGACGTGCCGATGCTGCGCGCCGCATCCGGGGCCTTCCACAGGTTCGCGAGCATGTGCCAGCAGTTGTCCTCGATGGCGGCGGTCTGCGGATACTCGTCCTTGTCGATCATGTTCTTGTCGAAGGAGGCCATGTAGACCTGCTTCGCCTCGTCGTCCATCCAGGTGCTGACGAAGGTCGCGAGGTTGAGGCGTGCGTTGCCGTCGAGGATCGTCTCGTCTTCGACGATCTGCTTCGCCGTCGCGGGGAGCGACTCGGTGTCGGGGATGACGTGTCGTGGTGCGACGGTGGCCTCGCCCGGCCGCGTGAAGAGCGGCTGGTCGTCGGCGGAGGAGATGCTCATGGGACGTCCCTTTCGGTCGGTGTCGATGGCACTGTCTCCTGCGGACGCTAGCCCCGCCTCTGACCGACCTCCAGGGACCCTCGTCCGAAAGGGGTGAGGGTCAGGACGGCCCGAGGATGAAGTTCCAGGCTCCGGTCGCGACCGCGGCGGCGATCGCCGTCGCGGAGATCGCCGCCCCGACGGCGAGCAGGATCCACTCGGGCGCGCCGAAGCGCGACTCCCGCGCCCAGGTGCGACGGCCGGGGGCGCCGAAGCCCCGCGCCTCCATCGCTGTCGCGAGCTTCGCGCCCCGGCGGATCGACAGCACGAGCAGGGCGAAGGCCATGCCGAGGAAGCGCCGGATGCGCCCGCGGTCGGCCACGCCGCGCGCGCGACGGGCGAGTTCGAGAGCACGCCAGTCGTCGAGGAACAGTCCCACCATGCGCAGGCCGGCGAGCGCGCCGAGGACGAATCGGGCCGGAAGCCGCAGGATCTGCCCGAGGCCGTCGGCGAGATCCGTGGGATCGACCGTGATGAACAGGACCACGGAGGGCAGGGCGATCGCGAGCACGCGCAGCATCGTGGCGACGGCGAGCGCGAGCGACCCCTCGCTGATGCGCAGCACGAACCAGTCGACGTAGACGGTGCCGCTCGTCTCGCCGTAGAGGGCGATGGTGAGACCGGTCAGCGGCGCCGCGAGCCAGACCGGCCACGTGCGCACCCAGAACTCCCGCCAGCCGATGCCCGCGAAGAGGAACAGCACCGCTTCGAGTGCCAGGGCGACGGCCGCCGACACCGGGTCGAGCGTGAGGACCAGAGGCACGGCGATGAGCGCGCTCACGCCCAGCTTGGCGACCGGATTGATGCGGGCGACGACGCCGGTGCGGGTGGGGGCGGGGGCGAGCGCCGTCATGCCGGTGCCCCCAGGACGAACCGGGTGGCGTGCAGAGCGCGCGCCACATCGAGATCGTGGGTGATGGTGACGATCGCCGATCCCTCGTCCCGGAGGGTGGCGAGCATCGCCACGAGCTCGGCCCAGGTCCGGGCGTCCTGGCCGAAGGTCGGCTCGTCGAGGATCAGCACCCGGGGTCTCGTGGCGATCGCGGCCGCGACCGTCAGGCGGCGCTTCTCCCCGCCCGAGAGCGTGTACGGATTCGCCGCACCCAGGTGCGCGAGCCGCAGGCGGGTGAGCAGCTCGTCGACGCGGGCAGACACCTCGTCATCGGGGACGCCCAGGGCGCGGGGACCGACCGCGAGCTCGTCGCGCACGGTCTGGGCGAGGAGCTGGTGCTCCGGTTCCTGGAACACCATCCCGATCCGTGTGAGGAGCTCGCGAGACGCCCACCGGATCGGAGACGGATTGGCCCCCTGCGCGAGTGACGGCGCCGCGATCACGGCTCCCCCTGCGGGAGGGAGGAGCCCCGCGAGGGTCAGGGCCAGCGTGGACTTGCCCGCGCCGTTCGGCCCGGTGATCGCGAGGGCCTCGCCGGCACGCACGTCCAGGTCGATGTCGTGCGCCACCGGACGCCCCTTCACCCGTGCGACAGCCAGCCCGTGCGCCGAGAGCAGCACGTCCCCGGGCGCCGCGCGTGGTGCGGGGGGCTCGGCCGGCGGGCGGCCGGGTACCCACACGCCGTCCGCCGCCAGGCGCTCCCCCTCCGTGCCGAGCACCTCCGCGGGAGTGCCGTCCGCGACGACCCCGCCGGCGCCGAGCACGATGACCCGCGTGAGGAGGGGCAGCCACACCTCGAGGCGATGCTCCACGACCACGAGGGTGGCGGGACGCGCGGCGAGCATCCGCTCCACCGCATCCCTCACCTCGCGCACGCCCTCGGGATCGAGATTCGCCGTCGGCTCGTCCAGCAGCACGAGTCCGGGGCGCATCGCGAGCATGCCGGCCAGGGCGAGGCGCTGCTTCTGGCCGCCCGAGAGCGCCGCGGTCGGATGGTCGAGCGGCACGTCGAGGCCGACGGCCGCCATGGCCGCCTCGACACGAGGCCAGATCTCCGCCCGCGGCACCCCGAGGTTCTCACAGCCGAAGGCCACATCGTCGCCGGCGCGGGCGAGGATCACCTGCGAGTCGGGATCCTGGAGGACGAGCCCGGCCCGACCGCGGGTGGCCACGGCGGGGCCGCCGTCGATGAGCAGCTCCCCCTCGCTCTCCCCCTCCTCCTCGCCGCCGAGCACACCGGCGAGGCCGTGCAGCAGTGTGGATTTGCCCGCGCCAGAGGCCCCGAGCACGAGAACCCGCTCGCCGGGCTCGACGCGGAACGAGACATCGCGCAGCGCCCAGGCGAGGCGACTCGCGTGTCGCCACCCCCACCCCCGGGCCTCGACGCCGGCGGGAGCGACCTGCTCGGACGACATCAGACGCGCACGCGCGCCTCGCGCCCGGAGCCGAAACGGTCGAGAGCCCCCGTCGCCGCGATGCCGCGCGCGAGCACCCAGGACAGCGCACCGGCGATGACCGCCCCGGAGATCACGGTGCTCACGAGATAGATCGCGGTGAAGGCGGGACCGGAGCCGGCGTACCAGAGGACGAGGTTGTTGATGCCGCCCGCGAGCGCAGCGCCGGCACCGGCGAGGATCGCGACGGGCAGCGACCAGCGGCGGTAGAAGAACAGCAGGAAGATCAGCTCGGCACCGAGTCCCTGCACGAGGCCTGCCTCGAGCGTGAGGAAGCCGCCCCACTGGTTGCCGATGAGCGCCGAGACGACGGCGGCCAGCAGCTCGACGTAGATCGCGGCGCCCGCCTTGCGGATGATGAGCCCGCCGAGCACGCCCGCGAAGAGCCACGGGCCGTCGAGGAGCCCTTGGAGGCCGGGAAGCAACGGCTCGAGCAGGGCCTTCGGCCCCAGGTATCCGACGTTCCAGGCCAGGAAGATCAGACCGGCGGCGACGCCGAGGACGCTGGCGACGACGATGTCGACGACGCGCCAGCGCAGATAGCCGCGCGCCGGAACGGCCGTGCTCTTCGCAGACGCGGATGCGGACGTGGACGTACTCATGTGAACTCCTCCCTGCGCTGGCATGACCCAGATCAGGTTCGACGGTCGAAGCGCGATTCGCTCCCTCTCAGCCCGGCTCGCCGGACTCCCGTGGTTGTGCTGTCGATCCTACCCCGTTCCGCCCGCGCGTCCCGAGCCGCGCACGGCGGATTCCGGGCGGTATTCGGTACCGTAAGCGAGTGACCGCTTCCGATCCCCCTGAAGAGGCGTCCGGCGGCGTCGACGTCGACGCGCGGCCCGAAGACTCCGCACCCGTGTCCGCCGAGCCCGCGCTCGACCCTCCGGTCACGGAAGCGGTGTCGTGGGCCGATGCGTCGGCTCCGGCGACCGCGCTGACCTGGGTGGACCCGTCGCTCGTCGCCGCGGAGTCGTCGACGCCCGAGTTCGACGCCTCGGCCGGCACGGAGGACGAGACGGGATTGCTGCGCGACGCGAAACTGCGACCCGCGATCGCCGGCCCCGGACTGCTCGTCCCGCTCGGTGTGCTCGTCGGCCTCGTCGCCTCCTACGCCGGCACCACGCTGCTCTGGCCGCTGCACGAGGTCGCCCCGACCGTCCAGGCCGTCGAGTTCACCCCGGTCGCCGCCCCCACCGCCGCGCTCGCCTGGCCCGCGGTCGGCGACGGCGCTGTCGGGATCGCCGGGATGACGACCGCGGCGTCCACCACCGCTCCGGTGAGCATCGCGAGCATCACGAAGGTCGTCAGCAGCCTCATGGTGCTGGATCGTCTGCCGCTGGCCCCCGGGGAGCAGGGTCCGGAGTTCGCCTTCTCGTACGCCGACAGCATCCGCTACTGGGACTACCGGATCGCCAATCAGTCCGCACTCGATGTCCCCGTGGGTGGAGTGCTGACCGAGTACCAGCTTCTCCAGGGCACCCTGCTCGGCTCGGCCAACAACTACATCGACCGGCTGGCGTCGGAGATCTGGGGGTCCGACGGGGAGTTCGCGGCCGCGGCCGAGGTCTGGCTCGGCGAACGCGGGCTCTCCGGCATCACGGTGGTGACGCCGTCGGGATTCGATGAACGCAACGTCGCCACCCCCGAGGCCCTCGTGGCCCTGGGCGAGATGGCCATGCGCAACCCGGTGTTCGCCGAGATCGTGGGAACCCGGTCTGTCGACCTGCCCGGGGCAGGCAAGGTCGAGAACACGAACGGGATGCTCGCCGATCCGGGTGTCGTCGGCATCAAGACGGGCACCCTCGTCGGGTGGAATCTGCTGACCGCCAAGGACGTCGCCGTCGGCGACTCGACGGTCCGGCTCTACGCCGCGGCGCTGAACCAGGAGGACGACGAGGCGCGTCTCGCCCTCACCCGTGCGCTGTTCGCCCAGACGGAGGCGGCGTTGCAGGCCCAGGGCCCGGCCGTCCCGGCGGGCACGGTGGTCGGGCGCGTGGTCACCGCCTGGGGTGAGCGCGTCGACGTGGTCGCGGGCGAGGACGCCGACGTCGTGCTGTGGAACGGGGCGAGCGCGACCGCATCGACGGTGTTCGACCTCGGGGAGGAACGGGAGGCGGACGGGACGGTCGGCACCCTGACCACGACCGGCCCTGTCGACAGCACGGAGACCGCGCTCGTCCTCGACGAGGACCTGGACGGTCCGAGCCCGTGGTGGCGGCTCACCCACCCGCTCGAGCTCTTCGGCATCTCCGGGGACGACTGAGTCCTGACGACGATGCCCCACTCCGGATCCGGAGTGGGGCATCGTGCGTGAAGCGGGTCAGGCGCGGGGCGTGGAGCCGTCCGCGCCGTCGTCGAGAAGCGCCTGCGCTGCTGCGGACTCGGCCGCCGGAACCTGGGCGCCGACGGCTGCTCCCGCCACGGCGTCCGCCGCCTGCTCCTCGGCACTGGCTTCCGCGTCCGCCTCGCCGGTCACGACCACCGGAGACGAGCCGGTGAGAGCCGCTTCCGCATCGAGGTCAGTCGCCGCCTGCTCGAACTGCGACTGGTACAGCCGCCAGTACGCGCCCTGCGCCGCGATGAGCTCGTCATGCGTGCCCTTCTCCACGATGTCGCCGTGCTCCATCACGAGGATGAGATCGGCGTCGCGGATGGTCGACAGACGGTGCGCGATGACGAACGAGGTCCGTCCGTGCCGGAGCGCCGCCATCGCGTTCTGCAGCAGCAGCTCGGTGCGGGTGTCGACCGCCGAGGTGGCCTCGTCCAGGATGAGGATCGACGGCTGCGCCACGAATGCCCGCGCGATCGTGATGAGCTGGCGCTCACCGGCCGAGACGTTCGACGCGTCCTCGTCGAGCACGGTGTCGTACCCGTCCGGAAGCGCGTGCACGAAGCGGTCGACGTAGGTCGCCTTCGCCGCGGCCAGCACCTCCTCGTCCGTCGCGGTCGAACGGCCGTAGCGGATGTTCTCGCGGATGCTCCCGGCGAACAGCCAGGGGTCCTGGAGCACCATGCCGGTGCGGGAGCGCAGTTCGTCCCGGGTGATGGTCGAGATGTCCTGACCGTCGAGCATGATCCGGCCGCCGCTGAGCTCGTAGAACCGCATGATGAGGTTCACGAGCGTCGTCTTACCCGCACCCGTGGGGCCGACGATCGCGACGGTCTGCCCCGGTTCCACCCGGAAGGACAGATCGGTGATGAGGGGACGCTCGGGCGAGTACGAGAAGGAGACGTTCTCGAACTCGATCACGCCCTCGCCCTCGCGGAGCGCGGGGGCGTCGGGGGCATCGGCCTCCTGCTCGTCGGAGTCGAGCAGATCGAACACCCGCTCCGCCGACGCCGTGCCGGACTGCACGACCGCAGCCATGCCGCCCAGCTCGGACAGCGGCTGCGTGAACTGCTGCGAGTACTGGATGAACGCCTGCACGTCGCCGAGGCGCAGCTGCCCGCTCGCGACCATGAGGCCGCCGAGCACCGCGATGCCGACATAGGTGAGGCTGCCGACGAAGGTCATCGCGGGCATGATGATGCCCGAGAGGAACTGCGCCTTGAAGCTCGCCTGGAACAGCTCCTCGTTCTCGGCCTTGAACTTGTCCAGGGCGTCCTGCTCGCGGCCGAACACCTTGACCAGGGCATGCCCGGAGAAGGCCTCCTCGACCCGGGCGTTGAGCCGCCCGACCTTGCGCCACTGCGTGCCGAAGGCCTTCTGCGACCGCGGACCGATGACGCCGAAGATCACTCCCATGAGCGGAAGCGCCACGAGTGCCACGAGCGCGAGCTGCCACGAGATCGAGAACATCATCACGAGCACGCCGACCACCGTCAGCACGGCGGTCAGGGCACCAGACAGCGACTGCTGCATGGTCTGCGTGATGTTGTCGATGTCGTTCGTCACGCGGGAGATCAGCTCGCCGCGCTGCACCTTGTCGAAGTACGCCAGCGGCAGCCGGTTGATCTTCGCCTCGACGGCCTCACGCAGGCGCCACATGGTGCGGACCATGATGACGTTGATGACGTACCCCTGCAGCCAGCTGAGGAACGCGGCCACGACGTAGATCGCGAGGACTGCCGCGATGACCCAGCGCAGGGCGT
The DNA here is from genome assembly GCF_058140415.1 of Microbacterium sp. C-MGS6. Taxonomy (NCBI): domain Bacteria; kingdom Bacillati; phylum Actinomycetota; class Actinomycetes; order Micrococcales; family Microbacteriaceae; genus Microbacterium; species Microbacterium sp. C-MGS6. Next base: position 3,163,372 of record NZ_CM176934.1, read on the forward strand.
CGAAGTCGATGCCGTCGCCGACCCGGAAGTCGCCCAGCGCTCCCACCTGGTTCGCGAAGTCGGTCTGTCCGGCATCACGCAGCGCGTCGACCACCACGTCCTGCGGCGTCCCCGCGGGGAATCCGGGGAAGTCGCCGCTCGGCTGGCCGAGCTGGATGGAGATGAAGCCGCGGTAGACGATGTTCGTCGCCTCGGCGAGCACCTTCGGCGCGGCGACGGTCAGCACGACCCCGATCGCTCCGAGGATCGACACGAAGACGAACCAGACGGCAGAGGGCTTGAGCAGCCCGATCATCCGGGCGAAGCTCTTGCCGAAGTTGTCGGCCTTGCCCGGTGCGACGCTGTCCCAGTCGCCGGAGTGCTGCCGAGCCTGCTCGGCGAGCTCCGCCTCGTACTGCTCCTCGGCGGTGAGCTCCCGCTCGGCCGTGGGCGCGGCGGCCGCGCCCCGTCCGCGACGGCGCCGGCCTCGGGTCCCTGACCCTGCCCCCTGGGTCCCTGAGCCCGTCGAAGGGCCCGCACCCTGGGTCCCTGAGCGTGTCGAAGGGTCCTGCTCGCTCATGCGTCCACCCCCAGCTGCGACTCGACGATCTCCCGGTAGGTCTCGCTGGTCTCCAGCAGCTCCTCGTGGGTGCCGACTCCGACCATCGTGCCGCCCTCGAGCACCACGATGCGGTCGGCGTCGGTGATCGTGGAGACGCGCTGCGCGACCACGATCTTCGTCACGTGCGGAAGCTCCCGCCACAATGCCTGCCGCAGACGGGCGTCCGTCGTGAGGTCGAGTGCGGAGAAGGAGTCGTCGAACACGAGTACCTGCGGCCGGTGCACGATGGCCCGCGCGATCGCGAGGCGCTGTCGCTGACCGCCGGACACGTTCGTTCCGCCCTGGGCGATGCGGGAGTTCAGGCCGTCCGGCATCTCCTCGACGAAGTCACGACCCTGAGCGATCTCGAGAGCGTGCCAGAGCTCCTCGTCCGTCGCGTCCTCGCGGCCGTAGCGCAGGTTGGAGGCCACGGTGCCGGTGAAGAGGAAGGGCCGCTGCGGCACGAGGCCGATGCTGTCCCACAGCGCTTCGACGTCGGCGTTCCGCACGTCCGTGCCGCCGACGTGCACGGAGCCGCCGGAGACGTCGAACAGGCGCGGGATGAGCGAGACGAGCGTGGTCTTGCCCGACCCGGTGGAGCCCACGACGGCGACGGTCTCGCCCGGCTCCGCGGCGAAGCTGATGCCGGTGAGGACCGGGGCGTCGGCACCGGGGTAGGTGAACGACACGTCGTCGAAGGCGACGGCACCCGGCGTCGGGAAGACGGTGACGCCGTCCGCCGGACGGGTCATCGTCGACTCGGTGTTCAGAACCTCGCCGATGCGCTCGGCCGAGACGGCGGCGCGCGGGATCATCATGGCCATGAAGCTCGCCATGATGACGCCGCCCATGATCTGACCGATGTACTGCATGAAGGCGAACAGCGTGCCCACCTGCACGGTGCCGTTGTTGACCTCGATGCCGCCGAACCAGATGACGGCGACCACGGTCACGTTGAGGATGAGCATGAAGAGCGGGAACAGCAGCACGAACAGCGAGCCGACCTTGCGGCCGACGACCATGATGTCGGTGTTCGCGCCGCGGAAGCGCTCTTCCTCGATGCGCTCGCGGACGAAGGCCCGCACCACGCGCACGCCGGTGAGCTGCTCGCGCATGATGCGGTTCACGTTGTCGAGCTTGCCCTGGTAGCTGCGGAACAGCGGGACCATGCGGCCGATGACGAGCGCCGCGAGGAGGAGCAGCACCGGGACGGAGACGGCGATCAGCCAGCTCAGCCCGGCGTTGGTCTGCACGGCGAAGATGATGCCGCCGATCGCGAGCAGCGGCGCGGTGACGAGCATCGTCGCGCCCATCATCGCCAGCATCTGCACCTGCTGCACGTCGTTCGTGTTGCGGGTGATGAGGGAACCGGCGCCGAACTGCGAGACCTCGCGCTCGGAGAAGCCGCTGACCTTGCCGAACACGTCGGCACGGATGTCACGACCCGCCCCCATCGCGGCGCGGGCGGCGAAGAAGGTCGCGATGACCGAGGCCACGATCTGGCCGAGCGACACGGCCAGCATGAACAGGCCGGTGCGCCAGATGTACGCGGTGTCGCCCTGGGCGACGCCCTTGTCGATGATGTCGGCGTTGAGGCGGGGCAGGTAGAGGGTCGCGGCCGCGCTGGCGAACTGGAAGACCAGCACGGCGACGAGGAGCCACTTGTAGCGAGACAGATATCGGAGGAGGAGTTTTCCCAGCACAGGCGGACTTTCTAGGAAGGAGGAGGCGGCGGGTCTCCCGGCAGACGGATGCCGACCGACGACCGGCCATAGGACAGGGTGCCACGAAGCGGCGACATTCGGATCCCCCTCCGGGAGGACCTTCGCTCACAGCGAACCACTCCCCCGTCTCGCCGCCCATTTCTGCACGCGGGCGATCAAGGACTTCCCGGTCGTGACCGGGGCCGTGATCGTCAGAACAGCGCGGGCTGCGGAACGTAGTCCCGCGCGGCCGCCCCGGCGTCGGGGCCGAGCTCGGCGAGGGAGGCCGGCTGCCACTTCGGGTTGCGGTCCTTGTCGACCACCTGCGCCCGGATGCCCTCCACCAGGTCGGGGTGCTCGTTCACGAACCACAGCACCCGGCGGTACTCGCCTTCGAGCGCGGCACGAAGCCCACTCATCCCCCGCGCCTCCCGCACGGCGTCGAGGGTCACGACGAGGCCGGTCGGGGCCAGTCCGTCGAGCAGGTCGGCGACGGCGGCCGCTTCATCGGAGCCGAGCGCACGCAGCCGCTCCAGGATCTCGGGCACGGTCGAGGCGGCGAAGACCTCGTCGATCCACTCCCGCGCGTCGGGGAGCGCGGACGGCTCCGGCGTCTCGTCGAAGAGCAGGACGATCTCGCTCGGGCTCGTCGGATCGGCGCGGTACGCCAGAGCCTCGCGCAGCGCGTCGAGGCGGTCGGAGGGGACGAAGTGGTCGGCGAAGCCCGCGTACACGGCGTCGGCACCGTTCATCGTGGCCCCGGTGAGACCGAGGTATTCGCCGAGCCGTCCCGGCGCCCGCCCCAGCAGCCACGTGCCGCCGACGTCGGGCGTGAAGCCGATCCGGGTCTCCGGCATGGCGAGCTTCGAGCGCTCGGTGACCACGCGGATCGCGGCGTGCCCCGCGAGACCGATGCCGCCGCCCATGGTGATGCCGTCGGCGAGCGCGACCACGGGCTTCGGGTACTCCGCGATCATGGCGTTCATCGCGTACTCCCGGCGGAAGAACTCTGCGGACTGCTCCGGATGACCCGACGTGATCTGGCTGTGCAGGCGGCGCACGTCGCCGCCCGCGCACATGCCGCGCTCACCCTCACCGTCGATGAGGACGATCTGCACGTCGGAATCGTCGCGCCACGCGACGAGCGCCGTCGTGATGGCCGCGATCATGTCCTCGTCGAGCGCATTGATCGCCTCAGGGCGGTTGAGCGTGAGCCGCCCGAGCGCTCCTTCGGTGCGGATGAGGACACGGGGCGCGGCGGGGGTATCGGTCACGCGTGCCAGGCTACCCCGTCGCATGCGGCCGGATTCCGCACGAAATGCGGGTTCCGGGGCGGTTTTCCGGCAGGATAGGAGGAACTGTTCATCGCAACGAGAGGTCCCGGATGCCCGAAGGACAGGTGCTCGAGTTCACGAATGTGACGAAGCGCTTCAACGAGGTGACGGCCGTCTCGGACTTCTCCGCACGGGTCGAGCCCGGCGCGGTCACCGCTTTCCTCGGCCCCAACGGCGCGGGCAAGACGACGACCCTGCGCATCCTGCTCGGCCAGGTGCGCCCCACGTCCGGCACCGCCACGATCGGCGGCGTCGCATACGCCGAACTGCGCCAGCCGCTGCGCACCATCGGCGCGGTCCTGGAGGAGACGGCCTACCGGCCGCGCCGCACCGCGAGTCGTCAGCTCACCATCGCCGCGAAGGCCAACGGCATCCGCCTCGCCCGCGTCGACGAGGTGATCTCCCTGGTCGGCCTGGAGGGCGAAGCGGACACGCGCATCGGCGGGTTCTCGCTCGGCATGCGCCAGCGCCTCAGCGTCGCCCACGCGCTGCTCGGCGACCCCGGAGCGCTCGTGTTCGACGAGCCGGCGAACGGTCTCGACCCCGAGGGCATCCGCTGGATGCGTCTGCTGATGCGTCGCCTCGCCGACGAAGGCCGCACGGTGCTGGTCTCGTCCCACGTGCTCAGCGAGATCGAGCAGGTCGCCGACCACGTCCTCGTGCTCTCCAAGGGACGCCTCGTGCTGTCGAGCGGCATCGAGACCCTCGCCGATCCGGCCGGCGGCTCGGTGGTCGTCGACTCCGTCGATCGCCCGGGCCTCACGACCGCACTGGTCGCCGCCGGGTTCGACATCGAGGTGCTCCGCTCCGGCCTGACCGTGCGCGGCACCGACGCGAGCCGAGTGGGTGCCGTGGCTGCGGACGCCGGTATCGCTCTGAGCACGCTCGTGCAGCGCGGCCCGACGCTGGAGGACGTCTTCATCGACCTCATGCGCGGCGGCCGGTTCGACACCGCTCCGGCGCTCGAACCGTCGGAAGACGCTTCGACCGGGACCGAGACCGCCACGACAGGCGATGCGGCCGCCGGTGCCGCCGCCTCCGCTCTCGCGGCCGGCGGTGCCGCGGCTCTCGCCGATGACCTCAGCACGGAGATCCCCGGCGATGCCGCGGCCACCGGGTCCGGCGACGATGACGAGACGGCGGGAGCCGAGGGCCCGGTCGACGACGAGACCACCCAGCTCGTGACCGTGGTCGAGACCGCTGCGGGCGACGAGACCGTCCAGGTCATCCCCGTGGTCGAGGAGACCGCGGCGCTGACGTTGAGCGATGCCGAGGAGGAGACGGATGCGGAGTCGGACTCCGCGTCCGACGCGGAGTCCGACTCCTCGCGTTCGTTCGACGACATCCTCTTCGGCGCTCCCGCGCCGGTGCCCGCGACCGAGTCCCCGCGACGCTCTTTCGCCGCCCTGTTCGCGGCATCCTCCGCCGAGATGGCGGACGAAGACACGGCGGAGGCGCGCACATCGCCCGAGCAGTCGGCGGGACAGGACGCTCCCGCCCCAGGGGAGTCGGACGAGACGACACCCGACGCGTCCGTCCCCGCAGCGGGCGCCGAGATCGAGGGCCCCGAGGCTCCGTCTGACATCGACGCCGCCGACGACACGACCGACGCAGAGGACGCGGAGTCCGCGGCCGACGAAGCGGAGCCCGCCGGCGTGGAGTTCTTCTCCGAGCTCGACGCCGCGTCCGCCGCGAACGACGAGACCGCGACCGCCGACACGACGCAGCCGGCAGAGGCATCCGATCCCGCGACCGACGACGAGGACCCGCGATCCGCGGCCGTGAGCTCCATGCTCGCCGCCGCCGCCCGCGCTTACTACGAGGACGAGCCCCGGGACTACCCGCTCGCGTCCGCGGAGGGCGACGCCCCCGCCGAGGCCACCCCGTCCGAGGAGCAGCCATCCGCGGACGACGAGTCCTCGGAGGAGCCCGGTGCGCACGCTCCGGGTCAGGAGCAGGCGCCCGACGCGCAGGCGGACGACGACCACGGCGCGCACTCCGACGAGAACCACGGCTGAACCGCACACACGAACGCCCTCCCGATCGGGAGGGCGTTCTGCGTCTGAGGTCAGGCCGGACGGGGCCGGATGACGGGCCGACGACTGCCCTTCGAGACGGGAGTCGGGGCCGTGGCGACGATCTCCTCGACCGTCGCGGGCTCCTCTGACACGGGGAGGCGGAGAGCCTGCGTGAGCGCGAGGCCGTGCCGGGTGGTGAGGATCAGCCGGTTGTACTGCGGGTCGCCCTCGAGGTCGACGACCACGCTGGGGCGACGGCGACGGATCAGCACGAAGTCGAGGCTGCCCGCGGCCTTCCAGCTCCCCGCCGCCAGCACGCCCGGAATGTGGGTGCCCGGGTTCGGGACGCCGCGGAGCCAGGTCCAGGCGTCATCGGTCAGTTGGACCTTGGTGATCGTGTCGCGCACGATGCGGACGTTCTCACGGTGGAAGGTGGCGGCACGTTCGATGGGCGAGAGCACGACCTCGAGTTGCGTCTGGTCCAGCAACAACGTCACCATGTCCCCAGTCTGCCAGCGCCGCCCTCCCGGTTGGCTGGAAGTTGCTCACAGGAACGCAACGATCCCTTGTCGGAATCACCCACACCCCCACCCGCAGCAACCACCTCCCGCGAGGACAGGCGCTCACGCCGGAACAGGCCGCTACCGGGAGCGCAAGCCTGACTCCGCGCGAGCGCCTGATCTCGCCGACCTCGCGACCGCCGCTCCCTGGGCAGGCATCCGCGCGACCTCAGGCAGCAGGGTCCAGGGGCCCCTGTTCCCGCGCGGGCGCCTGTCTTCGCGCGAGCGAGCGGCGGCGGAAGTCAGGGACGCGCGGTGAGGGCGGCCCGGGCGGCGTGCGGCAGGGCTTCCTCGATGCGCTGGAGCTCGTCCTCGCCGTGCGCGGCGGTGAGGAACCAGGCCTCGAAGACGCTCGGCGGCAGCGCGACCCCGTGCTCGCGCATCGCGTGGAAGAACGCGGCGTACCGGAAAGACTCCTGCGCCTGCGCCTCGGCGTAGTCGCGCGGAGCGGAGGCCCGGAAAGACGCGCTGAAGAGGTTGCCGGCGGACGCCAGAGCGTGGGTGACCCCGGCCTCGCCGAGCGCGCGGTCCAGCGCCGACGACACCCGAGCGGCTGCGGCGTCGACGGTCGCGTAGACCTCGGGCGTCGCGAGTCGCAGCGTGGCCAGGCCCGCGGCCACCGACAGCGGGTTCCCGGAGAGCGTGCCCGCCTGGTAGACCGGGCCGAGCGGCGCCAGAAGGTCCATGACCTCGGCACGACCGCCGAGGGCCGCCAGCGGCATACCGCCGCCGACGACCTTCCCGAAGGTGAGGATGTCGGGCAGGTAGTCCTCCCCCGCCTCCGCCTGGAGTCCCCAGAAGCCCGCCGGGTGCACCCGGAATCCGGTGAGGACCTCGTCGAGGATCATGAGGGCGCCGTGCGCGTGGGCGGTCTCCGCGATGAGGCGGTTGAAGCCCGGCAGCGGAGGGACGACGCCCATGTTCGCCGCCGAGGCCTCGACGATGACGGCCGCGATCCGCGGGCCGTGCTCGGCGAAGACGGCGGCGAGCGCCTCCGGGTCGTTGTAGCGGATCACGAGCGTCTGCGCAGCGATCGGCGCGGGCACGCCTGCCGAGCCGGGCAGCGCGAGGGTGGCGACCCCGGAGCCGGCCTCGGCGAGCAGGCCGTCGGAGTGGCCGTGATAATGGCCGGCGAACTTCACGAGCAGATCGCGGCCGGTCGCGCCGCGAGCGAGGCGGATGGCGGTCATGGTGGCCTCGGTGCCGGTCGAGACCAACCGGACACGCTCGACGGGACGGATCTCGCCGAAGCGGACGCGGTCTGCGATGAGCGCGGCGAGCTCGACCTCCCCCTCGGTGGGAGCGCCGAACGAGAGCCCGCGGGTGGCGGCTTCCTGCACCGCGGCGACGACCTCGGGCTGTGCGTGGCCGAGCAGCGCGGGGCCCCACGACGCGACGAGGTCGACGTACTCGTTGCCCGCGGCATCGGTCACGGTCGCTCCCCGCGCCGAGGCGAGGAACCGCGGCGTCCCGCCGACCGACCCGTAGGCGCGCACCGGAGAGTTCACCCCGCCGGGGATCACCGCACGGGCGGCAGAGAAAAGGTCGTCATTGCGGTCGGTCATCGAGGCTCCTCCGTGATGCACGGAGCTCTCCCGGCATCCCTTCCAGGCTAACCCGCCGCCTGCCCTTCGAAGGCCGTCTGCGGACAGGAGGGAGGCTCAGCCGCGCAGCCAGCGGGCGGCTTCCGTGGCCCAGTAGGTCAGCACCGCGTCGGCACCCGCGCGACGGATCGAGAGCAGCGACTCGAGCACCGCGGCACGCCGATCGATCCACCCGTTCGCCGCGGCGGCCTCGATCATCGCGTACTCGCCCGACACCTGGTACGCCCAGACCGGGACGGTCGCGGCGTCGCGCACCTCGCGGAGCACGTCCAGGAAGGCCATCGCCGGCTTCACCATGACGATGTCCGCGCCCTCGTCCTCGTCGACCAGGGCCTCCCGCACGCCCTCGCGGCGGTTGCCGGGGTCGAGCTGGTACGTTCGGCGGTCGCCCTGGAGCTGCGAGTCGACGGCTTCGCGGAACGGGCCGTAGAACGCGCTCGCGTACTTCGCGGCATACGCCAGGATCAGCGTGTCCGTGAACCCCTCGGCGTCGAGCGCCTGACGGATCACGGCGACCTGGCCGTCCATCATCCCGGACAGCCCGAGCAGCTGGGACCCTGCGCGCGCCTGGGCCAGGGCCATCGAGGCGTACCGCTCCAGGGTCGCGTCGTTGTCCACGGAGCCGTCGGCGGCGAGGACGCCGCAGTGACCGTGGTCGGTGAACTCGTCGAGACAGAGGTCGGTCTGCACGACGAGGGCGTCGCCGACCTCGGCCGCGAGCGCTTCGGTGGCGACGTTCAGGATGCCTTGCGGGTCGTCCGCGCCGGAGCCCCGGGCGTCGCGCACCGCGGGAACGCCGAACAGCATGACGCCGCCGACCCCGGCCTCCGCGGCCTCCACGGCCGCAGCGCGCAGCGAGTCGATCGAGTGCTGGGCGACACCGGGCATCGAACCGATGGCGACCGGTTCGCTCAGGCCCTCGCGGACGAAGAGCGGGAGCACGAGCTGCCGCGGCTCGAGAGAGGTCTCGCGCACGAGGTCGCGGACGGCGCGCGACTGGCGAAGTCGGCGCAGGCGGATGTCGGGGAAGCTCACGGCGCGAACTCGTCTGCCGCGTGCGGAAGGGTGAACTGCGAGACGGCTTCGATCAGCGCATCGATGGTCTGCCGGTCGGCGACCACCGAGACGGGGAGACCGGCGCGCTCGGCGTCCTTCGCCGTGCGGGGACCGATCGCCGCGAGCAGCGTCTCGTCCGGGATCTCGGGGAACTGCTCCCGCACCTGCTCGGCCACCGAACCGCTGGTGATGAGGATCGCGTTGATCCGGCCGTTCTCGACATCGCGGCGGATGCGCTCCGTCACCGGGACACCGACCGTGCGATAGGCGACGACGCCGTGCACGTCGTGCCCCGCGTCGGAAAGGAGGAGGCTGAGGACGGGCTTGGCGATCTCGCTGCGCAGCGCCAGGATCCGGCGCGGCTCGTGCTCCAGGGCGATGAGCTGCTGCGCCATGCCCTGCGCGGAGTTGTCCTGTTCCGGCACCAGGGCGACCTCGTAGCCCACGGCCTGCAGCGCCGTGGCCGTCGTCTCGCCGACGGCCGCGATCTTCGTGGTCTTCGGCACGACGGCGCGGTGGGCGAACAGCACGTCCACCGTGGTCGCGCTCGTGACGGTCAGCCAATCGAACTCACCGGCCGCGAGCTGCTCCAGCGCCCGGTCGAGCGTCGCCTGGTCCGTCGTGGGCGCGAAGTTGATGAGCGGGGCGACGACGGGAACGGCCCCGAGGTTCCGGAGACTCGCGGCGACGCTGTCGCCCCAGGGTCCGCCACGGGGCACGAGGATGCGCCAGCCGTCCAGCGGTCGGTCCTGCTTGCTTTCAGAAGTGGTCATGACAATTCGGATTGCTCTTGAGGGACGAGGTCGGCCGCCCCTTGATCGAGCAGCCGACGGGCAACAGCGAGCCCGAACTCACGCGCTGCGTGCATCGGGTCTGCACCATCGGCAGCATCCGCACCATTGCCACTGCCGTTCCGATGAATATACTCCCCGTTCAGGGCTTCCGTGACGTCCAGACCGATCCGGCGACCCCCGTCCGGGGCGTAGACCACTGTCCTGACGCGGATCTCGGCCCCCTGGACGACGGCGTGCGCCGCCATGGGGGCTTGACAACCGGCGTCCAGGCCCTCCAGGATGGCCCGCTCGACCGTGATCGCGAGCCGCGTCTCGCGGTGGTCCAGCGCCGACAGCGCCGCGCGCAGCTCCTCCGGGGCATCCGCCCGCGTCTCGACTGCCAGCGACCCCTGGCCCGGCGCCGTCGGCCATTCCGCGAGACCGAGCTCCTCGCGATGCAGGGGCGAATCGGTGCCCAGCCGCGAGAGCCCGGCGGCGGCGAGGATCACGGCGTCCAACTCGCCGGACGCGACGCGGGAGAGCCGGGAGTCGATGTTGCCGCGGATGTCCACGACGTGAGCGCGGGGCGCACGACGGTGGACCTGCGCGATGCGGCGGGGCGACCCGGTGCCCACCGCGCTCCCGGCCGGCAGCTCATGCAGCGGGATGCCGTGTCGGGTGAGCACCACGTCGCGGGCATCCTCCCGTCGGGGCGTCGCGGCGATGACGAGCGACTCCGGCACCGCGGTCGGGAGATCCTTGAGGGAGTGCACGAGGAAGTCGCACTCGCCGGCGAGGAGGGCCTCACGGAGACGGGTGGCGAAGATGCCGAGGCCGCCGATCTCCGACAACGAGGCGCGATTGGTGTCGCCCTCGCTGGTGATCGGGACGAGCTCGACGCGCCGGCCGGTGACCTTCTCGAGCGCTGCGGCGACGTGGCCCGACTGCGCCTGCGCGAGCGCGCTGCGACGGGTGCCGAGACGGATGGGGGTGCTCATGGCGCTTACTGCAGCACGTCCGCGATCTCGTCGAAGCGCAGGCGGCGCCCCGTGTAGAAGGGCACCTCCTCCTTCACGAACATGCGGGCGTCGGTGTAGCGGAGGTCGCGCATCATGTCGACGAGATCCGTGAGTTCATCCGCCTCCATCGGGAGCAGCCACTCGTAGTCGCCCAGCGCGAAGGCTGCGACGGTGTTCGCGATGACACCGGTGAACGCGGCGCCCTTGCGACCGTGGTCGGCGAGCATCGTGCGGCGCTCCCCCTCCGGTGCGAGGTACCACTCCGGGGTGCGGACGAACGGGTAGAGGACGAGCCAGTCCTTGGGCTCGATGCCTCGGAGGAACCCGGGGACGTGCGCGCGGTTGAACTCGGCGTCGCGGTGGACGCCCATGGCGTTCCACACCGGCAGGAGCGAGCGCAGCATCTCGGTGCGGCGCAGGCGACGGAGCGCCCGCTGCAGCTCCTCGGCCGTGGCACCGTGCAGCCACACCATGAGGTCGGCGTCGGCCTTGAGTCCGGAGACGTCGTAGAAGCCGCGGACGGTGACGCCCGAGTCCTCGATGTGCGAGACGATCGACTCGACCTCGGTCGCGTCGATCTCGGTGACGGGAGCATCGGGGTTGCGTCGCCAGACGGCCCAGAGGGTGTAACCGGACGGGTTCTCTTCACGCAGGTCGGACATGATCCCAGTCTGCCCCCTTTGCGGAGGAGCCGCTAATCAGGGGAATACTGCCCCCAGGCGAGGGCGGTACGGGGGTCGATCAGCGGGCGATGGCGCGGGCGATGGCCCACACCGCCCCGCCGACGGCGGCGGCGATGCCCACGGTCGCGGCGATCGCTGCGGCGGGGTTGCGATCGGCGAACGCGCGCGCCTTCACGGCCGCCCGCGCCGATGCCTTCTCCACGCGCCGGGGGATGTTCCCCTTGACCTCGATGGCGGCCAGGGCCGCCTTCAACTCCGCCCGCGCCGAGGCGACGGGATCGACGATCCCCGCGGGGACCGCGGTGCGCGGCAGCGACTCAGGGGTGCTCATCGCCGGCCTCCTTCACGATTCGGATGTCCTCGGCCACGGCCTGTGCCGGGTTCTGGCGACGGAGCACCTTGCGGAACTTCAGGATGCCGAGCAGCGCGAACAGCAGCACGGCGACGATGAGGATGCCGAACACCGCCAGCGCGGACAGCCATACCGGCCACCACGACGACAGCCCCGCGATCGCGAACACGAGGATCACGGGCACGGCCCAGAACAGGAAGAACAGCGCGACGAGGAACCAGACGGAGCCGACGCCCGCATCCTTCGCCGTGCGCGACACCCACGCCTTGGCCGCGTCGATCTCGGCCTTGACGAGGGTGGTGACGAGCTCCGGCAGGTCGCCGAGCAGCGTCAGCAGACTGTCGTCGGCGCGATCCCGATATCCGCGGGGCATGTCAGTCGTCGGACTTCCGCGGGGTGGGCTTGCTCGCGGCGGGCTTCGACGCCGCGGGCTTCTGGGCCTCGGCCGCGCGCTCCTTGACCTCGTCGACCGCGTCCTCCGCGGCGTCCGAGATCTCTTCCGCGGCGTCCTTGCCGGAGGCGATGACCGCGTCGAGCTTCTGGCCGGGCGTGCCGTCGCCCTTGACCGACTTGACGATCTTGACGGCGCCGGTCCAGACCGCGCCGGGAACCGCGGCGGCCTTGTCGCCGACGAAGCCCTTGACCTTGTCGACGCGCTCCTGCACCGGGTCCGTGTTCCAGACCTTCAGCCACTGCGTCTTGATCTGCTCGTAACGCTCGCGTCCTGCGCGGGTGCCGAGCACATAGCCGACGCCGAGTCCGACGACGAGTCCGATCTTCCCCTTCATGGGGTCTCCTCACGTTGTTCCGGCTGTGGTCCGTCCCGGGGGACGCCCGATCGCCCGCGTCTCCGCCGCGATCAGGTACCCAGCGTAACGCCGTATGCCGATTTCGGCATCAATCGATGAGAGGGTTGACACGGAGCCCCGGAGCGCACTCGCGTACGCCCCGCGCGCACTCAGTCCCAGAGGAGGGCGCGACGCAGGCGCTCGGCTTCCTCCGCGGCGTCCGGCACGACCTGCGCGAGCCCGGTGCCGGCCAGCCAGGCCCCCACCGCGGCCAGACCGGGAACCGCCTGCACGGCCTGACGCGCCGCCGCGCGCCGCTCTCCCGACCCGATGATCGATGCCGGCTGCGCCTGCACGAAGCGCCCCCGGTGGCCTGCCACGACCTGGTCGGCCGTCAGGGGAACCCCCAGGAGGGCCGAGGCCTCCCGGCGGGCGAGGTCGACCGCGGCCTCGTCGTCCAGCGCCGCCGTCGCCGCCGGCTCCCCCTGGGCACCGAACGAGACGCGGACGACCTCCCGGTCGCCGGCGGCCGCCCGCACCCAGGACCACTTCGCCGTGGAATGCGTGAGTGCCTTCGCCGTGTGGCTGTGCGGCACCGTGAGCACGCCGGTGCCCCGGGGCGGGGTGCGCAGCGCGGGCGCGTCGAGCAGCAGACTGATGATCTCGATCTCGGGGGCCGGTGCCGCGTCGGCGGCCGCGAGGGCGGGAACGACGCCCGCGAGCAGCTCCCGCGCCCCGTGCTCGGAGGTCGCGACGATCACCGCGTCGGCGACGAGTTCCTCCTCCTGCGTCGCCTCCTCGCCCTCGATCGGCTTCTCCGCGGCGGGCTCCTCGACGACGACGCGCCAGGTGGTGCCGTCGGTCGCGAGGCGGCGGACTCGGACGCGGGTGCGCACGGTCGCACCGAGTTCATCGAGGTCGGCCGCGAGGGCGTCGACGAGCACGCTCATCCCGCCGACGAGCCCCTCGACCGCGGCACCCGGAGTCTTCGCACCGCGCGACGCCGCCTCACCGCGGAGCGCCAGGACCGCCCCGGAGAGGGATCCGACGCGGGTCAGGGCGGCGTTGAGTCCGGGGGCGGCGACGTCGATGTCCACGTCGTCCGGGGAAGCGGAGTAGACACCCGTGGTGACGGGGGCGACGAGGCGGTCGCGCACCTTCTCCCCCATGCGCGAGGCGACGAGGCGTCCGAGGCTGAGCTGATGCCCGATCGTGAGCGGCGGGCGCACGCGGTCGAGATAGGCCCGCCAGGCGCCCGACCAGCCGATGATGCGGCGGACGTCGTCCTGGAAGGGGTTGCCGGGGATGCCGAGGATGCCGCCGGCCGGAAGCGGAGCCGCGCCGCCGCCGGGGAGTCCGGCGAGCCACGCGCCTCCCGCCTGCGGCGTCACGACGCGGTCGGAGAGACCGAGGTCGTTCACGAGAGCCCGGACGTGCCCGCCCTTCGTCGCGTAGCTCTCCGCGCCCGCGTCGACGACGACACCGTCCAGCGCGACTCTGCGGATCACGCCACCCAGGGACTCGGACCCTTCGAGCAGCGTGACCTGCATGCCGACCTTCGCGCACTCCCGCGCGGCCACGAGTCCGCCGACGCCGCCGCCCACCACGACGACGTGCTTCCGTGCGGCACGGGCCGCCAGGTCGGCCGGTTCAGCGGGTGCGGGGTGCTCGGGGCTCATGCCTCCATCCTTTCACCGCCCCTGCGCTTCGAATCGCCCGATTGGCCGGATAATCGCCGCGGATGCCGCCAGGTGCGCGATCCGAACGGAGGTCAGGCCCGACCGCGCTTGCGCACCTCGCGGAGGACGATCTGCTCGGGACAGACCGTGGAGAGGAAGTCGCCGACGGAGAGGGCGAGGCGTTCACCGACGAGCGAGTAGAAGATGCGGTTGGCATCGCGACGTTCGGAGACGAGGCCTGCCTGCCGCAGCACGCTCAGGTGCCGGGAGATGGTCGGGCCGCTCGCGGAGAAGCGGGACGCGATCTCCCCGGCCGCGAGCTCCCCCTCCTTGAGGTCCTGCAGGATCTGCCTCCGGGTGGGATGGGCGAGCGCCGCGAAGATGTCGGATGCGCTGTCGGCCATGCTTGCAATATAGCACCTTCGCTAGATACAGTTTCGCCAGATAGCTAATTAGCGAAGGAGAACACCATGAAGGTCGCCATCACCGGAGGCAGTGGATTCGTCGGCCGCGCCCTCGCCGATCGCCTGGAGGAGCCCGTGGCGATCTCCCGACGCTCCGGCACGGACATCACCGACGTCGACGCGCTGACCGCCGCCTTCGCCGGATGCGACGCCGTCGCCCACTGCGCCGGGATCAACCGGGAGATCGGCGACCAGACCTTCCGCCGCGTGCACGTCGAGGGCACGGCCGCCGTCGTCGAGGCCGCTCGCCGCGCCGGCGTCCGGCGGCTCGTCATGGTGAGCTTCCTCCGCGCCCGGCCCGACTGCGGCTCCGCTTACCACGAGTCGAAGTGGGAGGCCGAGGAGATCATCCGCGGCTCCGGGCTCCCGCACACGATCCTGAAGTCCGGGATGATCTACGGCCCCGGCGATCACATGGTCGACCATGTGACCCGTGCCGTCCGCACCCTCCCCTTCTTCTGGACGGTCGGCTACCGCGAACGCACCGCCCGCCCGGTCCCCGTCGAGGATGCCGCGGACGTGCTGGTGGCCGCGCTCGAGGGCCGCATCCCGGAGCCGACGGTCGCCGTGATGGGGGCGGACGAGGTCACGCTCGGGGAGGCCATCCGCCGGATCGCCCGCGTCGCCGGACGTCGTCCCGCGTTCCTCCCCGTTCCGGCCTGGGTCGTGCGGGT
This sequence comes from Microbacterium sp. C-MGS6, assembly GCF_058140415.1. Lineage (NCBI taxonomy): Bacteria > Bacillati > Actinomycetota > Actinomycetes > Micrococcales > Microbacteriaceae > Microbacterium > Microbacterium sp. C-MGS6. Next base: position 3,178,659 of record NZ_CM176934.1, read on the forward strand.
GCTCGCGCAGCTCACCGAGTGGACCATGGTCGTGCCCCTGGTCGCGAAGGCGCAGGCGCGGATGCTCGCGGAGGGCGTCAGCGAGCCGGCACCGTGGGCGCCGGAGCCGCCGGAGGGGATCCGTCCGTCGCGGCCGTTCGACGACGACCGCATCCGCGCGGCGCTGCCCACCGGGCGCTTCGGTCTTTCGGATCTGCGGCTGGTGCGGGCGCTTCGAATCGCCTGAACGGCTGCATCTGGGCCGCAGATGCCGCAAAGCAGGCGATTCGAACGGAGGTCAGCCGGCGTGCACCAGCTCGACGATACGGGTGAGCTGGTCGGGGTCGGTCTCCGGGGGCACACCATGGCCGAGGTTGAGGATGTGCCCGCGGGCCGCGCGACCGCGTTCGAGCACGTCGCGGACATGCGCCTCGAGCACCGGCCACGGCGCGCCGAGGAACGCGGGGTCGATGTTCCCCTGCACCGAGACGTCGGGGCCGAGGATCGCGGCGGCCTCGTCGAGGGGCAGCCGCCAGTCGACCCCCACGCCGTCGGCGATGCCGTCCAGCCGCATGTCGCCGAGGAAGGGGCCGGTGCCGACGCCGAAGTGGATCGTCGGGACGCCGATGCCGTCCAGAGCGGTCCGTGAGTGCGGCGCCACGAAGGTGCGGTAGTCGGCGGGGCTGAGGGAACCCGCCCAGCTGTCGAAGAGCTGCACGACCGCGGCGCCGGCATCGCGCTGCGTCTCCAGGAACCGCCGCGAGATCTGCGCCAGCCAGCCCGCGAGACGGTGCCAGGCCTCGGGCTCCGCGTGCATCATGCCGCGCGCACGCAGGTGCTCCTTGGACGGACCGCCCTCGACGAGATACGCCGCGAGCGTGAAGGGGGCTCCCGCGAAGCCGATGACCGGGGTGTCGCCGAGCTCGGCGGCGACGATGCCGACGGCTTCCGCGATCGCGCTGCCGTCGAGGCTGTCCGGATCGATCGCCGTGATGCGGTCGACGTCGGCCAGCGTCCGCACCGGGTTCGCGAAGACCGGGCCGCGGCCGGGCTCGATCTCCACGTCCACGCCGGCGAGACGCAGCGGGATGACGATGTCGCTGAAGAACACCGCCGCGTCGACGCCGTGCCGTCGCACGGGCTGGAGGGTGATCTCGGCGGCGAGGTCGGGGGTGAGGCAGGCGTCGAGCATGCGCGTGCCGACCCGCAGCTCCCGGTACTCGGGCAGGGATCGGCCCGCCTGGCGCATGAACCAGACCGGAGCGGTGGCGGGGCGGTCGCCGGTGAGGGCGCGCAGCAGCGGGGCGTCGGAGAGTGCCATGCCCCCATCCTCCCATCCGGCGCCTAGGGAGCCGCCGAGTCCCGGCTCCGTACGCTCGGGTACAATTGAAGGGTGCTGCTGTGTGTGACGGCGAGTCACAAGACCGCCTCCTTCGAACTGCTCGAACGCCTGAGCCGCACCCCCGACGACGTCGCTCCCACCATCGTGGGCATGGCGCCGTGCGTGCAGGGTGCCGTGGTCCTGGCGACGTGCAACCGCTTCGAGGCGTACGTGGAAATGGACGAGCCCGTGACCGCGGCCGGCGCCATCGGCGTCGAAGCCGTGATCGAGGCCGTCGAGTCCGCGACCGGCATTCCCGCCGCCGACCTCGACGGTGCCTACGCCGTGCATTCCGGTCGCCGCGTCGCCGAGCACCTCTTCTCCGTGGCCTCCGGTCTCGAGTCCGTCGTCTCCGGCGAGGGCGAGATCGCCGGCCAGGTGCGGCGTGCCCTGAAGTCCGCCCGCAAGGACGGCACCACCTCCCCCGAGCTCGAGCGCCTGTTCCAGCGCGCGAGCCAGGCGCAGCGCAAGGTCAAGAACGTCACCGCCCTCGGCCGCGCCGGTCGATCTCTCGTGCGTCTCGCACTGGAACTCGCCGACAGCCGCATCGCCGACTGGTCCGCCGAGCGCGTGCTGCTGGTCGGCACCGGAGCCTACGCCGCCGTCACCCTCGCGACTCTGCGCGAGCGCGGCGCCGTCGACATCTCCGTCTACTCCCCCTCGGGCCGCGCCGAGATCTTCGCGGCCAAGCACGACATCCGCCCGGTGCCGGCCGAGGAGTATGCCCGCACGGCGGCGCACTCCACGCTGCTGATCACCTGCACCACCGCGACCGAGCCCGTGCTCGGCCCGGAGCACCTGCAGCTCCCGGTCGGCCTCGCGGCCGCGGGCTGCCCCGTCAGCGCGACCAGCGGCACCACCGGGGTCCCGAGCCGGCTGGTGGTCGACCTCGGCATGCCGCGCAACGTCGACCCTGCCGTGGCCGCACTGGAGGGCGTCGCGCTGCTGGACCTGGAGACCATCCGCCTGCACGCCCCGCTCGAGGAGCTGCAGGCGACGGACGCCGCCCGGAGCGTCGTCCGCGAGGCTGCGGAGACCTTCCACGTCGTCGGTGCCCGCCAGAGCGTGACCCCGTCGGTCGTCGCGTTCCGGTCGCACATCTTCGAGCTGCTGGAGCGCGAGATCGACCGTGCGCGCGCCCGCGGCGACGAGGACGGCAAGGTCGAGCAGGCCCTCCGGCACCTCTCCGGCGTGCTGCTGCACACGCCGACCGTGCGGGCTCATGAGCTCGCCGCCGCCGGTCGCGCGGACGAGTTCGCCGCCGCGCTCGCGACGCTGTACGGGATCGCCCCTGCCGCGGACACGGTCGAAGACGCCGCCACAGCCTGATCCCGTGTGGGCGAGATGGGAGGCGCGGCCCTCCACATCACCGGAGACACCGCCGCCGACGCTGCGGAACGAGAGCCGTGTGCTGCGCGTCGACATGCTGATGGACCAGAGGGCGGGAGCCATGGGCTGCGCGAGGATCCGCGCTGTGAGAGCGTGGGGCACGAGGAGGCGCGAATGACCCAGGATCTGTACTCGGACGCGAGGCTGTACGACCTCCTGTTTCCGACGAGCGAGGCAGCCGTGGACTTCTACCGTGCCGAAGCCGACAGCGTGGGCGGTCGCGTGCTCGAGCTCGGATGCGGAACCGGTCAGAAGCTGATCCCGATCGCGGCCGACGGGCACCCGAGCGTCGGACTCGACCTGTCGCTCGACATGCTGGCTGTGGCACGTCAGAAGGCTGAGGAGCGCGGTGTGTCTGTCGAGTGGCAGCACGGCGACATGCGCGACCTCGACCTGGGCGACGAGTTCGACCTCATCTTCATCGCGGGCAACGCTCTGCTGCACCTGCACGAGGCTGACGACATCGTGCAGTGCTTCCGCGCGGCACGGCGGCACCTCGCGCCCGGCGGACGGTTCGCTTTCGACGTCTTCCATCCCGACGTGCGGCTCCTGGCTGACGCCGACGGCGTCCGGCGCCCGCGCACGACATTCGCCGATCCCGACCGCGGCGACGTCCGCGTCGACGTCGCGGACGCCTATGATGCCGCCGCACAGGTGACGCGCGGCACCTGGTACTTCTCGACGGACTCCGAGCCCGACTTCCAGACGGTGTCCATCGAGGTGCGGAGCATCTTCCCCCAGGAACTGCCGGTGCTCCTTGCGCATGCCGGACTCCGACTGGTCAAGCGCTTCGGCGGCTGGGACGGCAGCCTCTTCGGGGCGGGCTCCTCGACCCAGCTCTGCATCTGCGAATCCGCCGCCCCGTAGTGAGAGAGGATGGGAGGCATGGCCCTTCACATCACCGGAGACACCGCCGCCGACGCCCTGCTGACCGAGAATCCGACGGCTCTGCTGATCGGCATGCTGCTGGACCAGCAGATCCCCATGGAGACCGCGTTCTCCGGTCCGCTCAAGATCGAGCAGCGCACCGGCGCCGCGGATGCCGCGGCGATCGCGGGCATGGCACCGGAGGAGTTCCTGGAGGCCTTCCGGCAGACCCCCGCCGTGCACCGGTTCCCCGGATCCATGGCGACGCGGGTGCAGACCCTGTGCCAGGCGCTCGTCGACGACTGGGACGGGGACGCCGCCGCCCTCTGGACGCGCCCGTCGACAGGCTCAGGCCCGTCGACAGGCTCAGGGACCCAACCGAGCGGCGCCGAGGTGCTCAAGAGACTCAAGGCTCTTCCCGGCTTCGGTGAGCAGAAGGCGAAGATCTTCCTCGCCCTCCTCGGCAAGCAGTACGGGTTCACCGGCGAGGGCTGGCGGGAGGCCTCCGCTCCCTACGGCGAGGACGGTTCGTACCGCAGCGTCGCCGACATCGTGTCGCCGGAGTCGCTGACGAAGGTGCGCGAGTACAAGAAGGCGATGAAGGCCGCGGCGAAGGCGGCGACGTAGTGCAGCCGACCGGGGACGACGTCGCCGGGCTGATCGCCCGTTCCTCCCCGGCCGTGCGTCGCCGTGACGCGGAGACGCTGACCGCTCTCCTGCGGGACATCTCCGGACGCGAACCGCAGACCTGGGGCTCGATCATCGGGTTCGGCTCCTGCCACTACCGCTACCCCACCGGGACGGAGGGCGACAGCGGCATTCTGAGCTTCGCCCCCCGGAAGGCCGCGACGACGATCTACCTCCTCGACGGCGTGGACGCCCACGCGGAGGCTCTCGGCGCGCTCGGCCCGCACACGACAGGGGTGGGCTGCCTTTACATCAAGGACCTCGACCAGGTCGACCTCGACGTGCTGCGCGGGATCCTCGAGCGTTCGCGCGCCTGGGTCGAGTCCGGCGGCGACGCGCGTATGCACCTGACGATCACGTCGTAACTCCCCCTCCTGTCGCCGAGACCCCGGGTTCCCGCCGAGACCCCGGGGTGGGGACGTGTGGGGCCCGGGGTCTCGGCGGGAGGGCGGGGTCTCAGGTGGTGGCCACCCCCTCCTCGACCTGCACGCGCCGCGCGTGCTCCGCGTGACGCCGCCACCGGCGGTCGTGCGTCACTGTGACGACGGCGGCGGGGTGATCGACGAGGGCGTCCTCGAGCTGCTCCACGAGCTCGGGGTCGAGATGGTTCGTCGGCTCATCGAGCAGCAGCAGGTCGAACCGCGACGCCAGGGCGACCGCGAGATCCAGCCGGCGACGCTGCCCGACCGAGAGTGTCCGCACGTCGCGGTCCGCCTCCGGCCCGCGGAAGAGTCCATGAGCCAGGAGAGCGTCGTGCGCATCCGCCGGCGGCGTCCCCGTCGGCGCCGCGAAGACCTCGATGGCCGTGCCTCGCAAACGGGTATCGACCTCCTGCCGGAGGAACGCGATCCGCAGCCCGTCCGCGTGGCGGATCGTCCCGGACGCGGGGATCAGCTCGCCGACGAGGAGGCGGAGGAGCGTCGTCTTCCCGGCGCCGTTCGGCCCGGTCACGAGCCACCGCGAACCGGCCTCGATCGTCCACTGCGACACGTCGAGCCGTCGTCCCGGTTCACGGAACGAGACGGCATCGAGGGTCAGGAGTGGGTCGTCGAGCGGTGCCCGATCCTCTGCTGCGACCACGAACCGCAGGGGCTCGGGCGGCGCCGGGCACGGGTTCTCCCGCAGCCGCGACAACCTCTCCTTCGCCATGCGGATGCGTCCGACGGCACCGTGGTCGCGGCTCCGCGCCCGGAACGCGCCATGACCGAAGCCGTCGAGCTCGAGCTTCCGCGGGATCGCCTGCAGCCGGAACGCGTTGGCGGCGAGCAGCGACTCGGCCCGGGCGACCTCGGCCTTCCACTCCTCGTGGCGCGCGACCGCCGCACGTCTCTCGGCCTCGCGCGCTCGCAGGAACCCGGCGTAACCATCGCCGTAGCGGCGGATCCGACCGTCCTCCACCTGCACGACAGCCGTCGCGAAACGGTCCAGGAAGTCGCGGTCGTGGGTCACGACCACCAGCGCTCCGCGGTGCGCCGCGAGACGGTCCTCGAGCCAGGTCAGCGCCCGATCGTCGAGGTCGTTCGTGGGCTCGTCGAGGAGCAGCATCTCGGCTCCGGAAGAGAGGGCGACCGCGAGAGCGAGCCGCGCCCGCTCTCCGCCCGACAGCGCGGCCACCGGTCGCGCGCGGTCCACTCCGCCCAGCCCGAGCTGTTCCAGGGCGGTGTCGATGCGACGGTCGACGTCGTATCCCTCGCGGGACTCGAAACGGTCCTGCAACAGGGCCACAGCGGCCATCTGCTGCGCACGCTCGGCGGAGCCCCCGGCGGCGAGGAGCTCGTACGCGTGGCCGAGGTCGCGCTCCAGCACGCGGAGGTCGCCGAGGAGATCGTCGATGGCATCGGCCATCGTCGCTCCATCCGCGAACACGGGGTTCTGCCGGGCATGAGCGATCCCGCCGGGGAGGTCGAGCCGCACCTCCCCGGATGTCGGTGCGAGAACACCGGCGAGCAGATCGAGCAGCGTCGACTTCCCGGCGCCGTTGTCGCCGATGACGGCGAGGCGGTCGGCGGGTCCGACGGCGAGATCGATGCGGTTCAGCACGAGACGGTCGGCGAACCGGACGGAGGCGGCCTGCAGCGCGCACTCGCGATGAACGCGGGCCGGAGTGTCGGAAGGGGGCGAGGGTACAGGGAACATGAGGGGTCCTCTCCGGCGGCGCACGCGCACCGCCGGGATCTGCGTCGATGACGCGGGGAACAGGAACCTCGACCGCACCCTGCTCGGGTGCGGGTCGCTCAGGACCCACCGCGGAGAAGAGCTCTCGACGCGGCGTCCCGATCTAGCGAATCAGAGTACCCACGAGGAGCGACCATAGCAGGGTCACTCCGCGCCCGCCAGACCCCGCTTTCTCGGCGAGACCCCGACCTACCCCCACACGCAGCCCGGGGTCTCGGCGGGAACCCGGGGGCTCAGCGGGAGCGGAGGCGGGAGGAGAGGCGGGCGTGGGCGGCGGGGACGGCGAAGAGGAGGATGATCGCGAGGACGATGCCGCGGACGATCCAGAGTCCGGGCTCCCAGATCACCTCGTAGTTCCCGGGAAGACCGAGGAACGCGGCGATGATCGATCCCCACGACGCGCGGCCGCTGCTGTCCGTGTCGATCGAGAGTCCGCCCACGATGCTCAGCACCCCGAGGCTCAGCAGCACGATCGGCATGATGAGGGCGCCGGGCTTCGCCTCCCCGCGGGCGATCAAGCGGATCACCGTCACGAGCGACACGAGGGGGAACACGAAGAAGAACCAGACGAGGGCGCCGAGCAGCAGCCCCACGACGATGAAGATCGGCACCCAGATCAGCATCCAGGGGCCTTCGTCCGCGATGAAGTAGTCCGGGTCGCGGAGGATCGCGACGACGAAGCCCGCAAGGGTCCCCAGCGGCAGCACCGCGAGCACCCACCAGAACACGGCCTTCGGCACCCGCTTGCGCTCCCCCAGCCGCGCCATCACGATCTGGATGATGACCGCCGCCGCGAGCGCCGGGATGCCGAACATCGCGATGATCGGGCCTGCGCCGTCGTTCTCGCGCAGGTCGAGCACCGTGAGGATCATCCACGACACGGCGAGCGCGCCGAGCACGATGGCCGCGACCGGACGCACGGGCGAGGATTCCACCCGCGCGTCGGCTCCCCCCGGTGCCGTCATGTCAGGCGCCGCGGAGGCGCTCCGCCAGGTAGGCGTGCAGCTCGTCGATCGGGACGCGCTCCTGTGCCATCGTGTCCCGGTCGCGCACCGTCACGGCGCGGTCGTCGAGTGAGTCGAAGTCGACCGTGACGCAGAACGGCGTGCCGATCTCGTCCTGGCGGCGGTAGCGCCGGCCGATCGCACCGGCGTCGTCGAAGTCCACGGCCCACGAGCCGCGCAGCGTGTCGGCCACCTCGCGGGCGAGCGGCGACAGCTTCTCGTTGCGCGACAGCGGGAGCACGGCGGCCTTGACCGGAGCCAGGCGCGGGTCGAGCTTGAGCACGGTGCGCGTGTCGGTGCCGCCCTTGGCGTTGGGCACCTGCTCCTCGACGTACGCGTCGACGAGGAAGGCCATCATCGCGCGGGTGAGTCCGAACGAGGGCTCGATCACGTACGGGGTGTAGCGCTCGCCCGTGGCCTGGTCGAAGTACGTCAGGCTCTGGCCGGAGGCCTCGCTGTGGCTGGAGAGGTCGTAGTCGGTGCGGTTGGCGACGCCCATGAGCTCGCCCCACTCCTTGCCGGCGAAGCCGAAGCGGTACTCGACGTCGATGGTGCCGGCCGAGTAGTGCGCGCGGTCCTCCTCCGGCACGTCGAACTGCCGCATGTTCTCCGGGTCGATGCCGAGGTCGATGAACCAGTTCCAGCACGCCTCGACCCAGTGGTCGAACCACTGCGGCGCCTCGGCGGGCGGCGTGAAGAACTCGATCTCCATCTGCTCGAACTCGCGGGTGCGGAAGATGAAGTTGCCGGGGGTGATCTCGTTGCGGAACGCCTTGCCGACCTGGCCGATGCCGAACGGCGGCTTCTTGCGGCTCGCGGTGAGCACGTTCGCGAAGTTCACGAAGATGCCCTGCGCGGTCTCGGGGCGCAGATAGTAGAGGCCGGACTCGTCATCGACGACGCCGAGGTACGTCTTCACCAGACCGGAGAAGGCCTTCGGCTCGGTGTACTGCCCCTTGGTGCCGCAGTTCGGGCAGGGGATGTCGGCCAGACCGTTCTCGGCCTTCCGCCCCTTGCGCGCCTCGAAGTCCTCGATGAGGTTGTCGGCACGGAAGCGCTTGTGGCACTGCAGGCACTCGACCAGCGGGTCGGTGAAGGTCGCGACGTGGCCGGAGGCCTCCCACACGCGCTTCGGCAGGATGATGCTGGAGTCGAGGCCGACCATGTCACCGCGACCGCGCACGAAGGTCTGCCACCACTGGCGGCGGATGTTCTCCTTCAGCTCCGTGCCGAGGGGTCCGTAGTCCCAGGCCGACCGGGAACCGCCGTAGATCTCACCCGCCTGGAACACGAACCCGCGGTGGCGGGCGAGGGCGATGACCTTGTCAAGACGGGACTGTTCGGCCACGGTGGCTCCAATGGTCGGATGCGGAGAATGCCCGTGAGCACGGGCACCCCCAGTCTATCCGGGGCCGGAGCGCAACCCCTGGCCGCGGGACCCGCGGGAGGAGTACCGTCCCACGCATGAGCACCACCGCGCACCCGCCCGCCTCCCGCGACGAGGACACCCGCTTCTTCGGGCAGCCGTGGTCGCTCGTGCACATCTTCGGCGTGGAGATGTGGGAGCGGTTCAGCTTCTACGGCATGCAGGGCATCCTGCTCATCTACCTGTACTTTTCGGTGACCGACGGCGGCCTCGGGCTTCCGGAGGCGGTGGCGGGCGGGATCGTCGGCGCGTACGGCGGCTCCGTGTACCTGTCCACCATCCTCGGGGCGTGGCTCGCCGACCGGCTCTTCGGCTCCGAGCGGGTGCTGTTCGTCAGCGCCATCGTCATCGTCTCGGGCCACCTCGCCCTCGCGCTCCTCCCGGGGTTCGTCGGCGTCGGGGTCGGACTCGTGCTCGTGGCCCTGGGCTCGGGAGGCCTGAAGGCGAACGCCACGTCGGTCGTGGGGACGCTGTACCGTCCAGACGACGAACGACGCGACGCCGGGTTCTCGCTGTTCTACCTCGGCATCAACCTCGGCGCCTTCCTCGGACCGATCCTCACCGGGCTGCTCCAGTCGACCCTCGGCTTCCACTGGGGGTTCGGCCTCGCCGCCCTCGGCATGACGCTGGGTCTCGTGCAGTACTCGTTCGGCCGCCGCGGCCTGCCCGCCTCCTCGCGCGAGGTGCCGAACCCGCTCCCCCGCACGCGCTACCCGCTGGTCGCCGGCATCGCGGTCGGTGCGGTCGTCGTGATCGCGGTGCTCGTGCTGACCGGGGTCATCCAGGCCGACAACCTCGCCACGATCGTGATCGGGGTCACCGTGGTCGCCGCGGTCGCCTACTTCGCGGTGATCCTCGGCAGTCGCCGCATCGACGCCACCGAGCGCTCGCGGGTCTGGGGGTTCCTGCCGCTGTTCCTCACGAGCGTCGCGTTCTGGTCGCTGTACCAGCAGCAGTTCACGGTGCTGACGATCTACTCCGACAAGCGGCTCGACCGCGACCTGTTCGGGTGGGAGATGCCGGTGTCGTGGGTGCAGTCCATCAACCCGGTGTTCATCATCATCCTGTCCGGGGTCTTCGCGGCGATCTGGACGAAGCTGGGGAAGCGTCAGCCGTCGACCCCGGTCAAGTTCGGACTGGCCGCCATCATCATGGGCTCCGCGTTCCTGCTGTTCCTGCCGTTCTCCGGCGGCGGTGCGAACTCGACGCCGCTACTCGCGATCGTCGGCATCCTGTTCGTGTTCACCGTCGCCGAGCTGCTGCTCTCGCCGGTCGGGCTGTCGGTGACGACGAAGCTCGCCCCGGCCGTCTTCCACACGCAGATGGTCGCACTGTTCTTCCTGTCCATCGCCCTCGGCACCGCCATCTCGGGCGAGCTCGTGAAGTTCTACGATCCGGGGAACGAGGTGCCGTACTTCTCGATCCTCGGCGGCATCGCGATCCTCGTCGGCATCGGACTGCTGCTGAGCGTGAAGCCGGTGCTGCGGCTCATGCGCGGCGTGCGGTGACGGCCGCGCCGCCGATCACGCGGTGAAGAGGTAGCCCCGACCGGCCTCGAAGCCGCCGATCGTGAGACCGCTGCCGAGCAGGCCCTCCATCTGCGCGCGCAGGCGCAGCCGCCACTCGTGCGCGGCCGCGGGGTCGGACTCCCGCATGCCCTCGATGTCGTCCGGGATCTCCAGCGTCTCGACGACCGCATCGTCCGCCGGGGGCTTGGCGATGTCCGCGAGGGCCCATTCGACGTCGAGGCGGTCGCTCTCGTCGCCCGCATCGCCGCCGCCGAAGATGCCGTAGCGGTTCACCGAGTAGCCCGTGGCGCGGGCGCCGAGGACGGTGAGGAAGAAGTGCGCGTTGCGGGCGACCAGCGGGTCGAAGGTCCACGTGATGCGGCCGACCTCGCGGGAGAAGGCCCACTGCCGCTGGTGCTCCTTGAGCTCCCGCCCCCATCCGCGCCCTCGGTACTCGGGCAGCAGGGCCGTGATGTGCGAGTGCATGGCACGGCGGGCCGGTTCGCCGAAGAAGGCGATCGAGGCGCCGACCATGCGCTCCTCGTCGCCCTCGCCGTCGAAGAAGCCGACGACGTAGTTGCCCGACTGCTGCAGGGCGCGCAGGGTCCCGGCGTCCACCACGCGCTGCGGACCCCGGATGGAGTCGAGCAGGCTCTGGGCGTCGAGGATGAGTTCAACGGTGTCGAGATCGCGGATGGTTCGCACGATCCCAGTCTGCCCCTCCTCCGCCCGTTCGCGGAAACCGACCCCGGGTCACCGGTGCGGAAAGGCCTGTCCCCCGCCCGCGGCGAGCGCCTCCGCGACGATGCGGAGGTGGTCCTCGGCCATCTCCGCCGGCAGCGGCGGCAGGATCCCGTCCCAGAACGCGAGCACCGCGCCGCGTCCCTGCATCATGCCGGCCGGACGGCCCAGCGCCCACATGTGCATGTGCGCGGAGCCGTCATTCCAGCGGCCGAAGTGACAGCGGGCGACGCCGGGGATGCTCTTGACCGCCTCCGACACGCGCTGCATCAGCGGTCCGAGAGCGGCGAGCACCTCCTGCGGGGCGTTCTCGAGGAGCCAGTGCTCACGCGGCGCGACCCCGCCGATGAACGGCAGGCCGCCGACGTCCCACCCGGCACGCACCTGCCAGAGGTCGTCCTGCCAGATGGTGTGCACGCTCGGACCGCAGTGGCCGCACTCGGCCGGGTCCTGCTCGCCGGCTCGGGGTTCCTCCGGCACGAGCATCGGCTCCAGCGGTCGCATCGTGACGCTCTCGAACGCCCAGGGCAGGCCTTCCGCGAGCGCCGAGGCGTCGAGCACCTCCCCGATCGGGAGCCGGCGGTGGTACGCGGAGTCGGCGGGGTGCTGCACGGGCGCGGAGTCGTCGGTCATCCGGCCATGCAACCACATCGGCCCTCCCCTCCGGGAACGCCGATAGCCTGAGCCGGTGGGTGCGAACGACGACAGAGCCAGGAAACGCCTCTCCCGTACCCCTCCGCGGTGGGCGGTCATCGCCGTGCTCGCGTTCGCGGGCCTGTGCTCGTCGTTCATGTTCACCCTCGTCGTGCCGCTGCAGGCCGAGCTGCCGCAGCTGCTGAACTCCTCCCGCGAGGACACCACCTGGGTGGTCACGATCACCCTGCTCGTGGCCGCCGTCGCGACCCCCATCTCCGGCCGTCTCGGCGACATGTACGGCAAGCGCCGCGTCGTCATCGTGCTCCTCGCGATCCTCATCGTGGGCTCGGTCATCGCCGCGCTCTCCGGATCGATCGTCGGCGTGATCATCGGCCGCGCCCTCCAGGGGGCCGTGACCGGCGTCGTCCCCCTCGGCATCGCCATCATGCGCGACGTGCTGCCGCCTGAGCGCCTCGGCACCGCGGTGGCCCTGATGAGCGCGACCATGGGCGTCGGCGGGGCGATCGGCATGCCCGTCGCCGCACTGCTCGCCGAGAACGCCGACTGGCACATGCTGTTCTGGCTCGCCGCCGCCCTCGGAGTCCTCGGGCTGCTCCTCGTGCTCGCCGTGGTGCCGGAGGACGTGCTCCGCTCCCCCGGCCGCCTCGACGTGCTCGGGGCCATCGGACTCGCGATCGGCCTCACGGGCCTGCTGCTGTTCGTGTCGCGCGGCGCCGAGTGGGGCTGGACGGCACCGCTCACCCTCGTCTGCGTGATCGGCGGCGTCGCGGTCCTGCTGCTGTGGGGCTGGTATCAGCTCCGCGCGAAGGATCCGCTGCTCGACCTGCGGGTCGCCGCTCGGCCCGCCGTCCTCTTCACGAACATCGCCGCGATCGGCATGGGCTTCGCCCTGTTCGCCTCCAACGTCACCTTCCCGCAGATGCTGGAGATGCCGGCGGTGGGCGGCGCCGGGTTCGGGCTCGACATGGTGGCCGCCTCGCTCGTCATCATGCCGGCGGGTCTGGTCATGATGGTGATCTCGCCGCTGTCCGGATGGCTGGAGCGCACCGTGGGGCCGCGTCCGCTCTTCACCGTCGGCGCCATCGCGATCGTGCTCGCCTACGTCTTCGTGCTGCTGTGGTCGACCGAGGTGTGGCACATCTTCGTCGCCAACATCTTCATCGGCGTCGGCATCGGGTTCACCTTCGCCGCGATGCCCATGATCATCATGCGCTCCGTGCCCGCGAACGAGACCGGGGCGTCGAACGGGCTCAACGCGCTGTTCCGCTCCGTGGGCACCTCGACGGCCTCGGCCGTGATGGGCGGGGTGCTCGCGGCGATGAGCGTCGACGTCGGAGGCGTGGCCGTGCCGACGCGGACGGCGTTCGAGGTGTGCTTCTGGCTCGCCATCGCCGCCGGCATCGTGGCCGTGATCCTGTCGCTGTTCATTCCGCGGCGCCGTGCCACGGAGCAGCACCCCTCGCTCCCCGGCTGACTCGGCCCGTCGCAGATTCGCGTCGGGGTCGCAGGGATTGCCGCAGAACGTGCGACGTGCGGCGGATCTGCGACGCGGCGCCGGGTCTCAGCGGGAGATCGTGCGAGGGTCCGGGTCGTCGGCGCGCGGTGGCCGGAGGCGGCCGGGGAGCGGCCACGGCAGGGTGAACCGTGCGGTCGCGGGTCGGGTCATGTCGCCGAAGTCGTCGACCTTCACGACGATGCGCCCCGGAACCCCTTCTTCGTTTGGTGTCACTTCGAGGATGCGCACCCGGAGCGGGCGGTCCCCCTCGCCCTCGAGCATCCACGGATCGGCGAGCCACGCGATGCCGTGCTCCTCCAGCGCGGCCTCCGCGTCCAGCCACTCGCCGGGGGTGGAGACCCTGCGTCCGAGCACGTCGACGGCGACCCAGTCCGCGCCCTCCGGATGGATCCAGCCGAGCAGCTCCCCGTCGTCGCGGCGGTGCGGAGTCCAGGCGTGAGGCATCCCCCGATGCTAGCCACCCCTGCTCTCGATCAGGCGCTCGCGCGAGACCAGGCTCACTACCGTTCCAGAAGCCTGATGCCGCGCGGATGCCTGCGTTTACGCGCGGGGACAGGCGTGCGGAGTCAGTGCGTGTACTCCATGAGCTCGACCCCGAGCACGCGGAAGGCGTCGTGCGCACGGAGGCGGTGGCTGATCGAGAGGTCGTCGAAGCACACGATCATCGAGTAGGCGACACCGGCCCGCGGCCCCGCGAGCACACCGGCCTCGGCGCGCACCCCCCGATCGCGGCCGGTCTTGTTCACGAACAGCAGGCCGTGGGCATCGTGCTCGTGGGCGAAGGGGTCGAGCCCCGTCGAGGCGGCCACGAGACTGAGGTCCTGGTTGAGGCTGAGCCACTCCGACACCTGGGCGCTGACCGCGGCATCCACCACCTGGGAGTTGACGAGCGCGGAGAACAGACCCGCGAGCTCGCGCGCCGATCCCACGGCGACCTGCGGGGCGTCGTCCGGACCGCGGCGGTCGCGGAACCGGTCGAGCAGGGCGGTGCGCCGCAGACCCAGTTCCTCGATGCGCTCCCGCACCCGGTCATGCCCCACCTTCTGCAGCAGGATGTTCACGGCGATCGGATCTCCGGCGGTGGCGGCCAGCACGGCGAGATCCTCCAGCGGCAGCGCCGGTGCCCGCAGATGCCGCCACAGGCCGGAGCTCTCCACGGCTTCGACGCTCGAGCGCTCGACGATCTCGAGAGGGTCGAGGGCGCCGGACTCGAACGCCGCCGCCACCTCGATGAGCAGGGGGACCACGCCGAGCCCCGCGACGGGCATCGTGACGTGGTCGTCCCCCGCCAGCACGTGCACATGGGAGTCGAGGTCGACCACGTGCACCGACACCTGTGCCCCGGCGTTCGCCAGGCCTTCGAGAGCCTTCAGCGTCGAGGTGAACGACCGCCGACCGACGGCCACGCGGCGCGGCAGCCGGCGGGCTCCCGGCCGCTGCGAACGGCGACCGCTGGCCGACTCGGGCGCGCTCCCGGACGCTCCGGGAGCCGAGGCGTTCCGGAACGCGTCACCAGGGTCGGTCGCACCCACGCGTGGTCCTTCAGGAGGGGGAGGGATACTGCGCTTCCGGGAAGGGGCGCCCCGGCGGCAGGGCTATCGTAACCCCACCGCCGGGGCGCGTCTCACAGAGTGCGGAGGTTCGTCACCAGATGGTCACCCGGGAAGACTCCGGAAGCCACAGGGCGTCCTTCTCGGTGACCCCGAAGGCCTCGTAGAACGCGTCGATGTTGCGGACGATCTGGTTGCACCGGAACTCGTTGGGCGAGTGCGGGTCGATGGTCAGCAGACGCAGCGTCTCGGCGTCCCGGCTCTTCTGCTGCCAGACCTGCGCCCACGACAGGAGCAGCCGCTGCACACCTGTGTAGCCGTCGATGACCGGGCCTTCGACGGGCTCAGGGACCGCGGGATCGGCGCGCAGGGACAGCTCATACGCCTTCAGCGCGATGCCGAGCCCGCCCAGATCGCCGATGTTCTCGCCGATGGTGAGGGCGCCGTTCACGTGATGCTCGGCGTCCAGCCCCTCCGGCACGAGGGCGTCGTACTGGGCGATGAGCTCTTTCGTGCGCTCCTCGAAGGCGGCGCGGTCGGCATCGGTCCACCAGTCCTGCAGGCGCCCCTCGCCGTCGTACCGGCTGCCCTGGTCGTCGAAGCCATGGCCGATCTCATGCCCGATGACCGCGCCGATCCCGCCGTAGTTCGCCGCCGCGTCGCGCCCCGCGTCGAAGAAGGGGTACTGGAGGATGGCCGCGGGGAACACGATCTCGTTCATCGAGGGGTTGTAGTAGGCGTTCACCATCTGCGGCGGCATGTGCCACTCGGTGCGGTCGATCGGCTTCCCGACCTTGTCGATATTGCGGTCGTGCTCGAAGATCGCCGCGCGGCGCACGTTGCCGAGGAGGTCGGCCGGGTCGATCACGAGGGCCGAGTAGTCCCGCCACACCTCCGGGTGCCCGATCTTCGGCGTGAAGGCGTCCAGCTTCGCGAGCGCACGCTGCCGGGTCTCGGCGGTCATCCACTCCAGCGTCTCGATGCTCTGCCGGTACGCCTCGACGAGGTTCGCGACGAGCTCGTCCATGGCGGCCTTCGCCGTCGGCGGGTAGTGCCGCTCGACGTAGACCTTGCCGATCGCCTCGCCGAGCGCCCCCTCGGTGACCGACACGCCCCGCTTCCAGCGCTCGCGGATCGTGGGGACGCCGGTGAGCTGGGTGCCGTAGAACGAGAAGTTCTCCTGCACGAGGTCGTCGGTGAGGTAGGGCGCCGCCGCGTGCACGACCTTCGCACGCAGCCAGGCCTTCCAGTCGTCCAGACGCTCGGGAGTGAGCAGGCCGCCCAGCCCTTCGAAGAAGCTCGGCTGCGCGACGACGACCTCGTCGAACGCCCGCGGGTTCGTCGGCGTCACGGCCTCGCGCCACGGGGTGAGGTCGACGCCGGCGAGGGCCTGGAGCTCGTCCCACGTCTTGAGGTTGTAGGTCGCCACCGCGTCACGGCTGCGCACGTTGTCCCAGTGGTGCCCGGCGAGCTCGGTCTCCAGGGCGATGGAGCGCTCGGCCTGCGCGGCGGCATCGGCGACACCGGCGAGAGCGAGCAGGCGCTCGAGGTGCTCCCGGTACGCCGCGCGGGTCTCTGCGAAGGTGTCGAGACGGAAGTAGCTCTCGTCCGGCAGCGAGAGTCCGGCCTGCACGAGCACCGGGAGGTAGCGCTCCGGGTTCCCGGGGTCGCCGTCGACGTAGAGGCCGATCACCGCCGCCCGGCCCTCCCGGTCGTAGGTCCCCACGGTGCGCAGGAAGGCCGGGATGCCGTCGATCGCGTCGATCTCGGCGAACGTCTCGGCCAGCGGGGTCACACCGGCGGCGGCGATGCGATCGGTGTCCATGAAGCTCGCGAAGAGGTCGCCGATCTTGCGGGCGAGAGTCCCCTCCTCCGCCTCCTGCGACTCCTCGACGATCGCGCGCACATCCTTCTCGGCCTGCTCGGCCAGCAGATGGAAGGAGCCCCAGCGCGCCTTGTCTCCGGGGATCTCGGTGCGAGCGATCCAGGCGCCGTTCACGTGACGGTAGAGATCGTCCTGCGGGCGGATGTCGGGGCTGAGGTCGTCGAGCGCGAGGCCCGCGGGAAGCACATCGGTCATGCGCTCCAGCCTATGGCCGGGGTCCCCCACGGTGTCCAGACGGCGTCACGGATGCCCAGGGGCCCCCACGGGGAGCGAGACGTTCATGCGGAACCCGGCGGCGGTGCGCTCGGCGAAGACGTCACCGCCGTGCGCACGCGCGAGGCCTCTGGCGATGGACAGCCCGAGCCCGGCACCCGACGCGACCCCGTCCTCGTCGCCGGCCGTCGCTCGCGCCGTGTCCTCGCGCCAGCCGACGTCGAACATCCGATCCAGGTCCTCCACCGCCACACCGGCCCCTTGATCCAGCACCCCCAGGACGAGTCGGTCCCGGTCGACCATCGTCGCGGACAGCACGATCTCCGTGCCCGGAGGGGCGTGCCGGACGGCGTTCGTGAGCAGGTTCACCACGATCCTGCCGAGCTGATGGGGATCGGCCCAGAGCACCGGACCGGCGATCCCGCGCTCGACGATGCGGAGGTCGCGCTTCGCCGCGGCGGCCGCGACGTCGGCCACCGCATCGGAGACGACATCCCACAGGACCACCTGCTCGGTCTGCAGTTGCACCGCGCCGGACGTGAGGCGGGACAGCTCGAAGAGATCGTCGACCATCCGGCTCATCGTCTCCACCTGTCCCCGCACCTGACCGGCGAACCGCTCCGGAGCGACCGCAACGCCGTCCTCCACCGCCTCGGCGAGCACACGGACCGCGGTGAGTGGGGTGCGCAGGTCGTGCGAGATCCAGGCGAAGAAGCGCCGACGGGCGGAGTCCAGCCGCACCAGCTCGGCCCTCGCCGCATCCACCTCGGCCGAGACCACCGCGAGCTGTGTCGAGAGGCCGGCGAGCTCCCGAGAGGCCGCCGCGTCCACCACCGCGTCGTCCGTCCGACCGATCCTGCCCAGCGACACCGAGAACCCCTCGACCCAGGCGCGCACCGTCCGCGCCATGCACCACGCCATGCCCAGGCCGAGCACGAGCGAGACCGCGATCACGGTGAGGAGGATCGTCAGGTCGTGGGCGGAGAGGTACATCTCGAGTGCGATCGCCACCACGGCCCCCGCCATCGCGACCGTGCCCGCACTCGCCACGACCATCAGCTGTGCGCGGAGTCCGCGACGCCGAAGGGCTCGCAGGAGAAGTACGGCGGTGAGGGCGACGACGATCGCCACCAGCAGGCTCGTGACGACGATCTGCAGGACGACCGCACCGGAGGGCATCGTCATCAGCCGTCCCCTCTCGCCACGAAACGGTAGCCGACGCCCCATTCGGTGAGCAGATGGCGCGGGTCCTGCGGATCCTCCTCGACCTTCTCCCGCAGGCGCCTGACGTGGACCGTCACCGTCGACAGATCGCCGACGGTCCATCCCCAGACCTCGCGGAGGATCTCGTCGCGCCCCAGCGCACGGTCGTCATTGCGCACGAGGAAGACCAGCAGTTCGTACTCCCTGCTCGTCAGGGCGATCTCGTCTCCGCGCACCCACGCGCGCCGCCGGAGCAGATCGATCGCGAAGGCGCCGGCCCTGAGCTCCCCGGACGCGGCCTGCGCGGCGTGCGAGCGGCGGACGAGGGCCGCGATCCGCAGGGACAGCTCCCGCATCGAGAACGGCTTGGCCAGGTAGTCGTCGACACCGAACGCGAAGCCGTCGATACGGTCCTCCACCTCCCCGAGGGCGGTTAGCATCATGATCGGGACATCGGACGCGGCGCGCAGCTCACGACAGAGCTCATCGCCGCTGATGCCCGGCAGCATGCGGTCGACGATCACGACATCGGGCACGGTCTCCCGCAGCGCCGTTCGTGCCGAGACACCGTCGCCGAAGCTCGAGACCGCATAGCCGTGCGTACGCAGATACTCCCCCACGGCCTCGCGCACCGTGGGGTCGTCCTCCACGACCGCGACTGTGACGACGCCTTCCATGCGGTCGAGGGTAGCTCCCGCGGCCACGGCGGTCGGCGGATCCTTACAGTTCCGAAATGTCTTCCCCGTCCTGCTCCGGTGCTTCCTAGCGTGCTGTGCAGCACGTCCGTCCGGCATTCGCCGGGCGGGCTCTTCCCGCACCGGACAGGAGATCCTCATGCGCAAGACCCTTCTCGCCACGACCGCCGCCCTCGGGCTCGCCCTCGCCCTCGCCGCCTGCAGTCCCCAGGACTCCGGCGCTTCCTCCGCGCCGTCGTCCTCCTCCTCCCAGAGCACCACCAAGAGCTCGGCGAGCACGGACACCGCCGCCAGGACCGGGGAGTTCGCCGGCCTGAACGGCAAGAAGGTGGCCGGCACCGTCTCGGTCTCCGACGGCGAAGTGATGCTGACGGAGTTCTCCTCGGACGAGGGGCCCGATCTGCACGTGTACCTCGCGGACGGCACCGATGAAGCCGCGATCGCCGCCGGCATGCTCGTCGACGCGGTCTCGTACGACACCGCCACGCAGACCTTCGCTCTGGACGGAGTGAAGGCCGGGGAGTACTCGCACGTCGTCATCTACTGCGACAAGGCGAAGGCCGTCTTCGGGGCAGCCGAGCTGTCATGACCGCGCCACGATCCGCTCGCTTCGTGATCGGCTCGCTGCTGGGGGCGGCCGCCCGGGTCGCGGTCGGGGTCCTGTGGCTCATCGAGGGTGTCCTCAAGTACCGGGCGGGCTTCGGGGCCGCTGACATCGAGCTCGTGGCGCAGAGCGCGCAGGGGAACACGAGGGTGCCGGCGTTCTTCGATCCGCTCGGCGCGGCGATGGCCTCGGCGTCTCCGTTCTTCGGGGCGGTGATCCCGGCGCTGGAGGTGGGCCTCGGCATCCTCCTCGTCGCGGGTGCGCTCACCCGAACGGTCGCCTTCGTCTCGGCCGGGACCCTGGCGCTCTACTGGAGCGCGGATCAGTTGATCGCGCAGTACCCGGTGATGCTGGTGCTGTCCGCGACGGTGCTGCTGATCGTCACCGCCGGACGATTCGGGGTGGACGGCTGGATGCAGGCGCGGCGGGCGCGTCCGGTGGAGGGACCGGAGGGCTGAGTCATCCCCGGCGCCGACGACCGAAACGTCGGCGCCGGGATGGCGCCTCGGGAGGGGCTGCACGCGTCGCCCGGCGCTCCGCCCATGCGACGACCTCGGCGTCGACATCGCGCAGCGGTGTCACGACGGGTGGCCCGCCCTGCAGCTGCCTGCGCGCCTCGCGCACGCGGCGGTTGAAGTCCTCGAGCACCTCACGGACGTCGGATTCCCTGCCGAGGAGGTCGAGCTGGCCATCGAGCTCCCGGTCCTCGGTGCGCAGCAGGATCGCGGGAGGGCCGAGCCCGGTCAGCCCCTCCGTCTCGATCTTCCGACGGATCCACCAGTCCGGATCGTGGTGGTCACCGAGCCCCTCGAGCGGCTTCCCGGCGCCCGGCAGGTCGTCGAAGTCGCCTCGGCGGATGGCGACCTGGATCGCGGACTCGACGAAGGCGGCTCGGTCGACCGCGGCCGCCGAGGGGGTACCGGTGTCGCTGTCGTCCTCCGCACGACCGCCCTGCTGCTGGCGGGCGCGATAGCGCGCGGCCGCCTCACGGGGATCCGTCATGATGCGCCTCCGTCCGCTCGGAGCTCCTCGTCCACCCTACGTCCGGTCGAGGACCGCGGTCTCGGGGGTCGACGACAGGTCATAGGCTCGGAGGATGGCCGCCCGCACCTCCCTGAACCGCGAGATCCTGCGCCTGGCCGTCCCCGCGCTCGGCGCCCTCATCGCGGAGCCGGCCTTCCTCATCGTCGACGCCGCCCTCGTCGGCCACCTCGGCACCGTCCCCCTCGCCGGACTCGGCATCGCCGGAGCCGTGCTGCAGACGATCGTCGGCCTCATGGTGTTCCTCGCGTACTCCACCACCCCCGCGGTCGCGCGTCGGTTCGGGGCCGGGCGTCCGGGAGAGGCGGTCTCGGTCGGGATCAACGGCATGTGGCTCGCGCTCGGCCTGGGTGCCGTGCTCGCCGTCGTGGGCGCTGTCTCCTCCCCCTGGCTCGTCTCGCTGTTCGGGGCGAGTCCCGAGGTCGCGGCCCAGGCGAACGAGTACCTCGTGATCTCGATGTGGGGTCTCCCCGCGATGCTCATCGTGTTCGCCGCCACGGGGCTGCTGCGGGGAATGCAGGACACCATGACGCCGCTGTGGATCGCGGGACTCGGCTTCGCGGCGAACGCCCTGCTGAACTGGCTCTTCATCTACGGACTCGGCTGGGGCATCGCCGGCTCCGCGGCGGGCACCGTGACGGCGCAGTGGGGCATGGTCGCGGCGTACGCGCTCGTGGTCCGGCGTCTCGCGACCCGGCACAGCGCCTCGTTGCGTGCCCAGCGGGACGGTCTGCGCCACACCGCGACGTCGGGCGGGTGGCTGTTCCTCCGCACCGTGAGCCTGCGCGTCGCCCTGCTCGCGACCGTGGCCGTGGCGACGGGGATCGGCACCGAGGAGCTCGCCGGCTGGCAGATCGTGTTCACCATCTTCTCGGCGGCGGCGTTCGCGCTCGACGCGCTCGCGATCGCCGCGCAGGCGCTGATCGGCAAGGAGCTGGGCGCCGGGGACGAGGAGCAGGTGCGCCGCGTGCTGGCGCGGACGGTCGCATGGGGGGCCTGGTTCGGGGTCGTGGTCGGCGCCGTCATCGCCGCCCTCTCCGGGGTGCTCGGCATCGTCTTCACCGGCGACCGGGCCGTGGCGGAGGTGGTGCAGCCGGCCCTGCTCGTGCTCGCGGTGGCGCAGCCGATCGCGGGCGTGGTGTTCGTGCTCGACGGCGTGCTCATGGGGGCCGACGACGCCCGGTACCTGGCGATCGCGGGCGGTCTGAACCTCGTGCCGTTCCTGCCCGCCCTGGGCATCATCGCCGCGACGGGGATCGACGGCACCGCCGGCCTCGTGTGGCTGGCCGTCGCGTTCTTCGGGGTGTACCTGCTCGCACGGCTGGCGACGCTGGGGTGGCGAGTGCGCTCCGGGCGATGGCTCGCCGCGTCCGCATAAGTCCTCCACAACCGACGGAGAGGACGACTTATCCCCCGCCGCCGGGCAGAGCGGAATACAGCACCCCGCACCCCTCGCGCTTCCGACGAACATGGAGCGACACTGAAGGGATGCTGGGGATGAACGACGCACAGGTATGGACGACGATCGGAGTCCTTGCCACGGGCATGTACGCCACGATCACTCTCATGGCGACCATGTTCGTGAGGATCATCAAGACGGAGATCGGCACGGTTCGCACCGAGATCGGCGGGATCAAGGGCGAGATCGTCGGGATCAAGGGTGAGATCGGCGGGATCAAGGGCGAGATCGTCGGCGTGAAATCCGAGATCGGGGATCTCCGGAAGGAGGTGCACGGCCTGAGCCGGCGCATGGACGGCCTCGACCGCGACGTCAGCGCGATCTCGCGACACCTGTTCGGTATCGATCCGGCCTGACGGAGCCGACCGGCCGCGCTGGTCACGCCGCGTGGCGACGGCACCACTCGTACATGATGACGGCGGCGGCGGCACTCGCGTTGATCGAGCGGGTCGAGCCGTACTGCGTGATCTCGATGTGACCCGAGGCGGCCGCCAATGCCTCCGGGGACAACCCGGGCCCCTCCTGACCGAAGAGGAGGACGCAGGAGCGCGGCAGGTCGGCACGATCGACCGGCACGGCCCCGTCGACGTTGTCGATCGCGATGACGGGCAGCCCTTCCGCCGCGGCCCAGGCGGCGAACGCGGCGATGTCCTCGTGGTGCACGACATGCTGATAGCGGTCGGTCACCATGGCGCCCCGCTTGTTCCAGCGACGGCGACCGATGATGTGCACCGTGTCGGCGAGGAACGCGTTGGCGCTGCGCACGATGGAACCGATGTTCATGTCGTGCTGCCAGTTCTCGATCGCGACGTGGAACGGATGACGCCGCGTGTCGAGGTCGGCGACGATCGCCTCCATGCGCCAGTAGCGGTAGCGGTCGATCACGTTCCGCGTGTCGCCCTCCGCGAGGAGTTCCGGATCGTACTGGTCTCCCCGCGGCCAGGCCGACGGTCCTCCCGGCCAGGATCCGACGCCGTATCCGGGCTGCGCCGGAGACCCACCGGGGGCGGTCGGGTCCGAGCTCTCGGGGCGCTGCGCATCCATCCCGCCAGGCTATCGCCGTGTCGGCCGTCTCCCCGTCGGCGAAGAGGTCACCAGAATCATCTCGCAGATATTTAGGCACACCGAAAAATACGCTACGGTTTCGGTGTGCCTAAAAGTTCCGACGCCTCGCTGACCCCCGCTCGCACCGCTTCGCCGCGCCTGCTGTGGCTGCTGGGACCGGCGCTCGTGGCGGGTGTCGCCTACCTCGACCCCGGCAACGTCGCCAGCAACATGACCGCGGGGGCGCAGTACGGCTACCTGCTCGTGTGGGTGGTCGTCGCCGGCAATGTGATGGCCTGGCTGATCCAGTACCTGTCCGCGAAGCTCGGCGTCGTCACCGGCCAGAGCCTTCCGGAGGTGCTGGGCCAGCGGCTGCGCCGCCCCTGGGCCCGCCGTGCCTACTGGCTGCAGGCCGAGCTGGTCGCGATGGCGACGGACCTCGCCGAGGTCATCGGCGGCGCCGTCGCCCTGAACCTGCTGTTCGGCGTCCCCCTGCTATGGGGCGGCCTCATCACCGGCGCGGTGTCGATGGTCCTGCTCGCCGTGCAGAGCCGTCGCGGCGCCCGGCCCTTCGAGTTCGTGATCATCGGCCTCATGTTCGTGATCACGATCGGCTTCATGGCCGGTCTCTTCCTCGCGCCGCCGGATCCGGCCGGCGTGGTGAGCGGCCTCGTGCCGCGCTTCGAGGACACGGGGTCCGTGCTCCTCGCCGCCTCGATCCTCGGCGCGACGATCATGCCGCACGCGATCTACGCGCACTCCTCCCTGGCCCGCGACCGGTTCGGTGCGACGAGCGCCGAGACGACCGAGGAGGCCGCCCGGGTCGAGACCTCGCGGATCCGCCGCCTCCTCACGGCGACACGCTGGGATGTGACGATCGCCATGGTCATCGCGGGCTCCGTGAACCTCGGCATCCTCCTGCTCGCGGCGGCGAACCTCGCGGGGGTCGCGGGGACCGACTCGCTGGAGGGTGCGCACGCCGCCCTCGCCGCAGGCCTCGGCCCGGTCGTGGCGACCTTCTTCGCCGTGGGGCTGCTCGCCTCGGGTCTCGCCTCGACCTCCGTCGGCGCATACGCGGGCGCCGAGATCATGCACGGCCTGCTGCACGTGCGCATCCCCCTGCTGGCGCGCCGCCTGGTGACGCTCATCCCCGCGCTGGTGATCCTCGGCATCGGGGTGGATCCGACGCTCGCCCTCGTCCTCAGCCAGGTCGTGCTGTCGTTCGGCATCCCGTTCGCGCTCATCCCTCTCGTCACCCTCACCGCGCAGCGCCGGACACTGGACGCGTGGGTCAACCGGGTGTGGACGACGGTCGCCGGCGTCGTGGCCTCGGTGCTCCTCATCGCCCTGAACGGCGCCCTGCTCTGGCTGGTGCTGACGGGGGCATGACGGCGGATAGGCTCGACACCATGTCTGCCGCCTCCGCCCGTCGCACCGTCCGCCTCCTCACCTGGAGCGGCTTCGCGACCGGCGTCATCGGCGGTCTGCTCATCGCGTTCCCGAAGGTCATCGGCCCCGCCAGCCCCTGGGTCCAGCTCGCACTCGGGGTCGCGACCCTGGTCTTCGCCTTCCGTGCCCGCAAGGTGGGCATCGCCGAGGTGGAGGGCTTCGACGGGCGCCTGTCGCTCGCCGCCGCCCTCCTGGGGTTCCTCGTCCTGTTCTTCGCGGGGCAGGCGGCCGTGATCCTGCTCGGCTCCGCAAGCGCCTGACCCAGGCCGCGAGGCAGCCCGACCCGAACGCGTAAGGTTGACGGGTGGCATCCCCGGCAGCTGACGACTACCTGAAGACCGTCTACGCACACACCGAGTGGCAGGATGCGCCGATCACCCCCTCGGTCCTGGCCGCCAAGCTCGGCATCGCGCCGTCGTCGGTCACGGAGATGGTGAAGAAGCTCGCCGCGGCGGGGCTCGTGTCGCACGTGCCGTACGGAGCGGTCCGGCTGACGGAGGCCGGGACCACCCGCGCCCTCGCGATGGTCCGCCGCCACCGCCTCATCGAGACCTGGCTCGTGCAGGAGTTCGGGTACGGGTGGGACGAGGTGCACGACGAGGCCGAGGTGCTGGAGCACACCATCAGCGACCGGCTGCTCGAGGGCATCGACGAGCGCCTGGGGCGGCCGCGCTTCGACCCGCACGGAGACGCCATCCCGGACGCGGAGGGCCGCATCGAACGGGTGCCCTTCGTCCTGCTCGCCGATGCCCCGGAAGGACACACCGGCCGCGTGCTCCGCGTCGACGACCGCGACCCGGAGCTCCTGCGGACCCTGGAGGCCCAGGGCCTCACCGTCGGCACGACCGTGACGGTGACGCCGTTCGGCATCGCCCTCGACGGCACCGAGCCGCCGTTGCCCGCCGCCGCCCGCGACGTGGTGTGGTTGTCGGCCTGACCTCCGCTTCGAATCGCGCGCTTTGCGGCAAATCGGCCGGGGATGGGGCCAATCAGGCGATTCGAAAGGAAAGGTGGGGCCTCTAGGCTGAGCACATGGCACACCGTGACGACATCGAATGCTGGCTCACCGACATGGACGGCGTGCTCGTCCATGAGAACGACGCCATCCCCGGGGCCTCCGAACTCCTCGCCGGATGGGAGCGCAACGAGATCCCCTACCTCGTGCTCACGAACAACTCGATCTTCACCGCCCGCGACCTCTCCGCCCGCCTGCGCGCGAGCGGCCTGATCGTGCCGGAGGAGCGCATCTGGACCTCGGCGCTCGCGACCGCCGACTTCCTCGCGCAGCAGCTCCCCGGCGGCTCCGCGTTCGTCATCGGCGAGGCCGGCATCCTCACCGCGCTGCACGAGGCCGGCTTCATCATGACCGAGACGAACCCCGACTTCGTCGTCGTCGGCGAGACCCGCAACTACTCCTTCGAGGCCATCACGAAGGCCATCCGCCACATCATCAACGGCTCGCGCTTCATCGTGACCAACCCGGACGCCACCGGCCCGAGCGCCGACGGGGTGCTGCCGGCCACGGGAGCGATCGCCGCCCTCATCACCAAGGCCACCGGCAAGGAGCCCTACGTCGTCGGCAAGCCCAACCCGATGATGTTCCGCTCGGCCCTCAACAAGATCGGCGCGCACTCGAAGAAGACCGGCATGATCGGCGACCGGATGGACACGGACATCGTCGCCGGCATCGAGGCGGGTCTGCACACGGTGCTCGTGCTCACGGGCATCAGCGATCAGCGGATCATCGAGCAGTACCCCTTCCGGCCGGATGAGATCGTCGACTCGGTCGCCGACCTGCTGCCGACCATCACCGACTCGATCCCCACCCTCGACGAGGACTGACGTGGGCGCCCTCGACGACGGCGAGCGGGTCACGGCGGCGGACGCCGCGGCCTGGCGCGCCTGGCTCGAGGCGAACCACGAACGCACGGCCGGGGTGTGGCTGCTGAGCGTCCGCGGGCGATCCGCCACCGGCGTCGGCTACGAGGACGCGGTCCGGCAGGCCCTCTGCTTCGGGTGGATCGATGGCCCGGTGCGCACGTTCGACGACGAGACCGGCGGCCAGTGGTTCTCCCCTCGACGGCCGGGGAGCGGCTGGGCGGCGACGAACAAGGCGCGCATCGCGGAGCTGGAGGCCGCGGGGCTCCTCGCCCCTGCCGGAATCCGCGCGCTGGAGACGGCGAAGGCGAACGGTTCGTGGACCGTGCTCGACGGCCCGGAGGCCGGCATCGAGCCCCCGGAGCTCACCGCCGCCCTCGACGCGGTGCCGGCGGCGAGGGCCACCTGGGATGCGTTCCCGAAGTCGGTGAAGAAGTTCGGCCTCACGCACATCGCGATGGCCAAGCGCGCGGAGACCAAGGCCGCCCGCATCGCGAAGATCGTGGCGGATGCCGCGGAGGGGAAGCGCCCATGAACCAGAGCGACCTGC
Organism: Microbacterium sp. C-MGS6; assembly: GCF_058140415.1. Taxonomy (NCBI): domain Bacteria; kingdom Bacillati; phylum Actinomycetota; class Actinomycetes; order Micrococcales; family Microbacteriaceae; genus Microbacterium; species Microbacterium sp. C-MGS6. The sequence continues at coordinate 3,205,560 of NZ_CM176934.1, forward strand.
TGTTCCTCGTCCTGATCCTCATCACGCTCACGTCGCTGGTCGTGTTCGTGGTGCAGTTCGTGCGCTCCCGCCGCCGCGGCGGCGAGGACGACGGCCGCGCCGGCTGGTGGGAAGGCCCCTGGGACGACGACGACCGCCGGCGCTGAGCCGACGGCCGCCTGGACGTCTCAGGAGGCGAGCGAGGCCCCGGGGATCGCGGCGAGCAACTCCCGGGTGTACGGATGCTGCGGCGTGTCGAAGATGCTCTCCGGGGTGCCGCTCTCGACCACGATGCCGCGCTGCATGACGTGCACCTCGTCGGAGATCATGCGCACGACGGCGAGGTCGTGGCTGATGAAGAGGTAGCTGAGCCCGAGGCGCTTCTGCAGGTCGGCGAGGAGGTCGAGGATCTGCGCCTGCACCAGCACGTCGAGCGCGGAGACCGCCTCGTCCAGCACGACGAGCTCGGGCTCCAGGGCCAGGGCGCGGGCGATCGCGACACGCTGCCGCTGTCCGCCGGAGAGCTCGTGCGGCAGCCGCTCGGCCATGACCGCGGGCAGGGCGACCTGCTCCAGGAGCTCCAGGACGCGGGCGTGCCGGGAGGCCGCGGTGCCGATCCGGTGCACGCGCAGCGGCTCGGCGATCGACTGCTCCACGGTGTACCGCGGGTCGAGCGAGGCGTAGGGGTTCTGGAAGACGGGCTGGACGCGGCGGCGCAGCGCGAAGAGTGCCTTGCGGCGGAGGGTCGTCAGGTCGGTGCCGTCGAAGAGGATGGACCCGGAGGTCGCGTCCTCCAGCCCCAGCACCATGTTCGCCGTGGTGGACTTGCCGGAGCCCGACTCGCCCACGATGGAGACGGTCGTGCCGCGGCGGATCGAGAAGCTCACGCCGTCGACCGCCGTGAAGGTCTGCGGCTCCCCGGCCTTCGCGTTCCGGAGCGGGAACTCCTTGCGCAGGTCGCGGATCTCGACGAAGGGCACGGCGTCGGCGGCGATCTCGCGTGAGGGCAGGGCGTCGCGGCGGGACGCCAGGCTCGGCGCGGCCGCGAGCAGCTGCCGGGTGTACTCGTGCTGCGGGTTCCCCAGGACCTGCGCCGAGGTCCCCTCCTCGACGACACGGCCGCGGAACATCACGACGATCCGGTCGGCGCGCTCGGCGGCGAGAGCGAGATCGTGGGTGATGAGGAACACCGCGGTGCCCAGCTCGTCGGTCAGCTGATCGAGCTGGTCGAGGATCCGCCGCTGCACGGTGACGTCGAGCGCCGAGGTGGGCTCGTCGGCGATGAGCAGCCGCGGTTTGCAGGCGAGTCCCATCGCGATGAGCACGCGCTGCCGCATGCCGCCGGAGAACTCGTGGGGATACTGGGTCGCCCGGCGGGCGGCATCGGGGATCCCGACCATCTCCAGAAGCTCGACCACGCGGGCCTTCGTCGCGTCGCCGCTGGTATGCCCGTGGACTTCGAGCGCCTCCCCGATCTGCTCGCCGACGCGCATGAGGGGATTGAGGTTCGACATCGGGTCCTGCGGCACGAGGCCGATTCCGGCCCCGCGGAGGGACACCATCGCGTTCTCGGGGAGGTCGGTGAGCTCGCGGCCGTCGAATCGGATGCTGCCCGCGGTGATGACGCCGTTCTCGGGCAGCAGACGGTTGACCGCAGCCGCCGTGGTGGATTTCCCGGAGCCGGACTCGCCGACCACGGCGACCGTCTCCCCGGCGGCGATGTCGATCGAGATGTCGCTGATGGCGGTGACCAGCTCGGAGCCGGTCCGGAAGGCGACCGCGAGGCCGTCGATGCTCAGCACGGGCGGAGTGGTGCTCATGGGGTACTCGTTCCTTCGGGGTCCAGGAGTGCGGGCAGCGCTGCGCGCCAGAGGGTCTCGGTGGGGGCGACCTCGCTCGCGAACAGCCGGTTCGCGAGCAGGACGACGGCGGTTCCGGTGGCGGGGACCACGCCCAGGGCGCAGCCGGTGTATCCGGGGTGCCAGAGCATCCGGACCGGTCGTCCGCCCGCGGTGACGGTGTCGCTGCGCCAGCCGAGCGCCTGACCGGGGTCGGGGCCGTCGCGGAACAGCTCGGCCACGAGTGCCGGGTCCCAGAGGTCCGGGTGCGCGTCGGCATCGGCGAGCGCGACGCCGAGAGTGAGCAGGTCGTCGACCGTGCCGAAGAGGCCGGCGTGCCCGGAGACGCCGCGCAGGGCGTGGAAGCAGTTGCCGTCGTTGACGACACCGGTGATCTCCCCCTCACGCCAGGGGAAGTGCCGACGAGAGGTGAGGATCGGGTAGGGCGTGCCGGTGGCGACCATGCGTCGCTCGGCGGCATCCCCGTCGCCCGCGGATGACGCGACCGGACCGGAGACGGGCCCGTAGCCCGTGCGTGTGAGACCGAGGGGCTCGGTCACGAGCTCGCGCACGGCGGCGACGAGGGGGAGGCCGGTCGCGGCGGCGATGAGGCGGCCGAGGATCAGGAAGCCCAGGTCGGAGTAGTGCCGCCCTTCATCCACGCCGTAGCGGAGCGGGAGAGCGTCTGCGGCGGCCGCACCGTCGGCGTGCGCGCCGTCGAGGTACAGCGGCTGCCATTCCCACAGTCCCGCCCGGTGCAGCAGCAGATGGCGCACGGTGGTCCCTGGTGCGCAGGCGGCGCCGGCGACGAAGCGGTCGACCGGATCGTCGAGTCGGAGGTCGCCCCGGGAGGCCAGCCGGAGGATAGCGGTGGTGGTCCCGGCGACCTTGGTGACCGAGGCGAGGTCGAACGCGGTGTCCGTCGTGACCGGCGTCCCCGCGAGGTCGGCGAAACCGCCGGCGGCCGTGTCCCGGCTCGTGCGGGTGGCGACACCGGCGACGGCTCCCCGCGGCGCGGTCGGCCCGGCGAGGACGGCGGCGATCGCCTCGGCGGCGCTCATACGAGAACCCCCGTCCGGGAGCGGTCGAGCAGCACCTCGGCATCGGGGGCGATCCCGGTGATCCCCAGTCCTGCGGCCGGGGCGAGGGTGAGCCACTCCGCGTCGGCGGTGAGCCCTCCGGTCACCGGGGAGCGGCGCAGCCACGATGCCGCGTCGAGGTCGTGCACGACGTCCGGAGCGACGGCGGCGGCGAGATGCGCCGCGGCGGCCACACCCACGTGCGACTCCATCATGCAGCCCACGACGACGCCGAGGCCGGCGGAACGGGCGGCCTGCACGCAGGCGAGCGCCTCGCTCAGCCCGCCGGTCTTGGCGAGCTTGACGTTCACGAGCCCGGCAGCCCCGCGCGCGGCGATGTCGCGGACATCCTGCGCGGTGCGGACCGACTCGTCCGCCATGATCGGGGTGTCGACGGCCGCGGTCACCACCGCCAGCGCGTCGAGGTCGCGCGCGGCGACGGGCTGCTCGACGAGCTCGAGTCCGAGACCGGCGTCCTCCGCCGCCCGGATGACGCGGATCGCGGTCCCGGCGTCCCACGCCTGGTTCGCGTCCACGCGCAGGGCGATGTCGCCGCCGACGGCGGCACGGACGGCCTGGAGCCCCGCGACCGTGTCGTGGTCCTGGGACGCCTTGATCTTGAGGCAGCGGAATCCCGCCGCCGCATGTTCGGCGGCGGCCGCGGCCAGCGCGGCCGGCTCCGCCACCGACAGCGTCATGTCGGTGCGGATGCGCGCGGGCGCGGCCCCGTCCGGGGCGAGCGTCTGTGCGAGCGGCTCGTCTCGGTGCTGCGCGGTGAGGTCGGCGAGCGCGCACGCCACCGCGCTGCGTGCGGCGGCGTTGCCCCAGGCGGCCGCGGCGAGGGCGTCCGGCAGCCCGGGATCGTCGACCGAGCGCCTGAGCGCGGCGTCCGCGAGGGGACCGGCGACCACAGCCGCCACGCTCTCGGGGCTCTCCCCGGTGACGCGCCAGCTCGTCGCGGCCTCCCCGTATCCGCGGCGGCCGTCGGCGTCGGTCACCTCCACGAGCACGACGTCGAGGTGGGCCGTGCGACGGACGGCCGTGACGAAGGGGCGGGCCAGCGGCGAAGGCACCCGCAGCACGCGTATCCGTTCGACGACGGTCACGATCCCGCCGCCTCCGTGAGGGTGAGGGAGTCGATGGCCGCCACCGGCTCGGGCATCTGCAGCGGACCGGCGCCGGGCGTGATCGTGCCGAGGATGCGCGGCTCGCGCGCCCCCGTCCCGCCGGGGACGATCGCGGGGACGCCGTGCAGGGTCGACCAGCCGATGAGCGCGAGGAGGATGGCCTCCTTGCTGTCGGCGGGGGCGCCGAGCTCGTCGGCCAGCACGACCTCGGTCTGCGGCAGCGCGGTCCGCAGCCCCTCCAGGAGCAGTGGGTTGCGGCAGCCGCCGCCGGACACCGCGAGGAACCCGATCCCGGCGGCCTCGACGTCGCGGGCGACCGTGCGGACCGTGAGCTCGGTGAGCGTGCGCACGACGTCGGGGACCGCGATCTCGCGTCCCTGCGCCGCGAGGTGCTCCTGTACGTAGGTGAGGTGGAAGTGCTCCTTGCCGGTGCTCTTCGGCGGGGTGAGGGCGTAGTAGGGGTCCGCGAGCATGGCGTCCAGCAGCGCCTCGTCGACCCGTCCGGTCCGGGCGATCGCCGCATCGTCGTCATAGCCGAGCGGGTTGAGATCGTGCGCGACGATGACCGCGTCGACCAGCGCGTTCGCGGGGCCGATGTCGTAGGCGACGAGGCCGTCCGGGCGGACGACGGTCATGTTCGAGATGCCACCGAGGTTCAGCGCCGCCGAGACGCCGGCGCGGCCGCGGAGCAGCAGCTCGTCGAGGAACGACACGAGCGGCGCGCCGTGGCCGCCCGCGGTGATGTCGCGGATACGGATGTCGGAGACGACGGGCACGCCGGTCTTCTCGGCGATCCAGGCGGGCTGCCCGATCTGCAGAGTGCCGAGCGCGTGCGCGCCGTCGACCCAGTGGTACACGGTCTGGCCGTGCGAGCACACCGCGTCGACGCCGCCGACCTCTGCCGCGATGTCGGCCGCCACGTCGGCGAACGCCTGCCCGATGAGGGTGTCGAGCTCGGCCACCTCGGCCAGGGTGGTCTGCGCCGGGGGCAGCGCGGCGATGAGGCGTGCCCGCAGCTCGGGATCGTAGGGGATGCTCGTGGAGGCGAGCACCGTGCCCCGGAGGTCGACGCCGTGCGCCGTGAAGCCCCCGTTGGTGGCGAAGTCGACGACGGCGGCGTCGATCCCGTCGTGCGAAGTGCCGGAGATCAGTCCCAGGACGCGCATCAGTTCTCCTCCAGTGCGGTGCGCAGACGGCCGCCTGCTGCCGCGAGTCGGTCGGTGGCCGCGGCGAGGTCCTCCCCGCGGCGGATCATGATCGAGGCGAGCTTCACATCCCACCCGGAGCTCTCCAGCGCGGCGGCCGCCGTGTCGCGATCGACAGCGGCGATCGTCCGCACCATGCGGATCGCCCGCTCGCGGAGCTTGTGGTTCGTGGCCTTCACGTCGACCATCAGGTTGCCGTAGGCCTTGCCGTTCCTCACCATCGCGAGGTCGAGAACATGTTCAGGACGAGCTTCTGCGCCGTGCCGGACTTGAGGCGCGTGGAGCCGGCGAGCACCTCGGGGCCGACCTCGACCTCGATGCCGTGCTCGGCGACCGCGCTCAGCGCGGTGCCGGTGTTGCACGACAGGCCGACGCTGAGCGCCCCGCGCTCCCGCGCCCTCCGGACGGCGGCGACCACGTACGGCGTGCGGCCACTGGACGCGATGCCGATCACGGTGTCGAGCGGGCCGATGCCCGCGGCGTCGATGGCCGCGGCACCGGCCTCCGCGTCGTCCTCCGCGCCTTCGACGGGGTTCACGATGGCTCCGGGACCGCCGGCCATGATCGCGAACACCAGCTCCGGCGGGGTGCTGAACGTGGGCGGGCACTCGGAGGCGTCGAGCACGCCGATGCGTCCGGGGGTGCCCGCGCCGACGTACACCAGACGTCCGCCCTGCGCCATGCGCGCGGCCGTCTGCTCGATCGCCGGGACGATCTGCGGAAGAGCGCGCTGCACGGCCGCGGGCACGGTGGCGTCGGCCTCGTTCATTGTCTGCGCGAGCTCGGCCACGCTCATCTGATCGAGGCGGGCGTAACGGGGGTCGCTCGCCTCGGTGGCGAGGGCGCCGAGGTCTTCCGCGATCATCGCTTGCCCCGGTTCCGCGGGTCGAGGCTGTCGCGCAGCCCGTCGCCCAGCAGGTTCAGGCCGACGACGAGGAGAACGACGATCACGCCGGGGGCGATCATGGTCCACGGGGCGATCGTGACGAGGGTGCGCGCCTCGAAGATCATCGAGCCGAGCGAGGGCGCCGGCGGCGGCGTGCCGAGTCCGAGGAAGCTCAGCGAAGCCTCCGTGAGCACCGCCCAGGAGAGGGAGAGCGTGACCTGCACGATGATGATCGAGGTGATGTTCGGCAGCACGTGGCGGAACATGGTCGCCATGCGGCTCTGCCCCGTGCTCTTGGCCGCCTTGACGTACTCCACCTCGCGCAGCGACAGCACCGGTCCACGCGTGACGCGGATGAAGATCGGCACGTAGACGATCGCGATGGCCACGGCGATCGTGAACCAGTTGCGGTCGAACACCGACGCGAGCGACAGGGCGAGCAGCAGCGGCGGGAAGGCGAACAGCACGTTGGTGACAGCCGTGATCGCCCCGTCCGAGAAGCCGCGGTAGAAGCCGGCGATGAGGCCGCAGACGGTGCCGACCACGGTCGCGAACGCCACGGCGACCACGGAGATGAGCGCCGAGTTCGCGACGCCGGCGGCGACCCGCGAGAACACGTCGCGACCGAACTGGTCGGTGCCGAACCAGTGCACCGCGGACGGCGGCTGCAGCCGGGACGGCGGATCCTGCGCGAGCGGGTCGAACGGCAGCAGGCCGAACGCCGAGATGAGGCTCAGCACCGCGAGCAGCACGACGATGATGAGGCCGGCGAGGCCGCTGCGGCTGCGCAGCAGGAGACGCACGCGCTCCATGGTGCGTCCGCCGCCGGGGGCGATGGTCGGGGTCTGAGAGATGTCGGTCATGCGGCACGCACCCGAGGATCGATGACCCGGTAGAGCAGGTCGGTGAGCAGGTTGACGATGACGAAGGCGAGCGCGATCACCAGCACGGTGCTCTGCACGAGCGCGTACTCCTTCTGCTGGATGCCGAGCAGCACCTGGCGCCCGATCCCGGGGAGCGAGAAGATCTGCTCCACCACGACGGCGCCGCCGAGCAGGTATCCGAACTGCAGACCGGTCATCGTGACGATGGGCACCAGGGCGTTGCCGAGCACGTGGCGCACCTGCAGTCGGCGCGGGGGCACGCCCTTCGCCCTGGCGGTGCGGATGAAGTCGTTGGAGCGGATCTCGAGCACCGCGGTGCGGGTCGTGCGCATGATCGGTGCGGCGATGCCGAAGCCGAGCACGATCGAGGGCAGCAGCATCTGCTGGAGGTTCAGCAGCGGGTTCTCGAAGAGCGTGGCGTACGCCTGCCCGTTGGGGTTGAACCCGAAGGACTGGGCGAGGATCGCGAGCAGCGCGGTACCGAGCAGGAAGGCGGGGATCGAGAGCCCGGCGAGCCCGACGACCTGGCCGACGCCGTCGCGGAACGAGTCGGGCTTCGAGGCGGAGAGCATGCCGAGCGGGATGCCGATGGCCAGCGCGATCACGATGGAGATGATCGCGAGCTCGAAGGTGACGGGGAGCGCGGCGGCGGTGAGGTCGAGGACGCTCGTCTGCGCCCGGGAGGAGAAGCCGAGGTTGCCGGTGAAGATGTTGCCGAGCCACGAGAAGAACTGCACGACGAGCGGCTGGTCGAGGCCGTAGTACGCCTCGAGGGCGGCGCGCTGCGCCGGAGTGAGGGCCGCCGCCTCGGTACCGAGACCGGAGCTGATCTGGTCGCCGGGGATGGCGCGCAGCATCAGGAAGACGAAGACGGCGACGCCGAAGAGGGTGCCGAGGGCTGCGAGGATGCGTCGCAGCACGCTGTTGCGGAGGAGCTGTCTGAACATGCGCGTGGGAGAGGTGCCTGTCGTCGGGGAGCCGAGGGGGCGCGGGTGTCCGCGCCCCCTCGTTCCGCTACTGGATGGAGGTGGTCCGCAGGTACTGCAGCGAGCCGTTCGCCATCGGGGTGAAGCCGTCGACGGTCGAGGCCGTCGCGGTGTAGGTGTAGCTGGTGAACAGCCAGATCCAGGCGGCGTTGTCCTCGAGGTTCTCGGAGACCTGCGCGTAGATGTCCTTGCGCTTCTCCGGGTCGGCTGTCTCGCGTCCCTCGGCGAACAGGGCGTCGAGCTCAGGCGAGGAGTACCCTGCGACCTGGTTCAGGTTGCCGGTGCTGGTGAAGTAACGACCGTACATGCCGTCCGGGTCCGGGCGTCCGCCGTTGAGGGCGACCGCGGCGTCGAAGTCGGCCGCGATCCAGCGGTCCACGAACGCGCCGGACTCCAGCACCTCCAGGTCGAGCGTGATGTTCGCATCGGCGAGCTGCGCCTTGAGGTTCTGCGCCTCGTTGACGGAGGTGGCGTACTCGCCCTGCGACACGATCGTCTTGACGGTGACGCCGTCCTCCTTGCCGGCCTTCTTCAGGTACTCGGCCGCCTTGTCGAGGTCGCGCTCCGGGCACGGGCGCGCGTCGGGGTCGGACTTGAAGGCGGGAGAGGTGATCGGACCGGTGACCTCGCCCTCCCCGAGCGCGGCGGTGTCGAGCACCTCCTGGCGGTCGATCGCGCACTGCATCGCGAGGCGCACGTTCACGTCGGCGAGGTCGCCGCGCTGTGCGTTCAGCTGCAGGGCGTGGTAGCTGAGCTGCGGGGTGGTGGCGACCTCGACGTTCGCACCCTCGGCCGTCTGCGCGACGAGCGGGTCGTCGAACACGGCCAGCTGCACGTTGCCGGACTGCATCGCCGACACGATGGACGACTCGTCGGGGATCACGCGGAACTCGACGGTGTCGAGCAGCGCGGTGTCGCCCCAGTAGTCGTCGTTCTTGGCCAGGGTGAGCGACTGGCTCGCCTTCCTGTCCTCCAGCACGAACGGGCCGGTGCCGTTCGGAGTGGTGTTGAGCGCCTCCTCGGTGTCGTCCGACGAGAGCATCGCCATGTTGATCACGGCGAGGTTCGCCGGCAGCGCGGCGTCGGGGGCGCTGAGGGTGAGGGTGACGGTGCTCTCGTCGGTGGCCTCGACCGCGGCCACCGAGGCGAGCGAGCTCGCGGCCACCGCGGCGGTCGCCTCGTCGGCGATGGCGTCGAGCGAGTACTTCACGTCAGCGGAGTCGAACGCGCTGCCGTCCGCGAACGTGACGCCCTCGCGGAGGTGGAGGGTGACCGTCAGGCCGTCCTCGGAGACGTCCCACGACTCGGCGAGACCGGGGACGACGTTGAGCTCCTCGTCGAACTCGGTCAGCGTGCCGTACAGGTTCTGCAGGACGTTGACCGCCTGGAACTGGGTGGCCTTCCACGGGAAGAGCGTGTCGGGATCGCTCGTGACGCCGATGACGAGGTCGCCGCCGGCGGCGCCCGATCCACCGTCGGACGGGTTGGATGCGGGCGCGGAACACCCGGTGATGACGAGCGCCGCGGCGAGGCCCGTGGCGGTGAGGGCGCCGAGGGACGCCCACCGTGCTGTGCTCATGCTGTTTCCTCCTGGCTGGGACCGCGTCGCCCTGGCTCGGATCAGGCGGTGCTGCCTGATGCCCCGCGAACATCGTCGGTCTGGGTAAGTACCAAAAGTACACGAAAGTACCTACGCGTGTAACAGAAGTTCCTCTAGTGTTATGAACACCGATCGGAGACCCCATGCCCCACGATGCCGCCCGCGACGATGCCGGCACCCACCTCGTGCTCGTGCGGATGCGCGCCCTCCGCCCCGAACTCCGTCCGAGCGAACAGCGCATCGCCGACCTGTTCCTCGCCGACCCCGCCGGAACCGCCGGGCTCTCCGTCGCGGAGCTCGCGCACCGCTGCGACACCTCGACCACGTCCGTCGTGCGGTTCTGCAAACGACTCGGGTACGAGCATGTGCGCGAGTTGCGCAACCACGTGCTGCGGGAGGTCGAGCGCGAGACGTTCGACACCGCCGCACTCCCCGCCGTGTCCGGCGACATCGACCGCAACGACACCCTCGCCGACATCGTCGCGAAGGTGTCGCTCGCCGAGACGCTCTCCCTCGCCGACACCGCCAAGGTGCTCGACACCGAGGCGCTCCGCGCCACGGTCGAGGCGATCACCTCCTCGACCCGGGTGGACATCTTCGGCGTGGGCGCGAGCTCCATCGTCGGGCTCGACCTCCAGCGCAAGCTCACCCGGATCGGGCGGACGGCGTTGGAGTGGTCCGACCCGCACGCCGCGTGGACCTCGGCCGCCACCCTCGGGCCGGGGAACGTCGCGATCGCCGTCTCGCACACGGGCGCCACGACCGACACCATCGAGTTCCTCCTGCTCGCCCGGCAGGCGGGCGCGACGACCATCGCCATCACCAACCACGCCGGCTCCCCGCTCGCCGGTCAGGCCGACATCGTGCTGACCACCGCGGCGCGCGAGACGGGCTTCCGCTCCGGGGCCCTGGGCAGCCGGATCGCCCAGCTCATGGTCGTCGACTGCATCTTCATCGGGGTCGCGCAGTCCAACTACGACCGCTCGATGGAGGCCCTCCGCGACACCTTCGCCGCCGTGCATCACGTGCGCGCGGGCGGTGCCTGAGATGAGCGCGAGCCGACTCCGCGTCGGGCTGTTCACGGCGTTCGGCGGCCTCGGCGTGACCGCGGCGTTCGTCCCTGCCGTCCTCCCCTCCGCGGAGCGCACGACGGACGCCGACCTGAGTGCCGCCGTGCCCGTCCTCTTCGCGGGACTCCTCGTGGGCGTGCTGCTGTCGGGTCCGCTCCTCGTGCGCCGCCCACCCCGGACGACGCTCGTGCTGGGCAGCCTCCTGCAGGCGGCCGCCATCGTCGGTGTCGCCCTCGCGACGGATCCGGGCGCCTTCATCGCGGCCGCCGCGCTCGCGGGGCTCGGGTTCGGTCTCGTCGAGGCAGCGGGCTCCGTGGCCGCCAAGGCAGCCAGCACCGAAAGCGCGACCGGGGTGCTGAGCGCCCTGATGGGCACGGTCGCCGTGTGCGCCGCCGTCACACCGCTCGTGGTGGCGCTCGGGGCCGGTTCCCGTCCGGCTCTGGCGCTGCTCGCGACCGTACCCCTGGCGACTGTGGCGGTGCTCGCCGGCGCCACCACTCTCGCCCGTTCGACCGAGCCCCCGGCGCGACGGGACGCCCGCTCCCTGCTCGTCCTCCTCCCCTTCGCGCTGGCTCTGCCGCTCTACGTCGGCGTGGAGACCGTCCTGTCCGGCTGGTCGGCCGTGATCCCGGAGCGGGCTCTCGCTATCGAGCCCGCCGCCGCCGCCCTCGGCACCTCCGCCTTCTGGGCGCTGATGGCCGTCGGCCGCTTCGGCGCCGCCGCGCTCCGGCGCGCGGCGGTTCCGCCGCTCGCGCTGCTGGCGACCGCGACGGGGGCTGCCGCCGTCCTCCTGGTGCTCGCCGGCGTGCTCCTCGGCGATGAGCCGGTCGCGGCGCTGATCATCCTCGCCGTCGTGGTGGTCCTGCTGGCCCCGAGCTACGGACTCATCCTCGGGCTCGCGCTCGACCGTCTCGATCCGGTCCGCAGCGCCGCGGTCACCGGGGCGCTCGTGGCCTGCGGCGCGGTCGGCGGCACGTTCGTGCCCACGCTCGTCCTGCTGATCGGGCGCGACCCGGCGTCGAGCGTCACCTTCCTCGTGTCCGCCGTGGTGTGCGCGGCCATCCCCGTGCTGATGCTCGTGACGTCGCGCTCCGGACGCCCCGTCCCGGCGCTGCGGTGACGCACTCTTCCTCCCCCATCGGGTCCGCACGCGACCTCTTCACAGATGCCGGAATTCCGACCGGCGCCCGCACGCCGACCACGTATCGTCGAAGCCACACCCGCACCGAGGAAGGGAGCACCGTGTCCGCGGACACCGTCACGATCATCGTCAGCGCGATCGGCATCGTGCTCACCCTCGGCGCGAGCCTGTTCGCGGCAGGGGCGTGGATGATCCGTCGCATCGACGAGCGTCTCGGCACCGTCGACCACCGGCTCTCCACACGCATCGGCTCCGTCGAAGGAAGGCTCGGCCCCCGCATCGACACCGTCGAAGAGAAACTCACCGCACGCATCGACACCGTCGAAGAGAAACTCACCGCACGCATCGACACCGTCGAAGAGAAACTCACCGCACGCATCGACACCGTCGAGGAGAAACTCACCGCACGCATCGACACCGTCGAGGAGAAGCTCGGCGCCCGCATCGATGCGGTGGCGGCGGACGTCACGGACCTGAAGATCGCCGTCGCCCGGCTCGAAGGGCCCCCGCGACGCCTGCTCGTGTCCGGAAGCTGAGCCTCCCGTCAGCGCAGGACGAGGGCGGCGGCGCCGATCAACGGCCCCTCGTCGCCCAGGCCCGAGCGGACGACGCGGGTGCGACGCGAGTATTCGTGCACGGCGCTGGCGGTGAGAGCCTGCTGGACGAGGTCGATGTAGTCCGCCGACACCTGCGAGAAGCCCCCGCCGATGGCGACGACATCGAGGTCGACGAGGGTGGCGGCATCGGCCAGCGCCTCCCCGACGGCGCGGGCCGAGCGCTCGATCGCCGCACGGGCGACGGCGACACCGGCCGCGGCATCCCGAGCCAGGTCCTCCCCGGTCGCGCCGGGCCAGCCCTGCTCCCGCGCCCAGGCGGCACTGGCAGGTCCGGAGGCGATCTCCTCGAGAGTGAGCCCGCCCTCGCGGCGCACCTGGCCGAGGTGCCCGGCGTTGCCGCTCGCCCCGGGCACATACGCACCGCCCACGACGAAACCGCCGCCGACGCCGGTGGACACGACGATCGACAACGAGGCTCCCGCCTGCTGCGTCGCCCCCAGCCACGACTCCGCGAGCGCGAGCGCGCCGCCGTCGTGGCCCAGGACCGCCGGGACCTCCCGGCCGAGTGCGGTCGAGGCCGCACGGGCGACCGCGTCGACGAGGCCGAAACCCCGCGCGAGGGGCATGTTCACCGGCAGGATCTCACCGCGGGTCCGATCCACGGGACCCGCGCTGCCGATCCCGGCGCCGACGAGCTCCGCGTCGGCGGGAAGGGCCGCGAGCGCATGCCGCACGATCGCGTCGACCGCCGCCGTCAACGACGCCGACGTCGCCTCACGGCCGGTGGGCTGCCGGCTGCGGCTGCCGGGGACGAGCGCGCCGTCGTCGGCGACGAGGGCGGCCTCCATCTTCGTGCCGCCCACATCGACGGCCAGCGCGTAGCGGGTCACTGCGGGTCGAGCCCGAGGTCGTCGAGGTCGAACGCCGCGCGCCACTCCAGGCCCTCGGCCTCGATGGCGGCCTGCGCACCGGTCTTGCGGTCGACGATCACCGCGACCGCGACGACGTCCGCGCCTTCCTTGCGCAGCGCCTCGACCGCCTTGAGCGCGGACTGCCCGGTGGTCGAGGTGTCCTCCAGCACGACCACCCTCTTGCCCTTCACGTCGGCGCCCTCGATCTGGCGACCGCGGCCGTGGTCCTTCGGCTCCTTCCGCACGACGAACGCGTCGAGCGGACGGTCTGTGCCGACCGAGGCATGCAGGACGGCGTTCGCGATCGGGTCGGCGCCGAGCGTCAGACCGCCGACGGCGACGACGTCGAGATCGGCGATCAGGTCGAGCATGATGCGGCCGATCGCCGGGGCGGCGCGGTGGTCGAGGGTGAGCTTGCGCATGTCGACGTAGTACGTCGCCTTCTTGCCGCTGGAGAGGGTGAAATCGCCGTGGAACACCGCCTCGTCCGTGATGAGGGCGAGGAGGGTCCGGCGGTCTGCGTCGAGTGCGGTCACGGCATCCAGTGTAGGAGGCACACCCTAGGCTGGACGCATGCGCTTGGCCACCTGGAACGTCAACTCCATCCGCACCCGCGTCACCCGCACCGTCGAGTTCGCCGTCCGTGAAGACATCGACGTGCTCGCGATGCAGGAGGTGAAGTGCAAGCCGGAGCAGTTCCCGTATGCGCCCTTCGAGGAGGCCGGCTACCACGTCGAGGTGCACGGCCTGAATCAGTGGAACGGCGTCGCGATCGCGAGCCGTCTGCCCGTCACCGATGTCCGCACCGCCTTCGACGGCATGCCAGGGTTCGCGAAGGGCCACGAGGGCCCCGACGCCCCGCAGGAGGCGCGCGCCCTGGGCGTCATGGTCGACGGCGTGCGCGTCTGGAGCCTGTACGTGCCCAACGGCCGCTCGCTCGACGACCCGCACTACGCCTACAAGCTGCACTGGCTCGAGCAACTCAAGCGGTCCACCGCGGCCGAGCTGTCGGCGAACCCCGACCTTCCGCTCGCCCTCGTCGGCGACTTCAACATCATCCCGTTCGACCATGACAACGGCGATCCCGACATCGTGGTCGGCCGCTCCACCCACGTCTCCCCCGCCGAGCGCGACGCGTTCTTCGCGCTGACCGACGCGGGCGTGACCGACGTCGTGCGCCCGCTGCTCCCCGAGGGCTACACCTACTGGGACTACCAGCGGTTGAAGTTCCCGCGCAACGAGGGCATCCGCATCGACTTCATCCTCGGCTCGAAGACGTTCGCCGATGCCGTCACCGGCGCGTCGATCCACCGCAATGAGCGCAAGGGTGAGCAGCCCAGCGATCACGTGCCCGTGGTGGTCGATGTGGACTTCGGCGGCGACGACGCCGACGACGACCTGCCGATGATCTTCTCCTGACCCTTCGACAGGCTCAGGCCCTTCGACAGGCTCAGGGACCCATCGCATGGCAGACTCAGGGACCCATTCCGTGCGGCTGATCGCGACCGACCTCGACGGCACCCTGCTCGATAGCTCGTCCACGGTGTCGCCGCGTACCCGCGCGGCGCTCGATGCCGCGCGGGATGCGGGCGTCGCGGTGGTGCCCGTCACCGCCCGCCAGCCCATCGGCCTTCGCGTGATCGCCGCCGACGCCGGATTCGACGGGTGGGCGCTGTGCGGCAACGGCGCGTACGCGACGCACCTCACCGAGGGCCGCATGCTGTTCGCCGAGGAACTGCCGCCCGCGACCCTTCGCACCGTCGCCGACGCGCTGCGCGCCAGCGTTCCCGGCCTGCTCTTCGCGAGCGTACGGGAGGGCGGCGAGACGTTCGTCGCGCAGCACGGCTACGCGACGATCGCGCAGCTGTCCGACCACAAGCGCGACCCCGCGACGATGGGCGGCGTCCCGCTGGACGAGGTGCTGGCCGCGCCGACGCTCAAACTCGTGATCCGGCACCCCGAGCTCGCGCCCGCCGCACTCTTCGAGACCCTGCGGTCCCTCGGGCTCACCGGCTTCGAGGCCACGCTGTCCGGCGCCCCGTTCGTCGAGGTCATGGCGCAGGGCGTCACGAAGGCCACGGGACTCGCGCGCCTCTGCACCCACCTCGGCATCGATCGCTCCGACGTCGTGGCGTTCGGAGACGCCCTCAACGATGTCGAGATGCTCCGCTGGGCCGGTCACGGCGTGGCGATGGCGCACGCGGAACCCGTCGTGCAGGAGGCCGCGGACGAGACCACCGCGACCAACGACGAGGACGGCGTGGCCCGCGTGATCGAGCGCCTGCTCGACTATCGGGCTATCGCCTCTCGGGCGAATACCTGACAAATCGATTCACCCGACACATCGATATTGCGGGCGGAGCATGCGGGTGGTCGTACCCGTCGCGTTCGCCACCGTCTGCACGTTCACCGTCCCCTCCAGGTTCGAGAACCACCACGTCAGCGTTGTGCCACCGCTACCGCAGAAGTGCGCCGACGAGAGTGAAGATGCCGAAGCCGATGAAGAGTATCCCGACGATGAGCATCCTCATCGGCGTCCTCCCGGGCGGCATCGCATCATCAGCTAACGGCTCCCCGTACATCCTCTCCACGCCGTGATGGAAGATCTGGGAAACAGACCTGCGGAAAATCATCAGGGCAAGCCCGATCACGATCAGTATCGGTCCGATCACTGACTCAGCAGACACGTGCAGTCCCGGGAGCGAAGCTCATAGGTGGTGCCATCGGAGAACTGCCACCCCGCACACGCCGTGCGGCAGCATCCTCCGCTTCATCCCGCGATGGACTGAAGTCAACGAAGGTCTCGTCACAGAACGGTTCGCGAAGCTCGGACCAGTCGGAGCCCGAGAACCGTCCTGCCCCAGGCAGGAAGACCGCTTCTCCGTCGACGCTACGAACGTGAAGTACACCGTCGTCGTCCACCTCCCAACGCGCATCGCCAGCATCTCCCTCGCTGGCGTCAGCGACACAAAGCCGGGCGTCAGCAGACGTCTCGATGTGCCCCAATGAGATTCCCGACAGCTGGGCAGTTCCGTCCGCGTAGAGCTCGATGGTTGTGTTGGCGGCATCCGGGACGTCTGGGTCCTTCGATCGCTGCCAGCTGATCGGGAACTCGAACTGATCGCCGGGCCCCGGTGTCTTCGTGAGAGCAGGAATGACCAAGACCGCGCATATCACCACGAGGAAGATGGCCACCCCCGCCCCCACTACTCCCCACAGCACGGTTCTATTCACTTGCACGCGATCTCTCCACAGTGCTTCAGAATGAAGTTGTAGTACTGAGTACTGGATCGTATTGCACTCGGCGCTCTTCATGTCGCTTCATAGTTCTGCCCTTCGCCGTCGTGTCCGTTCGCCCGGTTCTGGTCCGGCCGCGCGTCGACGCGCGGCGGTCGGAGACCGAGGAGCGCCACGGCCCCGGCTCCCGCCGTGAGCACCGCGATGACGCCGATTCCGACCGCCGGCACCGTCGCCGTCGCCACGGCCCCGGCGACCAACGGGCCACCCGCGTCGCCCAGCTCCCGGCCCAGTTCCGCACTGCCCATCGTGCGTCCCATGCGTTCCGCGGGCGTCGATGCCGCCAAGTGCGAGAACGCCACCGGCGTCGCCAGGCCCACCCCGGCGCCGACCAGCACGCCCGTGACGCACAGCACGATCGGCGTCACCCACAGCGCGGTGAGCCCGATGCCGAGGCCGATCAGGAGCAGCCCGCCGACGGCCCCGAGACGGACGGAGAGCCGACCGCGGTCGTGCGCCGCGCCGACGAACGGCTGCACGATGCTCGACACGATCGCCAGCACCGTGACGATCGCCATGCTGCCCACCGTGCCGAGCCCGGCCTGTCGCCCGAGCAGCGGGAGGAATCCCACGGCCACGGCGAGCGCACCGGTCGTGGCCGCCAGCACGAGGGTGGGGACGAGGAACCCAGGGGCGAGGAGCTCCCGGCCGAGGTCGACGAGCGTCACCCGCTTCCGCGGCAGCACGGGCACGGCGGGGACGGCGAGGAGCACCCATCCGGCTGCCGCGAGTCCGAGCACGGCGAGGGCCCAGAACAGGGCAGGGATCCCTCCCACCACCACGAGCACCGCGCCGAGCAGCGGGCCGAGCGCGTATCCGAGACTCTTCCAGGAGCCGTAGCGCCCGAAGTAGCGGCCACGGGACGCGTCGTCCGTCAACCGGGCCACCGCAGCGGACGAGGCCGGCGAGAACGCCGAGGCCGCGGCTCCCTGGCCGAAGCGCGCGATCACGAGACCGACCATGCCGGGGGCCTGAGCTCCGACCACCGAGAACGCGGCGAAGGCCAACAGCCCGCCGATGATCACGGGACGCACGCCGACCCGGTCGCTGAGGGCGCCGAAGAGCGGTTTCAGCAACACCTCGGCGAGGTCGTACAGCGCGAGCGTGAAGCCGAAGGCCAGCAGCGTCCAGCCGATGTCCTCGGTCTCGGCGCCGAGGGCCGCGGCGATGCCGTGCGCGCCGAAGGCGGTGGTGAACCCGGCGAGGTAGAGCGGTGCCAGGCGCGGGCGCGGCGAGGAGGTCACACCTGATCCTGGCAGACGTACCGCCCGCGTCCGTCGCACGGGGGATGCCGCGCGACAGTCCCCGCCCTACGGTGGAGGGATGGCCTTCACCCGGACGCCGACCCTGCGCGACCAGCGCGGCGACCTCCTCCTCGCGCTCGTCCTCTTCGTCGGTGCGATCCTCAGCGCGGCGCTCTCCTCCATCGCCCAGGTCTACGGCGACGAGCAGGCCCCGCTGTGGACCGCGCTCGTCTACGCCGTCGTCGTGGCGGCGCCGCTCGGGTTCCGCCGACGCTGGCCCGGCACCGTGGCCGTCGTGGTGTCGCTGGCCTACTTCACGGCTGTGACGATCCGAGTGCCGGAGATCTACGTCGGCAACATCGCGATGTTCATCGCGCTCTACACGGTCGGCGCCTGGATGAACGATCGCCGGAAGGCCCTCGTCGTCCGCGTCGCCATCATCGTCGGCATGTTCGTGTGGCTCCTCATCACCATGTACCGCGACGCCATCAGCGAGGCCGATAAGGCGGACGTCGTCGCCGGAGCCATGTCGCCCTACGTGGCGTTCATGCTCATCCAGATCCTCCTCAACGCCCTGTACTTCGGCGGTGCCTATTACTTCGGCGAGCGCTCCTGGGCGGCAGCCGAGCAGCGCACCGTGCTGGAAGAGCGCACCCGCGAACTGGAGCGCGAGCGCGAGGTCACCGCGGCGCAGGCGGTGGCCCTCGACCGGGTGCGGATCGCCAGGGAGCTGCACGACGTCGTCGCCCACCACGTGTCGGTGATGGGCGTGCAGGCGGGCGCCGCGCGCCTCGTGCTCGAGAGCGATCCTGCCCAGTCGGCGCGCATCCTCTCCGGGATCGAGTCCTCCGCGCGGGACGCGATCCAGGAGCTGCGCCAGCTGCTGGAGACGCTGCGCACTCCCGGCGGCGACACGACCGAGTCGGCGTCGACCGTCTCCCTCGACGACATCGCGGCGCTCGCGCAGGCATCGACCGAGGCGGGTCTCCCCACCGCGTACACCGTGATCGGCGATCCGGTGCCCGTTCCCTCGCTCGTCGCCGTGAACCTGTACCGGATCGCACAGGAATCGCTGACCAACGCCCGTCGGCACGCCGGACCGGGGGCGACCGCGGACGTGCGCGTGCGCTACGACGACGACGGCGTGGAGGTCGAGGTCGTGAACACCGGCCGCGCCATCGCCCAGCTGCGACCCGGTCTCGGACAGCTCGGGATGCGCGAGCGCGCGGCAGCCTCCGGCGGCACCGTCGAGGTCACTCCGCGCGTCGCCGGGGGTCTGCGGGTCCGGGCGCGGGTGCCGCTCGGCACGGCCGTGCCGGAGGGCGCACGATGACCGCGCCGATCCGAGTGCTCCTCGTCGACGACCACGCCCTCCTCCGCGCGGGATTCCGCACGATCCTCGACACCCAGCCCGACATCGCCGTCGTGGGCGAGGCCTCGACGGGAGCCGAGGCCGTCGCGCAGGCCGCCGCGCTGCGCCCCGACGTCATCACGATGGACGTGCAGATGCCCGACATGGACGGGATCGAGGCGACGCGCCGCCTCGTCGCCGACCCGTCGGTGGGCGCCGCGATCGCGATCGTGACGACGTTCGACCGCGACGACTATCTCTATCAGGCGCTCGAAGCCGGCGCGAGCGGATTCCTCCTCAAGAACGCGGGCGCCGAGGATCTCATCTCCGCGGTGCGCGCTCTCGCGGCCGGGGACGGCATGCTGGCACCCGAGGTGACCCGCCGCGTCCTCACCCGCTTCGCCGGAGCGACCCCGGAAGCCGGCGCCGCTCCCGCCCGCGCGGTGGCGAAAGCGCCCGCGACGGCCGTACTCGCGGAGCCGCTGACCGAGCGGGAGGCCGAGGTGCTGACCCTGCTCGCCGACGCCCGCAGCAACGCCGAGATCGCCCGGGCTCTGTTCATCGGCGAGGCCACCGTGAAGACCCATGTCTCGCGCATCCTCCAGAAGCTCGGTGCCAGGGACCGCGTGCAGGCCGTCGTGCTCGCGCATCGGATGGGGCTGGCCTGACCGGAGGCGGACCGCTCCCCCGCGATACTCTCGGAGCCATGCCCGCCGCCGTCCCCGTAACCCGTCCGATCGTCGCCGGGATCGTCACGGCACTGGTCGGGTTCACGAGCTCCTTCGCGGTGGTGCTCACGGGGCTCGACGCCGTGGGCGCGTCGGCGGCGCAGGCGGCCAGCGGACTCCTCGCCGTGAGCCTCGCGATGGGGCTCGCCTGCATCGTGCTGGCCTGGCGCTACCGGATGCCGATCACGGCCGCGTGGTCCACCCCCGGTGCCGCACTGCTCGTGGCGACCGGCAGCGTCGAGGGCGGCTGGCCCGCCGCCGTCGGAGCCTTCCTCGTGACGGCGTCCCTCATCCTCCTCACGGCGCTCTGGCCCGCGCTTGGCGCCCTGATCGCGCGGATCCCGCCGTCGATCGCGCAGGCCATGCTGGCAGGGGTGCTGCTGCCGCTCTGCCTCGCGCCGATCACCGGGGTCGTCGCGAACCCGTGGGGTGTGCTCCCGGTCGTGCTGACCTGGCTGCTCTTCGCCCGTCTGGCTCCCCGGTGGGCCGTGCCGCTGGCCTTCGCCGCCGCGGCCGCGGTCGTCGCTCTGTCGCTGGTCTCCGCCGGGACCCCCGTCGACCCGGCCGTCCTCCTGCCGCGGTTCGAGCTGACGATGCCGGCCTTCACGGTCGGGGCCCTGGTCGGCATCGCGCTTCCGCTGTTCATCGTGACCATGGCGTCGCAGAACGTGCCGGGTATCGCGATCATGCGCAGCTTCGGCTACAAGGTCCCGTGGCGTCCGGCGATGCTCGTGACCGGTCTCGGCACGGCGCTCGGCGCTCCGGCGGGCGGTCATGCGATCAACCTCGCCGCCATCAGCGCGGCCCTCGCCGCGTCCCCCGACGCCGACCCCGACCCCACCCGGCGCTGGCTCGCCGGTGTCTCGACCGGAGCGTCCTACCTCGTGCTGGGCGCGTTCTCCGCCGCCTTCGCCACGCTCGTCGTGCTCGCCCCGACGGCGGTGATCCCGGCGGTCGCGGGGCTGGCGCTGTTCGGCGCCTTCGGCGCGGCCGTCCAGCAGGCGATCGACGACCCCGGTGAGCGGCTCCCCGCGGTCGTCACGTTTCTCGTCGCCGCCTCCGGCATCGCGGTGCTCGGGGTGAGTGCGGCGTTCTGGGCGTTGGTCGCCGGCCTGCTCGTGCGCACGGTGCTGCACGTCGGCCGTCCGTCCCGCGGCTGATCCGTCGCAGTCCCCCCTGCGGGGGATGCCCCGCCCCGCCCGCACTCAATAGCGTGAAGATCATGCGGATCACCTTCGGACGGAGCACCACGACATGACAACCGGACTGCTGGAACTCTCCGGCATCACCAAGAGCTACGGCAGCCGCCGGGTGCTGGACGACGTGTCGTTCACGGTCGCGCCGGGCCGCCTCACCGGCTTCGTCGGCGGCAACGGCGCCGGCAAGACCACGACCATGCGCATCATCCTTGGCCTGCTGTCGTCGGACGGCGGACGGGTCGACCTCGACGGGGCGCCCCTCACCACCAGCGACCGCCGCCGCTTCGGCTACATGCCCGAGGAGCGCGGCCTGTATCCGAAGATGAAGGTCCTGGAGCAGATCGTCTACCTCGCGCGCCTGCACGGATTCAGCAAGCCGGAGGCGACGGAGCGGGCGACCGCGCTGCTCACGGAGCTCGGGCTCGGCGAGCGCCTCGACGACACGATCGAGTCGCTGTCACTGGGCAACCAGCAGCGCGCGCAGATCGCCGCGTCGCTCGTGCACGACCCCGAGGTGCTGATCCTCGACGAGCCCTTCTCCGGCCTGGACCCCCTCGCGGTTGACGTCGTCGCCGGGGTCCTGCAGGCCAGCGCGGCCCGCGGCGCCTCGATCCTCTTCTCCTCGCACCAGCTCGACGTGGTCGAGCGTCTCTGCGACGATCTCGTCATCCTCGCCGGAGGCACCATCCGGGCGGCCGGATCCCGGGACGGCCTCCGCGCCGAGCACGCCCGCGATCGGTACGAGCTGGTCTCCGCGGGGGACGCCGGGTGGCTGCGCACCGAGCCCGGGGTCACGGTCGTCGACTTCGAGGGCGGCTACGCGCTCTTCGACGCGGACGGCCCCGACACGGCCCAGCGCGTGCTGCAGTCTGCGGTCGCGCGCGGCGACGTCGCGAGCTTCGCACCCAAGCACCCCTCCCTCGCCCAGATCTTCAAGGAGGTCATCCAGTGAACGCCTCGACCCCCGCACGGAACGGGATCTGGCTGGTCGCCGAGCGGGAGATCGGCTCCAAGCTCCGCAGCAAGGCGTTCCTGATCTCGACCGGCATCCTGCTGCTCATCGCCCTCGCCGGCGTGCTGTTCGGCGGCTTCGCGAGCCAGAACAACGACGCCATGCCGGTGGCCGTGACCTCGGAGACCGCGGGCGCCGTGTCCGCCCTGCCCGACGTCGAGGTGACCGAGGTCGCCTCCCGCGCCGAGGCCGAGGAGCTGGTCCGCGAGGGCGACGTCGATGCGGCGGTGCTCGCGGGCGACAACGCCGCGGGCTACACGATCGTCGCCCTGGAGGATGCCCCCGGGTCGCTCGTGTCCGGGCTGTCGCTCTCGCCCGAGGTCGTCATCCTCGAGCCGGTGACCACCAACCCGCTGCTGCGCTACTTCATCGCGATCGCGTTCGGGCTCGTCTTCATGATGGCGGCGGCCACGTTCGGCGGCACCATCGCGCAGAGCGTGGTCGAGGAGAAGCAGACCAGGGTGGTCGAGGTGCTGCTGTCGGCGATCCCCGCGCGCACCCTGCTCGCCGGCAAGGTCATCGGCAACACGGTGCTCGCGATGGGGCAGATCCTCGCCCTCGCGGCCGTCGCCACCATCGGCCTCATCGTGACGGGTCAACGCGAGGTTCTGACCACCCTCGGCGCCCCCATCATCTGGTTCGCGGTGTTCTTCCTGTTCGGGTTCATCCTGCTCGCGGCGATGTTCGCGGCGGCCGCCTCCATGGTCTCCCGCCAGGAGGACATCGGCTCGACGACGACCCCCATCACGATGCTCATCATGGCGCCGTACGTGCTGGTGATCGTGTTCAACGACAACCCGTTGGTGCTGACGATCATGTCGTACGTGCCGTTCTCGGCTCCGGTCGGAATGCCGATGCGTCTCTTCGTCGGTGAGGCGCAGTGGTGGGAGCCGCTGCTGAGCCTCGCGATCCTCCTGGCGAGCTGCGTCGCGGCGATCGTCGTCGGCGCGAAGATCTACGAGAACTCCCTGCTCCGGATGGGCTCGCGGGTGAAGCTCGCCGAGGCTCTGCGCGGCTGACTCCCGAGACCCCGCTTTCGCGCCGAGACCCCCTGCTGCACGCGCGTGCAGCAGGGGGTCTCGACGTGTAGCCGGGGTCTCGGGATCAGAGGATGCCCTCGGAGAGCATGGTCGGGTTGCCGAAGCGGTGGTTGGTGATCGACACGGCCTGTTCGTGCAGGAACGGGAGCATCTCCACCCGGCCCGCTCCGGTCACGGCGTGCGACCAGACCGCGACGTCGGGGCTGCCGTCGAGGGCCGTGTGCAGCGCGCCGGCGTCGCCGCCCACGAGCCGCACCCGCTGCCACGACCGGGCCCCCTTCGCGTAGCGCTTGGTCCACGCGGCGTCCGACTCGGTCTTCACGGTCACGCCCTGCGCCTTGAGCGCCTTCTCCACCCGGGACGGCAGCGACGCGGCCGACACGGTGAACGGGCTGCCGCTGCGCAGGGCAGCGGCGAGCACCCGGACCCCCTCGGCGAGCGGCGCGTCCTCGGCGACGCGCACGTCGACGGCCACCGGACGGTACCGGAACACGTTGCGCTCGACGCCGAGTCCGGACTTGTCGCTCACGGCGCCGAACTCGTCGATCCACGCGCGCTCGTCGGCGGCCGCGGCACGATGCAGCCACTCGATGCCCGCGGGGTCGAGCTCGGGTGCGGCGGCCTCCAGCAGCCCCGTCACCGCGGGGGTCACCGCCGCCCCCGGAGCCGCGGCGGGCAGCTCGCCCGCACGCCACTCGCCCAGACCGAAGAGGTAGTTCGGACCGCCGGCCTTGGCCCCGGCGCCCACCGCCGAGCGCTTCCAGCCGCCGAACGGCTGACGCTGCACGATGGCGCCGGTGATCCCTCGGTTCACATACAGGTTGCCGGCCTCGACGCGGTCCAGCCAGGTCGCGACCTCGGCGGAGTCCAGCGAGTGCAGCCCCGCGGTGAGGCCGTAGTCGACCGCGTTCTGCAGCCGGATGGCCTCATCGAGGTCCTTCGCGTGCATGATGCCGAGCACGGGTCCGAAGAACTCGGTGAGGTGGAAGTACGAGCCCTCGCGCACGCCGGTCTTCACCCCCGGTGTCCACTGCTTCCCCTCGTCATCGAGCTTCCGGGGCTCGACCAGCCAGCGCTCGCCCTTGTCGAGAGTGGTGAGCGCGGTGAGGAGCTTGCCGTTCGCGGGCTCGATGATCGGCCCCATCTGCGTGGCGGGGTCGTCGGGAAGCCCGACGCGCATCGAGGTGACCGCGTCCACGAGCTGCCGCTCGAAGCGCTTCGAGTCCGCCACCGACCCGACGAGGATCGCCAGCGACGCGGCCGAGCACTTCTGCCCCGCGTGGCCGAACGCGCTGCGGGCGACGTCGGCGGCGGCGAGGTCGAGGTCGGCCGACGGCGTCACGATGATCGCGTTCTTGCCGCTGGTCTCGGCGAGCAGCGGCAGGTCGGCCCGGAAGGAGCGGAACAGCTGTGCGGTCTCGTAGGCCCCGGTGAGGATGACCCGGTCGACCTGGGGGCTCGCCACCAGGCGGGTGCCGAGGTCGCGGGAGGCGAGGTCGACGAGGGCGAGCAGATCGCGCGGGACGCCCGCGGCCCACAGCGCCTCGACCATCACGGCGCCGCACCGCTGGGTGAGCTTCGCGGGCTTGATGATCACGCCGGATCCGGAGGCGAGGCCGGCCAGCACACCGCCGGCGGGGATCGCCACGGGGAAGTTCCACGGCGGCGTGACCACGGTCACCTTCGACGGCACGAACTCGGCGCCGGGGATGGCCTCGAGATCCTTCGCGCGCTCGGCGTAGTAGTGCGCGAAGTCGATCGCCTCGCTGACCTCGGGGTCGGCCTCGGCGATGGTCTTGCCTGCTTCGTGCGCCATGATCTCCAGCAGCTCGCCGCGGCGGGCGGCGAGCTCGTCGCCCGCGCGGTGCAGGACGGCGGCGCGCTCGGCGGCGGGAAGCGCTGCCCATTTCTCGGCGGCGGACGTGGCGGCCGCGAACACGGCGTCCAGCTCGGCGTCGGTCTCGATGCGGGCCGCGGCGATCGCGTCCCGGCCGAGCGTCGAGGAGACCGAGCGCTGCAGGATCTCCCGGCCCCACGCGCGGTTCGCGGCGAGCGCGGGATCGGTGTCGGGCTCGTTCGCGAAGCCGTCCGTCGTGGCGGCGGGGCGCGGAGCCGTGCGGTCCTGCGTGCGGTTCGGGCCCGGCACCGACGGGTCGGCGACGAGCGCGGCGAGCGAGCGCTCGAAGCGCTCCCGCTCGCGGGTGAGCAGGGTCGGGTTCGAGGCCAGCTCGAACACGGCCGACATGAAGTTCTCGGGGCTCGCGTTCTCCTCGAGGCGCCGCACGAGGTAGGCGATGGCGACGTCGAACTCCGCCGGGTTCACGACCGGCGTGTAGAGCAGGAGACGGCCGACGTCCTTGCGGACGGCCTCGGCCTGCCCGGTCGCCATGCCGAGCAGCATCTCGTACTCCACGAGGGCGCCCTTCTGCCCCTGGGTCCCTGAGCCTGTCGAAGGGCCGGTCACACCACGGGCCTTCGCCAGCAACCACGTGTACGCGATGTCGAAGAGGTTGTGACCGGCGACGCCGATACGCACGGCGTCGAGCCGCTCGGGGGTCATCGCCCAGTCGAGCACGCGCTTATAGTTCGTGTCCGAGTCCTGCTTGGTGCCGTAGGTCGCGAGCGGCCAGCCGTGCACCTTCGCGTCGACCTCCTCCATCGCGAGGTTCGCGCCCTTGACGACGCGCACCTTGATCGGCGCTCCGCCCTTGGCGCGGCGCGCGGCCGCCCACTCCTGGAGCCGCTGCATGGCGCCGAGCGCGTCGGGGAGATACGCCTGCAGCACGATGCCCGCCTCGAGGTCCTCCAGGCCCGGCTGGTCGAGGATGCTCGTGAAGGCCGCGATCGTCAGGTCGAGGTCGCGGTACTCCTCCATGTCGAGGTTGATGAACTTCTGCGTCCCGGTGCGGGCCCCCTTCGCCTCGGCCTTCGCCGCGAGCCGGTACAGCGGGGTGAGCTTCTCCACGACATCGGCGACGGCCTCGTCGAACGACCACATGGAGAGCTGACTGACGACGCTCGAGACCTTGATCGAGACGTAGTCGACGTCCGGGCGGGCGAGGAAGTCGTACGTGCCCTGCAGTCGGCGGCCCGCCTCGCGCTCGCCGAGCACGGCCTCGCCGAGGAGGTTGAGGTTCAGACGGTTGCCGGTCTTGCGGAGCTTGGCGATGGCCGGGCCGAGCTTGGACGGCGTCGCGTCGAGCACGAGGTGGCCGACCATGGCCCGCAGCACGCGCCGCGAGATCGGGACGACGACGTTCGGGAGCTTCGGCGCCCAGAACCCGCCGGCCTTGATGGCGGCCCGGAGGTAGCCGGGCAGCAGCGTGGGCGTGATGTCCGACAGCTCGGCGAGCTTGCGGCCGGCGACCCGCAGGTCCTCCGGACGCATGACGCCGTCGACGAAGCCGACGGTGAAGTCCAGTCCGTTCGGGTCCTTGAGCACCTCGGAGAGGCGCTGGGCGGCCGGCTCGACCGGGTGGGTCTCGCTCTCGGCGAGCCAGCGCTGCACGAGCGCGGCGACCTCTTCGGTGCGGGGGGTGGTGTCGTCGATGACGGTCATGGGGCGGGGGTACCTTCCTCGGCCTCGCACACCCGGGTGTCGTGTGCGGCTGGATCATTGTCCAGCCGCTCGGTAGGCTCCGTCTATCAACCGATTCGAGTGGATTCTGTTCACTCATCCCGAACGATTGGGAGCCGTCGTGCTGGACGCCCACCGCCTGCGTCTGCTCGTGGAACTGTCGCGCCGCGGCACGCTCTCCGCGGTGGCCGACGCGCTGTCCTACAGCAAGGCCTCCGTGTCCCAGCAGCTCGCCGCGTTGGAGCGCGATGTCGGAGTGCCACTGCTGCGTCGGGTCGGTCGCGGGGTGCAGTTCACGCCGCAGGGGAACGTGCTGGTCGCCGAGGCCATCGGCATCCTCGATCAGCTCGAGCACGCCCAGGTCGCCGTCGCCGAGTCGCTCACCGAGGTGACCGGCACCGTGCGCCTCGCGGTGTTCCAGTCCACCGCGCACTCCTTGCTGCCCCGCGCCCTCGCGGCCCTCGGCGAGCGCCACCCCGCCCTGCGCGTCGAGGTGACCGAGCGCGACCCGGAATCCGGCCTCGTGGGCGTCTCCAGCCGCGACTACGACCTCATCCTCGCCGAGCAGTATCCGGGGCGCACACGCCCCATCCACGC
Organism: Microbacterium sp. C-MGS6; assembly: GCF_058140415.1. Lineage (NCBI taxonomy): Bacteria > Bacillati > Actinomycetota > Actinomycetes > Micrococcales > Microbacteriaceae > Microbacterium > Microbacterium sp. C-MGS6. The sequence continues at coordinate 3,232,868 of NZ_CM176934.1, forward strand.
CGACCTCGACCGTGTCGTGCTCGCCCACGACGCCATCGCCCTCGCCCGGCGCCCCGGAGCTGCGGGAGCTGCCGACCCCGTCGCCGCCCTGTGGGCCACCCGCGCGGAGCCGTGGGTGCTCGAGCCTGCCGGCACGGCGTCCCGCGCGTGGGCCGAGCAGCTCTGTCGCACCGCCGGGTTCGAGCCGGACGTGCGTTTCGAGCTCGCCGACCTCACCGCGCACGTCCGGCTCATCCACGCCGGGCTCGCGGTGGGGCTCCTCCCCGAGCTCGTGTGGGCGGGCGACACCCCGACGGTCGACCTCGCCCCGCTCCCGCAGGAACCGCGCCGGGAGATCTTCTCCTCCGCGCGGCGGGTGTCCGCGGACGCCCCCTCGATCCGCGCCGTCCGCGCCGCGCTCGCCGACGCCGCCTCCCGCAACCTCCTGGACTGACGCGAACCGACCTCCGGGAATATGCATGCACATGCATCGGTTCATCCCCCGTGTACGCGGACGACGGTGTCCGATTCCCTCCGTCCGAAAGGCACTTCCGTGAGCACTCCCGTCATCGACCGCACCGCCCCGACCGAGCACCCCGTCCTCGACGTCCTCGCCGGCCGCTGGAGCCCCCGCGCGTACGACGCGCAGCATCCGATCGACGAGGCCAAGCTCGCCACCGCGCTCGAGGCCGCCCGCTGGAGCCCCTCCGCCAACAACATCCAGCCGTGGCGCTTCATCGTCGCCCGCCGCGGCACCGCCCTGCACGCCCAGATCGTCGACGCGCTCATGGGCTTCAACCAGGCCTGGGCCGGCAACGCGGCCGTGCTCGTCGTCGCGATCGCCGAGACCGCGACCGCCGACGGCACGCCGATCAGCCACGCGTTCTACGACCTCGGCCAGGCCGTGGCGCACTTCTCCGTGCAGGCCCACCACGACGGCCTCGTCGTGCACCAGATGAGCGGCTTCGACCCCGAGGTCGTCCGCGAGTTCGCCGACCTGGAGGCGCGCTTCACCCCCGCCACCGTCATCGCCGTCGGCGAGTTCGGCGACATCGAGGCCCTGCCGGAGGTGCTGCAGGAGCGCGAGGTCGCCCCGCGCGTGCGTCGTGCGATCGCGGAGACGGTCGTCCTCAGCGCCTGAGCATCGACACACGAAAGGCCCGGTATGCGTCGCGCATACCGGGCCTTCTCGCTGTGTGCCGGTCGGGATCAGTCGTCGAGCAGCTCCGCCTCGATCACGTCGTCGTCCTCGACCTCCGGCTCGGGGGTCGTCGCCGTGAGCACGAGGCCCGTACCGTCGGCCGCCACGTCCACGCGGACGGTGTCGCCGTCGTGCACGCCACCCGAGAGGAGGGCGGTCGCGAGCTTGTTCTGCACCTCGGTCTGGATGAGGCGACGCAGCGGGCGGGCGCCGAACACCGGGTCGTAACCGCGCTCGGCCAGCCACGACCGCGCCCCAGGAGTGACCGCCAGCGTGAGGCGACGGTCGCGCAGCCGGTCGTGCAGCTGGTCGACCGACAGCTCCACGATCTGCGCGAGGTCGTCCTCGGTGAGCGCCTGGAACATCACGATGTCATCGAGACGGTTCAGGAACTCGGGCCGGAACGCCTGGCGCACGAGCGCCATCACCTGCTCCCGCTTCTCCTCCACGGAGGGCACGGGGTCGATGAGGATCGGCGAGCCCAGGTTGGAGGTCAGGATGAGGATCACGTTCGAGAAGTCGACCGTGCGCCCCTGCCCGTCGGTCAGCCGCCCGTCGTCGAGCACCTGCAGCAGCACGTCGAACACCTCGGGGTGCGCCTTCTCGACCTCGTCGAGCAGGATCACGCTGTAGGGACGACGCCGCACGGCCTCGGTGAGCTGACCGCCCTGCTCGTAGCCGACATACCCGGGAGGGGCGCCGACGAGCCGGGAGACCGAGTGCTTCTCGCCGTACTCCGACATGTCGATGCGCACCATGGCGTGCTCGTCGTCGAAGAGGAACTGCGCGAGCGCCTTGGCCAGCTCGGTCTTGCCGACACCGGTCGGTCCGAGGAAGAGGAACGAGCCCGTGGGACGACCGGGATCGCTGATGCCCGCGCGCGAGCGGCGCACGGCGTCGGACACCGCCTTGACGGCATCCTTCTGGCCGATGAGGCGCTTGCCGAGCTCGTTCTCCAGGTGCAGCAGCTTCTCGCTCTCCCCCTGCAGCAGCCGCCCGACCGGGATGCCCGTCCAGGCCGCGATCACGGCCGCGATGTCCTCCTCGGTGACCTGCTCATTCACCATACGCGGCTCGCTCGAGGCGGTGGCCTCGGCCTGCTCCGCCTCCGCGATGTCACGCTCCAGGCGCTTGATCGTCTCGTACTCCAGCTTCGACGCCTTCGTGTAGTCGGCGTTGCGCATGGCGAGGTCGCGCTGGGTGATCGCGTCGTCGAGCTGCTTCTTCAGCTCACCGACGCGGTTGAGACCCTGCCGTTCCCGCGCCCACCGGGCTTCGAGTCCGGCGAGCTCCTTCTCGAGTTCGACGAGGTTCTCGCGCAGGGTGCCGAGGCGCTCCTTGGACGCGGCGTCCTTCTCCCGCTTGAGCGCGAGCTCCTCCAGCTTCAGCCGGTCGACCTGGCGCTTGAGCTGGTCGATCTCGACCGGAGAGGAGTCGATCTCCATCTTCAGGCGCGACATCGACTCGTCGATCAGGTCGATGGCCTTGTCCGGGAGCTGCCGCGCGGGCAGGTAGCGGTTGGAGAGGGAGGCCGCGGCCACGAGGGCGCTGTCGGAGATGGTCACTCCGTGGTGCGCCTCGTAGCGGCCCTTGAGCCCGCGGAGGATCGCGATCGTGTCCTCGACGGTCGGTTCGCCGACGTACACCTGCTGGAAGCGGCGCTCGAGGGCGGCGTCCTTCTCGATGAACTCGCGGTACTCGTTGAGCGTGGTGGCGCCGATGAGCCGCAGCTCGCCGCGGGCCAGCATCGGCTTGAGCATGTTCGACGCCGCGACCGAGCCCTCGCCGCCGCCCGCACCCATGAGCACGTGCAGCTCGTCGATGAACGTGATGACCTGGCCGTCCGACTCGGTGATCTCCTTGAGGACCTGCTTCAGGCGCTCCTCGAACTGGCCGCGGTACATGGCGCCCGCGACGAGGGCGGAGATGTCGAGCGAGACGAGCTCCTTGTCCTTGAGGGACTCCGCGACGTCGCCCGCGACGATGCGCTGCGCGAGCCCTTCGACCACCGCCGTCTTGCCGACGCCGGGCTCGCCGATCAGCACCGGGTTGTTCTTGGTGCGACGAGTGAGCACCTGGCTGACACGCCGGATCTCACTGTCCCGTCCGATGACGGGGTCGAGCTTGCCCTCGCGGGCGCGGTCGGTCAGGTTGATGCCGAACTGCTCGAGGGCGGACTGCTGTTCCTGGTTCGGGGATCCGGTCTGCGGGGTGGTCATGCGCTCCTCCTGGAGATGCTCCTTCTGAAAGTTGAGTTTGGTTGACTCAAGTTTAGCATTCGGCGGTGCGCGACTCCACCGCCCCTCACCTCTCGCGGGCGACCTCGTCCCAGACGGCCGCCGCCACCTCGCGCTTGCTCCCCGCCGCGGTCCGCGCCACGACCCCGCCGGGCCCGAGTATGTGCACGGCGTTCTCGCCGCGCTCGAACCCCTGCTCCCAGCCGACCTCGTTCACCACCAGCAGGTCGACCCCCTTGCGCTCCTGCTTGCCGCGGGCGCGGGCGAGCATCTCCGCCTCATCCTCGGGCGTCTCCGCCGCGAACGCGACGATGAGCTGTCCCGCGCCTCGCTTCTCGACGAGCGCGGCGACGATGTCCTCGTTCTCGACGAGCTCGATGGTGCCGACCCCGCCGCGGTCCTTGGTGAGCTTGCGCGCGGAGACCTCGACCGGTCGATAGTCGGCCACGGCCGCCGCCATCAGCACGACGTCGGCCGCCGCGGACTCCTCCTTCATCGCCGCGGACAGCTCCGCGGCCGTGCCGACCCGGACGATCCGGACGTGCGGGTGGCGGGCCTCCGCGAGCACGTCCCCGGAGACGTTCGCCGCGACGAGCGCCACCTCCGCGCCGCGCGCCGCCGCCTCCGCCGCGAGCGCGACCCCCTGGCGCCCGCTGCTCCGGTTGCCGAGGAAGCGCACCGGATCGATGGGCTCCCGCGTCCCGCCTGCCGAGACGACGACCCGCACGCCTGCCAGGTCGCCCGGTGTCAGCAGCGCCTGGGCCGCCGCCAGGATCTCCTCCGGCTCGACCATGCGACCGGGTCCGCTGTCACCGCCGGCCAGCTCGCCGTCGGCCGGTCCGACCACGTGCACGCCGCGTTCCCGGAGCGTCGCCATGTTCGCCTGCGTGGCCGCGTTCCGCCACATCTCCGCGTGCATCGCGGGCGCGACGAGCACGGGCGCCTCGGTCGCGAGCAGCGTCGTGCCGAGGAGGTCGTCGGCCAGCCCCGCGGCCATCTTCGCGAGCGAGTTCGCCGTCGCCGGGGCGATCACGATGAGGTCCGCTCCCTGGCCCAGGGCGACGTGCCGGACGCGGGCAACGTCCTCATGCACGCTCGTCGTCACCGGGTGCCGACTCAGGGCCTCCCAGGTCGGCAGGCCCACGAAGCGCAGCGCGTCCTCGGTGGGCACCACGGTCACCTCATGACCGGCCTTCGTGAGCAGGCGCACGAGGTGCACCGTCTTGTACGCGGCGATGCCGCCCGTGACTCCGACGACGATGTTCACGCCTCGATTCTGCCCCAGGGTCCGGACGCCCGGGTCATCGCGCACGGATTCGTCGCGGGTCCCGCCCGCCTCGACCGACCTAGACTCGGAAGCGTGTGCACGGTGGTGATCGATGTCGAGACCGCGGGATCCGCGCGGCTGCTGGCCGTCCGCGACGAGGACCCGGCTCGGGAGTGGGATGCCCTGGGCGAGTGGTGGCCCGAGGAGTATCCGGGGGTGATCGGCATCCGTGACCGGCGGGCCGGTGGGGCCTGGCTCGCCGTGAACCCCGTGGAACGACGCCTCGCCGTGCTCCTCAACCGCGCCGACGTGCAGGACCTCTCGGCGGGCGCGGCCGTCTCCCGCGGCACCCTTCCGCTCGCCGCGGTCACCGGCCGCTCCCCGCAGGGCGCGCCGCGGATGCGCGGCTTCAATCTGCTCGAGGTCGGGCCGGACGGCGCCCGGGTGCTCTCCTGGGACGGTGCCGGGCTGCGGGACACACCCATCGAGCCCGGGACGCACATGATCGCCCACGACGACCTCGACGACGAGGAGACCCCGCGCATCGCCGCCTGGCTCCCGGAGTTCCGCGCGCTGGGACCCGCCGCGGCGAGCGCCGACTGGGCGACCGAGTGGACCGCGCTCCTCGGAGCCTCCGCCGCCCTGCCCCCGGAAGACGACCGCGCCATCATCCGTGACAACCGCCCGCACGGCTACCCGACGCAGTCCCTCCTCTACGCGGTCGCCACGGTCACGCCCACCGGGGTCGACGTCCGCGACGTCACCCTCCCCTCCCCCGCCCACTGGCACTGACCCCTCCTCGCTTCCCGATCCCGTCCCGTCCCGCCCCGCGATCCCCGCGCGGGATCAAAAACGCACCTCCCAGCCCCTTCTGCGGAGCCATTCTGATCCCGCCCGCCCGTCACTTCTCGCGCGGGATCAAAAACGCACCCGGTCTGCCATTCCGCGGAGCCATTCTGATCCCGCGTCGATGCAGCTAGCCTGCCGGCCGGTCCGAGGAGATCCACTGCGGAGCGCACAATGCCCACCCCCGGCGGCTCGGGCCGGAGTGGGGCGCAACGGAGCGGGACGGAAAGAGCTCCGAATGCCACCCCCGCGCGCGCAGTCTTGATCCCGCTCGACAGACGCGGAAGCGGAACGGAAACCGCTCCGGACGCGGCTCACTCCAGCGCGTTCTTGATCCCGAACGGCAGCGGAGAACGGACGCGGCTGGTAGCGGGACGGAAACGGCCCCGGGGACGGTCCACGCCCGCGCGTTCTTGATCCCGAACGGCAGCGGAGAACGGACGCGGGACGGACGCGGCTGGTAGCGGGACGGAAAAGGCCCCGGGACGGTCCACGCCCCGCGCGTTCTTGATCCCGAACGGCACCGGGGACGGACGCGGGGACGGATGTGGGGACGGAAAAGGTCCCGGACACGGTCCGCTAGCGGGCGCTATCGATCCCGCACGTTGGCGGGGCCGGTGCGGGCCCGCGGGACGGGTCCGGCGCGGGCGCAGCGGGAGGGGGAGGCGGTCAGGCGGCAGGGACGGCGGTGGCGCAGGAGAAGCGGGCGCGGTAGGCGGTGGGGGTCACGCCCAGCACGCGGGCGAAGTTCTGCCGCAGGACGGCCGCGGAACCGAAGCCGCAGTCGGTCGCGATGTGCTCGAGCGGAAGGTCGGTGCGCTCGAGGAGACGCTGGGCCTGGATGATCCGCTGCCGCCCGAGCCACGCGGCGGGGGTCGCCCCGTACTCGGCTTTGAAGCGGCGCGCGAAGGTCCGCGGCGACATGAGCGCCCGCGCCGCGAGCTGGTCGACCGTCAACTCGTCACGGAGGTTCTCCACCGCCCAGTCGGCCACCGCGGCGAACGAGTCCGTGGGTGCGACCGGGATGGGCCGATCGATGAACTGCGCCTGACCCCCGTCGCGCTGCGGCGGCACGACCATCCGACGCGCGATCCGGTTGGTGATCTCCGCCCCGAGCTCCTGTCGCAGCAGGTGTAGGCAGGCGTCGATGCCCGCGGCAGTGCCCGCGCTGGTGATGATGCGGCCGTCCTGGACGAAGAGCACGTCAGGATCGATGTCGATGTCGGGGTACATGTCCGCCATCGTGTGCGCGTACATCCAGTGCGTCGTGGCGCGCCGCCCGTCCAGCACTCCGGCCGCCGCGAGGATGAACGAGCCGCTGCACACGCTCATCACCCAGGCTCCGCGCGCCACCGCTTCGCGGGCGACCTCGACGAGGAGCGGATCGATGTCGCCCCAAGTCTCCCGGGGCACCGGGCAGAACACGACGAGGTCGGCCTCCGCGGCGAAGGACAGATCATGCTCCACGTTGATGGAGAAGCCGATCTTGGAGCGCACGACCCCGGGCCGTGGGGCGACGATGCGGAAGTCGAAGTTCGGCACCCCGTCGGACGACCGGTCCAGACCGAACGCCTCGCAGGCGACCCCGAACTCGAACGGCGCGAAGCCGTCCTGCACCACGCACGCGACGGTCTTCATCACATCTCCCGGAATGGCAGTTTTCCTACGAACAGTGCCCGATCCGCCACTCGTGGCAGCATAACACCGAGCGTAGCTTTTCTGCCATGCTACTCCTTATCCTCCTCCTCGCCCTCAGCATCTGGGCGATCATCGCCACGTTCGTCGAACTGCGGCGCGACGGCTACCGTCGCACCCCCACGGACTGGAGCCGCGTCACCGGACAGGACGCCCTGTCGCAGGCCGACCCCGGCCACGTCTACCGCTGACGTCCCGGCCGTCCGCGAGGGGGGCTACGCTCGGGGCATGAGCGACCCCCAGCAGCCCGCACACCCCTCGCGCGACGGTGCCGGCGACCCGGCCGCAGTCCCGACCCCTCCTCCGCTTCCGGCCGAGCCGCAGTACCCCGGTGCCCAGGCCCCCGCCCCCGGGGCCCCCTACGCGCCGACGCCGGGCGGCGGGCACGTGTTCCCCACCGCTGCTGTCCCTCAGGCCTTCCCCACCGCCACCCCTCAGCCGTACCCGACCGCGCCGGGATCCGCCCCCGGATCGGCGCAGGGCGTCCCGCTCTACGGTCCGCCGGTGCCGCGCACTCCCGGCGACTCCCTCGGGCGCGCCGCCTTCATCGTCGCGCTGGTGACGCTGGCGATCGACGTGTTCCTCATCCTCGCGCGGCCGTTCGTCTACATGTCGGACCGGACCTACAGCATGATCGGACTGATCGAGGGGGGATCGGGCATCCTCACCTTCATCGGCTACGGGGCGGCGCTCGTGCTCGGCCTCATCGCGGCACGGCGGCCGGGACCGCGGCTGCTCGCGGGGATCGCCATCGGTGTCTCCGGCGCCGGTCTGCTGACGGTCGTGCTGAGCTGGCTCTCGTCGAACTTCTACGGCTTCCTGTGAGCGCTCAGGCTCCGGAGAGCACCCGCTCGTAGACCTCGATCATGGCGGCCGTCCGCGAGGACTGGCGGAAGGCCTCCGCGACGGCCGGTACCGGCTGCGGCGCGGTCCCGTGCGCGATGTCCGCGGCCGCCTGCCGAAGCGTCGCGGCGAGGGCCTCGATCCGTTGCGCCTCGAGGGCGCGTCCGCGGGCGTGCGGCTCCGCCGTCGGCACAGCCCAGAGCCCGCCCTGAAGCTCAGCGGCGATGTCGGGGTCGCACACGACGGAGGGCGTGCCGAGGGTGGCCGCCTCGAACGGCGTCATCCCCTGGGTCTCGAATCCGATGGACGTCTGCACGAGCGCATCGGCGGCGGCGATCCGCTCCAGGGTCTGCGCATAGGAGAGGCGCCCGGCGAACCGCACGCCCGCACGCCCCGCGACGATCCGTTCGGCCGCCGCCCGCTCTCCGCCGCCGCCGATCACCTCGAGGTCGGCGTCGATGTCCGCGTCCACCCAGGCGCGGAGGAACGGGAGCAGGCGCTTCTCCGGACTCATCCGCCCGAGCCAGACGAACCGAGGACGCCCCGGCATCCGCTCGACGGGAGCCGCCGCGAGCGTCTGCGCGCGGACGTCGTCGTCGATGCCGTTCCACACCACGTCGACGGTGCGGGCGACGCCGTTCTGCTCCAGTCGCCGCGCGAAATGCCCGGAAGGCGCCGTCACGGCGGCGGCGTCCGCCGCGAGCCCGCGGAGGTACGACCACCCGTCGCTGCCGCCGACCGGCACACCGATGCCTCGGAGGGCGGTGCGGCGCCAGAGGTTGAGCACAGCGAGCACGGGCCGGTGCAGCGGCGTGACCGCGGCGAGCCCCACGTCGACCCGGTTGTGCATCGTGTGCACGACCGGGATTCCATGGCGGGCGGCGAACCGGTGACCGATGAAGGCGCCCCAGAAGTCGGCCTGCACGTGCACGAGGTCGACCGGAGGCCGATGCGCCATCGCCCGGTCAAGGGCCCGATCGGTCGCCCGACCCGGCCAGGTCATCGCGTACTCCCGGTCCAGGGTGATCGGCAGCGACGGGAGGTCGACGTTCCCGGGGGACGATGCAGCGTCGTCACGCCGTGCGTGCATACGGGGCGCGACGACCGTCACGGTATGGCCGGCGCGCTCCAGGAACGTCCGCTGCAGCCGCATCGACACCTGCGCCCCGCCGAGGGAGTCGAGGTGCTGATCGGCGAAGAAGACGACGTGCATCCGCGTCACTCGGGCAGCGGCTCGTCGCGGTACAGCGCCTCGAAGGTGTCGAGCGTGCGGTTGATGTCGTGGATGGCCACGCCGTCGAGGGACGCCTTCTGCATCCGCTCGTACTCGCCGGGGGAGGCGGTCAAAACAGCGGTGAGCTTCGCGGCGAGCTCGTCGACGTCTCCCGGCGTGAAGAGGTGGCCGTTCTCGCCGTCGTGCACGAGGTGGGGCAGGGCGACGGCGTCGGCGGCGACGATCGGCAGCGCCGATGCCATGGCCTCCATCGTCGCGATGGACTGCAGCTCGGCGATCGACGCGATGACGAAGAGGCTCGCGCGGGACAGCAGCGCCCGCAGCTCCTCGTCGGTGGTCCGGCCGTGGAAGGTCACTCGATCGGACAGGCCGAGCTGTGCCGTCAGGCTCTCGAGCTGCTTGCGCTGGTCTCCGCCGCCGACGATGTCGAACGTCGTGTTCAGCGCCGGGTCGAGCTTCGTCATCGCCTTGAGGATGACCTCGACCTGCTTCTCCGCCGTCAGCCGGCCCACGAACACGAGCCGGTTCTCCTCGCGCGGGGCGATGACCGGGGTGTACTGGGAGCGGTCGATGCCGCAGCTCACCGGGATGACGCCGCGCACCTCGACCGTCTTCTCCAGGAAGTCGGCGGCCCGACGCGTGGGCGTGGTGATCGCCCGCGTCAGGTCGAAGGTGCGCTTCGCGTCGGCCCAGGCGAACTTGAGCACCATGTCGTCGACGAACTTCGGCATGGTCGTGTGGTCGAGGATGTTCTCGGCCATGACGTGGTTCGTCGCGATGACCGGGATGCCGCGCTGCTTCGCGATGCGGGCGAGTCCACGCCCGATCACGATGTGGGACTGGATGTGCACGACGTCGGGCTGTACGGCATCGAGCACCTTCCGTGCGTAGTGCTTGGAGCGCCACGGCCACACGAAGCGCAGCCAGTCGTGCGGCGCCCAGCGCACAGAGGGCAGGCGGTGGAGCGTCATCGGCTCCCCCTCGATCACCTCGGTGCGGGGCGCGGTGCGGCGGTACGCCTGGTTGGGGGCGACGACGTGCACCTCGTGCCCGCGCTGCACGAGCCCGGCGGCGAGACGCTCGGCGAAGCGGGCGGCACCGTTGATGTCGGGAGCGAACGTGTCACAGCCGAGGAGGATCTTCAGCGGACGGGGCTGTGCGGCGGTGGCGTCGCGCGACGCATCGATCGGATCGTCGGAGGAGGTCACAGAGATGCCTAACGGGGTGGCGGCCAAGGAGAAGCCCTGGTCGGGCGGTGGCAACTCTACCCGAGGGCCCTGTCCGCGACGCCGAGCCATACCGGCATCCTTCAGCCTGGGCCGATACCGTGAAGCCATGCGACTGCACGCCGACGCCGACCCCCAGCTGTGGATCCCCGTGACGGACTCGCTCGGGTGGAAGGGGCGCCGGCATCGCAAGGCCGCGATCCGGATGCTGCTCGGTCAGGTGAACGCCGCGGTCGGCGCGACGGAACGGCCCGGCTCGCGGTTCGGAGCCTGGGCGATGAGCCAGGCCGCCCCGATGCTCATGAAGAAAGCCGACGGGCGAGTGCTCGCGTGGACCTGGAAGGCGGAGCCGGACCTCGTCGTGGCGATGGCGACGGTGCAGGCGCTCACGCCCGACATCCGGATCGCCCGCGCGTCGATGCCGATGGAGTACGACGACACGACCTCCTTCCCGACCCGGCTCGGCGTGGGCGAGAAGCTCGTGGTCCCGACGCCGCCCTCCCCCTCGGCCCCGCCCTTCGCGACCTACACCTGGGACACCGGCACGCACCTGGTGACGTTGACGGCCGTCTGCAGCGACCGCGAACGCTTCGGCACGCTCATCGGTGCGCTCGACGACCTCGCCGGCAGCCTCCGCATCGCCGACGACCTCACCGGCGGCGAGTCGCCCGAGGTCCTCCGCCTCCCGCCCGCCTGACAGCGGATACCGATCGGCCACCGGATTATCTGACGTCCGAATATGATCGGAGCGAATCCGCGACCCAGGCGGGACCAAGATGTGGATGAGTGGACAGAGGGAACCGGTCGCAGGCACGATCGTCCCGCCAGTGCTGTACCTGCCGGTGACCGATCTTCCCGATGGCCAGGGGCAGAGATTCGCTGTGCACCCACTTACGGACGGCCGGATGGGACTACTGGCATACACGGCGCTCGATCGGCTGGCAGAGTGCTGCGGAGAACGGCAACAGTGGGTGATGCTCGCGACGCCGGATCTCGGCCGCGTGAAGCGTGTGCAACCGTTCGACGTGGTGGCGTTCGATGCCCCCGTCCCCGCCTCGCTGCGACCGGACGGTCGAATCGGATGACCGACATCTACATGGACCGCGACGGCATGGAACTCCGACTGAAGGAAGTCGTCGCCCGCGTCGATGAGTCCGACAGCGCACTCGGCGAGTTTCCGCCTGCTCCGGACGCTGGTATTGCGACGTCGATCATCGCCTTGATCGCGTCTGCCGGGGCGGAAGCGGCTGGAGTCGCCAATGATGCGACGCGCGCACTGTCAGCCATCACACACGACGTCCTCAATGACATGACCCTTTCCAACGAGGAGATGGCGGACGAGATCCGGGATATCGAAGAGGAGCTGGACCCGTCATGAGCATTGATCTGCACATCCCCGGCGACCCGCCATCCATTCGCACGCTGGGCGACTGGATGTCTCGCATGAAGTCGTCACTCGTCGAAGTCGATCTGGAACTCGCCTACGTCGCGAGCCAAAGCGAGAACTACCTCCGCGGGGAGGCAGGCAGCGCGTTTCAGCGCACCGCCACTTCGGTGAGGAACCGATCCAGTCCAGCGATGACGTACCTCGGCGACGCCGCTCCTGTCGTAAATGCATACGCGAACCGACTTGATCGCGGGCGCGAGGACTTTGACTCCTATCTGGAACAGGCGGCTCAACGCGGCCTCACGGTACACGGCAAAGTCGTATTGGAACCGACAACACATCTAAAGGTGTGTCCCGCCCCCGACGCCGACCCCGCGGCAACGGCGGAGTGGGATGCCTTTCTTTCGCGCGTCGCGACGTACAACGACCTGGCGGCCCGCGTGGGCACGTGGTGGGGCGAGCTCGAGACATGGCGAGCTGAGAACTTCGCTCCACTCATTGCCCGTCTGGAAGATCTTTCACCACTTGATGGACTTGTCGATGAGTTGACGTCCACCGACGCGAATAAGACGGTGGTCGATGCGGCGCTCGAGACGGCCGATGTACGCACCGAGCGCGACTTGGCGGACTGGCGCTCGCTCGCTCAACAGATGCAGGATGACGCCGACACTTTCACTGATCAGCTCCGTTCCGGTAACCCTGCAACGCAAGCGGCGGCAGAGGCGGCCAATCCTCGCGCGCTTCGCGAGGGTGCGGTAGAGCTACTGGAACATGTCGAGCAGGTGAGCCGCGTCGGCAAGATCATCCCGCTCGTCGGACCGGCGATCGACATCGTGACCATCGGCGCGGCGATCGCGGACGGGGACTCCGGATCCTCGCAAATCGCCGGGGCAGTCGGTGGAGCAGCTGGCGGCGCGGTGACCGGCGGAGCCATCGCGGCGGCCGGGGGGCCGGTTGGATGGGTGATCGGCGGCGCGGTCGTTGCATCCGTGGCGGTCGGGTCTGCAGCGACCTGGGCGTGGGAGGCATGGGTGCCGATCGACGCGCGCGAGTCGATCGACGCATGGCTTGAGGACGGCACCCGTTTCTGGCAGCCACCCCAGTTGGCAGGCTGATCGGATGCCGATGAACACTGTCGCGCGGTCCCCGCGCATCGTCGACGGCTCACGATCGGTCCACCCGAACGGCCGCTTCCCGTCTGCGGCGCTCGGGCTCGTCGGCATCCTTCCTCTGCTGCCCCTGCTGCTGGCGATCATGGATACCCGTCCAGGCTTCCGCCTCATCCTGATCGCACTCGCTCTCTACGCCGGGATGCTCGCGGTGGCACTCTGGTTCTGGGTGCGGTCCTTGCGCGAACGCCTGATCCGAATCGAGGCAAGCGGCCCGCTGCGATTCACGCCGTCCACGGGCGTCCGCATCTCCTCATGGCTCGTTCCCCTGACGGGTTTGCTTCCCGCAGCGGCGGCCTTCCTCGTTCAGGCCCTGGACCTTCCGACGATGGGCGGTCGGCTTCTCGAATGGGGCCCGTACGTGCTCGCCGTCGTCTCGCTCGTCGGCCTCGGCCGGGAAGTCCTCGCGCAGGGCCAGCCGCTGGGTCTCGTACTCGACGAGAGGGGCCTGCACGGAGTCCGCAGATCTGCCCGGGTCGATGCCTCCTGGGAGGAGATCGGCACCACCACGCCTGTCGGCCCACACGGGCCGAAGCTGGCGATCTCGATCGCCGGACGCGCCCCCGTGATCCTCGATGCGCATCACCTAGGGTCTGACCCGGCAGCCGTGGCCTCCGTCGTCTCCTTCTTCCGCGACGCCCCCGATCAGCGGCCTGCGCTGGTCGACGGCGTCGCGGCGATGCGCACCGTCGAGGACGCGCACCGATCCCGCCCGGCGGGATGAGAAACGCGCCTCCCGAAGGGCGGGGAGGCGCGTTTCTGATCCGGCACGGAGCGCCGGGCGCGAGGAGGCCGGGGCTCAGCGGGCGATGCGGAGGGTGCGGACCTCGAAGGGGCGGAGGTGGAGCCCGCCCCCGAGACGGGGCGTCTCGATCTCGTCCTCGATCAGGCTCACCTCGCGCACCTCGCGGTGGTCGAAGCCGACCGAGAGCTCGCCGACCGCACGACGCCCGAGCGCCTCGTACACCCGCACGATGACGTCGCCGGAGCCGTCGTCGGCGAGCTTCACGGCCGAGACGACGATCCCCTCACCCGACACCTCCACCAGCGGCTCGACCTCGCGCGTGCCGCGGATCACCGTGGGCACGCTGTTGAGGCGGATGCCCTCGACCGTGGCGATCGCGGCGTCGGCGCCGATCACGAAGCCGACCTCGATCTCGTGGAGCCCGTGATCCGTGTCCGGGTCGGGGAACCGCGGCGCCCGCAGCAGGGAGAGTCGCACGGTCGTGGTGACCCCGTCCTCGCCCACCTCGCGCGTCGTGTCGTACCCGTAGATCGAGTCGTTCACGAGGGCCGCGCCGAAGTCCTGCTCGCGCACCAGCACGAAGCGGTGCATCGACGTCTCGAACTTCGCCGCCTCCCAGCTCGTGTTCGTGTGGGTGACGCGCGCCTGGTAGCCGAACTGCGTCTCGGCTTCGGTGTGCGACGCCTGGATGTCGAGCGGGAAGGCGAGCTTGAGCAGCTTCTCGGTCTCGTGCCAGTCGACCTCGTTGCGGAGGTGCACGGTCCTCGAGCCCGGGGCGAGTGTGATCGTCTGCGTGATCGTCGACTCCGAGAACGGACGCACGACGACGATCTGCGCGACACCGTTCACGAGCGATGCCTCGATCGACGAGACCGCGGTGAGGTCGTCGACGCTGTTGCGGTAGTACCGGTCGATGTCCCACGCGTCCCACATGTTCGGGAAGTCCTGGTGCAGCTGGAACAGGTTCGCGGCCTTGCCCGGGGCGACGGCGTCGCGGCCGGTGGCCTTGTCGACGGCGGAGACGATCAGGCCCTCGCCCGAGACGAGCACGGACACGAGCTCGTTCTCCAGGCGCCAGCCCGGGTGGACCGCTGAGCCTGCCGAAGCGTCCTCGACGAGCGAGACCGCCCCTTCGACGGGCTCAGGGACCCACGAGGCGCCGAGCGCGCGTCCCCGACCGACCGAGGTCGGCTCGAACAGCAGCTCGCGGTCGCCCTCGCCGGCGAGCGACCGGCGCGCGGCATCGGCGATGTCGCGCGCATCCGACAGCACGTCCGACAGCACGGCGACGGCCTCGCGGTGCACCCACGCGATCGATGTTCCGGGCAGGATGTCGTGGAACTCGTGCAGCAGCACGGCCTGCCAGAGCCGGTCGAGCTCGGCCTGCGGGTACGCGGCGCCGGTGCGCACGGCGTCGGTCGCCGCCCACAGCTCGGCCTCCACCAGCGCGTGCTCTGCCCAGCGGTGCAGGGCCTTCGTGGCGTGCTGGCTGGTAAGCGTGCCGCGGTGCAGTTCGAGGTAGAGCTCGCCGACCCACACGGCGGGGTTCGGCAGCTCGGCCTTGGCGACGTCGAAGAACACGTCGGGGTGCTCCCACACGACCTGCGCGCTGCCCTCGAGGTCGCGCAGCCTCTCGGCCTTGCCCGTCATCTCGCGCGTCGTGCCGCCGCCGCCATCACCCCAGCCGACCGGGGCGATCGACCGCGAGCTGAGGCGGTTCTCCTTGAACTGACGAGAGGCCTTCGCGACCTCCATGCCGCTGAGCTGCGAGTTGTAGGTGTCCATCGACGGGAAGTGCGTGAACACCTGCGAGCCGTCGATGCCCTCCCAGAGGAAGGAGTGGTGCGGGAACACGTTCTGCTGATTCCAGGAGATCTTCTGCGTGAAGAACCACTCGAAACCGGCACGGCGCATGAGCTGCGGGAGGGCCGGCGAATAGCCGAAGCTGTCCGGCAGCCACACCCCCTTCGACCGGATGCCGAACTCGCGCTCGAAGAACCGCTGCCCGTGCGAGAACTGCCGCACGAGCGACTCGCCCGTCGGCATGACGGTGTCGGACTCGACCCACATGCCGCCGAGGGGCAGGAAACGTCCGGCGGCGACGGCGGCCTTGACCCGCTCCCACACCTCGGGGCGGTGCTCCTTGATCCAGGCGTACTGCTGCGCACTGGACATGCCGTACTGGAAGTCGGGCTGCTCCTCGATGAGCGTGGTCATGGACGAGGTCGTGCGGGCGACCTTGCGGATCGTCTCGCGCACCGGCCACAGCCAGGCCGAGTCGATATGCGCGTGGCCGACGGCCGAGATCCGGTGCGCACTCGCTTCGGCCGGAGCGGCGAGGACGTCGGCGAGCCGGGCCCGCGCGTCACCGGCGGTCTCCACGATGTGCTGCAGGTCGAGCACGTCGAGTGCGTCGTCCAGGGCCTGCAGGATGCGCATGCGGCGCGGCGACGTGGCGGGGAGCTCCGCCTGCAGCTCGAACAGCACCTCGAGGTCGAGGGACAGATCGAACACCTCGGGCTCGAACACCGCGAGGTCGAGGCGCCGCAGCCGGTACAGCGGTTCCTTCGAGGAGGTGAGGATGTCGCCCTCCTGCGTCGGCAGGAAGGGGTGGTAGTCGAGGAGGACGGGGTTGGACGCGCCCTCCAGGTAGATCTCGACGGCCTCGTCACCCGCGGCGCTCTCGGCGATCGGGACCCACTGGTTGCGCGGGTTGACGCTCTTGATCGGCGTGCCGTCGGGGCGGTAGGCGAGGGCCTCGCACTGGAACCCCGTCATGTTCACGTCGAAGCCCAGGTCGAGGAGCGCCTCGACGCGGCGGCCGGCCCATTCCGCGGGCACCCGACCGGTGAGCTTGAACCAGGTGGTGCCCCAGGCCGGACCCCACAGCTCGCCGACCGCGGCCGGGGCGAACGGGAGCGCCAGGCCCTCCGTCGGGGCGATGGGCTCTCCGGGGAGCTGGTGCGCCTCGACCGTGAGGGGAACCGCGGCCGAGTGGATGGCGGGGCGGATGCGCTCTTCGAGGACCCGCTTGACGCGGCCGACGGTGAGCGAGGTGTCGTCATGCATGTGGGGGTTCTCCGGGCTCGACGGTGAGGGAAGGGGTTCGATGCTCGCCGTTTACTAAAACGATCTAGCACGGGAGTCTACGGTACCGTTCCCGTGCTTACGAGAGGCTAAACCGATCAAGTAGGGTGATGCCTATGGCCCCGGGGAAACGCGTGACGATCGCGGACATCGCGCGCATGGCCGGCGTCTCCCCCGGCGCCGTCTCGTTCGCCCTCAACGGTCGTCCCGGTGTGAGCGAGGAGACGCGGCAGCGCATCCTCTCCATCATCGAAGAGCACCACTGGCAGCCGAGCTCCGCTGCCCGCGCCCTCGTCGGCGCCCGGGCCAACGCGGTCGGGTTCGCCCTCGCCCGCCCGGCACGCTCCCTCGGCTCCGAGGCCTTCTTCACCGACCTCATCGCCGGCATCGAGTCCCGGCTCTCCGAGAGCAAGGTCGGGCTGCAGCTCCGCCTCGTCGCCGACATCGACGAGGAGATGGAGGTGCATCGGCAGTGGCGGTCGTCGAATCAGGTCGACGGCATCATCCTCATCGACCCGCGCGACGACGACCCCCGCGGCGAGCGCATCATGGCCCTGGACGCCCGCGCCGTGATGATCGGCTCGAAGCCGTCCCCGGACGGCGCGGTGCCCAGCGTCTGGATCGGCGACGACGCCGTCGCGGAGACGCTCTTCTCCTACCTCGCCGCCCTCGGCCACACCCGTATCGCCTACGTCGCGGGCCCGGCGGAGCTGGAGCACACCCGTCTGCGCGCCGAGGTGCTGGAGCGGATGGCGGCGGACGGCGTCTCCGGCGAGGTCATCACGACCGACTTCTCCCCCGCCCGCGCCTCCGCGGTCACCCGCGCGCAGCTCTCCGGCCGGCAGCGCCCGACCGCGATCGTCTACGACAACGATGTGATGGCCGTCGCCGGCCTCCGGGTGGCGCAGGAGATGGGCCGGGCGGTTCCGCGCGACGTCTCACTCGCGTCGTTCGACGACTCCGTCATCGCGGGCCTCATCAACCCGTCGATCACCGCCATGACCCGCGACACGTTCGAGCTCGGCGAGCAGGCGGCCACGCTCCTGCTGCAGCAGATCGAGGCCGGCACCACGCTGCCGAGCGTCCAGGGCCCGACCCCCGTGCTCACCGCCCGCGAGAGCACCGCGCCACCGCCCCGCTGAGGCCCCGCCTCCCCGCCCATACCCCGGGCTATCGCCGCGCGCACCCCGGGGTCTCGACGACAACCCGGGGTCTCGGCGTCAGACGACGGTGTTGACGGAGGCGTAGCGGGTGACGTCGGACGCGGACGGGGCGGGGTGGATGAGACGGCGGATGCCGCGCGACTCCAGCGCCGCGGGGTCCTGCGCGGTGCGGGAGGTCACCAGGGCGGGGTCCTCGCCCGCGGCGCAGGCGTCGACCCAGGCCTGGAAGACCGCACCGCCGGGGCTCAGGGCCGCCCGGCTCACCGGCACCTCCTGCTCGTCGACGTCCACCACGATCGCCGTCGGGCGGGCCGGAGCCGCGGTGCGGGTGCGCAGCTCGGGGATGAGCTCCGCGAACCGGCGGCCGAGGGGCTTCGCCGCGCCCTCCTGATCGATGAGCCCCAGGGAGTACTCGAGCTCCGGGAAGTCGGCGAGCTCCCGACTCACGTCGTGCGAGCACCACCACGTCACGCCCCAGAGGTTCTCGGTGCGGAGGGCCGAACGCACGGTGGCCTCGAGGAAGCCGGGCATCTCGCTCTCGTCGAGGCAGTTCGAGGGGGCGCCGACCTCCTGTAGCCAGATCGGACGGTCGGGATCGGTCGCGAACGCGCGGGAGAGCTCGATGAGGTACTCCGCGTGGCGGTCGGCGGCGATCGAGCGACCTCCGTAGCGCTGCGCCGTGCCGTTGAAGATCCAGGAGTGGATGGTCGTCATCGCGCCGAGCCGGGAGGCATGCGCCGGCGTGAACCCGTGGTCGTCCATGTACCAGACCGCGTCGTACTCGCTGTGCACGTGCGGCAGCCCCGGGGCGCCCCGTTCCGCCGCGGCGAGCAGCGCCTCGATCCAGCCGCCCGCCTCGTCGGTCGTGACCGGCCACGGCGAGGGGTGGGTGTGCGCGGAGAACTGATTCGTCTCGTTGCCGAGCGTGAGCCCGAGGAAGTTCGGGGCGTCCCGCAGGGCACCGGCGAGCCGCTCCACGAGCTGCACCTGACCGTCGAGGGCCGTCGGATCGGTGAACATGTTCCGGTCGTGCCAGGTGTACAGCCACGAAGGGACGAAGTCGAAGCTCGACAGGTGCCCCTGGATGACGTCGACGCTCACGTCCATCCCGAACTCGGCGGCGATGTCGACCATGGTGCGCACGTCGTCGATCGCCTTCGAGCGGATGAGGGTGCGGTTGGGCTGCAGGACGGTCCAGAGCGGGAACACCCGCACATGGTCGAGGCCGAGCGCGGCGAGGGCCGCGAAGTCGCGACGCACGTCGTCCGGCGTGAAGTCGAGCCAGGAGTGCATCCAGTCCTTCGACGGCGTGTAGTTCGCCCCGAAACGGAGAGGAGCGTCGAGAGCGCCGCGCTGCGTCATGTGTGCACCTTTCGGACCGTGCCCTCCCACGAGGACATGTCGCACCACTATAACGCTTGAGCAACAGCGTCGATAGCGCCCACCTTGACACCGACCGGATCCGATGGTTTCATCTGCTAAAGCGCTGTAGTCCTTTCGTCGGACCACGCCGAATCGCCCGCCTCGAGGAAGAAGCACGATGAAAGTTCCCGCACGCATTGTCGCTCTGGCAACCTTCACGATCGGCGCCCTGGCGCTCGTGAGCTGCACCGGAGGCGGTGCCGCCTCGGACGGCGCCGGCCCCATCGACACCTCCGGCGAGCTCAGCGGAACCATCCAGTTCCAGACCTGGTCACTGAAGAACGAGAAGTTCACCCCCTACTTCGAAGACCTCATCGCGGCCTTCGAGGAGGAGCACCCGGACGTGACCGTGGAGTGGCTCGACCAGCCCGGCGACGGCTACCAGGAGAAGATCCTGAGCCAGGCGAACGCCGACACCCTCCCCGACGTGCTGAACCTGCCGCCGGACATCGCCTACCCGCTCGTCGCCGCCGGGAAGCTCGTCGACCTGGACACCGCGGATCCCGACCTGAAGTCGACCTACAACGCCGGCGCCTGGGACGCCTACAGCCAGTACCCCGGCGTCGAGGGCACATACGGCCTTCCCTGGTACCTCTCCAGCGACGCGTCCTGGTGGAACCTCGCCCAGCTCGCCCCGTACGGCGTCACCGAGGAGAACCTGCCGACGACGGTCGACGAGCTGCTCACGCTCGCGAAGGACGTCGCCACGGAGTCCGGCGGCAAGGTCCAGCTCCTCTCCTCGATCCCGGCGCTGGACACCTTCACCGCCGCCGGCATGGAGGTCATCAACGACGAGGGCGAGTTCGACTTCAACACCGACGAGGCGGCCGCGATCATCGAGCAGTACGCCGACGCCTACGCCGCGGGCGCGATGCCCGCCGAAGCACTCACCGGCGACTACGGCGGGAACGCGGAGGCCTACATCCAGGAGAAGGTCGCCTTCACCACCGGCGGCACCGGGTTCACGACCGATCTGCAGAAGGACGCCCCGGCGCTCCTGGAGAACACCGTCGCCACCCCGCGCCTCGGCGTCGCCCCGCTCTACGTCCAGGGCCTCAACGTCTCCGCCGACTCCGACAACAAGGAAGCGGCTCTCGCGTTCGCCGAGTTCGCCACGAACGAGGAGAACCAGGTCGCATTCTCCTCCCTCGCGGTCGGCACCGCCCCCGGCACGGCCGACGGCGGCGACCAGGTCGTCGAGAACATCGCCTCCTCGGTCACCGACGAGAAGCAGCTCGCGGCGATCGACACCGTGTTCGGCGCGATGAAGGACGCCAAGGCCCTGCCGTTCCAGTGGACCTCGGACATGGCCACCTACATGACCCAGCAGATCGCCCTGGCCGTGAACGGCGAGGCCGACGCCAAGGCGCAGCTCGACAAGATCGTCGAGTACGCCAACGCGAACCGCGTGGACCAGTGACCATGCGCGCGGACACCGGCACCCGGCAGCGGAGGTCGACGATGAGATCCCACAAGTGGTTCACCCCGTGGCTGCTCCTCGCCCCCGCCGTGATCTGGGTGCTGGTGTTCGCGCTCTGGCCGTTCCTCAACACCGTCGTCCTCAGCTTCACGGATGCTCGCCCCCTGCGGACCCCCGAGTTCGTCGGCGGCGCCAACTACGAGCGCATGTTCGGCGACGAGATGTTCTGGAACGCGCTGACCACCTGCCTCATCTACGTGGTCGTGTGCGTGCCGCTGCTCACGGTCCTCCCGCTGCTCCTCGCCCTCCTCGTGCAGAAGAAGCTCCCCGGCATCTCGTTCTTCCGCACCACGTTCTACTTCCCCGTGATCGCGTCGGTCGTCGTGGTCGCGCTCATCTGGACGTGGCTTTTCGACAGCCGGGGCATCATCAACCAGACCCTGGAGTTCCTCGGCCTCATCGACCAGCCGATGGCCTTCCTCGTCGACCGCTGGCTGCTGCTCGGCTGCGCGATCCTGCTGACCGTGTGGAAGGGCCTGGGCTACTACATGGTGGTGTACCTCGCCGCCCTGGGGAACGTGGGCAAGGAGCTGCACGAGGCCGCGATGCTCGACGGTGCGAGCTCGTTCCGCCGCTTCCTCTCCGTCACGATCCCGTCGGTGCGCGGGGCGATGCTCCTCATCGCCGTGCTCATCGCGGTGTCCGCCATGCGGGTGTTCGCCGAGCTGGACGTGCTGTCCAAGAGCACGGGCGGCCCCGGCGGCTACGACATGTCGCTCGTGATGCTCATCCGCCAGGTGGGCTCGGGCCTGAACGGCAACATCGGCTACGCGTCCGCGATCAGCGTGGCGCTGTTCCTCCTCACGCTCGTGCCGCTCGCGGCGATCGCGTTCATGAACCGCGAGAAGAAGGCGAAGGTCTCCGCATGACGACTCTGACGACGCCCCCGGTGGAGAGCACCCCGCCTGCGGAGGAGGCCCCGCGGCCTGGTCGCGAGCGCATCTTCCGCCGCCGCGGCTCCGGCGACTTCAGCAAGCCCACGCTCGGCGGACTCATCGGCAGGTACGCGCTGCTGCTGTTCGTCCTGTTCCTCGTCATCGGCCCCTTCGTCTGGCAGCTCTCCACGTCGTTCAAGGGCCCGCAGGAGAACATCTACTCGTTCCCGCCCGAGCTCATCCCCCGCGATCCGACGTTGCAGAACTACACGAGGGTCGCCGACATCGTCCCCGTCTACCTCTACGCCTGGCACTCGCTGCTCGTCTCGCTCGGCACCGTGCTCAGCAACGTGATCCTGGCCACGTTCGCCGGCTACTCCCTGGGCTGCATGCGCTTCCGCGGCAAGTGGGTCGTCATGGGCATCCTGCTGTCCACGCTGCTGTTCCCCGGCGAGGTCACCGTGACGAGCAACTTCCTCACCATCCGCGCTCTCGGGCTCGCCGACACCCTGTGGGGCGTGTTCCTGCCCGGAGCGATCAGCGCCATGAACGTGCTGCTCGTCGCCACCGCGTGCCGGATGATCCCGAAGGACGTGCTCGACGCGGCCACCGTCGACGGTGCGACCACGTGGCAGCGCATCCGGCACATCGTGTGGCCGAACATCCGCGGCATGGTCTCGGTCGTGGCGATCTTCGCCTTCATCGGCGCGTGGGACGACTACCTCTGGCCGCTCATCGTGCTCTCCGACCCGGCCAAGTACACCCTGACCGTCGGCATGGCCTACCTCAACAGCAGCTTCTCGGTCGATCCGCGACTCATCGCCGCCGGCACCATGATCGCGCTCGTGCCGATCGTCATCATGTTCTCGTTCACGCAGCGCTTCTTCTTCAAGGGCGTGCAGGAGGGTGCACTGAAGGGGTGAGCGCGCCGCTGCTCCGCCCGGCCTCCGGTCCCGCGGATCCCCCGTCGTCGCGCCCACACGCCGGGGTGCTCCCCGGCCCCGTCTACGCCTACACGTTCGACCCCTCCCGCGGGGCGCAGCGGATCGACGTCCCCGGCCTCGACGGCATCGCCCTCACCCCGGACACCGTGCTGCACTGGGCGTTCTACGCCGACGGCCCCGCCGCGACCCTCGCCCCCTGGGCCGCGCTCGCGGTCACCGTCGACGTGCGGACCGCCGACGGCAGCCGGCTGAGCGACATCGCCGCCGTCCGCGACCGCTACGACTTCCCCCTCACGGCCGAGGGGCAGTTCGCCGCGCGGTGGAGCATGCCTGAGCAGTGGAACGCCGACAGCGTCGCCCTCGCACCCCTCGGCACCGGGACGGGCATGGTCGAGCTCGTCTTCGGCACGGCCGAGCTGGCGACCACGCCGGATGTACCCACCGAGGTCACCGGTTTCGTGCAGGTCCTCGTCGAGGAGCGCCCGGCCCCCGGCGACCTCCCACCCGTCGAGCGGGTCGACACCCGGCGCGGCTCCCATTCCGGCCCCCGCTTCTCCCGCGGGAACACGGTCCCGGCGGTCGCCGTGCCGCACGGGTTCACCTTCGTCACGCCGGCGACCGACGCCGCGGACGCACGCTGGCCCTACCGTCCGTTCGTGCATGACGATCCGCAGGGACGGCGTCTCGAAGCCCTGCAGTTCTCGCACCAGCCCAGCCCGTGGATCGGCGATCGCGCGGTTCTTCAGCTCATGCCGTTCTTCGGCACAGCACGGTCGGCCAGGGAGGATCGACGCCGGTGGATCGTCGAGGGAAGCGAACGCGCCCGCCCGCACGAGTACACCGCCGACCTCGGCGACGGCGTGCATGTCGAGATGACCGCGACCTCGCACACCGCGGCCTTCCGCGTGCGGTGCGACGATCCGCGCGCCGCCGTGGGTTTCGTGATCGATCAGCTCACGAACGAGGGGCTGCTCACCTTCACCGACACCGGCTTCGAGGGGTGGATCCCCGAGGGTCCAGAGGACTGGGGGAACGCGCCACGCTGCTACTTCGCCGGGACCGTGCACAGCGCGTCGAACGCCGCGCACGGCGCCCTCGACGACGACGGGCGTGCCCGGGTCGCGGGCTTCGTCCGCGCCGTGGGCGCTGTCGAGGTGCGGGTCGGGGTCTCGTTCCTCTCCGTCGCGCAGGCTCGGCACAGCCTCGCCCTCGAGGCACCTCCCGCCGTCCCCTTCGACGAGCTCCGCGCCCGCGCGGCCGCCGCGTGGAACCGCCTGCTCGGGCGCGTGACGATCCCCCCGCTCCCCGAGGCCGAGCGCCCGTTCCGCGGCCTGGCCGACGAGGAGCAGCGCGCCCGGATCGCCGCCGCGCTCCACCGTATGCATCTGTATCCGAACACGGCGGCGGAGAACACGGGCACCGCGGAGGCACCGGCGTGGCGCTTCGCCGACGTGTTCGCCCCGCGGACCGCCTTCGGCGAGTCGGCCACGGGGGCGCCGGTCGCGGAAGGCGAACTCGTCGTCAACAACGGCTATTGGGACACGTACCGCACCGAGTGGCCCGCGCTCGCGCTCCTCGACCCCGCGCTGGCCGGACGCCTGCTGGACGGACAGCTCATGCAGTATCGCCGCGGCGGCTGGATGGCGCGGTGGAGCGCCCCCGGGTATGTGGACAGCATGGTCGGGACCTCCAGCGACCAGATCTTCGCCGACGCCGCGCGTTGGGAGGTGCCCTTCGACCGCGAGACGGCGTTCGAGAGCGGGTGGCGCGACGCGTGCGAGCCGGGCCCGGATCCGCGACGGGGTCGCAAGGGCATCGGCCGCGGTCGCTTCCTCGGCTTCATCCCGTCCGACGTGCCGGAGGGGATGAGCTGGAGCATCGAGAACGCCGTGAGCGATGCCGCCCTCGGCCGGTTCGCCGCCCAGCTCGCGGCGTCGACGGCGGCGGACGACGCCGCGCGCTGCCGGGCCTTCGCACGGTACTTCGCGAACCGCTCCCGCGCGGCGCGCGCCCTGTTCGATCCTGCCTCCGGATTCTTCCGCGGTCGCACGGCGGACGGGTCCTTCGCACCGGATTTCGATCCTCGCGTCTGGGGCGGCGACAACGTCGAGACGAACGCGTGGGGGATGTCCGTGGGCACGGTGCACGACGGGCCGGGCCTCGCCGCGCTTCACGGCGGCCCTGCGGGACTCGGTCGGCACCTCGACGCCCTCTTCGCCGAGCCCGAGACCGCCGACGAGCGCTTCGGCGGTGCGTACGGCACCGTCATCCACGAGCAGCGCGAAGCCCGCGCCCAGCGGTCGGGCATGTGCGCGCTGTCGAATCAGCCGGCGCACCACATCCCCTTCATGTACGCCTTCACGGACCGGCCGTGGCACAGCGCGGGCCTCGTGCACGGCCTCGCGCGCCGCCTCTTCGCCGGTGCCCACATCGGCCAGGGGTTCCCCGGCGACGAGGACAACGGAGAGATGAGCGCCTGGTGGCTCTGGGCCGCGCTCGGCCTCTATCCCCTGGAACTCGCGGCGGGGACTCTGCGGATCGGGTCCCCGCTGTCCGACGACATCCGGGTCGCACGCGGGGACGGCTCGTCGCTGCGCATCCGCTCGCGACGGAGCTCCCCCGCCGCGCACGTGCTGGAGGACGCCCGGCTGGACGGACGCCCTCTCCCCACCGCCGATCTGCCGATCGACGCGCTTCGGGGGGACGCGGTGCTCGACCTGGTGTTCGGCACGGACCCGGCGCGCGCGTTGGAGAGCGGGGAGGACGCGCTCGACGCGGAGCCGTGGCACCGCGATCTCACGGGCGGAGAGGGAGAGGCCGTCGCCTCCGCGGATGTCCTCGATGCGCCACGGCTGTTCGACGACGGCGATCCGCAGGGCGACGCGGGCGTCCGGCTGCCGGAAGGCTCGTGGGTGGGCTGGCGATTCCCCTCACCCCGCGGCCTCACCGACATCACCGTCACGAGCCTCGGGCCCACGGCGGCCAATGCGCTGCGCTGGGAGATGGAGGGTGCCGATGGAGCCTGGCATCCCCTCGCCACCAGACACCGCGAAGACCTGGCTCCCGACCGGACGACGCCGTTCACTCTGGAGATGCCGGTCGTGACCTCGGCCGTCCGCGTGCGGGCGACGGTCGAGGTCACGCTCCGTCAGATCGAGCTCTTCGACCTGAGCTGACTCACCGCGACGCTGCGCGGTACAGAGTCGCCTCCCCCTTCAGCGCCTGGGTGATGCCGGAGAGGTAGGCCGACTGATCCGTCGCGGTGAGGTTGTACGCGACGTAGACGCCGTACCCGTCCGCCACCGTGCGCTGGGCGAAGTCGGCGGCCGTCGTGGCGCTGGTGTTCGCGAGGTCGATCGCCGCGGCGCCGAGCCGGCCGCGGTCGTCCAGGCCCGGCACGGTGGGAGCGTCGTAGGTCGGGTAGTACGGGTTCCAGGCGTGATCGAGCACGCTGCCGGCGTCGAAGAGGCCGAAGTCCGTGGTCGTGTAGGACGGGCCGATCGCGTACAGCGTGATGAGCTTGTCCGGTCCCAGGCGATCGCGCAGCGCGGAGGCGAGCCAGCCGAAGGACTGCGGGTTCGGCTGCGGCGTGCCGTTCGCCCCGTAGTTGCTCCACTCGTCGTCGAAATCGATGCCGTCCAGGCCGTAGGTGGTGACGGTGTCGGCGAGCTGCGCGGCGAAGGCGTCGGCTTCCGCGTACGAGGTGAAGTTCGCGAAGCCGGCGCCCTGGTGGTTCCCGAGCACCGACAGGAGGACCTTGGTGCCCTGGGCCTGCAGCGGGCGGATCTGGTTCTGCGCGTCCTGCAGCGTCTCGGTGACCCGGTCGTTGAGATGGAGGACCGCCTGCGCCCCGTCGTAGTTGATGTTCGCGGCGAAGATCATGGCCAGATCGACGGCGGGGCGGCCCGACTCGGCGAGCGTGTAGTCCGCGACATTCGCTAAATCGTTCGAGTTGACCTCGACGTAGACGGCGAGCTGCGGGTCGGCGGCACCGGTATCGGCGATGGCCGCCGTCGAGGCGGCGAGGGCGGCGGCTCCGGCGGCAGCGATCGCCACTGCTGCCGCGACACCTCTTCTCAGGCGGGACGATCGTGCGGGTGAGGAACTCATGACGGTGTCTTCTCCTTCGGCGTCGTTGTCGAGATCGGGCCGCGACGTCGCGACTCGCGGCCGACTATATCGCTTAAGCACAGGTGTCGGAAGGGGATGCTGGCGGTGCGCACCGATTCCGACGATGCTGGACGCATGCGCGCCCTCCGACTCCTCTGGCGGTACCCCGTCATCACCCTGACGGTCATCGTCTTCGCCGTGGTCGGAGGGCTGCACGCCGCCGGGGAGGAGACCATCGGCCGGTGGATCGCGACGATCTTCGTGGCTGCGGTGGTGGTCTGGACGCTCGTCGGGATGGTGCGCGACGTGCTCCGCGGCCACGTCGGACTCGACATCCTCGCCGTCGTCGCCATGGTCGCGACGCTCGCGGTGGGCGAATACATCGCGGCGCTCATCATCGTCCTGATGCTCTCCGGCGGCGAGGCGCTGGAGGACTTCGCGGGCCGCCGGGCGAAGCGCGACCTCTCCGCACTGCTGGATCGCTCGCCCCGCAGCGCCCATGTGCTGACGCATCCCGAGGACGCGGACTCGGACGCGGCGAGGGAGGTGCCGGTCGACGATGTGGCCGTGGGCGACGTGCTTCTCGTGCGCCCGGCGGAGATCATCCCCGTGGACGGTGAACTGCTCACGGACAGCGCGTCGTTCGACGAATCGTCGCTCACGGGCGAAAGTCTGCCCGTGACGCGCGGTGCGGGCGACGAGGTGCTGTCGGGCGCGATCAACGGCAGCCGGGCCATCCGCCTCCGCGCCCTCCGCACCGGCGCCGACAGCCAGTACCAGCAGATCGTCGCCCTGGTCGCCCAGGCCGAGTCCTCCCACGCGCCCATCGTGCGCCTCGCCGACCGGTTCGCGATCCCGTTCACCGCCGTCGCGCTCGTGCTCGCGGGGACGGCGTGGGCACTCTCCGGCGACGCGACTCGGTTCGCCGAGGTGCTCGTGCTGGCGACGCCCTGCCCGCTGCTGATCGCCGCCCCGGTGGCCTTCCTCGGCGGGCTCTCCCGGGCGGCGAAGTCGGGCGTCATCATGAAGAGCGGCGCGGTCATCGAGCAGATCGCCCGGGTGCGCTCGGCCGCGTTCGACAAGACCGGGACGCTCACCCAGGGGAGGCCGGAGCTGGTCGACGTGCGACCGTCCCGCGGTTTCGATGCGGATGAGATCCTGCGACTCGCCGCCTCCGCCGAGCAGTACTCGTCGCACGTGCTCGCCGACGGCATCCGTCGCGCCGCCGCCGCACGGGGCCTGGCCCTGCACGCCGCGACGGAGGCGAGCGAGACCGCGACGAACGGGGTGTCCGCGACGATCGGCGGCCGTTCGGTCGTCGTCGGCAAGCCGGCCTACGTGGCCTCCCTCGCCCCCGACACCGTGCGGGTGGAGCTCGCACCGGGACAGGCCGCCGCGTACGTCGCCGTGGACGGTCGGTTCGCAGGGGCCCTCGTGCTCGCCGACGCCGCCCGCCCGGAGGCGCCCGCCGTGGTCTCCTGGATGCGGACGCACGAGGTCGACAGGCTCGCGATGTTGACTGGGGATGTGGCCACCACGGCGGAGTCGATCGGACGGCAGGTCGGGATCGACGAGATCCACGCCGAGCTGCTGCCTCCCGAGAAGGTGCGTCTGGCCGCCGAGATGCAGCCACGGCCCGTGCTGATGGTCGGCGACGGGGTCAACGACGCGCCGGTGCTGGCGGCGGCCGACATCGGCATCGCGATGGGCGCGAAGGGGGCGACGGCCGCCGGGGACGCCGCCGACGTCGTCATCCTCGTGGATTCGCTCGCCAAGGTCGTCGACGCCGTCGCGATCGGACGGCACACCCTCCGCGTGGCCCTCACCGCGATCTGGATCGGGATCGGTCTGAGCGTGGGGCTGATGGTCGTCGCGATGACCGGCGTCATCCCCGCGGTCGTCGGCGCACTGGTGCAGGAGCTCGTCGACCTCGCGACGATCCTCTACGCCCTGCGCGCGCTGAGCGGCCCGCCGAGCGACCTCCGCCCCTCCCCCTGAGGGCTGCTCCTGCACCGACCCCGGTACCGCTTCTCCCGTCCACAGGTCCCGTGTTCGCGGCCCTGCCCCTGCGGAATACCGTGACAGCCTGAGACCCCGGACTCAGACTGGAGGCATGACCGTGGACGACCCGCAGGTATGGACACTGATCGGCGTCTTCGCCGCCGTGATGCTCGGCGGCATGACACTCATGACGTCGCAGCTCAGCCGCGTGATCCGTGCGGAGGTGGACCGCATCGACGGCACGCTCTCCGCACGGATCGATCGCATCGACGGCACCCTCTCCGCACGGATCGACGGCCTCGACGCCCGGCTCGGACGCATCGAGACGAAGGTCGACGATCTCGACAGGGAGCTCACGAACCTCGCGACGCGGTTCTGGCGCTCGCAGTGACGAGCCGCGGCCTCAGATCGACACGTCGCCGACGAGGTTGACCTTGATGCCCATGCCGTCGAACATCGCGGCCTTCGCGATCAGCGCCTTGTCCGCGGTCTCGGCGTCGGGGGCGTAGACGAGCTGCGCGTGGTTCGCCTTGTGCCGTGCCATGAACTGATCGCGCGAGATGCCGTGCAGCACCACGTGGGCGATCGGCCACTCCGGGTTCGTGGCGTCCTTCCGGCGCTGCGTCTCCTCCGCCGGCAGCTCGACGACCGACGCCCGGAAGATGTCCGCCTGCAGGACCCCCTCGGCGATGAAAACCCGCGAGAGCACGACCTCGCCGGGCTTCGAGACGCCGTTGATCGTGGCGCCGCCCGCAGGGAAGAACACGTGCCCCTGGCGCCAGCCCTCCGCGTTCTGCCAGCCGCCGAGGTGGGAGGCCGGCACCGAGCCGGAGATCTCGTACACCCACACGAACTGCCCGTCGTGGTCCTCGCCCCAGCGGACGTCGTGGAGAGTGTTGTCGGGAACGAGCCCCATCGCGCGCCAGACGCGGTCGGTCACGAGCGCATCGACGGCGACGCCCTCGTCGGCCTCGTTGAAGTGCGGGAACGCGCGCCCCTCGTGCAGCACGCGGGAGCCGTCGCGCGAGGTCACCGGCGGGCGCTCGGTGGAGTTGAGGATGCCCTCCGCCAGGTCCGAGGCCGGAACGAGGTCCTTCAACCCCTGCTGGTACTGGATGCCGACCGCGTCGAGCCCGAAGTCGTCCGCGATGCGGAGCGCGGCGATGTACATCTTCAGCTGCCACTGCACCTGCTCACGGGTGAGCTCGGTCGCGGCGTCCTCGCCGTAGCGGAACGTCATCCCCCGCTCGATCAGCCAGTCGTACGCGGCGTCGGCCTCCTCGTCGGTCACGTTCAGCATCTCCGCGTAGAGCGCCGACTGCGACAGGCGCTCCTTGTAGATGCCGGTCTGGTTGAGGAGCTCGTCGTCGAAGATGGCGTTGTACATTCCCATGCAGCCCTCGTCGAAGACGCCGATGATGGCCTTCTCAGCGCGCAGTTCCGCGGCCAGGGCCTCGCCGAGCTGCTTCTCCGGGCTGTCGGGCAGCGCGGGGAGCGGACGCACGTGGGAGGCATCGTGGGTGATGGCGCCGGTCTCGGTCCACTCCCGGATGCCCTCGCGGAACCAGTCGTCGGTGAAGTCGACCGACCAGATCGTCGCGTACGGCTTGTCCATCTTCGTCAGGCCCGCGTTGAGGCCGAGGAGGCCGACGAGGCCGGGCCAGTCGCCCGCGAAGTTCGCCACCGTGAGGATCGGACCCTCGTGCGTGCGGAGGCCCGCGAGCACGTGGTGCGAGTACTGCCAGACGGCCTCGGCGACGATGAGCGGTGCGTCGACGGGGATGTTCTTGAAGACCTCGAGACCCATGCGCTGGCTGGAGATGAACCCGTGACCGGTCTCCGGGTCGACCTCGTTGGCGCGGATGACCGTCCAGCCGAGGTCATTCAGCACGCCGGTGACCCCGGCTTCGAGCTCGACCTGGGTGGGCCAGCCGGCCGTGTTGGCCGACTCACGGAGATCGCCGGACGCGATCAGGTAGGCGGTCTTCGGCGCCGTGGCAGGACGGGGCGCCGGGGTGGGTAGGGTGTAAGCGGTCATGAGTTCTCCGGGGTCGAGGTGGTCGGGGAGCCGTCGCGCTGGGCGGCGGCGAGTTCATGGACGACGTCCTTCGAGCCGTCGTACAGCCGCACGTAACGGTCGAAGAGGGCGTCGGCGAAGGGGCGCAGCGCCTCGTCCGGACGGACGGTGTCGGCGATGGGGTTCCAGTCGGCGATGGCGGGCGCGGCATCCTCGGCGGCCGTGGCCGTCGCCGCGAGGAAGGCGGCCCCGTAGCTCGCGCCGATCGTCGTCTGCGGCACCTCCTGCACGAGCCCGGTGATGTCGGAGACGATCTGCAGCCAGAGCCGCCCTTGCGTGCCCCCGCCGACCGCCACGATGCGGCGGATGTCGGCGCCGGCGGCGCGCATCGTCTCGACGTTGTGCCGCACGCCCAGCGCTGTGGCTTCGAGCGCGGCGCGGTAGAGGTCTCCTCGGGTGTGCCGGAGGGTGAGCCCGGCGATGACCCCGCGGGCATCCGGATCCTGGATCGGGGTGCGCTCGCCGGCGAAGTACGGCAGCATCAGCAGGCCGTTCGCGCCGGGCCCCGACTCCTCCGCCTCGGCCAGCAGCGCCGGGTAGTCGGTACCGGAGAGGTCCTTCAGCCACGCGGTGAGCGCTCCGGATGTGGACAGCCCGCCGGCGAGGTTGCGCGTGCCCGCGAAGGCGCCGGCCGTCGTCCACATCGAGGGCGTGCGGAGGGTCTGCTCCCCGGTCGCGACGAGGAACATCGTCGTACCGTACATCAGCATGAGGTCGCCGACCTCATGGGCGCCGACACTCACCGCCTCGGTCCAGGCGTCGATCGTGCCGGTGATGACCGGCGTTCCCTCGGGCAGGCCGGTCAGGGCCGCCGCAGCGACGGTCACGGTGCCCGCGATCTCCCCCGCCCAGCGCAGCGGCGGCTGCTCGACCGTCCCGGCGAACCGCTGCCACCAGGGCTCGTGCCACTGCCCGCCCTCGATGTCGTACAACGGCGAGACCTGGCTGGCGGACTGGTGGTCGAGGACGTAGGCACCGGTGAGCTTGCGAGCCAACCAGGAGGCGGGCATGTAGAGCCGCCGCGCGCGCTGCCAGGTCTCCGGTTCCTCCTCGGCGACCCAGGCGATCTTGGGCCCGCCGGCCTGCGACGTGAGGGTCGAGCCGCCCACGCGGGTGATCTCCTCGACGCCGAGCTCCGCCGTCATGCGCTCGATCTGCGCGGTGGAACGGGTGTCCACGCCGTAGAGGATCGCGGGGCGCACGGGCTCGTCGTCCTCGTCGGCGAGCAGGATGCACGGGCCCATGCCGCTCACTCCGACCCCCACGACGTCCGCGTCGGGGACCGCGGAGAGAAGGTCCGTGGCCAGCTCGACGAACTCGTCCCACCAGATCCGGCCGTCCATCTCGACCCATCCGGACTGCGGACGGGAGACGTCGTGCGCGCGGGTCGCAGTCGCGAGGATCGTGCCGGCGGGGTCCACGAGGACGCCCTTGCTGCTGGACGTGCCGATGTCCACCCCGAGGGTGCAGCGCATGGTCTCTCCTTCGATACCGACGGGCCGTGCTGACCTGGACCCAGGCTACGCGAAATCGATTTCAGGGCGCAAGGAGGTGACCGCTCCTGCACCGCGATGGCCAATCTCCGAAGATTCCACCATCCCCGCGCCTGACTGGGAAAACGCCGGTTCAGCACCGGAATACCGTGACATCCTGACCCCTCCGATCGAGACTGGAGGCATGCCCTTGGACGACCCGCAGGTATGGACGCTGATCGGCATCTTCGTGACGACGATGCTCGGCGGCATGACCCTCATGACGACGCAGTTCGGTCGCGTGCTCCGTGCGGAGATCGGCGGACTGCGGGGAGAGATGACCGGCGAGATCGGCAGGCTCCGCACCGACATGACCACCGAGATCGCCGGCCTCCGCACAGACATGACCACCGAGATCGCCGGCCTCCGCACCGACATGACCACCGAGATCGCCGGCCTCCGCACCGACATGACCACCGAGACCACACGACTACGCACCGAGATCGGCACCCTCCGCACCGACATGGCCACGGAGATCGCCGGCCTCCGCACCGAGATGACCACCGAGACCACACGACTACGCAGTGAGATCGGCACCCTCCGCACCGAAATGACCGGCGAGATCAACGGCCTCCGCACCGAAATGACCACCGAGATCGGCACCCTCCGCACCGAAATGACCGGCGAGATCAACGGCCTCCGCACCGAAATGACCACCGAGATCGGCACCCTCCGCACAGACATGACCACCGAGATCGGCACCCTCCGCACCGAAATGACCACCGAGATCGGCACCCTCCGCACAGACATGACCACCGAGATCGCCAGCCTCCGCATCGAGATGACGAACGAAACCGGTGGGCTGCACGCGGCGCTGGCAGCGCTGCACGGAGTGATGATGAGCGAGATCGGAGCGCTGCGCGCGGCGATGGGTGCGCTGCAGGAGGCGATGATCGGGCTGCGTGGCGAGATGATCGGGCTCCGCGGCGAGATGACCGCACGACTCGACGGCCTCGATCACCGCCTCGACCGATTGGAGGTGAAGGTCGACGATCTCGACAAGGAGATGACGAACCTCGCAGCGCGGTTCTGGCGCTCCCAGTAGCGACCTGCGGTCAGGCGCGTGCGGTCGCGCGCTGCACCTCGCCGGAGAGGACGACCGTCCGAGCCGGCTGCACGTCTCCCCTGATCCGTTCGAGCAGCATCCGCGCCGCCGTCACGCCCATGTGCCGCGCCGGCAACCGCACGACGGTCACAGCGGAGGGAGACAGCGTCGTGAAGGGCAGCGATCCGATCACCGCGACACCGAGTTCCGGAGGGGTGAGGCCGCGCTCCGTGAGGACCTGGATCGCGCCGACGCCGATGAGGTTGTTCCCGGCGACCACCGCGTCCGGCGGCTCCGGCAGCGCGAGGAGTTCCTCCATGGCCGCACGCCCGCCGTCGACGCGGAACGTCGCGAAGCGCTGCAGCGAGGACAGCTCGTGATGGGGATCCATCCCCGAGAGGGCTCCCCGCCAACCTTCCGCCCGCTCGGCCGCGGTGTCGATGTGCGCGGGCCCCCCGATGTACGCGATGCGGCGATACCCGGCGTCGAGCAGGCTCTGCGTCGCTGCGGCTCCCGCCTCCCGGTTGGCCATCACCACGCCGTCGATGTCGGCGGCCGTGCGACGGTCCACGGCGACCACGGGCCGCCCCGTCGCCCGCACCGGCGCGAGATCCGAGTGCTCATCCGCCGTCGCGATGATCACCCCCGACATGTTCTCGGCGATCGCGATCCGGAGGTACGTCGCCTCCTTCTCGACCTGGGCGTCGGAGTTGCAGAGTACGACGGAGTACCCCGCCTCGGACGCCGCGTCCTCCACCCCACGCGCCATCTCGGTGAAGTACGGGTTCTCGATGTCCGGGATCACCAGGGCTATGACCTCGGAGCTCTGGGTCCGCAGCGTGCGCGCCGTCCGGTT
Source organism: Microbacterium sp. C-MGS6 (assembly GCF_058140415.1). NCBI lineage: Bacteria > Bacillati > Actinomycetota > Actinomycetes > Micrococcales > Microbacteriaceae > Microbacterium > Microbacterium sp. C-MGS6. Next base: position 3,267,289 of record NZ_CM176934.1, read on the forward strand.
CGGCGTGAATCGGAGCTCCTCCGCCGCCGCCCGCACGGCCGCCGCCTTCTCCTCCGATACGCTCGTGCCGTTGAAGACGCGTGAGACCGTGGCCGGCGAGACGCCGGCCCGCCGCGCGACGTCGTAGATCGTGGCCATGGGCACCCACTGTAACCGGTTTCAGCCCTCAGACCTCCGCGAGGAATCGATCGAGAGTCACCCCGAGAGCATCCAGCCGGGCCCGACCCGCGTCCGAGAGCGGTCGGAACGGACGACGGCAGTCGCCCAGTGCTCCCGCGCCGCCCGCATTGCGTCCGGAGAGGTACTTCGCCGCGGGGAAGACGTCGATCGCCACGAGCTCGGTGATGACGTGGTTGATCCGGCTCTGCACCCGCTGCGCTCCGGCCAGGTCACCGGCATCGAGGAGGCGCCGCGCCGCCTGGAAGAGCTCGACCTGCAGCCCGACGGTCGTGCCGATGGTCCCGCGGGCGCCGGCGGCGAGCGCGGGCACGAACACCTCGTCGAAGCCGTTGATGTAGGCCTTGTCGGGGAAGGCCGTCTTCATGCGCTCCAGGGCGTACATGTTGTGCGCGGTCTGCTTGAGTCCGATCACCCGATCGTCGTCCAGGAGCTCGCCGGCTGTCTCGACCGTGAACTCCGTCCCGGTGAACTGCGGGATGTTGTAGACGATGAGGGGCAGATCCACGGCGTCCAGCACCGCACGGTAATGGTCGAGGACGGCCTCGATGCCGAACGAGTAGTAGATCGGCGGGATCATCGAGAGTGCGGATGCGCCGGCCTGCTGAGCCCGTCGCGCGAGCTCGATGGCCTCCCTCGTGGACAGCGCGCCGACGTGGGCGACGACGGGTATCCGCCCTTCCGCGGCGCTCACCGCGGTCTCCACCACCGCGGTCCGCTCGTCCGCCGACAGGAGGAGGCCCTCCCCCGACGACCCGCAGCAGTAGATCCCCTCGACCCCGCGCGCCACGTAGTCCCCGATGAGCGTCGAGAGCAGCCCGGTGTCGACCGCCCCCTCCGCGTCGTAGGGCGTGGCGATCGCCGCCATCAACACCCCGAGGTCCGCCGCGGTGGTCACCATGCCGTCCACCCCCCGTCCACGACGAGGTTCGCTCCGGTCATGTAGCGCGAGGCATCGGAGAGCAGGAAGACCGCGGCACCGTTGAAGTCGGTCGCCTCCGCCATCCGCCCGATCGGGATGCGCGCCGTGTAGTTCTGCCGGAACGTCGCGTCCTGCGTGTCTCGGCCGACGCCGGACGGAGTGAGGGTGTTGACCCGGATCCCCTGCCGCCCCCAGTACGTCGCGCAGTAGCGTGTGAGGTTGTAGAGCCCCGACTTCGCCGCCGAGTACGCCACCGGCTTCACGAACGGCACCCCGGTCTGTTCCTCCTTGTAGGCGTAGATGTCCTGCACCGGGGACACCATCCCGTAGATCGAGCCGACGTTGATGATCGAGCCCGGCTTCCCGACGGCGCGCATCCGGGCACCGGCCGCCTGCGTCACGAGGAAGGTGCCGACGAGGTTCACGTCGACCACCTCCCGGAACACGTCGAGGGGGAAGTCCTCGAACGGGCCGGAGACCTCGGGCGGCGCGCTCGGCTGGGTGTCCAGTCCCGCGTTGTTGATCACGCCGTCCGGCGCCGCACCCCACGCCTCGACGATCGCATCGAGGCCGGCCTCGACGCTGTCCTTCGAGACGATGTCCACGGAGACGCCGAGGAGGCGCGGGCCGTCGGCGATCTCGGGGAACGTCTCCTGCAGGCGCGCGGCGTCGACGGTGCGCGATGCCACGGCCACCCGGGCACCGCGCCCGTGCAGCTCGCGGACGAAGGCCGAGCCGATCTGGCCGAGGCCGCCGGTGACGAGGATGATGCGGTCGGTGAGGTCGAAGATGTCCGTCATGTCGTTCGTCTCCCTCAGCTCACTGCGTGCCGCGCGAGGTTCTCGCGGTCGTACTCCAGGCCGTTCCCCGGCGCTCCGGTCGGCACGAAGAACCCGTTCTGCGGCCGCTGCGGCACGATGACGCCGAGATCGCTGAGCGTGCCGCCGTCCGTCATCTCGCCGAACAGGGCGTTGGGCACCGCGCAGAGCACGTTGGCCGTGAGCTCCATCACGAAGTGCGGCGTCATGGGGGCGTTGTACGCCCGGCCCAGGGCGGCGATGTCCATGTAGGGCGTGATGCCGCCGACACGACCGACGTCGGCCTGGATGAAGTCGCACGCGTCGGCGAGGAGGTACTGGTTGAACTGCTGGAGCGTGTAGACGTTCTCGCCCAGGCCGATCGGGATCGGAGAGCGCGCCCGGAGGCGGGCGTGCGAGGCGACGTCGTCCACGCGCAGCGGCTCCTCGACCCAGTACAGGTTGAGGTCGCGGAACCGGGTGACCGCCCGGACCGCCTCTCCGTAGGTCCATCCCTGGTTGGCGTCGACCATGAGCGGGTACTCGCCGACGGCCTCGCGGATCTTGGTGAGCCGGTAGACGTCCTCCTCGAGGTCCGGCTTGCCGACCTTGACCTTCCCGGCGGCGTACCCGTCGGCCTTCCACTCCTTGACCTGCTCGACGACCTCCTCGGCGGACAGGTTGAGGTTGATGCCGCTGCCGTACAGCGCGACCCGGTCGCGCACCTGCCCGAGGAGCTTCGCGAGAGGCTGCTGGTAGTGCAGCCCCAGCAGATCCCACAGCGCCACGTCGATCGCGGCGAGCGCGAGCGTGGTGGTCCCGCCGGGGCCGTTGTCGCGGAGATGCTGCCAGGAGTGCTGCCAGACGGCTCGCGGATTGACCTCACGGCCGATGAGCGTGGGGATGAGCTCGCGCAGCGCCGCCATCATCATCTGGCCGCCGACGCCGGAGGTGTGGCTGAACCCGGTGCCGACCAGGCCGGTGTCGGTGGTGATGTCGGCGAGGATGATCTCGATGTGGGTCACCCGATGGATCTGGTCCCCCCACGGCCCCTTGGGGAGGGGGATGCGGGAGAGCTGGAGGTCGATCGATTCGATTTTCATGCGTGGTCCTTCCGGGACGACGAGGAGGGGTCGGAGGGGGCGTCAGCCCTTGACGGCGCCGGCGGCGAGTCCGGCGACGAGGCGCTTCTGCACGAGGAGGAAGCCGACGACGACGGGGAGCACCGAGAGCACGCCGCCCGCGGTGAGCAGATCCCACCGGATCTGGTACTCGCCGATGAACAGGTGCAGGCCGACCGGCAGGGTGCGGGTCGCCGTCTGCGAGGTGAACGTGAGGGCGTAGAGGAACTCGTTCCAGGTGAGGATGAACGCGTAGGTTCCCGCCGCCACCATCCCCGGCCGCAGCAGGGGCAGTAGCAGGATGCGGATGATCTGCCAGGACGAGGCCCCGTCGATCTGGCCGGCCTCCTCGATCTCGCGCGGGATCGAGTCCGCGAAGCCCTTGAGCAGCCAGGTGGCGAACGGCGTGGCGAACGCGGCGTGGACCAGTGCGAGGCCCAGCGTCGTGTCCATCAGCCCCATCCCGCGGAGCTGCCCCTGCAGCGAGATCACGAGCAGCACGGCGGGGAACATCTGTGCGAGCAGCAGCCCGATCATGACGGCCCCGCGGCCGCGGAAGTCGAACCGCGACATCGCGATCGCGGCGCCGGTGGAGACGACGAGGGTCACCGGGACCGCGATCGCGGCGACGGTGAGGCTGTTCCGCAGATAGGTCAGGAACGGCGTGGTCGACAGCAGCTCGGCGTAGGAGGCGGTCGTGAACTCCGAGGGGATGAGGTTCGCTCCGGCGCCGGCGAGTTGATCCCGGGGCGTGAGCGACGTCAGCAGCATGACGATGTACGGCCCGAGCACCATCGCGAGGACGCCGAGGAGGGCGATCGCGAAGCCGGTCCTTCCCGCGAAGCGGCCGAAGCGGACGGGGACGGTCGTCGTACTCATCGCGTGGTGTCCTTCCGGGTGAGGCGCACGTAGAGCGCGATGAAGACGGCGAGGAACAGGGCCTGGATGACGGCGTACGCCGCGCCGGCACCGAAGTCGCTGGCCTTGTAGGTCGTCAGATACGACTCGAGCGCCAGGGTCGTCGAGGACGTGCCCGGCCCGCCGCCGGTGAGGATGAAGATGAGGTCGACGTAGTTCGAGGTCCAGATCAGGCGCAGGAGCGTCGTGATGAGGATCGTCGGGAGGATGGCGGGCAGCACGACGTGACGGAACACGCCGACCGGCCCGCATCCGTCGATCTGCGCGGACTCCTTGAGCTCGCCGGACACGCTCTGCAGCGCCGCGAGGATCATGATCGCGAAGAGCGGGATGCCCTGCCAGACGTCGATCATCACGAGGGTCGGCAGCGCGGTGCTGTTCTGCGACAGGAACTCGATCGGGGCGTCAATGACCCCGGCGTTCAGCAGCCACTGATTGAGGACGCCGTTGTTCGGATCGAGGATCCACTTCCACATCAGCGCGACCAGGACGCTGGGCGTCGCCCACGGGATCATGATCAGCCCGCGGTACACGCCCCGCAGCGGGAAGCGGTTGTTCAGCATGAGCGCGAGCGACAGCCCGCCGATCAGCTGGAGGGAGACGGCGCCGAACGTCCAGATGGCCGTGCGGCCGAGCGTGGGCAGGAACTCCGCCGTGCCGATGACACTGGCGAAGTTCTGGAACCCGACGAACTCGAGCACGCCGGTGAAGACGCTCACGTCGTTGAACGAGAACCAGATCGAGCGGACGAGCGGATACCCGGCGAAGACCGCGACCAGCGCGATCGCCGGCGCGAGCAGGACGAGCGGGGCGACCGACCCGCGGCGAGCGCGCTGCCGGGGCCGGGTCACCGGCCGGCGCGGGGCCGGCCGGCCGGTGACGACCGCTTCCGTGAGAGTGGAGCTTGCCATGTCGGTCCTCAGCGCAGCACGTCGGACATCTTCGTCAGCACGTCCTGGCTGCTGATCTCACCCTGGAACGCCTGCTGGATGAGCGGGTTCCACTCCTTGGCGGCGAGCTCCGCCACCCCCTCCAGCGCCGGCCAGGTCTTGGCGGTGGGGATCGCGTCGACCGCGACCGCGAGCTGCGGGTCGGACGAGTACGCCTCGGTGTCGATCACCGACTCGAGCACGGGCAGCTGGCCCTGCGGCGAGGTGGAGATCTTCTCCATCTGCGCCTCCTCGCTCAGCCAGGAGATCCAGGTCCACGCGGCGTCCTTCTTGTCGGAGCCCTCGAGGATGACGTTGCCGCTCATGCTGCCGAGTGTCGCGCCCGGCTTCCCGTCCTCCGTGGGGATCGGGACGACGCCGAGCTTGTCGCCGAAGACGCCCTGCAGCTCCTTCAGGGAACCCGGGTGGTGGATCATCATGCCGGTGAGACCCTCGACGAAGTTCGTCTTGACGTCGGCGAAGGCGGCCGTGATCGATCCGGGGGGCGCGGCCTGCAGGTCGGTGACGATGCTGAGGTAGTCCTCGTTCACCGCGACGCCCTTCGCGTCGTCCAGGACGACCTCGCCGGAGTCGTCGACGACCGACGCGCCGCCGGCGTACATCCATGCGAGCCACTGGTCCTGTCCGCCCGCACCGCCGCGAACGTCGATGCCGTACCGGCCGTCGCCGGTGAGGGCCGCCGCCGCGTCGAGGAGGTCCTGCTGGGTGCGCGGCGCCTCGAGCCCGAGCTCCTCGAAGTAGTCCACGCGGTAGTAGAGGTAGAGCGTCGTGTACTGGTGCGGCAGCATGTAGACGGCGTCCTCGCCGGGCAGCTGCCCCGTCGCCCAGAGCGAGTCGACGACGTCGTCCGAGGCGTCCCAGCCATCGACGTACGGGGTGAGGTCGGCGATGGCGCCCTGCGGCGCGAACTGCCCGAGCCACCAGTCCTTGCTGCGGGCGGCATCCGGTCCGGTGCCGTTCATCGCAGAGGACACGAGCTGGTTCTGGTACTGGTCGAGGGGGATCGTCTCCAGCACGACCTCCACCTCGTCCTGCGCGTCGTTGAACTCGTCCGCGAGCTCCGTCCAGGTGGGGTCGGTCGCGTCGTCCTGCCAGAGCCAGTAGGTGATCTCGACGGGACCGTCGCCCTCGCCCGTCGGGGCGCCTCCGGCGCAGCCGGCGGTGAGGGCGACCACGCCGAGGACGGCCAATCCGGGGAGGAATCGGGTGGATCTCATGATGCGTACTCCTTCGTCGATCAGATGAGGGTTGTGCGAAATCGATTTCAAAACGGGTGCGGCAGAACGCGCCGGTGCGGGGAGGGGTCAGACCGGCAGCGCGGCCGTGGTGCCGAAGTCGATATCCGGGTAGCGGTTGCGGACGCCGTAGAAGTGGGCGTCGAGCTCGTGGACGGCTCGGCGAGTGTCGCCGGCCTCGATCGCGTCGATGATGCGACCGTGCATCGCGGCGATGGCCGGGTCCTCCTCCACGGGCTCCTCCCGTCGCGCGGCCGCGAAGACGACCCAGAAGGATTGCAGGAACTGGTCCACGAACGCATTGCGCATCGGCGCGAGCAGCCCGCGGTGGAACTGTTGGTCGAGCTCCGCGAAGCTCTCGTTGCGCAGGGCTCGCTCCACCATCTCCTCCGAGAGCAGACGCAGGCGGGTCAGGTCGCTCGGCTGCAGGCGCGGGATGACCAGGGGAAGCAGCGAAGTCTCCAGCGCGTGACGCACTTCCAGGAGCTCGCGGGTGGCGGCCTCCGGGTCGTCGACGAAGCCGATCCAGCGGGTGGCGAGATCGGCGGCACGGAACCCGCGCCACACGCGGCGCGCGCCCTGCCGAGAGGCCACGATGCCGAACGCTTCGAGCACGCTGAGGGCCTCGCGGATGCGCTGCCGTCCCACCTCCAGCACGGCGCCGAGTTCGGCCTCGGTGGGCAGCGGGTCGCCGATCTCCAGCCCGGAGCGCTGCAGGTGCTGAGCCAGACGTCGAGCGAGCGCGTCTGACAAGTCGGACCCGGTGATCTCGATCTTGTCTGACATGTCCCGTTCGCTCCTTCGCGACATCGGCAGAATTTCCGCTCCTGAGCCTAGACACTTTCCCTGGGTGTCGTCAAGTAGGCTCCTGACTGCGCTCACTTGTCGGACAAGTAAAAGCGAGCCCATGCAGAAATGCCGCGACCCGAAGGCCGCGGCATCCCGCCCGTGTAGGTCCCGGAGTCGTGTCAGCGGTGCGTGGCCACCACCTGTGCGACGGCGGCCCGCTCGTCGGCGGAGGGTTCGGAGATGGCCATGCGGCAATGAGTGTCCACGACGTCGAGCACGCGGTACGCCTCCTTCATGCGCCCCATGTCGCCGCCGATGAGCGCGACGACGTCGTCGACTGCTGCCTGTGCCGCCGCGATGGCCTCGGCATCTCCGGAGCGTCCGGCATCGGCGAGGGCGCGGAAGGGCTTCGGCGTCACGGAGGAGACGCCCGAGACGACACCCTGCGCCCCCGCCCCGACGGCCGCGATGAGGTCGCGGTCGGCGCCGGTGTAGAGCTCGAAGCCCGTCGGCACGGCCGCACGATAGGCCGCGATGTCGTCGAGCGACAGCTCGCTCACCTTCGCTCCCACCACGTTCGGAAGCGCGGCGATGCGCACGAGCAGCTCCGGCGAGACCGGGTTCCCGCTACGCGCGGGGTAGATGTAGACGTACAGGCGCCCGTCGCCCACCGCCGCCGAGACGGCACGGTAGTAGTCGAGGATCGCATCGTCCGTGGCACGCAGGTAATAGGGGGTGAGGGCCGCGAACTCCGTGGCCCCGAGCTCCTTCGCGATGCCGACCAGACGCACGGCCTCGAACGTGCTCGGCTGCCCGACGTGCACGATGACGCGCATCCGGCCGGCCAGCTCCTCCAGCGCGGCGGCCACGAGCGCCCGGAACTCGTCCGCGTCCACAGCGGGGAACTCGCCCGTGGTGCCGAGGATGAAGGCGCCCTCGTTCCCCGAGTCGGCCACGAATCGGAAGATCGCGCGCGACCCCTCGAGGTCGAGGGTCCCGTCGCGGTGGAACGCGGTCGGGACGGCGGTCAGGATGTCGTAGCGGGTCACTTCTCGGTCTCCTCGGGGGTCGTGCTCTGGCGGTTCTTGCGGTCGGCGCGTCCCCGGCGCGCACCGGCGTGGACGTTGCGGACGGTGGAGGTGAGCAGGTCGGGCTGCGCCGCGAGCTCGTCGTGCGCCTTCTCGATCTGCACGATGCTGTCGGTGTGGAGGATCGAGTCCTCCAACGAGGCCCGCTCGGCGCGGGGCGTGCGGGCGGCGCGGATCGCGGGCATCACGATCGACAGCACCGCGAGCGCGAGCAGCACGAGGGCGATCGGGCTGACGACCTCGAAGATCGGCCGCGTCGGCAGGATCGCCAGCGTGCGGGCGAGGTTCTCCTCGGCGAGCGGACCGAGCAGCAGGCCGAGCACCACGGGTCCTGCCGGGACCTGCATGCGCTTGAGCAGCACGCCGATCACCCCGAAGACGAGCATCGTGACGACCGTCGACAGGCTGTTCGAGGTGGCGTAGGTGCCGATGATGCAGAAGATGAGGATGCCGCTCCACAGATACGGCTGCGGCACGTCGAGCAGCTTGACCATGCCCTTCATCCGCACGAGGCTCAGCGCGAGCGACAGGAGGGTCGCGACGAGCATGATGCCGACGATCGAGACGACGAGGTCGGGGCGGTTGGTGAACAGCGTGGGCCCGGGGGTGATGCCCCAGATGATCATCGAGCCGATCATGACCGCCATCACGGAGTCGCCGGGGATGCCGAGCGCCATCGTGGTGGTGAGCGAGCCGCCGAGCGTGGCGCTGGAGGCGGTGTCGGACGCGGCGACGCCCTCGATCGACCCCTTTCCGAACATCTCCGGGTGCTTCGACGCCTTCCGCGCCCGCTCCCAGCCGATGAGCCCGGCGATGTCGCCGCCGGCCGCGGGGATGAGGCCGACGCCGAGGCCGACCGCCCCGCCGACCGCGGTGGCCCGTCCGCTCTGCTTCAGCTCGGCGCGGTTCGGCCACCACCGGCCGAGGCTCGAGATCGGTCGGACGTGCGACTTCCGGTGCGTGAGGAGCTGATCGAACAGCTCGGCGATGCCGAAGAGACCGATGATGACGGCGATGAAGTTCACGCCCTCGACGAGTTCCAGCACGCCGAACGTGAAGCGCTGGTCGGCGGTGGCCGCGTAGGTGCCGACGCTGCCGAGCATCAGCCCGAAGAGACCGGCCAGGATGCCCTTGAGCATCGACTTCGACGAGATGCCGATCATGATCGCGATGCCGAAGACGACGAGCGCGAACAGCTCGGGCGACTTGAAGTAGTCCCGGGCGAAGCTGGCGATCGGCACGGCGGCGACCGAGAAGAGCACGAGCGAGGCGAGGATGCCGACGGCCGACACGATCGCGGAGATCGTCAGCGCCAGACCGGCCCTGCCCTGCTTCGCCATGGGATAGCCGTCGAGGGTGGTGGCGATGGAGGCGGGTGTCCCCGGGGTGTTGATGAGGATGGACGGCACCCGGTCGCCGAAGTTCGCCGCGACGTAGATCGTCAGGAGCACCGCGAGGCCCTGCACGGGCTCCAGGGTCATGGTGAAGCCGGCGGCGAGTGCGACGGCCATGGTCGCGGTGATGCCGGGGAAGGCGCCGACCATGAAGCCGAGCACGAGGCCGACTGCCATGTACAGCAGGATCGAGATGTCGAGGAGCGAGTTCAGCCCCTCCAGGAGCGCGTTCACAGGGGGATCCTCAGGAGCATGCCGAAGACGACGTAGACGAATGCCGTGACGGCGGCGGAGTAGATGACGAGGCTCAGCCAGCGGCGGTGGCCGTAGAGGAGCATCAGTGCGGCCATGAGCAGGGCACAGGCGATCGGGAAGACCTCGATCCGGTAGCCGAAGAGGATGACCGAGCCGAGGGACCACAGCGCGATGAAGGCGCCGGCGATCGCGATCGTCGCGATCACCCGGAGGACGCCGCCCGGCTGGATGCGCTCGAGATCCTCACGCGTGGGTGCCGGTCGCGTGATCGCCACGGCGAGCAGGGCGATCGCGATCACGACGCCGGTCACGCCGATGACGAGCGGCCAGAAGCGGGCGTCGATCTGTCCGGGGGCGGCCTCGCGGCGCAGCGGGATCTGCGTGGCGAGGAAGAGGTAGCCGGCGGTGATCGCGAGGGCGACGGCGGCGAACGCGATCTCGAGGGGACGGGAGGCGGTCGCTCCCTCGTAGCCGCCCGGCGCGACCGGCTCGGCCGCGGTGTCGGGGCTGGTCATGGTGCTCCTTCGTCGGAGGACCCGGTGGGGTCGGCGCGTGCCGACCCCACCGGAGGTGTTCAGCCCAGGAGGTCCTGGAACAGGGCGAACTGGTCGTCGACGAACCCGGTCCACTCCTCGGAGTCGCGGTAGACCACGAGGTTGCCGGCGTCGGCCTGGAACTTCTGGTAGCTCTCGGACTCCACGGCCTCCTTGACGGCGGCTTCGAGGGCGTCGTGCACGTCGTCCGGCAGTCCGGCCGGTGCGTAGATGCCGCCCCAGCCGCCGAAGACGACCTCTTCGCCGATGGCCTCCTCGACCGTCTCGACATCCTCCGCGTCGGGGTGACGCTCGTCGTTCATGACCGCGAGGATGCGGACGGCCTCGCCCTGCGCGAGCGCCTCGCCGAGTCCGGAGACGGCGGCGACGGTCTCACCGGACGCGGCGGCCGCGACAGCCGTGGCGCCGCCGTCGTAGGGGACGGGGGTGAAGTCGGCGTCGGTCGCCTGGCCGAGGCCGAGGGTGGCGGCCTCCCAGATCGAGCCGGCACCGGAGTTCGCGACCGTGACCGCGCCGGACTTCGCCTGCGTCACGAGGTCGTCGAGGGTCTCGATGCCGCTGTTGGCACCCACCGTGATGACGCCGGGAGCGAGCATGATCTGGCCGAGCAGGTCGAAGTCGTCGGGCAGCACGTCGGCGCTCTGGGTCGTGTTGAGCATCGCGATCTCGACGGGCGCGAAGCCGATGACGTAGCCGTCGGGATCCTGCGAGCCGACGTACTCCATCGCGAGCGCTCCCGCGGCACCGGGCATGTTCTCCGGGATCACGCTGATACCGAGGATCTTCTCGAGCTCGGTGGCGAGCGCGCGGGACGACAGGTCGGAGCCGCCGCCGGGATTGGCCTGGATGATCAGCCGGATGTCGTCCTCGGGATAGGTCGAGGCGGCCCCCTCGCTCTCGTCGACCTTCGTGCAGGCCGACAGCACCAGAGCGGTGGCGGCGAGGGCGGCGAAGGCAGCGGCCGCCCGAGTGATGCGCATGCGGGGCATCTTTGCTCCTCTACGTGGGTCGACCGTGTTGTCGACACCGCGAGGCTACCAGTGTTGACTGTTAACAGTCAACACTGCAGAGCGTCACCGCACCCGGCTCACGACCAGGAGGTGCGGGCTGAGCTCCCGGATTCCGGGAACGGTGCTCCCGGCTCGCGCCAGCAGGAGAGCCGCCTGTGTGAGCGCCGTCTCCTCCGCAGGCATCTCCTCCAGCAGCAGCCCGCCGGGCCCTTCGACGCCATGGACCTCCACAACGTCGAGTCCGGCGGCGGCGGCCTCCTCGGCGAGCGAATCCGCCGTGTGGAAGTGCCCGGCAGGGAAGCGACCTCGCGAGGAGGGCGCCCCGTGCTCCAGCAGTGCGCCGTGTTCATCGTCGAGGTGGAGGTCGGTCACGCCCAGCGCGAGCTGACCGAATCCGACGAATCGCGAGAGGCCTGCCGCGAACACCCAGCCGCCGGATCGCACCACCCGTGCGGCCTCGCCGAGCGCCTGGAGGCGGTCCGCGCGATCCGCCAGGTGGTACAGCGGACCGAGGAGAAGAGCGGCATCGAAGCTGTCCGCGGTGAACGGCAACGAGCGCGCGTCCCCTACACGAGCATCCACGCCCCGCTGCGCCGCGCTGTGGACGTGCCCGCGCACCGGGTCGACGAGGATGACCTGATGGCCACGGTCCAGGAGCGACCGCGCATGGACGCCCGCCCCGCCTCCGACATCGATGACGCGACCCTCGGGGAGGTGCGCGGCGATCAGCTCCTGGATGCGCTGGTGCTCCAGAGGTCCTTGCGCCGAGCGGGTCGTCAACCGCGCCGATTCGTCGAACTGGTCCTCGTAGTAGTCACGGATCCGCTCATCGAGCTCACGCTGGTCCATGGTCGACCTCCGATCGGTAGGCCTCCATCATCCACGCCGACCCGATCCGACGACGAGCGCCAGGCGGACATGGCCGCCTGGCGCTCTGCCCCTCCGGGGTCTAGCCGGCGGTGGCGTTCTCGTACGCCCGCATCGCCGCCTCCTGCGCCTCCTTCAGCGCGTCCTCGGGAGACTTGTCCCCGAGCAGCGCTGCGGTGATCGCGTTGTTGAGTTCGTTCTGGATCTCCTGGCCCGCGGGCGAGGAACCGAAGGACTGTCCGTAGTCCACCACGTCGTAGTAGGTCGAGATGACCTGGTCGAAGCCGGCGTTGCCGCTGTCCGTCACGAAGGTCTCACGGATCGACTGATCGGCGGACGGCGATCCGGTGAAGAGCCCGGTGTTGATACCGCCGTCGGTCTTCAGCGTCTCGGCACGGGCCTCGCCCGCCGCGTTCCAGGCGTCGTCCGAGGTGAGGTTCACCATCCAGGCGCACGCCGCCGCGGGGTTCTCCGCCCCGGCCGGGATCACGAACGCGGTGCCGGACGCGACCGAGAACGGCTCCCCGTCGGCATTCCGGAACGGCACAGCCTCGAGGTCGATCTGGTCGGCGTAGGGGCTCAGCACGTTCGGATACCACTGCGCGTTCACCTGCGCGCCGACCTGCTGGGCGACGAACTGGTTCTGGTCGCCGAAGGCGTCGAACGAGTCGGTGAAGCTCTTGACGGCCGCGAAGCCGCCCTGCGCGTCGGTGATCTGCTTCAGCATCTCGATGCCGGCCACGTTGCTGGGGTCGTCCAGGGTGGGCGCGCCCTTCTCATCGTTGAGCTGGCCGCCCATGCCGAGGATCCACAGCCCGGCCTGGCCCGTCGCGACCGGGTCGAACCCGAGCCGCGTGGGCACACCCCCGGACTCCTGGTACATCTTCTCGATCGCGCCGAGCAGCACGTCGGGCTTGGAGGTGTCGATCTCGTCCGCCGTCACCCCCGCCTCGTCGAGCACGGCCTTGTTCAGCAGGATCGCCGGCGGCTGGTAGAACTGCGGCACCGCCCACACGGCATCGTCGTAGGTGACGTCGTCGACGACGAAGGGGTACCAGTGATCCCGCGGCGAGACGTCCTGGGCGGCGAAGCACTCGTCGAGCGGCATGATGAGGTCCTGCGCGGCATACGTGGTCACGTACCGGCGGTCCATCTGCACGACGTCGGGCACGTCGCCGCTCGCGATCCGCGTGGTGAACTTCTGCGCGTCGAAGGCCGTCGCGTCGAGGTCGACCTCGACGTCCTTCAACTGCTCGGCGGCGTAGTCCATGCGCGAGGTGCCGACGTCGTCGGCGTTCTCGAAGCCCCACGCTTTGAGCGTGCCGCTCGGCTCCGCGCCGAAGTCGGCGTCGGCCGCCTGGTCGTCTCCCCCTCCCCCGCCGCACCCGGCGAGGACGAGGACGGATGCCGCGGCGACCGCGGTGATTCCCAGCATGCGTGTGCGCATGACTGCTCCTTTCGATCTGTGGTTCGTCATCCCTTGCGCCCCTGGGTGGCGACGCCCTCGATGAAGGCACGCTGCCCGAAGGCGAAGAGGATGAGCATGGGGAGGGTCACCAGGAGGGAGGCGACCATGACGTACTGGTAATCACCGTGACCGCCCGCCGTGGGGCTGTACTTGGTCATCGCGTAGGCGATGCCGAGCGGCGCGGTGAACTCGTCCACCGACCCGGCGTTGAGGTAGATGAGGGCGGCCTGCAGGTTGTTCCAGCTCGCCTGGAACTCGAACAGGAACACGATGACGAACGACGGTATCGACAGCGGCATCGCGATCCGCCAGAAGAGGCCCCAGGCGCTGGCCCCGTCGAGCCGCGCCGCCTCGAACAGCTCCCGAGGAAGGCCGAGGAAGAACTGCCGCTGCAGGAAGATGTAGAAGGCCGAGCCGAACAGGTTCATGCCCCACAGCGGCACCCAGGTGCCGAGGAGTCCGGTCTCCTTCCAGATGAGGTAGATCGGGATCATCGTCACCGCGCCGGGGAGCATCATCGTCGCGAGCACGAGGCCGAACAGCAGCCCGCGCCCCGGGAAGCGGAAGTAGGCGAAGCCGAACGCCACGATCGAGCTGGAGATCGCCACGGCACCGGCGGCGAGCAGCGCGATGGCGATGCTGTTGCCCATCCAGTTCAGCAGCGGGAGCTGATTCCACACCTCGACGTAGTTCTCCGGCACGAACGTCTTCGGGATGAGGGCGTTGTCGAACACCTCCCCCCGCGGCTTGAAGCTGGCAGCGATGAGCCACGCGAAGGGGTACAGGAACAGCAGCGCGAACAGCACGAGGATGATGTTCAGCACGATCCGGGCGACGAGGCTCTTCGGCTGTCGCAGGCGCCGTCGCCAGCGCGACCGGGCCGGGGCGGGAGCCGCGACGGCCTCCGGGAGGTCGTCCCCGGTGGCCTCGACGGGGACCTGACGCAGGGTCTGGGACATCAGCGGTCTCCCTCGTAGTAGACGAAGCGGTTGCCGACCTTCACCTGGATGAGCGTGATGATCATGATGATGACGAAGAGCAGCCACGCCATCGCCGCCGCGAAGCCGAAGTTGAACTGCCGGAAGGCCTGTTGGAACAGGTAGATCGCGTAGAAGAGCGACGCCTCAGGAGACGAGTTGCTCTGATCCCGCCAGAACAGCAGATACGCCTGATCGAAGATCTGGAAGGCGGCGATCGAGAGCACGATGACGTTGAAGAACATGGCCCCCGAGATCATCGGCAGGGTGATCGAGAAGAACTTCCTGATCGGTCCCGCCCCGTCGAGCGAGGCCACCTCGTACAGCTCGACCGGCACGTTCTTGAGGGCCGCCAGGAAGATCACCATGGTTCCCGCGACGGTCCACAGCGTCATGATCACGATGCTCGGCTTGACCCACGCGGGGTCGACGAGCCACTGGGGCCCCTGGATGCCGAACAGTCGGAGGAACTGGTTGATCGCTCCGGAGTTGCCGTTCAGGAGGAGGAAGAACACGGCGGCCGTGGCGACGGCCGGGGTCATCTTCGGCAGGTAGTAGAGCACGCGGAAGAATCCCGCACCTCGCCCGACCCGGTTGAGCAGCAGCGCGAGGACGAGCGCGAACACGATCTCCAGCGGCACCGCCATCACCACGTAGAACAGCGTGTTGGCGAGCGAGACGCCCACCCGCGGGTCCTCGAAGAGGTTGGCGTAGTTGTCGATGCCGACCGGGCGCGCGCTGTTCGTGGCGAGGTTGTAGCTGCTGAACGAGATGTACAGGCTGTAGACCATCGCGCCGGCCGTGAAGATGAGGAATCCGATGAGCCATGGCGAGATGAAGAGATAGCCGGCGAGGGCTTCTCGGCGGTTGTACCGGTCCCGCTGGCGGGTCTTGAGCGGCATCCACCTGCCTCCTTTCCGAGGACGCGCAGACACGGCGCTCTGGTCCTGGCGCGATGGTAGATCCGGAGAAGCGGTTCTCCGCGGGGCTTGCGCAGAACCGTTTCCTGTGGTTCACCTGAATGCCGCCGGACGGCCTGGCGCCCCAGGTGCGGTTCCTCCCTAGGATGAGGGGAATAAACACGGAGGAGGGCCGGGGGAATGTTCGACGAGCGACGGCGACAGGCAGCGCTCGAGGAACTGGGGATCCTTGACACGCCACCCGATGAGCGGGTGGATCGAGTGGCACGACTGGCGAAGGAGATGTTCGGCGTGCCGATGGTCAGCGTCTCGCTGATCGATCGCGACCGGCAGTGGCGCAAATCGCAGATCGGCCTGGGGGGGAACGAGGCACCGCGACAGGATTCGTTCTGCGACTACACCGTGTCGCAGGACCGGACGGTGGTGGTGGAGGATGCGAGCACGACCGACCTCTTCGCCGAGAATCCGTTCGTGACCGGCGACCCGCACCTGCGCTTCTACGCGGCCCATCCGCTGCACGCGCCGGGAGGGGAGCCGGTCGGGACGCTGTGCGTGCTCGACACGGAACCGCATACTTTCACGGATGCCCAGCAGGACCTCCTGCGCGACCTCGCGTTCTGGGTCCAGACGGAGCTGGCGCAGGACGCCGACGTCGACCACGCCGCCGTGGTGCAGCGGGCGCTGCGCCCCCGGGCGCACCCGGAGATCGCCGGGTACACGATCGCCGCCGGTGCCGCCCCGCGGGGAACGCTCGCCGGGGACTACTACGACTTCTCGCGCCACGGCGAGGCCCTGCGGGTGACCCTGGCCGATGCCATGGGCAAGGGCACGGGCCCGGCGCTGGTCGCGGCCACCGTGCGGGCCTCGCTGCGCACGGCGCCGGAGCGCTCGCTGACCGACGCCGTGATCGAAGTGGACCGCCTGCTCGAGGACGACCTCGCGGACACGTCGATGTTCGTCACGGCCGTCGTCGCCGAACTGCAGCCGGAGACGGGAGAGCTCGAAGTCATCGACGCCGGCCACAGCCTCGCGTTCGTCGTCCGCGCAGACGGGTCGTGGACGCCCCTGCGCTCCACGAACCTGCCCTTGGGCATGGGGATGGGCCTCGCCGACCCCCGGGTCCCGGTGACGACGCGGCTCGAGGTGGGGGACGCCTTCATCTGCTGCAGCGACGGTCTCCTCGACGTCCTCGACGCCGACGACCCGTTCGGCCACGTGGAGCGGGTGCTCACCGCGATGGGACCGGACGGCGCCGTGCGCGAAGCCCTGCGACTCGCGAACGATGAGCGCGCCACCGACGACATCACCGTCGTGGTCGTGCGGAGGGACGCGTGACCGCCCGGTTCGCGACCATCCGCGTCCTCGCGCTGCTGTCGGTCCTGCTCGGCGTGAACTACGTCGCCTGGCGCTGGCTGGAGTCGGTGAACTGGTCGGCCTGGTGGATCGCGGTGCCGCTCGTGATCGCAGAGACCTACAGCCTCATCGACACGTTCCTGTTCTGCCTGACGATGTGGCGCGCGAAGGAGCGTCCGGCGCCGGTGTCGCCTCCGCAGGGCACCGTCGACGTGTTCATCACGACCTACGACGAGCCGATCGAGCTCGTCATGACCACCGCGAAGGCGGCGAAGCGGATCGCCTACCCGCACTCGACCTGGATCCTCGACGACGGCTCCCGGCCCGAGCTCGAAGCCGAAGCCCGGGCCGCCGGCGTCGGCTATCTCACGCGTTCCGAAGACTGGACGGGCAAGCCCCGGCATGCCAAGGCGGGCAATCTCAACAGCGCCCTCTTCCAGACCGACGGCGAGTTCCTCCTCATCCTCGACGCCGACCAGGTGCCGGACCCGCTGATCCTGCACCGCACGCTCGGCTACTTCGCCGATGATCCCGAGGTCGCCCTCGTGCAGACGCCGCAATGGTTCGTGAACGTCGACGAGGCCGACCCGCTCGGCAGCCAGGCGCCCCTCTTCTACGGGCCGATCCAGCAGGGGAAGGACGGCTGGAACGCGGCCTTCTTCTGCGGCTCGAACGCCGTGCTCCGCCGCGAAGCACTGATGCAGCTCGGCATCGTCGGCTACGTGCGGAACGTGACCGACTCCGCCGCGCGGGCCCTCAAGACGTCCGAGGCCCTCATCGCCCGCGAGGCCGAGGCGGCGACCGACCCGGCGCTCGCCACCGAGCTCGGCGCGCTCCGCATCGCGATCGCACGCGGACGCAAGGAGCTCGCCGCGGGCGAGTCGGTCGCCGAGGTGGCCGCCCGCGTGGGGGAAGCCGTCGACAGCGCCTCCCGCATCCTCGTCGCCCACGACCTCGAGGGCATCCGTGCCGACCTCGCAGTGATCGAGTCCCTGCCGGTGCAGCAGGACGCGGAGCTCGGGCAGGTGATCGTGGACGAGGCCGGACTCGACGCGCTCGCCGCGTCCGACCTCTCCCCCCTCACCGCCGTCGAGGCCGTCCGCGGACTGCTCGATGCGCTCCGCCTCGACCGTGCGGATGAGGCGCAGCCGATCCTCCCCCTCGCCACGATCTCGGTGACCGAGGACATGGCCACGGCGATGCAGCTCCACGCCCTCGGCTGGAAGAGCGTCTACCACCACGAGATCCTGGCGCACGGGCTCGCCCCGGAAGACCTCCGGACGATGCTCACGCAGCGGCTGCGGTGGGCCCAGGGGACGCTGCAGGTCATGCTGCGCGACAACCCCCTGGCCAAGCGAGGACTCTCGGTGGGGCAGCGCCTCATGTACTTCGCGACGATGTGGAGCTACCTCTCGGGCTTCGCCGCGATCGTCTACCTCGCCGCCCCGGTGATCTATCTCGTGTTCGGCGTGCTCCCCGTCACCGCCTGGTCGGTCGACTTCTTCGCGCGCTTCCTGCCGTACTTCCTCGTCAATCAGGCGCTGTTCCTCGTGGTCGCGAAGGGGGTGAAGACCTGGCGAGGTCAGCAGTACTCGCTTGCGCTGTTCCCCGTGTGGATCCGCGCGTGCTGGACGGCCTTCGCCAACGTGGTGCTCGGCCGACCGCTCTCCTTCGCCGTGACCAGGAAGGACGGCCGCGATCCTCGGGGCATCCCGTGGCGCGAGATCTGGCCGCAGCTCACCGCCATGGTCGTCCTCGTGATCGCCCTCATCATCGGGGTCGCCCGGGTCATCGTCGGCACCGGCGACGGCACCGGCACCCTCGTCAACACCGCCTGGGTCCTGTACGACCTGGTCGTCCTCAGCGTCATCATCCAGGCGGCACGCTACCGCGGTCCGGCCGCGAAGGTCCTCGAGAAGGAGTCGAATGAACGTCAGCACTGACACCAGGGACGGCTATGCCGTCGTCACGATCACGGGCCGCCTGACCGCCTCGGGAGCGCCGTTGCTGCGCAACGCGGTGAGCGACCTCGTCGCCGCGGGGCAGCCGCGCATCGCGATCGATCTGAGCGGCACCGAGTTCGTCGACTCCTCCGGTCTCGGCGCCCTCGTCGGCGGCCTCAAGAGCGCCCGCGTGGCCGGCGGCGATCTGCGCATCGCCGCCGTTCCCGAGGCCGTGCGCACCGTCCTCCACCTCACCAACCTGGATCGCGTGCTCCGCGACTACCCGACGCCGGAATCGGCGTTCGATGGACGCTGACATCCGGGCCTTCCACATCGACGGGCCCGCCGGGCTCGCCCTCGTCGACCGCGCCCTCGACGAGCTCGACCGGCTGTGGCCGCTGGCTCCGGAGGTACCTGCCCAGGATCAGGTGCTGTTCACCCTGGCGCTGAGCGAGGTCACGACCAACGTCGCCCAGCACAATGAGCACGCGGACGTCGTGCTGAGCATCGACGTCCGCGTGACGGCGGAGGAGCTGCGCGCCTACATCCGCGACACCGCCCCGCCGGCACCGATCGACTGGGACGCCGTGTCGATGCCGGGCGAGGAGGCGGAGAGCGGACGCGGGCTCGCGCTGTCGCAGGCCGCGCTCGACGAGTTCACCCACACGGTCACCGATCTCGGCAACACCTGGGTCCTCGTCCGGCGCGTGGATCCCGCGCGCGAGGCGGGCGACTGACCG
The DNA here is from genome assembly GCF_058140415.1 of Microbacterium sp. C-MGS6. Classification (NCBI taxonomy): domain Bacteria; kingdom Bacillati; phylum Actinomycetota; class Actinomycetes; order Micrococcales; family Microbacteriaceae; genus Microbacterium; species Microbacterium sp. C-MGS6. Next base: position 3,286,767 of record NZ_CM176934.1, read on the forward strand.
GTCAGGCGAGCCAGGCCGGCGCGCGCCCGCGGAGGGCCGCGGCGTCGATGGAGTAGCGCCCGGCGCCGGTGAGCGCGAGCGCGAGAGCCGCGGCGCCGAGCACGGCGACGAACTCGTAGCCGCCGGCCGTCACCCACAGGCCGGCGGGCAGGTGCACGAGCACGAGTGCCACCAGCATGTCGACGGCGAGGAGGATGCCGACCGGGCGCGTCAGCAGGCCGAGGATCAGCAGGATCCCGCCGATGAGCTCGAGGAAGGCGACGACGGGTGCGGCGATCTCGGCGAGCGGGACCCCCATGCCGGCGAAGCTGCCGATGGTGCCGGGGATCGTGAACTCGAAGATCTTCTGAGCGCCGTGGGCGGCGAAGATCGCGCCGACGACGATGCGCAGGACGAGGAGTCCGAGCGACGAGGCGGAGGTGGCGGAGGCTGTGGTGTTCGTCATGAGGAGGTTCTTCCTTCGTGGCAGGACACCCGCGCGGGCGCGGACCAGGGCTCTTGCCCTGGCCCCCACGGTAGGAACCGTTCTTTTCCGTCCGCTGAACGCCTCGGCGCCGGCGGACGCAGGCTCAGCGGGAGCCGACCTCGTGGAGCATCCGCTCCCGGGCGCCGTCGAGGTGAGCCGAGAGGACCGCGGCGGCGTCCTCCGGGGCTCCCGTGCGCATGACGTCGAGCAGCGTCACGTGATCGTCCGACGACTCGTGCAGGTCCTCGTCGTGGTTGATCGTGACCTCGAGGAGGGCCGTGAAGGTCGGGAGGTACTGGTTCCAGGCACCCTCCAGCCGGGGGTGATCGGCGAGGGCGTAGATCTGGGAGTGGAAGTCGAGGTCGGCCGTGACGAAGGCCGCATGGTCGCCGGCGTCCGCGGCCTCGGCCATGCGCTGGACGGCGTCGGCCATCGGCTGCCACCGCTCGTCGTCGTCGACCCGCATCGCGCGCGAGAGGGCGAGCTGCTCCAGCGCGCCCCGGAGGCTGTAGAGCTGGTCGACGTCGTCGCTCGTGAGGCCCACGATGTAGACGCCGCGGGGACGCTGCACCTCGACGAGCTTCTCGAAGCTGAGCTGGGTCAGGGCGTCGCGCACGGGGCCGCGGCTGACGGCGAACTCCTCGGCGAGGGCCTCCTCGGTGAGCCGGGCCCCCGGGGCGAGCTCCCCTCGCACGATGCGCTGGCGCAGCACGCGTGCGACCTGCGCTCCGAGCGACTCCCCGCGCGTGACGGTCTGCGTCATGGTGACCTCCTGTTAACAGTTGACAGGATACACACCGGGGTACGCGGTCAGGCTCCGGAGCGCGGACTCCAGAGCACGAGTTCCGTCGAGCGCCGGATGCGGCGGCCGGTCGGCATCGGCACGACCCCCGCGGAGCCGGCGGCGAACACCCGCACGCCGGGGCGGTTCTCCCGCTCGGCACGGAGGGCGCCCTCCAGCGCGAGCACGCGGTCGCGCAGCATCCGGTTCTCGTCCTCCAGGTCGAGGAGACGTGCGATCGCCGGGAGACTGACCCCTTCGGAGGAGAGCTGGGCCACCTCGCGCAGCTGCTCGATGTTGCGGTGCGAGTAACGACGGGATCCGCCGGGCGTCCGACCCGGCACCACGAGGCCGATCCGGTCGTACTGACGGAGGGTCTGGGGGTGCAGGCCGGAGAGCTTGGCGGCTGCGGCGATCGCGAAGACCGGAGTGTCCGCGTCCATCACGCCTTCCTTCCTGGTTTCACGTCAGGCCGTCGCGCCTGGTCAGGCAGCTCCTTCCCGGAACCGCCTGACCCGGCGCGAAAGCCTGTTCTCGTCAACGGCGGGCTTTCGCCATGAGCTCGGCCCGCGGGTTCTCCTGAGGCTCCAGCTCCTGGAACCTCTCGAGGGCCTCGCGCGCGGCGTCGTCGAGGTGCGTCGGAACCGCGACCTGGAGCTCGGCGAGCAGGTCACCGGTCCCCTTCGCGGTCGCGACACCCCGACCCTTGACGCGGAGCACGCGGCCCGACGGGGTCCCGGGGGCCACACGCAGCTTCACCACGTCGCCGCCGAGCGTCGGGACCTCGATGGTCGCGCCCAGCGTCGCCTCGGTGAAGGTCACGGGGACCACCACGCGGAGGTTGAGGCCGTCCCGCGTGAAGACCGGGTGCGGGCGCACCGTGATCTGCACCACGATGTCCCCGTTCTCCCCGCCATCGGGCGAGGGGCGACCACGGCCGCGCAGCCGGATCTTCTGCCCATCGGCGACACCCGCGGGGATCTTCACCTTGAACGGCTTGCCGTCCTCGCCCTGCAGGGTGATCGTCTCGCCCTGCACAGCGGTGCTGAAGTCCAGCGTGGTGCGGGCCGTGACGTCGGCGCCGCGCTGCGGACCGCCGAAGCCACGGAAGCCGCCGCTCGGCTGCCCGAATCGGCCACCGCCGAACGAGCTGCCCTGGCCCTGGTTGAACATCGCGAAGATGTCCTCGAAGTCGGCGGTCTGGCCGCGCCCCTGCTGTCCGAACCGGCTGAAGACGTCTTCGAACCCGCCGGCGCCCGAGCCGCTCGCCGTGAAGCGAGCGCCCGAACCCATGGCGCGGATCTCGTCGTACTCCTTGCGCTGCTCGGCGTCGGAGAGCACCGAGTATGCCTCGCTGATCTCCTTGAACTTGGCCTCGGCCTTCGCATCGCCCTGATTGGAATCGGGGTGATACTTGCGCGCGAGCTTGCGGTACGTCTTCTTCAGGTCAGCGTCGCTGACGTCCTTCGAGACCCCGAGGGTCTTGTAGAAGTCCTTGTCGAACCAATCCTGGCTGGCCATCGATCACCTACTCCGCAGGGACGGCGACGACGACCTTCGCAGGACGCAGCTCGACCTCGCCGAGGCGGTACCCCACCTCGACGACCTCGAGCACCGTGGTCTTCGAGGTGCCGGGGGTCGGCTGCTGGAAGATCGCCTCGTGACGCTGGGGGTCGAACTCCTCGCCCTTCTCGCCGTAAGCGACCACGCCGAGGCGCTCCACGACCGCGCGCACCTTCTCGGCGATCACGGCGAAGGGGCTGCCCTCGACCAGATCGCCGTGCTGCTCGGCGCGGGCCAGGTCGTCGAGGACGGGGATGAGGCCCTTGGCGGCCTCGCCCTTCGCGCGCTCGATCTCGATCTGGCGCTGCTCCTCGGTGCGGCGGCGGTAGTTCGCGTACTCGGCCTGCAGGCGCTTGAGGTCGGTCAGCAGGGCGTTCTCGGCGTCGGCGATCGCGGCGTCGCCGGCGGCGGCATCCGCGGTCTGGGCGGCGCCGAGGATGTCCTCGACCGTCAGCCCCTCCTCGGTCTCGGCAGCCGCGTCGACCGGAGTCTCGTCGGAGCCCTCGGCGGCCTTCGCCTCGCGGGAGTCCTGGTTCTGCGGCACGGGGCCGGATGCCTGAGCATCCGACCCCTCCGGAACCTCGTTCTCGTCGAAGTTCTTGTCCGTCATGATTACTTCTTCTCGTCCTCGTCGTCGACGACCTCGGCGTCGATGACGTCCTCCTCGGAGGAGGGGGCGTCACCGGTCGGGGCCTCGCCCTCGGCCGAAGCGCCGGCGGCGTCCGCCTGCGAGGAGGCGTAGATCGCCTCGCCGAGCTTCGACTGGGACTGGTTGAGCTTCTCGAACGCGGTCTTCACGGCCTCGTCGTCGTCGCCGGCCAGAGCCGTCTTGAGCGCGTCGACGTCGGCCTTGACCTCGGTCTTCACGTCCTCGGGGAGCTTGTCCTCGTTCTCGGAGATGAGCTTCTCGATCGAGTAGGCGAGGGTCTCCGCCTGGTTGCGGGTCTCCGCGGCCTCACGACGCGCCTTGTCCTCGGCGGCGTGCTCCTCGGCCTCGCGCACCATGCGCTCGATGTCCTCCTTCGACAGCGACGAGCCGCCGGAGATGACGATCGACTTCTCGGTACCGGTGCCCTTGTCCTTCGCGGACACGTGCACGATGCCGTTGGCGTCGATGTCGAAGGTGACCTCGATCTGCGGGATGCCGCGGGGAGCCGGGGCGATGCCCGTCAGCTCGAACGTGCCGAGCGGCTTGTTGTCGCGGGTGAAGTCGCGCTCACCCTGGAAGACCTGGATCGCGACGGACGGCTGGTTGTCGTCGGCCGTGGTGAAGGTCTCGCTCCGCTTGGTCGGGATGGCCGTGTTGCGCTCGATGAGCTTGGTCATCATGCCGCCCTTGGTCTCGATGCCGAGGGAGAGCGGGGTGACGTCGATGAGCAGGACGTCCTTGCGCTCGCCCTTGAGGACACCGGCCTGCAGCGCGGCGCCGACGGCGACGACCTCGTCCGGGTTCACACCCTTGTTGGCTTCCTTGCCGGTCTCGCGCTTGACGAGCTCGGCGACGGCGGGCATACGGGTCGAACCACCCACGAGGACGATGTGGTCGATGTCGGACACCTTGATGCCGGCCTCGCGGATGACGTCCTCGAAGGGCTTCTTGGTGCGGTCGAGCAGGTCCTTCGTGAGGTCCTCGAACTTCGCGCGGGTCACGGTCTCGGAGAGCGAGACGGGGCCCGAGTCGGTCAGCGACAGGTACGGGAGGTTGATGCTCGTGGACGTGGAGCTGGAGAGCTCCTTCTTCGCCTGCTCCGCAGCCTCCTTGAGGCGCTGCAGCGCGATCTTGTCACCCGAGACGTCGACGCCCGTGGTCTCCTTGAACTGCTTGATCAGATAGTCGACGAGGCGCTGGTCCCAGTCGTCACCACCGAGGCGGTTGTCACCGGCAGTGGCGCGCACCTGGATCGTGGAGAAGTCGTCGTCCTTGCCCACCTCGAGGAGGGAGACGTCGAACGTTCCACCACCGAGGTCGAAGACGAGGATGAGCTCGTCCTCCTTGCCCTTGTCGAGGCCGTAGGCGAGGGCCGCAGCGGTCGGCTCGTTGATGATGCGGAGCACGTTGAGGCCCGCGATCTCACCGGCCTCCTTGGTGGCCTGACGCTCGGCGTCGTTGAAGTACGCGGGGACCGTGATGACCGCGTCGGTCACGGTGTCGCCGAGGTAGGACTCGGCATCGCGCTTCAGCTTCTGGAGGATGCGCGCGGAGATCTCCTGCGGCGTCCACTTCTTGCCGTCGACGTCGAAGCTCCAGTCGGTGCCCATGTGGCGCTTGACCGAGGCGATCGTCCGGTCGACGTTGGTGACGGCCTGGCGCTTCGCGGTCTCGCCGACGAGCACCTCCCCGTCCTTGGTGAAGGCGACGACCGAAGGGGTCGTGCGGAAGCCCTCGGCGTTGGCGATGACCTTGGGCTCGCCACCCTCGAGGACGCTGACGACGGAGTTGGTGGTTCCGAGGTCGATACCGACAGCACGTGCCATGTGTTCTCTCCTTTGTTGGGAAGTCTGTAGTGGTCCGAAAACCTGCGGCGATCAGGGAAACCTGAGTCGCGATGGCTCAAGTGTACGCCGGGGTCGAAAAGCTGTCAAATGAACTTGATATGAACAGGCTCAAGTTTTCCCGCCGGGCGGTCAGAACGGCGCGTCCGTCGATCCTTCGGCGAAGGTGACGGTGTTCGACGGCGGCGGGCGGTCGATGTATACCCTCCCCGTCGGACTCGTCCAGGCATAGAGGCCGTCGCCACGCGACTCGACATGCCAGGCGGACTGATGTTTCAAGACATGATGTCGACGGCACAGATGGCCGAGATTCGAGGCGGACGTCTCCCCGCCCAGCGCGGCGTCCCGGTGGTGATCGATGTCGCACTCCGCGGGCGGATATCCGCAACCGGGGAAGCGGCATCGCTGATCTCGGGCCCGCAGGTGGCGTCGCAGTTCCGCGCTCGGGCGATACCGGTCGACGGCGAGGACGGTGCCCGTCACGGGGTGCGTGAGGATGCGATCCCATCCGGAGGCAGCCCCTGCCAGCCTCCGTGCCGTGGCGGGGTCGATCGGGGTGCGCCCGTCGAGTTCCGCCGGCGCCCGGCCACGGCCGAGGAGGGTCATGACAGGGACCGTGATCGCGACCGTGGGGACGATGGCGGCCAGGGTGCCGTCATGATCATCATGGCCGGCCGGCGCACCGGTGAGGAGGTCGAGCGCGAGGTCGGCCCGGGACTGGGCGATGGTTCGCAGGTCCGTCGGGTCGTCGCCGGCCTGCGTGGTCGTGGCCATGGTGGTCAACCGGTCGAACACGCCGTGCATCAGCGCCGCCGGCCCCAGAAGTCCGAGCTCAGCCATCCCGTCAGGGGCATCCCGTACCCACACGCGCCGCCGCTCACGGGCATCCTCGTGACGGTCCGCGAGGGTATGCGGCTGAAACTCCTCCGCGGCCCGGCGCGCCATGCGCGCGACCCGGTTCGGCGCCTCGCTCTCGGCGAAGGCGATCATCCGCGCGGAGAAGGCGTCGCGATCCGCCTCGTCTTCGAGGTGCGCACCTGCCTCCGCGATGACGCGGGCTTGCTGGGCGGTGACCTGCCCCGCGCCCCATGCACCCCACAGCCGCGGAAAGCGCTCGACGATCCAGACCGCATCGGCCATCCGCCGCTGCACCGTCCTGTCGCTCGCCCGCAGCGCGGCAGCGAACTCGGCCGCGACCGTGCGCACGCTCAGATCCGCGCCGTCCGGATGGGCGGCCTCCGCCGCGACCTCCACGGCCAGGCGCGACCCCAGCGCCAGGATCCCGTCCCGCGCGGCCTGCAGTCCATTGATCGACCGCTCGACACCGACGAGCATCTCGGTGAGCGCTCGGAGCGCCTCCACCTGCTCGATCGTCGCGTCCGCCAGTCCTGTCATACCCCGAGTGAAGCAGGGACCACCGACATTGAAACCCCAGTTCAGGTGGAGTAAACGATATGCCGGGATGCAGTGCGCGCCACGGCGATCACGCCGAGCCCGGTCCGCCTCGGTGGCCGCGAGCCGACATGCTTGACTCTCACACGGTGTCAGACGGGAGAACTGAGACATGTTGTCCATCGGAGCGTTCGCGCAGATCGGCCAGGTGACCCACCGGATGCTCCGGCACTGGGACACGGCCGGGCTGCTCGTCCCCGCCCACGTGGACGAGTTCACCGGCTACCGGTCGTACGATCCGGCGCAGCTCGAGCGCCTGCACCGGATCGTCGCCCTGCGTCAGCTCGGCTTCGGTCTCGACGACATCTCGGCGATCCTCGCCCAGGGCGTCGACGCCGACCGGATCGCGGCGCTTCTGCGCGTCCGGCGCGCCGAGGTGGAGCAGGAGCACCGGCTCGCGGCCGCGCGACTCGTCGATGTGGAACGGCGCCTCCACCTCATCGAGAAGGAGAAGCATATGTCGCAGATCGAGATCGTCCAGAAGCCCCTCCCCGCCGTGCGTCTGGCCGCCGTCCGCTCCGTCGTCGCCGAGCAGCCCGCGGTCGCGGAGGTCGTGGGACCGGCCTTCGACGCCGTGGCAGAGGTCATCGGAGACGAATGCGGCTCTCTCACCACCCCGATCGCCCTGTACCGGACGCAGCCGGACGGGATGGAGGTCATCGCCGGGTACTCGTATACCGGTCCGGCCGCCGACGGGATCGAGATCGTCGAGCTCCCCGCTGAGGAGGACGCGGTCTGCGGGGTGCACCTCGGCTCGATGGAGCGGATCGCCGAGAGCTGGCACGCGATCCACACCGAGGTCGTCGCGCGCGGCCTCATCCATGCCGGGCCCTGTCGGGAGCTGTACGTCCGCGCCGTGGGAGACGACCAGTCGGACTGGGTCACGGAACTCCAGCAGCCCGTCGCGCGCCGCTGACGAGGCGCACGACCTGCGGGCAGGATGGGGGCATGATCCGTGCCGTGCTCTTCGACCTTGACGGGGTCGTCCGTCACTTCCTCCACGACCCCGACCTGGAGGCGCGGCACGGACTTCCGGCCGGGATGATCGCCCACATCGCGTTCGCGTCACCGTTGATCGACGCGGTCACCACGGGGAACCTCACTCGCGAGGAGTGGATGGTCCGAGTCGGCGAGGCCGCGGGATCCGCAGCCGCCGCGCGGGAATGGGGACGCACACCGTTCGCCGCCGACCCGGACGTGCTCGCGCTCGTCGACGAGCTGCGCTCCCACGGGATGATGTGCGCCATCCTCACGAACGGCACGGACACCATCGCCGAGGAGCTTCACGACAGCGGCATCGCCGCGCACTTCGATCGCGTGTTCAACTCCGCGGACATCGGATACGCCAAGCCGGATGTCCGGGCGTTCGGACACGTGGTCGCCGACCTCGCCATCGCGCCGGAGGAGGTCTTCTTCCTCGACGATTCGCCGGGGAAGCTCAGCGGCGCACGGACGCTCGGCATGACCACGCACCACTACACGGGAGTCTCCGCGTTGCGCACCGCTCTCGACGCCGCCGGCGTTCCCGGCGCGACGGCATCGACGCCGATCCCTTAGGGCGCCACATCCTTCGGGCGTCGCGCCGTTCGGGATCGGGGTCACTTGCCCCCGGGCGGGCCGACCAGCAGGAGGATCACGTACAGCGCGACGATTCCCACGACGAGCAGCACCGCGAGCACCCAGGGGCGACGCAGGAACCAGCGCATCAGGCGGTCGTACCAGCGGTGGTCACGCGGGTCGTCGGTGGCGTCGAGTCGCCAGTCGCCTCGGAGACGGTCGGTGCGGTGCAGCCAGACCTCCATGGGGATGGTCGCGTACGGGACGACGGCGCTGAGGACCGCGAGCACCCCGACCCCCGGGTGCCACCGCTGGTTGAGCGCGACGAGGACGGCGGTCGCGGCATAGGCGAGGAACACGAACCCGTGGATGCCGCCGCCGACCGTCACCACGACTCCGGGGGCTCCGACGGCGCGGGCGATGATCGCGGCGATGAGGATGGTCCAGGTGATCGCCTCCGCGATCGCGAGGACACGGTACAGGCGGCCAGGGGTGCGGAACACGGAACTCCTCGGGTGGGGTACCCCTCCAGCGTATCCCGCTTCGAATCGCCCACTGTGCCCCATCCGCCGCCGGAATGGAGCAAGGTGAGCAACTCGAAGGGGAATAGGGGGACGGTGGTCGGCGTTGCCGAAGGCATGGTGACGGTGGATGCGGATGCGCTGTCCTCTGTGCTCGGCACGGTGGACCTGCGCGTGGGGATCGCCCGTCGGGTGCAGCTGGGCCGCGGGGGACTGCTGCCGCTGGCTCCCGGCCGGATCACCCTCGTCTACATCGCCGACGGCGCCGTGCATGGGCATCCGCCTCTCGGCACCGGCTGCCGTCTCGACGTGGACCGCTCGTCGCAGCAGCTCACACTCGAGGAGCCCGGCCGCCGAGACCGCCTCGTCACCGGCGATGCCTTCCTGCTGCTCCGCGGCGACACCTTCGCACTGGAGGCCGCCGTCGAGACTGCACTCCTCGTCGTCGACATCGAGCTCGCGGACACCGCGTCTCCCCTCCCGGCACTCCTGCCGCCCTTCCTCACGGTGACAGGGTTCGACGCGCTGGAGCCGGCCGCCGCCGCCCTCGCCGAGAACATGGGGATCGTCGACGCGGCCGCGTGCCCCGTGCGCCAGGGCGACCCGCTGATCTGCCGGATGATGGCGACCACCGTGCTGCTCTCGGTGATCCGAGCCTGGGCGGCCAACGGCTGTGCGCCCGCCGGATGGCCCTCGCTGTCGAAGGACCCCTTCCTCGACCGCGTCGTGGACGCCATCCACGAGCAGCCGGGCCGGGACTGGACCGTCGAACGCCTGGCCGCTGTCGGCGCCATGTCACGGTCGGCCTTCGCGGAGCGGTTCCGTCTCGCCGTCGGCCGCTCCCCCGCCGACTACGTCACCGAGGTGCGCATCGACGCCGCGAAGCGGATGCTCCAGGCCGGGCATTCCGTGTCGAGCGTCTCGCGCGAGCTCGGCTACGCCTCGGACGAGGGTTTCAGCCGCGCGTTCCGTCGCCGCACGGGCATGACCCCGTCCTCCTGGCGCGGCTCGCACTCCCTCGTGCCTGCCTGATCTGCCTGATCCCACGACCTCGCCCCAGCCTCGGGGCGGGCACGACTTCGGAGACCCGGGGCGACACGCCGACTCCGAAGCCCGAGGCGACGGCGTGTCGGCGGCCGGCTCCGAAGTTGTGCCCGGGCAACCAGGGGTCAGGAGCAGGGGTCAGGAGCGGGAGCTGCGGCGGTTGGAGAGGCCGAACAGCACGGCGCCGGCGAGGAGCGAGACCGCGCCGATCGTGTAGACGAGCTCGACGCTCAGGGTGTCGACGAGGAGCCCACCGACGCCGGCCGCGAGCGTGATCGCGCCCTGGAATCCGACGACCACGAGGCTCCCCCCGGCCTCCAGGCGGTCCGGCATGCGGTGACCCACCCAGGTGTTCACGACGATCAGCCACGACGAGAAGAAGAAGCCCCAGAGGAGCACGACGGCGCCGATGCCGATGATCGATCCGGAGAAGAGCACCATCGACAGCACGGCGGCCGAGATCACCAGCGGCGCGAACACCGCGAAGAAGGCGAAGGAGCGGTCGATCACGAGGCCGATGGAGAGGTTACCGAGAAGGCCTCCGACACCGAACAGCGCCAGCAGCACGACGATCGTCGAGGCGTCCACGTCCGGGATGCGCTCCAGCGCGAGGCGGACGTAGGTGTAGGCGAGGAAGTGGCCGAGCACGACGAGGACGTGTCCGACCATGCCGAGGCCGATGCCGGGCCGCCGTACCGTGTCGACGAGCAGACGGAGGCTCGACGCGCGCTCGGCCGGAACGGTCGGCAGCGCCCACCGCAACGCGACGGCGAGCACCACCATCAGCACTCCCGCGATCGCGAACACGGCACGCCAGTCGACGACCTCGCTCAGCATGACCCCGAGCGGCACTCCGGCGACCGTGGCGAGGGAGACCCCGGCTGAGGTGAACATCACCCCGCGACCGAGATGCTCGGGCCCCGCGAGCCGCGCGGCGACCGTGATCGACATCGTCCAATAGGCGCTGATCGCCGCCCCCAGCAGGAACCGCGCCAGCAGCACGACGACGAGGTTCGGCGCGATCGCGACGATGAGGTTCGACACGGCCGCGGCGAGCGCCATCCACACCAGCAGCGATCGGCGGTCCAGCCGGGGGAACACGAGGCCGACGGTCGGAGCGACGAAGAGTCCGACGAGAGCCGTGACGGTGACGGTCTGCCCGGCCTGCCCGGGGGTCACCCCGAGGCCGTCCGCCATCTCGGTGAGCACCCCGTTGGGGAGGAACTCGGCGGTCACCAGCAGGAACCCCATCACCATGAGGGCGATGAGCCCTCCGTAGCGGATGCGATCGGCGCGGGTCGTCGGCAGGGTCGGGACGGGGGCGGTCGTGGTCATGCTTCCAGACTCGCAACGGGAACGGGGCCGCGCCCGACCGGTCGTCCGCCGCATCCGACCGATCGTCCGGCCCTGGACAACCTCCGATCGGACCCCCTAGGCTCGACGACGCACCGGGAAGCGCCCGGGAAGCCCGAGCGAAGGAGGCGATGAGATGAACGCTGTCGTCGTCGCGCCTATCGCCGACCACCTTCCCTTCGAGGCCACCCGCTCCTGATCGCCGCGTGGCCTCCCTTCCCGGAGCCACACCGTGACCGAATCCCCCGCTTCCTCGGAAGCCGCGTCCTTCGACGCCACCTCCTTCGATTCCCTCGAGACCGCCCTCTCCTTCGCCGAGGTCGAGCCCGGCGCCAACCAGCGCTGGACGACCTGGCCGTCATCTACCCCCACCGAACGCGGGCCGGAACCGCGCCCCGCGTGGGTCGTGACCTCCGCCGGCGCCCTGGACACCGAGCTCGGCATCCTGAAGACCGGCAAGGAGGCCGACGTGTTCCTGCTGGAGCGCGCCGTGCCCGACGACCCGACGCAGCGCACCCTCCTCGCCGCCAAGCGCTACCGCGGCATCGAGAACCGGAGCTTCCAGCGCTCCGCGGTCTACACCGAGGGACGCAGCACGCGGAACACCCGCGACACGCGCGCCCTCGCCAAGAAGACCGCCCACGGGCGGGAGGTCGCCGCAGCCCAGTGGTCGCTCGCGGAGTTCGAGGCCCTGTGCCGGATGTGGGAGCGCGGCGCCCCGGTCCCCTATCCCGTGCAGGTCAGCGGCACCGAGGTGCTCATGGAGTTCCTCGGCGACGACCGGGGCATCGCGGCACCCCGGCTCGCCCAGGTGCGCGGGTCGAACGCCGAGATGCAGGAGTACTTCACGCAGGTGGTCGAGCTCATGCGGGTCTTCGCCGCCGCGGGCTTCGCGCACGGCGACCTCTCCGCCTACAACCTCCTCGTGCACGAGGGGCGTGTGCGGGTGATCGACCTGCCGCAGATCGTCGACGTGATCGCGAATCCGCAGGGCCTCGACCTCCTGCACCGCGACTGCGTCAACGTGTGCGACTGGTTCGCACGGCGACGGGTGGAGTGCGACGCCGAGGCCCTGTTCGCGGACCTCCTCGGGACGCTGTTCTGACCCCGGGTGTCAGGAGGCGAGTCGGGCGGCGAGAAGGGTCACCAGCTCGTACACGACGTGGCTCGCGGCGATCCCGGTCATCTGGGCGTGATCGTACGCGGGCGACACCTCCACGACGTCGGCGCCGACGATGTCGCGGTCGCGCAGCGCCCGGAGGATGCGCAGCAGCTCGCGACTCGTGAGCCCTCCCGCCTCGGGGGTCCCTGTGCCGGGCGCGTGCGCGGGGTCGAGCACGTCGATGTCGATCGAGACGTACAGCGGCTTGTCCCCGATGCGGGTGAGGATGCGGTCGATCGCGGCCTCCACCCCGTGCTCCTCGATGTACTCGCTGGAGACGATGGAGAAGCCGAGGCGCTCGTCGTCCTCGAGGTCCTGCTTCGAGTACAGGGGTCCGCGGGTGCCGACGTGGCAGCTCGCGGTGAGGTCGATCAGCCCCTCCTCGCTCGCGCGGCGGAAGGGGGTGCCGTGCGTGATGGGGGCCCCGAAGTAGGTGTCCCACGTGTCGAGGTGGGCGTCGAAGTGGAGGACCGCGACGGGTCCGTGCTTCGCGGCCACCGCCCGCAGCAGGGGAAGGGCCACGGTGTGGTCGCCGCCGATCGTGACGAGGCGCTGCACCTGCTCGCCGAGCGCCAGCGCCGCGCGCTCGACCTCGGTCACCGCCTCGGTGAGGTCGAACGGGTTCACCGGGATGTCCCCCGCATCCACCACCTGGGCGAGCTGGAACGGCGACACGTCCTGCGCGGGGTTGTAGGGCCGCAGCAGCCGGGACGACTCCCGCACGTGGGACGGGCCGAAACGGGTGCCGGGACGATAGCTCACGCCGGAGTCGAACGGGATGCCGATCACGGCGATGTCGGCGCGCGGCACGTCCTCGATGCGGGGCAGGCGGGCGAAGGTGGCGATGCCGGAGTACCGCGGGTTCACGGAGGCGTCGACGGGGCCGATGTTGTCGGTCATTTCTCGTTCCTGTTCGTCGGGAGGTGTGGGTCTCAGAGGGCGTGCTGCGGGATGTGCACGAGCTGCACCCCGCCGTCGGCGATGGCCGCGCGGATGCTGGGGGCGATGTCGGCGCGTGATGCCACCCGTCGCCCGGTCGCCCCGAAGGCGGTGGCGAGCGCGGCCCAGTCCGGCTGCACGAGGTCGACGCCGACCGGGGTCATGCCCCGGTCGAGCTCGTTCTGGCGGATCTCCGCGTATCCGCCGTTGTCGACGCACACCACGGTGACGTCGAGGCGCTGCTCAACGGCGGTGACGAGCTCGTTCACGCAGAACATCAGAGCGCCGTCACCGATGACGGTGACGACCGGGCGTTCGGTCTGCGCGACGGCCGCGCCGATCGCGGCGGGGAGGCCATAGCCGAGCGTGGCGTAGGTCGGCGTGTAGAGGAGGGAGTGCGGCTGCTCCTGCCGCAGCACGCTGCCGAGCGCCATGTAGACGATCTGGGAGGAGTCGCCGGCGACGATCGCATCGGCAGGGAGGGCGGTGGCGATGATCTCGGCCAGCGCGACGGTGTCCGGCGCGGTCTCCCGCGACTCGGCCTCGATCGCGGCCCGCTCGGCCGTGAGGTCGCGGGTGGGACGGGCGGGGTCCGGCAGCAGGGGCAGGAGGGCGTCGGTCACGGCGGCGGCGTCCCCCGTGAGAGCGACCGTCGCGGTGAGGTTCTTGTCGCGCTGCTCCGGGGAGATGTCGATGCGGATCACCGCACCGCGCGCCTCGAGCCGCGGTGCCCAGAGCTCCGCCTCGCCCAGCTTCGAGCCGATCACGAGGAGCACGTCGGCGTCCTCGGCCACGGCGCGGGCGGCGGCCAGACGCAGGTTCGATCCGAGCGACAGCGGATGCCGCTCGTCGAGCACGGCCTTGCCGTTCAGGGTCGTGAGCACGGGGGCGCCGAGCCGCTCGGCCACCGCGACGATCTGGTGCGCGGCGTCCACCGCGCCCCCTCCGGCGACGATCACCGGGGTGCGGGCGGCGGACAGCAGTCGGGCGGCCTCGGCGAGCGCGATCGGGTCTCCGGAGATGCGGTCGGGCATCGACCGCGGCCTCCGGTCCTCCGCGGGCACCTCGGCGGTCCCCTCCAGCACGTCGAGCGGGATCTCGATGTGCACGGGTCGGGGGCGGCCGGTGCGGAAGAGGTGGAACGCGTCGTGCACGGCCTGCACCGCCTCCGCCGCGGACGACACCCGCCGCGACCACTCGGCGATCGCACCGACCATGGCCGTGGCGTCCTTCGTCTCGTGCAACGTGCCGACGTCGGCGAACTCCGCCCCGAGCGGCACGCCCGGGGACAGGACGATGAGTGGTCGCGACTCGCAGAACGCGGTGCCGATGGCGCTCATCGCGTTCTGCAGGCCGGGACCGGAGGTGGTGATCACCACACCGGGAAGGCCGGTCTGCTGGGACCAGCCGTCGGCGCCGTACCCCGATCCCTGCTCGTGGCGGTTCGTCACGGCGCGGATGCCGAGGTCGGCGAGGGGGCGGTAGAACTCCAGGTTGTGCGTGCCGGGGATGCCGAAGATCGCAGTGACCCCGTAGCCGCGGATGGTCTCCAGGACCGCGCGGCCCGCGGTGTCGGCGTACCGGTCGTCTCCGCTGATGTCGGTGCTCATCGTGTCATCCTCACATCGCGTGACGACGGACGCCGTCGACCCAGGTCTCACGGACCTCGATCGCCGCGATCTCCTCGGCAGGCACCGCGAGCGGGTCGCCCGAGAGCACCGCGAAGTCGGCGTACTTGCCCGGCTCCAGCGAGCCGAGGTCGTCCTCCCGTCCGATCGACACCGCGCCCTCGATCGTGTGCGCCCGGAGCGCCGCGATCGCGGAGATGCGCAGGTCGTCCGGGCCGAGCCGGTGTCCGCGGCGGGTGACCCGGGTGACCGCGGTCTGGATCGCCTCCAGGGGGATGGGCTCGGCGACCGGGGCATCCGACGAGATCGTCATGGGCACGCCGGCGCGCTCGAACTCCCCGAGGGGGTTGAAGCGCTCGCCGGGGGTGCCGATGGCCTCCTCCACGCCTTCGCCCCAGTTGAAGTAGTGCTGCGTCTGGTTGACGGGACGGATGCCGGCGACCGCCATCCGCTCGATCTGTGCGGGCGTGGGCAGGCCGCAGTGCTCGATGCGGTGCCGGGCGTCGGCGTCCGGACGCTCCGCAAGGGCCGCCTCGACCGCCGACACGACCATCTCGATCGCGGTGGGCGACTGGGCGTGCGTCGCGGTCTGCAGCCCGGCCGCATGCGCCTTGCGGACGAGCTCCGCGTAGTCGGCGGGCTCGTGGTAGAGCTGGCCGGTGCGGCAGGGGTCGCCGACGTAGCCGTCCGGGAAGTACGCGGTCCAGCCGCCGAGGGTGCCGTCGGCGTAGAACTTGATGCCGGCGAAGCTCAGGTGCGCGTTGCCGAACTGCCCGACCAGCCCCATCTCCAGCGCCTCGTCGAGCAGGTGCGACAGCAGATACATCGACACCCGAAGCTCGAGCCGCCCGGCCTCGGCCAGCCGCAGGTACATGTCGAACTCGCGCCGCGTGACCTGGCAGTCGCCGATCGAGGTGACGCCGCCCGCGAGGAACCGCTGCGTCGCCGCGTCGAGCTGCCGCAGGTGCTCCTCCGGCTCGTCCGCGAGGTGGAAGTTCGGGCCGTGATGGCCGATCTTCACCCCGTGTACGCCGGTGAGGATGTTGCACGCCGCATCCGAGAGTTCACCCGTCAGCTCACCATCGGCGTCGCGGAAGAACTCGCCGCCGTCCGGGTTCGGGGTGTCCCGGTCGACGCCGTTGAGGTCGAGCGTGTACGAGTTCACCACGCCGCCGTGACCGGAGGCGTTCATGAGGTACACCTCGCGGTCGGCGGCCACCTCGTCGAGCTCGAAGCGGGTGGGATGCCGCTTCTCGGCGAGGTTGCGCTGCTCGTAGCCGTAGCCGCGAACCGGGCGTCCGGCGGGGAGGTCGGCGGCCGCGGCCTTCAGCAGGGCCACGATCTCCGGGATGCTCCCCGCCTTCTCGGGGCCGCAGTCCACCCACGTCATCATCTGCCCGAACATCAGCGGATGCGCGTGTGCGTCCACGAAGCCGGGGACGACGACCGCCTCCCCCAGGTCGACGCGCTCCGGGGTGAGGCCCGCCCGCGCCGCCACGTCCTCGCACGCCGCCGCCGTGCCGAGGGCGACGATGCGCCCCCGGTCGGTCAGCATCGCGGTCGCCGTCGTGTCGGAGGCGTCCGCCGTGTGGATCGCCCGCGCGGTGATGAGGGCGGGAGCGGCCTGGGCCGAGCGGTCGAAGGGAGTGAGCTTTCTCATGGGGAGCCTGTTCGCGGTGGTGTCGTACGGGAGGGGCCGGTCAGGGCAGGCGGTTCGCCGTGGTGTCGGTTCGGGCGGTGAACGAGGCCGTGACCGGAGCCTCGTCGGAGTGCTGCGGCGCGAGGCGCGTGCAGATCCCGGCGATGACCGCCATGCCCACGAACATCGCGATGACCGACCAGACGCTCCCGGTCCAGGCGATGAGCTGGGTGGCGAACCAGGGCGAGAACCCGGCCCAGATCGCAGCTCCGACACCGTAGGCCAGCGCGATCGACGTGTAGCGGGCCTGCGGACGGAACATCTGCGCGAGGATCGCCGCGATCGGCGCGTAGGTCGCGCTCATCGCGATGCGCACCAGCGAGGCGAAGAGGAAGATCAACGGCTCCACGCGTCCGGGCATCAGCAGCAGGAAGGGCGCGAAGGTCAGCACGGAGGTGATGAGACCGATGTACATGACGTTCTTGCGGCCCCACTTGTCGCCGAGCCAGGCGACCGGCAGCGTCACCACGAACTCCACGAACGAGGCCAGGGTCATCGCGTCGAGGATGACCTGCTCGCTGATCGCGATGGGCTCGCCGGTCGCGTAGGCGGTGGCGAAGGTGGTGGCCAGGTAGTAGCCGCCGGTGGAGATGGGCAGGATGCCGATGCCGAGGAGGATCGGCTTCCAGTTGACACGGAGGGCGAAGGCCAGCGGCATGGACTGCTTGCGACCCTCGATCTTCTCCTCGAAGACCGGCGACTCCTCGACGCGATACCGGACCCAGAGGCCGACGGCGATCAGCACGATGGACAGCAGGAACGGGATGCGCCAGCCGCCGTCGATGATGAACGTGTCGCCGCCGCGGGCCATGATCGCGAAGATGCCGGAGGCGAGGAGGGCACCGGCCGGGTTGCCGAGCTGGGTGAAGCCGCCGTAGAAGGTCTTCGACTTCTCGGGAGCGTGCTCGACGCTCATGAGCACCGCGCCGCCCCATTCGCCGCCGACCGCGAGGCCCTGGATGGCGCGGAGCAGGATGAGGAGGATGGGCGCGAGGATGCCGATGTTCTCGTACGTCGGGAGGCAGCCGACGAGGACGGTCGCCACGCCCATCAGCAGCAGCGTGATGACGAGCGAGACACGCCGGCCGAGCTTGTCGCCGATGTGCCCGAAGACGATGCCGCCGAGGGGGCGGACGAGGAAGGCGACCGCGAACGTCGCGAAGGCCGCGGCGGTCTCGGCCAGGGGGTCGTCGCTCGGGAAGAACAGCGGGCCGAAGACGAGGGCGGCGGCCGTGGCGTAGACGTAGAAGTCGTACCACTCGATGGTGGTGCCGACGAAGGCGGCGATGCCGGCGCGGCGTGCGCGGCTGTGGACGCCGCTTCGGGGGGTGGGGGTAGTGGTCATGGACCCGCTCCTTCGCGGATGGTGTCGGATAGCGAAGGATGCTACGGAGGTGGAGCACCGTGAGCAAGGGCAGAACTCCAGCCGTACGCGTCATTCACTGGAGGTCTGTCGACAGTACCGCGCACAGCGGGCCTTCCTCTCTGCCTCAACGCGCTCTACGCTGAGGTTCTGCACGGACGACCGTGCACTGCGGGGAAATCGACGGAATCGGATCGGACATGGACTTCGACGCGGAACTCATCCGGGCGCTGCAGGAAGACGGCCGCGCCAGCATCCTCTCCCTCGCCGAGCGCGTCGGCCAGTCCCGCGCCATCGTGGCGGCACGCCTGCGCACCCTGCTCGGCGACCGCACGGTGCGAGTGGTCGCGGCCGTCGACCCGGTGTTCCTCGGCCAGCACGTCCTCGCACACGTGTCGATCCGGACCGACGGCGCCGTCGAGGTGGTCGCCGAGCACCTGCGCGACATGTCCGAGACCGTCCTGGTGTCGGCGGTCGGCGGCGCGCACGACATCGTCACGGAGGTGCGGGTGGGGTCGATGTCGGAGCTCCACGACCTGCTCGCGCGCATCCGCGGGAGCGCCGGGGTGCTCGACATCAACACCATCATCTACTCGACCGTGATCAAGGGGTTCTTCGTCTCGGAGTACCACGGCGGGGTGACGCTCGACGGGATCGACGAGGCTCTCATCGAACTCCTGCAGACCGACGGACGGATGAGCTTCCGTGCCCTCGGCGAGCAGGTGCGACTCTCCCCCAGTGCTGTCGCCACCCGGGTGCAGCGCCTCATCGACGCCGGGGTCATCAAGATCAGCGCCGTGGAGGCCCGCGGGCTCGCGCATCGACAGCTCTCGATGGGCGTGGGCATGACGCTCGGAGACGACGACGAGGCCGTGATCGACGAACTGCGGCGGGGGCGCGGCGTCGACTTCGCCGCGCGGACGCTCGGTCGGTTCGACGCCGTCGCGACCCTCGTCGAGCCCTCCGCCGGAGCCCTGTACGCAAGTCTCGAGCGGCTGCGCGCCCTCCCCGGCGTGACCCGGATCGAGGCGTGGCTGCACCTCGCGGTGCTCAAGGAGGACTACGCCCGCACCCTCCGCCCCCTCCGGACGGACTGACCCCGCCCCGTCCCTTCCCCTTCCCGCCCGGTCCCGCCCGGGATCAAAACCGCGCCTCTTTCCCCCATCCCCCGCACGTTTCTGCACACCCACCGCGGGGTGTCCCCCACGCGGGATGAAAACGGAGCCTCGGGAGGCGCGTGGAGGACCCTTTTTGATCCGGCGCCCTCCGCACTTCCACCGGGAGGGATTCTCGGTGCGGGATGGAAAACGGGCGTCGGGAGGCGCGGTGAGGGGCCTTATCGATCCCGCAGGTGGCGCGGCGGGACCGACCTCAGCCATCTCCAACTCAGCTCCCCTCCGCCTTCCCCATCGCGCACGGCCCATCCGCCCCCGATCCCGGGATCGAAAACGCGCCTCCCGCTCGCGTCCCGGGCACGTTTCTGCACTCCCACCGGGAGGGGTTCTCGGTGCGGGATGAATAAAGGGCGTCGGAAGGTGCGGGGAGGGGCCTTGTCGATCCCGGGATCGAGGGGCAGCACCGGGGCGGGACGGGGCGGCACCGGGGCGGGACCGGGCGGGACCGGGGCGGGACCGGGGTGAGACCGGGGCGAGACCGGGAAGGGGCGGGGCGGGGGGTCAGGGGGCGAGGGGGGCGAGGAAGGCACGGCGGACGGCGGCGACGCCGGCGTCCTCGCGCGTGGGATGCACGCGGTTGAGGAGCAGCACGCCGTAGCCACCGGTCTCGGGGACGACCGCGAAGCACGTGCCGGTGAAACCGGTGTGGCCGACCGCATCGAGGTCACCCATCCACGCGGCATCGCGCACGCGCAGACCGATCGCCTGGCCGTAGCCGGCGTCGGCCTGGATCGACGGGGTCGTCATCCCGCGGAACGACTCCCGTGACAGCACGCGCCCGTGCGGCCCCTCGCCTTCATCGCGCAGGAGACGGGCGAGAGCGGCGACATCCGCCACCGTGCCGAACAGTCCCGCGTGGCCGGCGGGACGGCCGAGCGCGTGGGCGAGCTCGTCGTGCACCTCACCGCGCACGTTCCCGCGATGCGGCTGCGTCTCCGTGGCGACCGCACGCTCCCGCTCCGGAGCCATGGTCAGCGACGCGGCGCCGATCCCCGTGGCCACCTCCGCCCAGAGCGCCGCGAGCGGCCGCCCGGAGACCCGTTCCAGACAGTCTCCGGCCGTGATGTACCCGACGTCGGAATACAGGTGGCGAGCGCCCGGCTCGGCACCGAGCGCCCGACCCCGCACGCGGGCACGCAACTCGTCCCCGCGCACGCCCTCCCGCCACTCGCGCCCCTCCGCCGGCAGCCCGGAGGTGTGGGTGAGGAGGTGTCGGAGGGTGATGCGCTCCGCTCCAGCGCCACTGCCCACCGTGAGGACGCGCTCGACGGGCTCATCGAGGTCGAGCACCCCCGCGTCGACGAGCCGCAGGGCGGCGATCGCGGTGAAGACCTTCGTCAGCGATGCGAGATCGAACAGGTGCGCGGCGGTGAGCGGAGCGGGGTCGTCGTGCGCCGGCGACCCGAGGAGCTGCAGCTCTTCCGCTCCCCCGGCGACCGCCCGCACCGACGCCCACGCCGAGCCCGGGGCTCCGTTCACCACGATCCGCCCGCGGCCGTCACTTGCTCATGCCGGAGGTGAGGCCGTTGATGATCTGCTTCGTCGCCAGCAGGAACAGCACCACGAGCGGGATGGTGGCGATCGTGAGTCCGGCGAACAGCTGCGGCCAATCGGTCGAGTACTCCCCGAAGAACCGGGTCAGGCCCACGGGGAGCGTGTACGAGTCGCGGTCGCGCAGCAGGATCAGCGGGTAGAAGAAGTCGTTCCAGACCGGCACGAACCGGAAGACGATCACCGTCGCGAGCGCCGGGCGCACGAGCGGCAGCAGGATCTGCAGGAACGTGCGCAGCGGTCCGGCGCCGTCGATGCGCGCGGCCTCCTCCAGCTCGATCGGCAGTGCCCGGAAGAACACCGTCAGCACGAAGGTGGTGAACGGGATGCCGAGGGCGCCGTAGACGAGGATGAGGCTGAAGACGTTGCTGGTCATCTTGAGCGCGTCGAGCAGATAGAACAGCGGCAGGATCGCCAGGTGCACCGGCAGCATGAGGCCCGAGAGGAACACGGCCTCGATCCCGCGGAAGAACTTCGCCCTGGCCCGCGCGAAGGCGTAGGCGGCGAGCACCGAGACGACCGTCGTCACGATGACCGACCCGACCGTGACGGTGATCGAGTTGATGAAGTACGTGTCGAACGAGGCGGTGATCCACGCGTTCTGGAAGCTCGTGAACGTCGGGGGGACGGGAAGTCCGAGCGGCTCGGTGGCGATCTGCTGCTGCGTGCGCAGGGAGTTGTTGACCATGAGCAGCAGCGGACCGATCGCGACCAGCGCGTATCCCCACAGGAACACGTTGGCGAGGAGGCGGCCCACGAACGGGGTGTCGTTCGTGCGACGGGAGCGGCGCCGCGGGGCGGAGGGCCGGCCGGAGACGATCGCCTCGGTGGTCGGCTCCTGACGGGTGTCGAGGGCGGTGCTCATCAGAACAGCTTTCGTTCGGCGCGGCGCATCGTCGTCGTGATGACGACGGAGATGACCATGATGAAGATGAACAGGACGGTCGCGAGGGCCGAGGAGACCCCGATGGAGTTCGGGTTCCCGGACTCGAACGCGGTGCGGTAGAAGAGCAGCATCATCACGTCGGTGGAGCCGGCGGGAGCGCCGTTCGACCCGGCGAGCGCGAACGGGATGGCCATCGCCTCCATGCTGCCGATGAAGGTGAGCACGGTGATGATGCCGATCGTCGGGGTGAGCATGGGCAGGGTGATGTAGCGGAACCGCTTCGCGGCCGTGGCGCCGTCGAGCGACGCCGCCTCCTCGATCTCCTCGGGGATGCCGCCGAGGGCGGCGCCGTACAGCAGGATCGGGAATCCGATCCACTGCCAGGCGCTGACCAGCACGATGACCCAGATCGCGAGCTGCGGATCGCCGAGCCATGGCAGCGCGAGGCTCTCCAGGCCGACGCCGCGGAGGATCGCGTTCACCGGGCCGAACAGCGGCGACAGCATCAGCGACCACAGGTAGCCGATGACCATCGGGCTCACGAGGTAGGGCAGGGCGAAGATCGTCTGGAAGAACCGCTTGGTGCGCTTGCGGCGGTGCAGCAGGGTGGCGATGCCGAGGCCGAGCGAGTTCTGGAAGGCCAGGGCGCCGGCGAAGAGCAGCAGGTTGTGGCCGAACGCGTTCCACATCTCGGAGGCGTAGGGCTCCTTGGTGAGGAGCGTGAGGTAGTTGCCGATACCGGCGAATCCACCCTGCTTGGTGCCCTGCCAGTCGAAGAACGAGTAGCTGAGCGCGGCGAGCATCGGGTAGAGGATCAGCACCGCGAAGAGCACGGCGGCCGGGAGCACGAGCAGCGCGGCCGTCGGCGTCGACAGCGCGATGCCGGTGCGGGGGCGCCGGCTCTTCGGCGGGCGCACGGGGAGGGTCAGAGCCATGGGGGGTCCTTCGCTCGTGGTGGGGCGCCGGATGCGGCGCCCCACCACGCTCGGATCAGGAGGAGGGGGTGAACCAGGTGGAGATGCCCGACTGCAGGTCGGCACCCAGCTGCTCCGGGGTCTTCTGACCGAGGAACATGGCCTGGATGTCCGGGCCGAGCACCGCGGTGCCGGTCGGGTCGCCGTAACGGAAGTCGACGAGCAGCAGGTACGGAGCCGGGTTGGCGGTGTACTGCTCGTTCATCTCCTTCATGAGCGGGTCGGAGTACTCCACCCCGGGGAGCGCGGAGAACTGGTCGACCTCGTCGGCGACGAGCTGGCCGAACTCCTTCGTCGTCATCCAGTTGAGCAGCTCGGTGGCCGCCTCCTGGTTCTCGCTGGCCGCGTTGATGCCGAAGCTGCCGTCCGCGTAGCCCGGGGTGACCGCGTGGTCGAGCGCGCTGTCGGGGGACGGCGGGACCTCGTAGACGCCCCACTCGGTGTCGGGCGCGGAGCTCTGGAACGTGGGCAGGTCGAACGAGCCGCCGGGCCACTGCGCGGCCTGGCCCGAGGTGAACTGCAGGACGGCGTCGGCGACGGCGATCGCGTTGACGTTCTTGTCGAGGTACTTCTGCATGTCCTGCACGATCTGCAGAGAGGACACGTAGGCGGGGTCGGTGAAGTCGACGTCGCCGGCGAGCACCTTCTCCTCGAAGTCCGCACCGCCGTAGTGCGCCGACCCGACGATGTCGTGGAACATCGGCAGGACCCAGTCCTCGCGGGCGCCGAGCGCCATGGGGGTGACGCCCTCCTCGAGGAGGGTCTCCTGCAGCTCGATGAACTCGTCCCAGTCGGTGGGCTCCTCGAGGCCCATCTCGTCGAACATGGTCTTGTTGTAGAACATCTGCATGGTCTGGTACGCGAAGGGGACGCCGTAGGTCTTGCCGTCGTCCTTGCCCTGGGCCGCGCGCAGGACCGTGGGGTCGAACTGGTCGAGACCGTCGACGATGTCGTCGATCGGCACGATCTGCTCCGACTGGATCGCCGACTGCACCCCGCCATAGGCGCGCAGCATCGCGATGTCCGGACCGTCGCTGCCCTCGAGGCCGGTGGCGAGGATCTGGTTGTACTCGGTGGGCTGGAAGCCCTCGAACTCGATGGTGACGCCGGGGTGGGACTCTTCGTAGGCGTCGAAGACGGCCTCCCACTTCGGGGACGACGAGGCCTGCCAGGACCAAATGGTCAGGGTGACATCATCCTGGCCTTCGCCGCTCGAGGCTGCGGGCGCGCAGCCGGCGACGGCGAGTCCGGCGACCAGGATCCCTCCGGTGAGAGCGAGGCGGACGGGGCGGTTTCGCATGGTGTTCCTCTCGGGTGACGTCTTCGTCGCGGCACGGGGACGATGCCGACACTGCCACTGTGGGCAATCTCTTACAAAAATGCAAGCGTTTCTGAAAATTCCTACCGAGTGTGCACCCGACCTGCCATCATGGGCTCGTGCCGAACAGTGTCGTGACAGCCATCCATCAGCGCCTCTCCGCGCTCACCCCCACGGAACGCCGCATCGCCGAACGCGTGCTCGCCGAACCGCAGGCGGTCCTGGAGAACTCCATCACCCGACTCGCCGAGGAGTGCGGGGTGTCGGTCGCCAGCGTCGCCCGCTTCACCCGCAGCCTCGGGTTCCCCGGGTACCCCGACCTGCGGATCGCCCTGGCCGGAGAGCTCACGCGGAGCGCGTCCGAGCGCGAGCGCTTCCAGGTGTCCGCCGGCGATGTGAGCCGTCACGACGACGCCGCGACCACGGTGCGCAAGATCGCCTTCGCGGAGGCCGAGGCCATCGAGCGCACCGCCCGCCAGCTCGACATCGCCGAGCTGGAGCGGTGCGTCGCCGTGGTCCGCGGCGCGCGTCGCATCGACATCTACGGCGCGGCCTCCAGCGGACTCGCCGCGCAGGACCTCGAGCAGAAGCTCCATCGCGCCGGCCTCGTCGCCCAGGCGCGGACCGACCACCACCTCGCTCTCACCGGCGCCGCGCTCCTGGACGATCGGGACGCCGCGATCGCCATCTCGCACTCCGGCCGCACCCTGGAGATCGTGCAGGCGGCCGAGGTGGCCGCCGCCGCCGGCGCCACCACCATCGCCATCACCAACAACCCGCGCTCGCCGCTCGCCCGCGCGTGCGCGCACACCCTCGTCACGGCGGTGTCGGAGTCGACCTTCCGCTCCGGCGCGATGGCCAGCCGCATCGCCCAGCTCGCCGTCCTCGACTTCCTCTACACGCGCATCGCCCAGGCCGACTACGACCGGATCTCCGCGAACCTCCAGCGCACGCACGACGCCGTCACCGCTCACAGAATCGATTGATCATGCAGCTCGGAATCGACCGCCTCCTCCACGACGACCTGACGCAGCCGCAGCGGGACCGCCTCCGGGGCGCCCGCCTCGGGATGGTCACGAACGACCTGGCCCTCACCTCGACCCTCGCCCGTGGACGCGCAGGCCTCGCCGACGCCGGCTTCCCGCTCACGCTCCTCTTCGGCCCCGAGCACGGCCTGGACGGCCGGGCCAGGGAGGGAGAGCTGATCGGGGATCTGCGGGACACGCTGACCGGGCTCCCGGTGCGCAGCCTCTACGGCGCGGACGTGCGTCCCGCGGCCGCCGACCTCGCCGACCTCGACGTCGTGCTCGTCGACCTTCCCGACGTGGGTGCGCGTTTCTACACGTACATCTGGACGATGAGCCATGTGCTCGAGGCGTGCGCCGACGCGGGCGTCGCCGTGATGGTGCTCGACCGCCCGAATCCGCTCGGCGGACGCCTGGAGCAGGCCGAGGGCCCGATGCTCGACGAGGCGGCGAACTCGCTCGTCGGACGGTGGACGATGCCCGTCCGCCATGGTCTGACGATCGGCGAGCTCGCGCGGCACTGGGTGCGCACGCGCGGGATCGACGTGGAGCTGCACGTCGTCGAGGTGCAGGGCTGGACGCGCGATCAGACCGCCCTCGGCCGGCAGGAGCTGACCTGGATGCCGCCCTCGCCGAACCTGCCCAGCGCCGCGACCGCCCTCCTGTACCCCGGCACGTGTCTGGCCGAGGGCGTGAACGTCTCCGAGGGTCGCAGCACGGCCGTGCCCTTCCGCGTCGTCGGCGCCCCGTTCATCGACGCCGAGGAGTACACGACCGCGTTCGTCGAGCTCGCCCTTCCCGGCGTCACCGCCTCCCCCTACGGCTTCACCCCTCTGGTGCGGGATCACGCCGGCGAGGCCTGCCAGGGACTCCTCCTGCACGTGACCGACCCGGTCGCCTTCCGGCCGGTGCACACCGGCGTCCGCCTGCTGTCCCTGCTCGCCACCCTCTACCCCGAGGCCCTGGCCGAGCGGGCGCTGGTGCCGATGCCCGGGGAGTCCGACTGGTCCCCGCTGGAGAAGCTTTTCGGGGTCGAGGGCGCCTTCCGCCGGATCACGGCGGGCGAGTGGGACGAACCGGAGTCGCTCGCGGTGCCGGACTGGCCGGGGCTCGTCGACGCCGACCTCCTCTACCGCTGACCGGCAGCCGCGCGGACGTCAAGGGGATGGCGGCGCCCGCGGCCGCCGCGCAGGATAGCCGGTATGACGGACGACGGCCCCGCGCCCACCGCGGACGGACACCACATCGTCGTGAACGGCCGTCGGTGGCGCGCCACCGATCCGTCGATCCCCGAGAACCTGCGGCAGGAGCTCGTCGACGAGCTCATGGCCGCACGGCGCGCGGTCAAGGCGGCGGAGCCCGACGCCCGCCGTCGCGTGCAGGATGCGAAGACCGCCCTCGGCGAGCGGGGTGCCCCGTGGTGGGAGGAGCCCTCCGCGGCGCAGGCCGAGGAGCGGATCGCCGCGACGATGCGCGCCCTCACCCGGAAACGCGCGGACTCGTCGATCTGCCCGAGCGACGTCGCCCGCGCGGTCGGCGGCGCGGAGTGGCGCGACCGGATGCCCGACGTGCGCCGCGTCGCCGCCGACCTGGCGTCCCGCGAGGTGGTCGTGGTCACGCAGAAGGGCGAGCAGGTGAGCATCGCCGACGCCCGGGGCCCCGTCCGGATCCGCCGCGGCCCCGCCCTCTGAACGCCCCGGTCGCCCGACGCCGACGGCGCGCCGTCACCGGGCGTTCACCGTCCGCGGCCAGACTTCGAGCATGACCTCACCCGATCCCGCCGCGGGCGCCCCCGAGCCCGTGGCGACAGCGAACAGCGGCGCCGTTGCCGTCGTCGGACTCGAACTGCGCGGAGACACCCCCGCACCCCGCAAACAGGTGTACTCCTGGGCGCTGTGGGATTGGGCGACGCAGCCGTTCAACACCGTCATCCTCACGTTCGTCTTCACCGCGCTGTACCTCGTCAGCGCCTCATTCCTGCCGCCGGAGGTCGCCGCCCTCGACCCGAGCGACCCGGTCCGCGTCGCCGCGGAGGCTGACCTCGCCTCCGGTCTCGGACTGGGTTCGACGATCGCCGCCCTCGGCATCCTCCTGCTCGCCCCCGTCCTCGGTCAGCGCGCGGATGCGGCCGGACGACAGAAGCTCTGGCTGGGCATCGGCACCGGCGCCCTCATCCTCTGCATGCTGGGGCTGTGGTTCGTGGAGCCGCAGCCGGCCCTGTTCTGGCTCGGCGTCGCGCTGATCTCCGCCGGCTCCGTGTTCGGCGAGATCGCCGCGGTGAACTCCAACGCCATGCTCATCGGCATCGCGAACCCGAAGAACGTCGGCCGCATCTCCGGACTCGGCTGGGGCTTCGGCTACCTCGGCGGCATCATCGCCCTCGTCATCGTCGTCCTGCTGGACACCTTCGACTGGTTCGGGATGTCCACCGACAACGGCCTCGCGTACCGGCTCATCGCGGTGGGATGCGCCGTCTGGGCGATCGTCTTCAGCATCCCGATCTTCCTCAACGTGCCGGAGCCGTCCCTCGGGCGGCCGGAGCGCAAGGTCGGGTTCTTCCGTTCGTACGCCGTGCTCGTGCAGGACGTGATCGGCCTCTACCGCGACCCGCAGACCCGGTCGACGTTCTGGTACCTGCTCGCCAGCGCCGTGTTCCGCGACGGTCTCGGCGGCGTCTTCGCGTTCGGCGCCATCATCGGCACCGCGGTGTTCCGGTTCGGCACCCAGGACATCATCGTCTTCGGCATCGCCGCGAACCTCGTCGCCGGTGTCTCGACCATCATCGCCGGACGCCTCGACGACCGCCTCGGCCCCAAGCGGATCATCCTCGGCTCGATCGGGTCGATGATCGTCGCCGGACTCGCGGTGTTCCTGCTGCGCGACGCCGGGTCCCTCGTGTTCTGGATCGGCGGCCTCGTGCTCTGCGCCTTCGTGGGACCGGCGCAGGCAGCGGCACGGTCCTTCCTCGCCCGCGTCACACCGGCCGGACGGGAAGGCGAGATCTTCGGCCTCTACGCCACGACGGGCAGGGCGGCGAGCTGGATGGCCTCGGCCGCCTGGACCGTGCTGATCGTCGCCACGAGTCAGACCGCCTACGGCATCCTCGGCATCGTCATCGTGCTCATCATCGGGTTCCTCCTCCTGCTGCCCGTGAAGGCACCGCGCTGAGTCCGCTCCGTGCACGACTTCGGACCTCGGAGCCGACACGCCGGCCGTCGGGCCCTGACGGCGGCGAGTCGCGGCGGGGCTCCGAAGCTGTGCCCGGCGAAAGAGCGGGGCCGGCGGGAGTAGCCTGACCCGGTGACCGTCGTCCTCGCCTTCCTCGCCAACATCCTCGTCGCGATCGCGAAGACGGTCGCCGCCGTCATCACCTCGTCCGCGTCGATGGTCGCGGAGGCCGCGCACTCCTGGGCCGACGCGGGGAACGAGATCTTCCTGCTCATCGCCGACCGGCGCGGCGCGAAGACCAAGGACGCCCGGCATCCGCTCGGCTACGGCCGCAACGCGTTCGTCTGGTCTCTCATCGCCGCGTTCGGCATCTTCACCGCCGGTTCGATCGTGTCGATCATGCACGGGATCCAGGAGTTGTCCGACACCGGCCCCGTGGAGAGCCCGGTCGTCGCCTATGTCGTGCTGGGCATCGCCTTCGTGCTGGAGGGGGCGTCGTTCACGCAGGCGATGGTCCGCTCCCGTCGGCTGGCCAAGGAACGCGGGTCCTCCACGTGGGACTTCGTGCTCGAGACGAGCGACACCACGCTCCGGGCGGTGTTCTTCGAGGACTCCGCCGCCCTCATCGGCCTCGTGCTGGCGGGCGGATCGATCCTCCTGCACCAGCTCACCGGCGTCGCCGCGTGGGATGCGATCGGGTCGATCCTCGTCGGGATCCTGCTCGGCGTCGTCGCCGTGATCCTGATCGGGCGGAACATCGCGTTCCTCGTGGGCACGTCGGTGTCCCCCGCACTGCGCTCGCGGGTGGGCACGGCCCTCCTCGGCATGGACGAGATCGAGCGGGTCACCTACCTGCACATCGAGTACGTGGGGCCGAATCGCCTGTTCCTCGTCGCCGAGGTCGACCTCGCGGGCGATGCGCGCGAGCACGACGTGGCCCGGCGGCTGCGGGAGGTGGAGCGGCGGATCGAGGCCCACGATGCTGTCGAGACCGTCGTGCTGTCGCTTTCGGTGGACGACGAGACCTCGCTGGATTTCGCTCGGGTGTGAGGCCGGTCAGGCGCGCCAGTTGTCGGCGAGCTTGGTGAGCAGCCGCGCGAGCTCGGTGCGCTCCTCCTCGGTGAAGGACTCCAGCGCGCGGCCGAGCATCTCGCGGCGTTCCCCCCGCATCCCGCGGGCGAGCCGCCGGCCCTCCTCGGTCAACGCGATGCGGGTGCGGCGGGCGTCGTCCGGATCGGCCTCGCGCCGCACGAACCCGGCCTGCACGCCCTGCTGCACGAGCCGGGACGCCCGCGGCTGATCCACGCCGATCGCCTGCCCGAGCGCGCTCACGCTCAGGGGCTCCGGCGCGGCGGCGAGCGCCTCGAGCATGCGGAGACGGGCCGGTCCGCCGAGGCGGCCGCCGTCGGCCATCCAGGGCGGCATCCCCGGGTGACCACGATGGTGAGCGAAGTGCTCGTGCGGGTCGCCGTGAGGGCCGTGACCGTGTGCACCGTGCGGCCCGCCGTGCTCGCGACCGCCGGGTCCGGGGCGGCGTCCGCGCAGTCGGGAGAGCGCCTGCGCGATCGCTTCGGCGGCGTCGGGGGACGCGGGGTCGATCGGATCGGTGGCCATGCCCCGATTTTACATGCAGCTTGACATGCGTCTCCCATCCATGTCACACTGCATGCACATGCACACTGACATTGATATGTCGGATGACATCCGTCATCGGTGCACCACAGACCATGAAGGATCACCATGAACACCACGACAGACAACACCTCTGACAACAGCTCCCGTCCGTTCGGCTACTGGCTCAAGGCCGTGGATCGCCTGATGGCCCAGGAATTCGCCACCGCCTTCGCCGCGGAGGGCGCGACCCGTCGCGACTGGCGGTTGCTGAACGTCGTCGACGGCTCGGCGCCCTCGCGCCGCCCGCTGAACCCGCACAAGCTGCACGACCTCGTCGACCGCGGCTGGGTCGAAGCGGACGGCGACGGGTGGACACTCACTGGGGAAGGCCGCGCGGCGAAGGAACGCCTCGGCGCCGCCGTCGACAGCATCCGCGCGAAGGTCGCCGGCGCCGTCTCCGACGAGGAGATGGCGACGACCCTCGCCGCACTCGAGAAGATCGCTCGCGCCTTCGACTGGGACGAGGAGACTCCTCTCCCCCGGAAGCGGCGTCCCGGGTTCGGCTTCGGCCCCCGGCACGGCTTCGGCCGCCGGCACGGGCACGGGCACGGCTTCGGACCCGGACACGGCTTCGGACCCGGGGACTTCGAGCCCCGGCGCGGCTTCGGTGCCGGGCACGGCTTCGGACACGGGGACTTCGAGCCCCGGCACGGCTTCGACCGTCACGATGGCGAGGAGGACGGCGGGTACCGCGGACGCGGTCACCACGACGGTCACGCACACCGCGATCACGGTCACGCGCATCGCGGCCACGGCCACGGCCACGGCCACGGCCATCGGGCGCAGCGGATGGCGGAGCGCGCATTCGAGCGCGGCTTCGACGCCGGATTCCGCCGCGGCCACGCCGCCTGACCGTCCCCCTCAAGCGCCTCACCCGACTCCCGGGTGAGGCGCTTTGCGCTTCGCGAAACCGGAACCGGGATCACTTCCGCGCCTCCCGAGCGCCCCCGCGGCACTTTCCCGATCCCCCACCCGCACCCCAGTGCGACCCGAGGTGAGGACGCGGGCGAAGCGCCCTGAGCCGAGACGGGATCAGAGTCGCGCCTCCCAAGCCGTTCCGGGGCACATTCTTGATCCCACACCTCGGCGACGCGAGCACCCCTCCCCGGACGAGATCAGAATCGCCCCTCCCGAACGCCTCAGCGGCACGTTCTCGACCCCGCCCGGTGATCCAGGCAGGCGGCGCGGGAGGGGCGGGGACGAGGCGCCCGGTGCATGCGCAAGGACCCGAGGCGACAAGTACAGGGAAGGCACGTGCGTGGATCAGGAACGGCCCCTCCGTCGCGCCTCGCGGCCCATTTCTCACCCCGCACGCAAGACGGCAGGGCCCGACCGTCGAACGGGGATCAGAAACGCCCCTTCCGACGGATCTCGGGGCCCGATTCTCATCCCGCACGCGAAGGGGGCAGACCGACGGTCGGACGGGTTCAGAAACGGCCCTTCGAAGCGGGATTGCGGGGCGTTCGTGATCCCGCAGGGGGAATGGGGCCCCGGCCGCGGGATGGGGCTAGAGGGCGAGGAGGGCGAGGGCGGTGTCGGGGGCACCGGCGTCACGGAGGCGTGCGCGCATGGCGGCCGCCGCGAGCCCGTACGGCTTGTCGCTCCGCAGGAGGAGCGACCGCGCGTTGGCCTGCTCATTGAGGGCGACGAGCTCGAACGCCAGGACCTCGACGTCGGCCGCGTCGACCTCGCCCTCCGCCGCGGCGAACCGCAGCTGGGCCTCGATGTACCCGTACCAGTCGACGAGGGCTGCCCGCACGGCATCGCTCACGGGGCCGGGCTTGGAGTCGACGTCCGCCGCAGTCGCCGCGAAGAAGCAGCCGCCCGTGAAGACGCGGTCCTTCGAGTAGACCAAGGCATTGTGGAGGAGCGCGGCCAGGCGATGCGCTCCTCTCGGCTGGGCGCGGGCAGGCTCGATGATCCGCGCGACGAAGATGTCCCGAGCGGCGGCGACCGTCGCGAGCTGCAGGCCCTCCTTGCTCTGGAACAGCGTCGCGATGCTGCTCTTGCTCGACCCCGAGGCCGCGGCGAGGCGCCCGATCGTCACGCCGTCCAACCCCTCGACGGAGGCGAGGTCGGTCGCACTCTCCAGCACGATGCGGCGGGAGGCGTCGCCCCGCGCCCGCCGACCGTCCTGCATCACCGTGTCCGTCATAGCCCTAGTATACGAACGATCGTTCGCCTACTATACGGATGATCGTTCGTATAGTTCGGTGAAGGAGCCCCCATGCCGTCCGCGTCCACCCTCCTCGTCCGCACCCTCCCCGCTGTGGGACGTGTCACTCCCCGCCTCGCCGGCGACCTCGCATACGGACTGTTCTTCTCCACCCGTCCGCGGATGGGCGTGCGTGCCACCGACGCCGCGACCCATGAGGCCGCCCGCCGCGGGAGCATCCTCGTGCGCGACATCCCCGTCACGACCTACACGTGGGGCGGGGGTCCGCGCACCGTGCTGCTGCTGCACGGCTGGCGTGGCCGCGCCTCGCAGTTCGCGCCACTCGTGCGGGAGCTCGTCGCCGAGGGGCTCCGGGTCGTCGCCTTCGACGCTCCGGCCCACGGCTCCTCCGGTGGGCGGAGGACCGACATCCGCGACTGGGTCGAGGCCGCGCAGGAGCTGGAACACACCCACGGCCCCTTCTCCGCCCTCATCGGCCACTCCTTCGGGGGTCTCGCGGCACTGACCGTCGCCCGGACGTCCGGCCCGGTCCCCACCGTCGCCGTCGTCGCCGGTGCCGCGGCTCCCGAGGCTTTCCTCGCCCAGTTCGCGCACGACCTCCGCCTCGACCCCGCCACCGCGGAACGGCTCCGCACCCGCTTCCACCGCCGACTCGGCCTCGATTCCGCCTCCGCCGCCGAGCGATACGATGCGGCCGCGGATCCTCTGCCCGCCGGCACCGCCCTGCTCCTCGTGCACGATCGGGGTGACCGCCGGATGACCGACCAGGACACCCTCAGGCTGCACGCCGCCCACCGCGGCCGCTCCCGCCTCGTCCGCACCGTGGGTCTCGGCCATACGAAAGTGCTGTCGGCGGACCCGACCCTCGATGCGGTGGTCGCCCTCGTGACCGGAGGGCTCGACGCCGTCGATGCGCTCGGCACCGCGACGGGACGGGCAGCCACCGACGCCGCACCGGCAGACCGGGCCGCCGCCCTCCGCAGCGCTACACCCGGATCGGCAGGAAGCCCGCGTCCGGGCCGGCCGCCGCGAACGGCAGCCCGACAGTGGTGATCAGCACCACGAGCGTCACCACGGCCGCCGCGAGCAGCAGGAACAGCACGACGAAGACCACGACGGCGAGCACCCGGTAGCTCCCGGTCTCGGGGACCTCCGGGGCGATCGACCGCTGCGCCCAGTCCTCGGCGGCCGCCGCGGGCTGCTCACCCTGGAGGATCGCGGGCGTCGGACGGGATCGTTCCGAGCGACGGGTCGGGGCCGGAAGCACATCTCCTTCGGCGTCCGGCGCCGCCAGCAGCCCCTCCGGAATCGGCGTCTCCGGTGGCGGGGGCGGGATCACGTCATCGGCGGACGGGATCACCGCATCGGCGGGAGCGATCTCCGGTCCCGCAGCGTCCGGCGGCACTGCCTCGTACGGCGCCCTAGGCTCGTCGGGGGTGGTCCCGCTCGCGTCGCTCATGTCAGCCTCCGACGGCTCCGATGTCGGTCACACCCACGTCCGTGCGGTGGAAGTTCTGGAAGGAGCGGGACGCCGTCGGTCCTCGCTGGCCCTGGTAGCGGTTGCCGTAGGGGCCGGAGCCGTACGGGTTCTCCGCCGGCGAGGTGAGCCGGAAGAAGCAGAGCTGGCCGATCTTCATGCCGGGCCACAGCTTGATCGGCAGCGTCGCCACGTTCGCGAGCTCCAGGGTCACATGCCCGGAGAAACCCGGGTCGATGAAACCGGCGGTCGAGTGGGTGATGAGCCCGAGGCGGCCGAGAGAGGACTTGCCCTCCAGCCGCGCGGCGATGTCGTCCGGCAGGGTGACCTGCTCGAACGTGGCCCCCAGCGCGAACTCGCCGGGGTGCAGGATGAAGGGCTCGTCCGGGTCGACCTCGATCAGCCGTGTGAGCTCGGGCTGATCGACCGAGGGATCGATGAACGGGTACTTGTGGTTGTCGAACAGGCGGAAGTAGCGGTCCAGCCGCACATCGATGCTCGACGGCTGGATCATCTCCGGCGCATGCGGTTCCAGGCCGACGCGGCCGGAGGCGAGTTCTGCTCTGATATCGCGATCGCTGAGAAGCACGGCACAAGCCTAGTCACGAGCGACCCGCGCTTTGGCCATCCGGCCTGCGACAGGTAGGCTTGCTCCACCTGCTCTCGGGCGGGTACGGGGCTGTAGTTCAATGGTAGAACTTCTGCTTCCCAAGCAGACAGCGCGGGTTCGATTCCCGTCAGCCCCTCCACATCTCTGATCCTCGCCTCGACGCGACCGGTTCGGCGTCCCCCTCGCTGACCGGCCGGCATCCATCGAAAGAGGGAGACTTCCCTCCATCGTCTTGACGATGTCGCCGCACGACGCTCCTGGTGGAGTGACAGGTATGGCACATTCTCGCGCTCTTCGGCGCTTTCCCGAGTGGATGACCTCCCGTGGCGGCGCATGGATCATGCTCGGCGTGGTCCTCCTGATCATGACGGCTCTCTTCGGCCTGTTCGGGTCGGCGAAGGCCCCGGCCGGCAACGAGCAGGCCCCCGCGGGATCGGAGTCGGCGCGAGCGAGCGCCCTGCTGGCCGAGTTCCCGAACGCGGATCGCCAGTCCGTGATCGTGGTCGCGTCGCGCAACGACGGCGCGACGCTCTCGGCACAGGACGTCGACGCCCTCGAAAGTCTCCTCCCGGTGCTCGGCACGCACGCGGACGCGGATCCGACCGGGCCTCTCGTGAGCGAGGACGAGAAGGCCGCAGTTCTGGTGACGCCGATCGCGGTCGGTCAGACGAGCACCGACACCGCCGCCGTGATCTCGGCGCTCCGCGCCGACATCGACGAGCACGCCCCGGATGGGATGACCCTGCTCGTGACCGGGGGCCCGGCGTTCGGCGCCGATATCGCCGCCTCCTTCGAAGGGGCCGACTTCACCCTGCTGCTCGTGACCATCCTGATCGTCGCGGTACTCCTCATCGTCACGTACCGGTCACCGGTGCTGTGGCTGCTGCCGCTCGCCGCCGTCGGTCTGGCCGACGGACTCGCCGGCCGCCTGACCGCGGCTGCCGGTTCCGCGTGGGACCTGCAGTTCGACGCCGGGATCATCAGCGTCCTCGTCTTCGGCGCCGGGACCAACTACGCCCTCCTCCTGATCTCGAGGTACCGGGAAGAGCTCGCCACCACCACAAGCCATCGCCGGGCGCTCAGCACCGCGTGGCGGCGGACCGCTCCGGCGATCCTCGCCTCGAACCTCACCGTCGTCCTCGCACTCTTGACGCTCGTCCTCGCGGTGATCCCCGGCACGCACGGGCTCGGCGTCTCCTCCGCGATCGGCCTGCTGGTCGCCCTGGCGTCCGTCCTCTTCCTGCTGCCTCCCCTGCTGGCGGTGTGCGGACGGAACGTGTTCTGGCCGTTCGTCCCTCGTCCCGGAGCTGCCGCACGGCGCGGCGGGGTGTGGCGGACGATCGCGACGCGCGTCGTGAGCCGGCCGGTCGGGAGCCTCCTCGGGGGTGCGGCCCTGCTGGCCGTGATGACGATCGGCCTCGTCGGGACGACCGTCGGGCTCGACCAGGTCGACAAGTTCCGGGTCCCGTCCGAGTCCGCGACGGGTCTCGAGGTGCTCTCGAACCACTTCCCGGCAGGAGAGGCGCAGCCGATCCTCATCGTCACGGACAGCGGCGAAGCCGAAGCCGTCCTCACTGCGGCGCGCGACGTGGAGGGCATCGTCCGCGCCACTCCTGTCGGGACGACGGACGATGAGAAGCTCACGGAGATCCTGGTGACCAGCGAGTATGCGCCCAGCACCGAGGAGAGCCTCGCCCAGATCACCGGACTCCGCGATGCCGTGCACGCTGTCCCGGGGGCCGAGGCGGTCGTCGGCGGCGCGGTGGCGACAGATCTCGACGCCCGTGCCGGAAACGTCGCGGACCTCGGCGTCGTGGTGCCTCTCGTCCTGGCGGTGAGCTTCCTGGTGCTCGTGTTCCTGCTGCGGTCGTTCGTCGCCCCGCTGCTGCTGCTCGCCGTCAATGTGGCGAGCGCCGTAGCCGCCATCGGCGCCGGGGCCTGGCTCAGTCGCGTGCTGTTCGGACAGCACGCGCTCGATCTCCCGGTGCCGCTGCTGGCCTTCCTGTTCCTGGTCGCCCTCGGCATCGACTACACGATCTTCCTCGTCCACCGTGCGCGGACCGAAGCGGCGCTGCGGGGCACGCGGGTGGGCATGGTCGAAGCCGTCGCACACACCGGCAGCGTGATCACGAGCGCCGGCATCGTCCTCGCCGCCGTGTTCGCAGCGCTCGGCGTCCTGCCGCTGGTGACCCTCGGGCAACTCGGGCTGATCGTCGGCGTGGGCGTGATCGTCGACACCCTGGTGGTCAGGACCGTGGTCGTGCCGGCACTCTTCGCGCTCGTCGGCGACCGCATCTGGTGGCCGGGGCGACCTGCCTCCGGACGCGTCGCTGACGCGAGGTGATCACGGTGGAGACCGGTGCACCCGCTCAGGCCACCGGACGATACCGCTGCATGACGGCACCGGAGCGGAACTCCCGCCGCTCCACGAGTTCGAGCCGAAGACGCTCGTGCACGCCGTCGAGCAGCCGAGGGCCGTGCCCCGCGACGACCGGATGCACCACGAACACGTACTCGTCGATCAACCCGAGGTCCGCGAGGGTCGCGGGCAGGGCCACCCCGCCGACCGACAGGCCCTCCCCCGGCTGCACCTTCAGCCGCCGCACGGCCTCGGCGAGGTCGCCGCGCACGAGTTCCGCGTTCCAGTCGACGGCATCGAGCGTCGACGACACCACGTGCTTCGGCATGCCATCGATGACCTCGGCGAAGGGTGTCTCCCATTCCTCCATCCAGTCCGGCCAGACCCCGGATTCCGGACGCCGCCACGCGGCCCGCATCATGTCGTACGTCACCCGGCCGTAGAGCAGGGCGTCGGCGCGCTCCAGCTCCGCGGTCCAGAAGCGCATCGACTCCTCATCCGGCGGGAGCCCCGCCTCGTGATGGCAGCAGCCGTCGAGTGTCACGTTGATCGCGTACCGCAGCGGCCTCATCGGAGCTCTCCAACCGGAATCGGCACCGTCAGCACGTTGCCGGGTGGCGCTAGCGGGCACGCCCACGCCGGGTCGTAGGCGCACGACGGGTTGTACGCGAAGTTGAAGTCGAGCACGATCGTGCCGCGGCGTGGGTCGGCCCCGAGGTCGGCACCCTTGATCGTGTCGATGAGGTAGCGCCCGCCGCCGTACGTCCCCCCGCTCTGCCCGGCGGAGGCATCGCGCACCGGCACGAACAGCCCGCCGCCGTAGGAGGCGAGCCGCCACACGTCGAGCGATCCGGCGTCAGGGATCTCCACGACGCCGACGCGCTCGAACGGCACGACGCCGTCGGTCCCGGTCGCGAACTCGAAGGATGCCGGTTCGGTGTCGAGGATCGGAAGCTCGAACCGCCAGGCGGAGTCGTACGGCGCTATCGGGAGTCCCTCGAACGGTGCCCTGTCCTCCGGAAGGAGGGGCGTCGCCGGGTGCCGCAGCAGCAGCTCGTCGCGCTCGATCCGCCACAGCTCGTGCGCCTCCTCCGGGGAGTCGGCCCGTCGCACCGCTTCGTACAGGGCGAACACCCGCCGCCGCCAGTCGACGACCTCGACGGCCGTCTGCGCATTCGTCATGCGCCCACGGTACGCCGGACGACGGACGCCCGGAATGCCCTCAGCTCCGCGTCACGCGACGCTGACGCCGTGCGGCGAGGCCCACCGCGGCGAGCACGATGACGCCCGTGATGACCCTCCCGAACGTCGCACCCAGTGCGATGTCGTGCACATACTGCACTCCCTGCAGCACCCGGCCCGCGGCGACAAGCGCCGCGAGGGCGATCGCGGCCCACACCATATTCACACCCACCAGGGCGACGGCGATCACGACGGCCGCTCCGAACGCGAGGGTCGCATGGTTCGAGGGGAGGGACCAGTCGCCGACCGGCGGGTATTCCCCGGCGCTCGGCCAGCGCAGGCAGGGACGCCCGGGCTAGCCCTCCGGAAGAGGGACGAAATGAACGGGGGTGCACCAACATCGCCGCATGCGCGGTCCAATAGGCTCTAGGCGCCAAACTGAAAGGGGAATGGTATGACCATTCGCAGATTCGCCGCCGCCGCTCTCGTCTCCGCTGCACTTGTCCTTACAGCGTGCTCGACGACCGATGCGTCTTCCGGTTTGGACGCCAGCTCGGTACAGCCGGCGCAACCCGCCAACCTGGTGGGGGACTGGACGGCCGAGGGTGACAACGTATCCCACATTGCGACCATCACCGAAGACACCATCTCGGTGGACTGGTTCAATGACGAGGACGACTCCCGCTCCGTGTACTGGGTCGGCACCTACGAGGCACCTACGGAGGCCGGCGACTTCGCGTGGGAGTCTGCGCGTGACGAGGAGGCCACTGCCTCCGCTCTTCTCGCTTCTCAGGACGACACGAAGACATTCAACTACGAGGACGGCAAGCTGTCCTTCGAAGTCACTGCCTTGGGCACGACCAAGACGGTGATTCTCGTGCCCGCCGAGTAGCTACTCGTCCTTCCCCCGCACTTGGCCCTGTCCTCCGACGAGGACGGGGCCTTCTGTTTGCTGGCCAGCCAGCGGGCGCAGAACCCCCGCGAGGAAGGTGGGTTCCTCCGGGGGCGTGACCAGCTCGGAGAGGAGCCAGTGCAGGCACTGCACTCGTGTTCACGAGCGACATCAAGCATTGCTCGCATGGCGCGAGGTGTAGGCCACATGGGGGACAGACAGGGGTGTTGGCAAGCTTCTAGGTTGAGAGCAGTGCCCCAGTGTGGGGGCCAAACAACCGGAGGATTGATGAAGATTCGTCATGCCCTTGGGGCAGTCGCAGCCGCTTTGATCGCCAGCGCGCTTGTTGCTGCACCCGCATCCGCTTCCACGAAGGGGAGCATCACCGTCGAGCAGATTCCTGGGGTCATCCAGAATGACCTTGAGCAGCGGGACGAGCTGTTCGCGCTGGCAGAGGAGCAGTCACCCGAGGAAGTCCAGCAGCTCCTTGCCGAAGCGGCGGAGGCACACGTCCCGATGGACATCCTGGTCGACGTCGAGACAGGGGTGCAGATCGCAGCGACGCCGTCGGAGGCCCCGATCTCGACGTTCGCGATCGACATGAAGTGTCTGGACAACCCGGCGAAGCTGACCGTCACCGCCGGCGCGAAGGAAGCGGTGTATTGCTTCCGCGGAACGGGCACATACACCGGAACGTGGGGACCCGCTATCAAGCTGTCCGCGGGCGCCTACACAACGACCGCCTGGTACGGCTCGAGCCTTCAGTATGGTGTCTGGGCCGCGGCGGGCAACACGCAGTACTTCTCGTCGCCTGTGACCGTCAAGAAGATCACGCGTAGCTAACCTACGTGACGTTGACGGGTGCATCGAGAATCTTGATGCACCCGTCAACCATTGACCTCACCCGCGAGTAACGGTGAGCGTCGGAAGGGCGCGGCCTTCAGGGTCAAAGGACACCGCGTACTCCATTGCGAGGCCTGTGCGCCCGCTCGGGACCGAGAGGGCGACAGTCGAGGCGTCTGACTTGCAGACCATGTCTCCGCCATTGGTCGGCGGCGGAGCGGCGGCCAACACGCAGCGGCGTCCTTCCAGATCGACCGCCGACCACACTCGTGATTCTCCGACCTCTCCGAAGTAGACGACCGTGTCTTCCTTGAGCATCCCGATGGACGGTGGCACCGCATGCGCAATCGGCTGGGTAGGCTCATTCGCCTCCAGCGCTAGGCCTGCAACCACGCCGAGCCCCAGAAGCCCGACGCCACCAGCACTCAACAGCCATGCGTTCCTGGAGGAGCCGGAAGAGCCCGTCGCGACCGTCGGCGGGCAGACTGCGCGGCCGCCCTCCTCGTCGCTGTGAGAGGTCACCGGGTTCTCGAGCTCCTCCTCGGCTTCGTCAACGCAAGCTGGAGCTGAAACGGTTTCCCTCGGAGATCTGAGAGAAGCGAGCCGGTCGAGTCCTTCCCTCGTCACGGTGCCGTCCCTCCCGTAGAGAGCCTTCTGAAGGTCGCGGATCTCAGCGTCGTCACCACTCACGCAGATCACTGTAACCAGAGCCAGCGGCTTCTCTTCGTGCCGCGCGGCACACTGGTGGGTACAGCGCGAAGTCGCGCCATCCGAGCGGGCAGGCTCCCTGCGGTTCCGCTGGTTCGCTGTCCGCGACGATAACTCCGCTCCGTGCTTCCGCAGCGACCATCCGCAACCACAGGAGCAGCACCCAAAGGACCGAGACCCGAATGTCCGCGACGGGCACGCCATGATGGACGCATGGACGATGAGGGCCGCAGACGGTTCGAGCTGGCGGGCGTCTCGACCCGACGGATCGTGCAACAGAGTCGTACCCACGTCACACGCATCACCGGGAAGATGCGGAGTTGGGTGCTGAACGCGCCCGCGACGACCGTGATCGGGAGCGACCGAGCAGCCATCCAGCGGGGAAGCCAACGGCTGGCTTTCGACTACCGTTTGGAACACGCGCAATCGATGGCGAATGCATTACTGTCGCACCTTGAAGGGCTGCATTTGCTCATGCAGCACGAGACGTTCTACCCAGTACCGGCGACCCCCATCGCGCGTGCGATCGCAGAGGTCTCCGCTTCCGCGTCGTGGGTTCTCGCGGCCGGCCAAGACTCTGACACGCGGGCCGCACGCGCCTACGCCTCGCTGTTCCACTCCATCCATACGGGCGCGCCAGCCGACCCGGAGAAGGCCGTCGAATTACGCGATCGAGTCATAGAAACACTGGTCGAGGACGGTATCAAGATCAGTCGGAGGATGGATAAGAGGGGCAAGGAAACCGATGACGTGGCGCAAGTGATCGTTGGGAGGGGAAGGGCAAAGACCGCGTTCAACTACTCGTAGCGTCTCAACGACGAGATCCCGTCGATCGCTTCGGCTTATTCCGGTATGTCAGGAATCGTGCATGGCGAGATGAATCACCTGGCGAGCACATGGGCTGGACCAGACACGTACGCACGCCTCGTCGGTTTTGTCGTTTCGGAGGCGATCGAAGCCTGGTCAGCCGCAACACATAGGTGGGTCGGCGTCACTGCTGCACCCTTCATCAACGAAATGGACTTACGAAACCTCGTGGACTCCATGCCCCCCGACTACCTCGACGAGTTCAATCAGCTCTGACAACCGAGGCGCTGAGGACGGGATGAGTCATGCGTCCCAGGTGTCGGGCTGAGGATCGCCGGCATCGGGTCGTGCACACCTCGCTGGGGAGAATCCGGGAGCCCAGAAGCCCTAAGCGAGTTCTTCCATCAGGGCATTTATCACCGGTCCGTCCTTTGGAGCGGTTGGCGGACCTCTGCCAGCCCCAGCTCGCGAGCTCAAAAATTCGGCCTAAGTGATCAAGCACGGCTCCCCCACCGGACACGCACAAGGGCCCGTGACAATCGTCACGGGCCCTTGTGCGTTCCTGAACATTGTCAGGCTGGTGTGAGTCGCCGGCGTCGGGTCACGGTGTGGACCTCGCCTCGCTCAACCTGAGCGGCGGCGATATCCAGTGCCTCAACGAGTGGCTTGTTCGCGAGGACCTTTGCCTCGTAGTCGGAGATCACCGTCACTGGTTCGAGCGTGACGGTGCCGTGCGGGCTGGTGGTCACCCGGTAGTCGCGATCAGCCTGGACGATCTTCCCAAGGCTGAGACGGCCCCGGGCATCTGAATGCACGAGTGTCATGATCTGGTCGGTCCCCTTTAATGTCACTTTCCGCGGCTCCGGGCCGCGTTCTCTCCTAGCTGCTCTCAGCTAGTGATTCAAATGTAGCACGAGTTTAGGGTAGTTGGGCATTCGGGGTTCGGTGGGTTTTGCCCCTAGGGGGGTAAAACCCATGGTATCCTTGTCGTATGGAAGTTTCATTCACCTTGGTGGCGCAGGGCGCCGAAGACACCCTCGACGACCACAGTTACAACCAGTTGTGGGATGTCATCGAACGCATCCTCGAGGACCCGGAGTACGCGCGGCGCGCCCCGTGGTCCGAGTTCGTGTCCACCCGGAAGCTCTATGGGACCAAGGTCCCGGGGACGGACCTCACCGTGTACTGGGCAGTCGAGGGGGACACCCTCAGGGTGCACGTGATCGCCGCCGACCGCGGGCTGTAACCATGGAGGGGTTCGGGCCAACGAACCCTGGACCTCTCCATGGCCTGGACCGCACGCCATTGCCCCGCTCTGTGAGCTGACATAATACTCGATATCGGAGATTCAGCAACCGCTTGAGATTCGTATATTTGTTCTATCCAAGAGGGGCTGGGAACGACTGGGGCCACGGTGAATGTTGCCCGGCGATGGGCAATCCTGGCGCGATGCGCTCTGCCTACCGGCGACAAGCGATCACAAGCGGGATCGGTGCTGGAGGCAGCCAAGCACGGCGCGTGGCGTCGACGGACGATCGAACTCTATGAACCCCGGGGTCGTTTTGGTCGCACCAAGAGTTTCAGCACGCGCTCGGCGTTCTTCCGGCGTTCGCCCCGTCCGAAGGTTGCCATGATCGCGAGGAGCACTTTGAGGCAATAGTGGGCGCTGACCGCGACCAGGGCGACGACCGATGCGGGCGGCGCGGCGTCGAGGAGCTGCGAGAGGTAGTCAGACACCGTGTCTCCGAACTGGCACTAGCGCCCCGTCGCCCGGCGCCGGTCAGGAAAGACAAGGTCAGCTTGGGCTTTTGGTGGGCGGACTGATCCGCAATCTGCGATCGACTCAGCGGACACCTAGCCCGGACCCACGGGGAGGACGGGAGATGACGGCGCGAGCGCAGACCACCTGCGGGGAGACAGGGTGCCGGTCCCGCCGGCTTAGGGCCTCTCCGCCGATGAGACAGGGGGCCGGTCCCGCCGGCTTGGGATCTCATCGATACCCGCTACGCGGGTATCCCGCTGCTACGCAGTCGGGGTAGTGCACCCTCCACTGCTACGCAGTTTTGGAGGGGTATTGCTTCTGCGTACATTCTAGACCAGCTGACGGACAGTCGCACCGAAACGGTCGAGGCGTGCAGGTCCCGAGCAAGCACGGGCAAGCTAGTGCCGAGCTTTCTGGCTTCCCGAGGGTACCCGGGTGTCCGTGCTTCACGCGAGACTGAGATTGACACCAGCGATGCGGCGCTCATGGCTGCTGCTTGCACGTTTCGCATCACCATCACCTAGTTCAAGGAGTTCCGTTGGCATTCATCACTCTTCGTGAGGCCGTCATTGGTGAACACAGCCTCGTCAACACCGACCACATCACGCGCGTGGCGTCGGAGAAGGGCCGTCCGAACAACGCCGTGTCCTCGAAGCGCGTTCTGCGCTTGGAGCTGATCGAGTTCGAGCGCCCCGTGTACTTCGCCCCGGTGAATGTTGATGGCGAACCACTTCCGGATCTGGACGACGATGAGGCCGTCGTGCGCAAGTTTGCAGAGTTCCTGAACGCGTCGCTCATCCGGGCGTGACACCGAGTGGGTAAACGCAACGTACGGATTCCGCCAGCCGTCGCGGGGACGCGCTGGGAGACGCTGCTGCAGTCCTATCAGGCGGCTGTGTGGACGATGAGCTATCAGCCGCTGCGGTACACCAGCATCCTGCTGATTGTCCTGACTCTGTGTTTCGTCGTGGTCGCCGTGGCGCTCTCGGGTGCTCCCTGGTGGGTGCTGCTGGGGGTTGCCGTACTCGTGCTGGCAGCCACCTTGCTGATGGCTTTCGCTCTCCAGTGGGCGCGCATGGAACGCTGCACGTACGCCACTCCCGATGCTCGCCTCGCGATCGTCTCCACGCCGCGCGGCTGGTACCTCGCCGATCACGTGATCCGCCCCGGCGCAACCCTCGAAGGCCACCGGCTTCGTCTCCACGTACGCGACGCGCTGACGACCGTCGCAGACGCCCGTCAGATCATCGTCTACGCGCACACGAAGGATGAGCGTCTCGCGCGGATCTACATGCGCTGCGTTCCGGGAATGAGGATCGCCGCCCGCCGACGAAAGCGCATCCTGCTCGTGCGTGTCCCGCGTCAGCCGGTCGACTGCTCGGACTGACCGACCACCACTGCTCTGAGAACGGATGATCTTCTATCAAGACCCTGGGTAGGGATGGCCGCCGCCCATCTCCGCCGGGCGAGGCGCAGCGTGATCTTGGAGACGACGATGCGTCAGCTGGGCGTCGTCGACGCGACGATTCGCGCGTTTCGCGACAGCGGGTACCGCGTGGAGGTGCGAGCTCTCGCGGTTTCTGGCGCGGTATCTTCTCGGCGCGGTGTCGCGCTTCCTCGGAGGACTGTCGAGCAGCTCGTCGCTGCCGGCATCGTCGACCACATCGCGGTGAGCACCCGGTCACAGCCCGTGCTCTACGATCGCTCCGTCTCCCCGGACACTGCACCCGTCGCCTCGCAGGAGACACGTCGCGCTATCGACGCCGGAGGGCTGCCGAGCACGTTGACGGCGCACGAAGAACAGCGCTGGGCGAGAGAGTGCCTGTCGGCGGCTGTGATGATGTCCCAAGTCCCCGATGCGACGCCCGACTTGCGAACCCACCATGAGGCGCCTCGGCTAAGCAGCGCCAGAGGCCATCCGCGCCACCCATGACGCGGCGGAGGTCCCTTCGACGATCCGAGCGGTGCGCGTCGCTACGGAACGGGCCGCAGACCCGCAGCGGCCCACGCAGCCCCACCCGAGAACCGAGCCGGTCACGGGGCCCTTCGGTTCCGAGGCGAACGGTCCCCGGCTCAACTAACCCCCGCTGCTACGCGTCGATTCCGTTCATCGACGAGGGTGGGGACCCCTTGGTCGCGCGCCGGCGTGATGCGAGAGTGAGAGGCGACGACGATGACTGACCACATCGCCGAGAGCTCGACGGGCAACCCTGTCGAATCTGCTCCCGGCATCCCCTGGGCTGAGGAACAGCGGGCAACCCTGGTGGACCGTGTGCCCTGGACCTATGACCACATCGAGGGTGACTCGCTCCAGTTGGAGGACCTGGACACTCTGATGGATGTCCTGCATCACGTGGAGGGCCGGCGGCGAAGAGCCCCGCACCTGCTC
The DNA here is from genome assembly GCF_058140415.1 of Microbacterium sp. C-MGS6. Lineage (NCBI taxonomy): Bacteria > Bacillati > Actinomycetota > Actinomycetes > Micrococcales > Microbacteriaceae > Microbacterium > Microbacterium sp. C-MGS6. The sequence continues at coordinate 3,331,764 of NZ_CM176934.1, forward strand.
ACATGGAGCAGGTCCTCGAGCGCATCAAAGAGGTACTGGCCCACCCCGCCGGATCATTCGAAGATGTGCTGACGCCGGCAGGCGACACTACGGACCTCGGTAGGACCTCCGCGTCAGAGGTTGAACCGGAGTAGCTCACAGCCGAGCAGCGCGAGGATCCTCGATGGAAGGTCTACGAGAGCGAGACCCTCGCGACGGTCTATGAGTTCGACGGTCAGCGACGTGTGCAGCTCTGGACCGAGGGGGAGAGTTCGCCGGGATCCCCGAAGGTCGGAGCTGGCAGGAACAGCCGTGGACCGGCGCTGGCTGAGCCGACGTCGAGGAGGAGATCACAACGACGAGCGATCCGCGCGCCCTGGCTCGCCAGATGGAGTGGTTCCGTGAAGACGTGCAGGCCACGGACCTCGCGCCGCGATCATCTCCGTGTACCCGTCCTCGTACGTCGGGTACGCGAGGTCCCCGAGAACCGAACGCAAGAGCGTGCCGTCGTAGACGAAGCCGCTCGGCGCACTGCCGTCGTCGGGCGGTACCGGCAGACCGAGGCGGTCGGCGAGGAAGGTCATGACGTCTCCCAGAGGAGCGGGTGCCGCATCGACGGCGTGCACGAGCGCCGGGGGCTCCGGCGTCCGCAGCAGCAGGTCGAGAGCGCGCACCAGGTCGATCTCGTGGATCCGGTTCGTGCGGCGACGGTGGGCCACCGGAGCCCCCTCCCTGACCTTCCGGAGGAGGAACTCACGCCCGGGACCGTAGATGCCGGCGGGGCGCACGACCACGGCGTCGAAGAGCTCGACGGCCGCGCGCTCTCCGTCGCGCAGACCGCGGCCGCGACCCGTGGTGGGCACCGGCTCGACCCGCTCGGTCACCGGCTCGGCGCCACCGGCGCCGTCGAACACCCCGGTCGACGAGACGAAGAGCGTCCGCGCGGGCGGGGACGGCAACGCCGCCGCGAGGTGCGAGAGCGCCGTGCGGTACAACGACACGTCCGGCCCGGGTGGCAGCGTCACCACCATCGCGTCGACCTCGGGCAGCGGACCCGTGAGCGGGACGGCGAGGTCGGCGGAGAGCGCCTGCACACCGTCCGGAACCGCTCCGGCACTGCGGCGGAGTGCCACGACGGCGCCTCCGTCCCCGAGGAGCAGCGGCGCGAGCCGGGCGCCGAGTTTCCCGAAGCCGACGAGGAGGGTGCGGCGCGGCGGAGGCGGAGTGGTCATCTCCTCCACCCTCGCACATCGGTGCCGGGCGACGGACGTAGGCTTGATCGGTGACGGAATCGCAGGGACGGGTGTGGACGGGGGTCCTGCGCGTCGGCCCGCACCGCGGCGATCACCGGGTGGCCCTGCGCGCCGCGGTGAGCGTCGCCGTCCCGCTGCTCGTGCTGTGGGCCGTCGGCCGGCTCGACCTCAGCATCTACGCGAGCTTCGGCGCCTTCGCCGCGCTCTACGGCCGGCACGACGTCTTCCGCGACCGGATCCGCATGCAGGCGAGTGCCGGAGGCGTGCTGCTCGGCGCGATGCTGATCGGCACGGCGCTGTCGGTCCTCGCCGCCCCCGCCGTGCTGAGCATCCTCGTCGTCGCACTGGTCGCGGCGGCCGTGACGCTCCTCGCCTACGTCCTGCAGTGGCACCCGCCCGGTCCGCTGTTCACGGTCTTCGCGACCGGCGCATGCGCGACCATCCCCGCCACCGGCGCCTCCTTCGGCGCGGTCCTGCTCGTCGGCGGGGCGAGCGTGCTCTTCGGCCTCGCACTCACCGTCCTCGTCGCCGTGGTCACCCGGAGCACGGCGGAGGCGCCGCCGCGACGGCGCCCGTCCGTGGGCCCGGTCGCCGCCGAGATGGCCGCCTCGGTCGCCGTCGCGATCGTCGGTGCCGGAGTCGTGGGCCTGCTCCTCGGCGGCACTCACTGGTACTGGGCGGCGGTCGGCGCGGTGGCGGCAGTCAGCGGCGCGCAGCTCAACGCCCGCGTGATCCGCGGCATCCAGCGCCTCGTCGGCACGCTGCTCGGCGTGCTGGTGGCCGCCGGGATCCTCGCTCTCGACATGCCGCCTCTCGCCGTGATCGCTGTCGTGGTGGTCCTGCAGGGGACGGCGGAACTGTTCATCGGCCGCAACTACGGCATCGCCATGGTGTTCGTCACTCCGCTGGCCCTCCTGATGGTGCACCTGGCCGCACCCACCCCGGTCGCCGACCTGCTGACCGATCGCGTCCTGGAGACGATCATCGGCGTCCTCGTCGGCACGATCGTCGCCGTCGCGTCGGCCGCGCTGCGGCGGCGGGGTCGGCGCCGCCCCTGACGACACGACGAAGCGCCGCACCCCGGAAGGATGCGGCGCTCCGTCGATCGTGTCTACTCGGCGTCCGCAGCGATCTTCCGCGCGTCGTCGGCGTTGAGCACCCGGAACAGCAGCGCCGCGATGATCGCACCGGCCGCGGGAGCCACGATGTAGAGCCAAAGGGAGCTCCACGCGAAGTGCCCGCTGACCGAGAGGCCGAGCGCCACCGCGGGGTTGAATCCGCCACCCGAGATGGAGCCGACCGTCGCCGCACCGACGAAGACGGTCGCACCGATCGCGAGTCCGTAGAACGAGTTGCCCGCCGTGTCCTTCGAGGTGGCGGAGTTCAGCACGACCCAGACGAGGATCAGGGTGAACAGCGCCTCGACGAGGAACGCCGGGCCGACCTCGATGACCATCGCCTTCTCCCCCGCCGGCCAGACGGCGAGAGCCACGAGAGCGGCGAGCGCCCCGCCGGCGAACTGCGCGACGAGGTAGGAGACGAAGTCGGCGACGCTGAGCCCGCCGCGCAGGAACACGCCCAGCGAGACCGCCGGGTTGAGGTGGGCGCCGGAGATGTGGCCCGTGGAGTACACGAGCACCATCAACGTGAAGCCGATCGCGAGCGGGGTGAGCGGGCTTCCGCTGTTCACCGCGGCGATGATGGCGAGGACGAAGAGGAACGTGGCGATCGCTTCTGCGAGCGCCTTACGAGGTGTACCGATCATGAGAGTGTCCTTCTGTGGATCGCAGGCGGCCCCCCGTCTCCCCGGAACGGTCCGGGCGACGACCCGCCTTGCGGCACTGAGGATAGCGCGAGGTCGTCCTGTGCTGGCTCATTGGCGGCGGGACTGTCAAGCCCGTCGCCCCCACCGGCTTCCGGGCCGTACCGTGCAAGGATGACCGCCCAGACCGAGCCGCGCGCCGAGACACCCACCCGGCTGCGCCGCGCCATCACCGGCCCCCTCCTGTTCGCGTTCATCCTCGGTGACGTCCTGGGCGCGGGGATCTATGCGCTCATGGGCGTGCTGTCGGAGGACGTGGGCGGTCTGCTCTGGGCACCGCTCGTCCTCGCCCTCCTTCTCGCCATGCTCACCGCCGGCTCGTATGCGGAACTCGTCACCAAGTATCCGCGCGCCGGCGGCGCCGCGGTCTTCGCCGAGCGCGCGTTCCACAGCCCGCTGGTCTCCTTCCTCGTCGGCTTCAGCATGCTCGCGGCGGGTGTGACCAGCGCGGCCGGTCTCGCCATCGCCTTCGCCGGCGACTACCTCAGCACCTTCATCGACCTGCCGACCATCCCGGTCGCGATCGTCTTCCTCGCGATCGTCGGCCTGCTCAACGCCCGCGGCATCCGCGAGTCGATGGGCGCGAACCTCGTGATGACGGCGATCGAGCTCAGCGGCCTCGTCATCGTGATCGTCGTCGTGGCGGTGTTCGTCGGCGGCGGGGGCGGCGACCTGTCCCGGGCGACGCAGGTGCCGGAGGGGGCGAACGTCGCGCTGGCGGTGCTCTCCGGCGCGGTGATCGCGTACTACTCCTTCGTCGGCTTCGAGACCTCCGCCAACATGATCGAAGAGGTCAAGGACCCGCGGCGGACCTATCCCCGCGCGCTGTTCGGAGCACTCCTCACCGCGGGCGTCGTGTATGTACTCGTCGGCATCGCCAGCGCCGTCGCCCTGCCGGCGTCCGAACTGCAGGAGTCCAGCGGTCCGCTGCTCGCGGTCGTCGAGGCCACCGGGGTCAGCGTCCCGTCCTGGCTGTTCAGCCTCATCGCCCTCATCGCAGTCGCCAACGGTGCGCTGCTCACGATGATCATGGTCAGCCGCCTCACCTACGGCATGGCGGAGCAGAACCTCCTGCCGTCGGTGCTCGGGCGCGTCCTGCCGAAGCGGAAGACCCCGTGGGTCGCGATCCTGACCACGACGCTCGTGGCGATGGGCCTCACGCTGGTCGGAGACCTCGCGACCCTCGCCGAGACCGTCGTGCTGCTGCTGCTCGTCGTCTTCCTGAGCGTGAACATCTCGGTGCTGGTCCTGCGCCGCGACAAGGTCGAGCACGACCACTTCCGCGTGTGGACGTTCGTCCCGGTGCTGGGCATCGCGTCCTGCATCCTGCTGCTCACCCAGCAGCGTCCGCAGGTGTGGCTGTTCGGCGCCATCCTCCTCGCCGTCGGCGGGGTGCTCTACGCTGTCGCCCGATGGACCCGCAATCGATCGAAGACCGCCGACACGAAGGAGAGCCATGAGCACGCCTGACAACGCCGCTGACGAGACGTTCGAGGAGAACCGTCACGACCAGCTGACCTCCGCTCCCGATGCCACGGAGGCCGACGCCGCGCCGCGCGTGGACGTCTCGGAGCACGACGGCAACACGCGCATCGACATCCGCGACGACGCGGAGGTGCGCCCGGGCCCCGGTCCTGGCATGCCGGAGGCCGACGGCGAGGACTGATCCGGCGCCGTCGGGCGCTACAGCCAGCCCTTGCGCTTGAACGCCGCGTAGAGCCCGACGCCCATCGCCACCATGAGCAGCACCGCCATAGGGTACCCGAGTGCCCAGTGCAGCTCCGGCATGTGGTCGAAGTTCATGCCGTAGACGGTGCCGACGAGCGTCGGAGCGAAGAGGATCGCCGCCCAGCCGGAGATCTTCTTCACCTCATCGTTCTGGCGGATGCTGAGTTCCGTCATCCGTCGCATCTCGTCGTTCTGGCGTCGCGCGACGATGGTCGACTCGACCGTGAGGGCGTTGTCGAGGACGGAGCGGAAGGTCGTCGCCTTGTCGCTCACGCGCAGGGTGTGGTCGAGGACGTCCCGCAGGTACCGCTGGAGCTCCTCGCTCACGCGGTACTTCTCGGATCCGCGGAGCAGCGCCTCGAGCATGCCGGTCAGCGGCTGCGTCGCCCGCTGGAAGTCGATCACCTCGCGACCGAGGTCGTAGATCCGCTGGGTCGCGTCCGCGTCCTCCTCGAAGAGCTGACCCTCGATCTCGTCGATGTCGTTCTCGAGTCCGGCGAGGACCGGGGAGTACTCGTCGACGACCTCGTCGAGGATCGCGTAGAGCACCGCCTCAGGGCCGTGGGCGAGCAGAGCGGGATCGGCCTCGAGCCGGCGACGCACGCGGCCGAGGTCCGGCGACTCCGCATGACGGATCGTCACGACGAAGTCGGGTCCTACCAGCACGTGCACCTCGCCGAACTCGACCTCCTCGCGCTCGTCGAGATAGCGGGCGGGGCGGAGGACCATGAACAGCACGTCGCCGTACCGCTCCAGCTTGGCGCGCTGGTGACCGGAGAGCGCGTCCTCCACGACCAGCTCGTGGATGCCGAACTCGTCAGCCACGGCGCGGATCTCCTCGGGGCTCGGCCGATACAGACCGATCCACCCCATGCCCCGTCGTTCGCGGATCCGCTCGAACGTGTCGTTCAGGCTCTGCGGGTTCTCGGTGCGCACGCCATCGACGTAGACGGCGTTGTCGACGATCGCCATGCGGACCTCCTGCTCGTCGAAGACGCGCTCAGCCGGCCGGAGGGACGCACGCGAGCGCGGCGTTCGCGATCGCCGTGTGATACTGCTCGGCCGTATAGGGAAGACCGAACTCCGGAGCCGTCTCCCCGGCCGCCGCGGGAGCCTTGGAGGCGATCGCCGCCAGCTCCCAGGAGAGTTGCTGGGCGAAGCGCGCACCGCCCGTGGAGTCGTTCAGCACCACGGCCACCGTGAAGCCGGTCGTCGGGTCGGAGTACGCCGCCGTCGCGTAGCCGGGAGTCCAGCCGTGCTGACCGATCATAGAACCGACGATGTAGGCGCCACCGGTCGCCTGGTACCACGATGGTGCCTTGTCGTACGCGGGGAGCGGCGACGCGAAGCGGTCCGGCTCGTCCTTCGTGCGCAGCACCTGCTTGGCCTCAGCCTGCATGTACCGCCCGAGGTCGGTGATCGTCGACACCACACCCGAATCGGTGAAGCCGGTGCTGGAGGACATCGTCGTGATGTCGACGGGCGCGGCGCAGGTGAAACCGCCCTCGACGGCTCCCATGTAGTGTCCGCTGAGCGACGCCCCCTCCGACGGCGGTGCCGCAGCGGGCGACGGCAGCGAGGTGTCGGCGAGCTCCAGCGGCTCGGTGACGTACTCGGCGATCAGTTCGCGCGCGCTCATCCCCGAGGCGCGCTCCAACGCGAGGCCGAGGAGAAGGTATCCGGCGTCGGAGTCGCGGAACGTGGTCTGCGGAGCGACGCGCGCGCGGCCGAGACCGTAACCCGCGAGCTCGAGGGGCGCCCAGACCCGCTCCGGCGTGTTCAGCCACGCGCTCTTGACCGTCGCCTCGGACGAACCGGCGCCACTGGTTCCGTTGCACAGATCGAGGAGAGTGACATCGGCCATGTCGGCGACGCCCGAGACGTACTCCGGCACCTTCGCGTCGAGCTCCACGGTGCCCTCGTCGGCGAGCGCGTAGAGGACGTCGCAGGTCATCAACCGGGTGATGTCGGCGATGCGGAACGACATGTCGGTGGAGAGCTCGCCGCCGTCCGCCTTGTCCTGCGTGCCCGTGGCGGCGACCCAGGTGCCGCTCCACGGCACCCAGACCCCGACGATCGCCCCGCTGGCCCCGGAGGCCGCGAGCGCGTTGTCGACCGCGCCCTGCAGCGCCGCGACCGTGTCGTCGGGAAGCGTGGCGTCGACCTGCGGGGGTGGCGTATAGCTGAAGGAGCCCTCGGAGGAGCATCCGGTGAGGACGAGACCGAGAACGGCCGCCGTGGCCGCTGCGGCGCGCCACCGGCGCGACGAGAGAAGCTGCATGTGTGGGAACCCCCGAAGACGTGTCCCCTGAGTCTAGAACGCGGATGCTGAAAGTCGGCCCCGCGTGGCGTCGTAGGGTGTCCCTGTGCCCCATGATTTCGATGCCGACGTGATCGCCGCCGTCCTCCGCCACATGAACGGCGACCACACGGACGACAACCTCCTCATCGCCCGCGCCTTCGCCGAACCGTGCGCGGAGGCGATCGACGGGGCGGTGATGACCGGCTTCGACGGGCAGGTCGGGGTCTGGGAGATCTCCCGCGGTGGCTCGACGTCGGAGCTCCGCGTCCCGTGGCCCGGCGGTCCGATCACCGAGCGCCGAGAGGTGCGCCGCGAGGTCGTGGCCCTGTACGACGCGGCCTGCGCGCGCCTGGGCATCGAACCGCGTCCGCACGACTGAGTCGTCCCGCACAGTTCGGGCTTCCGCCCAAGGTTAGGCTGCCCTTACACTGAAGCCATGCCCGAGATCCTGTCCTTCTCCGCCGCCCTCCGCGAGCGCTCCTCCGGCTCGCACTCCCGCAGCGAGACCGCCGGCTTCATGTCCGATCTACTCAAGGGCGAAGGGTCGCGCGAGGACTACATCGCCCTGGTCGCGCAGCACTACTTCATCTACGACGCCCTCGAAGGCGCGGGAGAGCGGATGCGTCAGGACCCGGTGGCCTCCGTGTTCCTCAGCGACAAGCTCACGCGCCTCCCCGCGCTCGAAGCCGATCTCGCCTTCCTCCTCGGCCCCGAGTGGCGCGAGCGGATCGCACCCCTGCCCACCACGCAGCGCTACGTCGACCGCATCCGTCAGGTGGGCGCGACGTGGGCGGGCGGGTTCGTGGCGCACCACTACACCCGGTACCTCGGCGATCTCTCCGGCGGCATCTTCATCGGGCGGGTGATGGCGCGGCGCTTCGGCTTCGAGACCAACGGCATCGGCTTCTACCTGTTCGACGACATCGCCGACCCCTCCGCCTTCAAGGACGTCTATCGCGAGCAGCTCGACGCCGCTCCGTGGGACGAGGCGGAGCGCGAGCGCGTCATCGACGAGGTGCTGCTGGCGTACCGCTTCAACACCGAGCTCTTCGAAGACCTCGACCGCGCCCGCGCCGCCGCCTGACCCGGCAGCGACCTCAGGTCCTCGGCAGCTCCGGCGTCGAGGCCGCCAGCCACGCATCGCGCATGAACCGGCGCACGTCCTCATCCACGCGGATGTCGCTCGGCCGCAACGGACGGGAGAGGTACAGCCCGTCGAGCGACGTGAGCCGGCTCAGCGCGACGTAGGTCTGCCCCGGCGCGAAGGCCCCGGAGCCCAGGTCGATCACGGCGCGATCGTAGGTCTTGCCCTGGGACTTGTGGATCGTCACGGCCCACGCGAGCCGCAGCGGGAACTGCGTGAACTCGGCGACGACGTCCCGGGAGAGCTTCTTCGTGTTGGGGTCGTAGGCGTACCGGAACCGCTCCCAGACGGCCGGCTCGACGTCGACCTCCTCGCCGTCGATCTCCACCCGCACGGTCCCGCCGAGGATGCGGGTCACCGTCCCGATGGTGCCGTTGACCCAGCGCGGCGGCTCTCCGGTCATCGCGGTGTCGTTGCGCAGGAACATCACCTGCGCCCCCACCTTGAGCTTGAGCTCGGATTCGGCGGGGAGAGAGGCCTCGCCGCGGCCGAAGTCGCCGTTGACCTCCGCCCGCGCGGTCTGCTCCTTGCCGGGCAGCGCGGCGAGATGCCGGCTGTTGATGCTGTTCACGATGTCGTTGCGGGTGGCGAGGGTGATCATCGGCACCTCGCCGGGCTCGGGCTCCGGCGGGGTGCGCGCGCCCTGAGCGTTGAGGATCCCGGCGATCTCCGCCGTCACCCGTCCATAGCGGACGGCGTTGAGCATGGACTTGAAGCCGTCGTCCGACTGGCGGTGGATCTGCACGAGCTCCCGCACGTGCAGCTCCGCCCGGGTGTCCACCTCGAACAACGCCCCCTGGGCTCCTTGGGCCCCTGAGCCTGTCGACGGGCCCGCCCACACCTTCGCGTCGAAGAACCAGAACGACCGGTAGTGATCCTTCACGTACCGAGCCTCATCGCCCCGGGGCGGGACCGGAGCGAGCTGATAGGGGTCGCCGAACATGACGACCTGCACACCGCCGAAGGGCTCTCCCCGCCGCCCTCTCGCCTGCCGCAGCGACCGATCGATGGCGTCCATGAGGTCGGCGTTGACCATGGAGATCTCATCGATGACGAGGGTCTCGATCGCGTTGAGGATGCGTCGGGTCGCATCGTTCTGATCGATGTCGCCGTCCCCGATGAGGCCGATCGGGAGGCGGAACAGGGAGTGGATCGTCTGCCCCTCCACGTTCAACGCTGCGACGCCCGTGGGAGCGCAGATCGCGATCTGCTTCTTCGTGTTCCAGGCGAAGTGCTGCAGCAGCGTGGACTTCCCGGTGCCGGCGCGTCCCGTGATGAACACGTGCTCGCTGGTGTCCTCGATGAGCCGGAACAGCTCCTGCTGCTCCTCGGACAGGGCGGGAAGGGACACGGTTCTCACAGGGCTGACGGGGCGGACACGGGGCGCTCCCCCATGCTACGTGCCCCGTCCGGGACGGGGCCGCCGACGCTCGGCGTCCCCCCAGGACGCCCTCCTAGACTGACCGGCATGGAGCGGGCCGGGACGCGCGCGCCCCGGCGGTCGCGCCTGGGCGCCGATCTGGCGATCCTGGGCCTCATCGGCGTCCTCCTGCTGGCCGCGATCGGCGCGGGCGGCGCGACGCTCTACCGGCAGTTCTACGGCCCGTCGGCGTTCGTGGTCCGCTATCTCGACCTGCTCTCCGAGGGGCGAGCCGCCGATGCCCTCCGCGTTCCCGGTGTCGCTATCGACCGGGAGACCCTCGATGACGCCGGGATCGACCCCGCCGCGTCCGAGGCGATGCTGCGCCGCTCCGCCCTCGGTCCGCTCAGCGACGTCGAGGTCGAATCCGAGGAGCCCTCCGGCGACGGCACCGCGGTGACCGTCAGCTACCGCGCCGGCGGCCACTCCGGCACCACCACGTTCCACGTCGCGCAGGACGGCTGGGCCGGCGTCACACCGAACTGGCGGTTCACGACCAGCCCCCTCGCCGTCGTCGAGCTCACGGTGCGCGGAGCCGACCGGTTCTCCGTGAACGGGTTCGAGGTCGACCGCCGCCAGGTCTCCGCCGCCGGGCCCGCGGCGCTGCCCCTGGAGCCTCTCCCGCTGCTCGTCTTCACCCCCGGGCTCTACTCCGTGACGGTTGACACCGCGATCGCGGAGTCCACCGGGCACGGCGTGCTCGCCGACGAGCCGCTCGCTGTGACCCCTCTCGATGTGCAGACCGAGCCGACGGAGGAGTTCGTCGACGTGGTCCAGGAGCGCGTCGAGGAGTTCCTCACCGCGTGCACCACGCAGGAGGTGCTGCAGCCCACCGCGTGCCCGTTCGGCCTGCGCGTCGAGAACAGGATCGCCGCGCCGCCGAAGTGGTCCATCGCCCAGCAGCCCGAGATCATGGTCGCGCCGTCCGACGACGGTCACTGGCAGATCCCGGCCACCGACGCCGTGGCGCACGTCGAGGTCGAGATCCAGTCGCTCTTCGACGGCTCCGTGGAGCCGGTCTCCGAAGACGTGCCCTTCCGGGTCAACGGCTCCATCGCCATCCTCCCGGACGGCTCGGCATCGATCCGCGTCGGCTCCCCGGACGATCCCGTGAAGTGAGACCGGTGCCCGGTCAGCGGCCCTGGCGCTCCGCCGCGCGCTGATCCCGGGCCGCGAGGTCGGCGAGCCGCGCGTTGTACTCCTCCAGCTCGGCATCGCCGGTGCGATCGGCATGCCGATCGCGGCGACGCTGGAGCTTGGTGTCGCTCCGGCTCCACTGGATGGCGACGGTGATCGCGAGGATGAGCGTCGGGATCTCCCCGATCGACCACGCGATGCCCCCGCCCACGTACTGGTCGGTCATCGGGTCGGCGCCCCAGTCGCGGCCCATCGCACCGAACCAGTCGGCGACCATGAGCCCCTCCTGCATCATGATCGCCATGCCGAAGAACGCGTGCATGGCCATCACGGCGATGAGGGTGATGAGCCGGCCGGGGTACGGCAGGCGATACGGCACCGGGTCGGCGCCGATCAGACTCATCACGAAGAGGTACCCAGAGATCAGGAAGTGGGCGACCATCCACTCGTGCCCGAGGTGCTCGAACATCGACCAGCGCACCAGGTCGGTGAAGTAGAACGCCCAGAGGGACAGGATGAAGATCGCCGCCGCCACGATCGGGTGCGTCACGACCCTCGCGAACGGCGAGTGGACGGCCCACATGATCCATTCGCGACCACCGCGGGTGCCGTCGTCGCGCTTGTGGATGGCGCGCAGCGCGAGGGTGATCGGCGCGCCGGAGACGAGGAGCAGCGGGATCGCCATCGAGAGCATCATGTGCCCCAGCATGTGCACGCTGAAGAGGTACTCCTGGTACGCGTTGATGGGTCCGCCGGTCACCCACACCAGCAGGAGCAGACCGAGCACCCAGAACACGGTGCGGTGGATCGGCCAGCGATCGCCGCGCACCCGGAGTCGGCGCACCCCTGCGAGGTAGAAGAAGAGTCCGAAGCCCGCCGCGACGAGCCACAGCACGTCGATGTCCCAGGCCGTGAACCAGCGCTCCAGAGTGAGCTCCGGCGGCAGCAGCGAGCCGGTGAGGATCTGCGCGGGGGTCTGCGCGAACGCGGCGACCTCTCCGGTCGGCGGGGGCGTGCGAGCGAGCGCGGCCGCCGCGCCGGAGGCGAGGCCCATGAGCGCCACCTCGCCGAGGACCAGAGCCCAGAACCACCGGGAGGCGCGGGCGCCGCTCAGCTTCGGGATCAGCCGCGTGCGGTACCAGGCGCCGAGCAGTCCCATGCCGACGAGCAGGACGGCCTTGACGACGACGATGAGTCCGTAGGGGGTCGTCCACACGGCCTCCCAGCTCCCGACGGCCACGATCGACCGCGTGAAGCCGGAGAAGGCGACGACCGCGAAGGCCGCGATCGCCAGGGACGAGTAGCGGCCGACGAGCCGGGGGAGGTCGAGCCCCTGCTGCCCGCGCAACAGCACGAGAAGGAGCAGCCCGCCGAGCCACGCCGCCGCGCCGATGGTGTGCAGGAGGATCGAGTTGACGGCCATGTTGTGTCCGTCGAGGTCCCCCGCGTGCCCCTGGGTCGCCAGCGGCAGGAAAGACACCGCGGCCAGCAGGGCGGTGAGCAGCGTGGGTGTCCAGGTGCGCCAGGCGAACGCGAGCACCGTGATGACGGCGCCCAGGATCGTTGTGATCAGCCACGACTGCCCCAGCGGGAGCTCGAGCAGGAAGCGGCCGAGCTGCGAACCGAACTCGCGCTCGATGCTGAGCTGCGGGTTGAAGGCGGCCATGAAGGAGAAGAACCCGGCGAGCCCGGCGGAGACGGTGAAGACGGCGGCGCCGATGGACGCGATGTTCAGGGCCGTGTCGAAGGTGCGCTCCCCCGCCTGCAGTCCGAAGAGCGCCAGCACGAGGGAGCCGAGCATGACGGCGCCGGCGATGTTCATCACGAGCTTCGCCAAGGGCGTGCCCCACAGCACCACCGGCCCTGGATCCTGCAGCAGCGGCGGGTTCGCCCCTCCCCCGACCAGAAGCGCCCAGACCAGAGCGGCTCCGGCTGCGACGAGGAGGATCACGATGCCGGCGAGACGGTACGCCGACGTCGGGCGCGGCGTCTCGGTGCGGGAACTCACCCCTCCAGCCTAGGCGCGCGCAGCAGGGAGAACGCACGAAGGCCGCCCCCGAAGCGGGGGCGACCTTCGAACGGGTGCGGTCTTACTTGACGGCAGCCTTGAGCTTGGAGCCGGCGGTCACCTTGACGCGCTTGCCGGCCGGGATCTTGATCTCGGCGCCGGTCTGCGGGTTGCGGCCCGTGCGGGCGGCCGTGTCGACCTGCTCGAACGAGATCCAGCCCGGGATGGAGACCTTGCTGCCCTTGGCGACGGCGTCGGAGACCGTGGCGAACAGCGAGTCGAGGACACCGGAGACGGTGGCCTGGCTCTGGCCGGTGGCGGAAGCGATGCTCGCGACGAGCTCGGTCTTGGTGATGGACTTGTCAGCCATGTCATCCTCCAGCGACGAAGGACCGTCGCATCGTGTGTGTGGGTACGAGGAGCGGGTGCTCCCCGTTGGTCGTGTGACCGCCTCGAATGTACCAACGGCGACCCGGATTTCCGCGTCATTTCGCGGGTTTCGACCTATTTCCCGGCGTGTCGCGTCACATTGGCCACTCGTGCCACAGGTTTTCGGCCGCACGCTCGCGCGTTCAGGCCGCCGCGCGGCATCAGGCACTCCCTGGCATACGCGCCTGATCCGGCGTGATCGCCTGCGTTCCCGGGCATGCAAAAGGGGCGAGGATCCGAAGATCCCCGCCCCTTCTCGCTGGGTGCTTACCAGCTCGACTTGGTCACGCCGGGCAGCTCGCCACGGTGCGCCATGTCACGGAAGCGGACACGCGAGATGCCGAACTTCGTGAGGACACCACGGGGGCGGCCGTCGATGACGTCGCGCGAACGCACGCGAGCCGGCGACGCGTTGCGCGGCAGCTTCTGCAGGCCGACGCGGGCGGCCTCGCGGGCCTCGTCGGTGGCGTTCGGGTCGACCAGGGTCTTCTTCAGCTCGGCACGACGCTCGGCGTAGCGCTCGACGATGACCTTGCGCTGCTCGTTGCGCGCGATCTTGCTCTTCTTAGCCATGGATCAACGCTCCTCTCGGAATTCGACGTGCTGACGGATGACCGGGTCGTACTTCTTGAGCACGAGGCGGTCGGGGGTGTTGCGGCGGTTCTTCTTGGTCACGTACGTGTAACCCGTACCCGCCGTCGAACGCAGCTTGATGATCGGACGGACGTCCTGAGCCTTCTTGGCCATTAGAGCTTCACACCCTTCGCCTGGAGGTCCTTGACGACGTTCTCGATGCCGCGCACGTCGATCACCTTGATGCCCTTGGCGGACACGTTGAGCGTGATCTTACGACCGAGCGAGGGCACGAAATAGGTCTTCTTCTGCACGTTCGGGTCGAAGCGACGCTTCGTCCGGCGGTGCGAGTGCGAGACGTTGTGACCGAAGCCGGGAACAGCTCCGGTCACCTGGCACACTGCTGCCATGATGATGACTCCTTCATTACCGTGAGACCGGACGGCCTCACCCAAGATCCCTTGTCTGCACGCCGCCCCGCATGCCGATCTCTCGGCGGAAGAAGGGGGAGCACACGAACTGCGCACAGGAGCGTGCGCAGACGAAGAGTCAGTCTAGCACGGCTCCGAGCAGCTGCTCGAATCGCCTGAATGGCCCCATCTCAGCCCGAAACGCCGCCATTCGCGCGACTCGAAGCGTCGGCGGCGCCCCGGCCCCACCGGAACGCGGACACCGTGGGGTCGCTGGGGATCCAGAAGCGCCAAGGGAACGCGTCCGTGCCGGCGATGCCCGCCACCCCCACCCGCGGGCCCTGGGCCACGTCGACCACGGGAGGGCCGAGCCACAACTCCGCCCTGGCGCCGTTCCGCTCCTCGCCGGTGATGGCGTCGATGCCGTCGTGCAGGGAGTGCCGCAGTCCCGCGGCCTGTCCGAGCCGTCCGGGCCCACGCGCGAGGTCCCGCCGAGCGGTGCGGCCGAGCGGGAGGACCGCACGCCGTCGCCGGGCCGCCTCCTCCACCCCGGTCACGATCTCCCCCGCGCGCAGCAGCACCCCGTCACCCTGCCCCTCGGGACCGCAGGCCACGTTGACGCAGGAGTGGATGCCGTGACTCAGGTACACGTAGAGATGGCCCGGCTCGCCCCACATCGTGGCGTTCCGGGCGGTGCGGCCCATGCGGGCGTGGGACCCCGGGTCCGCCAGCGCTCCGGTGCCCTGCCCGTGATAGGCCTCCACCTCGGTGATCCGCACGCGCACCTCCACCGGGCGACCGTCCTCGACGACCACGGTCCGCAGCTCCGCGCCGAGGAGCGTCGGCGCGACCTCCACGGCGGAGCGCATCACGTCGTCGCGGGTCGCGCGCCGCAGCGCCAGGGGCCCCGTCATGTCAGAACCGCGGCGCCGTCTGGCACCAGGACGCGTCGAAACCGGTCAGTGCGACGATCTCGTCCCCGGTCTTCATGTCGATGAGGTGCGTCTCGAGCTTCTCCGGCAGCGGCAGCAGCATCCCGTCGTAGGCGTTGTCCGCCATGTCCGGCGCGATCACCACCGCGGCGTACTGCCCGCTCGGCGACGCACAGGCCTGGAGGATCGAGTCGGCCGAACTCACCTCGACCAGCGGCGTGGCCGCGCCGGAGTCGTCGACGCGGATGACGGCCTGTCCCACCGGGAGGCCGCCCTCGTCCCTGGCGACGACGTGACGCAGCGTTCCGCCGGGGAACGGCGTGATGGAGGTCGCGGTGCCGTAGTCCGGCTCCGACGCGGCGAGCGGCTCCTCCGATCCGTCCGCCAGGTCGAGCTCCACCACCGATCCGTCCAGTCGCTCGACGATCGCGGTGTAGGTGCCGCGGGAGATGCCCTGGATCGTCGTGGCGAGACCGAGGGACTGCACGCCGGTGTCGGCCGACTGGTCCACGAGGGAGAGCGCTCCGTCGAAGTCGATGAACAGGACGGCGGCACTGTCCGGCACGAACTGCCACACGAAGACGCTCACCTGCTTGTCTCCGACCTCGGTGATGCGGGGCTCGTCGTCGCCGCTCAGCGACTGGGTGACGAGCACGCTCGCGCGCCCCTCGGTGTCGCTGAGCTCGCGATCGGAGTAGCTGTAGCCGACGAGGTTGCCCCGTTCGGACACCTGGATCGCGCCCACGTAGCCTTCTCCGGGGAGGGGGAGCTCGCGCTGGTCGGAGCCGTCCCTGTCCATCACGAGCAGCCGCGACTGGTCGTCATCCTCGACCGCGGCCACGAGCTGCGTGGACGTGGCCCGGAAGTCGTCGATCCGCGGGTGGGAGAACACCGGCTGCGCGTTCTCGCCGCTCAGGTCGGTGCGGAAGATGATGTCGTCGCCGTCGGGGTCGCGGCGCAGGAGGAAGATCGACGACGCCGGGGTCTCGAAGGATGTCGTCAGATCGGCGGCCGGTCCTCCTCCCGCACCCGTCACGTCGGAGACGGTCACCGTGTAGGTCGTGTCGTCGTCGAGGGGCACCGTGAAGCGCACGCCGACGCCCCGACCGGCGGCATCGACCGTGAACGGCACGGACGGCTCGACCGTGACCTGCTCGGGGTCGATGGCGGAGAGCGGCTGATTCGCCGTGAGGATGACGCGGCTCCCTGAGGATTCGATGGCCTGGGCGGCGTCGACCTGCACATCGGTCACCCGGGGGCCCTGGAGCAGGCTGACGATTCCGAGTCCGGTGCCGACGAGCACGAGCACTCCGACCACGGCACCGATCGTGACGAGGAAGCGGCGGCGGGACCACGGCGCGGGCGGAGGCGCATCGTCGTCGGCGGGGAGGTCGGTGGTCGGCGTCCAGCCCGGATCCGATGCATCTCCCGGTTCGCTGCTCGCCGCGGGGGTGGACGCCGGCCCCGCGGGGGTGAACACCGGCTCGGGCGCCTGCGGGATCGCGGGGACGCCGGCGGCCGCATCGGGAGCAGCGCGCTCCGCCGCCTCACGCTCCGCCGCCTCACGCTCCGCCGCCTCGCGCTCTGCCGCCTCACGCTCCGCCGCAGCTTCGCGATCGACGGCGGCCTGCTCGGCGGCGACCTCGGCGGCCATCCGCTCCACGGCCGCACGTTCCGCCGCGACCTGCTCCGCTTCAGCCTGCTCGGTGGCCGCGCGCTCTGCGGCCGTCTGCTCCTCGGCGGCGCGCTCCTCCGCTTCCCTGGCAGCGCGCAGCTCGGCGCGGGTCCGCGGGACGGCGGGCGGCTCCGGCCGCTCGTCGTCAGTACTCATACGGGTCCTTCGGCTCGTCGATCGCCACGACATCGGTCGGCTCGATGTGCAGGGAGCCGTTCTCATCCGCACGGACGGTCCCGGTGATCTCGACCCATTGTCCGGTCTTGTACGCGTCCGCGTCGACGCTCACCGGCAGCGCCGCCGTCTGGGCGTCGATGACGCAGTGGGTGATCACGAGCCGGGTGAGGTTGACGCCGTCGCCGTCGCCCGGCGTGACGAAGCCCTGCAACGTGACGTCGGCCCCGTCGTAGGCCGTGGTGTTCGTCGCGGCGGCGAAGACGCTCGCCCAGTCGCCCACGCCGAACGTCGACGTGTCCGCGACCCCGAGGGCGACCGTGTCGGCGCCGGCGAACAGTGCGGTCTCCTCCCCGGCGCGCGACATCGCGAGCTCGACCGAGAGCGAGGCGGGAGGCAGGACGAGTGCGGAGACGACGACCCCCGTCGCCACCACACCGCCGGCCAGAGCACCGACCCCGGCGAGGGTCCGGCGCGACGGGACGGAGGGGCGCTCGCTCTCCTCAGCGGAGGAGTGCTCCGACTCCGCAGATCGGGCGGAGGAGGGACCGTGGTCGTGCCCGTGATCCTCCTCCGCGCCCAGGGGCAGCGTGCACGACCAGACGGCTCCGGCGAGAGTGACCACGGCGGCAGCCGATGCGAACCACACCGACTCCGGGCTGATGTAGAGGCTGAGGCGGTCGGTCACCGCGAGGCCGAGGGTGACGACGGCGACGACGGAGGCCAGACCGATCCCCAGCCACCGGGTCGCGAGGGCGCGCGTGCGGACGGAGAGCTCAGGCAAGGACGTTCACCCCGATCCCGATCGCGAAGGCCGACGCCAGCACGACAGCGGTGATCCCGACGAGCGTCCGGGTGGTGAAGGTCGTGCGCATCAGCGCCAGCATCTTGATGTCGACGAGCGGCCCGACCAGGAGGAACGCCACGAGGGCCCCCGAGGAGAAGGTCGACGCGAACGACAGCGCGAAGAAGGCGTCGACATTGGAGCAGATCGCCACGACGATCGCGAGCAGCATCATCGCGACGATGGACAGCACGGGGTTGGCGCCGATCGTGAGCAGGACGTCGCGCGGGATGAGGACCTGCACGGCCCCCGCCAGCGCGGAGCCGATCACGAGCGCCGGCATCACGGCCCGCAGCTCGACGAGGAACTGCGTGAGGCTGCGGCGCACGGGAGTTCCCGGCTCGTGGGTCACGCGCTCGCACGTGTCGACGAAGCGCTGGGTGAGCAGCGACTCCGGCGAGGGGTGGCGGCTGTAGATCCAGCCGATGAGGTTCGCGATGAGGTAGCCACCGACGAGGCGGGCGACGAGGATGCCGCCGTCCCATCCGAACGCGGCGTGCGTCGTGAGGATCACGATCGGGTTCACGATCGGCGCCGCGATGAGGAAGGTCAGCGCTTCCGCGGGGGCGAGTCCGCGCATCATGAGTCCGCGGGCGAACGGGACGTTCCCGCACTCGCAGACCGGGATGAGCATGCCGAGCAGGGAGAGCACGGCGCGGCGGGCCCAGGCGCGGCGCGGGAGCCAGCGGTGGATGACGTCCGCCGGGAGCCAGACCTGCACCACGATCGACAGCAGCACGCCGAGCACCACGAACGGCAGCGCCTCGATCAGCACGCTGAGAGCGAGTGTCAGACCGTCCTGCGCGCGGGTGGGCAGCGAGGCGGGGAAGAGGGTGGGGAGGAAGGCGTCGATGAGGAACAGCGCCGCGACGATCACGACGCCGATGCCGACGGCGATCCACGTCGAGCGCGGCGAGGGCGCTCGACGGTGCGTGTGGCCCGGACGGGTGGCCGTTCGTGCCGGGGCGGTCACGCTGTCGCAGTCCTCTCGGCGTCGCGCTTGTTCGCGCAGGGGGTGCACAGTCCGAAGATGTCGACCACGTGCGCGGCCTCGGTGAAGCCGTGCAGGGCGGCCGTGCGGTGCGCCCACTGCTCCACGTCCTTCGCCTCGATCTCGACCGTGAGGCCGCAGGACCGGCAGATGAGGTGGTGGTGGTGGCCCTGGGTGGTGCACGCCCGGTAGAGCGCCTCCCCCTCGGGGCTCTGCAGCGAGTCGGCATCTCCGGCCGCCGCGAGTCCGGCGAGGGCGCGGTATACAGTGGCCAGGCCGATCCCCGTGTTGTCGTCGCGGAGCGTCGCGTGCAGGCTCTGTGCGCTCACGAAACCGCGCGCGTCGGCGAGCGCTTCGCGCACGCGTTCGCGCTGCCAGGTGTTCCGCTGAGCCATGCCATCGATTCTAGGCCGCCGGGATCGGCGAGGGCTGGGAGCGCCCCCACCGCGGATTCGAGTCGCCCGATTGGCGGCATCTGCGACCGAAATGGAGCGAAGTGCGCGACTCGAAGGGGGTCAGACGCGGGTGACCCGGGAACGGACGCGCTGCACGATCCAGCACACGACGTAGATCGTGAAGGACAGGGTCGTGATGTAGGGGCTGACGGGCAGGGTGCCGGCGAGCGCGAGGAGGATGCCGCCGACGGCCGAGACGAACCCGAACAGCGCCGCCAGCACCGGCACCGCGACCGGGCCCGCCGTGATCCGCATGGCTGCGGCAGCGGGCGTCACCAGGAGCGCCATCACCAGCAGCGCGCCGATGATGTGCACGCTCACCGCGACGATGAGCCCCAGAAGCACCATGAACAGCAGGCTCACGGTGCGGGTGGGCACCCCGCGGGCTGCCGCCGACTCCGGATCGAGTGAGTCGAAGCGCAGCGGATTCCACATCACGAGCAGGCCGAGCAGCACCACGAGGCTGATGCCGACGAGCCAGCCGAGGTCGGGACTCGAGACCGACACGATCTGCCCCGTGAGGAGGCTGAACCGGTTGGCGCTGCGGCCGTCGTACAGCGACAGGAACAGGATGCCGAGACCGAGGCCGAACGGCATGAGCACGCCGACGATCGAGTTGCGGTCCCTGGCCTTGGCGCCGAGGACCCCGATGAGGATCGCCGCCACGAGGGCTCCGCCGAGTGAGCCGAGCACGACGCTGCCGCCGAACAGCAGCGCCGCCGCCGCTCCCGCGAAGGAGAGCTCGCTCACCCCGTGCACCGCGAACGCGAGATCGCGCTGCATGACGAACACCCCGATGAGACCGCCGACGAGCCCGAGCACGGCGCCCGCGATGATCGAGTTCGCGAGCAGGGCGACGAGCTCGCCATAGTCCTGGAAGGAGAAGATGTCGTCCCAGCCGACCATGGGGACGAGAGCGGACGCGACGGTCATGCGGCGCCCCCGTGCTCGTGGTCATGGTCGTGGTGCGGCTCCGCATCGGGGACGCCGACCACGACGAGCCGGTCACCGGCGCGGAGCACGAACACCGGGGTGCCGTAGAGATCCGTCAGCACCCGGGTCTGCAGCACCTCCTCCGGGGTCCCGAGGAGGAACCGGCCGCCGGCGATGTAGAGGATGCGGTCGACGCGGTTCAGGATCGGGTTGACGTCGTGCGTGACGAAGAGCACGGCGGCTCCGCGCTCCCGACGCTGCCGATCGATGATGTCGGTGACGGCGACCTGGTTGGCGAGGTCGAGGTTCGACAGCGGCTCGTCGCAGAGGAGCAGCGCGGGTTCGTCGGCCAGCGCCTGCCCGACGCGGAGGCGCTGCTGCTCTCCGCCGGAGAGGAGGCCCACCCGGCGGTCCGCGTACGAGGTCGCCCCGACAGCGGCCAGCAGGGCGTCGACCTTCGCCCGGTCGCCACGGTGCGGGACCGGGAAGCCGAAGCGGCTGCCCTGCACGCCGAGGGCGACGAGATCACGGGCGCGCATGCTCGTGTCGGGAGCGAGCGAGCGCTGCTGAGGGATGTACCCGATGCGGGCGTTCCCGCGGTGCACGGGCTCGCCGGCCACGCGGATGCTGCCGCGCGAGAGGGGCTGGAGTCCCAGGATGCTGCGGAGGAGCGTCGTCTTCCCGGATCCCGATGGGCCGAGCACGGCGATGAACTCCCCGGGCTGCACCGTGAGGTCGAGTCCCGACCAGAGCTCGCGGTCGCCCCGCTGCAGGGCGCCGTCGGCGATCTCGAGGACCGGACCGGTCTCCCTCGCGGGTCGCTGCGCCTGTGAACGGGCTCCGCTCACGACTGGACGGCGGCGGCGAGGCTCTGGATCGCGTCACTCATCCACTCAGAGTACGACGATCCGTCCTCGAGCAGCTCCGTGAACGCGACCACGGGCACCCCGGCGTCCTCCGCGGCCTTCTCCACGCGCTCCGTCTCCGCGCCGCCGGTCTGGGCGTTGGTGAGCACGGCGGTCACATCGCCGGACCCGACGACCTGCAGCGCCTCGAGCAGCACGGCGGGCGCGACATCACTGCCCTCCTCCACCGACTCCGCGAAGCCCTCGGGGGTGACGTCGGTGAGCCCGGCGGCCGTGGCCAGGTATCCGGGCAACGGCTCGGTCATGAACACCGTCGCACCGGCGGCGTCCGCCTTGATCGCCTCGAGGTCGCCCTCGAAGCCCTCCAGCTCCGCGACGAGCTCGTCCGCGTTCGTGCGGAACGTGTCGGCGCCGTCGGGGTCGATCTCGGTGAGCTCGTCGGCGATCGCCTCGACGACGTGGATCATCGTGTGCGGGTCGAACCAGACGTGCTCGTTGAAGCCCTCGATGTGGTCGTGGCCGGCGTGCTCGTCCTCGCCCTCGGCGTGCTCGTGATCGTGCGGCTCGTCCGTCGCCGCCTCGTCGTGATCGTGGTCCTCGCCCTCGTCGTGACCCTCGTTGCCCGGGTAGTCGTGCGAGAACTCCACCGCGGTGACGACGTGCGGGTCCTGCGCATCCTGCAGGAGGCTGTCGATGAACGCGTCGTAGCCGCCGCCGTTCTCCACCACGAGATCGGCCTTCTGCAGCGTGAGACGGTCGCGGGCACTCGCCTCGTAGGAGTGCGGGTCCTGGGTGACCGAGTCGATGATCGCGGTGACGTCGACGCGGTCCCCGCCGATCTGCGCGGCGATGTCGCCGTAGACGTTGGTGCTCGCGACGACCGTCACCGCGCCGTCGTCCTCTGCCGCGCCCGGGGTGGTCGAGCATCCGGCCAGCGTGAGGGCGGCGACGGAGGCGAGTGTGAGGGCGAGGACGGGCTTCTTCATGATTCCCACTCTAAACGCTAATGAGAACCATTATCAAACCGGTGCCCTCGCCCCGACTCTGCAGTCAGTCCGCGAGCGCCCCCGAGGCGATCCACGCCGTGGCCTCGCCCGGCAGCACGGAGCCGTCGAGGGGCACGGTCGACAGCACGGCATCGTCGGCCGCGGCGCCCAGATCGAACGGAGCGGTGCCGAAGTTCGTCACGACCTCCCACCCGTTCGGGCGGCGGAACCGCAGCACGTCCTCCCGACCCGTGTCGACCCACTCGAGCGTCTCCCCGGTCTGCAGCAGTCGCCGGAGACGCAGCGCCTCGCGGTACAGGTTGAGGGTCGAGCCGGGATCGGCGTCCTCCACCTCGACCGCGTACTCCGCGAACCAGGCAGGCTGCGGCAGGTGCGAGCCAGCCGCGCCGAAGCCGTATGAGCTACCGGACGCCGTCCACGGCAGCGGCACGCGGCAGCCGTCGCGCCCGAGGCCGTCGAAGTCCGCGCCGCGGAAGAACCCGGGGTCCTGGCGCTGGTCGGGGGTGATGTCCGCGACCTCGTGCAGGCCGAGCTCCTCGCCCTGATAGAGGTAGGCGCTGCCGGGCAGGCCGAGCAGCAGCAGCGTCGCGGCGTGCGCCCGACGCAGACCGCCTTCCCGATCGAGTCCCTCCTCCGGGCCGCCCGCGCGCACCCACTCGGTTCCCTGCTTGACCGCGCGTCCGCGCAGCGGCGGCAGGCCGTAGCGGGTGGCGTGCCGGGTCACGTCGTGGTTCGAGAGCACCCAGGTCGTCGAGGATCCGGCGGCCTGCGCCTGGGCGAGGTTGTCGGCGATGATGCGCTGGAAGTCCGCCGCGTCGAAGTCGGCGACGAGCAGGTCGAAGTTGAACGCCTGTCCGAGCCCCTCTGCGGAGGCGTACTTCGCGCGGCGCTCCGGGGTCTCCACCCACGCCTCCGCGACCGCGGTGCGCGGCGGGTCGTACTCGTTGAAGACCGCGCGCCACTGGGCGTAGATCTCGTGCACGTCGTCGCGGTCGATCATCGGGTGCGTGCCGGAGGTGCGGTCCATCGCGTCGAGCTCGGCACGCGACGGCAGCGGCTCGGTGAGGTCCTTCGTCAGCATGTGGGCCACATCGATGCGGAACCCGTCCACGCCGCGGTCCGACCAGAAGCGGAGCGTTGTGAGGAAGTCCTCGCGCACCTCGGGGTGGTCCCAGTTGAGGTCGGGCTGCTCGACGGCGAAGTTGTGCAGGTACCACTGGCCGTCCGCGACGCGCTCCCAGGCGCTGCCGCCGAAGACCGAGACCCAGTCGGTGGGCGGCTCCGCGCCGTCGGGACCGGTGCCCTCGCGGAAGATGTAGCGCTCCCGGGCGGCCGAGCCGCGGCCGGCAGCCAGCGCCTCCTGGAACCAGGCGTGCTGGTCGGAGGTGTGGTTGGGGACGATGTCGACGACGACGCGGATGCCCCGCGCGTGCAGCGCCTCGACCATGGCGTCGAAGTCGTCGAGGGCGCCGAGGCGGGGGTCGACGTCCCGGTAGTCCGCCACGTCGTACCCGCCGTCGGCGAGCTCCGACGGGTAGAACGGGCTCAGCCACACCGCGTCGATGCCGAGCTCGGCGAGGTAGTCGGCGCGCGACACGATGCCGGGGATGTCGCCGAGGCCGTCGCCGTCGGCGTCCGCGAAGCTCCGCGGATAGATCTGGTACACGGCGGCCTGACGCCACCAGGTCGCGGTCTTGTCGTCTTCGCGGGTCGCGGTGAGCAGCGAATCGGTCATGAGGAAGAGGCTCTCCTTGTTTCTTGCGGGGGTCGGGTCAGCCCTTGACGGCACCCTGCGTGACACCCTCCATCACCCAGCGCTGAGTGAAGAGATAGGCGACGATCGCGGGCGCCATGGCCATCAGGTACGAGGCGAAGGCGACGTTGTAGTTGTTGCTGAACTGGTTCTGGAAGAGGTTCTGCCGCACCGGGAGCGTCTGCAGCGCCGGGTCGGAGATGATCAGCGACGGCATCATGAAGTCGTTCCAGGCGTAGAGGAAGGCGAAGATGCCGACCGTGGCGCTCATCGGCGCGAGCAGCGGGAAGATGAGCCGCCAGAACGTCTGCCAGGTCGTGGCGCCGTCGATCCGCGCGCTCTCCTCCAGCTCGATCGGGATCGAGCGCAGGAAGGCCGTGAACAGCAGCACGCTGAAGCTGAGCTGGAACATCGTGGCGAGGATGATCACGCCGAACGGGTTGTCGAGGCCGACGCGTCCGGTGAGCTGGATCTGCGGAAGTGCCACGACGGGGAACGGGATGAACATCGCCGCCAGCAGGTAGAAGAAGGAGTACCGGAACAGCCGGCGGTCCCAGTTGCGCACGATCGCGTACGACGCGAAGGCCGCGAGGACGATCGTCGCGATGACCGTCCCTGCCGTGACGAGCAGCGAGATCGCGGCGCCGACCGGGAACTTCGTCAGCGTCCACGCTTGCACGAAGCCGTCGATGCTGAACGGCGCCGGCAGCGAGAACGCGTTGCCGTCGACCGCCTGCCCGGTGGTCTTGAACGCCATCGAGATCGTCACGTACAGCGGGATGAGGATCGTCGCCGTGCACAGGATCAGGATGATGGTGCCCGACCAGTTGACGCGCTCCATCTTCTGCCGCTTCCGGCGTCCGTCCGCGGGGATGGTGGTGAGGGTCTCCGTCGACATCAGAACGTGTTCCTTCCGCGGGTCAGCGAGAGCTGGAGGACGGAGATGAGCACGGCCACGATGAAGAAGATCGTGGCGTTGGCCATCTGGTAGGCGTAGTCGCCGCCGTTGAAGCCCGCGATGATCGTCATCGCGACGCTGCGGGTGGCGGTGCCGGGACCGCCGTTGGTGAGGCCGACGATGATGTCGTAGGCGTTGAGGAAGCCCTTGAAGCCGAGGATCACGTTGATGACGACGTATCCGGCGACGAGGGGGATCGTGATGCGGGTCAGCTGCTGCGTGCGGCTGGCGCCGTCGATGCTCGCCGCCTCGTACACCTCGCCCGGCACCGACAGGAGTCCGGCGATGTAGATGAGGAGCGTGCCGGGGACCGCCTGCCAGGCGGTGACGATCACGATCGCGACCCAGGCGAGGTCGGGGTTGGCGAGCAGGCTCGTCTCCAGCCACGGGATGCCGGTGGCCGCGCCCGCCGCGGGGATCGAGTTCGAGAACAGGAAGTTGAAGACGTAGGCGATGATGATGCCCGAGATCACCATCGGGATCACGAAGATCGTCCGCAGCCCCGTCTTGAACCGGATGCGGGAGGTGAGGCCGACCGCCAGCAGGAACGCGATGACGTTGACGACGATCACTGTCGCGATCGAGAACCCGAAGGTGAAGAGATAGCTCTGCAGGATCGCCGGGTCGCTGAACAGCGCGATGTAGTTCGTCAGCCCGTTGAAGCTCCATTCGCCGATGCCGATCGAGTCGGTGAAGCTGAAGAAGATGCCGATGACGCCGGGGACCGTGATCGCGAGCGTGAAGATCACCAGGGTCGGCAGCAGGAACAGGTAGTAGATCGGCTCGACGCGGCGCGTGTGGCGGCGGATCTTCCGCTGCTCGCCGGTGACGATGGCGGTCGTGCTGGTGCTCATGGCGCGGACTCCTCTGTCTCGCCCGATGCGGAATCCTCGGAACTCGGGATCGGGGCGCGGAAGGCGATGCGGGCCCAGTCCGCGTCCATGGTGCGGAGGATGGAGGACGGGTCGGCGCCGAGCACCATGGCCTGCGCGTAGTTGTTCATCGGCAGGGTCTTCGGGACGAGGACCGAGGGGCCCTGGTAGATCCGCCCCTCGTCGTAGTACTCGATCATGCCCTCGATACGCGGGTCGTCCGGCGGTGCCGCGTCCGTCGTCGGGGTGAACCCGAGCTGCGAGGCGTTGTACTCCTCGATGTTCTCCGGGAGGTAGAGGTACTCCAGGAAGTCGCGCGCGGCCTCCTGGTGCTGCGACTCCTCGGGGATCATGACCGCGAGGTCCATGTTCACCCGGACGGCGAGGTCGCCCGGATCGTCGGTCATGGGCAGCGGGAAGGTGCCGAGGTCGAGGTCGGGGTCGGTCTTGGCGATCTCGCTGAACGCCCACGGCCCCTGGAGGTACATCGCGGCCTCCCCCTTCGCGAAGGCGAGGTTGCCGTCTCCGTACGCCCGGCTCGCCGCATCCTCGTTCGTGTACTCGTTCGCGAGCACCATCATCCGGTCCATCGGTTCCGCGAAGTCCTTCTCGAAGGAGACCTCCGAGTCCGGGCCCACCTCTGTGCCCTCGGCGGCGAGCGCGTCGAAGAAAGCCAGCACGTCCAGCGAGCCACCGGCCGCGTAGTCGTACCAGCCCTGCGCGACGGTCCAGTCGTCCTTGAACGTGGCGTAGAACGGGTCGATCCCGGCCTCGCGGAGGCTGTCGCTGACGGCGAGGAGCTCGTCCCAGGTCTGCGGCACCTCGAGGCCCTGCTCCGCGAAGATCTGCGTGTTGTAGATGACCGAGGCGGCCATGACCGAGTACGGCAGGGCGCTGGTGCGCCCCTCGCAGGAGCCGTACTGGTCCATCAACGGCTGCAGATCCTCACGGATGCCGGCGGCGGCCTCCGTGTCGGAGAGGTCGGTGAGCGCGCACCGCTGCACGAACCGGGCGACCTCGTAGTTGTAGTTGGCGAGCATGATGTCGGGCGGGTTCCCGCGGACGAAGCTCGCCGAGACGACGTCGACGCCGGACGTGTCGATCTCCACCCGGACGTCGTCCTGCGACGCGTTGTACTCCGCGACGAGCTCCGTCATGAACGGGATGGCCTCGCGCTTGCTGAACGTGAAGCGGATCGTCTCCGCTCCCCCGCCGGCGGCACAGCTCGTGAGCGCCGCGCCGGTCAGCACGAGGCCGAGCGCTCCGGCGGTCCAGCGCACCGCCCGTGATCGTGTGGCAGACACCGTCGTCCTTTCGTAGATCCGCGGAATAAATCTAGTGAGCGAATTTAGTCCGTCTAGAGGTACTGTCTCATCTGGGCGACAGGAAGGTCAAGGGGAGTGACAGAGGTCTCGACGGGACTCGGCACCGGCCGCGCGAGCGTGAGCGCGGTGCTCGACTTCGCCTGGACGGCCGGCGAGTTCACCGCCACCGAGGCCATGGCCGGCACCTCGCTCACGCGCTCGACCACCATCGACGCGATCGACACCCTCGTCACCGCGGAGGTGCTGCGCGAGCTGCCCAACGCCCGCGCCATCGGCGATTACCGCTCCGGGCGCCCCGCGCGCCGCTTCGCCCTCGCGGCAGACCTCGGCGTGGTGATGGGCATCGACGCCGGCGACACCCATCTCGCCGTCACCGTCGCGGATCTGCTCGATCGCACGCTCGTCCATCATCGCGTGGAGGTCGACCCCGCGCAGAGCGTCGAGGACCGCCGGGCGACGATCCTGCGGCACCTCACCGCCGCGCGCGACGAGGCCGGGGTGCCCGCGGAGCGCGTGCTCGCGGTGTGCGCCGGCGTCGCCGCCCCCGTCAACCGCGACGGCATCTCGCCCCCGCACCCCGATGGCTTCTGGGAGCGCACGAACCCCGGGCTCGCGGAGGCCCTGCGCGACTGGGCCCCGGTGGTCGAGGTGAAGAACGACGCCCAGCTCGCCGCGATCGCCGAGGGGACGCTCGGGGTGGCCGTCGACTGCCGCGACTACGTGGCCCTGCTCGCGAGTGAGCGCTTCGGCGGCGGCGTCGTCGTCGACGGGCACGTGCTGCATGGCGCGCACGGCGGCGTCGGCGAGGGCGTGGTGTTCGATCACATCATCGGTGTCGGCTCGGCGGTGGGCCTCCGGCACGCCGTGGAGGAGCAGGCTCGGAGCGCCGTCGAGGACGGGGGCGCTGCCGCAGACGGAATCCTCGGACGGCTCGTGGCGGACGGGCCGGTCGATCCGCGGCTGGTGCTGACCCTCGCCGCCTCCGGAGACGCCGACGCCCTGCGCGTCGCCGAGCGCGTGGGGGCCACCCTCGCCCGTGTCGTCGGGGTGCTCGGCAGCATGTACGACCCGGCCCGCGTGATCATCTGCGGGGCCGTGGCGGAGAGCATCGAGCCTGTGCTGGCCGCCGCCCGCCGGATCCTCCCGGACGAGCTGCACCTGCCCGCACCCGAGATCCTCGCCTCCACACTCGGCGCGGAGGTCGTGTCGGCCGGCGCGATCGCGACCGCCCGGAGGGCTGCCAGGGAGCGTGCCGTCCCCCGCCTCGCGGAACAGCGTCTCACCGCCTGACCCCCCTCTTGCGTCAGCCGCCCCCTCCCCTCGCGAGCCGCCCTCCCTCGCGAGAACAGGTAAGCGCGCGAGTTCAGGCTCTCCCGCCCCTGGCAGCCTGTTCCCGCGCGAACGCCTGTCCCGCCAGCCTGTCGCGAGAACAGGCCCCCGCGCGAACTCAGGCGAACGCGGGAGTTCAGGCTCTCCCCCACTCCAGAGCCTGTTCCCGCGCGAACGCCTGTGTCGTGGGACGCGGATGCCGATCGCGGTCAGGACAGTGTCGGCGGAATACCGAAGAGAGTGTGGAAGGCGGCCGTGCCGGCGGGAGAGACCATCACAGCACGCGAGGTCTGCTGAGGGTGGATCCAGCCTCGGTCGCGCGCGGTGCGGAGGAGGACGGCGCCGAGGTGACCCGAGAGATGCGAGCGCCGTTCCGTCCAGTCGAGGCAGCTCCGCACAAGAGGACGACGAGACGACGGCACCAACGCGTCCGGCCCCGCGATGCTCTCGAACAGGTCGCGCCCCGTCGCGGTCACCGTCAGGTCCGGCGTGAGGTGCCCCCGATCGACGAGGGCGTCGAAGAGGGCGACCCCCAGGCGACCGGCGAGGTGGTCGTAGCAGGTGCGGGCCAGGGCCATGCCGTCTCGCGCCGTCGCCGAACGGAGGCTCGAGACCGGGGCCGCCTTCCCGGCGTACGCCGTCGCGGCCTCGATGATGTGCGCGGCATCGGGGGACGCGAGCGTGACGTAGGAGTGCCGCCCCTGTCGGCGGAGCGCGACGAGCCGGACGTCGAGGAGCGTCGTCAGATGCTCCGACGCCGTCGACCTCGACACCCCAGCGGCACGCGCGAGCTCGCCGGCCGTCCATGCCCGGCCGTCGAGGAGCGCCAGACACATCTGCACCCGGGTCGGGCTGCTGAGCGCGTGTCCCAGCTGGGACACGGACGAGGGATCGACGATCACGCCACGACGGGGTCGTCGAGGAGCGGCGCGCGGAAGTTGGAGCCGACCCGAGGCCCCTGGGCGAAGTAATGGCGGAAGGCGTAGGACAGAGGGTCCCACTTGTCCGTGTCGATGCGGTCGGGTCCGTACGCCTTCAAGATGTCCTCGTGCACGTGGACCTGCAGGACCTCGGCTTCGACCGCCAGCGCGTCGCCGCCGTCGATCGGGATGATCTGGGCCACGCGCGCTTCGATCTGCACCGGGCATTCCGCGATCCGGAACGGGATCACCGCCTCCGACGGCACAGGGGTGAAGCCCCCGAGACTCCATTTGTCCGGCTCATGCCGGTACGCGGGAACCTTCTCGGCGGGAACCGGCGAGCGACCGGTGGTCGGCGCGATCGCCTCCACGGCGTGCACGAGGTCGGCGGAGGGGAGGTTGATGACGAGGTCCCTGACCCGGCCGATGTTCGCGGCCGCCTGCCCTTCGGCACCGAGCCCGAGCATGTACCGCGTCCCCAGCGCCCATGCGGACGAGATCGGGCTGATGTTCGACGACCCGTCGGGGTTGACGGTGGTGATCAGCGCGACGGGAGTCCCGAAGTACAACACCGGCAGGTCGACGCTCCGCGTGGTTCTCATCCGTCCATTCTCGCCACCCGATCGTTCGGGCTGCGCCGAACCGTGGCCTGCTCAGTCCACCAGGAGCGCGGGCTCTTCGAGGATGGAGGCGACGTCGGCGATGAAGCGGCTCATGCCATCGCCGTCGATCACGCGGTGGTCGAACGAGCCGGCGACCGTGGTCACCCAGCGCGGGCGCACCTCGCCGTCGACGACCCAGGGCTTCTGGCTGATCGTGCCCATGGCGACGATGCCGGCCTCGCCCGGGTTGATGATCGGAGTGCCCGCGTCCATCCCGAACACGCCGATGTTCGTGATGGTGATCGTGCCGTTCTGCTGGTTGGCCGGCGGGGTCTTGCCCTCGCGTGCTGTGAGCGTGAGCCGGTTCAGGGCGCGGGCGAGATCCTTCATGCTGAGGTCCTGGGCGTCCTTGATGTTCGGCACGAGCAGACCCCGGGGCGTGGCGGCGGCGATGCCGAGGTTCACGTAGTGGCGCACGGCGATCTCGGCACCGGCCTCGGTGTCGATCCAGGCCGCGTTGACCATCGGCGTCCGGCGCACCGCCCAGATCACCGCGCGAGCCATGATGAGCAGCGGCGAGACCTTGATGTCGGCGTAGTCCGGCGAGGCCTTGAGGCGCTTGACGAGTTCCATCGTGCGGGTGGCGTCGATCTCCTTCCACACCGTGACGTGCGGGGCGGAGTACGCGCTCTGCACCATCGCCGACGACGTCGCCTTGCGCACGCCCTTCACGGGGATGGACTCGGTGCGGTCGTCGCCGGCCGCCGACGGGCGCACGGGCGCGAGGCCGCGCGCCAGGCCGGACGGGGCCTGCGGGGCCGGGACGGTCTCCTCGCGCACGCTCCCCCACTCCGGGGTCTCGATGTTGCGGAAGACGCTGGCCTGCGAGGCGTGCTTCATGACGTCGTCGCGGGTGACCTCGCCGTCGGCACCCGTGGGCGTCACGCTCGTGAGGTCGACGCCGAGGTCGCGGGCGAGCTTGCGGATCGGGGGCTTCGCGATCACGCCGACCGACGACCGCACGGGGCGCTCGGCCGGGCGCTTGCGCCGCGAGGTCGCGCCGCTTCCGGAGCCGTAGCCGACGAGCACCGACCCGCCGCCCTCCTCGGGCGCGGGCGCCTCCGCCGTCGCGACGGTGCCGGGCGCCACCGAACCGTTCCCCGAGCCCGCCGCAGGGTCGGTCACGAAGGTGATGATCGGGGTGCCGACCTCGACCGTCGCCCCCTCGTCGACGAGCAGCTCGCCGACCACGCCCGCGTGCGGGGAGGGCAGCTCGACCAGGGACTTCGCGGTCTCGATTTCGCAGATGACGTCGTTGATGGCGACCCGGTCACCCGGCGCCACCTTCCACGCGACGATCTCGGCCTCGGTCAGCCCTTCGCCGACGTCCGGAAGGGGGAAGTTCTGCGTGCTCATGCGGAGTCCTTTCGTGGGCCGCGTTCGTAACTCAGGAGACTCGATCCGGGGCGCGCCCCTGCGCCCGCGCTGGACGGGTAAAGGGGGCGGTTGTCCTGAGTTGTGAACATGGAACGTCGGTATCAGTAGGCCAGGGAGCGGTCGACGGCTTCGAGGATGCGATCGGCGTCCGGCAGGTACGCGCCCTCGAGCTTCGCGGGCGGGAACGGGGTGTCGTAGCCGGAGACGCGCAGCACCGGAGCCTCGAGGGCGTAGAACGCGCGCTCCATGACGGTCGCGGCGATCTCGCTGCCGAGGCTCGTGAATCCCGGGGCCTCCTGCGCGTAGACCATGCGGCCCGTCTTGCGTACCGACCCGAGGATCGGCTCGTAGTCCACCGGCGACAGCGAGCGCACGTCGACGACCTCGCAGCTCGTGCCCTCGGACTCGGCGAGGGCGGCGGCCTGGAGCAGCGTCGTCACCATGGCGCCGTGTCCGACGAGGGTCACGTCCGTCCCGGTCCGCACCACCCGCGAGGAGTGCAGCGGGACGGCGGGAGCGTCGAGCTCGACCTCGCCCTTCGGCCAGTACCGGCTCTTCGGCTCCAGGAAGATCACCGGGTCGTCCGAGGCGATGGCCTCCTGGATCATCCAGTAGGCGTCGTTCGCGGTGGACGGCGACACCACGCGCAGACCGGGGGTGTGCGTGAAGTACGCCTCCGGGCTCTCCTGGTGGTGCTCGACCGCGCCGATGTGCCCGCCGTACGGGATGCGGATCACGACGGGCAGCCGCAGCGACCCCTCGTGCCGGTTGGTGAGCTTGGCGAGCTGGGTGGTGATCTGGTCGAACGCGGGGAAGACGAAGCCGTCGAACTGGATCTCGACGACGGGACGGAACCCGGCCATCGCGAGGCCGATCGCGGTGCCGACCAGGGCCGACTCCGCGAGCGGGGTGTCCAGCACGCGCTGCTCCCCGAAGTCGCGCTGCAGGTGCTCGGTGATGCGGAACACGCCGCCGAGCTTGCCGATGTCCTCGCCCATGAGGAGGACTTTCGGGTCGTCCTCCATCGCCTTGCGCATACCGGCGTTCAGCGCCTTGCCGAGCGGCATGGTCTCCCGGGTCACTGGCCCTCTCCTTCGAACGACGCCTCGTAGCGGGCGCGCCAGGCTTTCTGCTCCTCGATCAGCGGATGCGGCTCG
Source organism: Microbacterium sp. C-MGS6 (assembly GCF_058140415.1). Taxonomy (NCBI): domain Bacteria; kingdom Bacillati; phylum Actinomycetota; class Actinomycetes; order Micrococcales; family Microbacteriaceae; genus Microbacterium; species Microbacterium sp. C-MGS6. The sequence goes on from NZ_CM176934.1 coordinate 3,364,199, forward strand.
CTGTACACGTGGTCGAACATGAGGTCGGCGCGGGGCGGGCCGAGCTGCACGGTGCGGGCGCGGAGGTCTTCCGCGGCGTCGGCGGCCTCGGCGTCGACCTCGGCGAAGAAGCCCTCCTCGGCGCCGCGGTTCTCCAGGAACGCGCGCATCCGGACGATCGGGTCGCGCCCGGCCCACGCGAGCTCCTCGTCGTCGCCGCGGTACTTCGTGGGGTCGTCGCTGGTCGTGTGCGCGCCGAGCCGGTAGGTCACGGCCTCGATGGCGCGAGGGCCGCCGCCGCCGCGCGCCTCGTCGAGGGCCACGCGGGACACCGCGTAGCTGGCGAGGACGTCGTTGCCGTCCACGCGGACGCTGGGGATGCCGTACCCGGCGCTGCGCTGCACGAGCGGCACCCGGGACTGCGTGGTGACGGGGACCGAGATGGCCCAGTGGTTGTTCTGCAGGAAGAACAGCGTCGGGGCCTGGTAGCTGGCCGCGAACACCATCGCCTCGTGCACGTCGCCCTGACTGGAGGCCCCGTCGCCGTAGTACACGACGACCGCCTCGTCGCGCTCGGGGTCGCCGGTGCCGGTGCGCCCGTCGAACGTGAGACCCATGGCATAGCCGGCGGCGTGCAGCACCTGGGAGCCGAGCACGAGCGTGTAGAGGCGGGTGTTGCCGTTCTTCGGATCGGTCGGGTCCCAGCCACCGTGGGAGACGCCGCGCATGAGCTTGATGATGTCGACCGGGTCCACGCCGCGGATCCGGGTGACGGCGTGCTCGCGGTACGAGGGGAAGATCGTGTCCTGCGCGCGGGCGGCCCGACCGGAGCCGACCTGCGCCGCCTCCTGTCCGCGGCTCGGCGGCCACAGGGCGAGCTGGCCCTGGCGCTGCAGGTTGGTGGCCTGGGTGTCGATCGCGCGGATGCCCACCATGTCGCGGTAGAACTGCGCGAGCTCGTCGTCGGGGATGGCCTCGATGAGCGGCAGGTACTGCTCCGCGGCCGGCGTCGGGGCGACCTTTCCGGTCTCGTCCAGGACGCGCACGAGGGGGGTCTCAGAGGTGCTCACGGCCCCCACGCTACCCGCGTCGGCATGCCGGGTCACGCATACCTAGGACGCCCTCGTATCTCCCCGGAACCCCGAGATTCCGCGGTTCGCCGGGCGGCGTCGCGCTCAGCGGAGGGTTGCGGCGACCTCCAGCACACGGGTGACGGCCGCCTCCTCGCCGACGGAGATCCGGATGCCGTCGCCGGAGAAAGGGCGCACGATCAGGTCGGCGTCGACGAACGCCGCCGCGACCTCGTCCGTACGCGCGCCGGTCGGCAGCCAGACGAAGTTGCCCTGGGCGTCCGGCACCTCCCAGCCCTGCGCGCGGAGCCCCTCGACGAGACGGGCGCGGCGTTCGACGATCACGGCGACGCGCTCGAGGAGCTCGGCTTCGGCGTCGAGGCTCGCGATGGCGGCGTTCTCGGCCGCGGATGTCACCGACAGCGGGATGCCGGTCGTGCGCGCCGCGTCGAGCACCTTCTCGTGGCCGATCGCATAGCCGACCCGGAGCCCGGCCAGACCGTAGGCCTTGGAGAACGTGCGGAGGACGACCACGTTCGGGTGCGCCTCGAAGACGCGCTCGGCCAGGCCGTCGACGGCGTCGGGGGCGGTGACGAACTCCGCGTAGGCCTCGTCGAGGATGATGAGCACGTCAGAGGGCACGCGGTCCACAAAGGCCGCGAACTCGGCGGAGGTGACGATCGGGCCGGTCGGGTTGTTCGGCGTGCAGACGATGATCGCACGCGTGCGGTCGGTCACGGCGTCGGCCATCGCGTCGAGGTCGTGGCGGGAGTCGGCGGTCAGGGGCACCTGCACCCCGGTCGCCCCGGCGACGAGCGGCAGGCTCGGGTATGCCTCGAACGACCGCCAGGCGTAGACGACCTCGTCGCCGACGGAGGCCGTGGCGAGCACGAGCTGGTGCAGGATCGCGACGCTGCCGGAGGCGACGTGGACCTGCTCGGGCTCGACCCCGTAGCGGGCTCCGAGCCGCGCACGCAGGCGGCCGGCCGTGGCATCGGGATAGCGGTTGATCGGCGTCGTGTGCTGCAGCGCCTCGACGACCGAGGGCAGCGGATCGAACGGATTCTCGTTGCTGGAGAGCTTGAAGGCCTCGGGACCGGCCTGCTTGCCCTGGCGGTACGGTGCGAGGGAGGCGATGGCGGGACGGATGCGGGGCAGGGTCGGCTCGGTCACGCGTCGAGTCTAGGACGTGTGTCCCGCCACCCTTTCGAGGCGGAGGGTGCGGTGATACCATTCTGGTATGGCTATGACGGTGCGACTCCCTGCGGAACTCGATGCCCGGCTGGGCGAGGTCGCCGCCCAGCGACACACGTCCAAGCATGCGCTGCTCATCGAGGCGGCCGATCGCTTCGTCGCGGACAGCCATCGGTCGGCCCTCGTCGACGCCGCCGTCGACTTCGTGTTCGACAACGACAAGGTCCTCCTCGAGCGACTCGAAGACGCGTGACCGAGTATCTGACTCTGGAGGACGGCCTCCGCATCGTCGGCCGCCTGGGGTTCCACGTCCGGGACGCCGGTCTCCTGGCGTCGGCTCTCGCGCGCCCTGCCGCGTCGCTGTTCGGGGAGGACGCCTACGGCACGCTGGACCGGAAGGCGGCCGCCCTCCTCGAGTCTCTGGCCCGCAACCATCCCCTGTTCGACGGAAACAAGCGCACGGCGTGGACGAGTTTCGTGGCGTTCCTCTGGATCAACGGATGGAAGCACCGCTTCACGACGGACGATGCCTTCGATCTGGTCATCGGCGTCGCATCAGGCAGCATCGACCTCGACGAGTCGGAGCGGCGCATCCGCGAGAACCGGATCCCGGTGGACGACCGCGGCTGACACCGCGAGCCCCGCGTGGGAGACTGAACACATCATGCGCTTCATCATCCGGGTCGTCGTCAACGCGTTCGCCATCTGGGTCGTCACGCTCATCCCCGTGCTCCAGGTCACGGTGCGCGCCTTCCCGCCGGGCGAGACGCTGCAGCTCGTCCTGACGCTCCTCGCGGTGGGAGCCCTTTTCGCGCTGGTGAACACCATCATCGGCACGGTCGTGAAGATCGTCGCCTTCCCGCTGTACATCATCACGTTCGGCCTCATCGGCTTCCTCATCAACGGCTTCCTGCTCTGGCTGACCGCCTGGATCACCAGCAGCTTCGGATGGGGCCTGACGGTCGAGTCGTTCTGGTGGGGTGTTCTCGCCGCCCTGATCATCTCGATCATCAACGGCATCTTCGGCTTCATCCTGCGCCCGCAGAACAAGCGCTCCCGCCGCGACTGACCCGTCCACCGACGTCTGCCGACGCCGCGTGCGGCTCACGGATCGGGGAGCACACGCTCCGCGCGGTACTCGGTGCGGTCGACGGTGACGGCGCGGTCCAGGTCCGCCCAGTAGGCGTCGAGAGCCTCCGCCCGCGGGTCGGCGGAGGCATCCACCATCGCCGCCGTCTCGATGTAGTTCTCCAGCGCATGAGTCTCGAGCGCGAGGTCCTGGCGACCGGCGTCGGGGTCGCCCACCCGACTCGCGGTGAAGCTGTCGGCCGAGCCTGTGCCCTCCCTCGCCCCTCCCGCGGCGAGCGCGGACACCACGTCGTCGGTGTGCCGAAGCTGCACCAGGGTGTGATCGGCGGAGAGCGTCGGCTCCACGGGGCTTCCGGCGGTGATCTGAGTCGTGACCGCGAACGGGCTCTCCATCGCCAGGTGCGCCGCGATCATCCCACCCTGCGAGTGCGCGACCACATCCACCCGATCCCCGGGTCTCGCACCGGCCGCGGCCAGGGCGTCGAGGGTCGCCTGATACGACGCGGACCGGCCCCCGGTGTAGAGCTCGATGTTCGACTTCATGTCCCACGGTTCCGTCCCGCCGGCCGTGCGGAGCGACATCGAGCGGCTACCGGCGAGGTAGGCGACGTATCGCGGCGCCTCACCGGGCATCGTGTACTTCTCGATCGCCACCTGCGCCCCGGAGGCGGAGGGCAGGCGGCGGAGCGCACTCGCCAGTCCGGTCGGCGCGCCGGTCGGCCGCGAGCGGGAGGCCACGGAGACGCGTACCGGATCGGCCGTCGCGCCGAGTGCCATTCCCGGTCGGACGCGCCCGAGTCCCGACGTCACGCCTACGAACGCACCGCCCAGGAAGACCGGTGGGAGCAGACCGGCGGCGTCGTACTGGTCGTCGAGGCCGCGGAACCGCCGGGCATCCGCGGTCCGCTCCAGAGTGTCCGCGAGCGTTCCCACACTCCCGTCCGAGGCGAGGAGCCGCGCCAGGCGCGCCTCCACCGCGGCGGCGGTGGCCGCGTCGGTGTGCGCCAGCGCCTCCGCCCGCGCGCGCAGCTCGACGACCTCGTACGCCTCCGCCATCAGGACGAGGTCGGCGGCCGTCTTCTCGACGCGGGCCGTCAGCCCGTCCAGCGACGTCGCCACGGACCGCAGCGACCAGGCCGCGGGGGCCAGCTCCGTCCACGCCGCCGTGGCGAGCAGCGCCTCGGCGCGCGCCACGGCATCGGCCACCTCCGCCAACACCGGGATGACGCCCCGCACCCGTACCGCGAGGTCGCGAAGCTGCGCGGTGTCCACGGCGATCGCGCCGCCGTGGTCGATGCTGAGCCCGCTCATGCCGCTTCCGCCTCCCTGCGGCACTGCTGCATCATGGCGCGCACCGGCGCCGCGTCCTCGGACAGCCGCCAGAGCGCCATCCGCAGCGCCTCGACCCCCTCGGATTCCCAGGAGCACGCATCACGCAGGGCCGTCAGCACGGACGCCGCCTCGTCGAGTCGCTCCCCGGCCGCATCCAGCTCGGACAGCACTGCGGCGCGCAGCGCGGGGTCGACACCGGGAGAGAGGGCGGTGAGAGGGAAGGACGACATGGATCCACCCTTTCCCCGCCCTTCGTTCCCCGGCTCCGGATGCGCCTCACACGGGCACGGACCGTGGACAGTCGTCGCCCACACACCACGGTGCAGGAGAGTCGAAGGCGGGTCGCGATCCGGGCGGCGCTGTGCAGGAACCGCATCGACCGGCAGAATGGATCCGTGACAGCCCGAGATCCCTTCCGCGTGATCTTCGTCTGCACCGGCAACATCTGCCGCTCCCCCATGGCGGAGGCCGTGTTCCGGGACCTCGCGGAACGGCAGGGTCTCGGTTCCCGGATCGTCTCCCGCAGCGCGGGCACCGGGGACTGGCATCTCGGGGAGCGCGCCGATCACCGCACCATCGATGCGCTCGCCCGTCGCGGCTACGACGGCTCGCTGCACCGCGCCCGCCAGTTCACCGCCGCGTCCTTCGCCGAGAACGACCTCGTGGTGGCCCTGGACCGCACGCACGAGCGCATCCTCCGCGAATGGGCCAGAGACGAGGACGAGGACGGCAAGGTGACCCTCCTCCTCGCCTTCGATCCCGACGCCTCGACCCACGATGTCCCCGACCCCTACTACGCGGGCCCGGAGATGTTCGATTCGGTGCTCGGTATGATCGAGACGGCGACTCGCGGCTTGTTCCGCCAGCTCGAACCCGCCCTGCGCCTGCCCCGCACGCCCCGAACCTTCGGGGCCTGATCAGGAGGATTCCCCTGACTTTCCAGCCTTCGCTCCCGCCGCAGCCCCTCAGCCCCCTCGACGGCCGCTATCGCGGCGCCGTCACCGGGCTCGCCGACTTCCTCTCCGAGGCCGGACTCAACCGCGCCAGGGTCGAGGTGGAGGTGGAATGGCTGATCGCCCTCACCGACCGCTCGCTGTTCGAGACGAGCCCCCTGTCGGGCGACGACAAGGAGCGCCTGCGCGCGCTCTACCGCGACTTCGGGCAGGCCGAGATCGACTGGCTCGCCGAGAAGGAGGCCGTCACGCAGCACGACGTGAAGGCCATCGAGTACCTCGTGCGCGACCGGCTCGCCACGCTCGGCCTCGACCACATCGCCGAGCTGACGCACTTCGCGGCGACGAGCGAGGACATCAACTCCGCGTCCTACGCGCTCACCGTCAAGCGCGCCGTCGAGGAGGTCTGGCTCCCGGCTCTCGACACCGTGATCGCGAAGCTGCGGGAGCTCGCCGTCGAGCAGGCCGACGCCGCCATGCTCTCCCGCACGCACGGGCAGCCCGCCACGCCCTCGACCATGGGCAAGGAACTCGCGGTCTTCGCCTGGCGCCTCGAGCGCGTGCGCAGCCAGATCGCCGGCTCCGAGTACCTCGCGAAGTTCTCCGGAGCGACCGGCACCTGGTCCGCTCACCTCGCGGCCGACCCGGACGCCGACTGGCCGACCATCGCCCGCGAGTACATCGAAGGGCTCGGTCTCGGGTTCAACCCGCTGACGACGCAGATCGAGTCGCACGACTGGCAGGTGGAGCTGTACGACCGCGTGCGTCACGCCGGCGGTATCCTGCACAACCTGGCGACGGACATCTGGACCTACATCTCGCTCGGCTACTTCGCGCAGATCCCGGTCGCCGGGGCCACCGGCTCGTCGACGATGCCGCACAAGATCAACCCGATCCGCTTCGAGAACGCCGAGGCCAACCTGGAGATCTCGGGCGCTCTGCTCGCCTCGCTCGGCCAGACCCTCGTCACGAGCCGCCTGCAGCGCGACCTCACCGACTCCACCACGCAGCGCAACATCGGCGTCGCATTCGGGCACTCGCTGCTCGCGCTCGACAACCTGCGCCGCGGCCTGAACGCGATCTCGCTGTCGCGCGACGTGTTGCTCGCCGACCTCGACGTGAACTGGGAGGTGCTAGCCGAGGCGATCCAGACGGTGATCCGTGCCGAGGTCGTCGCCGGCCGGTCGAGCATCCAGGACCCGTATGCGCTCCTCAAGGAGCTCACGCGCGGACACCGGGTGGGCGCCGACGACCTCGCCGAGTTCGTGCAGGGCCTGGAGATCGGCGACGCGGCCAAGCAACGGCTGCTCGCACTGACCCCCGCGACCTACACCGGTATCGCGGAGCGCCTCGCCCGCTGAGCCCGGGGAGCTAGGAGCCGGACTCCCCGGAGTGCTCCTCGACGCTGTCCTTCGGCATGAACGCGGCGGCGATCAGGGTGAGCACGGCGGTCACGGCGACCGCGACGAACACCCACACCGACGCGTGGATGATCGTGTCGGGGTCGTCGGGTCCCGCGCCCTGCGCGATGACGGCGTTGGAGATCGCCCCGAACACCGCCACCCCCACGGCGCTTCCCGCGGACCGTGCGAACGCGTTCATCCCGGTCACCGCTCCGCGCTCGCCCCAGCCGACCGACGCCTGAGCGGCGATGAGGGTCGGCGCGGCACTCCACCCGAGCCCGAAGCCGAGGAGGAACGCGATGCCGGCGACGACGAACGGGTTCGGCCAGGAGGCGACGGCGGCGAGCGCGACGGCGGCGACCGTGGTGATGCTCATGCCGATCAGGGTGGTGCGGCGGAAGCCGATGCGCAGGTACAGCCGGCCGGCGTTCGCGGCGGCGAGCGGCCAGCCGAGGGTCAGAGCAGCCACCGCGAGACCTGACAGCAGCGGAGCGATGCCGATGGACCCCTCGAGGTAGGCGGGGGCGAAGCTCGTCACCCCGAGCATCAACGCCCCGATGCCGAGCGACACGATGGTCGTCGTGAGGATGAGCCGACGTGTGACGAGGCGCAGATCGACGATCGGCTCCGCGACACGGCGCTCGACGAACCCGAAGGCCACCAACGCGACCACCCCGATACCGAAGCAGAGGGCGCTCGGCACCGACAGCCAGGCCCACGCGTTCCCGCCCTCCAGCATGCCGAGGATGAGCGCGGTCAACCCGATCGTGAGCAGCACCGCTCCGCCGTAGTCGATGCTGTGCTTCTGCGTCTGCTTCTGCTCCCGGTAGGTGCGCAGCAGCATCCACCCGGCGATCAGACACAGCGGGACGTTGATCCAGAAGATCCATCGCCAGGCGTCGAGCTGCGCGAAGATCCCGCCGAGCGCCGGGCCCACGACCGAGGAGATGGCCCAGACGCTCGCGACGTATCCCTGGACCTTGGCGCGTTCGGCGACCGTGTAGATGTCGCCGACGATGGTCATCGACATCGGCGCGACGGCACCGGCGCCGATGCCCTGGATGATGCGGAACACGATCAGCGCCGGCATGCTCCAGGCGAACCCGCAGAGGATCGATCCGAGCAGGAACAGGGCGATGCCGAGCAGGATGATCGGCTTGCGGCCCACCGTGTCCGCGAAGCGGGAGTAGATGGGCACGCTGACGGCCTGCGCCAGGAGGTACACGGAGAACAGCCACGGGAACTGCTGATAGCTGCCGAGGTCGCGCACGATGCTCGGGACAGCGGTCGCGAGGATGGTCGCGTCGATCGCGATGAGGCCGGTGGCGAGCATGAGCGCGCCGAGGATGGGTCCGCGCTCCGACCGGAGTCCGATGGAGGCGCGGTCGACGGAGGCAGTCACTCCAGGGACAAGCGGAAGGACCTCACCGATATTCCGCCCGTATGACGGATCAGGTCGAGGCGGGGCGTCCCGGCTCGTCGGTGGTGCCGTCACCCTTGCCGTCGTCCTCCGCGTCGTAGAGCACGGGACGGTCGATGGTCTTGGTGACGTCGGCGGGGTCGATCGCGAGCATCAGCATCGCGAGGATCAGGAGCGTCGCGATGAAGGCGCCGCCACCCACGACGAGGCTCAACGCCACGGGGGTGAGACCCTCGTAGGTGCCGTTCGCGATGGCCGTGTTCACGCGGAGGGTGAACGCGCCGGTGGAGACGAGAGTGACCACCATGGCGAACACGCCGCAGCCCAGGGCGATGCCGAGCAGGTGGAGGGGACGCAGGATGTCCCGTCGGGTGGGCTTGTCGTCGCTCATCGCTCTCCTCCGTGCTCCACAGGAGCCGCATCGTTCTCGGGGGCGGGAGCGACGTCATCGGCGTCCGCACGCTTCGGGGTGAGGCCGGCGATGCCGAGGAAGACGGCGACGATGGCCGCATACCCTCCGAACATCCCCACGCCGAGGATGATGCCGGACAGCTGGAACGTGCCCGCCTTCTCGATCGTGTACTCCTGGACGAAGCCCGAGGGGATCAGCAGCAGGACGACGGCGAGGAGCAGGCCGAGAGCCCCGACGGTGATCGCGTCGGTGGCGAGCGCTCCCCCGGCGCGGCGGGCCCGGATGCCGGCGAGCAGCTCGAGGCCACCGCTGAGCACACCCCAGGTGATGAGGACGATGAAGAACATGTCGTCCGTGCGCCACGCGGGCACACCGCTCGCCATACCCGCGATGACGCTGACGACCGCGAGGAGGATCGCCGCCCAGCGCGACCCCGTGGGGAGGACGAGCCAGGCCGCGAGGATGTGCACGAGGGCGGTGACCAGCGCGAAGCCGCTGAAGACGGCGAGACCGACCGCGGCGGAGTGATCCGAGGAGAAGGTGATCATCAGGGCGGCGACGGCCGCGAACAACGCGCGCAGCAATTGCACGTGGCGCATGGTGAACGCGCGAGCAGGGGCAGACATAACGGCCAGATCCTCCGGGGTTTCCCCCCAGTCTACGCGGGGCCGCGAGCCGCACGCGCCCGGGGATGCTCGTGAAGCCCGGCGGATCTCCCCAGATCGATTGCCGGGCTTCACGACATACGCAGCAAGGGGGGCATCACTGCGTCGGGCCGCTGTCGCCGGGTCGGGCACCCTCCCCGCGACATCGCAGCCCCGTGACCCACATGCCCACCTGGTCCCCTGAGGTGCGCGCGTGCGGTCTTATGCTCACTGTAGAGGTGTGTTCTTCACATACCGGGCGGGGGCTGTGATGGGTTTTGGGGACGGCGAGAGGAGAGCGGCGACGCCGGACGCGTTCGCCGCGGCGCTGCGCGATGCGATCAATGCGAGACCGGTGACGCTGTCGTGGTTGCAGCGGCAGCTCCGCGACCGGGGCAACCGCGTCTCGATGGCCACGCTGAGCTACTGGCGCTCGGGGGCCCGTCGCCCGGAAGGACCGCAGTCCCTCGCCGCCCTCGCCGACATCGAGGACCTGCTGTGCCTCGAATCCGGGGCGTTGAGCCGTCTCCTCCGTCCGCACCGCACAGGACCCCTGGGACCGCAGGGGTTCCCGCTGGAGCAGGTCGACATGGAACGGGCCGTCCGCGAGGTCTACGCCGCCCTCGGCGCCACGTACCCGGACCCGTCGCGGGAGCTCACCGTCCATTCCGTCACGGACGTCGACGCCGACGGCGAGGTGTCCTCCTGCCTCACCCGCAGCATCGTGCAGTCGACGAGCGGCGTGATCACCGCCATCCCCGTCCTCGACCTCACCCCCGGCGTGCCCGGGCCTCCGCCGCGGCTCACGGCCGTGGCCGGCGGACGGGTCACCGCGCGCTACTCCCACCCGAACGGCGAGGCGCACGGTGCGCTGATCGAACTCGACGTCCCGCTCGAAGCCCCGGACACCGCGGTCGTCGAGTGGTCGGTGCAGTACGAGCCGGGCCACCCGTCGGATCGGGAGACCGGTCACGCCCTGTCCCGCCAGGCCCGGGAGGTCCTGGTGTGGACGCGCTTCCACCCGGATGCCGTCCCGGACTGGTGCGACGAACTCGTCGAGACCGCCGGAGGCACCGTCGTCACCGCGCTCCCCCGACCTCGGGGCACGTCGGTGCATCAGGTCCGTCGGGCATTCGGCCCCGGCGCCCTCGGTCTGCGCTGGGGGTACGGTCCTCGCGGAGGCGATCAGCCCGGCTGATCCCCCGTCGCGACCGGCCGCCCCGGGGTGTTCGACCACTGGCTCCAGGAGCCGGGGAAGACCTTCGCCGGGATGCCGACCTCGTGGAGCACCAGAGCCGTGTGCGCCGCCGTGACTCCCGACCCGCAGTAGGCCGCCACCGGCGTCTCCGGGGTGACCCCGACCTCGGCGAGCGTCGCCAGCACCGTGTCACGGTCGCGGATGCGCCCGTTGTCGTCGAGGTGCCGCGTGGTGGGGAGGTTCCGGGCGCCGGGGATGTGCCCGGCGATCGGGTCGAGCGGCTCGGTCTCTCCGCGGTAGCGCTCCGGGGCGCGGACGTCGAGCAGCACCCCGGTCTCCGGGAACGCCTCCGCCTCATCGATCGAGAGGGCGTCCTGGCCCGGATCCGCGAGGACGACATCGCCGGTCTCCGGCACGACGTCGTCGGTCGCCAGGTCGTATCCGGCCGCGGTCCACGCGCGCAGCCCGCCGTCGAGCACCCGGACGTCGACCCCTGCCTGCCGCAGCAGCCACCACGCCCGGGCCGCCGCGAGTCCCTTGGTGTCGTCGTAGGCGACGACCGTGTCTCCCTGCCGCACACCCCATCGCCGGGCCGCCGCCTGCAGGGTCTCCGTCGAGGGGAGCGGATGGCGGCCCTCGGTCGGTGCCCCGGGTGTGGAGAGCTCCTGATCCAACGACGCGAACACCGCGCCGGGGATGTGGCCGGAGCGATAGTCGCCCGGGCCCGCCTCTGGGCGGTCGAGGCGCCAGCGCACGTCGATGACCCGGATCGGGGCGCCGTTCTCGAGGAGGTCGTGGAGCTCGGTGGCGGTGACGAAGTGACTCATGGTGCGAGGCTACCGAGTGCGCGGCGCTCCCCGTCTGCCTCCGTCACGGACGGACACGGTCATCGCCTCCCGACGGTTGCGGGAATAGCCGCGCGTCTCCGGCGTTTCCCCTCACATGATTGAAACTTCAACGGTCGCCGCGGAGCGCACCCGCGTGCGGGTGCCCCTGCGCTTCGCGGACGGCTTCGGCACGACGGCCGACGTCGTGACCTTCGACGGACTCGTGGACGGCCGCGAGCACCTGCTGCTCGGCCTGGGCGACTGGCAGGCCGCCCTCGATCGCGCCGCCGACGGCGGGGTCGCGCCCCTCGTCCGCCCGCACAGCGAGTGCCTCACCGGTGACGTGTTCGGCTCGGAGCGCTGCGACTGCGGACCGCAGCTGCGGGAGGCCGTGGAGCGGATCGCCGCGGAGGGCGGCTTCCTCCTCTACCTGCGGCAGGAGGGCCGCGGCATCGGGCTCTACGCCAAGCTCGACGCCTACGCGCTGCAGGACGCCGGGCTCGACACCTACGAGGCGAACGTGGCCCTCGGCCGCGGCGAGGACGAGCGGGACTACACCGTGGCGGCCCAGATGCTGCGAGCGCTGGGCGTGGACCGCATCCGCCTGCTCAGCAACAACCCCGACAAGGCCGCGCAGCTCGACGGGCTCGGAATCCAGGTCACCGAGCGCGTCCGCACCGAGGTGCACCTCTCCGCAGCCAACTCGCGCTACCTCCAGGCGAAGCGCGACCACACGGCCCACACGATCGACCTGACCGCGGCGTGACCTCCGAGGAGCACGACATGAACGAGGCGCGGCACCCGCGGCGGCTCGACGACGGCGAGCTCGCGACCTGGCTGCCGATCATCCGGTTCGTCCAACTGCTGCCGCAGGTCCTCGACCGGGCGCTGAAGGACGAGGTCGGGCTCAACCACGCCCGCTACGCGATCCTCGTCACCCTCGCCGGCCAGGGTGAGGACGCCGTCACCATGACCGAGCTCGCGCGCATCGCCGGACTCAGCCGGTCGCGCCTGAGCCACGCCCTGGACTCGCTGGAGGAGCGCGGGTGGGTGGAACGGACCTCGTGCAGCACGGACAAGCGCACCCTCTCCGCGACGCTGACCCCGGCCGGACGGGACATGCTCCGCGCGGCCGCACCGGTCCACGTGGCCCAGATCCGCGAGCTCATCCTCGACCCGCTGTCCGCGGAGGATCGGCAGCGGCTGCAGGACATCCTGGGGGCGCTGCTGCCGGGAGTCACGGCCGCGCTCTGAGCCGCGTTCTGCTCTGAGCAGAACGTCTCGATCGCCCCGCGGGCGGCGGCTTATCGTGAGGCATGGCCGACATCGTCCCGTTCCCCCGCGCCCCGCATCCCGTCCGTCCGCCGTCCAACGGACCCGAACCGCTGTGGCGCGAGATGCTCGGCGATCAGCTGCGACGGCGACGCCATGACCGCGGGGAGACACTCAGCGAGACCGCGGAGAAGGCCGGGGTCTCGCCGCAGTACCTCTCCGAGGTCGAGCGCGGCCGGAAGGAGCCGTCCAGCGAGATGATCGCCGCGATCGCCGGCGCGCTGAACTCCTCCCTCGTGGAGCTCACGAGCGCGGTCGCCGAGGAGCTTCGTCAGGCCACCCCTGCCGCGGCGGCGGTCTCGACCTCCCGCGGCGCCTTCGCTCTGGCCGCCTGACCCCTTTCACCTGCACGACCGGAGTCCGGGTGCACGACGGATCTCGGGAATCCGTCGTACACCCGTCACCTCATCGTGCATCCGGATCACGGGGACCGAGCACGGTGTCGATGAGGCCGTACTCGAGAGCGGCGGCGGCGGTGAAGACCCGGTCCCGGTCGGTGTCGACGCGGAGCTCCGCGAGCGCGCGACCGCTGTGCCGGGCCAGGATCGACTCCATGTCGGCCCGCACCCGCACGACCTCCTCGGCCGCAAGGATGAGGTCCGGGATGGCTCCGCGTGACTGCCCGGCCGGCTGATGCAGCACGATGCGCGCGTGGGCGAGGGCCGCTCGCTCCCCCGGCGCCCCCGCCGCGACGAGCAGCGCCGCCGGACCGATGGCCTGCCCGACGCAGGTCGTCGCGATCCGCGGGCGGATGTGCTGCATGGTGTCGTAGATCGCCAGCGCGGCACCGGGATCCCCACCCTCGCTGTTGATGTAGAACTGCACGGCGGTCTCCGGGCTGTCCGCGTCGAGGTGCAGGAGCTGCGCGATGACGGCGTTGGCCACCCCCGCGTCGATCCCGGTGCCGAGATAGATGACGCGCTCGGCGAGCAGATGCGAGTAGACGTCCATGACGCGCTCACCCCGCGGATGCTGCGCGATGACGTGGGGGATCGTGTAGCTGCTCATACGTCCGCCCCCAGTCCCACCCGCGCCCGACGGCGGGGCATGATCTCCGCCGCGGACCGCACGATCTCGTCGATGAACCCGTAGCCCTGCGCCTCGGCCGCGGTGTACCAGCGATCGTGGAGGGAGTCCTCGAAGATCCGCGCGAGGGGCTGGCCGGTGTCGTCGGCGATGAGGCCGAGGACGGTGTCGCGCATGTGCCGGAGGTCGTCGGCCTGCGCCTCGATCTCCACCGCCGATCCGCCGATCCCCGCCGAGCCCTGGTGCATGAGGATCCGGGCGTGCGGGAGAGCGCGCCGCTTGCCCTTCGTCCCCGCGGAGAGCAGGAACTGTCCCGCGCTGCAGGCGAGGCCGAGGGCGAGGGTGGAAACGTCGTTGGGGATGAGGTGCATGAGGTCGCGGATCGCCAGCATCGACGGCACAGAGCCGCCCGGCGAGTGGATCCAGAGGGCGATGTCGGTCGTCGGGTCCTCCGCGGCGAGGCCGAGGAGCTGGGTCATCAGGAGGGTGCCGTTGTCGTCGTCGAGGGCGCCGTCGAGGACGAGCACCCGTTCGTGGAACAGGGCGCGCCGGGCCTCGGGGCCGAACTGCGGGAGAGGGGTGTCTTCGCTCATGTCCCCAGCATCCGGCTCCGGTCATGACCGCGGGCGCGAATCCGCCCGGAGCAGATCCGCTGTGAGCGGCGGCGCGTGCACCCGTCCGAAAACCCGGCGTAACACCGCCGACGCACGAGCCGCCTAGCCTCGGGGCATGGCGAAACAGAAAGCACCGGCATGGCAGTCCGAGGACGGCCTGAACTTCCGCACCCGCAAGTGGGTGCGCCCGGAAGACCTCAACGCGAACGGCTCGCTGTTCGGCGGGAGCCTGCTGAAGTGGATCGACGAGGAGGCCGCGATCTACGCGATCGTGCAGCTCGGCAACTACCGCGTCGTCACCCGGCACATCTCCGCCATCACGTTCGAGGCGTCGGCGGTGCAGGGCGACCTCATCGAGATCGGGCTGCAGGCCACCCGCTTCGGTACGACGTCGCTCACGATGCGGGCCGTCGCGCGCAACATGATCACCCGCAAGCGCATCCTCACCATCGACGAGATCGTGTTCGTCAGCATCGGTGAGGACGGCCTGCCGACCCCGCACGGTTACGACGAGATCACCTACGATCGCGACCGCATGCCCACCGAGCGAATCGCCACCGGCACGATCCCCCTCCCGAAGCGCTGACCCGCGCTCGCCGACCCACCCCCCTGCGGTCGACCCACCCCCGAAAGTGCGTCACTTACGGGGGTGGGTCGCGCGGAAGGGGGCGGGTCGACGATCAGCGGTGGGCGACGCGGTGGCCGATCCAGAACCCGATCGCGATCAGGCCGATCAGGCCGATCCCGAGGATCCACGGGAGCAGAGAGGGCGCGGCGCCCGCCGTGGCCGTCGCGAGGGTGCCCGAACCGTCGGCGATACGTCCGTTTCCGGCCGCGAGGTCGGCGGCACCGGCGTCGAGCCTCGCGCCTCCGCTCGCCAGGGCCCCGGAGCCCTCGGCCACCGCGTCGGCGCCGGTGCGGAGTTCGCTCATCCCGGACCGGAGGTCACCGGCACCCGACTGCAGCGCGCCGACGCCCGCGGCCAGAGACCCGGCGCCGTCGTCGAGCCGCGCCGCGCCGGCGCTGAGCTCCGCGGTGCCGGAGTACAGCGACGACGCCCCGGTCGAGAGGGTCTGCAGCCCGGACGAGAGATCCGCCGCACCTGCCGCGAGCCGGGAGGTGCCGTCTTGCAGTGTCTGCGTTCCGGCGACCAGGGCGGGAGCGCCCTTCGGGGAGACCAGCACCACGGTCCCCGGCCACCCCTTCGAGGGGTCGCCGTTGATGAGCGCGCCGACGCCTGCCGTGACGCGAGCGGAGCCGTCGGCGGCGCCGATGAGTCCCTGTGCGAGGCCCGGAGCAGCCGCGGCGGGGGCGGCCAGCGCGCCGACCTGCTTCTCGACACCGGCGGCGAGCGTCGCGAGCTGCTGGAGCTGCACGTCATCAGGGTGTGCGGCGAGGAGACCTTGCAGACCGGCGGCGAGCGTCCGCGCATTGCCGGGAGCGCTCGTGGCGACGCCCGTCAGCAGCGTCTGCGTGTCCGGATGGGCGAGCTTCTGCACGTCGGCGCTCACTCCGGCGCGCAGCGTGGTGCTCAGAGTCGTCGCGCCCTCGAGCACGCCGTTCGCGTACCGGTGCGCGCCGTCGACGCCCGCGGCGAGCGTGGTCGCTCCCGCGACGAGCTCTCGGGCCCCGGCATCCGCCGCCGCCATCTTCGCCGCGAGCTCCTGCGACCCGGCGAGCGCCGTCTGCGCTCCGCCGCTCACTCGTCCTGCACCGTCGAGAGCGGTGGCGGCTCCCGCCGCAAGGGTTCCGGCGCCCTCGGCGAGCGTCGTGGCGCCCGCGGCGGCCGTCGTCGCCCCGTCGCTCAGCTTCTCGGAGCCCTGCTGCGCCGTCGCCGTGCCTGCCGCGAGATCCTGCGTGCCCGCGGCCAGGTCGTCGGCTCCCGCGGCGAGGTCGGAGGCACCGGCGGCGAGGTCCGCGGATCCGCCCCGCGCGGTGGTCGTGCCGTCCGCGAGCTCCGCGGCCCCAGCGGAGACCTTGCTCATCGTGGCGAAGAACAGCAGCACCATCGCCGCCAGCAAAAGGCTGAGGACGATCACGGCGATGCGCATGCCGAGGCCGTGCGCGTGGGTCTTTTCACTCGTCATTGAGGACTCCCGAGGTCAGTGGCGTCGTTGCCACCCGCGACTGTAGGCCCGCCCTCTCCGCGACCCCCCGGTTTTGCCGTCAGGTACCAAGTCCCACCTCAGTCGAGACTCAGTTTCTTGTCGTCCTCACACAATCGCCGACCCGGCCCCTTATGTGCGAGCCACCCCCATATGTGACGCACTTTCCGGGGTGGGTGGCACGGAAAGGGGTGGGTCGGCGAGAGTGGCGAAGGCGTTCGCGAGGTCGGCGAGGAGATCATCGACGTTCTCGAGGCCGATGGACAGGCGAAGGACGTCGGCGGCGGGACGCGCCTCCGCGGGGACCGGGCGGTGCGTGAGCGCGGCAGGATGCTGGATGAGGGAGTCCACGCCGCCCAGTGACACCGCATGCGTGAAGAGGCGGGTCGCCCCGGCCACCGCCGCGGCCGCCGCATAACCGCCTCGCAGCCGCAGGGCGATCATCGCCCCCGGCCCGCGGAGCTGCCGTTCCAGGATGCCCCACGGATCCCCGTCGAGCCCCGGATAGAAGACCTCGGCGACCTCGGGTCGATCGACCAGCCACTGCACGATGCGACGAGCACTCTCCTGCTGGTGCCGCACGCGGACCGGCAGGGTCGTGAGACCGCGGTGCAGCAGGTACGCGCCGAGCGGGTGCAGGAGCCCCCCGGTCACCGCACGCACGCGACGCAGCGCCTCCGCGGTCCTCTCGTCACAGGCGACGACGCCGGCGATGACATCACCGTGGCCGCCGAGGTATTTGGTGGCGCTGTGCAACGACATCGCCGCGCCGTGGTCGATCGGGTTCTGCAGCACGGGGGTCGCGAACGTGTTGTCGACCACCACCGGCACGCTCCCGGCCTGCCGCACGATCTCGGCGATGTCCGCGACCTCGAGGGTCGGGTTCGCCGGCGTCTCCACGACGACGAGTCCGGTGTCGGCGCGCAGTGCGGCGGCGACCTCGTCGGGACGGCAGTACGTCGTCTCCACACCGAGCAGACCCGACCCCAGCAGGTGGTCGGTCCCTCCGTAGAGCGGACGCACCGCGACGACGTGCCGCGCCCCCGTGGCACCGGTGTGCGCGAGGATCACGGCGGTCATGGCCGCCATCCCGGAGCCGAAGGCGACGGCGGCTTCAGCGTGCTCCAGCTCGGCGAGGGCGTCCTCGAAGCGCGCGACCGTCGGGTTCCAGAGGCGGGCGTAGACCATGCTGCCGTCCTGCGGCGGACGACCCCCCGTGGCCATCGCCTCGTACGAGTCCCCGCCGCGCTCGACGTCCGGCAGCGGGTTGGTCGTGGAGAGGTCGATCGGCAGGGCGTGGACCCCGAGCGCCTCGAGGTCGGCTCGGCCGCTATGGACGGCGACGGTGTCGGGATGCAGCGGTGCGGTCATCCCTCCACGGTGACCGAATCACGGCGTTCTCGCTGATCTTCGACAGAACAGCTCGCCGAAGCCGGGATTCTCGCTATTCTGTGCAACATCCGGTCGTACCGAGGAGGGCACGTTGGCGAAAGCGCAACTCGACGAGATCGACCTGGAGCTGCTCGCCGCCCTGAGCCGCGATGCGGCCGTGACCAACAAGGCTCTGGCCCACCGCCTCGGGCTCGCGGAGTCCACATGCGCACACCGCATCCGCGCGCTCCGAGACCGGGGAGTGATCCGCGATACGCGCGTCCGCCTCGACGGGTCGGCTCTCGGCTACCCGCTGCAGGCGATCATCAAGGTCCGGCTCGCTCACCACACCGGCCCCAAGGTCACGGCACTCTTCGACGCGCTCGTCGCGATCCCCCGGGTGCTCCAGGTGTTCCATGTCGCCGGGGTGGACGACTTCCTGGTGCACGTGGCCGTGCAGGATGCGACCGCCCTGCGCGACATCGTGCTCGAGCACATCACCGTGCACCCCGTCGTCCGCGGCACCGAGACCCAGCTCGTGTTCGAGCTCCGCGACGGCACGGGTTTCCTCCCCCGCTGAACGAAGGGGCAGGATGGAGGGACGCCGTTGCAAAGGAGCACCATGAGCCGTCGTGCCACCCCCGCCACCGAAGCGATCCGCGGGATGAGGGACCTTCTCTTCACGCACGCCACGGACTACGACGCCGCGCGCCGCGAGTTCGCCTGGCCCGACCTGACCGCCTTCAACTTCGCGCTCGAGTGGTTCGACGTCATCGCCGGCGAGAACCCCGATCGTCCGGCCGTGCAGATCGTCGAGGCCGACCTCAGCCTCCGGTCCTGGACGTACGGGGAGCTCTCCGCGCGCTCCGATCAGGTCGCCGCCTGGCTCCGCAGCCTCGGCATCAGCCGGGGCGACCACGTGATCGTCATGCTCAACAACACGATCGAGCTGTGGGAGGTGATGCTCGCGATCACGAAGTTGGGCGCGGTGTCGATCCCGACCTCGACGCTGCTGTCGGCCTCCGACCTCGCGTACCGCATCGAGCACGGCCGCGCCGGCGCCGTCGTCACCCTCGGCGCCCTGGCCGACCGCCTCGAAGGGATCGACCCCGCGGTCCTGCGCATCGGCGTCGGCGCATCGCTGCCTGCGGACTGGAAGCGGTTCACGGACGCCGATGCCACCACGACGGCGTTCGTCCCGGACGGCCCGACGCCGGCCGGCGACACGGTCCTGCTGTATTTCACGTCGGGCACGACGAACCGCCCGAAGCTCGTCCAGCACACCCACGTCTCGTACCCCGTCGGCCACCTCTCCACGATGTGGTGGCTCGGGGTGCGCCCGGACGACGTGCACCTCAACATCTCCTCCCCGGGGTGGGCCAAGCACGCCTGGTCGAGCTTCTACTCCCCCTTTCTGGCCGAGGCGACGGTGCTCGTCTACAACTACGACCGCTTCGACGCGAACACGCTCATGGAGGTCATGGACACCCACCACGTCTCGACCTTCTGCGCCCCGCCCACGGTCTGGCGCATGCTCATCCAGGCCGACCTCTCCCGGCTCGCGCACCCTCCGCGGGAGCTCGTCGGCGCCGGCGAGCCGCTGAACCCCGAGGTCATCGACCGGGTGCGCGAGGCGTGGGGCGGCACGATCCGCGACGGCTTCGGTCAGACCGAGATGACGGCCTGCATCGGCAACTCCCCTGGCCAGACGGTCAAGGTCGGGTCGATGGGCCGTCCGCTGCCCGGCTACCCGGTCGTGCTGCTCGACCCGTCGACGGGCGAGGTCGTGGAGGACGAGGGCGAGATCGCGCTCGACCTCGCGCAGCCGCCGCTCGGCCTCATGGCGGGGTACTACGACGACCCGGAGAAGACCGCGGAGTCGCGGGCCGGGGGCTTCCACCACACCGGGGACATCGCCGTGCGCGACGCCGACGGCTACCTGACCTACATCGGACGCTCCGACGACGTGTTCAAGGCCTCCGACTACAAGATCTCGCCGTTCGAGCTCGAGTCCGTGCTGCTGGAGCACGACCTCGTCGTCGAAGCGGCCGTCATCCCCAGCCCCGACCCCACGCGCCTCGCGGTGCCGAAGGCGTACGTGTGCCTGACACCGGACGCGGGCGCGGACGAGGCCGCCGCCGCGCGCGCCGTGTTCGGCTACGCGCACGAACGGCTGTCCTCGCACCTGTGGGTGCGGATCATCGAGTTCGTGCCCGAGCTGCCGAAGACGATCTCCGGGAAGATCCGCCGCGTCGAGCTGCGGGCACGCGAGAGCGCCCGCGTGGCCGCGGGCGACGAGGCGCGGCAGCACCGCGACCGCGACTACCGCTGAGCGCTAGGAGACGACGGCGACCGGCGCCGTGGGCGTCGCGGTCGAGCCGGTCTTGAGCGTGGCCGTCGTCGTGGTCGCCGGCGCCGGCTTCACGCGCGCGGCCCGGCGTCGCGACTCGAAGCCGCCCGCCGTGAGCATCGCGCGCACGATCCCGCCGATCACGAGCATGCCCCCGAGCGACGCGCCCGCCGCGATCAGCGGAAGCCACTGATTCGCGAAGCTCGCGGTGAAGCTCATCAGCGCGCACACGATCCACAGTCCGACCGCGCCTCCCGCGAGCCCCCCGGCTCCGCGGATGATCGCGATCGCGGCCACGATCGCGCAGACCGCGGCGAGCGCCGCACCCACGTATCCGATCGGTACCAGAATGGCGGCCAGATCTCTGGCCACTCCCAATGTCGTCATGACGACCCCCCGTCCGGCGGAACCCCTCCGCACCTTCGACATTAGAAGTGTCTCTCCGGAAGGCCATCCGTCTCAAGTCCGATCCGGGTCATCCTTCCGGTGGATATCGCGGATCAGCGCCGGACCGGCCACCGCAGCCGGCGCGGGCGCACGACGCGGACCGGGCGGGTGACGACCGCGTCGACCACCATCGAGCCGTCGGTGGGGCCGACGATCGCGATCGCGGAGGTCTCGGTGGCCTCGGTCGGGGCCACGGGCTGGGTCGCCAGCGCGCGATGCGCCTTGACGTAGGCCGGCACGAGGAGCACGATCGCGCCCACCCAGGCGAGCGGGTTGCTGAGGGCCACGCCGTCGAACCCGATCATCGCGCCGAGGACCACTGCGGCGACGACGCGCATCACGAGCTCGATCACGCCGGTGACGGTCGGCACCAGCGTGTGGCCGAGCCCCTGGAGTGCGCCGCGGAGCACGAAGAGCATGCCGAGCGCCCAGTAGCCGCAGCCGTTGATGATGAGCATGCGGTGCGCCATGGCGACGACGTCGTCCGAACCGTCACCGACGAACAGCCGGACCATCGGCGCGCCGAACGCGATGAGCAGCCCGCCGAGGACGATCGCCGCGGCGACCGCCATCCAGGTGGCCTCGACCACGCCGCGCCGGATGCGGTCGGGGCGACGGCCGCCGTGGTTCTGCGCCGCGTACATCGACACGGCGAGCCCGAGCGAGGAGAGCAGGGCGACCGCCAGGCTGTCGACCCGCGACGCCGTCGTGTACGCGGCGACGGCGTCAGCTCCGAGCGTGTTGAGGGCGACCTGCACCGTGAGGGTCCCGATCGCGATGATCGAGGCCTGGAAGCCCATGGGGAGGCCGAGGCGCAGGTGGTCGGCGATGTCCGTGCGGGAGATGCGCCAGTCCGAACGACGCAGGTGCAGCATGGGCAGCCGCCGGCGCACGAACTCCAGGCAGAGGATCACCGACACGGCCTGTGCGACGACGGTCGCGAGCGCGGCCCCGGCGACGCCCCACTCCAGCGGACCGACCATGAGCACGACGAGGCCGACGTTGAGCGCGCAGGAGACCGTGAGGAACACCAGCGGGGTCTTCGAGTCGCCGATGGCGCGGATGATGGCGGAGAGGTAGTTGAAGAACATCGTCGCGCCCGCGCCGAGGAAGCTGATCTGCGTGAACACCGTCGCCTCGGCCATGAGCTCGGGCGGCGTCTGCAGCAGCGTCAGGATCGGCCCCGCGATGAGCGGCGCGACCACCGTGAGGACCACGCTCGTGATGCCGCTGAGGAGCACACCCGTCGCGACCGAGCGGCGCACGGCGGCGTCGTCGCGCGCACCGAAGGCCTGGGCGATGGGGATCGCGAAACCGCTCGTCAGACCCCAGGCGAAGCCGAGGAGGAGGAAGAGCAGGCTGCCCGTCGCGCCGACGGCGGCGAGCGACTGGACGCCGAGGTGTCGTCCGACGACGATCGCGTCGGCGAACTGATAGAGCTGCTGCACGACGTTGCCGAGCAGGAGCGGGATCGAGAAGGCGAGGATGACGCGCCACGGACGGCCCGTGGTGAGGGTGGTGGCCATGAAGGAAGGGGCTCGCAGGGAAGGAGGGATGGATCGGGGGTGCGCTTAGTTTATCGAATCGTTTCGGGCGAAGGGAACACGCGAATGCCGAAATGCCGGTCCACGCCCGTCGATTTCGGCCTGGCACATCCCGGTGGTTACTCTGCATCAGTCGACGACGACCGGAGGAGAAGAGCGTGACGAAGCAAGACACGGGGGCCATCCGCCAGGGGCAGACCGGAGCCGGAGGCGAGGAGCACCTGCGGCGCGCGCTCAGCAATCGGCATATCCAGCTGCTCGCGATCGGCGGGGCGATCGGCACGGGCCTGTTCATGGGCAGCGGCAAGACGATCTCGGTCGCCGGCCCCTCCGTGATCTTCGTCTACATGATCATCGGGTTCATGCTGTTCTTCGTCATGCGGGCGATGGGCGAGCTGCTGCTGTCGAACCTCAAGTACAAGTCGTTCAGCGACTTCGCGAGCGACCTCCTCGGCCCCTGGGCGGGCTTCTTCACCGGCTGGACGTACTGGTTCTGCTGGGTGGTCACGGGCGTGGCCGACGTGATCGCGATCGCCGGGTACACCGACGCCCTGATCCCCGGCGTCCCGCTGTGGATCCCGGGTCTCCTCGTGGTCGTGATCCTCCTGGCGCTCAACCTGCCCACCGTCGCCGCCTTCGGCGAGATGGAGTTCTGGTTCGCACTCATCAAGATCGTCGCGATCGTGGCGCTCATCGTCACCGGTCTCGTCATGATCCTCACCGGCTTCTCCCACGACGCCGGCACCGCGAGCTTCTCGAACCTGTGGGAGCACGGCGGCATGTTCCCGCACGGCTTCCTCGGATTCGTCGCCGGCTTCCAGATCGCGGTGTTCGCGTTCGTCGGGATCGAGCTCGTCGGCACCGCCGCCGCGGAGACCAAGGACCCGGAGCGCAACCTCCCGAAGGCCATCAACGCCATCCCGATCCGGGTCCTGCTGTTCTACGTGGGCGCGCTCATCATCCTCATGGCCGTCACGCCGTGGACCGAGTACGTCGCCGGTGAGAGCCCCTTCATCGCGATGTTCGCCCTCGCCGGACTCGGCATCGCCGCCACCGTCGTCAACCTCGTGGTGCTCACCTCGGCGATGTCCAGCGCGAACTCCGGCATCTACTCCACGTCGCGCATGGTGTTCGGCCTGGCGCAGGACGGCGACGCCCCCCGGTTCTTCGGCCGGCTCTCCAAGCGCCGCGTGCCGCAGAACGCGCTGTTCCTGTCCTGCATCCTGCTGCTGTCCGGCGTCGTGCTGCTCTACGCGGGCAAGGACATCGGCACGGCCTTCGAGATGGTCACCACCGTGTCGGCCGTGTGCTTCATGTTCGTGTGGACGATCTTCCTCTGCAGCTACCTCGTGTACCGGCGACGACGTCCGGAGAAGGCGGCGACCTCGGCGTTCAAGATGCCGGGCGGCGTGTTCATGGTGTTCGTCGTGCTCGCGTTCTTCCTGTTCATCCTCTGGGCGCTGACCACCCAGCCGGACACCCTGATCGCGCTGCTCGTGACGCCGATCTGGTTCGCGATCCTCATCGTGGCGTGGCTGTTCGTCCGGAAGTCGCCGCACCACCTGGAGCGTCACGCCGCGCACATCGCCTACCTGCGCGACGACACGATCCCGGCCGACTGAGGCGTCAGGCCACCGACTCGAGGGTCGCGGGCCCGGTGGCCGCGACCTTCGGCGCGAAGACACGAGGGCGGAGCGCGAGGAACAGCAGCACCATGCCGGCGGCGAGCAGCATGTGCCCCACGCCCGCGATGCCGGCGATCATCTTCGTGGACTCCTGCCCGAGCACCGTGAGGCAGCCGTGCCAGACGAGCATCGCGGAGGTCAGCACGAGACCGGCGGTGTAGGTCCAGAAGAACCAGCCGAACAGGCGGCTCTCGGAGAGCGCGAACGCCTTCTCCAAGAGCATCACCACGAGGAAGACGACGAAGCCCAGCACGAGCAGATGCGTGTGCACGAGTCCGAGCTGCGTCGGCGCCCCCTCGGGGAAGCCGTTGATCTTGGTGAACTCGCGGTAGAAGAGTCCGGAGGCGACGCCCACCAGCATGGAGGCGAACGCGGCGGTGAAGAGCCTGCGCATGGGAGTCCTTTCTGTCTGCCTCCAGCCTCGCCGGGGAGCCGTCGCCGCGGATCCATCGAACGGTGGAGACCGCGGGCGTCAGAGCAGACCGGACTCCCTGGCGATCGCGACCGCCTTCGCGCGGCTGTCGGCCCCGAGCTTCTCGAAGACGTGCACGAGGTGGGTCTTCACCGTCGCCTCCGTGACGAACAGCGCCTTCGCGATCTCCCGGTTGGAGGCCCCGGTGTCGAGCAGCCGCAGCACGTCGAGCTCGCGCCCCGTGAGCTGCACCCGCGGGGCACGGAGGGCCCGCCCGACGCGCGCCGTGAGCTCCGGCGTCAGCGCCTGCCCGCCCGACGCGGCCTGTCGCACGGCACGGACGATGTCCTCCGGGTCGATGTCCTTGAGCAGATACCCCGCCGCCCCCGCCTCGATCGCGCCGAGGATCTGGGCGTCGCGGTCGAACGTCGTGAGGATGAGCACCGCCGGCGCCGGGTCGAGCGCCCGGAGCGCCGCCGTCGTCTGCACGCCGTCCATCCCCGCCCCCAGACGCAGATCGCAGAGCACGACGTCGGGACGGAGGTGCCGGGCGAGCACGACCGCCTCCTCCCCCGACGCCGCCTCACCCACGACCTCGGCGTCGTCGCGGCGGTCGAACAGCGAACGCACGCCGGCCCGCACGATCGGGTGATCGTCGACGAGGAGGATCCGCACCGGGGTCACGACCGTCCTCCGAGCGGCAGGTGGGCGGAGAGCGCGGTGCCGTCGCCGGGGGCGCTCTCCACGTCGAGACCGCCGCCGAGCTCGCGCAGTCGGGCGCGCATCGCCCGCAGACCGTAGCCGCCGCCGGGCCCCGCCGA
Organism: Microbacterium sp. C-MGS6; assembly: GCF_058140415.1. Classification (NCBI taxonomy): domain Bacteria; kingdom Bacillati; phylum Actinomycetota; class Actinomycetes; order Micrococcales; family Microbacteriaceae; genus Microbacterium; species Microbacterium sp. C-MGS6. Next base: position 3,389,427 of record NZ_CM176934.1, read on the forward strand.
CTCCAGCCGGGACGGATCGAAGCCGCGGCCGTCGTCGACCACGTCCAGCCGCACGGCGTCGCCGGCGTCCGCGAGGGTCACCACCACCCGGGTCGCGGCGGCATGGCTGCGCACGTTGGCGAGTGCGGACTGCGCCGTCCGCAGCAGGGCGACCTCGGCGTCGAGGCCGAGTGCGGGGAGTTCCTCGTCGGCGTGGAGGGTGGCCGCGATCCCGGTCTCGGCGGTCAGGCGCTCGAGCATCCGGGCGAGGGCGTCGCTCAACGCGGAACCGTCGAGCTCGGCGGGCATGAGGTCGTCCACGATGCGGCGGGCGTCGGCGAGCCCTTCCGCGGCGAGCGCCCCGATCTGCCCGAGCGCCTGCTCCCGACCGTCCTCGTGCTCGGCCGCCGACCGCGCCAGCAGGACGATGGACGACAGGCTCTGGGCGAGCGTGTCGTGGATGTCGCGGGACACCCTGGTGCGCTCGGCGGCGGCGCCGGACTCCCGCTGGGTCCGGGCGAGCTCGTCCTGGAGGGCCGCCATCTCCTGCTGCGTCGCGACGAGGGAGGCGATGAGCCGCCGCCGCTCGCGTCCGTCGCGGACCAGTTCCAGGTAGCCGCGGGAGATCCCGAGGGCGAAGATGCCGCCCACGAGCGGTCCGATGACGTTCGCGTAGGTGGTCGTTCCGGTGTGCAGCAGCGGCGCGACGATCACGACGGCGAGGACGAGGAGGCTCAGCGGTACGGCCCATCGCAGCCGCAACAGGAAGCCGGCGAGCAGCCACAGCGAGAACGCGAGCCAGACGAATTCCGGCGACAGCGCCACCGCCCCCAGCCAGATGGCCGTGAGCCCCAGCAGCCAGCCGGTGGCGAGCGCCCGGTCGTCCGTCCGGGAGGAGAGCAGGAGTCCGCCGCCGTACCAGCCGAGGAAGGCGAGGGCGGTCGCGACCAGCCACGGCACCGGGACCCCGTCGGCGAGGGAGCGGACGACGCCGACGACGGTGAGCACGACCGTGATGACGGCCTGCCCGATCCGCAGCGACGTGACCAGGCGCCCCCAGGAGCGCGTTCGCGCTCCTGTCCGCCCTCCGGGGAGGTCGGGCTCGGCGGTGTCTCCGGTCGGCATGCTGACATTCTCGTCCGCCGGGCCACAGTCCGCCTCCATCGTTCGGTCGAGCCGGTTCGAATCGCCCGATTGGCGGCATCCGGCCCGGATTCGGGACCAATCAGGCGACTCGAACGGAGGTATCGTGGGGCCGATGTCGACACCGCACCCGTTCCCGGCGACGATCGCGGCGGCCGTCGACCACGAGCTCGTCATCCGGAAGTCTCGCTTCCTCACGCACGTCGCACCGGTGTCGACGGTGGCCGAGGCGGAGGCCGTCATCGCGGCGATCCGGAAGCGCGCCTGGGACGCGAACCACAACTGCACCGCGATGGTGACCGGCCTGCACGGGGATCAGGCGCGGTCCTCGGATGACGGCGAGCCCTCCGGCACGGCCGGCGTCCCGATGCTCGAGGTCCTGCGGCGTCGCGGCCTCACGGACGTCGTGGCGGTGGTGACCCGGTACTTCGGCGGGGTGAAGCTCGGGGCGGGCGGCCTCATCCGCGCCTACTCCACCGCCGTGTCCGAGACGCTCGATCGTGCTTCACTCGTCCGTCGCGAGGCGCTCACCCAGGCGACCGTCGAGGTCCCGCACGCCGACGCCGGCCGCTACGACAACCTGCTCCGCGACTGGGCGGCGTCGCACGGGGCCACGCTCGGCACTCCGACCTACGGGGCCTCCGCGCACCTCGAGCTGTGGGTGCCCGCCGCCGCGCTGCCGCGTCTGACCGCCGACCTCGCCGCCGCGTCCGGGGGCGCCGTCGCCCCGGTGGCCGGGATCGAGCGGATCGTCGACGTCGCGGACTGAGGCTCCCGGCGGCCGCACACCGTCCGCCGGATATCCTGGACGCCGCGGTCGCGGAAGGAGAGCGATGTTCGACAGTCCGCTCTCGGCCTCGCCGTACGAGGTCCTCGGCGTGGATCCGGCCGTCGACGACGCCGAGCTCCGGCGGGCGTATCGGCTGCGGCTGCGGCAGACCCACCCCGACACCGGCGGCGACGCGGCCGTGTTCATCCAGGTCCAGCGCGCCTGGGAGCTGATCGGTACTGCGGAGGACCGTGCCGCGTACGACCGCCGCGCGGGCCTGACCGACGACGGCGGCGAGTGGAGCGGCTGGCGCCCCCAGACCGTGCGCACCGACACCCGGCCGCGCGCCCGCTCCTACGGACACCCCGGCGGCTGGCGGCGAGAGCGCTACCTCTCCCTCATCCGCGAGTGGGCGGGTCACGGGGTCGAGGTCCCCGATCCGTACGCCCCGGCTCTGGTCCGTGCGGCCCCGCGCGAACTCCGGCGGCTGCTCGCCGATGCGCTCGCGGAGGAGGCCACGGCCCGCACGGTCTCCGACCTCGGCATGGGCTTCACGGTCTGGCACGACGTCGCCGCCGGGCAGACCCCGGAGGACAAGCTCGACCACGTCGTGCTCAGTCCCTCCGGCCTCTACGGCATCATGTCCGAGGACTTCGGCGGGGTCGTGGGCTTCCGCCGCGGGGAGATCACCGGTCCGAGCCTCGGCACCCGCGCCCCGGTCACGGCGGCCCTCGCCCGGATGCGCGCGGTGGCGAAGGCCGCGAAGGTGAAGTTCGGCGGCGCGATCGTGGTGCTCCCCGACGACGACCTCGCCCAGGCCGTCACCCCGCTCGGCAGCAGTCGCGGCGTCCCGGTCGTGGTGGTCCGACGCAGCGCGCTGGCGATGGTGCTGCGGCAGGGCGTCCCCGGGGCGCGGGCCATCGGGGGCAACGAGCTGTTCGACGTCCGCACCCGTCTCCAGCAGACGGTCCGCTTCGTCTGAGTCCGCGACGCGCCCGGCATCCCGGCATGCTCTTTTGAATCACTCAAAACACGTGTAGAGTCGGAGGCATGGAGACGGAACTCGACTCGGCGTTGCGCGACGCCGGGCTGCGTGCGACTGCGGGCCGCGTCGCCGTCCTCGAGGCTCTCGGCTCCATGGCCCACACGGATGCGGAGCGGGTCTACCGCGCCGTGTCCGACGTGCTTCCGACCACGTCGATCCAGTCGGTGCACAACATCCTCGCGGACCTGACGACGGCGGGCCTCATCCGCCGGATCGAACCGGCAGGATCCGCGGCGCTGTACGAACGGCGCATCGACGACAACCACCACCACATTGTCTGCACCTCCTGCGGTGCAGTCGGCGACGTGGACTGCGTCGTCGGCGAGGCGCCGTGTCTCACCCCGTCCTCGACGGGGGGCTTCACCGTGCAGACAGCTGAAGTCACCTTCTGGGGCCTCTGCCCCAGCTGCCAGAACGCCGCGTAGGCGCATCCACCGATCCCCTCCCCGAGGGTCCGTTCGGCATGTCCGCGCGGAGAAGGAGAAGACCATGACCAACCCCACCGACGCGGGCCGTCCGGCCACGACGACGCAGGCCGGAGCGCCGATCGCGAGTGACACCCATTCGCTGACCGTGGGCCCCGACGGCCCCACCGCGCTGCACGACCACTACCTGGTCGAGAAGCTCGCCTCCTTCAACCGCGAGCGCGTGCCGGAGCGCAACCCGCACGCCAAGGGCGGCGGCGCGTTCGGCGAGTTCGTCGTCACCGAGGACGTCTCGAAGTACACCCGTGCGGCCGTGTTCCAGCCGGGCGCCACCTCGGAGACCCTCCTCCGCTTCTCCTCCGTCGCCGGTGAGCAGGGCTCGCCCGACACCTGGCGCGACGTGCGCGGGTTCTCGCTGCGCTTCTACACGACCGAGGGCAACCTCGACATCGTCGGCAACAACACCCCGACGTTCTTCCTCCGCGACGCCATCAAGTTCCCGGACTTCATCCACTCGCAGAAGCGCCTCGGCGACTCCGGTCTGCGCGACGCGGACATGCAGTGGGACTTCTGGACCCTCTCGCCCGAGAGCGCGCACCAGGTCACCTACCTCATGGGCGAGCGCGGACTCCCCCGCAGCTGGCGTCACATGAACGGCTACGGCTCGCACACCTACTCCTGGATCAACGCCGAGGGCGAGGTGTTCTGGGTCAAGTACCACTTCATCTCCCACCAGGGCGTCGAGGCGATGAGCCCGGAGGAGGCCGAGCAGCTGGCCGGTTCCGACGCGGACCACTACCGTCGCGACCTGTTCCAGTCGATCGACGGCGGCGACTTCCCGAAGTGGGACCTGTACGTGCAGATCATGCCGTACGACGAGGCGAAGGACTACCGCTTCAACCCGTTCGACCTCACCAAGACGATCTCGAAGAAGGACTACCCGCGCATCAAGGTCGGCACGCTGACCCTGAACCGCAACCCGGAGAACTTCTTCGCGCAGATCGAGCAGGCCGGCTTCGCGCCGGGGAACCAGGTGCCCGGTACCGGCATCTCCCCCGACAAGATGTTGATGGGCCGGATGTTCGCCTACCCGGACGCCCAGCGTCACCGCATCGGCGCGAACTACAACCAGCTGCCGGTGAACCAGCCGCACGCCGCTGAGACCCGCAACTACCAGCACGAGGGCTCGATGCGGTACCAGTACAACGACGCCGCGCACCGCACCTACCAGCCGAACTCTTTCGGGACCCCCGGTGGCCCCGAGGCCGACCCGGCCAAGGGCATCGAGGTGAACTGGTCGGCGGACGGCGAGCTCACCCGCTCCGCCGCGACGCTGCACGCCGAGGACGACGACTTCGGTCAGGCCGGCACGCTGTACCGCGAGGTCTTCGACGGCCCGCAGCGCGCCCGCTTCCTGGAGGTGCTGACCGGTCAGGGCCGTTCGATCACGGTCGACGCCATCCGCGAGCGCTTCTTCCAGTACTGGACGAACGTCGACGCCGAGCTCGGCGCCGCTCTCCGCGACCGCGTCTGACCCGAGACCCCGGGTTCTCCTCGAAACCCCCTCCCCGTGACACCGCGGGGAGGGGGTTTCGGCGTGTAACCGGGGTCTCGGCGTCGACGTCAGGGCCAAGATGGAGGGGTGGCTGTTTCCCTCTCCGACCTCACCGAGATGCCCGCCCCGCAGCACGTCTACGCGGCGGACGGCACACGACTGGCGACGTACACGTGGGGCGAGCTCGATGCCCCGGTCGTGGTGACCGTGCACGGCTTCGCCTCCGGCGCGCGCGACAACTGGGTGCTGACGGGCTGGGTGCGCGAGCTGACCAGGGCCGGGTACCGCGTGCTCGCGCTCGACCAGCGGGGCCACGGGCAGAGCGACAAGCCGCATGAGTCCGACGCCTACGCCATCCGCAACCTCGTGACCGACGTCGAGACCGTCATGGACACATACCTCGTCGACGACGCGTTCTACCTCGGCTACTCGCTCGGCGCGCGGGTGGGGTGGGAAGTGGCCCGTGAGCTCCCGCATCGGATCGGCCGGGCGGTCCTGGGCGGTGTTCCCGACGGCATCCCCCTCGCGCGTCTCGACCTCGACCAGGTGCGCGCATACATCGCGGACGGCACCTCGGTGGAGGACCGCACGACGCAGAACTACATCGCGCTGACCGAGCGGGTGCCCGGGAACGATCTGCGTGCGCTCGTCGCGCTGGCCGAGGGGCTGCGGGGCTCCGGCACGATCGACCCCGATCCCGCGGACGCCCCGGTCGTGCCGCTGCTGTTCGCGACGGGGTCCAAGGACGCGATCATCGAGGGCTCCCGGGCACTGGCCGCGGCGGCTCCCGATGCCCGCTTCGTCGAGCTCCCGAACCGCCACCACTTCAACGCCCCCGGCTCCCGCGACTTCAAGGAGGCCGCGCTCGCGTTCTTCGCCGAGTCCTGAGCCCGCCGAGACCCCGTCTTCGCGCCGAGACCCCCTCCCGCACGCGTGTGCAGGAGGGGGTCTCGGCGCGAGAGCGGGGTCTCGGGGTCAGGCGGTGGCGTCCTCGCGCTTCGAGAGGACCCAGCCGGCGCGGGGGAAGTGACACGTGTAGCCGTTCGGGTACTTGATCAGGTAGTCCTGGTGCTCGGGCTCGGCCTCCCAGAACGGACCGGCGGGCTCGATCGTCGTGACGGCCTTCGCCGGCCACAGGCCGGAGGCGTCGACATCGGCGATCGTGTCGCGGGCGACCTGCTCCTGCTCGGGGGTGAGCGGGAAGATCGCCGACCGGTAGCTCGACCCGATGTCGTTGCCCTGCCGGTTCAGGGTCGACGGGTCGTGGATCTGGAAGAAGAACGCCAGGATGTCGCGATAGGTCGTCGCACTCGGGTCGAACACGATCTCCACGGCCTCCGCGTGACCGGGGTGGTTGCGGTAGGTCGCGTGGTCGTTCTCGCCGCCGGTGTAGCCCACGCGGGTGTCGATGACGCCGGGCTGGCGGCGGATGAGGTCTTCCATGCCCCAGAAGCAGCCGCCCGCGAGGACGGCCGTCTCGGTCCCGGGGGTGCGGGTGATGGTTCCGGTGTCGGTCATGACTGCTCCTCAGAGGTGTGGGTGGTGAAGAGGGGGCTGTAGCGACCGTACCCCTCCTTCTCGAGATCCTCCGCCGGGATGAAGCGGAGGGCCGCCGAGTTCATGCAATAGCGGAGGCCGCCCTCGGCGCGGGGTCCGTCGTCGAAGACGTGTCCCAGGTGGCTGTCGGCTCCGGAGGACCGCGCCTCGGTGCGGGTCATCCACAGGGTGCGGTCTGTCTTCGTGGTCACGGCGTCGGCATCGATCGGACGGGTGAAGCTCGGCCAGCCGGTACCGCTGTCGTACTTGTCCTTCGAGGAGAACAGCGGCTGGCCGGAGACGACGTCGACGTAGATGCCGTCGTCGTGCGTGTTCCAGTAGGCGTTGCGGAAGGGCGGCTCGGTGGCGTCCTGCTGCGTGACCTCGTACTGCAGGTTCGTGAGACCGCTGACGGCCTCGGGGGTCCTGCCGTAGTCGTTCGACATGAGTGGCTCCTTGTCCGACGCCGCTGGCTGCGGCGTCATAGAGGAGAACCACGCGGGCGCGGCTTTTGGTCCCGCGGGGCTGGGAGCGGGCTGGGAGTTTTCCCACTCGATAGAGTTGCCTCCGCACCACACACCACCCGAGGGGAACTGCCATGTCCGTTGGACTGCTCGCCGTCGTCGACGACATCCTGAGCGCCGCGATGAAGGCGTCGGCGAAGGCTGCGGGAGTCGTCATCGACGACGCCGCCGTGACGCCGCAGTACGTGCAGGGCATCACGCCGGCCCGCGAACTCCCCGTGGTCGGCAAGATCGCCCTCGGGTCGCTGGTGAACAAGTTCGTCATCATCATCCCCATCGCGCTGCTGCTCACCGCCTTCGCGCCATGGGTACTGCCCTATCTGCTGATCCTCGGCGGCTCGTACCTGTGCTTCGAGGGGGCGGAGAAGGTGCTCGAGTGGTTCGGGGTGCAGCACGGTCACGCGGACGAGGGCGCCCGCGACGAGAGGAAGCTCGTGCTCGGCGCCGTCCGCACCGACCTCATCCTCTCGACCGAGATCATGCTCATCTCCCTCGCCAGCCTCGACAAGGGACTCGGCATCTGGTCCACCCTGGCGATCCTCGCGGTGATCGCGCTGGTCATGACCGTCGCGGTGTACGGCGCCGTGGCGCTCCTGGTGAAGATCGACGACATCGGCCTGAAGATGGCGAAGAACCCCGTGCAGCGCGTGCGGCACACCGGCACGCGTATCGTCCGGTCGATGCCCGCGGTCTTCCGCTTCATCAGCGTGCTCGGCACCGTCGCGATGCTCTGGGTCGGCGGGCACCTCGTCCTCATCAACCTCGGCGAGGTCGGGCTGCACGCGCCGGCCGACGTGCTCCATGCGGTCGAGCACGCGCTGGAGCCCCTCGGCGGCTTCGTGGTCTGGGTGGTCGACACCATCATCTCCGCCATCGCCGGTCTCATCTGGGGTCTCGTGATCGTCGGCGCCGTCCTCGGCATCGCGAAGGTCTTCGGCAAGAAGCCGAGCTTCCACGAGGGCGAGGCCTCCCCCGCCGACATCCACGTCTGACGATGACCGCCGTGCACCTCAGGGCCGCCGAGAGCGACGACCTCGACACGATCACCGAGATCCACAACCACGCCGTCGTGCACACGACCGCGATCTGGAACGAGGTGGCGGTGGATCGCGCCGACCGGGCAGCCTGGCTCGCCGACCGGACCGCGCGCGGCTACCCCGTGATCGTCGCCGCCGACGACAGCGGGGTCGTGGGCTATGCGTCCTACGCCCAGTGGCGCCCGCACAGCGGCTACCGCCTGACCGTCGAGCACTCCGTCTACGTGCGCGGCGATCAGCGCGGGCGCGGCATCGGCACGCTCCTCATGACGGAGCTCATCGCCCGGGCTCGGGCAGCCGGGATGCACGTGATGATCGGCGGGGTGGAGAGCGGCAACACCGCCTCCATCGCCCTGCACGAGCGCCTCGGGTTCCGGGAGGTGGGCCGCATGCCGCAGGTCGGTGCGAAGTTCGGCCGCTGGCTCGACCTCAGCATGCTGCAGCTCGTGCTCGACGACCGCCCCACCCCCCACGCGGCGCTCTAGCGATGGGCTTCCTGCAGTGGCTCGTCGACGCCTTCTCCTCGTCCTGGGTGCTGCCGGGAGGCCAGACCCTCCTGGTGCGTGAGGTCGTCGGGAACGCGTTCGGACTCGCGAGCGCCCTCGGGGGCATGCGGCGCAAGGTCTGGGCGTGGCCGGTCGGCATCGTCGGCAACGTCCTGCTGCTGACGGTGTTCCTCGGTTCCGCGCTGAGCCCCGACCCGTCGCTCCCGCATCTCCTCGGTCAGGCCGGGCGGCAGATCATGTTCATCGCCGTCGCGATCTACGGCTGGATCCGCTGGCGGAATGCCGACGGCGGTCGCATCGTGCCGCGGTGGGCGCCGACCGGTGCCCGCGTCGGTCTGGTCGTGGTCCTCGTCGTCGGAACCGTGGCGCTCACCCCCCTGTTCCGCGCCCTCGGTTCGTGGGAACCGGTCTGGGCCGACGCCTGGACCTTCGTCGGGTCACTGCTCGCGACGTACGGCATGGCCAAGGGCTGGACCGAGTTCTGGCTCATCTGGATCGCCGTGGACGTGGTGGGGGTGCCGCTTCTGTTCAGCTCCGGCTACTACGCGACCGGCCTCATGTACGTGTTCTACGGCGTCTTCACCGCGATCGGGTTCGTGATCTGGTGGCGGGCGCAACGGCAGGCTGCCCGTCCGATCGAGATCCTCCCGCCCGACCCGAGCCCCCGCCGTCCGGACGACGAGGCCTGACCGGCGTCGCGATTGTTTCGGTGCGTGTCGCCGTCGCTCGCCCCGATGCCGCCCGGTCCCGTTTCATGGGGGCATGACCCGGCAGATCCGTTTCAACGCCTTCGACATGAACTGCGTCGCCCATCAGTCGTCCGGCCTGTGGCGGCATCCCGACGACCGGTCGCGCCAGTACAACACGATCTCGTACTGGACCGACCTGGCGAAGCTGCTGGAGAGCGCGACCTTCGACGGCATCTTCATCGCCGACGTCCTGGGCACCTACGACGTCTACGGCGGCACGAACGAGGCCGCCATCCGCAACGGCGCCCAGGTGCCGGTGAACGACCCGATCCTCCTGGTCAGCGCGATGGCCGCGGTGACCGAGCATCTGGGATTCGGCGTCACCGCCGGCACGGCCTTCGAGCACCCCTACCCGTTCGCTCGACGACTCAGCACGCTCGATCACCTCACCCAGGGCCGCGTCGGCTGGAACGTCGTGACCGGGTACCTGCCCAGCGCCGCCCGGAACATGGGGCAGGAGGACCAGCTCGCGCATGACGACCGCTACGACCACGCGGACGAGTACGTCGAGGTGCTCTACAAGCTCTGGGAGGGGTCGTGGGAGGACGACGCGGTGGTGGAGGACCGCGAGCGCGGCATCTTCACAGACCCGTCGAAGGTGCACCCGATCCGGCACGAGGGGAAGCACTTCTCCGTGCCCGGCATCCACATCTCGGAGCCGTCGCCGCAGCGCACTCCGGTGATCTACCAGGCCGGCGCCAGCCCGCGCGGAGTGCGGTTCGCGGCGGAGAACGCCGAGGCCATCTTCGTCGCGGCGCCGTCGAAGGAGGTGCTCGCCGGCACCGTGAAGCGGATCCGCGACGCTCTCGAGGCGGCGGGGCGCGACCGGTACGACGCCCGGATCTACACCCTGCTCACTGTCATCACCGCCGCGACGAGCGAGGAGGCGGCCGCGAAGCACGCCGAGTATCTCTCCTACGCGAGCCCGGAGGGGGCGCTCACCTTCATGTCGGGGTGGATGGGCGTCGACCTGTCGCAGTACGCCGAGGACGAGCCGGTGGGGAACGTCGAGTCGAACGCGATCCAGTCGGTGCTGCAGCACCTGAAGGAGGAGGCCGACCTCGGGCGCGAGTGGACGGTGGGCGACTTCGGTCGCCACAACGCGATCGGCGGGCTCGGCCCGACGATCGTCGGCTCCGGGGTCGAGATCGCCGACGAGCTGCAGTCGTGGGTCGAGGAGACCGACATCGACGGCTTCAATCTCGCGTACGCCGTCACCCCCGGCACCTGGCAGGACGTCATCGAGCACGTCATCCCGGTGCTGCGCGAGCGCGGCGCGTACCCCGAGGAGTACGTGCCCGGCACGCTCCGCCACAAGCTGCACGGCCGCGGCGACCGGGTCCAGCCCACGCACCGCGCCGCCCAGTACCGCCTCTGACCCCGTTCGAATCGCCCGCTGTGCTGCAAATCCGGTTTGGCGCAAAGTGGGCGATTCGAAGGCAGGTCAGTCGGCGTCGCGGGTGAAGAGGCTCCGCAGCACGAGGAAGACCACCACGGCGACGACAGCGACGATGGCGAGCTTCGCGATGAACCAGAGCACCGAGAACAGCGCGCTGACGATCCACCACGCGATCACGACGGCGAGGATGACGCCGAGGACGGTCCAGATGTTCTTGGTCATGCCTCCAGCCTACGGAGTCGCGGCGGCCGGGATCTCCTCCAGCGACCGGTAGACGGGCAGTCCGCGCTCGTGGGCGATGGCGACATCCTGGTCCGCGCCCGTCGAAGCCCCCGGAAGGCGCAGCACCGCATCGCAGTGCTGGAGGAGGCGGTGCGCGGTCTCGTACATCACGTCACCGGTCTCCACTTCGGCCGCGTCGAGGGTGCGGAGGATGGGCAGAGCGGCCCACTCCCCGATCATCGGCACATGGCCGAGGCGGAAGATCGGACCGGACGCCTCCTCCAGACGCGCGAGATTGCGGGCGATCAGGGTGGGGTCGCCGTTGGTGCCGGAACGGTAGGGGCCGGCGATCAGGATCAGGAGTGGCTTCATCATGGAGATGACTGTAGTCTGAATCATGCATAAACGTGCAACTTCGTGAGGAAACGTATGCTCGCTGCTCAGCGCAAAGACCACCTGCTCGCCGTGCTCGCCCGTGAGGGACGGGTCGTGGCGAAGGCTGCGGCCGATGACCTCGGAGTATCGGAAGACGCCATCCGCCGCGACCTCCGCGAGCTCGCCGAGGAGGGCAGGCTCCAGCGCGTGTACGGCGGCGCGCTGCCCATCGCCGCGGCCGATCGCCCGGTGCGCGAGCGCCATGACCTGGCGACCGAGAGCAAGGAGCGGGTCGCCCGCCAGGCCGTCACGACCATCCGGCCCGGATCGACGATCGCGCTGGATGCCGGAACCACCACGCTCGCGATGGCGCGACTGCTGCCCTCCGGCACCGGCGTCACGGTCATCACCCCGAGTCCCGCCATCGCCCTGGCCGTCGCCGAGCACTCAGATGCGCGCGTGATCATGATCGGCGGCGAGCTCGCCCGGCACTCTCTCGTCGCCGGAGGGGGACTCGCGATGGAGGCGATCCAGCACCTCGCTGCCGACGTGTTCTTCGTCGGGGTCACGGGTGTCGACCCGCGTCACGGCCTCACGACGGGCGAGCTCGACGATGCCGTCACCAAGCGGGCGATCGCCTCCCGATGTGCCGCGACGATCGTGCTCGCGAGCGACGAGAAGATCGGCGCCGCCTCGCGCTACCCGGTGCTGCCGTTCGAGGCGGTCGCCGCGGTCATCACCGACCCCCTCGACGAGAATCCGCTGATCCCCGAGGTCCTGGCGCAGATCCCGGCGGGGGCGTGAGCGAGGATCCCTCCTCCGCGAGGCGTTCCGCGAGCAGGGCGTGCAGGTGACCTGCCGCCGCGAGGAGCGCCACGCTACGGCGCGTGAGGTCAGCCAGCCGCTCCGCGAGGATGCGCTGCACGTCTTCGGTGTCACCATGCGCGCGCACCTCGTCGATGATCCGGGATACCGCGGGGATGCCGTAGCCGCCCGAGCGCAGGGCGGCGGCGATCCGCGCCTCGGTGATCGCCAGGGAGTCATAGGAGCGGACCGATCCCGCGCGACGAAGGGGGCGCACGAGCCCTTCTCGCTCCCAGTGCCGAAGTGCGGAGGAACGGACGCCGAGCGCCTGGGCGAGTTCGCCGATGGCCATCGCATCGTCCTCGACGAACGGATCGTCGGCCTCCGCCACGGCGTCCTCGAGTCCGCGCAGGGCCGCGCGCACCCGTGAGCGATCGAGGGCGACGTCCGCGTGCAGGGCGTCGATCCGCTCCGCCGCGTGCTCGACCGATCCGCCGATGAGAGCGGGCATCAGTCGACGCGCGGGCACCGGACCGAGCGCCGCCGCCAACGCGCGATAGGCACGCAGCGCCAGGGCATGCGGCGTCCGATACCGCCGGTACCCGTTCGCGCCGCGCTCCGCGGCGGGGAGGACGCCGAGGCGCTCGAGGTCGCGCACCTGCTGCGTCGAGTAGTCGACCAGCCGGCCGAGCGCCGCCGTCGTCATCACCTGCTCTTGAGGGTTCTGCACACTCCTCCTCGTCTTTCCGGTCCTTGAGTCCACATAAGCACGTCAGCCTCAGCATTGAAGGATGGAAATGCAGGAGATCATCGCAGAGGTCCGTTCGTTCGACGGCGTGCTCGTCATCGCCCCGGAGGCGGGCAGCGACTTCCCCGAACTGTCATGGGGAGACGCGTACTTCTACCACGCGCCCGACGGCCGGATGCCCGAGCGCACTCAGCCGTACGGGACGATCATCACGAAGGACTATCCCGACGACACGTCCTCCGCGCTGGACGCTCCAGGGCGCTTCCGGGTGAACATCCACGTCGGACGCGAGCGCGCGGGGTCGATCATCGCGGCGGCGTCTCTCACAGGCGACGACACCGACCCGACGGCGGTCGACGTCTTCCGCCCTCACCCCCTGTACGGCACCGCCGGCTGGGTGTGCGTCATCGACCCCGCAGAGGCGACGGAGGGTGCCGTGCTCGCCCTTCTCCGCGAGGCGCACGAGGCGGCACGTGCGCGCACCGGACGACGGGCGCGATGAGTCCCGTGTCGACTCCTCAGGGCATGACCGAGTCCGACCGTCGGATCGTCGCGGTGTGGGCGGCCGACTGCGCCGACCGCGTGCTGCCGCTGTTCGAGAGGGAGGCCCCGGACGACGTACGTGCGCGTGATGCCATCGCCAGGACGCGCGCCTTCGCCCGTGGCGAGCTCGCGGCTGCGGGCGAGATCCGTCGTCGCTTCGTCGCGGGCAGGGCTGCCCGCAGCGCCGTGACACCTGCCGGCACCGCGGCCGCTCGCTCCGCGGCACAGGCCGCCGGGGTCGCGCACATGGGTGCGCATGCTCTCGGGGCAGCCGCCTACGCCGCGCGAGCTGTCGAGCTGGCACACCCGGACGCCCCCGACGTCCGCGTCGCAGAGGTGCGCTGGCAACTCGCGCACCTCTCCCCCGAGGCCGCTGCGGCCCTGCGCACCCTCCCGCCCCTGGGCACCGACCCCGCCGGCCCGCTCGGCCCCGGGCTCCTCTCCTCCGGCCCCCTCGGCGAGGTGATCCGCGACCTGCAGGCACACCTCTCGTCCGCCGTCGATTGAGTCCCTCTTCGAATCGCGCAACTGGCTGTATCTGAGCCGCAGATGGAACCAGTTGCGCGATTCGAAAGCGGCCCGACGGCTTCAGCCCCGATTCAGCGTCGACCCGCCACACTGGGGGGATGCGGATCCTGGTGGTGGACGACGAGGTGCGTCTGGCCGAAGGCGTGCGCCGCGGACTCGAGGCGGAGGGCTTCGCGGTCGACGTCGCCCACAACGGCGTCGACGGCCTGTGGCGGGCCCGCGAGACCCGGTACGACGCCATCGTGCTCGACCTGATGATGCCCGGCATGAGCGGGTGGAAGGTCTGCGAGGCCCTGCGCGCCGAGGAGAACTGGACCCCCGTGCTGATGCTCACCGCCAAGGACGGCGAGTGGGATCAGGTGGAGGCGCTGGAGAGCGGCGCCGACGACTACGTCACCAAGCCCTTCTCGTTCGCGATCCTCGTGGCCCGACTTCGGGCACTCCTGCGCCGCGGCGCCGTGGCGCGACCGACGATCCTCGAGGCCGGCGACCTGCGACTGGATCCCGCGGGACACCACGTCTGGCGCGGCGAGACCCCGATCACCCTGACGGCCCGCGAGTTCGCTGTGCTCGAGCACCTGATGCGGCACCGGGGGCAGGTGCTGTCGAAGCGCGACCTGCTGGCCGGCGTCTGGGACGACGACTTCGACGGCGACCCGAACATCGTCGAGGTCTACGTCGGCCACCTCCGCCGCAAAGTCGACAAGCCGTTCGGGCGCGAGGCGATCGAGACCATCCGCGGTGCGGGCTACCGGCTGGCGGCGAACGGTGGCTAGGCGGCTCTGGCGGTCGGTCCGCGGCCGGACGACGCTCGGCGCCACCCTGGTCGTCGCGGTCGCGCTGCTCCTCGGTGCCTTCTCCTTCTACGGGGTGCTGAGCGCGAGCATCCACGGCAGCACCGAACGCGCGGCGGAGCAGCGGCTGGAGGAGCTCGTCAGCCGGTTCGACGGTCCGGGCCGACGCGGCCCCGACCAGCTCGACGACGACCTCGTGCAGCTGCTCGGACGAGACGGGTCGGTGCGGGCGTCCAGCGAGGAGGCTGCCGATGCGCTCGGCGCCACCCCGCTGCCCGTGGACGACGATCCGCAGGTGGTCCGCATCGACGGGGAACCCATGCTCGTGGTGTCCGACGACGTGGAGGGCGACCAGACCCTCGTGCTCGCGGTGCCGATGGACGAGGACGCGGAGACCCTGGCCACCGTGGCGACGCTGCTCGTGATCGCCGTCCCCGCGCTGCTGCTGCTCGTGGCCGTCACCACCTGGCTCGTCACGGGGCGTGCGCTGCGGCCGGTCACACGCATCCGCCAGGAGGTCGAGGGCATCACCGCCGAGCGCCTCGATCACCGGGTGCCGGTTCCCGACACGGCGGATGAGATCCACTCCCTCGCCGTGACGATGAACGGGATGCTCGATCGGCTCGACGCGGCGGCGACCGCGCAGCGCCGCTTCGTCTCCGACGCCTCGCACGAACTGCGGTCTCCCCTGGCGACGATCCGTCAGCACGCGGAGCTCGCCCAGGCGCACCCGGAGGTGACGAGCATCGACGAGCTCGCCGAGGTGGTGGCCGAGGAGGGGCTGCGACTGCAGGGCATCGTGGAGTCGCTGCTGCTCCTCGCCCGCCTCGACGAGGGCGCGGCCGGGAGCACCGAACCGGTGGATCTGGACGACCTCGCCCTCGCGGAGGTGCGCCGGCTGCGGGCCGCCGGACTCGACGTCGACGGGTCCGGCATCCGCGCGGCCCGCACTGCCGGCGATCCCCGCCTGCTCGGCCAGCTGCTGCGGAACCTCGCGGACAACGCCGCCCGGCACAGCAACGGCCGCGTGGCGATCGGGGTGGAGCCACGGCCGCCGCACGTCGTCCTCACGGTCGAAGACGACGGCTCCGGAATCCCGCCGGAGGAGCGGGACCGCATCTTCGAGCGCTTCGTCCGGCTCGACGAGGCCCGGAGTCGCGACGCGGGAGGCAGCGGGCTCGGTCTCGCGATCGCTCACGGCATCGCCACCGCCGCCCACGGCGCGATCGCGGTGGACGCCTCCCGGTGGGGCGGCGCCCGCTTCACCGTCACCCTCCCCTCGGCCGGCCCTCTCTCCTGACCCCGCCCCCGGGCACAGCTTCGGAGATCCCCCACGACACCCCGGCCATGACCTCCTCCCGGACGGCGTGTCGTCGCCGAGCTCCGAAATCGTGCCCGGGATATCGGTTCCTGAACGGGGCTTCAGGAGGCTTCAGGGTGGCTTCAGCGGCGTCGGGAGACCATCGAGACATGAACGACAAGACTCCTGCTTCCGACCAGAACCCCACGCCGGACGAGAACCGCGCCTCCGGACCGGACTCGGCATCCGCCGTCCCGAACGCGGGCCAGGACCACACCGCAGGACAGGGCTCCCCCGCCGGCCCCGGCACGAACGCGAACGCCGACGACCCGACGGTGCCGGTCGCGCCGACCACCGATCCTGCCGCGACGCCGAACGGCGCGCCGGAGGCACCGGCCGCCGCAGCGACCCCCACCAAGCCCGGACGCAAGCGCGCGCTCCTCATCGGCGGCGGGATCGCGGCCGCGGTGCTGCTCGCCGGCGGAGGCGTGGCAGTGGGCGCCGCGATCGGCGACGAGTTCGGTGACGACGACGACCGTCCCGCCATGGAGGGCCCCCGACACGAGGGCGATCACGGCCCGCGCGGAGACCACCGCGGCGACGACGACGCGCGCCCGAGCGGAGACCGGGGCGACCGCGGTCCGGTGACCGGCATCGGCACCGACGACGTCGACGAGCTCCTCGCGATCGCCGCCGCCGCCCAGGACGCCGCGGAGGGCGAGGTCACCTCGATCGACGCGAAGCGCGACGGGACGTGGGAGGTGCAGCTCACCACGTCCGCTGGGGACGAGACCGAGGTGCGCGTCGACGACGAGCTCGCCGCGACCGTGGTGTCGACAGACGCTGCGGACGGCGACGACCAGGGTCCGACTCTCACGCTCGACGAGGAGACCATCCGCACGCTCGTCGATGCCGCTCTCGCCGAGGCCGAGGGGATGATCACCGACCTCGACGTGGACTCCGACGACGTGAGCCCCTACGACGCCTCCGTCCTGACGACGGACAACCGCTCGATCGACATCTCCTTCGATGCCTCGTTCGCGGTCGTGGGCACCGACATCGACGAGTGACGGTCGGCCCGACGGCTAGCATGCAAGGATGACGAACTCCGATCCGATCGACGAAGTCTCCATCGGCGGCGAGGTCATCCGCCTCGGGCAGTTCCTCAAGTTCGCGGGCCTGCTCGATTCGGGCGGCGACGCGAAAGAGGTCATCATCGACGGCTACGTCACCGTGAACGGCGACGTGGACCGGCGCCGCGGGCGTCAGCTCCGCGATGGCGATGTGGTGACCTTCGAGGGCCGGGCGGTGCGCGTCCGGCCCTGACTCGGCACCGCGGAGCCGTCCTCCTCCTGGCCCCGATTCCGCGCCTCGCTCACGAGCACGGCGGTCACCCCGGCCCCGCACAGCGCGAACCCGCCGAGCGTGATCGCGGTGAGGGGCTCGCCGAGCAGCAGCGCCCCGCCGATCGCGGTCGCCGGGGCGACGAGGAAGAGCAGGGCCTGCAGCGCGGTGATGCCGACCCGGCGCAGCAGCCACCAGTACAGTCCGTAGGCGCCGAGCGTAGGGAAGACCGCGGTCAGGACCACGGCGATCCAGAACGACGGTCGAGCCGGCGGCACGAGTGCCCCGGCGAGCGCGCCGATGACGAGGAGCAGCACTGCGGTCACGCTCACGTGGATGGTCAGGGTCAGCAGCACCCCCGTGCGCACGGCCGTCCGCCGCTGCACCAGCGTGCCGATCACGAGGCAGACCATCGCCGTCGCCGGAAGCAGGTAGGCGACGAGCGGCGCGCGGCCGGCGCCGAACTGCGACTGGACGACGAGCAGCACCCCCACCGCCCCGATCACCAGCCCCGCGACCTGAGCGCCGCGTACGCGGAGGCCTAGCACCGGACCGACCAGCACGGCGACGAGCAGCGGCTGGACGGCATCGATCAGCGCGACGGTGCCGGTGGCGATGCCTGCGGCGACGGCGGCGTACACAGCGGCGCAGTATCCGAACTGGGCGAGCGATCCGACGAGCGCCTGGACGCCGAGTTCGCGACCGGTCATCCCCCTCGCCGCACCGGACACCGCGACGAGGACCACGAGCACGACGGCGAGCGGCGTGAACCGCCAGACCAGGAGCGTCAGCGGGTCGACGTCCGTGGTGGCGACCGCGGGGATGAGGAATCCCGAGCTCCACGTGAGGACGAAAGCCACCGCGGCACCGACGGTGAGGAGGCGCCCGAGTATACCGATCTGTTTACTCATCCGCCCACTATACAGGTTGGTATACTCGGCGCATGTCGATCCCCGTCCCGGAACTCCCCCCATTGACCCCGGGAGCACGCCGCGTGCTCGACGCCGCCTCCGACCTCTTCTACGAGCGCGGCATCCACGCCATCGGAGTCGACACCATCGCCGCGGCCGCCGGCGTCACGAAGAAGACGCTGTACGACCGCTTCGGATCGAAGGAAGCGCTCGTCGTGTCGTACCTGCAGCACCGGGACGCCCGCTGGCGCGATCACGTCGCGGCCCACCTCGCGCGGGTGCCGGAGCCGGGGCCTGCCCGTGTGCTCGCGATCTTCGACGCAGCCCTAGCCTGGGTGCCCGACAACAGCACCAAGGGATGCAGCGCCATCAACGCGCGTGCCGAGATCGACGGCCCCGGGGATGCCCCGCTGGTGCTCGCCGAGGCCCGTCGCGAGAAGGAGTGGCTGCTCGCGGTGTTCGCAGAGCTCTGCGATGAGGCGGGCTTCCGCGATCCGGAACGTCTCGCGGCGACGCTCATGCTCCTCTATGAAGGGGCCATCGTCACCGTCGGCATGGGGACCTTCGCCGAACCGTTCGTCACCGCTCGCGACAGCGCGCGGCGGATCCTGGAGTCCACACCGTCCGACGCGTCCTAGACGTCGGTCGTCGGCAAGGACGCGCGCGGCGGCAGCACAGCGCGCACCGTGACCACGAGAAGGGCCACGAGCAGCACGACCATCGTCACGTCCGCGACGATGTAGGCGTAGTGCGCGCCATCGGTTCCCGGAGCCTCCTGCCCTGCGATGACGAGATCGCTGCGCCGATTGAGGATCGGGCGGATGACGATCACCTCGACGAGGAACGCCAGCCACAGCCCGCCGAGCAGCAGCGCCGAGGGACGTCCGGCCCTGGCGCGGATGCTGACCGCGGTCAACACGAGGAGCACCGCTCCCGCGAGGACATTGAGGGCGGTGAAGACGAGGCGACCGATGCCGAGCCCCAGCGGGATCGTGATTCCGGGAGCCAGGAACTTCAACGGCGCCTCCAGGAATGAGATCGCGACGATCGCCCCGAGCAGGAATGCGGGCAGGAGCAGGCGCAGCGCGGTCACCGTGCGTCCACCCGTCATGGCCTCAGGCTAACCGGACCGGTCGCCGCCGTCGCCAGACCTGGCCGTGGAAATCGGCCCCTCGCTCGGCGCGCAGGGGATAATGGGTAACATGCCACGTCCTACCGACGCCTACCGCGGGCTCATGCAGAGCAGCCGGCTGCGGGTTCTCGCCGCCTTGATGGACACTCCGGGAATCGGCCTCGCCGAGCTCTCCCTCCGCATGGGCCTCCACGTGAACACGCTGCGCGACCACCTTCGCGTGCTCGAAGGCGAGGGCCTCGCCCGGTCCGAGGTGGAGCACACCGGTCGTCGCGGACGGCCGCGGCTGCGCTTCTCCCCCGTGTTGCCGAGCGAGCCGAATGAGATCGAGGAGCGGCGGGTCCAGGAGGCGATCCGTCACGGCGACCTCATGCGCGCGGTGCTCCCGGCGACGCGATCCGGGCTCCCGGAGGCCGCGACGCATCAGCTCGATGCGCTGTTCCACCACCTCGACGACGTGGGCCTGCAGCCGGACATCGACGAGAAGGCGATGACCGTCGACCTCTCCCCCTGCCGCTTCCACACGCTGCTGACCGATGACCAGACCCTGGTCTGCCGGGTGCACGAGGAACTCATGAAGTCGGTGCTGGCGAGAGCGGGCGGCCCCGTGGAGATCGAACGCGTGATCCCGTTCACGACGTCCCACTCCTGCCACGTCCGGCTCAGCCTCCGCGAGGAGTCGGCGTCCGACGTGGGACGCTGACGCCGCGGCTCAGGTGAAGTCGCCGCCGGGGGCCATGTCGGCGAACCGGGAGTAGTGCCCCTGGAAGGCGACCGTGATGGTCGCGGTCGGACCGTTACGGTGCTTGGCCACGATGAGGTCGGCCTCGCCGGGACGGACGTCCTTGTCGTAGACCGAGTCGCGGTGCAAGAGGATGACCATGTCGGCGTCCTGCTCGATCGATCCGGACTCTCGCAGGTCGCTGATGGCGGGCTTCTTGTCCTGTCGCTGCTCGGGACCACGGTTCAGCTGCGACAGCGCGATGACCGGCACCTGCAGCTCCTTGGCGATGAGCTTGAGGCTTCGGGAGAACTCCGAGACCTCCTGCTGACGGGACTCGACGCGCTTGCCGGATGTCATGAGCTGGAGATAGTCGATGATGACCATCCGCAGACCGGCCCGCTGCTTCAGCCGCCGGCACTTCGCCCGGATCTCGACGAGCGTCATGTTCGGGCTGTCGTCGATGTAGAGCGGGGCGTCGTTGATGCGGCCGCGGGTGGCGGCGACCGTCGTCCAGTCCCGCGGGTCGAGCGTTCCCTTGCGCATGTTCTGCAGCGGGATCGCCCCCTCGGCGCTGAGCAGACGCATCGCGATCTCGCTCTTGCCCATCTCGAGCGAGAAGAAGATCGAGGGGAAGTCGTGCCCGATCGAGGCCGCACGGGCGAAGTCGAGGGCGAGCGTGGACTTACCCATCGCGGGTCGCGCGGCGACGACGATCATCTGGCCGCCGTGCAGGCCGTTGGTGAGCTCGTCGAGCTCGCGGAAGCCGGTGGGGATGCCGGTCATGGAACCGTCGCGGCCGTTGGCCGCCTCGATCTCCTCGACGGCGGCATCGACCGCGACGGTGAGCGGTACGTAGTCCTCGGCCGTCTCCGAGCCGGTGACCGAGTAGATCTCCGCCTGCGCGTTGTTGACGATGTCGGTCGCGTCGCCCTGGCCGTCGTAGCCGAGCTGGACGATGCGCGTCCCGGCGTCGACGAGGCGGCGGAGGATCGCTCGCTCGGAGACGATGCCCGCGTAGTAGCCGGCGTTGGCCGCGGTCGGGACGATCGACGTAAGGGTGTGCAGGTAGTCCGCGCCGCCCGCCTTGTTCAGCTCACCGGTCTTGATGAGCTCGTCGGTGACGGCGACGACGTCGGTCGGCTCACCGTGGGAGTAGAGGGAGAGGATGGCCTCGAAGATGAGCTCGTGCTTCGGGATGTAGAAGTCGGCGCCCTTGAGCGTCTCGATCACATCGGCGACGGCGTCCTTCGACAGGAGCATGCCGCCCAGGGCGCTCTGCTCGGCGAGGAGGTCGTGCGGAGGGGTGCGCTCGGGCGGACGCTGCCCTCCCAGGCGCTCCGCGGAGATGTCGGCGATCGACACTGTGTTCCCTTCGATGCGACGGTTCTGAGGCGGGCCCCGCGCTCGCATCCGCGGATGCCGGTGCGGGGGACCGCGGCCGCGCGGCGGCCATCCCCAGACAAGCAGGTGCCCCCGACATTCGGTCGCTCGACCACGCTATGAGCGGTCTCCACACGGTGCAACACGGCCTGTGGATAACCATGTGGACAGCGTGCGGACAATCTCGGAGTGTCTGTGCAGAACGGGTGTGGATAACCCGGTGGACGGTGTGAAGAGCGAAGTTTTTTCTGCCAGCCGACCAGGCATAAATCGTTTCCCCAGCCTGTGGATGAAAACGAGTTTAAATTGCGCGTTGAAGGTTTCCCCTCCGGAGGGGGCATGTGTAGAACCTGGGGAAAGTCAAGCCGGAAATCCGCCGGGCGCGTCACGATCTGACACGAGACGAATCGGATGTAAACGCCCCTGGACAGAGAGGGGGTGCGCGAGTATTCTCCCTCCCATCGACACACGCGTAGACCTTTCGGAGGGGGAGGACCACGTGGACGCTCGGACCACCCGACGCGGCGTACCCCACGCCGTCCTCTGGGGTGGCGTCGGCGTGCTCGCCTGGGCGGCCCTGACCGTCCTCACCGGTGGGGGCTCCGCGCATGCGGCCGAGGAGCCGAAGGGTCCGCTCGACGGCCTCACCTCCGTCGTGTCGGAGACGGTCACCGCCGTGACGAAGCCGGTCGTGAACAACGTCGTGGCTCCGGTAGTGAAGCAGGTGGCGACGCCGGTGGTCCAGGAGGTCGTGGCCCCCGTCGTGCACGAGGTCGTCGCTCCCGTCGTGACCCACACCGTCGCTCCTGTGCAGGAGGCGGCTCCCGCCATCGTCGAGACGGTGACCGAGACGGTGACGCAGGTCCCCGTCGTCGGAGACACCGCGGCCCCGGTGCTCGAGGCGGTCGCCGAGACCACCGAGACGGTCGTCGAGCCCGTGACCGACGTGCTCGGCTCTGCACCGGTCTCGCAGATCACCGCGCCCGTGCTCGACCTCGTCGGCGGCCTTCCGCTGGTCGGCGGCATCGTCGTGGACTCCGGCGCCATCGACCTGGTCGAGAACGTCGTCGGTGTCGTCGACGGCACGACCAGCCTGATCGGCGGCGTCGTCGAAGAGACCGTTCCGCCGGTCGTCGAGGTGCTTACGCCACATGAGCCGGCTGCACCGCAGACACCGGAGGGCTCCGTCCCCATGGGCGTCCCCCCTGTGCGCGACGACATCGCCGCGCTTCCCGAGCCTGCTCCCGCACCGTCGGCCTCGCCGAGCACGGGCCAGGACTCTGTGCTCCGCACCGTGGCTTCCTTCGCAGGTCCGGTCTCCGCACCCGACTCCTCGGACGCCGGTGCCGGTGACACCGCTCCGGTGCCGTTCGGTGCTCCTCCGGCCGCTCCGGCCGCCCCCGCCTCTTCCTCCGCCACCTCGGCCGGAGGTTCCGCCAGCGCCCCCGCTCGCCTCAGCGAGATCGGCGCGACCCCGCTCCGTGCCTGGGAGCGGGCCGCCGGCGCACGGGACGACGCCCTTCCGGGCGCACCCGTCGCCGACACCGACGTCTCGCCTGACTGACGGACTGTCGCGTCATCCCACCGGGATGACAGATGCCGTGCTGCGCACGCACTTCCTCGCGCGCATCCCATCAGACAGACCAGTCACGTCAGGAGAACCATCATGCGTACCTACGCGAAGCGCGTCCTCTGGGGCACGCTCATCGCCGGCGGGATCACCCTGCTCGGCGCGACGGCCGCCAATGCGGCCGAGACATCCGGAGACGACGGCTTCCTCTCCGGCACCCAGGCAGTAGCGCCCATCACCGCCCCGATCACGGTCGTCGACAACGCGATCTCCGTGCTCGGCGACGCGGCATCCACCGCGCCGGCTCCGGCCCCGGCTCCCGCCCCTGCTCCGGCTCCCGCACCGGCGTCCGCCCCCGCTCCGCAGACGAGCGGCGAGGAGGGCACCGCATCCGGCACCCAAGCCGTGGTGACCGTGAACCTCCCCGTCACGGTGACGGACAACGCGATCAGCCTCACCGAAGACTCCACGACCAGCACCCCGGCCGCCGCTCCTCCCCAGAGCGCGGCTCCCCAGGCCCCTGACGCGGCCGGGGTGCTCTCCCTCGACACGGACGGCCTGGATGGCGTGCTCTCGGGCACGCAGGCTCTGGTGGCGGTCAACGCCCCGGTGACCGTGTCCGACAACGCCATCTCGCTGCTCGGTGACTCCGAGTCGGCCGCTGAGGGAGAGAGCGCCGCAGCACCGGCGCCTGCCCCGGCGACCGGGTCGAGCACCTCGGGCGAGGACGGCACCGCGAGCGGCACCCAGGTCGTCGCCCCGGTGACGGCCCCCGTCACGGTGAGCGGCAACGCCATCTCGCTCCTCGGCGACAGCGAGGCCACCGGCACCTCCGGCGGCACCGCGGCCCCGACCGCACCCGCGGCCGGCGGGAGCACCACCGGCGGTGACGACAGCATCCTCGGGGGCACGCAGGCCGTGGCACCCGTGACGACGCCTGTCACCGTCGGCGGCAACGCCATCTCGCTCCTCGGTGACAGCGAGGCCACCGGCACCTCCGGCGGCACCAGCCCGGCACCGGCTGCGCCCGCGGCCGGGTCGAGCACCTCGGGCGAGGACGGCACCGCGAGCGGCACCCAGGTCGTCGCCCCGGTGACGGCCCCCGTCACCGTCGGCGGCAACGCCATCTCACTCCTCGGTGACAGCGAGGCCACCGGCACCACCGGCGGCGCCACGGCCCCGACCGCACCCGCGACCGGAGGCAGCACCACCGGCGGTGACGACAGCATCCTCGGCGGCACCCAGGTGGTCGCGCCCGTGACCGCCCCCATCGGCGTCACCGGCAACGCCATCTCCGTCACCGACGACGCCACCGTCACCGGCACCACCGGCGGCGCCACGGCCCCGACCGCACCCGCGACCGGAGGCAGCACCACCGGCGGTGACGACAGCGTCCTCGGCGGGACTCAGCTGGAGCTCCCGGTGACGCTTCCCATCACGATCGGCGGGAACGCGATCTCCGTCGTCGGCGAGAGCACGGTGACCGATCCCGGCACGAACCCCGGCACGGACCCGGGCACGGACCCGGGCACTGATCCCGGAACGGACCCGGGCACCGACCCGGGCACGAACCCCGGAACCGACCCGGGCACGGACCCCGGCACCAACCCCGGAACCGACCCCGGAGCGAACCCGGGAACGACGCCGAGCACCGGAGCCGGCATGACCAGCATGCCGTGGGCTGCGGGTGCCGCCGCGACGGGTGAGGCCACCGGCCTCGCGATGACCGGTGGCGCCTCGGCCCCGTGGCTGTGGGCCCTCGCCGCTCTCCTGCTGCTGGGAGGTGCGGGCCTGCTGCGCCGTCGCGCGGCGTAGGCGCTGAGCCCCGGCGGTGGCGATGTCCTCGGGGGAGGAGACTCGCCCCCGCCGGTGCGCGGCAGCGTCCGCCCGTGCGGTGCAGCCCTCGCTGCGCTTCCTCTGCCGAGCGTGACCGCCGCGCAAACGGCGGATGCCCCGTGGTCCCCCACCGCGGGGCATCCGTGCGCCCGTTCGGCGAGGTGCGCGGGATGCGATGTGGTGGTTAGCCGAGCTCCTGGAGCTCCGCCGTCATGTCGCCGCCTGCGTCTCCGGTGTTGACCGTGCCCTTCGGCTCGAAGAGGATCGCCTGCACCTCTTCCTCGGCTTTCGGGCAGTGCTCGATACCCCGGGGCACCACGAACACGTCGTTCGGGTTCAGGATGACGTCGCGGTCGCGGAGCTGGATCGTCAGGCGCCCGCTCACCACGAAGAACAGCTCGTCGGTCTCGGGATGCGTGTGCCAGACGAACTCGCCCTGCAGCTTCACGACCTTGACGTCGTAGTCGTTGACGCTCGTCAGCCGGTGCGGCTGCCAGTGCTCGTGGATGGTGGACAGGGCCTCGTGCACATTGCGAACGTCGTCCGTCATGGCCAGCAGCCTATCCTCACGGCGGGGCGATCAACCCGTCGGCGTCGACGACGGCGGCACTGCCCGGGAAGTCCCGTCGGCCGCGCTCGTCCATCAGGGCGCCGGCCCGACCGGTCGGATCGGGCGCCGGGGCGCCGCCGTCGGCCTCCAAGACGATCGAGCGGACCTGTCCGCCGAGATACGTTCCGTCTGCGCGGAGACGGACCGACAGGTAGGCGCCGAAGCGCGTCTCCTCCTCGGCCCCGAAGACGCCCCCTCCCGCGAAGTTGCCCAGGCCGTACGCGATGAGCCGGCCACGGTAGAACTCCGCACCCCGGACGACGTGCGGACCGTGCCCGACCACCAGATCGGCCCCGGCGTCGACGGCGGCATGCGCGAACGCCTGCGGATCACCCCGGTTCTCCCCGAAGCTGTGCTCGGTCCCGCCGGTGACCCCGTCGGCCTCTGGTCCCTCGGCGCCCATGTGCGCGTGGACGACGACGAGATCGGCCTGTTCCGCCGCCGCGCGCACCACCTGACCGACGTGACGGAGGTCGGTGACCCGGTTGAACCCCCCGTAGGGCGCGAACCCGACCAGGGCCACGGTGGTCTCCCCCACCCTCGTCACGACGACCTCGTTCCGGTCGCCGACCGCGTCCATGCCCTCTGCGCGGAGGATCGTCCTCGTCTCTTCGACGCCCTCCCGGCCGAAGTCGTGACTGTGGTTGTTCGCCTGATTGAGCACGTCGAAGCCGCGCAGCGCCTCGACGGCATCCGGCTCGCTGCGGAACGCGAGGCAGTGGTCGCTCCCGCCGCACTTGTCGACGCCGGTATCCGCCGCGATCACCTGCTCCAGGTTGCCGGTGACGATGTCCTCGGTGAACCAGGGGCGTATCTCGTCGAAGGTCGATCGCCCGCGATCCGCCGGGATCCCGCGCGACGCGTCGTACAGCAGGATGTCGCCGACGGCGCCGACGCTGACCTCGCCCTCGTTGGTGGCGGCGCGGTCGGCGGTCGCGGCCGGCCGGGCGGGGATCGCCGCTGCCGCGCTGACGGCGAGGCCGACCCCCAGCAGTGCCAGCATCGCGACCGGGGTCCGCCAGGGGACTCTGCGAGGCGCGTCGTCGACCGCGGCCCGCCGACGCGGCAGGTCCCACAGCCAGGCGAGTCCATCGCGAGCGGTGAGGCGATCGAGGCCGATGCACGCGGCGACGAGACCCGCCGTGAGCACGACCGGGAGCAGGACGGCCGCGAGCAGCTGCACGGCTTGCCCCGCGTCGGACAGGACCCCCACGAGCGCGGCGTCGGCGAGCGCGAGCAGCGGCATGTGCAGGAGGTAGATGGGCAGGCTCCAGACGCCGAGCGCTTGCAGGCCCCGCCCGGCCAGCGGGAGGCCCGCGAGGATCGGAGCGACCGCGAGTCCCATCGCCACCCCGAGGACGGACACCGCCGGCCACACCCCCGGAACGGTCTCCGTACCCGTCACGCGCATGACGGCGTAGGCGGCGAGGTACCCGAAGATCAGGGCCCCGGCGAGTGCTGGTCGCGGACGAGCGGTGAAGCGACGGATGCGCGGTGCGAGGTACGCACCTCCGAGGAAGAAGAAGAGGTTGTAGAGGAGCGATCCGCGGTTGCTCACCACATCGACCAGCCCGGCGGCCACCGCCACCGAGAGGACTCCGGAACCCGCCAGCATCACGCCGCGCGGCAGTCGCTGCAGACCCTTGGCGACGACGAAGTACAGCGCGAGGGCGTAGAGGTACCAGGTGTTCGGCGGGCTCATCGTCACCCCCTCCACGAACGCGGAGACACTCCTCGGTACGAACGTCGGGAAGTCGGGGAACGCCCACATCGCGGCGGCATGGATGAGACTCCACAGCAGATAGAGGTAGAGGAAGCGGGCCACGCGCGGACGGAGCACGGCCGCCCACGGTCGAGCCAACGCTGCGGAGGCGAAGTATCCGGACAGGAACAGGAACAGCGGCATGAGGAACGGCCAGATGAGGTCGCTCGCGAGACCCCAGGCTCCGGGAAGGGGGATGCCGAGCCGCCAGTCGACCTGCAGGTAGGTCTTCAGCACGACGTGCCAGAACACCACGAGGACGATCAGCAGCCCCTTCGCGGCATCGCCCCAGGGCGCGCGCGATGTCGTCGCTGCGGTCATGACACCAGCCCACCCCACCGGATGTTGCGAGAACGTATGCGAATCCGGCGACAGTCCTGCAACATCCCCGTCCGTACGGTCCTTCGCATGACACGCATCAGATACCTCGTCGCCGCCGTGCTCGCCTCGCTCCTGGTCCTCGCGGGCACGACGCCCGCGCTCGCGATCAGCGACGGCAGCGACGCGACGGAGCCCTACCCCTTCATGGGCGCCTACAAGCCCGGCTACCCGAAGACGCCGGGGCCGGGAGGCAACGGCTGCGGCGTCACCCTGATCGACGCGAACTGGGGCCTCACCGCCGCGCACTGCCGCAAGAACAACCTCGTCAGCACGGGAACGCCGAAGGGATGGACGGTCCAGTTCGGTTCCGCCGACGTGACGGAAGGCGGTGAGGTCGCCACGGTGAGCCGGTTCTTCCGCCTCCCCGGGGGTACCGAGCCCGTGTTCGGTGAAGACCTCATGCTGTTGCGCTTCGACGAGCCGGTGTCGCAGACGCCGATCCCTCTCGCGTCGGCGCGGCCGAAGGTCGGCACGGCGGTGCGTTTTCTCGGTTGGGGTAATGACGCGAGTCCGAGCGAACAATCCCACTACCCGACGATGCTGAAGGAGTTCGACGCGCGAGTCCTCGACAACGCCGACTGCCCCACCATCGAACGAGTCAGCGAGATGTGCGCCGGCGACGGCGACAGCAAGACCGGAAACGCAGACTCCGGGGGGCCGCTGCTCGTCCGCGTGAACGGAGGGTGGGCCCTCGCCGGCATACTCACCGGCAGCGAAGACCAGAACCCGGAGGTCAGCGGCCTCTTCACCGACGTGACCGCGCACGCGGACTGGATCCGGACCGTCATGTCGACGTACGAGTCGATTCCTGATGACGTCGTGCCCCATGACCCCCTCGCCGGCTACCCGGGCGTCGGGCCCTGCGCGTCCTCCATCGTCAGAGCCGCGGCGTCGACGGACGAGGACCATGCCCTCCTCCTCACCAACGGGCACTGCACCCCGGCCGTGGATCCGTCTCGAGACATCCCGCAGCCTGGAGCATTCGAGCTCGACCGATCATCGGACTCCTCGGTCCCGTTCAAGGACGAGAAGGGGTACCTCCTGACCACGTCGAGGACCGAGCGGCTGCTGTTCGCCACCATGACCGGCACCGATCTCGCGCTCTATCGGCTCGACGCCTCCTACGCCGACCTCGAATCGCAGGGCGTCACCGTCCTGGACATCGCCGCCGCGCCGCCGAAGATCGGAGACGTGGTCACCCTGCAGGCGGATGAGGGCTTCACCTGCACCGTCGAGACGGTCGTCCCCACCCTGCGCGAAGGCGAGTATGAGCTCTACGACTCGCTGCGAATGGCGAAGGGCGAGTACTGCGAGACCTACCACGGCACCTCCGGGGCAGCCCTCGTCGCCCCCGACGGGAAGACCATCGTCGGGGTGAACAGTTCGAGCAACACCGACGGGGAGAAGTGCACGGAGGACAACCCGTGCGAGGTGGGGGCGGACGGGAAGATCAGCGTCCACACCGATCAGGCCTATGCCCGTCAGGTCACCGTGCTGAACGACTGCATCGCGGCCGGTTCGGTGTTCGACGCGGACGCTCCCGGGTGCACCCTCGCCGCCGCTGCCCGTGGCGAGGAGCCGCTGAACGTCCCGCTCCTCGTCGGCGGTGCGGTGTTCGGCCTCGGCATCGTGGCGTTGGCGTGGGCGCTCGTCGCGCAGCGTCGACGGAGGCATCACCTCATCGACCAGACGATGGAATCAGGCAGCACCCCTGCCGCCTGACCCGCGTCCAGACGCAGAAACGCCCCCTGTCCCGGAGGACAGGGGGCGTTCTGTTCGACAGGCAGGGCCCGTCGGGTGCCTTACTTGGCGGCGACGACCTGCAGCGTGATGACGGCAGTGACGTCCTCGTGCAGACGCACGGTCGCCTCGTGCTCACCGGTCGCCTTGATGGGCGAGGTGATGTGCACCTTGCGCTTGTCGATCGAGCCGAGGCCCGCAGCCGTGACGGCCTCTGCGACGTCGGCGGTCTTCACCGAGCCGAACAGACGGCCTTCCTTGCCGGCCTTCACCGCGAGGCGCACCTTGGTGCCCTCGAGGGTGTTCTTCAGGGCCACAGCCTCGTCGCGGTCGTGGATCGCGCGTGCCTGACGCGCGGCCTGGATCGATGCGACCTGCTTTTCGCCACCGCGGGTCCACGCCGTAGCGAAGCCCTGCGGGATGAGGAAGTTGCGGGCGTACCCGTTCTTGACCTCGACCACGTCACCGGCGCTACCGAGCCCGGCGACCTCGTTCGTGAGAATCAGCTTTGCCATCTCGATACCCCTTACCGGCCGGCGCCAGCGTAGGGCAGGAGCGCCATTTCGCGCGCGTTCTTGATCGCCGTGGCGATCAGACGCTGCTCCTGCACCGAGACACCGGTGATACGACGGGCGCGGATCTTGCCGCGCTCCGAGACGAACTTGCGAAGGGTGGCGACATCCTTGTAATCGATGACACCGACCCGGATGGACTTCGCGGGAGCGGTGGGCTTGCCACCCTTCCGCGGCTTGCGGCGGTCGCCGCTCGACTTTCCAGCCATAGTTTTTCCTTAGTGATGAGCGGGGTGCGGCCCTTCGACAAGCTCAGGGACCCACCCGTGAAGAAGTGTTTTCAGAAGGGGGTGTCGTCGCCGAAGCTGCCCGGAGTGCTCCAGGCGTCGGCGCTGGTCGACGAGCCGGGCGTGGACCACGGCTCCTCCGACACCTGCTGCTGCTGCGCGGGACGGGACTGTCCCCCGCCGCCACCGCCCGAGGCCGCACGGGTGACCTGCGCGGTCGCGTACCGCAGCGAGGGGCCGATCTCGTCGACCTCCAGCTCGATCGCGGTGCGCTGGTTGCCCTCGCGGTCCTGGTAGGAACGCTGGCGCAGACGACCCTGCGCGATCACGCGCATGCCCTTGGTGAGCGAGCCCGCCACGTGCTCGGCGAACTCACGCCACACCGAGGCGCGGAGGAACAGCGCTTCGCCGTCCTTCCACTCGTTCGCGGCACGGTCGAAGTTGCGAGGCGTCGATGCGATGGTGAAGTTCGCCACCGGCAGCCCGTTCTGCGTGTAGCGCAGCTCGGGGTCGGCGGTGAGGTTGCCCACCACGGTGATGACGGTTTCGCCGGCCATGAGACTTAGGCCTTCGCAGCCTTGGCGGCCTTGCGGGCAGCCTTCTCTTCGGAGCGCTTGGCCTCGGAAGCGATCATCGCCTGAGCCTCTTCAGCGCGGAGCACCTTGGTGCGCATAATCTGCTCGTTCAGCTTGAGCTGACGGTCGAGCTCCTGCGTGGCGGCGCTGGTCGCGGTGAAGTTGACGACGGCGTAGATGCCCTCGGTCTTCTTCTGGATCTCGTAGGCGAGACGGCGCTTGCCCCAGATGTCGACGTTCTCGATAGAGCCACCATCGTTGGTGATGACCTTCAGGAACTTGTCGAGCGTCGGGGCGACCTGGCGCTCGTCGATCTCGGGGGTCAGAATGACCATGAGTTCGTACTGGTGCGTCACTTACCCACCTCCTTCGGACTAGAACGGCTCTCGGGGCTTTCCCGGGAGCAGGAGGGTGTGTGCACGTGCCCGCCCGTGGAATCCCGAATGGACGCCGCAAGGCAGACAACCTCGACAGTCTAGCGGAGTTTCCTCGGAACCGCCTCCCGCACATCCGCTCGGTCCTTGGCATGCTGGAGGGCGTGCCTGGTGACGGTCATCGGCACGTGACCTGGAGGGGGGCGCCATGCGCGTCAACAAGTGGGGGGTCGGCGTCGTGCTCGCCGCCGCCGTCATGCTCACCGGATGCTCGGCGGGAGCGTCGGACAAGCCGGCCGAGTCGAAGCCGAGCGGGGCCGCGTCGCAGGAGGCCGAAGCGCCGTCCACCGACTGCCCCGAGCTCGCCGACGGCGCCACCGTCGACGGCTCTGCCCTCGGCGCCTGCATCGCCGAGGCCATGACCGACACTGCCGGCTACGCCGCCAAGACCGTCGTGATGGGCATGGAGTCCACCACGCGCTTCAACCCGTCCGAGAAGGCGCTGGAGTCGCTCTCCCCGATGGGCTCGATCGTCGCGATCGGCGACGACGTCTGGGTGAAGTCGCCATCGAGCGACTGGCAGACCGCCGACCCGTCGTCGAGCGACCCGATCATCGCGAGCCTCAGCACCACCGCGAAGGACGTCACCGCGATGGACCCCGCCGAGACGGCGAAGGCCATCACGGGTGACTTCACCGTGACCGGCACCGGCGAGCGCCTCGGCCAGAAGGTCTACCTCGTCAGCGGCACCGTCGAGCAGGCGGGCACGCCCGTCGAGGTCGTGTTCGAGGTCACCGAGGACTACGTCAACCTCGCCTCGACCAGCTCCGCGACCGTCCAGGGGCAGTCGGTCGACGTCGCGCTCGAGATCACCGAGTGGGACGTGAAGCAGGACATCGTCGCGCCGCTCTGATCGCACGAGACACGCGAAGGGCCGGGGTGCATGCTCCGGCCCTTCGCCGTATCAGGCGTCAGTAGGCGACGGGAGGCACCTCGGCCCAGACCGCGCGGTCGTCGGCGGAGGGGGCATCGGGGATGCGGCCGGTGCCGTCCGGCTCCGGGATCGCGGCGAGCAGCGCCTGCGTGTAGGGGTGCCGCGGCGCCGCCCAGAGCTCAGCGGTCGGCCCTGATTCGAGCACCCTCCCGCCGAACATCACGAACGTGCGGTCGGCGATGCGGCGCACGACGGCGAGGTCGTGGGAGATGAAGAGCATCCCGGCGCCGGACTCGGCCACGAGGTCGCGCATGAGCCCCGCGACACTCGTCTGGGTGGACGCGTCGAGCGCGGAGATCGGCTCATCGGCGACGAGCAGCGAGGGCCGCGCGGCGAGCGCTCGGGCGATCGCGATGCGCTGCTTCTGGCCGCCGGAGAACTGATGCGGGAAGCGGGTGCGCACCTCAGCGGGCAGTCCGACCCGCTCCAGCCACTCCTCCACGGTGGAACCGACGGCACCGCGCGCGCGGGCGGTCGCGATGCCGTCGGAGATCTGGTCGCCGATCCGCCGGCGCGGGTTCAGCGAGGTCGCCGGGTCCTGGAAGACCATCTGGATGCCCGTGAGCGCCGTGTCACGACGACGGATCCCCAGCGGCGCGACGGGGGCTCCGCGGAACGACACCGTCCCGCCGGCGGTCTTCTCGATGCCGACGACAGCGCGGGCCAGGCTCGACTTGCCGCTGCCGGACTCGCCCACGAGGGCGACCGTCTCTCCCGCCGCGACACTCAGCGAGACGCCGTTCACCGCGATCACGGGCGGGGTGCCCGGATACCGCACCACCACGTCGCGCGCGTCGAGGACGCTGACCTCACTCATCCGCGGCCTCCTCCGGGCTCTCATCGATGCGCGATCCCGGCAGGGCCGCGAGCAGCATGCGGGTGTACTCGTGCTGCGGAGCGCGGAACAGCGTCTCCCGGTCGGCGAGCTCCACGATGCGACCGTCCTTCATGACGGCGACCGTGTCGGCGATCGCGCTCATCACGCCCAGGTCGTGGGTCACGAGCAGGACGGCGAGGTTCCGCTCGATCGCGAGGTCGCGCAGCAGCTTCAGGATGCCGGCCTGCACCGTCACGTCGAGGGCGGTCGTCGGCTCGTCCGCGAGCAGCACCTCCGGATCGCACGCGAGGGCGCACGCGATCGCGATGCGCTGCCGCTGCCCGCCGGAGAACTGGTGCGGATACCGCTTCAACGCCTCGGCCGGATTCGGCACCTGCACGGTCTGGAGCAGCTCCACCGCCCGCTCGCGCGCAGCGGCGCCCTTGAGCCCGAGATGCACGCGCATGTGATCGGTGAGCTGCCGACCGACCGGAAGCTGCGGGTGCAGCGAGGCCGACGGATCCTGGAAGACCATCGCGATCCGCTTCCCGCGGATGCGGTTGAGCCCCCGGCGGTTGCGACCGACGAGCTCCTCCCCCGCGAGCAGGATCGAGCCGCCGGTCTTCGCCTGTCGCGGCAGCAGGCCGAGCACGGCGAGGGAGGTGAGCGTCTTGCCGGAGCCGGACTCCCCCGCGAGGCCGTGGATGCGCCCCGGTTCGAGTTCCAGGGACACGCCCTTGACCAGCGGACGGCCGATGTCGATCGTGAGGTCGCGGATGCTCAGCGTCGCCGTGCTGTGCGCGGTCATGCGGGCACCCCCGTCGCGGAAGCCGTGTGCTCCGCCTGCTTCTCGTGGGCGATCTCGGCGGTCGGGTCGAGCACGTCGCGCATCGCGTCTCCGAGGAAGTTGAACGCGAGCACCACCGTGAGGATCGCGAGACCGGGGAAGACTCCGAGCCACCAGGCGTCGAAGTTCTGCATCGCACCGGAGATCATCGACCCCCACTCGGCCGTCGGCGGCTGCGCCCCCAGGCCGAGGAAGGAGAGGCCGGAGAGCAGCAGGATCGCCGCCCCGATGTCGAGTGTCGCGAGCACCAGGACCGGGCCGGCGATGTTCGGGAGGATGTCGACGAACAGGGTGCGCACCGGCGAGTGTCCGAGCAGGCGGCCCGCGATCACGTAGTTCTGTCCGCGGAGACCGAGCACGATGCTGCGGGTGACGCGGGCGTACTGCGGCCACGAGACCACGATCGCGGCGATGACGGCGTTGAACAGCGAGGGGCCGAGCGAGGCCGCGACCACCATCGCGAGGATCACGGTCGGGAACGCCATGAACAGGTCCGTGATGCGCATGAGCGTCTCGTCGACGGCGCGCCCGAAGTACCCGGCGACCGCGCCGACGAGGGTGCCGATGATGAGGGCGGCGATCACGAGCATGAGCGCGAGCGGCAGACTCACCGTCGCGCCGGTCATCAATCGGGAGAAGATGTCGCGGCCGTTGCCGTCGGTGCCGAGGATCGTGTCGATGCCCGGCGCCTGCAGACGGGACAGCACCTGCGCGTTCGGCGGGTAGGGCACCCACCACTGCGCGGTGAAGGCGACGATGATCCACGCACCGGCGATGACGGTGCCGATGATGCCGAGCGGGGTGCGCCAGGCGCGCGGCCAGCGGAAGCGGAAGCGTCCGGCGGGGGTCGCTGCGGCGATGCGGCTCATGCGATCCTCACTCTCGGGTCGAGCACGCCGTAGAGCAGGTCCACGATGAAGTTGATGAGGAGGTAGATGACACCGACCACAAGACCGACACCCATGATGCCGGGCAGGTCGAGATTGGCGGCGGAGTTGTAGGCGTACGTGCCCAGCCCCGGCCAGGCGAACACCGACTCGACGAGCACCGTTCCGGAGAGCAGGGCTCCGAAGGCCACGCCGACCACCGTCAGGATCGGCAGCGAGGCACCCCGGAGCACGTAGTCGAGGATGACGCGCATGGCCGGCAGGCCCTTGGCACGGGCCGCGCGCACGTAGTCGCTGCCGAGGACCTCGAGCACCGAGGTGCGGATGAAGCGGGTGAGCAGTCCGATGGTCACGAGCGAGAGCACCATGACCGGCAGCGCGAGGTGCGCGAGGGCGTCGAAGAAGCCCACCGCGTCGCCGTTGAGGAGGTAGTCGACCGTGTAGAGCCCGGTCACCCGGGGCGGCGGGGTGATCGACGGCGAGATGCGTCCGGAGCCCGGCGCGATGCGCAGCTCCAGGAAGAACACGTAGAAGCTGACCAGCGCGAGCCAGAAGGTCGGGACGCTGAGCCCGACGAGCGTGACGACGCGGATGACCTGGTCGGTGACGAGTCCGCGACGGTAGGCCGCGAGCGTGCCGAGCACGA
This sequence comes from Microbacterium sp. C-MGS6, assembly GCF_058140415.1. Classification (NCBI taxonomy): domain Bacteria; kingdom Bacillati; phylum Actinomycetota; class Actinomycetes; order Micrococcales; family Microbacteriaceae; genus Microbacterium; species Microbacterium sp. C-MGS6. The sequence continues at coordinate 3,424,737 of NZ_CM176934.1, forward strand.
TGCTGACCGCGAGGCTGACGATGATCGCGCTGATCGCGATCTCGATCGTCGCGGGCACGGCGGTGGCGAGGTCGCTGGTGACCGGGCGTCCGGTCACCAGCGACGTGCCGAGGTCCCCGCGGAGCAGGTTCCCCATATAGATGAAGTACTGCACGAACAGTGGCTGGTCGAGACCGTTCGCCGTGATGAACGCCTCGCGCGTCGCGGGGTTCTGCGACGCGCCCTCGCCGAGCGCGGCCGAGACCGGGTCTCCCGGCACCAGGTTGGTGAGCGCGAACGTGACGATGGTCACGCCCACCAACAGGAGCAGGGAGGTCCCGGCCCGCCGCAGCAGGTACCCGACGAGAGGCGAGCGGCGCCGCTGCGCCTGCCTCTGCACGGCCACTGTCGTCATGAGTCGTCCGATCAGCCGGCGGGCGTGATCTCGGCGATGTCCATCTCCCACACGGAGTTGTAGACGGCGCCGGACACGCTGGAGGCGGAGGAGATGTTGCGACCGGGGACGATCAGCGGCACGAACGGGCCCTCGGCCTGCATGGCCTCGGCGAACTCCGTGAAGGCCTCGGTGCGCTGCTCGGCGTCGGTCGCGGCGGCCGCACCGGCGGCGATGCCCGCGATCTCCGGGTTCGCCTCGGCCGCCCAGCCGGCGCGGAGGCCGACCTTCAGACCGGGCGCGAAGGGCAGGAAGTTCGCGGAGTCGGCGTAGTCCGGACCCCAGAACCAGAGGCCGAAGCCCTCAGTGCCGTTGACGTACGCGTCGAGCTCGGTCGCGAACGGTGCAGGAGCGAGGTCGACGGCGATGCCGGCGTCCTCGAGCTGCGCCTGGATGCGCTCTGCGAGCGGCGTGAACTCCACGCCGCCGACCGGGTAGTCGTTCGGGAACTGGAGCTTGAGGGTCTGACCGGTGTAGCCGGCCTCCTCCAGCGCGGCCTTCGCCTTGTCGAGGTCCTGCTCCACGCCGCTGTCGAGGGCACCCTCGAACCCGGGCGGGATGACGCCGGTGGCCTGCACGGCGCCGGCGCCCGCGAGCTCGAGCAGCGCGTCGTAGTCGAGCGCGTAGCGGATGGCCTCCGCGATCTTCACGTTCGCGAGGTCACCGCCGGCCTCGCCCTGGTTGAGCAGCAGGAAGATGGTCTGGCCGGAAGGGACCGAGTCGACGCTGATGTCGTCGCCGAGGCCCGCGACCTGGTCGCCGTTGAGGTCCATCGCGACCATCGAGTCGCCGCCCTTGAGGTTGGCGAGCTGGGTCGCGCTCTCCGAGACGTTGCGCACGACGACGCGGCTGTAGGCCGACTCCTCGTCGCCGTTGTACTCGTCGTTGCGGGTGAGGACGACCTGCGAGCTGAGGTCGAGGGTGTCCAGCACGAAGGGGCCGGATCCGGCGGACTCGCCGTCGAGGAAGCCCTGGGCGCTGTCGGAGCCGTCGGTGGTCCCGCCGTTCTCCATGACGACGTCGGCGTTGACGATGCCGAGCGCCGGGTTCGCGAGGATCGCGGGGAGCTGCAGCAGCGGGGTCTCCGAGGTGAACCGGATGGTCTTGTCGTCGACCTCCTCGATCGTCAGGCCGCCGAGCAGGAAGTTGGGCTTGGCGTCTGCCATGCCCTGGATGCGCTGCAGCGAGAACACGACGTCCTTCGCCTCGATGGGCGAGCCGTCGGAGAACACGCGGTCGCCGTCGAGCGTGAAGGTGAACTCGGTCGCCTCGTCGTTCTGCTCCCACGACGCCAGGCCAGGGACCGGAGTGGAGACGTCGGAGCCCTCGAAGTCGACGAGGGTCTCGTACAGCGCCTTCGCGATCATGTTGCCGGTCGGGTCGTAGGTGTGACCCGGGTCGGTCGTCTCGATCGAGAACGCGGTGTCGATGACGAGGGAGTCGGAGCCCTGGGACGACTCGGAGTTGTTCGCCGAGTTCCCTCCCGAGCAACCTGCGAGCGCCAGGAGCGCGACGGCTCCGAGCGCGATGACCGGCGTGATACGGCGTGACGACATCAGGGCCTCCAAGGGCGAGGAGTACATTCGGGTCCGGTCGCCACCGATGTGGACGACCGGGGATCAGATTCGCATCATATGCGACGATGTGTCCAGCAAGTGCGCGTCACACAGGCACGCATTGTCGAGAACCTCGGATGTGAGGAGCAATATGTCCAGCAAGGACGCGGATCCGTCGAAGCAATCTGGACGAAGTGCCGCCCCTTTGGATGAGACGGCGTACAGAATCCTCGATGTGCTGCGCGATAACGGTCGCGTCTCGATCGCCGCGCTGGCCGAGAAGGTCGGCATCTCGCGGGCCAGCGCCTACACGCGGGTCGAGTCGCTCGTGCACGACGGCGTCATCACCGGATTCAGCGCGCGCGTGGATCAGGCGAAGGCCGGGCTGTCGATCGGGGCGCTCGTCTTCGTCACGGTGATGCCGCAGGCCTGGGCCTCGTTCCGGGAGCGCATCATCGAGATGCCGGACGTGGAGTGGTGCGCGATCACGACCGGGGAGCACGACGCGATGCTGCTCATCCGCGCCGTCGACGTGAGCGGCGTGCACGAGTTCTCGACGGGGGTCATCGCGCAGCTTCCGGAGGTGCGGACCGTGGTCAGCGTCGTCGTGCTCGACGAAGTGATCCGGCGGCCCTACCTGCTGCCCGGCGACCTGCCGGAGCGGCAGACCGAGGTCCCGCTGGGGATGACCCGGTGGACGCCGGCCTCCCCCGGTCGGGACGCACTCCCGCCGCGCTGAGGTCAGGCGGCGGGGATCTCCTCGACGACGCTCAGCTGCGGAAGGCCGTGCATCTCGTAGTGCTCGACCAGACGGATGCGGCCGTCGTCGGTGAGCTCCAGCTCGCTCTCGCCGTCCCCGGTGACGACGGTGCCGTCGGCCTTGAGCACGTGGACGAACGAGACCCAGATCGTGTCGCCGGTACGCGTGCCCACGAACTTCCCGAAGGTGACCGTGTCGCCCTCGTAGCCGCCCCAGATCGCGCCGTCGCGTTCGAAGTACTCGAAGACGCTGGGGGCGTCGGGATCGACGGCGGAGGTCGTGGACGAGACCATGCGGAAGCGTCGGCCGTCGAGGGAAGGGAGGGTCGCGGTGGCAGTCACCCCTCGATTATGAGGGATCCACGGCCGCGGCTCGCGTCGTCGGACACGGCCGGTACCGTGGTCGCATGGAGTGGATCGCAGACCCCGGCGTCGGCGCGTGGCTGCGCGAGACCCTCGACGACGGTCTGGGCAGCATGCACGCGGTCGTCCCCCGCGGCTTCCCCGCGTACGCCCGGGTCTTCCATCCCGCCACCGTGCGGGAGAGTCCCACGGCAGCGGATTCCGAGGTACGCGTCAGCTGGGCGCAGACCGCCGCCGCCTTCGGCACGACGATGCACGCGGAGGCGCAGTGGCACCGGATCGTGCGGACTCCCGTCGACGCCGATTGGCGGACCCGCATCGCTCCGGACGGCCGCGAGTTCACGGCGCCGCTCGAGGGTGCGCTCGACAGCGACCTCGTGTCGATCCTGGCCGGGCACCTCGCCGCCCACACCACGACCCCGGACGACGGGGTCGTCGCGCTCTGGGACGGGTTCGGCGCCCTCGTCGGGTTCTTCGGCGACGGCCCGTCCCGCGCGTTCCTCACGTTCAGCGACGACCCGAACCATCAGGCGATGCTCGACCGGAGCATCCACGACCCGTTCAACAACGTCTTCCGGAAGCCCACCTGGCAGGACGGCATCCTCTCGCGGGAGATCTCCGAAGGGCCGCGGCTGCAGCTCCCCGGGCGCGACTACGTGCTGTTCTCCGGCGGCGCCAGGGACTTCATCGATCCGGCCTGGGTGCTCGGCGTGCCGTGGCGCGACCGGGTGGGCGAGGAGCACGGCTTCCCGCCCTCCGCGCAGAGCCCGAACATCCTGTGGCCGAAGGATCGCACGTGGGTGATGGTCTCGGAGATCGACTACGACTCCACGATCGTCGCGGGCTCGCCCGACCTCGTCCGCGCGATCTGCACGGACGAACGTCTGGAGGCGAAGGCGCTTCGCGAGGGCGCCGACCTCACCTGGGACGCCGACGAGGTCAACCGATGACGTCTCCGCAGGCGTCGGCGTCGTTCGACGCGCGTCCCCTCACCGATCCGGTCGACCCGGCCGCCGTCCGCGCCTTCACGGCGGAGCTCCGGTCCCGGCGGACGACCGGCATGGCGGTGTCGTCGATCATCGCCGTCGTAGCCGTGGCGATCGCCGGAGTCGTGCTGCTCCCGATCCTCGCCTCCGTGGTGGTGGCGCTGGCAGCGGGCAGTGGGTCCCCCGCCTCCGCGGCGATCCCGCTCGTCCTCCTGCTCCTGGTGGCGGCGGGAGTGGGTGTGCTCGTCTGGATGGGCGTCCGCAACGCGCGCACCGCTCGGTACCGCCTGCACCGGTTCGCCCAGGCCAACGGCATGACGTACGAGCCCCGCGTGGACGATCCGCCGCTCCCCGGAATGATCTTCCACCTCGGCCGTTCGCGCCTGGCCACCGACCTCGTCCGCGGAACCCACCCGCGGTTCGTGGAGTTCGGCAACTACCAGTACACGGTGCAGTCCGGGAAGAACTCGACGACGTATCGCTGGGGCTACGTCGCCGTGAAGCTGGATGTGCCCCTGCCGAACATCGTGCTCGACGCGAAGGGCAACAACGGCTTCGGCTCCAACCTGCCGGCATCGTTCCAGCGGGCGCAGCGTCTGTCGCTCGAGGGCGACTTCGATCAGCACTTCACCCTCTACTGCCCCGAAGGCTACGAGCAGGACGCGCTCTACCTCTTCACGCCCGACATCATGGCGCGCTTCATCGACAACGCCGCGCAGCTCGACGTCGAGATCGTCGACGACTGGCTGTTCCTCTACACGCCCCGCCGGGCCTCCACACTCGATCCGGCGACGTGGGCCTGGCTGTTCGGGACGGTGGGCGCGTTGCTGACCAAGCTCGACCAGTGGGCGCGGTGGCGCGACGACCGCCTCGCTGCCGCGGCGGCGCCCGGGGGCCACGCTCTCCCGTTCGCTCCGCCGGCGGGGATGATCACCCCACCGCCGGGGGTCGCGCCGCAGGGTCGGCGCCTCAAGCGCACGGGCACGTGGGTGCCGATCCTCGTGGTGATCGGCTTCGCGGTCTTCTGGATGCTCAGCCGCTGGAACTGACGACGGTCCGATGTGGGGGTGGGTGTCGTTCTGGGGAACCGACGCCCACCCCATCCCCCCTCGGGATCGAAAGGAATTCGACGTTCCCTCCGCATTGACGGTTCGACCGTCCCGCCCGTGGTCAGCTGGGGACTGACGCTGCGTGGCGATACCCGGATGGTATACCGGCGGACGTTGCACCCGGTTGCGTTCATGCGCGGGAATGCACTTTCCCGCGCGGCAGTCAGCGGTGCATCGCGCTGTCTGGTGCGGCCCGAGTGGCCTCCCCCGCCAGGACCGCGTCGAGCGTCTGCCAGGCGTCCGCAGCGCGCATCGCCTCTCCGACCTGCCGTGCGCGGTCGCGGAACGCCGGCTCGACCAGCACCCGGTGCACGGCCGCGGCGACCTGTCCCGGCTTCGGCGCATTCGTCCGCAGGTTGACGCCGACGCCGGTCCACCCGACTCGGGCGGAGACCTCGACCTTGTCCTCCGTCTGACCCGCGACCACCAGCGGGACGCCCTGGGCCAGGGCCTGCTGCACCCCGCCGAAGCCGCCGTTGGTGACGAACACGTCGATCTCCGGCAGCAGCCGGTCGTAGGGCAAGTACTCGGCGACCCGGACGTTCGCCGGCAGCTCCGCCGGGAGCGCGTCGACAGGACGGCCGCCGGTGGATACCACCACGAGGGCGTCGGTCGCGGCGAGCCCGGCGATCGTGGGAAGCACGAGCTGACCGAAGTCCGCGTTGGCGATGGTGCCCTGACTGACGTGGATCACGGGCCGCCGACCGTCAAGGTCGGACCACCAGTCCGGCAGCGGTGCCGTCGACGGCGCGGCCGGAAGGGGCCCGGCGAAATGCACGGACGCCGGGAGGTCGGACCGTGGGTATTCGAACGCGGAAACCGAGAACTGCACGTACGCGTCGGCGCGGCCCGCCCAGTCGAGCACGAATCCGCCGAGATCGCGGCCGACGGCCTCGCGCGCCATGGCATCGGCCTCCTTCTGCACGCCCCCGAAGATCACGCGCTCCGCCACCAGACGCAGGAAGGCGTTGCGCACGCGTCCGAACGGCCCGGGCATCGGCGTGACTCCGAGCCCGAACGGGGCCGTGTCGACGCTGCGAGCGCCGAGCGGGAAGATCCCGAGGACCACGACCGGGGGCCGCTCGGCCTTCGGCAACCGCTGCAGCAGCGCCGCACCGACGAACAGCGGTTCGGTGAGGACCGCGTCGATGCGGTTCCGCGCCAGCTCGACGCGCACGGCCTCGAGCTGAGCCCGACCCGGGCGGATGAAGAGGGTGCTCATATCAAAACGGAGCGCGGCCGCCCCGGTGAGACCTTCGCGCTCGGGGAACGCGCCGTTCGCGTCGTCGAGATCGACGTCGGCCTCCGCGGGCAGCGGGCGGAACAGCGCACCGGCCGCTGTCACCCGCTCCTCGTATCGGCTGCTCGTGAGGAAGAGGACCTCGTGCCCGCCCGCGACCAGGTGCCTGGCGACCTGCAGCAGCGGGAGCACGTGCCCGTGAGCGGGAGTGCAGGTGAGGAGGTAACGGGACATGGCGGCTCTCTCGATAGGGTTGGTTGTACCGTTGAAGTATTCATCACCCTTTGAGGAAAGTCAATGACGTCGAGTGTGCGCCCCTACCGCTCCGCCCTGCGGACCCGCCAGGCCGAGGAGACCCGTGCGCGCATCGTCGCGGCGGCCGCCCGCCTCTTCGCCGCGCAGGGATACCAGGCGACGACGATCTCCGCGATCGCCAAGGAGGCCGGGGTGTCCGCGGAGACGGTGAAGACCACGGCGGCGAAGGCGGAACTGCTCATCGCCGCCTTCGAGGTCACCTTCTCCGGCTCGGAAGCCGCCGAGACCCTCGCCGACACCGAGGCCGGTTCGGGACTGACGGCCCTGCCCGACGACGTCTTCCTGGACGCCGTCATCACGCAGATCGGCGCCGCGAACGAGCGCGGGCATGCCCTCTGGACGGTCCTCCTGGGTGCGGCGCTCTCCGACCCGGTCGTCGATGCCGCCCTCCAGCGCATCCTCGCGAACCGGGCGGCGGACTACCGGGGGTTCGCGGCGGAACTGCAGCGCCGGGGCATCGTCGCCTCCGACCGCGACGGCGACACCCTCGCCGACGTGCTCTCGTTCCTGCTCTCGCCCGAGAGCCACCAGCAGCTCGTCGTGCAGTCCGGCTGGTCGCCGGACCGCTACCGCTCCTGGCTGCGGAGTGCTGTGCTCGCCGCGGCCTCTCCGTCGGCGTGACGACGAGGTCGGCGAGGACATTCGTTGACCGATTCGTCAACCAACGCGTAACGTGCTACTCATGCGCATCAAGACACCGACCGCCAAGGTCGGGTATCTGCTCGTCGTCATCGTCGGGATCGTGCTCACCGTCGTACCGCTCACGGTCCTCAGGTTCGAACTCGGATTCGTGTGGGCCACCGTGGTTATCGTGGCGGCCGTCGTCGTGGCGGCACGAACGTTCCGTAGCCCCGGAGAGTCGGACGCCCCACGCCCCTGGTGGAAGATGACCAGCACACGAGGGAGCGGAATCCTCCTCAGCGCAATGTTCTTGATCCAAGGGATCATGGCCTCCTCCGGAGCATTCGCTTCACCGAGTCCGGTGCTGGCCGTGATCGGTGGCCTGGTGGCGCTCGCAGTGGCAGCTCTCTACCTGAACTCCGCAGTCCGGGTCCAGGGCACTCCGGTGCCGTCGCTGCCAGAGAGCTCCAGGCCGAAGCTCTCCCCCTGACAGGTGCTCGACGGGGCGGGCTGAGCGCGGGTCAGAGCAGCTCGGCCACGAGGGTCTCGATGCGGCCGCGGATATCGTCGCGGATCGGCCGGACGGCATCGATTCCCTGACCGGCGGGGTCATCGAGCACCCAGTCCTCATAGCGCGTGCCGGGGAAGAACGGGCACGCGTCACCGCAGCCCATCGTGATCACGACGTCCGACGCCTGCACGGCCTCGGTCGTGAGCACCTTCGGCTGCTCGGCCGTGATGTCGATGCCGAGCTCCCCCATCGCCGCCACCGCGACGGGGTTGATCTCGGCAGCGGGCATCGACCCGGCGGAGCGCACCTCGATGCGGTCGCCGGCGAGGTGCCGGAGGAAGCCGGCGGCCATCTGCGAGCGCCCCGCGTTGTGCACGCAGACGAAGAGGACGGAGGGTCGGTGTGGTGCGTTCACGATGGGGCCAGCGTATCCCGTTCGAGTCGCTTGATTAGCTGCATCTCCGGCCGAAATGGGACCAATCGGGCGATTCGAAGGCCCTCAGGCCAGGCCGAGGCCCGCCAGCTCGGCGGGGTCGAGCATTCGCGACCGGATGAGGAACCGCATCCCCGTCGGGCCCTCGACGCTGAACCCGGCGCCGCGTCCCGGCACGACATCGATGGTGAGGTGCGTGAACTTCCAGTACTCGAACTGCGAGGCCGACATGTAGACCTCGACCGGATCGTCGAGCCCGACGTCGAGGGTGCCGAGGAGCACGTCGCCGGGACCGGTGAGGAACATCCCCACGGGGTAGCACATGGGGGCGGAGCCGTCGCAGCAGCCGCCGGACTGGTGGAACATGAGCGGCCCGTGCTGCGCGGTGAGTTCGCGGACGAGCGCGGCGGCGGGGTCGGTCACCGCGACGCGGGCGGGCGTGGTTTGACTGGCCATGGGACTCCTTCCGGAATGCCGAGTGCCGGACGGCGCGGCGCGCGCCGCCCGACACTCGGGCTCGGGCGGATCAGAAGAAGCCCATCGGGCCCTCCGCGTACGAGACGAGGAGGTTCTTCGTCTGCTGGTAGTGGTCGAGCATCATCTTGTGGTTCTCGCGGCCCACCCCCGACTGCTTGTACCCGCCGAACGCGGCATGCGCCGGGTACTGGTGGTAGGTGTTCGTCCACACGCGACCAGCCTCGATCGCCCGGCCCGCGCGGTACGCGGTGTCGCCGCTGCGACTCCATACACCGGCCCCCAGCCCGTACAGGGTGTCGTTCGCGATCGAGATCGCGTCGTCGAAGTCGTCGAACGAGGTGACCGAGAGCACAGGACCGAAGATCTCCTCCTGGAAGATCCGCATGTCGTTCGTCCCCTCGAACACGGTCGGCTGCACGTAGAAGCCCTCGCTGAGGTCGCCGCCGAGGTCGGCGCGCTCGCCTCCCGTGAGCAGCCGGGCCCCGCCCTGCTTGCCGATGTCGATGTAGCTGAGGATCTTCTCCAGCTGATCGTTCGAGGCCTGCGCGCCGATCATCGTCGCAGGGTCGAGCGGATTGCCCTGCACGACCTTCTCCACACGCTCGAGGCCGTCGGCGAGGAAGCCGTCGTAGATCGAGCGCTGGATGAGGGCGCGTGACGGGCAGGTGCAGACCTCGCCCTGGTTGAGCGCGAACATCGTGAAGCCTTCGAGCGCCTTGTCGTAGAACGGGTCGCTCGTGGAGCGGGCGACGTCCTCGAAGAAGACGTTCGGGCTCTTGCCGCCGAGCTCCAGGGTGACCGGGATGAGGTTCTGCGAGGCGTACTGCATGATGAGGCGGCCGGTCGTGGTCTCGCCGGTGAAGGCGACCTTGCGGATGCGCTTGTGCTGCGCGAGCGGCGCGCCGGCCTCGATCCCGAAGCCGTTCACGATGTTCACGACCCCGGCCGGCAGCAGGTCGCCGATGATGTCGAACAGGAACAGGATCGACGCGGGGGTCTGCTCCGCGGGCTTGATGACGATGCAGTTGCCCGCGGCGAGCGCCGGCGCCAGCTTCCACACGGCCATGAGGATCGGGAAGTTCCAGGGGATGATCTGCCCGACCACGCCGAGCGGCTCATGGAAGTGGTACGCGACGGTGTTCTCGTCGAGCTGGCTGATGCCGCCCTCCTGCGCGCGGAGCACCCCCGCGAAGTAGCGGAAGTGGTCGATCGCGAGCGGGATGTCGGCGGCGAGGGTCTCCCGCACGGGCTTGCCGTTCTCCCACGTCTCCGCGACCGCGATCTCCTCGAGGTGCTGCTCCATCCGGTCGGCGATGCGGTTCAGGATCACGGAGCGCTCCGCGGGGCTGGTCTTGCCCCAGGCGCTGAAGGCCTTCCAGGCGACGTCGACGGCGCGGTCGATGTCCTCGACGGTGCCGCGGCCGACCTCGGTGAAGGGCTTGCCGTTGACGGGACTGATGTTCTCGAAGTATTGGCCCTTGGCGGGCTCGACGAACTCGCCGCCGATGTAGTGACCGTAGCGGGGCCGGTAGTTCGCGACCGCTCCGGGCTGTCCGGGGGCGGCGTAGGCGAGGGACACGTCTTCTTCGACGATGGTCATGGGGTCTCCTTCGACGGGGGCGCCGCGGCGTCGATGCCGCGGTGTTCCCTCGACGCTAGGCCGCTCCCCGTTGCACTCCCGATGCGCAACGTTGCAGCCGGTTGCGCCCCGTTCGAATCGCTCACCTGGCTGCATCCGCGGCCGAAATGGCACCAATCGGGCGATTCGAATCAGCCGAGGCGCTCGATCCGCGTCACGAGACCGGCACGACGCGGCGAGCGCGCCGGCAGCATCTCCAGCGCGAGCCGCAGCACCTCCGCGTCCTCGCTCCCCTCGGGGGTGTCCGCATAGGCGAGCAGCACGTCCAGACTCGCCCCCGACAGCATCACCTCCCGCAGCGCCGCACGGACCGAATCGCGGAACTCCTCGACGCCGGGCGAAGTCGAATCCGGCAGCACCGGCCCCCGGTAGGCCGTCAGCGCGACCCGGTGGGCGCCGCGATCAAGGAGGGACAGCACGTCCTGAGCATCGGTCTCCAGCGGCACCGGAAGGCGATACGGGCGGGACTCCGGCACGAGATCCGGGGCCGCCCGCTCCAGGACCTTGCGCAGGCGCACCATCTCCGGCCGCAGGGTGTCCGGCGAGACCCCGGGACCGTAGACGAGCTCCGCGAGCCGGTCGGCGGAGAGGCCCTGGCGGTGCACGGCCAGCATCAGGAGGATGGCCGCGTGCCGGGCGCTGAGCTCGGTGACGGCCTCCTCGTGTGCCGACGCGGTCTCCAACCGGGCACGGTCGCGTCCGAGCACCTGCAGTCGCGCGCGAGCGAGGGGTTCCGGCGGGGTCCTGCCCGGCAGGCGTCGAGCCGGAGGCTCCGCTCGTCGCTGCAGCCGCGCCACGAGGAGCTCGGACTCGACCGCCCGCGCCGTCGCGTCGACGAGCAGTCGCGCCTGCGGGGTCACCACTTCGGGTCCGCCGGTGATGTCGATCACGCCGAGGACCCGCTGCGTCTCCGGGTCGCGCACGGGCGCCGCACTGCACGACCACGGGTGCACCAGGCGGTTGTAGTGCTCGGCCCCACGGATCTGCACCGACCGCTCCAGGGCGAGCGCCGTGCCCGGGGCGCTCGTGCCGACGGCGTCCTCCGCCCAGTTCGCGCCGGCCACGAACCCCATGCCCTCGGTGAGGGACCGAAGCTGCGCATCGCCCTCGATCCACAGCAGGCGCCCTGCCTGATCTCCGACGGCGATCACGACCCCCGAGTCCTCGGAGTCGCCGGGAAGCAGCAGCGCGCGGATCATCTCCATCGCGGAGGCGAGCGGGTGAGTCAGACGATAGGCGTCGAGCTCGTCCTCGAACAGGTCGAGCGGTGGCAGCGCCTCCGGACCGACACGGCGGCGCCAGGACCGCTCCCACGACTCCCGCACGAGTGGCCGCACCTCGCGGAGGCGGTGGTCGTCGAGATTGCCGGCGATGAGCTCCTCGTGCGCACGCTCGACGAGGAGGCGAGACGCCGTCGGCGACGCCTCCCGCGGATCGTGCCACGTCGCAGACACGCGTTCTCCGTTTCTGGAGTCGAGAGCGTGCCCTCAGTGTACGAGCAGGATCGACCGGGCGGAACAGCGGCCGCGGCAGTGGTCAGGGCAACAGGGAGTGATCCCGCCGTCATCGGGTGCGTAGCCGGTCGAGGCCCGGATGGCAATACCGTTCTCGAATCTGTTCCCGGTTCCTATCGTGGTCCCATCACGAGTCAGGAGGCGCCATGAACGTCCACACCCCCACCAGCACTGGCTCCTCGCAGCGCGCCGACGCGGCCCACCCCGCCGCGACCGAGCCGGCCTGCGAGCGGATCGACTTCGACCGGTACGTCGTCGCGCACGACGCTCCCGTCGGATACATCGAGGTCGTGCCGCCGCTCTACGTCTGCTACCTCGGACACCCGTATCCTCGGGCTGTGGAGATCGCTCAGGTGTACGACTACGACCATGCCGTCAGCATCGTCAGTGCCATGGCCGCGGGTTCGCGCGACCACGCCCTCGCCGGATGAGCGGCGAGGTCTGGCCCGGGTCCGCGTACCCGCTGGGGGCCACCTTCGACGGTCAGGGCACCAACTTCGCGCTCTTCAGCGAGGGCGCGGAGCGCGTGGAACTCTGCCTCTTCGACGCGGACGGCACGGAGACACGAGTGCCGCTCACCGAGGTCGACGCGTTCGTCTGGCACGGCTACCTGCCCACGGTGCAGCCGGGGCAACGCTATGGCTACCGTGTGCACGGTCCGTACGATCCCGCGCAGGGACAGCGCTTCAACCCGAACAAGCTGCTCCTCGACCCCTACGCGAAGGCCGTCGCCGGTGAGATCGACTGGGGCCAGTCCCTCTTCGGCTACGACTTCGGCGACCCCGACTCCCGCAACGACGACGACTCCGCGACCGCGATGGCGAAGGGCGTGGTCGTCAGCCCGTTCTTCGAGTGGGGCGGCGACCGTCCGCTGAAGACCCCGTACGCGGAGACGGTCATCTACGAGGCCCACGTCAAGGGGCTCACCCAGCGGCACCCCGAGGTCCCGGAGGAGCTGCGCGGCACCTACGCCGGCATCGCGCATCCGGCGGTCATCGAGCATCTCCAGCGCCTCGGCGTCACGGCCCTGGAGCTGATGCCGGTGCACCAATTCGTCAATGACTCGGTGCTGCAGGACAAGGGCCTGTCGAACTACTGGGGCTACAACACCCTCGGATTCTTCGCCCCGCACAACGCCTATGCCGCCGGCGGCCAGGACGGCCAGCAGGTGCAGGAGTTCCGCGCCATGGTGCGCGCGCTCCACGAGGCCGGCATCGAAGTCATCCTCGACGTCGTCTACAACCACACCGCTGAGGGCAACCACCTCGGGCCGACGCTCTCCATGCGCGGGATCGACAACGAGGCGTACTACCGGCTCGAAGAGGATAAGCGGTACTACACGGACTACACGGGCACGGGCAACAGCCTGAACGCGGGCAACCCGCACGCGCTCCAGTTGCTCATGGACTCGCTGCGCTACTGGGTGACCGAGATGCACGTCGACGGTTTCCGCTTCGACCTCGCGGCGACCCTCGCCCGCGAGTTCTACGACGTCGACCGCCTCGCGGCCTTCTTCGAGCTCGTGCAGCAGGATCCGATCGTCTCGCAGGTGAAGCTCATCGCCGAGCCGTGGGATATCGGCCCCGGCGGCTATCAGGTCGGGAACTTCCCGCCGCAGTGGACGGAGTGGAACGGCAAGTACCGCGACACCGTGCGCGACTTCTGGCGCGGCGAGCCCCAGGCGCTCGGCGAGTTCGCCTCCCGCCTCACCGGCTCCGCCGACCTGTACGAGCACTCCGGCCGGCGCCCGGTCGCCTCCATCAACTTCGTCACCGCCCACGACGGCTTCACGCTGCGGGACCTCGTGTCGTACAACGAGAAGCACAACGAGGACAACGGCGAGGACAACAACGACGGCGAATCCCACAACCGCTCCGACAACATGGGCGCGGAGGGACCGACCGACGACATCGACATCAACCGGCGGCGCGCGCGTCAGCAGCGGAACTTCCTGGCGACCCTGCTGCTCTCGCAGGGCGTGCCGATGATCTCCCACGGCGACGAACTCGGCCGCACGCAGCACGGCAACAACAACGGCTACGCGCAGGACAACGAGCTCACGTGGATCGACTGGGAGGCCGCCGACCTGCCGCTCGTGGAGTTCACGGCGGCGGTCGCGCGGCTCCGGCACGAGCACCCGACCTTCCGCCGCAGCCGCTTCTTCGACGGACGCCCGGTCGCAGACGAGGACGAGGACGGCGAGCGCATCCCCGACGTCGTGTGGCTGCGCCCGGACGGTGCCCGCATGACGCCTGAGGACTGGGACTCGGGCTTCGGACGCTCCGTGGGCATGTTCCTGAACGGCCGCGGCATCCGCGAGAACGACCGCCGCGGACGTCCCGTGGAGGACGTGAACTTCCTCGTCTACTTCAACAGCGGCGACGAGCCCGTCGACCTCGCCCTGCCGGACGACCGGCACGGCGCGGAATGGCTCGTCTCCGTGGACACCGCCGGCGAACTCGGTGACCGGAAGCTCCGGGCGCGGGACAGCGTGCCGCTCGAGGGCAAGGCCATGCTCGTGCTGCAGGAACTCGACGGCGAGCCCGTCGACACGGATGACTCCGTCGATGCCTCGCTCCGCGCGCAGAGCGAGCAGGCTGCGTCATGACCGACAGACCGGTCTCGACGTATCGCCTGCAGATCAGCGAGGACTTCCCCCTGGACGCGGCCGCGGGGGTGACCGGATACGTCGCCGAGCTCGGCGCCTCGTGGGCCTACCTGTCACCGTTGCTGGCGGCGACCCGCGGCTCGAACCACGGCTACGACGTCGTGGACCACGGCCGCATCGATCCCGACCGCGGCGGCGCGGAGGGGCTCGTCCGCTTCGCGGCGGCCGCACGGGCGGCAGGCCTCGGCGTCCTCGTCGACATCGTGCCCAACCACGTGGGGGTGGCCGTGCCGCGGCAGAACCCGTGGTGGTGGGAGGTGCTGCGGCTGGGTCGGAAGACCCGTCATGCGGCGGCGTTCGACATCGACTGGGCAGCGGGCGGCGGGCGTCTCCTGCTGCCCCTGCTGGGCGCGAGCCCGGACGAGGTCGTCGCGAACGGCGAGCTCGTGGTCGACACCACGCCGGCCGCCGACGCGCCGGACGGCGTTCTGCGCTACTTCGAGCATGAGCTGCCCCTCGCCCCCGGCACCGCGGCACTGGCGGACGATCTCCCGGCGCTCCTGGGCGCCCAGAACTACGAGCTGCGGTTCTGGCAGGACCAGAACACCGACCTCACCTACCGCCGGTTCTTCGCCGTCTCCGAACTCGCCGGCATCCGGGTCGAACGGCCCGAGGTGTTCGCCGAGTCGCACCGGGAGATCCTGCGCTGGATCCGGGAGGGTCTCGCGGACGGTCTGCGGGTGGATCACCCGGACGGCCTCGTCGACCCCGGCGCGTACCTGGAGCAGCTCGCCGACGCGACCGGACGCGCGTATACGCTCGTCGAGAAGATCCTGGAGCCGGGCGAGGCCCTGCCGGCCTGGTGGCGGACCGACGGCACCACCGGATACGACGCGCTGGCCGAGCTCGACCGCCTGTTCGTCGACGCGGAGGGCGTCGCGGCGCTGGACCGGCTGGATGCCAGGCTCCGCGCGGAGACCGGTCTCCCGGACGCGCTCCCCTGGCACGACCTCATCCACGACACGAAGCGGATGATCGCGGACACTCTTCTGGCCGCCGAGGTGCGCCGACTGGTGCGTACGCTCCCCCACGGGATCGTGCACGCCGACGATGCGCTGGCCGAGCTCCTCGCCTGCTTCCCCGTGTATCGCTCCTATCTCCCGGAGGGCCGCGAGCACCTGCGCGCCGCCTTCGCGGAGGCACGGCGGCGACGTCCCGACCTCGCGACCGCGTTCACGGCGCTGGAGCCGCTGCTGAACGATCCGCGCCTCGAGGTCGCGCAGCGATTCCCGCAGGTGAGCGGCGCCGTGATGGCGAAGGGTGTGGAGGACACAGCGTTCTACCGGTTCACCCGCCTCGGAACACTGACCGAGGTCGGCGCCGACCCGTCCCTCCCCGCGCTGTCGGTCGAGGAGTTCCACGACGCGCAGCGGGCGCGGTTGGCGGCGTGGCCGCACTCGATGACGACGCTCTCCACGCACGACACGAAGCGCTCGGAGGACGTGCGCGCGCGCCTGTCGGTGCTCTCGGAGATCCCGGAGCGCTGGGCCGAGGTGCTGGCCGAGCTGCGCGACGTGGCGACCACCGGGCACGGCCCGCTCGACGCGCTGATCTGGCAGGCCGCGGTCGGCGCCTGGCCGCTGCCCTCCGACCGGCTGCTCGCCTACGCCACCAAGGCCGCGCGTGAGGCCGCGGAGCGGACGACCTGGCAGCATCCGGATGCGGAGTTCGAAGAGGGCCTGGCCGCGATCGCCCGGTCCGTCGAGGGCGATGCCGCGCCGATCCTCGACCGTTTCGTGGCCGAGATCGTCGATGCGGGGCGCTCCAACTCCCTCTCCGCCAAGCTGCTGCAGCTCACCGGCCCCGGCGTGCCCGACGTCTATCAGGGCACCGAGCTGTGGGACCTCTCGCTCGTCGACCCCGACAACCGTCGACCCGTCGACTTCGCTCTGCGCGCCCGGATGCTGCGGGATCTCGACGCGGACCACGCCCGCGGTGTGGTCCCCCCGATCGACGACTCCGGCGCCGCGAAGCTGCTGGTGACCTCGCGGGCACTGCGACTGCGGCGGGACAATCCGGAGCTGTTCCGCTTCTACCGGCCGGCCGTCGTCGAAGGTGAGGCCGCAGACCACGCGATCGCCGTGCACCGCGGCGGCGCGACCGCCGTGGCCACACGGCTGCCGGTCGCGCTGGCGCGCCGCGGGGGCTGGGGCGACACGGTCATGATGCGCCCCGAGCTGCCGGGGACCGACCTCCTCACCGGCCGGCGGATCCCGCCCGGGCCCGTGCGACTGGCGGAACTCCTCGACACCTACCCGGTCGCGCTGATCGAGCTGGCTCGATGATCTCGGTGTGGGCGCCGCGGGCGACCCGTGTGCGGGTACGACGCCTCGACGACGCGGGCACCACCGTGGAGGAGCGCGCACTCACGGCGGGGGCAGAGGGGCACTGGGCCGCCGACGTCGTCCTCGCGGACGGTGAGCGCTACGGCTTCCTCCTCGACGACAGTGATGACCTGCGCCCCGATCCGCGGTCGCGACGGCAGCCGGACGGCGTGCACGGGGCCTCGGCGGCCTTCGACCCCGCCGCCTTCGCGTGGACCGACGCCTCGTGGACCGGACGGCAGCTCGCGGGCGGGCTGATCTACGAGCTGCACCTCGGCACCTTCACACCGGAGGGCACGCTCGACGCGGCGGTCGGCCGCCTGGCGCATCTCGTCGACCTCGGCGTCACCCATGTCGAGCTGCTGCCCGTCAACGCCTTCAACGGCGCCTGGAACTGGGGATACGACGGCGTGCTCTGGTACGCGGTGCAGGAGGAGTACGGCGGCCCCGCGGCCTATCAGCGCTTCGTCGACGCCGCCCACGCGCACGGGCTCGCGGTCGTGCAGGACGTCGTCTACAACCACCTCGGCCCGAGCGGCAACTACCTCCCGCTCTTCGGTCCGTACCTGCGCGAGGGCGAGAGCACCACCTGGGGCGACTCGGTGAACCTCGACGAGGACGCCGTGCGGGAGTACATCCTCGACAACGCCCTGATGTGGCTGCGCGACTTCCACGTCGACGGACTCCGGCTCGATGCCGTGCACGCCCTCCACGACCGGCGGCCGGTGCACCTGCTGCGGGAGCTCGCCGAACGCGTGGACGCCCTCTCCGCGCAGCAGAACCGGCCGCTGAGCCTCATCGCGGAGTCAGACCTCAACGATCCGACGCTCATCCTGCCGCGGGAAGCCGGGGGCTACGGGCTCACCGCGCAGTGGTCCGACGACTGGCACCACGCCGTGCACGTCGCGCTCACTGGAGAGACCGCCGGGTACTACACCGACTTCGCCGCAGACGAGGCGGTGGCCAAGGTGACGGAGGGCGGCTTCTTCCACGACGGCTCCTTCTCGTCCTTCCGCGACCGTCCGCACGGGTCCCCGATCCCGGCCGAGGTGCCGAGCTGGCGGCTGGTGACCTTCGCGCAGGATCACGATCAGATCGGGAACCGCGCCGCCGGGGATCGGCTCCCTGCCACCCTGTCCCCCGATCGGCTCGCGGTGGCCGCCGTGCTCACCCTGACAGCGCCGGGTACCCCGATGCTCTTCATGGGCGAGGAGTGGGGGGCGACGACCCCGTGGCAGTTCTTCACCTCCCACCCCGAACCCGAGCTCGGCCGCGCGGTCGCCGAGGGCCGCACGGCGGAGTTCGCTCGCATGGGATGGGATCCGGATGCGGTGCCCGACCCGCAGGACCCCGAGACCTTCCGCCGCTCGCACCTCGACTGGGCGGAGGCCGAGGCCCCGGAGCACTCCCGGCTCCTGACGCTGTACCGCGACCTGGCACGACTGCGGCGAGCGCGACCGGAGCTCACCGACCCGGACTCCGCGCACACGACGGTCGAGGTCCGGGAGACGGACGGCCGCCCCGAGCACCGCGTCTACCGCATCGATCGCGGTGGAGTGTCGGTGCTCGTGAACCTCTCCCCCGCCCCCGCGACGTTCAGTGTTCCCGCTACGGCCGATCTCCTCCTCGCCACCGCCGCCCTGACGCGCTCCTCCACGTCGCTGACACTCCCCCCGGACGCCGCCGCCATCGTCAACTGAGGTCGACCCACCCCTCTCCGGTCCTCCCGGCCCCCTGCGTGCGGCCGTAAGGGGCCGGGACGCACGGAAGGGGGTGGGCCGGCAGGAGTCAACCGCGCGACGCCCACCACTCCCGGAGTCGCTGCTCCGCGACGGCCTCGCCCAGCACACCCTCGTCGAGGCGCAGATCGAGGAGGAACCGGTACGCCTCGCCGACCTCCCGGCCCGGCTTGATGCCGAGGACCTCCTGGATGCGGTTGCCGTCGAGCTCCGGACGGATCGCGTCGAGCTCCTCCTGCTCCCGGAGCGCCGCGATCCGTGACTCGATGTCGTCGTAGGCGGCGGCGAGCCGGGCGGCCTTGCGCTTGTTCCGCGTGGTGACGTCGGCGCGCGTGAGGATGTGCAGGCGCTCCAGCAGGTCCCCGGCATCGCGGACGTAGCGGCGCACGGCGGCATCCGTCCACGCCCCCTCCGCATAGCCGAAGAACCGCAGATGCAGCTCGATCAGGGTCGCGACGGCATCGGTGGTCGCGGTGTCGAAGCGCAGCGCCTGCAGCCGCTTGCGAGCCATGCGCGCGCCGACCACGTCGTGATGGTGGAAGGTCACCGCACCGCCCGGCTCGAGCTTGCGCGTGCGGGGTTTGCCGATGTCGTGGAGCAGAGCCGCGATCCGCAGCGGCACGTCCGGCGCCGCCCCGGGGTTCCGGGCATGCTCGAGCGCGATGGCCTGGCTGAGCACCGTGAGGGAGTGCTCGTAGACGTCCTTGTGGTGGTGGTGCTCGTCGACCTCGAGCTTGAGAGCGCTCACCTCGGGGAGGAACTCGTCGATGAGTCCGGTCTCCACCAGCACCCGGATGCCGCGGACGGGGTCGTCGGTCTGCATGAGGCGCACGAGCTCGGACTGCACGCGCTCGGGGCTCACGATCTTCAGCGTCTCGCGGAGCTCGGTGATCGCCCGCTCTGTGTCCTCCTCCACCGTGAAGCCGAGCTGCGCGCTGAACCGGGCGGCCCGCAGCATCCGGAGCGGGTCGTCGCCGAACGACACCCGAGGATCCGTCGGCGTCCGCAGTACCCCCGCCACGAGGTCCTCGACCCCGCCGGTCGGATCGACGAGCTTCACCGCGGGCACCTGGAGGGCCATCGCGTTGACCGTGAAGTCGCGGCGGACGAGGTCGCCGTCGATCGAGTCGCCGAACTCCACCGTCGGCTTGCGCGTCACGCCGTCGTAGCTGTCCGCCCGATAGGTCGTGATCTCGACCTGCTCGCCCCGGACCCGGGCACCGATGGTCCCGAAGGCCCGACCGATGTCCCAGTGCGCGGATGCCACCGGCTTCACGATCGCGAGGATCTGATCCGGCGACGCACTCGTCGTGAAGTCGAGGTCGTGCGTCTGCCGCCCGAGCAGCGCATCGCGCACCGGACCGCCCACGACGGCGAGCTCGAAACCGGCTTCGTCGAAGGCCTCCGCGAGGGTACGGACGACGGGATTCTCGGCGAGCGCGCCGAGACGCGCGAGGCCGTCGGCCATGTTGAGCATGGGTTCCAGCGTACCGGCCGCCCCCTGACGCGCCCGCGTTCACCTCCCGGTCGTCTTGATGTCAGACCCCGGTCATCCGGCTCCGCTGGGCTGGGGGCGCCCCGTGCGGCTGAGCACGGACACCCACCCACGAAGGACAGACATGACCTCCCCCACCCCTGCGGTGCGGTGGCGGCGTCGCGGACTGACGTCCGTCGCGCTGCTCGCCGTGCTCGGCGGCGCCGTCGTCGCCCCCGCGGCCCTCGCCGCGCCCGACCCGGAAGTGCCGACCGGCTCGCTCCTCACCGGCGACACCCCCTGGCACTACCTCGACGACGGCTCCGACCCGTCGCCCGCCCCGGCCGCGCTGCGCGACTGGACCCTGCCCGCGTACGATGACAGCGCCTGGAAGACCGCACCGGGCAGCTTCGGTGCCAAGAACGGCGCCCTCGCGCCGGTGGGACCGCAGACCCCGAAGACACTCCTCAACCACTACCTCGACGGGGTGAAGGCACCGACGGTGCCGACGTACTTCTTCCGCACGACCTTCGAGCTGGAGGCCGGCGTCGCCGAGCAGGTCGCCGCCCTGCAGAGCACCGTCACCTTCGACGACGCGATCATCGTGTGGATCAACGGCGAGGAGGTCGCCCGCTACGTCGACGGCCGCATCACCGACACCACCAACGTCGAGTACGCCGGAGACTCCAACGGCGACCCCCTGACCAGCACGTTCAGCGCCGAGGGCGACCTGCTCCGCGACGGCACGAACACCATCGCCGTGTCGCTGTTCCAGGACCGCGCGTCGAGCTCCGACATCTACTTCGACATGTCGTCGCTGACCCTCGTGAAGGCCTCCGACCCCGGCACTCCCGTCGTCGCCCCGCCGACCCGCGTCATCCTCACCCCGACCGAGAAGCCGGAGGTGTCGCAGTCGTTCTCCTGGCTCGCGGGCGACCCGTCGCACACGGCAGGTCAGGTCGAGATCGGCCCCGCAGCAGGTGGGGCCACCCGGACGGTCGACGCCTATGACGCCGGAGTGGTGAACGGCAACCCGAACAAGCACTTCTCGGCCACGGTCACCGACCTCACCCCGGCCAGCGCGTACCGTTACCGTGTCGGCCTCCCCGGCAGCTGGAGCGACTGGCACGAGTTCCGCACCGCGGACCCGAAGGCGAGCGACTTCCAGTTCATCTACTACGGCGACGCCCAAATCGGTCTCGACACCACGTGGCCGAGCGTCGTGAAGCAGGCAGAGGCTCACGCCCCGCGATCGATCGGCTCCGTGCACGCCGGAGACCTCATCAACACGTCCAGCAACGAGAACGAGTGGCTGAACTGGTTCAAGGGCATGGAGGATTCCGCCGTGCGCACCAACGTCATGGCCGCCCCCGGCAACCACGAGTACTCGGGGGACAAGCTCCTCACCGCCTGGAAGGCCGCGTTCGAGTACCCGCACAACAACCCGTCCACGAGCTCGATCGGGGAACTCGCGAACCTGGCGAAGGGCGACTCCGAGGTGGCGCAGCAGTACCGCGCGTTCTTCGACCACTGGAGCTCGTTCGCCGCAGAGACCGCTTACTACACCGACTACCAGGGCGTCCGTTTCATCACCTTGAACGCGACGCGCGACACGACCTTCCTCACGCCGGCCGGGCTCCCGTCCTGCACGGGCGCGGAATGCCCGTCGTCGCAGATCGGCACGCTGTGGACGCGCTTCCAGGCGGCGTGGCTCGACCTGCTGCTGCAGAACAGCCCGTCGAAGTGGAACGTCGTCACGTTCCACCAGCCGGTGTTCTCGGCGTCGGCCGGTCGTGACGAGCCGGTGCTCCGTGCCGAGTGGCTGCCCGTCTTCCAGCGCAACGACATCGACCTCGTGCTCATGGGCCACGACCACACGTATGCCCGCGGTTTCGTGAACACGGACGCCACGGACACTCCCGGTCTGACCACGGGGCCGGTGTACGTCGTGTCGAACTCCGGCGCCAAGCACTACGACCTGGAGACCCCGGAGAAGAACGTCTGGACCAACAACGGCGCGACCCAGGTGCTGCGCGGTCAGGGCGTGACGACCTACCAGGTGATCGATGTCTCGAAGAACCAGCTCGTCTACCGGTCGTACCTCGCCGAGAAGCAGCCGGACGCCACGACCGACCTCCCCGTCGGCGCGGTCTACGACACGTTCACCGTGACCAAGTCCGACGCGGGCGAGAAGTGGGTGACCGAGGCCGGCGTCACCCCACCGGTCACGGAGGAGCCGGAGCCCGAGAAGCCCGCGACCGTCGAGCTGGGCGCGTCCTCGGTCACCGCCGGCGGCACGCTCGCCGTGTCGGGCAGCGGCTTCGCGGAGGGCGCCGAGCTCGCGCTCGAGCTGCGGTCCGACCCGGTCTCGCTCGGTACGGTCACGGTCGCGGCGGACGGCACGTTCGCGCGCACCGTCACCATCCCGGCGGGCACCCCGGCGGGTGCGCACACCCTCGCCGTGATCCTCCCCGACGGCTCAGAGGTGACGGCCTCCCTGACCGTGACCGCGGCGGCCGGTGGCGGAGCGATCGTCCCCGGTGAGAGCGACTCGGGTGGTGCGACGGACGGTGACCTCGCGACGACCGGTGCCGACAGCACGCCGTTCGTCATCGGCGCGGTCGTGCTGCTCGCCGCCGGCCTCGGCCTGTTCGCCCTGCGTCGCCGCCGCCGGGATGCCACGGTGGAGACGATCGAAACGGTGTAGCCCGTCAGCGGGCGTCGTCCGGGGTTCTCCCCGGGCGGCGCCCGCTCTTCGCGCACGGATCCCCCACCGATAACGGTTCAGCCTCCGTCCGCCGGTCGATCCCGCGCTCACTCTAGGCTCAAGCCATGCCCCACCCCTCTCGGCTCGTGATCGCTTCCACCGCAGCTGCAGTCCTGGGCTTCGCCCTCACCGCCTGCGCGCCCGAGAGCACGGAGGGCGGTGGACCAGTGCCGTCGCCATCGCCGTCGCCATCCATCATCGCCTCTCCCCCCGCGACGCCCGCGGACCGTGTCGTCGAGATTTCGGTTGACGGCCTTTCGATCGATGACGGCCCGGTCCTCGCGTACGACGACGCCGACGGCGCCCTCGCGGCCCTCACCGATGCGTTCGGAGCGGCGCCGACGGAGGCACCCGTGGAGGGTCCGTACGGCGCCGTGTACGCCGGCTACGACTGGCCGGGAACGAAGGCCACGGTCCGCGACACCCGCATCGACCTCGTCGTGTCGGCAGACGCGCCGGGAGTGATCGTCCGGACTCCGGAGGGTATCGGCATCGGCTCGACGCGCGCTGAGGCGATGGCCGCAGGGGCCGTGGACGGGTGGGATGAGGACGGCGATGGCGTCGCCGACTACCTGAGCATCGGCGTGCGGGAAGTCCCCGGCACCTCCTCGCTCGTGAACCCCGGCGAGGTCGGTGTGGAGTACGTCGACCTCACGATGACCGGCGACATCGTGAGCCGCCTCAGCACCGGTGGCAACGACTTCAGCGACATCTGAAGCACCCCACGACGCCGCCGCCCGTCCGGGCACAGCTTCGGAGCCGGGGCTCGACTCGCCGTCGTTCAGCCCCCACGTCGGCGTGTCGGTCGAGATGTCCGAAGCTGTGCACGCGATCCGCGAGGGCTCAGGCTCCGCGGCGGGTCAGCACGAGGCGGAGGGTCACGGCGAGGACCGTCGACACCGCGATCCAACCAAGTGCCGTGCCCAAGGCTGTGAAGAACGAGGCCTGATCGGTGGCGCCGGCGAGGTTCCCGTAGTTGATCGCGGCGTGGGCTCCGATGGCCACCGTGAGTCCGGCGAGCGCGACGAGCGGGCGGGACCAGGCGCGACGGGCATCCAGCGCGAGGCCGAGCGCCGCCCCGGTCCAGACGGTGAGAGCGGCATGCGTGGGGAAGGTGAGCGTGCGGACGATCCACGTCACCACGCCGTAGCCGACATCGTTCGCCGCGATGTCAGCCGCGATGGCGGAGGCGTCCTCCACCGCCGCGAAGCCCACGCCGACCAGCGCCCCGGCCATCGCGCCGAAGAGTACGCCGCGGCGCCCGACGCGCCGGGCGAGCGAGGATGAGCAGCACCCCGAGACCCTTCCCGAGCTCCTCCACGATGGGCGTCAGCACCCACGTCGAGGGGATCGCCTCGCGCAGGATGCCCTGATCGTCGACGTACAGCGCCTGCTCGGAAGACCA
The DNA here is from genome assembly GCF_058140415.1 of Microbacterium sp. C-MGS6. Taxonomy (NCBI): domain Bacteria; kingdom Bacillati; phylum Actinomycetota; class Actinomycetes; order Micrococcales; family Microbacteriaceae; genus Microbacterium; species Microbacterium sp. C-MGS6. The sequence continues at coordinate 3,449,070 of NZ_CM176934.1, forward strand.
CGCGCCGAGCCCGGTGGCGATGAGCACAGCAGCACCGGCGCCCCAGGCCGGCGCCAGCATGGAGGACGTCCAGGAGCGCGAGACCCGCGGAGCGACCCAGCGCGCGGCGAACATCGTCACCGCCGCCGCGGGGAGGACGGCCACGAGACACAGGAGGAAGACGGGGCCGGACTCGACGGTGAACAGCAATATCGCCAGAGCCAGCGGGATGAGGAACACCGAGAGCACCACGGAGCGGCGCCCCCAGAACGGGACGGTTTCAGAGGGAGCGAGCGCGGAATGCACGCCCCGATCCTTCCAGACCGATGCCGCGACTCTCCTGGGCGCAGCCGCACTTCCGCACGAGGTCGCAGGTTCTCCCGGCAATCCGTGCGAGCTCGGTGCGAATCTGCGACCGCGTGCCGGGCCTCAGCCCTCGCGGGAGAACGTGATGTGGGTCACGCCGGACTCCGCGACCTCGGAGGTCACGCGATAGCCGGCCTCGAGGCCGCGCAGGTCGTCCCACAGACGGATCCCGCTGCCGGTGAGGATCGGGGTGATGCCCACGTGCAGGTCGTCGACGAGCCCCGCGCGCAGGAACTCCCGGACCGTGGTCGCCCCGCCGCCGACGCGCACGTCACTCCCTCCGGCCACCGCCACCGCCTCCCGCAGCGCCTCCTCGGGGGTCGCGGTGAGGAAGCGGAAGCTCGTGCCGTTCGCGAACTCGATCGGCGGGCGCGGGGTGTGGGTGAGGACGAACACCGGAACCTCGAACGGCGGCTCCTCGCCCCACCAGCCGCGCCACTCCGGGTCGTCCGGGTTCGCGTGGAGGCCGAACATCCCGGCGCCCATGATCTCGGCACCGATGCCCCGGAAGTACTGTGCCGCGTACTTCTCGTCCACCCCGGTCGTGCCGGCGCCGCTGGTGTCGTGGAAGACGCGCTCCTGGAAGGTGCGGGTCGCGGTGTAGGCGGCGGTGAGTCGTCCCCAGTCCTCGCCGAACGGGTTCTCCGGGGTCTGATCGGTCGTCGTGGCGAAGCCGTCGAGAGTGATGTTGAGGTCGACGCGCACGCGGGTCATGGTGCCTCCGAAGCGGTGGGGACGGGCACCGGTCGGCGCGCCGTCCCCAGCGTCGGGCGTTCCGCGGCCGGTGTCAAGAGCGGGCCGCCGTACCGGACACCCGCGGATCAGGCCTTGGGGTCGTCCGAAAGCGCCATGTGGATGATCGGATAGGGACGACCGTCACCGTCGAGCGCGCTCCGGCCCACCTCCACGAAGCCTCGGCTGCGGTAGAACCCGCGCGCGCCCGGGTTGTCCTCGTTCACATCGACCCTGGCCACGCCCTGGTGGACGACGACCTCGGCGAGCAGGGCAGAGCCCACACCGCGTCCGCGAACGGCATCGGAGACGAACAGCATCTCCAGCCCGTCGTCGTGGACGCCGGCGAACCCGACCGGAACCCCGTCCTGCTCGGCGACGGTGAGGGTCACCGCGGGGAAGTAATCGGACGCGAGGTGCGATTCGATCCGGGCGAAGTCGGTCTCCTCCAGGAAGTCATGGGTGGCGCGAACGGCGCTGCGCCAGATCTCGACGAGTTCCGCGTACTCCTCTTCCCCCCGGCACGGCCGGATGGTGAGCGGGGAACTGCCTGCGGACATGCCCCCGACACTATCGGTCGGACCGCCATGCCGGATCAGACCACGGGGTCGCCCTGGACCGGACCCTCCGTGTTGGGCTTCCACCCGAGGGCCGGCGCCACGTGCTCCGCGAACGCCTCGAGCACGTGGAGGTTGTACTCCGGCCCGAGCTGGTTCGGGATCGTCAGCATGAGGGTGTCCGCGGCCATGACGGCCTCGTCCTGCCGGAGCTGCTCGATGAGCACATCGGGCTCCGCGGCGTAGGTCTTGCCGAACGTGGAGCGGAACCCGTCGATGATGCCGATCTGGTCGCCGTTCTCCTCGCTACGCAGCCCGAAGTAGGCGCGGTCCATGTCCGACACGAGCGGGAACACGCTGCGGCTGACCGACACGCGAGGCGTCCCGGTGTGGCCGGCCTCACGGTAGGCGGAGCGGAAGAGCTCGATCTGCTCGCGCTGCAGCTCGTGGAAGGGCTGACCGGTGGCCTCCGTCACGAGCGTCGAGCTCATCATGTTGAGTCCCTTGCGGCCGGTCTCCTCGGCCGTCGCGCGCGAACCCGACCCCCACCAGATGTGGTCGCGCAGCGTGGGGGACTGCGGCTCGATCGCGAGGTACTGTCCCGCACCCACCATCCGGGGGTCGCCGGGAGCGAGTCGCTCGCCGTCGATGGCGCGGAGGAAGATCTCGAACTTCTCCCGTGCGAGCACGCTGCCTCGCTCCGGGTCCTCCTCGTCGCGGAAGCCGAAGGTCTCGTAGCCGCGCAGCGCCGTCTCGGGTGACCCGCGGCTCACGCCGAGCGCGATACGGCCGTCGGCGATGAGGTCGAGTGCGGCCGCCTCCTCGGCGAACTGGAACGGGTTCTCGTACCGCATGTCGATCACGCCGGTGCCGACCTCGATGCGCTCGGTGCGCGCGGCCATGGCCGTCAGCAGCGGCATCGGGGACGCCGCCTGGCGTGCCCAGTGGTGCACGCGGACGTAGGCGCCGTTGACGCCGAGCTCGTCGGCGCCCTCCGCGATCTCGATGGTCTGCTTCAGCATGTCGCCCGCCGTGCGGGTGGCCGAGCCGGGCACGTCGGCGTAGTGACCGAACGAGAGGAATCCGAAAGCCTTCATGGTGTATTCGAACGCATGGAAGCCGGGACTATTCCCCCGGGAGCAGGAAGCCGTCGAGGACGAGCCCGCGGATGCGCGGCTCGAGCTCCGCCCACAGCTGCGCGAACGGCACCTCGAAGAGGTCCGCGAGGGCGGGGACGATCTGCAGCACCTGGAGCTCGCCGTCGCACGCGCCGACGAAGCCGGCGAGCGCGGGGTCCACCGCGACGGTGCGCGCGAACCCGCCGCCCTGACGCAGCTCGATCACGCTCGGGTCGTCGTTACCGGGGAGAAGGTGGCGCGCCTCGGTGACGTCCGGAGCCACGACGAGGGTGTCGGGCAGCCCTGCGGCGAGCGCATCGTGGGCCGCGAGCCCGAGGCCGAGCGCCGCGCCCACGTTCGCCACGGGCTGCGTCACCCGCTCCGATCGCCGCAGCGGCTCCCCCCGCCCGCGGCGGAGCAGCACATAGCCGAAGCCGATCGCGGTCACGCCGCGCGCCGCGAAGTCGTCGAGCCACGCGGTCAGCAGCGGAGTGAAGGCGGCATCGCGCGGCGTGATGCCGCCGTCCCTGATCCACAGCTCGGCATAGGCGAGAGGGGACAGCTCCTCCCGCTCGACGACCCACAGGTCGAGGTCGGCGGGCACCCACGCGTCCAGCCGCGCGAGGCCGGTGATGCCCGTCCGCGACTCCCAGTTGCCCAGCAGCTGCGCGATGCCGCCCGGGGTGAGGTGCGCCGGTGCCGTGCGCACGAACTGCTCGACCAGTGCGTCGCCGACCAGACCGCCGTCGCGATACTCGTAGGCGGGCACCCCCGCCGTGCGCGGGGTGATCACGAACGGCGGGTTCGAGACGATGAGGTCGAACGCCTCCCCGGCGACCGGCGCGAACATGCTCCCGTGACGGAACTCGATGTTCGTGACCCCGTTCAGTTGCGCGTTCAGCGCGGCGTAGGCGAGGGCGCGGCGGGAGACGTCGGTGGCCACGACCCGGCCGGCGCGTCGTGCCACGAGGAGCGCCTGGATGCCGCAGCCCGTGCCGAGGTCGAGGGCACGATCCACCGCGAGCGGGACGACCGTCTCAGCGAGCGTGCGGGAGGCTCCGCCCACACCGAGGACGTGGTCGGCGGGCAGCGGGCCGTCGAGGGCGACCTCGTCCAGGTCGCTGGCGATCCACCATTCCCCGACTCCGTCCTCGTCGACGAACGACTGCGGGCGCAGCAGCGCGCTCGGCGTCACGGTGTCGGCGTCGGTCGTCGCCAGCCCCAGAGCCTCCAGCCCGTCCACGCCGAGCGTCGGCAGTGCGCGCTCCACGGCCGCGCGCGGCTGGGGAAGGCCGAGCACCAGGAGGCGTCCGAGGGTCGCGAGGACCCCCTCATCCTCGGCGATCGCCCGAAGGATGGGCTCGCGCAGACCACGGGCGAGTGCATCATCCGCCTCCTCGCCCCAGAGACGTCGCAGCGGCTCGGATCGGAGATCGGCGGCATCGAGATCCGCGGCGAACGCAGCGCTGCGGAGCGGGTCGGGGCGGGGGGCGGGGGTGTCGGACACGGCCGTCACTCTACGCGTCTTCAGGGTTCTCCTCCGTCCGGCCTCCTAGAATCACAGGGTCAGTACTCACGATCCGCCTCTCCCCGGCGTTCGAGGAAGACCTTCATGACCGCGATCACTCCCCCGACGGGCCTCCGCGCGCGTGCGCGCCGGCTCGCGGCGTTCGTGGTCGCCGCCGGCGTCTGCGCGGTGGGTGTCGCCGGTCCCGCGATGGCGGCCGACCAGCCCGCCGCGGACGACGACCACCGTGTCGAACTGCACGTCACGGCGGGTCTACGCGGCACCGTCGCGCCGGGCACGTCGACGTCGGCCGTGGTCACGATCGAGAACGAGACCGAGGCGGAGCTCTCCGCGGGTCGCGTCGAGATCGAGCTCGGGAGCACGCCACTGACCGACGACGATGCCGTGACCGAATGGCTGGACGAGGGACAGGCCGCCGGTTCCTTCCTCTCCCTCGGCGAAGAGGCCACCAAGCCGGCGGAGGCGGGCGGATCCGCCACCACCACTGTGTTCGTGCCGCAGGAGACGCTGAAGCCGTTGAAACCGGGGGTGTACCCGCTGCGGGCCGCCCTGAGCGATGCCGGTACGGAGGACGCCGAGGGGGAGCGCACCACCACCTGGGACACCAGCGCGACGAGCGTCCTCGTGGTCAGCGCCAGCCCGACCAATCCGGTCGGCGTCCTCGTGCCCATCACCGCCACCCCGGCCGGCGGTGCCCTCCTGAGCGCTGACGAGCTCACGGAGCTGACCGCCCCGGACGGCGACCTCACCGCGCAGCTCGACGGCGTCGCCGGGACGACGGCTGTGCTCGCGGTCGATCCCGCCATCCTCACCTCGATCCGCGCACTGGGCACCGCGGCTCCCTCCACGGCGAGCGACTGGCTGCAGAGGCTCGACGAACTCCCCAACGCCCGCTTCGCCCTGCAGTTCGGCGATGCCGACCTCACGGTGCAGGCGCAGGCCGGTCTGCCCGAGGCGCTGGCGCCGCTGCCGCTGACCTCGCTGCTCGATCCCGCGGCCTTCCCGCAGCAGCGCGCCGTGACACCGACGAACACCCCCGCCGCCACCGCCGACCCCTCGGCGACGCCGACCGACGGGCCCGCGCTTCCCACCGACGACGAGCTCGCGGAGATCGACGGCGCGGTCCCGGGAATCGTCTGGCCGGAGAGCGACCTCACGCAGGCTGACCTCGCGTCGTTCACCGGCTACCTGGGGGGCACCGCCACGACGGTCGTGTCGTCCGAGACGGTCGGCGGTCAGAGTGCGGCTCATGCGACGGCGGGCGGACAGGACCTGCTCGTCACCGACGCGGCCACGTCGGCGGCCCTCTCCGCAGCGGCGACCGAATCCGCCTCGGCTCCCCGCCAGGGGCTGCTGGCGGAGGCGGCAGCCCGGCTCTTCCTCGCCGGTGCCCGGGCGCCTGGCGCTCCGCTCCTCATCGGCCTGGAGCGTGACGAGAGTCGTCCCGCAGAGGCCCTTCGTGACGCGATCTCCACCGCGGACTCCATCGGCTTCGAGCTCTCGGCGGTGCGGGCCGCACCTGCCGTCGCGGTGACACTGCCGGAGACGGCCGCGGCGACCCGGGCGTCCGACCTCACGAACCTCCTCGCCGATGAGCGCTCCCTCACCGCTTTCGCGACCGTCCTCAGTGACCCGCTCGTGCTGCTGAGCCCGGAGCGGATCCGGATCCTGCGCACCATCGCGGTCGGTTCCTCCGCGGAAGCCTTCACCGAGAAGGTCGCGGCCCATCGCGCGCGCACCACCGAGACGCTCGGCGCCGTCAGCATCCCCGACTCCAGCACCATCCAGCTCCTCACGGCCAACGCCGACCTCCCCATCGCCGTGCGCAACGACCTCCCGTGGCCGGTGACGGTGCGGTTGTACGCGTCCCCCACCGATCCGCGCCTCGAAGTGACACCCGTGATCGACGTCGCCGTACAGGCGAGCTCGACCACGAGGGCGAAGGTGCCGGTGTCGGCCCGGGTCGGCAGCGGCGAGCTCGACCTGCGCCTCAGCCTCACCAGCCCGACCGGAGTGCCGATCCAGTCGGAGCAGACCATCCGGGTCGCGGTGCGCGCGGAATGGGAGACCATCGGTCTCATCGTCTTCGGCGGCCTCGCCGTGCTCCTCATCGCCCTCGGGGTGGTGCGCACGGTGCGCCGGAAGCGTCGGGAGGCCATCGAGGAGCAGGCCGTGGAGGCCGCCGTCGAGGAACTGATCGAGGAGAAGGAAGCGGAAGCCGCGGTGCAGGAGCGCCCCGACGGCCCGGATGCCCCTCCCACGAAGGAGTCGCGTGACTAGTCTCGGGCGCGCCAGCGCCATCATCGGCGCGGGCACCCTGGTCTCCCGCGTGACCGGGCTGCTGCGCAGTATCGTCCTCGTGGCGGTGATCGGCTCGTTCAAGTCGGGCCCGGCCGACGCCTTCGCCGCGGCGAACACGCTCCCGAACAGCGTCTTCTCCCTCATCTCCGTCGGCATCCTCACCGCGGTGATCGTGCCGCAGATCGTCAAGGCCACCGCCGACGCCGACGGGGGCAACGCGTTCATCTCGAAGCTCTTCACCCTCGGGACGGTCGTGCTCGTCGCCGTCACGGCTCTCGCCACGATCGCAGCGCCCTGGCTCGTGCAGATCGTGGCAGGCGGGCTCTCCTCGACGACCCAGGCGCTCGCCACCGCACTCGCCTACTGGTGTCTCCCGCAGATCCTCTTCTACGGTCTGTACGCCCTGTTGGGCGAAGCCCTGAACGCGCGGCGCATCTTCGGGCCGTTCACCTGGGCACCGGTCGTCAACAACATCGTCTCGATCATCGGATTCCTGATCCTGGGATGGGCGTTCTCGCCGGTGTCCCGCGACTCCGCCGACTGGACGCCGGAGATGATCGCCCTGCTCGGCGGCACGGCGACCCTCGGCATCGCCGTGCAGGCGCTCGTCCTGCTGCTTTTCTGGCGTCGGACGGGACTCTCGCTCCGCCCCGATTTCCAGTGGCGGGGCGTCGGCCTCGGCAACGTGGGAAAGCTCGCGGGATGGACCTTCCTGATGGCGTTCGCCTCACTGTCCGCCGGGGTGCTGCAGGGCAACATCGTCAGCAACGCCTCGGAGTCGGGCGCCTCGCTCGCCGTGACCACGAACGCCTGGCTCATCTTCATGCTCCCCTACTCGGTCATCGTGCTGTCGATCGGGACCCCGTACTTCACGCAGATCAGCGAGCACGCCGCCGCCGGGCGGCACGACGAGGTCCGCGGAGACATCTCGCGCAGCATCCGCACGCTGCTGTTCTTCATCGTCGCCGCCGTCGCCGCGGTGGCCGCCGCGGCGATCCCCGCCTCCCGTGTCTTCACCGAGAGTGCTTCCGACGCCGAGGGGGCGGCCGTCGTCCTCCTCTGCTACCTGGTCAGCCTGATCCCCCTCACGATCCTGTTCATCGTGCAGCGCACTTTCTACGCGTACGACGACACGCGCACGCCCTTCTGGTTCACGATCTTCCAGTGCGCGCTGATCGTCGTGACCGCGCTGGGAGCCGTCGCCCTGCTGTCGGCGGAGGTCATCGACCTCACGCAGCTGGCCGCCGCCGTGGCTCTGGGGCAGTCCATCGCCAGCACGCTGCAGACGATCGTCGCCACCTGGCTGCTGCATCGCAAGATCGGCGGCATCGGAATCCTGTCCTGGCTGCGTGCCCTCGCGCTTTTCGCGGTCGCCGCGATCCCGGCGGGGCTCGCCGGATGGGGAACGTTCCTCCTGATCGGGGGGACGACCGGATGGGCCACGTCCGGAGTCATCCCCGGCGCCCTGGCGACCGCCGTCGTCGGCCTCGTCGTCGTGATCGTCTACGTCGCGATCCTCGCGGTCTTCCGCGCCCCGGAGCTGAAGGCCGCCGGCGGGCTCGTCCGCCGCTTCCTGCCCGGCCGCTGACGCGGGAATGCCCCGCGGTTACCATGGGTTGAAGCAGTCGGACGTCTTTCGACGGCACCGCCTTTCTAACGGAGATCACATGCGTCAGGTCATCATCATCGGCTCCGGCCCCGCCGGATTCACGGCTGCCATCTACGCGGCGCGCGCGAACCTGGAGCCGCTCCTCATCGCGAGCTCCGTCGAGGTCGGCGGCGAGCTCATGAACACGACCGAGGTGGAGAACTACCCCGGCTTCCCGGAGGGCATCCAGGGCCCTGAGCTCATGGCGAAGTTCCAGGAGCAGGCCGAGAAGTTCGGCACCGAGGTGCTCTACGACGACGTCACGGAGCTCGATGTCGCCGGTCCCGTCAAGAAGGTCACCCTCGGTTCGGGTGCCACCCACGAGGCCAAGACGATCATCTACGCCACCGGTTCGGCCTACCGCAAGCTCGGCATCGAGGGCGAGGAGCGCCTCTCCGGCTTCGGCGTCTCCTGGTGCGCCACCTGCGACGGCTTCTTCTTCCGTCAGAAGACCATCGCGGTCGTCGGCGGCGGCGACTCGGCGATGGAGGAGGCGACCTTCCTCACCCGATTCGCCGACAAGGTGTACGTCATCCACCGCAAGGACTCCCTCCGCGCCTCGAAGATCATGCAGGAGCGCGCCTTCGCGAACGAGAAGATCGAGTTCGTGTGGAACAGCGAGGTCGTCGAGATCCTGGGCGACACCGCCGTCTCCGGCGTGCAGCTGCGTTCCACGGAGGACGGGTCGCTGCGCGACCTCCCTCTCGACGGCCTGTTCATCGCGATCGGCAACGACCCGCGCACGCACCTCGTCCACGAGAAGCTCGAGCTCACGCCCGAGGGGACGATCTGGGTCGACGGACGCTCCTCGCGGACGTCGGTCCCCGGTGTCTTCGCCGCCGGTGACGTGATCGACCCCACCTACCGCCAGGCCATCACCGCCGCCGGGACGGGCACGATCGCGGCTCTCGACGCCGAGCACTTCCTCGCCGACCTCGAGGACGCGTCCGTCGAGGTCCCCGCGGCCGAGGCCGCCGAGGTCATCACGGCCTGACCAGGGCCGGGAACACTTTCCCCCCGCCCGTTGTTGCAACAGGCGAACCTCGAACAAGGAGAACTCTGATGAGTGCAAAGGCAACGAGCCAGGCGACCTGGGAGCAGGACGTGCTGCAGGCCGATGGTCCCGTGCTGGTGGACTTCTGGGCCGAGTGGTGCGGTCCGTGTCGTATGGTCGCGCCGGTGCTGGACGAGATCCAGTCCGACAACCCCGACAAGATCACCATCCTCAAGCTCAACGTGGACGAGAACCCGGAGCTGGCCATGAAGTACCAGATCACGTCGATCCCGGCGATGAAGGTCTTCCAGGGCGGAGAGGTCAAGACGACGATCATCGGCGCCAAGCCGAAGTTCGCTCTCGAGCAGGATCTCGCCGCTTTCCTCGGCTGATCCCCACGACCACGAGAAGGGCCGCGCCTCCGGGCGCGGCCCTTCTCGCATGCTCGGCCAGCCCAGGGTGATCAGCGCTTGTCGTACACGTCCACCGGCTCGAGCCCGCGTGCTGCCCGCGCCCTGTCGACGATCTCCTGGATGACAGCGGTCTTCGCTGCGTTGTAGGAGGAGTTCCGCTCCTCCGCCTCCCGCGCTGCCTCGTGCTTGACGCGTTCGTATCGCTCCGCATCGTCCGGGTGGGCGCACAACCAGTCCCGCAGCAGGCGCTGAGGCACGGCATCCCATTCGGCTGCCGTGAAGAAGTGTGCGATGGCGAGGCGCTCCCCGGCCGCCTCCATGATCATCACCGGATGAGTGCGGATTCCGCTGCCGGTGCGCCATCCCACCGCCTCCAACGCGGACCGGTACGCGTCGAACTCCCCTCGCGTCTGCACGCGCACCGCGAGGTCGACGATCGGTTTCGCGCTCATCCCGGGAATGGCCGTCGAACCGATGTGCTCGACGATCCAGCCGTCCGCCCCGGCAGCGCGGATCGATGCCGCGAACTCCTCGAATCGCTGCGGCCACGACGGGTCGTAGGGAACGAGGAGCATCGGTCGTCAGGAGGCGTCGGCGATGCGGGGGTCCCAGCGACGATGGCGCTGCTTCTCGTCCAGGAGCCCCCAGACGGCCGGCGTGAGCTCCGGGTACTCCAGGGCGATCTGACGCAGCACCCGGTAATGCCGCGCGGCGTTGGGACGTACCCCGTCGTTCGCGGCGATGTTGTCGGCGCGCAGCAGGTAGACGACGAGTTCGTCGACACTGGGCAGCTCCTCCATGAACTCCCAGGGGTCCTCACCGCCGAGCAGGCGCTCCTGGACGAGGACGGCGAGTTCGTCCGAGGCCTCGGCGCGCAGCACTTCCAGGCTGGCGCGACGGGGGACGGACTCGGTCATCCCTCCAGCCTACGCGCGTGCGCGACGGGGTCGGCGCTCCACCTTCGCATCCTCGCTCATGTCCTCGAGCTCGCGGCCCTTGGTCTCCGGCACCTTGAAGAACACGAAGAAGAACGACAGCAACGCGAAGAACGCGTAGAAGCCGTAGGCGAAGGTGAGGCCGATCTCGGCGAACGCCGGGAACGTCGTCGAGATGAAGAAGTTCGCCACCCACTGCGCCGCGGCGGCCACGGCCAGGGCACCGGCACGGATCGAGTTCGGGAAGATCTCGCCCAGGAGGACCCACACGAGCGGTCCCCAGCTCGCACCGAAGAACACCACGAAGCCGTTGGCGCAGACGAGGGCGACGGTCGCCCAGGGGTCGGGAAGCGTCGCGGTGCCCGAGGCGTCCAGCGTGCCGAACGAGAAGGCGAGCGCCATGAGTCCCAGGGTCACCGTCATGCCGACGGAGCCGACGAGCAGCATGATCCGGCGTCCGATCCGGTCGACGAGCAGGATCGCGACGATCGTGACGACGATGTTGGTCACAGAGGTGATGACGGAGGTCAGGAGAGCGCTGGACTCGTCGAATCCGACCGACTGCCACAGTGTCGTGGAGTAGTAGAAGATCACGTTGATGCCGACGAACTGCTGGAACACCGACAGCAGGATGCCGACCCACACGATCGGCTTGAGGCCGAGACGGCTGCCTCGCAGGTCTCGCAGCGACTCGGAGCGCTCCGTGTCGATCGTGCCCGTGATCTCCTTGATCTTCGCCTCGGTGTCGATCGTCCCCGTGACGGTCTGGAGCACTTCCGCGGCACGCTTCACTTCGCCCTTGCGCACCAGGTAGCGCGGGGATTCCGGCAGCCGGAGCGACATCAACCCGTAGACGAGCGCGGGGATGGCCGCGACCATGAACATCCATCGCCAGGCGGTCAGGCCCCAGAGCGGCTGGTCGGCCTCCCCCGCGATGCCGGCGAGGAGGGCGTCCGACAGCAGGGCGGCGAAGATGCCGAGGACGATGGCGAGCTGCTGCAGCGATCCCAGACGACCGCGGATCGCGGCGGGAGACACCTCCGCGATATAGGCGGGGGCGATCACCGAAGCCGCGCCGACGCCGAGTCCGCCGATCACACGCCAGACGATGAGGTCGACGACGCTGAACGCGAGTCCGGAGCCGATCGCCGAGACGAAGAACATCGCCGCGGCGACAACCATCACCGGGATGCGTCCGAACTTGTTCGACACCGGGCCGGCGAACCAGGCGCCGACCGCACAGCCGATCAGGGCGGAGGAGACAGCGAAGCCCTTGAGACCCGTGCCGAGGTCGAACCCTGAGACATCTCCCGCCAGGGCGTCGACAGCACCGTTGATCACCGCGGTGTCGAATCCGAAGAGGAATCCGCCCAGAGCCGCCGCAATACTGACGGCGATCACGCGACGCTTGATACTCGCTGGATCAGCTGGTCTGGACATGACATCCCCCTCGCATCGACAAGATGACGCGAGTCTATGTCACCCCCGACCGGGGGCGGGGTCAGCGCGCGGAGCCGTATCCTTCTTCGCCGAGCTCCTCGAGAATGCGGTTCAGGTCCTGGATCGAAGCGAAATCGATCGTGACCTGGCCTTTCCGAGCGCCCAGTGCGATCCGGACGCGGGTGTTGAGCCGGTCCCCCAGCTTGCCGGCGACCTCATCCAGGTACGCCCGCCGCGCCCCGGGCGTGGGCTTGGGAGTCTTCCCTGCGGAGGGCTGGGACTTGGCCGCCTCTTCCGTGGCACGGACGGAGAGGTCTTCGTTGACGACCTTGTCCGCCAGGCGCTGCATGGCCTCCGGCGAGTCCACGCTCAGGATCGCGCGCGCGTGTCCGGCGGTCAGGACACCAGCGGCCACCCGCTGCTGCACGGGGACAGGAAGCTTGAGCAGGCGGATGGTGTTGCTGATCTGCGGACGGGAACGACCGATGCGCGTCGCGAGCTCCTCCTGCGTGATGCCGAAATCGTCGAGGAGCTGCTGGTAGGCCGATGCCTCTTCCAACGGGTTCAGCTCCGAGCGGTGGAGGTTCTCCAGGAGCGCGTCCCGCAGCAGGTCCTCATCGGCGGTATCCCGGACGATGGCCGGGATCGACTCGAGTCCGGCCTCGCGGGCAGCCCGCGTGCGCCGCTCCCCCATGATGAGTTCGTACTCGCCGTCGCTGTTCTTCCGGACCACCACCGGCTGCAGCACGCCGAACTCGCGGACGCTGTGCACGAGCTCCGCGAGGTCCTCCGGGTTGAAGTGCGTGCGCGGCTGGCGGGGGTTGGGGACGATCGCCTGCGGGTCGACCTGGATCAGGTGGATCCCGGGCACCGCCTCGAGCTCAGCCTCGGGTGCCGCGTCGGCGTTCGCGGAGGGAGCCTCGGGTGCCGGAGCGATCTTCGCGCCCGGGAAGAACACGTCGACAGGACGTTCGGCCTGGTCCGCCGTCGGGATGAGGGCGCCGATGCCGCGGCCGAGTCCAGTGCGCTTCGCCATTATTTCTCCTTGCTCTGCGTCTGTCGCGACGCGATCTCGACGGCGGCCTCACGGTAGGCGATCGCTCCGGCGGACTGACCGTCGTAGGCGATGACCGTCTGGCCGAAACTGGGGGCTTCCGATACGCGTACGGACCGCGGTATCACGGTGTCCAACACCTGTGACGGGAAGTGCGAGCGCACTTCCTCCGCAACCTGCTGCGCCAGACGCGTCCGCCCGTCGAACATAGTCAGGAGGATCGTCGAGAGATGGAGGCTCGGATTCAGGTGCTTCTGGATCATCTGGATGCTGCCGAGCAGCTGGCTCAGGCCTTCCAGGGCGTAGTACTCGCACTGGATCGGGATGAAGACCTCGTTCGCCGCGGTGAACGCGTTGATCGTGAGGAGTCCGAGCGATGGGGGGCAATCGATGATGACGAAGTCGACAGGGTTGTCGACGAGGTAGTCCTTCAGAGCACGGCGAAGTCGGTGCTCCCGGGCGACCTGTGCGACGAGTTCGATCTCGGCACCCGCGAGGTGGATGGTGCTCGGCGCACAGAAGAGATTGGGGCTCTCCGGACTGGGCTGCACGATCTCCGCGAGCGGGAACTCGTCGATGAGGACGTCATAGACGCTCGGTGTGTCGGCATTGTGTGGCACCCCGAGCGCCGTGGAGGCGTTCCCCTGAGGGTCCAGGTCGATGACGAGCACCTTCGCACCCAGACCAGCCAATGCCGAAGCGATGTTGACGGCGCTCGTGGTCTTACCCACGCCACCCTTCTGGTTCGACACCGTCAGGATTCGCGTGTCTCCCCCGAACTCCACGGTGACTGCTTCGAGCGCGCGGCGACGAACGGAGAGATCCGCGATTTCTCGCGCGAGGGGGGTGTCCATCCCGAACGATTCGTTCGACGATGCCTTCTCGGACTGTTTCACGTGAAACATCCACTCCTTTCGGGGCCGCGTTCCACTCTAATCGCAGCGACCGACGTCGGATCACAGGCACGACCGGGCGGCAGAGATGCTTCCCGTCCGCGCACTTCCGCATACACGCGGACAGTCAGCTCCGGTGAGGTTCGTTTCACGTGAAACGAGGCTTCAGCACGGCCCGCTGAACGCGGCTTTCGTCACCGGTGGCTTCGCGCAACTCCATCGACGAAAGGCGAAGGGACGCCCCCAGCGCTGACACCGGGGTCCCCTGCTGAGACGGATGTCTGAATCACGCGACTGGGGTCCCTACCGCTCCACCGAAGCGTGCTGGCGAGCCGACCTCGTGCCCCTCCTCGATGAGAGCGCCTGGCGGTCCGGCGTAGCTTCTCCGCGTCGTCCGGTTCGACGCCACATTTCTCGAGGCCCAGTCCCGCGCTCGCAAACCTCGGCCTCCCCACCTCACTCAGGTACCTTGTCGCAGCTTCCCACGCGGGGTGCCTGCCGCGGTCAGGCGAATTCGCGACCGCGTCCTTCTGGATAACCCCTGCCTACACCCGCGAGCCACCGCTCTGCCGGGCATCCCGCTGCAGAGCGCCCGGATCCTTCACGCATGCACCCTCGGCCGGGAGCACGCCAGCGTCGCGCAGCACCGATCCGGGTGCCCATGCCCTGTGCTCCATGAGACCTCGCGACAGGTGCGTCGCGTCGTTCTGGCCCCCCATGACCTGCCTGCCCGCAGAACTCGCGGAGCATCACGCGGCTGCCTCCGCGTCCGAGCCGGCAGGTGGACGAGGGATCGCGCCGCATGGGTACATCGATACTCAATCTGACCCGTTCCTTCGCCCTTTGCGACGGCTCGTCTCCCGTGAATCCGCCGCCCGATCGCGGTCTGTTTCACGTGAAACACAACCCCTCCTAGCCTGTTCACATCCGTTCACCATCTCGGGCACGCACAGCAGCACGTGTTCCCAGCCGCTGCTCGGGTCGCCCCACGACGACGGAGCACACCTGGGAGCAGTTCTGGCGCGGAGGGATTTCCCTTCACGGCGATGCCCATCGAACGACGTGGCGTCGCCCGTCCACGCACACCACTCGGCATGCCTGCCCGAAGTGTGTGGAACGACCGTCGCTCAAGAGCCATCTGCGTCACGCGAGCCGTAGCCCCACGGTGGCGGCAGGGCACGTTCACACCCGACTCTCGCGCAAACGCCGCACACAGCTCCCACTTCCCTTCCTGTGCACACCGTCCATAGCGAGGATCAGAGCTCGCCGAGCAGGTCCACCGCGGACCGCTATAGAGAGGCGGCACCACGGCACGTCTGCCACAGCGGCGCCCGGTCACACCGTTGCCCGCTCCTCCACGGGAAGGCCGATCACCGGGCCCGGCCCGCTCTTCGAGGGACACCGTTGAGCATCAAGGCGAGCCCCGGGTGTCCGGAGTCATCCCCCGGACGAAACACGAGACGAGGCATGAGCGCCTCTGCCGTAGCGGCCGAAAGCTCAAAACCCCACTCCCGCGTCAAGGTACCCACCGGCCCCCTCCACACATGGACACACACCATCCAATGCCAGGCCTGCATCGGTTACACCCGTCTCCCCCCGACGACACTCGAGACGAGGCACGAGGGATCCGATAGCGCCGCAGAAAGGTTCAGAGGCCACTCCTCCGAAGAAGGCCACTCACCGGGTGCCTTTACACGTCGACACACCATCGAGCGCCAGGGCCCGACCCCGTTGCCCCGAGTCGTCATTGACCAGGCACGGGACGAAGTATCGCGCCGCCTCCCCCGCCGCAGAACCCGGCGACACCATCACACTTTCCCACGAGAATGCCGCCCGCCGGCTCCAGTCCAGGCTTCGAGGCACACCCCGAACGTCACTGACAGGACTGGTGGCACCATGTCCGTCTCAGACGGCAGAGGAAACGAGGCACCGAGGCACCCCCTGCGGTAGCTTCACCGAGCGGATGACCTTCTTGCCTGTCGACACCCCCGCGGGGGACCTCCACTGCCGCAGCGACCCGCAGGAGCCAGCGGCACGACCCAGTCGGCTCTGACGAGGGCTCCCCCCGACGACCGATGAGCATAGGTACGCACACGATGCAGAGAGACATGACACGTTCGCCCCGTGCCGCGCTCACCGTCACTGCACTCTGCGCACGCGCTGAAGATCGGTGCCCCTCAGCGGGAGGACGGCACTCGGGCACCGTGGGAGCCACACCGAGAAACCGACTGTTTCACGTGAAACAGTCATTCAAGATCGCTGCGACTGAGGGATACCTCCTCCACTACCGAATGCGCCATGGCAAACGGTCGGAGATGGTCAGCGAACGACGTACGCGCGTGCGATAACTCGTCGAAGCGAATCGCGCGACGTTTCACGTGAAACAGTTGTGTGTCTGATGTGGCCACGCCGACCACGATCCCACCTCCTGCGCCTGCCTCACGGGAGGTTCTGCGATCCGCAGCCCACCACGCCGCGCCGTGAAGACAGCACACCCCGCTCGCTGACCCACAGCACGGGCAGGTATCAGTGTCGAGCCGAAGGGCACTCAACGAGCAGTGCGTCCGATGACCTCGCAGGAAGACATCACTTTTGACCTACGGACCGCTCGGGGGCAGCGCCCCACGCTCCTTGGCTCGATCGGCGGATGCCCCACCGGTCTCCACACGCGCTTTCCAAAGAGACTCGGAGACGTTGATGAGTACGCCCGCCCACAGTTCCGATGCCAAGGAGTTGTGTGGCGGCGCCCACCGATTCCCTCTCCGAGGCCGGCCTCCGGAGTCGTGGTACTCGCCCCTGACCGCCTCAGTGAAGATGGTACCGCGATGGATGAACCTCTACGCCCCCGAACCCAGCGCTCCCGGCAACCGTGTCAGACAGAGGTCGGTCACCGTTTCCGGTTCACCGTAACTGGAGCAACCAGACACCGACGTCGCCGATGCACCCAGTGAACGCGATTCCCGACTCAGCGCCTTCGGAGCCGAGAGTAGCGTCCTACCGCACTGCTCCGAGACTCGTTGTTGTTTCACGTGAAACATGGCCTGTCCGGGCGGACCCCATCCGTGAGCGGGCACAACCTCTTCGGATCAGTCGATCAAGGGGTAGTGCCCGCCAAAGAAGGACACTCTGATGGCAGTGTTTCACGTGAAACGACAAGGTCCTCAGCGCACGTGGGCACGGACGACCCGGGTCGTCTCGGGAAGCAGTCCCTCGCCCAGAACCTCGACGCGAACGTCGGAGAGTGTGAACTTCGCGATCTGCTTCCGCGCCGCCTCGATCTCGTTCGCGGCGTTCATGCCCTTCAAGAGGGTGAGTTCACCACCATCGCGCACCAGCGGAGCCGTCAGTGGAATCAAGGTACGCAGCGCGCTCACCGCGCGAGCCGTGACGACGTCGAAGGCACCCTTCGCACGGACGTCCTCCGCACGCGCCCGGAGAATGGTGACGTTCGAGAGCTCGAGATCGTTCACCTGCTCCGTCAACCAGTTGATCCGACGCTCCATCGGCTCGACCAGTGTCCACGACACATCGGGGCGGGCGATGGCGAGCACCAGACCGGGCAGTCCGGCCCCAGACCCGATGTCCGCCACGGAACCATGGAAGAGCGGTGCGGCGATCGCGCTGTTCAGGATGTGACGGGTCCACAGGCGGGGCAGTTCGAGCGGCCCGATCAGACCCCGCTCCTCCCCCTCACGGGCGAGGGAGTCCGTGAACCGCCGAGCGATCTCCAGGCGGTCTCCGAAAAGATCGGCAGCGACAGCCGGCTCCTGCTCGACGGTCTTCTCGCCGGAATCGTTCGTCTCAGACACCCGCCCGTACTCGCCTTCGGTACGTCAATGACGACGCAGGACCGTGTGACGGTCCGCGCCCTCGCCGTACGACTCGGAGACGAGCCCTCGCTCGGCAGCGATGTCGTGGACCAGCTTGCGCTCGTAGCTCGACATCGCCGGCAGCGACGCCTGCGACGAGCCCTCATCGAGCTTGGCGGCCGCCGCCTCGACCAGGGTCACGAGCTGCCGGCGGCGCGTGTCGCGGGATCCTCCGATGTCGAGGATGAGACGCGAGAACGAGCCAGTCTTGTTCTGCACGGCGAGACGCGTGAGCTCCTGCAGCGCCTGCACCGTGTCCGGAGCGGAGAGCAGCGCGAGGCCGTCACCCTCGGCCTCGACCGAGACGTAGGCACGCCCCTGCCGGACATCGAGGTTCAGGTCGCCGTCGATGTCGGCGATGTCGAGCAGCTCCTCGAGGTAATCCGCGGCGACATCGCCTTCGTTCTCGAGCTGCGCCACAGTGGGCTCGGTGCTCCCGGTCACGACCTCACTCATGACGCGTTCCCCTTCTTCTTCGCGCGCTTCTTGCCGACCGGCTGCTGTCGCTTCGGTGCCTCAGCCTTCGCCTTCTCGGCCTGCTCCAGCAGACGCTGCTGCTCTGCCTCGTACACCGACATCGGCACGACCTTGCCCGAGGAATCGATGGCCTTGCCCTTACGCGCCAGACGCTCTTCGCGCGCCTTCGCCGCCTCCGAGCCCGGGGTGGGCATCTCACGGATGACGAGGAACTGCTGGCCCATGGTCCAGAGGTTCGAGATGAACCAGTACACGACGACACCGAGCGGGAAGAAGACACCGGAGAAGATGAAGCCCAGCGGCAGCACGTAGAGCATGATCTTCTGCATCTGGTACGCCTGGCCGGTCTTGGCCTCCGGCGAGAGGTTCTTCGAGATGATCTGCAGCTGGGTGAAGAACTGCGACGCGATCATCAGGACGACCAGGGTGACGAGGATGATGATCGCCGTGACGTTCTGGGCATCGATGGCGTTGCCCAGCGTCTCGTGCAGCGAAGCGACGCCGAAGAGCTTCGCGTCGTAGAACTCCTTCGTGAGCTCCGGGCTCAGCAGGCCGACGCCACCGACGTTGTCGCGGGCGTGCTTGCTGACGTCGCTCAGCACGCTGTAGAGCGAGAAGAAGATCGGCATCTGCACGAGCAACGGCAGACAGCTCGACATCGGCGTCGTGCCGTGCTTCTTGTACAGCGCCATCGTCTCGCGGCTCATCGCCTCACGAGAGAGCTGATCCTTCTTGCCGCGGTACTTCTCCTGAACTTTCCGCAGTTCAGGAGCGATTTCCATCATCTTGCGCTGGCTCTTGATCTGCTTCACGAACAGCGGGATGAGCGCTGCACGGACCACGATCACGAGGCCGACGATCGAGAGGACCCAGGTGATGCCCGAGGCGGCAGGAAGGCCGACCGCCGTGAGAAGCCAGTGCCAGGCGACGAGGATGAGCTCGACGACCCACTTCAGCGGCCACAGGATCGTGCCGAGCAGGTCGAATCCGCCGGATGCCGGCTCCGGGCTGGGGGTGGCACTGGCGAACAGAAGGTCAAGACCCACCGATCAGTCCTTTCGGGAGGGGACGACGAAACCGTGTGCGGTCAGGTCGTAGCGGAAGTGTCGGTGCGGTGTGACGTCGTCGACGCCTCCGCGAGACCAGGGATTGCAGCGGAGGATGCGCCACGCCGAGAGCAGAGCCCCCCGCACGGCGCCGTGCTGCTGCACCGCACCTACAGCGTAGGCGGAACAGGAGGGGTAGTACGCACACACGTCCCCGTACATCGGCGAGACCACCCTGCGGTACCCCGTCAGGAAGGCGAGCACGGCGTTGCGCGGCAGGAGCGGGATGCTGCGAAGCACGTCGCGCCCGTGCATCTCCCCCGTCCCCACCGACGAGGCCGGCAACGCGGTCATGAGGCGGCCTCGGCCGGTGCGAGCCGCGCCAGGCAACGATGCACATCGCTGCGAAGCTCCGCGTAGGAGGCGGTCGCGGACGCAGGAAGGGCACGGATGACGACATCCGTGCCCTGAGGAACACGCGGGAGCGCCTCCGCACAGACGGCTTTGAGTCGCCGACGGACGGTGTTGCGCACCACGGCCGTGCCCACCTGCTTGCTGATGATGAAGCCGAACCGCGCGGCCCTGCTCTCGCCCGTCGCCAGCATGGAGGTGAGGACGCGGGCCCCGCCACAACGCGATCCGCGTCGAACGACCAGTCGGTAGTCGCTCCCGCGGGTCAAACGGAACGGGCGGGCGAGCACAGCTGCTTACGCGGAGAGCTCGGTACGGCCCTTCGCGCGGCGTGCCGAGAGGATGGCACGGCCGGCGCGGGTACGCATGCGGGCACGGAAGCCGTGCTTCTTGGCGCGACGACGGTTGTTGGGCTGGAAGGTGCGCTTGCTCATGAGATCACTCCGGGAATGCTGTCACCGGATTCACTTCGACCGGAGACATAGGGAACTGCCAAACAGGCATAAGTCAACCGACTAAGGGTACGTCTTGGCGGCGGACAGGGCAAATCTGCGACCTGTACCGCTTGTCATCCCATGCGTACCGCACAGCCATTATCCACAAGCCGGACGCATCCGCCACATCCAACACGCCCGCGTGTTTTCAAGGGCAGGTTGCCGTTCCGAGCCGGTGTGACTACCGTGGCATCCGAAGTTATCCACAGGGGAACGGCACGTCGACCCCGACCCGATCCGTCGTCCGGAGCACC
>NZ_JBYLRT010000002.1:0-99254 GCF_058140415.1 Microbacterium sp. C-MGS6
GGTAGGAGCGCTCACGCGCTCCACCCGGGGCGCCCGGCAGGCCGGGCGCATGCGCTCGTGGGCGGCGCTGCGCGCCACCTCTGCGCCGGTTGCGGATCGGGGTCTACCGAGGCTCCCGGCCTGCCCTTCCGCCCTCTCTGAGGAGGCCCCCCGGCCCCTCTAGCCGGCTCTCGCTCCCTCTGGTTTCTGGGCTGCTCTCAGGGGAGCCGGCCCCTGGTGGCCCCTCTCCCCCGCACCTGGTGCCCTCGGTGCGTTCCTGGGGCTTCTGAGGGCTGCTGAGTGGAGGGTTTCGGACTGCCCGGTCCGGGTGTGCCCCGCGCTGCGCGCGGTGCTCGGGGTGAATGTCTGAGGCTATCCGTAGTTTACATGTTGTCAGGTTACATATTCAACCCATTGGAGGCAGTCATGAACATGTGGATCTCGGTCGAGGCGCACTTTCCGAAGCCGGTGACAGATCGGGATGCGGTAGCGGCTCGGCTCATCGCGCTGTGGAACTTGCACGTAGACGCCGAGCATCAGATCGAGCGGGACGGCGAGACCGTGGGCAACGTGGAGCGCGCTTTCACCGGCCTGCACTTCGACGGGGAGATCGCGAGCATCGAGTACCCGTGGAGGTGGGAGACCGCGGGCATCGCAGACTTCGCGCAGGCGGCATCCCTCGCCTACCCGGATGCCACGATCTACACCCTGGAGGAGTGGACAGGGGAAGACCCGAACATCCTGCGGAAGCAGTGGGAGCGCGGGGCCGTGGTCGCCGCGAAGGACTCTGCGGGGCCGCTGGAGCCGGTGATCGACGGCAAGCCGCTTGCCGAGGCTCACACGGCCCTCCGCGAGGCCGTAGAGCAGCTGGGCGAGATGCTCGCCGAGGTCGGAGTCGGAGAGGACTTCTGGGAGCACTGGCAGTACGCAGAGGCGCAGGCACTGGCGGCGGTGTTCGAGGCGGCAGCACACCCCGAGATCGCCACCATGGTGCGCGAACGCGCAACCGACGCCGACCCCGAGGCATGGGCGGAAGCCGACGCGGCGAGCGCGTAATCGACCGGCCAGAGCGGCGGGCTTCTCACCTCGGGAGGCCCGCCGCTCTGACGTTTTGTGTCCCCCATTCGGGGGACACAAGTCCCAATGTCGGAGGCCACCCGTACGTTTAGTGATGTCAGGTTACACAATCCATAGGAGGGATCATCATGACTGACATCACCACCACCCCCGAGGCCACCGAGGTCGCGGAGATCGTGCTCACCGACAACCGCCGGGTTGCCGTGGGTGAGATCGCCCGCGCCGAGCAGGCCGCGAACGCCGCGCAGGCGCGCGTGGTCGAACTCGAAAACGAGGTTCGTCGGCTCCGCACCGAGCAGATTCTCGACGGTGGCGACCCGCGCCTCGTGGCCTTCTGGGACAAGGCCGGACGGATCGCCGACTACGCCGGATTCTGCGAGGAGTACGACCGGCTGGCTGACGAGCTCAACGGGGTTCCCCGCGAGCGCGAGTGGGACGTCACCCTCGATGTGACGATCTCGCTCCGCGTCTACCTCACCCGCACGGCGCGCACCTCCGAGGACGCCGCCTCCAGCGCCGAGGAAGCCCTCGACACCGAGGAAGTGATCGAAGCCCTGCGCGCACGCGGCTGGGATGAGATCACCTTCGATTCGACCGAGGCCGAGCGCTCCTAGCGCCCTCTCGGGTGGGCGGGGCACACGCCCCGCCCACCCTCCCCGAGGCATCCGAGAACAGGAGCAGAAGATGACTGACACCATCACCCCCAGCGCCGCCGAGCTGGTCGCCAGGGTCGAGCAGAACCTCGACCCGATCTTCGAGCGGATGAGCTGGGCCGAGGATGAGATCGCACAGGCGCAGGGCCGCCACCCCGAGCAGGCGGACACGCTCTATCACTCGTTCGCGCTGCTCAGCGGCGGTGAGGCCGCCTCGCGCATGAGCGTCGAGCCCGTCTATCGGGCACACGCTCGCGAGATCCTCGAACGGGTCGCCCACGGAGACGACACCCGCCCCGGCACCGCCGTAGAGGTCATCATCGGACTCCTGGCGGCCGCGGAGCGTGCGCCGCTCTCTCACGAGGGGTTCGCGCTCTGCGCGCGGCTGTGGGTCGCCGTCGGGCTGCCCGATCACGACGGGTTCACCGAGAAGCTCGGCCACCTCGAAGCGCTGCACGCCGACCACGTTGACCGCGAGGAGGCCGACGCACGCCGCGCCTGCCGCAGCGACGACCGCAAGCTCGGCCGCATCGAGTGCGACGGCTGGCACCACGGCCAGCAGGTCGCCTGCAGCTACCTCAACGCCGCCTGAGCCACGACCGGGCCGGGTACTCCCCGGTCCGGTCGCACGGCACTCGACGACCCCCGATTCAGGCCGCGCACGTCGGCCGAAAATTCTTAGCCAAACCCACTTGACACCCCTTTCAAATATCCGTATATTTAGTGCTGTCAGGTTACACATTCTAAGGAGTGATTCAGATGGTTCAGATTCTCAAGGCGACCTCCCCGGCCGACTTCCTCGCACTGATCCCCCGCCTCGCCGGCTTCCAGCCGGAGCGGTCGATCGTCGTCGTCCCGTTCAACGGCAGCCGCACGCACGGCGTGATGCGGTTCGATCTCCCGGCAGAGCCGAACGTCGACCAGACCAACCTCATGGCCGACTACATCGATCGCATCCCGGACGTGACCGCCGCGATCGTCATCGTCTACACCGACAGCGACCCCGCAGCATCCGCCGCCGTGGCGAAGCTGCTGGCGATCCGCCTCGAGGCAGCGGGCGTGCCCGTCCCCGAAGCGCTGTACGTCACCGGGGACTCGTGGGGGAACTACTTCCGCCCGGAGCAGGAGCCGCAGCCCGCCGCGTGGATCAGCGCGTCCGAGCACGCCGATCCCAGCATCCCGACGCTGACCGCCGTGCACGCCCTCCCCGAGCGGGATGAGGTCATCGCAGCCGGGATCGCCGGATGCCTCGGCGACTACGCCTCGGTGACCTCGTTCGATCCGCTCAAGGTCATCGAGCGGATCGCGACCACCACGCCCGAGCAGCTGCGCTCGGAGCACGCCGCGCAGCTGCTCGCCGTGCTCGTCCGCCCCGCCCTGCGCGACGTCGCCCTCATCCAGTGGGCGCGCACCGCCGAGCGCGGCGCCGACGCCCTGGCCACCCAGCTGGACTACTCGCTCACCGGCAAGAGCGCCGACGCACAGGTCGCCGAAACCCTCCTCGGACGCGGCGAGCGCCCCGACGTCGCCCGCCTCGAAAACGCGCTGGCCGTCTGCCGCCACCTCGCCGTGCACACGGCGGATGTTCACGCGGCGGCCGCGTTCGTCAGCGCCGGATGGATCGCCTGGGCGCTGGGTCGCTCCTCCGAGGCATCCGGCTACATCGAGCGGGCCTTGGAGATCGACCCCGAGCTGAGCTTCGCGGGCCTCATGGCTCGCGTGATCGGTGCCTCGATGCTCCCCGACTGGGCGTTCACCCGCCCCTGACCGGCGCGGGAGCGGCGGGCACCCCCCGCCGCTCCCCTCCCCGGAAGGATTGCCATGAGCACCACGACCCTGCGGGCCGTCATCGCCCGCCACCGGCACATCGACATCACCACCGCCCCGAGCGCGCAGCAGACGCCGCCCGGCTGGCCCGCCGACCTCTGGGAGGGCATCCAGACGGGACAGATCACCCTCCGGCGCGCGCGGGCCGTCCGCGCCGAACGCGGCGAGCGCTCGCCCGAGGAAGCAGGGGCGCTCGTGTGTGCCGAGTGCGGCAGCGGCACCGCTGACGCCTACGTCGTCACGATCCTCGACAACACCGATCCGAAGGGCACGCGCAGCGAACTCTGCGCGGCCTGTGACGCCGCTCTCCGCCCTGGTGAGCCTCCCGCACGGGGGAAGCCGTGAGCGCCGCGTACAGGGCCGCCTACGCCGGTTCAGACGGGGTTGTGCATCCGGCCACGATCACCGACAACCGTCCGCAGGGCGGCAGCCTGTTCATCGAGTACTCCGAGGGCGGAAGGCACAGGATCGCCTACCTCGACGCACTCCCTCCCCAGCTCGACTCCACTCCCGAGCTGCACTCCCTGTCGGCGGGGCTCACCTGACACCCTGCCGCCGCCGACACCGGGGCGGCCTCACGGCGACGGCGCACAGCGCTCGCCGTGGGGTCGCCCTCTTCTCCCTCCGAAACTTTCTAGCCCAACTGGGTTGACAGTGTCCGTGGCTACCCGTATATTTAGTGATGTCAGGTTACACATTCATTGGAGGAGACCATGAGCACCACCACCGCAGGCACCGCGACCGACATCCTCGCCGCACGCGCCGCAATCACCACCTTCATCGAGCCGGGAGACGGCACCGCCGGAGCACTGATCGACGCCCTCGGCCCCATTGCCGCCTTCGAGACACTCACCTCGAGCGGCGACCGCCACGCCGCCCTCGTGGAGGCGGGCATCGGCGCAGCCGAGGCCCGCGACGCCCTCACCCGCTGGCTCCCGCGCCTGCGCAACACGACGATCGAGCAGAACCGCGCCGACATCGAGCGCACGGGCATCACCGTCATCGACCCCGACACCATCCCCGCGCTCGCTGACCTCGGCCAGCACCGCCCCGTCGCCCTCTACGTCCGCGGAAACGCGGCCGCGCTCGCCGCATCCACCCCGATCACGATTACCGGCGCTCGGGCATCCACCGGATACGGAGAGTTCGTCGCCCGCGAGATCGTCGACGACCTCCGCACCCACAACGTCACCATCCTCTCCGGCGGCGCGTACGGCATCGACGGGAGCGCGCACCGCGCCGCCCTCGGTGCCGACATCCCGACCATCGCCGCGCTCGCCGGAGGCGTGGATCGCGCATACCCGGTGGGGCACAGCGAGCTGTTCGGCCGCATCGCAGATCGGGGTGGCGCGCTGATCAGCGAGACCCCCATCGGCACCGCCCCCACCAAGTGGCGCTTCCTCGCTCGGGGCCGCATCCTCGCTGCCCTCTCCCGCGCAACCGTGGTCGTGGAGGCCGGGTGGCGCTCCGGATCGCTGAACACTGCCGGTCACGCCGCCGCTCTCGGCCGTCCGCTGGGAGCCGTCCCCGGCCCGATCACCTCGGCAGCATCCGCCGGATGCCACCGCCTCCTGCGGGAGCACGGCGCCGTCGCGATCACCGGCGCGGCCGACGTCCTCGCCCTCCTCGGCGACTGAACCCCGGCGGGCCGGGGCGAACGCTCCGGCCCGCCGCAGGGCAACGTCCCCCACCCGTGAAACCCTGACGAGAACCCGCCACATTCTTAGCCCAACTGGGTTGACAATGTCTGTGGCACCCCGTATATTTAGATACATCAGGAAAGCAAAGCAACGGCACCAGGAAGGAGCGCAGCACATGGCCCGCAAGCTCATCACCCAGTACCCCGCCGGCGCACCCGAATGGGCCACCCTCTGCCGCTGGGAGGACGCCGGCCGGCCGCCGCTCAACCCCGACGGCACCTGGGAGGAGACCCCCGCGCTCGCCGCCGCGGGTGAGGGGCCGCCGTGAGCGCCGGCGACCGGCGGCCGGGGCTGAGCCTCGAGTGCCGGCGCTGCCACCGGATCGGCACACGCGGCTTCGTCCCGTACGGCTCCGAGGGCTGGGAGTGCGCCAACGATCGCGCCTGCAGCGCCCGCGCACGCCGCCGAGAACAGCCCGACCCGCGCGAGATGTCCCAGGCCGAGCTGGACGACTACCTCGACGCGCTCGTCCGCCAGGGCCGCGAGGACAGCCCCGAGTTCCACCGCGCATACCGGATCTGGGAGAGGAACCAATGACGATCGCCCTCGACGACATCCGCGGACTCGGCTGCACCCTCTGCGAGCAGTGCTGGCTCATCGACGTCGGCCGCACCCTCGACGACGCGATCGCCGCGCTCTCCCTCCACATGTCCCGCACGCACGGCACCGCCCGCTTCGACATCGAGATCATGACCGATCAGCCCCACGAGAGGATCCCCTGACCATGGCCGACACCACCGACGACAAGGTCGTCCTCCTCGTCGAACTCGCCGGCGGCGAAGTCGTCGCCGTCCCCTTCTCCTCCCGCGATCGCGCCGACCAGTGGGAGGAGCGCATGCCCTTCGAAGTCGTCGGCCGCCCTCGCGTCGTCACAGCCCGATCCCTCGCGGTCGGGGTCGCCGTACGCGCGCAGCGCGAACGCCCCCAGCACACGTCCGACGATCTCTGACCCTCTCGCGCTCGCCGCAGCCCGCCCGCCGAGCATGCTCCGACTACCGACCATCGCCACTCACCGAATGCGGCCGTTCCCTCAGAACGCGCGTCGAGACGCGCCGCGCTCGCCGCATGCGGGACCGCTCCCTGTCACCCCGGTGTCGCAGGATGAACGCAGACCGATAACCGATCCACCTCGAGGGGAACCGATCATGACGCAGCTCACTCTCACGCTCGAGCAGTACTCGTCGCTGAACCGGGCCGCAGCGGAGCGCCATGGCTGGCAAGCCGCCCGGACGATCGCGCGGCACGGCACGGCGGTGCTCCCTGCGGCCGCGGTCAATCTGATCGCGAGGTCTCGGCTCATCCATCCTGGGAGCGAGCAGACCGCCATGGTCTCTTTCATGAGCGCGCTGCGGGCCGAGTGCTTCGAGCTCGAGCAGCCCGTTCCCACCCTCGGCGCCGTCGTCGACGCGCTCGCGGACGATCCCGGCCTGTCCGTCATCACGGATGCCGATCGGGCCGCCATGCTGCGCGACCTGCGGCAGGACGTACCCCGCATGGATGACTGGCACCCCTGGTACTCAGAGACCCGCCGGATCCTCGCCCGCGAGCTTGGAGAGGGCGCGGTGCGAGCGGCGACGTCGACGCAGTACCGCGACGCACGCGACGCCGGCGCCGCGCCGGCGGATGCTGCTGATCGGATCGCGGCGCAGCTGCGCGGGCTCGACGCGGACTAGGCACGGCCGAACGAGCGTCAGCTCTCGTCGGGAGTGACCTCGAGCTCGCCGTCGGCGATGGAAAGCTGCCGTGCCGTCTCGAGACGATCGGTGACCGCAGCCGCCGGCGCGCCGCTGCGCCACAGGGTGATCGATTCGGCGAGGAACGCACATGCTGTCCCGCGCTTATCGAGATCTGCGCCGGCGACCAGACTCCAGGCGTTCCCGATCTCGTCGGCGATCGCACGCTCGGCGCCTTTGGTGCGCATGCGCACGAGCTCGACAGCGATCGATACCACGGCGGCATGCGGCATCTGCCGCTGGGGTCGGCCGCCGGCGGCCCAGTTCACCATGTCGAAGTCGCGGCGGTAGGCGTCCATGTCTGCGACGTACTCGCCGATCCTCAGCAGCAGATTCTCGACGGCCCGGTCGACGGCATCGCGGGAGGATGCACCCTGCTGCCACCAGAAGGCCAGCCAGACGCCGAGGACGCCGATCGCGCCACCTGCGATCGTCGCGAGCAGCTGCGGGACGAACGCTGCAAGGAACTGGTCACCTGTCATGGCCGGCACTAGTCCCGGTGCAGGACGAACAGCGGCCGGTAGCTGGTGTCTCCGTCTACTCGAGGTGCGAACTCCCATCCGGTCGACCGCCAGAAGTCATCGGCGCCCTCGGAGAAGGCATACAGGGTCTCGTCCGGATGCAGGGCCTCGAGCATCCGGATCACTCTGGTACCGACGCCGCGGCGCGGGTAGAGCAGATCCGTGCGGACCTCGATGCGGTCCACCGCCACCGCGCTCGAGGGTAGCGAGATGCCGGCGCCCTCGAGGTCGGTGAACCCTGCCCGCGTGCGCAGCAGGGCACGGGCAGCCTCGGCGCCGGTCTCATCGGTAAAGGAGTACGCCCGATGACGGGAGTCTCGGACGTGCAGGAACGAGTCGACCCACCAGTGCGATCGGAAGCCGGGAGTGCGGCCATCGAACGGCGAGACGTAGTCCTGTTCCTGCTGAACGGGGTGGGCGGCGAGCATCGACATGCCTCCAGCCTCCCAGGTCTGCCCCTACGACGCCTGGCTACGGCGCGACATCCCCGGCGGTGAGCAGGACCCAACCGGCTCCGCGGAGGACCGCCGGCAGCAACATACCCAGGAGGGTGCCGACAGCGATGAGCATGTAGATCTCGATCGACACGAACGCGATCTGGTTGAAGAAGGGCGCGATTGCGAGAGCGGCCCACCTTCCCGCTGTGACGCGACGCAGGTCCCGCTGCTGCACGATCCACAGCACGATCACGAGAAGAAGGAAAGCGAGCGAAAGGAACGCCCAGAAGACGAAGGTGCCGGCCATGAGCGAGAACCCCAGACCTATCGCACCACCAAAGCCAGCGATCAGCTGGCCGCGGGCGTTGTTGAAGCGCTGGAGGCGGTCCGCACAGGAGTTGACGGACCGCCCCCAGCGGGAGAGCTGCTCGGGACTCATAGCGTCCTTCCTCAGAAACCCACTGGCTGCGGCATGTGCCCGCCGGAGCGGAAGTACCACCCAGACCCGATCGGCCGGATCGGGAGCTCTGCCACCAGGTAGTCGCCGGAGGAGAGCTGCACCCTGGTGGCGGGGCTGATCGGTCCGAGCACGACCTGGCCGATGCCGTCGCGGTGGCCGTGGCGAGTGAAGCTCGGCGAGATGCCCGTCAGCACGACGTGGATGTCAACGTTGCCGCCCAAGGCGAGCAGGTCGCCGAGGTACTCGCGGATCCGTGCCGGCACAGTCGGGTTCGAAGTCGGTCGCTCCATGAGCGCAGTGAATCCGTCGACGAGGAGCACGATCGGCTGGACCGCCGGCGCCTTCGCGCCGGTCAGTCGCTCTTCCTCGAGCTCAGCCAGCCGCCAGTTGAGATCACGCAGAGTGCTCTCGATCGCACCGAGCGCCTCCTCAGGGCTGGTAGCAACCCAAAGCGACGTGGGCGCCAACGCCACGTCGAGGATCAGCCGAACCTCGGCACCGTCACCCATCGCCTGGGCCGCGATCCGCTGGACAGCTTCGCTCTTCCCACTCCCGTGCTGCCCGGTGATCTCCAGGTGCGGTACCTCTGAGGGGTCCCACACATCGACGAACGACTCCGAGACCGAGACCCGGGCCGCCTCGCTCACGATCGCACCTCGACGTCGAGCATCATTCTGTTCGCCATTGCCATTCCCTTCGTCGGTATCTGCTATCTGTCGTGGGTGTCGTAGAGGCCGAAGATCGGACACGCCCTTAGGTGTAAATCTGTCGAACATTTCAGGCGTCGAAATGTTAGGGTTGCGCATGGCCTCCTCCCGATCGCTCCGATTCGCTCCTGACGACTACCTGCACGACGCCCAGGTGAACGCCGCTGAAGCGGCCGCAATCCTCGGTCTGTCCGGGCCACGCTTCCGGCAGATCTCCGGCACACGAGAGACCCCGGATCCCCTGCTCGGGCCTCCGCGACTCGAGAAGGGCGTCAGAGGCGGGCGCTGGCCACTTCGGCGTGTTCTCGAGTACGGCATGCACCACGGCCGCTCAATGCGCACCCCGATCCCCCCGTTGCTCCCGCGTCCCGACGGCGCCCCGCGGTATCGCCCGTACGGCGTGCCAGAGCAGGTCGTCAGCATCAATGACGGAGGCGATCGCGTCGAAGCGTGGGTGCAGCTGTTCGAGGCCGCGGCGTTCGACGTCGACGAGTTGCTCCTCGTACTCACGCCGCTGTGGCCGTCCACCACGGGGAGCATCCGCATGGCGCTTCCCGCCCTCTTCGAGTCGTTCAAGCAGGGCTCAGGCCTTCCCCGCGACGCGGAGTGCCCGCCGGCGGTGGTGATGCCTGTGGTCGAGGAGCACGCGGATCTCTGGCGCGTTCCCGTGTTGACACCCTCCCCCTCGGAGCCGTCGTATCACGCGCCCTACAGGGACGTTGCCCGCTGTCTCGGATGGCCGGCGGTGCCAGTGTGGCCGAAGGGCACCAACTCCGCCAGCGCGGTGGCAGCTTGGGCGCCAGGCCGGCCGGTGACGGTGACCATCCCGGCCGCGTGGCAGGCCCGCTGGACCGCCGCCCAGTACGCGCTGCGGATGACCGACATCGCCGAGGATGCCGAGCTCGCGAACAGCTATCTCAGCGTCTGGTGGACCGTGCTGAACTCGATGCGCAACGAGCAGCTGTTCGCCCCTTCCTCGCTCCCCGACGGCGGCGAGTGGGCGGCAGAGCTCACACTGCCCGAGCCGCAGGACACGAAGCTCGAGGTCTCATTCATCCCTGCCGTCGACGATGTCGTCAGCACTCTCGACGCCCCCGGCTACGTCGCCGACACCCTGCTGTCGTACTTCGGCGACTGGAAGTACTCCGGCCCCCACACGATCGAGCTCACCCACCTTTCCTCCCCGTGGTCCGACCGGTTCGAGGCTGCCCGCAGCGCCGGCCCCGAGGCGACCGTCGAGCAGCTGCGCACCGCGCGTCTGCAGCGGCTGCAGCGTGAGGCGATCGCCAACGCCGGCGGCGCCTTCCCCGATGTGCGGCTAGTGGATCAGCACGTCTTCGCATGGACGGCGCAGCACCTCACCTGGCTGGGTTGGAACGGATACACGAGCGAGCACGTCGACGACTTGCGGGCGGCATGGCGGGAAGATGCGATTGAGGTGCTCCTCACCCGCGACAGCCGGAGCAATCAGCCCGTGTGCTGGACGGCGTCAGCGGATGGCCGGCTGAGCCCGATGCCGAGCGAGCAGGCGCTCCTCGGGCTGATCCCCCTCACGCGCCGGGCGCTCGGGCTGGATCCAGTGAGGACACCGGCGCCGCTCGAGCAGCTGCTCCGCGCAACCACCACCACACGCCCCCAGACCCTCGCGTGGCCCGACTTCCTCCACCTTCTGCAGGACTGACCGAAAACTCTTTACTTGTCGCTGACAATTTCTGTGCTACACTTGTCAGTGACAAGTAAAGAGAGGAGATCGGCATCAAGAAGGACATCAAGAACCTTCTGAAGAAGCTGGAGCAGGCGGGGTGGCGAATCGCACCCGTGCGAAGCGGATGGATCGCTTACCCACCCGACAAGCAGCTTTCGGGAGTCACGATCCACGGAACGCCCTCAGACCACCGAGCGTGGAACAACCTGATGAGCGAACTGCGGAGAAGAGGGTTCCGCGAGTGATCCAGTGAAGGGGATCGAGTTGCGGGGGAACCAAACTTTGGAAGGGGCGGTTCCCCCTCAACCTAACATCTCAGCCGATCGCCTCACAGACCTTGTCGACGACAACAACGACAGAACGAGGAAAGGAAGAACATGGCTTGGCAGGCCCGCGTCAGCTACGCCGTGCCCACACCGCAGACCGAGGAGGGCGCGTTCGATCTGATCGAGCGTCTCCTCGAGCACGCCGCGATCGGAGGGGTCGCGCGCGATCTCCTCTCGGGTACGGTCACGCTCACGGTGGACGCACCGACGCCGGCTGAAGCGGCGTCCCTGGCTTGCGAGCTCGTGCTCGCCGCCGCCCACGACACGATCGGCCCCGCGGAGCTCACCGGGGTGGAGATCAAGAGCGAGGCGGCGGTCGAGCACGAGTTGCTGCAGCCGCTCTATCCCGACGTCGTCGGATACTCCGAGATCGCCGACATGGCCGGCGTGAGCCGCCAGGCTGCGCGCCTGTGGGGCAGTAATCCCACGTTCCCGCCGGCGGTCATCGAGACGGCGCAGGGGCCTCTGCGGTTGAAGGCCGCGGTCCAGGCGTGGATCGAGGCGAATCCGCCGCGGCGCCGGCGCACGACCACCGCTGCATAACCCGCAACCCACCCCTTCACGGATTGCGCAGAGGGCGCTCCTGGGATCTCCCGGGGGCGCCCTCGTCCGCGTTCAGCGGGCGTGCGCGACGATGAGCTCATCCCAGTGCGTGGTGGCCCTCTTGGAGAGCATGCCCCGCCGCATCTGCCAGTTCGGGCCGGGGCGCATTCCTCCCCAGCCGAGCCCGATGATCTCGCGGCCGCCGGCCTTCTTCTGGACCTTGTCGATCAAGGTGGCGATGCCCGCATCCTCGTGCGGGTGCCGGAACAGCTCGAGCGGCTGGATCACTTCGGCCGGCCGGAGATCGGTGAGCATGATGCCGGCCCGCGCCCAGCGCACACCCTCGTCTATCTGCGGCAGCAGCTGATGGGCGGCTCGTGTGAGCTCGACGGGATCCGCGGTGGGGAAAGGGAGCCGGACCATCTGCGAGGGGAACCGGGTCTGCTCGGACGAGTACGCCGTCCCCGCGAACGCCGTGAGGATCTTGGCCACCTGGTTGTGCCGGACCAGGCGGGTCGATGCCTGCTGCGCGTAGATGCTGAGCGCCTGGCGCATGCCGTCTCTGGTGGTGATCTTCTCCGAGAAGCTCCGGGACACGATCAGCTGATCCTTCTTGCCGGTGCGATCTTCCTCGGCGGTGATCGCCGGAACGCCACGCAGTTCGAGCGCCGTACGCATGAGCGTGACGTTGAAGGTCTTGCGGACGAGCACAGGGTCCGCAGCCGCGAGATCCGCGATCGTCGTGATCCCGATGCTGGCGAGGCGCCGCTCGAGGCGCGAGGCGATCCCCCACACCTCCGAGACGGGCAGACGCTGCAGGAGCGCTTCCCGCCATTCAGGGCGGGTCGCTGGCCACACGCACACTCCGCCGAAGGCGTTCACCCGTTTCGCGGCGCGGTTGCTGAGCTTGGCCAACGTCCGCGTCGGCGCGATCCCGACGCAGACGGGCACGCCGACAAGCCTGCGCAGCGTGTCTTTGATCTCGTGGCCGAGCGCGGTCATCGCCTCAAGGTCACGCGCAATCCGCGGACTCACCTCGAGGAAAGCCTCGTCGATCGAATAGACCTGCAGATCGGGGGTGAACCGGGCGAGGATCTCTACTGGTAGCGCCGATTGTTGCTGAGTTGCGTATTCAGCGGCTTCCGACTCTTCTCCCAATGAATGGTGGGGCACTGATCACCAATGATTGATCAGCGCTTGCTGTATAGTTCAGTACATGCTGACTATTGCTTCGCGCCTCGACGTCATGAACCGGCTCGGCCGGGCCATGGCGGACCCGACGCGCTCCCGGATCTTGATGACTCTGCTGAACGCCCCGAGCTATCCGGCCGTGCTCTCGCGCGAGCTGGAGCTGACCCGCTCGAACGTCTCGAACCACCTGACGTGCCTGCGTGACTGCGGGATCGTGGTCGCCGAGCCTGAGGGTCGCCAGACGCGCTACGAGATCGCTGACCCGCATCTTGCGGCTGCGCTGGTCGCGCTCGTGGATGTGACGCTGGCGGTCGATGAGCACGCGCCGTGTGTGGACTCGTCGTGCACGGTGCCGGGCTGCTGCGGTACAGGGGCGGACGCGTGAGCGCGGCGTGTAGCTGCGAGCACGAGCCTGCCACTGCGGCGGAGGATGAGACCGAAGAGGTTGTGCGGCCCTGGTGGAGGGACCGTGGGATCATGGTGCCGGTCTTCTCCGGTGTCGCGTTCCTGGCTGGTCTGATCCTTGAATGGTCCGGGCTCGAGATCCCGGCGCTCGTACTGTTCTGGATCGGCCTGCTGCTGGGCGCGTCGACGTTCACTCCTGGCGCGATTCGGAAGCTGTTCAAGGGCAAGCTCGGGATCGGGCTGCTGATGACGATCAGCGCGATCGGCGCGGTCATCCTCGGCTATGTGGAGGAGGCCGCTGCTCTGGCGTTCTTGTACTCGATTGCTGAGGCGCTTGAGGACAAGGCGATGGACCGTGCCCGTGGCGGCCTGCGGGCGCTGCTGAAGCTCGTGCCGGAGACGGCGACCGTGCTGCAGAGCGGCGTCTCTGCGCAGGTGCCGGCGAGGGAGTTGACGGTCGGCCAGGTCATGGTGGTCCGCCCGGGCGAACGGATCGCAACCGACGGGATCGTCCGCTCTGGCCGCTCAAGCCTGGACACCTCGGCGATCACCGGGGAGTCGATCCCCGTCGAGGTCGAGCCCGGGGACGCGGTGTCGGCCGGCGCGATTAACAGCTCCGGCGTGCTGGAGGTCGAGGCGACCGCGGCCGGTACCGATAACTCGCTTACGACGATCGTGGAGTTGGTCGAGAAAGCGCAGACGGAGAAGGGCGAGCGTGCGCGTCTCGCGGACCGGATCGCCCGCCCGCTCGTACCCGGTGTGCTGATTCTCGCAGCGCTCGTCGCGATCATTGGGTCACTGCTGGGCGACCCGGAGGTATGGATCACTCGTGCGCTCGTCGTGCTGGTAGCGGCCTCTCCGTGCGCGCTGGCGATCTCGGTGCCGTTGACGGTCGTTGCCGCGATCGGCGCGGCGAGCAAGTTCGGCGTGATCATCAAGTCCGGCGCGGTCTTCGAGCGCTTCGGCACGGTCCGGCACGTCGCGGTCGACAAGACCGGCACCCTGACCCGTAACGAGCCCGCGGTCACCGCGGTCCTCACTGCGAACGGCATTGCCGAGGAGCAGGCGCTGGCTTGGGCGGCGGCTCTGGAGCAGCACAGCACGCATCCCCTTGCGGCGGCGATCACCGCTGCAGCCCCGGGTGTTCCCGTGGCCGCGGATGTGACCGAGCAGGCCGGGCACGGCATCGACGGCACCGTCGATGGCGCTCGTATCACGGTCGGCAGCCCCCGCTGGCTCGACGCCGGCGAGCTCGGCGACCGGGTTGCAGGGCTTGAGGAGCAGGGCATGACTGTCGTGATCGTGCACCGCGACGAGGCACCGGTCGCGGCGATCGGCGTCCGCGACGAGCTGCGTCCGGAAGTCCCCGAGGTGGTCCGCACGCTTGCGGATCAGGGCGTCGGCATGACGATGCTCACCGGGGACAACGCCCGCACCGCTCGTGCGCTGGCTGCGCAGGCCGGGATCGCTGATGTGCGCGCGGAGCTGCGCCCTGAGGACAAGGCGACCGCGATCGGCGAGTTGTCGAAGGCGGGATCGGTCGCGATGATCGGTGACGGCATCAACGACGCCCCGGCCCTGGCGTCCGCGGACATCGGCATCGCGATGGGAGCGACCGGCTCCGATGCGGCGATCGAGTCTGCGGACGTGGCCTTCACGGGTCATGATCTGCGGCTCATCCCGCGGGCGTTCGATCACGCGCGGCGGGGCCGGCGGATCATCAACCAGAACATCATCCTGTCCCTGCTGATCATCACCGCACTGCTCCCGCTCGCGCTCTTCGGGGTCCTGGGGCTCGCGGCTGTCGTCCTGGTCCACGAGGTCGCGGAGGTCATCGTGATCCTCAACGGCCTGCGCGCCGCACGCACCCGCACACCACGAATGGAAAGCTGATGCTCGCAACCATCGGGTCGGCGATCGGCCTGTTCGCGGCGACCAACATCGACGACATCGTCGTGCTCACCGTGCTGTTCCTCGCCTCCAGCCGGGGAAAGCCGCGACCGTGGCAGATCGTCGCAGGCCAGTACCTCGGGTTCATCACACTCGTCGTGATCAGCGTGATCGCCGCGCTCGGTCTCACGATCGTCCCGGACGAATGGGTCGGCTTCCTGGGTCTGATCCCGCTCGGCATCGGCATCTGGACGCTCATTCGCGGCCTGCGCCGTAACGGCGACGACGATGATGACGACTCCAAGATCACCGCGGTCGGACTATGGGGGGTCGCCGGGATCACGATCGCCAACGGGGCCGACAACATCTCCCTCTACACGCCGATCTTCCGCACCAGCTCGCCCGGCGACGTCGCGGTCATGATCGTCGTGTTCCTGATCCTCGTCGCCGTCTGGTGCGCTGCCGGGCGACTGATCGGCACCCACAAGGCCGTCACCGAAACGCTCGAACGTGTCGAGCACTGGCTCGTCCCCGTCGTGTTCATCGGCCTGGGCCTGTTCATCCTCATTGAATCCGGCGTTATCGTCCGTCTCTTCGAGGCCCTCGCATGACCCCGGACACGAATACCGACGTTGAGTCGGCATCGGCGTCGGGAGAGCGTCCGCAGAGAGGACGCTGGCGGCTCACTGCCTGGGCGCTTCTGATCGCCGTGGTCGTCGTCGTGATCGATCAGGGAACGAAAGTGTGGGCCGAGGCCACCCTGTCGGAGCACGAGCGCATCCCGCTGATCGGCGACCTGTTGGGCCTGCAGCTCGCGTACAACCCCGGCGCGGCGTTCTCCTTCGGGGAGAGCTTCACCTGGGTGTTCGCTCTCATCGCCGTCGCGGCCACGGCCACCGCGATCGTGTTCGCGTTCCGGGTCCGACGCCCCGGGTGGGCGATCGTGATCGGTGCGCTCGGCGGGGCCGCTGCTTCGCACGCCGGCGACCGGCTGTTCCGCCAACCAGGATTCGCCCGGGGGCACGTCGTCGACTTCCTCGCCTACGGCAACTGGTTCATCGGGAACCTCGCCGACATCGTGATCGTCACCGCTACGATTGCCGGAGCGCTCCTGATGCTCCGCGGCACCGAGAACTGAGAGGGCCAACCATGGAGATCACCCTGCAGTACTTCGACGGCTGCCCGAACTGGGAAGTACTCGACCGCCGGCTTGCTGAGCTGCTCGACGGTCGATCAGATATCCGCGTCACACGACAGTTGGTCGAGACCGCCGAGGACGCCGAGCGCCTCGGATTCCACGGGTCACCGACCGTCCTCGTCGACGGCGTCGATCCCTTCGCCGACGAGCACACGCCGGTCGGGCTCGCCTGCCGGGTGTTCCGTACCCCTGCCGGGCTGGGAGGCTCTCCGACCGTCGAGCAACTGCGCGAAGCGATTTCCGGCCCGGCTCTGACGGGTGATGCTTGATCAGGGGTGGGTGGAGCGGAGAGCCGGGTAATCGGACCACTCGCCACCGGCGAGACGCGACCATGAGGCAGCGGATGCCGTCGTGATGCCGAGGAGATCCGAGACGATCCGGGGATGCAGTTGCCGGGTGAGCTCGATGAGCGCTGTCGTGCGGGCGCTCCCGGCAAGCAGGCCTTCGGCGCGAAGGCGACGGCTGAGCGGCCCCGGGGTGAGGTGACGGCCCGGGTTCCGGCCGGGGAACAACCACCCTTCAGGATGGCCCTTTGTGGCATCGACGAGCTCGACGATGGCGTCGCCGAGGATCGCGGGGACCTCGATCGGCTCGGCCCCGACGGTGAGCGTCACGGGCCGCGAGCTCGTGTCGACCTGTGCCCGGGTGATCGTGACGATGCGGGTCAGCTGGATCCCGTAGAGCAGCACGAGGAGACCCGCGGCCCGGGTCTTCGGGTCCATGTCGGCATCGGACAGGAACCTGCGGGCCATCTGCCATCGGTGATCAGAGGCGTAGTCTCGCCCCTCGAGGCGATGGGCTCGAAACTCGCCCCGAAGGGTGCTCAGCCGGTGTTTTCGCAGCCAGCGAGTGAACGGTGCCAGCGCGTCGCGTTGGCTAGGCGAATCGGTCAGATACGCGTCGAGTAGGCGCTGCGGGAACGTCGCCAGTGTCTCCTGCTGCGCCCGGATCTCCCCGAGGAACGCGGCGCAGTACTTCAGTGCAGCCCTCTGCCTCTGGAAGCCGGAAGCAGGGCTGGACGCGCTGCGCAGTGTCCGAGTGGATCGGAGGAGCTCCCAGGTGCAGTAGCGGCGCAGGATCAGCCGGTCCTCGGGATGGTCGATGCCACCGAGCCAGTCGTTGAGCCAGTGGTCGAAGCGCGTGCCCTCGACGTCGAGCTCCGGCAGCACGCCGGAACGGACCAGCAGTGAGAGGAGGAACGCGACCGACTGTCCCGACCGGGCTCGGGTGATGATCGCCTCGGCGGTGAGCGGCAGGGTCCCGTCCGCGAGCTCGCGGAGCACCATCGCGCACTTGCTCTTGTGCAGCCAGCGTTCGAGCGACGCCGCTTTGCCATGGTGCGTGAGCAGATAGTCAGCAAGCGGGTGGAGATCCTCACGGATCTCTCCCGCATCGTCGGCGAGCAGCTGTTGGATCGCGACGGGCCGGCGGCACTCGACGCAGAGGTGATGTTTGCGGATTTCCTCGATCGAGCCGCATCCAGGGCAGGCCATCGTGATCGGAGTGCCCGCGCAGTCGGCGCAGACCTTCTGGCCATTCATGAACCCGGTGAGGAACACTCTGCGCGCGCACTCGGGACAAGGTTGGGGTCTGCGCATCGCGTAGTAGCAGCGCGCGCATACTCGTCGTCCGTCGAGGTGCGAGGCGACGCGGCCAGGTTCTCCGCAAAGACCACAGGTCTTGATCGGTGCGGTGTAGCAGGCCAGGCAGACGAGTTCCGGGCGACGGACGATGATGGTCGCGTGCTGACCGCACCGCGAGCAGTCGCCGAACGATCGAGGGTCGGCTCGCCAACAGTCACGGCAGAAACGCTGTCCGTCGATGGTGCGCTGCACGGGCCGGACCCGGCCACAGGACGCGCAGGAGACGGACCGGGCCTTCCGCTCGCATCGGGAGCAGTGCCGACCACCGCCCGGCGTCTTGTGGGGCATTCTCACCGCGCGTCCGCAGGACTCACACGTCGGCAACACCACCCGGCTCGCCCCTTCTTTGACCAGCGCATGGGCCAGATTCTGAACGGTCGCTGGCACGTTCGCATGCTGCCCCTCCAGGACTCCGGGCTGCTTGATCAGCGCGAGCTCAAGAAGCCGCTGCGTGAGGGGTACTGGCGCGACCGTATGCACGATCTCAGTGAGTCGCTCGGGAGAGATCTCGGGAACGAGAGGGCGGACGAGAGCGACGACTTCAGCGACTCGCGGCAGCTGCGGAGGCTTGGCCACCGCGGCTACTTCGTACGCGGCCGACGGATCGCCGCGCGAACAGGACGGAGATCACCGATCGCCCCCCGTGTCGCCTCCTCACCCACCGCCACCGGGGTCGAGGCCTCCCGGCGAGTGATCGTCACGAGATCGTCGAGCGAGCACTCCAGCGCATCGCACAACGCCGCCAACACGTCGAGACGCACCCGCTGGGGCGGCTGAGTCACCAGCCGATACACCTGCTCCCGGGACAGGTCGATGCCGCGCTCTTCGAGTAGGGGTTTCAGTTTGGAGGTCTGGAAGATCCCGCGCGACGCCATCACGCTGCGCAGATTCCAGCCGGTGTCGAGCTCAACGGTCATCAGCTTCTCCTTCGATGAGGGCCTTCAGCGCTTCGGCGAGCACACGGTTCTTGTAGTCCGAGCTGACGGAGGCGTAGATCGAGGTCGTCGAGGCATGCATATGCCCGACCTGCTCTTGGACGAATCGATCGGCGTACCCGAACTCCAGAAGGTGCGTGACATAGGAGTGCCGGAGGCTGTGCAACGTCAGGTCCTTCGACAGGCCGGCTTCATCACGCAACTCTGCGAACCTCCGATCGAGATACCCAGCAGACAGACGCGTGCGGCGCTCGGTCACCCAGAGCGCGTCGAGGTCGTCTCCGGGCGCGAAACGGGCCCGGGCCTGCTCGAGCCATTGCTGCATGCCGGGGACCCACCAGTCGAATTCCGGCACCAGCAGCACCGTGCGACGTCGTGGCGCGCCACCGCCCGCCGCCTTCGCCCATCGCACGTGGACCGCGCCGTAGCGGCCCCACTGGCGCATCTTCGCGTTGTGGTGCAAATCGACGGTATCGAGCATCACCGCCTCAGTGCGGCGCAGACCGAACGCGTAGACCGTCTTCAGCAACTGGGCATCCCGCAACGCGCCGAGCGCACCCTTTCGCCCGGAACTCACGAGCAGCTCGACGCGGGCGTCGGCCGTATCGAACAGGCGCTCGATCTCGTCGTACGTGAACGGGCGACGCTTCCCATCGCCTTCGAACTCGAACCGGTGCGCCACCGTGTTCCACGGCAGGCACACCTGCGAAGGGACCTCCCCAAACTCGCGATCGCAGATCTCCATCCAGTCGTACAACGGGTTCGTGAGGTAGTCACAGAACCCACGGATAGACCCATGGTTGGCGCGCATCGTCGACAACGTCCGAGTGCGACCGCCAGACTGAGCAGTGAACTCATCCACATCCGCGACAGTCCACCTCCAAGGCGGTTTGTCCACGAAATCACGGAACCGTGTCACCGTCGCCGTCCGGTTCCGGATCGTCTGCTCACGGAGCCCGCGCGACAGCTGCTGGTTCCGCCAACCATCGATCATCGCACTGAAAACCTGCGCTTCCGGGTTCGCCAGTGCGACGTTCGATGCTGACGTGATCAGCCGAAGCGCCGCTGGAGAAGCCTCAAAATCTTGCATTAGATGCAACAAAGTATGGGACAGTGCATCACTGTGTCAACCCAGATCTCCGCATCCGCGAGATCACGCTGTTATGGTCGGAACACTTCGACACCGAAGGAGCCGAATAGGTATCGATTGCAAGCACGGACAGTTGCATTCACTGCAACATGCGAGGGTTCATCACGCGGCGAGACATATCGCCATAGAGCTCGTAGTTGCTCGACCGCGCAGCCAGATTCAGGCGGGCCGCCTGCGGACGCAGCTCGAACCAGGGCCGGCCGAGATCGAGCCCCAGCGCTTTCGCCTCCTTGCTCGAGGCGACGATCATGCCGTCGTTGTTCGACAAGACGACTGTCGGGAACGCGGCGAGGTGACACTAAATGTCACCTCGGACAGGCGCTCGTGGCGCGACCGTGGCGTCTTTGTCGTGACATTTTCTAGCACCGCTTGCGGTGATGCGGATGACGACGTTGCCGCGTTTTCGGCCGGTGTCGACGTAGCGGTGCGCTTTCGTGATGTCGGCGAGATCATAAGTGCGGTCGATCACCGCGCGATATCGGCCGGCCTCGGCGAGTTCGACCAGGTACCGCAGGTCATCGGCGCGGTAGGGCCCGACCGCCGCGGTGAACAGCGTGTCGGCTGCACGGCTCCGCACCGGCGAGAAGAACACGGCGGCGAAGTCCGAGATGACGTGGAGCACCGCGCCGCCGGGTTCGACGGTCGCCTTGAGCTGCGCGAACGGTAGGTTGCCGACGCAGTCGACGATGACGTCGTACCTGCGGCCCGATGACCAGAAGTCCTCCATCGTGTAGTCGATCACGTGGTCGGCACCGAGTTCGTTGACGAGCTCACGATTCCGTCCGCTCGTGACCGCGGTCACCTCGGCGCCCAAGTGCGTTGCCAGTTGGATGGCCGCCGTTCCGACCGCGCCGGACGCGCCGTTGACGAGCACCGTGGTGCCCGCCGCGATCTCGACCTGGTTCAAGAAGCCGCGCGCGGTGATGCCGCCGAATACCAGGGTCACTGCTTGATCGAAGCTCATGTTTCTTGGCATCCGCGCGACCGGACCATCGGCGCGCATGACGGTGTACTCGGCGTGCCCGCCGTAGGCGGAGCCGCGCATCCCGACCACCTCGTCGCCCACGCCGAAACTGGTGACACCGGTGCCGACGGCCTCGACGACACCCGCGAGGTCCATGCCGAGAACGGGGCGGCGAGGCCGATGGAAGCCGAGGGTGAGCCCGGCCAGCATCCGGAGTCCGGCAGGTATGTCGCGACTGCGTGCGCGGTGGTCGGCGGCGCTGACCGTGCTGGCGTGCACTCTGATGAGCAATTCGCCCGCGGCCGGGGTGGGTGCCTCGATGGACTCGACGTTGACGACGCCGGAACCCCCGAATCGGCGATACACCGCGGCCCGCATCGTCGTCGGAACGGCTGCGCCGCGCCGGTGCCCACGTCCTCGGCGCAGCCGGATGACGATCTCCGCGATGCCGAGGTTGATGATCCACGCGCCACCCATGCCGACGACGCGCACGAGCTGATCGGTCGTGTCGAACGCGACACCCATCGTTGTCAGCAGCACGGCCTGGGTGCCGGCGGCGAGGGCGAGGGCGTAGGCCCGCGTCATCCATGCGCCATGCCCGGCGAAGTCACGGCGTACGATCGCTCGAATTGCGATCAGGATGCTGGCGGCCATGAACGCGCCGAAGAACAGCCGCACGAAGATCAGCGCGACGCCGTCGTAAGCGGGAAGATCATAGGCGACCGCCATCCACATTCCCGACAGCGCCGAGGCCAGCCCCATTGGAATGAGCGCGAAGCCCGCGAGGCGGTGCCAGCGACGTCTGCCGCGAAGCGCCGGCACGAACTGAAACGCACCGAGTAGGCAGAACACCGTTGAGCCGACGATGTGGATCACGACCGGCGCAGGCGACCCGAAGAACCGCGCGTTGCTTTCGGTGACCGTTCCTCCTCCCGTCAGTTCGGTCAGGCGCAAGACGCCCGCGAGCATCGGAACGAGGCTCAACATGATCAGCCAGACGGGCACGAGCCACTGCCGACGGGAGGTACGTGCGCGCGGGCCGACTGGCGGGGCGGGTGTGGTGATCACCATGGCTGTCGTCTCCTGCAATAGCTCGGGGTGTACGTTGTATACCTATTGAACTCTAGGTGTACGGTGTACGCTTGTCAACACCGAAACCCCGAATTCACCGGCGATGAGGTGGCGAATGGCCCAGGCCGAACCGAAACCCCGTGCGCGTCTCGATCGCGCGCTCGTCCTGCGTACCGCCGTTGCCCTGGCCGATGCGATCGGCATCGACGCCCTGAGCATGCGTCGACTCGCGCACGAGCTCCAGGTCACGCCGATGGCTTTGTACAAGCACGTCAGAGACAAGGAAGAGCTGTTCGACGGCATGGTCGAGCTGATCGTCGGCGAGATCGAGCCGCAGCTCGAGGGGGCTGACTGGAAGACGACCGTGCGGCATCGCGTGATGTCCGCCCGACATGCGCTCCAGCGGCACGTGTGGGCGCGTCAGGTCATCGAGTCCCGCACGATCATGACCCCGCCCGTGCTGAGCTACCTGGAGTCCATCGCCGGCACCTTTCTGGCAGGGGGGTTCTCGCCTGATCTCACCCACCACGTGATGCATGCGATCGGTGGGCGCGTCTGGGGCTTCACGCAAGAGTTGTTCGACCAATCCCGAGCACCTATGCAGGCGAAGACGACCGCGAGGGATGTCTCTTCAGAGCAGCGGGCGGGCACCCTGCAGCAGATGGCTCAGGACTACCCGAACCTCGTGCTTATGGCGTCGAGTGCTGCCCACACGGACTCGATCGTCGGCTACGGCTGTGACGACGAGTTCGAGTTCGCGTTCACGCTTGATCTGATGCTCGATGGATTCGAGCGCCTACACGTGCGGGGCTGGAACTCCGCAGCTGTCGCGGGAGTCCGGAACGCCAGCCGCTAGCCGGAATCAGCCTCGGCGTCGGAGGTATTCCCGACGGGCTCTCGGCGGGGTTGCTGGGGGGTGTGAGCAGTGCGTTTCATTGGTGGTGCAGGCGACCGGGATGATGTCTCTCATCGTCGGTGACGCGGACCTCGAGTCCCGTGCCCCCAAGTGGCCGCCGGTACCGCTGATGACGACTACCCGTGACGCCGCCGCTGAGATCAGTCCGACATGGCGGAGAAGCGCCTCTGCCGTCTCGAGATTAATTGCGATGGCTTCGTCCGGGCGATTCAACGTAAGCCAAGCGACGTCCCCCTTAACGAGAGGTCGACAGGTTGAGTCAGATCCGTCATTTCAGCACCCAACGTCTTTCACTGATGGCGCTCGGCGGATCTCCCCAGAGTTGCTCATCGAAGTTCCCCAGGTCGCGGGGTAACGCTAGCGCAGGTTAGTGCCGGTGGTTGCGCGGCGAAGTTCGTCGGCTGCGGCGTGGTGGTTGCGGAGCCGGTAGGACGCTCCGTCGAGGGTGACGACGACGGAGCGGTGCAGGAGTCGGTCGAGCATCGCGGCGGCGACGGTGGTGTCGCCGAGGATCTCGCCCCAGGCGCCGACGGGTCGGTTGGTGGTGAGAACGATCGAGGTTTTCAGGTAGCGCTGGTTGATGACTTGGAATAGGGCTGAGGCGGCTTCTCCGGGCAGGGGCAGGTAGCCGAGTTCGTCGATGATGAGCAGGGTGGGTCCGGCGAAGAACCGCATCATCGTCGCCCACTTGCCCTCGATCGCGGCGCGGTGGCAGCGGGCGGCGAGGTCGGCGGCGGAAGTGAAGTAGACGCGGTAGCCGGCGGTGACGGCCGCGTGTCCGAGGCCGGTTGCGATGTGGCTCTTTCCAACGCCGGGCGGTCCGATGAGGAGGACGTTGGTGGCGGTTTCGAGGTAGCGGCAGGTGGCGAGCTCGGCAAGCAAGCTGTGGTCGATGCCGCTGGCGGCGTCGAGGTCGAAGTCGTCGAGAGTTTGTCCGGTGGGAAGGTTCGCGAACCGGAACCTGCCCGCGAGACGCCGCGCGTCCGTCGCGGTCACCTCGATCTGCAGCAGCCGCTCCAGCGCCGTCGT
The DNA here is from genome assembly GCF_058140415.1 of Microbacterium sp. C-MGS6. NCBI lineage: Bacteria > Bacillati > Actinomycetota > Actinomycetes > Micrococcales > Microbacteriaceae > Microbacterium > Microbacterium sp. C-MGS6. The sequence continues at coordinate 24,061 of NZ_JBYLRT010000002.1, forward strand.
GAGGGTCCAGCCCTCGGCGTGGGCCTGATCAAGGACCTTCGGGAGGGCATCGGCGGCGTCGGCGAGTTTCAGATCGGTGAGGTGGTTGCGGAGCTGCTGGTAGGTGCTCGCTGCCGTTTTCGTGGAGGTGGTCATCGGAGGGTGTTCCTGTTCTTCGCGGCCCGCTCGTAAGCGGCCAGATCGATCACGGTCGAGACGGGCTGTTCAGTGCCGGTGAGCGCCTGCGCGGCGCGGAGAGCGGCGGGTCCAGGCGGGATGCGTTCCTTCCGGCGGTGCGGACGTCCCGGCGGTGCCGATGCCATCGCGATCGCGTCCAGGGCGGTGACGTGCCCGGTGTCGCGGATCGTGACGCCGAGACCGGGCTCCGCGACCTGGTGTCGAGCAACGACCGCGCCGGCGGCGGTGACGACATCGATCGTGGGGGCGCCGAGGCGTTGCTGAACGGTCACCTTCGCCGCGGCCAGCTCCGGTGGGACGCTGTAACGGTTGCCGCGCCAATCGATGAGGGCCTGCCGGGTCGCGGTGCGCTCCTCGGTGATCACCACGGGGAACACCGCCAGTGGCAGCGGGCGTAGTCGCTCTGCCGCGAACATCGCCGCCGCTGTCGTCGTCCCGGTCTCGCTCTCCCGCGCCCGACCGTCTTGCCCTTTCGCGAATGCGTTGACGCTGGCTTGGGCCTGTTCCAACGTCACCTCGTCGGCGAGGGTGCGCCACCAGCGTTGCGCGGCGGTGTGGTTGTTCTTCTCGACCACGCCCTTCCGGTTGCCGCTGCGGGGACGGCAAGCGACGACCTGGACGGCGTAGTGTTTCGCGAACGCCGCGAACATGGGAGTGAGATCGTCGCTGCCGGCGCGGAGGACGGTGCGCATCCGGTCGAACCGCCAGACCTTGCTCACCCCGCCAAGCAGGGCGACCAGTGTGGTCATCGCCGCCAGCAGATGCGGTAGATCCATCGATGGAGACAACACCGCCCGCCAGACCCCGGAGTGGGCGAGGGATCCGACCAACAGGAACGCTCTCTTCGTCGGGAACGCCCATCCCGCCGGCGGGTCAGGCAACTCGAGCCAGTCGAACTGCGTCTCTTCTCCGGGAGGGTGCTCGATGATCGCGTTCGGTCGCTTCGTGACGTGCGCGCATTCCAGACACGGCGGCCGAAGGCCGCGGTCACGGATCTGTCTGCTCAACGTCGGATAGGACCCCGCGAACCCGAGCGGACGCAACTCGTCCAACAACGTCGCGACCCAGAGGTGCGGGTCGTCGACGAAACGCTCACGAACGTAGTGGACGAACGGTGCGAACGCGTCCGGGTCGCTCTTGCGGCGAACCCCGGGGACACGGTCACCGTTCAGGTATGAACGGATGGTCTTGCGGTCATGGCCGGTGCGACGAGCGATCTCACTGATCGTCATCCCCTGCCGTTTCAGAGCGTGGATGTCCACGCTGCTCCTCTCTGAAAGCATGAGGAACAGGGCCTCCCTCGGAAGCTGGTGTGTGGTCAGAGACCACCAGCATCGAGGGAGGCCCGCCTCATGAGACGGAGCGACCCAGGGTGGGGAATTTCAGTGAGCAGAAGTGGGGAGTTTCAGTGAGCGCCGTCATCACCGCGAAACGAGTACATCCGTCGTGGCCCAGCCGACGTAGACGAGGAGTCATAGTTCTACCGGACGAACTGGCACTTGTCTGTCGTCGTATGCGCGAGACGGTCAATCATTCTGAGTCTCCATAAACCGAAATGGTAAGTCAGTGGTCGCCGGGGGTGGCTTCGGTGTCGTTGAGAGCTCGCGCGATGGACGACGTCGGGTGGTCCTGAGCATCCTCAGCAGCCGCTTCGGCGGCGCCAGGAGGGGGGCCTTGATTGGATGGGACTTCTGCGTCAGGAGCTTCGCTCGTCGGCTGCGCCTGTGAGTTCGCGTGACCATGTTCTATGGATTGTTCGTCGCCAGACATTCAGCAAGTTTACACCGTAAGCTTGTCTGGTGCTTCGCTGGGCAGCATTCCTTCGCCGTCCGCGTCGGGTTCGTCGAAGATCGAGCGTACGCAGGGACCCGGTCCGACTGCGTCGGCTGAACAGATCAAGTGAAAGGAACGCCTGAAGAGTGGGAAACGATCCTGATGAGCGAGATGACGATAGCGAACCCGTGGCAGCTGGTGACGAGGGCTTGAGGCAGCTCATCGAGGAGGTCACCGAAGAGCATGCGGGGGAAGGCGCTGCGGCGATGGCGGATCAGTTGCGCGACCGTCTACCGGAGACCCAAGCCGCGGCAGAATCCCCCGCGGATCTCGAGGAGTAACGTTCGCCCTCTGGGTTCCCGCGCGACCTCACGGGTTGCACCTTGGGAGTAACCACCCGAGTGTGTGGTCGCTGTTGGCTATCGTCTCCCGCGGTGAGTGCCTCACCCTCGAACCCGAAGCGGCCGACGCGACGGAGCAATTCGTCCTTGCTTCAGCGACGCTCAGACCGGTGTCGTCGCTACGTCGGTGTGGTCGCCGCCGCGTCGGCGGGTGATCCGGTGGCGGGTGGTGTCGATGAGTCGCATGGTGGGGGTGGCGGCGAGGCCGTGGATGATGATGGAGCCGACGATGACGAGTCCGACGATGGACCAGAGCTGGTCGCCGTCGGGGAAGTAGCCGTTCTGGGTGGCGTAGGCGATGTAGAACAGCGAGCCGACGCCGCGGACGCCGAAGAACGCGATGACGCTGCGTTCGCGGGGTCCGGTCTTTCCGGGGGTGAGCCCGATCCATCCGGCGAGGGGCCGGATGATGAGCAGGATCAGCAGGGCGACGAGGACTTCGATCCAGCCGATGTCGGCGAATAGACCGCGGGCGATGGCGCCACCGAGGAGGACGACGACGGCGATGGTGAGGAGTCGTTCGATCTGTTCGACGAACTTGTGGAGGACTTGGTGGTAGCCGTGTCCTCGTTCTGATGCCCGGATGGTGACGGCGCAGACGAATACGGCGATGAACCCGTATCCTTCCGCGGTTTCGGCGATGCCGTAGGCGAGGAATATCGCGGCGATGGCGACGAATCCTTCGGCTTGGTCGACGACTTTGCGTCCGGCGAGGTGCGCGGAGAAGAAGAGTTTGCCGAAGAGCCAACCGGTGCCGATGACTGTACGCCAGAGCACGTCGATGAGGAACCAGTCGGTGAACCACGCCGATGGGGCGAGGCCGACCATGCTGATGGCGATGGCGGCTTAGGTGAAGGGGAAGGCGAGGCCGTCGTTGAGTCCCGCTTCGGAGGTGAGTGCGAACCGCACCTCGTCGTCGGCGTTTTCGTCGTCGACGGGTTCGCTGACTTGCACCTCGGTGGCGAGCACGGGGTCGGTGGGGGCGAGAGCTGCGGCGAGGAGGAGTGCGCTGGCGGCTCCGAGTCCGAGCCCCACCCATCCGAGGACGGCCACGGCGGCGATGGACAGCGGCATGGTGATGGCCAGCAGCCGCCATGTGGTGGACCAGGTTCGCCAGCGCAGTGGCCGGTTGATGGCAAGACCGGCGCCCATGAGGGAGACCAGGACGCAGATCTCGGTCAGGTGCAGCGTGATGTCGGGGTGATCGCTCGGGTGTGGGTCGGGGAGGTCGGGGATGAGGGCGAACACGATGATGCCTGCGGCGAGGAACACCATCGGGATCGAGATGGGAAGTTTGCCGAGCAGTCGCGGGAGGAGGGCTGCGGCGAGGGTCATCACGCCGATGGCGGCGAACAGGAGGGTGTCGTCGGTGAATTCCAACGCCGCTGTGGGCGACAAGGGAGGCGGCTCGTCTTAGGCGATGCGGGAGATCTGGATGGTCACGGTCGCATCGTGGCCGTCGGGGATGCGGGCGAGGAGGGCGTCCGCCACGTGGGCTGCGGCTTGCGGTGCGGGGGTGTGGCGGTCGGTGCCGATTCGGGCAGTGAGGGTGTGCGCGGTTCCGTCGCTTCGCACGTCGACCCGGTTGATGCGGGATGGGGCGCCGGTTATCAGCGCGGCGACCAACTGGGGCGCCTGGGTGAGGGTGGGTGCCGGCGGGTAGATGTCGATGACGCTGTCGATGTCGAGCACGGCCGCGGTGAGGATCTCCGGGTCGAGGGCATCAGGGGGCAGGGGGGTGTCGATGTCGCTGCTCATGGCATCTCCTGGGTGGTGGTGTTGTAGCCGTGCAGATCTTCGACCGTGACGTTGACGGACATGACGTTGAGGTGGGTGTGGGTGGTGAGTGCTTCACGTACCGCGTCGCGCAGTTCCCTGGCGGCTTCGGGGATCGGGTATTTCCAGGCGATGCTGGCGGTCACGGTGATATCGATGGGTGCGCCGGGGGTTTCGACGTCTCCGTCGAACTGGCATTTTCCTATGATGGTTCCGGGCACGTCGTCTCCGATGCTGCGGATCAGGGCGCGCAGGGCGCCTTCGGTGACGGTGAGGGTCACGCGGGGGTCGGGGTGGTGTAGCGGCACGGACCTGCCGGCGCGGACTTCGTCGTGGATGGTTGCCATGAGTTGTTCCATCCAGTTCGCCGGTGGCGCGGGAAGGTTCGCCGCGTCTTGGGCGAGCAGGTCTCGGCTGAGCTGCGAGACGCCGCTCAGTGCCTGAAGGGCGTTGAGGCATTCCGGGCAGGTCTCGATGGATGGGTTGTAGGGGATGCGGTCAGCGGAGAGGTAGTCGCTGAGCTCTTCGATGGTCTTTCCGCAGTCCAGCGTGCGGGGTGTCGTGTCAGTCACCGCCATTCCTCCATCTGCGCGTAGATCGACGCGCGTGCTCGGGATAGTTTCCCGCGGATGGTTGTGCGGGGGATGTTGAGTTGTTTGGCGATGTCGTCGTAGCTGAGTTCAGCGATCTCCCGCAGCAGCCAGGCTTGTCGGAGGTCCGGGGGGAGGGTGTCCAGTGCGGTGGCCAGGGCTTGGAGTTGGGCGTTTCGGATCGCGACGTTCTCCGGTTGCGTCTCGGATGGGTGGGCGGCTTCCAGGAGGGGGAGCGGGTCTTCGGGTGGGCGGCGGCGGAGGTGTTTGAACGCCTGCCTGCTGGCGATCTGCATCAGCCAGGCTTTCACCGCTTTCGGGTCACGCAGTTCGGGCAGGCGCCGCCACGCGGTGTACAGAGACTCTTGCACGACGTCGTCGGCTTCGCTGAGGGACCCCACGATGCGGCTGACGTACGCGCGCATGAGCGGCGAGTGCCTGCGGATCAGGGCTTCGAATGCGGCCGCGTCGCCCTGGGATGCACGTTCGACGAGGATCTCATCCGGTGCAGCTGCCAGGCCCTGTCTCCGTGGTGAGGTCATGGGTCTGAAAACTTTCTCAAACTATTTTGTGACGAATCGGCCGGAACGGGACTCTTACTTGTAGAGCGAACATATCGCTCTGAGCGCGATGCCTGTGAGGTGGTTGCGTTCTCCCGTTCCAACCGTTAGAAGGACTGCAATGGCTACCGAAGACCAGACCCCCACCACCCCCGGTGCTCCCACGCCCGCTCTCGGCGGCTCGCGTGTGGACCGCACCACCCCGGCCCGGCCCACCGCGGACGACACCGCGGCCGGCAAGACGACCATCGCCGACGGCGTGGTCGCCAAGGTTGCTGGCATCGCTGCCCGTGAGGTTCCCGGCGTGTACGCGCTCGGTGGCGGTGGCGCCCGTGCGCTGGGTGCGATCCGCAGTGTGGTGAACGCGGATGACAAGTCTCAGGGCGTCAAGGTCGAGGTCGGCGAGACCCAGGCTGCCGCCGACATTACCATCGTCGTGGAGTATCCGATGCCGGTCCAGGACGTCGCTTCCAACGTCCGCGCTGCGGTCAGCGGTGCGATCAGCCAGCTGGTCGGTCTCGAGGTCGTCGAGGTCAACGTCGAGGTCAACGACGTGCACCTGCCGTCGGATGACAAGGACGAGGAAGAGTCGCGCGTCTCATGAGCCCGACCGTCACCGGCGCCCTGATGGGCGTCATCCTCGCCGTCTCGATCCTGCTGTTCGGGTTCTGGGGATTCCTCCTCGTGGCCCTGTTCATGGGAATCGGCGCGCTCGTCGGTCGGATCATGTCGGGCCAGCTCGACGTGCGCGGTCTCGCGAACGCGTTCTCCGGCCGGCGCACCTCGTGATGAGTGCGGCTGGAGCCGGCCAGGCCGGCGGCGACCTCACGCGGGTCGCCGCCGGGGCGTCGCACGACGCCTCGCCTTACCCTGGCCGCATCACCATCAAGGAGCGCGTGCTCGTGAAGGTCGCTGAGGAAGCGACTGCCACCACCCTTCGGGTGGATCGCGGTGACGTATCGGTGGGGGTGTCGGAAGCGCGGGGCGGAATCGCCCTGACGATCCGCACACCCCTCCCGATCCCACACCTGGACGACACAGCCGCCATTCGTGCCGGCGCCCCGGTCCTGGAGCGTGTGCAGACCGCGCAGGAGCAACTCCGGGACCGCATCGCGCACGTCACCGGACGTGAGGTCACCCGGGTGAACATCACCATCACGGGTGCCGTCATCGCCGAGCAGAAGAAGAGAGTGAAATGAGCTCCCCTGCGTTCCGTCGCGTCTTGCGGCGCGAGACACACTCGCCCCGCACCGTCGCGATGATCATCGCGGTCGTGCTGCTGTTGGTCGTGTTGATCTACATCGGTACCGAGATCGTGCTGTTCCTGCTCGCACAGCCCGCGCTGCTGCTGGGGCCCGCGGCCGCGGCGACGTGGCTCATCGGGTTGCCGACCGCGCAGCCCGGATGGCTCGTGGGCGTCTTCGGGGTCGTGCTCGCCGTGCTCGGCGTCATCTTCGTCTTCCTCGCCCTAGCCCCCGGGCGGCTGTCCAAACACCAGATGCAGCACGAGAGCCGTGCTGTGCTCGTGGACAACGGCGTGATCGCCGCATCTGTCGCCCAGCATCTGAGTGAGGAGACCGGTATCGCCCGCGAGGACATCACCGTCGGTGTCTCGCACCGCACCGTCGATGTCACCGTGCGCCCCGCCGTGGGCGTGCCCCTCGACAAAGGCCCGATCCAGCAGCTCGCGGCCACCGAGGTGGACAGCTACCAGCTCACACCCAAGGTGAAGACCCGCGTGCGTGTGGAGCGCCCGAAACAAAACGAGGACGAGCAATGAACCGCACCAACCGTGCCTTGAACAGGATCGTTCTGTTCATCGTCGGCATCCTGTTCCTGGCCATCGGCACCGTTCTGGTCGCCATCATCGTGTGGCCCGCCGGCGCAGAATACTGGACTGGGGCCACGAAGGCCGGGCAGGGATGGCTGGACAACGCCATCGCCACCACCACAGTCGGGGCCACCACCATCAGCTGGATCGCTGTCGCAGCACTCGCACTCATCCTGTTCCTCGTCATCCTCCTCATCGTCGCGCTCACCCGAGTCGGTGGAGGACGCTCCCACACGGTTCTGCGCTCCACAGGAGCGCAGAATTCACTTGGACGCGTCACCGTGCAGGAATCGTTCGTGTCCGACGCTCTCAAGCACTCCCTGGACCAGCGCGACGAGATCCTGTTCTCCTCGGTCACCGCCAACGACATCCGCAAGACCCCGGTCATGCACGTCAGCGTGACACCGCGGCAGAACACGTCCCCAGCCCAGGTGGTCGCGGACGTGGACCGGCTCGTGTCTAATCTGGCGACGTTGACCGGAAAGAACGTCCAGACCTACATCTCGGTGCACTCCGGCCTGCGCGCCAAGCTCGCGCATGACCAGCGCCGCCTGTCCTGACCGCCCGTAAAGGATCGACATGACCTACCTCCGCATCCTGTTCGTCGCCGCCATCGCGTTCGGCGCCTACACGCTCGGCGCTCGCGCCGGCCGTGGCCGGTACCGCTCCATCAAAAAGAACGCGAAGAAGGCGTGGAACACCCGCGGCGTGCGCTCCGCGCGCAAGACCACCAGAGCCGGCAGCCGCAAGCTGACCCGAGCCCTCGCCAAGTAAGTCAGGAAAACCCCATGGCCTCAGACACCGACAACACCATCGACCACGCCGCCGACACGGCCCGCGACGCCATCAACAAGACCGCGGACGCCGCGAAAGACAAAGCAGATGATCTCGGCCCCGCCCTGACCGACACCGTCGACAAGGCCCGCATCCTCATCAACGACGGGCTGGACAAGCTGCGCACCGCCTACCACGACAACCCGGCACGGGTGCTCACCATCGGCGCGGTTTCCCTCGCCGGCCTGATCGCCATCCTCACCACCCTCGCCCGCCGCAACTGACCTACCCGCGACCACTCACAGAAAAGACACCCCATGGGATTCCTCGGATTTCTCCTCCTCGGCCTTATCGCCGGCGCCATCGCCAAACTCATCCTCCCCGGCAAACAGGGCGGCGGATGGTTCATCACCCTCCTCCTCGGCGTCGTTGGCGCCCTCCTGGGCGGATGGCTGGGAAGCGTGCTGTTCAACGCCCCGCTCGAGGAGTTCTTCTCCCTACAGACCTGGCTCCTCGCCATCGGCGGATCGCTCATCGTCCTCCTCATCTACGGCTTCTTCGTCGGCCGCAAAGCCAAGTCCTGACCGCACCCACCCCACTCACAGCTCACAATCCTCACCGATAGGAACCAAACCATGACCGGTCGCAACACTCTTGTTCGATCCCTGCACGACATGGGTCTGGCCGCATGGTTCGGGGGCACCCTGATGGGCGCCGTCGGCCTCAACGGCGGAACCGCGAAAGCTGCCGATCCCGCGGAGCGTCTGCGACTGTCCTCCATCGGGTGGGCTAAGTGGGCGCCCGTCCAACTGGCCGCGATCATCGCGCACGGCATCGGCGGGGCCGGCCTCATCCTCGGGAACAAGTCACGGTTGGCCGCTCAGCCGGGATCCCGCACGAACACGAACGTGAAGTTCGCTCTCACCGCTGCCGCGGCTGCCGCCACCCTGTATGCCGGGATACTCGGCACCAAGATCGCCAAGCATGCAGACGAAGGCGGCGAGGGCGTCACCGAAGCTGACGAGGTAGCGTCACCGGAGTTGACCTCCGCGCAGCGTCAACAGCGTGTCGTTCAGTGGATCCTTCCCGCCCTCACCGGTGTCCTCATCGCGCTCGGCGCACAACAGGGCGAACAGCAACGTCCTGTCGCCGGGCTCCTGCACCGCCTCACCCACCGGAGCTGAGCATGTCGAGCCAAGAGCACGACCCGAAACCCGCTGACGATGCCGGCAAGGAACAGGACTCCAACACGCCTCGCGAGCCTCTCCCCGAGACCACGGACGACGAAGGTCGCCCGCTCGAAAACCCCTCGGGCTGAGCCGGCGTGCACGCAAACCCGCTCATCACCACAACAACTGACAGGAGACCGCATGAACGATTCGCGCACAGACCGCTCCACGCAGGGCGATGACGAGGACTACACCTCGGTAGAAGACGACTCCGCAGCATCAGCGGGATCCGAATCCCCTGAAGAGGGCCAGGCGGCGATGGATGCCGCCGAAGACGCCGTCATCAACTCCGACGACGACTGACCACCACACACGCCCCGCACACGCGGTGCACCACCAACGAGGGAAGGGAACCCGACATGGGAATCGACGACAAGATCAAGAACGCCGCACAGGACCTCACCGGCAAGGCCAAGGAAAAGCTGGGCAACGCCACCGACAACGACAAGCTCGCTGCCGAAGGCGCCGCCGACCAGGCAGAGGCGAAGGTCAAGAAGGCTGCTGAGAACGTCAAGGACGAACTCAAGTAACTAGCCGGGTGGGGAGGAACGTGGCCCCCCGCGGGTCCTCCCCACCTTCCCCTCGAGAATATCAACGTCCAGAAAGATCCCACGATGACCGAGAACGACAAGCCGCTGCCAGAGGACACCTCCCCGGAAGGTCCCGACGTGGAGACCCCCACAAACGACTCCGACGGCACCACCAAACCGGGCGGTCTCGGCGGCGACGGAACCATCCCCAACCACCCCGGCGGCATCGCCGCCGGCCACACCGGCACCGCGTCCACCTTCGAACCCGAAGAAGACGAACACGCCGAATAGGCACTCGGAACACGCAAGCCGGTCGCACGCCAACCCGAGGCGCGGCCGGCTTGCGCCGTTCCCACGAAAGGACCCACCCATGACCCGTCGACTCGCCATCGTGTGGAACCCGTCCAAAACGGACAAAGACACCCTCAGCGAAGGGCTCACCGCGTCCCTTCAGGACGACACCACTCCCGAGGTGTCCTGGTGGGAGACCACCGAAAGCGATCCCGGCGGAGACGCTAGCCGCCGCGCGGTGGCTTCCGAACCGGACCTCATCGTCGTCGCCGGTGGCGACGGCACCGTCCGTGCTGTCGCCGAGCACCTCGCCGACATCCAGTCGCCCATCGAACTGGGCATCGTCCCGCTGGGCACCGGGAACCTCCTCGCCCGAAACCTCGACGTCCCCTTGAACGACATTCCCGCCGCCTTCACTCGAGCACTCACCGGCACCCCGCGTGACGTGGACATGGGCTGGGTGGACGTGGACCTGACCGACGGCAAAGAGCGTCACGGGTTCGTGGTGATGGTGGGATTCGGGATCGACGCGCACATGATCGCCGAGACCGACGATGACCTCAAAGACAAAGCCGGCTGGCTCGCTTACGTCGAGTCCCTCGGTCGTGCTTTCGCCGCCAGCGATGTCGTCCCCTTCCACATCACCGTCGATGACCAGCCCGCCCGCGACGAAGAAGGGCATACTCTCCTCATCGCCAACTGCGGCACGCTCCAAGGCGGGTTCACCCTGCTTCCCGACGCGGACCCGTCCGACGGTGAACTGGACTACCTGCTGCTCAGCGCAGAAGGCGTCGCGCAATGGGCGGGAACACTGAAGACGATGCTGTGGGACAACGGACTCAAACGCCTCATCAGCAGTACTGATGAGACCACCAGCACCGATACCGTCACCCATGCCCGTGCCCGAAAACTTGAAGTGACCCTCCCCGGCCCGCGCCCCTTTGAAATCGACGGCGAGCAGATCGGCGACACCGACTCATTCACCGTCACGGTCCAGCCCGCGGCCCTCCACATCCGATAGCCACGCGTGGCCGTCGATCACCGCCGCAGAACGCGCCCAGTCGCGACACGGATACGCTGACGAGAAACGGAGGAAGAGAGAAGAGTTTGGGTCTGTTCATCTACGGCACCATGCCCAGCATCCCCTTAGAAGACCGGATCCTCGCGCACCTGCGGATCGTTGCGATGAACAAGCTGCGGCGTAGTGAACCATTCATGCTGGACCTTGATACCGGTGAGGTAGCTGCGCGCCGCGCACTGTGGATCCACCCCGCTGTGCCGCTACAGTTTCACTTCCATGGCAGCCGCGAACCACGCATCAATCGCGATTGGATAGAGGAGCTCATGCGGGCCGCGAACAGCGCTAACGGACTCAGCCTCCTCCCCGAACCGGGTAGCGCGCTCCGCGGTCGACACCGTACAGAGCGGAAACAATCCCACCGGGATCGCTTACCGCCCCCGCGCTCCGATGCACCTCTCCTGGAGTCCGAGGTCAAAATATTCGATGACTCAGAATGGTCGACGTGACCCCGATTCTCACGCCACCAGACGATGACGCTGTCGCGCGGGGTTATGGCGCCGCCGGCGAGCTTGCCCAAGACCGCCGCATCGGCGACGATGATCTGACGCACTGGCCTACCCGCTTCGGAGCGGGACTCGCGGCATCCGCTTGCTGGCTCGCCGAGAAGCTCGGTCCGTACGCGGCGCTGCTCATCAGCCTCGCGGTCGGGCTCGCGATCGCCTTCGGGTTAAGCGTCGTCGCCGTCGAGGTCTACGACGCGGTCACTGACGAAGACGGCGTCGCGGGGCTCGACCGCCCGCTCCTGGATCTGTCTCTGCAGTTCAGGAATCCGACGACGGATGCCGTCATCACCGCGATCACCGATGCGGCGGGAACGATCGGGATGCCGATCATCGCCATCAGCGCGATGCTCATCCTCGGCATCCGTCGACGTTCGTGGACGCCCGTCATCCTCATCACGGTCGCTGCCGCAGGCTCGCTGCTGATGACGGTCGCCGGCAAAGAGCTCATCGGGCGCGAGCGTCCTCCGCTGGTCGACGCCGTGCCGCCGTACGAGTACTCGCCGTCGTTCCCGAGCGGTCATACCCTTAACGCCGTCGTCGTGGTCGGGATCATCGTCTACCTCATCCTGCTGCGGCAGCACTCCCGCCGAACCCGCGTGCTCACGATCACGGGAGGCGTGGTGTTCGCCGTCGTGGTGGGGCTCAGCCGCGTATACCTCGGTCACCACTGGTTCACCGACGTGCTCGCCGGCTGGCTGCTCGGTGCCGCGTGGCTCGCCATCGTCATTACCGCGCACCGCATCTATCTCACCGCCCGCGCTCACCGTCCGGCGGGGCCGGCGTCGTCGGACCAGCTGTCCGCCTTGGGATGACACGCTCGCTAGAACCCTGAGCTCGCGGTGGATGTCCGCGCTGTCCGCGGCAAAGGGCGCACGTCAGTGCGCGGCGTTGCGTCCTGTCTCGTCTGAGGGGTGCGCGAGCGGAGTGATGTCAAGGTGATCGAGCAAGTCTTGGGGTGAGTCGAATACGGCAATCGAGCCCGCGTCGATGAGCTCCGCGCGTGAGGAGCCACCGGTGAGCAGGGCGATAGTGGGCACGCCGAGTTTCACGGCTGCGATGACATCCCAGGTGGCGTCTCCGACCATGATGGCGGAGGACCGGGAGACTTTCTGCAGCGCTGTTTCGACGAGTTCGGGTGCGGGTTTGCTGTCGGAGACGTCATCGGAAGTGGTCCACGCGTCAGCGAGTTCCCGTGCGCCGATCAGTTCCAGGCTGTGCTCGACGTGGGCTGCTTTTCCGGAGCTTGCCAGCACGATCTGGAATCCTCGTCGCTTCACCTCGGCGAGCAGCTCGTGCGCGCCCGGAAGGGGTTGGATCTCGTCTATCAGCAATTGAAACTCTTCATCCCATGAGCCTCGTACCTCATCTCCGTGGGCCTTTTCGGCGTCGGGGCCGGCGAGCTCGGTGATGAGCTTGTCGCCACCCATACCGATGGTTCGGTGGATGCGCCAGATCGGCACCGTGATGTTGCTTCGGCGTAGCGCCCGGTACCAGGCGAGGGTGTGCTGGTAGTTGCTGTCGACGAGTGTTCCGTCGACGTCGAAGATGACGGTGTCTGGCATGGCGTTCGTCCTTCGGTTATGTGACAGCGGGGTTCGGCTGGTGCCCGCCGGTGGTGGCGTGCTCGTCGATGTCAACCTCCTCCCGCCGAAGGGCGTCGTCAATACGGTGCTCGCTGGGGACGGAGGTCACCCGGATCGTGACGGTTTCCACGGGGACGATGGCCGTGGTGATGGCGAGTTGCTCTTCGTGGAGGACCATCGTGATGGGCGGGGCCGGGTCGGTGTCCATGCGGGAGCGGAACTCATCCGGATCGATGACAGGGGTGCGGGTGATGCGGATCTCTTCGCGTCGGACATCGGCGGTGAAAGTTCGCCGCTCCGTGATGATGTACTTCTCGATGCGCACCGTCTCGAGGGCAATTGTTTCTGTGGCGACGTGCAGGATCTCTTCGTGCCGCACCACCGCGGCGGCAGTGCTGTCGTCGTCGGAAGAGATCATCGCCGGGGATTCTGCGGGCCGGGCCTATTCGCCTTCCGGGATCGGAAGAACTTCACGGCCAGGGGGAAGATGATGGGGAGAAAGCGGATCAGCGTGCGAATCATGGGGTTCCTCTCAAGCGTGACGGGTGCGCTGGCCCCGCTCAAGGCGAGGCCAGCGCACCCGGGTGGGTGCAGGTGGATCAGCGGCGAGGCGGCAGCGGCGGGCGCTGCGGCTGGTTGCGGGTGGCGTTCTGCACCTGCTCCTTCGCCTGCTTGGCCTGCTCAGTGACGCTGGGCGCGTTCTTGGCTTCCTGCTGGATCTTCGGCGCTTCTTCCTCGGCCTTGGTGAGCATCGCTTCCCAGCGCTGCTGCATCGGCTTGATCAGTCCGCCACCGGCACCGACGATGATGACGCCGGCGATGATCGCGAGCACGGCGATGAGGATCGGCGTGGTGACGGTCGTGGCGACCTCGATCTGGTTCAGCGCGGCGGTGACGCCGAGGAACAGGATGAAGATCGCGACGATGTTGCCGAGGATCTTGCCGTAGGAAAGTCCGCCCAGGGTGTTCTGGATGAGTCCCTTCGCGCCGGCGGCGATGGCTGCGGCGATGACGACGATGATGATCGCGACGATGATCTTCGGCAGGAAGCCGATGATGCCTTCGAGCAGGTCACTGACCGGGTTGGGGCCGAAGACGCCGAACGCGAACTGCAGGACGAACAGTACGAGGGTGTAGTAGACGATCTTCCCGACGATGTCGGAGGCGTCGAGCTTCGACTGCGCGAGCGCCTTCTTGATGCCGCCGCGTTCGACGAGTCGGTCGAAGCCCACCTTTTCGAGGAGCTTTTCCAGGCCCTTGGAGATGAGCTTCGCGACGATGAGGCCGACGATGAGGATGAGCAGGAACAGCAGGGCGAGCGGGACGAAGGCGATGACGACCGCGAGGGCGTCTTGCAGTGCTTGGAGGAAATTCATGATGGTGACTCTCTTTCAGATGGTTTGGTGACGCACACCGAGTGGGCTCGAGGGGTGTCAGGTGATTTCGGTTGAGGCGGCGGGCTCAGATGGGTGGGGTCGTGCCGGTCAGGAGCCCGCTCTGAAACTGACCGGCACGACTGTGGGCGTCTACCTCGAAGGATCCGAGTCGACGTCAGGGTCGACGAGTTCGATCTCTTCGTGAGACACATCTGCGGTCACCTGCTGCTGCTCGGTCACCGTCTCGGTGCCCAGGCGCACTCGCTCGACGGGAACGGTTTCCTTGCTGGTGACGACTCGCTCACCGGTGAGGACCACTTCGTGCTCCTCCGAGGTGAGCTCCCCGCCGCTCATCGCGTCGCCGAGGTTGGCGTCGGTGATGGGTTCGCGGGTGACGGTGATCTCTTCATGGCTGACCGGGACGGTCTTGGTGACCTGTTCGGTGACGATGTGCTTGCGCAGACGGGCACGGCCGGTCTCGACCTTCTCCGTGCCGACGTGCAACTGCTCCTCGGAGCGGGTCATCGCATCGTCGGTGTTCGGCCCGGAAGTGTCGTAGCCTTCGGCCGCGTCGCCGCGGTCGGTCCGTCCCGAGCTGTCGGCTTCGAGGTCAGCGTCCTGGTCGTACAGCGGTGCGGCCGGTTCAGGTGTGCCGTTGCCGTAGTAGTGGTAGAGCGCCGCTTCTTCTTCGCGAGTGATGGACCCGTCGCTGGAGATCCGGGGCGCGTCCTTGACCATGTCCTTCGGGTAGGAGACCCGCACCCGGTCGCCGTCGAACGACGCGTCCTGGAGGGGAGCGAACGTTTCGGACGTGCCGAACAGCCCGGTCTTGATGGTGACCCAGGTGGCTTCCTGCGTCTTGTCGTCCAGGTATACCTGTCCGACCGATCCGATCTTGTCGTCGTCGCTGCCGAACACGTCAGCGCCGATGAGGTCGTTGATTCTGTTGGTGTCAATCATGGTGATGGTTCTCTTTCCTCCCAGGACGGGCGCCCGGGACGTGAGGGGTAGGGTGGATCAGCGGCCGAGGCCGGCCTTGTCGACGCGACGGTGGTACCGCATTCCCGCGGCCCCGCCCAGGATCGCTCCGGCAAGGGCGATGACCGCTGCGACGATGACGGTGATGATGCTCCCGGCGGTGAGTTCGCCTTCGTTGATGGGAATCCGGGGGAAGCTGTTCAATGTGCCGAGGATGTTGAACTGCGCTCCCGCCACGGCCGTCAGAACCGCAAGCACCACGGCGATGATGAGCGCCCACAACCACACCGCGACGCCCTGCTTCACGCCGTCGAATCGCGCCATCCGGCCGGCCACATACCCGCCGCAGAAATAGGCGACGAGCAGGATGACAGCCAGCACGACGGCGCCGACGACTCCGACGGTGCCCGCGTTCTCTGACACGGCTTCTGCCGCCTCGTTGGGTTGACCTCGCTGCCCAGTCCGACCGCGGTGCCGGTGGCCGCGAGGACCGCGGTGAGGATGACGGCCGTTCCGGTGGCAGTCAGCCACCCGAAGAACGCGGACCCGAACTTCATCCCGCCGTAGCGCGCCTTCTCCCGCTCCAGAACCTCATCACGGGTGGTATCGCCACCAGTCACCGAATAGGCGGCCGTGTCGGAACCGTCCTGTCTGACCGGAACGTCCCGGCGATTGACGGAACTGTCGTCGCGGTTTGCTGACATGTCACTGCCTTTCCTCGAATAGTGAGCGCGGTGGCACTTGCCGAAAAGCTCGATCGCACGTTCGGCCACTGCAAGTGATGTTTACATCGTAAGCGTGGGCCCATTCGGGCATTTCCGAGAGAAGATTGACATCGGAGGCACTTGTGAGTAGACGCTCGAACGACCCTGCGGCGCCCAAGCTCAGCCGTGAGCTGATCATCGGAAGCGCGTTGGAGATGATCGACAGCGTCGGAGCGCAGGGCCTGTCGATGAGATCCCTCGGACAGCGACTCAACGTCGAGGCCATGTCGCTTTATCGCCACGTCCACGGACGCGAAGATCTCCTCGAAGGTGTCGTCGCACTACTGATGACCGACCTCACCGCGACCATCAAGAAGGAGTCCGGCGAGCACTGGCAACCGTTTCTGCAAGCTGTTGCACACGGAGTGCGCCGCATCGCTACCGACCACCCATTGGCGTTCCCTCTGGTCGCCACACGACACCCCGCCGCCCCCTGGCTGAGGCCTCCCTTGCGAAGTGTCGAAGTTGTGAACACCTTCCTCAGCGCCCTCATCGAGCAAGGCTTCACCGATGCTCAAGCCGTCGACGCCTACCGATCATTCAGCAGCTTCCTGCTCGGCCAGCTGCTCCTCGAGTCCGCCATCCGCGGCGCACAGACAGGACCGATGGAAGAACCACTCGACGAAGGCGACGCCGACCTCCCCGGCCGCGACGGCAACGTCACGCTCGATGACGCCCCCGAAGTAGAGCGACTTCGGGATCTGCTCAGCGAAGACCGAAGCCGTGAAGAGTTCGAGGTATCTCTCGAGACGCTGCTGGACCGGCTCGACCGTCAGCTCTCCCAATAGGTGGATGGTCGCTCCCCCGTCCGGGCGCGCACCAATCGGTTCATTGCATTCGATGCAGCCTTATCTCCCTAGCGACGTCGAGGCTGCACCTCCAATCGTGGCGGACCGCACAATTTAGTGGCTAAACTATTTGCGTGACCCCTATCGTGCTTTTCGGAGCGACAGGGAAGACCGGCCGCCGCGTGCTGACCCGGGCGTTGGATCAAGGTCACGACGTCCGGGTGCTTGTCCGCGACCCGGGAAAGCTGACGGTGTCCTCTCCACGACTCGCGGTGATCCAGGGAAATGTTCTGGATGCTGCGGCGGTGGAGGAGGCGGTAGCGGGTGCGGATGTCGTGCTGAGCGTGTTTGGGCAGGTGAAGGGATCGCCGCCCACGTTGCAGACAGACGGGACCGCGCTGATCGTCGCAGCGATGAAGCGGCACAGTGTGACCCGTATCGTGACACTCTCCGGTGGCGGGCTGCCAGCCCCGCGGGATCGGCCCGGGGTGCCTGACAAGATCATCCGTTTCCTTCTCAAGACACTGTCCGGGCATGTGCTGGAGGATGCCAAGGGGCACCTGTCCGTGCTGGAGACCTCCGGCCTGGAGTGGACAGTTGTCCGTGGTCCGCGGCTGACCGAGCGGCCGGGCACGGGCACGTACCGGGTGGGGTGGGTCGGGGTGAACGCGAGCACGCAGATCAGCCGTGACGACCTAGCGGATTTCATCCTCACTCAGGTCGCTGACCGGACGTTCGTCGGTCAGTTGCCGTTTGTGAGCGCGTAGCCAAGCCATGCAGACCCTCACGTCGGATCGTGCGAGCCAAATCGGCAGCGTTCTGGAAAGGGTCGTGGCACTGGCCCGCGCTCTGGGCGCTCCCCGGTCGACCCCGTTCGGCGACGCGGTGCTGACCCGCACTCAGCTGGACATCCTGTTCGTCCTTTCCCATCACAACGGACCCGTTACCCCTGGCCGACTCGCCGCCACAATGAAGGTCACCGCGGGTGCGATCACTCAGACCATGGATCAATTGCGCGACAAAGGGCTCGTAGCGCAGTCGTCCTCTGAAGCTGACGGCCGGGTGCGGATGTGGGAGCTGACCGAGTCTGCAGCCGGGCAGGTGGCTGAGTTCGAGGCAGCGACCGTTGCGCGCACCGCGCCATGGTTTGCGTCCTTGTCCGCCGAGGAGCTTGACCAGCTGGGCACCCTTCTGCGCAGGATTGGTGCCGACTGATGGGCGCGGTGTTCGTGACCGGCGCAACCGGTACGGTGGGCTCCGCCGTCGTTGAACACCTCCTTCAGCGAGGGCAGCCGGTGATCACGGGCATCCGTGACCTGCACGACGACAAGTCGGTGCCGGGCGCGGTGGAGGCGCGGTCGTTCTCGTTCGATGACGCACCGGACGTGATCGAGCACGCCCTGGAGGGGGCAGATCGGCTGTTCCTGATGCGTCCACCGGCGATCGCGGATGTGCAGGCGAAGCTGTTCCCGGTCATCGGCGCAGCAGTGCGCCGCGGTATCCGTCAGATCGTGTTCCTCTCGCTCCAGGGGGTACAGGCGAACCGGAACACCCCCCACCATGCGGTGGAAAAATACATGCGGCAGGTGCGCAGCCCGTACACGTTCCTGCGGCCGAACTTCTTCATGCAGAACCTGTCCACCACGTACGCCGGCACGATTCGCGAACGCGGCGAGATCTTCGTCCCCGCCGGCCGCTCCCGCACCGCGTTCATCGACGCACGCGACGTCGGCCGAGCCGCCGCGGCCACCCTCACCACGCCGGGACACATCGGAAAGGCCTACACCCTGTCAGGCGAGCAGAGCCTCAGCTACCGGAATGTCGCCACGATCATGACCGACGTGCTCGGCCGACCTATCCGATACGAACGTCCCACAGAAGCCGCCTACTTAGCGCAACTCAGACAGGACGGCGCCCCCGAGGACTACATCGCTGTCCAGAAGATGATCCACAAGGTGGTACGGCTGAACCTCTCAGCGTTCCCGAACCGCTCCATCCAGAAGCTCACCGGGCACCCCGCAACCACCCTGCGGCAGTTCGTCAACGACTACGCCGACATCTGGGAAGCCTGAGCTCAACCGCAGACGAGCACGCCTACACGACACTCTCGATCCACAACGGCACCGACATCACACCGACTCCGATCAAGATCAGGGTGATGCAGAGGAGGATCGATCTCTTTACGGTACCGGTGCTGAGACGCGCCACGAGGACTCATCGATTTCGGCGTCATCGTGGGCGCACCGGGGGAGACGATGGCGTTGACGATCAGCTCGTCACCGACCAGCCGCACCACTCGGGCAAGGATCGGGTCCCCGAGCTCGGCGGTGATCATGCCTCCCACCGGTCGGTCATGTCGGCGGCTTCTTCAACGAGGGCTTCCGCGCGGCGACCCTGGGAAACCAGATCCGGACCGAGCCGGGCGTCGAACAGCGGTCACCCAGCTCCAACTCATCGCATCAAGCCCTAAGAGCCATGGGCTGTGTTGACACCGTGTGTCACGGACGCTCCCACCTGTGTCACCCAACGTCGGTTTGTGTCATCGCAATGCGTTCCCGACAACGACGGCGGGCACTCCCTCGAGGGTCGGATCGAACACTCGCTCGAAGCTGACGTAAGCGGAATTGACGTCGACGTGACCGATCATTTCCGTGGCCTGTGGAACCGGAAGCTAACGGTGACGACACCCCAGATGACGAGCTCTGAGAGCTCGTCGACGACGATATCCGGCCACTCAGAACTCTCCGCGTGCAGCGCCCAGGTCCCCCGCTCCCGGATCAACCGCTTGATCGTGAAATCGCCGTCCAGGACGGCGACGACGATGTCGCCAGCCCGCGGCACCTTCGAGCGGTCGACGAGGACCACGTCGCCGTCGTCGATGCCTGCGAGGATCATGGAGGTGCCGGACACCCTCACCAAGAAGGTCGCGGCCGCGTCCTCGACGAGCAGCTCTGTCAGGTCGATCGGCCCCTGCTCATAGTCCTGCGCAGGGCTGGGGAAACCGCACGCGACAGCGTCGAGCAGTTCACGGAGCTCCATCGTCGTCGGCGGGTTTCGGAGAGGGTACGCATGTACTACATTCATTGCGTCTATCTCCTCTCATACTCGAACGAGTATCCGATAAGTGTAATCGGTGACCCTGCGCCATCAACTGCCCCCGGCTCGCCCAAGGGGTGGCTCGGTATCATGGCTCGTGGCGTCCAGCCCGTTGGTCTTCCAGATGAACTCCAATGTTTGTGTGACCTGACATCCACAATCCGGCTGGGCGCCTTTTCCCTTGCATGGGCGGGTTCCGATACCGTATATTTAGTGTTGTCAGGTTACACAATAGGAGAGTACGGACACTGCCGCCCCTCAGCAGGTTTGCGGGTTCGCCGTCCGATCTTTCCGCGCCCGCTCACCCATGGTGAGTGACGAACGGAGTTCCATGTCTCGCAAGAAGACCAGCCTCGCAGCCCTCATCCCGCTCACGATCGCCGTGGTGGCAACCACCGTGCTGCTGCCAAGTTGGGCGCCTTCCCCCGCGCCCGCGCCGAGCCCGATCACTCCCTCGTCGACCTCGACGCCGACGGCCACCCCAGCACCGCCGGCCGCAGCGGAACCCTCCTCGCCGGCGAACGAGTACACCGCGGCGGCAGCTTCCGCCGCGGCGCTGCCCCTCATCACCCCGGAGGAGCTCGCCATGGTTCCCGAGTACCGCCGGGCGTCCTTCGGCGACGCCTGGATCGATATCGACGGGAACGGATGCCGGCAGCGTGACGACGTTCTCGCTCGTGACCTGGTCGACGTGGTCCGGGACGCGAAGGGGTGCACAGTCCTCTCCGGCGTGCTGGAGCACGATCCGTACACAGGTCAGCGGATCACCTTCCAGCACGATCGGGTTACCCAGCCAGGCAACCGAGGCTCGCAGGGCGTGCAGATCGAGCACATCGTCAGCCTCAAGGCTGCACACGTCGGCGGCGCCTGGGCGTGGAACCCGGAGCAGCGCCTCGAGTTCGCGAACACCCTGGAGAACGTGATCGCCGTCGACGGCAGCGCCAATGAGTCGAAGGGCGACGACGGCCCGGCCGAATGGCTTCCGCCGGCAGAGACCGGCTATCTCTGCACGTACGTGCTCAAGTACACCCAGATCGTTCAGCACTGGGGTCTCGCGGTGGACGGTGCCGATCGGGACGCCCTGGTGCGCACCCTCATCGCCTGCGGAGACCCGTCATGAACGCCGCGGACCGGCTCGAGGACTCGTTCCCGCACGGCACCCTCGACGGATACCGTGACGGATGCCGGAGCTCGCAGTGCCCGGCCCTGATCTCCTGCCGCGACGTCCACCGCAGGTACAGCGGCGACTTCGCGTTCAAGAAGGCGATCGATGCCGGCGCCACGCTCGACGAGATCCTGCAGGGCGACGAGGAGCGTCGTGCCGCCTGGCGTGCGGGCGACCGCGAAGCCGCTCGTGCTCTACGGCATGAGGAGAGCGGAGATGCTCCGCAGCGGGCGTCGGCGCCGGTACGGAAGCCCTCACCCCAGCGCACCACCGCCGAGGCCACGCGGAAGCCAGTGCGGCCGCACCGGGCTACGCCGGCGCCGAGGTCCTCCGCGCCGGCATCTGGCACAGGCGGCTCTATTGCCGGCGGGGAGCCGGCCTGGGCTCCGCAGCTGAGGCAGCTCCACGCGGACAAGCGCACGGACCCGGAGATCGCCGCGGCGCTCGGAGTCGCAACGAGCACGGCAGCGAGCCGACGACGGAGGCTGCAGCTCTCCGCCAACAGAGCCCGGAGGCCGAAAGCCGCTGAGGCGCCTCGCGCGCGGCGCGTCGACATGCGCGGCGAGATCAGCCGGCTGCACGGGCTCCGGTACACGGATGCTGAGATCGCGGCCGAGCTCGGAGTCTCGGCCCCTTGGATCGGCGCATTGCGTCGTGAGCTCAAGCTCCAGCCGCATCGCCGCACCCGCTCGAAGTGGGACGGCGTCGAACTGCAGCCCTGCGGGACGAATGCCGCCTACGTACGCGGTTGCCATTGCGACGCCTGCGAGGAGGCGCATCGGACCTATCACCGGGAGTATGTCGCGCGGCGGCGGTCCGAGGGGATCCCCGCGGAGAATCACGGAACCGCGTATGGATACCAGCTGGGCTGCCACGACCGCGAGCGCTGCCCCGCGTCCCCGACCTGCTCCGACGCATCGATCGCAGAGGAACGGCGCCGGCGGCGTGAAGCCGGAATCCCGGAGCAGCCGCCCCGCGTCGACGCGCAACCGGTGCGGGAGCACGTTCGAGCGCTCATGAGCAACGGCTACAGCCTCAAGACGATCGCTGCGAAGGCGGAGATCTCCCTGTCCGGACTCGGCACGCTGCTGTACGGGCGCTCGGGCGCACGCAAGGGCGAGTTGGCGGTGAAGATCGACGCCACAAAGGCGACGCAACTCCTCGATCTCACCTGATTGCTCGACCGGCCGAACCCCTCACGCAGCTGCAGCTGGATCTTCATCGAGCCAGTGCGCGGGAGTCCTGTCTGCCCAGACCTCGAGCACGGTCGCATCGAGGCCGTAGTACTCGGCGATCGCGTGGGCGCTCTTGTAGAGGATCAGGCATCCGAGTCGCACTTGGAAGTCGAGGATGTCGAGGTCGACCGGGTATGACCATGACGTCACGCCCTCGGACTCCTCCGCCATCGATTGCGTCGCCAGCGAGACTACCGACGGGTGCGACCGGTCAGATAGGACGTCGTAGATGCCGCTGCCCTTGGTGAAGTTGAGCGAGATGAAGAGATCAATCGCCTGCCCCAGACCCAGCATCGACTGGCCGCCGATCCTCCACTCCCCGATCTGGTCGGGCTTTTCGAGAGGCGTGTGCACGTCGGCGTACAGCACACCGATCCGGCGCAGCAGGTCGTCTCGCAGGCGCTTAAGGGCCTTCTCGCGCGGACCTGAATACTTGCTCGCGGTGTACTTCTCCCGCTGCAGCGCCGAGGCATGCTCCAGCAGCGCCCGGGCCGCTCGACGCGACGCGGTGCCGCTGCCCGTCATCGGCTCAAGCAGCCACGCCACGCGACCAGCATGCTCGAGCTCGGCACGCACCAGCGGCCACACCGCCAACGGCACCATCGGCTCGGCGCGCAACTGGGTCCCGACCGCATGAAGCAGCAGCGCGATCGCATCGACCATCCGGCCCGCTATCTGCCCGGCCGCATGCCCGACGTGCGGCACGTCCGGCCGCAGCTCACGCTGGGCCTCTTCCGCGTCGCGGGCCGCCGGCGAACCCGGGCGGGCGCCCGTGCCGACCTGCTGGGCGAGGAGGCGCCAGGCGGCCACGAGGGTATCGCTCAGGTCTGCGAGCTCGGCGGCGCCGAGTTTCTTTTCGGGTCCAGCAGTCATATGCAGCGGCCGTTCTACTCCGGGGGCACGAACACCCTCATTGTGACCGAGGATCCAGGGGTTCGGCAGCGGGGCGTATGGGGGTCTAACGCTTCCTGTTCGCGAACGGCCATCGCTCATAGACGTCTGCGAATGCCGACCGGTAGCGGATCTCGACGTCTTCGGCGGACTCACCGGGCGTCAGCGCCCACGCCACGAGGAGCTCGTCCTGATCCGCCAGCTGCCAGATCGAGCGCCCGCCCTGATGACTCGACCCCTTCCGGGCGTATTGGCCCAGGCGCTTGCGAAGGCCGCCGACCTTGGCCTCAGCCTTGCCGATGTACATCACGGGAGTCCCTGGCACCCATCGCGCCTCGAGATCGTCCAACGGGTATGCCGAGCCCGCTCGAGCGCGCGTCACCTCGAGGATCTCCGGCGGCGTGAGAGCCGTGCGCAGCACGATGTAGATCCCCGCCTCCCGAGGCACCTCTGAGCTCGCGAGATCTCCGAAGGCGACGAAGCCTTTGAACCCGACTGCTTCGAGCGACGCCCGATCCCAGGACGCCGGCAGCGGCAGCGCGTCGACGACCATCAGCGGGTCGCGTAGGCGATCTTGATCTCCCGGGAGATGCGGCCCTTGTCCGCGACCGTGTAGCCGTTGGCGCGCGCCCACTGCCGGATCTCCTCGAGCTGGCCGGCCATGAACTTCGCCGACTCGGCGGAGCGGGCCTTTGTCAGACGACGGCCTGCTTCAACATACGGAGCGAGCGCGGCGGCGAGCTCGTCGGTATGCGCGGCGCTCAGGTCGATCTCGTAGTCGCGGCCGTCGAGCCCGAAACGAACGGTCCGCCCTTCGACTCCAAGTTCTGCACCGTCGAGGTCGTCAATGAGCTGGTGAATGATCTGGCGCGCCATGCGGTCACGATATCCCAGCGCGCAACCCCCGCTCGGCATCCATACCGGCCACAAGACCGATGTCGAGACCTTTACCCCAACTGTGTTGACAGCACATCTCCCAAACCCGTATATTTAGCGCTGTCAGGTTACACATTTCACAGGAGGTTGAGATGGAAGTCGTCATCGTCCCCACGGACACGATCGATCTGCTGATCACCGCGGCCATGCTCGGGTTCCGCCCCGATGATTCGCGTGCGGCCGCGCAGCCCCAGCAGATCCTTGAGCTGGCCGACAGGTACGGCCAGAGCCTCGTCGACGAGAATCACGCATCGGTGTCAGCGGCGCGAGGCGTCCCGTTCCCGGCGCCCCGATATCAGTGGACTCCGGTCTTCGATCTTCTCTGGCGAGAGGACCGTGCCGACCTGGTCACCGACGAACAGGCGCTGCAGCTCGAGCGCAGTCAGCTGCTCGTCGTGGAGAACTCGCGCGAGCACGATGGCTGGGAGGGCAGCCTCGCCGAGCGGTTCATGGATCGCCTGGCTTCCGCGCTGTCGGGACGCCTGCGCGACTGGCCGCTGGAGCCGGATCCGGAGAACGCCGGCGTGCTCGAGCACCGCGGCCTCAGTGAGCTCGACGGTCGCTGGACCCGCACCTCGGGCTCATCGCAAGCGGCTGGCGCCACGAACGCCGGAGGCCGCGATGACCGTTGAGATCCTTCAGGACGACCCTGAGCTCGACGAGCTTGTGCGCCGCTCGCAGAAGGTCATCCGCACGCTGGTCTTCTTGCTCATCAGCGCGGGAGCGATCGCCTTCGCGTGGTTCGCTCGAGAGTGGCTCTGGCACTTCACCGTGCTGCTGCTGCTGACCGTGTCCACGGCGGTGCTCTTGGTGATCGCGATCGCCTCGATCGTGGATGCCCTCCAGGACCGCTGAAGACGAGAAAGGCCCCGGAGGATGCAGCACCTCCGGGGCCTGGCGACGGGGGGCGTCGCACCACCCCATTGTCTCATATATGAAAGCCGCAGCCCCGGGACAGGGCACGATTGGATCAGGGAGTGACGATGACTGCACAAGAGCTGTCGACCGAAGAGATCGACGCGCTGCGAGGACGCCTTCGCGACGTCGCGAGCTCGATCGCACGCGCGGAGGCCGATCGTGCGCAGCTCCGGCAGGAGCAGCTCGACCAGGTCGTCGTGGCTCTGCAGCACGGAGAAAGCGTCAGCCAGGCGGCACGCGAGAGCGGCCTGAGCCGCACATGGTTGCTGCAGGCGACACCGCGCCTCCCGGAGCTTCCTGCCACACAGAAGGACCCAAGGCGGCGTGAGGCTGCCGTCACGAGGATCCGCGAGATCCGCGAAGCGCTGGAGCGGCACGAGCCGGAGCTCGCCGAGGCACGGACGCTGCGGGATGATCTCATCCGGGCATTGGCGCCGGCGATGGGGCGGTACAAGCTGCCGCAGCAGGACGTGGCCGATGATGCGGGGATCTCTTCCGAGTGGATCCGGCGGCTCCTGAAAACGAAGTGAGACAGCTGGTGCTATGGGGGGCTTATGAACGTGGAGAGATCGCCCGCGATGCCTATCCCCTTTGGTGCTAGCTATCGAGGTCCTCGGGGGCCGCTAGCCTGAGAGGCGCGAGCGCCGGGTGCGGTTCGCACCGCTGAGCAAGGAGAGCTGTGACCCGCATCTTCGACAACATCGAGTTGAGTCTCGGTGGCCAACTCGTTGAGACCTTCCGAGAGTCCAACCGCATCGACGCGGCCGTTGGCTACTTCAACATCCGTGGATGGAAGCTGTTTGGCGACGTCATCACAGAGCGGGAACCACAAAAGACACCTATCGCACGGGTGCTCATCGGAATGGTGCATGGGGAGCCGGAGGATCAGGTGCTCGACTACCTCCAGCGCACACTGGAGGGGGCGCCGCTCGAGGATCCGATCGACCGGAAGACAGCTCAGGCTCGTCAGCAGCAGGCGAAGCTCAAGTTCCGCCAGCAACTAATGCGCGGAGCGCCCTCGGCCCAAGATGAGGCGACCATTCGCGAACTCCGAGAGCAGCTCTCCGATGGCCGTGTAGCTATCAAGCTCTTCACTCGCCGACCTCTTCATGGCAAGACCTACATCTGCCACCGTACGGACAATGTCACGCCCATCGTCGCCTACGTCGGATCGTCAAATCTCACCACCGCCGGTCTATCGAACAATTACGAGCTCAACGTGGATGTCGTCGATTCCGGCGGCGCTGCGAAACTGGACGACTGGTTCGAGGAGCGCTGGAACGATAAGTTCTCGATCGATGTCACAGAGGATCTGATCGAGGTCATCGATGAGTCGTGGGCCAGCGAGACCCCGCTGACTCCCTACGAGGTCTATCTCAAGGTGTGCTGGCACCTCTCTCGCGACGTTCGCGAGGGACTCATCGAGTACACGCTGCCGCCGTCGATGCGGAATCAGTTGCTCGAGTACCAGGAGAGCGCCGTCAAGACACTGTCTCGCCGCATCATGACCAAGGGTGGGGCGATGCTCGGCGATGTCGTTGGTCTCGGCAAGACGATCACTGCCACCGCGACCGCGATGATGCTCAACGAGGCTGAGGGCTACCGCACGCTGATCGTGTGTCCCGTGAACCTCGTCAAGATGTGGGAGGACTACCGAGAGCGGTACGAGCTGAACGCCACAGTCGTGCCCTACAGCATGGCCGCGAAGCGACTCCCCGAGCTCGGTCGCTACCAGTTCGTCATCGTCGACGAGTCGCACACGCTGCGCAACGACACCCGGCAGGACTACCAGGCCATGGCCGAGTACATCCGCAACTACGACTGCCGGGTGCTGCTGCTGACAGCCACGCCCTACAACATCCGGTTCAAGGACGTCGGCAACCAGCTCGGGCTCTACATCGACCCGGATGACGACCTCGGGCTGCAGCCCGTCGTGGCGATGTCCAAAGATGACCGGTTCGCCGAGCGCCTGGACGGCAAAACCAGCACGCTCGAGGCGTTCAAGCGCAGCGAAGAGCCGGACGACTGGAAGCGACTGATGAGCGAGCACCTCATCCGCCGCACCCGCTCATTCGTCCGCAAGAACTACGCCCTCGTCGACGAGAACGGCAAGGAGTATCTGACCTTCGCCAACGGGGCCCGCTTCACCTTCCCCGCCCGAGTACCCAAGCCGCTCGTACATTCCTTCGGCGCCAACGACCCCGCCGCGAAGATGGAGTCGGTCGAGACCCTGGACACCATCGACCACCTGCTGCTGCCGCGATACAACCTGGCTGCGTACCTCAAGAAGGCGCTCACGCCGACGCCGGAGGAGAAGCGGATCATCGAGCGCTTCGAGCGCGGCAGCGGCCACCTGATCGGATTCGTCCGCAGCGGCCTCTACAAGCGCCTGTCGAGCTGCGGCTACTCGTTCATGCTCTCCCTGCAGCGGCACATCGCGCGCAACAACCTCTACCTCTACGCCGTCGAGAACGACCTCGAGGTGCCCTTGGGAACCCTCCTCGACGTGATGCTGACTGCCAGCGAAACCGATGACGATGCCGAGGAGGACTACGAGGGTGCCGAGCCCCCGGTCGTCGGCGACGGCAAGAGCGAGTACGAGGCGCTGCGGGCTTCCGCACCAAAGTCCGTGAGGTGGATCCGCTCAAGCGTGTTCACACCCCAGCTGCTCGATGACCTCCGCGCCGACACTGAGGCGCTGACGGCGCTGATGGCCGACTTCGGCGAATGGACCCCCGCAGTCGACTCCAAGCTCGACGAGCTCGTCAAGCTGCTCACGGAAACACACCCCAACGACAAGGTGCTGATCTTCACCGAGTACAAGGACACGGCCAACTACGTCGCCTCCGCCCTCCAGGCCGCAGGCATCAACCGGGTGGGCATCGCCAGCGGCGAAACGAACAACCCGACCGAGATCGCACGCCGCTTCTCCCCCCTGTCCAACATGCTCGGATCCGCAGCCCTCGAGGCCATCGACCCGGCGAAGGTTATCGACCCGAGCGCCGAGTACCGCGTGCTGGTCGCCACCGACGTGCTCTCCGAAGGGCAGAACCTCCAGGACGCACACATCGTGGTCAACTACGACCTGCCCTGGGCGATCATCCGGCTCATCCAGCGCGCCGGCCGCGTCGATCGAGTCGGCCAGAAATCCGACGAGGTCCTCATCTACTCGCTCTGGCACGACGGCGTTGAACAGGTGCTGAACCTGCGCCAGCGCATCTCGGAGCGCCTGCACGCCAACGCAGAAGTGTTCGGCTCCGACGAGCAGTTCTTCGGCTCCGAAGAAGAGGTGAAGATCATCGAGGACCTCTACAAGGGCAAGCTCGACGACAACGAGCTCGACAATGAAGTCGACGCCTCCAGCCTCGCCTACGAAGTCTGGAGCGCGGCAGAAGAGAACACCCCGGAACTCGCCGCGCGCGTCCGGGACCTGCCAGACCTCGTCTACTCGACCAGGCCATCACTATCCGACCGCGACATCGACGGCGTGGTCTGCTACGTCCGCACCGAGAACGATAACGACGGATTCGGGTTCGGCTCCGCTGCCGGGATCCGACTGCTCACCGGCCAGGAAGCTCTCACACGGTTCCGCTGCGAACCGGACACCCCCGCGCTCACGGCCCGCACCGACCACTTCCCCCTGCTGATGCAGATGGCACAGGGCAACCTCATCCAGAGCGGCAACATCGAGGGCCGACTCAGCGGCGTTCGCAAGCGCGTCTGGAACCGTCTCAACGGCGCCATGGCAGCCGGGAAGACGGAGGTCGCCGAGGCACTCGAGGCGATCTTCACCCGCCCCCTCACCAAGGAAGCGGAGAAGCGGTTCACAACCGCGCTCGCTGCCCGTACGGACGTCGACGACCTCGCCGACCTGCTCGTTCTGCTACATCGCGACAAGCGCCTGGTGATCGACCTCGCAGCCGTAGACCCGATCCACATCGTCTGCTCAATGGGAGTGGTGGCATGAGCGCAACCGAGCGCATGAAGCTCGTCAACGCAGGCAAGTTCCAGACACTCTTCCTCGAGGAACTCGGCTGGGACCGCCCCGACCTCCCACCGCTCAAGATCACGATCGACGAGCGGATCTACACCCTCGAGCAGGTGGCCGGCTATTCCGGCCTGCGTGTCTGGCTCTGCAAGGAGCTCCCCTCCGCGCGCACACAGCGCCTCATTGACCAGCAGGTGCGCAAGGTCTCCGACGCACGACTGCTGATCTTCGCCGACGATACCCACCAAGAATGGCGCTGGCTCCAGACCGCCGACGCCGAGGGCGTCGGCCACCCCCGACTGGCCCTCCACCGCCACCACGTCGGCACCACGAACGAGGCCCTCAACCAGCGACTTGGCACCATAGAGATCCCTCTCAACGAGAACTGGACCCTCATCGAGGTCCTCCGCCGTATGCGCGCCGCATTTGACGCCGACGTCGTCACCCGCCGCTTCTACGACCAGTTCATCCGCCGCCAGCGCGCACTCCGCGACGTCATCGAGGGCATCGACGACGACGCCGAGCGCGAGTGGTACTCGGCCCTGCTGATGAACCGCCTGATGTTCATCTACTTCATGCAGAAGAAGTCGTTCATGGACAACGACACCAACTACCTCCGCAACCGTCTCAACCGACTGCGGGACATGGTCGGCGACGGGCAATTCTACGGCTTCTATCGCGACTTCCTGCTGCCGATGTTCCACAAGGGACTAGGCGACAAGCACCACGGGTACCCCAGCGAGAGCATCCGCGAACTGGTCGGGGACGTTCCCTACATCAACGGCGGCATCTTCTCTGAGCATGAACTCGAGCGCGACAACACGATCAACGTGCCCGACGAGATCTTCACCACCATCTTTGACCTGTTCGACCGATTTCAGTGGCACCTCGACGACCGCCCGACCGCCGCCCAGAACGAGATCAACCCCGACGTCCTCGGCTACATCTTCGAGCAATTCGTCAACGAAAAGGAGAGCCAAGACAACCGCGGCTCAGACAAGGGCGCCTACTACACGAAGGAGGACGTCACCCACTTCATGGCCAGCAACACCATGGTGCCCGTCTTCCTCGAGCGGCTCATCCAGCGCACCGGCGTCAACCCCTGGCGCTACGTGCGCGAATCCCCTGAGACATACATCTGGGCCAGCCTCGCGTGGGGCGCCGATCGTCCCCTCCCGCCCGAGATCGAAGCGCTACGCAACGACCGCGACCGGCCGCTCTGGAGCGCCGTGGCCGATGACACCCTCGCACTCCCTGGCGAGACCTGGTGGGAAGTCGACCGGCGCCGCCAGGAGCATGCAAAGGTCCTCTCTGCGGCACGCGCCGGCGAGATCGACACCGTCAACCGCGCCGTCACCGAGAACATCGACCTCGAGCAGCTCGCAATCGACACCATTGACCAGCTCAACGCTCCCGAGCAGGCACTCGCGGCGTGGGAGATTCTCACTGCGTTGCGCGTGATCGACCCGACCTGCGGCTCGGGGGCGTTTCTCTTCGCGGGCCTGCGGATTCTCCAGCCCCTATACGAGGCCACTCTGGATGCCCTGGAGCGCCATGTGCGTTCGACTGACTTCCCCGCTGGCGAGGCGCTGTTGGCGAAGGTGGACGATCACGCGAACCGCGAGTACTTCGTCCTTAAGCACGCCACACTGTCGAACCTCTACGGCGTAGACATCATGCGTGAGGCGGTCGAGATCGCCCGCCTGCGTCTGTTCCTCAAGTTGGTAGCGACGATCGACGATCGTAATGACCTCGAGCCACTGCCCGACCTCGATTTCAACATCAAGGCCGGTAACGCGCTTGTCGGTGCGCTCACCGAGGATTCATTGGAGAAGGACGTCGCCGACTGGTATTTGATGCCGCGCGTCGCAGAGGTGCGGAAATCAGCCGCACGCATTGCTCTCGCCTACTCAGCGTTCCGAGAGGGCCAAGAGAGTGGCGACACGGACCCGGCGCATCGCCGTCAGCTCGTCGACCTGCTCAACGAAGTGCGAACTCACGTCGATGAGCTCTACCACTCGGCAATCCAGTTCACTCAGAGTGAGCCGCTTCCGCTCGCCTCATGGGTAGAGACTCATCACCCGTTCCACTGGTTCGTCGAGTTCCCGGAGGTGTTCCATCAAGGTGGGTTCGACGTCGTCATTGGCAACCCGCCCTACGTCAACCGGCGAGAACTCAGCTACCGCATCACCGGCTTCGAGACGGACAACGTCGATGACATCTACGCCTCGTGCTGCGAGCGCTCGGCGCAGATCACGCGCCCCGACGGCCGGCTCAGCTTGATCGTTCCGATCCGAAGCCAGTTCGGCGATCGCGACGAGTCTCTGCGGAAGTACTACGAGGAGCGATTCGACGCACTCTGGGTGAGCACCTTCCAAGAGCGTCCGGCCGCGCTGTTCCAGGTGAAGGTGCGGAGCACGATCATCACTGCTGCGGGGCACGGGAAGGTGTCCGAGTTGCGCACGACGCTCACCCACAGCTGGATCGAGGCGTTCCGTCCGCATCTGATGGCGACGCTGCGATACTCGCTGCGGCCAGCCGGCTCGAGGACCCCGAACTGGATGCGCGCCAGCAGTGATGCGATGTTCGAGCTGATCGACACGCTTCTCTCGAGGGGAACGGTCACCTCGACGCCGCTCGTCCGTGTGAGCGAATATTCGGTCGGGTTCAAGAAGACCGCAACGTACTTCCTGAGCACCTACACGGTGCCCCCGGTCACCTATGACAAGACGACGCATGCCACCGTGCCGCTCAACGAGGGGAAGTTGTTCGTTCAGAACCGCAAGGATCAGCTAGCGGTGAGCGCGATCGCTGCATCCCGGCTGGCGTTCTTGTGGTGGACATTCACGGGGGACTGCTTCAACGTCACCAAGAGCGCGATGTCGCAGATCCCGTTCTCTCCCCACGCATACGGGCAAGACACGTTCGACGCTCTAGTTGAGCTCGGCGAGAAGATTGAAGAGTCGCTGACGGGTGTGCGCTCGTGGGATCTCAACTCCGGGAAGTACGTGGGTGGATACGCGGTGCCCGAGCTGCGGCATCTCACCGGCCAGGCCGACGTGATCATGCTGGAGGCGATTGGTCGGGCAGACCTGTTGCCGGAAGTTCAGTACGCGCACGCTCGCATGAATAAGAGCACAGGCATCTCGGCCACCACGTTGCGGCAGCTCCCATTCGAGGTCGACAGCTGACGCAACTAAGCACAAGATGTCGGTCCAGCCACTAGCGCTGGCAGTCGGCTTCGTAGCCGTGCCCCCGTCGCGCTTCCTCCACGGCGGCTTTCGCGAGCTGCGGGTTGGCGCAGACGTCTCGGCCGCAGGTTCGGCAGGTCGCCTGCCAGCGCTTCTCTCCGTCGACGACGACGGGGCGGAGGGGCGGATAGGACAGCGGCATCAGCGGACGGTCAGCTCGAAGGACTCGGCGTCGACGTCGGGCGTCATCTGGTGCTCGCTGTGTCGGTAGATGCGGCGAGGCACGATCGTGAGCTCGTCGCCCTTGTGGATCGTCAGGCGTGCGAGCTCGGCCGGAGCACCGTTGGCGTGGACGTTGTATCCAGGGCCGGCCGGGGTCGCGAGGTGGAATGAGACGTGGGCGGTGTGATCGGGAAGCGCCCAGATGATCGTGGGGCTCGTGGCGGCCACGCCGGCGATGCGCTCCGCTTCCACCTCTTCAGGTGCCGCCTCGAGTGCTGTCGTGCTCATGATGGTTCTCCTTGTTCCGGTTGACCGGCGGCCGGATGGTCGCCGGAGTGTGTGTCCCCGTCGGCAGGCTCGGGGGTTGTGCAAGCTCGTGGCGTCGTGCACGGCTGCTGCGGGTTTCCTGCCGGCGTCCAGTTGCCCGTGTAGAACAGCGGGCAGGGCCAGACGTGGCCCATCGATCCCCGGGGGCGCGTCGATGCGTGCTCGTCCGGAGCGCAGCGCGAGCAGAGGTCGTCTTCGTCGTTGATCCACCAGCATCCGCCCAGGCATGCGCGATCGTCGGTGCAGCCGCAGACTCGGCAGGCGCGGATCATGTCGAGGGTGGTCTCGACTCCGGCGGCGATGAGGTCGTCGGCCATCGCGGTGACCCGATCGAGCAGGGCCTGAGGAGCGTTCGAGGAGATCTCGATTCCGACCGTCACGGTGGGCGCGAGAGCGGGGGCGGGTGTGCGGTTGTCGGTCATGTCAGACCTCCTGGGGGATCGCGGTGCGGTCGAGGCGCAGCATCTGCCGGGCAACGATGTGCTGCGCGCCGGCCAAGACTTCGCGGCAGTGCTCGTGGGTGTCCGGCTTCTCGAGGAGCCCGGCGGCTTCGCTTCGCAGCAGCGCGGCGAGGGCGAAGAGGGCGGAGCTCGTGTCGATGTCGTCGACGGCGGCGGCTCGCGCGGCCTGGGTGTCGGCAGAGCGGGCGAGGTCGTTCATGACCTCGATGAGCGACTCCGTCTGAGCCGGGGTGGTTTCCATGGTGGTGCTCTCGGTCGTCATCGTCGGTCGTTCAGGTGCTCGGCGATCAGTCGCTCGACGTCGTCGGCTACGGTGCCGAGGGCTTCGGCGCGGTGGTGAAAGTCGATCGCGCCGACTGCGCCTCGGTCGCTGGTTCGATCGAGGACGAGCGCGACGACCTCGCCGGCGAGGGTTGCCATGCGGCTGTGAGGAGGGACGGCTGTCGGGATCTCGGTGCCGTTGGTCCACGGTTCGCTTTCGATGCCGAAGGACGCGGCGATCGCGCGGACCGTCGGGCAGTCGGTTGCTGAGCTCCAGTTGCAGCTGCGGCATCCGACGCCCTGGTACCGGTCACCGATGTAGGTCGGGGCGAAGGTCTGCCGCCAGATCTGCCAGGGCCGGTGCCAGTCGAGGACCTCGAGCAGGGCTGTGACGGATCGCTCCTGGTCGCTGTCCCAGGCCGCCTCGCGTGCCGCGGTGAGCTTGACGATGAGCTTCTCGCGCGCCGGGCTGATCGGCGCCGGTGTGTAGCGGCCGGCGGCAGAGTCCTGGTAGATGCTGCCGACGATGAGATCGGTGTCGAGCTGCTTCGTCACGAGACGGTCTCCTCTCCCCTGCTGGGGCGAACGCCTACGGTCGCGGTCGCTGCTGGATCGAGCATCTGCACGATCTCGTCGACGAGCGCCTCTGCTGTCAGCTGCAGCTGCTCGAGTTCTTGCCGGCGGGGCGCCGTCAGGACGTCGTAGCTCTGAAGCTCGCGGATCCGGCGGAGCATCCCCTCGCGGTGGTCCACCTTCTCGGCAGCTGCCCAAAGCACGGCCGGATCACGAGTCGCCACGTAGTACCGATTGAGCACCGCGGCGTTGCGGAAGATCAGCGAGTGCTCGAGCCGACTGCTTCGGAGCGAGGTGGCCTTCGGCTGGCTGAGGATCAGCAGAAGCGCTGCAACGAAGGCACCGAGGAACAGCGGCGCCGGGGACCTCAGCACCATGAGGATGACCCCGACGACGAGGAATGCGACCGCGGTCAGGGGGATGATCAGCCTTTGCCGCCGACGCCAGATCGCCGACCGGACATAGGCGCGTAGCAGGCCGGCTGCCTCGTCCCTTCGGTCGGGGTGCACGAGTTTTCCCTGAGTGGGATCGTCGATGTTCTGGACCCAGGCTTCCTGCCGGGCAGCGTCGAGAGGATCCGTCGGGGTGGAGAGCGGATCTTTCCTTCGCATGAGATCGCGGTTGTGACGCATAGTGGTCACTTCTCCTGGGCTGCGAGGATCTCGGCGACCGCGGTGCGCACCTTGGCGATGTTCTCGGCGGTGGGCTCGAGGCCATCGTCGACGAGTCCCGCACGGATCTCGGCGTCGTCCGGGGTCGTCCCGTTGATCTGCTGAACCGCGACGATCGCCACGGCGATGTCGGTGATCGGGTCCTCGGTGTTGCCGAGTCCCAGGTGCTTGAGTTCCTTCGTCATGGTCAGTTCCCTTCGATCTGGGCGGCGATGCGTTCGCGGCCGCCGCTGTGGGTGACGTTCACCGAGTTCCCCATCTGGGGGTCGTAGAACGCGGCTTGCTGGTGGTCGTGGCAGAGCCGGCGGGCTTCTTCGGCCGACTCGACGCGAATGGAGACGTCGAGCGAGACGATCCCGGTTTCGGGGTCGTGCCAGGCGCCTTCGTAGTGCCCGTCGCGTGCGAGCAGATCGGCGTTGTCGCGGGCGAATCCTCGCACGTCGCGGAAGCTGAGTGTCTCTGCCGGCACTGGCCGCTCCCGGTCGGGGTAGGGCGAGACGAAGAACCCCATGCCCACTTCACGGCCAGTGCGCGGATCACGCGTGTATCCGCCGTCGGGATGCCGCAGCCGACGCAGCGCTTTCGCCACGTCCAGATTCTCCTCCTCGGACGTCAGTCCCTTGGCGCGGGCGAGCGCGCGCTTCTGTGCGATGCGCGTGGCGCGACCGATGTAGAGGCGGGTGCGCAAGGCGTCGACCTCGGCGGAGTCCGGATCGGGGCTGGAGGTGATCTCGTTCTGCAGGTCGCGCTGCCCTCGAGGTGAGGAGTCGTAGGCGGCGAGCTTGGCCGAGTAGTTCTCCCTGGCCTGTGCAGCGCGGCGCCTCGAGCTCGGATCCTCCGGAAAGCGATCGAGCTCGGCTTCAGCGGCGCCGAGCCGATGAGCGGCGGCCTTGAGTTCCTGCGCGGTGTGAGCGCTGCAGCGAGGGCCGGGCTTGGGATCACACACGACGAGCGCTCTTCTGCTTGGCACGGATGCCGGCGGCGACTAGCGCGATGGCTGCGAGGCCGATGCCGGCCGCGATCGCCACCCGCCAGATGTCGAGGCCTGCCCCCTCCCACAGGGGAAGCAGAACATCGTCACCAGAGACGAGCACTCCGGCTTCGATCGCCCACGCGCGTACGGGTTCCAGGGTGAGCGTCCAGGGGGCGGCAAGCAGGATCCCCGCACCGACCAGCATCAGGACGAATACCTCCTCGTCGGTGATGGTCGACTTCGACATGTCTATCTCCTCAGTTCAGGTTTTCTTACTTGCCATGGGTGCGTGGGCTCGCCCAGATCGGACAACCCGGCACTGTCCTTTTTTGCATATATGAGACTATCTCCTATATGTAAAAAGGACAAGATCGTCTGATTCGCCCTCCGTTGGCGTCAGCTGGCGAGGGGCTGAAGCAGCTGCGGGCCTTCATCGTCGCGTTTGAACGGCGCGACACGATCGAACTCGAGTGCGCCGGCTTCGGCGATGCCAGCGCTGACCGCGTCGTCGACGAGCGCCTGGTCCCCCGCGACGGACGGGTCGATCCAGTGCAGCCACATGTGCTGCGGCAGGACTACGGGATTGCGGTCGTGGATGCCGGCGAGGGTCTGCACTGCATCGGAGGTGACGATCGTCGCGGTGAGGACCCACCGATCGGGGTCCCCCTCTGGTTTTGAGCGGTCTGGCCACCACGAATACAGCCCGGCGAATCCGAGGAGGTCGCCTTCCGGGTGATGGATCCACCAGGGCTGCTTGCTGCCCTTCGGGCCGGTCCATTCGAAGAAGCCGCGGGCGAGGATGATGGCGCGGGAGCTGCGGATCGGCTTCTGCCAGGTCCGCTTCTCGAAGAGCACCTCGGCGCGGGCGTTGTGGGTTGCGTAGGACAGCTTGAGGGTGTCTGACCATGCGGGGACGAGAGACCACCGGGCTCGCTCGAATCTCAGCTCGCCGGTCTTCGCCGAGTCGATCAGGACCGGGATGTCGTTCGTGGGCTTGATGTTGTACGAGGCTTCCCAGTCGGGCTGCCACTCCTCGGGCCTGCGGCCGGTGCGCTCGACGAACTCGGTGATCTCACTGTTGACGCGATCGTCCATCGCGAATCGGCCGCACATACGAGAAGCGTAGTCACGCTGCGAGTTGCTGCACGGGGCGGATGCCGGCCGCCTCGTCGGCGCGACGGGCCGCATGGCAGTCGTCGCAGTTCACGCGACTCCAGGTGTCGTCGATGGGCACGTCCCGGCGGCCGCAGGCGGCTCGCGCGCCTTCCATCGGGCCGTGTACGCGAGCCGCCTTCTCTGCCATGGCTTCTCCTAGGCCGCTGCGGTGAGCAGGATGGTGATCGCGTCATCGTCGGGGCAGGACGACATTCGCGCTTCACCGGTCTCCGTCGTGAACGTGATCCTCGTGCACCCGTCGTCATCCGGGTCGATCTCGACGTCGTCGATCGTTGCCGTGATGGTGTCGCCGTTCACGTCCACGAGGATCGTCATGCCGGACTCAAGTTCGCTGGCTGCGACCTCGAAGCTCTGCAGCCCGTCATCGCGGTGCTCGACGTCCTCGTCGGTCAGGTCCAGATCCGCAGCGTCGGCCACATCCGGAGCCGTCGTGTGGACCTTCTCGGGAGCTGCGTCGTACTCCTCGTCGACGGCGATCGGCGGCACGAAGTCGGGATCGTCTTTGAGCTTGATCCCGAGGCCGTGCAGGATCTTGCGGTCGACGTCGGGCAGGTGCTTCTCCAGTTTCGGTGTCCAGAAGATCTGTGCGTGCTCGGGGTTGACGCCGTTCCCGACCGACACCCAGGCCCGACCGGGGAGCGCCTCGAGCCCTTCGGTGGCGATCAGGGAGCCGAACGTCATCATCGACGTCGACGACTCAAGGTTCCGCAGCGCGATCCGGACGGCGAACTGGCTGCGCGAGCTCGTGCTCAGCCAGGAGGAGGCGGCCTGTTGGCTGGCGAGGATGACGTGCACGCGGGCCTCGCGTCCGAGGCGGAGGACCGAGCCGAGCATCCGCATGACCGGGTGCTTGGTGCCGCTCGGCGGCTTCTCGAGGTCGAACCGTTCGCACCAGTGCTTCTTGCCCTCGCCGGACTGCCACCAGTCGTTGAGGAGGTCGTTCATCTCCTCGCCCTCGTCGATGACGAGGATCAGGGGCGGAAGGATCTTGCGCAGATGCGGGCCGTGCTTCTCGAGGAAGGCGTAGCGCTCGTCCATCCGCTCCTTCACCGTGAGGAGCATCTCGACGATGCCGGCCTCGCGGGTCGCGGCCCGGTGCGCGCCGGGGATGAGATCCAGGTCGAACAGGCCGAGCCGTTTCGGGTCGATCGGGAAGATCTCGCATCCGCCGTAGTAGTCCTCGAACTTGTGGTGCTCGATACCGAGGTCGTTGAGCGCCCCTCGCAGCGCGGTTTGGAACTTCTCCCGCTGTGACGGCGAGATCGGCAGCTTGGTGAGCAGCGTCATCAGCAGGACGGTCTTTCCACCGCCAGTACCGCCGACGATGAGCAGATGCGGGATCGGGGCGTCGAGGTCCCAGATGCACTCCGCTCCGCTGCGGAACCGGCCGAAGACGACCTTCATCGGGTCGAGCTCATTCCGCGACGGGTTGGGGATGCGGTCGGCGAGCGGCGTGAGCGGCAGGAACAGTCCCCGACGCTCGGCGATGTCGTAGGCGCCGACGAGCGTCGGGTTGCCGACGACCTCGCGGACGACGGAGGTGACGTTCTTCTGGATGTAGGGCTTGGACGCGCGGGCCGACTGCTTGGGCGGCCAGGTGAACTCGATCTTCGTGACCGCCCCGTCGACATCGCGGTCGACGGTCGTCACGGTGGCTTCCGGGATCTCAGCGCTGATGATGGTGCTGAGCTCGGCGAGCTCCTCGTCGACGACGTCGGGTTCGCTGTCGTCGACGACCAGGTCTACGAGGCAGTGCTTCGTATCGTTCTTGTCGACCCGGTAAGGCACGCCCATGCGAGTGGAGACCTGCGTGACGAGGATCTCGAGGAAGTTCGGCGAGATGACCTCGACGTCGGCCGGGTAGGAGATCCGGAGCAGGTAGGGGATACCGACCCAGCTCGGATGCGCGCTGCGCTCGTCGCGGCGCCACCGCTTCGCCTTCACGAGATCGCGCGTAGGGGCGGCAGTCCGGATCGCCGCGTTGACTGCCTCGATCGTCTTGTCGATCGACCGACCTCGCTGCCACTTCCGATGCCCGAAGGTGATCACCGCCGCGGAGATCAGCGCGGCCCCGGTGATCGTGAGCGCGACGAGGTCCGTCCTCCCGACCATGCCGAACACGCCGACGGCGATCAGTGTAAACACGAGCACCAGGATCACCCGCTTCGGATAGATCAGCGGGCGTCGAGGCAGCGAGCGGACTGCCACCTCCCCCACCACTTCGGGTCGCACATCCATGCCAGCTCGCATGCCTAATCCCTTCGCAACGGGCATGCCATATTCATGCCTCTACAGGTCATAGGTGCTGTTCTGAGGCTAGATCGGACATGCCAGGTGGTTTTTCGGGTGGCGGCCACCTGGCACCCTCTTGACAAGGGTGGTAGGCTTCCTGAGCACCGCAGGAACGAGAAGCGGAAGGAAGCCTAAACCCCCCTTCTCACAGGGATATCTCCCCCGTATTCAAGGGATGCCTAATCGGTGCCTAGCCGTCTGACACGGGATTGGCGCCCCGCTCTTCACGGGCACGCTGCCACTGTGCCGAGAGCTTTTCGGACTGCCGGCGGGCGGCTGCTGGGTCGACGCCGCGGGCATTCTTC
Source organism: Microbacterium sp. C-MGS6 (assembly GCF_058140415.1). Taxonomy (NCBI): domain Bacteria; kingdom Bacillati; phylum Actinomycetota; class Actinomycetes; order Micrococcales; family Microbacteriaceae; genus Microbacterium; species Microbacterium sp. C-MGS6. The sequence goes on from NZ_JBYLRT010000002.1 coordinate 63,747, forward strand.
GGTGCCGGCGGGAACGGCTCCCCGTCGTTGAACTCCTGCTCGAGCTGCTCCGCTCGAGCGAGGATCCGATCGGCCATGAGAGCCGAGACTGACGCGAAGCCGCCCGGCTCCTGACGTGTCCACCACCAGGCCGCCATGAGGCGGCGGTGGGGCGCGATCGGGATGTAGTAGCTGTGCATCCGGTAGTCGGCCTCGTCGCCGGCTTTGCGACCGCGGGCGCCGCGCGGCGCCGGCTCGAACGGCTTGCCGTCGTTGAACTCGAGCTCGAGGCGTTCCGCCTCGGAGATCTCGATGTCGGAGATCAGGGCGCCGAGCGTGGGGAAGGTCTGCGTCGCCCACCATGCGGCCTTGAGCCGCTCATGGTCGGACGTGCGGATCCAGAAGCCCTGCAGGCGGCTCTCGGGTGCGTCGGACGAGGCGGAGGCGGGGGCTCCATTGGCAGCCAAGTTCGCGATCTCTCCTCGGGGGATTCTTGAAAATTCAAGACGACGGGACCGTGATTCCGCCGTTTTGTCTTTTTCTATCGGGGTGGGTCGAGTTTACCCGTCTAGCCCCTCTAAACGCCCCTATCGGCCGGTCTGCCCGGCCTCGAGGAGCTCGACGCCGAAGATGCGCATGAACTCCACCGGGTGCACGTAGCTGGCCCAGTTCGGGTCGCCGCCGAGGTCGGCAACCGTCTTCAGCTGCGCGACCTGAGGGTTGGTGTTTCCCGAGACGTCGATGCGCAGGTCTAGGTGGCATCCGAAGCTCATGCCCTGTTCGGCGCCTCCGTTGCCCACGGATCCGATCTGCTGACCGGCCTCCACCTGATCCCCGACTTTGACCAGGTGGTCTCGCTGGTACATGTGCAGGTAGGAGACGGTGAAGCCGTCCGGGTGCTTGATGGAGAGCCACAGGAACGTCGACTTGGTGACGACGCCCTCGAGGACCGCGTAGACGGGCTTCCCGCATGCGTTGCCGGGGTTGACCAGGTCGACGGCGGCGTGCCAGGTGCTGGCGTTGCCCTGGGCGTCGCGGGGTCCGAAGCCGCTGGTGAGGACGTAGGGAGGGTCCAGCGGGAGCGCTGCCTGGCCGGTGGTGCAGGAGCCTCCACCGGCCGCCTGCAGGATCAGCTGCGCCCCGCGCTCCCACTTCTCGTACGCCGTCGGGTATGCGCTGACCTGCACCCGCTGGGCGGCCTGTGCGAGGGTGAGCTGCTCCCAGCCTCGAATGTCGAGGAGGCCGGCCGGGGATCCTCCGTTTGGCCCTTTCGGCCCGCCGTAGAACGCGGTGGCCGCGTAGGTGACGTTCATGAGCTCAGAGATGCTCCCCCAGCCGGAGGAGGGACGCTGCTGGAAGGGGTTGACGCTGTCGTGGTCGCTGCCGATGCCTTCGTGGGGGTAATCCAGCGATGCGGGCACGCTGCTGTTGGCGAGATTGCGCAGGGTGGATTCCTGTAGAGCGGTCATCAGCGCCACGGCGATCCCCCGGTCGGGGACCCCGCGCTCACGGCCGACGGCGATGATCGTCGATGCGTTGCTCAGTTGCTTCTCGTCCAGGGTGATGTCTCGGCGTCCGTCGACGGGGATCTGCAGGCTGCTTGGCGCGGCAGCCCCCGCAGCCGACGCCGTCGTCGAGCGACAGCTGCCCAGATCGTTCCCTGGCCGCGGAGAGCCGACGATGACGGTCAGGAGGATGAAACCGAAGGCGCCGATCAGCGTGACAGGAACCATCAGCGCCGCCAGGACTCCGAGGACCCACTTCCACATGGCCCTGCTCTCCATTACGCGGTGCGCATCGCCGCGAGACGGGCCTTCATCGCCTCACGACGCTGCGCGGTGTCAGGGCGCGGCGCAGGCGCCAGAGAGCTGATGTCGATGACCTGCCGCGCCGGCTCCTTGCGGAACCGACCCTGACCGTTCTCGCCCACCTCGATGCGCGGGCGCTCGTGGACGGTGAGCGTCTGCCCCGACCATCCGCCCTCCCCAAGACGCGATGCGCTGGGGCCGGCGGGTGCAGGAGACGCCCCTGCGCGGCCGCTGGAGGCGGCCTGCGCGGCTTTCTGGGCTCCCTTGCGGATGACGGCGCCTCCGACCTCCTTGGCGGCGGCTGTGGCGACGCCTGCGGCGCCTCCGGGAAGCCCGCGAGCGACGCGGACGGCGACTCCCGCGGCCGCGGCGAGGCGTCCAGCACGGTCCAGCGGGCCGCGGCCGTCAGGGGGCGGGGTCGACGGCGTACCGCCGAACGCATCTCCGTCTCGTCCATCGGTGATGGCGAGGCGGGAGCTCCCAGGCAAGGCCGGCTGCGGCGGAGTCGGCGGCCGCACCTGGGTGAGGTTCATCGGACCGCCTTCTGAGCCTCCGCCGGCCACAGCGTCCGCGCCGAAATGGAGGGATCGGGCGTCGATGCTGGTGGTCTGAGGCGGTCGCTTCAGTGCGGACGCGAGGACGTGAGAGGCCATGCCCGCGACGGCCATTGCCTTCATGCCGGTCTGCGGCTTCGGGGCGCTCCCGGCGACGCCGAGTCTCGCGAGCTGGTCTGCCATGCGCCGTCCGCCGCGCTTTGCGCGAATCTTCATCCGCACCAGGAAGATGAGCGCGATGATCATCACCATGTCGACCGACAGCATCTGCGCGACCACCGAGTAGCCGACGTCGATGAGCCAGGTCATGACGCTGCCCGTCAGGACGAGTGAGGTTGCCAAGCCGACGCAGAGGAACACGATGCCGATCACGCCGACGGCCATGTCCGACACCGAACGCCACAGGGCGGCGCGGAACATCGGCAAGATCGCGGCGTGGACGTGGAAGATCGTCTTCACCCCGGAGAGCAGCGTGCCGAACGCGGTGAACATGAACAGGGCCATGAGGATGATCGGCACCAGGAAAGACCCGGTAGAGCCCGTGGCGATGATGCCCGTGGTGAGGACCTGTCCGAAGTTCGGGTTCTCGTTGTACTGCTTCGCGGACTCGTTGCAGCTGCGCACGCCGTCGCGCACCGCGCTCTGGTCGATGAGTGGCGGCTTCTCCAGCATGAGCTGGTCGAACTTGTCGGCGCATTCCCCCTCCAGCACCTGGCCGAAGGCGATCGTCTGCGCCGGGATGCGCACGAAGATGTTCACGAGCTGGCCGGTGACGCCGTCGGCGATGTTCTCCGGGGGCGTCTCGCCAGCATTAATGTCGCCGGCGACGACCGCGGCGGATAGCTGTGTGCCGTAGTCCTGCGCCGTGTCGAAGGCGCCGCCGGCGGCGGTGATGGTCGTGACCGGGTTGGCGAGGGAGGTGACCGCCAGGACGGAGATGAACGCGGCGATCAGCATCTCGCTGAAGCCGGCGGCGAAGCGGCCGAGCGCGATGGCGAATCCGCCGATCGCGCCGGCGATCGCCAGGGCGAGGGGGATCCAGTAGAGCTTGCCGAAGAAGTCCTGCATCAGATCGGCGAGGGCCTGGAACGGGATGATGAGCATGTCCAGCCACGCGAAGGTGAGGATCTGCTCGTAGACCCAGATCAGCCACGACAACGCAGCGAGGTGCCCGGTCCAGATCGGGTCCGTCAACGCGGCGAGGATCGACTTGCCCGTGTTGAGCCAGTCGCCACGGTCGATGGGGAGCACCGCGTAGTGGCTGATCGGGATCCCCGCGCTGTCGGTGATGGTCAGTCCGGGGAGGAACGGCACCGGGGACGGGTCGGCTGCGTGCGCGGCGATCGTGTTGCCGAAGACGACGATGTACAGATCGATGACGACGACTGCGAGGATGCGCGCCCAAACCGGGTGGCAGTGCAGCCAGATGCGCAGCGCCCACAGGGGTCGTGCGATGCCGCTCTGCCAGGTTCGCTCGTAGAAGCCGAGCACCCGCGTGAGGGCGAACATCAGGCCGCCTCCTTCCGCATCAGCGGTGTGGAGAGGACGGCAGCCCGGCGCCGCGGGTTCTCGGGAAGGGTCTTCTGGATCTTCCCGATCGTGCTCAGCCGGTCGCTCATCAAGCCCTCGCCTCGGCGCTCGGGGGCGACTTCGCCGTCCGCTCCCACAGGTGCGAGGTCGTGGGTCACGATCTCGACCAGGTACTCGTCGGCCGGCTCGGCTTCCGTGCCGGGCTCCGTGCTCTCAGCCCCAGTGAGCCACTGCACGGCTCGGCGAGCGAGCGCCTTGTTGCGTTGGCGCATCACGTACTTCTCGGGGATCAGGCCGCGCATCACGGTGTCACCGAAGTGCACTGGGTCATGGGAAGCGATCCCGACGAAGGCGCCGTGCTTACGGCCGTCCTGGATCATCAGCCGCAGTGCCTCGAGCCCCTCGGGGCTGCTGGTGACGAAGTAGACCTCGTCGATGTAGACGCCGACGAGGGTGTTCTTGTCTTCGAAGGCGATCGTCCGCGAGAGGTTCATGAGCATCGCGTACATGGCGCGGCCGACGATCTTCTCCGGGGTCATCTGCTTGAACAGGTGCTCGTGCTCGAGCTCGGACTGAGTGGGGAGAGTCAGCCCGCGGGTGAGGAACACGATCGCGCGTGCGGTGATGTCCAGTGCCGGGAGCTTGTCGTTGAACAGCACCTCGCCGAGCTCTGACATGGAGACCGTCTCGATCAGCCCTGACAGTTCGCGCGCTTCGGGGGTGTCCAGGCTGCTGATGTGCTCGGCGAGCTTGAGCAGGCTGGTGATCTCGTTGGCGGCGAGGTACTCCGCTTTCAGCAGACGGGAGAGGGCGACGCCTCGGGGGTCGATGACGGAGACGCCGAGCATCGTCGCGAACAGGGACTGCACCATGCGTGCGCCACGGCGGGGTCCGAGCACGCGCAGCGGATCCAGGGAGAGAGTCGGACCGACCAGGTCAACGATCTGCGTCTGGTCGGGGCTGAGCGTCTCGGCGAAGACCGCGTACTCGCGGGCTTCGGTGCGGTCGATCGCGATCACACGCCCGCCGCGGTCGACCGTGTTCCCCATGTCGCACTTCATCAGCACGCTCTTGCCGGCGCCGAGCTCGGCGACGGTCCCGAAGCTGGCGGACAGGTCCGCGCGCAGCATCGAGGCGCGGTCGATGAGCACGGGGGTGCGGCGGCCGCCGGAGATGTTCGTCGCGAAGCGTGCTCCGGAGGAGTCTCCCAGTGAGAAGCCCACGATCGGGACTCCCGTGGCGAACTCGGCGCCCGTGGTGATCTGGGCGTGCTCGCGGACTTTGGGGGTCGTCGGCACTCCGGGCCAGGACGCCCACCAGAGCTCCTCCTGAGCGCCGAGGGGCGCCTCGAGGATGAACTCGTGGCGCTTGTACTCGTCTCGGAGGATCCGCGCCTTGGTCTTGGCGATCTCCGCGGTGTGGCCGCTGGTGGTGAACATCACCGCCGCCTCGACCTCGACCTCCTTGTCGCTTGCGTTCAACGCCGCGTGGTACTCCTTCAGAGTGGTTGCGATGCGGCCGAGCTCGCTGGTGCCTCCGGTGATCTCGTTGGTGCCGTCCTGCTGTTCGAACTGGTCCTTGATGTCGTTCTCGGCGCGCTTGTTGCGTCGACGCACGTCGGCGGCGGGGGTGACGCGCAGCCGGAGAGCCCAGTCGACGTCGAAGGGCATCTGGTCGGCGAACGAGATCCACTCCACGCCCGGCGACTGCCAGCCGTCTCGCGGGCCTGCGACGAGCGCCTGTGTGACCTGATAGGACGGCATCTCCTCGGTGCTCCACGGGCAGACGACCTTCAGGTAGCGCCGCTTGTATGGAACGAACCGCTGCCCCTTCTCGACGTCGGATTGCCCTCCCTCATCGAGCCACGGGTGCGGCATGCTCGTCGGGCGCGGATAGCGGACAGCCTCAGCGCCGTCGATCGCGGGAATCGTGTCGGCGTCGACGCTGGGCGCTGGCAGCGGGAACATCCCGTCGGCGCCGAGTCCTCGCTGCTGCAGGTGCAACGCGATCCACATCTGCTCGGCGCCGGTCGCGGGGGTCGGCTTGAAGTTCGCCGGGATGCGCTCGGCGACGCTCGCGGCAGCCACGAGCGCGGAGCGGACATCGCTGGGCGACGGCCGCCATGCCGGCAGCCCCACCTGTTCGCGCAGATACCTGTCGCCGACCTGCCCCATCCGGATCAGCTGCTCCTTGGGTGAGCGCATTGCCAGCGGGATGGCGAGCCAGTAGGCGCGTTCACCCAGCGGAATCTGCTCGAGCGCGTCGTAGGTGCGCTCGACCTCGTCAGCCCACTCGCTGCACTCCCCCACATCGATGCCCTCGAGCATGCGGTCGACGATCTCGGTCGGGTCAACGTCCGCGCACAGGCCCAGCATCAGCGCTTCGCCGCGCATCGCCTGGTACAGCTCCTGGTGATGCCCACGAACCATTCCCTTGACGACCGTGGGTGCGAGTCCGTAGAGCACGGGCTTGCCGTTCACCAGGGGTGGCTGGATTCGCCAGGTGGCCCAGACCACGCCGGAGCGCGTCCACATCAGGTTCTTCTCGAGCGCGACAGCGGGAATCTCGATCTTCATCACGGGTCCTTACTTGCCTCTGGTCTGCTGCAGCAGGCGCTCGACGCCGGTGACGGCGACGGGGGTGCGGGGTTGAGTCGGAGCGGGGACGACGGCAGGCTCGGCCGCCGGCGGGGCCAGTGTTTCGAGCGGAGTGACGGCTCGGGGCTGACCGACGGCGACGCGGCCTCTCGTGCCGTGCGGGGGCTTGAGCCGGAATGTCACACCGCGGTGACGTCCCATGGCCGGACTGTTGATGGCGTGCAGCGCTCCACCGATCAGGCTGGGGAGACTGCGCCGTTGCGAGGGCAGCTGGCCGATCGCCCACGCGCAGGTACCGCCGACGATCACGGAGATGATGAAGTCCGTGAGCGGGAATCCGCCCCAGACTCCTCGGGTGGCCATGGCGAGGATGAACACGACGACCAGCACGCCCAGCTGGGTCATCGTGTACGGGCCGCCGGGGATCCTCCACGACTGGATGCGCCCGATCAGCTTCGGAAACTTGCGAGCGATCGTGTAGAACTTCGCAACAATCCGAACGTCCTCAGTAGCCATGCGCTGCCCTCGCGATCAGAAGATGCTCTGCAGCGTGGCCATGATGACCTGGCCGACCAGGCTCACGCCGCCGAGAGCGGATCCAACAACGAGCACGGCGCCGACGAAGAGACCGCCGACGATCGCGCCGATGCCCCAGCTTCTCTTCGCGGCGAAGAACAGGAAGACGATGGTGGCGACGGCGCTGACGACGATGCCGACGGTTGTCTGCAGCTGGCGAGCCCCCTCGTTGAACCCGCCGAACAGGTCGTTGGCGAGCACGGGGTTGACGCCTGCAGCCTCGACGATCGAAGGGGCGGCGGTTGCGATTGCGATCATGGTGTCCATCAGTGGTTCTCCTCAGTGGTGGTGTCAGGGGTTTCGGTGGGTTCGGGGATCTCGGTAGATACCGGATCCGGGGTGTAGGGGGAATCGACTGGCTCCGATTCCTCAGGGATGTTCGGAGCCGGCTCGATGGAGAGCACTTCCCAGCGGCCGGCGCGCGCCGTCAGCAAGATGGCGTAGGTCGCGGGGAGGACGCGCGAGTCCACGTTCCCGGCCGCGACGGTGGCGAGTACATGGAGCTCTTCGCCGTCGCGCGGGTTCTGGGAGGGTTCCGCATTGGCCAGCAGCTCGAGAGGCTGGAGCTGAGTGAAGGGCGCGGGGGCGATCGCCGAGATCTCAGCCCCGGGAGTGATGTACCGATCGATCTCGCCGGCGCCGGTGAGATATGCCGTCAGGAAGTCGACGACGGTTTGTCCAGCCGGATCCTTGTCGCTGAGGCGCGTGCCGTAGTCCGTGCGAACGGCAGTTGCCGTGGCGGGCGCCTCGACTGGGGCTGGAAGCCCAACCGCTCTCAGGGAGCCGTCTACAGCGGCCACCATGACCTGCCAGTAGCGCCGGGGCCAGATGTCACGCGCGTTGCCTTCGGAGTCGTAGCTGGTCTCACGGACGCTGGCAGAGATGACCACCGCGACGAACTCTGAGTTCTCAGGCGCGTCGATGTTCTCAGGCTCTTCGATCGAGACCACCGAGAGGTCGCGGTACACCCAAGGCTCGGCGCTGAGGATCGAAGTCACGGTTGCCAGATCGAGGTACTCCCCCAGCGCCTGGTGGTCGTCCTTCGTCGCACTTAGCCATGCACTGACCAGTCCGACGGCGTAGCCCCCTGCCTTCTGCTGGGTAGTGGTGAGGCCGGCGTCGACCTGCTGCTGCTGGGCGATGGCGGGCTTGGCGGCGGCACCGAGACCGACTGCCAGCGCCAACGGTCCGCACAGCAGGGCTGACAGCGCGAGGCCCGTGACGACCTTCGCCCCGATCGCGCTGCCCTGCGTGTACGGATGACCGGTCGCCTGCTTGGCAGCCCGTTTGGGTGAGCGCTTGGGAGAGGCCACCTTGGCCTCGTCCTGCTTGCTCCGGTTGAACAGAGCCATCACTTCACCCCCTCGTGCGGGATCCGAAGGTGCGCGATCCGCGCTGCAGATTCGTTCACGCCGGCCGCCCGCGACTCCTCGAGAACGCGAAGCATCTGCTGCTGCGCGTGAGGGTCTAGCGGGCGATCCAGCAGAAGTGGCGCCGCGGTGGTGATCTCGTCGATCGCACGCAGAGCGCAAGCTGCGTCGCGCACGAAATCTTCGGGGAACTCCTCCGCCACTGCTGCTCCGCTCACTGCCGTGTCCCTTCCTCAAGCGCCTGCAGCGCCCGGTCGGGTCGCTGTCACATGCCATGGGTGCGCTTCGAGGGGCAGATCGGACAGACGAGATTCTGTCTTTTTCAGATAGCAGATATAAACAGCTCCTGATCTGGCTAATTCAAGAGCGCCACTCCCCCACTTCGCCCGGCTCGCCGTGCAGTCGCTGACTTCTGGGCAAGAGTTCGGGCAAGACCTCGTGAGGAACGTCGCTCGTGTCCATGCACCACGACACGAGAGGCCGAACTCATGTCTTCCACCGCAATCCAGACCCCCGGGCTGCTCACCCAGCTGCGTACCGAGTGGGCCACCACCGGATCACGCACGATCGACGTCGACGGTGCAGAGCGCTCCGCCGACGAGCTGCTCACTCTCCTTCGCGCAGCTGCCGGAACGCCCGAGCAGGATCGCCTGCTGCACCAGCTGCTCATCGCCGGCCATGACGGGAATGAGCTCGCCGAGCGGATCATCCTTCAGCTGATGCTCCCCAAGGCCGTGCACCTCGCGCGCACTTGCGCCGCGCTTCGCGATATCAAGGGCCGCGACAACGTCTCGCAGGATGCCGTTGCGATCGCGATCGGCGCCATCTGGGAGCAGATTCGGACCTACAAGCTTCACCGCACCACCAAGCGCATCCACGCCAACATCGGCCTGAACGCGCTCCACTCGATCACCGAGATCACCGCAGCCGAGTCCGTCATCCTCGAACCCGAAACGCTGCAGGAGTCGATCGAGAACTCCCAGCCGCTCGAGCACGTCGACGACTGGAACCCCGACGCATGGGCAACCGACAACGCACGCGCAGTCGAAGATCTCGCCTTCGTTCTCCGCTGGGCCATCGACACGCAGACCCTCTCCCCCACCGAGGTACGGATCCTCGCCCGATACGACCTCGGAACTCCTGCGGACCGCGAAGACCTCGCCGACGAGCTTGAGGTCAAGCGCGACAGCCTCAACCGTCGCGTTCATCGGATTCGCGGCACCCTGATCGAGGCGATTCAGACCCACATCCGTACGCACGGCGGCTGGTAACTCCAACTCAACCCCGAGCCGTAGCGAGACCAACGCCCCCTGGACGGCCCCAGGGGGCGTTCTCCTGCCCCCCTTCTCAGCGGTGGTCCCGAGGGATGGCTCCTTCCCCCGCTGGGCAGACAACCCCTCCCCCTCGATGTGAGAATTGGTCGGTGCTTTCGATGAGGGCCTCCTCCCCACCACCGCCGTCGGCATCGGCTTCACAGTCACCTGGTGACGACTAGGCATGCACTTTGCATCCACTTGGCATTCACTAGAGCTGTTCTTGGCAGTGCCTTTGCTCCCAATTGGCTATCGGTTGTCTATCTGATTGCTAGTCCGGTACTGCCATCTGACTACCAAGCAGATGCCTAATTCGTGCAACGTATCAGCCTGTTGATTACCTCGTGCCACACGCTGACTATGAACTAGGCACCCTGCAACGTCAGACATGGCATCAATATTCATGTTTTATTGCTTCCATATAGCAGTCATCAGGTCTAGACTTGGCTGCATGCAGCAAACACATGTGTCATCTATGCCTAACCAGGGGCTGTCATGCTGACTGCCACTGGTCGCGCAGCGTTGAAGCGAGTCATCGTTGTCAGCAACAAGAAGGGCGGCGTCGGGAAGACGAGCTGCACCTCGAACGTTGGCGGCATGCTCGCGCAGGCGGGATATCGAGTACTCGCCATTGATCTGGACCCCCAGGGCCACCTCGGCGTCGAGCTCGGCTACAAGGGGACGGACCTCGACGATGGGGGAGCGGGGCTCTTCCAGGCGTTGATCCTCGGCCAGGAGCTGAAGCCGGTAAAGGACGTTCGCCCCAAGTTCGATGTGATCCCGGGCGGACCGCAGACGTCTCATCTCGTGGACTCGCTTCTTGGCAAGGCGATGCGAGGCGAAGACCCCTCGTACCTTCTTGCCGAGAAGCTGGCCGGGATCGCCGCCAGCTACGACATCATCCTGATCGACTGCCCACCCGGAGAGAACCACCTCCTCACGCAGGCGTTCGTCGCCGCGCGGTGGGTTCTGATACCCACAGCACCGGATGACGGCAGCATCAACGGCCTGATCGACCTGGCGCAGAAGGTGATCGCCACCCGGCCCCTCAACGAGACGATCATGCCGCTCGGTGCGGTGCTGTTCGCGATCGACTCCCGCGCGATCGCGATGAAGAAGCGCAAGGCGGAGCAGATCAGCCAGGTCATGGGCGACGTCGCCCCTGTATTTACCTCCGCCATCCGGTTCACGCAGACCAGCGCAGTGGATGCTCGCGACAGGGGACAGCTGGTCATCGAGCTCGCAGCAGACATGGAGGAGCAGAAGACCCAGCGCATCAACTGGGCACGGATGCTCAAGGCCAAGAAGGCGGGGGAGCAGGTCGACGAGGCCCAGCTCGAGCAGGGCACCGAGACCAGGAAGAGCCGTCGACTGAGCCAGTCTGCGGCAGACCTCGCAGACGACTACCTGAAGTTGACGGGGGAGATCATCCACGCGCTCGCCGCGAACGAGAAGGAGCAGGTGAAATGAGCACTGAATCGAAGCTGACGCTGGACGCCTTCGCCGGTCTTCTCGCACCCGTGGAGGCACCAACTCCTGAGCCGGCGCCGGAGCCAGAGCCCGAGTCCGTACCCGCCGCGGCTGAGCAGGAAGCGTCGCCCGCGGCGCCGGCAGCCAACGCGCCAGTTGCGACCAACTCCCGGAAGCCGTCGCGTGCGAAGAAGCAGGATGTTGCGCCGCCGAAGGCTGCCCCTGCAGCGGCGGCCCCGGAGGCGAAGGCGGCAACCGCTGGGGGAGCGACCTCAAGCGCCAACCCGTATCGGCCTGTGAACATCTCGCTCCCGGTGAGCATCAGCAAGCGCTACGAGGCGTACAAGTCGAGCACTGGTCACTCGCACTCGGAGATCCTCTTCGATGCGATCGACGAGACGATCGACCGACTGCCGGAACTGATCCGCGCGAAGTACGGGGAATCGAAGAGCACCAGCATCTTCAATCGCCCCAACCGGACCACGGTGACGTTCGCTCCCGAGGAGGACTCGAGCATGTTCATCGTTCGTGTCCGCAAGGACAACGTCGACATCCTCGAGGATCTCTGGCACCGCCTCGGAGCTCCCAACCGGAACGCGATGATCGTCGTCGCCTACGACGAGTTCCTGCCCAAGACCACCAACTAGCACCTGACCCAAGGGGGACACGGGATCATGACCACAGCACCGGAGGCTGCGAGCAAGAAGCGTCGCGGCGGCAAGCGAGCCGCAGCGACGGACGGAGCGACGACGGATGCCCCGATGGCATTGCCGGAGACCCGATCGCGGCGACGCCCCGGCGTCATTGCGATCGGGGTCGCGCTCGTCATCGTCGGCGCGCTGGGCAGCTGGTTCTACATCAGCAACGCCCGCCACACCGAGGCCGTGTTCGTCACCTCGACGGACATCACTCGAGGCGAGAAGATCGAGCAGACAGACCTAGTGACGATCGAACTCGCAGCCGGCCAGAAGACGGACGCGATCCCCGCAGACCAGGCATCCGAGATCCTCGGCAAGACGGCAACCGTGGACCTTCCCGCCGGCTCCCTGCTCACACCGGGTGCGTTCAGCGACAGGATCGAGGTTGCCGACGACCAGTCCATTGTGGGCTTCACTCTCAGCGGCGCTCAGATGCCGTCGACGCCCCTGTCCGCCGGCGACTCCATCCGCATCGTCGAAACTCCCGTCGCGCAGGGCGACCCGCCGGCGGAGACGCCGAAGACCTTCCCTGCCACGGTCTTCACCGTCAGCCAGAACCTCGACAAGGGCGTGTGGAACGTCAACGTGATCGTCCCCAAGTCGGAAGCCGCCGCGCTCGCTGCGCGGGCCGCCACCGGCCGCGTGGCGCTGATCCTGGACGGAGGAGGGGAGTAGTCATGGCGGTTATCGCACTGGCAAGCTTCTCCGGCGCCCCGGGCGTGACCACCACGGCGCTTGCGCTCACCTTCGCCTGGCACCGCCCGGCACTCCTCGTCGAAGCTGACACCGCGAAGACCTCGAGTGTCCTGTTCGGCTACCTCCGCGGACAGCTCCCGCACGCCACGGGCATGACGAACCTGGCGATCGCGCAGCAGAACGGCGCGCTCACCGCGGACACGATCATGGAGCAGCGCGTCCCCCTGACCGACCAGCGTGACGTCATCCTCGGCTTCACCAACGTGGCCGCCGGTCAGGGAACGAACTCGCTCTGGGGGCCGCTCGGTGCCGTTCTCAGCACGCTGGACGGGGCGGGCACGGACGTCATCGTCGACCTCGGCCGGATCTCCGCCCGCGACCCGCGAATCCCGCTGCTGCAGATCGCGGACAGCGTGCTTCTGGTCATGCACCCTTCCCTCCCCGACATCTTCGCCACATCCGCGGCCGCCGGTGAGCTCCGCGAACAGCTCGAGGCAGCCGGCCATCGCGACTACCTGGACCTGCTGCTCGTGGACGCCCCGTTCGAGACGTGGAACCGCGGCGAGATCTCCAAGCACCTCCATGCCGAGGTCACTGCGGAGATCAAGCACGACCCGCGGGGCGCGGCGACGTTCAGCATCGGCCTCGATCAGCCCAAGAAGTTCCTCACCGGCGGGTACATCCGTTCCGTCCGTGCCGCGCAGGCGAACATCAACCAGCGCATCGCCCGCCGGCACCAGCACCTCGGCGCCCGCCCGAGTCAGCAGGAGAGCGCATCATGAGCACCTCGAACAACGACAGCCCGGACTACGGGTCGTTCCTCGACCTTCCGGCCTTCACCTCCCCGGACCCCGGCGCCGTCCCCGGCCTGCCCGCGCCACAGCCCACAGGGCCAGCAGCGCACCTGCTCGCCGCCGCCGGCACGTCGGCCCCGACTCGTCGCTCCCAGACGCCGCAGACGCCCCGTCAGACGACTCCGGCCGCGGCGCCGGGCGACGACGAGCCGAAGATCGCCGAACAGGTCGACTGGGCTCTGCTGCGCACGCTGCGCAGCGACGTCGCCGAGCTGCTCCAGCGCTCCCTCACCGACCGCCCGGGAATGAGCGAAGCCGACCAGCGTGCGATCGCGCAGACCCACGCCCTCGACGTGATCAAGGACCGCATGGCCATGATCACCGCCGAGGACGGAGACCGGGCCGTCTGGAGCCAGGAGCTGCAGCACCGGATGGCGAAGGCGATCATCGACGGCCTGTACGGCCTCGGCCGCTTCCAGCCCCTCGTCGACGACAGCCGCGTCGAGAACATCGACATCTACGGCTGCGACAGCGTCTGGGTCAAGTACGCCGGCGGCAAGAAGGTGAAGGTCGCCCCGATCACCCCCACCGACGAGGATCTGGTCGAAGAGATCCGCATGATCGCCACGCTGCAGGGAGAGAGCGCACGCCCCTGGTCCAGCGCCCACCCCATCCTGTCCATGGACCTTCCCGGCGGCATCGGCCGCCTCGAGGCGACGCACCCGCCGATCTCGAAGCGCCCCAAGATCGTCATGCGCATCCACAGGTTCGTCGACATCACCCTCGACGACCTGGTCGAGCTCGGGTCTCTGACCCCGGATATGGCAGAGCTGCTCAAGGCCCTCGTCCGCGCCGGCCGGTCGGGTGTGGTCGCAGGCCACCCCGCCGCGGGCAAGACGACACTGCTCCGCGGCCTGTCGAACGAGATCGACCCGCTCGAGGAGATCATCACGATCGAGAAGGAACGCGAGCTCCACCTCGACCTCATGGGCGACCGGCACCTGATCGTGACCCCGCTGCAGTACCGTCCGGGCCTGGGGGAGAGGGCGGCGGACGGCAGCCAGCCCGGAGAGATCACGCTCGTGAACCTGCTCGAGTCCGCTCTCCGACTGGATGCCCAGCGCATCATCGTTGGCGAGGTCCGAGGTGGCGAGGTGGACGCGATGTTCCAGGCTATGCAGGCCGGTATGGGCTCGCTCAGCACGCTCCATGCCGCCTCCGCGAGCGACGCTATCGAGCGACTCGCCGACCTCGCACTGAAGAGCCAGAGCAACGCCTCGACGGAGTACGCATACCGTCAGATCGCCCGTCACATCGACTTCATCATCCAGGTCGCCAAGGTGCGGCGCCCAGACGGCACCGTCAAGCGCATGGTCACCGAGATCGCGCAGGTCGGCACCGTCGAGGGTCACCCCGTCGCCCACCCGCTGTTCGCCCTGAACAAGGCCGGGCAGCAGGTCCTCGTCGGCCGGCCCACGCAGGGGATGGACGAGGTCCTGTACGAGGCCGGGCTCTCTCGGGACTTCTTCCGGAACATCCAGGAGACGGCAGCATGAGCGCCACCCTCCCGCTGATGGTCGGGCTCGGACTGTCCGGGATCCTGGTGATCCTGCTCGGCATCTTCCCCTCGCAGGAGAACCGCACCCGCGAGTTCCCCCGCAAGGTCAAGCAGGCCGTGTCCCGCTGGCGCACGTACGTCACTCGACGGAACCTCATCGCCGGCGGCGCCGGCCTCGTGCTCGGCATCGTGCTGTGGCTCGTCTCTGGGTGGACCGTGATGCTGCTCGCCGGCCCGGTGTTCGCTGTCATCCTGCCGCTGCTCATCGGCGGCCGCGGCGACGGCGACGACGTCGACAAGCTGCAGGCGCTCGAGACATGGACCCGCAGCCTCTCCGGCATGATCTCGGGCGGATCGATCGGCCTCGAGGCCGCACTGCAGGCCTCGGTGAAGTCCACTCCGCCGCCGATCCGGAAGGAGGTCGAGCGGCTCGCCGCGCGACTCACCAGCCGGTGGCCGATCGAGGACGCCCTCAACGCCTTCGGCGACGACCTCCACGATGCGACCGGAGACCTGGTCGTCGCGCAGCTGCTCCTCGCCGCGAAGGAGCGCGGCAACGGTCTCGCTGCTGCGCTCGACGACCTGTCCGATGACGTCTTCGACGAGGTCAAGAACCGCCGTGAGATCGCCGCAGACCGTGCTAAGCCGCAGCGGACCGTTCAGGTCATCACCCTGATCGTCCTCGCCGCGCTGTGCGCGTTCCCGTTCCTCGGGCAGTCGCAGTTCTTCGCGTCCTACCAGACACCACTCGGCCAGATGCTGCTGGCGATGTGGATGGGCATCTTCGTCGTCGCGCTCTACTTCCTGAAGAGGCTCATCCGGTTCCGCCCGCTGCCGCGCATCCTGGTCAACCCTCACGAGGGGAGGAGCTGACCATGTGGCAGATCCTGATCATCCCCGGTGCCCTGATCGGTGCCGGCCTCGCCATCGTCCTCACTGCGCTGCTGCCGCGGCAGCCGCGGCTGTCCGCGGTCGCCGAGCGCATCGGCTCCGTGTCCGTCGTCGACGCGGAACATCGCACAGACCTGGAGACCCGAGTCGGGTCCTGGGTGCACCGACGTATCCCCGACCTGCCCGGGTTCACGATCCCCGTGCAGGATCTCGAGCTCGTCGGCACGCCGGTGAACAAGTACTTGTACCAGAAGACCCGCGACGCACTGCTTCTGCTGATCGCACCCAGCCTGGTGTCTCTCGTGCTCAACATGATCGGATTCAGCGGATTCGCACTCCCCGTCGCGGCGCTGGGGCTTCCCCTCGCCGTGCTCGGCTGGACAGGAGCCGACCGGGACCTTAGGAAGGCTGCGAAGGCCGCACGCGAGGAATTCTCCCGCGGCGTCGCCATCTACCTCGAGCTCGTGGCTGCGGAACGCAAGAGGAACGCTCCGCCCACCGTTGCCCTCACCAACGCCGCGGCGATCGGCAAGAGTTGGGTGTTCGTCCGAATCCGCGAGGAGCTCACCCGCGCTCGCCTCTCGGGCACCCCCTCCTGGGAGGCGCTGAACGCCTTCTCCGAGAAGATCGGCGTCCCTGAGCTCGCTGAAGTCGCCCGGATCACCCGGTCGGCAGACGAGACGGGATCTTCCATATATGAGACACTGAGGTCGACCGGAAGGGGGCTACGGGTGAAGGTTCTGCAGGCCGAGAAGGCCAAGGCCAACAAGATCAGCGACGACTTCACATCTATCGGGGGTTGGTCTGTCGCTGTGGTGTTCATGGGCATGATCTTCACCCCGCTCCTGATGAATCTCACGGGGTGATGTCCGATCGCAGACGAAATCACCACCCATGACATTCGACAGCACAGCAACGAAAGGCGCACCATGAATCCTCTTACCCGCGCAGCGATCTTCCTGCGCGTCTACTTCGACGGACTGATCGATGACATGAAAGGGAAGCGTGAGCAGGGCGATGGCCTCGTGTCCTTCGTCCTCATCGTCATCCTCGTCATCGTCATCGCCGGGATTGTCGCCGGCGTCATGACCGGCTTTTTTGAAGCCCGTCTCGCAGAGATCACCGACCCGTTCTGATCATGCGCCTCTCCCGTCGTCTCGCCGCGCTCCTCCGCACCCTCCGCACCCGGGTGACGGGGGAGCGCGGCGACGGCAACGTGGAATTCGTTCTCCTCTTCCCGATGTTCGCCGGGCTGATCTTCCTGATCATCCAGGCAGCGATCTTCTTCGACGCCGGCAACGCCGCCCAGTCGACAGCCAACATCGTGCTCAATGAGGCCCGCCTGTACGAGGGCAGCACCTCGAGCGCAGTCACCGTCGGCAACGACTTCATCGACTCTCACGCCTCCAACCTCCACGACGCGACCATCGCCGTCTCCCGGAGCGACACAGAGGTCGTCGTGACCATCACCGGCCGAACGAACTCGTTCTTCGACCTGTTCGGTGACATCGAACGCACTGCCACCGCTCCCGTCGAGAGGTGGATCGACTGATGAACCGCATCCGCCGCCTCCTGAGGCGCGAAGAGGGCTCGACCGCCCTCGAGTTCGTCCTCTTCGCGCCGTTCATCCTCGCCTTTCTCCTGACCGTGATCGCCTTCGGACGCATCGCCCTCACCGAGCTCTCGATCAAGTCGGCCGCCGGCGCAGCTGCACGCGAGGCATCCCTCTCAAGTACCTCCGAGACAGCGCAGATCGGCGCCCGCGAGATGGCCGAAGCAGCCCTCGCCAACGCCGGTGTCAGCTGCACCAGCCTCACCGTGGTGATCGACAGCTCCGGCATCAACGCCCCGCTCGGGGTTGTCGGTACCGTGAGCGCCACCGTAACCTGCACACTCGACCTCTCCGACATCGCCCTCCCCGGACTCCCCGGAACCCGGGTCGTCACCGTGACAGAGCGATCGCCCGTCGACCCGTACAAGGAGCGTGAATGATGCGACAGCTGATCACCCCGCTCCGGCAGCGGGATCAGGAGGAGGGCAGCATCATGCCGTTCCTCGTTCTCACCGCAGCGCTCCTGATGGGCATCATCGGCATCGTCATCGACAGCGCCATCTCCTACCACGGCAACGAGGACGCCCACTTCGTCGCCAGCTCCGCAGCTCGCGCAGGCACGAGCGCCATCGGCGCAGATGCCGTCTCGATGGGCTCGTCGACCATGGACTCCGCGAAGGCTGAGCAGGTCGCAATGGACTACCTCCGCGCCGCCGGCTACGAAGGCACCGTCACTGCTCAGGGCGGCGAGATCACCGTCCGCGTCTGGTCCACCGTCGAGACCCGATTCATCAGCCTCTTCGGCGTCAACACCCTCCCCGTCGAGGGTGAAGCGAAGGCCACACTGCTCACCCAATGAAGGAGATCCCCATGAAGGCCACCCGAACGATCGCCGGCATCACCGCCGCGGGCGTCATCGCGCTCGGGCTCCTCACCGCGTGCACACCCACGGAGGAGCCGACACCGAAGCCGACGACCTCGTCGACGGCGACGCCCACCCCCACGCCGACGAAGACGGCTGCAGCCGAACCCGCCAGCGACACCGACGCGATCGCCGCAGGTTACGCCACGGCAGAGGAGTACTTCAGGATCTGGGACGAGATTCGAAGCGAGCACCCTGACGACCCGTCCGCGATCGACTCGATCGCCCTCGGCTCAGCCAAGGACGCTGTGGTCAACGAGGTCACGCGCTATGCCGAGAAGGGCTACCAGGCGGAGGGCAACGTGAAGTTCACACTGCTCGACGGCCAGTCCTACGCAGCACCGGCACGAGCGAACGGCGTCACGGAATCCGAGTTTGGGCAGCCGATCCTCTACGGATGCGTCGACTACAGCGAAACCAGCGCGTCTGACAAGGACGGCAAGGCGTTCCCGGCGCCCAACCCCAGCTCGATCAAGGTCGAGGTCATCGCCCGGTACTTCAAGGCCGAGCAGCGGTGGGCCATCATCAGCTACAAGCAGGATCTGGAGAGCACAGAATGCGCCGGCTAATTCTCGGGATCGGAGCCCTGGTCCTCGCCCTCGCCGCGGTGATCGTCCCCGCAACCAGTGCGTCAGCGGCTGGATGTGCGCAGTACGACCCCATCACCGGAGAGTGCACCGTTGAGGTCGTAGTGCCAGGTGGTGACGGCGGCGGCGACGGTGGAGGTGACGGCGGCGGCGACGGTGAAAGCGAAGAGTGCTGGAAGCTCGTCGATCCTCAGTCGCCGCCTCCTGCTGGCCGCGAGGAGGGCAAGGGCGCGTGGTACGAGCCGTGCGATTCCAGCGGCCCGTTCACCGTCGCACAGTGGTTCGTCACCCCGCCTGACGGCGCACCGATCACCCCCGCTCAGGCCGCCCGGCTCATTTCCGCCCGGCTGAACGTCCAGGCGTTCGAGGTTGGCATGGCGCCTCAGGTGAACCCGGAGTGGGGCTACCGACGCACGCACGTCGGCGTGCCCGTGTGGATGTGGGTCGCCAACCCCGGCCCGACGACCTACAACGGATACACGGTGAGCGAGACCGAAGCAGGCATCACGGTCACCGGCTCCGTCCGTGTGACGTCGATCCGCTGGGATATGGGTGACGGCAATTCTGTGACCTGCGGCAACGCCGGCACGCCCTATCAGAACGGGTATGGCGTGACGGAGAGCCCGACCTGCGGCTACCTCTACCACCAGACCAGCGAGTCCCGCCCGGGCGATCGCTACCAGGTGACGGCCACGAGCCAGTGGGTGTTCGAGTGGCAGGCGGCCGGCCAGAGCGGGACCATCCCGCTGACGACCGAGAGCAATGCTGAGCTCGAGGTCAACGAGATGCAGTCAGTGAACAACTGAGAGGCAAGATCATGCGATTCATCAGAGGTCTCGGAGCGCTCCTCGCGCTGGCCATCGTGCTCGTCGGGATCCCCGTCGCGCTGATCACCTTCGCTGAGCAGCTCATCCCCGCCTCCTGGGGCGAGCTGCTCAGCCTGTTCACCACACCGGACTACACCGGCCGCACATTCCTCCTCGCACTGACCGTCGTGGGCTGGGTGTGCTGGGCGTACTTCGTGATCGGCTTCCTCATCGAGGCCGGGTCGCGGATGCGTCACATGCGCGCGCCGAAGATCCCGGCGCTCGGGCTGTCACAGCAGTTCTCTGGAGCCATGCTCGGCGCGATCGTCGTCATGTTCTCCACCGTCGTCGCGCCGATGGCCGCCGTCGCCGCGGATGCCCCCGTCGACACCTCGACACCGATCGCCGCCACCGCGTCCGTGGACTCGAGCGTCGCGACCCAGGACAGCACCCCGGCGCCGGCACCGGCGGCAGCCGAGACGGCGGATGTCGAAGCTCCCACCGTCACCGTGAAGGACGGAGATTCGCTGTGGCGGATCGCCGAGCAGGCGCTCGGCAGCGGGGAACGGTGGAAGGAGATCGCGCAGCTGAACTACGGCGTCACCCAGGCCGACGGCCACGCCCTCACCGCAGATCACTGGCTGAACGCCGGATGGGTGCTCACCCTGCCGGCAGACGCCGCCACAGCCACCAGCGAGGCTCCGTCGACGGAAGCCGAGTCGATCGTCGTGGAGTCCGGTGACACCCTCTGGGACATCGCAGAGGCCGAGCTCGGCGCCGGCGAGCGGTACGACGAGATCGCGGATGCCTCCCGCGACACCATCCAGCCAGACGGGCAGCAGCTCACCGACCCGAACCTCATCCTGCCCGGATGGGTTCTCACCGTTCCCGCGTCCGCAGCTCCCGCGGCCGCGGCCGAGACGCCCCACGTGGAGGCGCCGGCACCTACTCCGCCGGTCGAGGCACCCGTGACCGAGCAGGCGCCGGCTGTCGACGAGGCTCCGGCAGGCGTCGACGTCGACGAGACCGGCGCCGAGAGCGCCGACGTCGATGGGGGCGCGAGCGTCGTCGACGAGAAGCCGATGGGGGAGGCGCAGCCTAAGCCGGAGGCGCCGGCCGACGACGTCGTCATCGATGCCGAAGCCGAGGAGGACGCCGACAGCGCCTCGTGGATCGACGAGATCTTCAACATCCGCACCGCCGGCGGGATCGGCGCTGTCGCGGCGGCCGGCCTGCTCAGCGTGCTCGCCGCGCGCCGCCTCAAGCAGCGCCGGGAACGGAAGGCCGGGCAGCGGATCGCGATGCCCGCAGGCGACACGGAGACCATGGAACTCGAGCTGCGCGCGGTCGAGGACCGGCTCGGGATCGACGACGTCGACCACGCGCTGCGCCACCTCGCCGTGTGGGCGCAGGACTCCGACAACGCGCTCCCGCCGCTGTACGCACTGCGTCTCGCCGAGGACGGGATCAGCCTGTTCCTCGACGCCCCGATGGATCTCCCCGAGCCGTTCCAGGCCGATTCCGAGGACCGCACGGCATGGACCGTCGACCCCCGGCAGCTGCCGGCGCTCACCCGCACGCCTAGCGCCCCGTACCCGGCGCTGGTCACCATCGGACAGGACCCGCTCAACGCCCACCTGATGGTCGACCTCGAGTACATCGGCGCCCTGAACCTCACCGGCACGGAAGAGCTCGTCAGCGGCGCCATGACCGCGCTCGCGATCGAGCTGGCCACCAGCCAGTGGGGCGAAGACCTCCGCGTCACGCTCGTCGGGGTCGCACCCGGCCTCCCGGTCGCACTCGACACAGGTCGTGTGCGCCACGTCGACGACGTGGACCGGCTGCTCGAGGAGCTGCGCGCGCAGGCCGCCGACACCGACCGCACGCTCGAGGACCTCGGTGTCTCGTCGATCGAAGAGGCACGATCTGCAGGCACCGAGGCCGAGGGCTGGTTCCCTGAAATCGTCCTGCTCGGAGAGATGCCCGCGGCAGCTCAAGCCGACGAGCTCGCCGAGCTCGTCACTCGCCTTCCCCGAGTGGGGATCGCCGCGGTCGCATCGGGTCAGCTCGCGGGGGAGTGGACGCTCAACGTCGTCGCCTCCGCCGCCGGCGCCGAAGCCTCCCTGCAGATCCCCAACGCGGAGGATGGCATCCCTCTCACGCCGCAGATCATCGACGGCGACGAGCTGCGTCGCATCCTGGACCTGTTCGCCACCACAGAGGCCCCCGCCGAAGGCGATGAGGCCAAGAGCCTCGAACTCGAGCTCGATGAGCTCCCCGTCACCACGGCGCCGAGCATCCCGGAGGATGCGGCCACTGTCGACGACCAGGCCGAGATCTCCGCAGACGACGTCGACGAGGATGAGCACGCGGACGACGGCGAATGGAAGATCGTGCTGCAGAGCATTCTGCCCTCCATCACGACGACGCCGACGCCGGCGTCTGCCGTCGACGAGCAGGCGGCGCCCGGGCCTGCCGAAGAGCCGACCGAGGATGCCGCCGAGGAGCCCGCCGAGGAGCCCGCCGAGGAGCCCGCCGAGGAGGCGACCCCCGCGGCCGCCGAGGCGGCTGCACCCGCCGAGGCCAAGGAGCCGGCGCCCATGCGGCCGATCATCCAGCTGTTCGGCATCCCGTACGTGCAGCTGCTCGGCAACGTCGAGATTCACGGCGCCCGTGGCCCGGAGCCTCGGACGGCGACGATGTCGCACACCGCGCGCGCAACGGAACTGATCGCCTACCTCGCCCTGCACGGCCCGGCGACCGCGGTCGACGTGCACGCCGCGCTCTGGCCCGGCAAGGACCCGCGAGGTGACAGTGCAGCGAAGAGCCGCAACGCCCTCACCTCGCGCGCACGCCGCTGGCTTGGCCGAGCGAACGACGGCGAGGAGTTCGTGCCGAAGGTCGGCACCGCCGGCTACAGGCTGCACTCAGACGTCCGCTCCGACTGGGACGTCTGGCGCGAGCTCGTCACCCCGGATCCGGCCTCTGCAGAGACCGCCGACCTGATCAACGCCATGCACCTGGTGAAGGGCCAGCCCTTCAGCGGCGTCAGCGAGCGCCGCTACGTCTGGGCAGAGCGGATCCGCACCGAGATGATCGCCGAGATCGCGGATGCCGCCCACGAGCTCGCCACACGCTCACTGCGCGCCGGCGACATCCCGAACGCCCGCTTCGCCGCATCCGTGGGCCGACAGATCGACCCCAGCAACGAACTCGCCTGGCGCAACGCGATGCGCGCCGAACACCTCGCCGGCGACATGGTCGAGTTCGAGCGGATCGTCTCCCAGCTGCACGCGCAGCTCGACGACATCGAGGACGGCCTCGAACCCGACGAGGAGACGCAGGAGCTCATCCACTCGATCCGCGGCCGCCACGCCCTGGCCAGCTGACGACCATGACCCTCCTCGAGCAGAGCGCCGCCCCGCGCACCCTGACCTGGCCGCCGATCGCCGCGGCCGCGGCCGGCGGCGCCCTGCTCGGACTCACCGCCCTCATCGACGCAAACCTCGCCGCCTGGCTGACCCTCGCGCTGTTCATCGCCGGCGGCATCCCGATCAGCATCGTCGACGCCCGCGAGCACAGGATCCCGAACCGGATGCTGTTCCCCCTCGCCGCAGCCGTAAGCGCCTCTCTCACGGCCCAGACGGCCCTCTCCGGCGACGTCGGGCGCCTGGCGGCCGCAGTGGGCCTCGGAGCGGCCCTGTGGGCCGTATACGCGCTTCTGAGCCTGTTTGGGGCCATCGGGTTCGGAGACGTCAAGCTCGGCGGCCTGATCGGCCTTCTGCTCGGCTGGCACAGCCTCACCGCGGTGATCGCCGCTACGATCCTCGCCTACCTCCTCAGCGCCCCGCACGCGATCGCCCTGGTCCTCCGTAAGGACGGCCGCGGCCGCCGAATCCCCTTCGGCCCCTACCTTGTCCTCGGCGCCGTGATCGCGGGAACCCTCGCCCTCCTGGGACTCATCGCATGAACGCCCGCAACGAGAAGATCGAGATCGACTACCCGGCCTTTGTCGCTCGCCTGCAGCAGACGGGCAGCATCTCCCTGCTGCAGGCAGAGATCCCCGTCGACGTCGATGAGTTCCGTCGTCAGCTGCGGCGAGCCGCCCGCGCCGCCGGCATCCGGATGCGCAGCTCGAGCAGAGACCAGAGCTTCATCGCCTGGGACCCCGCCTTCGAAGTGCCGGCAGACGCACTGCGTGCCGCGATGGATGCGCTCACGCTCCTCCCGTCGACGCAGCCGACATGCCCCGTCGACGGGACACTCCTGCGCACCGAGGCCGACACCTGGGTCTGCGGGAGCTGCGGCCACCAGGTCACGGTTCCTCCCCTCGAGCACGAGATCCCCGACTTCGACGGCCCCTCGGTCAACGGAGGGTGAGCGCCCTCCCAGATAATCCAGGGTGATTTATCTGGGAGTATCTGGCCGCTCCGAGTGCCGACATCTAGAGAGTTGTAGTGACTTATAGCGATGTCTAGTGATTCACTATAAGTAGCTAGATTTCCCTAGATCTGGAGTTGCCATGGACCCCGTCCGGAACCCGTACTCGCCTGGTGCCGGCCGAAAGCCGGCCGCGCTCGTCGGCCGAGACGAAGCTCTGCGCGAGTGGGCCGTCTCCATGCAGCGAGTTGAGCGCGATCGCACCGATCAGCCGTTCGTCCTCTACGGCCTCCGCGGGGTCGGCAAGACCGTCCTGCTGTCCGAGTTTCGGCGCAACGCCGCGAAGCGCGACTGGGTGGTGGCACAGATCGAGGCCGGCGGCGGCAAGACTCTCCGTGAGCTGCTGGGCGAGGCACTCTATGAGCCATTGCGAGATCTCGCACGGCCCTCCGCTGGGAAGAAGCTCCTCAAGGCGCTGACCACGATGCTGAGCTTCAAAGCGTCCTACGACACGCAGGGCACCTGGACGTTCGGGCTGGATCTCGCCGGCACCAGCGGGGGAGGAGCCGACACCGGGATCCTCGACACCGACCTGCGCACCCTCATTCGCGATCTCGCAGACGCCGCGGCCGAGGAGAACGTCGGCCTGGCGATCCTCGTCGACGAGGCACAGGACCTCACCTCCGACGAGCTCGCCACCCTCTGCGCGATCGCGCACGCCGCCGCACAAGACGACTGGCGGGTCCTGTTCGGCTTCGCTGGCCTTCCGAGCCTGCCCCGGATCCTCGCCGAAGCGAAGTCCTACGCCGAGAGATTCCGCTACCTCCCGATCGAGAAGATCGACACCGCCGTCGTCGCCGAGGCCCTCTCGATCCCCGCCGCGCAGGAGGACGCTTCCTGGGATGACGACGCGATCGCGCTGGTCGTCGAAGCGTCCGATCGCTATCCCTACTTCCTGCAGCAGTACGGGCAATCTACGTGGAACAAGGCCACCGGCCCGAACATCACTCGCACCGACGCCGAGCTCGGCGTCCTCGAGGGCACCAACCAGCTCGACAACGGGTTCTTCCGCGTCCGCTGGGACAGAGCCACCCGAGCAGAGCAGCAGTACCTCCGCAAGATGGCAGAGGACGGCGACGACGGCAGCGCCTCGAGCGACGTCGCGGCGCGCCTCGGCCGCACAGTCGGCAGCATGAGTCCGACGAGGAACGGGCTCATCGCGAAGGGGCTCATCTACGCGCCCGAACATGGTGTCGTTGCCTTCACCGTCCCCGGCATGGCGGCCTTCATCGACCGACAGATCGACGCCTGAACGCAAGGAGAACTCGTGAGCACCGACGAGCTGCACCCCTTCCCCGAACCTCACACACTCGAGGAGGCACAGCAGCTCGTGACCAGGGCTCGCCGGCTTCTCGCTCAGGCGCAGGACGTCCACGACCAGGCGCTTGGCGCCGCCATCCGGGTCGCACTCCGCGGCGGCCGCAGGATCTCAGATGTTCCGGGCCTCCTCGAGCTCACATATGCCCAGACCCGCCGCTACCTCGGCCGCGACGACCTCAAGCTCCTCCCGCACGACCCTGATGTAGCTGCAGACATGTTCCTGCGCTATCTCCCAGAGATCGATCGCGGCGACATCAGCTGGAACCACGCCGATGAGCTCTACATCCAGCCGACGCCGGCCGTCGAACGAGTCGCCGCTCTAGCGGCCCGTGACGGGCGAACATTCCCATGGAGCGTGCGCGACGTCGCCGAGGGACTGATGCGCCGTGGTGTCGTCCGAGGAAGCGGGTCACGCAGTTCCGTCAGCAGA
Source organism: Microbacterium sp. C-MGS6 (assembly GCF_058140415.1). Classification (NCBI taxonomy): domain Bacteria; kingdom Bacillati; phylum Actinomycetota; class Actinomycetes; order Micrococcales; family Microbacteriaceae; genus Microbacterium; species Microbacterium sp. C-MGS6. The sequence continues at coordinate 89,638 of NZ_JBYLRT010000002.1, forward strand.
ACCCGCAATGGGCAGACCCTCAAGGTGTGGGCAATGGAACTCGTCGTCCTCACAGATCTCGACCTGGTCTGGAGCCCGGACTTCACGGACCCTCTTGCGCGCTCCTTCCGCGCGATCGACCACAAGTACGCCACGGAGCACGAAGACGATGTAGCCGACCGCTCTCAACCGATTCCGCGAGCAGCACAGGCATTCCTCCAGCTCATCCGAGACGGAGGAATGGCTGCGTTCGGCGAGATCCGCGGCGAACGACTCCTCCTACACCCACAGACCGCCACGGAACGAGCGATCGAAGCCGCCGCCGCCGCCGGCCAGCCGTTCCCATATACGCCGCCAGAGATCGCAGAAGGGCTCAGCCAGATGGGCGCGCTGCGCGTCGACGGCTCGAACAGGAACACCGTAGGCCGCCGCATCAACGGCAAGCTCGTTCGAGTCTGGGACGTCGACATCTCCTACGTCATCTGAGCCTCTGTTACCAGAACTTCAGCGCTTCGATCAGCCATCAGCCAACTGAACTGGTCACAGAGTTGATCTACCTTTTGATCAGGCATTCTTCTGTGTAAGCACCCTGCGGCACACTGCTCGCTGACACCCCTGTGACCACGCCTTGGTAACAGGGTATTTTTCATGCTTGAACTGGGGATTTAGTGGCCAACCTGGGGGATTGTTACCGTAACCGAGAATGTAACCCCCACATGTGCATGCGCGCGAGGATCCGATAGAAATTTTCTGAATCGATGTCCGATCCATCCGGAAACCTGCACCCATGGCTAGCGTGAAGACGACACGCGGACACGCCGAGCAGGTATCGATCCTGGTTCAGTTATTCGCTATGGTTCCCACATGGGTCAGCCACGGAAGGGAACACGCGGGTACATCCCGCTGCGCCCGCCTGTTGATCAGCTCGCGGTCTACCAGCAGCGTGCGGACGAGCTCGGCATCGCTCTCGGCTCATACAGCGTCATGCGGATGGCTGAAGCCGAAGGGCTCGACGTCCCCGATTGGGTACTCGATGAGATCGAGCGGGCCAAGAAGAAGCGCGCCGACGAAGCCAAGAAGGCAGCCGAAGAGCGTGCTCGTCAGCAGATCGCGGGCCTCGAAGAACTTCCCGAGCAGAAGCCGGGACACCCAGCGGTACTCCCTCGGAAGGAGCGGCCTCTGGCTCGATCGGCCTAGAAAAGGAAAAGATCCCTCGAGCGCCAACTCGTGGGATCTTCCGAAGTGGGTGGCTTCCGAACTACCGCCAAGTAGATCCGAAGCTCTGAAGTTGTAAGTCCTTGACCGGGACGAAGAACCGGATGAACCGGCCCTTTGTTGAACATGTAAGGAGGTGTTCGAGCACCATGGTAGCGCAGTTCTGTCTTTTTCTGAATCAGAATCAGCATCGTGTTGCCCGACTCCTCCGCGTCCGCCGCGGGGGAGGGCAACAGCAGTGACGCTCGTCTCTCCTCCTGTCGGCTCGCAGCGCTCGTCCGTCGACCGCGTCTGGAACGCTCTCGACGCCGGCGGTTTCAAGCCCGAGTCGATCCGTGGCGACAAGTTCATGGCGCTCTGTCCGGTCCATGGCGACTCGAACCGCTCGCTCAGCGTCAAGTGGGACAGCCGCCGCGGCGCCGTCCTGTTTAACTGCTTCACCTGCCACGCCGAGTACCGCGACATCGCCGCGGCGATCCATCTGGCCCCCGCGGACCTGTTCGACGAGCCGCTTCCGGAGAACGAGCGCGGCGAGCGGAAGAAGCGCACCCCTCGCACCAAGTTCGTGCCCACCCACAAGGTGCCCCGCCGGATCACCGAAGACGATGACGCCGGCCTAGAGGAGCGCCTGAAGAAGGCCACCTGGCAGCGCGTTCTCACCTACCCGTATGCCGACTCCAAGGGTGATGTGATCGAGGAGGTGATCCGCGAGCAGACCGTGCTCGACGGCGTCACCCACAAGCGGTTCCGGCAGCGGTTCATGGGCGACAAGGGCCGGTGGCTCACGAAGAAGCCTGAGTGGTTCACGCCTGTGCTGTACCACCACACGCAGCTGCTCGAGGCGATCGCCGCCGGCAACCCGGTGTGGATCGTCGAGGGCGAGAAGGACGCCGACAACGCGATCGCCGCCGGACTGGTCGCCACCACGAACGCGCAGGGAGCCGGCAGCTTCCCCGAGGAGCTCGTCGACGTCTTCGCTGGCGCCACCGTGAAGGTCGTCGTCGACCGTGACGCCGCCGGCTACAAGCGCGGTGTCACCATGCACCGGCTCCTCAAGGGCGTCGCAGCATCGGTCACGCTGCTGCGTCCCGCCGTCGACGAGGACAAGGCCGATCTCAGCGACCACCTCGAGGCAGGCCTCGGCGTCGACGAGCTCGAGGAGATCACCGCTCGGCAGTCTGCGCTGCTCGCCGCCGTCGGCGACGCCCACCGCACGATCAAGGCAGTCGACGTCTGCCGTCGCGAGATCCGCGCCCACCTCGAGCGGATCCCTGCCGCCGGCGCCGCAGCACCCCAGCATCGCGAAGCAGCCGAGACCTGGGCGACGGAGTCCGACATCCGCTTCCGCCGCATGGTCGACGCGCTCACCAAGGCCCGCATCGAGTACTCCGGCGATGACCCGATCACCCACGCGGCTCTGAACGACGCGGACGCCATCATCGAGTCTGCAGCCGAGATCGCCCGCGAAGCTCACGAGCTCGCCGAGGTGCGCACGCCGGTCAGCATCACCGCATGGCGCGACCAGGGGCAGAACGTCGCTCCGATCGAGGCAGTATCCGACGACGACGGCGACGATCAGCAGCCGCCGCGCTTCACCGGCCACGAGTTCATCCCCGGCGACGACGGCACCCCGAATATCGGCACCGAATACCGGGTCCGCAACGGGCAGACTGTTCAGGTCAAGTACGTCCCGGACGAGGGGGGCGGGTGGAAACCCCGCTTCCATCTGATCATGGACGGCTGGGCCGAGATCCTCTCCGCCTCGCTCGAGGATGACGGTGACGACGCCACCGCCTCCCCGCTGAGCGAGATGATCGTCGAGTTCTCGCGCTGGTCCCGGGATCCGGAGACTGGACGTCCGCTCTACGACGAGAACGGCGAAGTGATCGTCGAGCGCCAGGTCGTGGTCTGGGATGAGGAGGTCCTCCGCGAGGGGAAGTGGACGAACCACCTCGGCTGGCCTGGCATGCTCGAGGATTCCTCACGCCGCGGCCGCGACATGGCTTGGAACGCGATTCACCGCGCCCGCCGCGCCCCGTCCTCGTTCAACCGGATCTACACCGCGACCGGCTGGCGCAAGACCGACCTCGGCGACTTCTTCGTGCACGGCGGAGGCGCGATCACCGGCCAGGGCCACCTGGACGTCGACGTCCGCATGCCCAGCAGCATCCAGAAGCTCACCGTGCCCGAGCCGACCCTCGACCCGAAGGTGCTGCGGGAGGCCTGGATCCGGGGCACCGTGTCTCTGCGGGAGAAGCTTCCTGCCCGCGTCATCGCCCCGCTGCTTGGCCTCGTCTGGGAGGCGCCGTTCGCTCCGGTCCCGCTGATCACCTACCTCGAGGGCGCTCCCGGATCCGGCAAGTCCTCCTGCGGTCGCCAGGCGATGCACTACTTCGCTCCCGAGCTGACGGACCGTGTCGGAGCGAGCAAGACGATCCTGTCCGCGACGCAGGCTGGCGGTTCGTTCATCGGCATGATTCGCCTCCTCGCGCAGCACGTCAGCCACATGCCCGTGCTCGCCGACGACTTCGTCGACGCACAGGACGCACGCAAGGCCGAGGCGAAGATCGACAACTTCGCCCGCGCGATCTTCGACCGCGCACCCCGCGTGATCGGTAAGGCTCGCGGCGGCACCAGCGAGAGCAAGCCGATCGACGCCTCTGTGATCGCCACCGGGCAGGTCGGTTTGCACGGATCGGGCCTGCAGCGCGTCTTCACCATCGACATCAGCCCCGGCGACATCGTCGACACCCCGAAGACGTTCGCCGACCTCGAGAAGAAGGACCGCCGCCAGGCGCGTGCCATCCTCGGCGCCGCGCTCATCCAGTGGCTCTGCAAGCACCGCCGTGCTCTCGAGGCGGAGTTCTTCGACGAGGACACCCCCGGCCGCTCGAGCAACGAGGCGCTCTCGGCGATGTGGCTCGAGCGGATCTCGCCGCTGCCCCACTCGGACGGCGCCAAGGGCCGCATGACGAAGGCTGCCGTCGCCGCGACCCACGGCATCCACATCATGCTGCGCATGCTCGTCGACGTCGACGCGATAACCCGGGACGAGGCGAACGAGTTCCTCGAGTGGGCGATCGACGGCATCCTGACCGCGATCCGCCGACAGGACCACGGCGCCGGCGACCCCGGCATGACCACGATCGAGCTGATCCGTGAGGGACTCGCCGCCAACATGGCGCACCTCACCACCACACAGGGCGACGCTCCCGCGCATGCGCAGCAGTTCGGGTGGACCCTTCGTGGGAACCCGCCGCACGACATGCTGCTGCCCAACGGCCCCCGGATCGGCGCTGTCAAGGGCGATGGGCCGGATGCCAAGCTGCTCCTGAATCCGCGAGTCACCTACGAGCTCATCTCCCGCGTCGCCCGAGGCGCCGGCGAAAGCCTCTCTGATACCCCGATGTCGATCGGCTCTTCCTTCCAGGCGCACGGATGGGTATCCACGGACAACGAAGGTCGTGCCGCAGTTCTTCGCCGAATCGAGGGTGTGCAGCAGCGCGTCTGGGAGATCCCGCTCAGCGTCCTCACCGGCGCTGACGGCGACGACGGTGCGCCCGCCCCGGGGACCGTGTCTACGGGGCCGCAGCGGCCGTCTGAAGGGCCGACGGCGCCGCAGCCTCCCTCTCTGTTCGACGTAGCTCCGGCAGACGCCGGTGAGCGCCCCCGCCGTGAGCCGGCCGTCGACGAGCCGGAGGCCCCTGCGGCCGCTGCTCCGGATGCTTCCACACAGCCCACGACGCCGACGCCTTCGGCGCCAGCCCCTGCAGCGGCACGTCCCACGGCGCCCGCGAAGACCACGAGCCCGTTCGCGGGCGCCGTGGCGGTACTGCACGTCGACGGGCTCTGGATGCCGTCAGGGGAGCGCCTCGAGCTGCCCTTCCCGCTGCGCCACCTCGGCGACGTCGCTCAGCTGATCGCTCACCTCCGTCTCGGCGTGAAGAACGGCTGGAAGAACGAGGACGGACAGCTGTTCGTCACGCTCGGCGCCGCGCAGCAGCTCGGCCTGCCCATGGCAGATCTCCCCAAGCCGGGCACCTTCGACTTCACCGAGGAGCTGAAGAAGCGCACCAAGGACATCCCGTTCATCACCGATGCGATCGACGCCGGCTGGCAGGTCGGCGGCACCGAGCGCTCACTCAACGCCACCACCCGTGTCTGGCACCCTGAGAACCCGCAGCTGCGCGGCCGATTCGTGCTCATCCCCGCGCTCAAGGACGACTTCGCGCCGATCATGGCCGGCGCGACCGGCCCGGCCGACGTCGCCCGCCGGCTGCAGCGATTCGCGGATGCGCTCGGCGCGCCCTACGCGGTCTCGGCATCCACGACCGGGCTGGATCTCATGATGACCACAGCCCCGAGCAAGGAGCAGCGCCTGCTCCGGTTCGCTCCCTCCGAGCCGGTCCCGCCGGCGGAGATCGCAACCCTCGAGGCGGACATCAACTGGCAGCGCAAGCCCACCGAGGAGGAGCTCACCCACCGGTACGTGCACGGCTTCGACCGCGGCGGCTCCTATCTCGCCGGTGTCGCCGGCCTGCAGCTCGGCGTCGGCGCCCCCACCTACCTCCCCGAGGGCACGCCGATCGCCTTCGACAAGAACACCCCCGGCTACTGGCGGGTGCCGATGCCGGAGAAGGCCGAATGGCTCACCCCGAACCCGCTCGACCCCCGCAACCGCGACGAGGACACCACGGGTCAGCTGACCTGGGTGAGCACGCCCACCCTCGAGATCGCCCTCGACTGCGGATACTCGTTCGAGATCCAGGAGGCCTACGTCTGGGAACAGCACACCCGCCTCCTCGACACCTGGTATGAGCGCGTCCGCGACGCTCGCACCGCCCTCGACACCGGCGACCCGGACGACACGGCAGCCCGCGACCTGCTCAAGAACCTCTACACTCGCGGCCTCGGTCTCATGGCCAGCCACGAGCACCACCGCGGCCGCGACGGATACGCCCCCGAGCGCTACCACGCGATCCAGGCGAAGGCCCGCGCGGCGATCATCCGCCGCATCCACCAGATCGGCAAGAACACCGGCCGCTGGCCGGTCGCGATCATCGCCGACACCGTCCTCTACACGAGCAACGAGATCGACCCGGCGAAGGCCTGGCCGGGCGAGGCCCGCAACTTCGGTCGCGGCCTCGGACAGTTCAAGCCCGAAGGGTTCACCGAGCTCGCTGGGCACCTGAAGTTCCTCACCGGCCGCGGCCGGTACGAGGGCAAAGAATTCCTCGACCAGGAACTGATCTGACCCGGAGGTGATGACGATGGCCGACATGACTCCCGACGACTTCGCCTCCCGGCGCAACAAGGTGTTCTCCGGGCTCACCGGACGCAAGGCGACCGCGCCGAAGGATGCCACCGTCAAGGAGATGCTGCAGAACCTCTACGGCACCGTCCGCGGCGGCGCCGAGAGCATCGACACGAAGGAAGCCGCCCGCCGGCAGGGCGTCAGCCAGCGCACCATTCAGCGTTGGCTGAAGGGCGACACCAAGCCGCGGACCGAGAACCTGAAGAAGCTCGCTACGAAGAACCGGCAGTCCGTGACCACGAAGCGCGGCCGTGAGCGCACCCTCCGCCGCGCCGCGGCACACCAGAAGGCCCTCACCGGCAGCAAGCCTGTCCGGGTGCGTGTCCACGGCTACCAGGGGATCGCGACCAGTGAGCACGGCATGCGCGAGCGCAACAGCCAGGTGAAGCTCACCGCCGAGGAGTACTCGACCCTCATGAACATCGCCGCGACCGACGGCGAGGACGCCGCGCTCTCCTACCTGCAGGCGCTCTACAGCGACGGCCGGTATCCCGCCGATTGGGAGTTCCGCACCATTGACGACTTCCGCATCGACGAGCACCCGCAAGGCGACGACCCTCGCGCACTCTGACCCATCCACCGACCCACGAACAGACAGAGAGAGGAGGTGAACATGTCGATCACCGTCTACACCAAGCCGAGCTGCGTGCAGTGCAATGCAACCTACCGCGCGCTGGATGCCAAGGGCATCGAGTACGAGATCCACGATCTCTCGGAGGACCCCACGGCCCTCGAGCAGGTCAAGGCCCTCGGATACATGCAGGCCCCGGTCATCGTCACCGACGAGGACCACTGGTCGGGCTTCCGCCCCGACAAGATCGACGAGCTCGCCGCACGCCTGGCGTGACCGTCACCAGCAGAGGGCCGCACCCCACCAGGTGCGGCCCTCTACAGCCTCAGGAGGATCGAATGACCACCACCGAACCCACCACGCCCAAGTCCCTCCGAGAGACGCTCCAGGCCCTCCTCACGGAGATCAGCGAGGATCTCGCTGCCGACGTCGACCGCCACGACGGAAGCGCCGTCACCGGTCAGCTCCTCGGGGAGATGCACGGCGAGCTCGCCGGGAGCATGTCGACTCTGGCTCAGATCCTCAAGGTCGTCATCGACCACACCGCCCTCTACGACGTCGTCCAGACCGCAGACGAGCTCGACGCTCTGCCCGCCGGCGTGATCGTCCGCTCAGCAGCCGGCACCGTCGCCAGCCGCTTCGACAAGGACCATGGCGTCGTATTCGGAGACGACCGCCCCTTCAGCCCCTGGACGCGCCTCGAGCTGCCCGCGATGGTCATCTGGCGCCCCGTCGACGTCACCAGCTCACAGAACTAAGATGGCAACCAACGGTCGCGGAAGCCGACCACGTCCCGATCACGGGAGATGAGGGTGAGATGCCCAGCTTCCCCAGCTCGAAAGCCCGTTGACCTGATCGGTCACCGGGCTTTCGGCTTCCTCGGTTTGGTGTGCGGGATCTTCACCGCAGGATGCAGCCGCAGCTCCTCGAGCGTCGGCCGAGGAGCTGATGCCAGCCATGCTTCTGTATGCCCGCGGCTGACCGCACCGTGGGGGAGCGAGACCCGCCACTCGGCAACGTGCTCGAGCAGCTCTATCTTGGCGATCTGGGCCGCGAAACGGTTCCGGAACGTCTCCAGCTCGATCACCTCGCCGCCGTCCGCCCGCATCCGGGCATTCGTACGATCGCCATCAGCGCGGCCGAGGCGGGCCGTGCACAACTGCCGATCGCCGAACAGCACCACCGCGAGCGAATGCGGCTTGAGCCATCCGTTCTTGACCCACAGCTCGCTCACCGGGGCGCCGCGGCCGCCGATATCCCACAACGCCTCACGGGCGTAGTCGAGATCCACCTTCTCCTGCCTGCGGATCGACGCGGATGGCATCACGAGCTCGCGCAACGCCTCCACGCGCGATCGCGGAACGCCCTCACGGATCCAACGGCGCACAGTGCCGGGAGCTACCCCGAAATGCTCCGCGATCAGACGGGTATCCACTCGCCCGTGCCGGCCGAACGCGCTGAGTCGGTTCATCAGGGCGATGCCGAGCCGGCGATCACTCCAGACCTCGTTCAGCTCCATCTCGGCGGCCTACTTCCCGAGCAGCTCGGCTTCGGACACACCTAGGTGCCTGGCAAGCTTCGGCAGCTCGGTAGGGAGCCACGAGGATGTGCCATTCAGCCGGAAACGCATCGTCACCTCAGAAATCCCCAACGCACGCGCCGCAGCTGCAATCGTCGATCGGCCACGGAACTCCAAGCGAATCTCCTCGAGCTGCTCAGGCGAGAGCTTCACCCGCTGGCCTGCGACCGTAGCCGGCGGCCGGCCGACTCGGCGCATCGACCGCTCAGCCCGTTGCTTGAGATAGCGGTCGACCTCCTCCTCATCGAAGCCAGGAGAGCGCAACGAAGGCGGTGTGATCGGCTTGGGGAAGTCCGGGTCCTCACTCACCACCCTGCGAGCGTGACGGACCACCACGCCCATCTTCTCCGCGATCTCCGCGAAGCCAATCATCTGGCCAGGCATAGGAACCTCCAGTGAGTATAAATAGTCCTTTGATGACGCTTAATATAGAGATTACACCTCGACCATCGGACGGGAGGATCATGACCGCGGCCGCCAGCACACCTACGCGCCCTTGGCTGATCTCAGCGCGCTCCGAGATCCTCGAGCGCAGTCTCCCCGACCCTGACCCCGAATGGCTGCTCCGGTGCCGCAACGCCGGCATCACGGCCCCCGATGCTGTAGCAGCCCACGAGGATCGCGTGCAGGGGAGAACCGGCCCCCAGGCACGCATACACGCAGCCTTCCCCAAGAGGTTCGACGGATACGGATCCTGGCGCACTGCAATCCTCGAGTGCAGCTGCGGAGCGCGAGCGGAGGCCCGCAACTTCTCACGGGGCGAGGAGAACACCTGGCGCACCGAGCACCTCGAGCAGACCCGGCCCCAGCGCGGCTGAGCGGGGGCCGGGGCCGGCATCGGCCGAGCGGAGGGCGCAGCCCGGAGCCACCGACCGCGGGCTGAGTCCACGAGGAACCGCAGCCACGAGCACAGCTCGGCCTGCCGAGCTGGCATCGGCTGAGCGCGTGAGCGCTCTAGC